>NZ_LMPQ01000017.1:2259-2443 GCF_001423905.1 Frigoribacterium sp. Leaf186 | reverse complement strand
ACTGTTGATTTCCACTGAGAGCTGACCCAGGATTTCCATCAAGAACTGACCCGGCTTTGACGATGTTGGGCTGGTCAGGCCTTGGTCAAGTTCCGAGTTTTCTCCCGGGTTGGTCGTTCGATTTTGGCTGAGCTGTTCTTGAAGCGGAAGCTGTCGTTTCCGGTCTCCAGGATGTGGCAGTGAT
>NZ_LMPQ01000017.1:1864-2194 GCF_001423905.1 Frigoribacterium sp. Leaf186 | reverse complement strand
GGTAGCCCAGCTCGTCCAGGATGACGAGATCGGAATGGACGAGCCGCCCGGCGATCTGACCGCTCTTCCCTTGGACCTTTTCCTGTTCGAGGAGATTGACGAGCTCGACGGTGGAGAAGAAGCGAACGCGTTTGTGATGGTGTTCGATGGCCTGGATGCCCAGAGCCGTGGCGATGTGGGTCTTGCCTGTTCCAGGTCCTCCCACCAGCACGACGTTGTGCGCGTCCTCCAGGAACTCGCAACGATGAAGTTGGCGGACGAGGGCTTCATTGACCTCGCTGCTGGCGAAGTCGAAGCCGCTGAGATCGCGGTAGGCCGGGAAGCGGGCCG
>NZ_LMPQ01000017.1:590-1847 GCF_001423905.1 Frigoribacterium sp. Leaf186 | reverse complement strand
CGTCGATCTGACCTCCCGCTCGGCTGTCTCGGCCTTCAAGAGCTGTGACAGGATCGGGATGACCGCCTCGAAGGCCGGCGCACCCTGTTCGGTCAGTTCGCTGACGGCTTGTGCCATGCCGTGCATCTTCAAGCTGCGCAGCATGATCACAATAGCGCCGCTGGCCGGGTTATGACGCATGGCGCACCTCCGCAGTCCGGCGCAGGGCGTCATAGCGTTCGACATTGGCACGGGGCTCGGTGGTCAGCGCGAGCGCCCGGGGAGCCTGCACAGTCGGTGGGGCGATCGGCTTTCCGTCGATTAGGCGATGCAGAAGATTGAGGATGTGGGTCTTGGTTGGAACACCAGCCTCGAGAGCCATGTCGACCGCACACAGCACGACCTCTTCGTCGTGCTGGAGGACCAGGGCCAGGATCTCGACCATCTCACGATCCCCGCCGGGTACCTTGAGAAGGTGCTGCTGCAAGGTTTTGAAGGCTGCCGGCAGTTCTGCGAAGGGCGCACCATTGCGCAAGGCGCCGGGTTTGCGCTGAACGACCGCCAGATAATGTCGCCAGTCATAGATCGTCTGGCCCTGACGATCATGCGATCGGGCAAAGATCCGGCGATGTTCGCAGATGGCCTGCCCCTCGCCGACGATGACGATGCGGTCGGGATAAACGCGCAGGCTGACCGGGCGATTGGCGAAGGACGCCGGCACGCTGTAGCGATTGCGTTCGAGATGAACGAGGCAGGTCGGAGAAACGCGCTTGGTATGTTCGACGAACCCGTCGAACGGACGAGGCGTTGGCATCAGTTGACCGACTTCCTCGGCCCAGGCTTCGGCAATCGTGCCGGGTTGGGTCGGGTGGGGTGCCAGCGCCCACAGATCCTGGCATCGCCTTTCCAGCCAATCGTTCAGCGCGTCCAGCGACGACACGTTAGGCATAGGCTGCCAGAGCCGGTGACGGGCATCTTGAACGTTCTTCTCGATCTGCCCTTTCTCCCAACCGGACGCTGGATTGCAGAACTCGGCCTCGAACAGGAAGTGGCTGACCATCGCCGAGAAGCGCATGTTGACCTGGCGCTGCTTGCCGCGCCCGACCTTGTCGACGGCAGTCCTCATATTGTCGTAGATGCCCCGCCGCGGAACGCCGCCCAGAACGCGGAAAGCGTGGTTATGGGCGTCGAACAGCATCTCGTGGGTCTGGAGCGGGTAGGCCCGCACGGTGAAGGCGCGGCTGTAGGACAGCTTGACGTGGGCCACCTGCAATTTGG
>NZ_LMPQ01000017.1:351-519 GCF_001423905.1 Frigoribacterium sp. Leaf186 | reverse complement strand
CCCGCCACGAACGCCAATGGCACGAAAGTGCCTCGGCCCGTGGTCTGTTGCTCGCGGTGACGAGCTGCCTTCCAGTCGCGAGCGAAGGCCGCGACCCGATTGTAGGAGCCCTCATACCCAAGGCGCATCAGATCGGCATGCAACTGCTTGATCGTGTGCTTCTGCTTG
>NZ_LMPQ01000017.1:0-305 GCF_001423905.1 Frigoribacterium sp. Leaf186 | reverse complement strand
CATCGCCGAGAGTTTGTCGGCGTAGGGATCAAGCTTGCTCGGACGATCCGGAACCAAGAACTGCGGCTCCAAACGATCGGCGCGCAGGTACTTACGAACCGTGTTCCTGGAAAGCCCGCTCCGCCGGGAGATCTCCCGGATCGAGAGGTCGTCTCGGTGACGCCAGCGTCGAATGACACTCAATAACTCCATGTCGATCACTCCGATGTCCCCGCACCGATGGCGTGGAGACGAGTTCAAACATGGGTCAATTCTCGATGGAAAAACCGAAGCTGCCTGGGTCAGCTCTCAGTGGAAATCAACAC
>NZ_LMPQ01000016.1:1094-1481 GCF_001423905.1 Frigoribacterium sp. Leaf186 | reverse complement strand
GCGGTTAGCGCAGCGCCTTCGGGTAAAACCAACTCCCATGGTGTGACGGGCGGTGTGTACAAGGCCCGGGAACGTATTCACCGCAGCATGCTGATCTGCGATTACTAGCGATTCCAACTTCATGCACTCGAGTTGCAGAGTGCAATCCGAACTGAGATGGCTTTTGGAGATTAGCTCGACCTCGCGGTCTCGCTGCCCACTGTCACCACCATTGTAGCACGTGTGTAGCCCAGCCCGTAAGGGCCATGAGGACTTGACGTCATCCCCACCTTCCTCTCGGCTTATCACCGGCAGTCCCCTTAGAGTGCCCAACTCAATGCTGGCAACTAAGGGCGAGGGTTGCGCTCGTTGCGGGACTTAACCCAACATCTCACGACACGAGCTGAC
>NZ_LMPQ01000016.1:0-230 GCF_001423905.1 Frigoribacterium sp. Leaf186 | reverse complement strand
CTACGCGGGCTCATCCTCAGGCGATAAATCTTTGGTCTTATCGACATCATCCGGTATTAGCAGTCATTTCTAACTGTTATTCCGAACCCAAGGGCAGATTCCCACGCGTTACGCACCCGTGCGCCACTATGCCCGAAAGCATCGTTCGACTTGCATGTGTTAGGCATGCCGCCAGCGTTCGTTCTGAGCCAGGATCAAACTCTCAAGTTTGATGTTCCAAATATATCAGG
>NZ_LMPQ01000015.1:1858-2225 GCF_001423905.1 Frigoribacterium sp. Leaf186 | reverse complement strand
ATATGTGCCCCAATGGCGTTTCTTCTTCTTTTAATCATGTCAATGTAGATTACCTATCCCGGTAATTTGATTTGCCTGTTTTTTGAAAGCTTTCAGCTTTGGTCTTCATACCTCTGAGCTTTAAAAGCCCGGTAGTGGAGAATAACGGAGTCGAACCGTTGACCTCCTGCGTGCAAGGCAGGCGCTCTAGCCAGCTGAGCTAATCCCCCAGGATTATTAAAGTAGTCCCGTCCAGATTTGAACTGGAGACCCCTACATTATCAGTGTAGTGCTCTAACCAGGCTGAGCTACGGGACTGTCTGTAAGGCCGCTTTTGGTTAGCGTTAGTATATTACCGCTACCGCTTCCTTTTGCTTACCTAGTCGTC
>NZ_LMPQ01000015.1:1654-1807 GCF_001423905.1 Frigoribacterium sp. Leaf186 | reverse complement strand
GGCCTTTCGGCTCTGGTCTTTTAAACTTACCACTTATAACTTTTTTTTAGAGTATCATGTTGCGCAGCGAGTAGTCAACTCTGCTCCAGAAAGGAGGTATTCCAGCCGCACCTTCCGGTACGGCTACCTTGTTACGACTTAGCCCCAGTTATC
>NZ_LMPQ01000015.1:1337-1588 GCF_001423905.1 Frigoribacterium sp. Leaf186 | reverse complement strand
CCCCCAACTTCCATGGCTTGACGGGCGGTGTGTACAAGGCCCGGGAACGTATTCACCGCGTCATTGCTGATACGCGATTACTAGCGAATCCAACTTCATGGGGTCGAGTTGCAGACCCCAATCCGAACTGTGAATGGCTTTGTGAGATTCGCATACTGTTGCCAGCTAGCTGCCCTCTGTACCATCCATTGTAGCACGTGTGTAGCCCCGGACGTAAGGGCCATGATGACTTGACGTCGTCCCCTCCTTCC
>NZ_LMPQ01000015.1:687-930 GCF_001423905.1 Frigoribacterium sp. Leaf186 | reverse complement strand
CAAGCCCGTCAGTATCAAAGGCACTGCGATAGTTGAGCTACCGTCTTTCACCTCTGACTTAACAGGCCGCCTACGCACCCTTTAAACCCAATAAATCCGGATAACGCTTGGATCCTCCGTATTACCGCGGCTGCTGGCACGGAGTTAGCCGATCCTTATTCTTCCGGTACATTCAGCTCTCTACACGTAGAAAGGTTTATTCCCGGATAAAAGCAGTTTACAACCCATAGGGCCGTCTTCCTG
>NZ_LMPQ01000015.1:331-617 GCF_001423905.1 Frigoribacterium sp. Leaf186 | reverse complement strand
CCCATCTTAATCCTATAAATATTTGAACATTGAATAATGCTATTCTGTGTTTTTATGCGGTGTTAATCCGAATTTCTTCGGGCTATCCCCCTGATTAAGGTAGGTTGCATACGCGTTACGCACCCGTGCGCCACTTTTCCAAGAAGCAAGCCTCTTGGTATCGTTCGACTTGCATGTATTAGGCCTGCCGCTAGCGTTCATCCTGAGCCAGGATCAAACTCTCCATTGTAAAATGTTGTTGTTTAATACTGACCAGTTTTAACTATTGTTAAAAATAGTCTTCTTT
>NZ_LMPQ01000015.1:0-252 GCF_001423905.1 Frigoribacterium sp. Leaf186 | reverse complement strand
GACATCTCTTTTAAGAACTTGTTCGGCACAGTACCTCGCGGCGGCCTTTTATATATCGTTAAGCTTTTAATCTGCTGAAGTCTTATTAGTCTTCCGTTTCTTAAACGCTTATTTCAATCTTTTTTTATCCTTTCCGGCATCCGCCGTTCCGGTTTGTTTTCCCTTCGTTATCGTTGGGAGTGCAAAGGTAAGAATCTTTTTTTAACTTCCAAATAAAATATTTTTTATTTTTTCAGCCCTTTCAAATCCCTT
>NZ_LMPQ01000014.1:796-1079 GCF_001423905.1 Frigoribacterium sp. Leaf186 | reverse complement strand
AATTATACTGTTCGCAATGAAGAACGAACAGCCTTAACGACTTCTATTCAAACAAATTCTCAGTTTTTAAGTAAAATCTTGAAAAAAACTTGTTACTCTGATTCAAACCACTCTCGATGCGATGGATTATCTGGATCAAGCAAAACAAATCCTTCTTGATCTACACTCAAAGTTTCTACATTCATCGTAAGACCCTCGACAAGCTGAAGATATTTCAATCGTTCAATTACAGCCCATCTTTCCGGATCGTAGTTTGCTGGATTCAAATCTACTTTCATGGAAT
>NZ_LMPQ01000014.1:625-762 GCF_001423905.1 Frigoribacterium sp. Leaf186 | reverse complement strand
ATTTTAAGCCCCTTCGCCACGTCTTGATAGGGTAATTTACGACTCAAGGCGTAAATACCCTTAAAATCGCTCCTAGAGAGCCAAAAGACGCCCCAACCTCCTCGTGACGATTGAAAATGAGGATATCCGACTGGCTC
>NZ_LMPQ01000014.1:304-509 GCF_001423905.1 Frigoribacterium sp. Leaf186 | reverse complement strand
AAAGTGGTATAAAGCCTTATATATCAACATTTTTTCATTTTTAGGCACTTAACAATACGTTAGTGGGCACTAAGCTATTTTTAAGTGCTAATTAATGTTGCTTTTATCTTTTACTTAAATTAGAATTAAGTAAATTGACGGGAGGTGACATTAAATGGATGCAAATATGGAGTTCCAGTCTGATACCCAAACCTTGTTAGGGAAG
>NZ_LMPQ01000014.1:0-194 GCF_001423905.1 Frigoribacterium sp. Leaf186 | reverse complement strand
ATATGGTCAGAAGCAATTTTGGAAGATTTACTTGATGGATTTCCTTCACATTTTAGGTCTAGCTGATTCTAAGCAAATTGATGTTCTGATCTACATATTGCAGAATACAGAACAAGCCAATAATACATTTGTAGGAACGTATAAAAAAATTGCTAAAGAAGCTAACGTTTCAGAACCGACAATCGCTAAAATCA
>NZ_LMPQ01000013.1:864-1032 GCF_001423905.1 Frigoribacterium sp. Leaf186 | reverse complement strand
AGTCGCCATGACCCCCTAGCCAAAACAGTGCTCTACCCCCGACGGTAATACTTGAGGCACTACCTAAATAGTTTTCGGAGAGAACCAGCTATTTCCAAGTTTGTTTAGCCTTTCACCCCTATCCACAGCTCATCCGCTAGTTTTGCAACACTAGTCGGTTCGGACCTC
>NZ_LMPQ01000013.1:611-826 GCF_001423905.1 Frigoribacterium sp. Leaf186 | reverse complement strand
CTTGGTTTCGGGTCTACACCCAGCGACTGGACGCCCTATTCGGACTCGATTTCTCTACGGCTTCCCTATTCGGTTAACCTTGCCACTGAATGTAAGTCGCTGACCCATTATACAAAAGGTACGCAGTCACCCTTGCGGGCTCCTACTTTTTGTAAGCATGCGGTTTCAGGATCTATTTCACTCCCCTCCCGGGGTTCTTTTCGCCTTTCCCTCAC
>NZ_LMPQ01000013.1:360-565 GCF_001423905.1 Frigoribacterium sp. Leaf186 | reverse complement strand
CTACTTGTCGTTAACTTAGTACCACACGTCTCTTTTCGCATACAGGGCTATCACCTGCTATGGCCAGTCTTTCCAAACTGTTTTGCTAAGAGTCGTGCTATCACTAACAGGCTCTTCCGATTTCGCTCGCCACTACTTTCGGAATCTCGGTTGATGTCTTTTCCTCGAGCTACTGAGATGTTTCAGTTCACCCGGTTCGCCTCGC
>NZ_LMPQ01000013.1:0-190 GCF_001423905.1 Frigoribacterium sp. Leaf186 | reverse complement strand
TTGACCTCTCTTGCGAGACGTCTCCGCTGTTGTCTGGACTTGCGAGGTCTTTCACCTCGCGCGTTATGCCGTAATGTGAATAATTCCTCGATATCACTATCAAGAAACATTCGTCATTACTGAATTTCAACTAGCTTTCGCTCATTGAACATTCGTTTTGACGCAATCAAAAAATTGTCATCAGAGGCAC
>NZ_LMPQ01000012.1:496561-538877 GCF_001423905.1 Frigoribacterium sp. Leaf186 | reverse complement strand
CAATGCCAGGGTATAATTTGGCATTTGACAATGTGCACGCTGTTGAGTTCTCAAGGACCAAACGCACTCGAGACCCGGTCTTAGTAGACCTTCGCTCGAAGCTGCTGTGGAACCATATCATCCTGGTGGACCAAGTCAAACCGACTCGATTTCCGATCTTCAGGTTGTGAAGACCAGCGCCTGGCAGAACCAGAGGATGGATTTGAAACCCTACCACACGATTCTCGCGTCGTGAACGACGTGATCTCGGGGAGGATGTCACCACTTGAGGCCGGTGAGCTCCGGATCGGGACCATTTCTGGTCTCTGTCCTGGCCGCTCCGCCGCACCTTTGGGCTGACTCGGATTACTTTACACAGGGCTTCGGGCCCACCCCCAAATCTCCATGCATCCCGGGCGTGTCGTGATCGCGAGGCCCGGAAACACGGGGATGTGGTTGCTGCAGCTCTCCTCAGACGAGGAGAAGCCCGCACCTCGACGAGGAATGCGGGCTTCTCGACTGCTCGGTGCAGACGCGTGTCAGACCTGGACGGTCACGCCGGCCAACGTCTTCTTGCCTCGCCGCAGGACGACGACTCCCCCGTCGAGTTGCGAGTCGGCCACCAGGGCGTCGCCGTTCTCGGCCCTCGTGTTGTTCACGTAGACGCCGCCTTCGGCGGTGGCGCGGCGGGCCGCCCCCAGCGACGACACGAGACCTGTGTCGACGAGGGCCTGGGCGACGGTGGTCGACGCGTCGGCCGTCGCGGCCGGCAACTCGGCGATCGCGCTCCGCAGGGTCGATCCGTCGAGCTCGGCGAGATCGCCCTGACCGAAGAGGGCTGCGGCGGCGGCGATCGCGGAACGGGTGGCCGCGGCGCCGTGGACCAGGGACGTGACGTTCCAGGCCAACGCGCGCTGCGCCTCCCGACGGAAGGGTTCGTCGGCGACGGCCGTGGCGAGGCGTTCGATCTCGGCACGCGAGAGGAACGTGAACACCTTGAGGCGCGAGACGACGTCGGAGTCGTCGGTGTTGAGCCAGAACTGGTACAGGGCGTACGGGCTGGTCAGGTCGGCGTCGAGCCAGACCGCGTTGCCCTCGCTCTTGCCGAACTTGGTGCCGTCGGAGTTCGTGATGAGCGGCGTGCCGATCGCGTGCACCGAGACGCCCTCGGTCCGGCGGATCAGCTCGGTGCCGCTCGTGAGGTTGCCCCACTGGTCGCTGCCGCCGGTCTGCAGCACGCAGCCGTAGCTGCGGTACAGCTCGCGGAAGTCGAGCCCCTGCAGGATCTGGTAGCTGAACTCGGTGTAGCTGATGCCGGCGTCGGAGTTCAGGCGCGCTGCCACGGCGTCCTTCTTGAGCATCGTGTTGACGCGGAAGTTCTTGCCGATGTCGCGCAAGAACTCGATGGCGCTGAGCGGTGACGTCCAGTCGAGGTTGTTGACCACCCGGAGGCCGTTGTCGCCGTCGGGCGACAGGAACTTCTCGACGTGCACGCGGATGCGGTCGACCCACTCGGCGGTCTGCTCGGGCGTCTTGAGCACCCGCTCGGCGGTCGGTCGCGGATCACCGATCAGACCGGTCGAACCGCCCACGAGGCCGAGCGGCCGGTGCCCGGCGAGCTGCAGGCGGCGCATCGTGAGCAGCTGCACGAGGTTGCCGAGGTGCAGGCTCGGCGCCGTCGGGTCGAACCCGCAGTAGAACGTGATCGGCTCGCCCGCGAGCAGCGTCTTCAGTGCGTCGGCGTCGGTCGAGACGTGCACCAGGCCGCGCCAGTGCAACTCGTCCCACACGTCGTCGAACGACGGGTCGTTGCCCTGGGCGGCCAGCACGTCTGCGGTCGTTTCACTGGTCACCCGCGACACGCTACCAGCGGCCGCCGGCGCGCTCGTCACGCCCCACCGCGTCGGCGGGACACGGCTGCCCGGTAGGGCGAGACCGTCGGGTCGCCCTCCAGCGAGAACCGCCAGGGGAAGGCCTCGCCGCCCGCGTGACCCGACACACCGACGCGGGGGCCCGCGGCGACGGCGCCGACCGGTGCGGACGGGAGGCGCAACCGGAACCGCGCCTCCTGACCGGGGGCGTCGGCGACGAGGCGCGAGCCGTCGTCGCCGAGCTCGATGCCGAGGGCCGAACCGAGTCGACCGGGGCCTCGGGCGAGGTCGTCCGGGGTCCGCGACGTCGACCGACGGGACCGCGCCTCGTCGAGGCCGGCCACGACCTCGCCCGCCCTGAGCAGGACGCCCGATGCGTACCCCTCGGGGCCGCACACGATGTTGACGCACCGGTGGATGCCGTACGACAGGTACACGTAGAGCGTGCCGCCGGCGTCGAACATGCTGCCGTTCCGTGCCGAAGGGCCGCGGTGCGCGTGCGATCCGGGGTCCTGCCCTTGACCGTGGTACGCCTCGACCTCGGTCAGGCGCACCCCGACTCCCCCGGACCAGACGATCGAGCCGAGGAGGCGCGGTGCGACCTCCAGCGCCGGCTCGGCCAACAGCCTCGCGAGCGTGTCGTCGACGGACGTCGTGGTCACCGCCTCCTCGTGCCCACTCGGCTCGGACCCCCGGTGCCCACGCGGCTCAGAAGAGTCGCTGTCCGCTGGCGACCGCGATCACCACGACGGCCACGAGCACCGCCACGGCGAGGGCGACGACGACCGGCACGACCCAGGTGCGGGTCGGCCGGTCGTCGCCCGAGCCGGGGCGGCGAGGGCTCACGCCGCCACCGGGTCGAGGGCCTGGACGAGGTGGCGCATCTGCTCGGTGAGCTGCGCGAGTTGCTCGGCAACCCGTTCGGGAGCCGTGCCGCCCACGCCACGGCGACTCGCGATGGACCCCTCGACCGTCAGGACCGGTCGGATATCGGGGGTGAGATGCGGCGAGACGGCCCGGTACTGCTCGTCGGTGGGCTCGTGCAGCTCGAGGTCGTGCTGCTCGCAGAACCGCACCAGCTCACCACTGATCTCGTGCGCGTCACGGAAGGCGACTCCTTGACGGACGAGCCACTCGGCGACGTCGGTCGCGAGCGAGAAGCCCTGCGGCGCCAGCTCGGCCATGCGACCCTCGTCGAAGTCGAGCGTCGCCACCATGCCCGTGAAGGCCGGCAGCAGCACCTCGAGTTGGGTCACCGAGTCGAAGACCGGCTCTTTGTCTTCTTGCAGATCGCGGTTGTAGGCGAGCGGCAGGCCCTTGAGCGTGGCCAGCAGACCCGTCAGGTTGCCGATCAGGCGCCCGGACTTGCCCCGAGCCAACTCGGCGATGTCGGGGTTCTTCTTCTGCGGCATGATGCTCGACCCGGTCGAGAAGGCGTCGTGCAGCCGGACGAAGCCGAACTCGCGGGTGTTCCAGAGGATGATCTCTTCGGCGAGGCGCGAGAGGTCGATGCCGATCGACGCCGTGACGAAGGCGAACTCGGACACGACGTCTCGACTCGCCGTCGCGTCGATCGAGTTCTCGGTCGTGCGGTCGAAGCCGAGTTCGGTCGCCACCAGCAGCGGGTCGAGCCCCAGCGAACTGCCGGCGAGGGCACCCGCACCGTACGGCGAGGCACCGGCTCGACGCGACCAGTCGCGCAGGCGCTCGAGGTCGCGGACCAGGGGCCACGCGTGGGCCAGGAGGTGGTGAGCCAGCAGGACGGGCTGGGCGTGCTGGAGGTGCGTCCGACCGGGCATGACGGCCGTCGGGTGCGCGGTCGCCTGCCCCGCGACGGCGTCGACGAGGTCGACGACCTGCCGACCGATGACTCGGGCGTGGTCGCGCAGGTACAGGCGCACGAGCGTCGCGATCTGGTCGTTGCGGCTTCGACCGGCTCGCAGCTTGCCGCCGAGCTCGGGCCCGGCGATGCCGATGAGCCCCCGCTCGAGGGCGGAGTGCACGTCCTCGTCGGACTCGGCCGCGGTGAACGTGCCGTCGAGCACGTCGGACTCGAGGCGGTCGAGCGCCGACAGCATCGCCTCGAGCTCGGAGCCGTCGAGGTAACCCGCGGCCGAGAGGGCCCGGGCGTGTGCGCGCGACCCGGCGATGTCGTACGAGGCCAGCTGCCAGTCGAACTGCGTGGACTTGCTCAGCGCCGCGAGTTCGGCGGACGGCCCGGAGGCGAAGCGACCGCCCCAGAGGGCGCCCGCCTCGCCTGCGCGCTCGTTCTTGCCGGGCCCGTCGCCGAGCCCGCCCGCGTCGGTCACGCCCCGTGGGCCAGGTCGCGACGAGCCGAGATCTTGCTCGGCAGCGACCAGATCTCGATGAAGCCCTTCGACAGGGACTGGTCGAAGGTGTCCCCCGTGTCGTAGGTCGCGAGGTCGAAGTCGTAGAGGCTCGCGTCGCTCTTCTGGCCCGTGACGACGGCGCGACCGCCCTGCAGCTTGAGGCGGATCTCACCCGACACGTACTTCTGGGTGTCGTCGATGAAGACGTCGAGCGAGCGCTTGAGCCCCGAGAACCAGAGGCCGTCGTAGACGAGGTTCGACCACTCGGCCTCGACCCCGCGCTTGTAGCGACCCAGGTCGCGCTCGATGGTCAGGGCCTCGAGAGCCTCGTGTGCGGCGATCAGTGCCATCGCACCGGGGGCCTCGTAGACCTCGCGGCTCTTGATGCCGACCAGGCGGTCCTCGACGACGTCGATGCGGCCGACGCCGTGCTTGCCCGCGAGCTCGTTCATGCGCTCGACGATGCCGAGGGGGGTGAAGGCCACCCCGTCGATCGCGGTCGGGACGCCGGCCTCGAACGTGATGACGACCTCGTCGGCGTCCTTGAGGACGGCGGGGTCCTGCGTGTACTCGTAGAGGTCTTCGATCGGGGCGTTCCAGGGGTCCTCGAGGAACCCGGTCTCGACTGCGCGGCCCCAGACGTTCTTGTCGATCGAGTACGGGTTCTTGGCGCTCTGACGGATCGGCAGGGCGTGTTCTTCGGCGTACACGATCGCCTTGTCACGGGTGAGGGCCAGGTCGCGGACCGGGGCGATGCTCGTGAGGTCGGGTGCGAGGGCCGCGACGGCCGCCTCGAAGCGGACCTGGTCGTTGCCCTTGCCCGTGCAGCCGTGCGCGACACTGTTCGCGCCGAGCTCCTTCGCGACCGACGCCAGGTGGCGGGCGATCAACGGGCGGCTCAGGGCCGAGACCAGCGGGTAGGTCTTCTGGTACAGCGCGTTGGCCTTGAGGGCCGGCATCAGGTAGTCGGTGCCGAACTCCTCCTTGGCGTCGACGACGACGGACTCGACGGCGCCGCAGTCGAGCGCGCGCTGGCGGATGTCTTCCATGTCCTCACCGCCCTGTCCGACGTCGACGGCGAGGGCGACCACCTCCTTGCCGGTGGCGTCGGCCAACCAGCCGATGCCGACCGAGGTGTCGAGGCCTCCTGAGTATGCGAGGACGACGCGTTCCGCCATGGTTCTCCTTGTGTGGTGTGGGTGTGTCTACGTGGGTGAGGTGGTGGGGGTGCTCAGCGGGCCAGCAGCCAGGTGAGCAGCGCCTTCTGGGCGTGCAGCCGGTTCTCGGCCTCGTCCCAGATGACGCTGGTCGGGCCGTCGATGACGTCGGCCGTGACCTCGTACCCGCGGTCGGCGGGGAGGCAGTGCAAGAAGATCGCGTCGGCGTCGGCCCGGGCCATCAACGCCTGGTCGACCTTGAACGACCCGAAGACGGCGACTCGTTCGTCCTTCTCGTCTTCTTTGCCCATCGAGACCCAGGTGTCGGTCACGACGACGTCGACGCCGTCGACCGCCTCGACCGCATCGGTCGTGACGAGCACCGAGCCGCCCGTCCGGGCAGCGATCGCCTCGGCGTCGGCCACGACGGTCGGGTCGGGCAGGAAGCCCTCTGGTGCACCGATGCGGACGTGCATGCCCGCGGTCGCACCGGCGAGCAGGTACGACTGGCCCATGTTGCAGCGGCCGTCGCCGACGAAGGCCACCGACAGCCCGGCGAGCGTCCCCTTCTTCTCACGGATGGTCTGCAGGTCGGCCAGCAGCTGGCAGGGGTGGAAGTCGTCGCTCAGGGCGTTGACGACGGGGACGGTCGTGCCCGCCGCCATCTCTTCGAGGCCGGACTGCGCGTAGGTGCGCCAGACGATGGCGGACACCATGCGCTCGAGCACGCGGGCCGTGTCGGACGGCGTCTCCTTGCCACCGAGCTGGCTGTTCGCCGTGGCGATGATGAGCGGACTGCCGCCGAGGTCGGCGATGCCGACGGCGAACGACACCCGGGTGCGCGTCGACGACTTGTCGAAGATGACGGCGACGGTCTGCGGGCCGGCCAGCGGGCGCTGCGACCAGCGGTCGCGCTTGAGCTCGTCGGCGAGGTCGAGGATCTCGAGCTGCTCGGCGGTCGTCAGGTCGTCGTCCCGGAGGAAGTGGCGGGTCATTCGAGGCCTTTCAGGACGGTGGTCATGATCTGGGTGAACTCGGCGATCTCGTCGTCGCCGACGATGAGCGGAGGCGCGAGACGGATGCTCGAGTCGTTCGGTGCGTTGACGATCAGGCCGGCCTCGAGGGCGTCGGCCGCGATCCGTGCCGCCACGGGCTGGGTCAGGCCCAGGCCGATCAGGAGTCCGGCGCCCCGGATCTCGCCGACGAGCGGCGAACCGATCGCCTTGACGGCCGCCCGGAGCTGGTCGCCCCGGACGATCGCGTTGAGCACGAGCTGGCTCGCCTCGATCTCACCGAGCACGGCGTTCGCGGCGGCCGTGGCGAGCGGGTTGCCGCCGAAGGTGCTGCCGTGCTGCCCGGCCTCGAACAGGTCGGACGCGTCGCCGAAGGTGATGAGCGCACCGATCGGGACTCCCCCGGCGATGCCCTTGGCCACCGTGATGGCGTCGGGCACGAGATCGTGCTGCTGGAAGGCGAACCACGAGCCGGTCCGCCCGATGCCGGTCTGGATCTCGTCGAGGATCAGCAGGGCGCCGTGTCGGGTGGTCAGTTCTCGGGCCCGCTCGAGGTAGCCGTCGGGCAGGTCGACGACGCCGGCCTCGCCCTTGATCGGCTCGACGAACAGTGCCGCGACCGTGTCGTCGAGGGCGGCTTCGAGGGCCTCGATCGTCGTGTCGATGTGCTCCACGCCGGGCATCATCGGCTCGAAGGGCTCCCGCAGCGCGGGTTTGCCGGTCAACGCGAGCGAGCCCATCGTGCGGCCGTGGAACGAGTTCTGCAGGGCGAGGATGCGCGTGCGCGAACCGTCGCCTCGGTTGAGGCGGGCCAGCTTGACCGCGGCCTCGTTGGCCTCGGCCCCGCTGTTGCCGAAGTAGACGCGCCCCCGCTCGCCGGCGCCGCTGATGCGGGTCAACCGTTCGGCGAGCTCGACCTGCGGTGCCGTCGCGAAGTAGTTGGAGACGTGGATCAACTTGCTCGCCTGCTCGGTGAGCGCCTCGACGAGCACCGGGTGGGCGTGCCCGAGGGCGTTGACCGCGATGCCGGCCAGGAAGTCGAGGTAGCGCTTGCCGTCGACGTCCCACACCTGGCAGCCCTCGCCCCGGTCGAGCATCACCTTCGGCGTGGACAGCGAGCGCATCATCGAGTCGCCGAATCGGCGCTGCCAGGTACCGCCTTGGGTCTGGATCATGGTCACGACTGTCCTTTCGTGTCGGTGCCGCTCGCGGCAGGGCCGCCCGGGGTGGAGCCCCGGGTGGTGACGGGCTCGCCGGCGGGGGTGCCGAACGAGGTGACGACGGGCGCGCCGGTCGAGGCCGCCCTGTCGTCGGGGACCACCTCGGTGCCCGACCCGCGCTGGGTGAACACCTCGAGGAGGATCGAGTGCGGGATGCGACCGTCGATGATGGTCGCCCCACCCACGCCGCCGACGACCGAGTCGAGGCAGGCGCGCATCTTGGGGATCATGCCCGACTCGAGGGTCGGTAGCATGTCGGTCAGGGCCGAGACCGTGATGGCCTCGACGAGCGAGTCGCGGTTCGGCCAGTCGGCGTAGAGCCCGGCGACGTCGGTCAGCACGACGAGCTTGGCCGCGCCGAGGGCGATGGCCAGCGCCCCCGCTGCGGCGTCGGCGTTGACGTTCAGGGCGTGCTCGGGATCGACCCGGTTGGTCGCGATCGACGAGACGACGGGGATGCGCCCCGCGGCGATCTCGGCCAGCACCGACGAGGGGTCGACGCGCGTGACGTCGCCCACGTGGCCCAGGTCGAAGGTCTCACCGTCGACGACGACGCCGCGCTTGCGGCCCTCGAACAACGTCGAGCCCTCACCCGAGACACCGCGGGCCAGGTCACCGTGCTCGTTGATGAGCTCGACGATCTCGCGGTTCACCTCGCCGGCCAGGACGTCGCGGACGACCGAGATCGCCTCGGTCGAGGTGTACCGGTAGCCGCCCCGGAACTCGCTCTCGATGCCCGCCGCGTCGAGCGCCGCCGAGATCTGCGGCCCCCCGCCGTGCACGACCACGGGGTGCAGCCCCGCGTAGCGGAGGTAGACCATGTCTTCGGCGAACGCCTGCTTGAGCGCGTCGTCGACCATGGCGTTGCCGCCGAACTTGACGACGACCACCTTGCCCGAGAACCGCTTCAGCCAGGGCAGGGACTCGATCAACGTCGAGGCCTTGACCGCGGCCAGCTCTTGCTCGTCGGCAGCCGTGGCGCCGGTGTTCGTGTGGACGCCCATCAGCTGGAGTACGCGCTGTTCTCGTGCACGTAGTCGTGCGTGAGGTCGTTCGTCAGGATGGTCGCCTCGACGGGGCCCGTCTTGAGGTCGACGAGGACGTGGACCGCGCGCGGGATCAGGTCGACCTCGTCGCTCGGCCGGTCGGGGGCACCGGCGTGGCACACCCGGACGCCGTTGATGGTCACGTCGACGTCGTAGGGGTCGAACTCGGCCGAGGTGGTGCCTATGGCCGCGAGCACCCGTCCCCAGTTGGGGTCGTTGCCGAAGACGGCCGCCTTGAACAGGGCGTTGCGCGCGATCGACCGACCGACCTCGACGGCGTCGTCGTCGCTGGCCGCCCCCACGATCTCGATGCGGATGTCGTGCGAGGCGCCCTCGGCGTCGGCCTGCAGCTGCTCGGCGAGGTCGGCGCAGAGCGCCGTGACCGCCGCGGCGAAGTCGCCGGCAGGAGGCGCGACCCCGGACTCGGCGCTGGCCAGCAACACGACGGTGTCGTTCGTCGACATGCACCCGTCGGAGTCGAGACGGTCGAAGGTCACCCGGGTCGCCTCGCGGAGGGCGGAGTCGAGCCCGGCCGCGTCGACGTCGGCGTCGGTCGTGAGCACGACGAGCATCGTGGCGAGGCCGGGGGCGAGCATGCCCGCACCCTTCGCCATGCCGCCGACCACCCAGCCGTCGCCCGTCACGACCGCCTGCTTGGGCTTGGTGTCGGTCGTCATGATGGCCGTCGCGGCCTCGAGGCCGCCGTCGGCCGACAGTGCCGCGGCTGCCGCGGTGGACCCGGCCAGCACCTTGTCGCGGAAGGTCTGGTCACCGACTCCGATGAGACCCGTGGAACAGACGAGGACGTCCGTCGCCGACACGTCGAGGGCCGTGGCCACGGTCTCGGCCGTGGAGTGGGTCGTCTGGAAGCCGAAGGCTCCGGTGAAACAGTTCGCGCCTCCTGAGTTGAGGACGACGGCGTCGACGCGCCCGTCGGCGACCACCTGCTGCGACCAGAGGACGGGGTTGGCCTTCGCCCGGTTGCTCGTGAAGACGGCCGCGGCCGCCGTGCTGCGGCCGCGGTTGACGACCAGCGCGACGTCGGGGGCACCGGTGCTCTTCAGGCCGGCGACGACGCCGGCGGCCTCGAAGCCGGCTGCTGCGGTGACGCTCACGGGGCGACTCCGTTCTGGCCGAGGCCGGTGGTCTCGGGCAGGCCGAGGGCGATGTTGGCGGACTGGATCGCGGCGCCCGCGGTGCCCTTGACGAGGTTGTCGATGGCGCTCACGACGACGACGCGGTCGGCCGCCTCGTCGACGGCGAGCCCGATGAGCGCCGTGTTGGCACCGAGGGTGTCGGCGGTGCGGGGGAACTCGCCCTCGGGCAGGAGGTGCACGAACGGCTCGTTCGCGTAGGCCTGCTGCCAGGCGGACCTCACGTCGTGGGCCGAGACGCCCGGGGCGAGACGGGCGGTCGTCGTGGCGAGGATGCCCCGCGACATCGGGACGAGCACGGGGGTGAACGACACGTTCACCTCGGTCGCTCCGGCGACACGGAGGTTCTGCTGGATCTCGGGGACGTGCCGGTGGCTGCCGCCCACGCCGTAGGCGGACGCCGAGCCCATCAGCTCACTCGCCAGCAGGTGCGTCTTCAACGCCTTGCCCGCTCCGGACGGGCCGACGGCGAGCACGGTCACGATGTCGGCGGTCTCGACGACGCCGGCCTGGACGCCGGGCGCGAGCCCCAGGGTGACGGCCGTGACGTTGCAGCCGGGCACCGCGATGCGCTTGGTGCCGACCAGGACGTCACGCTGGCGGCCCGGGGTGTCGCCGAGGACGAGCTCGGGCAGGCCGTACGACCAGGCGCCGTAGAACTCGCCGCCGTAGAACGCCTGCCAAGCCGACTCGTCGGTCAGGCGGTGGTCGGCACCGCAGTCGACGACGAGCGTGTCGTCGGACAACTGCGCGGTGATCGCCCCGGACTTGCCGTGGGGCAACGCGAGGAACACGACGTCGTGGCCCGCGAGGGCCTCGGGCGTCGTCTCGACCAGGGTCAGGTGCGCGAGGGAGCGCAGGTGCGGCTGCACCGAGAGGAGTCGCTGACCGGCGTTCTGGAACGCCGTGACGGTCTGCACCTCGAAGTCGGGATGCTCGGCCAGCAAGCGCAACAGCTCACCACCGGCGTAACCACTCGCGCCGGCCACGGCAACGGAGAAAGGCATGCGTCCACCCTAATGTTCGAATCGGCCTGGGATCAGGGGCGGCGGCGCCGGGCGAGTGTCAGTCGCGGAGCGCCGCCCCGAATCGCTCGCCGGCCAGGCGGACGGAGCCGGACTTGGCCTCGGAGGCCTCGGCCGCGGTCAAGGTGCGGTCGTCGGCCCGGAAGCGGAGGGCGAAGGTGAGCGACTTCGACGCGTCGGGCAGCCCGGCACCTCGGTAGTCGTCGACCAGCCGTGCGCTCTCGAGCAGCGGGCCGGCGCCCTCGCGCACCGTGGCGAGGACGTCGCCCGCCGGGACGTCGACGGCCACGACGAGCGAGAGGTCTTGCGTCGCCGCGGGGTACGACGACAGGGCGGAGGTGGCCGGTTCGACCGCGGCGAGGGCGAGCAGCCGGTCGAGGTCGAGCTCGGCCACGGCCACGACGCGGGGCAGGTCGAGGTCGGCCGCGACGCTCGGCAGCAGTTCGCCGGCGATGCCCACGACCTCGTCACCCACCAGGACCTCGGCCGTGCGGCCGGGGTGCAGCGAGACGTGTCGGGCCTGCCGGAACGAGACCTCGGCGGCGACCGACGACGCGGCGACGCGGACGGCGTCGAGGACGTCGGCGAGCGAGGCCGCGACGGCCGGCTGGCCCGGTGCGCGGTCGACCACCGTGCCCACAGCGAGGAGACCGAGGTGTCGCGGCTGGGGAGGCAGGGCCTCGGCGAGGGCGACCAGCGTGGCGTCGTCGGGAC
Organism: Frigoribacterium sp. Leaf186; assembly: GCF_001423905.1. GTDB lineage: Bacteria > Actinomycetota > Actinomycetes > Actinomycetales > Microbacteriaceae > Frigoribacterium. The sequence continues at coordinate 527,368 of NZ_LMPQ01000012.1, read as the reverse complement.
GAGCGGCCCCGAACGGCACCTCGTCGCTGCCGTAGGTGACGCCCTCGGACGGCAGGAAGACGGTGCCCACCTCGAACAGGGAGAGGTCGACCAGGCCGCGCCCGACGTTGCGGCGCGCGATGTCGAGCAGGCCGGGCACGAGCGAGCGGCGCAACTCGGGCGCCGCCGAGTCGAGCGGGTTCGCGAGTCGGACGGCAGGCGACGCCGTGCCGTCGGTCGAACCGAAGGAGGCGTTCTGGGCCGCCGAGACGAACGGGTACGCGGCGACCTCGGTGGAGCCGGATGCGGCGAGGCCGTTCGACACCTGTCGACGCAACTGCTGGTCACGGCTGAGGCCGCGCCCGGCGGGAGCGACGGGCAGCACGGAGGGGATGCGGTCGTAGCCCGTGATGCGGGCGACCTCTTCGACGAGCGACGCCGAGTCGACGAGGTCGGTGCGCCAGGTCGGCGGGGTGACGAGCCAGTCGTCGCCGGCACGCTCGACGCGCGCACCGATCGCCGTCAGGGCCTCGGACACCTCGTCGTCGGTGTAGTCGACGCCCATCAGGCTCGCGGCCCGACCGACCGGCAGGGTGATCGTCTCGGGCGTCGTCGACGCGTCCCACCGGGACCCGAGCGTGTCGGCGGTGCCGCCGGCGAGCTCGACGAGCAGGTCGACGACACGCTGGGCGGCCGCCTCGGCGACCTGGGGGTCGACACCGCGCTCGAAGCGCTTTGACGCCTCGCTGGGCAGTTTGTGCCGGCGGGCCGTCCGAGCGATCGAGGTCGGGTCGAAGGTCGCGGCCTCGATCAGGACGTCGGTCGTGCTCGCGCCGATCTCGGTCGAGGCTCCGCCCATGACGCCGGCGAGGCCTATGGCGCCGGACTCGTCGGCGATCACGAGGTCGTCGGCGTGGAGGTCGCGCACCTGGCCGTCGAGCGTCTCGAGGCGTTCGCCGGGTGCCGCCCGGCGGACCGACAGCCCCCCGCTGACCTTGTCGAGGTCGTAGCCGTGGATCGGCTGCCCGAGCTCGAACATGACGTAGTTGGTCACGTCGACCGGCAACGAGATGCTGCGGACGCCCGCCAGCCGCAAGCGCGAGGCCAGCCAGGGCGGCGTCGGGCGGGTCGCGTCGATGCCGCGGACCACCTTGGTGGTGAAGGTCTGGACGCCCACGCGGTCTCGCACGGGCGACTGGTCGTCGACGACGACCGAGAAGCCCTCGGACGGGGTCGGCGACACCAGGGACGCCGGGTCGCGGAAGCTCGCCCCGGTCGCGTGCGAGTACTCGCGGGCCACCCCGCGGATGCTGAAGGCGTAGCCGCGGTCGGGCGTGACGTTGATCTCGACCGCCGCCTCGTCGAGGCCGAGCAGGGCGATCGCGTCGGTGCCGACCTCGGGGTCGAGGCCGAGCGACGACAGCACGAGGATGCCGTCGTGCTCGTCGCCGAGGCCGAGCTCGCGGGTCGAGGCGATCATGCCGTCGGACACGTGCCCGTAGGTCTTGCGGGCCGCGATCGGGAAGGGCCCGGGCAGCACGGCACCGGGCAGCGACACGACCACCTTGTCGCCGACCACGAAGTTGTGGGCGCCGCAGACGATGCCGCGGACGTCGTCGGGGTCGTTCGCCGCGTCGGGACCGACGGCGACCTGACACCAGTTGATGGTCTTGCCGTTCTTCTGTGGCTCGGGCGTGAACTCGAGGACCTGCCCGACCACGAGCGGCCCGGTCACGTCGCCGACGTGCACGTCTTCTTCTTCGAAGCCCACCGACACGAGGGCGGCGTGGACGCTCTCGAGCGAGATGTCACCCGGCAGGTCGACGAACTCGCCCAGCCAACTCAGCGGAACCCGCATCAGACCACCATCCCGAACTGCTCGCTGAACCTGACGTCGCCCTCGACCATGTCGCGCATGTCGTTGAGGTCGTTGCGGAACTGGAGCGTGCGCTCGATGCCCATGCCGAAGGCGAAACCCTGGTAGCGCTCGGGGTCGATGCCCGCCGCGCGCAGCACGTTCGGGTTCACCATGCCGCAGCCGCCCCACTCGACCCACCGCGCGCCACCCTTGGCGTTCGGCTGCCAGACGTCCATCTCGGCGCTGGGCTCGGTGAAGGGGAAGTAGTTGGGGCGCAGGCGGATCTGCGCCTCGGCGCCGAACATCGACCGCGCGAGGTGCTCGAGCGTGCCGCGCAGGTGGGCCATCGTCAGCCCCTCGTCGACGGCGATGCCCTCGAGCTGGGTGAAGACGGGCGTGTGCGTCGCGTCGAGCTCGTCGGTGCGGAACACCCGGCCGAGCGCGACGTTGTAGACCGGCAGCTCTTTCGACAGGAGGGTGCGGATCTGGACGGGCGACGTGTGCGTCCGCAGGACGAGGTGACGATCGACGGGGTCGACGAAGAAGGTGTCTTGCATGGCTCGCGCCGGGTGGTCGGCGTCGAAGTTCAGGGCGTCGAAGTTGAACCACTCGTGTTCGAGCTCAGGCCCCTCGTTGACCTCCCACCCCATGCCGACGAAGAGATCGGCCATGCGCTCTTGCAGCAGCGTCAGGGGGTGCCGGGCCCCGGCGCGACGACGCGACGGCAGGGCCGTGACGTCGACGGTCTCGGCCTCGAGCCGGGCGTTCTCCTCGACGACGGCCAGCTCGGCCTCACGCGTGGCGACGGCCTGGCCGACGCGACCGCGGGCCTGGCCGACGAGCTTGCCCGCCGCGGCCTTCTGGTCGTTCGGCAGGTCGCGCAGACCGGCGTTCAGGCGTGCCAGCACCGAGGCCTCGCCGACGTGATGCGCACGCGCGGTCTTGAGCTCGGCGACGGTGGCGGCCGTGGCGATCGCCGCGAGGGCGGCGTCGACGGCCGACGCGACGGCGTCTTCGGAGAGGGGGACGGAGTCTGACACGAGAACCAAGCTTAGCGATCTTGCGGAGGCGACCCGCGCCTCCTGGTCGGGGACGACGAGGAGGCGCGGGCTGGGGACGAGGCGACGGGCCGGGTCAGGTCGCGCGGCCCGACACGTGGTCGGACTCGTACCGGCCACCGCGGGCGGACATGCCGGGGTCCTTCGGGGTGCCCGGGCGCTTCGCGACGACGGCGCGACGACCCGTGCGTCGGTCGACGACGCGGACGACCCACGAGAGCAGGAGGTTCGTCGCGAGGTAGACGACCAGCACGACGGCGAAGAGCGTGAAGGTGTACCGGCTGCCGTAGTACGACCCCAGCTGGTTGAGACCGACCCGGGTGAGCTCGAGGTAGCCCACGATGTAGCCGAGCGACGTGTCCTTCAGCAGGACGACGAGCTGGGCCAGGATGATCGGCAACATCTGACGGAACGCCTGCGGGAACTCGATCGCGAACCTCGTGCGGATCGGCGTCAGCCCGATGGCGAGGCCCGCCTCGCGCTGCCCCTTCGGCAGCGACGCGATGCCCGCCCGCAGGGCCTCGCCGATGAGCGCACCGTTGTAGACCGCCAGGGCGGCGACGACCGCCCAGAACGCCCCGGTCGAGAAGACCAGCAGGATGAACAGCATCATCAGCAGGACGGGCATGCCCCGGAAGAACTCGAGGACGATCGTCGTGGGCACGCGGACCAGCGGCGAACGGGCCGTCCGGAGGAACGAGAACAGGACGCCGATCACGACGGCCAGCACCGAGGCGAGGGCGGCCGCCTGGACGGTGCCGAGCCACCCGCGGCCGATGGCACGCCACAGGGCCAGGTCTTGGAGGATGTCCCAGCGGGAGGCGTCGAAGACGCCCGGCGTCTCGGCACCGTTCGCGCTGATGCGCGGGCGTGCGAGGAGGTACGCGACGTAGGCGACCAGCGCCAGGACGAGCACGACGCCGACCACCGAGATGATCCGTGACGTGCGGCGGGCCTTGGGGCCGGGGGCGTCGTAGAGGACGGAGGTGCTCATCGGAGGACTGCGACCTTCTTCTCGACCACGGCGGCGAGGCGGCCGAGCGTGATGGTGACGAGCAGGTAGAAGAACGCCACGGCGAGCAGCGTCGTGATGACGGCGTCACCGCGGTCGTTCGCGATGTACCGGCCGGCGGCGAAGAGCTCGCCGACGAAGAAGCCACCCGCGACCGAGGTGTTCTTCGTCAGGGCGATGAAGACGTTGATGAGCGGCGGCACGACCATGCGCATGGCCTGCGGCAGGACGACGTGACCGAGCGTCTGACCGAAGCCGAGGCCGATGCTGCGGGCCGCCTCGGCCTGCCCGACGGGCACGCCGTTGATGCCCGAGCGGATCGCCTCGGCGACGAACGGCGACGTGTAGGCCGTCAGGCCGACCACCGCCAGCGGGAAGTACGTGCCGAAGTCGACGCCGAGGTAGGGCAGGACGAACGCACAGAAGAAGAGCACGAGCGTCAGCGGGATGTTGCGCAGCGCCTCGGTGTAGACCGTGGCGAAGGTGCGGAACGAGGCCACGGGCGAGATGCGTAACGCGGCCACGAAGAAGCCGATCACGAGGGCCCCGAGGCCCGAGAGAACCAGCAGCTGCAGCGTCGTGACGAAGCCGCCCCAGAAACGGGGCCAGTTGTCGGTCACGGCGTCGAAGCCGGGGATGACGTCCAAGGGGTTCAACGGGGTCCTTCGGTCAGGGCTCGTGCTGCGGGCACCCGGGGCAGGACGCCCCGGGTGCCCGCAGGGTGATCAGTAGCGGTCGATCGCGGGCGGGGTCGGGGTGTCGAGCACCTTGCCCGCCGTCTTCTCCCACAGCTCGTCCCAGGTGCCGTCGTCCTCGGCCTCCTGGAGCGTGTCGTTGACGAACATGCGGAAGTCGGTGTCGTCGAGCGCCAGGCCGATGCCGTAGGGCTCCTCGGTGAACGGCTCGCCGACGACCTCGAACTCGCCCTCGTTCTGGTCGGCGAGGCCGGCCAGGATGACGTTGTCGGTGGTCACGGCCGAGACGGCACCCGTCCGCAGCGGCTCGAGGCAGTTCGAGTACGTGTCGGTCGCGAGGATGTCGGTCGTGTAGGCCGCCACGTTCTTCTCGCTGGTCGAGCCGCTGACCGTGCAGACCTTCTTGCCGGCCAGGTCGTCCGCGGACTCGATGCCCTCGGGGTTGCCGTCGAGCACCAGCAGGTCTTGACCGGCCGTGTAGTACGGGCCGGCGAACGAGACGACCTTTTTGCGATCGTCGTTGATCGTGTAGGTCGCGATGACGAGGTCGACCTGACCGTTCTGGATGAACGGCTCGCGGTTCGCCGACACCGTCTCGGTCCAGGTGATGTTCTCGGGCTGGATGCCGAGCTTCGCGGCGACGAGCTTGCCGATCTCGGCGTCGAAGCCCTCGGGCACGCCGTCCGGATTCGCGAGGCCGAAGAGCGGCTGGTCGAACTTGGTGCCGATGGTGATCTCACCGGCGTCGGCGAGCCGGGCCATGGTGCTGCCTTCGGCGAAGTCGGCCGGCGTCTCGACGTCGACGGCCGGGGCCGACGAGTCGGTGCAGGCCGAGAGGCCGAGGACCACGGCGGCTGCTGCGGCTACGGCGACGAATCCCTTGCTGAGTCGCATTCTGATCTCCTTGCTGGGTGACCCGGACGCCGGGCGGCGATCGGGTGTCGGGGGCCGGCGCGTCGGGCGCCGGGGACGGGTGGCGGACGCGACGGCCTCCGCAGCCCGGCTCAGTGCGTGAGGATCTTCGCCAGGAAGTCCTGCGCGCGGGTCGACCGGGGGTCGGTGAAGAACTGTTCGGGCGTGGCCTCTTCGACGATCTGGCCGTCGGCCATGAACACGACGCGGTCGGCGGCCTTGCGCGCGAACCCCATCTCGTGCGTGACGACGATCATCGTCATGCCGTCCTTCGCGAGCTGCACCATGACGTCGAGCACCTCGGTGATCATCTCGGGGTCGAGCGCACTCGTGGGCTCGTCGAGCAGCATCACCTTGGGGTCCATCGCGAGGGCCCGGGCGATCGCCACGCGCTGCTGCTGGCCGCCCGAGAGCTGCGAGGGCATCTTGTCGGCCTGGTCCGCCACGCCGACCCGCTCGAGCAGCTGCATCGACCGCTCGCGGGCCTCGGCCTTGCTGCGCTTGCGCACCTTGAGCTGACCCAGCATGACGTTCTCGAGGACCGACTTGTGCGAGAAGAGGTTGAAGCTCTGGAACACCATGCCCACGTCGGCGCGCAACCGCGCCAGGCCGGCACCCTCGTCGGGCAGGCGCGTCCCGTCGATGGTGATGACGCCGTCGTCGATGGTCTCGAGCCGGTTGATGGCCCGGCAGAGGGTCGATTTGCCCGAACCGCTCGGCCCGATGACCACGACCACCTCGCCCTTGCCCACCGTCGTGGTGATGTCTTTCAGGACGTGCAGGTCACCGAAGTGCTTGTTGACGTGGTCGACCACGACGAGGGGTTCCATGCGCCCACACAAACAGACCCCCAGGTCGGGGTCAAATTCACAGTCGATTCTTAATGAAAACGAAACGACGTGTTCGGTCGCGACGTCCGCGCGCGACCCGACCCGCGCCTCCTGGTGGACGAGGAGGCGCTAGCTGCGGTGGGCGAACGCACTCTCGTACAGGCACACCGAGGCCGCCGTGGCGAGGTTCATCGATTCGGCGTGACCGTAGATGGGCACCACCAGGGCGCGGTCGGCACGACCGAGGTCGACGTCGGTCAAACCCCGGGCCTCGTTGCCGAAGAGCCACGCGGTCGGCGCCGCGAGGACGCCCTCGCCGCGGGCGGCGAGCAGGTCGTCACCCTTGACGTCGGCCGCGATCACCTGCAGGCCGGCCTCGCGGCAGCGGTCGACGACGCCTGCGAGCTCGACGCCCACGGCGACGGGCACGTGGAAGAGCGAGCCGGTCGTGGACCGCACGACCTTCGGGTTGTAGAGGTCGACGCTGCGGCCGGTCATGATGACGGCGTCGGCCCCGGCGGCGTCGGCGGCCCGGATGACGGTGCCGGCGTTGCCCGGGTCACGGACCTCTTCGAGGATGACGATCAGCTTCGGCCGGGCGGCGAAGACGTCCTTGACGGACGTGGGGAACTGCCGGCAGACGGCGACGATGCCCTGCGGCGTCACCGTGTCGGCCATGGCCTCGAGCACCGGCTCGGTGACGAACTGCACGTCGATGCCCTCGGCCTCGGCGGCCGCCGACACCGCGGGGTAGCGCTCGAGGGCCGTCGGGGTGCCGAAGAGCTCGACGATCAGTTCGGGTCGGAAGGCGAGGGCCTCACCGACCGACTGCGGCCCCTCGAGCAAGAAGGTGCGGGTCTCGGTGCGGGCGTCGCGCTTCGAGAGCTTGGCCACCGCCCGGACCCGGGGCGAACGGGGGTTGTCGAGCATTGAGTCGTGGGGCACCCGTCCATGATGCCGCACGCGACCGGGTGGCGCGGGGACGCACGAAGCCCGACGGCGACACCGGTGAGGTGTCGGCCGTCGGGCCTCGGGTGTGTGGTGCGGTTGCGACTACGCGGCGACCTTGGGGGCCGAGGTGTCGGCGGGCAGCGCGGCCTTGGCGGTGGCGACGAGCGACGCGAACGTGGCGGGCTCGTTGACTGCCAGCTCGGCCAGGATGCGACGGTCGACCTCGACGCCGGCCAGGGACAGGCCCTGGATGAGGCGGTTGTAGGTCAGGCCGTTCGCACGCGACGCGGCGTTGATGCGCTGGATCCACAGGCGACGGAACTCGCCCTTGCGAGCACGGCGGTCACGGTACGAGTAGACGAGCGAGTGGGTGACCTGCTCTTTGGCCTTGCGGTACAGGCGCGAACGCTGACCGCGGTAACCCTCGGCGCGCTCGAGGATGACGCGACGCTTCTTGGCGGCGTTGACCGCTCTCTTGACTCTTGCCATTTTCTTGTTCCTCTACGTTCGTGTCAGCGGTCAGTGACCGAGAAGCTTCTTGGCGACCTTGGCGTCGGCGGGCGCGAGCACCTGGTCCTGGTTCAGGCGAGCCTTGCGCTTGGCGCTCTTCACCTCGAGGTTGTGGCGCATGCCGGCCTGCTGCTTCATGATCTTGCCGGAACCGGTGACCTTGAAGCGCTTCTTGGCGCCGGAGTGGGTCTTCTGCTTGGGCATGTCTTATTTGCTTTCTTCTGTCGGTCGGTCGGCCGGTGCGTCGGCCGGGACCTCGTCGGACGTCGGGTGCTTCGGCGCCTTGTTGGCCGCCTTGCGAGCCTCGGCCTCGGCCTTCGCCTCGGACTTGTTCTTGTGCGGGCCGATCACCATGACCATGTTGCGGCCGTCGATGGTCGGGGTCGACTCGACGCTGCCGAACTCGGCGACGTCTTCGGCGAAGCGCTGCAGCAGGCGGACGCCCTGGTCGGGACGCGACTGCTCGCGACCGCGGAACAGGATCATGGCCTTGACCTTGTCGCCGCCCTGGAGGAAGCCCTCGGCGCGCTTGCGCTTCGTCTCGTAGTCGTGCTTGTCGATCTTCAGACGGAAACGAACCTCTTTGAGGATCGTGTTCGCCTGGTTGCGACGCGCTTCTTTCGCCTTCTGCGCGGCCTCGTACTTGAACTTTCCGTGATCCATGATCTTGGCCACGGGAGGCTTCGAGTTGGGGGCCACCTCGACCAGGTCGAGTTCGGCCTCTGCGGCGAGACGCAGGGCCATGGCGATGGGGACGACACCGACCTGTTCTCCGCCAGGCCCGACGAGGCGGACCTCGGGGACGCGGATGCGGTCGTTCGTACGGGGATCGCTGATGCGGAACTCCTCTGTCGTTTCTTCTGCACCTGGCGGAGCCGGACGGCTTCGCCAGAGAAAGAGGAGGTTCGTGCGGGCGTCATCAGGGACACGTCACACTGCACCCTGGCTGCTCGACCGGTGCCTGCCCGCGGCCTCTGACGAGGAGCGGGACGGAGCGATGGTGCTGATCGAACGGGGTGCCAACAACCCGGTAACCTTGTGCAACGGTCAAGCGCGGGTGGGAGAATCTCCACTTTCGCCCGGAGCAGACGCTCCGAGCCTGGACGAGTTTAGCAGAGGATCAGTTCGTGAGCCACTCCCCCGACGACGCACCCACACCCGACGCCCGCTTCGGCGATGCCGTGTCGGTGACCACCCCCGACACGGCGCCCGCGGCGTCCCGATTCGAGGACGACCTGAGGTTCGGCGACGACGAGGCCCGCGACATCGCCGACGTCAACGCCGTCGAAGTGATCAACACGGTCTGCGTGCACCTGATGAGTGCCGCCGCCGTCAAGGTGGGCCTGGCCGACGACCCGCAGACGCAGACCGACCTCGACGAGGCCCGCAAGCTCATCACGTCGCTGGCGGGGCTCGTCACGGCCAGCGCGCCCGAGATCGGGGACCAGCACGCCCGTGCCCTGCGCGACGGGCTGCGGTCGCTGCAGCTGGCGTTCCGCGAGGCCTCGGCCATCCCCGACGCCGTCGGCCAGGGTCCCGGCGAGAAGTACACCGGCCCCGTCAACTGACGGGCCCCGCGTCGCGCGCCCGCCGGGGCCGCGGCGGCCTCAGCCCGCGACGACCGCAGCCTGCGGCGGCCTCAGCCCGCGACGACCTTGACCGACATGCTGTCGACCCGCTCGACGATGACAGGATCGGCGGCCCACGCCGCCTGCAGTCGCCCGACGAGGGCAGCGAGCGCGTCGCGGTCGAGGCCGGCAACGATCCCGAGCTGCACGACGATCTCGGGGGCACCGAGCCGGGCGTCCCGGTAACCGGGCGCGACCACCAGGCTGACCAGCGCCTCCTCGTCTCGCGACGCGTCGAGGAACGCGCGCAGGACGCGTTCGTCGTGGTGGCTGGGCGTCCACGGCAGGTCTTGGGCGACTGCCCAGACCGCCGGGCGGCGGAGACCGAACTCGGTGATCGACCCGGGGTCGAGCACGATGTGGTCGGTCGACTCGGAGGCGGCGGCCAGGGCCACGCGGCGGGCGTCCACCGGCACGGGACGCGCGGCAGGACGCCACCTGGTCAGGGTCTCGACCGAGGTGAAGGCCGGCAGCACGTCACGACCGTCCGGGCCCGACACCGTGACGATCGACAGCTCCTGGGTCTTGTCGACGCGCCGCCCGTGTTCGTCGAGACCCTCGTCGCCGGCCACGGCGACCAGGGGCACGAGCAGTCGTGCCGGGCGCAGGGCGTCGACGACGTCGGCCTCGCCGAGTCGCCCCTCCCGAAAGCCGAGGAGGGCGTCGAGGAGGCGCGGGTCGGCCGACCCGTCGTCCCCCGCGTGCGCCGTGTCGTGGTGGTCGAAGGTGCGACCCGCCCAGGGGTGACCAGCGCTGTCGGCACCGCGCCCGGAGTCGCCGTGCTCGGAGTCGCCAGCCGCCGACCCGTCTCGCGCGTGCCCCCGGCCCTCCGGAGCAGCGGTCATCAGTTCGAGGCGACGTCGAGGGCCGCGGCGAGCGTGAAGGCGCCCGAGTAGAGCGCCTTGCCGACGATGGCGCCTTCGAGGCCCTGGGGCACGAGTTCGCGCAAGGCGGCGAGGTCGTCGAGGCTCGAGATGCCGCCGGACGCGATGACCGGGCGGTCGGTGCGGTCCATGACCTGTCGAAGCAGGTCGACGTTCGGGCCCCGGAGCGTGCCGTCCTTCGTGACGTCGGTCACGACGTAGCGCGCGCAACCGGCCTCCTCGAGCCGGGCGAGCACCGTCCAGAGGTCGCCGCCCTCTTCGGTCCAGCCGCGGGCCGCGAGCGTCGTGCCACGCACGTCGAGCCCGACCGCCACCGCCTCGCCGTACTCGGCGATGACGTGGGCGGCCCATTCGGGGTTCTCGAGGGCGGCGGTGCCGAGGTTGATCCGCTTGACGCCGGTGCTCAGTGCGTCCTCGAGCGACTTGTCGTCGCGGATGCCGCCGCTGAGCTCGACGTTGACCCCCTTGACCTGCTTGATGACCTTCTTGATCACGGCGCGGTTGTCGCCGCGACCGAAGGCGGCGTCGAGGTCGACCAGGTGCAGCCACTCGGCCCCCTGGCTCGCCCAGTCGTCGGCCGCCGAGACCGGGTCGCCGTAGTTCGTCTCGCTGCCGGCCTCGCCCTGGGTCAGGCGGACGGCCTGCCCGCCCGCCACGTCGACGGCGGGGAACAGGGTCAGGGCGGGGGTGGTGCAGAACTCGCTCATGTCGTCTCTCTCACGGGGCCGGGGCACCGCAGGGTCAGGAGGCGCGATCGGGTCGGTCGCGTCGGGGTCAGAGGGTGCCGAGCCAGTTCGAGAGCAACCGGATGCCCGGCTGCCCCGACTTCTCGGGGTGGAACTGCGTCGCCCACAGCGGGCCGTTCTCGACGGCGGCGACGAAGCGCCCGCCGTGGTCGGCCCAGGTGACGTGCGGCTCGGCGAAGGGCCGGATCACGTCGAGCGACCACTCCTGAGCCGCGAACGAATGGACGAAGTAGAAGCGCTCGTCGGCCACGCCGTCGAACAGGACGCTGCCCTCGGGCACGTCGACGGTGTTCCAGCCCATGTGCGGCAGGACCCCGGCCTTGAGCTCGTCGACCACGCCGGGCCAGGCCCCCAGGCCGCCGGTCGTGTTGCCGCGCTCGACGCCGCCCTCGAAGAAGACCTGCATGCCGACGCAGATGCCCATCACGGGGCGACCGCCAGCGAGACGGCGATCGATCAGTTCTCCGCCGCGCACCGACTCGAGTTGGCTCATGACCGCGGAGAACGCCCCGACGCCGGGCACGAACAGACCGTCCGCCGCCTGCACCCGGGCACGGTCGGCCGTCAGCTCGACGTCGGCACCGGCGAGCTCGAGCGCCTTGACGGCCGAGTGGACGTTGCCGCTGCCGTAGTCGAGGACGACGACCGACGGTCGGGCGCCCGTCACAGGGCGCCCTTCGTCGACGGGATGCCACTGACGCGCGGATCGGGCTGGACGGCCTGACGCAGCGCCCGGGCGAACGCCTTGAACTCGGCCTCGGCGATGTGGTGCGGGTCACGACCGCCCAACACGCGGACGTGCACCGTGATGCCCGCGTGGAAGGTGATGGCCTCGAAGACGTGGCGGACCATCGAGCCCGTGAAGTGCCCGCCGATCAGGTGGTACTCGAACCCTTCGGGCTCACCCGTGTGGACGAGGTACGGACGCCCCGAGACGTCGACCACCGCCTGCACGAGCGCCTCGTCGAGTGGCACCAGCGCGTCGCCGTAGCGCGAGATGCCGGACTTGTTGCCGAGCGCCTGCTTCAGCGCCGTGCCGAACGTGATGCCGATGTCTTCGACCGTGTGGTGCACGTCGATGTGGGTGTCGCCCCGCGCCGAGACCTCGAGGTCGATCAACGAGTGCTTCGACAGCGCCGTCAGGAGGTGGTCGAAGAACGGGACCGACGAGTCGATCGTCGATCGGCCCGAGCCGTCGAGGTCGAGCGCGAGCGTGATGCTCGACTCGCTCGTCTCGCGAGAGAGGGAGGCGGTACGGGCGGCGCGGGTCGTCTCGGTCACGAAGAGAGCCTAATGTCGCGGAGCGCCTCGAGGAACGCGGTGGTCTCGGCCTCGGTGCCCGCACTGACCCGCAGGTGGTTCGGGATGCCGAGGTCGCGGACGATGATGCCCCGCTCGAGCAGGCGCTCGAAGACGTCGGCCGGATCGTCGACCCCGCCGAAGAGGACGAAGTTCGACCAGCTCGGCCACGGCTCGTAGCCGAGCTCGGTCAGCACGTCGACGATGCGGTCGCGCTGGGCCTTGATGTCGTCGACCATGGCCAGCATCTCACCGGCGTGCGAGAGCGCCGCGACGGCGGCCGCCTGCGTCAGGGACGAGAGGTGGTACGGGAGGCGCACGAGACGGAGCGCGTCGGTCACCGCCGGGTGCGCGGCCAGGTAGCCGACCCGGGCGCCGGCGAAGGCGAAGGCCTTGCTCATCGTCCGCGACACGACGAGCCGCTCACGCCCCTCGAGGAGGGTCAGGGCCGTCGGCTGGTCGGCTGGCATGAATTCGGCGTAGGCCTCGTCCACGAAGACGATGCCGTCGGTGGCCTCGTAGGCCGCCTCGACGGTGGCGAGGTCGAGGGGCGTCCCCGTGGGGTTGTTCGGGCCGCAGAAGAAGACGATGTCGGGGCGGGTGCGCTCGATCTCGGAGACGGCCGTCTCGGGCGAGATGCGGAACCCCTCGTCACGGCGACCCTCGACCCACCGGCTGCCCGTACCCGTCGTGATGATCGAGTGCATCGAGTAGGTCGGGGGAAAGCCCAGCACCGATCGACCAGGCCCGCCGAAGGCCTGGAGGAGCTGTTGGATGACCTCGTTCGACCCGTTCGCCGCCCAGATGTTCTCTGGGGTCAGCCCGTGCCCGAGGTACGTCGCGAGCGATTCACGCAAGGTGGTGAACTCGCGATCGGGGTACCGGTTGACGTCGAGCACTGCTCGGGCCATGGACTCGACGATGTCGCGGGCCACGTCTTCGGGGATGGGATGCGTGTTCTCGTTGACGTTGAGGGCGACCGCGACCTTCTTCTGCGGGGCGCCGTAGGGCGTCAGACCGCGCAGGTCGTCACGGATGGGCAGGTCGTCGAGACTGAAGGACACCCCACCATGGTACGGGCGGGCCGGTGGCCCCCGCCTCCGTCAGCCACGGGGACGGTGGGCGGCAGGAGTGCCGGGGCCGTGCGGCTCGTGGGTCAGCGGGCGTACTGCGTGGGGACCGCGAGGCTCTGACCGGCGGAGACCTCGGCGCTGGGGAGGTTGTTCAGCGACACCAGGTCGGCGATGACGTCGCGGGGGTCGGAGCTGGGGGCGATCTCGGAGGCGACCTGCCACAGGGTCTCGCCGCCGTCGACCGTGACGTGCTGGAAGTCGGCGGAGCCCGTCGTGTCGGACGCGACGGCCCCTCCCCCGTTGAGGACGAGCGCGCCGACCACGATGACCACCGGGACCGCCACGAGCGCCGCGACGACCGCTCGGCCTCGCCGGGTGATGCGGAGGCGCGTGCGGACGACCCGGGACGAGTCGACGGGGGACGCAACTGCTGCAGATGAGGTGACGCTCATGAGGTGGTCCTTTCACCGTGGGAAGACAGGGGACGAGTTCGTGCCCGGCACTCGGCCGGGAATGCCGGACACGAAGACGTGTTCCGAACATACATTCGATTTCACGCGCTTTCAACCCCTCTGACGGGATCTCAGCCCCGATCGGACGCCTGATCACGCGGAGAAGACGCGACACACTCGAACATGTGTTTTGTCGACACCGCCTGATCGGATACGGTTTCGATCGGTGGTAGGAGTCAAACAGGGACCACCGACATCGACGGCAGGAGACCCATGAGCGACCCGAAGCGAACCCCGCAGGCGGCCCCCGACGCGCCCCGTCGGCCCGAGTCGGGCCTCCTCCCTCGCAAGGAGCTGACGGCGAAGCAGGCCACGATCCTCGCGGCCATCACCGAGAGCATCGGCCACCGGGGCTACCCGCCGAGCATGCGTGAGATCGGTGACGCCGTCGGGCTGAGGTCCCTCTCCAGCGTCACCCATCAGCTGAACCAGCTCGAACTCGCCGGCCGCATCCGTCGTGACCCGAACCGACCGCGCGCCCTCGAGGTGCTCGTCGACGAGGCCGCACCGGTCGCTCCCCCTGCCACCGTCTTCACGACGAGCGACGACGGTGACACCGCACACGTGCCCATGGTCGGACGCATCGCCGCCGGCATCCCCATCACGGCCGAGCAGCAGATCGAGGACGTCATGCCCCTGCCGCGACAGCTCGTCGGCAAGGGCGAGTTGTTCATGTTGCGGGTGGTCGGCGACTCGATGATCGACGCGGCCATCTGCGACGGCGACTGGGTCGTCGTCCGGCAGCAGCAGGACGCCGAGAACGGCGACATCGTCGCCGCCATGCTCGACGACGAGGCGACGGTCAAGGTGTTCCGTCAGCGCGACGGCCACACCTGGCTGCTCCCTCGCAACAGCGCCTTCGAGCCCATCGTCGGCGATCACGCCCAGATCGTGGGCAAGGTCGTCGCGGTGCTGCGCTCGGTCTAGATCCTCAGGGCACCGCGGTGCCCCAACGACGAAGCGCCGGTCACCTCGAGGTGATCGGCGCTTCGTCGTGTCCGACGCGACGGAGACGGCGTCAGCGGGCGGACGAGACCGGGGCGACGTACTCCGTCAGTCCGGCGACGTCGCTCGGATAGACGCGAGCGTGCACTCGGGTGCCGTCTTCTTCGTAGTCGGTGCTGACGACACGGCCCGAGTCGTGCAGGTGCGAGACCACGTCGCCGCGGTCGTAGGGCACCAGCAGGTCGAGCTCGATCTCGGGCTCGGGCAGGACGGACGCGATGCGAGAGAGGAGCTCGTCGATCCCCTCGCCCGTCCGCGCCGAGACGAAGACGGCCGTCGGTTCGAGCCCGAGCAGGACGAGCCGCTGGTCGGGGTCGACGAGGTCGCTCTTGTTGAACACGACGATCTCGGCAATGTCGCGCCCGTCGACCTCGGCGATGACGTCGCGCACCGTGGCCAGCTGGGCGGCCGGGTCGGGGTGCGACCCGTCGACGACGTGCACGATGACGTCCGACGCCTCGACCTCCTCGAGCGTCGACCGGAAGGCCTCGACCAGCTGGTGCGGCAGGTTGCGGACGAATCCGACCGTGTCGGCGTAGGTGAAGGGGCGGCCGTCGGCGGTCGCGCTCTTGCGCACCGTCGCGTCGAGGGTCGCGAACAAGGCGTTCTCGACGAGGACGCCGGCACTCGTGAGGCGGTTCAGCAGGCTCGACTTGCCCGCGTTGGTGTACCCGGCGATGGCGACGGTGGGCACCTCGTTGCGGTCGCGGTTCGCCCGCTTCGCATCCCGGGCGGGCTTCATCTCCTTGATCTGCCGACGCAGCCGCGCCATGCGCGTGTGGATGCGACGACGGTCGAGCTCGATCTTGGTCTCACCGGGGCCGCGGCTGCCCATTCCGGCACCCGCGCCTCCCACCTGGCCACCGGCCTGCCGGGACATCGACTCGCCCCAGCCTCGGAGGCGCGGCAACAGGTACTCGAGCTGGGCCAGTTCGACCTGCGCCTTGCCTTCGCGACTCTTGGCGTGCTGGCTGAAGATGTCGAGGATGACGGCCGTGCGGTCGATCACCTTGACCTTGACGACGTCCTCGAGGGCGCGGCGCTGGCTGGGGGCCAGCTCGGTGTCGGCGATGACCGTGTCGGCACCGAGGGCGGCCACCGTCCCCCGCAGCTCTTCGGCCTTGCCCTTGCCGAGGTACGTGCTCGGGTCGGGGTTCGGACGACGCTGCAACAGGCCGTCGAGCACGACGGCGCCCGCGGTCTCGGCCAGCGCCGCGAGTTCGCGGAGGGAGTTCTCGGCGTCCGACATCGAGCCCTGCGAGTAGACGCCGATCAGGACGACGTTCTCGAGGCGCAACTGGCGGTACTCGACCTCGGTGACGTCCTGCAGTTCGGTCGAGAGGCCCGCGACGCGTCGCAGGGCCTGGCGGTCGTCGCGCTCGGACTGGTCGCCGTCGGAACCCCCGTCGTGCAGGGACCGCGTCTGGATGGCCTGCGCCGGCGAGAAGACGGTGTACCCGGAGGCTCGCTGGGCCGCACGATCGAGGACGCGCGCGACGACGTCGTCGGGCTGGTCGTCCCGCTCGGAGTCGAGCGGTGTCGTGGTGTGGTCTGTCATCGGGGTGATACTAACCCTTTCGGTGTGCGGTGAGCGGGGAACGACGTCCCCGTCGATGTTCGGTAGGTTGACGGGCATGGCCAGCGAGCACTACTTCTCCCCCCAGCCCGGCAGCGCGGCCAAGCCGAGGACGATCGACGTCGTCCTCGCGGGGCGCGAGTTGACGCTCACCACCGCCGCGGGCGTGTTCAGCCCCGGCCGCGTGGACCCGGGCACCGCGGTGCTGCTGGCCGGCACGCCGACGCCGCCGGAGACGGGCCATCTGCTGGACGTCGGGTGCGGGTGGGGGCCCATCACACTGAGCCTCGCGTTGTCGTCACCCGACGCGACGGTCTGGGCCGTCGACGTGAACGAGAGAGTGCTCGACCTCGTGCGCGAGAACGCGCGGTCGGTCGGCCTCGAGAACGTCAACGCCGTGACCCCTGACGATGTTCCCGACGACCTCCGCTTCGCGACGATCTGGTCGAACCCGCCCATCCGGGTCGGCAAGGCCGAACTGCACTCGCTCCTCGAGCGCTGGTTGCCCCGGCTCGACGACGGTGCGGAGGCCTGGCTCGTGGTGCAGAAGAACCTCGGGGCGGACTCGCTGCACCGGTGGATGGACGAGACGATGGGCGACGTCGTCGACGTGACCCGCGCCTCCACCAGCAAGGGTTACCGCGTGCTCCGCGCCGAACGGGTAGACACAGCCCGCTGACGCATCGCCCGCGGTGTCGGCAGCGTCGGCAGCGCCCCACGCCGTCCGCTGACGCGACGCTCTCGGCGTCACCGGCCCCCTCGTGGCGTCACCCGACGTCAGATCTCGAGCGCCCCGGTGAAGACGAGTTCGGCCGGGCCACTGAGCGAGACGTGCTCGCCGTCGGCGTGGTGGCTGATCGAGACGCCCACGACACCCCCGGGTACGTCGACCAACCAGGCGTCGGGCGCCGAGGCACCCGCCCAGTGTCGGGTGGCCAGGGCCGCCGCGGCTGCCCCCGTGCCACAGGAGAGGGTCTCGCCGCTGCCCCGTTCGTGCACCCGCATGCGGATGCGCCCGAGACCGTCGACGACGAGCGGGTCGGCCGGGACGACGAACTCGACGTTCGCCCCGTCGGCCGGGGCCGGCTCGATGATCGGCACGTAGGTCAGGTCGAGGCCGTCGAGCTCTTCGTCGCCGGCGAGGGCCACGACCACGTGCGGGTTGCCGACCGAGATCGGCAGGCCGGGTCGCGCGGCGTGCAGCTGCCGAGCCCGCACGACCGGGTCGTCGTCTCCGAGCCGCCACGGGCCCAGGTCGACCCGGAACCCGGTGCCGTCACGGCGCACCTCGCGCGCGCCGGCCCTGGTGCCGACCACCAGGACGTCGTCGTCGCCCATCGAGACGAGCCCCCGCTCGACGAGGTACCGCGCGAAGACCCGGATGCCGTTGCCGCACATCTCGGCGGGGCTGCCGTCGGCGTTGTGGTAGTCCATGAACCACTCGGCGCGCGGCTCGGTCTCGAGCAGGCCCGCCTCGGTCGACAGGGCGGCCGTGCGGACGGCACGGATGACCCCGTCGCCGCCCACGCCGAAGCGTCGGTCGGCCAGTGCCCGGATCGTCGCGGGCGTCAGGTCGGTGCTCGCGTCGGGGTCGGTGAACAGGACGAAGTCGTTGCCCGTGCCCTGCCCCTTGGTGAACTGCAGCGTGGTCGTCACCCGAGGAGTCTAGCCACGGCCCGGTCGACGGCCTGGGCGTCGCCCGAACGGGACCACTCGACGTCGTCGTACCGGCGGAACCAGCTCGCCTGCCGTCGGGCGTACCGCCTGGTGAGGGCCGCCGTCGCCTCGATCGCCTCGCACTCGCTCAGCTGCCCCCTGACCTGCGCCGCCGCCTGGGCGTAGCCGATCGCTCGACCGGCGGTCACCCCCTGCTCGAGTCCGAGCGGCAGGAGGCCGCGCACCTCGTCGACGAGGCCGTCCTGCCACATGCGTCCGACCCGTCGGTCGAGTCGCTCCACGAGGACGGGACGCTCTTCGGCGACCCCGAACACCGTCGAGGGCCGCCAGGGCGTCGACGACTCGGGCAGCGTTCCCGAGAGCGGACGCCCGGTGAGGTCGCCCACCTCGAGGGCCCGGACGAGTCGCCGGGCGTTGGACCGCCCGATCGACGCCGCCGACGCCGGATCGCGTTCGGCCAGGAGGTCGTACAGGGCGCCCGCCCCTCGCTCGTCGGCGATCGCTTCGTACCGTGCCCGGACGGCGGCGTCGGTGCCCGGGAACCGGAAGTCGAACAGGACGCTCGAGACGTAGAGTCCCGAGCCGCCCACGAGCACGGCCACGGCGCCGCGACCGACGATGTCGTCGACGGCCGCACGGGCCTCGCGCTGGTACCACTCGACGCTCGCCTCGTCGGTGACGTCGAGCACGTCGAGGAGGTGGTGCGGGATGCCCCGGCGCTCGGCCACCGGCAGTTTCGCGGTGCCGATGTCCATGCCTCGGTACAACTGCATGGCATCGGCGTTGACGACCTCGACCGGCCGCCCCCGGGCCACGAGTGCCTCGGCGATCGCGAGCGAGAACGCGGACTTGCCCGTGCCGGTGGCACCGACGATCGCGACCAGCACGTCAGCGGAGGTCGTCGGTGGTGCTGTAGATCGGAGTCGTCGAGACCCTGATCGTCGGCAGCCCGAGACTCACCCTCGCCGGTCGAGCCGAGGAGGCGCTGGTCGCCTCGCTCGCGGACGGCACCCCGCACGACGCCGCCTGGGCGCGATCCCACGCATCGCCCGCCCGCGTGCGACGCACCTCGTACAGCGATCCGGAAGTGCCGGGGGCCTCGGCGTCGGCGAGGAGGAAGAACGACGCGGCGTCGGTCACGCGAACGCTGACGACGTCGCCGGGACGCGGCACCTCGCGCCCGGCGGGCACCTCGAAGTGGACGAGTCGGCTGTCTTCCGCCCGCCCCGAGAGGCGGTGGGTGAAGGCGTCCTTGCGGCCTTCGTCGGCCGCCACGAGGACCTCGACCCGTCGACCCACCTGGCGACGGTTCTCTTCGGCCGAGATGCGGTCTTGGAGGGCCGTCAGCCGCTCGAACCTCTCTTGCACGACGGCCTTCGGGATCTGATCGGCCATCTCGCCCGCCGGCGTGCCGGGACGGACCGAGTACTGGAACGTGAAGGCCGAGGCGAACCGCGACCGTTCGACGACCCTCAGGGTCTCGGCGAAGTCGTCTTCCGTCTCGCCCGGGAACCCCACGATGATGTCGGTGCTGATCGCGGCGTCCGGCATGGCTGCGCGGACACGGTCGATGATGCCGAGGAACTTCTCGCTGCGGTAGCTGCGCCTCATGGCTTTCAGCACCCGGTCGGAACCCGACTGGAGGGGCATGTGGAGTTGCGGCATGACGGTGGGGGTCTCGGCCATGGCGGCGATCACGTCGTCGCTGAAGGAGGCGGGGTGCGGGCTGGTGAAGCGGACGCGCTCGAGGCCGGGGATCGCCCCGACGGCTCGCAACAGCTTGCCGAAGGCGAGGCGGTCACCGAACTCGACGCCGTACGAGTTGACGTTCTGGCCGAGCAACGTGACCTCGACGGCGCCGTCGACGACGAGGGACCTCACCTCGGCCAGGACGTCACCCGGGCGACGGTCTTTCTCCTTGCCACGGAGCGACGGCACGATGCAGAAGGTGCAGGTGTTGTTGCACCCCACCGAGATCGAGACCCAGCCGCTGTGGGTGGAGTCCCGTTTGGTGGGCAGGGTCGAGGGAAACACGTCGAGGGACTCGAGGATCTCGAGCTGGGCCTCGTCGTTGTGGCGCGCGCGCTCGAGCAGGGTGGGGAGCGCCCCCATGTTGTGGGTGCCGAAGACCACGTCGACCCAGGGGGCCTTGTCGAGGATGACGCTGCGGTCTTTCTGGGCCAGGCAGCCGCCGACGGCGATCTGCATGCCCTCGTGCTTCTTCTTCTGACCCGCGAGCGTGCCCAACGTGCCGTAGAGCTTCTTGTCGGCGTTCTCGCGCACGGCACACGTGTTGATGACGACGATGTCGGCCTCGACCCCGTCGGCGCGGACGTAGCCCGCCGCCTCGAGAGAGCCGCTCAGACGCTCGGAGTCGTGGACGTTCATCTGACAGCCGAAGGTACGGACCTCGTACGTGCGGGCCGACCCGTCGACGGGCGAGGCGAGGGGGATGGTGGCGACCGTCGTCATGGTGACTCAGTGTAGATCGCCGCCACCCCCGAGCCGGTCACTCGAAGCGGACGCCGCCGCGGGAGCTTCCGCCGCGAGGGAGGGCCTTCTCGACAGCCCGACGGACGACCTCGGAGCGATAGCCCCGTCGCATCAGGTAGCCGTTGAGTCGACGCTCGGCCGTCTCTCGATCGAGTCCCCGCAGGGACCCCGCTCGCTTCCGTGCCCACTCGTCGGCCCGCTGTTGCTCTTCGTCGTCGTCGGTCTCGCCCAGCGCCTCGTCGATGACCGCCGGGTCGATGCCCCGCGACCGCAACTCGGACGTGACGGCGCCGCGGCCGAGCCCCTTGCGCTCTTGCTTGGAGCGGACCAAGGTCGCGGCGAGCTCGGCATCGTCGAGGAGTCCGACGCGTTCGAGACGCGCGATCTCGTCGGACACGACCGACTCGTCGAGGTCGCGTGACCGGAGGAGTTTCTCCATCTCGTGCGACGACACGCCTCGACGGGACAGGGCGTGCAGGCTCACGTTCTCTGCGCGGCGACGCTGGGCCTCGAGGTCTTCTGGCCCGTCGTCGGGCTGCTCGTCGAAGCCCGTCGCCTTGGGCCGCCCGGCGGACCCGGCACGGGCTCCGCGGGCCGACGGATGATCCGCCGCCGACGCGGCCACGCCACCATCGTCGCCCGCCCAGTGGGCACTGATCGCTGTGAGGACGGCGTCTCTGTCGGCTGCACCGTCTGCGTGACGCCCGTCGCCGTCGTCGGCTTGAGCGAGTGATGCCGGCTGTCGCCCGCCATCGGTCGAGGCGCCGAAGAGAGGCGTGACCGGAGCGAGACGCCCGGCGTCGGCACCGTCGTCAGACGGCCCCGACGCCGTGGCACCGTCGTCGTCGCGCGAGGTCATGCGCCCTTTCGAGCGGCGATCTTCGCCTCGATCGATTCGACGGGTGCCTCGACGGGTTTCGCACCGCCGACACCGAGCTTGGCGAGGATCTTCTGCTCGATCTCTTGCGCGATCGCGGTGTTCTTGATGAGGAAGTTGCGCGAGTTCTCTTTGCCCTGGCCGAGCTGGTCGCCGTCGTAGGTGTACCAGGCACCCGACTTCCGGACGATGCCGTGCTCGACACCGAAGTCGATGAGGCTGCCCTCGCGCGAGATGCCCACGCCGTAGAGGATGTCGAACTCGGCCTGCTTGAAAGGCGGCGCCATCTTGTTCTTGACGACCTTGACGCGGGTGCGGTTGCCGACCGCGTCGGTACCGTCTTTCAGCGTCTCGATGCGCCGGATGTCGAGGCGGACGGACGCGTAGAACTTGAGCGCCTTGCCACCGGCCGTCGTCTCGGGGCTGCCGAAGAAGACACCGATCTTCTCGCGCAACTGGTTGATGAAGATCATGGTGGTGCCGGTCTGGCTGAGCCCACCGGTCAACTTGCGCAACGCCTGAGACATGAGTCGAGCTTGCAGGCCGACGTGCGAGTCACCCATCTCGCCCTCGATCTCGGCACGCGGCACGAGGGCGGCGACCGAGTCGATGACGACGAGGTCGATCGACCCCGAGCGGACGAGCATGTCGGCGATCTCGAGCGCCTGCTCGCCGGTGTCGGGCTGCGACACCAGCAGGGCGTCGATGTCGACGCCGAGCTTCTTGGCGTACTCGGGGTCGAGGGCGTGCTCGGCGTCGATGAAGGCGGCGATGCCGCCGTTGCGCTGGGCGTTGGCGATGGCGTGCAGGGTCAGGGTCGTCTTGCCCGACGACTCGGGACCGTAGATCTCGACGATGCGGCCCCGGGGGATGCCGCCGATGCCGAGAGCGACGTCGAGGGCGATCGAGCCGGTCGGGATCACGGCCACGGGAGCACGCTCGTCGCTGCCGAGGCGCATGACGGCGCCCTTGCCGAACTGTCGGTCGATCTGGGCGAGAGCCGTCTCGAGGGCCTTCTCGCGGTTTTCGGCTGAGGGCATGTCGTTCTCCTTCGTGGTGGTCGTCCGTGCGCCTGTAGGCTGTCGCGTCGCCGTCGACCGGTGGTGCAAGGTCGGCGTCGCTACGACAAGGCTGGTGTCGCCGGCGTGTGCCGGTGACGCGGGACGTCGATGCGAGAAACGCTACGGGCCACCCCCGACATCGCGGTGGCGACGACGGCCCGAGGTGCACAACTCGACGATCTACGTCCTTGTGGAGGACGCTATCACCCACCCGAACACGTGTTCGACCGATCCGCCCCGGCGTGTCGAACACACGGTCGAGCCGATCGTCGTCAGCCCTTCGGCTCGGGGAGACCCACCCCGTGTCGGCGGGGCACCGGGACGCCCTCGGCCTCGCAGAGGGCGAGCCAGACGTCTCGAGGCGACTCCCCTTGCGCGATGGCCTGGTCGGCCGTCCGGTCGCCCAGCGACTGGATGACGAGGTCTCGCGTGAGAACGCGACCGTAGGCGTCTCCGAACTCGTCCTCGACGGCTCGGGCGAACTCGCTCTTGCGCATCAGACGAGGGTACCCCGGACGACGAACGCCCCCGGCGTGAGCCGGGGGCGTTCGGAGGGACTTCGGGGCGTCAGCGCACCGCGAGGTCGGCGTCGAACTCGGCGACGAGGTCGTCGGGAAGCGTGTCGGGGATGGGGTTCAACCCCTCGATGACGGCCATGCGGTCACCGACCTCTCGCATGATGACGGAGATGGGCGTCTCGAGGGCGTCCGCGACCGACGCGAGGATCTCGGAGCTCGCCTCTTTCTGACCACGCTCGACCTCGCTGAGGTAACCGAGGGCGACGCTCGCCTTGCTCGCGACCTGGCGGAGGGTGCGCCCCTTCTGCAGACGGAAGTCGCGGAGGACGTCGCCGATTTCTTGACGTACCAGGACCATGGGACCCTCCTTCGGGGACGACCCACCTGACGGGATGGTTTCAGGTGGGGGACGACGGGTGTGGTGCTCTGACCGACTGACCACGACTGTAGCCATCGGGGACTGTGCACCTGTTGTGAACTCGGGAGTTGTAACGAGACCGAAACGCCGGCTATTCCCTCGTCTCGGCCAACCATCGGTCGAGTGCTGCCAGTGATTCGGAGACCGTGCCGTTTCGGATGGCCTGCCGGTCGCCGGCGAGCGAGAGGCGCACGACGCGCGCGCCTCCTGACCAAGCGAGCCCGACGAACACCGTCCCGGGCTCGTGCCCGCCCTGCGGATCGGGCCCGGCGACGCCCGTCGTCGCCAGTCCGATGTCGGCCGAGCGTCCGTCGGTGGCGAGGACGTCGCGCACCCCGGTCGCCATGGCCTCGGCCACGTCGGGGTGCACGGGCCCGTGGCGGGCGAGCAGGCCCGCGTCGACCCCCAGCAGGGTGTGCTTGAGCTCGGTCTGGTAGGCGACCACTCCACCGCTCACGACCGCCGACGCCCCCGGCACGGACACGAACTCGGAGACGAGGGCACCGCCGGTCAAGGACTCGGCAACCGCCACCGTCAGCCGCCGACGCGTCAACTCGGCCACGAGATCGGAGGCCAGGGTCACGCGCCGGCCTTGCCGTGTCGGAGGGCCACGCGCATGTAGTCCGCACCGGAGACGAGGGTCGCGACCGTGGCCGCGGTCATGAGCACGCCGTTGACCCAGTGCATGCCCTCACCGAAGACGTTCCAGAGCGGGAAGAGTGCGAGCGTCACGGCCACGGCCTGGAGGACCGTCTTGGCCTTGCCACCCCGCGAGGCCGGGATGACACGGTCGCGCAACACCGCGAAGCGGTACACCGTGATGCCGATCTCGCGCACGAGGATGAGGGCGGTGACCCACCAGGGCAGTTCACCCAGGATCGTCAGCGAGACGAGCGCGCCGCCGATCAGCACCTTGTCGGCGATCGGATCGACGATCTTGCCGAAGTCGGTGACGAGGTCGAGCCCTCGCGCCAGCATGCCGTCGAGGCTGTCGGTCAGGATCGCCACGACGAAGAGCACCGCAGCCCAGATGCGCAACGATCCATCGGCACCGTCGTCGATCAGCAACCACGCGATGAACAGCGGTGCCATCAAGATGCGGACGACCGTGATGACGTTCGCGATGTTGCCCGTGCTGGCCGGCCCCGCACCCTTCGAGGCGACCCGCCCGCGGAACGAGAAGGCCGAACGTGGGGCAGCCGGATCGGTCGGGTCGTGCTGGCTCATGGTCTAGTCCCTGCCCGTCAGGTGCCAGGCGTCTTCGCTGCCGGCGTCGTCGTCTTCCGCGAAACCTCGGGTCATCGCCTCGACCGGGTCGTCGTCGTAGTCGCCCGCCTCGGCTCGCGACGACGTCGCAGCGGCCGAGGAGGCGCCTCCTGCGGACGAGGCACCGCCGGCGTCTCCGCCGCGCAGCTTCGCCAGCACGCCGGGGAGCTGTTCGGTCGTGACGAGCACGTCACGCGCCTTGGACCCCTCGGAGGGACCGACGATGTCGCGGGATTCCATGAGGTCCATCAGGCGTCCCGCCTTGGCGAACCCCACCCTGAGCTTGCGCTGCAGCATCGACGTCGAACCGAACTGCGTGCTGACCACGAGTTCGGCGGCAGCGAGCAACAGCTCGAGGTCGTCGCCGATGTCGCCGTCGATCTCGCGTTTCTCGACCACCGCCGCGACGTCGGGCCGGTAGTCGGGCCGGGCCTGACGGGTGACGTGGGCGACGACCTGCGCCACCTCGTTCTCTTGCACCCAGGCCCCCTGGACCCGCATGGCCTTGGAGGCGCCCATCGGGAGGAAGAGACCGTCGCCCTGGCCGATGAGCTTGTCGGCACCCGGTTGGTCGAGGATGACCCGCGAGTCGGTGACGCTCGAGACCGCGAACGCGAAACGGGAGGGCACGTTGGCCTTGATGAGCCCGGTCACCACGTCGACCGAGGGCCGTTGCGTGGCGAGGACGAGGTGGATGCCCGAGGCGCGTGCGAGCTGGGTGATGCGGACGATGCTGTCCTCGACGTCGCGGGGCGCGACCATCATCAGGTCGGCCAACTCGTCGACCACCACGAGCAGGTACGGGTAGGGCTTGAGCTTGCGCTGGCTGCCGGCCGGCAGGACGATCTCTCCGCCCACCACGGCACGGTTGAAGTCGTCGATGTGACGGAATCCGAAGCTGGCCAGGTCGTCGTACCGCATGTCCATCTCTTTGACGACCCACTGCAACGCCTCGGCGGCCTTCTTGGGGTTCGTGATGATGGGCGTGATGAGGTGAGGGACGCCGGCGTAGATCGACAGCTCGACCCGCTTGGGGTCGATCAGGACCATCCGGACGTCGGTCGGCTTGGCCCGCATGAGCAACGAGGTGATCATCGAGTTGATGAAGCTCGACTTGCCCGAACCCGTGGCGCCGGCCACGAGCAAGTGGGGCATCTTGGCCAGGTTCGCGACCACGTAGCCACCCTCGACGTCTTTTCCGACGCCGATCGTCAGCGGGTGGACGCTCTTGGTCGCCGCCGACGAGCGCAGCACGTCGCCCAGGGCGACGATCTCTTTGTCGGTGTTGGGGATCTCGACGCCGATCGCGCTCTTGCCCGGGATCGGGGACAGGATGCGGACCTCGTTCGAGGCCACCGCGTAGGCGAGGTTCTTCGTCAGGGCCGTGACGCGCTCGACCTTGACGCCGGGACCGAGTTCGATCTCGTAGCGCGTGACGGTCGGTCCACGCTTCAGGCCGGTGACCTTGGCGTCGACGTTGAACTGGTCGAGCACCTGGCTGATCGCCGCGACGATCGCGTCGTTCGCCTCGCTGCGAGCCTTGGCGGGCTCGCCCACCGACAGGCTGGAGACGGCGGGGAGCCGGTACGGGGCACTCTCGGCACCGTCGTCGACCTCGTCGAGCGACGGCGGAGCGGGCTCGTCGGGATCGACGGCGAGGAAGTCGGCGGCCGCGTCGCTCTCGCCGACGGGCTCGGCCGGGACGGACGGCAGGACGGTGGTGGAGGTGGTGGGCCGGGCCGCGGGCACGTCGAAACCCTGCGCCCTGACGGCGTCCTCGGCGCGGTCGAGATCGCCGAGGAGGTCGGCCGAGAACACGTCGGTCGCCGCCGTCGGCGGCACCCCGGCCCCCGCCCCCGCCCCCGCCGTGGCGGAAGCGCCCACGGTGCCGGCGCCCGTGGTGGCACCCGGGTCGTCGGCGACGGGTTCGAACGAGGGCTTCTTGCGACGCCGACGACCGAGCGTCTCGGTCGGAGAGGTCTCGCCGGCACTGACCAGCGGGGTGTCGTACGCCGGGTCGTCCTCGCGCTGGTCCTTGTTGCGTCGCCACCACGGCAGGGACTCGGACTCGGCCAGGTCGACCAGGTCGCGGTCGCCCTCGGCGCCGTCGGACGACGTCGACGTCGTCTCGCCGAAGAGGTAGGAGTACAGCTCGCCGAGGCGCCGATGGATGCGATTGGGGGGCGTCTTCGTGATGATCAGCAGGGAGAACGCCAGGAGGACGATCACGAGGGGGACGGCCACCCACTCGGTCGCGAGGGCGACGAGCCACGAGGCCACGACCCAACCGAGCACCCCACCGCCGGTGGCGAGGGCACGAAGACCCTCGGCCGCTTGGGGCTGTCCGCCGAAGATGTGGCACAGGGCGCTGATCGACACGATCGACAGCCCCAGGCCGATGCCGATGCGCGTGTTGTCGTGCACCGAGGCCGGGTGTCGGAACAACCAACCGGCGAACAGGACCATGATGACCGGCAGGGCGTAGGCGACCCGCCCGAAGAGCCCACCGAACGTGTAGGCGTCGAACCCCACGGCGAGCGGGCTGGTGGGGTTCAGCCACTCGACGACCGCGCCGGCCACGGCGAGCAGGACGAGCAGGAACGGCACGCCGTCTCGACGCTCGTCCTTGGCGAGGGACTCTTTGCCCAGCAGGCGGAACGCGCCCCCGGTCAGGTGGGCGAGGCCCATCCACGCCGAGGCGAGTGGACCGGGGCCCTCTCGGACGGGGTCGGGCTGACGGGCCGCGGGCAGCTTCTTGGTCGCCTTCGTGGCGCCGGAGGGCTGCGCCGCGCGCGACGACGAGCGCGAACGCGCGGTCGACTTGGTGGGCGTGGCCATGGGCTCCAAGGTACCTCGCGGCACCGACAGGGGCCGGAGGCGGTCCGGTGTGTGTCAGTAGCGGATGGCGTCGATCACCTTGACGCGGATCGCGACGAGGGCCGGCAGCACTCCGGCCACGGCCCCGATCGCCGTGGCGGACGCCAGCCCGATCAGGGCGGCCTCGACGGGGAACGGCGGCAGGTCGCTGACGGACCCCTGCGCGATGAAGCCCTGCACGGTCGGGTTCTCGACCACGAGGACGGCGGCCATCACCCCGACCGCGCCGGCCACGACCGTCCCCACCACGCTCTCGAGCATGACCGAGAAGAAGACGCGAGGCGCCGTGGCCCCGAACGATCGACGCACCCCGATCTCGCGGATGCGTTGCCGGACCGTCACGAGCGCGATGTTGACCAGGCCGAGACCGCCGAGCAGCAGCACGAGGACGCCCACCCCGGTGATGATCAGCTTGATCGGGCCGAAAGGATCGGCGTCGCCGCCGGCGGCGTAGTCCTGTCGGCTGACGTCGACCTGGAAGCCGTCGCCGAGTGCGGCCTCCATGTCGGACGCCACCTGGGCACTGAGTGCGTCGCTCGTCTCGGGCGGCAACCACATCTCGTACTGCGGGGTCTCTTCGCCGTAGGTCGTCACGGCGAGGTCGTGGTCGGGGACGGGCAGGAGGTACAGCGACGCCGACTCGTAGTCGGCCGCGGCGGACACGCCGGTGACGACGACCGTGGCCGAGTCGGACCCACGGAGGAGCAGCGTCGGGTGGGTCGAGAGGGGCGGGGAACCGAGCTGGCGCCAGAGCACCTCGTTCACGATGACCGCGGGCGCCAGCCGTGAGGTGTCCGCCTCGGTGAACCACGACCCCTCGGTCATGACGACCCGGTGCATCTCGCCGTAGGGGACGTCGACCGTCACGGAACCGACCTCGGTCACGCCGTCCGACAGTTGCACGGCGCGGGTGCCGTAGGCGACACGGCTGATCTGGTCGATGCCGTAGCGCTCCGTCGCCGTCACGAAGGCGTCCTGGATCGCGTCGGCGTCGGGTGACGACGAACCGGTCGAGTAGGCGTTGACGTAGTAGTTCGCGGGCCGTCCGCCGTTCCGCTCGGCGCTCTCGCGCGACGACTGCTCGGCGAGGCCACCGAGGGCGACGACCCCGGTCAGCGCCGCGACCGCCACCGCCACGCCCACCAGGCTGAGGAGCACGCGCAGCTTGTTGACGCGGAGCTCGGCCCACGCCTCGACGACGGCACCCACGACGTCGGCCACCGCGCGCTTCACGCGTCCACCATGGTCGAGGAGGCAGCAGCTGAGAGGACGCCGGCGTCGAGCCGGTAGTGGCGCGACGCGAGTGCGGCCACCGCGAGGTCGTGGGTGATGGTCACCAGCGCGGCCTCGTTCTCTCGGGCGATGCCGTCGAGCAGGGTCATCACCCCGGCCCCGGTCTCGACGTCGAGGGCCCCCGTGGGCTCGTCGGCCAGGATGACCCGGGGCCGCCGGACGAGCGACCGGGCGATGGCCACACGCTGCTGCTCGCCGCCGGAGAGCCGGTGGGGCATCGACTCGGCCCGGTGATCGAGGCCGACGCGCTCGAGCATCTCGCCCGCGATGGCCCGACGACGCCAGAACTCGGAGCCCGACGAGTACAGCAGTGGCGTCATGACGTTCTCGAGCGCCGTGCGCCCCTGCAAGAGGTTGAACTGCTGGAAGATGAACCCGACCTGTGCACCCCGCAGACGATCTCGACGCCCGCTGCGCAGGGTCCGCACGTCGACGTCGTCGAACCAGTGGGTGCCGGTCGAGGGCTCGTCGAGGAGCCCGAGGATGTTGAGCAACGTCGACTTGCCCGAGCCGGACCGCCCGACGATGCTCACGTGCTCGCCGGCGTCGACCTCGAGGTCGACGCCGGTGAGGATGTCGAGGGTGGCGTCGTCGGCCAGCGGCACGGTCTTGGTGACCGCCTCGAGTCTGATCAGGGACATCAGCTGCAGAGGTCCTCGCCGGTCTCGGCGTCGACGCAGCCGTCCTGGGGCACGGCGGCCGCGCCGGGGACGAACTCGAGCACGAGGTCGCCTTCCGAGAGGCCGTCCGTGACCTCGACCGTCGTGCCGTCGTTGATGCCCAGGGTGATGTCGCGCTTCTCGGCCGTGCCGTCCGCGCCGACCACCGACACGACGCCCTTGCCTGCTGCGCCCTCGACGGCCGTGAGGGGCACGGTAAGGACGTCTGTGGCGACGCCGGCAGGGATCGTGAGCTTCGCCGCGAGCCCGCTGAACACGGTCACGTCGCCGGGCACGACGCACGAGACGCCCTGACCCGACGAGGAGCCCTGCGCCGACGTGGCACCGTCCGAGGAGGCGTCGTCGCCGGCGGGCGTCGAGGTCGACCCGCCGACGGTCAGCCCCGTGCACGTGAACGGCGCGGGCCCGCCGGTGATGGCGACCGAGCCCTCGGTCGGCCGACTGACGAGGCGGTACAGCTGGTCGGCCGCCAACGACCCGGTGACGTGGAAGGTGGGAGGCGCGACCTGCGCGACCGCGTCACCCACGGCCACCGTCTGGTCCTTGATGACGGCCACCGACGTGACCGTCCCCGCCACGGGTGCCGTGACGACCGCCGTCTTGACGATCGGCTTGCGCTCGGTCACCGTGCCGTCGGCCGCGACGAGCGGGTCTTGCGGCGTCTCGGACCGGAGGGTCGCCAGCCGGTCACCGGCCGCCACGACCTGGCCGGTGGCCACGTCGACGGTCGTCACCGTGCCGGCGAGGGTGGCGGGCACGGCCGACGCCGGGTCGGACACGACCGTGGCGTCGACCACGACGTCGTTGGTGATGGTGCCGATCGCGACGGCGACCTGCGGTTCGACGAGCTCACCCGTCGGGACGGCCACCGTGTCGTCCCCGGCGGCGGGAGCCGCGAAGAACGCGAGCTTGACGAGTGCCGCCGCGATCGCGACGAAGATCAGGATGCGCAGGATCGGGAAGACCCAGACTTTGGCGATGCGCAAGGGCTACCCCCGGTCGATGTACTGACGTGTCAGACGTCACCGTAGCGAGGCCGGGGGGATCAGCGCCTCACCCCCGAGGATGACTGGCGTCGCCGAAGGTCCGCCTCTCGGACCGGACCCGCGTCGGCACGAG
>NZ_LMPQ01000012.1:496398-496536 GCF_001423905.1 Frigoribacterium sp. Leaf186 | reverse complement strand
GATGGCGCCGACCCCGCGCTCTCGACGGCTCGCCGGCTCGCCGGCTCGCCGGGACGACGACGGCCCGCGGGGTCTCCCCCCGCGGGCCGTCGTCGGATGCGGACGCCTCAGGCGCTGATGACCACCGGCACAATCATC
>NZ_LMPQ01000012.1:423046-496368 GCF_001423905.1 Frigoribacterium sp. Leaf186 | reverse complement strand
GGACGACGACGGTGCTGCGTGTTCACCCAGCGGCCGACCGTGCGGCGCACGACCTGGCTGAAGGCGTGCGTGTCGCGCGTGCCGTTCTCGGCCGCCTCGGTGAGCGCCGCGATGATCTTCGGCTTGACGTCGTCGAACACCCGCTCGTCTTCGGCGAAGCCACGCGACTGGATCTCGGGCCCGACGACGACGCGACCGGTGGACGCGTCCATCGCGATGAAGACCGAGATGAAGCCCTCTTCGCTCAGGATGCGCCGGTCCTTCAGGTCGGCGTCGGTGATCTCGCCCACGGTCGAGCCGTCGACGTAGACGTAACCGATGTCGAGCTGGCCGACGACCTTCGCGACACCGTCGCGGAGGTCGACGACGATGCCGTCCTCTCCGAGGATGGTGTTCTTCTGCGGCACGCCGGTCCGGACCGCGAGTGCGGCGTTCGCGTACAGGTGGCGGTGCTCGCCGTGGACGGGCATGACGTTCTTCGGCCGCAGGATGTTGTAGCAGTAGAGCAGCTCGCCGGCGGACGCGTGACCCGAGACGTGCACCTTGGCGTTGCCCTTGTGGACGACCTTCGCCCCGAGCTTCGTGAGGCCGTCGATGACGCGGTACACCGCGTTCTCGTTGCCGGGGATCAGGCTCGACGCGAGGATGATCGTGTCGTCCGCACCGATCTCGATCTGGTGCTCGAGGTTCGCCATGCGGGCCAGGACGGCCATGGGCTCACCCTGCGAGCCGGTGCTCATGTAGACGATGCGGTCGTCGGGGAGGTCCTTCGCCTTCTTGGCGTCGATGAGGACGCCGTCGGGCACCTTGAGGTAGCCCAGGTCGGCCGCGATGCCCATGTTGCGCACCATCGAACGGCCCATGAAGGCGACGCGACGGCCGTTGGCGTGTGCCGCGTCGAGCACCTGCTGGACGCGGTGCACGTGGCTGGAGAAGCTCGCGACGACCACGCGGCGGGGAGCCCTGCGGATCACGTCGTCGAGGACGGGCCCGATGTCACGCTCGAGCGCGGTGAACCCGGGCACGTCGGCGTTCGTCGAGTCGGGCAGGAACAGGTCGACGCCCTCTTCACCGAGGCGGGCGAACGCCCGGAGGTCGGTGATGCGGTCGTCGAGCGGCAGCTGGTCCATCTTGAAGTCGCCGGTGTGCAGCACGGTGCCCGCCGAGGTGCGGATGGCGACCGCCAGGGCGTCCGGGATGGAGTGGTTGACCGCGATGAACTCGAGGTCGTACGGCCCGAGCGACTCACGCCCGCCCTCTTTGACCGCGAGGGTGTAGGGCGTGATGCGGTGCTCCTTGAGCTTCGCCTCGATGAGGGCGAGCGTCAGCTGCGAACCGATCAGCGGGATGTCCTTGCGCAGGCGCAGCAGGTAGGGCACCGCGCCGATGTGGTCCTCGTGGCCGTGCGTGAGCACCACGGCGAGGATGTCGTCGAGGCGGTCACGGATGGGCGAGAAGTCCGGCAGGATCAGGTCGACGCCGGGCTGGTGCTCTTCGGGGAAGAGCACGCCGCAGTCGACGATCAGCAGCTTGCCGTCGATCTCGTAGACCGTCATGTTGCGGCCGATCTCGCCGAGCCCGCCGACGGGGATCACGCGGAGCGTGCCCTTGGCGAGTTCTCGGGGAGCGTGGATTGTCGTGGGCATCTGTTCCTTCGGTAGGGGTGGGGCTCGTGCCCCGGTGTGCGGGAGGACGGTGGGCCGACGTCGACGCCGGCGGGGATCAGCGGGTGGTGCCGTGCACCTTGGGCAGCGCACCGCCGGCCGCCGCGTTGCGGTCGGGCCGGAAGCGGCTGAGGTCGAGCCCGGGGATCGACCCGACGTGCGACAGCTCGTCCTCGATCAGGGCGGCCTCACTGTCTTCGGGGCCGACCAGGGGCAGCCGGACCCTCGGGCTCGAGATGCGCCCGAGGCCGTGCAGGATGTACTTGGCCGCGACGGTGCCGGGCACGTGGGTCATGACGGCGCGCACGAGGGGCTCGAGCATCTGGTGGGCCTCGGTGGCCGTGTGCAGGTCGCCTGCGTTCACGGCGTCGACGATGGTGCGGTAGGGCGTCGCGGCGATGTTCGCGGTGACGCCGATCAGGCCCGAGGCACCGATGGCGAGGTGCGGCAGCACGTTCGCGTCGTCGCCCGAGAAGTAGAGCAGGTCGGTCTGGTTGAGCACCCGGCTGACCTCGGCGAAATCGCCCTTGGCGTCCTTGACGGCCACGATGTTGGGGTGCTTGGCGGCCCGCAGCAGGGTCTCGTACCTGATCGGGATGCCGGTGCGGCCCGGGATGTCGTACAAGATGACCGGCAGGTCGGTCGCGTCGGCGATCATGCGGAAGTGCGTCAGCACCCCGGCCTGGGTGGGCTTGTTGTAGTACGGGGTGACGATCATGACGCCGTCGGCGCCGGCCTTCTCGCTGGCCTTGTAGAGCTGGATGGCGTGTGCGGTCTCGTTCGACCCGCCGCCCGTGATGATCTTGGCCCGCCCCGCGGCCACCGACTTGCCGACCTCGACCAGGCGCAGCTTCTCAGGGTCGGTCAGCGTGCTGGTCTCACCCGTCGTGCCCGTGACGACGATGCCGTCGGCCCCCGCGGTGATGCAGTCGTCGATGTGCTTCTCGACGGCGGGCCAGTCGACCTCGCCGTCGGCGGTGAACGGCGTCACGAGGGCGACGAGGACCTGACCGAAGGGGTTGTTGATGTTCGACACGCCCTCCAGCGTACTGTCTCGCGTCGGGGCCGCCTTCCCCCGTGCCGTGCCCGGCCTCCCGTCAGGAGGCGCGGGCCCGGTCTCCGGGACGGCCGTCAGGGAGCGACGCGCCCGTTCGCCCCGAACGCCGCGTAGGTGAGCGGCATGAGCTCGGCCCAGAGGTCTTCCATCTTCTCGGCGCACATCTCGATCTCGCGCTGCGGGAACGACGGGAAGTGGGTGCCCTCGCGCTTGGTGCGAAGGCTGAGGAAGTTCATCAGCGACCGCGCGTTCACGGTGACGTACATCGACGAGTAGATGTTGAGCGGGAGCACGATGCGGGCGACCTCGCGGGCGACGCCGGCGTCGAGCATGCGCTGGTAGGCCTCGAACGCCTGGGTCGAGGCGGCCCGGGTGGCCTCGTCGACGAGGGCGGACTGCTCGGGCGTGCCGGGCAGGAAGTCGTACGCACCGGGTTTGCCGACCTGCTGCAGGTTGCGCGTCGGGGCGGGCACGTAGAAGACCGGGTTGAGCTCGCGGTAGCGACCGCTCTCTTCGTTGTAGCTGGCCATCCGGTGACGCATGAACTCGCGGAAGACGAAGATCGGCGCCTGCACGTAGAAGGTCATCGAGTTGTGCTCGAAGGGCGACCCGTGACGGTCGCGCATCAGGTAGTTGATGAGCCCCGCACCCTTGGTCGCCTGGGCACCGTCGGCGGAGGCCTGTGCACCGTCGAGGGTCAGCTCGCCCATCGTCGACACGCGGGCGGCGAACAGCACGTCAGAGTCGTGGGCGCTCGAGCGCACCAGCTCGACGGTGACGTCGGAGCGGAACTCGGGGGTCTTGTCGGTGGGCACGGCGGAGGTGGCTTCGGTCTCGGGCACGGCGTCGACTCTACCTCTCGAGGCGGCGCCGAACCCTCCCTCGCGAGGAGCCGTCGACCGGGCCCGACGGCGAACGGCGGCCGCTCCCCCAGGGCCGCGGAATACGGTGTCCCCATGACCGACGCACTCACCGTCCTGATCTCCGGCGCCAGCGGCATGATCGGCTCCGAGCTGACCCGCCAACTGCGCGAGGCAGGGCACCGCCCGTTGTCGTTGGTGCGTCACGAACCCCGGGCCGAGGACGAGTTCACCTGGGTGCCGAGTGCCGGCATCGTCGACCACGACCTGATCGCCCGCGCGGACGCCGTCGTGAACCTGGCCGGCGCCTCCTTGGGTCGTCTGCCGTGGACGGCCGGGTACAAGCGCGACATCCTCGAGTCCCGCCTCGCCACGACGTCGACGCTCGTCGACGGCATGGCGGCCGCGTCGACGCCGCCGGCGACATTCCTCAGCGGCTCGGCCGTGGGCGTCTACGGCGACCGTCCGGGCGAACGCCTCACCGAGGCGAGCGGCCGCGGCGAGGGGTTCCTCAGCGACGTCGTCGTCGCCTGGGAGGCCGCCGCCGAGAAGGCTCCCGAGGGCACCCGCGTCGTCACGCTGCGCACGGGCATCGTGATCGGACCCGGTGGAGGCGCGC
Organism: Frigoribacterium sp. Leaf186; assembly: GCF_001423905.1. GTDB lineage: Bacteria > Actinomycetota > Actinomycetes > Actinomycetales > Microbacteriaceae > Frigoribacterium. The sequence continues at coordinate 492,168 of NZ_LMPQ01000012.1, read as the reverse complement.
TCAAGCCCCTGCTGCCCCTCACGAAGCTGGGCCTCGGTTCTCGACTCGGTTCCGGTGACCAGTTCTGGCCCTGGATCAGCCTGCACGACGAGGCCGCCGCGATCGTCCACCTGCTGACGTCGTCGGTCGAGGGGCCCGTGAACCTGGTCGGTCCGACGCCAGCGACGAGCGACCTGATCACGCGGACCTTGGCCGCCGACCTGCACCGGCCGTACCTGCTCGGCGTGCCCGAGGCCGTCATCTCGACGGCCATGCAGGAGGCCGGGCGCGAGATGCTGCTGCCCAGCCAGCAGGTCGTGCCCGAGGTGCTCGAGCGCGACGGCTTCACGTTCCGGCACCGGACGGTCGAGCAGGCCCTGTCGGCCTTCGTCGACGCCCTCTGACCCGAGCGGCGTCCGCTCGAACGCCGCACCGACCCTCCGGGCTCAGCGGGTCGAGTCGCGCCTGAGGGCGATCGCCCATCGCAGGGCCTGCCGGGCGCGGCGACGGTCGCCGCACGCGTCGTAGGCCAACCCGAGCCGGAACCACGCCCGCCAGTCGTCGGGGGCGGCCTCGACGGCCTCTTTGTAGGCGGGGAAGGCAGCGTCGGCCGACTCACGCTCGTAGCGTCCGGAGGCGCGGCGCGGCAGGTCGTCGACCGGCAGCTCGCCCTCGGATGCGAGCTGGCGGACGATGGCCTGCGTGCGCAGGCCGAAGCGCAGCTCGACCACGAGGGCGAACAGCCCCAGCAGGGGCAGGACGAGCAGCGCGACCCCGAGCGCGATCGCCACCGGCTCGCCGGTCGACAGGAACAACACGGCGCGCTGGCCCACCAGCACCACGTAAAGCAACAGGAGCAGCGCCATCACCAGCGCGGCGGCACGACCCTTCACGAGTCGAGCGGCAGGACGGCGTCGAGCCCCACGACGACCCCGGTGACCCCCGGCGCGGCGGCGATGGCCACACGGAGGCCTTGTTCATAGGCGCGCTGCGAGAGCGTGTCGTGCGTGAGGGTGAGGGTCTCGCCCTCGCCGCCGAAGACCACCTCCTGCCGGGCGACGACGCCCCGGAGGCGCATGCTGTGGACGGGGACGCTCGCGACCTGCTGACCCCTGGCCCGCTGATCGGCGTGCGGCGCGGAGACGGGACCGAGGTCGCGCCGCGCCTCGGCGATCAGCTCGGCGGTGCGGACGGCCGTGCCCGAGGGCGAGTCGACCTTGCCCTGGTGGTGCGCCTCCACGATCTCGACGGATTCGTAGAAGCGTGCCGCGAGGGTCGCGAACCGCGTCGCGAGCACCGATCCGATCGAGAAGTTCGGAACGACGAGGACCCCGGGCCCCGCGGCGTCGGCGACGACCGTCGAGAGTCTCGCCAGCCTCTCGGCGTTGTAGCCCGACGTCCCGACGAGCACGGGGATGCCCGCTCGGACGACGTGCTCGACGATGCCCGGGCTGACCGCGGGGTGCGTGACGTCGACGACGAGGTCGGCACCGAGGACGTCGTCGAGGTCGTCGCGCGACGACAGGCCGGCGTGGACCTCGAGCCCCGGTGTGCGCTCGACGAGGTCGACGATGAACGAGCCGAGGGTGCCGGTGGCTCCCACCACGGCGATGCGCGAAGTCATGCGGTCCAACCTACCGGGGCCGACCGACGGGGACGCTGCGGGGGACGCTGCGGGGCACGCTGCGGGGCACGCTGCCTCGACCTAGCATGGTGGGCATGCCCCGGTTCCGTGAGACGAGCGTCTCCACCCCCGCTGCCGCTGCCCTCCTGACCGAGTACTTCACCGAACGCGAGACCACGTTCCCCTCGGCCCAGGGCACCTACACGACCACCCTGCCCGACGCTTCGGCCTTCGTGCCGCCGGCGGGCGCGTTCGTCGTCGTCGACCCGGCCGGAGGCGATCCGCTGGCGGACGACGAGGCCGAACCGGTGGCCTGCGGGGGCATCCGCCTGATCGCCCCGTCGGCGACCGGTGCCGTGCGGTACGAGGTCAAGCACCTCTACGTGCGCCCCGCGGGCCGGGGCCAGGGCCTGGGCCGCGCCCTGCTCGTCGAGCTCGAACGCCGGGCCGCCGCGTTCGGGGCGGACGAGATCGTGCTCGACACCAACGACAGCCTGGCGGCGGCCGGCGGGCTGTACCGCAGCGCGGGCTACGCGACCGTCAAGCCGTACAACGCGAATCCGAACGCCACCACCTGGTACGGCAAGTCCGTCGTGGGGCGCGCCACGTCCGACGCGCCCGGCGACGACGCCTAGGGCTCGAGCCGACCAGGGCGTCGCGTGCGAGCCACGGGGCCCCGGGCTCCCGCCGCTCAGCGCCGGCGGCCTGAGCGCCGAGGGGTCAGAAAGGCTGTTCGACCGGCAGCCCGGTGCGCAGCTCGACGGGCAGGTGGCCGAGGTCGTTGTGCGTCACGAGCTCGGGCGGCTTCGCCGACCGGACTCGGATGATGGTCAGCCCGGCGTTGGCCTGGTTGACGCCCATCCAGCGCCAGTCGGGGGCTCCGAAGACCTCTCGGACGAACCAGCCGATGACGAAGTTGTGCGTGATGAGCAGGTCGTGGCGGTCCTCGCGGGCCGGCGTGAGCCACTCGGCGACCGCGTCGGCCATCTGGGCCTGACCGGCCTCGATCTGCTCGTCGGTGACGCCTCCGAAGAACGGCTTGTAGGACGACGGCATGTCGGACGTCGGCCCGGACGGCACGCAGTCGAACAACAGGGTCGAGGGTTGCGACTCGAGGGCGGGCATGCGCTCGGTCATGATGGCAGCCGTCTCTTCCGCCCGTTCGAGCGGTGAGTGCCACGCCGCGTCGAACGGCACGCCGCCGAGTCGTTCGGCGAGGAGGCGCACCTGTCGTTTGCCACGCTCGCTGAGGGGGCCGTCGGGCAGACCGTGTTCGGCGTCCTGCTGTTCGCCGTGCCGGACGAGGTAGAGGTAGTGGGACACCGTCGTCTCCTGGTTCATCGTGTGGTGGCCCTCGACGTCGTCGTCGGGGCCGTGAAGGTGGACTCGTCGACCTCGCCGACCACGACGGTCGACAGCGGGCCGGAGAGGAGCTGGGTGGCCAACGACCGGACGTCGTCGGACGTGACCGCGTCGATCCGGTCGAGGGACGCGTCGAGGTCGACGAACTCGCCCGTCGAGATCTCGGCTCGTCCGAGGCGGTTCATGCGGGTGTCGCTGTCCTCGAGGGCCAGGGCGGCTGCTCCACCCAGCTGCCCGAGGGCGCGTCGACGCTCGTCGTCGGTGATGCCGTCGGCGGCGAGGCCGGAGAGTTCGTCGAGCATCAGTCGCGCGACGTCGCCGGCGTTCGCCGGGGTGCACCCGGCATAGAGGCCGAACAGGCCTGCGTCCGAGTAGCTGGGCGCGAACGAGTAGACCGAGTAGGCGAGGCCGCGTCGTTCGCGGATCTCTTGGAACAGGCGGGACGACATGCCCCCGCCGAGCACCGAGTTCAGGACGGCCAGGGCAGGTCGGCGGTCGTCGCCCACCGAGATCCCCGGCAGCCCGAGCAGCACGGTCGCCTGTTCGAGAGGGCGGCGGACGACCTGCACCGGTTCGCCTGCCACGAGGTCGACGGGAGAGTCGTCACGCCGAGGCACCGGCGAGCCGGCGTCGTCGGGCCAGCCGGCACGATCGAGTGCGGCCGTCAACCGGTCGAGGGCTCGGTCGTGGTCGACGGCACCGGCGATCGACACGACGAGGTCTCGGGGGCGGTAGTTCGCCCGGTAGTGCCGGTCGACGTCGTCGCGGGCCGCAGCCCGGATGCTCTCGGGAGAACCACCGATCGGCCGTCCGAGCGGGTGGTCCCCGAAGACGGACTCGAACAACCGCTCGCCGGCCATGTCGGCCGGGTCGTCCTCGGCCATGGCCAGCTCTTCGAGGATCACGCCGCGCTCGGTCTCGAACTCGACCGGGTCGAGCGTCGACGACGTCACCATGTCGGTGAGCACGTCGATCGCGTCGTCGAGGTCGACGTCCCGCACGCGGGCGTAGTAGCAGGTGTACTCCTTCGCCGTCGCGGCGTTGTGCTCGCCGCCCACCGACTCGAACGAGACGGCGATGTCGAGTGCGGACCGGGTCGGGGTCCCCTTGAACAGGAGGTGTTCGAGGAAGTGCGTCGACCCCCGGTCGGCCTCGGACTCGTCGCGCGACCCGACGGCGACCCAGAGGCCGATGGTGGTGCTGCGGGCGCCCGGCATGCGCTCGCTGAGGACGCGGACGCCGGAGGGCAGCACGCTGCGCCTCACGAGCGCGTCGCCCGTGGCGCGGAAGGAGATCTCGACCTCGTCGAGGGGGAAGGAGACAGGGCCGTTCATCAGGTCGAGCCTAGGCGACCACGCCTGCAGTCGTCCGAGAGCCGCTCGGAGCGGCTGACACCCGAACTGGGGGACGCTCATGAGGACAAACAGACGACTCTGTTTGTCCTCACCGGTGTTAGAGTCGTGTCACCGACGACGACCCCACCCCTGATGGCCGTCGTCGGCGGCTGGTCGGACGTCTCGAGGTCCGGAGCGCGCGTCCCCCACGCGGCTTCAAGCCGAGACGTCCCAAGGAGCCACGCTGTGACGGTCGATTCCCCCCAACCGGCCGTCCAGCGTCTCCCTGGCCGCCCCCGCGCCGACTCCCCCGTCCCCGGTGCCCGTGCACGCGTCCTCACGACCGCCGGGCGGCTCTTCTACGACGAGGGCGTCCGGGTCGTGGGCGTCGACCGCCTCATCGCCGAGTCCTCGGTGACCAAGGCGACGTTCTACAAGCACTTCGGTGCCAAAGACACGCTCGTGCTCGAGTACCTCGCCGCTCGACACGATCTCGAGGCGGCCGAGCTGACCTCTCTGATCGACTCCCACGGTGGCGGGCGCGCCACCCTCGAGGCCTATCTCGAGGCCGTCGTCGCGCGCCTCCAGACGGTGTCGTTCCGCGGCTCGGCGTTCGCCAACGCGGCGTCGGAGTTCAGCGATCCGACCCACCCCGTGCGTCTCGCCATCGCGGAGCACCGCGAGTGGCTGACGTCCGAGATGGTCTCCCTCTTCAAGGGCGCGGGGCACCCCATGCCGGGCGACGCCGCCGACGACCTCGTCCTGGCTCTCGACGGCGCCCAGGCAGGCGCTTACGCCGGTGACGCCATCGCCGCCTCTGCCGCGCTCCGCCGCTCGGCCGAGCGACTCCTCGAGGCCTAGCCACACGACCCGGTCGCCTTCGTCACCTGCAGGCGCGCATCAGGCCAGCAGCCCTGTCACACCCGGCCGTCGCCTGCCGGACCTGCACACCTGACACGTGCCACGTCAGGGGCAGGCGCCGTCGATGCCTCGTCGGGCCGAGACCTGCGTCAGGCCGAGGCCCGGTCGAGGTCGAGCACCTGGTTGCGCGTCAGCTGCACCCGCGCGGCCTGCGCCAGCTCGTAGACCTGCTTGGCGTTCGTGGCACTCGCCACGGGTGCCACGACGTTGGGCTTGGCGAGGAGCCAGGCGACGGCGATGGCCGCGCTCGAGACCTCGTGGACCGAGGCGATGCGGTCGAGCTCGTGCACGACCTTGAGGCCACGCTTCGACAGGTACTTGGCCAGGACCCGACGTCGCGGGCTGTGGGCGAAGTCGGAACGCGAGCGGTACTTGCCCGTCAGGAAGCCGCTGGCGAGGGCGAACCGCGGCATGACGGCCAGTCGCTGCTGCGCGGCCACGTGCGCGAGGCCCTTCTCGTACTCGGACCGGTCGAGGAGGTTGTACTGGTTCTGCAGGGCGACCATCGGCGCGATGCCGAGCATGCCCGCAGCGATGCGCGCCTCGTAGAGACGGTTGCCGGAGTGGTGCGACCCACCGAACCATCGGACCTTGCCCACCCGGATGAGGTGGTCGACGGCCAGCAACGTGCGCTCGAAGGCCACGTCGGTGTCGTCGACGTGGAGGTACAAGAGGTCGATTCGGTCGGTGCCGAGCCGCTCGAGCGACGCCTCGACGGCCCGCTCGATCGCCCGGGGGGTCAGCCCGGGATTGTCGGCGCTCTTGCCGACCTTGGTCGAGACGACCATGTCGTCGCGCGATCGACGGGAGCGCATCCACGACCCGATCATGATCTCGCTGCGCCCACCGGCGTAGGAGTCGGCCGTGTCGACGAAGTTGCCGCCGAGGTCGAAATACGCGTCGAGGACGGAGGTCGTCTCGGCCTGGTCCGCCGTCCAACCGAACACGTTTCCCCCGAGAGCCAGGGGGAACACCTTGAGATCGGAGACGCCGAGGCGGCGCCGGGGCTGGATGATGCCGAGGTCGACGGGCACGGTCGACAGGGCGATCGAGGTGCGTGCCGCCCTGCTCGCGGCGAAGTCGGACGTGGCAGACCGCGCGAGCTCCGCAGTCGTCTCGGTCACGCCGTCCCCTTCTCGTCGCGAACCCCCGATGCAACTCTGTGCGATCGCATGGGGTATGGTTCGCCCTCCGCGATCAAGAATACGACCACGTGCCCTGTTTCCGTCGCTGGCGCACCCAATCGTTACGCCGTGTCGCCGCGCCGGTCCGGGGGACGCGACCCGCGCCTCCTCGGCCACGACGTCGCGCGTGCCTCGCCCGCTCTTCCGCCGCTGTCGGCACCTCAGGAGAACGACGGCCCGACGGGGCCCTGGGAGGCGCAGCACAGCTGAACTCCTGAGTTGCCGACCCTGCGGGGCAGCGTGCCGGTTGGGCGGGCAACTCAGGAGAACGACGCGCTTGGGGACGCGAGGGAGGCGCGAGGCGGCCGATCTCCTGAGTTGCCGACCCTGCGGGGCGGACGGAACCCGAAGAGCGGGTAACTCAGGGAGACGACGCGCTTGGGGACGCGAGGGAGGCGCGGGGCGGCCGATCTCCTGAGTTGCCGACCCGGCCGGACAGTACGTAGGCAGGGCGGCGTGCCGGCAGGGCGAGCGGGTAACTCAGGTAGACGACGCGCTGCAGGGCGCGAGGGAGGCGCGAGGCGGCCGATCTCCTGAGTTGCCGACCCGGCGGGGCCCCGTGCCGGCCGGGCGACTCAGGTGGGCGATGCGCGGCAGGGCGTCCGGAACACGGCGGAGGAGACGACGGCGGGCGGAGGGACGGCGAAGGGCCCACCCCGACCGAGGTCGGGGCGGGCCCTTCGTGACGTGCTGACTACGCGTCGACGGACTCGTCGGTCGACTCTTCGGTCGCTCCGCTCGAGTCGGTGTCGGCCTCGTCGGCCACGACCGGAGCGAGCGACAGCTTGCCGCGGTCGTCGATCTTGGTGATCTCGACGAGGATCTTCTGGCCGACGCCGAGGACGTCCTCGACGTTCTCGACCCGCTTGCCACCGGCGAGCTTGCGGACCTCGCTGATGTGCAGCAGGCCGTCCTTGCCGGGGAGGAGCGAGACGAACGCACCGAACGACGCGATCTTGACGACCGTTCCGAGGAACTGCTCGCCGATCTCGGGGTTGGTCGGGTTGGCGATCGCGTTGACCTGCGCGCGGGCGGCCTCGGCCGAGGGGCCGTCGACGGCGCCGATGTAGACGGTGCCGTCTTCTTCGATGCTGATGTCGGCGCCGGTCTCGTCCTGGATCGCGTTGATCGTCTTGCCCTTGGGGCCGATCAGCTCACCGATCTTGTCTTGCGGGATCTGGACCGAGATCACGCGGGGCGCGGTCGGGGCCATCTCGTCGGGGGCGTCGATGGCCGAGTTGAGCACGCCGAGGATCGCGGTGCGCGCCTCTTTCGCCTGCTTCAGGGCTGCGTCGAGCACGGCGGTCGGCAGACCGTCGAGCTTGGTGTCGAGCTGGATCGCCGTGACGAACTCGCTCGTGCCCGCGACCTTGAAGTCCATGTCGCCCAGGGCGTCTTCGGCACCGAGGATGTCGGTCAGGGCCGCGTAGCGGGTCTGGCCGTCGACCGTGTCCGAGACGAGGCCCATGGCGATGCCGGCGACGGGGGCCTTGAGGGGCACACCGGCGTTCAGCAGCGACAGGGTCGAGGCGCAGACCGAACCCATCGAGGTCGAGCCGTTCGACCCGAGGGCCTCGGACACCTGACGGATGGCGTAGGGGAACTCGTCGCGGCTGGGCAGCACCGGCACGAGGGCGCGCTCGGCGAGGAAGCCGTGCCCGATCTCGCGACGCTTCGGCGAACCGACGCGGCCGGTCTCACCGGTCGAGTAGGGCGGGAAGTTGTAGTGGTGCAGGTAGCGCTTCTTGGTGACCGGGCTCAGCGAGTCGATCTGCTGCTCCATCTTGAGCATGTTCAGCGTGGTGACGCCCATGATCTGGGTCTCACCGCGCTGGAAGATGGCCGAGCCGTGCACGCGCGGGATGACCTGCACCTCGGCGTCGAGCGGACGGATGTCGGCCAGGCCGCGACCGTCCATGCGGATCTGCTCCGTGAGGATGCGGTCGCGGACGACCTTCTTCGTCGCCGACTTGTAGGCGGCACCGACCTGGCCGAGGGCCGTGTCGGGCAGCTCGCCCGCGTCGACCTTGGCGGCGACGGCGTCCTTGACGCGCGACTTGAGGGCGTCGTCGGCGTCCTGGCGTTCGATCTTGCCGGCGATCTTGTAGACCTCGGCGAGCTCGGTGCCGGCTGCGGCCGTGACGGCCTCGAGCACCTCGTCGGTGTAGGGCAGGAAGACCGGGTAGTCCGCGATCTCCTTCGACGCCTGCGCGGCCATCGCGGCCTGCGCGTCGACGAGCTGCTTCAGGAAGGGCTTGGCGGCCTCGAGGCCCTGGGCCACGATCGCCTCGTCGGGCTTGGTGGCGCCACCCTGGATGAGACCCCAGGCGTGCTCGGTGGCCTCGGCCTCGACCATCATGATCGCGACGTCCTCGTTGCCGGCGGCGTCGGTGACGACACGGCCCGCGACGGTGAGGTCGAACACGGCGTCGGCCAGCTGGCTGGCCTTGGGGAACGCGACCCACTGGTCACCGATCAGCGCGAGGCGGACGCCGGCGATCGGGCCGGAGAACGGCAGGCCCGAGATCTGGGTGGAGGCGCTGGCCGCGTTGATGGCCAGGGCGTCGTAGAACTCGTCGGGAGCGATGCTCAGCACCGTGATGACGACCTGGACCTCGTTGCGCAGGCCCTCGACGAACGAGGGACGCAGGGGCCGGTCGATGAGGCGGCAGACGAGGATGGCCTCGGTCGAGGGACGACCCTCACGACGGAAGAACGAGCCGGGGATCTTGCCCGCGGCGTACGAGCGCTCTTCGACGTCGATGGTGAGCGGGAAGAAGTCGAAGTTGTCCTTCGGCTTCTTGCTGGCGCTCGTGGCCGACAAGAGCATGGTGTCTTCGTCGAGGTAGGCAGCGACGGCTCCCTGAGCCTGCTGGGCGAGACGACCGGTCTCGAATCGGATGGTGCGCTTGCCGAACTTGCCGTTGTCGAGGACGGCTTCGCCGAACTTGATCTCTGGACCCTCCATGTGGGGGCTACTCCTCTTTGTTTTGCATCGAGGCCCCGTGTGGGCATCGATGTGTACCGGGAGCGGGCGGCGTGGACGGCATGACGACATGCACGTGCATCAACGCGACGGAGGCGGTGGCACGTCTGGCCAACAGTAGAAACGGTCGGACCCCGCACCCGACCCGAACGCTCGGCGTCGGTCGGGGCATTCCGCCTGTCACCACCGGTGACCAGCAGCCGTACCGGCCTGCTCCGAGCGCGATCCTAGCACCCGCACCCTCCGGCGCACGGGTGCGCCCGACGGGTGTCGCCCGGACGGGGAGGCGCGGTGCGGGGAGGACGGCGTTAGGGTCGTTCACATGCGTGCTCACGACAGGTCCGGCCGTGGTCGTGGCGCGAGCCGCCTCGCGGTGGCGACCGGCGCTTCCTCGGCCCTCGTGCTGGCGCTGCTCGTGGCACCGACGGCCGCGTCGGCGGCGGGGTACCCGACCTGGGCCCAGGTCGAGGCCGCGAAGGGGAACGCCGCGGCGACCGAGGCGCAGGTCGACCTGATCGACGCGTCGCTCGACAGCCTCGAGAAAGCCGCGTCCGACCGCAGCGACGAGGCCGTGTCGGCCGACCAGGCGAACCTGACGGCGCAGGCCGAGCTCGCCGCGGCCTCGCAGCGGGCCGACGAGCTGTCCGCCGACGCCGAACGGGCCCGCGCGGGCGCCGACACCGCGCAGCGGGAGGCCGGCCAACTCGCGGGCAGCCTGTTCCGGACGGGTGGCGCGAGCACGATGGGCACCGACCTCTTCACCTCACCCGACCCGGGGGCCGCGCTCTACCAGCTCGGGTCGCTCACGCAGCTCGGCGACCGCTGGCAGACGGTGTTGGCCGACGCCACGACGGCGAGCAACACGGTGTCGTCGCTCCGCGACCAGGCGGCCACCGCGGCCGAGCGGCGGGACGCGCTCGCCCGCGACGCCCAGGAGACGGCCGACCAGGCGTCGGCCGCGCAGGCGGACGCCGACGCCGAGGTCGCCAGCGCGACGCAGCGCTCGTCCGACCTCTACGCCCAGCTCGCCGCGCTCAAGGACTCGACCGCCGAGCTCGAGCAGCAGTACCGGACGGGCGTCGCGGCCGAGCAGGCGTTCGCCGCCCAGCAGGCGGCGGCTCAGGCACAGGCGGCGGCCGCCGCGAAGGCGCCGTCGGGCTCGTCCGGCGCGTCAGGATCGTCGGGCGGCGGCGGCTCGTCGGGCGGCGGCGGATCGTCCGGGGGCGCGACTCCCGGGTCGGGTGGCGGCTCGGGCGGGGGCGGCACGACTCCCCCGACGGGTGCGGTCAACGACCCGGCCGGCGCGAGGGCCTACGCCGCGACCAAGGTCGGCACCGGCGCCGAGTACACCTGCCTCGTGCAGCTCTGGAACAAGGAGTCGGGCTGGCGCACGAACGCCAGCAACCCTTCGAGCGGTGCCTACGGCATCCCCCAGTCGCTGCCCGGCAACAAGATGGCCTCGTTCGGGCTCGACTGGCAGACGAACTACCGCACCCAGGTGAACTGGGGAATCTCGTACATCCAGAGCAGCTACGGCACGATGTGCTCCGCCTGGGCGCACTCGGTCGCGCACAACTGGTACTGAGGGCCGTCGGGCAGGTCGGGCCGGGCAGGTCGGGCGTCCTGGTCGGGCCGCGGCGCTGTCCGATGATCCCCCGCCCGGCGAACGACCTCGCCGCGGACGTGAGAACGGCCCCCTCGGCGTGCAGCCGGAGCTGCGTGCCGAGGGGGCCGTCGTCGAGACGCCAGGAGCGCGAGGACTAGCGGCGCAGGCCCAGGCGGCCGATCAGCGTGCGGTAACGCTCGATGTCGACCTTCGACAGGTAGCCGAGCAGGCGACGGCGCTGGCCGACGAGCAGCAGCAGGCCACGACGCGAGTGGTGGTCGTGCTTGTGCTCTTTGAGGTGCTCGGTCAGGTCGAGGATGCGCTGCGTCATCACGGCGATCTGGACCTCGGGGGATCCGGTGTCGCCGGGGTGGGTCGCGTATTCTTCGATGATCCGGGTCTTGACGTCAGGTGCGAGTGCCATGGATGGATCCCCTTTCAGTTCGTTGCGCGGTGCTCGTCACCGGATGTGCGAGCTCTCTTTCTCCGCGGCCGTTCAGACGGCAACCTGAGGAGCCTACCAGACGGGCGACGCCGACCCCTGTCGTGGCCGGCTCCGACCGCGACGCCGTCGGGGCAGCGCGAGGCCGACGAACGCCGCGCCGATCGCGGCCCCGAGGGTGTTCATCACGAGGTCCTGAGGGTCGGAGAAGCGCGTCGCCGACAGGTACGTCGCCTGGTACGTCTCGATGCCGACCGTGGCCGCGAAGCCCACGATGATTCCGACCCACCAGAACCGCTTGGGCAGCAGCAGCGCGGGGAACATGCCCATCGGCACGAACATCGCGACGTTCGCCGCCGCCTCGACCCGCGCGAAGGTGATCCACGAGGTCTCGTCGTGCCGGGCGAAGAGGTCGAGGGCCCGCCAGAGCAGGGCGCCCGTGTCGGCGTCGTAGACGCTCGGGCGCAGGGTCATCCACGCGACCCCGGCGAGGTAGACGAGGGTGAGCAGGAGGAGGACGGCGCGACGCATCCGTCCATGGTGCGGCACGGGTGCGTGGGAGGACGCCCGGAACGCCCGAAGATCAACCCAGAGGACGACCCGCCCCGCGAGCGGGCGCCGATGACCCGGGGAGGCGCGGTGTCGGACCGCGCGCACCGCGCCTCCTAGGCTCGTCGGGTGGACGCACTCACCGACCTCTGGGCCCGGATCAGCCAGCTCGCCGCTCGCCTGCCCGGTTCGTGGCTGCTCGCGAGCGTCGCCGCGGGCCTGCTGCTCGTGCTGCTGCCCGGCACCTGGCACACGGTGCGGCACGCCGTCACCGTCGTGCACGAGGGCGGGCACGGGCTCGCGGCCGTGCTGACCGGCCGAAAGCTGACGGGCATCCGACTGCACTCGGACACCTCGGGGCTGACGGTGTCGAAGGGGCCGCGCACCGGGCCCGGCATGATCGTCACGCTGCTGGCCGGCTACACGGCACCGGCTATCGCGGCGCTGGGCGCGGCCTGGCTGCTCTCGGCGGGTTACGCCGCGGGGCTGCTCTGGGCGCTGCTGCTGCTGCTCGCGCTGATGCTCGTGCAGATCCGCAACTGGTTCGGCCTCTGGGTGGTGCTGCTCGGCGCCGCCCTGGTGGTCGCCGTGACGTTCTTCGCGTCGCCGACCTGGCAGGCGGTGTTCGGACTGATCGTGACGTCGGTGCTCGGGTTCGGGGCGCTCCGCGCGTCGCTCGAGCTGCAGCGGAGCCGGCGACGGTCGCGCTCGACCGCCTCGGACGCCGACCAGCTCGCCGGACTCACGCACGTGCCGGGCGTGGTGTGGGTCGGGGTGTTCGTGCTCGTCGCCCTCGCCTGCCTGCTCGGCGGTGCCGGGCTGCTCTTCCCCGGGGCGCTCGAGGCCGCTCGCTCGTTCGCCTGAGGCCGGCCGAGCCCGGCGTCAGGCGGGGGCGGACGAGAGGGCGTGGACGGGTACGTGGCCCTCGAGGCGGGCGCGCCCGTCGAGGCCGTCGAGCTCGAGCAGCACGGCGACGCCGGCCACGACGTAGCCGGCGCGTTCGAGCAGGGTGATCGTCGCCTCGACGGTGCCGCCGGTGGCCAGGACGTCGTCGACGATCAGGACGCTCGACCCCGCGGGGATCTGGTTCGGACGCAGCTCGAGGGTGGCCTCGCCGTACTCGAGGGCGTAGCTCTCGCTGAGCACCTCGCCGGGCAGCTTGCCGGCCTTCCGCACCGTGAGCACGCCGACGCCCTGCTCGATCGCGATGGCGCCCGCCAGCGCGAAGCCCCGAGCCTCGATGCCGGCCACCGCGACGAAGCCGCCGTCGAACGGCTCGGACAGCGCCGTCGTGACGGTCGCGAAGGCGTCGGCGTCGGAGAAGAGCGGAGTGACGTCGCGGAAGAGGATGCCGGGTTTCGGGAAGTCGGGGACGACGGCGATCTTGCTGTCGACGAACGAGGAGGCGTCGGTGACGGTCATGACGTCAACGGTAGTCGGGCGGGCGACGGCCACCGCCCCTCGTGGCGTCGGTCGCCCGGGGCACGACGCACGACCGACCGGTACGTCACGATCGTGTGAACGGTCGGGCCGATGTCGGAGGCCCGTGCGAGAGTGCACGCATGACCCGGTTCATCGTCCCGCCGTACCTGCTCGCCCACCTCGCCGAGGCCGACTCGCCCCGCCTGCATCGAGCGCCGCAGGCCGCGCGCAACGGCCTGCTCGCGATGCGGGACGTCGACCGCAACGCGACTCCCCCGGTGGTGCAGGGGGCGCTCGGCGGTGAGGCGGTGCTCGAGCGCACGATCTTCGACGCCCGGGGCACCGAAGACCTGCCCGGCGTCCGCGTGCGGGGCGAGGGCGAGCCGGCCACCGACGACGTCGCCGCCACCGAGGCCTACGACGCGCTCGGGGCCACCTACGCCCTGTTCCGCGAGGTCTACGGGCGGTCGTCGAGCGACGGCGCCGGGTTGCCGCTCGACGCCACCGTGCACTACGGGCAGGACTACGACAACGCCTTCTGGAACGGCGAACGCATGGTCTTCGGCGACGGCGACGGCGAGGTGTTCGAACGGTTCACGGCGTCCGTCAGCGTCATCGGTCACGAGCTGACCCACGGCGTGACGCAGTACACCGCGAACCTCACCTACCAGGGGCAGTCGGGTGCGCTCAACGAGTCGGTCAGCGACGTGTTCGGCGCCCTCGTCGAGCAGCACCTGTTCGGCCAGACCGCCGACCGGGCGACCTGGTTGATCGGCGAGGGGCTCTTCACCCCCGAGGTGCAGGGCAGGGCCCTCCGGTCGATGAAGGCCCCGGGCACGGCGTACGACGACGACGTCCTCGGCAAGGACCCCCAGCCCGGCCACCTCGACGACTACGTCGAGACGACCGACGACAACGGCGGCGTGCACCTCAACTCGGGCATCCCCAACCGGGCCTTCTACCTCGTGGCCGAGGCGCTCGGCGGCGAGGCCTGGGTGCGGGCCGGGCAGATCTGGTACGACACGCTGACCGGCGGGGCGCTGCCGACCGAGGCCACCTTCGCGCAGTTCGCGGCGGCGACCGTCGAGGCGGCCACGACACGGTACGGGGCGGAGTCCGACGAGGCCCGGGCGACGTCGGCCGGCTGGCAGGGCGTCGGGGTCACGCCCGCCGCCTGAGGCAGGCCGGCGGCGGACCCCGCTGCCGCGGACGCGGCCGGGGTAGCATCGCGCCCATGAAGGTCACCGTCTCGCGCTCCGGGGGTTTCGCCGGCCTCACCCGCAGCTGGTCGGTCGACGTCGACGCCGAGCCCGACACCGAGTCGTGGCTCGTCCTGATCGACCGGCTGCCCTGGTCTCAGGCCCCCCGCGCGGCCCAGGCGGTGCAGCCCGACCGCTTCGTCTGGGTGATCACGGCCGAGACCCGCCCGACGCGCAAGGCCAAGCTGCCCGAGCAACAGGTCACCGGGCCGTGGCGTGAGCTGGTCGACCGCGTCCGCACGACCTCCGAGGCCGAGACCGGGGCGGCACGATGAGCGACCGCACCCGGCGCCCCCGGCGGCGGCTCTCGGGCGAGGTGCTGGCCGGGCTGCTCGCCCTCGTCGTCCTCGTGGCGGGCAGCGTCGGCGTGGCCGTGGTGCAGGGCGGCAACCCACAGAACGTCCGCGGGGCCGTGACCGCGCCTCCGTGGGGTCGACCCGCGACCGACCAGCTCGAGACCCGGGCGGCCGCCGCCGGCCTCGAGAACGTGTGGGGCCAGGACCTCGCGATGCACGTGCACGCCCACCTCTCGATCACGGTCGACGGGCAAGCGGTCACCGTGCCGGGCGACATCGGTCACGACTCCGACGAGAAGTTCGCTGCCGAGATCCACACGCACGACACGAGCGGCATCGTGCACGTCGAGTCCCCCACCCGCGAGACGTTCGTGCTCGGCCAGCTGTTCACCGAGTGGGACGTCGCGCTCGACGGACGGGGCGTCGGCTCGCTCGGGCACGACGACGGCCTCGAGCTGCACACCTTCGTCGGCGGCAGCCCCTACACCTCCGACCCGGCCGGCATCCCGCTGCGGGACTTCGAGCGCATCGACCTCGTCCTGGCACCGGTGGGCGAGACAGTCACCGCGCCCGCCGCCTTCGCCTGGCCACCCGACTACCGCTGAGCCGGCCCGGACGCCCGGTACCGGACCGGTACCGGACGACCCCGACACCGGCGACCCGAGCTGGCCCGCGGCCACCGGCCCCGCCGGCGCGACCTACGAGACGATCGTGAGGCGCTGCGTGGGCCGGGTCATGGCCACGTAGAGGCTGGCGTTGCCGCGCCGGGTCGCCTGCCGGACCCGCTCGGGGTCGACCACGACGACCGAGTCGAACTCGAGGCCCTTCGACGTCGCGGGGCTGAGCACCGAGATCGGCTTCGTCAGCGACGCCGACCCGGGCGCCACCAGCCCGGCGAACTCGGCCGAGAGGGCCTCGACCAGGGCCGTGACGGCCTGCTCGGGCGCGATGACGGCGAGCGTGCCGTCGGCGTCGATCGCCCGGTCGGCCCGGACGGCGTCGACGGTGGCGCGGACGAAGTCGTCTTTCGAGGAGGCGCCGGTCACCTCGCGCACCGGCCACTCGCTCGAGCGCACCGACCGGCTCGGGGTGATCCGTAGCCCGCTCGCCGTCGCGACGTCTTCGGCGTAGGCCACGATCTGCGCGGGCGTGCGGTAGTTGACCGTGAGTTCTTCGAGCCGCCAGGGTGCCGACGTGCCCTGCGCCGCGCCTCCTCGACGCCGCCCGAGGAGGGCCTGGAGGGCGCGGTCCCACGACGTCGCGGCCGCCGGGCTCGAGGCCTGGGCGATGTCGCCGACGACCGTGAACGACCGCAGGGGGCAACGGCGTGAGAGCAGGCGCCACTGCATCGGCGACAGCTCTTGCGCCTCGTCGACCACGACGTGGCCGAAGGCCCAGGTGCGGTCGCCGGAGGCGCGCTCGGCGGTGGTCATCGACGCCGCCCGCTCGGCGAACCCGCCGGCGATCTGCTCGGCGCTGACCATGCCCTCGACGCCCATGTTCTCGATGGCCCGCTCGGCGTTCTCGATGTCGCGCTTGCGCTGTGCCTTGCGCGCCAGGCGCTCGGGGTCGACGCCGGCCTGGAACTCGCCGAGCAGTTCGGCGGCCTCGTCGAGCAGCGGCACGTCGGAGACCGTGAAGCCCGCCCCGCGCCCGCGTCGCAGCAGGGCGCGCTGCTCGGGCGTCCACCGCGGGGTGATCGAGGCCAGCCAGTTCGGTCGGGCGTAGAGGTCTTCGACGAGCTTCTCGGCGCTGAGCGGCAACCACGCGGTGTTGAGCAGGACGCGGACGTCGTGCGACTGCCGGATGTCTTCGCGCAGCACGGCCTCGTCGGACTCGTCGACGGTCGTGCCGTGCTCGCGCATCTGGTCGACGAGCTGGCGGGTCAGGGCCGACAGGGCGGCCTTGTTGAAGGTGACGCGGGCGACGTTGTGCGGCTTGCCCCGTTCTTGGGCCTTGCGCATCGCCTCGCCGACGAGCTCGGGACGCACGACCAGTCGCTCGCCGTTGATGTCGATCGTCGTCGGCTCGCTCGGGCGGATCTGACGCGACCGGACGGCCCGCCGCATCAGCTCGGCCATCTCGGCCGAGCCCTTGAGCGCGGCGACCTCGGGCGCGTCGTCGGTCTGGGCCTCGACGCCGGGGTAGAGCCCGCCGAGGCTCGACAGCACGACGCCGCTCTCGCCGAGGGACGGCAGCACCTGTTCGATGTACCGCAGGAACGACCGCGACGGCCCGACGACCAGGACGCCCGACCCCTTCAGCCGGTCGCGGTGCGAGTAGAGCAGGTAGGCGGCGCGGTGCAGGGCCACCGCCGTCTTGCCCGTGCCGGGGCCGCCCTGGACGACGAGCACGCCGTCGAGCTGCGAGCGGATGATGCGGTCCTGTTCGCCCTGGATCGTGGCGACGATGTCGGTCATGCGACCCGTGCGCTGTGCCGTCAGGGCCGCCATCAGCGCGCCCTCGCCCTGCAGCTGGACGTCGTCACGGTCGAGCAGGTCGGGGTCGAACACCTCGTCTTCGAGACGGGTGACGGTGCGGCCCTCGAGCGTCAGGTGGCGCCGGGCCCTCGCCCCCATGGGCGTGGCCGCGGTCGCCTGGTAGAAGGCGCTCGCCCCGGGCACGCGCCAGTCGAGCAGGATCGGGTGGTGCGACTCGTCGCGCAGGCCGATGCGGCCGATGTAGCGGTACCGGCCGCCCTCGCCCGGCTCGGCCGGACGGTCGACGTCGCCGGTCTGGCCGAGCAGGTCGGGCGTCTCGAGCTCGAGCCGCCCGAAGGCCAGCCGCTCGTCGACCGAGCCGAGCTGGACGATCGTGTCTTCGTAGAGGCGCGCGTAGGCGTCGCGCTCGCTGCGGCTCTGGTGGTTGCCACCGACGGTCTCGCGGCGGGTGCGCTCGAGACGGACGCGGGCGT
This sequence comes from Frigoribacterium sp. Leaf186, assembly GCF_001423905.1. Classification (GTDB taxonomy): domain Bacteria; phylum Actinomycetota; class Actinomycetes; order Actinomycetales; family Microbacteriaceae; genus Frigoribacterium. Next base: position 474,290 of record NZ_LMPQ01000012.1, on the reverse strand, counting down.
CGGCCTTCAGCTCGTCGAGGCGGTCGTAGAGGGTGCCCACGTAGGCGCGTTCGCGGTCGATCTCGGATGACAACAGGTGTACGTACCCTTCGGGAAAAGTCGGCACGCCAGTCTAGCTTCCGACCACCGACAGCGAGCCCCGTCCGAGGCGCCGGGACGGCGCCGGGACGACGGAGGCGCGCGCGTCCTCGACGGGACGCGCGCGCCTCCTGCAGGTCGCGGGGACTAACCGGTCAGAACTCTTCGTGGGTGAGCGGGTCGCCGTCCCAGAGGCGGCCGCGCTCGAGGCCGCTGAGCGACTCGACCTCGTCGGGCGTGAGCTCGAAGTCGAAGACGTCGAGGTTCTCGCGCTGCCGACCGGGGTCGGCCGACTTCGGCACGGGGACGGCTCCGAGCTGCACGTGCCAGCGGAGGACGACCTGCGTGGGCGTCTTGCCGTGGGCCCGCGCGATCTCGGTGACCCGCGCCTCCTGGAGCAGTTCGCTCTGCTTGGCGAGGGGGCTCCAGCTCTCGGTGACGACGCCCATGCTCTCGTGCACGGCACGCAGCTCGGCCTGCGGGAAGTACGGGTGCAGCTCGACCTGGTTGACGGCGGGCACCACGCCCGTCTCGTCGGCGACGCGCTGCAGGTGTTCAGCCGTGAAGTTCGAGACGCCGATCGAGCCGACGAGGCCGTCTTCTTGCAGACGCACGAACGCCTTGAACGTGTCGACGAACTTGTCGATGCGCGGCAGCGGCCAGTGGATCAGGTAGAGGTCGACGAAGTCGAGTCCGAGGTTCGCACGACTCTCGTCGAAGCTCGCCAGGGTCTCGTCGTAGCCGTGGTGCCGGCCGGGCAGCTTCGTCGTGACGACGAGTTCGTCACGGGGCACGTCGCTCTGACGGACCGCCTCGCCGACGGCCGCCTCGTTGCCGTAGTTCAGCGCCGTGTCGAGCAGGCGGTAGCCCGACGAGATCGCCTGGACGACCTGCGTCGTGCCCTCGTCGCCGTTCAGCCCGTAGGTGCCGAGGCCGAGCTGGGGCAGCGTGCGGCCGTCGTTGAGGCCGACCGAGGGGGCGACCGTCATCAGCTGACGCCGAGCAGGTCGATGACGAAGATCAGCGTCTTGCCCGAGAGGGGGTGCCCGCCGCCGGCGGGACCGTAGGCCAGGTGCGGCGGCACGACGAGCTCGCGGCGTCCGCCGACCTTCATGCCGGGGATGCCCTCCTGCCAGCCACGGACGAGGGCCTGCAGCGGGAAGTTGATGGGCTCGCCGCGGCTCCACGACGAGTCGAACTCCTCGCCGGAGTCGTGCTCGACGCCGAGGTAGTGGACGTTGACGGTCGAGCCCGACTGCGCCTCGTCACCGTCACCGACGGTGACGTCGGTGATCTGCAGCTCGGTGGGTGCGGGGCCCGTCGGGGCGTCGATCTCGGGCTTGGTCTGGGGGTCGTGAGTCATGCCGGCCATCCAACCACCGACGCGGCGAGGGGGCGGGCCGGCTGCTCGCGTCCTCCCTGCGAGGCTCGAGGAGCCGACCCGACATCCGCACCGAGATGACGTCATCGATGCGAACACATGGACGCTACTCCGACCGACCCCTCGCACCAAATCGGCCGACGGTGGCGACACCTGGACCTGCGGCCCCGAGCCCGGGGCACCGGGCCTGCGGATCGTTGCACGATCGGCAAGAATGGCAGCTTGACCACCACCCCGCCCCCGCCCCCGTCGTCGCCACGCCCCGTCGCGCCCGTCCGACGCCCGCTCTTCGTCGACGTCACGCCGCTCCGCACGAGCCCCGCCTTCGCCCGGCTGTTCGCGGGCAGCGCCGTCAGCGGCATCGGCACGCAGCTCACGCTCGTGGCCGTCGGCCTCGAGATCTTCGAGATCACCCGGTCGACCTTCGCCGTCGCCCTGGTCGGCGTCGTCTCGCTCGTGCCGATGATCCTCGCGGGGCTCTACGGCGGCATGCTCGCCGACGCGTTCGACCGGCGGAAGGTCGCACTCGTGGCCGCCGTCTTCGCCTGGCTCTCGACGGCGGCCATCGCGTTGCACGCCTACCTCGGCCTGCACGAGGTGTGGCTGCTGTACCTGCTGACGACCGTGAACGCCGTCGCGGGGACGATGATCGCGACCTCTCGCGCCTCGATCGTGCCGCGCCTCCTGCCCCGGGAACTGCTGCCGGCCGCCTCGGCCCTCAGCGGCATCAGCATGGGGCTGATGCTGACGGTCGGGCCGGCCCTGGCCGGCGTCCTGGTCGCGAGCGTGGGGTTCCCGCTGACCTACACCGTCGACGTCGTGCTGTTCTCGACGGCGTTCCTCGGCATCGTCACGCTGCCGCCGATCCGGCCCGAGGGCGAGACCCAGCGCCCCGGCCTCGAGTCGCTGCGCTTCGGCCTGGCGTTCTTGAAGCGGTCGCCCAACATCCGCACGACCTTCGTGATGGACGTCGTGGCCATGACCTTCGGCATGCCCCGGGTGCTCTACCCGGTGGTCGGCACCCTCGTGATCGGAGGAGGCGCGGTGACGGTCGGCGTGCTCTCCGCCTCTTTCGCGGTGGGAGCCCTGCTCAGCAGCGTCTTCTCGGGACGCCTCGGCCACGTGCGCCGGCAGGGCGTCGCCGTGCGGTGGGCCATCACCGCGTACGGGGTCTGCATCGCGGCCTTCGGCGTCGTGCTGCTCGTCACGCCGGCCCACGGGGGCAGCGTCACGGCCGGCCTCGACCAGGCCAACCTGGTGGCACTCGGCGGCGCGGCACTCGCCCTCGCGGGCGCGGGCGCGAGCGACAACGTCAGCTCGATCTTCCGCTCGACCATCTTGCAGTCGGCCGCGCCGGACGCCATGCGCGGACGCCTGCAGGGCATCTTCATCGTCGTCGTCACCGGCGGCCCGCGCGTCGGCGACCTGTTCGTCGGGCTGGTCGCCGGCATCGCCGTGTTCTGGCCGCCCCTGCTCGGCGGGCTGCTCGTCGTCGCCCTGGTCGCCCTCGTCGCGCGGCTCACGCCCGCGTTCGGTCGTTACGACGCCGAGGCGCCGACGCCCTGAGTCGCGGCGTGCGTCACCACCCGGGCCCGGACTGCGGCGACCCGGGGTGGGGCGGCACCCGCGGCGGCACCTGGGGAGGCCAGCCCGGGTGCTGCGGGTAGCCGACGAACGCCGCGGGCGGCGCCTGCAAGGCCAGGCGGCTGACGGTGAGCGCGTCGAGCAGCTCGGCCTCGTCGCGCTGCACGGCCGCGTCGAGGGCACGTCGACCCTTGACCAGGCGTTGGCGGGTGAAGGCCAGCCTCGTCGCGTTCGAGATGAAGACCTTCATCGCGGGCCGGATGCCCCGGGTCGCCGCCCACGACCGCGCCCGGCGGCGGCCGGCGCTCGACGACAGCATGCCGACCTCGTCGGCGCTGAACCAGCCCACGGCCGCGTACTCGGCGAGCCGGTCGTGGGTCACGCGCCGCTCGTTGCGCCGCAGGAACACCACGAGCAGCACCATCGCCACGAAGATCGGCACCTGCACCAGCAGGTAGTAGGCGAAGAAGCCGTCCCCGACCACGTAGAGCGCGCCGTTCCAGAGCGCATGCAGGCCCGCCGCGGGCACGAGGCCGACGAAGAACCAGCCGATCGCGCCGTAGGGGCCGGTCCGTCGGGCCGCCAGGCCGAGGGCGAAGCCCGTGCAGGCCGTGTACATCACGTGGGCGAAGGGCGACATCAGGGCCCGCACGAAGAAGACGTAGGCCAGGCCCCGGCTGCCGGTCGCTAAGTCCTCGCCGACCTGCAGCGCGAAGTACTGGATGTTCTCGACGAACGCGAAGCCCGCCGCGACCGTCGCCGCGTAGACGATGCCGTCGACCGGTCCGTCGAAGTGGCGCCGGAAGATCCACAGCACGAGCAGGACGCCGAGCCCCTTCGCGCCCTCCTCGACCAGTGGCGCCTGGACCACCGCCCCGAGCACGTCCTCGAGCCCGCTCGACCGGACGCCGAGCGCCGCCCGGGCCGTCGTCAGGGCCACGTCGACGATCAGGGCGGTGCCGACGGCGACGGCCGCACCCCAGAGGAACGCGAAGAGCAGCGCCACGCGCGGCTCGGGCTCCCACCGGTCGACCAGCCAGATGCCGACCAGCACGATCGCGAGCGGCACGAAGGCGAGCAGGCTGCCGGCGAGGAGCACCGCGGGCTGGACGAAGATCAAGAAGTAGAGGCCCACGGCCACCGCGAACGTGCCGATCACGGTGAATCCCACGGCGAGCGCGACGGCACTCTCGACCCGACGCCTCGGGGCCGGTTGCGCGAAGACGGGTTGGACGGGGTACCAGACCGGTTCGGGGTTCGCGACCGGGCCGAGCACGGGACGGGCGAGACCGGTGGGCTGACCGGGCGCGGCGCCGGTGGGGACGGCGTAGGGCGTCAGAGGGCGTCCGTACGCGTCGTGCCCGACGCCCCGGGAGTCGGACCAGGTCATGCCCCGACCCTACGGGCTGAGGGCGGGGTCGGCGCGGCCCCGTGGGCGGGACGCCGCGGGCCGCGTCCGGGGGCGGGGCACCGGTGCCCGCGCCGCAGGCGCACCCGTGCGTCCGGCCCGGTAATCTCGCAGGATGCCCACGACCCGTTCCCTCCCCGAGGACCCGACACTCGTGCGTTACGTGGTCATGCGGGTGTGGCACGACTTCCTCCGGCACCGCACGATCGACGCCGCGGGCTCGCTGACGTTCTTCTCGATGCTGGCGCTCGTCCCCGGAGCCCTGGCCCTCGTCTCGGGCGTCGCCCTGTTCGTCGAGGACGGCGACGCCGTGGACGAGATCCTGTCGGTCGCCCGGTACGTCCTCACCCCGGACGCGATCGAGACGCTGCGCTGGCCGCTCGAGCAGATGCTCAGCCTGTCGAACCCGGGCGTCGCGTTCGGCATCGGCCTCTGGCTCACCCTCTGGTCGCTGTCGGCCTACACGACGGCTTTCGGGCGGGCGATGAACACGGCCTACGAAGTCGAGGAGGGTCGCCGGATCTGGAAGTTCCGCGGCCACATGATGATCGTCACCCTGGTGCTCATGGTGTCGTTCGCGGTCATCGCGGTGATCCTGCTCGTGACGCCCACCCTCAGCGACGCGGTCGCCGCCCGGTTCGGCATCGGCCGCCCGTGGACCGACCTCTACAACGTCGTCAAGTGGCCGGTGCTCGTCGCCCTGGCCGTGCTCTCGGTCGCGATGCTCTACTTCTTCACCCCCAACGTGCGACCGCCCCGCCTGCGCTGGGTGTCGTACGGTGCCATGGTCGCGCTCGGCGGGTGGGCCGTCGCGACCGTCGGCTTCGCGGTCTACGTGGCGACGGTGTCGAACTACGATCGGTTCTACGGCTGGGTCGGCGGCGTCGTGGTCGTGCTGCTCTACGCGTACATCAGCAACTTCGTCCTCGTGATCGGGGGCGAGCTCGACAGCGAGATCTTGCGCCTTCGTCAGTTGCGCCGCGGGGTGCAGGCCGAGGAGGTCATCCCCCTGCCGCTGCGCGACACCGCCCGCAACCACATCCTGGCGCGCAACCTCGCCTGGGACGTCCGGGTCGGTCGGCGCATCCGCGAACGCGCCCTGCGCGAGAACGGGGGCGTGCTCGAGCCCGACGACCTGCGACTCGTCCACCTGCGGGCCGACCGCGACCGCCCTGCCGACGAACGCCCCACGGCGGCCGGCCGGGCCGACCAGGTCGACCCGACGAGCCACGCCCCCTCGACGCCCTAGTCGACGCGACGGCCCGGCACGGCCGTGATGACGGGACGCCACCACCGGCAGGAGGCGCGGTGCCGGTCGACCGGCACCGCGCCTCCTCGACGGGGTCGCCTCAGCCGGCGGTCTCGTCGCCCGGGTTGCGGGCGCCCGACGTGTTGGCCGCCCGCGCCACCGCCGCGGCGGGGTCGTCGACGTCGATGATCGTGATCGCGCTGGTGACCGGTGACAGGCCCGACAGGCGGGCGGGCGAGAGCACCTTGCGCACCTGCTCGTCGGTCATCAGGCCGGCCGCGACGACGAGCGGGGCGATGGCCGCGTTCGTGGTCAGAGCCGTGTGGGCGATCGCCGCCGCCGCCGTGTAGCCGATGTAGGGCGTGAGGGCGGTCACGCTGCCGACGTTGGTCTCGACCTGCTGGGTGAGCCGGGCCCGGTTCGCCTCGATGCCGTCGACGCAGTTGACCCGGAGCGTCTGGCAGGCGTAGGTCATCCACTGCAGGCTCTGCATGACCGAGTGCGTGATGACCGGCTCGAAGGCGTTGAGCTGCAGCTGACCGGCCTCGGCGGCCATCGTCACGGTGACGTCGGCCCCCGCGACCGAGAACGCCACCTGGTTGACCACCTCGGGGATCACGGGGTTCACCTTGCCCGGCATGATGGACGACCCGGCCTGGCGAGGCGGCAGCGTGATCTCGCTGATGCCGGCCTGCGGCCCGGACGACAGCAGCCGCAGGTCGTTGCAGATCTTCGAGAGCTTGATGGCGCTGCGCTTCAGGGCACCGCTCAGCGTCATGAAGACGCCCGTGTCACTGGTCGCCTCGATGAGGTCGGGAGCCGTCACGAGGTCCATGCCCGAGAGCGTGCTGAGGTGACGTCGCACGGCGTCGGCGTAGAGCGGGTCGGCGGTGATGCCGGTGCCGATCGCGGTCGCCCCGAGGTTGATCTCGCCGAGCAGCGGCACGACGTCGCGCAGCCGCTGGACGTCTTCGGCCAGGGTGTGCGCGAAGCCCGTGAACTCTTGCCCGAGGGTCATCGGCACGGCGTCCTGCAGCTGCGTGCGGCCGACCTTGAGCACGTCGTGGAACTCGTCGCCCTTGGCCGCGAACGCGTCGGCGAGCAGGTCGAGCTCGACCAGCAGACGGCGCAAGGTGAGCACCATCGCGATCTTGATCGAGGTGGGGTACGTGTCGTTCGTGCTCTGGCTGCGGTTGACGTCGTCGATCGGGTGGAGGTGGCGATACTCGCCCTTGGCGTGGCCGAGCAGTTCGAGGGCCCGGTTGGCGATGACCTCGTTGCTGTTCATGTTGGTCGACGTGCCGGCGCCGCCCTGGATGACCCCGACGGCGAACTGGTCGTGCAGCGCCCCGCCGCGGATCTCTTCGCAGGCACGCTCGATGGCCTCGGCCTTGACCGGGTCGAGCACGCCGATCTCGACGTTGGCCCGCGCCGCCGCCTGCTTCACGAGCGCGAGGGCCGTGACGAGGTCGGGGTAGACCGAGATGGGGCGCTGCGAGATCGGGAAGTTCTCGAGTGCCCGGGCGGTGTGGATGCCCCAGTAGACGTCGGCGGGGACCTCTCGGCTGCCCAGCGAATCGGTCTCGGTGCGGGTCGGTGCTGCTGTCTCGGTCGTCACTTGTGGTGCGCCTCCGTCGTCAGTCGGGGCCCGGTCGTCGTCGACCGGACGCTCCGTCGAGCCTACCGGCGGGGCCGGTGGCCGGTGGCGGCCGAGGAGGCGCGGCTGCGGTCGGCGGGGACGCCCGCGCCCTGGGGACGAGACGACGCCGACGTCGGCGTCAGCGGTGGAAGCCCGGGACGATCAGGTAGATGCCGTAGAGCACGCCGAGGGCGCAGACCACGAAGCAGGCGTACCCGGCGGCGGTCCTGGCCGTCGTGCGACCCTCGACCGTCAGGAGGCGCAGGCCCAGCGAGTAGAGCGAGACGAGGGCCGCGGCGGAGAACAGGGCGACGAGCGCGACCACGACGAAGGCGGACCAGTCGATCATCAGCGCACCTCGTCGTCGGTCGGCGTCGTGCCCCGGGGAGCGGCGACCGGTTCTGGCGGGTCGTCCATGCGGACGAAGGGGGCCTCGACGCCGGACGCCGGGGTGTCGACGCGGCCCTTGCGGACGGCGCGCCGCGCACGGCGACGGGAGAGCACCGAGGTCGCGGCGACGTCGACCTCGATCGCCGAACCCTGGTCGTGGGGTCGGCGACGCGAGATGACGAAGATGCCGGCGATGACGACCGCGCCGACGGCGGCGTCGATCACGAGCCCCGTGACGCCGAGCGTGGCGATCAGGGCGGCCACGGCCCCGACGGCGGCCGACGCGGGCAGGGTGATGAACCAGGCGACGACGATCTTGCCCGCCGTGCCCCACTGGATCTTCGACCCTCGTCGCCCGAGCCCGGCACCGATGATCGAACCGCTGGCCACCTGCGTCGTCGAGAGCGCGAAGCCCAGGTGGCTCGAGGCGAGCACGGTCGCGGTGGTCGACGCCTCGGCCGAGAAGCCCTGCGTGGGCTTGACCTCGGTCAGGCCGCCGCCCATGGTCTGGATGATGCGCCATCCGCCGGTGTACGTGCCCAGCGCGATGGCGAGGGCGCAGACGACGACCACCCAGAACGGCGGGCCGGAGTCGGGGGTGAGCAACCCGCCCGCGATGAGCGTCAGCGTGATGACGCCCATGGTCTTCTGCGCGTCGTTCGTGCCGTGCGCGAGCGCGACCAGCGACGACGTGAAGATCTGGCCGTAGCGGAAGCCGCCGCGTTCGCTCTTGTCGTCGCGTCGCCGGGTGATCGTGTAGGCGAGGCGCGTGGCGGTGTAGCCGACGACCCCGGCGATCAGCGGGGCCAGCAGGGCGGGCAGCACGACCTTCGACAGCACGACGCCGAAGTCGACCGACCCCGTGCCGGCACCGACGATCGCGGCGCCGATCAGGCCGCCGAAGAGGGCGTGCGACGAACTGGACGGCAGGCCGCGGAGCCAGGTGAACATGTTCCAGACGACGGCGCCGATGAGGCCGGCGAAGATCATCTCGGGGGTGATCTGCACCCCGCCGTCGCCTTCGCGGATGATGCCGCCCGAGACGGTCTTGGCGACCTCGGTGCTGAGGAAGGCCCCCACGAGGTTGAGGATCGCGGCGACCGTGACGGCGACCTTGGGCTTCATCGCCCCGGTCGCGATCGGCGTCGCCATGGCGTTGGCCGTGTCGTGGAACCCGTTCGTGAAGTCGAAGAAGAGTGCCAGTGCGATGACCAGGACGACGATGAGTGTGATGTCCACCGGCCTGAGTGTCACAGGTGGGTGGACGCGGGTCAACTCGGCGGTGTCCGGCGGGGTACATCCCGGTGAACGGCGGGTGACGGGGTCGAGTCGACGCCCCGGGCGCGCGCCTCAGACGTGTGGCACGAAGTCCTGCCAGGCCCGTCGCCGCTCGCCCCGCGGGTCGTGCTCGACCCGGTCGCGCACGTCGATGATCAACGTGCGCCGACGGTGGGGGTCGTAGGTCGGCCAGTCGGCGACGGCCCCCGTGCGGACGAACTCGAGCCAGCGGGAGCGCGTCCGGGCGGCCGTGCGCAAGAACGCCCGTCGACCGCCGAGCAGGCTCATGGCCCAGCCGAAGGCGGACCCCATGCGGTCGTAGATCGCCCAGAGCTCGAGGCCGTGGAAGGCGTCGACCCCGACCGTGCGCAGGATGCGCGTCGTCGCGTCGAAGCGGTAGAACCGCACGTCCTGGTGCACCGCGTGGCGCTCCGCGACCTTGACGCTCGGGAACCAGAACGCGTAGTCCCCGCCGAAGTCGAGGGCGGCGGGCCGGTCGGGCAGACCCGGGTAGTGCTTCTTGATCGCCTTGCGCGCCTTCTTCTCGGTCGCGGCGAAGATCGCGCGGATGCGCGGCTTCGTGGTCGCGAGGATGTCGCGGCGCCCCGTGAACACCGAGCCCTCGCGGTCGTTCGTGCCGATGACGAGCGGCACCGGGTGGGCCCGGCCCGCCTTGAAGGCGTCGAGGGGACGCTCGGGCAGGAACTCGCCGTCGATGACCGGGCTGAAGCAGATCGTGCCGGGGTCCTCGTCCGGGGTGCGCAACTGCAGTCGGCTGGCCGCCCGGACGATCGCCGTCGTCGGCGCCCCGGCGAGCAGGGCCGCCGCGTCGTCGACGCTCGTGGCCTCGAGGTCGTCGTCGTGCAGGTCGTGGGCCAGCAGCTCGAGGAACTCCCCCGCCCAGCGCTGAGTCACGGCCGGCGGGTAGATCGCGTTCGGCGGCGAGCTCTGCGCGATGACGCCACGGAACAGCCCGCGAGCGCGGGGCACCGTCATCAGGGTCGTGACGGCGTTGCCCCCCGAGCTCTCGCCCGACACGGTGACGCGGTCGGGGTCGCCGCCGAACGCGGCGACGTTGTCACGGACCCACTCGAGCGCGGCCACCTGGTCGCGGAGGCCCAGGTTCGAGTCGAACGGCCGGTCCGGGGTCGCCCAGTGGCTGAAGTCGAGGTAGCCGAACGCCCCGAGACGGTAGTTGAGGCTGACGTAGACGATGCCGCCCTCGCGGACGAGCGTCTCGCCCTGTCTCGGGAACTCGCGCGACGAGCCCACGCTGTACGCGCCTCCGTGGACGAAGACGAGCACGGGCAGCCCGGCACCCGGCGCGGTGCCGTCGGGTGAGATCACGTTCACCGTCAGGCAGTCCTCGCTGAGCGGCGTGGTCGCGTCGACGCCGACGAACTGCACGCGGTCCTGCGGCGCGGCGGGCCCGAACCGGCTGGCGTCGCGGACGCCGGTCCATACCGCGGGCGGCTCGGGAGCCCGGAACCGGAGGCGCCCCACCGGTGGTGCCGCGAACGGGATGCCGCGCCAGGCGAGCACCCCGCGCTCCCGCACGCCGCGGACCTCGCCGGACCGGGTGGTGCGGACGAGGTCCGGGGTCGGGGCGGTCGCCCGGGGCTGTGCGGTCACGGGGCGATGCTACGGGGGGACGGGCCACCGACCGTGCCCGTTCACCCGACGTTCTCCTAGGGGGTGCCTGAGAGGATGGGGCGGACTTTGCAGTCGGTGCATGCCGCACGGCTGCCCTCGACGACTGGACGGAGCCCGGCTCACATGGAACTCGGCGAGCTGCTGATCATCTTGACCGGGTCGCTCGTCGTGACGGCATTCGCCCGCTGGAGGGGCCTGCCCGCCCCGCTGCTGACCGTGGGCGTCGCGTTGCTCGTCTCCCTCGTGCCCGGGGTGCCCGACGTCGAGATCGACTCCGAGGTGATCTTGACCGTGGTGCTGCCGCCGCTGCTCTACTCGGCTGCCCTCGACGTGTCGCTGCTGAACTTCCGCGAGAGCCGCGTGCAGATCGCGCGGCTCGGCGTCGGCGCCGTGGTCGTGACGGCCTTCGCCGTCGGCGGCGTGGCCTACGTGATGATCCCCGACATGACGCTGCCGGCCGCATTGCTCGTCGGTGCCGTGGTCGCGCCTCCGGACGCCGTGTCGGCGGCCGCCATCGGCCGCAAGCTCGGGCTGCCGCGCAAGGTCATGACGGTGCTCTCGGGCGAGAGCCTGATCAACGACGCGGCGTCGCTGACGCTCGTCAAGGTGTTCCTCGCGATCGTGGGCGGGGCGAGCCTGACCCTGTGGGACGACCTCGGCATCTTCGGTCTGGCGATCGGCGTGGGCGTCGCGGTGGGCCTCGCCCTGGGCTTCGTCGCGCACCGTGTGCGCGTGCGCATCGACGACCCCGTGGTCGAGAACGTCATCGGGCTGCTGTTGCCGTTCATCGCCTACATCGCCGCCGAGGAGCTCAGCGGCTCCGGCGTGCTGGCCGTGGTGGCGGCCGGGCTCTACGTCGGCTTCAACTCGCCGCGCACGGGCTACGCGACACGGCTGCAGGAGCGCCCCTTCTGGTCGGCCGCCGACGTGGTGCTCGAGGGCTTCGTGTTCGCGCTGATCGGCCTGCAGCTGCGTGCCGTCGTGCTCGACGTGAGCGAGAGCGAGCGGGGCCTCGGCCAGAGCGTCGGCGTCGCGTTGGCCGTGCTGGCGGTGGTCGTGCTCGTCCGGCCGGCCTTCGTGTTCGGCACGTACTACGCCGCCCGGGCGGGCCGCTACCTCTTCTTGTCGACGGTGCTGCGGAGGCTCCGGCGGGTGCCGACCCTGCGACGACTGCGTCGGGCACCGGCCCTGCGGACGCTGCGCTACCACCCGCAGCCCCGCATGGGCTGGCGGCAGCTGACGGTCATCTCGTGGACGGGCATGCGCGGCGTGGTCACCCTGGCGGCCGCCGTGTCGATCCCGGCGATCACCGAGTCGAGCATCCCGGTGCCCGCCCGCGACACGATGTTCCTCATCGCGTTCATCGTCACGGTCGGCACGTTGTTGCTGCAGGGGTTGACGCTGCCGTTCGTGATCCGGGTGCTCGGCGTGCGCGACGACACCCAGCGGGACCGTGACCTGGCCGCCGAGCTGGCCATCTTCTCGTCGAGCACCGACGAGACCATGGCCTACGTCGCCGAGCGTCGCGGCGACTGGGAGCGACGGTGGGGGGTCGAGCTGACCGAGCGGGCCGTGACCATCTCGACGACGCGGCTGCTCCGCCAGAACGAGGCCCTGCAGCGGACGGCCCTCGACGACGCCGACGAACGGGGCGCCTCGGCGTCGACGGACGCGCAACGCGCCCGCCGCCGCGCGGCGCCCCAGGCCCTCGGGTCGATCCGCCGGGAGCTGCTCGCCAAGCGCCGCGAGGTCGTCCTGCGCGAGCGGGACGCCGGCAACGTCGACGAAGAGGTGATGCGACGGGTGCTGCTCGGACTCGACGCCGAGGAGCTCGCCATGGACACCTCGGCCTTCACGAGCACGAGGTCGTGACGCCCACCCGGGGTCGTGTCGCCCTCCGGCGTATCGTGAGCGGCATCGACGGCCAGGGCGACGGACGACGACGGACGAGAGGACACGGCACGGTGGCGACCACGACGAACGAGACGGCGACCGGCGACGTGGGCGGGCCGGCCAAACCCGAGCTCGGGCGCTACCGCCGGTGGTACTCGACCCTGCACCCGTCCCTGCAGCTGATCGGCCTGCAGCTCTGGCTGCCGCTGTTCTTCATCGTCGGCTTCTGCCTCTGCTACATCGCGGCCTTCCACGCACCCCACCCGCACGACGTCCCCGTGGCCGTCGTCGGATCGCCGTCCGCCGCCGCCGAGCTGCAGGCGAACCTCGACGAGGCACGCCCCGGCGTGATCGACGTGCGCGTCTACGCCTCGACCGACGAGGCCGAGCAGGCGGTCCTCGCCGGCCACGTCGCCGTGGCCTACGACCCGTCCGACACGACCATCTACACCGCGAGCGCCCACCAGTACCAGGTCGCCGCGCTGATCCCCGCGACGATGACGCCGGTGCTCGAGGCCGAGGGCGTCACGCCCACGGTCACCGACCTCGCCCCCCTGCCCGCCAACGACGAGTACGGCACCGTCTCGATGTACCTCATGCTCTCGTGGTGCATCGGCGGCTACATGGTGGCCATGTTCATCGGGCTGATGGGTGCACCGCTGCGCCACCGCACGCGCATGACGGTCATCGGCGTCGGGGGCGGGGTCATCTCGCTCGTGACGAACGTGCTGGCCGGGCCCGTGATCGGCGCGGTCGACGGGCACTTCGTGCCGCTGTTCTTCATCGCCTGGGCCTGGATCATCGCCATCGGCCTGGCGGTCAACGGGATCAGCTACTTCGTCGGCCGCTTCGTGGCGCTGCCGGCGATGATCGTCTTCGTCTTCTTGTCGATGCCGTCGTCGGGGGCCGCCTACCCGGCCTGGTTCATGCCCCAGCCGTTCGCCTGGCTGAACGCCGTGGTGGTCGGCAGCGGCATCACCGAGATGCTCAAGCGCGTGCTCTACGGCGTGGGTCCGGGCTACGGGCGAGGCGTCACGATGATGCTCTGCTACGCCGCGCTCGGCGTCGTGCTGATGGTGGTGGGCAAGCGCTGGTGGGAGAACCGGCGCATCGCACGCATCGTGTCGGGCCGCACCACGATGTTCGCCGACGCCCAGAACGCCAACCGCGAGTTCTTGACCAGGGAGCGCGACGAGGTGCTCGCCCGGCACGGCCTGGTGGCCACCGACACGGGCACGATCAACACGATCCCGGTGGACGAACGCGACGACCTCGGCGACCCGGCCGAGCGGGGTGACATGTTCCTCGGGGCGCCCGGCGGGCTCGAGGGAGACGACCTCTCGACGCGGCCGGTCCGGGTCGTGGCGAGCGACCGCGTCGGGTCGTCGTCCCGTGAGCGGGACGACCGTCCCGCACGCTGACGAGGTGCCGGCACGATGACGAGGGGCCGGTCGGGCGTCAGACGAGCTGCGTCTCCGACGCGGATGCGCGACGCTCGGCCAGCTCGAGTTCGGCGAGGCGCTCGACCCGACGCCACCGGGCGGCGGTGACGGCCATGCCGGCGACCAGTGCGATCACGGCGAAGCTCGAGAGGACGAGGAAGGTGCCGCCGAACGCGGCGCCGACCACGACGGCGACGAGGCCGAGGGCCCACGCGGCCATCGGGAGCCAGACGGGCATCACGCGCCGCGCGGCGGGGACGGTCGTGCGCGAGAGACCGCGCGTCGGGGTCAGGGTCAGGCCGTCGTAGCTGGTCATGTCGCTCCCCGTGAGATCCGTCGGACGGACGGGGGTGTCCCCCGGCATCCGCTTCTGATCCGACCCTAGGCGGGGCCGGGGCCGTGCCGCGCCCCCCTCTGCGAGTGGCACCCGTCCGGGTGCCGACCCGTCAGTGACCAGCGTGTTCGGCGGGAAGGACGCCCTCGGAGGCCACCGTCGCGAGGTCGGCCGCGAAGACGAACGTGCGCGCGACCCGTCCCCCGTCGAGCACGGCCGGCAACCAGTGCGACGCGTCGTCCCACATCTCGCCGAGGGGCAGCTCGTCGAGGCCGAACCAGCGCGGTGCGAGCTCGTCGCTCTCGGCCGGCTCGCCCCTCCACGTCGTGGTGACGAAGACCGTCGAGCGTTGGCTCCAGCTCTCGCGGTGCGGGAAGAGGTAGAGCAGGTCGCCCCGCCGCTCGAGGTCGGAGGCGGCCACCTCGACGCCGCTCTCCTCCGCGATCTCACGGACCGCCGCCTCCTCGGCCCCCTCGCCGGGTTCGAACTTGCCGCCGAGCCCGACCCAGTAGCCCGTGCCGAGTCCGCGCTTCTTGCGACCGAGCAGCACCTGCACGCGCCCCTCGTGCTCGCGCATCAGATACGTGACGCAGACGCGGTAGACCGGCATGACGGCAGGCTACCGGCCTCGGCGTCGGACGTCGCGCGTAGGCTCGTCGTCATGTCCGACGCACGATCCAGCGGCAGGCGACGCCCCGGGCCCGAGTTCCGCGGTGCCGGTCGCAGCCTCGAGGTGCTGCGTGCCGAGGCCCACGACGAGCTGTCCGCCCTCATCGAACTGCGCTGCCGCAACGGCGAAGACCCGTGGGACGTCATCCCCGGCCTGCCCACCGTCGACGAACAGGTCGTCATCTCGCTGCGGGCCGACGCCCTCGGCATCGACGGCGTGCCGACTGCGACGGGCCTCGGGCTCGCCGACGAGCTCGGCTACCTGCGCACCATCGCGCTCTGGCACCCCGAGCTGTCGCGCGCGGTCTGGTCGCTCATGGGGCGGCTCGACGACGCCTCACGCTGAGCGCAGGGTCCGGTCGGGCGGCCGGTCGGGCGCGTGCCTGTCGGTGGTGCACCGTACCGTGGCCCCATGAGCTGGTGGGACGTCGTGACGGTGACCGTGGGTGCCTTCGTGGGTGCCGGGGCGGCGTTCGCCTCCAACCTGCTCGTGCGGCTGATCGAGTCGCGGCGGCGAGAGGCCTCGGCCCTCAACGAGCTGATCACCGAGATCCACTTCCGCCGGGTGCTGCGCCGGGTGGCGCCGCGGCTCAGCCCCAACCCCCGGGCCCTCGACCCGGTCTTCGAACAGGCGCGGCACTCGATCTCGGCCCTGCGGGGTGAGATCCGTCGGGCCCGGCGGGCCCTCCGCCCCCGGTCGAACGCGCTGCCGGTGCTGAACGAGATGACCCTCGCCTGCAACACCTTCCTCGACGACAGCGACGACTCCCCCGAGCGCTATCGCCTGCACCTGATGCAGCTGCACGCCAGGCTGAACGCCTCGGTGCGACGGCTGCGCTCCGACCGCCGGTCGATCTCCGACCTCGAACCGGGCGAGGCCCACCTGGGCGCCACGGTGCAGGGCTTGACCGCTCCGACGACCGTGCTGCCGGTCGACGACTGACCGCCGCGGCTGCCGTCGTCGCCGCCGCCGACGGACGCGACCGAGGAGGCGCGGGTAGCGTCCCCGACATGAGCGACCGCGACGAGACCCCGGCCCCCGACCCCACCGCCACGCACGACGAGGCGGCCACGCACGACCGCGAGGCCGACGCGCAGCCGGACCCGGCCGGCCACGACGTGGACGCGACGGTCACCGTCCCCGGCACGCACTCCGAGTCCGCCGCCGAGAAGGCCGGCACCCCCGAGCAGGCGATCGACGAGGCGCGAGAGGGCGAGGCCCCCGGCCCGGCCGACGTGCACGTCGCCTCGGACGAGTACCCGGTCGTGCCGCCCCTCGGCGGCATCACGGCGAGCGACCGCTCGATCTGAGCCGCCGTTAGGCTCGGGTGATGGCCTCCGTTCCCGCCCCCCGCGCCCCCCAGAAGCCCGTCACCCGCTCGCACCACGGTCACGACTTCGTCGACGACTACGAGTGGCTGCGGGTGAAGGACGACCCCGAGGTGATCGCGCACCTCGAGGCCGAGAACGCGCACACCGAGGCCGAGACGGCCCACCTCGCCGACCTGCGACAGAGCGTCTTCGACGAGATCAAGGGCCGTGTGCAAGAGACCGACCTCGGCGTCCCCGTCCGAGAGGGCTCGTGGTGGTACTACTCGCGCACGGCCGAGGGGCAGCAGTACGGCATCCACTGCCGCGCGCCGATCTCGGGCCCGGACGACTGGACGCCCCCGACGATCGAGGCGGGCGAGGCCGCCGACGGCGAGCAGGTGCTGCTCGACGGCAACGTCGAGGCCGAGGGCCACGACTTCTTCTCGATCGGCAGCTTCGACGTCTCGCCCGACGGCACGTTGCTGGCCTACGCCGTCGACGTCGAGGGCGACGAGCGCTACACCCTGCGCATCCGCGACCTGGCGTCGGGCGCGGACCTCGACGACGTCGTCACCGGCACGGCCGCCGGCGCGCTCTTCGACGCCACCGGCCGGTACGTGTTCTACCCGACCGTCGACGAGTCGTGGCGTCCCGACACCATCTGGCGGCACGAGGTGGGGCAGCCGGGCGACGACGTCACGGTGTTCACCGAGACGGACGACCGCTACTGGATCGGCGTGGGGCTCACCCGCAGCCGCCAGTACCTCGTCGTCGACGTCGGCTCGAAGATCACGAGCGAGACGTGGTTGCTCGACGCCGCCGACCCGACCGGCGAGTTCCGGGTCGTCTGGCCGCGACGCGAGGGGGTCGAGTACGAGGTCGAGCACGCGATCGTCGCCGGGAGCGACCGCCTGCTGATCGTCCACAACGACGGGGCCGAGAACTTCGAGCTGCTGGACGTGCCGGCCGACGACCCCACCTCGACCACCGACCGCCGCGTGATCATGGCGCACCGCGCCTCCGTCCGGCTCGAGTCGGTCGACGCGTTCGCCGGGCACCTCGTCGTCGAGTACCGGCGCGACGCGCTGCCGCGCTTCGCGGTGGTGCCCCTCGGCCCCGACGGCTACGGCGAGGTCGCCGAGGTCGGGTTCGACGAGCCGCTGTTCGCCGCCGGGGCCGGCGGCAACCCCGAGTTCGACCAGCCGACGGTCCGCTTCGGCTACACGTCGTTCGTGACGCCGTCGACCGTCTACGACCTCGACGTCCGCACGGGCGAGCGTCACCTGCTCAAGCGGCAGAACGTGCTCGGCGGCTACGACCCCGCCGACTACGACCAGGCCCGCGAGTGGGCGACGGCCGCCGACGGCACCCGGGTGCCCGTCTCGCTCGTCTGGCGTCGCGACGCCGTGCCCGCCGAGGGCCCGTCGCCGGTGCACCTCTACGGCTACGGCTCGTACGAGCACAGCATCGACCCAGGCTTCAGCGTGGCCCGCCTGTCGCTGCTCGACCGCGGCGTGGTGTTCGCCGTCGCGCACGTCCGGGGCGGGGGCGAGCTCGGCCGGTCGTGGTACGAGTACGGCAAGACCCTGACGAAGAAGAACACCTTCACCGACTTCGTCGCCGTGGCCGACCACCTGATCGCCGAGGGGCGCACGACGCCCGAGCTGATGGTGGCCGAGGGCGGCAGCGCCGGCGGCCTGCTGATGGGCGCGGTGGCGAACATCGCGCCCGACCGGTTCGCCGGCATCGTGGCGGCCGTGCCGTTCGTCGACGCGCTGACGAGCATCCTCGACCCCGACCTGCCGCTCACCGTCATCGAGTGGGACGAGTGGGGCGACCCGCTGCACGACGCCGAGGTCTACGAGTACATGCGCGGCTACAGCCCGTACGAGAACGTCCGTGACGACGTGACGTACCCGCGCATCCTCGCGGTGACCTCGATCAACGACACCCGGGTGCTCTACGTCGAACCCGCCAAGTGGGTGGCGAGGCTCCGCGAGGTCGGCGCACCCGTCCTGCTGAAGACCGAGATGTCGGCGGGGCACGGGGGCGTCAGCGGCCGGTACGAGTCGTGGCGTGAGCGGGCCTTCGAGATCGCGTGGATCCTCGACGTGCTCGGGCGCGCCTGAGCGTCGTGGACCACGTCGCCCTGCTGCGGGGCGTCAACGTCGGCACCGCCCAGCGCGTGGCCATGGCCGACCTGCGCCGCATCGCCGTCGAACTCGGCTTCGAGCGGCCCGAGACGCTGCTGAACAGCGGCAACCTGGTCTTCGGGGCGTCGTCCGTGCTCGGCCCGGACGACGCGGCGGGGCTGCGGGCCGCCGTCACCCGCGAGACCGGCGTCGACGCCGACCTGGTGTTGCTCGACGCGCACCGGTTCGAGCGTCTGGCCGCGGCGAACCCGCTCCGCCGCGACGGTCGTGAGCCGAAGCTGCTGTCGGTGGCGTTCGCCGAGGTGCCGGGCGCGCTCGACGGGGTCGCGCCTCCTGACGTCGACCTGGGCGACGACGAGGTGGTCGTCGCCCCCGACGCCGTCTACCAGTGGTTGCCGTCGGGGGTGCTCGCCTCGCGGGTGCCGGCCGCCTGGTGGCGCGCACTGCCGACGGCGGTGACCGCCCGCAACGACGCCACGGTGCGCAAGATCGAGGCCCTGCTCGCCCGCCGCGCCCGCTGACCCGTACCCCGTGCACCTCGCGACGCGCGGGGGGTGACACGGCGACGGGTCCGGCACGGCCGTGGGTGACCCCGCCGACTCAGAGCCGTCGGGCGGCCCGCTCGAACCGCCGCAGCGCCTCCCCGGCCCGCTCGACCTCGAGGGCCGCCAGCACCCCGTAGCCGAACGTGTCCTCGCCCAGCCGGTGGGCGAGCGTCGCGACCTCGCGGACCGTGCGCACCGCCGCCAGGGCGTCCCGGTGCTCGCCGAGGGCGTCCTGGACAGCCTCGGCCCGGCGCGCCTGGCGACGACCCGACCCGCTGCGGCCATGGTCGACCTCCAGCGCCTGCCGCAGCCGCCGGACCGCCGTGCGCGCGTGCCGCAGGTCACTCGACACGTCGTCCGCGCCCGCGCCGCCCGCCGCGCTCGCGCCCCCGTCGACCGACGCGTCCGCGGCCGCGAAAGCCGCCCTCACGGCCCTCGTGGCACGCTTCCGCTCGGCCCGCAGCCGGGTCGCCGACAGCTCGGACGCCGGGTCCGCGGCGTGCGGCCCGGTCGCCGGAGCCGCGACCAGGGCGTCCACGGCGTCCAGCAGGTCGAACCAGGCGTGCGAGTCGAGCATCCGCCGAACGTCGCCCGTCGCCTCGTGGAGTCGTTCGTCGAGCCGGGCCTCGAGCCGGCCGGTCGCCTGGACGGCCACGAACCCCGTCGGAGCCGAGGAGGCGCGGGTCGCCACCCGGCCCCTCGTCACCTCGGCGTCGCGAGCGGCCCGTGACGCGTGGCCGACGTGGGCCGCACCCGCGACGACCGCACCGGCGAGCCGTGGGTCGAGGACGCCGTCCCACACCGTCAGCACGGCCCGGAGTCGCCGAGCGGTCGACCGGAGCCGGTGCACCGCGCCCGGCTCGTCGTCGCGCACGGCGGCGTCGACCGTGAGCAGCTCGTCGCGGAGCCCCGCCACGGTCGAGGTGACGAACGCGGCGGCGGACTTCTTCTTGGGAGGCGCCGCGGGCCCGGGCGCGGTGGACGGGGTCGACGACGCGGCCCCACCCGATCCGCCTCCGGACGAGGACGCCGCCGAGGGGCCCGCCGCCGGCCCGGCCGCCCCGGCGGGCTCGGCCCCCAACCCGCGGGCGAGCTTCGACTTCGACGACGACACCGAGGCCCCGGCCGCCTCGAGCCGGTCGGCGACCGCGTCGAGCAACCGCTCGCCCTCGGCTCCGTCGACGCCCGGCGCCAGTTCGACCTCCCACTCGCGCCAGGTGCGGAGCGACGCCGAGTCGGGGTTCGAGGCGCGCACGACGTCGTCGGCGACCTCGGCCAGCGCCCGACCCGAGCCGTCGAGCAGTCGCGTCACCGTGCGCGTCGTCCCGAGCCGCAGCACGGGGTGGACGGGCCGACCACGCAGCCGGGCCTCGACCAGTCGACGCAGGGCCTCCGGCACGGTCTCGTCGGGCTCGCCGAGGGGCCAGTGCACCTCGCGGCGCCCGGCGGTGCCGGCCGACGGCGGCAGCTTGAGGTGCCAGCCGGCGTCGCTTCCGCCCTCGCGCCTCCTGAGGGTCGTCCGCGCCCCGAGCAAGGTGTGGTCGACGGTGTCCCAGTAGGTGGCCGCCAACTCGACCGCGTCGTCGCGCTCGACCGTGGCGACGGCGAGGTCGGGGCCGCCGACCCCGGCCAGGTCGGGCACGGCGGCGCTCTCGTGGACGTCGTACTTGCGCTCGATCTCGGTCTGTTCGGTGCGGCGGGGGGCGGCGTGGCTCATGCCCTCCGTTGTAGTCGGGCGAGCCGGTCGAGCGTCGGCCGAGCCTCGGGGGCCGCCCCGGCGTAGGGTCGTCGCATGAGCGACGTGGCCCCGAGTCTTGCCGGATGGATGGCGCGCCAGCGCTGGTACGCGACGAAGGGACGGACGCCCGCCCTGCGGGTGATCGGCTCGTTCGAGGCCGAGGTGGACGACGCCCTCGCGATGACGCTGTTGATCATCGACGAGGCCGCCGACGTCCCCGTGCTCTACCAGGTGCCCCTCGTCAGCCGTGCGACTCCCCTGCCCGGCGGCGACGCGGCCTTCATCGGTTCGGCCGACGGGCGGTACCTCTACGACGGCCCGCACGATCCGGCGTACGCCCGCGAGCTGCTGCGCACGATGTCCGCCGAGTCGCACGTCGTCGGCGCCGACGTCACCGTCGACGGCACGCGCATCGTCGACCCCGGGCAGGTGCGCCGCTCGCGCGTGCTCTCGGGCGAGCAGTCGAACACGTCGATCGTGTACGACGTCGAAGGCGGCCCGGTCGACCAGGTCATCGCCAAGGTGTTCCGGGTGCTGCACCACGGCGACAACCCCGACGTGACCACGCAGGCGTCCCTCACCCGCGGCGGGTCGACGCACGTCCCCTCGTCGTTCGGCTCGCTGCGAGCGACCTGGCCCGACGTCGGGCGTGACGGCGGCACGGCGACCGGGCACCTCGCCTTCTCTCAAGAGTTCTTGCCCGGCCTCGAGGACGCCTGGCGCGTGGCCCTGACGGCCGCGGCCGCCGGCACCGACTTCACGGCCGAGGCCCACGCGCTCGGCGTCGCCGTCGCCGAGGTGCACGCGACCCTGGCGGCCGACCTCGGCACGGTCCCCGCGGGCGACGACGAGATCGCCGGCGCCCTGACGAGCATGCGGCGCCGCATCACGACGGCCGCCCGAGAGGTGCCCCGCATCGCCGAGCACGCCGAAGCGATCGGTGCGGTCTACGACGCCGCCGAGCACCTGCACTGGCCCGACCTGCAGCGCATCCACGGCGACCTGCACCTCGGTCAGGCTCTGCTGTCGCCGGAACGCGGCTGGATGCTGATCGACTTCGAGGGCGAGCCCCTGCGGCCGATGCCCGAACGCTCGCGCCCCGACCTGCCGATCCGCGACATCGCGGGCATGCTGCGGTCGTTCGACTACGTCGCCGGCTCGCTCGCCCAAGAGGACGTTCCGGTCGACGCGGGGGCCTGGGCCCACGATGCCCGCCGGGCCTTCGTCGACGGCTACGTCGCGTCGTCCGGCGTCGACGTCCGGGCCGCCCGCGCCCTGCTCGACGCGTTCGAGATCGACAAGGCCGTCTACGAGGCCATCTACGAGAGCCGCAACCGACCCGACTGGATCGACATCCCTCTCGCGGCTGTGGCGCGCCTCGCGGCCCGCAGCGCGCCCGTGACCGGCGCCACGCCGCCGGCCGGCAGCGCGCAGTAGGCCGACAGCGCGCCGTCCGTCGACGGCGCGACCGCGGCCGGCCGAGCCGCGCCGGGGCCGTCGCGAGACGTCCCCGGCTAGTGCACCGCGCCTCCTGCGCCATCGACGGACGAGAGCGCAGGAGGCGCGGTGCCGTGATCAGGGACGCGGCACGTTGCGCAGGTTGGTGCGTGCCATCGCAACGGCCTCGCCCGCCCCGCCGTTCATGACGATCTTCGACATGGCGAGCGAGAAGCCCTTCACCTGGGCGCCCGTGATCGTCGGCGGCAGCGAGAGCGCCTGGGGGTCGGTGGCGATGTCGACGAGCGCCGGGCCGTCGTGCTCGAAGGCCGCCTCGTACGCCGCCCGGAGGTCGCGCGGGTCGTCGACGTGCACCGCGTGGATGCCGATCGCCCGGGCCACGGCCGCGTAGTCCGTGTAGGGCACGTCGACGCCGAAGTCGGGGAACCCGTCGACGAGCATCTCGAGCTTGACGAGCCCCAGCGTCGAGTTGTTGAACACGATGATCTTGACGGGCAGTTGGTACATCTGCGCCGTCACGAGTTCGCCCATGAGCATCGAGAGCCCGCCGTCACCTGAGATCGACACGACCTGGCGGTCGGGGTACGCCATCTGGGCTCCCAGGGCGTGGGGCAACGCGTTGGCCATCGAACCGTGCAGGTACGAACCGAAGATGCGTCGGCGAGGGGTGGGCGTGACGTAACGGGCGGCCCAGACGTTGCCCATGCCCGTGTCGGCGGTGAAGATCGCGTTGTCGGCGGCGACCTCGTCGAGCAGCGAGGCCGCGTACTCGGGGTGGATCGGCCGCATCTTCTCGACGTTCTTGGTGTACGCCCCGACCGCGCCGGTCATGAGCTTGTCGTGCTTCTTGAGCGTCTTGTCGAGGAACTTCCGGTTCTTCTTGCGACTCACGAGCGGCATCAGCGCGCGGATGGTCGGGGCGATCGCGCCGTGCACGGGCACCTGCACGTCGGCGCGGCGACCGATCACGGCGGCGTCGACGTCGACCTGCGCGATGGTCACCTTCGAGGCGTCGGGCAGGAACTGCGGGTAGGGGAAGTCGGTGCCGAGCAGCACCAGGAGGTCGGCGTCGTGGATGCCGGCGTGCGCGGCACCGTAGCCGAGCAGGCCGGTCATGCCGACGTCGAACGGGTTGTCGTACTGGATGACGTCCTTGCCCCGCAGGCTGTGCCCGATCGGGGCGCCGACGAGGTCGGCCAGCGCGATGATCTCGTCGTGCGAGCCGCGCCCGCCCTCGCCGACGAAGAACGCGACGGTGTCGGCCTGGTTGATGGCGTCGGCCAGGGCCTGGACGTCGTGTCGGTCGGGCACGAGCTCGGGCGGTCGGACGGCCACGTACGCGGGCACCTTGCCGCCGGCGTCGAGCTCGGCGATGTCGCCGGGCAGCGTGATGACGCTGACGCCCTCGCCCGCCAGCGTGTGCCGGATCGCGCTCGCGACGACCATCGGCGACTGCTCGGCCGTCGAGATCATCTCGCTGTAGCCCGAGCACTCGACGAACAGGCGGTCGGGGTGGGTCTCTTGGAAGTAGTCCGAGCCGATCATCGCGCTCGGGATGTGACTGGCGATCGCCAGCACCTTGGCCCGGCTGCGGTTCGCGTCGTACAGGCCGTTGATCAGGTGCAGGTTTCCCGGGCCGCACGACCCGGCACAGACGGCGAGCTCGCCGCTCATCTGGGCGTCGCCCGAGGCCATGAACGCCGCGGCCTCTTCGTTGCGGACGTGTATCCAGTCGATCCCGCCCTTCGCCGACCCGCCGGTGCGGCGCACCGCGTCGACGATCGGGTTGAGGCTGTCGCCGACGATGCCGTAGATGCGCCGCACCCCGGCGGTGACGAGCTGGGCGATGATCTGGTCGGCGACCGTGTCTGCCATGGTGTTCCCTTCGTGGAGCCTGCTGGAGCGCCTCCCAGCCAACTCCCCCGGCGCTCACCGCCGACCGGGCTTAACCTGGGCACATGAGTGACATCGCGAGCACGTACGTCCCCGAGGCCGGCACCATCACCATGTTCAGCACGTCGTGGTGCGGCTACTGCGCCCGACTCAAGCAGCAGCTGGGCAAGCAGGGCATCGGCTACACCGAGATCAACATCGAAGAGGTGCCCGGCACGGCCGAGCTCGTGCAGAGCGTCAACGACGGCAACCAGACCGTGCCGACGATCATCTACCCCGACGGCTCGACGGCCACGAACCCGTCCCTCGCCGACGTGCAGGCGAAGCTCGGCGTCTGAGCGCCGACGTGGTCCTCGCCGCCGAGTCGGCCCCACGGCGGCTCCGCCTGCTGGTGCTGGGCGGGACGGCCTGGCTGGGCGGCGAGATCGTCTCCAACGCCCTCGCCCGCGGCCACGAGGTCACCTGCCTCGCCCGCGGGTCGTCCGGCACGGTGCCGCTCGGCGCTCGGTTCGTCCGGGCCGACCGGAGCACCGCCGGGGCGTACGACCCCGTGGTCCAGGGCGGGCAGCGCTGGGACGCGGTCGTCGACCTCGGTCGCGACGCCTCGCACGTCCGTGACGCGGTGTCGGTGCTCGAACCGGCCGGCGCCTCCTACGTGTTCGTGTCGAGTGTCAGCGTGTACGCCGACACGCCGACACGGCGACGCCGGGGGCCGACGAGTCCGCCGTGCTCGTCGACGGCGACGAGTCGGACTACGGCGGGTCGAAGGTGGCCGCCGAACGGGCCGTCGTCGAGGCGTTCGGCCGCGAACGGTCGCTGATCGTCCGGGCGGGCCTGATCGGCGGGCCGGGCGACCACACGGGCCGCACCGGGTGGTGGCCGCTGCGCTTTGGCCGGGCCGCCGCGTCGACCGAGCCCGATCCGGTGCTCGTGCCCGACGTCCCCGGCCTCGACGTGCAGCCGATCGACGTGCGCGACCTGGCGACGTGGATCGTCGCCTCGGTCGAAGGCGGGCGCTCGGGGACGGTCGACGCCGTGGGCGACCGGCAATCGTTGGCCGACCACCTCGAGGCGGCCCGGCGCGTCGCGGGTCACACGGGTGAGGTCGTTCCGGTCGACGAGACCTGGCTCGAGCAGCACGGCGTGAACCCGTGGGCTGGCCCACGGTCGCTGCCGCTCTGGCTGCCGGTCGCCACGCACGCGGGCTTCGGAGCCCGGTCAGGAGGCGCGGGTCGCGCCGCGGGTCTCGTGCCGCGCCCCGTCGACGAGACGCTGCGTGACGTCCTCGCCTGGGAGCGCTCGCGTCCCGGCCCGGCCGGGCCCCACGGCGCGGGGCTCGGGCCCGACGACGAGCGTGACCTGGTCGCCGCCGCCCGCCGCCGCTGACGCCGCGCCCCGTGCGCCGCACGCCGCACTCGCCATACATTGCACCGCGTTTCGTTCAGCGCACACGATCCAGTCGCGGTGCGATGCACGAAACGCGGTGCGATCCGGGCGGGAGGCCCGGGTCAGCTCTGTGCGGGCGGGGCGAAGAACTCGATCTGGTTGCCGTCGGGGTCCTTGATCATCAGCGCGTGGCCGAAGTCGACGTCCTGCAGGTCGGACTCGATGCCGACCGACGTCGCGTGCTGCTGCCACGCGACGACGCCGTCGCGGTCGCTGACGGCGAGGCCGATGTGGTCGAGCCCGGGCACGGTCGGGTCGAAGGCCGCCGACGAGCCGTCGGTGTAGGCCGTGACGCCGAGGATCTGCCCGTTGCCGACCGAGAAGATGCGACGGTCGAGGCCGTCGAGCTCGATGCGGCCGACCGGGCCGGCACCGAGCAGCTTCTCGTAGAAGGCGAGGCTCGCGTCGAGGTCGGAGACGGTGATGGCGACGTGGGCGTAGCCGGAGAGTTCGGGCATGGGGTGCTCCTTCGATGGTTGGGTGTTCTCCGGCCACCGAACTCGCGTGTCCTGGGAAGGGCCTCTCGTCCCCCGTGCGGTCGTCCCCCGAATTCGTCCACAGGGCGGCCCGGTTCGACGTCGGAGTCCTCCGGCGCCCGAGACGATCGACGCGTGCCCACCGACGAACCAGACCTCCGTTCCTTCCTCATCCGATCGCGCTTCGACGACCCGGCGGAACGCCGTGCCCACGCCCGGGGCGAGCACGTGCGTGTCGCGCCGGGCCGCTACGTCGAGTCGGTGGCCTGGCGCGGCCTGCGTCGAGAGGAGCGCCACGCCCTCCGGACGGTGGCTGCGGTCGGCCGGATGCGTGACGAGGTCGTCGTGTCTCACACCTCGGCGGCCGCCGTGTGGGGCATGCCGGTGCTCGGCCCGCCGCTGGCCCGCGTCTCGACGACCGACCCGGCTCGCGCACGGACCCACACGGGTGCACACGTGACGAGGCATGCGGCACGGTTGCCGTCGGATGAGATCACCCGTCATCGGGGTCTCGTCGTGACCACGCCGGCCCGGACCGCCGTGGACGTCGCCCTGACCGGCACCCGGAGTCAGGCCGTGGCCGTCCTCGACCATTGCCTGCGACGTCGGTTGTGCACGCTGGACGAGTACCAGGCGTGCCTGCTGGGACGGGACCGTGTCCGGGGCTCGACCCGCGCCTCCTGGGTCGCCGAGTTCGCCAGCCCCTTGGCCGGTTCCGCCGGCGAATCGGTCTACCGGGTCGCCCTCGACGGTCTCGGATTCCCAGCACCCCGTCTGCAGGAGCGGCACGTCGACGACGAGGGGCTCATCGGTCACACCGACTTCGGGTGGGAGGCGTACGGCGTGTACGACGAGTTCGACGGATTCGTGAAGTACCTCGACCGCGAGATGCGACACGGGCTGACGGCGGACGAGATCGTGGTCCTCGAGAAGGTCCGTGAGGACCGGCTGAGGAGTCTGCCCTACGTGAACCGGGTGACACGCACCATCTGGCGCGACCTCGCGCGACCGCAGCGGATCGTCACGCGGCTCGAGCGAGCGGGCGTCCCCCGCGTCCACACCGCGAATCGTGCACGGCACCGTGACTAGTCACGGAGCCGCGCACGACACGCGGTGCGTTGCGAGGCGGTGGGCCGCGGCCGGGTCAGGCCTCGAGGGCCTCGGTGAGCAGGGCGACCAGGGCCGAGAGCTGCACGTCGACCGAGTCGACGACCTCGGAGTCGTCGCCGTCGAGCGCTCGTGCGGCGAGGCCGGCCTTGCTGTCGATCAGCTCGGCGATCTTGGTGTCGATCGTCTGCGCGGCGATGATGCGCCACGCCGTGACCGGCTCGGCCTGGCCGATGCGGTGCACGCGGTCGATGGCCTGCGTCTGCTCGGCGTCGGTCCACGACAGCTCGGCCAGCACGACGTTCGAGGCGACCTGCAGGTTGAGGCCGACGCCGGCGGCGGTCAGCGAGCAGACCACGACCTCGACCTCGGGGTCGTTCACGAACGCGTCGATCTGGCGTTGGCGGACGGCCGGGGTCTGGTCGCCACGGATCGACGAGTACTTGATGCCGCGCTTGGCGAAGGTGGCCTCGGCGACGTCCATGACGTCGATGTGCTTGGCGAAGAAGACGACCTTGCCGACGTTGCGGGCGAGCTGCGCCGTGTAGTCGGCCGCGAGGCCGGCCTTGGCCTGGCCGATGCGGCGCACCATGCTGAAGACGTTCTCGCCGGTGCTCGACGCGCTGGCGTCCTCGAGCTCCCACTTCGCGACCTGGCGGACGAGGTCGTGGTCGACTCCCTCGACCCGGACCCCGGAGGTGCGGGTGGTGAGGGCCGTCCGGTACTTCTGCACCATGCGGCGCGCGAGTTCACGCTCGGCGTCGCGGATCGACCGGCCCACCTCGTCGTCGAGCTCGACCGGCAGGTCGGCGATGCGGCGGGCGGGGATGTCGGACGCGACGTCGACCTTCTTGCGGCGGACGATGCCGAGGTCGATGACGATCTCACGTGCCGACGAGAAGAACCCCGGGTCGGCCGGCGTGAGGCCGACCTCCTCGAGCCGCTCCATGAGTTCGGCCGCGGGCTTCTTGTCGCCGATCCAGCCCAGGAACTCCCAGATGGCGCGGAAGTCCTCGATGTCGTTGATCAAGGGCGTGCCGGTGAGTGCCATCAGCAGGGGGTGAGCGGTGCGCGACCGGATGCGCTGGGCCAGCTGCAGCACGTGGCGCGAGCGCTGGCTCTCTTTGTTCTTGATGAAGTGGGCCTCGTCGACGATCATGCCCTTGAAGCCGAGCTCGCCGAGCCAGCCGACGTGGCGGTCGAGCACCTCGTAGTTCACGATGACGACGTCGGCGAACGCGTCGAGCTTCTCGCCGTCACCGTGGATCACGGTCGCCGACCGCGTCGGCGTCCACAGCTGGACCTCGCGGGCCCAGTTGGTCTTGACGACGTTCGGCACGACGACCAGCAGCGGGTAGGCGGACGCGGCCTGCGCGGCGAGCAACGCCTGGGCGGTCTTGCCGAGCCCGGGCTCGTCGGCGAGCAGGTAGGTGCGGTGGCCCTGACGGGCGGACTCGACGAGCTGGGCCTGGTGGTGCATCAAGGTGGCGCCGGCAGGGGCGTCGACCGTGGTCGGCTCGGGCAGCGGCATGCAGGCGGAGCCACCGCCCGCGCCGTACTCGAACGATTTGAACAGGGGGCCGAAGAGCTCCCAGTTGGCGAGCCGACGGGGGTGGGCCTCGCGGGCCACCTCGGCGAGGGCGAAGTCGGGCGGCAGGAACGGGTTCGCGAGCTGACGCGAGATCACGGACTGCGGCACGACCTGCCGCTCGGAGGCCGGGGCCACGGGGGCGGCCTCGGTGACGATGATCTGCTGTTCGGGCTCGAGCTCGAGGCCGGCGGACATCTGCATGTCGCGCTTCAGCGTCTTCGCGGCCTCGCTGACCGTCGCCGCCTCACCGAGCAGGGTGATGAGCGAGGTGTCGCGGGCCGCGGTCTTGGCGAGGATCTGGGCGACGCCGTCGAGGCGCTTCATCTGCTCGGCGCGCTCGGACTCGCTGATCGCCTTGTCGCCCCGGACCCGGGTGCGCTCCTCGCGCATGAGCAGGGCGATCACCTGGAAC
The DNA here is from genome assembly GCF_001423905.1 of Frigoribacterium sp. Leaf186. Classification (GTDB taxonomy): domain Bacteria; phylum Actinomycetota; class Actinomycetes; order Actinomycetales; family Microbacteriaceae; genus Frigoribacterium. The sequence goes on along the minus strand of NZ_LMPQ01000012.1, from coordinate 445,162 downwards.
TTCGTGCGGCTCGAGGGCTTCACCTGACCGCGCTGGGCCGCGGCCTCGACCTCGCGCACCGCGCGGGCCAGGACGGGGATGAGCCCGTCGTTGTCGACCTCGCGGCGACGGTTCGGACGCTGGGCGGTGCGGGTGCCACCCGATTGACGCTGGCCTGGTCGAGCCAAGGCTCCTCCTCGTGGTCGACGCGAGGCGTCGACGGTGCTGTGCCGCCGTGTCGGCGGCGGGTGCTGCGCAGGACGCCGAGAGGCTCGGCGACCCGGGACGGACGGCGACCGAGACGGTCGCGCCGGGTGCGTGCGGGGCGGGGTGCCGCGCGGTGTACAGCTGTACCGGCTTCGCGACGGGCGGCCTTCGTGGTGGGCAGTCCGACGACGGCGTGCCCCGAAGCCCCGTCACGCCGAGGTGTCGACTCGCACCGGAGGAGGCGCGGACCGGAGAACACCCGGGCGGTGAAGCTGGGGACAGTTTACGCGCACGCGACGCCGGTACGCCACCAGCGCCTCCCGGTGTTTCGCGGGTCGCGACGGTGGTCCCGCCGCGCCGACTCAGCCGCGGCGGCGCAGACCGTGCTTCGCGGGCCCCTCGAGCACGGTGCCGTCGGCGGCGAAGCGCGAGCCGTGCAGGGGGCAGTCCCACGAGCGCTCGGCGTCGTTCCAGGTGACGATGCCGACGAGGTGCGGGCAGATCGCCGACACGGTGCAGACCTCGCCGTCGACGGTCGACCGGGCCACCGGGGCGAACCCGGCGGACCGACCGACCTCGCCCTGACCCTCGGCCGGTGCGACGGCGACCAGGCGGCTGGTCATGGCGCCCGCCCAGCCCTTGGCGGCCCACCAGGCGTCGGCCGCGTTGATGCCGATGCCCGACGCGATCGCGATCGGCGTCGTGACGCGCTTGTGAAGGGTGGTCATCCAGGGCTGGGGGTCGCCGACGACGTCGGACACGAGCGTCATCGCCGCCTGGACGGCGTTGGTGAGGCCCCAGTGCTCGTAGCCGGTGGCGAGGTAGATGCGACCGCGGCCGCGGGGCAGCCAGCCGACGAACGGCACGTGGTGCGGCGTCCCGTAGTCCTGACCGCTCCACGAGTGGGTCAGGCGGGCTCCGGGCCAGTGGCGCGTCGTCCAGTCGACGAGGTCGTCGACCAACGCCGTCGTCGAGGAGGCGCGACCCACCGCGTGCCGGTTGCCGCCGGTCACGAGGCGGTCCCCCACGGCCGAGAACGACCGGGTGGGCCCGTCGACCGCCTGGTACATGCCGCCCGGCAGGTCGTCGGCGCCGTCGAAGGCGAGGCCGTAGGAGCGCTCGCTGCGCAGCTTCGCGAAGTACAGGCCACGGTCGAGCACGGGGCTGCCGGTCGTCACGTGCACCCGGCGGCCGCGGACGTCGGGGCCGTCGCTGTGCGTCACCGTCGGGTCCGACGCGTCCACCCCCGTGACGCGCACCCCCTCGACGACGATGCCGCCGAGCGCCCGGACGTCGGCCACGAGCGCGGCGACCGCCTGCATCGGGTCGAACTGCGCCTGGTCGGGCAGTCGCAGGCCGCCGGTCGTGCCGAACGGCAGGTCGAGCCCGAACTCCTTGACGACGGGCAGGCCTGCCCGGCGGGCCACGAGGTACTCGTCGTCGACCGTCGCGATGCCACCGCGCGTCGTCGAGTAGCTGAACGCGTCACGGCGCTCGACCTCGACCCCGGCCTCGTCGAGGTAGTCGACCATCCAGTCGAACCCGGCCCGGTTGCCGGCGACGTAGGCGTCGACGACGGCCTGGTAGGTGTTCGTGCGGATTCGTTGGAGCTGCTTGCCCTGCAGCAACGACATCGACGCCGTGCCGCTGCCGCTGGCGACGCGGCCCACCGAGCGCGCCTCCAGGACGACGACGCGGTGGCCGCGCCGGGCGAACAGCAGGGCGGTGACCAGGCCGGTCAGGCCGCCGCCGACGATGACGTCGTCGTAGACGGTCTCGGGGTCGACCGTGTCGGTCGTGACGTCGGGCGCGGCGTCGAGCCAGGGTGACGGCATGGGGGCCTCCGGGTGCGCGGATGGGTGCTGCGCGCCACGGTAGGCCGGTCGGGCGTCGCGTGCCTGCCGCCCCTGCCGCTCGGGTCAGGCGGGGCGGGCGAGGGTGCCGGCGGCGGCGCCGATCAGCTGGACGGCCTTGCGGCGGCCCGTGTCGGTGCCGAGCGTCGCCTGGCCGCCCGCGTGGGCGAGCAGTTGCGACGCGACGCCGGGCGCGAGTCGGTCGGCCAGCCCGGGCAGGCGCTCGACCCAGGTGCGCGTCACGTCGTCGGCGAGGCGTTCGCAGGCCCGGGCCTCGGCCTCGTCGCCGTTGCCGCGGTGCCACTGACCGGTCACGACCAGGTGGGCGACGAGCGCCGCCGCATCGCGGGCGGGGTGGCCGAGCCCCGCCGTGTCGACGTCGAGCAGCCCCGTCACGCGCCAGGGCTCGGACGGGTGCACGAACAGCTGCTCGAGGTGCAGGTCGCCGTGGATCACGGCCAGGGCGTCCGAGGCCGAGGAGGCGCGGCGTCGGTCGATCTCGTCGTAGAGGCCGTCGATCTCGGCCGCCCGGTCGGGCAGCGCGGCCCGCAGCGTCGCGCGGTGCCAGGCCCCGTGGTCGAGGGCGTCGGACTGGGCCCGCGCGGTCACGTCGACGTGGGCGATGCGCGTGCCCAGGTCGACCATCTGCTCGACGAACCGGGGGTCGTCGGCGAGCTCGACGACGCGCTGACCGGCTGGCACGCCGGGCACGCGTTCGAGCACGAGCAGGCCGTCGGGTCGCGAGGCGAGCACGGCGGGCACCGGCAGCCCCTGGGCCCGGAAGGCCTCGTGCAGGGCGACGATCGGCCCCACCCGGTCGGGCCGGATGACCTTGAGGAACACCGTCGTCTCGGCCGCGTCGAGCCGGATGACGGCGCGCTTGCCCGGTCGGTACGCCGCGACGCTCAGCCGGGGCTCGGTGACGACGACTCCGAGGGCCGCCAGCGAGTCGACCACGCGGTCGGGGTAGGTGGCCCCGGCGAGCGCGGGCAGCATCGGGTCGGCGGGGTACGCCCAGACGGCGAGCAGCTGCCCGGTGCCGGGGTCGCGGGTGAGCACCGACGAACCGTCCGCGGCACGCGTGTCGGTGTCGATGAAGGTGAGCACGGTCGAGGTCGCGCCCGAGGCGTCGACCGTGTCGACCTCGTAGCCGTACAGGAACCCGGCGCCCGAGGGCTCGACCGAGTGCGGTCGGAAGGCGACGACGGTCAGCCCCGAGTTCGCGAACGCGGCGGGGAGCACCTCGGCGGAGTTGGGCCACACGGGGACGCAGTCAACCAGCATCGGGCGTGATCGGCGGGGAGGCGCGGGCGAGGTGACCGATTCGTGACCTGACGCGGGGGCGCCACGCACGCCGCGCCTCCCCGTCTACCCTGGGTGTCGTGAAGATCGTCTCGCGCATCCGCCAGACGAAGCGCACGCCCCTGTTGCAGGTGGTGAAGACCAGCGTGGCAGTGATGGCCGCCTGGTTCGCCTCGGTGGCCCTGTTGCAGCAGCCGCTGCCGATCTTCGCGGCGATCGCCGCCCTGCTGGTGGTGCTGCCGAGCGTCAACCAGTCGTTCGTCCGGGGCATCGAGCGCAGCGTCGGCGTGATCGCCGGCGTGTTGATCGCCTACGCCGCGGGCCAGGTGTTCGGCGACGCGACCTGGATCGTGCTCGCCATCGTCGTGGTGAGCCTGCTCGTGGCGTGGGCGTTCCGGCTGACGCCGAGCTCGGCGAACCAGGTGCCGATCTCGGCCATGCTCGTGTTGGCGATCGGTGCGCAGACCCCGGACTACGCCCTCGACCGGGTGCTCGAGACCGTCATCGGTGCCGCGATCGCCCTCGCGATCAACGCCCTGATCGTGCCTCCGGTGGCCCTCGCTCCCGCCCACCTCGCCGTCGGGCGCCTCGCCCGCGACATCGCGTCGGTGCTCGACGAGACGGCTGCCGTCCTCGACGAGCCGGTCGAGCAGGCGCGCCTGGCGGCGGGACTGACGAAGGCCCGCGAGCTGCGGGTCGCCCAGGCCCGGGCGGTGGACGCGATCACGGCCGGAGAAGAGAGCCTGCAACTCAACCCGCGGGCCAGTCGCAACCGCAGCGTGCTCGAGGCCGACGCCGCCCTGCTCGGCCGGCTGACGGTGCTCGTCAACCGCGTGGTCGGCATGGTCCGCTCGGTGCACGACAACTACGACGCCGGGCTGGCCGACGACCCCGTGGTGCAGCGCATCGCCGAAGACCTGAGGCGGGCGGCCCACGACGTGCGCCTGCTGGCGCGGACGACCGAGGAGGCGCGGCCGGCCGGTCGCGCCTCCTCGGCCACCGACGCCATCGGTGGGCACACCGGCGCGGGCGTCGACGACGGCCCGGCCCTGACCTCGCCGGTCAGCGTGCTGCGCCCCGACCCCGACAACTGGGTGCTGGTCGGCTCGTTGCTCGAGGACCTGAGACGCGTGCGCGAAGAGATCATCGGGTAGCATCCGACGATGCGACGGGGCCGGGCGACAGGGGTGGCCGCCAGCCCGCCGATCGGCTACGCGCCGTTCGGGCTCGTCACCGATCCGGCGCGACTCGACCTCGTCCGCGAGACGGTCGTCACCTCGCACGGCACCACCGTCGTGCACCACGCCCCGCCCGGTGGTCGCTCGGGTCGTCACCGCGCGACCGTCATGCTGCACGGAGCGGCGGGCTCGTGGACGACCTGGACGCCCCTGCTGCTCGCGGCCCGCGAGGCGGCGGCGGTCGTGACCCGCCCGGTGCTGATCGACCTGCCCGGCTGGGGCGACTCGCCCGAACCCGACCCGGGGCTCGACGTCGCGTCGGCCGCGGCGGTCGTGGTCGAGGTGGCCGAGGTCCTCGGGGTGACCGAGTTCGACCTGGTGGGCCACTCGATGGGCGCGTTCATCGCCCTGCACCTCGCCGCGACCCGCCCCGACCTCGTCCTCAGCGTCTCGGTCGTGTCGGCCACCTCCTTCTCGGCGATCGACGCCGTCTCGCACCCGGTGCGCGGTCTCGTGCGGTTGCCGGCCTTCACCCTGCTGCGGGCGGGTTTCGGACTGCTGCCCCGCGCCTCCGTGACGCTGCTGCGCGGCGCCGCGCGCATCGGCCTGCTGCGTGCGCTCTCGGCGCCGGTGTTCCGCCACGTCGAGCGCGTCCCGCGCTCGGTGCTCGAGGCGTTCGTCGCCGAGCTGCGACCCCGGGGGTTCCTCGCGGCGTCACGCTCGGGACGCGACTACGACGCGACGCGCTGGCGCGGCATCGACTGCGACGTGGCGGCGGTGGGCGGTGCCGACGACGTGTTCGCCCGCCCCTCCGACCTCGACCGCCTCTCCACGGTGGTGCGCCACGCCCGCACGACGCTGCTCGACGACTGCGGCCACTTCGCCCACGTCGAGCGACCGCACGAGACCCTGAGGGCGTTGGGCTGGGTCGAGGGCTAGGAGCGGCCGCCCGCGTCACGCCGGCGCGACCCGGCACCGCTCTCGACCTCGCGGACGATCATCGCGACGCAGCGCGCATGGCCGAGCGGGCGGAAGTGGCCGTCGACGGGGAACTCGAGGTTGACCGCCCCGGGCAGCACGCTGCCCTCGGTGACGTGGGCGTCGAACCGCGACGCCATCGACGTGATCGTGCGGTTCGCCTCGCGCTGCTCCGCGAGCCGGAGCAGGTCGGCGTCGCGCGGCGAGAAGACCCGCAGCGCCTTGTTCGGCAGGACCGTCGACCACCGGGTGCCCGAGAAGGGACTGTTCACGGCCACCATCCGGGCGATGCGCCCCTCGCGGTCGGTCGACACCATCATCGTCTTGCCGACCAGTCCGCCCTTGCTGTGCGCGAGGACGACGACGTCGCGCAGGTCGTGTGCGTCGAGGATGCGCTGGGCGACCTCGGCCGTCGCGGCGATCGGGCGACGGTTGTGCCCCAGGCCCGGCACGACGACGACCGGGTGGCCCAGGTCGTTCAGGCGGTCGGCGACCGGGCGGAGGAACCGCCAGGTCTCGTAGACGCCCGGCAGCAACAGCACCGGCTCGCGGTCGCCGTCACGGTAGCGTCGCGGAACGACCCGGCCGGACCGGGTCACGAGGTGGACCCACCAGACGAAGCGGTAGTCGAGGACGAGCGTCCGGACGAACCGCCAGAGGCCGACCCGGCGGCGGTCCTGACCGCGTGACGGCGTGGAGTCCATCCCGTCAGGCTAGGCGGCCCGGGCCGACGACGTCCGAGCCGACAGGCAGCCGTCAGGCGGCCGTCTCGACGAGCGGCACCTCGCCCCAGGGCTCGCCCTCGGGCCAGGCGATCGACTCGACCGCGGCTCTGGCCATCTCGAGGGTGAGGTCCCACCGGCCGCAGATCGACGCCCACGGGGGCGGGAAGGCCACCGCGTCGTCGAGCAGCGCCAGGGCCAGGTCGCCGAGGCCGGCCCGAGCCGCCGCGCTGGCCGCGTCGGGCAGCGTGTCGGAGAGACCGTGGACGACCCGCACGCGGTGGGCGAAGTCCATCTGCTCGATGTCGTCGAACGCCCCCCAGGCGCTCTCGATCTCGCGTCGCAGCCGGGTGATCTCCGCCGCGTCGAAACCGCGACGGTCGGCGCGTCCGGGTACCGCTCGTGCCATGTCAGCCCCCCTCAGAGCATGGCCACGGATCGGGTACCCGCGGCCGGGCGTCGGCGTCGGTGCCGATCGAGCCGAACATACCATCCGGTACGGTCCGGCCTCCAGGGCCGACCGTCACGACTCGATCACGGCTGTCCCCCGAAGGCTGAGCAGCCGTCGAGCGCCGCGGTCTACCGTCCACGACGCACCCACCGGTGCGACGACTCCGCACGACACCCACGACGAACGGGAGACATCATGTTCCAGGGATCCGACCAACTCCGCGACAACATGCAGAAGGTCCTCGTCGACCTCATCGAGCTGCACGTCCAGGGCAAGCAGGCGCACTGGAACCTGCTCGGCTCGAACTTCCGCGACCTCCACCTGCAGCTCGACGAGATCGTCGACGCCGCCCGCGAGTTCAGCGACGAGGTGGCCGAGCGCATGCGCGCCGTCTACCTGATCCCCGACGGCCGCAGCGCGACCGTGACCCGCGAGACCACCCTGCCCGAGTTCCCCGCGGGCCCCGTCGAGACCACCGCGGTGGTCGACCTGATCGTCGACCGCATGTACGCCGTCACCGGCACCATGCGCACCGTCCACGACGACGTCGACGACGAGGACCCCACGACCGCCGACGTGCTGCACAGCATCCTCGAGCGCCTCGAGCAGCTCGCCTGGATGACCGGCGCCGAGAACCGCCACCCCGAGAAGGACGCCCGCCAGGACGCCACGCGTCAGCGTGACGAGGACGCCGCGGCCGAGGGCCTCGACCGCGTCGGCGCCGTCGCCAACTGACCCCACCACCTCACCAGGGCACCGTCCGAGGCCGCGCGACCCGCGCCTCCCGGGCGGTGCCCTCTCTCGTCGAAGGGACGACCCCATGACCGAATCGTTCGACCACGTCATCGTCGGCGGCGGCATGACCGCCGACGCCGCCGCGAAGGCGATCCACGAGACCACCCCCGACGCGACGGTGCTGATCGTCAGCGCCGATGTCGACGCGCCGTACACGCGCCCCGCACTGTCGAAGAAGCTCTGGACCGACCCCGACTACACCGAGGCCGACAACGACCTCGGCACGGTGGCCGACTCGAGTGCCGAGATCCGCCTGCGCACCCTCGTCGAGTCGATCGACCGCGAGGCACGAACGGTCACCACGAGCGACGGCGACGTCATCGGCTACGGCGCGCTGCTGCTCGCCACCGGCGGCAGCCCCACGGCCCTCGACCTGCCCGACGACGAGCGCGTCGTGTACTTCCGCACGGCAGAGGACTACCGGCGGCTGCGGTCGCTCTCGGGGTCGGGTCGCCACGTCGCCGTCGTGGGCGGCAGCTACATCGGCACCGAGCTCGCCGCGGCACTCGTGCAGAACGACACCCGCGTGACCCTGGTCTTCCCCGACGACGTGCTCGGCGCGTCGGTGTTCCCCGCGTCGATCGCGTCGACGTTCGAGAAGGCCTTCGAGGAGGCGCGGGTCGATTTGGCCCGCGGACGTCGCGTCGAGAGCGGCACGGCCGACGACGCCGGCGTGCACCTGCGACTCGACGACGGCTCGACGCTGGACGCCGACGGGGTCGTCGTCGGCCTCGGCATCTCGGTGGACGACCACCTCGCGGCCGACTCGGGACTAGCGACCGACGACGGCATCGTCGTCGACGAGCACCTGCGGACGAGCGACCCGAACGTCTTCGCCGCCGGCGACGTCGCGTCGTACCCCGACGCGATCCTCGGTCGTCGCCGCGTCGAGCACGTCGACAACGCCAAGTCGCAGGGCCCCGTCGTCGGTCGCAACATGACCGGCGCCGACGAGGTCTACGACCACACGCCGTACTACTACTCGAAGGTGTTCGACATCTCGTACGAGGCCGTCGGCACGCTCGACGCCTCACTCGAGACGGTCGTCGACGAGAAGGACGGCGGCCGCGCGGTCGTCTACTACCTCGGCGAGGGCGGGGCGGTCGAGGGCGTGCTGCTCTGGAACGTCGAGGAGGCCCGTGACGCGGCCCGCGCCGTCATCGCGGCAGGCACCGTGCCGCGCGACGAGCTGGTGGGACGCATCTGACGCCTGCCGACACCGACACGACGACGCCCGCCCGATCACGCGATCGGGCGGGCGTCGTCGTCTCGGTCGTGGTCGGGCTCGTGGTCGTCGTCGTGCCGGGCATCGTGCTCCGGCGGCACGGCCTCAGCCGAAGAGAAAGGGCGGGCGGGCGGCCCGGTCGAGCTCGAGCGCGAAGATGCCGCCGCTGAGCGGGAACTCCTCGAGCTGCTCGTCGCTCAGCCCCTCGCGGGCCGACAGCACGAACAGCGTCCGCAGGTCGTCGCCGCCGAACCCGATGCCGGTGAGGTTCGGCACGGGGAAGGCGATCTCGTCGACCAGGACCCCGTCGGCGTCGAGGTGCACCACCGTGCCCTCGCCGAAGATGGCGCCCCAGAACTCGCCGCGTTCGTCGCGGGCCAGGCCGTCGTGGGCGCCCTGCGACGAGAACGGCACGAGCTCGCCGAGGGTCCCCTCGGCATCCCACGAGGCCCGGTAGATCGTGTCGTCACCGGTGTCGGCGAGGTAGATCTCGCTGCCGTCGTCGTTCCACTCGAAGCCGTTGGTCGTGGCGAAGTCGTCGCGCAGCTGAGTGAGCCTGCCGTCGGGTGCGACGCGGTAGAGGCCGGCGACGGGGCTGCCCTCCGGGTCGGTGGCCCCGACGACGAAGGCGCCGAACGGGTCGCACTTGCCCTCGTTCAACCGCAGGCGCTCGTCGGCGTGGTCGACCGTGGCGATCGTCCGCTGCTCGGTCCCGTCGTCGCGCATGACGACGACCGTGTCGTCGAGGGCCGCGATCAGGCCTCCGCCGCGGCGTCGCTGGAAGCTCGGCAGCGGCGGGTCGACGAGGACCGTCGTGTCGCGCGTGCCGTCGGCCGAGGTGCGGTGCAGCAGGCCGTTCGTGATGTCGGTCCAGACGAGTTCGTGGGCGTCGACGTCCCAGACGGGGCTCTCACCGAGCGTGGCCCTGGCGTCGAGGAAGAGTCGGGGTTCGGACGTGGTTCCGGTCGGTAGGGACATCCACCAGGTCTACGCGCCCGGCATGTCCAGCCTCTCCACGCCTCGCCCCCAGGGGTACGGTGGCGGCCCCCTTGCACACAGAACACTGCGAGGGGCGGACACCGGGAGGCGCGACGGGCCACCGTAGGACGGGTGACGGACACCCTCGAGACCACCGACGACACCCAGGCCGACCACCACGGCGCGACCACCGGCGCCGCCGGCGAATGGCACCGGCCCGACCCGCGTGACGACGGCTACGTGCCGCTGCGGTCGTACGGCGCCATCGGTGACGGCCGAACCGTCGCCCTCATCGCCCGCGACGGCCAGATCGACTGGCTGCCCATGCCCGACATGGACAGCGACCCCGTCTTCTCGGGCATCGTCGACTCGGGCAAGGGCGGCCGCATCGAACTGCGGCCCGTCGACGACGACTTCGAGGTGCAGCGCGAGTACGTCGTGAACACCAACGTCCTCGTGACGAGGTTCCGCACCTCCTCGGGCGTGGTGCAGATCACGGACGCCCTGGTCACGGGCATCGCGGGGCGCCTGCCCTGGGCCGAGCTCGCCCGACGCGTCGAGGGCGTCTCGGGCTCCGTCGACATGCGCTGGGCCGTGATCCCGGGCAACACCTTCGGCACGCACCCCATCCGCCGGGTCGAGACCTTGCACGGCCCCGTGCTGCGGGCCGCCGACATCAACCTCGCACTCGTCGGCTTCGAGCACGGCCGCCTCGACTCGATCGAACCGGGCGACGGCGAGTCCCACGGCGGGCCGCACCGCTTCTGGGGCGAGTTCACCACGCACGAGGGCTCGCGCTCGTTGATCTGCCTCTGCGGCGTCGACGACGAACCGTTGCACCTGCCCGACCCGCACGTGGTCGACCAGGGCATCGACCGCACGGCGCGCAACTGGCAGACCTGGTCGGACGAGTTCAACTGGGACGGCCCGTGGTCCGAGGCCGTGCAGCGCAGCGCCCTGGCCCTCAAGCTCCTGATCTTCAGCCCGACCGGCGCGATCGCGGCGGCGGCGACCGCAGCCCTGCCCGAGAACTTCACCGGCGACAAGAACTGGGACTACCGCTTCGCCTGGGTCCGCGACCTGGCCTACACGGTCAACGCGCTGGTCCGCTTCGGCCTGCGCGAAGAGACGCAGGCCGCGGTGTCGTGGCTGCTGTCGGCGCTCAAGGCCAACGGCCACACGATGCACATCTTCTTGAACCTCGACGGCACGGTGCCCGACGGCACGCACGAGACCGGCTCCGAGGGCTGGCGGGGCATCGGCCCGGTCTACAAGGGCAACCCGGCGGGCGAACAGCTGCAGCTCGGCACCTACGCCGACATCCTGGCGATCATGAGCCAGTACGCCGCCGACGGCAACATCCTCGACGAGTCGACCGGCGACCTGCTGGCCGGCTTCGCCGACGACGCCTGCCGTCGCTGGCAGGAGAAGGACTCGGGCATGTGGGAGCTCGCCGACGAGCAGCACTACGTGAGCAGCAAGATGGGCTGCTGGCAGGCCATCGACGCCGCCCTGCATCTGACCGAGGTCGGCCAGATGCACCCCGACCCCGACGACGTCGAGTTCTGGAAGAAGAACCGCGACCTGATCGTCGACTGGGTCGCCGAGCACGGCTGGAACGACGAGGTGGGCTCGTACGTCATGTACCCGGGCAGCGAGAAGCTCGACGCCTCGGTGCTGCTGCACGCCCCGAGCGGGTTCGATCGCGGCGAGCGCATGTCGAGCACCATCGACGCCATCCGGCGCGAGCTCGGCGCCGGCCCCCTCGTGTTCCGCTACAGCGAGGTCGACCAGGAGGAAGGCACGTTCGTGGCCTGCGCCTTCTGGCTCGCCAGCGCACTGGCCTGCGTGGGCCGACAGGACGAGGCGGTCGAGCTGATGGACGAGCTCGTCCGGCAGCCGAACGACCTCGGCCTGCTGACCGAGATGATCAGCGCCGACGACGGGCAGTTCCTCGGCAACCTGCCCCAGGGCCTCAGCCACCTCGCGCTCGTCAACGCGGCGATCACCATCGACGAGATGGGCCGCGAGGGCACGACCGACGATCTCGAGGGACAGTGAGCGAGCACGGGGCGGCCCCCGCCGAGCCGACGACCCCCGACGACCTGACCCTCGTCGACGCGTGGTGGCGCGCGGCGAACTACCTGACCGTCGGTCAGATCTACCTCCTGGAGAACGCGCTGCTCACGCGGCCGATCCGGCGCGACGACGTCAAGCCGCGCCTCCTGGGGCACTGGGGCACGTCCCCCGCGTTGAGCTTCGTCTACGCCCACCTGAACCGGGTGATCCGGCGCGACGACCGTGACCTGCTGTACGTCTGCGGCCCGGGGCACGGTGGTCCGGCCATGGTGGCCAACACCTACCTCGAGGGCACCTACAGCGAACTGTTCCCCGACGTGTCGCAGGACGCCGCAGGGATGCAGAAGCTGTTCAAGCAGTTCTCGTTCCCCGGGGGCATCCCGTCGCACGCCGCCCCCGAGACCCCGGGCTCGATCAACGAGGGCGGAGAGCTCGGCTACTCGCTGAGCCACGCCTACGGCGCCGTGCTCGACGACCCCGACCTGGTCGCGGTGTGCGTCATCGGCGACGGCGAGGCCGAGACGGGCCCTCTGGCGACGAGCTGGCACGCGAACAAGCTGCTCGACGCCCGGCACGACGGGGCGGTCCTGCCGATCCTCAACCTCAACGGCTACAAGATCGCCAACCCGACGGTGCTGTCGCGCATCCCGGAGTCCGAGCTGATCGACCTGATGCGCGGCTACGGTTACGAGCCGCTGGTGGTCGCAGGAGGCTTCGACGGCGAAGACCCCATGCGCGTGCACGAACGCATGGCGACGGCCCTCGACCACGCGTTCGCGCGCATCGACGAGCTGCAGCGGGAGGCCCGGGCCGCCGGCGCCGACGGCGAGCGGCCACGCTGGCCCATGATCGTGCTGCGCACCCCCAAGGGCTGGACCGGGCCGAAGGTCGTCGACGGGCTGCGCATCGAGGGCACCTGGCGGGCGCACCAGGTGCCGCTCAGCGGGGTCCGCGACGACGACGCGCATCGCGCCCAGCTCGACGACTGGATGCGCTCCTACGGTGCCGACGAGCTGTTCGACGAGACGGGGCGACCCGTGGCGTGGCTCGACGGGCTGCGACCGCGTGGCGAGAAGCGCATGAGCGCCATCCCGGCGTCGAACGGCGGTCTCGTCCGGCGTGACCTGTCCCTGAGCGACTACCGGGCGCACGCGGTCGAGACGTCGGACGACCGCCGCACCCAGGCCGAGGCCACCCGCGTGCTCGGCCGGTGGCTCGCCGAGGTCGTACGCGACAACCCGTCGACGTTCCGGCTCTTCGGGCCCGACGAGACGGTGTCGAACCGCCTCGACGGGGTGTTCGACGTGACCGAGCGCGTCTGGTCCGCCGACATCTGGCCCGACGACGAACACGTCGCCCGCAGCGGCCGCGTGATGGAGGTCCTGAGCGAACACCTGCTGCAGGGCCTCATGGAGGGCTACCTGCTGACCGGGCGCCACGGCCTGCTGAACACGTACGAGGCGTTCGTGCACATCGTCGACTCGATGTTCAACCAGCACGCCAAGTGGCTCGAGAGCGCCGACGAGATCGACTGGCGCGCGCCCATCTCGTCGTTCACCTACCTGCTCTCGTCGCACGTCTGGCGGCAGGACCACAACGGGTTCTCCCACCAGGACCCGGGCTTCCTCGACGTCGTCGTCAACAAGCAGGCGCACCTCGTGCGCATCTACCTCGCCCCCGACGCCAACACGCTGCTGGCCGTGGCGGACCACGCGTTCCGGACCACCGACACGGTCAACGTCATCGTCGCGGGCAAACAGGAGTCACCGGCCTGGCTGTCCCTGGCCGAAGCCGAGGAGCACGTCCGGCGAGGTGCCGGAATCTGGGAGTGGGCCGGCACCGAGGGCACGCCCGTCGACGGCGTCGACCCCGACGTCGTGCTGGCCTGCGCCGGCGACGTGCCGACCCTCGAGACGGTCGCCGCCGCCGACCTGTTGCGCGAACTGCTGCCGTCGTTGACCACCCGCGTGGTCAACGTCGTCGACCTCATGCGCCTCCAGGACGTGACCGAGCACTCGCACGGCCTCACGAGCGACGACTTCGACGCGCTGTTCACGACCTCGAAGCCGGTCGTCTTCGACTTCCACGGCTACCCGTCGCTCGTGCACCAGCTCACCTACCGGCGCACGAACCACGACAACCTGCACGTGCGGGGCTTCCAGGAGAAGGGCACGACCACGACGCCCTTCGACATGGCCATGCTCAACGACATCGACCGGTACCGCCTGGTGCTCGACGTGCTGCACCGGGTGCCCGGGTTGGCCGACGAGCACCCCGAGCTGGTCGCCGATCTCGAGTCGCGACGCGAGGCCGCCCGGGCGTACGCCTACGAGCACGGCGAGGACCACCCCGACGTCACCGGCTGGCAGTTCGGCGCCTGAGGGTGCGACAGGTCGACCGCCCGGGCGTACGGTCGGGCGCATGACGCCGAAGGACGACACTCCCCCGCAGCTGAAGAACCCCGACATGTACGAGGCCCTCCGTGACGAGGGTGCCTCGAAGGAGAAGGCGGCGCGCATCTCGAACGCGGCCGCGCAGAAGGGCAACAGCGAGAAGAAGGTCGCTGCCAAGGGGGGCAGGGCCGGGTCGTACGACGATTGGACCGTCGACGACCTCAAGGCGAGGGCGAAGGAACTGGGCGTCACGGGCTACTCCGACCTGAAGAAAGCCGACCTGGTCGAGGCGTTGCGCGACCACTGAGCGCTGAGCGCTAAGCACTGAGCACTGAGCACTGAGTGTCGGAGTTGCCGTCCGCCGGGGGTGTCCGTGCCGCAGGCGCTCGCCTCACGGCAACTCGGCCGCGATGCCGTCAGCTGGCCTTCTTCTTCGGGGCCGCCTTCTTCTTCGGAGCCGACGAGGCGGGCTGCTTCTTCGCAGCGGGCTTCTTCGCGGCGGGTTTCTTCGCGGCCGGCCCCTTCGCGGCCGGCTTCGTCGAACCCGCGGAGGCGCTCGTCGACGACGCGGCGGGCTTCTTCGCGGGCTTCCGGTGGCCACCCGACCGGTTCTTCTCGACCGACTGGCGCAGCGCCTCCATCAGGTCGATGACCTCGCCGCCCTCGCCGTCGTCGTCATCCGGCTTCTCGCCGAAGGTGGCGTCCGTGTCGAGCGACTCGCCCTCCTCCAGCTTGGCGTCGATGAGCTGCCGCAGCTCCTCCTGGTAGTCGTCGCTGAAGTCGGCCGGCTCGAAGTCGTCGCTCAGCGAGTCGACGAGCGACGACGACATGTCGAGCTCCTTGTCACTGATGCGGGTCTGCTTCTCCAGGGCGGGGAACCTCGCCTCGCGCACCTCGTCGTCCCAGAGCAGCGTCTGCAGCATGAGCACGTCGCCGCGCACCCGCAGGGCGGCGAGCCGGGTCTTCTGCCGGAGCGAGAAGTGCACGATCGCGGTGCGGTCGGTCTCCTCGAGGGTGCGGCGCAGCAGGACGTACGCCTTCGGCGAGGTGCCGTCCGGCTCGAGGAAGTAGCTGCGGTCGAGCATGATCGGGTCGATCTGGTCGCTCGGCACGAACTCGAGCACGTCGATCTCGCGCGAGCGCTCCTCGGGCAGCGACTTGAGGTCGTCGCCGGTGATCACCACGGTGCGGTCGCCGTCGTCGTAGGCCTTGTCGATGTGCTCGTAGTCGACGACCTTGCCGCAGATCTCGCACTTCCGTTGGTAGCGGATGCGCCCGCCGTCCGCGTCGTGCACCTGGTGCAGCGACACGTCGTGGTCCTCGGTGGCGCTGTACAGCTTGACGGGCACGTTGACGAGCCCGAACGTGATCGCGCCCTTCCAGATCGATCGCATGACGCTCATCTTTCTCCGCGTGCGCTCCGAATGACCGCCCACGGGGTACAGGCCCCGACCGTCGGAGGCGCGGTGCGGGCACCGTGGGCGCATGAGCCAATACGACAAGAAGAACCCGGTCGACCTCTACCCGGCACCGCCGTTCCCGAAGCAGGAGCAGTCGTTGCCCGGCGAGGCCTGGAAGATGGACCCCAAGCCCGACCACGGCGAGACCAGCTACGTCGGCAAGGAGCGCCTCACCGGCTTCCGTGGCGTCGTCACCGGTGCGGACTCGGGCATCGGTCGCGCCGCCGCGATCGCGCTCAGCCGCGAAGGCGCCGACCTCGTGCTCAGCTACCTGCCCAGCGAGCAGAAGGACGCCGAAGAGGTCCGCGACCTGCTCGAGGGCGAGGGTCGCAAGGCCGTCCTCGTGCCCGGCGACATCTCGGACGAGCAGTACTGCCACGACCTCGTGCAGAAGGCGGTCGACGAGTTCGGCGGGCTCGACACGCTCGTCATGGTCGCCGGTCGCATGAAGAGCAACGACGACATCCTCACCCTGACCACCGAAGACATCGACTCGACGATCAAGACAAACGTCTACTCGCTGTTCTGGCTGACCCAGGCCGCCATCCCCCACCTCGAGCCCGGCTCGTCGATCGTCACGACCGGTTCGGTCCAGGGCACGCAGCCCAGCCCCGACAAGATCGACTACGCCCTCACCAAGGGTGCGATCGGCGTCTTCACCTCGGGCCTCGCGCAGCAGCTGGCGCCCAAGGGCATCCGCGTCAACCAGGTCTCGCCCGGCCCGGTCTGGACCCCCCTGCAGCCCGGCTCCGACGACGCCGAGACGGTGTCGGAGTTCGGCGGCCAGGCACCGTTCGGCCGTCCCGGTCAGCCCGCCGAGCTCGCCGCGGCCTACGTGCACCTCGTGAGCCCCGAGTCGAGCTACACCTCGGGCGCGACCATCACGATCGCCGGAGCGATGCCCGCGGTCTGACCCGCGCCTCCTCGGCTCGGTCGTCCTGACGACGCCACGGCCCGTCGTCCCGCTCGCGCGGGGCGGCGGGCCGCGGTCGTCCCCGGCGGCGGACCGGCGTGAGGCGACCCGGGTCGGACGAGACCCGCGTAGAACGAGAGGCACACGAGGCGAGGAGGCGCGCGATGGCGGGCAAGGGACGCGGCGAGACCGTCGAGGTCGGCGGGCACCGGCTGCAGCTGACGAACCTCGACAAGGTGCTCTACCCCGACGCGGGCACGACCAAGGCCGACGTGCTGGGCTACTACGCGGCCGTCGCCGAGTGGATGCTGCCGCACGTCGAGGGCCGGCCGGCGACCCGCAAGCGCTGGGTGGACGGCGTCGAGGGCGAGGTGTTCTTCGAGAAGAACCTGCCCGACTCCGCACCCGACTGGGTCGCCCGGCACACCGTCGAGCACAAGGACCACGCGAACGTCTACCCGATGGTGAACGACGTGGCGACGCTGACCTGGCTGGCCCAGGTCGCCGCGCTCGAGGTGCACGTGCCGCAGTGGCGGTTCGGCCCGAAGGGAGCGCAGCGCAACCCCGACCGGCTGGTGCTCGACCTCGACCCGGGCGAGGGCGTCGGCCTCGCCGAGTGCGTCGCCGTCGCGAAGCTGCTGCGCCCGATCGTCGAGGGCATGGGCCTCGAGCTGATGCCCGTCACGAGCGGCAGCAAGGGCGTGCACCTCTACGCCCGGCTCGACGGACGCCAGACGAGCGCACAGGTCGGCGAGGTCGCCCACGAGCTGGCCCGGGCGATGGAGGCCGACCACCCCGACCTCGTCCTCAGCACGATGGGCAAGGCCGACCGCCGGGGCAAGGTGCTGCTCGACTGGTCGCAGAACAACGGCAACAAGACGACGGTCGCCCCGTACTCGCTGCGGGGGCGGACCAGACCGACCGTCGCCATGCCGCGCACCTGGCGCGAACTCGCGTCCGCGTCGCTCGTGCAGCTCGAGTACACCGAGGTGCTGTCGCGGCTGAAGCGGCGCGGCGACCCGCTGGCCGACGTGTCGGCGCACGTGCCCGTGCCGCCCGGAGAACTGGGCGAGGACTTCCGCAACACCGAGGCCGCGGACCACGACCCGTCCGAGAAGACGCGGGACCGCCTCGAGGTCTACCGGTCGAAGCGGGACGCGTCCAAGACCGCCGAGCCGGTGCCCGCCGCCGCCCCCGCCTCGACCGACGGCACGAGCTTCGTCATCCAGGAGCACCACGCCAGCTCGCTGCACTGGGACTTCCGGCTCGAGCACGACGGCGTGCTCGTCAGCTGGGCCCTGCCCAAGGGCGAGCCGGACGACCCCGGCACCAACCACCTCGCCGTGCAGACCGAGGACCACCCGCTCGAGTACGGCACCTTCGAGGGCACCATCGCGAAGGGCGAGTACGGCGCCGGCGAGGTCACCATCTGGGATTCGGGCGCGTACGACCTCGAGAAGTGGCGCGACGGCAAGGAGGTCATCGTCGTGCTGCACGGCGAGCAGCGCGGCACCCGGCGCGTGGCGTTGATCCACACCGGGCACGGGGGCGGACGCGCCGAGTCGAACTGGCTGATCCACCGCATGAAGGACGACGCGGGCGACGGCGGCGGCTCTCCGGGTGCCGCGCCCGTCGGCAATTCAGGCAAACGACCGCGTGGCACCCGGAAAACGGCTGCAGACGCGCATTCTCCTGAGTCGCCGACCACCACGTCGTCCGCGGGGTCGACGACGGCAGGAGGCGCGGGTCACGACGACCGCGGAGGCCGCGTCGGCAACTCCTCACGCACGTCGCGCGCGGCCGGCGGCTCCCCCGAGAAGGCGGGCCGCGCCTCCTCGGGTCGTGGCACGAAGGAGGAGATGCCCGCACCCGACCCCGTCGCACCGATGCTGGCGACGACGGGCGATGCGCACGACGTCTCGGACGGCGAGTGGGCGTTCGAGATGAAGTGGGACGGCATCCGCGCGGTGGCGGTCGTCCAGGGCGGCGCGGTCACGCTGACCAGTCGCAACGGCAACGACCTCACCCCGGCCTACCCCGAGCTGCAGGTGCTGGCCGAGCGGGTCGACAGCGGAGGAGGCGCGGTGCTCGACGGTGAGATCGTGGCCGTCGACGAGAAGAGTCGCCCCGACTTCGGCCTGCTGCAGACGCGCATGGGGCTGACGCGGCCCCGCGACGTGGCCCGGGCGGCGAAGGGTGCACCCGTCAAGCTGTTGCTCTTCGACGTCATGCGGGCCGAGGGTCGCTCGCTCGTGAAGGACGAGTACGACGACCGGCGCGAGGTGCTCGAGCGGATCGTCGAGAGCGGTGGCGCCATCGACGTGCCCCCGGCGTTCGACGGCGACCTGGAGGCGGCGGTCGCCACCTCGAAGCGCCTCCGGCTCGAGGGCGTGGTCGCCAAGCGCCGCGACGCGACCTACAGCGCCGGCCGACGCTCGCGGGCCTGGATCAAGATGAAGCACCACCAGACGCAGGAGGTCGTGATCGCCGGCTGGCGCCCCGGGGTCGGTCGACGGGCGGACGGGGTCGGCTCGCTGCTGATGGGCGTGCCCGGCGACGACGGACTGCACTACGTCGGCCGGGTCGGCACGGGCTTCACCGACCGCGAGCTCGACGAGCTGCTGCCGTCGTTGCGGGCGGCCGAGCGGAAGACCAGCCCGCTGGTCGGCGTGCCCCCGGTCGACGCGCGCGACGCGCACTGGGTCACCCCGTCGCGGGTGGGCGAGGTGGCGATCGCCGAGTGGACGTCGACCGGCCGGCTGCGGCAGCCGAGCTGGCGCGGGTGGCGGCCCGACAAGTCGCCGGACGACGTCGTCCGCGAGGGGTGAGGCACCGCACGACGCCAGGAGGTGGGCACGGCACCAGGAGAAGGCCTGGCGCTGTGCTCATCTCCTGGTGTCGTCTCGTCGGGTATCGGTCTGCGCCCGTCGGGTGTTGAGTGCAGCATGAGCACACCTCCCCCGGCCCCGACCGACGCCGCGACCCTGCGCGGCCGACGGGTCGTGCTCGTGGTCGCCGTGCTCGCGTCGTTCGTGGCGTTCCTCGACGGGTCGATCGTCACGGTGGCCCTGCCCGCCATCGCCCGCGAGCTCGGCGGCGGCACGGCGGCCGGCGGCGCAGCCGGCGACGGTGGTGCCGGCCTCGCCCTGCAGCAGTGGGTCGTCGACGCCTACCTCCTGACGCTGGGCTCGCTCATGCTCGTGGCCGGCTCGCTCAGCGACACCTTCGGCCGGGTGCGCGTGCTGCGCGCGGGGCTGGTCGGCTTCGCCGTGACGAGCGTGCTCGCCGCCCTCGCCCCCGACCCGGGCCTGCTGATCGCCGCCCGCGCCCTGCAGGGCGTCACCGCGGCCCTGCTCGTGCCGAGCAGCCTCGCCCTGATCACCTCGACGTTCACCGGCCCGGCGCAGGGCAAGGCCATCGGCAGCTGGACCGCCTGGACCGGCGTCGCGTTCCTGATCGGCCCGCTGACCGGCGGCGCCCTCGTCGACACCCTCGGCTGGCGCTGGGTGTTCGCCGTCGTCGTCGTGCCGGTCGTGCTCACCCTCGTGCTCATGACCCGGCTGCCGGGCGACGCGCACCGGGGTGCCGAGGGCGCTCCCCCGCGGGTCGACGTCGTCGGCGCCGTGCTCGCCGCCGTCGGGCTGGCGGGCCCCGTCTTCGCGCTCATCGAGGGGCAGCGCGTCGGGTTCGGCGCGTGGTTCGTCGTCGTGCCGCTCGTGGTCGGGCTCGCCGCGCTCGCCGCCTTCGTCTGGTGGGAGCGCCGGACGCCCGCCCCGATGATGCCGCTCAGCCTGTTCCGCACCCGCAGCTTCACGGTGGGCAACCTGGCCACCGTCGGCATCTACGCCGCGCTCAGCCTCGGCACCCTGACCATCCCGCTGGTCGTGCAAGAGCTGGCCGGGCTGCCCGCGACCCTGGCCGGTCTCGTCACCCTGCCGACGACGATCGTGTCGCTGGCCTTCTCCACCCTGTTCGGCACCCTTGCCGCCACGCACGGCCCGCGCCTGTTCATGACGATCGGGCCGCTGATCACCGCGAGCGGGTTCGTCTGGATGCTGCTCGTCCGCGATCCGATCGACGTCTGGTGGCAGATCGTGCCCGGCGTCGTCCTGTTCGGCTTCGGCCTGTCGGTGACCGTCGCACCGCTGACCTCGACGGTGCTGTCGCAGATCCCGCCCGGGCAGTCGGGCATCGCGTCGGCCGTCAACAACGCCATCTCGCGAGTGGCCGGGCTGGTCGCGGTCGCGTTCCTCGGCGTCATCGCCGGAGGCGCGCTCACGGTGGGCGGGTTCCACCGCGTCGTGATCGTCGTCGCCGTGCTGCTCGGGGTGAGCGCGCTGGTGTCGTTCGTCGGCCTGCGCGACCGCACCCGCGCCTCCTGAGGTCGCCGTCGCGGGGCGACCGGCAGGAGGCGCGGCGTCAGGCTCCGAAGCGCCGCCAGGAGGCGTCCTGCTGGGCCAGGCGGCGCAGCGCGAGCAGCAAGGGCTCGATGAGCACGGTGCCGAGCACGACGTACTGCACCGCAGCGTCGACGGAGTCGACCGGGATGCCGGCGATCTCGGCCTCGGCGATGTCGGCCATCGAGCGGGCGTAGCCGTCGAGCGCCCCGTCGGGAAGCTCGAACCCGGCGGCGTCGAGCCCGTCGACCGCGGCCTCGAGCGCGGCGAGCACGTCGACCGACCCCGGGTCGATCGACCACCCCCAGCCGGCCACGAGGGCCTCGGCTCGAGCGAGGTCGACGCCCTCGTCAGCCGTCGCGGTGACGGCGGTCTGGGCGACGCCGAGCACCTCGGCGACCGTCTCGTGGTCGCCGTCGAGCTGCGCCAGGACGTCGCGGGCCCGCGCCACGCTGAGCCCGCCCGCGCCGAGCAGCGCGCGCACCAGCCGCAGCCGACGCACGTGCTCGTCGCCGTAGCGGGCCTGGGTGGCGCTGGTGCGCTCGCCCTCGGGCAGCAGGCCCTCGCGCAGGTAGTACTTGATCGTGGCGACCGGCACCCCGGTCGTCTCGGCGAGTTGGGAGATGCGCACGGATTGCCCCTTGACATTGGATAGCGCTACTCTCCAATATTGGAGAGCGCCACTATCCATCTAAGGAGACATCATGTCGCGAGTCAACCCGGGCCGGACCACCCACGAGCACGACGGCGAGCTCGTGGTCTTTCTCATCGGCATGACCGTCAACCACTGGTGGCGTCCCGACCAGTGGCTGCCCGTCTTCGCGGCGATGGGGCCGATGCTCACCGAGTTGTTCCGCGACCCCGAGAGCGGCCTCGCGGGCATGCGGCTGACGCTCGGTCGTGGCGGGCCGGTCCTCGTGCAGTACTGGACCTCGCTCGACAAGCTCTACGCGTACGCGAGCTCGCCGCAGCAGGCGCACCGACCGGCCTGGACGGCCTTCAACGGCCGAGCGCGCCGGGCGCCGGGCGCCGTCGGCATCTGGCACGAGACCTTCGTCGTCGAGCGCGCCGAGAGCATGTACGTCGGCATGGCGCCGTCGGGGCTGGCCAGGGCGACCCGGTCGGTGCCGGTCGGGCCGCGCAGCGACACCGCCAGGGCCCGGGCCGCGAGCGGCCGGACGCCCGGCGCCGCGTCGGCCTGACGCC
>NZ_LMPQ01000012.1:422878-423004 GCF_001423905.1 Frigoribacterium sp. Leaf186 | reverse complement strand
GCGCGCCGCCCCGCCCTGCCCTGCCGCCCCGGGCCAAGCCGGGCCGCGCCGATCACCGCACCGCGTTTCGTGCACCGCACCCGGTCTAGACGGGGTGCCGCGCACGAAACGCGGTGCGCTGGCGGC
>NZ_LMPQ01000012.1:392895-422808 GCF_001423905.1 Frigoribacterium sp. Leaf186 | reverse complement strand
CCGCACCGACCTGGCGACCGGCACCGACCTGACGGCCCGTGCCGGTCTGACGACCAGTGCCGTGTCAAGCCCTCGCCTCGCCCATTGCCCTGAGCCGCCTGTGACCCTACGATGAGCCAGACGTGAGCCGCCCTCGTTCGGGGGTGGCTCCAGCTCTGTCGTGAGACAGCCGTGATTACAAGGGAGTAATCGTGTCCGCTGCCCCTGCCCGCACCCCCGGATCGACCACCGCCGGCGCCCGATCCGCCCGACGCCCCCGCCGAGGCCTCGCCCTCGCCGCCGCGACCGCCGCCGCGGCCCTGGTGCTGAGCGGCCTGCCCGCGATCGCCGCCCAGGCCGCCCCGGTCGACCTCGCCCGCTTCGGCACGGTCACCGCGTCGGCGAGCCAGGCCGACCAGGACGGCACGTTCCCCGCCGACGCCCTGATCGACGGCGACCCGGCCACGCGCTGGGCCAGCGGCAACGGCCCCGACGAGGACGTCGAGTTCACCGCGTCCGTGATCGTCGACCTCGGCGGCACCGCCCGCGTCGACGCGATCGGCCTCGACTGGGAGGCCTCGTACGCCACCGACTACACCGTCGACGTGACGTCGGGCGACCCGACGCTGGCCGAGAGCTGGACCACGGCGCAGACCGTCACGAGCGACGGCGGGCGCGACGACGTCACCCTCACGACCCCGACCGACGCCCGCTACGTGCGCGTCAGCATGCTGGAGCGCTCGGCCGCCACCTGGGACCCCGCCCGCCCGCACTACTACGGCTACTCGGCCTTCGGCCTCCAGGTCTTCGGTGAGGCGCAGACGCGCTCGGTCACCTTCGACCGCTCCACCGCCACCGTCCCGGCCGGCCAGACCCTGACCGCGGGCCTCAGCCTCACCGGCCCGAGCGACGAGCCGGTCACCGTGCGCGTGCGTACCACCGGCGGCACGGCCACCGCGGGCACCGACTACGAAGCCCTCGACGAGACCGTGACCTTCGCACCCGGCGCGACCAGCGCCTCCGTCGACCTCGCCACGACGTCGACCGGCGCGCTCAGCCCGCGCAAGACGATCGAGCTGACCGCGTCCGAGCCCAGCGACCCGACCGTCGTCGGCAGCCGCGCCACGCTCACCGTGTCGCTCACCCCGACGGGCACGCTACCCAACGCCGGCGCGACGACCGTGCTCGACGACTTCGAGGGCGGCGTGCCCGCCGGCTACTTCGGCTGGGGCCAGAGCCCCGAGGTCACCCCCGTCCTCGACACCGTGGAGGCGCAGCGCGAGGGAGCGACGGGCGGCCAGGCCCTGCGTGCCACCGTCACCGGCCCGACCACCGCCGAGAGCTGGTTCGGCTTCTCGCACGACATCCCCGCCACCGACTGGAGCGACGCCGACGGCTTCTCGTTCTGGTTCCGCGGCACCGCCTCGGGCCTGCCCCTGCACTACGAGCTGAAGAACGGCAACGCGGCCCTGTTCGAGCAGACCGTCGTCGACGACAGCGCCGACTGGAAGCAGGTCAGCGTGCTGTTCGCCGACCTGCGGCAGAAGGGCCAGCCGTCGAGCGACCTGCGCTTCGACCCCTCGGCCTCGACCGGCTTCGCCGTCACCCTGACCGGACTCGGTGCGGGCTCGTGGCAGTTCGACGACGTCGCCCTCTACGAGCGCGCGACGACGATCGAGGACTTCGAGGGCGACGTGCCGCTCGGCACGACGACCGACCCGGTCGGCTTCTTCACCTGGGGCTCCCCCGCACCGCTCGAGCCCACGATCAGCCGTGACGTCACCGTGCAGGAGCGCGACGCCCGTGCCGACAACCACGTGCTGAGCGGCGACTTCTCGATCCCTGCCGGCGGCTACGGCGGCCTCAGCCACAACCTGGCCGACAGCCAGGACTGGTCGAGCTACCAGGGCCTGCGGTTCTGGTGGTACGCGTCGCAGTCCAACAACCCGGCCTCGCCGACCGCGGGCGCCGACATCAAGGTCGAGGTCAAGGACGGCAACCCGGCCGGCGGCAGCACCGCCGAGACGAGCGAGCTCTGGGCGACGACCTTCAAGGACAACTGGGGCAGCAGCACCAGCCGCTGGAAGCTCGTCGAACTGCCCTTCTCGTCGTTCACCCCGTCGGGCTACCAGCCGGGCGACGCCGCGACGACGAACGGCACGCTCGACCTGACGAGCGCGTTCGGCTACTCGTTCACCTTCACCCCGGGCACCCCCGCCCCGGTCGGCTACGCGATCGACGACACGCAGCTCTACGGCACCCCGGCGAGCGCCGCGTCCGTCACGGTCGACCCCTCGCAGGACGTCTACCTGGTCGACGCCGGCGGCTCGGTCGAGATCCCCCTGACCGTGACGACGGCCGGCGACGAGCCCCTCGCGTCCGACGTGTCGGTCGACTGGACGACCGCCGACGGCACGGCCGTCGAGGGCACCGACTACGACGCCGCGTCCGGCACGGTGACCTTCGCGGCGGGGACCGCCTCGGGGACGGCAGAGCCCGTGACCGTGTCGACCCGCGCCTCCTCGGGGGCCGCCGAGTCGAAGGAGTTCTCGGTCTCGCTGGCGTCGACCACGGCGAAGGTCGGCGACGGCCCGCGCGTCGTGATCGGTGCGCACGACCTGCCCTACCTCGATGCCTCGCTGCCGACGGCCGACCGCGTCGCCGACCTGCTCGGACGCATGACGCTCGACGAGAAGGTGGGCCAGATGGCGCAGGCCGAACGGCTCGGCCTGTCGTCGCCGCAGGACATCAGCGGCCGTGCGCTCGGCTCGCTGCTGAGCGGCGGCGGTTCGGTGCCCGAGGGCAACACCGCGGTCGCCTGGGCCGACATGGTCGACGCGTACCAGCGTGAGGCCCTGTCGACCCGCCTGCAGATCCCGATGGTCTACGGCGTCGACGCCGTGCACGGCCACAGCAACGTCGTGGGGGCGACGATCTTCCCGCACAACACCGGCCTCGGGGCGACCCGCGACCCGGCCCTCGTCGAGGAGATCGCCCGCGTGACGGCGACCGAGGTGCGCGCGACCGGCGTGCCGTGGACCTTCGCCCCGTGCCTCTGCGTCTCGCGCGACGAGCGATGGGGCCGCAGCTACGAGTCGTTCGGCGAGGACCCCGACCTGGTGCGCACCTTCGCCGCCCCGTCGGTGATGGGCCTGCAGGGCGACGACCCGACCGACATCGGCGGAGCCGACGAGGTGCTCGCCACCGCCAAGCACTGGGCGGGTGACGGCGGCACGAGCTACGACGAGTCGGTGGCCGGCACGGGGGCCTACCCGATCGACCAGGGCGTCACGAACGCCGACTCGCTCGAGGACTTCACCCGGCTGCACGTCGACCCGTACCTGCCGGCGCTCCAGGCGGGCGTGGGCACCATCATGCCCTCGTACTCGGCGGTCGACCTCGGCGACGGCCCGGTGCGCATGCACGAGAACGCCGCGCTGAACACCGGCCTGTTGAAGGGCGACCTGGGCTTCAAGGGGTTCCTCATCAGCGACTGGGAGGGCATCGACAAGCTGCCGGGTGGCAGCTACGCCGACAAGGCCGTCCGTTCGGTGAACGCCGGGCTCGACATGGCCATGGCGCCCTACAACTACGGCGCGTTCATCGACGCGATCGTGGCGGCCGTGGGCTCGGGCGACGTCGCCGAGTCGCGCGTCGACGACGCCGTGCGGCGCATCCTCACCCAGAAGTTCGACCTGAACCTCTTCGAGCAGCCGTTCGCCGACCGCACCAACGTCGACGGGGTCGGCTCGGCCGAGAACCGGGCCGTGGCGCGTCAGGCCGCGGGCGAGTCGCAGGTGCTGCTGAAGAACGCGGGAGGCGCGCTGCCGTTGGCCGCGGACGCCGACCTGTACGTCGCCGGCTCTACCGCGGACGACCTCGGCCGCCAGATGGGCGGCTGGACGATCAGCTGGCAGGGCGGTTCGGGCGACACGACGACCGGCACGAGCATCGCCGAGGGCATCCGCGAGGTCGCGCCCGGTGCGTCGGTCACGCTGAGCCCCGACGCGTCCGCACCGATCGGCGCCGGTCAGACCGGGGTCGTCGTGGTCGGCGAGCGTCCGTACGCCGAGGGCCAGGGCGACGTGCCCAACAACGGCTCGAGCCTGTCGCTGACGGCGTCCGACCAGGCGATCGTCGACAAGGTGTGCGCGGCGACCGCCTCGTGCGTCGTGCTCGTCGTCTCGGGCCGCCCGCAGCTGCTCGGCGACGTCGTGGACGTGGCCGACGCGGTCGTCGCGTCGTCGCTGCCGGGCTCCGAGGGCGCCGGCGTCGCCGACGTGCTGTTCGGCGACCGGCCCTTCACCGGGCGCCTGCCCGTGACCTGGGCGGCGAGCGCCGACCAGGTGCCGATCAACGTCGGCGACGCCGACTACGAACCGCTCTACCCGTACGGCTGGGGTCTGCGCACCGACGGGGCGCGCGAGCGTCTGGAGGCGCTGGTCGCCTCCCTGCCCGAGGGCGCGGCCCGCGAGGCGGTGCAGGACGTGCTCGACGCCGACGTCTGGGACGCCGACGGCACGGTGACCGACGCGGCCACGGCCCTGCGCCTCCTGCTCGCGGCGGTGGCTCCGTTCGGCGGCACCGACCTCGGCACGATGGCCACGGCCGACGACCTCGTGTCGATCGCCCGCGACCTCGCGCAGTCGGCGATGGTCGACGGCACCGCGGTCGACGGGTCGGCCGCCCTGACGGCCGATGCCGAGAACGCCCTGCAACGCGGGCTGCCCGACGTGGCCCTCGCCCGCTTCGCCACGGTGCTCGGCATCGAGCTCGGCGTCGTCGAACCGACGAAGGTCGTCGTGCCCGGCACGCTCGACCCCGCGACCGCCCGACCGGGCGACACGGTGTCGATCACGGCCACGGGCTTCGTGGGCGGCGAGCCCCTTGCGGGCACGGTGTTCTCGGAGCCGCAGTCGATCGGTGGCACGGACGCCACGGCCGCCGGGGTCGGCGTGCTGCGGTTCGTCGTGCCGGCCGACCTCGAGCCCGGCGCGCACGTCGTCGAGCTCGAGGGGTCGGGGCAGATCGCCCGGGCCACCCTGACCGTGCTCGCCGCGGCGGGGCCCGGCGACCCCGGCACCCCCGGGGGCGGCACGCCGGGTGACGGCACGCCGGGTGCGGGCACGCCGGGCAGCGGCGCTCCCGGTACCGGGACGCCCGGTGGCGGCTCGGGCTCGGGGACGGGCTCGGGTGGCACCGTCGTCGCCTCGCCGGCCGGGCTCGCCTGGACGGGCTCGGGCGAGTGGATCGGCATCGCCGTCGCGGCGTTCCTGATCATGGCGCTCGGGGTGGCCCTGCGGCTGCGTCGCCCGCGCGACCGGGGCTGACCCGCCCGGCAGCGCCGCGCCGATGAACCCCGTTTCGAACGATGCACCCCGTCTCTTCTGGGTTCATGGTTCGAAACGGGGTTCGTCGTGGCGAGGGCTCACGGCCACCGGCGCCCCCGCCGCAGCGCCCGCGGGCTGCTAGCGTCGCCGGGTGCTCACCACGGACCGCCTGCTGCTGCGCCGGTGGCGTGACTCCGACCGCGAGCCGTTCGCGGCCCTCAACGCCGACCCCGAGGTGATGCGGCACTTCCCGGCGACGCGCTCCCGTGGCGAGAGCGACGCGATGGTCGACCGGCTCGACGCCGCGATCGAGGCGGACGGGTTCGGGCTCTGGGCCGTCGAGCGTCGCGACACGGCGGCGTTCGTCGGCTTCGTCGGGCTCTTGCGCCCGTCGTTCGACCCCGTGCTCGACCAGCAGGTCGAGATCGGCTGGCGGCTCGCTCGCGACGCGTGGGGCCGGGGCTTCGCCACCGAGGCCGCGCGCGAGGTCGTCCGCTTCGCGTTCGACGCGTCCGGCGCCGACCTGCCCGCCATCATCAGCTTCACGGCGGCGACGAACGAACCGTCCCGCCGCGTGATGCGCCGCCTCGGCATGACGCACGACCCGGCCGACGACTTCGAGCACCCGGCGCTGCCACCCGGCCACGAGCTGCGGCCGCACGTCCTCTACCGGCTGCGCCGCCCCTCCTGACCGCTCCGTGACGCGCGTCGCGCGCCGCGCCCCTCGTGTGCCGCGCCTCTCACGTGCCGTGGACCACGAGGGAACGACGTCGACGGCACGGACCGGGGTCACCGCGGTGCGGGCCCGACCGCGACGCCGACCAGCGCCTCGGCCTCACTCGCCGCGGCGAGCGCCTCGGCCACCCGCGACAGCGCGAACGTCTCGCCGACGAGCGACTCGAGCGGCCATCGCCGCCAGGCCCCGGACGCCCAGTCCACGGCCGACGCGAGCCGCTCGGGACCGGCCTCCCCGACGCCCGTGAGCGTGACGAGCCCCTGGACGAGCCGAGTGCTCGCCACCGTCACGTCGTCCCGGTCGGCCGCGCCTGCGAGCACCACGACTCCCCCCGCGGCGACCTCCCCGAGCAACCTCGACGCCCCGGCGGCTCCGTCGAGCGCGAGCCCGACCGTGCGGTGACGCCCCGACCGGTCGACGGACGCGAGCGCCCTCGACAGGGCGTGCGGCCCGGCCGACGCCGCGGGGTCGGCCACGGCCACGGCGCCGAACGCGCGCGACCGCTCGCGCCGCGCCTCCTGCGGGTCGACGACCACGACGCGGGCGCCCTGGTCGGTCGCCATCGCCGTCGCGGCGAGTCCGACGGCGTCGGCGCCCGACACGACGACGACCTGGTCGACGAGCGACGGCACCCCCGAGAGCCCGAGCACCGAGGAGGCGCGGTGCAGCAGCTCGGCGGCCGTCGCGGTCACCCCGGCCACCGGCGCGAGCACGGCCGCGGGCACGTCGTCGGCGACGACCATCACGGCGGTGCCCCGGCGCAGGTGGACGTGGCTCGCGAACGCGCCGGAGAGCTGCCAGCTGCGCCGCGTGCGCTCCCGCCCGTAGGCCTCGAGCGACGCGCACGCCGCGCCCAGTCCGCGGTGGCAGGCGGCGCACCGGCCGCACGTCACGGTGCGCGACCAGACGACGCGCATGCCGGGCCGCAGCCGCCGACCGTCGTGGGCCCGCGCGTGCTCGTCGCCCTCGACGACGAGCCCCACGGCCGAACCGCCGAGCACGACCGGTGCCCGCACGCCTGCTCGCCCGGACGCCACGGCGACCTCGTCCGCGCCGGCGACCGCGAGCTCGATCGCCACCAGGGAGTCGCCGCGCGCGAGCCGCACCCCGGGCACGGCGATCTCGCTGAAGTCTGCGCCGGCGCCCCCACCGGCTCCGGCCGCGGCGCCCCCACCGGCTCCGGCAGCGGCTCCGGCCCCCGGGCCGAGCCAGACCTGCGCGGTGGCCGGCGGGTCGAGGCACACGTCGCGGCCGTCGAGCACCGGACGCATCGGGTCCGCTCGCAGCCGCTCCGCCTGCGTCGCCCTCGACATCGTCCCCGCCCCTCGCGCCCGGCCTCCGGCGCACGCCACGACCTTAGGCAGCACGGGTGGCGGCCGGGCGAACCCCCGGCGTCCGCCCGGTGAACGCGGCGATCCGTCGAGTCACGCGACCGGCGTCAGCCCCAGCGCCCAGATCACGTCGGCGACCTCGTCCTCGGGCGAGCGACCGGCGTCGACGACGACGTGTCGTTCGTCGGCCTGCGGCGGTTCGAGCGTCGCGACCTGCGAGTCGAGCAGCGACGTCGGCATGAAGTGTCCCTCTCGGGCGGCCATCCGGTCGCCGAGCAGGTCGCGGCTGCCGCGCAGGTAGACGAAGACGACGTTGTGCTCGCGCAGCACGTCGCGGTACGTCCGCTTGAGCGCCGAGCAGGTGATCACGCCCGGCACCCCCGCCATCGCGTGCTCGACGATCCACGACGACACCGTGTCGAGCCACGGCGCCCGGTCGTCGTCGTCGAGCGGCTGGCCGGCGGCCATCTTGGCGACGTTCTCGTCGGGGTGCAGGTCGTCGCCCTCGTACGAGTCCCAGCCGAGCCGCTCGGCGAGCAGGGCCGCGACCGTCGACTTGCCCGAACCCGACACGCCCATGACGACGAGCACGGGGTCGGTCGCGTACGGCCCGCCCGCCGGCACCGCGCCTCCTGCGTCCGTCGCGGCACCCGAGGAGGCGCGGTCCGCGTTCTCGAGGACGCCCATCAGATGAACACGCTCGCGAGCATGACCCCGGCGAGGGCCGTCAGGCTGAGGACGCACTCCATGAGGCTCCACGTCTTGAAGTTCTGCCCGACCGTGGTGCCGAGGTACTCCTTGATGAGCCAGAAGCCCGCGTCGTTCACGTGCGACAGGAACACCGAGCCCGCTCCGATGGCGAGCACCAGCAGCGACGCCTCGGGGGTCGACATGTCGGCGGCGAGCGGGGCCATGATGCCGGCGGCCGTGACCGTGGCGACGGTGGCCGAGCCGGTGGCGACGCGCACGAGGGCGGCGACGACCCAGGCGACGAGCAGCACGCTGACGCCCGACTCCGAGACGGCGTCGCCGATCACGGTGCCTATGCCGGTGTCGATCAGCACCTGCTTGAACCCGCCGCCGGCACCGACGATCAGCAGGATGCCGGCGACGTCGGGCAGCGACGAGCCGAGCGTCTTCGACACGGCGGCCTTGTCCATGCCCCCGGCACGGGCGTAGAACACCATCGCGTACAGCACGGCGACGGTCAGCGCGACCATGGGCGTCCCGAGGAACTCGAGCAGGTCGACCCAGGTGCCCGTCGCGGTCGGCAGCGCCGCCTCGCGGATCGAACGGGCGAGCATCAGCACGACCGGCAGCAGGATGCCCACCAGGGCGTTCGCGAAGCTGGGGCGCTTGCGGGCCGACCCCTCGCCGCCGTCCTCCTCCTTCGAGACGAAGAGGTCGGGCACCGGCACCGGCGCCCACTTCGCGGCGAGCTTCGAGAAGAGCGGACCGGCGACGATCACGGTGGGGACGGCCACCAGCACGCCGAGGCCGAGGGTGAGGCCGAGGTCGGCGCCGACGGTCGAGACGGCGAGCAGCGGGCCGGGATGCGGCGGCACGAGGGCGTGCATCGCCGAGAGGCCGGCGAGCGCCGGGATCGCGATGCGCATGAGCGGCAGGCCCGACCGGCGGGCGACGAGCACGATGACCGGGATCAGCAGCACGAGGCCGACCTCGAAGAACATCGGCAGCCCGATCAGGGCGCCGATGAGGGCCATGACCCAGGGCAGGGCCTTCTGCGACGACCGCGAGATGAGCGTGTCGACGATGCGGTCCGCTCCGCCCGAGTCGCTGAGCAGCTTGCCGAACATGGCCCCGAGGCCGATGAGGATGCCGACGCTCGTCATGGTCGAGCCGAAGCCGGTGCCGAAGCTCGTGACGGCGTCGCCGGGCGCGAGGCCCGCGCCGATGCCGACCCCGACCGCGCCGAGCAGCAGAGCGAGGAAGGGATGGACCTTCAGCCAGGTGATGAGGCCGACGATCACGACGATGCCCACGAGGGCCGCGATGATCAACTGCGCGTCGGTGCCCGAGGGCGTGGGGGCGGCGGTCGCCGCGGCGAGGAGGTGCATCCGGTCGCGTCCTTCCGAGGACGCGTCACTGCGACCTCTTCGTCGTGGGCCGAGGCCCGGGGGTTGTCGATCGGCAGGGCCCGACGGATGTCTGGCAGTCTGGTCTGACGAACGAGTCTGATTAGTGTGACTAATCAGACTTATGGAGTGTGCCACAGACGGCACGACCGCGCCACCCGTGTCCACCCCACCCTCTTCCCTAGGAGTCGACGATGAACCCCGGCCTCACCGCAGCACGAGAAGGCGGCCTGCACGCCCGGGTCGTCGACGCCCTCGGCACCGAGATCGTCGACGGTCGACTCGCGGTGGGCTCCGTCCTGAACCTCGACGACCTGGCCGTCCGCTTCGCCGTCTCGCGATCGGTGCTGCGCGAGGCCCTGCGGGTGCTGCAGTCCCTCGGCATGGTCGAACCCCGCCAGCGCCTCGGCACCCAGGTGCTGCCCCGCACCTCGTGGGACCTCATGAACCCGCAGATCATCCTGTGGCGCGGGCGCAGCCCCGAGTACTTCGTGCAGATGCGCGAGCTGCTCGAACTGCGACTCGGCCTCGAGCCGGTGGCGGCCCGGCTGAGCGCCCTGGCCTTCACACCCGACCAGGCATCCGCCGTCGAGGACGCCGCCCGCACGATGGTCGCCGCCGCCGAGTCGGGTGACGGCCGCGCCTACCTCGAGGCCGACGTCGCGTTCCACACGGCGATGCTGCGCGGCTCGGGCAACGACGTCATCGGCCACTTCGCGACGACCGTCGAGGCCCTGCTGCGCACCCGCACCGAAGAACGCCGCTTCACGATCACCGGGTACACGCCCGCGGCGGCCGGCCTCCACCTCGACCTGGCCCTCGCGATCCGGGCCGGCGACGCCGACGACGCGTTCACCCGGGCCTGGCGGCTGATCGACACGACGGTCGGCGAGTTCGTCGCCGAGGCCGGCGGCTCCCCCGCCACGTGACCCGCGCCTCCTGCGCTCGTCGGCCGACACGCCGAGGAGGCGCGGCGAACGCACAGGCGTCCGTCACGTCTCGTTCACGCCCAGGTCGCCCGCGGGGTGGAGCATCGACGCATGATCTCGCTCAGCGCCCTCGTCAAGCCGAAGGACGGAATCCACTCGGTCCGCCTGCTCGAGAAGAGCCTCCGCGACCACTACGAGAACGTGCCCGTCAGGGACCACCAGTACCTCGTCCGCTTCGCCGACGGTCCGGCGCTCGTGACCGACGAACTCGCGGGCCTGCGGGTCGACGTGGTCGTCTCGGACGAGCGGGCCGCCTCGCACTTCCGCGAGGCCCTGGCCGGCGAGATCGCGACCCGGGTGCTCGGTCGCACCGTCGACGTCGTGTGGTCGCGCTCGGCGACCGTTCCCGCACCGCTGCGCTGACGCGGACCCTGCTGCACCGCGTCAGCGTCGGGCCGGGCCGGGCCTCACGCCGGGGTGGCGGCTCCGTCGGCGTCCGCCGCGACGATCAGCTTCGTCATCGTGCGATGCAGCACGACGAGCTCGTCGCGCGTCACCCCGAGCCGGGCCATCATGCGCCCGGGGATGCCCTCGGCCTCGCTCCGCAGCGCGGCACCCGTCGGGGTCAGTTCGATCGACAGCGCCCGCTCGTCGTCGGCCCGTCGCCCGCGGGTCAGCAGACCCTGCGCCTCGAGCCGCTTGAGCAGCGGACTGAGCGTGCCCGGGTCGAGCCGCAACAGACGACTGAGCTCGCGACCCGACAGCGGGGCGTGCTGCCACAGGGCCAGCATCACGAGGTACTGCGGGTGCGTCAGCCCGAGCGGCTCGAGCACCGGGCGGTAGGCCGCGACGACGCCGCGCGACGCGACCGAGAGCGCGAAGCAGATCTGGCTCTCGAGCTCGAGCGGGTCGGCGGGCGGAGACGCGACGGCGGCGCTCATGCCCGCGGCACCGGGCAGTGCACCATGGTGCGGACGCCCGTGCGGTCGACGACGTGCTCGTCCATCGGCGCACCACAGAGGGGGCACTCCCCGCCGTGCTGCGGCGCGACCGCCGGAGCCTCGTTCTTCAACCCCAACTGCGCCCCGCCGATGTAGGGACGCAACCGGGCGTTCATCCGCTCGACCAGGTCGCCGAACCTGCTGCCGTGCTCGTGGTGTCGCTCGGGTCTCGTCATGATGCTGAGTGTACCAACCATTGGTACACCAACGAACGATCTACCGAGGCATGGCACACGACCGCGCCCGCCCCGACGAGCGGGACGGGCGTGGATCGGCCGGGCCGAGGAGGCGCGGGTGGTGCCGGTCAGGCGACCTTGCGTCCCTGCGCCAACGTCTGGTGCGCCCGGGCGGCGAGCTCGCCGCGGACGAGCACCTCGTACCGGCCGGCCTCCATCGTGCGGACCGACGAGAAGTCGCGGCGACCGCGCAGCATCTTGTGACCGACGAAGCCCCACAGGGCTCCCCACAGGGCACCGAGGCCGACGGCCACGAGCAGGACGCCGATCCACGCGCCGGTCGGGGCGAAGATGCCGAACAGCAGGCCGAGCAGCAGACCGAACCAGGCACCGCCACCGGCGCCTCGACCGGCGGCCTTGCCCGAGGTGAGTCGACCCGAGACGTTCTCGACGGTGCGGATGTCGTGCCCGACGATCGAGACGCTCTCGACGGGGAACCCCTCGTCGGACAACAGGTCGACGGCGGACTGGGCGTCCTCGTACTTGGTGAACGAGGCCAGCACCTGCGGGTAGCCCGCGCCGGCGAAGGCGCCGATGCCGCCGGGGCCGGGAGTGCCGGTGGTGGGGGTCGAGTGGGGGTCGGGCTGGCCGTAGCCGGGCTGGCCGTACGGTGCGCCCTGCGGCGGCAGCTGCTGGCCGGGTGCCTGCTGGCCCTGCTGGCCGGGCGTCGGGCCGCCCTGCTGCCCCTGCTCGGGCGTGGCCTGCGGGCCGGCGCCCTGCGGCGCGTACTCGCCGTACGCGGGGCGCGGGCGGTCGTCGGGGGTGGGCGTGGTGTCCTGCTCGTTGCTCATGGACCCGTTCTATCGCGCCCGCGTCCGTGCGGAGGGAATGCACAGACGGCCCACAGCATGCCTTGGCTCGCTCCCAGTCCCGCCGACTCCGGCCCGGTGCGGCAGGATCGACGGATGACTACCACCCACGTCCTCGTGCTCGACTTCGACGGGACCGTCTGCCTGGGCGACGGCGCCGTCCTGACGTACGCGCGCCTCCTCGACGAGGCGCTCGCCGCGACCGACGAGCAGCACCCGCCGCGACTGGTCGAGGCCGTGCTGGCGCGGTTCGTCGGCAGCCCCCTCGCCGACGAGCCCGAGGGCGTCGACGAGGCCATCGCGTACGGCGAGGGCTCCCCCGACGGGTACGTCGTCGCCGAACGGGTCTCGCGAGCCCTGGGCGTCGACGACGCGGCGCGTTCGGCCGCCTACGCCGGGGCCCGTGCGGCCCTCGCCGAGGGCCGCCTCGAGGTCTCCGCACCCGACGGGCTCGCCGACCTGCTCGACTCGCTGCCCGACGGCGTCCGCGTCGTGCTCGTGACGAACTCCCCCGAGCACGGCGTCGTCCAGCCGCTCGAGCGGCTGGGGCTCGCCGACCGCGTCGACGAACTCGTCACCGACGCGCGCAAGCCGGCCGGCCTGCCCGCCGTGCTCGAGCGGCTCCGGGCCGACGCGGGCCTCGCCGACCGGCCCGACCGCCTGCTCAGCGTGGGCGACATCTGGCCGAACGACCTCGAGCCGGCCGCGGCGCAGGGCTCGCCGACGGCCCTGGTCGAACGCTTCGCCGCCCCGGACGCCCGGCCGACGCACCGGGCGGCGACCCTGCCCGAGCTGTACCCGGCCGTCCGCGCCTGGGCGACCCGCACCTCCTGAGGCCTGCGCGCCGCGACTCAGACCGTCGCCGGAACCACCGCGAAGCGGGCACCCGGGTGGTCGGCCGACAGGTGCGGGCCGGGGCGACCGAGCATCTGCTCACGCAACGTGCCCGTGGCGGGCTCGGCCGGCATGCGACCGCGGCGGCGGAGTTCGGGCACGACGAGCTCGGCGAAGTCCGCCAGGTCGGCCGTGCCGAAGATCGGCTCGAGCAGGAACCCGTCGAGGTCGGTCTCGTCGACCAGGCGCTCGAGCTCGTCCGCGACCTCGACGGGGTCGCCGACCAGCTGCAGGCCGCGGGTGCCCTTGCCCCGCAGGTCGTCGAGGATCTCGCGGACCGTGGGCGCCGGCGAACCGTCCTTCGGCAGGAAGCGGTCGATGTTGCTCTGACCCATCTGGCCGACGGGTCCGCCGTCGTCCTGCAGCTGGGTCAGGTCGCGCGCGGGGTCGAGCGAGAGCAGGTCGATGCCGGTGTTGCCCGCGTAGAGCACGGCGACGACCTCGTCGGTCTGCAGGTCGTCGAACTCCCTGCGCAGGGCGACGGCCTCGTCGTGGGTCGGGGCGACCGTGACGGTCAGCCCGACCATGATCTTGACCGACTCGGGGTCGCGGCCGAGGGCGGCCGCCTTCGCCCGGATGTCGGCGACGTTCGCCGCCGTCTTCGGCACCGTCGTGCCCTGCACGAAGACGCACTCGGCGTTGCGGGCGGCGTAGGCGCGCCCGCGGTCCGAGGTGCCCGCCTGGAACAGCACCGGCGTGCGCTGCGGTGAGGGCGCGACCGTGAAGTAGCCCGACGACCGGAAGTGCTCGCCCGCGAACTCGACGCGGTGGATGCGGTCGCGGTCGGCCAGGACGCCCGCCTCGGCGTCGCCACGGAACGCGCCGTCCTCCCAGCAGCCCTCCCAGAGGGTCATCGCCAGGTCGACGTACTCGTCGGCCTGGTCGTAGCGGGCGTCGTGGCCGCGCATCTCGTCGTGGCCGAACAACTCGGCGACGGTGTTCTGCGAGGCACCCGTGACGATGTTCCAGCCGATGCGCCCACCGGTCAGGTGGTCGAGGGTGGCGAAGCGGCGCGCGGACTGGACGGGGTGGTCGAGCCCGGTCGACGAGGTGACGACGAAGCCGAGCCGCTCGGTCTCGCGGGCCAGGGTCGGGATCAGCAGCGCCGGGTCCATGCCGGGGAAGTTGATGCCGCCGCGGGCCGCCGTCTCGGGCAGGTCGCCGTCGATCGACGGGTAGCCGAAGCCGTCGGCGAAGAACAAGAAGTCGAAGCCGGCCCGATCGAGCAGCTTCGCCATGCCGATCCACAGGTCGAGCCCGTGGTAGCCGAGCGAGTCGCTGCGGGGGTGGGACCAGCTGAGGGTGCCGCCGACCTGGGGGCCGGCGACTTCGAACACACCGAGACGGATCTGCTTCATGCCGTCAGTGAACCGGATGGTTCACCCGGAGTCCAGCCACGAAACGAACTGTTAATACGACGGGTCGTCAGCGGGTGACGGCCGCGGCGGACCGGACGCGGGCGACCAGCGCCTCGGTGGCCTCGACGGCGGCGCGGTCGACCGCGGCGCTCGACCCGGCGCTGAGCAGCGTGGCCTGGAAGCCACGCCAGAGCGCGACCGTCTCGTGCGCGAACGACTCGGCCCGCGCCTCCTCGACGCCCTCGGCGCGGTACGCCGCCGCGACCTGGCCCACCCACTCGGTGCCGATGTCGCCGAGCAGCGAGGCGTAGCGCTCGCGGTCGAAGCTCGCGAGGCCGAACACCTCGAAGAACAGCCGGTTGAACGGCTGGTTGACGGGGTCGGACACCGTCCGCCAGACGGCGAGGAGGCGCTGGTCGAGCGGCAGGTCGGGCCCGGCCAGGTGGTCCACGACCCCGACGATGCCCGGGAACCGCCGTTCTGCCCCGTGCAAGGCCGCGACGACCAGCTCTTCTCGGCTGCCGAAGTAGTACAGCAGCATGCGGTTGTTCGAGCCGACCGCCGTGGCCAGGCCGCGGAGGGTGAGCTGGCCGACGCCGTTCTCGAGCACGTGGTCGACGACGCGCTCGAGCAGTTCGGCCCTCTTGTCGGAGGACTCGCGCGTGGCCATGCCCCCGAAACTAACGCGTCCTCAGGTCGGCGACGACGGCAACACGTCCGAAACGACGATGAAACAGTCCGGGTCTAGCTTTTCGACACCTCACCCGAACAACCCTCAGGAGACCCCCATGAGCCCCCTCTCCGTACCGTCCGCGTTCCGTGACTCGTCCCTCGACCGCCGCGGGTTCCTGCGCCTGGGCGGCTCGGCTGCCCTCGTCGTCGGCACGACCGCCCTGCTCGCCGCCTGCACCGACTCGTCGGCCGGCACGGGCGCGGCGACCGGCGGGGCCGCATCCGGCGGGGCCTTCGGCACCATCGCCGTGCAGCTGTCGTGGATCAAGAACATCGAGTTCGCGGGCGAGTACTTCGCCACCGAGAAGGGCTACTACACCGACGCGGGCTTCAGCGAGGTGACGCTGCTCGCCGGCGGCGGGCAGACCGGAGCCGAGGAGGCGCTGCTCGCCGGACAGGCCAAGGTCGGCTTGTCGTCGGCGTCGCTCACCGGCCCCTCGGTCGCCCAGGGCGCGGCGCTGAAGATCATCGGCACGACCTTCCAGAAGAACCCGTTCTGCCTGCTGTCGCTCGAGGAGGGCAACCCGATCCGCACGCTCGACGACCTCAAGGGCAAGAAGATCGGCGTGCAGTCGGGCGGCAACCAGACCATCTTCGAGGGGTTCCTCAAGGCCAACGACATGACCCTCGACGACGTCGAGCTGGTGGCCACCCAGTACGACATCGCGCCGCTCGAGACGAACGCGTACGACGCGCACATGTCGTACATCACGAACGAGCCCATCCTCGCCGAGATGGACGGCTTCACCCCCGTCGTGCTGGGCTTCGCCGACAACGGGCTGCCGTTCGTCGCCGAGACCTTCACCGTCACGCAGGACACCATCGACAACGAACGCGACATGCTCAAGGCCTTCCTGGTCGCCGAGATCAAGGGCTGGACCGACGCGGTGAAGAGCCCGGAGCAGAGCGCGAAGTACGCCGTCGAGAAG
The DNA here is from genome assembly GCF_001423905.1 of Frigoribacterium sp. Leaf186. Classification (GTDB taxonomy): domain Bacteria; phylum Actinomycetota; class Actinomycetes; order Actinomycetales; family Microbacteriaceae; genus Frigoribacterium. The sequence goes on along the minus strand of NZ_LMPQ01000012.1, from coordinate 406,448 downwards.
TACGGCAAGGACCAGGACCTCGACGTCGAGGAGCAGACCGCCGAGGCCGAGGCGCAGAACACCCTGATCCTCACCGAGGACGTCAACGCCAACGGCCTGTTCACGATGACCGACGAACTGGTCGCCGAGAACATCGCCTCGCTGAAGGCCATGGGCACCGACGTGTCGGCCGACGACCTCTTCGACCTCAGCATCATCAACGAGGTCTACGAGGAGAACCCCGACCTCATCACGACCTTCACGATCCCCACGGCATGACCATGACGGACGGCACCACGACCGCGACGGCGGCGCTCACCACGGCGACGGGCGACCCCGCCGGTCGGCCCGAGCTCGCCACGGGCATCAACATCCAGGGGCTGACCAAGTCGTTCCAGCTCGGCCGGAAGAGCGTGCAGGCCCTGACGCAGATCGACCTGGGCACCAAGAAGGACTCGTTCCTCAGCCTGCTCGGCCCCTCGGGCTGCGGCAAGTCGACCATCCTGCGCATCCTCGCCGGGCTCGAGACGCCCACGTCGGGCAGCGTCGTCATCAACGGCAAGACCGCGGCCGAGGTGCAACGCGGCCACGAGACGGGCATCGCGTTCCAGGACTCGGCCCTGCTGCCCTGGCGCAGCGTCGAGAACAACATCCGGCTGCCGCTCGAGGTCGCCGGGCTCACTCCCCCGGCCGGCCTGATCGACGACCTGATCGACCTCGTCGGCCTGAAGGGCTTCGAGAAGGCCAAGCCGGCGCAGCTCTCGGGCGGCATGCGGCAGCGCGTCTCGATCGCGCGCTGCCTCGCCGTGCAGCCGACCATCATGCTGCTCGACGAACCGTTCGGCGCGCTCGACGACATGACGAGGCAGCGCATGAACGTCGAGCTGCTGCGCATCTGGGGCGAGAAGCCCGCCACCACGCTCATGGTGACGCACGGCATCGCCGAGGCCGTGTTCCTGTCCGACGTCGTCGCCGTGATGAGCGCCCGTCCGGGCCGCATCGCCGAGGTGGTCGAGATCGACCTGCCGAGGCCGCGCCTGCCCGAACTGACCCGCACGCCCGAGTTCCACGCCTACGTCGACCGCATCTCCGAGATCCTGTTCGGCTCGCACGGGGCGGCGGCCGATGACTGACCTGCACACGTCGCCGCGCGAGACCGCCGAGCGCGAGGTCGAGGCCGAGCTGGGCCAGAGCGTCGCGCTCCAGGCCGAGACCGCCCGCGGCAGCGAGCGCCGGTCGGTGCTCGGCTCGCTGGCGGCGGCCCCTCCGTGGGTCGGCGCCCTCGTCGGCATCGTGCTGATCGTCGCGATCTGGCAGGTCGTGGCCGTCACGCTGTTCTCGGTCACCGGCTCGGTGCCGCCTCCCGGCCAGGTGCTCGTCCAGCTCGTCACCGACCTGAGCGACCTGGTCTACTGGCGCGCCATCGGCGCGACGGCCGGCAGCGCGGCGTGGGGGTTCCTCTGGGGCAACCTGATCGCGTTCGCGTTGGCCTTCGCGGTGCTGCTCGTGCCGTGGTTCGAGGGGCTCTCGACCCAGCTCGCCGTGGTCTGCTCGTGCATCCCGCTGACCGCGATCGCGCCGATCGTCACGCTCATGTCGCCCGCCGGCGGCCGAACGACGTCGATCTTCCTGGCCGCGCTCAGCGTGATCTTCACCACCGTGATCGGCACGCTGCTCGGCCTGCGGGCCGCGAGCGAGACACAGCTCGACGTCATCACGGCCTACGGCGGCTCGCGCTGGACGCAGCTGGTCAAGGTCCGGCTGATCGCCGCCCTGCCCAGCATCCTCGCGGCGCTGAAGCTGGCGGCACCCGCGGCGTTCCTCGGCGCGGTCCTCGGCGAGTACTTCCTCATCGGCGTCGACCAGGGCCTCGGCATCCTGTTGCTCGCGGCGCAGGCCACGGCGGCGTCGGTCAAGCTCTGGGCGCTGGCCCTGATCTCGGGCGGCATCGCGGGGATCGCCTACTTCGTCATCGGGCGGATCAGCCGACTGGTCACGCCCTGGTCGGCGGGCGACAGCCGCGCCGGAGAGGGGTTCTGATGCCCACGACGATGCCCACGGGCACCGGCACCCGCGTGACCGCCCCGACGGTCTCGACCCGCGCCTCCTCGACGACGCGGTTCGTCCTGCGACGCATCGGCCGCACCGTGCTGACGATCGCCATCTCGGCGGTGATCCTCGGCATCCTCTGGAACCTCGCCATCGTCGTGCTGCAGGCCAACGCGTTCATCGCGAAGACCCCGGCCGACGTGTTCCGCTGGTTCTTCGTCGACTCCGAGCTCAGCCAGATCACGGCAGCCGAGAACCGCGTGCACATCGCCGGCCTGCTCGGGGTGACCCTCTGGCACGCCGCGATCGGCTTCGTCTTCGGCGTCGGCGGTTCGCTGGTCGTGGCGGTCGTCTTCACGCTGATCAGACCCGTCGAGTTCATGTTCATGCCGATCGCCATGCTGCTGCGCACGGTGCCGCTGCTCGCGATGGCCCCCGTGATCTACCTCGTGCTGGGCAACGGCATCGTCACCGCCGGCTTCATCGGCGGCGTGGTGGTGTTCTTCCCCCTGCTCGTCAACCTGACCCTCGGCTTCCGCTCGGTCAGCGCCCAGTCGGTCGACCTGATCCGGGTCTACGGCGGCAGCCGCTGGACGATCATGCGCAAGGTGGCTTTCCCGACGGCCCTGCCGTACTTCTTCGCCTCGATGCGCATCGCCGTGCCGGGAGCCATCACCGGCGCGATGCTCTACGAGTGGCTCTTCACCTACGAGGGCCTCGGCGCCGCGATCACGGCCGCCAAGTCGCAGTCGCAGTACGGCGAGATCTGGGCGATCGTCGTGCTCATCACGCTCGTGTCGATCGTGCTCTACACGATCACCACCTTCGTCGAGACGGCGGTGCTCGCGAAGTGGGGCCCGAACGCCGGCAAGGCGACCGCGTCGTGACGGGGCCCAGCGTGACGGGGCCCAGCGTGACGGGCCCCGGCGGGACGCGCCGCGTGCTGGTCGACACCGACACCGGCATCGACGACGCGCTCGCCCTGCTCTGGCTCTCCGCGCAGCCCGACGTCGAGATCGTCGGCATCACGGCCGTCTACGGCAACTGCGTCGTCGACGACGCCCTGCGGAACATCGGGCACGTCCTGGGCCTCGTCGGGCTCGACCACGTGCCGGTCGCCCGCGGCGCCGAGGGGCCGCTCGAGGCGGAGGCGCACATCGCGCACTACGTCCACGGTCACGACGGCCTCGGTGACGTCGTCGCCGACCGTCCCCTGCCCCGCGTGCTCCTCGACGCCACGGCGGCCGAACGGCTCGTCGAGGTGGCCCGGGCGTCACCGGGCGAGATCGACCTGCTCACCCTGGGGCCGCTGACGAACGTGGCCCTGGCGCTGCGAGCCGAACCGCGCCTCCTGACGCTGTTCCGGTCGGTGACGATCATGGGCGGCAGCGGACCGTTCCCCGAGCTGGGCCGGACGGACATGGTCGACGCCAACGTCCAGAACGACGGCCCGGCCGCGCGCGAGGTGTTCACCGCGCCGGCTGGCTCGCGCCTGATGGTCGGCGTCAACGCGACCTCGCAGGTGATCACCGACGAGTCCCACGTCGCCGCCCTGCGCGACTCGGGCACGCCGACCGGCACCTTCGCGGCCGACGTCCTCGCGACCTACCTCGACTTCTACCGCAACGCCTGGGGCCGCCGGGTCAGCCCCGTGCACGACGGCTTGGCCGCCGCCCTGATGGTGCACCCCGAGTGGATCGCCGAGAGCGTCACCGGCCCCGTCGGCGTGACCCACGACGGCTTCGCGACCCGCGGCCGGGTGCTGGTCACGCCCGACGGCGCCGCGACGGACTGGCGCCCCGACGGGTCGGCACCGGACGACGACCCCTCGACCCACACGACGGCGGTCACCGCCGTCCGCACCGACCTCTTCCTGCCGTCGTTCGTCGACGCCCTGATCCACGGAGCCCGCTCGTGACCACCACCTCCCCCGCCGACGCCACCCGCGCCTCCTCGGTGCCCTCCCCCGCGCCCGCCGACGCCGTGGCGCGCGACCGGCGCGACCTGCGCGCCCTGCCGAAGGGGCACCTCCACCTGCACATGGAGGCGGCGATCCGTCCGGACTCGCTCGCCGAGATGGCAGCGTCGTCGGGGGTCGTCGTGCCGATGCCGACCAGCTTCGGGGACTTCAGCGAGTTCAGCGCCACGTACCAGGGCATGCTCGTGGTCCTCGCCGAGAGCGACAACCTCTTCCGCCTGATCGACGAGGCGATCGAGGACTGCGCCCTCGAGGGCGTGGCCTACGTCGAGTTCGGGGCCAGCCCGCAGTTCTACGTCGCCACCTTCGGGTCGCTCGACGCATCGCTGCGGGCCATGCTCGCAGCCTGCGCCGAGAGCGGCGAGCGGTGGGGCGTCGAGGTCGGCCTGATGATCACGGTCGACCGCACCGAGAGCGTCGAGGCAGCGAACGAGCTGGCCCACCTGGCCGCCGCCTACGCCGACCGCGGCGTCGTCTCGCTCGGCCTCGCCAACGACGAGCGCGGCAACCCGGCGGCGCGCTACGAGGAAGCCTTCCGCGTCGCCAAGCACGCGGGGCTGCTCTCGACGCCGCACGCCGGCGAGCTCGCCGGGCCGGACCAGATCGAGGAGGCGCTGGACGTCCTCGGCGCCGACCGCGTGCTGCACGGCGTGACGGCCGTGCACAGCGAGACGCTGATGGCTCGCCTGGCCGCCGAGGGCGTCTGCCTCGACGTGTGCCTCACCTCGAACGTGCTGCTGTCGGTGATCCCGACGATCGAGGACCACCCGCTGAAGCGCCTGGTCGAGGCCGGCGTGCGGTGCTCGATCAACGCCGACGACCCGATCCTCTTCGGCCCCGGCGTCCTCGCCGAGTACGAGCTGGCCCGCACGACCCTCGGGCTCACCGACGCCCAGCTCGCCGCCTGCGCCCTGAGCTCGATCGAGTGCTCGGGGGCGAGCGACGAGCTCAAGGGCCGGGCCGCCGGCGAGATCGCGGCGTGGCTCGCGGCGTGACTCGCGACATGACTCGGGGCGTGACGGCACCGGGCCTGACCGGACCAGACCTGTCGGCCCCGGTGCGACGGCTCGTCGTCGAGGGTGCCCACGTCGCGACGGTCGACGCCCACGACACCGAGCACGCCGGCGGTCACGTCGTCGTCGACGGATCGCGCATCGTCGCCGTCGGGCCAGGGCCCGCCCCCGCATGGGCCACGGCCGGGCTGGCCCCACCCGGGTCGAGGCCGGGCTCGTGGTCGGCGACTCCGGATGCGGCGCCGATCCCGGTCGAGCGCGTCGACGGCCGCGGCCACCTGCTCACGCCGGGCCTGGTGAACACGCACCACCACCTCTACCAGTGGCTGACCCGCGGCATCGCGCAGGACTCCATCCTGTTCGACTGGCTGGTCGCGCTCTACCCGACCTGGGCGCGCATCGACGAGCCGCTCGTCGAGGCCGGGGCCGCTGCCGCGATCGCCGTGCTCGCCCGGTCGGGCTGCACGACCGTCGGCGACCACCACTACGTCTTCCCGGCCGGCTCCGGTGACCTGCTCGGCGGCATCGTCCGGGCGGCGACGACCGTGGGCGTCCGCCTGCACGCCACGCGGGGCTCGATGGACCTCGGCCGGTCGCAGGGCGGCCTGCCCCCGGACTTCGCCGTCGAGACGACGGACGCCGCGCTGCGCGCCAGCCAGGAGGCGGTGGCCCGGTTCCACGACCCGTCCGGCGACGCGCGGGTCCAGATCGCGATCGCGCCCTGCTCGCCGTTCTCGGTGACGCCCGACCTGCTGCGCGAGGCCGCGGTGCTCGGCCGGCAGCTCGGGGTCCGGCTGCACACCCACGGCTCGGAGACCGTCGAGGAGGACGCCTTCTGCCTCGAGCGCTTCGGCCGCACGCCGACCCAGTACCTCGAGGACCTCGGCTGGCTCGGCGACGACGTCTGGATGGCGCACTGCGTCCACCTCGACGAGCATGCGATCGGGCGCTTCGCCGCGACGGGGACGGGCGTGGCGCACTGCCCGTCGTCGAACGGACGCCTGGCCGCCGGCATCGCCCCGATCGCGTCACTGCTGGCGGCCGGGGCCCCCGTGGGCCTCGGGGTCGACGGTGCCGCCTCGAACGAGTCCGGCCAGCTCGGCACCGAGATCCGCCAGGCGGTGCTGTTCGGGCGGCTGCGCTCGGGCGCCGACGCGTTCTCGGTGCGGCAGGGCCTGCGCCTGGCGACGATCGGCGGCGCCCGCGTGCTCGGCCGGGACGCCGACCTCGGCTCGATCGAGGTGGGCAAGCTCGCCGACCTCGCCCTCTGGCGGGTCGACGGCGTCGAGTTCGCCGGCATCGCCGACCCGGTCGCCGCGCTGGGGCTGGCGTCCCTGCCGCCGCTGGCCCGGCTGTGGGTCGGCGGCGACTCCGTCGTCGCGGACGGCGAACTGGTGCACGCCGACCAGGGTCTGCTCGCCGAGGGTGCGGCGCGCGCGTCTGCAGAGCTGCGGGCCCGCGTCTGAAGCGACCCGCGCCTCCTGCGTCCGTTGGCGTGCGCCTTGCGTGCTCGGGCGGCCTGGCCTGGCCCGCCACGAAGTAAACACTCCGCCACGCAAACTCGTGGCGGGATGTTTACCTCGTGGCGGCGTGCGGCCGTCACCTGGGCAGGACGCCCGGCAACGACGAAGGCCCCTCACGAGGAGGGGCCTTCGGTGGTTCCAGTGAAACCGTTCTGGTGGATCTGAGGGGACTCGAACCCCTGACCCCCTGCATGCCATGCAGGTGCGCTACCAGCTGCGCCACAGACCCAGAACTGCTGCCTCTCGAGGTTTTCACCCCGTCGGAAGCAACTCGTCTACATTACTACATTTTTCGAGCCCGCAAGTCCACGGCCGCTCGAGCCGCCCGGCAGGCGATGCCGCCCACCCCGAGAGGTGAGCGGCATCTCGTGACGTCTCGCCGAGGCGGACGGCAAGCGCCGAGGAGGCGCGGGTCGGCTACGCCTCGGCCGGTGCGTCGACGGCCGCGTCGGTGGACGCGGCGGCCGACTCGGTCAGGACGTCGAGCGGGATCGTGGGGCAGTCGCTCCAGAGGCGCTCGAGTGCGTAGTACTGCCGGTCCTCGTCGTGGAAGACGTGGGCGACGACGTCACCGAAGTCGAGCAGCACCCAGCGACCCTCGGCGCGACCCTCGCGGCGGAGGGTCTTGACCCCGGCCTCGAGCATCTTGTCTTCGATCTCGCCGGCGATGGCGACCACGTTGCGTTCGCTGCGGCCCGTGGCCAGCAGAAAGACGTCGGTCAGGGGCAGGGGGCCGGAGACGTCGAGGGCGACGAGGTCGTCCGCCTGCTTGTCGTCGGCCGCGCGTGCGGCGATCTGCAGCAGCTCGATGGCACGAGGGGTGGCTGTCACGTGTTCCTTAGGGGGTAGGTGGTGATGCGGGCCGACCGGGGTCGGTTCGGGTGGGTCGGGCCTCAGCCCAGCACCCCGGTGGCGAAGCCACCGATGATCAAGCCGATGATACCGAGGCCCACCACGCCGCCCGAGATCCCGAGGATCAACGGCAGGTGGGTGCCCTTGGGCTGCGACGCGGCGAGCACGACCGCCCGGGTGGACGTGTGCGTGCTGATGGCCCGGCTGGCCCGCACGGGCTCGGCGTCGCTCGAGGCCTGCTCGGCGTCGCCCTGCTCGAGGATGCGGTCCATGTCGGAGTTGTCGATGCGGGCCTGCGAGCCCGTCGACGCCAAGCTGCGGGGCAGGTCGATCGACCCCGTGATGATGATCTCGCCGGTGGCGTTGAGGGCACCGGTCACGTCGGCGACCTGGGCGTCGGTGAGGATCAAGGCGTTCTGCTGCCCCGTGCTCGTGCCGAGCTGACGACCGGGGACGGACTGCGCGTCGGGCTCGTCGGACTGGGCCGACCAGTGGCCCGGCGGCACGACGGGCACGACGTCGGACGAGTCGTCACGACGGTCGTCCGTCACCGCATTCGACGCGCGCGGTGCCGACGTCGTCGGACGCGACGACGCAGGAGGCGCGCTCGGCGAGGACTGCGGCCCACGACCCTGCTCGTCGGACAGGGCGAAGGGGAACACGGTGGGCGTCGACGTCGGGGCGGGTGCCGAGGCGACCGGAGCGGCCGCGGGGGTCTGGCCCGTCCGACGCGGGCCGGGCGTCACGTCCGACGCGTCGTCGGCCGACGACGGCCGAGGGGCGGGGGCCGACGCCGGACGGGCATCCGCCGACGACGAACCGACCGGCGCCGACGTGGGCCGAGCCGCCGCCGGGGCGATCTCGTCGACCGTGTTCAGTGCGTCGGCCAGCGGTCGGCGGGGTTCGGGCGCAGGGGCCTGCAGCGGCACCGGTGACGCACCACGGCTCTGGTCGGCGTCGCGCAGCGCGCGCATCTGCCGGCGGGTGAGGCCGGTGCCGGGGTCGACGACCGAACCCGGGGCAGGCGGCGGCACGTCGGGTCGAGCCGCGGCCGAAGGGACGGGGGTGGGCAACGCGTCGTCGCTCGTCGACGCAGCCGCCGAGCGCGGAGCCGGCATCGGTTCGGGCGACGAGGTCGGCTCCGGCGTCGAGGTCGGTTCGGGCGTCGAACTCGGCTCGGGCGTCGGAGCCAGCTCGGGCGAGGACGCCGACGCGGGCACCACGGGCACGCCACCCGTGACGGACCGACCGGCCTCGCGGGCTCGCTCGAGGTCGCGGATCTGTCGCCGGGTGAGGGGCGGCTGACCGTCGGACGTGCTCATGAAACGCTCCGATACAGATGGTGCTTGGAGATGTACTGGACGACGCCGTCGGGGACCAAGTACCACACCGGAAAGTCTCGACCCACCCGGGCGCGGCAATCGGTCGACGAGATGGCCAGTGCGGGGACTTCGAGCAAGCTTACGTCGCTCTCGGGCAAACCGCTAACGCTGAGGTCGTGCCCCGGGCGCGAGACGGCGACGAAGTGGGCGAGGTCCCAGAGCTCTTGGACGTCCTTCCAGTCGAGGATCTGCGCGACGGCATCGGCCCCGGTGATGAAGAACAGCTCGGCCGTCGGACGCAGCCGGCGGATGTCACGCAGGGTGTCGATCGTGTAGGTCGGGCCCTCGCGGTCGACGTCGACGCGACTGACGGTGAAGGTCGGGTTCGACGCGGTCGCGATGACCGTCATGAGGTAGCGGTGCTCGGCTTCGCTGACCTCGGGCTTCATCCACGGTTGACCGGTCGGCACGAACACGACCTCGTCGAGGTGGAACGACTGCGCGACCTCGCTGGCCGCGACCAGGTGCCCGTGGTGGATCGGGTCGAACGTGCCGCCCATGATGCCGACGCGGGGTCGCCTGACCCCTTCGCCGTCGGGCACGGACGTGCCCGCAACGACCATCTCGGAGGCCTTCGCCGTCAGTGGTTCTCGGGGTGACCGAACTCGTCGATCGGGCCGTCGTGGTGGGCGAGCTTGCTGGCCTTGCGCACCGAGCGGTTCGCGACGTCACGGTAGCTGAACACGACGTAGCCGAGGGCCAGGAACGCGAGGGCGAAGACGCCGGCGATGACCGGGGCGGGTGCGATCAGCGGTGCGAGTTCTTCGTGGGCTTCGGCGAGCAGCAGCGAGGCGTCGAGCATGGGTTCTCCCGTTCAGGCGATGACGATCGTCGGTCAGTCTACCCGCGGACCTGCCCCCGGCCCCGCACGACCCATTTGCTGCTCGTCAGCTCGGCGAGCCCCATCGGGCCGCGGGCGTGCAGCTTCTGCGTCGAGATGCCGACCTCGGCCCCGAAGCCGAACTCGCCGCCGTCGGTGAAGCGGGTCGAGGCGTTCACCATGACCACGGCGCTGTCGACCTCGGCGAGGAACCTCTCGGCGGTCGCGAGGTCGTTGGTGACGATCGACTCGGTGTGGTGGGTCGACCACCGGGCGATGTGCTCCATCGCCTCGTCGACGTCCGCCACGACGCGCACGGCGAGGTCGAGGCCCATGTACTCGGTCGCCCAGTCGTCGTCGGTCGCGGGCACGCCGTCGGGGAACACCTCGAGGGTGCGCGCGTCGCCGTGGATCGTCACCCCGGAGGCGCGGAGGGCACCCAGCACCGGCGGCAGCAGGCGCTCGGCCGCGTCGCGGTGCACGAGCAGCGTCTCGAGGGCGTTGCACACGCTCGGCCGCTGCACCTTGGCGTTCTGCACGATGTCGACGGCCCAGGTCTCGTCGGCGCTGGCGTCGAGGAACACGTGCACGACGCCGGCCCCCGTCTCGATGACCGGCACCTTCGACTCGCGGACGACCGTGTCGATCAGCTCGGCGCTGCCGCGCGGGATCAGCACGTCGACGAGCCCCCTGGCCCGCATCAACTCGCCGGCGCCGTCGCGGCCGAACTCGTCGATGGTGACGACCGAGTCGGCGGGCAGGCCGACCGCGGCCAGCGCCTCGCGCATGACCTCGACCAGCACGCGGTTCGACTGCTGCGCCGCACTGCCGCCCCGCAGGACGGCGGCGTTGCCGCTCTTGAGGGCGAGCGCCGCGATGTCGACCGTCACGTTGGGCCGGGCCTCGTAGATCGCGCCGACCACGCCGAAGGGCACGCGGACCTGGTCGAGGCGCAGCCCGTTCGGCAGCACCTTGCCGCGCACCGACTCGCCCACCGGGTCGACGAGCGAGGCCACGAGCTCGGTGGCCGAGGCGAGCCCGGCCAGTCGGTCGGCGTCGAGCCGCAGGCGGTCCTGCAGCGAGGCACCGACGCCGTTCTCGCGGGCGTTCGCGAGGTCGAGCCCGTTGGCCTCGACGATGCGGTCGGCGTTCGCGACCAGGGCGGCGGCGATCGCCCGCAGCCCGTCGTCCTTGCGGTCGGCGGTCGCCGTCGCGAGCACGCGAGAGGCGGCCTTGGCCGCGGTCAACTTGTCGGTGAGCGACGGGGCCGGTGCGGCGATGAGCGACATGGACGAAGCCTATGCCGCCCCTCCCCCGTCCCGCGAGGGCCGCGGCCCCGCGGCACCCGCCGACCGCGGGAGGCGCGGGTCAGGCCGAGCGCTCGGCTGCGGACCCGGCGTCCGCCGTCTCGAAGAACGTGCCGACGTGTTCGCCGGCGAGGGCGCGGGCGACGTTGCCGGTGCTCGTCACCAGGACCGGGGTGCCCGCCTCGACCGCGAACCGGGCCGCCGCGACCTTCGTGCCCGCGCCTCCCGTGCCGACCCCGGCCGCACCCGCGGCGCCGAAGGTGACGCCGTCGAGGTCGTCACCGAAGGGCACGTCGACGATCTTCACGGCCCCGGGCTCGTGCGGCGGGCGGGTGTAGAGCGCGTCGACGTCGCTCAGCAGCACGAGCGCGTCGGCACCGATCAGCTGCGACACCAGGGCCGCCAGCCGGTCGTTGTCGCCGAACCGGATCTCGTGCGTGGCGACCGTGTCGTTCTCGTTGACGATCGGCAGGATGCGCAGGTCGAGCAGGCGCTCCATGGCACGCTGCGCGTTGCTGCGGTGCGTCGCGTTCTGCATGTCGCCGGCCGTCAGCAGCACCTGCCCCGCCACGATGTCGTAGCGGCGCAGGCTCTGCTGGTACCGGTAGATCAAGACGTTCTGCCCGACGGCGGCGGCCGCCTGCTGGGTCGCGAGGTCGGTCGGCCGTGCGTCGAGACGCAGGTGCGGCAGACCGGTGGCGATGGCACCGGACGACACGAGGACGACCTGGGCGCCGCGACCGTAGGCCGTGGCCAGGGCGTCGACCAGCGGCTCGATCTGGCCCGCGTTCTCGCCGCTGATCGACGACGAGCCGACCTTGACGACGATGCGGCGGGCCGTGGCGAGGCCGGCGCGGTCGACGACGCCCCCGGTCACGCCCGCTCGTCGCCTTCGGCCTCGTCGCCCTCTTTCACGAGGAACCCCTCGTCGTCGGTCCACAGGCCGGCGGCGCGCTCACGCTGCAGCTCGGCCCGGGCCTCGGCCTTGGCGTCCATGCGCTCGAAGTACTCCTCGCGACGCTGGTTGCGGGTCGGGCGGTCGTTCTGGATCAGACGCGGGTCGGTGCCCCGGGCACTCGTCATGAGCTCGGCCGTCGACGTCAGCGTGGGCTCCCAGTCGAAGACGATGCCGCCCTCCGGCCCGATGACGACCGTCGAACCGGCTTGCGCCCCGGCCTTGAACAACGCGTCCTCGACGCCGATGGCGTTGAGCCGGTCGGCGAGGTAGCCCACGGCTTCCTCGTTGTTGAAGTCGGTCTGCACGACCCAGCGCTCGGGCTTCTGGCCGAGGATGCGGTACACGTTGCCGTACGTGCCGCCCTCGACGCGGATGACGAAGGGCTTCTCGTTGACGGCACGCGGGCGCATGACGATGCGAGGAGGCGCGGGTCGCGCCGCGATCTCGGCCCGGCTGGCCTCGACGACCTCGGCCAGGGCGAACGACAGGTTGCGCAGCCCCTCGTGGCTGACGGCCGAGATCTCGAACACGCGGTAACCGCGGGCCTCGAGCTCGGGCGTGACGAAGTCGGCCAGCTCACGCCCGTCGGGCACGTCGACCTTGTTGAGGGCGACGAGCTGGGGACGCTCGAGCAGGGGCTTCTGCCCGTCGGGGACGGGGTAGGCCTCGAGTTCGCGCAGGATGACGTCGAGGTCGGTCAGCGGGTCGCGTCCGGGGTCGAGGGTCGCGCAGTCGAGCACGTGCAGCAGGGCCGAGCAGCGCTCGACGTGACGGAGGAACTCGAGCCCGAGCCCCTTGCCCTCGCTGGCGCCCTCGATCAGGCCGGGGACGTCGGCGACCGTGTACCGCGTGTCGCCCGACTCGACCACGCCGAGGTTGGGGTGCAGGGTCGTGAACGGGTAGTCGGCGATCTTCGGCTTGGCGGCCGAGAGGGCTGCGACCAGGCTCGACTTGCCGGCCGAGGGGTAGCCGACCAGGGCCACGTCGGCGACGACCTTGAGCTCGAGCAGCACGTCGCCGGCCCAGCCGGGCGTGCCCAGCAGCGCGAACCCGGGGGCCTTGCGCTTCGTCGACGAGAGGGCCGCGTTGCCGAGGCCGCCGATGCCGCCCTCGGCCGCGACGTAGCGCATGCCCGGCTCGACCATGTCGATCAGCTCGACGCCGTCGGCGGACTTGACGACCGTGCCGACGGGCACGACGAGCTCGAGGGTCTCACCGTTGGTGCCGGCCCGGTGGTCGCCCATGCCGAAGCCGCCGTTGTCGCTCGAGCGGTGCGGCGCGCGGTGGAACCCGAGCAGGGTCGTGACGCCGGTGTCGCTGACGATCACGACGTCGCCGCCGTGACCGCCGTTGCCGCCGTCGGGGCCGGCGAGCGGCTTGAACTTCTCGCGCTTGACCGACACGCAGCCGTTGCCGCCGTTGCCGGCGCGGAGGTGGAGGGTCACGTGGTCGACGAATGTGGCCATGGGGTGCTTGATCTCTTTGTCTGTGCGTGCCGGTGCGAGCTGCCCGGGTCAAACACGTCTGGGGCGAGCAGGATGCTCGCCCCAGACGGTGCGACCCTCGAGGGGCCGCCGATGCGGGTCGGGTGCCGACGCCGCGTGGTCGTGCTAGACCGTCGCGGTCGCGGCAGCGACGATGTTGACGACCTTGCGGCCGCCCTTGGCGCCGAACTGGACCGAGCCGGGGGCC
>NZ_LMPQ01000012.1:332623-392822 GCF_001423905.1 Frigoribacterium sp. Leaf186 | reverse complement strand
CGAGTCACGACCGTTGCGGGTGGACGATGCGCCCTTTTTGTGTGCCATGTGTTCTCAGCCCCTAGCTCAGTTGATCGAGGTGATCTTGACGCGGGTGAGGTCGGCACGGAAGCCCATGCGACGCTTGTACCCGGTCTTGTTCTTGTAGTTCTGGATGACGATCTTCGGGCCGCGCAGGTCGTTCAGGACCTCCGCCGTCACGGTGACCGACGCCAGGGCGTCGGCCGCCGAGGTGACGGTGTCACCGTCGACGTGCAGCACGACGGGGAGGGTGATGGAGTCGCCCTCGGCGGCCTTCAGGCGGTCGAGGGTGACGATCGTGCCGACCTCGACCTTCTCCTGACGACCACCGGCGCGCACGACTGCGTAGACCATGACTGTTCCTTAAGAGTTGGGGGTGCACGGCGCAGAGCGACCTCGGGTCGGCGCGCACCAACCGCCCATCGTACAGGGGGCTGCCGAGAGCGTCAACGCGTCGCCCGCCCCGCCCGCGGGCACCCGCGACCCCGACGGCCGGCGACGACTAGCATCCAGGGCGTGATCCTGATCGACGACGCCGTGTGGCCCGCCCACGACACCCTCTGGGCGCACCTGGTCAGCGACGCCTCGTACGACGAGCTGCACGAGTTCGCCGCGCGCCACGGCATCCCCCGGCGCGGCTTCGACCACGACCACTACGACGTGCCCGAGTCGCGACGGGCCGACCTGATCGACGGGGGCGCCGTCGCCGTCCCCGGCCTCGAACTCGCCCGGCGCCTCGAACGCAGCGGCCTGCGGGTCCCGCAACGCGTGAAGCGGGGCCTGTCGGCCTGACGCTCGGGCACCTCGCGACCTGACGGGCTCACGTCGCCGGTCACCAGGCGGTGTCGAACCCGTCGTAGCTGGCCACCACCGCCCCCGAGGCGACGTCGACGATCGTCGTCGTCACCCCGTCGGCCACCGGGTCGATCGTGTACGAGTAGTCGGTCGGGGCCGTCGCCGCGCCGACGGACTCGACCGCGAGGTACTGACCGTTGGGCGAAACGCCGAAGCCCTCGATCACGCCCGTCGCGCTGGGCGGCTGCCAGAGCGTCCGCGACGTGGCACCGTCGTCGGCCACGACGAGCGTGCGGTACGTCAGGCCGTCGTCCGACGGCACCGACACCTGCTGCACGACGTGGTCGGCGTCGAGGGCCACCAGCGGCCCGGCGAACGGCAGGACGCCGTCGACCGGGGCAGGTGCGCGGGGATGCTCGTCGCCCGTGGTGAGGTCGACCACCATCGACGCGAGGCTCGACGCGGCGATCAGGGTCGTCCCGTCGAGCGAGACGCCCTGCAGCAGCGAGTAGGTGCCGAGCGGCCGGACGGGGTCGACCCCCGAGAGGTCGATCACGCTGACCGAGTCGTCGACGGCCTGCACGACGACGTCGTCCTCGCCCGGCACGAACGCCCAGTCGGTCGGCTCGACGGGCTGACCGGCGAGCGAGAGCACCGGCGTCACCGTGCGCGCTCCCTGCAGGGGCAGCGTGTACAGGGTCTCGACGTCGGAACCCGTCGGCCGGAACGAGAAGGCCAGCGTCGTGGTCGCCCCGTCGGCCGCGAAGCGCGTGATCAACCCCGGCTGCTCGGGCACCGGCAGCGTCTCGACCGCTGCGCCGTCGAGCGACACGAGGCTGAGGACGCTCTGGGCCCCGTCGTCGGTGACCACCGCGACGGCCGAGTCGAAGACCTCGAAGGCCTGGATGCGCGGAGCCGACCACACCGTCTCGCGGTCCGAACCCCGCAGCCCGGCCCGCTCGATGCGGTCGTCCGCTCCGCCCGTGCCTCGCACGAGCCGGTACAGCGTCGCCGGGGGCGTGCTGAACCGCGCCTCCAGGGTCGAGGTCTGGCGCTGGTAGACGCTCGAGACGCCGTCGACGGTGACCCGGTAGTCCGTGTCGTAGTCGAGCCGGTCGGTGAAGGTCACGGCGACGACGTCGCCGGAGGTCTGCACCGTGAACGGGGCCGCCGGCGAGACGACGACCTGCGACGCGTCGACGTGCGAGACGGCCTGGTTGGCGAACACCCGCAGCTGCTGGCCCGGGCGCTCGACGGTCGCCGACGCGTCGACCTGGGTGTCGCTCACCCTCGGCCCCTGGAAGTACGTCAGCCCGACGAAGGCGGTGCAGACCACCGCGAGCACCGTGACGACGGCGATCCAGCGGGTGCGCCAGCGCGCCTGCGCGTCGCGGGCGTCCTGTTCGGTCAGGAACACCGGGTCCGAGGCGAACGGGTCCGGCGTCGCCCCGCCCGTCGCACCCCGGCCCCGCCCGCCCTCAGTAGAGGTACGGGTCACTGGGCTGTCCCACGGTGGTGACGTCGTCGGGCACGAGGGCGATGGGGTCCTGACTCGAACTGCTGCGGTTCGTGTCGAAGCCGCCCGTGACCTCGACCCAGTCGTCGGCGGCGACCTGGTCCTGCCACCCCGGCAGGTACACCGGCACGCCGACCGGCTGGGCGTCGACGGCGCAGCAGGTGACGACGAAGCGCGACACGTAGAACACGTCGTCGGGGTCGGTGTCCGACGGCGTCACGAACCCGACGACGTCGGCGGTCTTGCCCTGGTAGAAGGCGAGGTCGGTCGTCTGTCGCAAGAGACCGGCCCAGTCGAGGACGCTGAACGACCGGTAGGCGTCCGAGGAGGCGCCGGTCGCGTCCGCCACGCTCGTCCGGTCGAGCGCGGCGGTCGACGAGTTCACGTCTCGCTGGCCGGCCGTGGCGCTGGTGAGGGTCGCTGGGGGCAGGGCGACGACGGCGATCGCCACGCCCGCGGTGACGACGACGCCGGCCGAGAAGGCGACGCGTCGGAGGCCGACGGTCAACGGACGCCGTCGCCGAGGCCGCAGGCCGTCCTCGACCGCGGGCACCGTCGCCGCGTCGAGGCGGGCGTCGTGGCCGTGCCCGTCGTGGTCGTCGTGGTCGTGGTCCTGGACGTCGTCGGCCCGGGCGGGTGAGAACGCGAGCGTGGCCAGCGACAACGCCATGCCGACCACGATCATCACGACCGTGAAGACGTCGTAGCGGGGGTGGATGTACAGCACGAGCTGCCCGGTCGCGGCGAGCCAGAGGGTGGCGACGCCGACGACGAGCGTCAGCAGCACCCCCTGCCACCGGTCGAGCAGTCGGCGCCAGGGGCCGTGGGCGGGGCTAGGCGACATAGTTGACCACCAGTCCGATCGCGGCACTCGTGAGGGCCACCACGAGGGTGACCTGCCCGAGCACCTTGGGCGTGTAGGTCGTCCGCAGCAGGGCGAGCATCTTGACGTCGATGATCGGGCCGAAGACGAGGAAGGCGGCGATGCCGCCGGGCATGAAAGTGGACGCGAACGGCAGCACGAAGAACGCGTCGACGTTCGAGCAGATCGAGATGACGAAGGCCAGCACCATCATCGCCAGCACCGACCACACCGGATTGGTGCCGAGGGTCACGAGCACGGACCGCGGCACGACGGTCTGGATCGCACCGGCGACGGCGGCACCGACGAAGAGCGCGGGCATCATGGTCGACATCTCGCGGCGGAACAGGTCGACGCTCTTGGCGGAGCGCCCACGGCCGTGCCCGTGCCCGTCGTCGACCCGGCACTCGGCCGCGAACGACGGCGTGAGCAGGCTCTCCTGGTTCGGGTGCTTGCTGAACAGCCAACCGATGAGGTTCGCGATGACGAACCCGCCGATCAACCGCGCCACCAAGATGCCGTCGCCCCAGCCGAAGGCCTGGTGCGTCGTGATGATCGTGATCGGGTTGAGGATGGGCGCCGCGAGCAAGAACGTCATCGACTCCGAGACCGTGAAGCCCTTGAGGACGAGGCCGCGCGCGAGGGGCACGTTGCCGCACTCGCACACCGGCAGGAACATGCCGAGGAACGAGATGACAGCCCGTCGCGGCAGGCCGCGCTTCGGCAGCCACGACGAGAAGAACGCCTGCGGCAGCCACTCCTGGACGATGATCGACAGCACGATGCCGAGCAGCACGAACGGCATCGACTCGACGATGACGCTGATCGTGAGCGTGACGAAGTCCTGCAGGGCGTTCGGCAGCAGACCCGGGCCGAGCAGCGGCGAGGCGAGCCGGACGGCCACGAGCACCGCGAGCACCAGTCCCCCGGCGACGAGCAGGGGCACGGGAGACGGGGCCCGGCGCGCGCGACGGCCCGTCCCGTGCCCGGCGTGCTCGACGTGCTCCCGGACGGGAGCGCTCACCGGTCGTCCTCGCGCGACGGGGCCGGCGGGGCGAACCGCGACCAGTCGTCGGGTGCGGGGGCCGGGTGGGCCGGGACGACGGGGCGCTCGGGCGGTTCGACCGGGCGTGCGGGCCCGTGGCCCGTCGCCGGGACGACCCGGGCGGGCCGGGGGTCGTCGAAGGCGGGAGGCGCGGTGTCGTCGTCCGCGTCGGTCGCGTCGTCCACCGTGGCGTCGTCCGCGCGAGCTCCGGGTGTCACCGACCAGACCTCGTCGCCCTCGCCTCCGCCGAGCCAGAGCCGCGCGAGGACCGCACCGGCCACGAGCAGGGCGGTGTCGACGATGCCCGCCGACAGCGGGATGGTGGTCAGGTAGAGCGCCAGGTTGACCCACGTGCCGCCGCTGATCGAGAGCACGATGCCCGGGACGACGCCGACGACCGCCAGGGCGACCGTGCCGACGACGCCGGCCACCGTCGCGTGGCGCACGACCGTGCGCAGGTCGGAGCGCGGCGTCAGCGGACGCACGGCGACGAGCACCACGAACGAGGCCACGTAGAACGGGAAGGGGTAGAACGCGAAGCTGCCGAGGAACTGCCCGACGGGCGTCGCGACGAAACCACTGGGGAACGCCGTCACCGAGAACCCGACCGCGGAGCCGACGAGGGCGACGAGCCCCAGGGCGAAGCGGGCGATCAACACCACCACGAGGGCCGTGCCCGCCGAAAGCAGGCGCTCACGCCCCTCGGGCCCCGACACCGCGACGGACACAGCCCGGAGCCTCGACCGAAGGGTCGTGGTTCCGGGCTGGGTCAGGGTCACGAAGTCACCCTAGACGACTCACAGATCGTCGGAGCTGACCCCCACGCCGAGGATGAACGGGCCGGACTCGCCGGCCGTCGTCGGCTCGGCCGGAGCCGCCGCCGCCGTCGTGCCCTGGCTGGAGGCGCGGCGCGAGCGCGAACGCCCCTGACCGGGCTGCTTCGGCTCGGGCAGCGCACCCAGCACCGAGTCGAGCAGCTGCTCGGCGTCCTGGCTGCTGATGCGACGCGGCTCGCGACGGGTGGTCGCGACGGGGATGTCGAGGATCGCGACCGTCGCGTCCGGGGTCGAGACCGTGGCGGACGAGCGGCGACGCTCCGTGGTCTTCTCGACCCGCGCCTCCGTGGGCTCGGCGACGGGCGCGGCCTCGGCTGCCGCCGGGGCGGGGCGCTCGGCCGGAGCCGGACGCTCGGCCGGGGCCACCGCAGGGACCTCGACGACGGCCGCGCCGGAGTCGGCCTCGGACGCGTCGGCACCCGCCGCTTCGGCAGAGGTCTGCTCGCCGGTCGCGTCGCCGGCGTCGCGCTGGGCGCGGGACCCGCCGCGGCGGCCCTTGCGACCCGAGCGACCGCGTCGACCCTCGTCGCCCGCGTCGCCGCCGGCCTCGACGGCCGGCTCGGCCTTCGCCGCACCCGCGGCGGCGGCGTCGATGGCGGCTTCGACCGCGGCGGCGGCCTGGGTGGCCGCGTCACCGTCTTTCGCGCCGCCCTCTTCGGCGTGCGCGATGGTGCTCGCCGCGATGCGCGAGAGCGCGTTCTTCACGTCGTCGGTGATGGCGTGGGTGCCGGTCGTGGGGTGCGACCCGCCGGTCGGCGAGGTGGGACCACCCCGGCCGGACTGGGGGCCCGTGCCTGCGCCCGAACCGGTGTTGTGGCCGTTGCCGCCCGACTTGCCCGGTCCGCCGGCCTGACCGCCGCGTCGACGGTCGCCCTGCTGGCCGCCCTTGCGGGGCTGCTGCTCTTGGACCCGTGCCGCGCTGCCCGCCTCGGAGAACGACTCGGCCAGGCCGAGGCCCAGCTTCTTGCGCGTCATCTGGACGAGGCCGAGCGAGGTGACCTCGGCGACCTGGTGCTTGGTGCGGTCGCGGCTGAGGCACTCGACCAGGCGGCGCAGGACGAGGTCGCGGTTCGACTCGAGCACCATGTCGATGAAGTCGACGACGATGATGCCGCCGATGTCGCGCAGGCGCAGCTGGCGGACGATCTCTTCGGCCGCCTCGAGGTTGTTCTTGGTGACGGTCTCTTCGAGGTTGCCGCCCGATCCGACGAACTTGCCCGTGTTGACGTCGACGACCGTCATGGCCTCGGTGCGGTCGATGACGAGCGAGCCGCCGGAGGGCAGCCAGACCTTGCGGTCGAGCGCCTTCTCGATCTGCTCGTTCAGGCGGTACTCGTCGAACGCGTCCTTGTCGCCCTCGTAGCGCTTGACGCGGTCCATGAGGTCGGGCGCGACGGCCGAAAGGTACGACTGCAGCGTCTCGAACGCCTCGTCGCCGTCGATGACCATCTCGTGGAAGTCCTCGTTGAAGACGTCGCGGACGATCTTGATCAACAGGTCGGGCTCGGAGTGCAGCTGGTTGGGGGCGTTGCCGGCGGCGACCTTCTTCTCGATGTCGGCCCACTGGTTGGTCAGGCGCTTGACGTCGAGGGTCAGCTGTTCTTCGGTGGCGCCCTCGGCCGCGGTGCGCACGATGACGCCGGTGTTCTCGGGCAGGGCCTCTTTGAGGATCTTCTTCAGGCGCGCCCGCTCGGTGTCGGGCAGCTTGCGACTGATGCCGTTCATCGACCCGTTGGGCACGTAGACGAGGTACCGGCCCGGCAGCGAGATCTGGCTCGTCAGGCGGGCACCCTTGTGACCGACCGGGTCTTTCGTGACCTGGACGAGCACGCGGTCGCCGGGCTTGAGGGCCAGCTCGATGCGGCGCGGCTGGTTGCCGTTCGACAGGGAGTCCCAGTCGACCTCGCCCGAGTAGAGGACGGCGTTGCGGCCGCGTCCGATGTCGACGAAGGCGGCCTCCATGCTGGGCAGCACGTTCTGCACGCGACCGAGGTACACGTTGCCGATGAGCGAGACGTTCTGGGCCTTGGCGACGTAGTGCTCGGCGAGGGTGCCGTCTTCCATGACGCCGATCTCGATGCGGTCGCCCGACGAGCGGACGATCATCTTGCGATCGACGCTCTCGCGGCGGGCGAGGAACTCGGCCTCGGTGATGACGGTGCGGCGGCGACCGGCGTCACGACCGTCGCGGCGGCGCTGCTTCTTCGCCTCGAGGCGCGTGGAGCCCTTGATGCGCTGCGGCTCGGTGATGAGCTCGGCCTGACGCGGCGCACGGTCGCGGTCCCGGCCCCGGGGCTCGGAGTCGCGCTCTTCGCGGTCCTGCGAGCGGCCGCGCTGACGACGTCGCGAGGCGGGCTGCTGCTCGCGGTCGTCGCGCTCGTCGTCGTCGCCCTCGCGGTCGTCGTCCCACGAGTCGTCGCGGTCGTACCGGTCGTCGCGGTCGTCGCGGTCGTACCGGTCGTCGCGGTCGTCCTGTCGGCGGCGACCGGGTCGAGCCGGGAGGACGGCGATCTCGGGGGCGTGGAAGATCAGCGACGTCGTCGTCAGGTTCGCCGGGATCGGCGACGACGACTCGTCGGTGGCCGACACGTCGGTCGGGGCCGGTGCGGCCGCCGCGGCGACGAACGCCTCGGCGACGGCGTCGGTGGCGCCGTGGTCGGTGGTCGGGGCCTGGGCCGCGACCTGCTCGTCGGTGGTCACGGTCTCGTGGGTCACGGGTGATGCCTCCTGGGCGTCGTCTGTCGTCCGGACGGGTGGGGGGAGTTCTCGTCGCTGCGCGTCGGGGGCCGTCGCCGGGGCGGCGTCGACCGCCGCCTGGCGGGCCCTGAGGCCTGCGAACAATCCCCTTCTCTTCTTCGGACGTCCGTCGTTGTCTGTGTTGTCGTTCACCACTTGCGGTGCGCTCCTCGCCCCGCCGAGGCCATGCCGTCGGCAGGAATTCTCGTGTCGTGGCCTGGCGGTGACGTCGCACCTGCACCTGGCCACCGCGCCCTCTCACAGCGCGCCTTGTCGGACACGTCACGTTCGGTCACCCGGGTGTCGACCGACCTGCGGTCGTCGCCCTCGATGTCGTTCGTCGACGTGCTGTTCTTCGTGTCGCATTGCTGGTTCGGAACTGGCCATCCGACGATGAGCGCCTGCGCTCTGGCCCGGTTTCCGCTCGACCTGGTCGACACGACGATCTCTCGCGCGACGACGGCGGCCGGCACTGCCCGGTAAGCCTGGATCTCGGGGCCTGGGCCCCACGACTGGGACGATTATCGCACGCCCGGGGCCACGCGGGGTCAAGCCGAGGTCGAGACGGCCCGTGAGATACTGCTGACCGTGACCGTCGAGACGCCTCGGGCCCGGACCCTGCCCACCGGCCGCACCCCGTTCGTCGCGGCCGTGCTGCTGATCGTCGCGGGTCTCGGCGGCCTGCTCGGCGCCTTCGCCCTGACGGTCGACAAGTTCCGGCTGCTCGAGAACCCGGGCGCGGCGCTCGGCTGCGACGTCAACCCGTTCGTGGGCTGCTCGCCGGTGATCAACAGCTGGCAGGCGTCGCTCTTCGGGTTCCCGAACCCCATCCTCGGCCTGGTCGGCTTCGCCGCTCCCGTCGCCGTGGGCCTGGGGCTGCTCGCCGGCGCCCGCTTCGCGCGCTGGTTCTGGTGGGCGTTCAACGCCGGACTGCTGCTCGCCTGGGTCTTCGTCACCTGGCTGTTCACCCAGACGGTCTTCGTCATCGGCGCCCTCTGCCCGTGGTGCATGCTCGTCTGGCTCTTCACCATCCCGCTCTTCTGGGTCTTCACGGTGTGGGCGGCCGCCCGGGGCGTGACCGTCGGCGAGGGCGGGCTGCAGCGGGCGGCGGCGAGGTTCCTGCCCTACTCGTGGGTGCTGCCGGTGCTGAACTACATCGTCGTCGCCACGACCATCGTCGTGGTGTTCCCGCTGCTGCTGCCGACGCTGTTCGGCTGAGCCGCGCCTCCCCTCGTCCCGCGCCCCCACCCGGCATCGGACGCACGTCGCACCCAGGCCGTTCTCAGCGAAATCAAGGACGACCTCGACACCCTGGTCGGACGACCCCCGGACCACGACGAGGACTGATGACTCCACCCAGCGACTCCCCCGCCACCAAGAGAGAACGCCGCGAGGCGGCCCGAGAGAAGGCCCGCATCACCCGCGAGGCCGAGGCGCGGCGTCGCCGGCGCAACAAGTGGCTCGTCCAGGGCGGCCTCGTCGTCGGAGTCGTCGCGGTGCTCGCGATCGTGGGGCTCGTCATCTCGCAGTCGATCAAGCCGGCCGGCCCCGGGCCCGCCAACATGGCGAGCGACGGCCTGGTGCTCGAGGGGTCGAACGGGGCGGTCACGGCCGTGCCGAGCGGCGCCCTCGCCGCCGACGCGACCCCGACGCCCGCCCCCAGCGCCTCGGGCGACGTCCCCTCGATCGTGGTGTACCTCGACTACATGTGCCCGTACTGCGGCCAGTTCGACACGACGAACGCGGCCCAGCTCGAAGAGGCCGTCTCGAGCGGTGCCGCCACGCTGGCGATCCACCCCATCGGGTTCCTCGACAACGCCTCGCAGGGCAGCCGCTACTCGACCCGCGCCGCCAACGCCTTCGCCTGCGTGGCAAACTACGAGCCCGACAAGGCCCTCGACGTCAACACCGCCCTGTTCGCCCAGCAGCCCGAAGAGAACACGCGCGGCCTGACGAACGACGAACTCGTCACCCTGGTGCAGGGCGCCGGCGCGACCGACGACCAGATCGCCTCGTGCATCACCGGCGGCGACTTCGAGGACTGGGTCGCCTCGGCCACCCAGCGGGCCCTCAACGACCCGATCCCGAACTCGTCGCTGGCCAAGCTGTCGAGCACCCCGCTCGTCCTCGTGAACGGTCAGCAGTACCAGGGCTCGCTGACCGACGCGAGCGCCTTCGCCCAGTTCGTCGCCGAGGTCCAGGGTGGCCAGTCGACCGGTGACACCAGCACCGGCGAGACCGAGGGGTCGACGGCGACGCCGACCCCCTGAGCGCGCGACCGGCGCCCACGACCGAGCCCGCGCCTCCTGATCGACTCAGGAGGCGCGGGCTCGGTCGGTCACGGCCGGTTCAGAACCAGAGGGCGAGCTCGCGCGCGGCGCTCTCGGGGCTGTCGCTGCCGTGGACGAGGTTCTGCTGCACCTTGAGGCCCCAGTCGCGGCCGAGGTCGCCGCGGATCGTGCCGGGGGCGGCGGTCGTCGGGTCGGTCGTGCCGGCCAGCGAGCGGAAGCCCGCGATCACGGAGTCGCCGGCGATGCGCAGCGCGACGGTCGGACCGCTCTGCATGAACTCGACGAGCGGCTCGTAGAAGGGCTTGCCGACGTGTTCTTCGTAGTGCTTCGCGAGCAGGTCGCGGTCGGCCTGCACGAGGCGGACGTCGACGAGCGAGTACCCCTTGGCCTCGATGCGGCGCAGGATCTCGCCGGTCAGGCCGCGGGCGACGCCGTCGGGCTTGACGAGGACGAGGGTTTCTTCGAGATCGGACATTGCTCCTCTTTCGGTGGGTGGCTGATGGCTCGCGGGCGGGGCGCCCGGCGGGCTGGTGGTAGGCGCGGTCAGGCCGCGTCGCCGGGCGTCTCGCGCAGCCTGGCCGCGTTCAGGCGGTCGAGCTGCGTGCCCTTGACGAGGCAGTAGGTCCAGATGGCGACGAACAGGGCGGCCACGACGAACATGACCGGGTCGAGGAACCCGCACGCCACGAGGCCGAGCTGCACGAGCCAGCCCAGGGCGACGCCCCAGCGCCAGCGCAGTGTCTGCGAGATCAGCAGCGTCAGCACGATGGCACCGAGGCCGCAGCCCCAGGCCACGCCGGCGGGCAGCAGCTGCCGCCCGAACACGACGAGCGTGACGAAGAACAGGGTCATCGCCTCGAGCACCAGCACGATCGAGAGCAGGCTCTCGACCGCACCCCGGCGGCGGCGTGGGGGCCGACCGGCCGGCCCGGCACCCGCGGGCGCTGCGGTGGTCACGAGAGGCCCCCGGGCTGCTGCGACAACGCGATGACGTCGCCGACCAGCGTGATGGACCCCGTCACGACGATGCCGCCGGGCTCGTCTCCCTCGACCTCGTCGGCCAGGTCGCGGGCGGTGCGGAGGGCGGCCACGAGGTCCGTCTCGACCACGACGCGGTCGGCCCCGACGACGCCCACCGCGATGGCCGCGAGCTCGTCGGCGTCGATCGACCGGTCGGACTGCGAGCTGGTCACGACGAACTGGGTGACGGTCGGCGCCAGGGCACGGACGATGCCCGCGGCGTCCTTGTCGGCGAGCACGCCGAGCACCGCGACGACGCCCCCGAACTGGAAGTAGTCGTCGAGCGCCTTGGCGAGGGCGCGCGCGCCGTGCGGGTTGTGCGCGGCGTCGACGAGGATGGTCGGCTCGTTGGCCACGATCTGCAGGCGTCCGGGCGAGGTCGCGCTCGCGAGGCCCTCGGCGAGGACCTCGTGGTCGAGCGGCTGCGCCCCGCCGCCGAGGAAGGACTCGACCGCGGCGACGGCGACGGCCGCGTTCTGGGCCTGGTGGTCACCGAACTGCGGCAGCAGCAGGTCGTCGTAACGGCCCGCGAGCCCGCGGATCGTCACGACCTGTCCGCCGACGGCGACGGTCGTCGACTCGACGCCGAAGGCCGTGCCCTCGACGCTCAACGACCCCTCGCTCAGCTCGACGGCGCGCTCGATCTCGGCCAGCGCCTCCGGGGTCTGCGAGGCCGACACCACGGCCGCCGTCGGCTTGACGATGCCGGCCTTCGTCCGGGCGATCTCGGCCACGGTCGATCCCAGCCGGTTCTGGTGGTCGAGGGCGATCGGGGTGAAGACCGCGACCTGACCGTCGGCGACGTTGGTGCTGTCCCACTCGCCGCCCATGCCGACCTCGAGCACGACGACGTCGGCGGGGGCGTCGGCGAAGCACGCGAACGCCAGCACCGTCAGGGCCTCGAAGAAGGTCAGCGTCGGCTCACCCGAAGCCTCGAGGTCGGTGTCGACCATCGTCAGGTAGGGCTGGATGTCGTCCCAGTTGGCGACCAGTCGCTCGTCGCTGATCGGCTCGCCGTCGACGACGATGCGTTCGTTCAGGCGCACCAGGTGCGGGCTCGTCATGAGCCCCGTTCGCAGACCGTGCGCCCGCAGGATGCTCTCGATCATGCGGCTGGTCGAGGTCTTGCCGTTCGTGCCCGTGAGGTGGATCACGGGGTACGCCCGCTGGGGGTCGCCGAGCAGCTCGACGGCCCGCCGGGTGGGCTCCAGTCGCGGCTGCGGCGCCTGCTCGCCGATGCGGGCGAGCAGCTCGTCGTGGACGCGACGGGCGCCCTCGGCGTACTCGTCGCCCTCGTCGGCGGCCCGGTCGTCTCTCTTCGGGGTCATGCGCGTCGCACCTCCACGACGACGGCCGAGCCGGGGCCCGATCCGACGACGGTCTTGTCGGGCCGCTCGCCCACGCCCTCGCGGACGTCGACGGTCAGCTCGGTGGTCAGGGTCTCTCGCGAGATCAGCTCGCGGTGGGCCTCGACGGCCTCGGCCGCCGCGGCGTCGGTCGTCAGCGTGGTCGCGATGCGGTCGGACACGTCGAGGTCGGCGACCTTGCGGGCCTGCTGGACGGCCCGGACGACGTCTCGCGCCAACCCCTCGGCCTCGAGCTCGGGCGTCGTCGCGGTGTCGAGCAGCACGAAGCCGCCGTCACCGACGAACGACAGGGCGCTCGACGCGTCGGCGACGGCGAGTTCGAGGCTGAACTCGCCCGGCAACAGCTCGACGCCGCCGACGACGACGTTCTCGCCCGCGGGCTGCCAGTCGCCTTTCTTGGCCGCGGGGATGACCTGCTGCACCTGCTTGCCGATGCGCGGACCGGCGGCGCGCGCGTTGACGGTGAGCTTGCGGGTGACCCCGTACTCGCCGAGGCTCTCCTCGGTCAGGCGGGTCACGACGACCTGCTTGACGTTCAGCTCGTCGCGGACGATGTCGGCGAAGGCCTCGAGCCCGGCCGGGTCGGGCGTGACCACCGTGAGCTTTGCCAGGGGCAGTCGCACGCGCAGGCCCTGGGCCTTGCGCAACGCGAGCCCGCTCGACGCGACGGCACGCACGGCGTCCATCGCGTCGACGAGGGCGTCGTCGGCGGGGAACGCCGAGGCGTCCGGCCAGTCGGTCAGGTGGACCGAACGCCCCCCGGTGAGGCCCTTGTAGACCTCGTCCGCGACGAGCGGGGCGAGCGGGGCGGCGACCCGGGTGAGGGTCTCGAGCACCGTGAACAACGTGTCGAAGGCGTCGGGGTCGTCCCCCGACCAGAAGCGGTCCCGCGACCGACGGACGTACCAGTTGGTCAGCACGTCGGCGAAGTCGCGCAGCGTCGCCGTGGCGAGGGGCGTGTCGAGGGCGTCCAGCGCCGCCTGCACGTCGGTGACCAGGAGGCGCGTCTTCGCGAGCAGGTAGCGGTCGAGGACGTCGCTCGAGTCGGTTCGCCACTGCGCGTCGTACCCCGCGGCAGCGTGGCGACCCGCGCCTCCCGGGGCGGCGTTGGCGTAGAGCGAGAAGAAGTACCAGGTGCTCCAGAGCGGCAGCAGGAACTGCCGGACGCCCTCGCGGATGCCCTCTTCGGTGACGACGAGGTTGCCCCCGCGGATCACCGAGCTCGACATGAGGAACCAGCGCATGGCGTCGGCGCCGTCGCGGTCGAAGACCTCGCTGACGTCGGGGTAGTTGCGCAGGCTCTTCGACATCTTCTGGCCGTCGGAGCCGAGCACGATGCCGTGGCTGACGACGTTCGAGAAGGCCGGACGGTCGAACAGCGCGGTCGACAGGGTGTGCAGCGTGTAGAACCAGCCGCGGGTCTGACCGATGTACTCGACGATGAAGTCGGCGGGGCTGTGCTCGTCGAACCACTGCTCGTTCTCGAACGGGTAGTGCACCTGAGCGAACGGCATCGACCCGCTGTCGAACCAGACGTCGAGGACGTCCTCGATGCGGCGCATGGTGCTCCGCCCCGTCGGGTCGTCCGGGTTCGGGCGCGTCAGCTCGTCGATGAAGGGGCGGTGCAGGTCGGGCTCACCCTCGGCGTTCGTCGGCAGGCGGCCGAAGTCGGCCTCCATCTCGGCGAGCGACCCGTAGACGTCGACGCGCGGGTGGGCGGGGTCGTCGCTCTTCCACACCGGGATGGGCGAACCCCAGAAGCGGTTGCGCGAGATCGACCAGTCGCGGGCGCCGGCCAGCCACTTGCCGAACTGGCCGTCCTTCACGTTGTCGGGCACCCAGTTGACCTGCTGGTTGAGGTCGACCATGCGGTCGCGGAACTCGGTGACGCGCACGAACCAGCTCGACACCGCCTTGTAGATCAGCGGGTTGCGGCAGCGCCAGCAGTGCGGGTAGCTGTGCTCGTAGCTGGCGAGGCGCACCAGGCGGCCGTCGGCTCGCAGGCGCTGCACGAGGGTCTTGTTGGCGTCGAACACCTGCACGCCGGCGACGCCCAGCTCGTCGAACATCGGCAGGAAGCGCCCGCCGTCGTCGACCGAGACGATCACGGGGATGCCGGCGGCCGCGCAGACCAGCTGGTCGTCCTCACCGTAGGCGGGGGCCTGGTGGACGATGCCGGTGCCCTCGCCCGTGGCCACGTAGTCGGCGACGAGCACGCGCCAGGCGTTCTCGGTGCCCCAGGCCTCGGTGTCGGCGTAGACGTCCCAGATGCGGTCGTACTCGACGCCCTCGAGCTCGGCCCCGGTGACGGTCGCCGTCACCGCGGCCTCGGCGGCCTCGGGCGAGTCGTAGCCGAGGTCGCGGGCGTAGGCGGCGAGCGTGTCGGCCGCGAGCAGGAACACGCTGCCGGTCAGCAGCTCCTGGTCGCCGGTGCGCTCACCGGGCAGCAGGGCGTGCGGCACGGCGACGTACTCGATGCCCGGGCCCACGGCGAGCGCCAGGTTGGTCGGCAGGGTCCAGGGGGTGGTGGTCCAGGCGAGTGCCTCGACGCCCGTCAGGCCGAGCGCCTCGGCCTTCGCCCCGACCAGCGGGAACGCCACGGTGACGGTCTGGTCCTGACGCATCTTGTAGACGTCGTCGTCCATGCGCAGCTCGTGGGTCGACAGGGGGGTCTGGTCGTGCCAGCAGTAGGGCAGGACCCGGAAGCCCTCGTAGGCGAGGCCCTTCTCGTGCAACTGCTTGAAGGCCCAGACGACGCTCTCCATGTAGTCGACGTCGAGGGTCTTGTAGTCGTTCTCGAAGTCGACCCAGCGGGCCTGGCGGGTGACGTACCGCTGCCACTCGTCGGTGTACTGCAGCACCGAGCGACGCGCGGCGGCGTTGAACACGTCGATGCCCATGTCGACGATCTCGTGCTTCTCGGTCAGGCCGAGCTGGCGCATGGCCTCGAGTTCGGCGGGCAGCCCGTGGGTGTCCCAGCCGAAGCGTCGGTGCACCTGCTTGCCGCGCATCGTCTGGTACCGGGGGAAGACGTCCTTCGCGTAGCCGGTCAGCAGGTGGCCGTAGTGCGGCAGGCCGTTGGCGAAGGGCGGGCCGTCGTAGAAGACCCACTCGGTGCACCCCTCGCGGGCACGGATCGACTCGGCGAAGGTGTCGTCGTGCTTCCAGAAGGCGAGCACGCCGGTCTCGATCTCGGGGAATCGCGGCGAGGCGGGAACGCCGGTGGCGTCGGAACCCTTGGGGTAGGTCATCGGTTCTCCAGGTCGTGCGGTGGGTCGCCCCCGCTGCACTGGCCGAGGGACCTTCTGACCACGAGGACGCCGTCCGGGTGCGTGACCCGGGGGCGCGGTACCACCCCGCTTGCCACCGCCCCCGCCCTCTCGGACGGCGACCGTGACCGCTCTGCTCCGGCTGTGACGGGCCTGCCCCGCCCGGTTCTACCGACGACCACCGGGCCGTGGCCCGCCGGTCGCTTTCTTCCGGGTGCTCCCCGGTGATGGCCGGATCGATGCGTGCTCGATCCTACCGTCAGAGCCGAGGAGGCGCGAGGCCGTCCCGAGGAGCAGGATCGAGGCCATGTCCTCCACCCCGTCCGCGTCGCCGGCCAAGCCCGAGAGCACGGTCACCGTGATCGTGGCGTTCCTCGCCAACCTGTTGATCGCCGTCGCCAAGACGGTCGCCGCGTTCCTGACGGGGTCGGCCTCGATGGTCGCCGAGTCGGCGCACTCGTGGGCGGACACGGGCAACGAGGTCTTCCTCTTCATCGCCGACAAGCGCGGCGTCAAGCGCCGGGACGACGCCCACCCGTTGGGCTACGGCAAGGAGACCTACGTCTGGTCGATGTTCGCGGCCTTCGGCCTGTTCACCGTCGGCGCCGTCGTCTCGATCCAGCACGGCATCTCGCAGCTCACCGCCGACGAAGAGGCCGAGAACTACCTGATCAACTACGTCGTGCTCGCGATCGCGTTCGCCCTCGAGGGCACGTCCTTCCTGCAGGCCTTCCGACAGGCCAGGGGTTCGGCCCGCGAGCGGCGCACCCCGACCCTCCGCTTCGTCCTGCGCAGCTCGAACTCGACCCTGCGGGCCGTCTTCGCCGAGGACGCGGCCGCCCTCGTCGGACTGCTCATCGCGTTCCTCGGCATCTTCCTGCACCAGGTCACCGGGTCGGCGGTGTTCGACGCGATCGGGTCGATCGCGGTCGGCGTGCTGCTCGGCGTCGTGGCCCTCGTGCTGGTCGACCGCAACCGCAGGTTCCTCGTCGGCGAGAGCCCGTCGGACGAACTCGAGTCGACCGTCCTCGAGCGCCTCCTGACCCGCCCCGAGATCGCTCGCGTGACGTACCTGCACACCGAGTTCGTGGGCCCCGGCAGGCTCTACCTGGTCGCCGCGGTCGACATGACGGGCAACGACCGCGAGGAGCACGTCGCCGTGGCGCTCCGCCGGGTCGAGCGGGAGCTCGAAGACCACGACGCCGTCGAAGAAGCCGTGCTCACCCTCTCCACGCCGGACGAGCCGAGCCTGACGCCCGCATCGGCGTCGCGGGTGACGCCGACCCCCTCTCGGGGGTGAACTCCGGCCCTTCGGCAGGCCTTTGTCAGCCATTCGCGACCTGCCTCGGTTAGCGTGGTGCAGTGCATGCAGTCATCAAGCTCGTGAGAGAGCATCCCTCCGCGGCGAGGTTCCTCGTCGTCGGGGGCGTCGGCTTCGTGATCACCATGGTGATCAACTACGGGCTCAAGCTGTTCGTCATCCCCCAGCACCCCGTCACGGCCCTTGCCGTCGGCATCATCGTCGCGACGGTCTTCTCGTACTGGATGAACAAGAAGTGGTCGTTCGACGATCGGGGCGAACGTCACACGGCGCACGAGATGCTGCTCTTCGTGATCGTGAGCGTCGTCGGCGTCGCGATCAACTCGGCCCCCGCCTACGTGTCGCGCTACGGCCTCGGCCTCGAGGTCCCGAACGTCTCGCTCGCCACGCAAGAGATCGCCGACTTCGTCAGCGGGCCGATCATCGGCACCCTGCTCGCCATGGTGTTCCGGTACTGGGCCATGAACAAGTGGGTCTTCCCCAAGCGCGCCGAGCTCGTCGACGTCCTCTCGCCCACGTCCCCGTCGACCTCGCCGACGACGACCGTCTAGGCCGAGCGCGCCTCCCGGGCCGCCAGCCCGTCGGCGACGGGCCCGACGGCCGCCGCCACGACGGGCCCCAGTCCGCCCCGCGACACCCCGGCCCTGGCCCACGTCGCGACGGCCGCAGACGCCGCGGCGACGAGGGTCGACCCGACAACCTGGGCCGAGAGGTCCGGCCGGTCGCGGCCCGTGCGCTCGGCGACGTACGACGCGACGACCGCCTGCTGCCGGACGAAGCGGACCGCCGCGGACGCGACGAGATCGTCCCCCAGTGCCATGGCCTCGGACTGGGTCAGCGCCCAGGGCACCCGCTCGGGGTCGTGCGCCTCGGCGAGCGCCACGAGCGCCGCCTCGACGGCGCGCACCGGAGAGAGAGACGAGGAGGCGCGCAGCAGCTCGTCGAGGCCGGCCAGGCTCTCGTCGAGATCGAGCCAGAACAGGTCGGACTTCGCCTCGAAGTAGTTGAAGAAGGTGCCCCGGCTGACGCCGGCCCTGCGGGCGATGTCGTCGACCGTCGTGCGGGCGTAACCGTTCTCGAGGAAGAGTTCGGCGGCGGCGTCGGCCAACATCTCGGCGGACGACCGTCGGGGTCGTCCGACGGGACGCCTCGGGCGGGTCGGACCAGGGCCATCGGACATGGAGACCATCATGCCGCTAGACTTGACGGCGCACTTGTTGCACCCGGTCCAGCAATGCCGACTCCCTGGTCGGCCCGGCCGACCGCTCCCGACCTCCCCCTCCCCCCGCACCGCCCCCTCACGCCCGGAGCCCCATGCGCAGTCGCCTGCCCGCCTTGATCGCCGCCACCGCCGTCGCGAGCCTCGTGCTCGCCGGGTGCACCAACGGCGGCGAACCCGACGCCTCGTCCGCCCCGGTCTCGGGCGGCACGCTCACCTACGCGTCGGGCGACGCCGAGCCCACGTGCCTCGACCCGCACGTCGGCGGCAACTACCCCCAGGCCCTCGTGTCGACCCAGTACCTCGAATCGCTCGTCTCGAAGGACGCGAACGGCGACGTCGTGCCGTGGCTCGCCGACTCGTGGCAGGAGGGCGACGACGGCCTCAGCTGGACCTTCACGCTGAAGCAGGGCGTCACCTTCACCGACGGCACCCCGTTCGACGCCGCCGCGGTGGCCGCCAACGTCGCCCACCTGCAAGACCCCACGACCCTGTCGTCGACGGGGTACCTCGCCCTCGGCAAGGTCACGGGCGTCGAGGCGGTCGACGACCGGACGGCCCGCTTCGACCTCAGCGCACCCGACAGCGCCCTGCTCGAGTCGCTGTCGCAGCCGTGGCTCGCCATGGAGTCCCCCGAGGCCCTGACCCGCACGCAGGAGGTCAACTGCGAGTCGCCGGTCGGCACGGGGCCGTTCGTCGTCGACTCGTGGACGAAGCAGCAACAGGTCGTGCTCACCCGGAACGACGACTACACCTCTCCCCCGGCCGACGCCGGGCACCAGGGCCCGGCCTACCTCGACGAGATCGTCTGGCGCTTCATCCCCGACTCGGCCTCCCGCTACGCCGCCCTCCAGGCCGGCCAGGTCGACGTGATCGACAACGCGCAGCCCGACACCCTCGTCGCCGCGGCGAAGGACGACTCCCTCGACGAGATCGACGCCCCGCGTCCCGGCGCCTCCAACCGCATCGAGCTCAACGCCGGCAAGGCACCGTTCGACGATCCGACGGTCCGCGAGGCGTTCATCCGCGGCGTTGACGTCGACTCCGGCATCGACTCGCTCTTCTTCGGCACGGCCGACCGGTCGTACAGCCCGCTGTCGAGCGTCGAGCCCCTGGCCTTCTCGGACGAGTCGCTCTTCGACGTCGACGCCGACGCCGCGAACGACCTGCTCGACCAGGCCGGGTGGACGACGCGCGACGCGGACGGCTACCGCACCAAGGACGGCGTGCGCCTCGCCGCGACGTTCCCGGTCAGCACGAACCAGTCGATCCCCGCCGAACAGTCCCTGTTCGAGCAGGTGCAGGCCGGGGCGAAGGACCTCGGCTTCGACGTCACCCTCGAACCCCTCGACCTGTCGAGCTGGTACGGGGCCCTCGCCGCGAACGAGTACGACCTGGTCAGCGCGCCGTACACGAAGGTCGGGCCCGACGTCCTCCGCATCCTCTACGACAGCGCCGGCATCACCCCGGCTCCGAGCGGCTACTTCGCCAACCTGTCGCAGACCGACGACCCGACCCTCGACGACCTGCTGACCCGCGCCTCCGAGACGAGCGACGCCGACGAACGGGCCGACCTCTACCAGCAGGCACAGCAGGCCATCCTCGAGGGGTGGCATGTGCTGCCGCTCTACGATCAGCAGAACCACTACCTCGTGCGCTCGGCCGTCCAGGGGGTCCGCGCCCTGCCGACGGTCCAGGCCCCGACGATGTACGACGCCTACCGGGCGAGCTGACCGGGTGCGTCCGGGGCGCTGGCGACGGGCCGGGCGGTGGCTGGTCGGCCGCCTGCTGGGCGCCGTCTTCGTGCTCTGGGCGGTCGCGACGCTGATCTTCTTCGCCATCCGCCTCGTGCCGGGCGACCCCGCCGAGGCGATCCTCGGTGGGCCCGGGTCGCAGGCGTCGGCCGAGGCGCTCGACACGGTGCGCCGTCAGTACGGCCTCGACCAGCCGCTGCTCGTGCAGTACCTCGCCCAGCTCGGCAGGCTCGCGACGGGCGACCTCGGCACCTCGTACTCGTTGCGCACCGACGTCGGCCGCCTGCTGCTCGACCAGCTGCCCGGCACGATCGGCCTCGCGCTGCTGTCGCTCGTCGTGGCCTGGCTGCTGGCGATCGGCACGGCCTGGTGGGCGACCCTCG
Source organism: Frigoribacterium sp. Leaf186 (assembly GCF_001423905.1). GTDB lineage: Bacteria > Actinomycetota > Actinomycetes > Actinomycetales > Microbacteriaceae > Frigoribacterium. The sequence continues at coordinate 372,387 of NZ_LMPQ01000012.1, read as the reverse complement.
GCGGCCGGGTCGCCGCGACGGTGTCGTCCGGGCTCGAGGTCGTCGCCTCGGCGGTGCCGCACTTCTGGCTGGCCAGCCTGCTGATCCTCGTCTTCAGCACCGAGCTCGGCCTGCTGCCCCCGGTGAGCACGGGCACGCCCGCCGGGCTCGTGCTGCCGGTCGTCACCCTGGCGATCCCCGTCGCCGGGTTCCTCGGGCAGGTCACCCGCGACTCGCTGCTGGACGCGGCCACGACGCCGTTCACGGTCTCGGCACGGGCGCGGGGCGAGAGCCCGTCCGGACTGTTCGCCCGTCACCTGCTGCGTCACGCGGCCCTGCCCGGGCTCGCCCTGTCGGGCTGGGCGTTCGGCTCGCTGCTGAGCGGCGCCGTCGTCGTCGAGTCGGTGTTCGCCCGTCCGGGGCTCGGCCGCACCCTGCTCGGGGCCGTCACGCTGCGCGACATCCCCCTCGTCACCGGCGTCGCCCTGGTCTCGGCCCTGGCCTACGTCGTGGTCGTCGCGCTCGGCGACCTGGCCGAGCGGGCCGTCGACCCGAGGGGGCGCGCGACGTGACCGCGCTGCCCGACCTGCCCCGGGGTGGCGAAGCGACCCGCGCCTCCTCGTCCCGCGCCCGGCGACGCCTGCCGCTCGGTGCGGCCGAGACGGTCGCCGCGGCCCTCCTGCTGCTCGTCGTGGCGATGGCCGTCGCGCCCGGCCTGCTGGCCCCCGGAGACCCGCTGGCCGTGTCGCCGGTCGACGCCTTCGCCGCCCCGTCGCTCGCGCACCCCCTCGGCACCGACGAGTCGGGGCGAGGCGTGTGGACCCGCGTCGTGCACGGCGCCGGCGCCTCGCTCACCATCGGTCTCGTCGCCACGGTGATCGGCACCGGCCTCGGCGTCGCGCTCGGCGTGCTGGCCGGCCTCGGGGGTCGGGGCTGGGCGGGACGGGCGACCGACGCGGGCGTCAGCCGGGTGCTCGAGGTGCTGTTCGCCCTGCCCGGCCTGCTGCTCGCACTCGTCGTGATCGCGTTCACCGGGCCCGGGGCCGTGCCCGCGACGATCGCCGTCGGCCTCGCGACGGCGCCCGGGTACGCCCGCATCGTCCGCAGCCAGGTGGCGGCCGTCCGCCGGTCGCCGATGGTCGAGGCCGCGACGGTGCTCGGCCGTCGCCCCGCCGTCGTGCTGGTGCGTCACGTGCTGCCGAACGCGCTCGCGCCGGTGGTGGTGCTCGCCACGCTGGGCCTCGGCCAGGCCGTCGTCTGGGCGTCGTCGCTGAGCTACCTCGGGCTCGGGTCGCCTCCGCCGGCGCCCGAGTGGGGCGCCATGCTGTCCGCCGGGCGCACCTACCTCGCCCTCGCCTGGTGGATGACCGTCTTCCCCGGCCTCGCCGTCGTCCTGACGGCCGCGTCGGCGACCGTGCTGGGTCGCGGTCTCGCCCGACGCGGGCAGGGGGGACGATCGTGAACCCGACCGCCTCGGGGCCCGGGGCCCTGAGCGGCGACGACCGCCGCGCCTCCTCGGACGACCTCGTCGTCGACCACCTGCACGTCGCGTTCGACGGGGTCACGGCCGTCGACGACGTGTCGTTCTCGCTGCGCCCCGGCGAGTGCGTGGCGCTCGTCGGCGAGTCCGGCTCGGGCAAGAGCGTGACCGCGCGGGCCCTGCTGGGGTTGACCGGCGGAACGGTCACTGCCGAGGCACTCCGACTCGGCGAGGACGACCTGCTGACGCTGACCGAGCGTCGGTGGCGACGGCTGCGTGGCCCGCGCATCGGGCTCGTGCTGCAGGACGCCCTGGTCTCGCTCGACCCGCTGCGTCCGGTCGGGCGCGAGATCGACGACGCCCTGCGGCTGCACACCCGCCTGTCGCCGGCCGAGCGTCGGGCCCGCGTGCTCGAGGTGCTCACCGAGGTGGGCATGCCCGACCCCGAGGCACGTCGGGCGCTCCGGTCGGGCGAGCTGTCGGGCGGCCTCCGCCAGCGGGCCCTCATCGCGGCGGCGCTCGCCCTGCGACCCGGGCTGATCGTGGCCGACGAACCCACGACCGCGCTGGACTCCGAGGTGCAGCGAGTGGTCGTCGACCGACTCGCGGCCCTGCGCGACGGCGGGACGGCCGTCCTCGCCATCAGCCACGACCTCGGCGTCGTCCGTCGCCTGGCCGACCGCGTCGTCGTCATGCGCGACGGACGCGTCGTCGAACAGGGCCCCACGGCCGCCGTGCTCGACGCCCCGCAGGCCGACTACACGCGCATGCTCGTGGCGGCGCTGCCCGGGGGTGCGCCGCGAGGTCGGCGCCTGTCCGGCTCCACGGCCCCCAAGGGTCCGCCTGCAGGAGGCGCGCGCGGGTCCGCGACGCCGGTCGCGTCCGTCGCACCCCCGGCAGGAGGCGCAGCCGGCTCGGTGGCGCCCGTCGCGTCAGCGACTCCCGTCGCCTCGGCGGCGCCCGTCGCCTCAGCGACTCCCGTCGCCTCGGTGGCGCCCGTCCCCTCGACGACTGCCCCGGCCGAGGCCGTCCTCGTCGCGAGCGGTCTGCGACGGGTCTTCCCGGCTCGCCGGGGCCCCGACCGGGTCGCCGTCGACGACGTCTCGCTCTCGCTGCAGGCGGGCGAGACCCTCGGCCTCGTCGGTGCCTCGGGTTCGGGCAAGACCACGACGGCCCGCCTGTTGCTCGGCCTCGACGATCCCGACGCCGGGACGGTCGAGCTGCTCGGAGCCCCCTGGGCCCCGGCCCGCGAGCGCGACCGACGTCCCCGCCGGGGCGACCTCGGCGCGATCTACCAGGACCCGGCGAGCTCGTTCGACCCGCGCTTCACGGTGGGCAGGCTGCTCGCCGACGCCCTGACGGCCGGCCGTCAGACGCGCCTGCGGCCGGTCGAAGCCGAGGTCGTCGCCCTGCTGGGCCGGGTCGGGCTCGCGGCCGACACGGCCGCACGCCGACCCGACACGTTGTCGGGCGGCCAACGGCAGCGGGTCGCGATCGCCCGGGCGCTCGCCCCGCGGCCCCGGGTGGTCGTCTGCGACGAGCCGGTCTCGGCGCTCGACGTCTCGGTGCAGGCCCAGGTGCTCGACCTGCTCGACGAGCTGCAACGTGAGGACGGGCTCGCCTACGTGTTCATCTCGCACGACCTGGACGTCGTCGAGCACATGTCCGACCGGGTGGCCGTCATGCACGAGGGCCGGATCGTCGAGCAGGGTCGCACGGCCGACGTCTTCGGCCGCCCACGGCACGCACACACCCGGGCCCTGCTCGCCGCCCGCCCCTGACGGGCGCGGGAGGCGAGCCGGCGCGGGAGGCGAGCCGGCTCAGCCGCGGCGGGCGGCGTCGGCCTCGGCGGCCTTCGGGTCGACGACGTCGATCAGACCCGACTGGGCCCACTCGAGCCCCCAGTCCGACGTCGAGACCTCGCTCGACTCGTCGGCGTAGGCCTCGACCAGCTCGCGCGCCTCGTCGTCGGTGGCGACCGACGGGCCCGAACCGAGCAGCGGCTCGTTCGCGGTCTCCTTCGTGAACCACACGGCGACCAGGCCGATCACGGCCGCGGCCATGAGGTAGAACGCCGGGATGTCGTGGGCCCACGAGAAGCCCCGCCCCTCGGCCCAGACGACGAGCGCCTCGGTCGCGAGCGGCGTGGTGCCGCCGAACAGCGAGACCGACACGTTGAAGGCGATGGCCAGGGCGCCGTAGCGGATGATCGTCGGGAACAGCGCGGGCAGCGTCGAGGGCATCGTCGAGGTGAACGTGACGAGGACGAGGCCGAGCACCAGCAGGCCGACGAAGACGAGCGGCGTGCTCTCGGACTGCACGAGCTTGAGGGCGGGCCACGAGAGCACCAAGAAGCCGATGCAGCCGGCGAACAGCACCGGGCGGCGGCCGAACCGGTCGCTCAGGCGTCCGCTGAAGGTGATGACGATCATCATCAGCACCATCACGACGATGACGAGCAGCAGGCCCGAGGTCGCACTGCGTCCGAGCGTGTTGGTCAGGTAGGTCGGCATGTACGACAGCAGCATGTAGTCGGTGACGTTGAAGACCAGCACGAGACCGATGCACACGATCAGCGCGCGCCAGTTCTCGGCGAACAGCTTCACGAACGGCACCTTGACGTGCTCGCGGCCGGCGGCTTCTTCTTGCTGCTTCTGGAACGCCGGGGTCTCTTCGAGCTTGAGCCGCAGGTACAGGCCGATCAGGCCGAGCGGCCCGGCGATCAAGAACGGGATGCGCCAACCCCAGGCGAGCAGCGCCTCCTCGCTCATGCCGAGCTGCAGGCCGGTCACCAGCGAGGCGCCGAGCACGTAGCCGGCGAGCGTGCCGAACTCGAGCCACGAGCCCATGAAGCCGCGACGCTTGTCGGGCGAGTACTCGGCGATGAACGTGGCCGCGCCTCCGTACTCGCCGCCCGTCGAGAAGCCCTGCAGCAGGCGGGCGAGCAACAGCAGCACGGGCGCCCAGAGGCCGATCGTCGCGTACGACGGGATCAGGCCGATCGCCAGGGTGCCGGCGGCCATGAGGATCATGGTCAGCGCGAGCACCTTCTGCCGGCCGATGCGGTCGCCGAGCGGGCCGAAGAAGGCACCGCCGATCGGGCGCACGATGAACGCGGCGGTGAACGTGCCGAAGGTGAACAGGATGTTCAGCGCGTCGTTGCCCGGCGGGAAGAACACCTGGGCGATGGTCGTCGTGATGTAGGCGTAGACGCCGAAGTCGAACCACTCCATGGCGTTGCCGAGGGCGGCGGCGCTGACCGCGCGCTTGAGCAGGCCCTCCTCGACGACGGTGACGTCGTCGGTCGTGAGCTTCCGTCGGGCGGGCTTCGTGCTGTCGTGCTTCTTGGCTGACATCAGGTGAGGCCTCCAGGTCGTCGGGTGGTGGACGTCGACCCCAGCGTCGGCAAAAACCCGTCGAGCCTACCAGGGCTGCCATGTCAGTACCAGTTCAGCGAGTGCATCGGTGCAGCGAGCGCACCGCCCGGGAGGCGCGGCGGCGGTTCCCGAAGGGGGCTCGCGAGGGTGCGTACACTGGTCGCAGTCCCACAACCAGGCACCTCCCCACCGACACGGTGCCGTCCACAGAACCGGAGAAGACCATGCCGTCAGCGATGCCCGAGAAGCCCGCCCTCGAAGGACTCGAGGCCCGTTGGGGCCAGGTCTGGGAGGGCGACGGCACCTACCGCTTCGACCGCACGGGCGCCAGCCGCGCCTCCGTGTTCTCGGTCGACACCCCGCCGCCGACGGCCTCGGGCAGCCTGCACATCGGCCACGTGTTCAGCTACACGCACACCGACGTCAAGGCCCGGTTCGAGCGCATGCGCGGCAAGCGCGTGTTCTACCCGATGGGTTGGGACGACAACGGCCTGCCCACCGAGCGTCGCGTCCAGAACTTCTACGGCGTGCGCTGCGACCCGTCGCTGCCCTACGACTCCGACTTCACCCCGCCCTTCGAGGGCGGAGACAACAAGTCGTCGAAGGCCGCCGACCAGGTGCCGATCTCGCGCCGCAACTTCATCGAGCTCTGCGAGCGCCTCACCGTCGAGGACGAGAAGCAGTTCGAGGACGTCTGGCGGAAGCTCGGCCTCTCGGTCGACTGGACGCAGAGCTACCGCACCATCGACGACGGGTCGCAGGCCATCGCCCAGAAGGCGTTCCTCCGCAACCTGGCGCGGGGCGAGGCCTACCAGGCCGACGCCCCCACGCTCTGGGACGTCACCTTCCGCACGGCCGTCGCCCAGGCCGAGCTCGAAGACAAAGAGATGCCCGGCGCGTACCACAAGCTCGCCTTCCACCGCACCGACGGCGAGGGCGACGTGCTGATCGACACCACGCGACCCGAGCTGCTGCCGGCCTGCGTGGCCCTCGTGGCGCACCCCGACGACGAGCGCTACCAGGCCCTGTTCGGCACGACCGTGCGCTCGCCCCTCTTCGACGTCGAGGTGCCCGTCGTGGCGCACCACCTCGCCCAGCCCGACAAGGGCTCGGGCATCGCCATGGTCTGCACCTTCGGCGACACCAACGACGTCGTCTGGTGGCGCGAGCTGCAGCTGCCGAACCGTGCCGTGATCGGCTTCGACGGCCGCTTCGTCAGCGAGGCGCCCGAGGCGATCACGTCCGAGGCGGGTCGCGCCTCGTACGCGCAGCTGGCCGGCAAGACGGTGTTCAGCGCCAAGCAGTCCGTCGTCGAGCAGCTCACCGCCTCGGGCGAGCTGGTGGGCGAGATCCGCAAGATCTCGCACCCGGTCAAGTTCTTCGAGAAGGGCGACAAGCCGCTCGAGATCGTGTCGACCCGTCAGTGGTACGTCGTCAACGGCGCGCGCGACGAGAAGCTTCAGGGCTCGTTGCTCGAGCGGGGCACCCAGGTGGCTTTTCACCCCGACTTCATGCGCGTGCGCTACGACAACTGGGTCAACGGTCTGAACGGCGACTGGCTGATCTCGCGCCAGCGGTTCTTCGGCGTGCCGATCCCGGTCTGGTACCCGCTCGACGGCGACGGCAACCCCGTCTTCGACCAGGTGATCGTGCCCACCGAGGCACAGCTGCCGATCGACCCGGCGTCCCAGGCGGCCCCCGGCTACGACGAGTCGCAGCGCGGCGTGCCCGGCGGCTTCGTCGGCGAGGTCGACGTGATGGACACCTGGGCGACCTCGTCGCTCACGCCGCAGCTGGCGGGCGGGTGGGAGCGCGACCCCGAGCTCTTCGACCTCGTGTTCCCGTACGACGTCCGCCCCCAGGGGCAGGACATCATCCGCACGTGGCTGTTCTCGACGATGCTGCGGTCGCAACTCGAGTCGGGCACCGTGCCGTGGAAGAACGCGTCGATCTCGGGCTTCATCGTCGACCCCGACCGCAAGAAGATGTCGAAGTCGAAGGGCAACGTCGTCACCCCGGCGGCCATGCTCGACGAGCACGGCTCGGACTCGGTGCGCTACTGGGCGGCGTCGAGCCGACTGGGCACCGACGCCGCGTTCGACCCGCAGAACCCGAAGCAGATCAAGATCGGCCGCCGTCTGGCGATCAAGGTGCTGAACGCGGCCAAGTTCGTGTACTCGTTCGAGCTGCCCTCCGGTGAGTTCGAGATCACCCAGCCGCTCGACCGCGACCTGCTCGCGTCGTTCGCCGCCGTGATCGAGACCGCGACCGAGGCCCTCGAGGGCTACGACCACGCCCGTGCGCTCGAGACGACCGAGAAGTTCTTCTGGGCCTTCTGCGACGACTACCTCGAGCTCGTGAAGGAGCGCGCCTACGGGGCGACCACCCCGGCCGAGCAGGCCTCGGCCGTGCTCGCCCTGCGGACGGTCCTCGAGGGCCTGCTGCGCCTGCTGGCGCCGTACCTCCCCTTCGCGACCGAAGAGGTCTGGTCGTGGACCCACGACGACTCGGTGCACCGGGCCGCGTGGCCGACGGTCGACGAGCTCGGTCTCGCCGACGGTGAGCGCCCCTCGGGCCTCGTCGGACTCGTGGGCCAGGCGCTGATCTTCGTGCGCCGGGCCAAGTCCGACGCGAAGGCCTCGCAGAAGACCCCGGTGGCCTCGGCCGTCATCTCGGGCCCGGCCGCGCAGCTCGAGCTCGTGAGGCTCGCGGCGGGCGACCTCGCGGCGGTCGGCAAGATCGCCGACCTGTCGTTCGCCGAGGGCGACGAGCTCGCGGTCGGCGACATCGTGTTCGCCGAGCAGCCGGCCGACGCCGCTGCCGCCCCTGCTGCCGCCCCGGCTCCGACGGCGGGTGCCTGATGCAGCTCGGCACGCGGTGGAGCGTGGGAGGCGCGGCTCCGGCCGAGCTGCCCGCTCCTGTCCTCGGGGCGGTCGTCCAGGTCGAGCGTGAGCTCGCCGACCAGGGCGTCGACGCGACGTCGTGGCGCTGGACGCTGACCTGGCTCGAGCACCGGCCCGTCGTCGAGCTCGACGACGGCACGGTCATCCGCGTCGACGCCGTCACCGGCGAGGCCCACGTCCACGAACCCGTCGACACCGAGGGCGACGACGACTAGGGCCGACCACCTCTCGACGCCACGACGTGCCGTCCGCCTCGCCAGGCGGGCGGCACGTCGTGCATCCGCTCGACCCGTCGTCTGCGCCTCGGCGTCCGCCGACTACACCTCTGAGCGATCGAAAGCGGCTGGGCGTGCCGAGCATTCTTGGGCGCCGGGCCTTCGACAGGCGGTGGCAACTATGCACAGCATGGCAGCACACTGAGCCACCGCCCAGCCCCAGGCCGAGTCACCGACCAGGAAATCTGAAAGAGCGTCGAAGGCATGAAGAACGCACACGAGAACAAGGAAGAAGATCAGCCATGGTCGGGTCATGGTCAACTCATCGAGTAGAACTGGTTCTCGAAGCTGGTCATGAAGATCGCACCCCCGACGGCACCGCACGCAGCCACAGCGGCTGCCCGTACCTTCCACTTGACCTGCTGGTAAGCAGCGTTTCGAACACCAGCGTGGTAAACGCGTTCGCCTGCTTCCCGACCCATCGCGCTGTAGCTGCCCCCTATGGCGATCACGGCGCCGATGATCGCCAGAATCGGCACAGCCCGTTGCTCCGAATCCTTCTCGCCGGGTGACGGGACAAAGGCAGCGCTGGTCGCAGCGATCGGTGTACCTGCATCGGGGGCGTGCAGTTCGACGGCCCTGGCCGTTCCACCACTGCACAGAACACTGGACGTCGCGATAGTCATTGTCACCGCTGCGCTCGCAACACGTGTCGTTCTACTCATGGAAGGTCTCCTCTCCGAGAGCGACCGTCGCTCTCGTGGATTCAACCGTAGCCATCATGCGGGGTTTAAATATTACGCTTCAATTACGGTGTGCCGTAGACGACAGACGAATGAACCTCAAGACACCGAACCGGCCGATGGGCTCGAGGTTTGCGCTTCCCCACCATCTCCTGTCGTCTGTGCCTCGGCGTCCGCCGACTCGCGGCGGACAGGTCGACGACGATCAGGCGCGGGCGAGCACCTCACCGTGGGGCATGATCAGCCAGCCGGCGGGGGCGTCGCGCCAGGTGAGCCAGGCGTCGGCGATCGCATGCAGCTCGTCGGGGGTCGCGACGCCCTTCTCGATCGCGTCGGCGTGGAACGCCGATTCGGTCACCCGGGTCGCCCAGCTGTCACCCCACCAGGTGCGGTCCTCGTCCGAGGCGAAGCACCACACGGAGGCGCTGCTCGCCACGTCGACGAAGCCCGCGTCGAGCGCCCACTCCTTGAGGCGCCTCCCGGCGTCGGGTTCGCCCCCGTTGCCGCGGTGCACCGCCTGGTAGACGTCCATCCACCGGTCGAGCCCCGGGTTCTCGGGGGCCCAGACGCAGCCGTGGTAGTCGACGTCACGGACGGCCACGACTCCCCCGGGCCGGGTCACCCGGCGCATCTCGCGGAGCGCCGCCACCGGGTCGCCGACGTGCTGCAGCACCTGGTGCGCGTGCACGACGTCGAAGGCGTCGTCGTCGAAGGGCAGCGCGAAGAGGTCGGCCGTCTCGAACCGGACGTTGTGCAGGCCCGACGCGACCGCGAGCGACGTCGCCTGCTCGACGATGCCGGCGGCGGCGTCGATGCCGATCACCCGCCCCGGCGCCACGCGGCCGGCGATGTCGACGGTGATGGTGCCGGGGCCCGAGCCGACGTCGAGCACGCTCGTGCCGGGCACGAGGTGCGGCTCGAGGTACGCGGCCGAGTTCTCGACCGTCCGCCACGAGTGGCTGCGCAGCACGCTCTCGTGGTGGCCGTGGGTGTACCGGGCGGGCGTCTCGGGGCGGTCGCTCATGTCGCGACCCTAGCGCGCCTCCTAGGGTGGGCTGATGACGAACCCGTTCCTCTCCCCCAGCACGCTGCCGTACTCGTTGCCGCCGTTCGCGAGCATCACCGACGACGACTACGGCCCGGCGTTCGAGGCCGGATTCGCCGAGCAGCTGGCCGAGGTCGAACGGATCGCCACCGACCCGGCCGAGCCGACGTTCGAGAACACCGTCGCCGCCCTCGAGCGCAGCGGTGCCACGCTGACCCGGGTCGAGCACGCGTTCTTCAACAAGACCTCGTCCGACTCGACCGAGGCGACCGACGCCCTCGAGCTCGACCTCGCCCCGAAGCTGGCGGCCCACGCCGACGCGATCCGCCTCGACCCGCGCCTGTTCGCCCGACTGCTCGCCGTGCACGACCGCCGTGACGACCTCGACCTGACCGCCGAACAGCGCTACCTCGTCGAACGGCTGGTCGACGAGGCGACCCGCTCGGGTGCCGCCCTCGGCGACGACGACAAAGGCCGCCTCCGCGAGCTGAACGGCAGGCTCTCGACCCTGACCACCCGCTTCGAGAAGAACCTGCTGGCCGACACGAACGACCTCGCCGTCGTGGTCGACGACGTCGCCGAGCTCGGCGGCCTCGACGCCGGCGCGATCGACGCCGCCGCCGAGGCCGCGCGCGAGCGAGGACTCGACGGCCGGTACGTCGTCACCCTCGTGCTGTTCAGCGGCCACCCCTACCTGGCGAGCCTGACGAACGAGGCGCTGCGCGAGCGCATCATGCAAGCCTCGCTGTCTCGCGGTCGCCGCGGTGGCGACCACGACAACCGCGACCTCGTGCTCGAGATCGCCCGCCTGCGGGCCGAGCGCGCCGAACTGCTCGGCTTCGCCTCGCACGCCGCCTACGTCACCGCGGGCGAGACCGCGGGCACCCCCGAGGCGGTGGCCGACCTGCTCGGCCGACTCGCGCCTCCGGCGGCCCGCAACGCGCGCGCCGAGCAGGCCGCGCTCGAGCGCGTCGCCGGCCGCCCGGTCCGCGCCTCGGACTGGGCCTTCTACGCCGAGCGCGTCCGCGCCGACGAGCACGACGTCGACACGGCGGCGATGCGGCCGTACTTCGAGGCGGAGCGCGTGCTGCGCGACGGCGTCTTCTTCGCGGCGGGCGCGCTCTACGGCCTGCGCTTCGCCGAGCGCCCCGACCTCGTGGCCTACCACCCCGAGGCCCGCGTCTTCGAGGTCACCGATGCCGACGGCGGCGAGGTCGGCCTGTACGTGCTCGACCTGTACACGCGCGACAGCAAGCGCGGCGGGGCCTGGATGAACCCGCTCGTCTCGCAGTCGTCGCTGACCGGCCTGCCGACCGTCGTGGTCAACAACCTGAACGTTCCGAAGCCGCCGGCCGGTCGACCGACCCTGCTGACCCTCGACGAGGTCACCACGTTCTTCCACGAGTTCGGGCACGCACTGCACGGGCTGGTCGCCCGGGTGACCTACCCGTCGTTCTCGGGCACCAACGTCTTCCGCGACTTCGTGGAGTTCCCGAGCCAGGTCAACGAGATGTGGATGCTCTGGCCCGAGGTGCTGGCGAACTACGCCGTCCACCACGAGACCGGCGAGCGACTGCCGCAGCACCTCGTCGACGCCCTCCTCGCCTCGCAGGGCTTCAACCAGGGCTTCGAGACGAGCGAGTACCTCGCCGCGGCCCTGCTCGACCAGGCCTGGCACGCCCTGTCGGCGGCCGAGGCGGCGGCTGTCACCGACGTCGAGGCGTTCGAGCAGGAGGCGCTGGCCGCGGTGGGCCTCGACCTCGCGGCCGTCCCCACCCGCTACTCGAGCACGTACTTCGCCCACACCTTCGCCGGCGGCTACGACGCGGGCTACTACTCGTACATCTGGAGCGAGGTGCTCGACGCCGACACCGTCGAGTGGTTCGAGCAGAACGGCGGGCTCGCGCGCGAGAACGGCGACCGCTTCCGGTCGCGCCTGCTCGGCGTCGGCGGCTCGAAGGACCCTCTCGAGGCCTACCGCGACTTCCGCGGTCGCGACGCCCGGGTCGAGCCCCTGCTCGCGCGTCGCGGGCTCGCCTGACGGCGGGCTGGCTGCGAGCTGCTGCTCGGGCTCGGGCCCAGGCTCGGGCTCGGGCTCGGTCTTGGGCTCGGCGCGCACAGCACCGCACCCCGATTCGTGCACCGCACCCGGACCAGTCGGGGTGCCGCGCACGAAACGCGGTGTGGTGGTGCCCGGCCTGCCGCTGCAGGCATCCAGGCCCCGCACACCAGGGCCCGACCTCGGCACGACGAACGCCCCCACTCGCGGAGTGGGGGCGTTCGTCGTGCCGCGCGGCCTGCCGGCCGGTGTCAGGCGGACTTCTCGGTGCGGTGCTCGACGAGGCGCGGGACGATGGTCGGCGCGGCGTTCTCGAGGACGGAGGCGCGGGTGACGACCACGCGCCCGACCGTGTCGTCGGAGGGCACGTCGAACATGATCGGCCCCAGGACCTCTTCGAGGATGGCGCGGAGACCGCGCGCGCCGGTCTGGCGCAGGACCGCGAGGTCGGCGATGGCCTCGAGGGCACCCCGGTCGAACTCGAGCTCGACGCCGTCGATCTCGAACATGCGCTGGTACTGCCGCACGAGGGCGTTCTTCGGCTCGGTGAGGATCTGCATGAGCGCGGGCTGGTCGAGCTGCGTGACCGTGGTCACGACCGGCAGACGCCCGATGAACTCGGGGATGAGCCCGAACTTGTGCAGGTCTTCGGGCAGGACCTCGCTGAACAGCGCCGCCTCGTCTTCTTTGCTGTGCAGCGGAGCCCCGAAGCCGATGCCGCGCTTGCCCGCGCGGTTCGAGATGATGTCTTCGAGGCCGGCGAAGGCACCGGCGACGATGAACAGCACGTTGGTCGTGTCGACCTGGATGAACTCTTGGTGAGGGTGCTTGCGGCCGCCCTGCGGGGGCACCGAGGCGACCGTGCCCTCGAGGATCTTGAGCAGCGCCTGCTGGACGCCCTCGCCCGAGACGTCGCGGGTGATCGACGGGTTCTCGGCCTTGCGCGCGATCTTGTCGATCTCGTCGATGTAGATGATGCCGGTCTCGGCCCGCTTGACGTCGTAGTCGGCGGCCTGGATGAGCTTCAACAGGATGTTCTCGACGTCTTCGCCGACGTAGCCGGCTTCGGTCAGGGCCGTGGCGTCGGCCACGGCGAACGGCACGTTGAGTCGCTTGGCGAGGGTCTGCGCGAGGTAGGTCTTGCCGCACCCCGTGGGGCCGATCAAGAGGATGTTCGACTTCGAGATCTCGACCTCGTCGGCCAGCGACTCGGCGGCCGTGAGGGTCGACGCGGCACGGATGCGCTTGTAGTGGTTGTAGACGGCCACCGACAGGGCGCGCTTCGCCGCGTCTTGACCGATCACGTACTCTTCGAGGAACGAGTAGATCTCGCGCGGCTTGGGCAGGTCGAACTCGCTCGCGGGCTCGTCACCCGCCTCGGCGAGGCGCTCTTCGATGATCTCGTTGCACAGCTCGACGCATTCGTCGCAGATGTACACGCCGGGACCGGCGATCAACTGCTGGACCTGCTTCTGGCTCTTGCCGCAGAACGAGCACTTGAGCAGATCGGCACTCTCACCTATGCGTGCCATGCTCGGCCTCCCTGATTGGCTGAGGTCATCGACCGGGATCGGTCGTCGTGTCCACCGAGCCTAACCCGATCCGCCGACACTCACGGACCGACCCGGGTGGTTCGCGCACATCCACCCGCGCCCTCGCCGGACGACGGCAGCGACGACGGGCGCCGGCACGACGAAGGCCCCGGGCGGATCGCCCGGGGCCTTCGAGATCACGCGGTGGTCAGCGCGTGAGCGCGGCCGGCTGGTTCTTGCGGGAACCGAGGACCTGGTCGACCAGGCCGTACTCGAGGGCCTCTTGCGCACCGAGGATGTTGTCCCGCTCGATGTCGCGGTTGACCTGCTCGGGCGTCTTGTTCGAGTGCTTCGACAGCGTCTCTTCGAGCCAGGTGCGCATGCGGAGCACCTCGGCTGCCTGGATCTCGATGTCGGACGCCTGGCCTCCGCTGCTGCCGCCGGTCGCGGGCTGGTGGATCAGCACGCGGGCGTTCGGCAGGGCGAGGCGCTTGCCCGGCTGCCCGGCGGCGAGCAGCACGGCCGCGGCGGACGCCGCCTGGCCGAGGCAGACCGTCTGGATCTCGGGGCGGATGTACTGCATCGTGTCGTAGATGGCCGTCATGGCCGTGAACGAACCACCGGGCGAGTTGATGTACAGCGTGATGTCGCGGTCGGGGTCCATGCTCTCGAGCACGAGCAGCTGGGCCATGATGTCGTCGGCCGAGGCGTCGTCGACCTGCACGCCGAGGAAGACGATGCGGTCCTCGAACAGCTTGGCGTAGGGGTCTTGACGCTTGTAGCCGTAGGCCGTGCGCTCTTCGAAGCTGGGCAGGATGTACCGGGAGTCGGGGGTCTGCACTCGACCCGCACCACCCATCATCGGGAGTTCCATGAGTTCTTCTCTTTCTCGTTCTGACGAAGGGGCGGAGGCCTAGGCCTGGTCGGTGCCGGCACCGCCGACGACGTCGGTCGCCGACCCGCGGATGTGGTCGACGAAGCCGTACTCGAGCGCCTCTTCTGCGGTGAACCAGCGGTCGCGGTCGCCGTCCTCGTTGATCTGCTCGACGGTCTTGCCCGTCTGCGCCGCGGTGATCTCGGCCAGTCGACGCTTCATCGACAGGATGAGCTGCGCCTGCGTCTGGATGTCGGACGACGTGCCACCGAAGCCACCGTGCGGCTGGTGGAGCAGCACGCGAGCGTTGGGCGTGATGTAGCGCTTGCCCTTGGTGCCGGCGGTCAGCAGCAGCTGACCCATCGAGGCGGCCATGCCGATGCCGACGGTGACGATGTCGTTCGGCACGAACTCCATCGCGTCGTAGATGGCCATGCCGGCCGTGATCGACCCGCCGGGCGAGTTGATGTAGAGGTAGATGTCTTTTTCGCTGTCTTCCGCAGCGAGCAGCAGCAGTTTCGCGGCGATCTCGTTGGCGTTCTCGTCGCGGACCTCAGAGCCGAGCCAGATGATCCGGTCTTTGAGCAGTCGGTCAAAAACACTGTTGGGCAGTGTCACGTCGGCCATGGTGGAGCTCCCATTCGTTGTCGCTTGTCGTCGAATCTATCGGAGCCGACGCGCGGGTTCCGGGCTGTTCGCCCACGGCAGATACCGCGCCTCCCGTGCCCGGACGGGCCTCGCCCGACAGTTCGGGAGGCGCGGTGCGGCAGACGACGGAGGGCCGGGTGCGCACTCGCACCCGGCCCTCTCGACGTGACGGGTCAGCCGACCCGACCTCGTCGACTACGCGTGGTCGTGACCCTCGTGGTCGTCGTCGCCACCGACGCCCGCGGTCGCCGTGAAGGCGGACAGGTCGACCGAGTCGCCCTTGCCGTCGACGACCTTGGCCTTGCTGAGCACGACCGCGAGGGCCTTGCTGCGAGCGACCTCGCCGACCATGGCGGGGATCTGGCCGTTCTGGTCGAGGACCTTGATGAACTCGCCGGGCTCCATGCCGTACTGGGCGGCACCCTGGATGAGGTACTGCGTCAGTTCGTCCTGCTCGACCTTGACGGCCTCTTTCTCGGCGATCGCGTCGAGGAGGATCTGGTTGCGGAAGGCCTTCTCGCTGCTCTCCTTCACCTCGGCACGGTGCTCGTCGTCCTCGAGGCGGTTCTCCTGCTCGAGGTGACGGTGCACCTCGTCCTCGACGAGCTTCTCGGGGACGGGGATCTCGACGGCCTCGAGCAGCTTCTCGACGACCTGGTCGCGCGCCTGGGCACCCTGACCGAACGTCTTCGACTTGGCGAGCTGCTCTTTCAGGTCGCCCTTGAGCTCGTCGATCGTGTCGAACTGGCTGGCGATCTGGGCGAAGTCGTCGTCGGCCTCGGGCAGCTCACGCTCTTTCACCGCGGTGACGTCGACGGCGATCTGGGCGGTCTCGCCCTCGCGGTCGCCGCCGAGCAGCTTGGACTCGAACGTGGTGCTCTCACCGGCGGTCAGCGACTCGAGGGCCTCGTCGATGCCCTCGATCAGTTCGCCCGAGCCGAGCTCGTACGAGATGCCCTTGGCCGTGTCGACGACGTCGTCGCCGATGGTGGCGGTGAGGTCGATCTGCGCGAAGTCGCCCGAGGTGGCGGGGCGGTCGACGGTGACCAGGGTGCCGAAGCGGGTGCGGAGGTTCGTGAGCTCTTCGGCGATCTCGTCGTCGGTGATCTCGACCGTGTCGACCGTCAGCTCGAGGCCGTCGTAGTCGGGCAGGTCGAAGTCGGGACGCACGTCGACCTCGACGGCGATCTTGAGGTCGCCGGAGAAGTCCTTGACGTCGGGCCACTCGACCACGTCGGCCTCGGGACGACCGAGGACGCGGATCTCGGTCTCGGTCACGGCCTCGCGGTAGAACTTGTCGAGGCTCTCGCTGACGGCGTGGTTCAGCACCTCTTCACGACCGACGCGCTGGTCGATGATGGGCGGCGGCACCTTGCCCTTGCGGAACCCGGGGATGTTGACCGACTCGGCGATGTGACCGTAGGCGTGCGTGACGCTGGGCTTGAGCTCGTCGGGGGTGACGACGATGTTGAGCTTGACGCGCGTGGGGCTGAGCTTCTCAACCGTGGTCTGGACCAATGTGGGGCTTCTCCTGTGTTGGTGGCGCTGATCTCACATCCGAGACAGCAGGTAGACGATCGTCGGGGCGACAGGACTCGAACCTGCGATCTTCCGCCCCCAAAACGGACGCGCTAGCCACTACGCTACGCCCCGTGATTCAGCCTGGAACCGGTCGACACGCGTGAGCCCCGTTGAGGTCGGGTGCGTGAAGGCCGCGTCGAGTCTAGCCGACGCCGAGGGCCCGTGACTGAGCGGAGTCGTCGGATGCCTTATGCTGGTCTCACCCGTGCGGCCCGGCCGCTCACGGGGATGTAGCTCAATGGTAGAGCCTCAGTCTTCCAAACTGATCACGCGGGTTCGATTCCCGTCATCCCCTCTCTTCGTCCTCGGTCGCCGCCCGCGCCCGCTCCTCAGTCGGTGGCCGTGCGGTGGGCCTGCATGTAGTCGTCGAGGGGCGAGGCCAGCAGGGCCAGCCCGAACTGCCGTGCGCCGGCCTGCGTGAAGTGCACCCGGTCAGGCGACAGGAGGGCCCCCTCGGCGTCCGTGATCGGCACGTGTCCGTCCTCGAAGAGGGACGACCACGACAGGTAGTGGTCTGCGGGCACGATCGCCGACGACTCCCGTTCGCGTTCCATCACCCAGTCGGGCGTCCTATTGGTCAAGTCGGCCCGCGCGGCCCCCTCGCGCTGCATGATCCAGTTGAGGTTGGCCCCGAAGTTCTTCGGACCGCCGTAGAACACCGCCTTGCCGTCGGCCGTCATGCGGTCGAGCTCACCCTGCAGGCACGGCTCGTACGGGTCGCTGATGGCCACCAGCACGAGATCGGCGCCGGCGTAGAGCGCCGAGTCGGCCAGACCCGGATTGTGGGCCAGGAAGCAGACGCTCACGTCGTAGGTCGGACCGTTCACGTGACGGATCTCCAGGTCGACGTCGGGATACGTCTCGAGAACGCTGTTCGCGAGGTCCCGAGACCAGCTGTCACCCACCACGAGCACGTGCACGGCCCCGTCACGACCGAACGGCTCGCTGCCGAACGCGTCGATGCGACGGTTGTAGTCGATCGACGCCACGGCCGGGTCCTCTCCCAGACGTTCCGGCAGGCCGTTCGTCGCGTTCAACACGAGCCCGCAACCGACCACGACGACGGCCGCACTCGCGACGACGGGGACGAAGGTCCGCAGGGACATCCGGGCGGGCCGCCGGAACGGCTCCTCCACGAACTTCCACGACGACCACCCGAGGCCGAGCGCCGCGAACATGAGCACGACGAACAGCCAGGCCGGCGGCGTGTCGGGCAGGAGGATGCGGGCGAAGACGAAGAGGGGCTGATGCCACAGGTAGACGCTGAACGTGATCGTCCCGATGCCGACCAGCACCCGGTTGCCCAGCACCCGGGTGACGAACGAACCCGGGGTCGCGTAGGCGATGATCAACCCGACGCCGGCGACGGCGGTGACGATGACCGGCACCCGGAACCCGGCCTCGGACCGGGCCATCACCAAGGAGACGAGCACGAGCACGAGGCCGGCGCCCGAGAGGACGCCGCGGACGCGGCTCGGGACCCCCACGAGGACCCGCCAGCCCCGCGCCACGCCCACGGCGACGAGGCATCCGACGAGGATCTCCCACGCCCGTGCGGGCAACAGGTAGTAGGCCGCGTCGGGGTCCACGACGCCCCACACGACGGCGATCCCGAAGCTCGCCATCAGGGTGAGCACGAGCAGCGCCGTGCGCAACGCGGTCGGCAGCCGGTGCGACACCAGGAGGACGAGCGGGAACAGCAGGTAGAACTGCTCCTCGACCCCCAGGCTCCACGTGTGCAAGAACGGCTTGAACTCGGACGCGAGGTCCCAGTACCCCGACGTCAGGTAGAGCAGGACGTTGTTGCCCGAGAACAAGGTGGCCACGAGAGATTGCCCGTAGTTCTCCAGCTCGTCGGGAAGCATCAGCACCACGGCGAACGGCACCGTCACGGCCATGACCACGAGCAGCGCCGGCATGATGCGTCGGATGCGCCGGATCAGGTAGCCGCCGAGGGTGAAGGTGCCGCGTGCGCGGTCACGCAGCGCGATGGAGGTGGCGAGGTAGCCGCTGATCACGAAGAAGAAGTCGATGCCCGAGCCGCTGAGGCCGACGAACCCGGCGTGCGACCACATCGTCGTCATGATGGCGACGGCTCGGAGCCCGTCGAGTTCGGGGCGGTAGCGAATCGCGGTCATGGCTGCCTTTCGTGCGGTCGTCCACCGACGGGAGCCGACCCCTGCCGACCCGATGTTTCATCCTAATATACGTATGTCAGAAGATCAATGCGCGCACCGGAGGTGCGTCATCCTCGTGACGGATGACCGGGCGGCCGACGTGCCGGAAGATGTGCTCATGACGCGCTCGAACCTCGCCTCCGCCGTGCTGCTCGGGGCGACCGTCGTCCTCCTGGCGGCGGGGTGCGCCGTCCAGCCCGTGGCCACCGTCGCCTCCGGTCCCGTCGACCCGGGGTCTCGAGCACAGCCCCACCACCAGGCGGCGGCCTCGGGCGGCGTGCGCGTCGCCGTCGTCGGCGATTCGCTGACCGCCGGGGGCGGCCGCCTGCTGAGCGAGGGGCTGACCGCCGACACCTGGATGACCTACGCGCAGGGCGACGGCGTCGACTACGTCGGGGGCTACGCCAAGGGCGGGTCCACCGTGCAAGAGCAGGCCGCCGCGGTCCGGCCCGTCGCCGACGTCGACGTCCTCGTGCTGATGTCGGGCACGAACGACGTGCGGCTCGGGCTGAGCTTCGCCGAGTCCGCCGCGTCGTACGACGCGATCGTCGACACGATCCGACCGAAGCACGTCGTCGTCGCGGCCATCCCTCCGTACGATCGCGACCCGGCCGCCGCCGCACGGTACGAGGCCGACCTCGAGCGCCACGTCGTCGACGAGGGGTGGACGTTCACCGACCCGTGGGGCTTCGCCCGGGCCGGCGAGCTCTACGCGCCCGGCACGAGCCTCGACGGCATCCACCCGACGACGGCCGGCTACGAGACCCTCGGCCACGAACTCCGCGACGTCGTCCTCGACGTGGCAGGCGCCCGGGTCAGCGCACCGCAGGCCGACTCCCCCACCGACCCGGACGCCGACGGCTCGCACGCCGGCAGCTGACCCCGAGGAGGCGCGGGCCGCCCCCTCCGGACGCCCGCGGTCGTCGACGCAGCGCCGACGGTCCGGAGGCGAGGGCCCCCTTCGGCGGGCTCAGCGCTGGAGGAACGCCAGGACGGCCAGCACCCGGCGGTGGTCGCTGCCGCTGTCCTCGAGCAACAGCTTCTGGAAGATCGAGGTCACGTTCTTCTCGACCGCCCCGGTGCCGATCACCAGTTCGGCCGCAATCGCGGCGTTCGTCCGGCCCTCGGCCATGAGCGTCAGCACCTCGCGCTCGCGCGGCGTCAGGGCCGCGAGAGGATCGCTGCGCCGACCGAGCAGCTGCGACACGACCTGCGGGTCGAGGACCGTCCCGCCGTCCGACACGCGCCCGAGGGCGTCGCGGAACTCGTCGAACGAGGCGATGCGGTCTTTCAAGAGGTAGCCGACCCCACCCGAACCGGCCTCGAGCAGGTCCCGCGCGTAGGCCACCTCGACGTACTGCGATAGCAGCAGGATGCCGAGGTCCGGCCGACGACGACGGGCCTCGATCGCGGCCCGGACGCCCTCGTCGGTGTGGGTCGGGGGCATGCGGACGTCGAGGACGGCGATGTCGGGACGCACCTCGTCGAGGTCGGCCAACAGGGAGTCGGCGTCGCCGTAGGCCCCGACGACCTCGACGCCGATCTCGTCGAGCAGGCGGACGAGCCCCTCCCTCAGCAGCACCGAGTCGTCGGCGACGACGACGCGGAGGGGCTGACGGGAGGGGCTCTCGAGACTCACCCGACCAGACTAGGGGCGGGCTCGCCTCCTACGGGCGAGCGGGCGGCCCCGAGGGCGGGTCGAGCGGCCCGGCCGGGGGCCCGGCGGGCGGGTCGAGCGGGCCGTCGGGCACCGGCTCGGTGGCGGCCGTCGCCGAGAACGGAGGCAGCGGCTCGGTCGGCAGGGGCAGCGTGGCGTTGCCGTGCAGGTCGACCACCATCGGGATGCTCACCGTGACGATGGTGGGCCCGCCCTGGGGGCTGCTGATGTCGAGGAACCCTCCGAGCCCCACGAGGCGCTCCTGCACCCCGGCCAGGCCGTGACCGTCGCGCAGCCCCGCCCCGCCCCGACCGTCGTCGGTGACGACGAGCTCGAGCAGGGTGCCGACGCCGTCCGGCGCCTGACGCGTGCGCAGCACGAGGTCGGCACTCGCCGCCTGGGCGTGCTTGCCGGTGTTCGTCACCAGCTCGGACGCGATGAAGTAGGCGTTGCGCTCGATGTCGCTCGGCACGACGACGTGCGCGGGCACCCTGTTCAGCAGGGTCGTCGGCACGACGGACCGGTCGACGAGCGACTCGAGGGCCGCGACGAGGCCGCGGTCCAACAGCAGAGGAGGCGCGAAACCGCGGGACAGGGCGCGCAGCTCCTCGAGGGCCTCGCGCGACTGCACCCGCGCCTCCTCGATGAGGGACCTGCTCTTCTCGGGGTCGGTGTCGACGGCGCGGGAGGCCGCGGCGAGGTCCATCTGCAGGCGCACCAGGCGCTGCTGCGGACCGTCGTGGATGTCGCGCTCGAGCCGCCGCAACGCCGTGCCCTCGGCCGACAGGGCGGCCGTGCGCGAGATCTCACGGTCGGCGAGCTCGACCTCGAGCTGCTCGCTGCGGAACCCGCCGAGCATGGCGGCCGCGATCGCCTGGTGCATGACGACGGCGGCGTGCACCACGTACGGGTAGAGCAGGACAACGCCGGCGAAGAGCGCCAGGGCGATGAGCGTCAGGGCCACGCCGGCCCCGTTGCCCACGAACGAGACCCAGTCCCCGGGCTGGATCGACGGCACGATGCCGAAGACGAGCGACGCCCCGACGACGAACACCAGCGGGCCGGCCAGCAACGAGACCAGGACGAAGGTGCTGAACCCCGCCACGATCGGGAAGACCACGACGCCGTAGAGCAGGTAGAGCCAGTAGTGCGGGTTGGCGAACACCGAGACGGCGCGTGCGAAGCGGTTGGTGGACCGCCCCCAGGCGGTGTTCGGCGTCCAGTCGACCGGTCGGATCGGCCGGTCGCTGGCCCACCGCAGACGCAGCACCTCGAACGTGCCGAACCAGCGGGCGACCCAGAGGGCGCCGAACACGACGACGGCGAGGAACACGAGGGTCGCCAGCGAGTCGCTGGACGCGTTGACCGCGTGGAGGAACAGCGAGGCCGCCGCCGAGACGATGACGACGAGGACGGCCGACAGGGCGACGTACCCGAGCTCGCGCGGCAGCTCGCGCCAGCGTCGTCGGTAGCCGCCGGGAGGACTCGGCGGGGAGAGGTAGGGGTTCGCGGCGCTGATGGGGGTCTCCTGGATCATGCTTCGAGCCTGGTCGGCCCGACTCGTCGAGCCCATGCTGCCAGCGCCCGGAACCTCGGTGGGGTTATCCCCCCACCGGGCCCGCCGAGGCGAGGGATGAGGCGAGCCTGCCCTTGGTGAGCCGAGCCTCAGCTTGCTTGCGGAATCTTCTCAGACGTCTAGCGTTGCCTCCATCGTCTAGGAAAGGACCACGTCATGACCGACATCACCCGCACCGTCCCCCAGGGTTCCGTCGACCCCGACGTCGCCGCCGGCGTCGCCCAGTTCCTCAGCCAGATCGTCACCGACATGACGGCGCTGTCGGTCAACGGCAAGCAGGCCCACTGGCACGTGCGCGGCATCGCGTTCGTCGCCGTCCACGAACTCATCGACGTGGTCGTCGACCACGCCCGCGAATGGGCCGACCTCGCCGCCGAGCGCGTCGTCGCCCTCGGCCTGCCGGTCGACGGCCGCATCGAGTCCGTCGCCGCGAAGACCGTGATCCCCCCGACCTCGCCCGGCTTCAACCAGATCGACGTCACCATCGCCGAGTTGGTCGCCCAGATCGACGCGTCGCTCGTCGCCGTCCGCGAGGCGATCGACGAGCTCGGCGAGCTCGACGCCTCGAGCCAGGACGTCGCGATCGAGATCTCGCGCGGCCTCGAGAAGGACCGCTGGTTCCTCGCCGCGCACGTCGCGGGCTGAGCCGGCCCATCAGCTGGGCACCCTCGCCAGACGGACGAAGGCCGCCACCCCGCACGGGGTGGCGGCCTTCGCCGTGCCGGGCTCGTCGCGTCAGAGGTCGCGGTGCGTCAGAGGTCGCGGTGCGTCAGAGGTCGCGGTGAGTCCAGCGGCCACCGAGCAGGGTGCCCGAGACGGGCATGCCCCTCAACCGGACGTCGGACGCGGCGAGGGGGTCGACCTCGGTGACGACGAGGTCGGCGACCGAGCCCACCTCGACCATCGCACGACCATCCGTCGACGCGGCGAGCGCCGCCGAGGCGACGACGCGCTGTTCGGGGTGCCACGGCTCGCGTCCGTCGCGCGAGCGCGAGATCGCCGCGGCCATCGCCACCCACGGGTCGAGGGGCGCCACGGGTGCGTCCGAGCCGAGCTGCAGCCGGACGCCGGCGGCGACCAGGCTCTCGAAGGCGTAGGCCCGGTCGGTCCGGCCCGCCCAGTAGCGGTCGGCCACGTCGCGGTCGTCCATGGCGTGCTCGGGTTGGACGCTGGCCACGACGCCGAGGCGGGCGAAGCGTTCGACGTCTCGTGCGTCGAGCAGCTGGGCGTGCTCGACGCTGCCACCGCAGCCGACCCGTTCGAAGGCGTCGAGGGCCTGGGCGTTGGCGGCGTCGCCGATGGCGTGCACGGCCGGCACGAACCCGGCCGAGGAGGAGCGGTGCAGCCACGAGACGAGTTCGTCGGTCTCGTAGATCCGCACCCCCCGGGCCGCGGGGTCGCCCTCGAGCCCGGGGTACGGCTCGTGGCACCACGCGGTGCGGGTGCCGAGGGAGCCGTCGGTGATGATCTTGAACGGCCCCATGGTGACGAGGCCGCCGGTGCCCGGGACGACGTCGCCGGTGCGGAGGCCCCTGTCCACGACGGCGTCGAGGTCGCGCGGGTAGACCCCGGCACGGATGCGCAGCCCGCGCGTCCCACCGGCCACCCGTCGCGCCCAGCGGTCGAGGCCCAGCGTCATCTCGAGGTCGACGACGCCGACGACCCCTCGGGCGGCGGCCGCGTCGACGGCCTCGCCGACCCACGAGTCGAGCAGGTCGTCGGGCACCACGCTCACCGCGGCGCTGACGTCGAAGGCCGGCTGCTCGCGCAGCAGACCCGTCGGGTGGTCGGCGTGCCCGTGGCGGGCGAGGGCGGACGAGTCGAGCCAGACGGAGTGCAGGTCGTTGCTGACCAGGACGACCGGCACGTCGCCGGCCACCGAGTCGAGCAGCGCGCGGCTCGGGGCGTCGGGCCACAGCGCGTCCTGGAAGCCGTAGCCGACGAGGGTGCCACCGGCCTCGACCGGCTCGGAGCGGAGCCGCTCCCCCACGATCGACGCTGCCTCGGCGGCGGAGCGGGCCGCCGACAGGTCGAGCCGACGACGGACGAGTGCCCACTGGTCCATGTGCACGTGGGAGTCCCACAGGCCCGGGGCGAGCCAGCGGCCGCCGAGGTCGAGCACCTCGGCACCGTCGGAGGGGAGGCCGGACGCGAGCGCGACGACACGACCACCGTCGAGCAGGGCGTCCACGGGGGCGGGCCCGCCGCCGACCAGGCGGACGTCCCTCAGGATCGTGCGCCGCGCCTCCTCGGCTCCGTCGGCCGCACCGACCCCACCGACCGCACCGACCGCACCGACCGTCATCGGTCGCGCACCCGACGCATCTCGGCGGCGAGCGCGGGCTGCGCGTAGTGCTCGCCGTGCTCGAGCTCGTCGACGATGCGGTCGACGACCTCGGGCGCCTTGTTCTGGCTGAGCTTGGCCCGGGCGTCGAAGCGGGTGACGCGCAGGCGGATGCCGACCGTCCCCTTCGCGACCCGTCTCGAGCCCTCGTCGTCGAGGGTGAGGGTCGAGGGGTTCGGCATGACGCGTTCGAAGTGGTCGACGAGTTCGCCCAGCACGCGGAAGTTCTCGTCGTCGGAGAGGATCTCGGGGGTGCCCCAGAGGTGCGCGGTGACGTGGTTCCAGGTGGGGATGATCTGCTCGGCCGGGTACCAGCCGGGCGAGACGTAGCCGTGCGGGCCCTGGACGATCACCATGACCTCGTGCTCGCCGAGTTCGTGCGACCGCTCGTCGGGGCGGCCGACGTGGCTCACGAGCACGATCGCGTCGGGGTCGGCGGCGTCCTGCTCGAGCACCACGGGGTAGTGCGAGGCGACGAGCCCGGACGCCGTGTTCGAGACGATCGTGGCCCACGGGTTCTCGCGGACGAGCCGCTTGACCTCGTCGACGTCGGACAGGACGAACGTGGGGGTGTGCCGCATGCGCTCAAGTCTGGTCGGTCGGGCACCAGTAGAGCTTGCGACCCGCGGCCATCTCCATCACGATGTTCGTCCCGCAGACCCGGCAGGGCAGACCCTCGCGGTGGTACACCCAGTGGCGGTCGGCCCGGCTGCGCAGCGCCTTCGCGCGCTGGGCCTTGGTGAGGCCGTCCATCGTCATCATCTGGCCGAGTTCGACACCGCTCTTCAGCAGTTTCGTCCAGTCCTTGTAGAGGTCGCGCAGGACGTCCTCGGGCACCTGGTTGCCGGGCGTGTGCGGGTCGAGCCGGGCCCGGAACAGCAGCTCGGCACGGTAGATGTTGCCGATGCCGCTGACCACGCTCTGGTCCATCAACAGCAGCCCGATCGGGGTGCGCTTCTTGCCCGCGATCGACACGAAGCGGTCGGCCCCCTTCTTCGGCGAGTCGACGAGGGGGTCGGGGCCGAGCTTCGAGATGGCGAGGTCGACGCCGGCCGCGTCGAGGACCTCGCACTTCGTCGGCCCACGCAGGTCGCCGACGGCGGTGTCGGTCAGCAACCGGACCCGCACCTGGCCGACGGGCTCGGGCGGGAACGACTCGACGTCGTCCTCGGTCTTCTCCTGTTCGGCCATGCGGACGCGGCTCGTGCGGGGGGCGCCGATGCTCGACATCGAGTGCTCGCCGTCGGCGTCGGGGGCGTTCTCGGCCTTGCGGGTGGCCGAGCGGCGCGTCCGCGACTCGGCCATCGAGTGGCCGGTCGCGATGGCGCCCGCGAAGTCCCACGCGCCGTAGAGGCCGAGGTGCACGTGCAACCACAACCCGTTGTCGAACTCGAGGAACATCTGCTTGCCGACGGCCTTGGCGTCGACCATGGTCGCGCCGTCGAGCTTCTCGGCCCCGGCCGCGAAGCGGCCCTGGGGTGAGGTGACCTCGGCCCGATGGCCGACGAAGCTCTGCTCGAACTGGTTGGCGATGCGGTGGACGGAATGGCCCTCGGGCACGGCGGCACCTCTCTCGGTGGGACGGTGTGACGGTCTCGCGCGCCGGGGGCGGAGACGACGGAGCGGCGAGCCCCCGGTCGGGGTCTCGCCGCTCTCGACGTTACGTCGTCAGTCGACCGGGTGCCCGGTCGTCAGTCGACCGGGTGCCCGGCGATCGCGCCCGTGGTCTCGTACTCGCCGACCTGTGCGATGCGACGGACGTGGCGCTCGTCGTGGCTGAAGGGCTCGGCGACGAAGGCGTCGATGAAGGCCAGCGCCTCGGCTTCGGTGTGCTGACGGGCGCCGATCGCGATCACGTTGGCGTCGTTGTGCTGACGGGCGAGCTTCGCGGTGGAGTCGTTCCAGACCAGGGCGGCCCGGACGCCCTCGACCTTGTTCGCGGCGATCTGCTCGCCGTTGCCCGAGCCGCCGAACACGACGCCCAGCGCCTCGTGGCCGGCGCGCTGGTCACGCACGGTGGCCCGGGCGGCCGCGATGCAGAACGACGGGTAGTCGTCGAGGGGCTCGTAGCTGGTCGGACCGTGGTCGGTCACGTCGTGGCCGGCGTCGGTGAGGTGCTGGATGACGGTCGTGCTGAAGTCGAGGCCGGCGTGATCGGTCGCCACGTGGATGCGCATGGACTCGATCTTAAGCCAGGTCGACCCCGCGCCCCGGTCAGTCGAAGATCGGCCCGACCGTGCGGGTGCGCTTGATCTCGAAGAAGCCGGGGTACGAGGCCACCGCGACGACTCCGTCCCACAGGCGCAGCGCCTCCTCGCCCTTCGGGGCGGGCGAGATGACCGGGCCGAAGAAGGCGACGCCGTCGACGGCGATGACGGGCGTGCCGACGTCCTGGCCGACGCGGCCGATGCCGTCGAAGTGGCTCGCCCGCATCTGCTCGTCGTACTCGTCGGTGTCGGCGTACCGGGCGAAGTCGGCGGGCAGGCCGACCTCGGCGACCGCGCCGGCGATCACGACGTCGCCGTCCTTCTCGCCCTCGTGGTGGATGCGGGTGCCGAGAGCGTCGTACAGCGGCTTCACGATCTGCTGGCCGTGCAGTTCACCGGCCGCCGTGACGAGTCGCGTGTACCGCAGCATGCGGGCGAAGTTCGCCTTGTACTCGTCGCTGACGTCGTTCTCCTCGTTCAGCACCGCCAGGCTCATGACGTGGAACGTGACGTCGAGGTCACGGTGCCTCGCGACCTCGTCCACCCACCGGCTGGTCATCCAGGCCCAGGGGCACGAAGGGTCGAACCAGAAGTCGACGACGGTGTGGGAGGCGGGGGCCGGGGCGGGCGCGGTGGTGTCGGTCATGCGCACAGTCAACACCCCGCCGTCGTACAGCCGGTCTAGGCTCTCAGCGGACCACGAGTCCCCCACTCACCCCCCCAGACGGATGGAGCCAGCGTGCCCGGAGAGAACCTCACCCGCGTCGAAGCGCAGGAGCGCAAGAGCATCGTCGACGTGCAGTCGTACGAGATCGCCCTCGACCTGACCCGCGGCGACGAGGTGTTCGGCAGCTCGACCACCGTGCGCTTCACCGCCACCCCCGGCGCCTCGACCTTCATCGACGCACTCACCCGCACGGTGCACTCGGTGACGCTTAACGGCACCGCCCTCGACGTCGACGCGGTGTCGGACGGCGTGCGCATCCAGCTCGCCGACCTCGCCGCCGAGAACGTGCTCGAGGTCGTCGCCGACGCCGAGTACACGAACACGGGCGAGGGCCTGCACCGCTTCGTCGACCCGGTCGACGGCGAGGTCTACCTCTACTCGCAGTTCGAGGTGCCCGACAGCCGCCGCGTCTTCGCGGTCTTCGAGCAGCCCGACCTCAAGGCGACGTTCCGCTTCACCGTCACCGCGCCCGCCCGCTGGCAGGTCGTCAGCAACCAGACCACCCCCGAGCCCGTCGTCGACGGCGAGGTCGGCACGTGGACGTTCTCGCCCACGCCGGTGCTGTCGAGCTACGTCACGGCGATCGTCGCGGGCCCGTACGACGTCGTGCGCAGCGACCTCACCAGCTCCGACGGCCGCACGATCCCGCTCGGCATCTTCACGCGCCGCTCGCTGACCGAGTACCTCGACGCGGACTACATCTTCGAGAAGACCCGCCAGGGCTTCGCCTACTACGAGGACAAGTTCGACTACGCGTACCCATTCGAGAAGTACGACCAGCTCTTCGTGCCCGAGTTCAACGCCGGAGCGATGGAGAACGCGGGTGCCGTCACCTTCGTCGAGACCTACGTCTTCCGCAGCAAGGTCACGGACGCCATCAAGGAGCGCCGGGTCGTCACGATCCTGCACGAGCTCGCCCACATGTGGTTCGGCGACCTCGTCACGATGAAGTGGTGGAACGACCTCTGGCTGAACGAGTCGTTCGCCGAGTGGGCGTCGACCATCTCGACGGCCGAGGCCACCGAGTGGACCGAGGCGTGGACGACCTTCCAGGCGATGGAGAAGAGCTGGGCCTACCGCCAGGACCAGCTGCCCTCGACCCACCCGGTCGTCGCCACGATCACCGACCTCGAAGACGTGCAGGTGAACTTCGACGGCATCACCTACGCCAAGGGCGGGTCGGTGCTGAAGCAGCTCGTCGCCTGGGTCGGCATCGACGCGTTCTACGCCGGCGTCGCCGCGTACTTCAAGAAGCACCACCACTCGAACACCGAGCTGAGCGACCTGCTCGTCGAGCTCGAGGCGACCTCGGGCCGAGAGCTGACCAGCTGGTCGAAGCTCTGGCTCGAGACCGCGGGCGTCAACACGCTGCGCCCCGAGCTCGAGGTGGACGACGACGGCACGATCACCTCGTTCGCCGTGCTGCAAGAGGCCCCGGCCGACCACCCGACCATCCGCCCGCACCGTCTCGCCGTCGGCCTCTACGCCCTGCAGGGCGACTCGCTGGTGCGCACCGACCGCGTCGAGATCGACGTCGACGGCACCCGCACCGAGGTCCCCGAGCTGGTCGGCCTGAACCGCGGCGACCTCGTGCTGATCAACGACGACGACCTCGCCTACGCGAAGATCCGCCTCGACGACGTCTCGCTCGCCACGGCGATCGCCCACCTGTCGAAGATCTCGAACCCGCTCGCCCGCGCGCTGGTGTGGGGCTCGGTCTGGGACGCCACGCGCGACGCCGAGACCTCCCCGTCCGACTACGTCCGCCTCGTCCTCGACAACATCGCGACCGAGACCGAGTCGACGACCATCCGCACCACGCTCTCACAGCTGCTGCAGACGGCCCGCAGCTACGTGGCCCCCGCACGCCGCGCCTCCACGATCACCGAGGTCGGCGACGGCCTCTGGGCCCTGGCGCAGGGCGCCGAGGCCGGGTCGGACGCCCAGTTCCAGTTCGTGACGTTCTTCGCGGCGATCGCCTCGACCGACGACCACCGGGAGGCGCTGGCCGGCCTCCTCGACGGATCGCGCGTCCTCGAGGGCCTCACCGTCGACACCGACCTGCGGTGGCAGCTGCTCGAGGGCCTCGTGCTCGTCGGCGGCGCCGGCGAGGCCGAGATCGACGCGGCGCTGGCCGACGACAACACCGCCAACGGCGCCCAGGCGGCCGCCCGAGCCCGGGCGACCATCCCCACCACCGAGGGCAAGCTCGCCGCCTTCGAATCGGTCGTCGACAGCGCCGAGCAGCCGAACGCCATCGTGCGGGCGACGACGCTCGGGTTCCAGCACACCAACGACCCGGCGATCCTGCAACCGCTCGTCGAGCGCTACTTCTCGTCGCTCACCGGCATCTGGGAGTCGCGCAGCTACCACATCGCCGACACGCTCGTCTCGGGGCTGTACCCGGCCGGCCTCGCCGACCAGGCCCTCGTCGACGCGTCGTACGCCTGGCTCGAGGCGAACCCCGAGACCCCGGCGCTCCGCCGCATCGTCCGCGAGAGCGTCGCGGGCGTCGAGCGGGCGCTGCGGGTGCAGGCGGTCGACCAGCAGTAGTCGCGGCCCGGGTCGTCCGTCGACCCGACGAACCGCACCGACGGCGGGCCCTGTCACAGGGCCCGCCGTCCGCGCGTCCAGGCACCTCACGGCTGCGCCGACCGAGGCGTGCTTCACTTGGTGCCCATA
Organism: Frigoribacterium sp. Leaf186; assembly: GCF_001423905.1. Taxonomy (GTDB): domain Bacteria; phylum Actinomycetota; class Actinomycetes; order Actinomycetales; family Microbacteriaceae; genus Frigoribacterium. The sequence goes on along the minus strand of NZ_LMPQ01000012.1, from coordinate 342,581 downwards.
TGGACCTCCTCCTCGCCGCCACCACCGACCCTGCCGCTCCCGTCGCGTTCGACTGGGAGGCCTTCTGGAACATGTGGGGCGTGCCCATCCGCATCGCCGCCATCCTGCTGATCGCGGTTCTCCTGCGCGTCGCGCTGCACTTCACCATCCGGCGGGTGGTCGACCAGGTCGTCAACGGCATCAAGCGCAAGCAGAACGTCGACGACACCCAGGCGCTCATGGCGTCCCCGTTGCAGGCGGTGCGCGTCGTCCAACGCACCCGGACGCTCGGCAGCGTGCTCAACAACGTGGTCACCGTCGTCGTGGCCGCCATCGCCCTCGTGCTCATCCTCGGCGAGCTCGACTTCAACGTCGTCGCCATCGTCAGTGCCGCCGGCGTGGTCGGCGCGGGCCTCGCGTTCGGTGCCCAGAACATCGTCAAAGACATGCTCAACGGCATCTTCATGGTGGCCGAGGACCAGCTCGGCGTGGGTGACGTCGTCGACGTCGGCCCGGCCGCCGGAGTCGTCGAGGCGGTCGGCATCCGCGTCACCCAGATCCGCGACGTCAACGGCGTGCTGTGGTTCGTGCGCAACGGCGAGATCCTGCGGGTGGGCAACATGTCCCAGGGCTGGACGCGCGTCGTCATCGACCTCGCCGTGCCCTACTCGGCCGACGTCGACCAGGTGCAGGACGCCATGCTGAACACGGCGAACGAGCTCGCGGCGATCCCCAAGTGGAAGCGCGCCATCATCGACCAACCCGAGGTGTGGGGCATCCAGTCGATCGCCGACGAGCACGTGATCATCCGCATCGTCGCCAAGACCCGATCGTCCGACCGCGACATCGTCGACCGCGAGCTGCGGTCGCGTCTCAAGAAGACCCTCGACGGCATGGACATCGTCCTGCCGTCGCTGACGAGCGTCGTCCTGACCGGCTTCGACAGCGCCTCCTCGGTGCAGGGCGCCCGGGCGCCCCGGACCGTGCCGACGCCTCACATCCCCCGGGGGAAGCGCAAATGAGCGACCTCCCGCTGACGCCGCGGCCGTCCGGCGCGGCCGGCGCGTCCGAGGGTCGACCCCTGACTCCGCCGACGCCTGCGGCCCTGCCCACGGCCGTGCCGGTCACCGTGCGCCGCGGGCTCGGCGACGACTCGGCCCAGGGCAACTTCTGGCAGCAGATCGGTGGCCGCCCGACCTTCGAGAAGCTGGTGCGCCGGTTCTACGAGGGCGTCCGCACCGACGACGTGCTCTGGCCGATGTACCCCGAAGAAGACCTCGAAGGCGCGATCCAGCGGCTGACCGGGTTCCTCGAGCAGTACTGGGGAGGCCCGACGACCTACAGCGAGGAGCGCGGGCACCCTCGCTTGCGCATGAGGCACATGCCGTTCCGCGTGACCCCCGAGGCCCGCGACCACTGGCTGCAGCACATGCGCGTGGCCGTCGACGAGCTCGAGCTCGCGCCCCTCGACGACGCGATGCTCTGGGGCTACCTCGACCGCGCCGCCCAGGCCATGGTCAACACGTTCGACCGCTGAGCTGCCGGGCCGCTGACCTGCCGGGCCGCTGACCTGCCGGGCCGCTGGCCTGCCGGGCCGTTGACCGCGAACCACCGGCCTGCGGGCGCCGGGTCGCCGCGCCTCAGAGCAGGGACGAGCGACGCTTCACGAGGACGTGGCCCTTGGGGGTCGTGAGGCGCGTCCAGGTGCCGGTCTCGAAGACGGCGACCTCGTCCTCTCCGTCGAGGAACCCCAGGCTGAGCGCCCCGAAGCCCGCCCCGGCCGGGACTCCCTCGGCGCCCTCGACGGGTGCCGACCACACGTCGGCCCGGACCCGGTGCACGATCTGCTCGCCCGTGCCGGCGGGGATCGCCTCGGCGACCCGGGCGATGCCGGCCTCGGCGGTCGATCGCAGGCGCGCGGCCTCGATCGCCTCAAGCCTCGCCCACCCCCCGCGGGGCGGTGAGATGGCGGCCCAGGTGACGGTGTTCACCGTGGCGGGCACGGACACCGTGACCGCCGCGGTGGGGTCGACGACGTCGTTCTGGAGGCGCACGAGGCGCTCTTTCAGGGACCGCACCGGCACGACCGCGTCGAAATCGGGACGGTCGTCGAGCTGGAAGGTCCGGAGGCCGAGCACCGTGGGGCTCGAGTCGAGCAGGCCCAGGGGGTAGAACACCGCCACGTAGACGGCGAGCACGCCCGAGCCGGCGATGAGCCGCACCGAACCGTCCTCGACCCGGCCGGCCCGCCCGAGATAGGTCGCGAGATCGCTGAGGGACAGGGAGTCGGGGAGGGTGAATGCGTCGTTCATCGGCCCCCTAAACTACATCGGGTGACCGACGATCCGCTGCAGAGCCTGCTGTCCACCCTCGACCTGGCCCCTGCCGGCATCGTCGGCGGGCAGGACGTCTTCACCGGCGGCTCGCAGCCCGAGCCGCTCGGCCGGGTCTTCGGCGGGCAGGTCGCCGCCCAGGCCCTCGTCGCGGCCCAGCGCACGGTCGGCGGCGGACGCGACGTCCACTCGCTCCACTCGTACTTCTTGCGGCCCGGCGACCTGACGATCCCCATCACCTTCACGGTGGACCGCATCCACGACGGTCGGTCGTTCGCGACCCGTCGCACCCAGGCTTCGCAGGACGGCGTGCCGATCTTCTCGATGATCGCCTCGTTCCAGACCCCCGACGAGGGGCTCGACCACCAGGTCGACATGCCCCAGGGCCTGCCCGGGCCCGACGACGTGCCGAGCGACGCCGAGCTGCTGTCCGCCGTCGACAACCCGGTCGCCCGGTCGTGGACCCGCCGCCCCTTCGACATGCGCCATGTGCCCTCGCCGGTCTACTTCAGCGTCGAGGGCGACCACGTGGCCCACCAGGCCGTGTGGCTGCGGGCCACGGGCCCGATGCCCGACGACGCCGACCTGCACCGCGCCGCCCTGCTCTACGCCAGCGACTACACCCTGCTCGAGCCGATCTACCGGCGGCACGGCATCGCCTTCGTCACCCCGGGGCTCAAGGCCGCGAGCCTCGACCACGCCATGTGGTGGCACCGACCGGCCCGGGTCGACGAGTGGCTGCTCTACGTGCAAGAGAGCCCCAACGCGGTCGGCGGCCGCGGGTTGTCGCTCGGTCGCATCTACGATCGCGCGGGCACGCTCGTGGCGAGCGTCGCGCAAGAGGGCATGGTGCGGGTGCCCCGCAGCTGACGGGCCGTCAGCAGCGTCGGAAGGTCAGCGGCGGCGGAAAGCCAACGGCTCCTCGACGTACGGCGACCACGCGTCGCGCTCGACGTCGGAGATGCGCCGCGGCTGGTTCGTCGCGGAGTCGACCAGCACGATGGTGGTCGCGGCCTTCGTGAAGAGCTGCCGCGGCTCGACCCCCTCGGGGGACCACACCTCGTAACAGACCTCGAGGCTCGCCCCGCCCAGGCGACCCACCCAGATCTGCACGTCGAGGGGTGCCCGCAGGTACGGGATCGGGACGAGGTACTCGAGCTCTTGGCGCGCGATGAGCGTCATGGTCGCGGCGCCCGGACTGCCGTCGAGGACGGCGGCGGACGACCGCTCGTCGATCGTGCCGTCGGCCGACCAGAACGCGTCGATGCGCGCCTCCTCGAGGAGGCGCAGCATCGACGCGTTGTTCACGTGCCGGTACCCGTCGAGGTCGCTCCAGCGCACTCGGGTCGGCACGTGCAGGCGGGTCATGACGGCGGGGTGCCGGTCAGTCGCGCGTGAGCTTGCGGTACGTGGCCGAGCTCGGCTTCGCCGCGTCGGCGCCGAGGCGCTCGACCTTGTTCTCTTCGTACGCCTCGAAGTTGCCCTCGAACCAGTACCAGTTGGGGGTGCCGTCGTCGTTCAGCCCCTCCCACGAGAGGATGTGCGTCGCGATGCGGTCGAGGAACCACCGGTCGTGGGTGATGACCACGGCGCAGCCGGGGAACTCGAGCAGGGCGTTCTCGAGGCTGCCCAGGGTCTCGACGTCGAGGTCGTTGGTGGGCTCGTCGAGCAGCAACAGGTTGCCGCCCTGCTTGAGGGTCAGCGCCAGGTTGAGCCGGTTGCGCTCACCACCGGACAGCACGCCGGCCTTCTTCTGCTGGTCGGGGCCCTTGAAGCCGAACTGCGACACGTAGGCCCGCGACGGGATCTCGGTCTTGCCCACCTGGATGTAGTCGTGCCCCTCGGACACGACCTCCCACAGGTTCTTGTTGGGGTCGATGCCGCCGCGGCTCTGGTCGACGTACGAGATGTCGACCGTCTCGCCGACCTTGAGCTCGCCGCCGTCGAGCGGCTCGAGGCCGACGACGGTCTTGAACAGCGTCGTCTTGCCGACGCCGTTCGGGCCGATGACGCCGACGATGCCGTTGCGGGGCAAGGTGAAGGACAGGTCGTCGATGAGCACCCGCTCACCGAACGACTTGTGCAGCTTCTTGGCGTCGATGACCTGCGACCCGAGGCGAGGGCCCACGGGGATCACGATCTCTTCGAAGTCGAGGGTGCGCGTGCGCTCGGCCTCGTTCGCCATCTCTTCGTAGCGCGCCAGGCGGGCCTTCGACTTGGCCTGGCGGCCCTTGGCGTTGCTGCGGACCCACTCGAGCTCGGACGCGAGGCGCTTGGCCAGCTTGGCGTCCTTCTTGCCCTGCACCTGCAGGCGCTCGCCCTTCTTCTCGAGGTAGGTCGAGTAGTTGCCCTCGTAGGGGTAGAGGCGACCGCGGTCGACCTCGGCGATCCACTCGGCCACGTGGTCGAGGAAGTACCGGTCGTGGGTCACGGCGAGCACGGCGCCGGGGTACTTGCTGAGGTGCTGCTCGAGCCAGAGCACGCTCTCGGCGTCGAGGTGGTTGGTGGGCTCGTCGAGCAGCAGCAGGTCGGGCTTCTGCAGCAGCAGCTTGCAGAGCGCGACGCGGCGCTTCTCACCACCCGAGAGGTTGGCCACCTCGGCGTCACCAGGGGGCGTCCGCAGCGCCGACATGGCCTGCTCGAGCTGGGAGTCCAGGTCCCACGCGTCGGCGGCGTCGATGTCTTCTTGCAGGGTGCCCATCTCGGCGAGCAGCGCGTCGAAGTCGGCGTCGGGCTCGGCCATGGCGGCCGAGACCTCGTTGAAGCGGTCCAGCTTCTGCTTGATCGGGCCCACGCCCTCTTGGACGTTCTCGAGGACCGTCTTGGTCTCGTCGAGCTCGGGCTCTTGCATCAGGATGCCGACCGAGTAGCCGGGGCTGAGCTTCGCCTCGCCGTTGCTGGGGGTGTCGAGCCCCGCCATGATCTTGAGGATCGTCGACTTGCCGGCGCCGTTCGGCCCCACGACGCCGATCTTCGCCCCCGGGATGAACGACATGGTGACGTCGTCGAGGATCAGCTTGTCGCCGACCGCCTTGCGGGCGCGCACCATCGAGTAAATGTATTCGGCCATGGGAGCGAGTCTATCGGGCGGCGCCGAGCGCCCGACGTCACCAGTCGATGGCTCGCGTCGACCCGACGAGGCAGGCGCCCGTGCCGAGGACCGGCGCCGTCTGACTCGAGTAGCCCGCGTCGGAGACCTGCCCGATCAGGCAGTCCTCACCCCAGAGCACCGAGAACTGGACGCTGTCGGCGTCGCGGCCGATCGAGGTCGTGTCGGCCGTGACCTGCATCGTCGACTTGTCGAAGCCCGCGGCCACCAGCGCGTCGACCAGGGCACGACCACCCGGGCGCGCGTTCGCCGCGACGGTGGCCCGGGCGACCTCGTCGAAGTGGGCCGCCGCATCGGTCGTCGTCGACTCGGACGAGAACGCCGGAGCGTCCGTCGACGCCGCGCTCGGCGGTGTCGACGGCTCGGGGTCGGGCGACGACGTGCAGCCGACCAGGGGGACCGACAGGGCGAGCAGGATCGCGGCGAGCACGGGGCCTCGCGGGGGTCTCGAACCGGTCACGGGTGCCCTTCGTCGCCGGCGCCGCCGCGGGTCGACGAGCCGCGTCGAGTCTACGGTGCGCCGGCCCGAGGCCCGGGAGGGCGAGACCGCCCCGCCCAGCACGACCCGGGACGGTGCCCGCAGGGTCAGAACGGTGCCAGCACCTCGTCCGCTCCGACCGCCGCCGGGGCGCCCCAGTCCGAGGCGTCGGCGGCACCCGCCGGCGTCCCGGAGCCGTCGATGCCCACCGACGCGCCCCCCAGCGACGGGCCTGCCTCGGAAGTCGCGGCACCGGTCGTCGCGCCCTCCGAGGCCTCACCGGCGGTCACCGACTCGAGGGAGGATCTCTCGGTCGCGTCGGACCGGACGGCCTCGCCGTCGTCGGACGCCGCCGCCCTGTCGCCCACCGACGCCGAGGCGACGCGACGTTCGAACGTCGACGTGCCCCAGGTGAGGTCGTGACCGATCGCGTCGGCGTCGACCTCGACCGTCATGCCGCTGCGGTCACCGGCCTCCCACGAGCGGATGCGGAGCCGACCGGTCACGACGACCCGTTGCCCCTTGCGGAGGCTGCCCAGGACGTTCTCGGCGAGCTGGCGGAAGGCCGTGACCGTGTACCAGTTGGTCTCGCCGTCGAGCCACTCGCCCTTGACCCGGTCGTACCGGCGTTGGGTCGAGGCCAGGCGGAAGCTGGTGATGGACAGGCCGCTCTGGGTGACGAGGGCCCGGGGGTCGGTGGCGATGATCCCTGTGAGGGTGATGGTGTCTGTCATGTCGGGAGTCTCGCGAACGCGGGCCGACCCGCGGGCGGCACCCGCGCCTCCTTGTGGACGACGAGGCGCGGGGCCGACCCGGGGACGACCCGACGTCGGCGGCGTCGGTCGACGACGGGCGGGTCAGTGCTCGTGGAACTCCGGGTACTCGGCCCCCGGCCCGAGAGCCGCGAACAGCGCGCTCTTGGCCACGGCGAGGGTCGGGTAGACGCCGCCCTCAGCCGATCTGCCGGGCAGACGGACCTCGAAGCCGTCGTCGGTCCTCAAGATGGAGCCGACCGCCCCTGCCGGCCCCACGGCCACCCAGGTCTGTCGGTGCAACGTGTTCTGGTCACTCATCGTCGAGCGCCCCTTTCGTCCTTCTCGGTCGGTCGCGCCGGACGGCGCGGCCCGTCTACGAGGCGAGCACGTACTTCGCGTACGACTTGCGGATCTTGTTGACCTTCGGAAGCGCGACGGCCAGGCAGTAGCCCTGGCCGGGGTTCTTGGCGAAGAAGTCCTGGTGGTACTGCTCGGCGTCGTACCAGGTCGACAGCGGCTCGATCGTCGTGACCACGCCGCCGTCCCAGGCCTCGGAGGCGCGCTCGCGGGCGGCCTCGAAGAGCGCGGCCTGGTCGTCGTCGGCCGCGAACATCGCCGACCGGTACTGGGTGCCGACATCGGCACCCTGCCGGTTCAGCTGACGCGGATCGTGCAGGGTGAAGAACACGTCGAGGATGACGTCGGCCGGGATCTTCTCCGGGTCGAAGGTCACCGCGACCGCTTCGGCGTACCCCGTGCGGCCGGTGCAGACGTCGTCGTAGTCGGGGTCGACAGTGTGCCCGCCCGTGTAGCCGGACACCACCTCGAGCACGCCGTCGAGCGTGCGGTAGACCGCGTCGAGACACCAGAAGCAGCCACCGGCCAGAACGAACGTCGTCATGCCCGCGAACCTACTCCTGCGGCCGAGGGCCAGCCCTAGGCTGACCGCATGAGATCACCCTTCACCCCCTTCGTCGCCGACGACGCACGGTACTCGCGACTCGACTACGTCCGCACGGGTCGCAGCGGGCTCAAGCTGCCCCGCATCTCGCTCGGCTTCTGGAACAACTTCGGCTCGGACCGCGGCCTCGAGACCCAGCGCGACATCGTGCTGCGTGCCTTCGACCGCGGCGTCACCCACTTCGACCTGGCGAACAACTACGGCCCTCCGTACGGTTCGGCCGAAGAGCAGTTCGGGCGCATCGCCGCGGCGAACCTCCGGCCCTACCGCGACGAGATCGTCGTGTCGTCCAAGGCCGGCTACGACATGACGCCGGGGCCCTACGGCGACGGCGGGTCCCGCAAGTACCTGCTGAACTCGCTCGAGGCCAGCCTCGGGCGCCTGGGCATGGACCACGTCGACGTCTTCTACTCGCACCGCCCCGACCCCGAGACCCCGATCGACGAGACCATGGGCGCGCTCGCGACGGCGGTGCGACAGGGCAAGGCCCTCTACGCAGGCATCTCGAACTACGACCCGGCGCAGACCGAGGCCGCGATCGAGGCCCTGGCGGCCGAGGGCGTGCCGCTGCTGATCCACCAGCCGCGCTACAACATGTTCGACCGGCGGCCCGAGCGAGGGCTCTTCGACACCCTGCTCGCCCACGGCGTCGGGTCGATCGTGTTCTCGCCGTTGGCCGGCGGCCTGCTGACGAACCGCTACCTCTCGGGCAAGGCGCCGGCCGGTTCGCGCGCCGCCGAGGGCCGGTGGTTCTCGGAGGACGCGTTCGACGAGACCTACCTCTCGCGCGTCCGCGGCCTGGACGAGATCGCCCGGGCGCGGGGCCAGTCGCTCGCGCAGCTCTCGCTCACCTGGGTGCTGCGCCAGCCCGCGGTGACCAGCGCCCTGATCGGGGCGTCGTCGGTGGCCCAGCTGGACGACAGCCTCGACGCGCTCGACGGGGCCGAGCTCACCGAGGACGAGCTCGCCGCCATCGAACCGCTCGCGGTCGACGGCACCGGTCGCTGACCCGAGGAGGCGCGGTGCCGGTCGGGCACCGCGCCCTCCGAGTTCGTCCGACGGCGTTGTCGGTGGTCGCCCCTAGCGTCGGGGGTGTTCTCGACAGCATCGGCCGGATGACCTCAGGAGCACCTCATGACCACCAGCGCCACCGACCTCGCCTCCCCCACCCCTCACGTGCCCACCCCTCACGTGCACGTCCACGCGGGTGCGACGTTGCCCGCCCTCCGATCGACACGGGGCGGCCTCCGACTCGTGCAGGTGCACGACGACCTCGCCCGGGTCACGCGCGCCGGTGGCGAGGTCGTCGGGTACGTCGAGCGCTTCGACGACCCGCAGGGTGACCGGTACCGCGCCAAGCGGTTCCTGCCGCGCCAGCGTCGATTCGTCGAGATCGGCGAGTTCTGGAGCCGCGACGACGCCACCGACTGCTTCCGCTTCGCCTGAGCGCGACCGTCGAGGGGCCGGGCGCGCCCGCATGTCGCACCGCGGCAACCTTCGACCTCAGCTGTAGTGTTCGCCCCATGAACTGGTGGAACACCTTCGTCGACTGGCTCTCGTCCGACAACGGTCAGCGCGTCGTCACGGATGCGGCGGTCCCGTTCGTCGCCATCGTCGTCGCCGGTGTCGTCGCAGCCCTGATCGGTCGCGGGGCCACCCGACGCGTCCTCTCGGCGCACGACGACGACGCCCGGGCGGCGGCCATCGCGGGGGTCGTCTCGGCAGCGCGCAAGGGTGCCGTGTACAGCTCCCTCGGCACCGAAGAACGGACGTACGTCGACCACCTCGGTCACGAGGCCGACGTTCGCCTGCGCCTGCTGCCGTCCACGGGGAGCACGCTCGCCGCGGACTGGGCGGCGCACGAACTCGCCGAGATCAAGCGTCATTCCGCGTCCTTCAGCTTCCAGGCCGAACGGTCGCTGGGTGAGATGACCGACCGCCTCGTCGAGTGGCAGCGCCGACCCGGCCGGGCGAAGAAGCTCTTCCGCGACGACCTCGCCCGCTGGAAGTACGAAGAAGCCGACCTCGACCGCGAGGCCGCCGAGCGCCAGAAGGCCTGGGAGGCCGAGCACCGTGCCGCGGCGGCGACGACCGCCGGCGCTCCCACCCCGGGTGCCGAGGCCTACCGGGCTCCCGTAGCGGCGCCCCTCGCCGGGCCACCACCCGTGTCGGCTCCCGAGGCATCCTCCGTCACGCCGATCACATCGGACGACGACACCCGCGACGACCCGATGGACGACGAGCGCTTCGAGCAGCCGGTCAGCGCGAGCCAGGTCCGCCGCCGCATCGCGCCCGAACGCGCCGACGACTGACCGGCGCCGCACCGCGTGAGCTGGTGCCTCG
>NZ_LMPQ01000012.1:119397-332548 GCF_001423905.1 Frigoribacterium sp. Leaf186 | reverse complement strand
AGCACCGCGAGAGCTGGTGCCTGCTGGTGCCCCCGGCAGGAATCGAACCTGCGACCAAGAGATTAGAAGGCTCCTGCTCTATCCGCTGAGCTACGGGGGCGGTCGGTCCACGATACCGTGCCCCGTCCCACGCACCGCCAGCGACTGATCCGGCCCGGCGACCGTGTTCGAGCCCGGTGGTCAGACCGCCAGTGCGAGGGCGCCGAGCAGCCGGTCGAGCGTCGGGACGCCGGGCGAGCGGAAGACGACCTCGCCGTCGTCGCGCGTCACCACGAGGGTCGGCGTGCTGCGGACGTCGCGTCGTTCGGCCTGGTCCGGTCGGGCGGCGACGTCGGCTTCGTCGACCACGAGTGACGGGACGAGGGCCCGGGCTTCGGCCACGACCGCTCGAGCCGCGTGGCAGGGACCGCAGAAGGCGGACGTGTACAGCTCGAGCATCATGTCGGGCACAACGAGGAGGCGCGGGGGATTCTTCCCCCGCGCCTCCTGCTGTCTCGTGCGTCGTGGCGGCCCGGGCCGCCGGCGTCAGTTGTCGCGGTCGTCGTTGCGGTCTTCGGGGTCGTCGACGGGGTCACTGTCCTTCGCGTCGAGCGAGTAGTGCACCTGCAGCTGCTCGCCGACCATCTTCGCTTCGGTGGCGGTGTAGACGATGCCCGTCTCCATGCCGTCGATCAGCACGAAGTCGGTGATCTGCTCGTCGTACGAGCCGTCGGTGCTGATGCGGGTGTCGGTGGAACCGTCGCTCGGACCGCCGTCGAAGAAGACGACGTACTCGGAACCCTCGGCCACGGTGGGCTTGCTGTCTGTCATGCCCACAGGTCTACCAGGAGGCGCGGAGTCGGCGTCCAGTCTTCTCGCGCACCCGAGACCGAGATCGGTCCCAAAAAAGATAGCCAAGCTATATAGCTTGGCTATACACTAGGCTGATGACTTCTCAGCCGACAGACATCTTGGAATCCCTCCTGACGTCGACCCATCGCCTGACGCGGATCGCCGCGCAGGAGACCGGCCGCACCACCTCCCCCGCCGTCTGGCGCACGCTCTCGATCCTGACGACCGACGGCGACCTGCGCGTCGGCGACCTCGCCCGGGCCAGCCGCGTCTCACAACCCACCATGACCAAGCTCGTCCGCGGTCTCGCCGACGACGAACTGGTCAAGCGCATCGCCGACACCGACGACTCGCGCGCCTGGCTCATCGCCATCACCGCCAAGGGCACGGCCGCCCTCACCGAGTGGCGAGGTCAGCTCGCCGACTCGCTCGGCGACCTGTTCGCCGACCTCGACGACGACGACTGGGACGTGCTCGACCGAGCGACCCGCCTCCTGGCCTCGCGCGTCGGCACCCGCGCCGACGTCCGCGCCGACACCGAGGCGGTGTTCGCATGAGCGCCGCGACCCCGACCGCGCACGAGCCGAAACCGAGCATCCTCAACCAGCCGACGGCCGTCTGGGCGATCGCGTTCGCCTGCGTCGTCGCCTTCATGGGCATCGGGCTCGTCGACCCGATCCTCCCGGCCATCGCCGAGTCGCTGAAGGCCAGCCCCACGCAGACCGAACTGCTCTTCACCAGCTACCTCGCCGTCACGGGCGTGGCCATGTTCTTCACCAGCTGGGTCTCGAGCCGCCTCGGCGCCAAGCGCACCCTGCTGATCGGGCTCGCCCTGATCGTCGTCTTCGCCCTGTTCGCCGCCACCAGCGGCGACGTCTGGTCGGTCATCGGGTTCCGTGCCGGGTGGGGACTCGGCAACGCCCTGTTCATCTCGACCGCCCTCGCCACCATCGTCGGCGCGGCGTCGGGCGGGACGGCCTCGGCGATCATCCTCTACGAGGCGGCCCTCGGCCTCGGCATCGCCATCGGCCCGTTGATCGGCGGCCTGCTCGGCTCGGTCAGCTGGCGCGGACCCTTCTTCGGCGTCACCACGCTGATGGCGATCGCGTTCATCGCGATCGTGCTGTTCCTCAAGGGGGGCGCCACCGAGAAGGTGGCTCCGACCGGGCTCTCGGCGCCCTTCCGTGCCCTGGGCCGCCCGGCGCTCGGTGCCCTCGCCGCGACCGCGCTGTTCTACAACATCGGCTTCTTCGTCCTGCTCGCCTACACGCCCTACCCCCTCGGTTTCGGCGCACTCGGCATCGGGTTCACGTTCTTCGGCTGGGGCGTCGGCCTGGCCGTCACCTCGGTCTGGGTCGCGCCCCTGCTGACCGCGCGCCTCCGCCGGACGACCGTGCTGCGCATCGCCCTGCCCCTGCTGGCGCTCGACCTCGTCGCCGCGGCCGTGTTCGTCGGCACCCCCGCCGCGCTGGTGGTCTGCGTCGTGGTCGGCGGACTCGTGCTCGGCGTCCTCAACACGGTGCTGACCGAGTCCGTCATGGAGGCCACCGACCTGCCCCGCTCCGTCGCGTCCAGCGCCTACTCGGGCGTGCGCTTCCTCGGCGGCGCGGTCGCCCCGCCCGTCGCGACCCTGCTGGCCGACACCATCGCGCCGAGCGCCGCGTACGTGTTCGCCGCCGCCAGCGTCGCCGTCGCGTTCGTCGTCGTGGTCGCCGCCCGCGGGGCCCTCCGCCGTGTCGACGACGGCCCCGAACCGGCCCGCGTCGAAGCCGAGGCCATCGGCGCCGGCGAAGCCCTGTAGGCCCGGCGTCCCGCGCGCCCGCACCCGCGCCTCCTGGTCCGACCACGGGTCGAGCACAGGAGGCGCGGCCGCGGACGGGCACCGGACTAGACTCGCCCAATGGCTACGAGCAACGACCGACTGGTCTGGATCGACTGCGAGATGACCGGGCTCGACCTCAGCGTCGACGAACTCGTCGAAGTGGCCGTGGTGGTCACCGACTTCGATCTCAAGCCCGTGCACCCCGGCTTCACCATCGTCATCAAGCCCGACCAGTCGGCGCTCGACAACATGGGCGAGTTCGTCACCGAGATGCACCGCTCGTCAGGCCTCATCGACGAGATCCCCGACGGCGTCAGCCTCGCCGAGGCCGAGTTCGAAGTGCTCGAGTACATCCTCAAGTACGTGCCCACCGAACAGCACGCACCCCTCGCCGGCAACACCATCGGCACCGACCGGGCCTTCCTCGCCAAGTACATGCCCCGCGTCGACGGCCACCTGCACTACCGCAGCGTCGACGTGTCGTCGATCAAAGAGCTCGCCCGCCGGTGGTTCCCCCGCGTGTACTTCAACGCCCCCCAGAAACACGGCGGCCACCGCGCCCTCGCCGACATCCTCGAATCCATCCGCGAACTCGAGTACTACCGTCGCGCCGGCTTCGTCGCCGACCCCGGCCCCACCACCGACGACGTCCAGGCGATCTCGAAGGCCGTCGTGGACGAATGGGCCCCGCGCCTGTAGTAGAGTCTTCTCGTTGCGATCGCCTCGGTGGTCACACATGGTGGGTATAGCTCAGCTGGTAGAGCGCCTGGTTGTGGTCTAGGAGGCCGCGGGTTCAAGCCCCGTTACTCACCCGAATGGAAACCCCTACCCTCCGATGGGCAGGGGTTTTTCGGGCTCCGCGCCTATTTGTCTTGGATGCGCGAGCGCATCCAAGACGTAGCGGGGTGGAACGTCGCTGCGCTCGTCACGGTCGGGGCAGCGCCCAGCGACAGACCGCGTGGGCGTGCGAAGGTGGGCGGGTGGACGACTCACCCGAGAACGACGACGACCGGCCCGCGGGCATCGACCCCGGTGAGGTGAGCGCCGCCGCGTTCGACGCAATGGTCGTCGACCAGCTCGACCTGCTGCCCGACGACATGGTCGACGGGCTCGACAACGTCGTGTTCGTCACCGAAGACCGCCCAGAGGACGGCACCCTCGACCTGCTCGGCCTCTACGACGGCGTCGCCCTCACCGAACGCGGCCAGTACGGCTTCGGCGAACTGCCCGACCGCATCATCCTCTACCGCGAACCACACCTCGCCGCCGTCGACGACCTCGAGCAGCTCCGCGACGAGATCCACGTCACCCTCGTCCACGAGATCGCGCACTTCTACGGCATCGACGACGACCAACTGCACGAACTGGGCTGGGCCTAGGCCTGCACCACCACGTCCGCCAGCGAGCGGGGGTCGTCGGCCGCCAGGTGCGCCTCCTCCTGCTCGGACCAGACGTCCCACCACGGTTCGTACGTCGCCCCGTCGCGGGCGAGCGCCCGTGCCCGCCGAGACCCCGCGTCGAGCTCGAGCCACACGCGCACGTCCGCCAGGGCCGAGGAGGCGCGGGTCACCGCCCCCGCCCCCTCCACGACCAGCGAGACGGTCGGGTCGAGAGCCTCCCACCCGCCCGCACGGTCGGCGGTCCAGTCCCACCGGCGCCACCCGGGGTCCACCGGCCGGAGCATCGTCGTCTCGACCGTCCGCGAGGCGGCGGCCAACCCGTGCCAGCCCGGGTAGACGTCGTCGAGGTGCACCAGGCGCACGGGGCCCAGCCGGTCGGCGGGCCACGCGGCGGCCACCGCACGGCCGAGCGTCGTCTTGCCCGAACCCGACCGGCCGTCGATCAGCAGCACCACGCGGTGCGACCCGGCCCGCGCCTCCTCGGCCCGGCGCAGCAGGACGCCGACGGCGTCGTCGACGGCGACGCGCTCAGGCAAGGACGAACTCCCACGTGCCGGCCAGCACGGCCGCCGTGATCGAGACGCCGGCGATGACGACACCGAGGGCGACCAGCACGCCGTCGCGCAGCCCGAACGTCGACGGGCGGGCCCACGTGCGCGGGGTGTCGGCGCCGAAGCCCTTGGCCTCCATGGCCGTGGCGAGCTTGCTGCCCCGTCGCACCGACAGCACCAGCAACGAGAAGGCCTGCTGACCGAAGCGCCTCAGCGCTCCGACCGGGCCACCCGAGTCGGCGACGCCCCGGGCACGACGGGCCCGGGCGAGCTGTCGCCAGTCGTCCATGAACAAGCCCACCAGTCGCAGCCCGGCGAGCCCGCCGAGCACGAACCGCGCCGGCAGCCGCAGCACCTGGCCGAGACCGTCGGCGAGGTCGGTCGGGTCGGTCGTCGCGAACAGGACGATGCCCGGCACGCCCACGGCGAGGATGCGCAGCCCGATCGCCCCGGCGAGGGCGAGGGAGCCCTCGGTCACCGAGACGAGGCCCCAGTCGACGACGGCCGCACCGCCGTCACGGCCGTAGAGCGCGATGGCCACGACCGACGTGGGGGCGGCCACCCAGAGCGGTGCGGTGCGGGCGAGCAGCTGCCGGGCCGACAGACCCGCGAACGGCAGCAGCAGGGCCTCGAGCAGCAGGGCCGTGCCCGCCGAGACCCAGTCGATCGAGAGCAGCAGGGCGAGCGCGAGCACGACCGCGGCGAGCAGCTTGGCGACCGGGTTGACGCGCCCGACGGCTCCGGTGGCGACGACGGGGGTCAGCACGCTCATCGTGGCCTGCCGGTCGCGTCGACGCGTCGGGCGTGCGCGCTCAGGTCGAGGACGTCGTCGGCGAGCGCCTCGACGAACTCGGCGTCGTGGGTGACGGCGACGACCGCCCGCCCCTCGTCGAGCAGCTCGGCGAGCAGGGCGACGAGTTCGCGCCAGGTGCGGGCGTCCTGCCCGAAGGTCGGCTCGTCGAGCACGAGCAGCGACGGCCGCGACGCGAGCACGGTCGCGACCGAGAGCCGGCGCTTCTCGCCGCCCGAGAGCGTGAACGGGTTGGCCCCGGCGAGGTGGTCGAGGCGCAGCCGGTCGAGGAGGTGGTCGACACGCGAGGCGACCTCCCTCGGGGACGCGCCCAGCGCCTCCGGACCGACCGCCAGCTCGCGTCGGACGGTCGCCGTCAAGAACTGGTGCTCGGGGTCCTGGAAGACCGTGCCCACGCGGGTCAGCAGCTGTCGGGGCTTCCAGCGGATCGGCGACGGGCCGGCGCCGTCGGCGAACGACGGGCTGGCCTCGAGGCGCCCGCCGACGGGAGCGAGCAGCCCGGCGACGGTGAGCGCCACCGTGGACTTGCCCGACCCGTTCGTCCCGGTGACGGCGAGGGCGCGCCCCTCGGTGACGGCGAGGTCGACGCCCGAGGCGACCGCTCGCCCCTTCGGCCCGTGGTGCCCGACGGCGAGCTGCGTGGCGGTGAGCAGCAGGTCGCCCGTCGTGCGCGACCGGACCGGCCCGGGAGGCGCGGCGCCGGGGACCCACACCCCCGCGTCGACGAGGCGGTCGCGTTCGGACCGCAGCACGTCGTCGGGTCGGCCGTCGGCCAGGACTCCCCCACCCGCGTCGAGCACGACGACGCGGTCGACGACGGGCAGCCAGACCGAGACCCGGTGTTCGACGACGACGAGCGTCGCCTCGGTGTCGGCCAGGACACGGGCCACGGCGTCGCGCACCTCGACGACGCCCTCGGGGTCGAGGTTGGCCGTCGGCTCGTCGAGCAACAGCAGGCCGGGCCGCATGGCGAGGGCGCCGGCCAGCGCCAGGCGCTGCTTCTGGCCACCGCTGAGCTCGGAGGTCGACGCCGACAGCGGCAGGTCGAGCCCGACCGCGTCGAGGGCGTGGCCGACGCGCCGCCAGATCTCGTCGCGGGGCACGCCGAGGTTCTCGCAGCCGAACGCGACGTCGTCGCCCACGCGGGCGAGGACGACCTGCGAGTCGGGGTCCTGCAGGACGAGCCCGACCCGGCCGCGCTGGTCGGCGGGCTCTCGCCCGTCGACGAGCAGGTCGCCGGCCTCGTCGCCCTCGTCGTCGCCGCCGAGCACGCCGGCGAGCCCGGCGAGCAGCGTCGACTTGCCGGCACCGGAGGCGCCGAGCAGCAGCACGCGCTCGCCGGGGGCGACGTCGAGGTCGAGCTGCGAGACGGCGGGCAGGCGGCGGCCGGCGTGACGCCAGCCCCAGCCGCGGGCGGTGACGCGTGCGCCGCGGACCTCGCCCTGGGCCGGTCCGCGCGCGTCGCCCGACCCGTGGGACACGGAGGACACGAGGAGGCGCGCCTAGACCCGGGCGTCCGCCGAGCGTCCCGAGGCGAACCGCGACAGCGCCCCGGTGCGGGCCAGGCCGCGGGCGGCCAGCCACGAGAGCAGGCCGGCGATGACGGTGCCCGACACGACCGAGGTGACGACGTAGACGGCCTTCGACCCCGCGGCGTACGCGGCGGCCGAGGCGAAGCTGGTGTCCATCAGGCCGACGGCGAGGCCGGCGACGGCGCCGGCGAGCAGCACCGTGCCGAGCCGCCACGACTTGTAGAGGAAGACCGCGAGCACGATCTCGGCGCCGAGCCCCTGGACGATGCCCCAGATGAGCACCGAGAAGCCCCACTGCGTGCCGATCAGCATCGAGACCACGGCCGCGACGACCTCGGTGTACACGGCGGCGCCGGGCTTGCGGATGACGATGCCGCCGAGCACGCCGGCGAAGAGCCAGCCGCCGTTCAAGATGCCCTCGAAGCCGCCCGAGAAGCTCAGGACGCTGTCGATGGGCGTGTAGGCCAGGCCCCAGGCCCAGAACACGACGCCGGCGGCGACGCCGATGACGCTGGCGACGACGATGTCGACGACGCGCCAGCGCCGGGTCGGGGTGGTGCGGGCCTTCGGCGTGAAGCCGGTCGAGCTGTCGCGAGCCGCCGTGGAACGGTTTTCGGGCGTGGACGTGGACATCTGTTCTTCTCCTCCCTGCGCTGGCATGACCCAGATCAGGTTCGACGGTCGAAGCGTGGTTCGCTTCCTCTCAGCCCGGCTCACCGGACTCCCGTGTGTCGTGGGGACGATCATAGCGCCGTCCCCACGGCCGGGGTCAGAGCCCGGCGGCCTTGCGGACGAGCGCGGCCACGGAGGCGCGGGTCGCGGCGTCGTCGTCGGTCACCGCGTACGAGGTGGCCCAGATCGACCCGTCGTCGAGTCGGGCGGCGTCCTGGAAGCCGAGCGTCGAGTACCGCGTGCCGAACTTGGCGCCCGGCTGGAAGAAGACGACGACCTTGCCGTCGGCGTTCGCGTACGACGGGAACCCGTACCAGGTCTTCGGGGCGAGGCCCGGGGCGTGCTCGGCGACGACCTCGTGCACCATCCGGGCGATCGGCCGTTCGACGTCGGTCATGGCCGCGATGGCGTCCACGGCGTCCTGCGCCTCGGCGGCCGCCTTGTCGGCCACCTTCTGGCGCTTCGCCTCGGCCCGGAGCTCGGCGGCGCGCTGCTTCATCGCGGCCTTCTCTTCTGTGCTGAACCCGGCGTCCGCCATGGTCGTGCCCTTCTCGTGCCTGCGCGCTGTGGGTCGGCCCGGTCGGGTCGGCATGGGCCCCATGATGACAGGCAGGATGGTCGTCATGCACCTGAACACCACGACCACCGGCGGCGGCGAGCGCCACGTCGCGCTCGTCCACGGGCTCGGCGCCGACGGGGCGACCTGGCGGCCGATCGTCGACCGGCTCGTCGCGACCGGGTCGTACACCGTCACCACGGTCGACCTGCGGGGCCACGGCGAGAGCGACCGGGCGTCGTCGTACCGGATCGACGACTTCGCCGACGATCTCGCCGAGGCGCTCCCCCAGGGTCTGGACGGCGTCGTCGGGCACTCGTTGGGCGGCTCGGTGCTCGTCCGTGCCGTCGACCGGTTGCAGCCTCGCACGGCCGTCTACCTCGACCCCGGGTTCTCGCTCGCCCTGCCGACGCGGGGACTCGCCGGGCGGCTGTTCTGGGCCGTGCCGACCGTCACGATGGGCGTCGCCGCGCTCGCCCAGGCGCGGAAGGGCGCGAAACTGCGGGCCGGGTACGACGACGCGACCCGCGCCTCCCTGGACGACGCCCGTGCCCGGTTCGACTCGAGCATGGCGACGGGGGTGTTCCGCGACGTGGCCTTCCACCCGGTGGCGACGACGGCACCCTCGGTGCCTTCTGTCGTCGTGCTGTCGGACGACTCCCCCGCCGTCGTGCCCGAGCGTCTCGTGTCCGACTACCAGCGCGCCGGCTGGCAGATCCGCCGCCTGCCGGGCGTCCACCACGACATGCAGCTCGAGGCCCCCGACCGCACGTTCGCGCTGCTCTCCGAACTGCTCTGACGTCCGGCGGCCGGTCACGCGGTGGGCAGGGCGCGTCCGTCGGCGTCGAGGTGGTCCCGCCACGACCGCGTCGGCGTCCAGCCGAGCAACCGACGGGCCTTGGCGGTCGAGATGCCCGAGGCGTCGACCCGGTCGAGCTCGCGCAGCTCGATCCGGTCACCGTGGTGCTCGCGCACCGTGGCGGCGAGGTCGTGGCCGCCCGCGTTGTCGGCCGCTGCGACGTAGAAGACCTCGTGATCGGGCAGGTCGCTCTCGGCGGCGAGCAGGAGGGCGTCGGCGAGGTCGTCGGCGTCGACGTAGCTGCCGAAGTTCGCGCTCTCGGGGTCGACCCGACGCACCTGCGGCCCGAGGTTCGCCTCGTCGTTGGTCTCGTCGTGGACGGTGCTCGGGCGGATCGAGATCGCCCGCAGGTCGGAGCGCCGGACGGCGGCGTCCATCAGCTGTTCGCCGAACGCCTTCGACAGGGCGTAGGGGTCTTGCGGGTGCAGGGGGTGCTCCTCGTCGACGGGGACGTAGTCGGGCAGGAAGGGCCGTTCGGGGAAGAAGTTGCCGACGATGCTCTCGCTCGACACGTTGACGACGCGCGGCACCCCGAACCGGACGGCCGCCTCGACCAGGTTGAAGGTCGACATGAGGTTGGTGTGGAAGACGACGTGGGCCGGGTTCGAGGTCGGCTGCGGGATGGCCGCGACGTGCACCACGGCGTCGGCACCCGCGACCACCGAGAACGCGGTGCCGGCGTCGGTCAGGTCGCCCATCACGTAGCGGCCGGGCTCGTCGACGCCCGTGTCGAAGACGGGCCGCGCCAGGTCGACGCCGAGCACGTCGTGGCCGGCGTCGACGAAGCGGCGGACGGCCGCCCGGCCGACCTTGCCGCGTGACCCCGTGATGACGACCTTCATGACGCGCTCCCTCGATCGAGGGATGCGCCGAGGGCCGGAGCATGCACGCCCGTGACGCTACGCCGCGTGGGCCCCAGGAGGCGCGCCCGGCTCGATCACCGGGCCGCCCGGGCACGGCGCCTGTCAGGATGCAGCATGACCGTCGTCCGGATCGTCCTGCTCTTCGCCCTCGCGGCGGTCGCCGAGATCGGCGGTGCCTGGCTGATCTGGCAGGCCGTGCGCGAGAACCGGGGCTGGCTCTTCGCCCTGCTCGGCATCGTCTCGCTGGGCGCCTACGGCTTCGTCGCCGCGTTCCAACCCGACGCGAACTTCGGCCGGGTGCTCGCGGCCTACGGCGGGGTGTTCGTCGCGGGCTCGCTCGCCTGGGGCATCGTGGTCGACGGGTTCAAGCCGACGATGTGGGACTACGTCGGTTCGGCCGTCAGCCTGCTCGGGGCGGGCATCATCGTGCTGGCCCCGATCCTCACGGGTACGGCGGGTGCCGAGGCCGAGGCCTGACCGGGGACGACGCGCTCGGCGTCACGACGCGTGTCGGGCCGTCCAGTCGGCGAAGGGCGCGGTGGCGTCCTCGGCGTGCCCGTGCTCGGACCGCAGGGTGCGCTCGTCGATCGGTTTGGCGTACTCGTCGTAGAAGGTGCCGAGGGTCATGAGCCGGTTGCCGTCCTCGTAGTGCTCGCCCTCCTGCTCGCGCGACACCGCGTAGACGACGCGGTCGGGTTGGGCGTAGTACAGGGCGCCGAGGCACATCGGGCACGGGTAGGCCGTGACGTACGCGTCGATGCCGCGGAGGTCGGTGATGCCCTGCTCGGCGGCGAGCCGGATCGCCAGGATCTCGGCGTGCGCCGTGGGGTCACCGGTCTGCGCGACGTGGTTCGTCGCCTCGGCGACGATCTCGCCGTCGCGGACGAGCAGGCAGGCGAAGGGCTTGCCGCCCTCGTCGACGTTCTGCTGCGCGCGCTCGTAGGTCAGGGCGGTGAAGGTGTCGTCTCGTTCGGTCATGCCTCGACAGTGGACCGTCGACCGGCCGCGGGCGCGGCCCGCGCCCGACGGTGCGGTTTCCGGCCCGACGACACGGCGTCCGGCTCAGGCCAGGGTCAGCTGCCCGTCGGCCTCGAGCCACTCGAGGCCCTCGACGACGGCCTGCACCGAGGTGTACCGCGGCGCGTAGCCGAGCAGGCGGCGCGCCTTGGCGATGCTCATCGAGTGGCTGCGCGACGCGTGCTGCCACGAGGCGTCGGCGTGCTCTTCGGACGTCTGGTCTCGGAACTCGGCCCACGAGACGAACCGCAGCCGCGCCTCCTGACCGTAGTGCCGGGCGACCGCCTCGGCGAGCCCGCGCAGCGTGATGGCCCGGTCGCTGACGACGTGGAACGCCTCGCCCACGACCTGCGAGTGCCGCTCGGCGGCGAGCTGGAAGGCCTGCGCGACGTCGTCGGCGTGCACGTGGTGGACGGTCTCGAGGCCGAGGCCCGGCACGGCGATCTCGCGACCCGTGGCCAGGGCCTCCCACACCGTGAGGTCGAGGTTGCCGACGGCGTTGATCATCGGCCAGCCGGGGCCGGTGATGTGACCCGGGTGCAGCACGACGGACCGGACCCCGCCCGGACGTCGCGACTCGCGCAGCAGCAGCTCTTCGATCGCGGCCTTCTGCGTGCCGTACTCGCCGAACGGCGTGCGCTCGGCCTCTTCGGTGATCGGCACCTCGCGCGACGGGCCGTGCACCCACACGGTGCCGCAGTGCACCAACACGGTGCCCGTGCCCTGCAACGCGTCGACCATCTTGCGCGCCGACGAGACCGTGAAGCAGATCATGTCGATGACGACGTCGGCGCCGAGGCCGGCGATCTCGCGCGCGAACGTGCCGTCGGCGTCGCCCGCCTCGCGGTCGAGCAGGAGGCGCGTCACGCGTGACCACGCGGCGTGCGGTCGGTACGGCTCCGACTCGCCGCGGCTGACGGCGACCACCTCGTGGCCGGCCTCGACCAGTCGCGGGACGAGGAAGCCCCCGACGTGGCCGGTGGACCCGATGACGACGATCTTCACGAGGCCGAGCCCGAGATCGTCGGGATCGTCGGGAGGGCACGACGGGGAGGGAGGGTGGCGGCTCGTCGAGCGGCAGTGGAGGACATGAGCCGACGCTACCCGGCCCGCCCCCGACGGGCGTACCCCGAACGGGGGTCACGAGGCGTCCCCCCAAGTGCCCACTGTGCCCGGGCCGAAGATTCTTCAGACTTCCTGTGAGGAGCACGGCGGCTCGTCGGATCACCGGGCGTGGCCCGCGACGAGCCACCGGCTCCCCGCGCGTCCCACCCGGCACGCGCGACCCGACGAGGAGAACCATGACCTTCACCGACCCCCGCCCGCGCGGCACCCGCCGCCGCGCCACCACCGTCTGCGTCGCGGCCGCCCTCACCCTGGGACTCGTCGCCGTGGGCTCCGGTGCCGCCGTCGCCGCGCCTCCCGGGGCCGCCCCGTCGGCGCCCGCCGCACCCGGTCGACCGGGCCCGGCACTGCCCGTCGTCGAGGGAGCGGTGATGAACTACGCCGTGAACGCCACCAAGGCGAACCCGGGCGCGACGAAGCAGGTCGAGCGCGCGGTCGCCGCCGCGGGCGGCAGCGTGATCGCCGCCTACGCCGACCTCGGCGTCGTCGTGGCCCAGTCGAGCAACACGAACTTCGCGGCCTCGGTGCGCGGCGACAAGGCCGTGCTCTCGGCCGGAGCCACCCGCACCGCCGCGGTCGCCGAGACCGACCCGACCTACGGCGTCGGCACGACGGCCCCCGGTCCGGGCAAGCCCGTGAAGCCCGGCACCCCGGGCGGGCCCGGCACGCCCGGCGGTCCGGGGCACCCCGGCGGGCCGAGGGCTACGACCTCGCCCGAGCAGCGGCTCGAGGAGGCCACGACCGTCGTCGCCGACCCGCTCGAGGCACAGCAGTGGGACCTCGCCGCGATCGGGGCCGACCGGGCGCACCAGGTCACCGACGGCAGCCGCGGCGTGCTCGTCGCCGTGCTCGACTCGGGCATCCAGGGCGACCACCCCGACCTGCAGCCGAACATCGACGTCGCCGCCTCGGCGAGCTGCCTGACCGGCACGCCCGACCGGGCCTACGCCGCCTGGCAGCCGACCACGAGCGACCACGGCACCCACGTGGCCGGCACGATCGCCGCCGCCCGCAACGGCGTCGGCATCGTGGGCGTGGCCCCCGGCGTGACCCTGTCGGCCGTCAAGGTCGTCAGCGACGACGGGTTCATCTACCCCGAGGCCGCCATCTGTGGCTTCATGCAGGCCGCGGCGACCGGCGCCGACATCACGAACAACAGCTACTACGTCGACCCGTGGCAGTTCTGGTGCGGCTCGGACGTCGACCAGGCGGCCGTGCTGACCGCCGTCGACCGCGCCGTGCAGTTCACCCAGAAGAAGGGCATCGTCAACGTGGCGGCGGCGGGCAACTCGTCGATCGACCTCGCGAACAAGACGGTCGACACCGACAGCCCGAACGACACCACGCCGACGACCCGCCCCATCGACTCGCGCTGCCTGGACATCCCGACCGAACTCGACGGCGTCGTCACCGTGTCGTCGACCACCTCGGCCGGGGCGAAGTCGGGCTTCTCGAACTACGGCCAGGGCGTCATCGACGTCGCGGCGCCGGGCTCGGCGATCCTGTCGACCGTGACCGGTGGCGGCTACGGCACCAAGTCGGGCACCTCGATGGCCTCGCCGCACGTCGCCGGCGTGCTGGCCCTGCTGAAGTCCACCCACCCGCGCCTGAGCGGCACGGCCCTGACCGGCCTGCTCGAGCGGCAGGCGACCGACACCCCGTGCCCCGCCGGCACCACGACCTGCACGGGCACGGCCGCGGACAACGGGTGGTTCGGCGAGGGGATCGTCGACGCCCTGGCGGCCGTCACGAAGTAGCGGACCCGGCCCTCGACGGGGCGTCAGCCCGGCCCCCGCGGCCGGGTGGGCGCCCCGTCCTCGCGCGGACGGCGCGGCCGTTCGCCCCTAGGCTGAGCGAGTCCCAATCGGAGGTTCGATGCACACCTGGCCCGGCAATCCCTACCCCCTCGGCGCGACCTACGACGGCAGCGGCACCAACTTCGCGATCTTCAGCGAAGCCGCCAGCAAGGTCGAGTTGTGCCTCTTCGACGACCACGGAACCGAGACGAGGGTCGAGTTCACCGAGGTCGACGCCTACGTCTGGCACGCCTACCTGCCCACCGTGCAACCCGGCCAGCGGTACGGCTACCGCGTGCACGGCGAGTACGACCCGGCCAAGGGCGTCAGGGCCAACCCGAACAAGCTGCTGCTCGACCCCTACGCCAAGGCCACCTGCGGCGAGATCGACTGGGACGAGGCGCTGTTCGCCTACACCTTCGGCGACCCCGACTCGCGCAACGACAAGGACAGCGGCCCGCACATGATGCTGGGCGTCGTCATCAACCCGTTCTTCGACTGGCAGGGCGACCGCGCCCCCAAGTACAGCTACGACGAGACCGTCATCTACGAGGCACACGTCAAGGGCCTCACCGAGACGCACCCCGACATCCCCGAGGAAGAACGCGGCACCTACGCCGGCGTCGCGAACCCGGCGATCATCGAGCACCTCAAGAAGCTCGGCATCACCACGCTCGAACTGATGCCCGTGCACCAGTTCGTGCAGGACAACACGTTGCTCGAGAAGGGCCTCAGCAACTACTGGGGCTACAACACCATCGGGTTCTTCGCCCCCCACGCCGCCTACTCGGCGACCGGCGACATCGGTCAGCAGGTGCAGGAGTTCAAGACGATGGTGCGCGTGCTGCACGAGGCCGGCATCGAGGTCATCATCGACGTCGTCTACAACCACACCGCCGAGGGCAACCACCTGGGGCCGACGCTGTCGTTCAAGGGCATCGACAACGCCGCGTACTACCGGCTGATGGACGGCGACCAGCAGCACTACATGGACTACACGGGCACCGGCAACAGCCTGAACGTCCGGCACCCGCACTCGTTGCAGTTG
Organism: Frigoribacterium sp. Leaf186; assembly: GCF_001423905.1. Lineage (GTDB taxonomy): Bacteria > Actinomycetota > Actinomycetes > Actinomycetales > Microbacteriaceae > Frigoribacterium. The sequence continues at coordinate 317,665 of NZ_LMPQ01000012.1, read as the reverse complement.
ATCATGGACAGCCTGCGCTACTGGGTCACCGAGATGCACGTCGACGGGTTCCGCTTCGACCTGGCCGCCTCGCTCGCCCGCGAGTTCTACGAGGTCGACCGGCTCTCCACCTTCTTCGAGCTCGTGCAACAGGACCCGATCGTCTCGCAGGTCAAGCTGATCGCCGAGCCGTGGGACGTCGGACCCGGCGGCTACCAGGTCGGCAACTTCCCGCCGCAGTGGACCGAGTGGAACGGCAAGTACCGCGACACCGTGCGCGACTTCTGGCGCGGCGAGCCCTCGACCCTCGGCGAGTTCGCCAGCCGCATCACGGGCTCGGCCGACCTGTACGAACGCGACGGCCGCCGCCCGGTGGCGAGCATCAACTTCGTCACGGCCCACGACGGCTTCACGATGCGCGACCTGGTCAGCTACAACGACAAGCGCAACGACGCCAACGGCGAGAACGGCAACGACGGCGAGAGCCACAACCGCTCGTGGAACTCCGGCGTCGAGGGCGAGACCGACGACGGCGAGATCCGTGCCCTCCGCGAACAGCGTCAGCGCAGCTTCCTCGCGACGCTGTTGCTCAGCCAGGGTGTGCCGATGCTGCTGCACGGCGACGAGCTGGGTCGCACCCAGGGCGGCAACAACAACACCTACGCCCAAGACAACCAGATCAGCTGGATCGACTGGCCGAACGCCGACCGCGAGCTGATCGAGTTCGTCGCCGAGGTCATCAAGCTCCGCCACGACCACCCGACCTTCCGTCGCCAGCGCTACTTCAACGGCCGACCCGTCACGAGGGGCGAGGGCGAGCCCCTGCCCGACATCGTGTGGTTGACCACCGAGGGCGACGCCATGCACGAAGGCGAGTGGAACGAGTCGTACGCCAAGGCGATCGGCATGTTCCTGAACGGCAACGGCATCCGCGGGCGCGACGCCCGCGGCGGCCGCATCACCGACGTCAACTTCGTGCTCTACTTCAACGCCAGCGCCGAGACGGTCACGTTCGTCCTGCCGCCCGACGAGTACGCCCAGGGCTGGGAGGTCGTTGTCGACAGCACCGTGACCGCGCCTCCGCCCCCGGCGAACGCCGCCCCCCGCACCCCGACGGCCACCCGGGCCGCCACCACCCCCCAACCGCCCTCGACACCGCAGGCCCTCGCGGCCCTGCGGGCCGGTGACCGACTCCCCGTGGTGGGTCGCTCGCTCGTCGTCCTGCGTGCCACGGCCGAGGAAGAACTGTGACCCGACACGAACCGACCATGCACCCGCGCTCGACGTACCGCCTCCAGGTGCGCGCCTCCTTCGACCTCGACGCCGCCGCCGAACTGGTGCCGTACCTGCACGACCTCGGGGCGGACTGGGTGTACCTGTCGCCGATCCTCGCCGCCGAGCCGGGCAGCGACCACGGCTACGACGTCGTCGACCACAGCCTGGTCGACCCCGAGCGCGGCGGCGCCGAGGGGCTCGACGAGCTCTCGACCCGCGCCCACGCCGCGGGCCTCGGCGTGCTGGTCGACATCGTGCCGAACCACGTCGGCGTCGCGACGCCGAAGGCGAGCGTCTGGTGGTGGGACCTGTTGACCCACGGCCGCGAGTCGCGCTACGCCGACGCGTTCGACGTGGACTGGGCGGCCGGCGGCGGCAAGGTGCTGCTGCCCGTGCTCGGCGAGCCCGCCGCGTCCGACGGCTCGATCGAGGGCCTGAGCGTCGAGGGCGACGAGCTGCACTACTACGACAACGTCTACCCGATCGCCCCGGGCACGAGTGCGCCCGGCGACGACGCGACCGCCGTGCACGCGCGCCAGGCCTACGAGCTCGTGCACTGGAAGCGCGCCGACACCGACCTGAACTACCGCCGCTTCTTCGCCGTCAACACTCTCGCCGGCATCCGCGTCGAAGACGAGCGGGTCTTCGCCGAGTCGCACGCCGAGATCGGCCGCTGGTTCGCCGAGGGACTGGTCGACGGCCTGCGCGTCGACCACCCGGACGGCCTGGCCGACCCCGGGGGCTACCTCGACCGGCTCGCGACGCTCACGGGCGACGCCCACGTCCTCGTCGAGAAGATCCTCGAGGGCGACGAGCGCCTGCCCGAGAACTGGGCCACGGCCGGCACCACGGGCTACGACGCCCTCGCCGACCTCGACCGCCTCTTCGTCGACCCGAGCGGTGCCCCCGCGCTCGACGCCCTCGACTCGCGCCTGCGCGGGGCGCGCGGGGTCGATGCCGACGAGAAGGCCGCCGGGGCCGACGAGACCACCGGTGACGAGCCCGCCGACTGGCACGAGATGATCCTCGGCACGAAGCGCGGCATCGCCGACGGCATCCTGGGCAGCGAGATCAACCGCCTCGCCCGCCTGATCGCCGGCGGCGGCACCGTCGACCCGGCCGTCGTCGACGCCCTGGCCGAGCTCGCCGCGGCGTTCCCGGTGTACCGCAGCTACCTGCCGCAGGGCGCCGCCTGGCTCACCGAGGCCGCCGAGGTCGCGATGTCGCACCGACCCGAGCTGACCGATGCGATCGACGAGGTCGTCGCCGTGCTGCGCGACGAGTCGCACCCCGCGTCCGTGCGGTTCCAGCAGACCAGCGGCATGGTGATGGCGAAGGGCGTGGAGGACACGGCGTTCTACCGTTACAGCCGCCTGGCGACGCTGACCGAGGTCGGCGCCGATCCGAGCGAGTTCGCCCTCACCCCCGACGAGTTCCACGCCCGTCAGCAGGTCCGCCTGGCCGAGCGCCCGTTCGGCATGACCACCCTGTCGACCCACGACACCAAGCGCAGCGCCGACGTCCGCGCCCGCATCTCGGTGCTGGCCGAGGTCGCCACCGAGTGGGCGGCGACCCTCGAGCGGCTGCGCGAGCTCGCCCCGGTCGGCGACGGCCCGTTCGAGAACATCCTCTGGCAGACGATCGTCGGCTCGTGGCCCGCGTCGCGCGAGCGCCTGCACGACTACGCCGAGAAGGCGTCCCGCGAGGCGAGCACGTCGACCACGTGGACCGACCGCACCGACGAGGCCGAGGCCTTCGAGGCACGGATGCACGCGGCGGTCGACGCGGCCTTCGACGACGACGAGGTGCGCCACGAGGTCGAGCGCATCGTCGACGTGCTGCGCGCCCCGGGCTACAGCAACTCGCTCGGAGTCGCGCTGATGCAGCTGACCGGGCCGGGCAGCCCCGACGTCTACCAGGGCGGCGAGCTGTGGGACTTCTCCCTCGTCGACCCCGACAACCGACGCGAGGTCGACTTCGGACTGCGCCGGCGCCTCCTGGACGAGGTCCGCGCCGGCGCGACCCCCGCGATCGACGACACCGGTGCCGCCAAGCTCGTCGTCACGCACCACGCGCTGACCCTGCGCCGTGACCGCCCCGACCTGTTCACGCGGTACGCCGCACTGCCGGTCCTCGGCGAGCAGGCGGCGTCGGCCGTGGCCGTCGACCGCGGTGGCGCGCTCGCGTTCGCGACCCGCCTGCCCGTCGCGCTCGACCAGGCCGGCGGCTGGGACGACACCGTCGTGCTGACCGCAGGAGGCGCGTACCGCGACGCGTTCACCGGCCGGCGGCACGAGGGCGGTCGCCTCCGCCTGGCCGACGTGCTCGAGACGTACCCCGTCGCCCTGCTGATCCCCGCAGAGGACTGACCCCGCCGGCTCGCGCCCGACTACCGTCACCGGCAGCGAGCTGTCACCCGTGCCGCTCACGTCTCGACGTGGGCGGCACGTCGTGACTCCTCGGCCCCCTCCCCCGCCCCTTCCGAACCCGAGGAGACCGATGAGCGTCTACGACGTCTGGGCCCCTGAAGCGACCACCGTGCACCTCCACCTCGACGGCGAGCTGCTGCCGCTGACGTCCGAACCCGAGACCGGGTGGTGGCGGGCCCCCGCCGACCTCGACCGTGGGCCGGGCCACCGCTACGGCTTCGTGCTCGACGGCGGGGACTCGCCCGAGGACGAGACCCCGCTGCCCGACCCCCGCTCGCGCCGCCAGCCCGACGGCGTGCACGGCCTCAGCGAGACCTACGACCCGTCGGCCTTCGCCTGGACCGACGACGCCTGGACGGGCCGTCAGCTGGCCGGGTCGGTCGTGTACGAGCTGCACGTCGGCACGTTCACCCCCGACGGCACGCTCGACTCGGCGATCGAGAAGCTGCCGCACCTCGTCGACCTGGGCGTCGACCTCGTCGAGCTGCTGCCGGTCAACGGCGTGAACGGCCGCTGGAACTGGGGCTACGACGGCGTCGACTGGTTCACGGTCACCGACAACTACGGCGGGCCCGAGGCGTACCAGCGCTTCGTCGACGCCGCGCACGCGGCCGGCCTCGGCGTGGTGCAGGACGTCGTCTACAACCACCTCGGCCCCTCGGGCAACTACCTGCCGCTGTTCGGGCCCTACCTCTCGAGCAAGCACGCGAACACCTGGGGCGACAACGTCAACCTCGACGACGACGGTGCCCACGAGGTGCGCGAGTTCATCCTCGACAACTCGGCCATGTGGCTCGACGACTACCACGTCGACGGCCTGCGCCTCGACGCCGTGCACGCGCTGAAGGACGACAGCGACGTCCACCTGCTGCAAGAACTGGCCGAGCGGACGGCCGCGCTCAGCAGCCACCTGCGCCGCCCGCTCTCGCTGATCGCCGAGAGCGACCTCAACGACCCCCGGCTCGTCACCCCGCGCGACGGCGGTGGCTTCGGCCCCGACCACCGCCAGGGCTACGGCCTCGACGCGCAGTGGAGCGACGACTTCCACCACGTCGTCCACGTCGCGCTGACGGGTGAGACGACCGGGTACTACGCCGACTTCGAACCGCTCGGCGCCCTCGCGAAGGTGCTCACCAAGGGGTTCTTCCACGACGGCACCTGGTCGTCGTTCCGTGAGGCGGAGCACGGCCACCCGGTCGACACCGAGCACATGCCGACCTGGCGACTCGTCGTGGCGAACCAGAACCACGACCAGATCGGCAACCGGGCGATCGGCGACCGCCTCGCGGCGACGCTCGACGACGGTCAGCTGGTCATCGCCGCGACGCTCACCCTCGCCGGCCCGTACACGCCGATGCTCTTCATGGGCGAGGAGTGGGCCGCCTCGACCCCGTGGCAGTTCTTCACCTCGCACCCCGAGCACGACCTGGGCGAGGCCACGGCGAAGGGCCGCATCGAGGAGTTCGCGAAGATGGGCTGGGACGAGTCGTCGGTGCCCGACCCGCAAGAGCCCTCGACCTTCGAGAACAGCAAGCTCGACTGGTCCGAGCTCGAGACCGGCCGCCACGCGGTGCTGCTCGACGCGTACCGCCGTCTGGGCGCCCTCCGCCGCAGCGAGCCGGCGCTCACCGACCCCCGCTTCGGCGAGACGAGCGTCGACTACGACGGCGACGCCCGCTGGCTCGTGCTGACGCGCGGCGACCTGAAGATCGCGATCAACCTCGCCGACCAGGAGGCGCGGGTCGCGGTGAGCGCCGAGACCGTCCTGTTCGCCAGCGACGAGTCGATCGCCGCGGGGTCGAGCCTGCTGCTGCCGGCGCACTCGGTCGCGATCGTCCGCTGACGCCGCACCACGCACCACGCACGACGCGCGCGCCCGGGGCTGACCACCCCGGGCGCGCGCGCTGTGTGTCGCCTCCCTGCTAGCGCGTCGACACGCCGCCTCGCACGGGCCCGACCCGGTGCGAGGTGGCGCGGACGCTCGGCAGGCGACGGTGTCGCACGACCAACTCGACGACGGCGCGAGACCGTCGTCGCAGACCCCAGAGGGTCACCTTGGTCAGCGACTCCCTGACGATCGAGCCGCTCATCTTCGAGGCGCCGTGGATGCGCTCGGTGAACGTGATCGGAGTCTCGACGACCCGCAGGCCCGCTTGCAGCGCGCGCCAGAGCAGGTCGACCTGGAAGCAGTAACCGCGCGACTCGACCCGGTCGAGGTCGATGCGCTGCAGCGCCGACGACCGGAAGACGCGGAACCCGCCGGTCGTGTCGGCCACCCGGATGCCCAGGGCGCCCCGGGTGTACCAGCTGCCGCCGCGGCTGAGCAGCTCGCGCCGCAGCGGCCAGTTCTCGACGGCGCCGCCGGGCACCCAGCGCGAGCCGAGCACCAGGTCGTTCTCGCGCAGCAGCTCGAGCATGCCGGGCAGGTACTCGGGGTGGTGCGAGCCGTCGGCGTCCATCTCGACGAGGGCGTCGTAGCCGCGCTCGAGCCCCCAGGCGAAGCCCGCCAGGTAGGCGGCGCCGAGGCCGGCCTTCTCGGTGCGGTGCATCACGTGCACGCGCGGGTCGCGCGCGGCGTAGGCGTCGGCGAGCTCGCCGGTGCCGTCGGGCGAGCCGTCGTCGACGACGAGCACGTCGACCGAGGCGCCGGAGGCCAGCGTGCGCCCCACGATCCAGTCGAGGTTCTCGCGCTCGTTGAAGGTCGGGATGATGACGAGGGCGTCGTTCATGAGGGGGGTCCTTTCCCGTCGGGTGGGAGTCGGAGGTGTCGGGGTGTCGGGGTGTCGGGGTGTCGCGTGTCGGCTTTCGGGTGCCGGGGGGTGGGTCGGTGCGCCGGGTTCAGGAGGCGCGGCGGGGGCCGCCGGGGCGGCCGCCGGTCACGAGGTGACCAGGTCGGCGAACACGATCAGGTTGTCGACGTAGTGCCCCGTCGACCGGTCGAAGGTGCCGTCGCAGGTGATCAGGCGGAGGCCGGGCGTCGGGCTCGCACCGTAGACGTCGCTCGTCGGGAACGTCGCCTTCGGGGTGCGCTCGCTTCCGGTGACGCGGAAGGTCTCGACCGAGCCGGTCGAGAGCGTCACCGTCACCTCGTCGCCGGTCGTGAGCTTCGCCAGGTCGACGAAGACGGCCGGGCCGCTGCCCGAGTCGACGTGGCCGGCGATGACGGCGGGGCCGACGGCGCCGGGCACGACGCCGTCCTGGTACCAGCCGGCCGACTGCCACGCCTTCGGCGGGTCGAGCTCGCCCTGGGCGCCGAGGCCGAGGGCTTCGAGGCCGGAGTCCACGCCGATCGACGGGATCTGCACGCGGACCGGGGTGGCGTCCGCCGGGGGCGCCGTGTACGACGGTGCCGCCGGGTCCTGGAACGCACCGGCCGACCCGCTGGCCGCGTCCGGCGTCGAGGAGGGCGAGGGCGAGGTCGAGGTCGTGGTCGTGGTGCCGTCGGGTTGCGCGGCCAGGGCCGCCACGGTCACGCCGCCGGCCACGAGCACCACGGCCGCGCCGGCCGCGAGGACGGCCGCACGGTGGCCCGCCACGAAGGTCGCGAGGCTCATCGGGCCACCGCCAGGGGTGAGCAGGCACCGAGGCTCGTGCCCTCGAGCTGCAGGGCGGCGAGGGCCGCCCACGCGGAGCCGTAGTAGGTGGGGGTGGACTGCGACAGGTCGTCGGCGGTCCGCAGGTCGGCGGCGGCACGGTCGTGCTGGCCGGCGCTGGCCTCGGCCGCCGCGCGGGCGGCGTAGGCGAGCGGGCTCTGGTCCGAGCCGACCGACTGCCCGCCGAGGTCGAGCTGCATGGGCAGTTCGTCGTACCGCTGCAGCACGTCGGCCATCGACGCGGCCAGGGCCACGTCCTCGGGCTGGCACGACTCGGCGTAGCGCAGGGCGAGACGGCCGGCGTCGTAGCTGTACTGCACGCTGCCCGACGACCCGTCGGCGCTCGGCAGGGGCACGGTGGTGCCGTCCTGCCGGACCTGCGCCCAGTCGCTCGGCAGCGCGGTCGAGGAGAGAATGTTCGTGGTCACGGCTCGCGACCCGGCCTCGAGCTCGGCCCAGCGGGGGTCGCCGCTGGCCTCGCCGAGCTGCGCGAACGTGGCCGGCGACGCGTACGACGGGTTGTAGGACCAGGGGCCGGCGCCCATGGCCCAGGGGCCCGGCAGCAGGATGCGTCCGACGTCGGTCGAGACGGTCATCTCGTCGAGCACGTCGGTGCCGAGGTCGACGCCCGAGGTGGTGAGGTCGGGGCGGTCGAACGTCGAGCCGGCGAGCACGAGGGCCCGGGCGGCGTCGACGTCGGCGTCGCTGGCCGGCATGTCGTCGACGACGGCGCCGTCCTTCCACTGCCAGGCGAGCAGTCCGTCGGGTCGGACGAGCTCGTCCTCCGTCCAGCTCCAGATGGCGTCGAACCGCTTCACGTCGCCCACGGCGACCGCGACGAGCATGCCGTAGGCCTGCCCCTCGCTGACGGTGTCGTCGCCCTGGTCGCGCCGGACGACGCGGCCGTCGTCGTCGACGTAGTCGTCGAGGAAGGCCTCGCCGATCTCGGTGGCGGTGCGGGCCTGCGGGGTCGGGGTGCCCGTGCCGGGGGTGCCGGTCGCGTCCGCGCCGGCGCCTGCCTGGTCCGTCGACGGGCCGCCAGACCCTCCGACGACGAGGGAGGCGATGCCGGCCGTGACGGCCAGGGCCACCACGACGGCCGCTGCGAGCAGCGCCTTCGTCTTCTTCGTCATGTCGTTCTCTTCTTCGTCTCGGTGGTGCGGGCGGTCAGCCGGGCGGACCGTCGTGCGGGTGCGGAGGGAGCCGGGGAGGCGCGGTGTGCGCGGGCGCTCACCGCGCCTCCTCGTCCTGCCGCGGTGGTGCGGGGCGTCAGACCCCGAACCAGCCGAGCACGGTGGCCCAGAGGCCCTTGGACTCGCTCTTCTGCGGGTGCTCGGCGAGGTAGCCGCCACCCGTCTGGACGCCGCCGACGGGCGCCTGGGCGGTGGCCGCACTGTCGACCACGGGGACGATGGTGATGCCCCCGGTCGAGTTGTCGAGCACGAACAGCGTGTTGATGCTGCCCGCGGCGAGGTCGACGTCGCTGGTGCCGGTGACCTTCTGACCGGTGAGGTCGAGGGTCCACGGGCCGGCGGCGACCTGGGCGTAGCCGCTGGCGCTGCCGAACGGCGCGTCCTCGGCGATCGTCGTGCCGGTGCTGGTGGCCACGGTCACGGTCTTGCTGACGTTCGCCGCCTGCACGAGGCGGACCTTCGCCTGGCCCTCGGCCGGTGCGGTCAGGTCGTCCTTGAAGACCTGCGTCTTGAGGTCGTCGTTCGGGCCGTAGGCGACGGCGGTGATCGGCTGGCCGCTGTCGACCGTGATGTTCGAGGTGATGACCGGCTTGGCGGCGGTGGGCGCGTCGGCGGCCGTCATCGAGACGACGTACGTGCCGGCGGCGAGGGCCTGGTACGGGCTGACCTGGCCGTAGGTGACGTCGTCGAGGTCCATGACGACCTGACCGCCCTTGAGCGAGGTGAGGGTGACGTCGACGGCCTTCGTGTCGGGCGACAGGTGGCCGACGCGCACCCAGCCGTCGCCGTCGGCGGCGTTCGCCGGCGAGACGCCGACGAGCGAGCCGGCGAGGGCGACGCCCGCGGCGGCGGTCAGGGCGAGCACCGTCGCGAGGCGGCGACGCCGGACGGGCTGTGCGGGAGCGGTGGCGGCGAGGGCGCCGGTGGTGCGTGAGAGGGAAGCCATGTGGCTGGTCCTTTCCGGTCGGGTGTCCCACCCGGAGGTGGGACGCGGTGAGGAGGTGCCGGCGCCCGCCGCGGGGGCGGACGCCGGCGTGGCGATCAGTTGCTGAGCACGCCGCTCGGCGCGACGGCCGAGAAGGTGACCTGGAGCCCGTCGCCCGAGGGCACGACCGACTCGGGCACGTAGACGCTGCCGAGCCCTTCGAGGGTCGACCGGAGCTCGTCGACGGACTGGCCGCCCTGCGGCGTGACGTCGAACTGACGGAACAGTGCTTCTTGCTCGCCCGGCAGCGCCTGGGGGTCGGCGACCGAGATCGGCCCCATGGCGGCCAACTGCCCGAGCACGATGATGGCCCGCGGGTCGAGGCGGCCGTCCGAGAGCGCGGTGCGGAGCGTCGACGAGATCTGCAGGTTGGGGTTCTGCGCGAGCTCGGCACCGGCCTGCGACCGCGCCGACGCGGCGTCGTCCGCCTCGGTCTGCGCCTGGGCCTCGCCCTGGCTGTCGATCTGACGGATGTTCACCTGCTGGTCGCCCTCGCCGAAGGTCGCGACGACCGTCGAGTTGGCGAGCGCGTCCCGGATGTCGGCCGAGCCCGCTCCCGAGGTGCGCACCGACTCGGTCTCGAACAGGTAGTCCGAGTCCCGCCAGCCGTTGGGCGACTGCGCCTGGACGGCGCCGTCGGTGTCGATCTTGTAGAACCAGATGACGTTCTCCCGCGAGAAGCCGGCCTTGACCAGGTCGACCCACACGGCGTCGTCCACGAGCAGACGGCTGTCCTTCGGCACGTTGGTCTCGACCCAGGTCTCGGCGTTGCGCATCGGCGCGTCGAGGTCGCTGTCGAGGAACCCGCGCAGCTGGACCGCCCAGAGCGGCACGATCGCGACGACGGCGGCCAGCGTGAGGGCCAGCCAGGCGACCGAACCGGTACGGGTGGCCGCGGTCGAGAGGGCGCCGGACCGACGGGCCCGGAACGCCTTGACGGCGTGGTCGGTGACGGCTGCGACGAGCAGCGCCGCGAACGGCAGCAGCATGATCACGTAGGGCACCGGCAGGTACCCGCCGGGGCGGAACATGAACGCGATCAAGAACACCATCATCACGCCGAGCGGACGCAGCTTCTTCACGAACACCGCGACGATCGAGGCGAGCGTGCCGAGCACGATGAGCACCTGGTCGAGCTGCCACCACTGCGACACCGTCGCGAAGAACAGGCTGCCGGTGTCGAACACCGAACCGCTGGCCTCACGGGTCGCGAGCTGGAACTGGATGCCCTCGAGCAGGCTCACCCGGCCGGCACCCGGCAGCAGCTCGCCCTTGACCGCGGCGAGCGCGACGTAGCCGAGGCCGACGAGCACGAGCAGGCTGGCAGCGATCGACAGGGTGTAGCGGCGCGTCGCCTTGTCGGCACCTCGCCACATCATCCAGGCCAGGAAGGGCAGCGCCAGCAGGTACGTCTCCTTCGAGAGCACCGCGATGCCGAACGACAGCGAGGCGGCTGCGAAGCCGGCGAGCTGGTAGCGCTTGCTCAGGGCGAAGACGAACGCGGCGAGCAGCCACGGGGTGGCGACGTTGTCGAGGTAGACCGTGCGGTGGAACTGCAGGGCGAGCGGCGACACGGCGAACACGAGGCCCGCGACGGCGGCCGCGGGCCGGCTGAGGCCGAGCTTGCGACCCAGGAACCAGACGAGGACGACCGAGACGAGGGTGAAGAAGAGCATCGCCTCGCGGGCGGCCAGCACGGCCACGTCGTACCGCGAGAAGGCTCCGGTCAGGGCCGTGTAGGCCGAGATCTGCAGCCAGCCGACGGGCGGGTGGTCGTACCAGTAGGTGTAGTGGGCGATCTCGCCGAGGTTCTGGATGGCCCAGGCCTGGGCCGTGTAGGTGCCCTCGTCGTCGATCCGCTGCGGCGAGCCGTCCATGTTGAAGGCCTGGACGACCGCGGCGATCGCGAGGACGGGCAGCAGCCAGGCGAGGCCGGCGCCGTGCCGTCGGAGCCACGAGGCGGGCTTGGCGCCGCGGAGGTCCTTCGTGGGCACCACAGGGGCACCCGGGGTGTTCGACACGGTGGTGTCGGCCGCGCGGGGGCGGTTCAGCGTGGACGTCATCGGTCACCTCCGGTCATGGCCATGGCGGGCTCCTGCTGGGAGGCGCGGGGCGCCTCCTGCGGTTCGGTCGCGACCTCGTCGCGGTGGGCTCCGGTGTGCTCGGTCTTCTCCCAGGCGTTCAGGCCGCGCAGCTGGCGGAAGACCGCCCGGACCGCGGCGAGCGCGAGGAAGATCTGGTACGGCAGCAGTCCCCAGACGAGGCGGAAGTAGTCGCGGGCACGCACCTTCTGCCCGTAGACCCGGCCGAACTCGCGGAGGCCGGTGAACTCGACGGCCAGCAGCACCAGGGTCGGGGCCAGGGGGACGAACGAGACGAGGGCGATGGCGGTAGGCACCTTGGTGGTCAGGATCAGGATCACCGAGATGGGGATCAGCAGACCCGTGGCCGCCTGGATGAACGGCATGGTGAGCAGGTAGCGGGCCATCAGGCGCTGGCGCAGACGCGGCAGCTTCTTCCACTCGCCCTTGCCGTAGACCTGCATGAAGCCCTGGTTCCAGCGCGTGCGCTGCTTGAGCAGCGAGACGAAGGTGCCGGGGGTCTCCTCGCGGGTGACCACCTCGGGGCTGTAGGCCACGACGACCTTGGCGCCGGCGCTCGAGAGGCGGACCCCGAGCTCGCAGTCCTCGGCGAGGCACTCGGCGTCCCAGCCCTGCGACCAGTCGAGCCAGTCCTTGCGCACGAAGACCGTGTTGCCGCCGAGGGGGATGAACTTTTCCTTGGCGTGGAAGTGCAGGCGCGAGCGGAACCAGAAGTAGTACTCGAGCACGTTGCGGAGGCTCCACCAGCTCGACTGGAAGTTCATCAGCTGCACGCCGCCCTGCACCACGTCGGCGTCGGTCTCGGTGAACCGCGAGTCGACCAGCGTCAGCAGGCGGGGGTGCACCTCGTCCTCGGCGTCGAAGACGCCGACGATCTCGCCGCGCGACGTCTGCAACGCGAGGTTGAGCGCCTTCGGCTTGTTCTTCGGCACGCTCGAGTCGACGATCACGCGGATCAGCTCGGGGTGGCGGGCGGCGGCCTCACGGGCGACCCGCTCGGTGCCGGGGTCGTCGTGGCCGACGATCGCGATGATCTCGAAGTCGGGGTGGTCCTGCATCGCGAGGCGGTCGAGGGTCTGGCCCATGACCTCCTCCTCGTGCCGGCCGGGCACCAGCAGGGTGAACGAGTGGGCGGGGTCGAGGGGGTTCGCACTGAACTGGCTGTCCTCGAGGTTGTCCTTCGAGCGCCAGGCGTGCAGCATCCACCAGAGGGTCGACACGGCGACCGCGGTGAGCAGGATCGTCACCACGATGAGCGACGAGTAGCCGATCCACTCGAGGGGCGACCAGTCGGGCAGTTGGAACCCGATCATCGACTCGGTGGCGCCGGTGGTGCCGCGGTTCGGGACGAACTGCGACGGGTCGGACGGGGCTTGGGGGGTGAGCAACGGGGCGGGTTCGCCCGCTGCGAGATGTGATGTCGGGATCTGGGTCGGGTCAGTCGACACAGGATCACTCTCCAGTCAGTGGGTCGGGTGCAGGTGGGCCTGCGGGGTGTTCTGTCGGGTGGGGTCGTCGGTCGGCACGGGGCCGACGACGGTGGCGAGCGCGGCCGACGCTTCGGGGGTGTCGGCCGAGGAGGCGACCGCGGGCGAGCCGCGGAAGACGAGGTGGCGGTAGGCCAGGTAGCGGAACACCGTGCCGAGCACGAGCCCGACGCCGTTCGCCGCGACGTTGTCCGCGAGCTGGCTCGTGAAGCCCAGCAGGTAGTGCGAGACGAACAGGCACGCCGAGGCGACCAGCAGGCCGCCTACGTTCACGAGGCCGAAGGTGACGGCCTCCCGGACGACGGCCTGGTTGCGTCCCTCGCGGAACGTGAGGTAACGGTTGCCCAACCAGGCGACCACCGTCGCGACGACCACCGAGAGGACCTTGGCCCCGATCGGCTTGTCGTCGAGCAGGGTCGAGCGCAGCAGGTTGTAGACGCCGACGTCGACGACGAAGGCGATGCCGCCCACGGCGCCGAAGGTCGCGAGCTCCTTCACCCGGGCGACGAGGCGCAGGGGTGGTGTCGGGTTCGTCGAGGCGGCGCGGTCGGGACGCGTCCCCCGGACGGGGTACTCGGTTTCGGGCATGTGACCGGTTCGGGGGGCGTCGGCAGATCGGTTTGGTCGGGGTACGCGCGTCTCGGTCAACTGCCAGGTGGGCGACATCTGCCGGTCATCTCGTCGCGGGCTCGTCGACGCGGGCGGGCCGGACGCCCGACGCGGGAGCACCCGGGACGGGCGCCGCCGCTCGCGCGACCCGCGGTCCGGCGCCCGTGAGCTCGGCCCCGATCGCGGCGACGACGGCGGCCAGGGTGACGAGTCCGTTCGGGACGGCACCGACGACCACCAGGAGGCGCTCGCGGGCCGTCGCGCGCCTCCCCTGCTCGGCAGCCGCCTCCGTGGTCGCCCCTACGTCCAGCAGCTGCGCCAGGGCGGCGGGCAGCAGCGGCACCAGGGCCAGGGCGACCACGACGGCCGGCGCTCCGACCAGGACGGTCGACGCGACGACCGCGGCGCCGAGGATCGTCGCGCCGGCGTCGAGCAACGGTTCGGTGAGCACGCCGAGGGCGTGACGCCTCGCCTTCGGCCGCAGCCGCCGCCAGTCGCCCTTGCCGAGCACCTGCAGACAGCCCCTGGCCCATCTCGTCCGGGCACGGAACAGGTCGCGGAGCCCCCCGGGTGCCCGCTCGACCGTGGTCGTCCCGGGCGAGGTGGCCACGACGACGCGGGCTCCGGCGACCGTCATGCGGACGCCGAGGTCGAGCCCCGCCTCGACGCAGGCGGCGTCCCAGCCGCCCGCCCAGGCGAGCCAGGAGTGACGGACGAAGAGCGTGCTGTCCGACAGCGGGACGAAACCGGCCCGCCCGTGCGAGCGCACGACCGACCGGGCCCACCACCACCGGTCGACCGCCAGCCTCGGCGACCACCACGGCGACGGTTCGAGGGCCGGGCGGCTGGCGTGCTGCACCGCGTCGGCGTCCGTGCGGGTCAGCACGGAGTCGACGAGGGCGAACAGCCGGGGGTGCGGGCGGTCGCCCGGCGAGAAGACGCCCACGACGCCGTCACCCACCGCCGCGAGCGCTCCGGCGAGCGCCGAGGCCACGGTCGAGGACGGGCCGGCGGAGGCGCGGGTGGTCACGATCCGGACGCGTCCGGGGTGACGACGGACGGCCGACGTGGCGACGTCGTGCGTCAGGCGGTCCCCGGGGTCGACCGCCACGAGGACGTGCACGTCGGGGTGCTGCTGCCGAGCGAGCAGGTCGAGGGTCACGGCCAGCCCTGCCGGGCCGAGCGCCGGCACGAGCGCCGTGAACGAGTGGGCCGGGGGCAGCACCGGTCCGTCGAGGTCGCGGTGGCCGAGCTCCTCCCGTTCGCGGACGAGGTACAGCCGCCGGGCCGTGCGGCGGAGCGACAGCACCACCACGAGGGCGACGAGGACGGCGAGCACCCCGACGCCGACCCACTGCACGCTCGACCAGTCGGCCCACGGCAGGGTGGCCGACACGGCGTCGACCGAGCCCGCGGGTGCGCCGCCGCGGTTCGGCGCGAACGGCGTCGGGGTCGCGGGCAGCGTCGGCGTCAGCACGGGGCCGGGCGCCGCCAGGGTCGGGTCGGAGGTCACGGTGGTGCTCCAGTCGGGGTCGGGTCTGCAGGAGCCTCGGACGCGCGCGCCGGGTGGGACCGCGACGTCCGACGGATCGTGTCCCCCACGCGGGGGACACGACCTGATGAATCGTCACTGTACGCCACGCGAGTCCGCCGCACACCCCCTCGCCCCGGCCGCCGGGACGCGTAGCGTGGGGCCATGGAATTCAGACGCCTCGGCGACAGCGGACTCAAGATCTCGGAGATCACCTACGGCAACTGGCTGACGCACGCGTCCCAGGTCGAGAACGACGTGGCCACACAGTGCGTCCGCGCGGCCCTCGACGCCGGCATCTCGACCTTCGACACCGCCGACGCGTACGCGAACACGGCGGCGGAGCAGGTGCTCGGTGACGCGCTCGCGGGCGAACGTCGCGAGAGCCTCGAGATCTTCACGAAGGTCTACTGGCCGACCGGGCCCCGCGGCCACAACGACGTCGGCCTCAGCCGCAAGCACGTCCTCGAGTCGATCGACGGGTCGCTCCGCCGACTCGGCACCGACTACGTCGACCTCTACCAGGCCCACCGCTACGACCACGAGACCCCGCTCGAAGAGACCATGCAGGCCTTCGCCGACGTGGTGCGGGCCGGCAAGGCGCTCTACGTGGGCGTGAGCGAGTGGACGGCCGAACAGATCCGCGCCGGGCACGAGCTCGCGGTGCAGCACGGCATCCAGCTCATCTCGAACCAGCCGCAGTACTCCATGCTCTGGCGCGTCATCGAGTCCGACGTCGTGCCCGCGAGCAAGCAGCACGGCGTGAGTCAGATCGTCTGGTCACCCGTCGCTCAGGGCGTGTTGACAGGCAAGTACAAGCCGGGCGCCGATCTGCCCGCGGGCAGCCGGGCCACCGACGACAAGGGAGGCGCGGACACGATCAAGCGCTTCCTCACCGACGAGGTGCTCACCGGCGTCGCGAAGCTCGAACCGATCGCGGCCGACCTGGGGCTGTCGATGGCGCAGCTCGCCATCGCCTGGGTGCTGCAGAACGACAACGTCGCCTCGGCCATCATCGGGGCGTCCCGCCCGGAGCAGGTCGCCGACAACGTCAAGGCGGCGGGCGTCACCCTGCCGGCCGACGTCATGACGCGGATCGACGATGCGCTCGGCGACCTGGCGGAGAAGGACCCCGCGAAGACCGTCTCACCCGAACGCCGCCCGGCCTGAGCCCGGCTCGGCGCATCCGACACCGGCTCGACACGTCTCGGCCACCTCGGGAATGTTGTCCGATTGGATGCGCTTGCATATACTCGTACCAGCTTCGATGACACGTCATCGACCTCGACCTCACAGATTCAGGAGAACACCATGAGCATCACCGCAGAGAAGATCCCCGCCGGCACCTGGAACCTCGACCCCACGCACAGCGAGGTCTCGTTCAGCGTCCGCCACCTCGCCATCAGCAAGGTCAAGGGCTCGTTCGAGTCGTTCGACGCCTCGCTCGTCACCGACGAGGACCACACCGCCTCGAAGGTCACCGCCTCGATCGACGTGGCCTCGGTCAACACCAACCAGAAGGACCGCGACGGTCACCTGCAGACCGGTGACTTCTTCCTCGCCGAAGAGCACCCCAAGATGACCTTCGTGTCGACCAGCATCGAGGAGAAGGGCGACGACGCGTTCCTCGTGCACGGCGACCTGACCCTCCGCGGCGTCACCAAGCCCGTCACCCTGAAGAGCGAGTTCGGCGGCCTCGTCGTCGACGGCTACGGCCAGACCAAGCTCGGCTTCTCGGCCACGACCAAGATCGACCGCACCGAGTTCGGCGTCACCTGGAACGCCGCCCTCGAGGCCGGTGGCTTCACCCTCGGCAACGACGTCACCGTCACGCTCGAGATCCAGTTCACGCTCGCCGCGTAGGCAGCCGCAGCACCCCCGAAGGGCCCGCTCTCGCACGACGAGGGCGGGCCCTTCCGCGTGCCGGCGGTCGCGCTCCCCGCCCGCAGGCCGCTCAAGCGGGCGCGAGCACCCGGCGCAGCACCGCCCGCTCCCCCAGCGTCCAGGCCGCGCTCGTCACGAGGTAGAGGCCGGCGGCCAGCGGGGCGAACGCGGCGAAGAGCACGCTGACGAACGGCAACCAGCGCAGGATGCCCGCCGTGCCGGCCGGCGCCTCCTGCCCTCGTCCTCGACCCGCGGTCGGGGTCGCCCCGGGGCCCGTGAAGCGCAGGGCGGCGCGCCGGCTCAGCTCGACGACGAGCGCGAGCAGCACGAGCAGCACCAGGTACGGCCAGATCGCCGCGAGCCCCGCCCCCAGGGTGACGAACAGGTTCGCCCCGAGCGCCGCGCCGCCGAGGGTGTGCGACAACAGGGCGTTGGCGTGACCGGCGATCTCGGAGTGGGCGAACAGCGAGTAGACGGCGGTGAGGACGGGCGCCTGCGCGAGCGTCGGCAGGCACCCGGCCAGCGGCGAGACCTTCTCGGAGGCGTAGAGCGCCATCAGCGCCCGGCTGCGGGCCTCGGGGTCGGTGACGCGCCGGTTCAGGTCGGCGATCGCCGGGGCCAGCCGGCGACGGGCGATCTCGGCGCGCACCTGCGAGACGCCGACCGGCACGAGCACGAGGCGGACGAGCAGGGTGAACAGCACGACGCCGAGGGCGGCGGCGGACGCGCCGGCGACCGGTTCGACGAGCTCGCCGAGGGTGGTGACGAGCGATTGCAGACCGTCGAGGACGACGGCGATCGGGTGGAGGGTGGACAGGTCCATGCGGACTCCTCGGTCAGAGAGACGGTGGGTGTCTTCTGGCCGCCGAGGGGCGTCGGATCGACGCGGGGCGTCGGATCGACGCGGGCGCGGGTGCGCTCAGGCGGCCGGGACGGCCCGCCCCGGGGCCCGTGACCGCACGTGCCCGCGGGCGTCGGGGTCGCGGCGCCAGACGAGGAGGCGCGTGCCGGCTTCTTCACGGAGCGTCACCTCGGGCACCGCCCCGGCCAACCCGCAGAGGGTCAGCACGACGCGGGCGACGCCCAGCGCGACCACGGCGGTCGCGGCGCCGAGCAGGCCGACGAGCACGACCGCGGACAGCGGGGCCCCGCCGGACGACAGGACGGCCTCGACGAACGCCACGAGGGGCGCGAGCACCGACAGGCCGAGGGTCATGCCGACGACCCTAGCCGAACCGGCCGCCCTGGCATCATGGGCAGCGCCCTGCGGAACAATGCGCCGACCACGGCGGTTGACGCCGAGAGCCACCGCCCCACCCGAGAGGACTCCCGATGACCGTCGACTGGATCACCCTGCAGAAGACCGCCCACGACGAGTTCGCCCGCCGGGTCGAGGCCGTCGCCGACTGGGACGCCCCGACGCCCGACACCGAGTGGAAGGTGCGCGACCTCGTGCGCCACGTCACGCGCGAGCAGCAGTGGGTGCCCCTGCTGCTCGAGGGCGGCGACCCGGCCGAGGCCGAGAACTCGATCGAGCCCCTCGGCGACGACCTGGTCGAGGCCTGGCACCGTTGGTCGGGCGCCGCCACCGCCGCCTGGGGCGAGGCCGACCCCGACGCCGAGGTGCGGTTGAGCGCCGACGTCGTTCC
Organism: Frigoribacterium sp. Leaf186; assembly: GCF_001423905.1. Lineage (GTDB taxonomy): Bacteria > Actinomycetota > Actinomycetes > Actinomycetales > Microbacteriaceae > Frigoribacterium. The sequence continues at coordinate 298,949 of NZ_LMPQ01000012.1, read as the reverse complement.
GGTGCACGAGTACCTCGCCGAACAGGTCGCCGACGTCACGATCCACACCTGGGACCTCGCGCGGGCCGTCGGCACCGACGAAGAGCTCGACGACGACCTCGTCGAGGCCGTCTGGGGCGTCTTCGCGCCGCAGAAGGACGCCCTCGAGGCCTCGGGGCTGTTCGCCTCGCCGGTCCCGGTCGACGACGACGCGCCGCTCCGCATCCGACTGCTCGCGCTCACCGGGCGCGACGCCCGCTGAGCCGTCCGGCAGGCGGCGTGCGGCGCGTCGACGACGTCACCCGCGCCTCCCGGGGGTTCATCACCCTGCCCTGCCACAGTGGTGCCATGACCGACCCGATCGCCCGCCCGTGGCTGCACAGCTACGCCCCCGACGTCCCCGCCGACATCGAGCCCCTCACCGGCAGCCTCGTCGACCTGATCGACGACGCCGTGTCGACGTACCGGCAGAAGCCGGCCCTCGAGTTCTTCGGGCGCGAGACCAGCTACCGCGACCTGGGCGACCAGGTCGCCCGCGCGGCCGAAGGGCTCAGGAGGCTCGGCGTGGGTCGCGGCGACCGGGTCGCGCTGATCCTGCCCAACAGCCCGCAGCACGTGGTGGCGTTCTACGCGGTACTGCGCCTCGGCGCCGTCGTGGTCGAGCACAACCCGCTCTACACCGACCGCGAGCTGCGCCACCTCTTCGAGGACCACGGCGCGACGATCGCCGTCGCCTGGGACAAGCTCGTCGACCGCCTGCGCGCCCTGCCTGCCGACATCGGCTTCTCGACCGTCGTCTCGGTCGACGTGACCAAGGGCATGCCGCTCGCCACCCGCCTGGCCCTCAAGCTGCCCGTGCCCGCGGCGAAGAAGAGCCGCGCCGCCCTCACCGACGGCGCCGAGGGCGACGTGACGTGGCAGGGCCTGCTGGCCAACCGTCCGCTGCGGAAGAAGCACCCCCGCCCCGACGTCGACGACATCGCCCTGCTGCAGTACACGAGCGGCACGACCGGCTCTCCGAAGGGCGCGATCCTCACGCACCGCAACCTGCGCAGCAACGCGGCCCAGGGGCGTGCCTGGGTGCCGGGCCTCGTCGACGGCGACGAGACCGTCTACGGGGTGCTGCCGTTCTTCCACGCCTACGGCCTGACCCTCTGCCTGACCTTCGCGATGAGCATCGGGGCGCGCCTGGTGCTGTTCCCGAAGTTCGACGTCGACCTCGTGCTCAAGGCGGCGAAGAAGCACCCGCCGACCTTCCTGCCGGCGGTGCCGCCGATCTACCAACGCCTGGCCGACGCGGCTCGCGAGCGCGGCGTCGACCTCTCGAGCGCCCGCTTCGCCATCTCGGGCGCCATGAACCTGCCCACCGCGGTCGTCCAGGCCTGGGAGGGCGTGACGGGCGGACTGCTCGTCGAGGGCTTCGGGCTGACCGAGACCTCGCCGGTGGCGCTCGGCAACCCGATCGGCCCGACCCGACGCGTCGGCACGGTGGGCGTGCCGTTCCCGTCGACCGAGGCCATGGTCGTCGACCGCGACGACCCCGACCCGGGTCGCCCGGTCGTCGCCGGCGCCGCGGGCGAGTTGCTGCTGCGCGGGCCGCAGGTGTTCCGTGGCTACTGGAACCGCCCCGACGAGACCGCCGACGCCTTCCTCGAGGGGGGCTGGTTCCGCACGGGCGACATCGTCACCATGAGCGCCGACGGCTACGTCACGATCGTCGACCGCATCAAGGAGCTCATCGTCACCGGCGGCTTCAACGTCGCACCGTCCGAGGTCGAGGAGGCCGTGCGGAACGCCCCCGGCGTGGCCGAGGTGGCCGTCGTCGGCCTGCCCCGCTCGGGCGGCGGCGAGGACGTCGTGGCGGCCATCGTGCTCGAACCGGGCGCGAGGTTCGACTCCGAGGCGATCCGCGACGCCTCGCGCGGGCAGCTCGCCGCCTACAAGGTGCCGCGCCGGGTCGTGCAGCTCGACGAGCTGCCGAAGTCGCTGATCGGCAAGGTGCTGCGCCGCGAGGTGCGTGACCGTCTCATCGCCGCAGGCTGAGCCCGGCCCGGGGGGTCGGTCGGTCGGCCCGGCGTGGCGTCCGCGTCAGAGGCGTTGCCACCGGTCGATCGGCCAGGCGACGACGAACGCGCGTCCGATGACGTCGTCCACGGGTACGAAGCCCTCGTAGGGTCCGGTCTGGTGGGCGCGCGAGTCGGCCGACCGGTCGCGGTTGTCGCCGAGCACCCAGAGCGCCCCCTCGGGCACCGTCACGTCGAAGTCGGTGGCCGAGGCCCGGGGGCCGCCGTCGACGAGCGTGAGGTACGGCTCGTCGAGCGGTTCGCCGTTGACGAGCACGTGGCCGTCGGCGTCGCAGCAGCTGACGTGGTCACCGGGCAGCCCGATGACGCGCTTGACGAGGTCCTGACCGGCGGCGTCGCCGTAGCCGAGCCACCCGCCCGGGTCCACGAAGACGACGACGTCGCCCCGGTGCAGCGGCAGGACGCGCGGCGCGAGCTCGTTCACGAGGATGCGGTCGCCGATCATCAGCGTCTGCTCCATCGACCCCGACGGGATCGAGAAGCTGCGCACCAGGAACGCGCGCACGCCCCACGACAACAGCAGCCCGACGAGCACGATCGCCAGCAGTTCGAGCAGCCACCGTCTCGTCGCCCGGGCCGAGGAGGCGCGGGTCGCGTCGCCGTCGTCGGTCTCGTCGGCGAGGGGGCGGGCTGCGGTCACCGGCTCATCCTGCCAGCGGGTGCGCGCCCCCGCCCTCCCCGGTCAGGGGGCCGTGCGACCCCGCCGCGCGAGTGTCACGCCGCCGTCCAGCCGATCCGGTCGAGCCGGGCGAGGGCGTGCTCCTCGGCGACCGGACGCTTGCCGAGGACTCCCCCGACGCCGGCGAGCATGGCCTGGGCGGGCGCGCGGGTCGGCAGGTCGATCGGCCCCACGTGCGGCGCCCGCAGGCCGAGCAGCTCGCGGAAGCGCGGCTGCAGGGTGCCGACGGCGCCGTTGAACAGCACCGGGTAGCCGACCTTCAGCGCGGGGAAGAGCGGCGGTCGCTTGATGAACTTCACGACGTCGTCGGTGCGGGCCGTGCGTTCGAGCACGCCCCGGTGGTCGAAGTCCATGAGCTGCTGCTGCATCTCGGCGACGCTGCGCGGCGGGTTCGGCACGCCCATCAGCTCGCCGGCCGTCGCCCATTCGCGGACGTACGCGTCGGGCCCGCCGGGGACGGGCTCGCGACCCCACTCGAGGTAGGCGGCCAAGAAGGAGTCGGCGAACGCCATGTGCACCCAGCTGAGCAGCTCGGGGTCGTTCGCGGCGTAGTCGTGGCTCACGCCGTTCCGGTCGTCGTAGCTGCCGACCACCTTGGTGTGCAGGCGTGACACCCAGTTCGACGCGTGGGTGGCGGCCTCGCGGCTGCCGTACGAGACGGTGTAGATCCAGCGGATCGTGCCGGCCAGGCGTCCGAGCGGGTCCTCGCGGAAGCGCGAGTGGTCGTGGACGCCGGCGAGGGCTCCCGGGTGCAAGGCCTGCACCAGCAGGGCGCGGACCCCGGCCGGGATCGTCGACATGGCGCCGTGGACGGCCCAGACCGCCGACCCGGGCAGGAAGAACCCCTCGTCGTCGCCCTTCTCGAGGTCGGTGACCCACTCGGGCGTGCCCGTGTACTGCCCGTTGAAGGTGTACTGCAGGCGGGCGCGGAGCGGTTCGGTCAGAGCGGGCATGACTCGATCATGCGCCGCGGAAGCTGGACGCTCGCGGCAGGCGGGGCAGGCCGTCCTGACGGACGGACGCCGCGCCTCCTGCGCCCCGGGGCGGGGGCAGGAGGCGCGGCGTGCGTTCCGTGGGCCGGCGTCAGTTCCCGTGCGCCTCGATCGAGACGGGCTGCCACTCGTTCCAGGTGGCGAGACGCGACTCGTAGTCCTTCGTCGCGATCTCGAGCGGTGCCTTGCCGAAGAAGATGCGCAGCGGCGGCTCGTCGGCGTCGACGACCTTGAGGATCGCCCCGCGGGTGGCCGTCGGGTCGCCCGGGTCGGCGGCCGACGGGCGCTTCGACGCGGCCTCGCGCACCTCGGCGTAGGCCTCGAGCTCGTCGCTGCGCGAGGCGGAAGGCCCCGACCAGTCGGTCGAGAAGCCGCCGGGCTCGACGAGGGTCACCTTGATGCCGAAGCCGGCGACCTCTTGCGCGAGCGACTGGCTGAAGCCCTCGAGCCCCCACTTCGACGCGTGGTAGATGCCGACCGTCGGGAAGGCACTGATGCCGCCGATGCTCGACACCTGGACGATGTGACCCGAACCTTGCTCGCGCATGATCGGCAGGGCGGCCTGCGTCACCCAGAGGGCGCCGAACAGGTTCGTCTCGATCTGCGCGCGGGCCTCGTCCTCGGTGATCTCCTCGATCATGCCGAAGTGGCCGAAGCCGGCGTTGTTGATGACGACGTCCAGGCGGCCGAAGTGCTCGGCGGCCCGCCTCACCGCCGCGACGTCGGCCTCGCGGTCGTTGACGTCGAGCTGGAGGGGCAGGAAGGCGTCGCCGTACGCGTCCACCAGGGGCGTGACGTCGTCGATCTTCCGTGCGGTGCCCGCGACCTTGTCGCCGCGCTCGAGGGCCGCCTCGGCCCACTCGCGGCCGAAGCCCTTGGATGCACCGGTGATGAACCAGACCTTGCTCACGATGTGTCGTTCCTCTCTTCGTGATGTCGAGGACCATGCTGCGCCGCGCCTCCCGGGACGAGGTCAGGTTGCCAGCCCGCATCGAGCCGACGGGGTACGCCCGGCGGGTCGATAGAGTGGCCCGGTGACCACCGACAGCGCTCGTCCCTGGCTCGACTCCTACGCACCCGGCGTGCCGCACGACCTCGAACCGGTCGACGGCTCGCTGCTCGACCTGGTCGAGGCCTCCGCGGCGCGGTACCCGAAGGCGGTGGCGCTCGAGTTCTTCGGGTCGACCACGACGTACTCCGAGCTCGTCGACCAGATCTCACGGGCGGCCGAGGGCCTCCGCAAGCTCGGCGTCGGGCACGGCGACACCGTCGCCATCGTGCTGCCGAACGGCCCGCAGCACGTCGTCGCCTTCTACGCGGTGCTGCGCCTCGGGGCGATCGTCGTCGAGCACAACCCGCTCTACACGCCGCGCGAGCTGCGCCACCAGTTCGAGGACCACGGCGCCAAGGTCGCCATCGCCTGGAACAAGGTGGTCGAGACGATCCAGGCGTTCCCGGCCGACGTCGCCGTCGAGCACCTGGTCTCGGTCGACGTCACCCGGGCCATGCCGTTCGCCACGCGCGCGGCCCTCGCCCTGCCGATCAAGAAGGCCCGCGAGTCGCGCGACCGGCTGACGACCACCGTGTCGGGCACCACCCCGTGGGAGAAGGTCGTCGGCTCGTCGCGCATCAAGGCGAAGCACCCCCGGCCGGCCACCGACGACCTCGCGGTCATCCAGTACACGAGCGGAACGACGGGCACGCCCAAGGGCGCGCAGCTGACGCACCACAACCTGCTCGCGAACGCGGCCCAGGCGCAGGCCTGGGTGCCCACCATCGAGCGCGGCACCTGCGTCGTCTACGCGGTGCTGCCGATGTTCCACGCCTACGGCCTCACGCTCTGCCTCACCTTCGCCATGAGCATGGGGGCGCGCCTCGTGCTGTTCCCGGCCTTCGACCCGGCCCTGGTGCTCAAGGTGATGAAGAAGCACCCGCCGACCTTCCTGCCCGCCGTGCCGCCGATCTACGCCCGCCTGCAGAAGGCCGCCGACGACGCCGGGGTCTCGCTGAAGGGCGTCGACGTCGCCATCTCGGGGGCGATGCCGCTCTCGGCCGACGTCGTCGAGCCGTGGGAGGCCGAGTCCGGCGGATGGCTCGTCGAGGGCTACGGGCTCTCGGAGTGCTCACCCGTGCTGATGGCGAACCCCGTCGGGCCCACGCGGCGCGCCGGCACGGTCGGACTGCCCCTGCCGGGCACCGAGGTGAGGGTCGTCGACCCCGAGAACCCCACGGTCGACGTGCCCGCCGGCGAGCGCGGCGAACTGATCGTGCGGGGCCCCCAGGTCTTCAGCGGCTACTACCGCAAGCCCAAGGAGTCGGGCGAGGTCTTCGTCGACGGCGACTGGTTCCGCACCGGGGACATCGTGACGATCGACGACGACGGCTTCGTGCGCATCGTCGACCGCATCAAAGAGCTGATCATCACCGGCGGGTTCAACGTCTCGCCGTCCGAGGTCGAAGAGGTGCTCACCCGGTTCGAGGGCGTGGCCGAGGCGGCCGTCGTCGGACTGCCCACCCCCGGCGGCGAGCAGGTGGCCGCCGCGATCGTCACGAAGCCCGGCGCCCACGTGGACGTCGCGGCCCTGCGCACGTTCGCCCGCGGGCACCTCACGCCGTACAAGGTGCCGCGACGCATCGTCGTCGTCGACGACCTGCCCAAGTCGCTGATCGGCAAGGTGCTGCGGCGCAAGGTGCGCGACTCGCTCGCCGAGCGCTGAGACCGCACCCGCGCCTCCTCGGCCGTGGCGCCGTCGGGGTGCGGTGGCGGGGGCGTCCGGCGACGCCCGACCCGGGAGGCGCGGGTCAGCTGGGCGAGACGCGGTCGGTCATGCGTCCCTCGGCCAGCCAGGCCAGGCGCTGCAGCGCCTCCTTGTTGCGCCAGTGCAGCGGAGGGTCGAGCAAGGGCTTCGGCACGAGTCGTCCGGGGCCCGCGACGGCGTACTCGGTCATCGAGACGAAGCAGCCGCCCATGCGGTTGCGCACGTCGATCTCGATCCGGGCCTCGCCCATCGGCCAGCCCTTGGCGTGGAACACGGCCCGGACCGGCGGGTCCCACTCGAGGATCGTCGTGACGTCGTCGACGACGAGCGGCCAGACGCCGAAGGAGTGGTGGATGGACGCCTCGACGCTCGGCCAGGTCAGGTCGACGTCACGGATGCGCGCCGACCCGACGACCCAGCTCGGGAAGAGCCAGCCGTCGCTCAGCACGTCGAAGACGTCATGGGGGGAGGCCTCGATGAAACGGTGCGTCGTGCTCATCCGTCGATCCTGGCAGTGAACGGGTCGGTCCGCGAACGAGTCTCGCCTCCGGAGGAACGACCCGCCACGGCGAGACACGCCGTCGCGGTCAGGCGTCGACGCCCAGGTAGGGCAGCCGGTCGATGCCGAACTCGTTCTTCAGGGCGCTGCGGGCGGCGTAGGCGCCGCCGAGGCCGTGCACCGACGGGCCGGGAGGCGTCGACGACGAGCACAGGTAGATGCCGGGGGTGGGCGTCCGCCACGGTTCGCTCGACAGCGTCGGGCGCGCGGCGAGCTGCCACACGCTCGGAGCCCCCGAGGCGATGTCGCCGCCGACGTAGTTCGGGTCGTGCTCCTCGAGCTCGACGGCCGTCCGGCTGTGCGTCGCGAGGATCGTGTCACGGAACCCGGGGGCGAAGCGTTCGATGCCGGCGATCACGGTCTCGGTCTGGTCGACCGTGGACCCGCGGGGCACGTGGGTGTAGGCCCAGAGCGCCTGCTGCCCGTCGGGCGCCCGCGTGCCGTCGACGACGCCGGCCTGGGCGACCAGCACGTAGGGCGTGCGTGCATGACGGCCCGAGGCGACGTCGTGCTCGCCCGAGGCGATCTCGGCCCGCGTCCCGCCGAGGTGCAGGGTGGGGCTGCGGCGGGCCTCGTCGGCGGCCCACGGCACGGGCCCCGACAGGGCGAAGTCGACCTTGGCCGCGGCGTTGCCGTAGCGGAAGCGCCGCAGCGCCCGTTCGTAGCGCGCGGGCAGTCGGCCGCCGGCGATGTCGGCGAGGGCCCGGGCGCTCGTGTCGAAGATCGTGGCACGGGCGCGGGGCAGCTCGTCGATCGACGTGACGTCCACGCCCGTCGTGATCGTGCCTCCGTGCGCCCGGACGTCGTCGGCCATCGCGTCGACGATCGACTGGCTGCCGCCCGTGGGCACCGGCCACCCGCGCGCGTGCGCGTGGACGGCCAGGACGAGCCCGGCGGCCGAGGTCGACAGGCTGGGCATGGGCCGGATGGCGTGGGCCATCACCCCGGCGAGCATGGCGGGTGCCTCGTCGCCCGAGAAGCCGGCGTTCCACCACGGGCCGCTCTGCGAGAGGGCGGCGAGCCCGAAGCGGACGAGGGTCGCCGGGTCGTCGGGCACCCGGACGAGCTCGCGCATCGTGAACTTCGCCATGCGCGGCTCGCGCTCGACGAGCCCCCGCAGGAGGCGCGTCCACGCGGCCCCGTCGGCGCCGAGCCCGTCGGCCGTCCGCTCGAGGTCGCGGTAGGCGATGCCCGCCCTACCACCGTCGAGTGGGTGGGCGTACGAGATCTCGGGCACCGTCAGCTCGATGCGGCGGTCGAGCTCGAAGCGCTGGAAGAACCCCGAGGCGAGCGCCATGGGGTGCACCGCCGAGCAGATGTCGTGACGGAAGCCCGGCAGCGTCGCCTCCTGGGTGCGGGCACCGCCGCCGATGGTGTCGGCCCGCTCGACGATCTCGACGCGCAGGCCCGCACGCGCGAGCACGACCGCCGCCGCGAGCCCGTTCGGGCCCGCGCCGACGACGACGGCGTCGACCTCTGGCGCGCCGCTCACGCGCGACCGCCCCGCGTCACCCGGCCCACGACGGCGGCGGTGGCGGCCACGGCGGCCCCGAGCCCGGCGCCCACGGTGAGGGCGCGGTGGCGGGTGTACCAGACCTGCGGGCTCGTGCTGCGGGCGCGGTCGCTGAAGATGCCGCGGGCTCCCTGGTCGCCGGACGTGGGCTCGTAGAGGTTGTCGGGCAGCATGGGTTCGTCCTTGTCGGGCGCCTGCTGGCCCGAGTAGCCGGTCTTGGCGAGGTAGACGTCGAGGAAGTTCGCGACGAACCGGTTGCCGAGCACCGTCATGACGGTGGGCTCGCCGAGCCAGGTGCGACGACGCGGCTTGTCGGCGACGTCGGCGATGGCGTGGGCCCCGACCTCGGGCTCGAAGATCGGCGGCACCGGTTGGGGGTGCTCGGGCAGGCGAGACCGCACCCAGTTGAACTGGATCGTGTTGAGGGCCGGCATGTCGACGGTGCTGATGCGCACCGAACTCTTGTTGTGGATCAGCTCGGTGGTCACCGACTCGGTGAACCCCTGGACGGCGTGCTTGGCCCCGCAGTACGAGGCCTGCAGCGGGATGCCGCGGTGGGCGAGGGCCGAGCCGACCTGGATCACGTGGCCGCGGTCGCGGGGCACCATGCGCGAGAGGGCGGCGCGCGTGCCGTTGACGAAGCCGAAGTAGTTGACGGCGGTGGCCCGCTCGAAGTCGTCGGGGTCGGTCTCGAGGAACTCCCCGAACACGCCGACCATCGCGTCGTTGACCCAGAGGTCGATCGGGCCGAGCTCGGCCTCGACCCGGTCGGCGGCCGACTCGACCTGGGCCCGGTCGGCCACGTCGGTCGAGATGCCGAGCGCCCGACGCCCGGCGGCCTCGACGTCGCGGACGGCCCCGTCGAGGCCGTCCTGGCCTCGGGCCAGGACCGCCACGTCCCAACCCCGTGAGGCGAGCTCTCGGACGGTAGCGCGGCCGAGACCGGCCGACCCCCCGGTGACGACGGCGACTCTGGTGCTGGTCATGGTGCTCCCTGGGCCTCGCGGCAGGTGGTGGGCGGACCCTCGACGCTAGTCCGCGCCGAGGGGACCGGCCCGGGTCGACGTCCAGGTCGGGACGCCGACGACGCCGCCGACGGCACCGGGCTCAGATGTCGAAGTCGCCGCCGCCGAAGTCGCCGAAGCCGCCTCCGAAGTCACCGCCGCCGAAGTCGCCCCCGGTGTCGGCACCGAAGTCTCCGCCGCCGTCGCTCGCGGTCTCGGTGCCGGCGTCGGCCCCGGTGTCGGCCCCGCCGTCCGCCCCGCCGTCTTCCTCGGAACCCTGGTCGGCGCCGGCGTCGTCACCCGCGCCTCCGTCGGCCGTCGCGCCCGCGTCGGGCAGGAACGCGCTCATCAGGGTCGACCCGATGACGTAGCCGGCGACGGTGCCGAGGATCGACCCGCCGATGATCGAGCCCATGCCGGGGCCCTGGCGCATCGTCTGACCGTTCTGGCCGAGCTGCTGCGGGCCGTTCGCGCCGCCGCCGAGGGTGCGCTCGAGGGTGCCCGGTCGGCGCAGCTCGGAGCGGGTCGCCGCCTGGGCGAGCGAGCTGGCGTCGTCGCCGCGCGGCGCCTCGCCGGGGCTCGACTCGGCCGTCAGCTGGTCGAAGACCAGGCGGCGCTGCTCGGGACTGAGCTTCGCGAACGCCTCGGCGTGCACCTGCTCGATCGTCTCGGGCGGGGCGGTCTTCAGCAGGTAGCGGTAGCGCTCGACGGCGATCTCGTCGTCGCTGCGCGCGGGCCCGCCGGCGGGACCGCCCGTGGGCTGCTGGCCGTAGCCCTGCGGCTGGCCGTAGCCCTGGGGCTGGCCGTAGCCCTGCGGGGGCTGACCCTGCTGCGGGGCGGCGGGCTGCTCGTAGCTCTGCTGCCCGTACTGGTAGCCCTGCGGGTAGGCCTGCTGCTGCCCCTGCTGCGGCTGGCCCTGCTTCGGCTCGCGGCCGAGGAGTCGGTCGAGGAATCCCATGGCGGTGTCCTGTCGGTTCGTGTGCTCGGGGACGCACGCGTGGTGCGACGTCGGTCCGGGCCCACGCTACGGACCGACGCGGCCCGCCGCCTGGACGCGGACGGGGCGTCAGCCGCGAACGTCCTGATCGACCGCGTCGCGGGACGCGTCGTCGACGCCGGCCCGACGGCGACGCACCGACCGGACGACGAGGAACACCACGACGCCTGCGATCGCCGCGTAGACCGCGTAGTCGAGGTACTTCGCGTACCGGTCGATGAGCTCGTACTGGGTGCCGAGCGCCGCACCCAGGCCGATCAGCAAGCCGTTCCAGATGCCGCTGCCGACGATCGTGAAGAGCGAGAAGACGAGCAGGGGCATCCGCTCGGCGCCGGCGGGCAGCGAGATGAGGCTGCGGACCCCCGGGATGAACCGGCCGAAGAACACCGCCGAGCGCCCGTGCCGCTGGAACCAGCCGGCCGCCTTCTCGAAGTCGTGACGGTCGACGAGCGGCAGCTTGGCCAGCCAGCGGATGCTGCGGTCGAGACCGAGGCCCGCGCCGAGGCCGTAGAGCACGAGGGCGCCGAGGTACGCGCCGAGGGTGCTGAGCGCGACGAGCAGCACGATGTTCATCGATCCGGCCCCCGCGAGGAACCCGGCCAACGGCAGGATGATCTCGCTCGGGATCGGCGGGAACACGGTCTCGACGAAGGTCAGCAGGGCGACGCCCCACTCACCCAGGGCGTCGATGATGCGGGCCGCGAACCCGACGAGGCCGTCGAGGTCGGCGACGACGTCCTGGCTCGAGGACGAGGAGGCGCGGAGGACGGAGGCGGTCGAGGTCATGGGTCCCAGGTGGTCGGTCGGGCGCTCGGGGGCGCAGCGGATCGGCAGTCCCGAGTATGGCTCGGCAGCCTGCACGTCCGCCCACAACGCCGCCGTGATCGCCCGGGTCGAGGAATGCCTGATCGCACGGTACATTGACCTGAGTCGGCCTCGTCGCCGGCACCGGACACCCACACGAATCAGGACCCCCATGGGATCGCTCATCTACGGCACGTCGGGCATCGAGGTCGAGTTCGACGACCGCGTGCTCGAACACCTCCAGATCGTCATCGCGACCAAGCTGCGTCGTCGTGAGTCGTTCTTCTTCTCGTGGCGCGACACGCAGAAGGTCGGTGACGGTCGCAGCAGCATCTGGCTCGACGCGGGCATCCCGCTCTACTTCAAGTACTCGGGCGGCCGGGTGCCCTCGATCAACCGCGACTGGCTCAGCGAGCTGACCGCCTCGTCGAACAGCTCGTCCGGCCTCGTGCTCACCGACGAACCCAGCCTCGACAACAGCACCAAGCGCCGGGGCTGACCCGCACCGGTCGCCGATACGGCCTCAGGCCCGGCGTGTCCGCATTCGTCGCACGAGAGCGACGACGGCCCGCCAGCCGACGACGAAGACGCCGAGCACCACGATCGTGACGATCACGAAGCTGACCTGCACCCCCTGGCCGGCGACCACGCGCAGCAGGACGCCGACCACGGCGGTCGAGACCCAGACGACCGCCCCCGCACGCACGCTCGCCAGCGGCCACCGGACGCCGGTCACACTCGCCCAGCCGACCACCGCGCCGACGACGAACGGCCACAGCGTGCCGAGCAGGCCCGGCAGGTCGAGCCCCTCGGCGTGACTGCGGCGCCCGATCACGACGAAGGCCAGCACGGCGACGAGGTCGACGACGACCGGCCACCAGGCCGGTGCGGCAGCCGCTCGCCGGGTCGTAGCGGGGCTCGGGGTCTGACGGGTCATGTCGGGGTCCTCTCGGGGCGTCGGCACCCGGAGTCGATCGGTGGTGGCCCGGTTCAGCGGGACCGCGGCTGCTCGAGTGCGCGCGACAACTCTGCCAGGAGTTCGTCCACCTGCGGGGCCACCAGACGGTCGATCGCCTCGGCGATGCGTGAGCGGTGCTCGACGAGGGCGAGGCAGAGGCTCGTGCCGACGGCCTCGGCGTGGTCCCCCGCCAGCGCGATCTCGCGTCGCAGGGCGGCCTTGGCCTCGTCCGAGTACTCGGGCTCGGCCGGCGGCCCGGCCTGCGGCTGCTCGTCGGGCTCGACCGGCTGGGGCTCGACCGGATCGGGCACGACCGGGCCGCGCACCACCGGCTCGGGTCTGGCGTCCGACGCCGCGGAGTCCGGCGACACGAGCCAGCCGTCCAGGTCGTCCAGGTCGAACAGTGCGTCGGCGTCGGCGTCGTCGTCGGGCTGCGGTGCCGCACCCGAGGGCTCCGCCCCCACGACGGTCGGGTCGGGTGGGACCACGCCGTCGTCCGAGGGCGTCCCCGCGAGACCGGCGAGGGTGAAGAGGAACGGCTGACCGGGCTCGGGCTCGGGGTCGAGGTCGAGACCCTGGAACTCGGGATCGAGACCCTGGTCGGGTCGGTAGCCCCGCGCCTCCTGGGCCTCGGCGAGGCGGAGTTCGCGCGTGACCAGAGGCAGGTTGCGAGCGGTGTACTCGTCGACGTCGTCGTCGACGATCTGCCGCAGGCGGTTCAGCAGTGCGTGCTGCACCGCGTGGGGCACGTCGTGGTCGAAGCCGGCGGCGGTGGCGACGGGCGACCCGAGGCACACCCGACAGGGCCGGGTCCGCCCTCGAGCGGTGCCGACGTGCCAGCGGGGCAGCCAGCGCAGCCAGGCGTCCACGGCCGAGCTGACGCGTCCCTCGATCTGCTCGGCCATGACGTCGAATCTAGGGCGAAACCGCGTCGGAGTCCCGACACGCCCGGGCGATTCTCGGGGATCGGGGCCGTTCTCGGGGGCACGAAGCACGGGCCGGCTGTCGGTCGGTGCTCGTCGGGTTCGGGGACCGCGACGCCCGGGTCAGCCCGACGTGACGAAGTCGATCAGCTCCTCTACCCGCCCGAGCACCGACGGCTCGAGGTCGGCGTAGGTGCGCACGCGCGACAGGATGTACTGCCAGGCGCGGGCGATGTCGGCCTGGTCCTCGTGCGGCCAGCCCATCGCCTCGCAGACGCCGTGCTTCCACTCGACCGTGCGGGGCACGACGGGCCAGGCGTCGACGCCGAGCCGGGCCGGCTTGACGGCCTGCCAGACGTCGACGAACGGGTGCCCGACCACGAGCACGTGACGCCCGAGCGGGCTCCGGGCGATGCTCTCGGCCACCCGGCTCTCCTTCGAGCCCGGCACGAGGTGGTCGACGAGCACGCCGACCCGACGCTCGGGCCCCGGTCGGAAGTCTCGCAGCACCTCGGCCAGGTGGTCGACGCCCTCGAGGTACTCGACGACGACGCCCTCGACGCGCAGGTCGGGGCCCCAGACCTTCTCGACCAGCTCGGCGTCGTGTCGTCCCTCGACGAAGATTCGGCTCTGTCGCGCGACGCGGGCCTTCGCTCCGTCGACGGCGAACGAGCCGGACGCCGTGCGGGCCCTGCCCTGCGGCGCCGCCCTCGGCACGCGCAGCGCGACGGGGGCGCCGTCGATCAGGAACGAGCCGGTCAACGGGAAGGCCCGCACCCGGCCCTTCCAGTCCTCGAGTTCGACCGTGCCGGCCTCGACCCGCACGACGGCTCCGGTGAAGCCCGTGCGCACCTCTTCGACCACGAGGTCGCGCACGGCGTCGGTTGGCGTCGGAGCCGGCCTCGACGATCTCTTCCAGTCGCCGGCGAGCACGTCGGCACCGTAGCGGTCGTCATCCACGAGGGCCTCCTGAACGGGGTCGGGGTTGGTACGGGCGGGGAGGGCCCTGGCGGGGGCCGTCGGCCGACGGCGGGGTCGAACCCCCGGGCCCGCGACGCGGGATGGTGCCGGCCACGGGAGGCGCGGCAGCCGACCGTGCGGCACCGGGCACCGGGCGAGCACCGGGCGTCACCCGCGCGCCGGGCGTCGACCGTGCGCCGGGCGTCACCTGCGCACCGGGTGTCACCCGCGCGCCGGGCGCCGGGTCGGTCTCGCCCGACGTGCGAGCCGGCGCCCGCGCGGCGGTCACCGCCGACGACGACGGCGTGAACCCGGCCGCGAAGACCCAGACCAGCCCGACCAGGACGAACAGCACGTAGGCCGTCGAGATCACCGCGGGCAGCCACCACACGGCGAGCGGGCCCTCTTGCGACACGATCGCCAGCACGAACAGCGCGGCCACGAACCACAAGGAGGCGCTGGTCGCCACGGCGAGGTACCGCGCGTACCGGCTCCTCATCTCGGGCCGGTGCGCCGGCTGCTTCCAGAAGGCGGCGTGCGGCACGAGCAGGTGACGCGCGGGCGTCACGGCGAGGAAGAGCGCCGCGACGAGCCAGACGAGCACGATGCCGACGACGAGCAGCAGTCCGAGCAGGCCGAGGTCGCCGCGGCTCGCGGCGAACGCCGCCCCGCCCGTGTCGCTCAGGTGCACCAGCACCACCCGGCGCGGCAGCAGGCGAGACGAAACGGCGAGGGCCACGAGGACACCCGCGAGGGCGACGGCCACGGGCACGGCGGGGCGGAGGCGCGCGACGAGGTTCATCGTGCGCCGCACCCTGCCGCGGCCGTGGTCACGTCGATCAGGCCTGCGCCCGCTCGAGCACCAACTCGCGGACGCGGGCGGCGTCCGCCTGGCCCTTCATGGCCTTCATCACGGCACCGATGACGGCACCGGCCGCCTGGACCTTGCCGTCACGGATCTTCGCGAGGACGTCGGGTTGGCTCGCGAGGGCCTCGTCGATCGCCGCGATCAACGCGCCGTCGTCCGAGACGACCTTCAGGCCCCGGGCCTCGACGACCTCGGACGGGCTGCCCTCGCCCGCGACGACGCCCTCGAGCACCTGACGGGCCAGGCGGTCGGTCAGCTCGCCGCTCTCGACCAGGGCGATGAGCTCGCTGACGTGGAGCGGCGACACCAGGCTCGAGGCCTCGACACCCCGGGCGTTGGCCAGGCGGGCGATCTCACCCGTCCACCACTTGCGCGCCGCCTGGGGCGAGGCGCCGGCACCGACGGTCTCGACCAGTTCGGTCAACAGCCCCGAGTTGACGACGTCCTGGAACTCGAGGTCGGCGAAACCCCATTCGGCCTTGAGCCGGCGACGCTGCGCGACCGGGGCCTCGGGCAGGGCCAGGCGCAGCTCCTCGACGAGCTCGCGGGGCGGCACCACGGGCAGCAGGTCGGGCTCGGGGAAGTACCGGTAGTCGTCGGCGTCGCTCTTCGGGCGACCCGCCGAGGTGCGGCCGGTGTCTTCGTGCCAGTGGCGCGTCTCTTGCGTGATGGTGCCCCCGGCGGCGAGGATCGCGGCCTGGCGCTGGATCTCGTGGCGGACCGCGCGCTCGACCGACCGGAACGAGTTGACGTTCTTGGTCTCGGTGCGGGTCCCCAGCTCGACCTGCCCGTGGGGGCGCAGCGAGACGTTCGCGTCGCAGCGCAGGTTGCCGCGCTCCATGCGCGCCTCGCTGACGCCCAGGGCGCGCACGATGTCGCGGATCGTCGAGACGTAGGCCGCGCCGAGCTCGGGGCCCTTGGCCCCGGCACCGATGATCGGCTTGGTCACGATCTCGACGAGCGGGATGCCCGCGCGGTTGTAGTCGACGAGCGAGTACTCGGCACCCTGGATGCGACCGGTCGAACCGCCGACGTGCGTGAGCTTGCCCGCGTCTTCTTCCATGTGGGCGCGCTCGATCGGGATCGCGAAGACCGTCCCGTCGGGCAGCTCGACCTCGACCTCGCCCTCGAACGCGATCGGCTCGTCGAACTGGCTGACCTGGTAGTTCTTGGGGTTGTCGGGGTAGAAGTAGTTCTTCCGCGCGAACCGCGAGCTCTCGGCGATCGAGCAGCCGAGGGCCAGCCCGAGGCTGATCGAGTAGCGCACGGCCTGCTCGTTGACCACCGGCAGCGAGCCGGGCAGCCCCAGGTCGACCGGCGTGACGTTGGTGTTGGGCTCGCCGCCGAAGAAGTTCGGGGCGTCCGAGAACATCTTGGTCTTCGTCGCGAGCTCGACGTGGACCTCGAAGCCGAGGACGACCTCAAACTGCTCGAGGGCCGCGTCGTAGTCCATCAGGTCTGCCTTGGCCATCAGATGACTCCCTCGGTGGCGGCGGTCTGCTCGGTGGCGCTCAGGTCGGGCGCGCGCGAGATGAGCGTGTGGCCCCAGCCCTGCTCGAGCAACTGCTCAAGGGCGGCGCCGTAGGTGTACAGGCGGGCGTCGCCGCGGGCGGGTGCCATGAACTGCAGACCCGTCGGCAACCCGTCTTCGTCGGCCAGGCCCATCGGCACCGTGATGCCGGGGATGCCGGCCAGGTTGGCGGGGATGGTCGTGATGTCGTTGAGGTACATCGCCAGCGGGTCGTCGATCTTCTCGCCGAGCCGGAACGCCGTCGTGGGGGCCGACGGGGAGACGAGCACGTCGACCTGGTCGAACGCGGCCGCGAAGTCGCGCTGCACCAGGGTGCGCACCTTCTGGGCGCTGCCGTAGTAGGCGTCGTAGTACCCGGCACTGAGGGCGTAGGTGCCGAGGATGATGCGGCGCTTCACCTCGGGGCCGAAGCCGGCCTCGCGCGTCGCGGCCATGACGTCCTCGACGGTGCCGCCGCCCTCGGGCACGACCCGCAGGCCGAACCGCACCGAGTCGAACTTGGCGAGGTTGCTCGAGGCCTCGGCCGGCAGGATCAGGTAGTAGGCACTGATCGCGTGCTCGAAGCTCGGGGCCGAGATGTCGACGATCTCGGCGCCGGCGGCGCTCATCAGCTCGAGCGCCTCGGCGAAGCGGGCCTTGACCCCGGCCTGGAAGCCGTCGCCGTTCAGCTCTCGGACGACGCCCACGCGGACGCCCTGCAGGGCGCCACCGGCCAGGCCGGTGCGGGCCGCCTCGGTGAACGACGGCCAGGCGTCGCGCAGCGAGGTGGAGTCGCGGGGGTCGTGGCCGGTGATGACGTCGTGCAGCATCGCGCTGTCGAGCACCGTGCGGCTGACCGGACCGACCTGGTCGAGCGAGCTCGCCAGGGCGATGGCACCGTAGCGGCTGACCGAGCCGTAGGTCGGCTTCACGCCGACCGTGCCCGTGACGGCACCCGGCTGGCGGATCGAGCCGCCCGTGTCGCTGCCGAGGGCGAGGGGCGCCTCGAAGGCGGCGACGGCGGCCGCTGAGCCACCGCCGGACCCGCCGGGGATGCGATCGAGCGACCACGGGTTGTGCGTCGGGCCGTAGGCCGAGAACTCGGTCGACGAGCCCATCGCGAACTCGTCCATGTTGGTCTTGCCGAGCGGAACGAGGTCGGCCGCGCGCAGCTTGGCGACGACGGTCGCGTCGTACGGCGGCACCCAGCCCTCGAGGATCTTGCTGCCGGAGGTCGACGGCATGTCGATGGTGCAGAGCACGTCCTTGATGGCGATCGGGACGCCGGCGAGCGGCCCCAGTGCCTCGCCGGCGGCGCGTCGCCGGTCGACGTCGGCCGCGGTGTCGAGGGCGGCGGTGCTGACGTGCAGGAACGCGTGGACGTCGCCGTCGACCGCCTCGATGCGGTCGAGGTGGGCGCGCGTGACGTCGACCGACGAGACGTCGCCGGCGGCCAGGCGCGTCGACAGCTCGGCGGCGGACAGGTGGACGAGCGAGGTGGTGTCTGTCATGGCTACTGCTCTTCTCCCAGGATCGCGCTCACCCGGAAGCGCGAACCGTCGTGGTCGGGGGCGCCGGACAGCGCCTGTTCGGCCGTCAGCGTCTCGCCCACGACGTCGGGCCGGAACACGTTCTCGAGCGGGATCGGGTGGCTGGTCGCCGGGACGTCGTCGGTGGCGACCTCGCGGACCTTGGCGACGCTGTCGACGATGTGGCCGAGCTCGGCCGTCATCGTGTCGATCTCGGCCTCGGTGAGGGCGATGCGGGCGAGACCGGCGAGGTGCTGCACCTGCTCACGCGTGATTTCGGACATGCTTCTCTCTCACGTGCTCGTGCGGGCGTGCCGCGGCGGGGGTACCGGACGATTCTACGGGGCGGCACCGACGACCGAGGCCAGGACGACGCGGTGCCGCGACGCCGTCGCCGCGGGCAGCGTCAGTCCCTGAAGTAGAGGTCCTGTGGGCGGACCAAGGCGAGGGTCGGCGCCTCGGGGCCGCCCCGGCCGGGGTCGCCCGCACGACCGTCGACGAGGTCGCCGTGCCCCAACCCGATCAGGGCGAGGCTGCGCATCGACTCCGTTCCGGCCCGGAAGTAGTCGTTGTGGCCGAGGGCCGCGGCGAGCGCGCGTCCCGTCAGGGTGTCGGCCCCACCGCCGAGGTGCAGCACGACCGCCCCGAACGCGGCGGTCGCCGGGTCGGCCCCGAAGAAGCCGCTGCCGGCCACCGGGTCGAAGCTGCCGGCCGCCGCGTACACGTCGT
This sequence comes from Frigoribacterium sp. Leaf186, assembly GCF_001423905.1. Taxonomy (GTDB): domain Bacteria; phylum Actinomycetota; class Actinomycetes; order Actinomycetales; family Microbacteriaceae; genus Frigoribacterium. The sequence goes on along the minus strand of NZ_LMPQ01000012.1, from coordinate 280,102 downwards.
CGTCGTGAACCGCGAGGCCGCCCGCGTCGGGCACGACGCTGCCGGGCGACCCCAGCAGCACGAGCGAGTCGACCGAGACCCGCCCCGACGACAGGGCGATCGTCGCCGTCGTCGAGCCGTACGAGTGGGCCATGACCGACACCCGCGGTTCGTGCCCCGCGCGCGTCGCGTCGAGGCCGGAGAGGGCGTCCTCGAGGTGCGCGGCACCCCGTTGGGCGAGGCGGAGGTCGTAGAAGTTCGTCAGGTCGGGCGTCTGGTAGCCCATCCAGGCCACGACCGCCACGGTCGGCACCGGGCCGGGCCCGTCGCGCCCGAGCAGCGTCGCCCAGGTGGCCTGCTCGTCGTGCAGGGCCCCGGCGGTGTTGGTCCAGTCGACCAGCTGGTCCGACACGGTGAAGAGCATGCCCGGCACGAGGACGCTCACGTCGTCCGCGGTGTCGAGGTCGCCGACGGTGACGGCCGCCCGTCCGGGCAGGGCCGTGTCGAGGGCGACCAGGTGCCGGTCGGCCGCCCCGGCGAAGGGCACGTCGTGCGTGGCGCCGTCGAGCGTCGCCCGCACCTGCTGCAGCATCGCGAGGCGTCGCGCGTCGTCCGGCTCCTCGACGTCCGAACCGAGACGGGCCGTGACGGCCGTGGTCGCATACCGCAGGGCCTGTCGGTTGGCGGTGTCGCGCACCGAGTAGGGCACCCCCTCGAGGTTGCCGACGACGCCGGGGGCCGCCTGCGCGAGCAGGGTGCGTCGCTCGTCGCCGAGGCCCGCCCACCAGGTCGTCGTGGACCCCGCCGAGACCTGCTCGCCGACCGCCGCCACGAGCGACGCCGCGTCGTCCCCGTCGGCGTCGAGGGACGTCGCGTACCGCTCGACCCCGATCGATGAGGCGCGGGCCAGCTGGTCGAGGCAGGCCTCGGCCGAGAACGTGGTCGCCTCGACGTCCCGGCAGCCGTCGAGCTCGGGCTCGACCGGCGCGTCCCGCACCGGTGCAGGCTCGGGGACGCCCTGCACCGACGCCGCGACGACGAGCACCGAGGCCGGGCGGGCGTCGGTCGTGACCGGTGCCGAGTGCGCGGTCGGAGCATCGGCCACCCCGGCGAGGTGCACCGAGGCAGAGAGCATGGCTGCGGCGAGCAACAGCACGTCGGGTCTTCCCCCTCGTCACGCGCCTGTACCCCGGCTCCCTACAGCCTGAGAACGACACGTCCTCACATCTTAGGAAGGAGAAGTGCCCCCTGACCAGGGAAATCACGAATCCGACGAGTCGTCGTCCCCCATCTGGGGGTCAGCCAAGGCGGCCGGGCCCTCCTTAAGGAGGACAGCGAACTGCTCCGCGTCGATGATCCGTACCCCGAGTTGTTCGGCTTTCGTCAGCTTCGAGCCCGCGCCCGGACCGGCCGCCACGAAGTCGGTCTTCTTGCTGACGCTGCTCGCGGCCTTGCCGCCGGCTTCGACGATCGCCTCGAGCGCCCCCTCGCGGGTGAACCCCTCGAGGCTGCCGGTCGCGACAACGGTCACGCCGGACAACACGCCCCCGGCTGCTTCGGCCGCACCGGGGCCGGGGTGGCCGGGCGTCGCGAACTGCACCCCTGCGGCCGCCCAGCGTTCGATGATCTCGACGTGCCAGTCGACCTCGAACCAGGCGAGCAACGCGTCGGCGATGATGCCGCCGACGCCGTCCACCGCCGCGAGGTCGTCACGAGACGCCGTGCGCATGGCGTCGAGCGAGCCGAAGTGGTTCGCCAGCGCCCGGGCCGCGACCGGCCCCACGTGCCGGATGCTCAGCCCGACGAGGATGCGCCAGAGCGGGCTGGTCTTCGCCTTCTCGAGGTTCGCCAGCATCTCGATCGCCGTCTTGGACGGCACCGAAATCTCGTCGCCCGAGAATTCGGCCGACGACGGGTCGAACTCGCCGTCGCGCTTCGCGCGCTTGCGGCGGAAGGGAGTGACGAGCTTCGGCCGACCGTCGGCCTCGAGCTTCTGCATGCCCGTCTCGGCGTCGCGCACGACGACGCGCACGGGAAAGACGTCGGCCATCGTCAGGCTGAAGAGTCCGGCCTCGGTGCGCAGCGGCGGCGTGGCCGGCTCGACGGGCTGGGTCAGGGCCGCCGCGGCGACCTCGCCGAGCCCCTCGACGTCGAGCGAGCCGCGCGAGGCGATGTGCTCGACGCGACCGCGCACCTGGGCGGGGCAGCTCTCGGCGTTCGGGCAGCGCAGGTCGATGTCGCCTTCTTTGGCGGGCTTCAGGGGCGTGCCGCACTCGGGGCAGTCGGACGGCATGACGAACTCGCGTTCGGTGCCGTCGCGCAGCTCGATGACCGGGCCCAGCACCTCGGGGATGACGTCGCCGGCCTTCCGCAGCACGACGGTGTCGCCGATCAGCACGCCCTTGGCCTTGACGACCTGCTGGTTGTGCAGGGTCGCCTGACGCACCTCGCTGCCGGCGACCTCGACCTTCTCCATCACGGCGAACGGCGTGGCACGGCCGGTGCGGCCGACGCTGACGACGATGTCGAGCAGGGTCGTGTTCACCTCTTCGGGCGGGTACTTGAACGCCGTCGCCCACCGCGGGGCCCGGCTCGTGGCGCCGAGTTCTTCGTGCAGGGCCAGGTCGTCGACCTTGACCACGATGCCGTCGATCTGGTGCTCGACCGACGAGCGTCGCACGCCGTAGTCGTGGATGAACGCCTCGACCTCGCCGACCGTGTCGAAGACGCGGTGGTGCGTCGAGATCGGCAGGCCCCAGCCGTGCAGCAGGTCGTAGACCTCGGACTGCGAGCGCACCTCGGTGGCGCGTTCGAGATCGCGCACCGGCCAGGCGCCGATGCCGTGCACGAGCATGCGCAGACGACGCAGGCGCGCGTGCATCAGGTCGCGCTTCTCGGGGCTCTTGCCCTCTTCTTTCTGACGGAGCGAGCCGGCGGCGGCGTTGCGGGGGTTCGCGAAGACGCGCTCGCCGGCCTCGCGCTGCTGAGCGTTGAGCTCGTCGAACTCGCTCACGGGGAAGAAGATCTCGCCTCGCACCTCGACGAGCGGCGGGTGGCCCGTGCCCTCGAGCCGCTCGGGGATCGTGCCCATGGTGAGCACGTTGCCGGTCACGTCTTCGCCGACGACGCCGTCGCCCCGGGTCGCGGCCGTGACGAGGACGCCGTCTTCGTAGCGGAGGTTGATCGCCAGGCCGTCGATCTTGAGCTCGGTGAGGAACCGCACGCGTTCGGACCCCGCGTCGCGCTGCACCTTGCCGGCCCACTCGGCGAGCTCGTCGTCGCTGAACACGTTGTCGAGGCTCAGCATGCGCTCGGCGTGTTCGACCGGCGCGAACTGGGTCGTCTCGGCCCGCCCGCCGACGGTCTGCGTGGGGCTGTCGGACTTCTGCAGCTCGGGGTGGGTGCGCTCGACGGCGTCGAGGCGCCGGACGAGCGCGTCGTAGTCGGAGTCGGCGACGGTCGAGCCGTTGCCCTCGTAGTACTGGTCGCGCAGCTCGAGGATGCGGGTGGTCAACCGTTCGGCCTCGTCGCGGGCCTCGGTCAGGTCGGCGGGCACGCCGTCGACCTCGACCACCGCCTCGGGTGCGCCCTCGGTACCGGTGTCGCTCATCGTCGGTCGACTCAGACGGACGCGGCGGCAGGAACCGGCACGGCCGAGACCGTGCGGTCGATGGTGCACTGGCCGAGCACGCGGGTGCCGACGTAGACGACGGCGGTCTGCCCGGGGGCGACGCCGTTGAGGGGTTCGCGAGGAGTGATCACGAGTTCTTTCTTACCCTCGACCACCGACACCCGCGCGACGGCCGGCACCGGGTCGGCGTGGGCGCGGATCTGCACGTCGCAGTCGAAGGCCGTGGTCGGGTCGGCGGGGGCCCGCCCCGCCCAGGTGTACGAACCGCCGGCGATCTCGGCGATGTCGAGCGCCTCCTTCGGCCCGACGACGACGGTGTTGTCGACCGGCCGCACCTCGAGCACGAAGCGAGGCTTGCCGTCGTCCGACGGGAACCCGATGTTCAACCCCTTGCGCTGGCCGACGGTGAACGCGTGGGCACCCTCGTGCGACCCGACGACGGTGCCGCTGCGGTCGAGGATCTCGCCTGTCTCGGCGCCGACGCGCTCGGCCAGCCAGCCCCGGGTGTCGCCGTCCGGGATGAAGCAGATGTCGTGACTGTCGGGCTTCGACGCCACGCTGAAACCGCGCTCGGCCGCCTCGGCACGCACCTCGGCCTTGGACGGCGTCGCCCCGAGGGGGAACATCGAGTGGGCGAGCTGCTCGGCCGTGAGCACGCCCAGCACGTACGACTGGTCCTTCGCCCACGCGGAGGCGCGGTGCAGCTCGCGACCGCCCCGGTCGTCGGTGACGATGGTCGCGTAGTGACCGGTGCAGACCGCGTCGAAGCCGAGGGCGAGGGCCTTCTCGAGCAGGGCGGCGAACTTGATGCGCTCGTTGCAGCGCATGCACGGGTTGGGCGTGCGCCCCGCGCTGTACTCGGCCACGAAGTCGTCGACGACGTCGAGCTTGAAGCGCTCGGAGAAGTCCCACACGTAGTACGGGATGCCGATCTTGTTCGCGGCGCGCTGGGCGTCCATCGAGTCCTCGATCGTGCAGCAGCCGCGGCTGCCGGTGCGGAGCGTGCCGGGCATCCGACTGAGTGCCAGGTGCACCCCCACCACGTCGTGGCCGGCCTCGACCGCCCTCGCTGCGGCGACCGCCGAGTCGACGCCACCACTCATCGCTGCCAAGACCTTCATCCGACAAGTGTACGCAGCGGGCCTAGGGTGGCGAGCGACATGTCTTCCTCCTCCCCCGCCTTCAGCATGCGGTCGGTGGCCCTCGCGGCGTTCCTGCCCGCCGCGCTCTTCGCCATCGGCGAGGGCGCGATCATCCCGATCATCCCCGTCGTGGCGAGCGAACTCGGGGCGTCGTTGCCGTTCGCCGGCTTCGTCGCCGCGCTCATCCTGGTCGGCGAGCTGATCGGCGACATCCCGAGCGGGTGGCTCGTCAGCCGCATCGGCGAGCGCACCTCGATGATCGGCGCCTCGCTGGTCAGCATCGGCGGCCTCGTCACCTGCCTGCTGGCGCCGAACGAGATCGTCCTCGCGGTCGGCGTCCTCGTGATCGGCCTCGCGACGGCCGTGTTCGCCCTGGCGCGGCACGCCTTCATGACGAGCTTCGTCCCGATCGAGATCCGCGCCCGCGCCCTGTCGAGCCTCGGCGGCGTGTTCCGGCTCGGCTACTTCGTCGGCCCGTTCCTGTCGGCCGGGGTCATCGAGCTCACCGGCTCGGTCCAGTCGGCCTTCGTCGTCCACATCGTCGGCTGCCTCGGCGCCGCGATCGCCCTGCTCGTGCTGCGCGACCCGTCGGCCGCGTTCGGCGTCCGGCCGGGTCGTGGCGGCGACGACGGCGCCGAGCTCGTCGCGAAGGAGGCGCAGGGCCTGTTCGGCACCCTCTGGCGTCATCGCGGCGTGCTGGTCAAGCTCGGCAGCGGTGCGGCACTCATCGGAGCCATGCGGTCCGGTCGCCAGGTGATGCTGCCGCTGTGGGCCGTCAGCATCGGCCTCGGCGCCTCCGAGACCGCGATCATCATCGGCATCGCGGGGGCGGTCGACTTCGCGCTCTTCTACACGAGCGGCCAGATCATGGACCGCTTCGGACGCCTCTGGAGCGCCGTGCCCTGCATGGTCGGGCTGGGCCTGTCGTACCTCGCCCTGTCGGTCACGCACGACCTCGACGCGAACGTCGGCTGGTTCGTCACGGTGGCGATCCTGATGTCGCTCGCCAACGGCGTCGGCAGCGGCATCCTCATGACCCTCGGCGCCGACCTGGCGGACAAGGGCGACCCCGCGCCCTTCCTCGGCGCCTGGCGCTTCACGGGCGACGCGGGCAGCGCGGCGGCGCCCCTGCTCATCTCGGGCGTGACCGCGCTCGTGTCCATCTCGATCGCCAGCGGGGTGATGGGCGTCCTCGGCCTCGTCGGTGCCGCGATCCTCGTGCGCTACGTGCCCCGGTACTCGCCGCACGTCCCCCGCTCGAAGCGCTAGCGCCTCCTCGTCCCGCGTTCCGGCCGGAGGCCGCCGTCGGTACACTCGGTGCTGCCGCGGGAGTGGTGGAATTGGCAGACACGCAGGATTTAGGTTCCTGTGCTTTCGAGCGTGAGGGTTCAAGTCCCTTCTCCCGCACGGACGACGAGAGCCGATGTGCCTCCTCCCGGCAGGGTTCACCTCCCTTCTCCCGCACGGACGACGAGAGCCGATGCGCCTCCTCCCGCCAGGGTTCACCTCCCCCTCGCGCACGAGTAACCTGATCGAGCCCGGCATGCCGGCCACCTCGACCGGAGAACACCCGATGCTGCCCCTCGTCTCCATCCCCTGGCTGAACCCCGAGTACCTGCTCACGTCGTTCGGCCCGTGGGCCGTGCTCGGCGTCTGCCTGCTCGTCTTCGCCGAGACCGGGCTGCTCATCGGGTTCCTGTTCCCGGGCGACACGCTGCTGATCATCACGGGCATCCTCGCCGCCACGAATCCCGGCGCCCTGGGCATGCCGATCTGGCTCATCGCGATCTTCATCAGCATCGCCGCGTTCGCGGGCGGTGAGCTCGGCTACCTCATCGGCCACAAGGTCGGGCCCCGCATCTTCGAGCGGAAGGAGAGCGGGCTGTTCAGCGTCGCCAACGTCAACCGCACGAACGCCTTCTTCGAGCGCTTCGGCCCGATGGCCGTCATCATCGCCCGGTTCGTCCCGGTGGTCCGCACCTTCGCGCCGATCATGGCCGGCGTCGGTCACATGAGCTACCGGCGCTACTCGCTCTTCAACGCGATCGGCGCCGTCGTCTGGGGCATGGGCATCACGCTGGCGGGCTTCGGCATCGGGCACATCCCGCCCGTGGCCGACTTCGTCAGCTCGTACATCGACCTGATCCTGCTCGGCGCCGTCCTGGCCACGGTGATCCCCATCGCGATCCACTACTTCCACGGCGTGCACCAGGCCAAGAAGGCCGAGCAGTCCGGCGAGGTCGAGGCGCCGCAGGTGTCGTCCGCCGCTCACGACGCCTGAGCGTCGACGCACCCTCGGACGACGCCCACGGCAGTCCGGGCGCGAGCCCGAGGAGGCGCGGCTCGGCTCAGTCCGCGAGCGCCGCCACCCGGGGCGCGATCGCCCGGAACGCCCGGGAGCGGTGGCTGACCGCGTTCTTCTCGTCCGCGGTGAGCTCGGCCGCGCTGCGGCTCTCACCCTCGGGGCGGAACACGGGGTCGTAGCCGTGCCCGTTCGTGCCGACCCGCGCCTCCAGCACCTCGCCGTGCCATTCGCCGTACTCGACGTGCTCGTCCCACGTGCTCGCCTCGGGCGGTCCGTCGGGGCCCTCGGCGCCGACGGGCGGGGGCACGACGAGGGCGGCGGCGCACGAGAACCAGGCCGAGCGGTCGTCGGCTCCGTCGAGCTCGACCAGCAGCTTGTCGATGTTGTCGTCCGCGTCGCGCGTGCCGGCGTAGCGCGCCGAGTGGATGCCCGGGGCACCGCCCAGGGCCGCCGCCGAGATGCCGCTGTCGTCGGCGAGCGCGGGCAGCCCGGTGTGACGCGCCGCCGCGCGGGCCTTGATGAGGGCGTTGGCCGCGAAGGTGTCGCCGTCCTCGACCGGTTCGGGGCCGTCGTAGGCGACGAGCTCGACGCCCGGCGCCGTCTCGGCGAGCAGCAGCCGCAGCTCGGCGACCTTGCCCTGGTTGTGCGTGGCGATGACGACCCGGGTCATCGACCGAGGGCCTCGCGCTGGAAGCGGCTCAGGTCGACGGCTCCGGCCACGGCGAGGTCGAGCAGCGAGTCGAGCTCGCGGCGGTCGAACGGCGCCCCCTCGGCGGTGCCCTGCACCTCGACGAACGAGCCGCTGCCGGTGACGACGACGTTCATGTCGGTCTCGGCGCGGACGTCCTCGACGTAGGCGAGGTCGAGCATCGGCTCGCCGTCGATGATGCCGACCGACACGGCCGAGACGCTGTCGGTCAGGGGCGTCGCCTTCTGACCGACGAACTTCTTCTCGCGGCCCCACTCGATCGCCTGGGCCAGGGCGACGTAGGCGCCCGTGATCGCGGCGGTGCGGGTGCCACCGTCGGCCTGCAGCACGTCGCAGTCGAGCACGATCGTGTTCTCGCCGAGGGCCTTGGTGTCGACGACCGCCCGCAGGCTGCGGCCGATCAGGCGCGAGATCTCGTGCGTGCGCCCGCCGATCTTGCCCTTGACGCTCTCGCGGTCGTTGCGCGAGTTGGTCGCGCGGGGCAGCATCGCGTACTCGGCGGTGACCCAGCCCTTGCCCTTGCCGGTCAGCCACCGGGGCACGCCGTTCGTGAACGACGCGGTGCAGAGCACCTTCGTCCCGCCGAAGGTGATGAGGGCGCTGCCCTCGGCGTGGGCGCTCCAGCCGGTCTCGATCGTGACGGGGCGCAGGTCGGTGGTGGACCGGCCGTCGGCGCGGACGGTCGTGCTCGTGGTGTCGGTCATGGTGCCTTCTCTCGGCGGTGGGGGACGGTGGGCGGACGGGACGTCGACCCCGAGGGGCCGAGGAGGCGCGGGTCAGGTCCGTTCGGCGTGGCGGAGGCCTGCGGGCAGCTCGATGGCGCCCGTCTCGAGGTGGCCGACGCGCGAGACCTCGGGCCCCAGGAACCGACGGGCCAGACGCAGGAACGACTTCTCGTCGGGGCCGGTGGCCTCGAACTCGTGGTGCGGGGCGCCCCGGTCGGCACGCTCGAGCCCGTGCTGGACGAGGGTGCGGTAGACGTCGGCGGCCGTCTCTTCGGCGCTCGACACGAGCCGGACGTCGGGGCCCACGACGTACTGCACGGCGGCCGACATGAGCGGGTAGTGCGTGCAGCCGAGGACGAGCGTGTCGATGCCGGCGTCGCGGAGCGGGGCGAGGTACCCCTCGGCGACCGCGCGCAGCTCGGGGCTCGACGTGTCGCCCGCCTCGACGAACTCGACGAACCGCGGGCAGGCCTGCGTGAACAGCTCGAGACCCGCCGCCGCCGCGAAGGCGTCCTCGTAGGCGCGCGAGTTGATCGTGCCCTCGGTGCCGATCACGCCGATGCGGCCGTTGCGCGTCTGTTGCACCGCGGCGCGCACGGCCGGCTGGATCACCTCGACGACGGGGATGCCGGCGCCGATCGTGTAGCGCTCGCGGGCGTCGCGCAGCACCGCCGACGAGGCCGTGTTGCAGGCGATGACCAGCAGCTTGACGCCCTGCGCCACGAGGTCGTCCATGACGGCGAGCGCGTACTGGCGCACGAGGGCGATGGGCTTCGGCCCGTACGGCGAGTGGGCGGTGTCGCCCACGTACCGGATCGACTCGTGCGGCAGCTGGTCGATGATCGCCCGCGACACGGTGAGACCGCCGACGCCGCTGTCGAAGACTCCGATGGGTGCGTCCGTCACGACCACGAAGCCTACCCGTCGCGAGCCGCCACCCCCGGGACGACCCGTCGAGCCTAGGCTGCAGGGGTGACCAGCGCACTGTTGACCGACCGGTACGAGCTCACCATGGTGGAGGCCGCCCTCAAGGCGGGAACGGCCCACCGCGACAGCGTGTTCGAGGTGTTCGCCCGTCGCCTGCCCGAGGGACGGCGCTACGGCATCGTGGCGGGCACCGGGCGGTTCCTCGAGCTGCTCGCCGACTTCCGGTTCGGCGACGACGAGCTGCGGTGGCTCCGTGAATCCGGGGTCGTCGACGCGACGACGGCCGACTGGCTGGCCGACTACCGGTTCTCGGGCGACATCTGGGGCTACGCCGAGGGCGAGGTCTACCTGCCGGGGTCGCCGCTGCTCGTGATCGAGTCGACCTTCGCCGAGGCCGTGCTGCTCGAGACCCTGGCGCTCAGCGTCTTCAACTACGACTCGGCCGTGGCCAGCGCCGCAGCCCGCATGGTGTCCGCCGCCGACGGTCGCCCCCTCGCCGAGATGGGCTCGCGCCGGACGGGCGAGCGGAGCGCCGTCGCGGCCGCCCGCGCCGCCTACATCGCGGGCTTCGGTGCGACGAGCAACCTCGAGGCCGGCCGCTCGTGGGGCGTCCCCACCATGGGCACCGCCGCGCACGCCTTCACGCTGCTGCACGACAGCGAAGAGGCCGCCTTCCGCGCCCAGGTCGACACCCTCGGCCCCGGCACGACGTTGCTCGTCGACACCTACGACATCCCCGAGGCCGTGGCCACGGCCGTGCGGGTCGCCGGCCCGGGGCTCGGGGCGGTGCGCATCGACAGCGGCGACCTGCCGTCGCTCGTGGCCCAGGTCCGCGACCAGCTCGACGAGCTCGGGGCGACCGGCGCGAAGATCACGGTCACGAACGACCTCGACGAGTACACGATCGCCGCCCTGCGGGCCGCGCCGGTCGACTCGTTCGGCGTCGGGACGTCCGTCGTCTCGGGCTCGGGCCATCCGGCCGCCGGCATGGTCTTCAAGCTCGTGGCCCGGCGCGGTGACGACGGCGCCTGGGTCTCGGTGGCCAAGAAGTCGGCGGACAAGGCGACCGTCGGCGGCCGGAAGACCCCGGTCCGGGTGATCGTCGACGGCGTGGCGACCACCGAGCTCATCCGCGTCGGCTCGGACGAGCACGCGGCCGGGGAGCGCCCCCTGCACGTCCCCCTGGTGACGGCGGGCGAGATCGACCCCCGGCACACGGGGGCCGAGGGCGTGGCCCGCGCGCGCCTCCATCGGGCGGTGGCCGTGGCCGAACTGCCCGACCAGGCGCTGCGACTGGGTCGCGGCGAGCCGGTCGTGCCGACCGTCTACGCGTGACGCCGGGCGCGGATCACTCGGAGGTCATCTTCTCGTAGATCTCTTTGCAGGTCGGGCACACCGGGAACTTCTCGGGGTCGCGGCCCGGGGTCCACTTCTTGCCACAGAGCGCCTTGACCGGCTTGCCGCTCAGGGCGGACTCCATGATCTTGTCCTTCTTGACGTAGTGCGAGAAGCGCTCGTGGTCGCCGGGGTCGATCGCCTCGTCGTTCAGGAGCTTCTCGAGCTCGCGGTCCAGGACGTCGAGGCCGCCGCCCGTCTGCGTGTCAGTCATGCCGACATCGTACGACGACCGCGGGTCAGCTGCGCAGGGCGAAGGCCAGCAGCTCGGGGGCCCGGCGCGAGAACACGCGAGCACCCAGGGCGACGCCCGCGACCAGGGCCACGAGCCCCACGCCGAGGCCGGACACGAGCGCCCAGGTGCCACCGGACGGGTAGCCCGAGACGAGTCCCCGCCCCGCGAACCACAGGGCCGGAGCGGTCGCCAGCAGGGCCCCGCCGATCATGACGCTCTGCGCCCAGGCCGCGGTGGCGCCGTTCGACTGGGGCTGTTGGAAGGGATCGTCGTGCGGCCGGACCGTGGCGTACGGCAGCAGGGCCGAGACGACGCTCGACAACCCCAGGCCGCTCAGCAGGAACCCGGCGCTCACCCCGAGCTCCGACGGCAGGGCCTGCCAGTCGCCGAACAACCACGTCGCGACCACCGACCCGAGGGCGACCAAGGGCACCCCGATCAGCAGGGGAGGCGCCAGTCGCCCCACGCGGTCGGCCAGACCTCGCGTGTCGGAGGCCACGTGCATCCACAGCGCGGTGCTGTCGTAGGCCACGTCGTTGTGCGGCAGGAAACCGAGGATGAGGCACATGATCGGCACCGGGACGAGCGCCAGCCAGTTCCAGCTGACGCCCGCGATCCCCAGCGGGACGACCAGCAGCGGCAGGAACGGGATGATGACGAGCGACATGCGGTACCGCGCGTCGCGCATCCAGTAGGTGAGGCTGCGGCCCGCGACGGCCCCGGTCGGCGAGGCACGGACGTACTCGAACCAGCCCAGCCCGTCGCCCTCGTCCACCTCTTCGGGTTCGGGCCGGTCGACGAAGGCCCGGGCGACGAGGGCGCGCCAGGCGTACCAGAGGGCCGCGAGCGTGATCGCGGCGATCAGGACGTCGGCCACGACGCGACCCGTCTCGCCCGCGGCGACGTGGCCGGGCAGGGCGAGGGCGGCGCCGAACGGCGTCCAGGCGAGGCCGTCCGCGACGACCCCGGTGCCCGACCGGCCCGGCAACGAGAGCCGGACGAGGTCGACGACCACGGGGACGGCGAGCAGGACCACGAGGACCGCACCGACGAGAGCCAGCTCGCGGCTGCGACGCGAGGTGAGGAGGACGCTGTTGAGCGTCGACGCCACGAGGGCCAGCATCAGGGCCGTGACCCCGGCGACGACGGCGGCGACCACGGCGACGGCCGCGACGCCCGACCCCTCGGCCCAGGCTCTGACGTATCCCGTCGAGAGCACGAGCAGGGCGAGCGTGGGCAGGCCGACGAGCGAACCGAGGGCGAGCCCGACGGACGCGCCCCCCTCGGGGACGCCCAGGACGGCGAGCCGGCGAGGGTCGCTCCACGCGGGACGCACCGTGGCGAAGGGGACGACGGCGAAGCCGACGAGGAGCAGGGCACCACCACCCACCACGACGGCGCGGACGTCGTCGAGGGGGGCGTCCCTCAGCCCGCTGACCAGGCTCGCGATCGCGATGGTGACGACGAGGACGGCGAGGACCGAACCGACGGCGACGGCGAGGCGGCGGGGCCCGAACCGGACCGTGTTGCCGATCGTCTGCAGCCTCAGTCGGAGAAGTTCTGCAACCATTCCATGCCCTCCGTGACCGCGCGTCCACCGGCGAGCTCGACGAACCGCTGCTCGAGCGAACGCCCGGCCCGGACCTCGTCGACCGTGCCGCTCGCGAGGACGTGCCCGTCGACGATCACGGCGACGCTGTCACAGATGCGTTCGACGAGATCCATGCTGTGACTGGAGAGCAACACCGTGCCCCCGCCGGCGACGTACCGCTGCAGGACGTCGGTCACGGTCGCGGCCGACACGGGGTCGACCGACTCGAACGGCTCGTCGAGCACGAGGACCCGCGGAGAATGGATGATGGCGGCCGCGAGCGCGATCTTCTTGGTCATGCCGACCGAGTAGTCGCTCACCAGGCGCCCCAGGGCGTCGTGCAGACCGAAGGCCGTGGCCAGGTCGGACGACCGCTTGCGCGCCGTCACGCCGTCGAGGCCGCGCAGGGTGGCGGAGTAGTAGAGCAGCTGGGCTCCGGTCAGGCGGTCGAACAGTCGCAGGCGGTCGGGCAGCACGCCGAGCGACCGCTTCGCCGCCGCCGGGTCGCGCCAGACGTCGGCGCCCAGGACGGTCACCGTCCCGGCGTCCGGCCGCAGCAGACCCGTCACGATGGACAGGGTCGTCGTCTTGCCGGCACCGTTCGGCCCGACGATGCCGTAGAACGACCCGGCACGGACCTCGAGGTCGACGTTCTCGACGGCGACGGTGCCGCCGTAGCGCTTGACGAGCCCCGAGATGGCCAGCACCACCGGAGCCTCGGCGTCGACCGCGCGGGTGACGCGACCGGCGCGCGACCCGGGCACGGCCGCCTCGGCGGCGTCGTCGCCCGGCGACGCGGCGTCGTCGACCGCGTCGTCGCCGGTCGCATCGTCGTCGCCGACCTCGACCTGACCGGCCTCGGGGGCCGCGGTGGTCGGGTCGTCCACGGACAGGGCGTCCTCGAGCGCCGCAGCCGACGCCTCCTCGGCGCTCAGGGCGTCTCCGAAGTAGTCGTCGGCCGAGACCGGGACGACGACGGTGCCGTCGGTCGTCACACCCGCGTCGGCGAGTTCGACGACCAGCTCTTCTTCGGCGGCCTTCGCCGCCGCCTCGGCCCGGGCCCGGGCGTTCGCCGCCCGCGTGGCCGCGGCCTTCTTGGCCGCGGCGGAGCGGTCGGCCGCGGTGCGTTGGGAGGGCTTGCGGGGCGTGGCGGGCTTGCGGGGTGCCGTCGGCTTGCGGGCCGTCGGGGCCTTCCGGGACCCGGTCGCCGCTGTCGGTGTCGACGTCGACTCGACCCCCGTCGTCACGGTCGCGTCCTCGGCCACGTCCCTCGTGGTCGTCGCGTCGTCGTCCACTGCGTTCTCCCCCTGGTCGGCGGTGCCCACCGCTCGGACCGTGTCGTCGCCCGGCGTCGAGTCGAGGGCGTCGTCACCCACTTCGTCCTCGCGCCGTCCAGCCATCGCCCCACCGTACCAAGGCGGTGACACCCGTCGGACGACAGGAGGCGCATATCACGAAAAGGACACGCTTCGGAGGCGATCCCTGGCTGCCCGGAGCCTCGTCGGGTAGTCTGCGAGAGCACGATGACGTGTCCAGATCGATGCTCCGCGGTGAACGCCGCTCGAACACGAGGCGAATCGCACCCAGAGACGGGTCCGGTCCGCACCGCCGGGGCCGCCGCAGAGCCCGTCCCGCACGAGCTCGCCCCTTGTGAGGAGACCACCGTGAGCAAGAACGACACGAACCACCGCCAGCAGATCGTCATCCTGGCGGCCGGGCTCGGCAGCCGTCTCGGCCGCTCGCTGCCGAAGGCGCTCACCGAGCTCAACGACGGCCGCACCATCATGCAGCAGCAGTTCGACAACATCCGCCAGGCCTTCGGGCCCGACGCCCGGGTGACCGTCGTGGTCGGCTACAAGTTCGAGCACATCGTCGAGGCGTTCCCGTCGGCCTCGTTCGTCTACAACGAGATGTACGACCAGACCAACACCTCGAAGAGCCTGCTCCGCGCCCTGCGGGCCAGCGCCTCCGGTGGCGTGCTGTGGATGAACGGCGACGTGGTCTTCGACCCGACCGCGCTCACCCGCGCGGCGCGCCTGGTCCGCGACGACCAGTCGTTCGTCACCGTCAACACGTCCAAGGTGTCCGACGAAGAGGTCAAGTACACGACCGACGCCGAGGGCTACATCGCCGAGCTCTCGAAGCAGGTCAAGGGCGGCCTGGGCGAGGCCGTCGGCATCAACTACGTGTCGAAGTCCGACAAGGCCACCCTCGTCCACCAGCTGTCCAAGGTCGACAACCAGGACTACTTCGAACGTGGCATCGAACTGGCCATCGGCCAGGACGGGCTACGCTTTGAGCCCGTGGACATCTCCGACCTCTACGCCGTCGAGGTCGACTTCGCCGAAGACCTCGAGCGCGCGAACCTGTTCGTCTGAACCGGGCCGCCGTCGGCGGTCGCGCATCCGGGCGGGTGTCCTGAGCGTGAAGGACGTCCGTGAGCACTGACCTGGCCGGTCGGCCCCGTCGTAGCGGTGCCGCGCGATACCGCCAGACGTTGTGGCTGTTGACGAGTCGCGACCTCAAGGTCCGCTACTCGACGTCGAAGCTCGGCTACGTGTGGTCGATCCTCGACCCGCTCGTCATGTCGGGCATCTACTTCTTCGTCTTCTCGGTCGTCTTCAAGCGCTCGGTCGGCGACGAGCCCTACATCGTCTTCCTGCTGTCGGGCCTGCTGCCGTGGATGTGGTTCAACGGCGCCGTCTCGGACAGCACCCGTGCCTTCATCCGTGAGGCCAAGCTCGTCCGGTCGACGAAGATCCCGCGCACGATCTGGGTCTTCCGACTGGTCGGGTCCAAGGGCATCGAGTTCGCCCTCAGCCTTCCCGTGCTGGCCGTGTTCGCCGTCGCCGGTGGGGCCGAGCTGCACTGGCAGGTGGTCTTCTTCCCCCTCGCCATGGTCATGCAGACGCTGCTCGTCGCCGGGGTCGGACTGATCGTCGCCCCGCTGGTCGTGTTCTTCCGCGACCTCGAGCGGGCGACCAAGCTAGCCCTCCGCTTCACGTTCTACGCCTCCCCCGTCATCTACGGCACCCAGGACCTCCCCGACGGCCTCCACCTGCTCGCGGCCTTCAACCCGTTGAGCGGCATCTTCGGCCTCTACCGCTCGGCGTTCTTCCCCGAGCAGTTCGACCTCACCGAAGTCCTCGTCGGCGGTGGCGTGTGCCTCGTGGTCCTGGCCGTCGGACTGCTCGTCTTCCGCGCGAGCGAGCGCGCCGTGCTGAAGGAGATCTGATGACCCCGACCGTGCAGGGTCCCGTGATCCGCGTCGACGGCGTCGGCATCCGCTTCCGTCGCAACCGTCGCGGACGTCGCTCGTTCAAGGACCTCTTCGCCGACAGTGGTCGCCGCTCGCGTCCGGGCGAGTTCTGGGCCCTGCGCGACGTGAGCTTCGAGGTGCACCCGGGCGAGGCCATCGGCGTCGTGGGACGCAACGGTCAGGGCAAGTCCACCCTGCTCAAGCTCGTGGCCGAGGTGATCCTGCCCGACACCGGCACCGTCGTCGTCTCGGGCGGCGTCGCGCCCCTGATCGAGATCACGGGCGGCTTCGTCGCCGACCTGACGGTCCGTGAGAACGTCTACCTGACGGCCGGCCTCCACGGCATGCACCGCAGCGAGATCGACGAACGGTTCGACGAGATCATCGACTTCGCCGAGATCGCCGACTTCGTCGACACCCCGTACAAGCACCTCTCGAGCGGCATGAAAGTCCGCATCGCCTTCGCCGTGATCTCGCGACTCGAAGAACCCGTGGTCCTCGTCGACGAGGTGCTGGCGGTCGGCGACAAGGCCTTCCGCGAGAAGTGCTACGCCCGGATCGGCGAGATGCTGGCCGACGGCCGCACGCTCTTCCTCGTCTCGCACAACGAACGCGACCTGAAGCGGTTCTGTCGACGGGGCCTCTACCTCGACGGGGGCCGCCTCGCCTTCGACGGACCGCTCGACGAGGCGCTGGCCCGGTACGCCGCCGACCACCCTCCCCGCCCCTCGGCGTAGTGTCGACGGGTGCCCTTCCGTCGTCACCCCCAGAGCCCCGACCACGACCGCGACCCCTCCTCGTCGAGCGCCGAGCTGAGCGCGCGCGACGACGCCGCGTCGCCCGAGTACCACTACGAGACCTCGACGCCGGAGCGGACGGACGACGCCGCGTGGGTCCGGCGCCTCGACAAGCTCCTCGCCGTCCAGCGTCCGGTGGTCGTGAAGCACGTCGCCATGCTGCGCCGTCGCCACAAGAAGGCCACGCCGGAGAAGCTGATCGGCGTCCTCGAGCGTGAGTACCTCGCCGCCGTGACGACGGGTGGCGCGGCCGTCGGGGCCAGCGCGGTCATCCCGGGCGTCGGCTGGGGCGTGTCCCTGGCCCTGTCCGGCGTCGAGACCGCCGGGTTCCTCGAGGCGAGCGCCCTCTTCGCCCAGTCGGTCACCGAGGTCCACGGCATCGCCGTCTCGGACCCCGACCGCGCACGCGCCCTGGTCATGGCCATGCTGCTCGGCGGCCCGGGCGCCAGCCTCGTCCGCCAGTTCGCCGGCGAGGCCATGGGCACCGCTCCGGCTCGCACGGCGTTCTGGGGCGAGTTGGTGACCGACAAGCTGCCGAAGGCGGCCATGAGCGGCCTCACCGACACCATCCGCAAGCAGTTCATCCGACGCTTCGCGGCCTCCCAGGGTGCCTCGGTGCTCGGTCGCGCCATCCCGTTCGGCATCGGAGCGGTCGTCGGCGGAACGGGCAACCACCTGCTCGGCCGCAAGGTGGTGACGACCGCGCGGACGGCGTTCGGCGCGCCGCCCACCGAGTTCCCCGCCAGCCTGGCGCCCTGACCCGGCAGGGTCCGGTCGTCCGCTCGGGTGGACGACCACGATCCGGTCGTCTCGTCCCCTACCACCCGTCGTCCACAGGTCCGTGGGACGGGCATCGGTGGTCGCACCCATCATGGGGCCCATGACCACGACGACCCTCGCCTACACCGTTCCGTTCACCCTCGACCGCCGCCGCGCACCCCGGGTCTACCGCCTCGTCAACGACTCCCCCGAGACGGTCACGGGCGTCCGCGTCACCCTCGTGGGCACGGGCCTCCTGGTGCCCGTGGCGACCACGCGACTCGACCCGGGCTCCTCGGTCGATCTCTGCGTGCTCGGGGTCGAACTGGCCCGCAGCGCCATCGCCGTCGTCCGGTGGTTCCGCCCCGACGGCACCGAGTACCTCTGGCGGTTCAGCTTCTGAACGAGGGTCGAGGGCGACGTCCCCGTCAGCTCGAGAGCCGCGCCCGCCGTTCGGCCACGTAGTCGGCGGCCGTGAAGGCCTCGACGAGGGGCGGCAGGTGCTCGACCCCGAGACCCGTGACCAGCTCGGCCGGGTCGACCCCCAGCACCACGGCCAGTCGGACGACCGTGTGCAGCACGGGGTTGCCGATGCCACGTTCGATCTTGCCGTAGTTCGAGACGTTCATGCCCGCCAGGTGCGCGACCTCGTCCTGGCTGAGCCCGAGCCGGAGGCGCTGGTCACGGATGCGCTCTCCGAAGAGTCGGGCGGCGGCTGAGGTCGGTTCAGGCATGCCTCATGGATACGCGGCTCGGCGTCTGAGATCCAGAGTCCAGAACACCGAGACATGCATGCCCTGTGCATGAAAGCACCAACAGGCATCCTCTCGGGCTGGACGTCGACCCCGACCTCGACAGCTAGAGGTCGGTGGCCTCCGGGTCCCCGGCCTCGGGGTCCGCGCCTCCCGACGCTCCGGCGGCGCGCCGCTCGTCGACGGCAGGGTGGCGCTCGGCGTAGTCGTCTCGCAACCGGACGAGGTCGCCGACCGCGGTCTCGAAGCGCTGCGTGGCGGCCCCGGGCGACGTGTCACCGAAGTGGTGACGGACCCAGTGCTCGAGACGGCCCCGCGCCTCCGGGTCGCCGACGACGCGGTCGACGAGCGCGACGATGTCGCCGGCTCCCTCCGCCGACAGCCACTCGGCGTGGCCGAGGTAACCCGACTCGTCGACGTCGGCCTCGACCGCCACCGGTCGCGTCACGACGAGCGGTCGACCCGTGGCGAGCCGGTCGTAGACCATCGCCGAGATGTCGGTGACGGCGACGTCGGCCGACGCCAGCTGCCACCCCAGTTCGGGCCCCACGTCGTGGACGTGGTGCGCCTCGGGGTCGCGCGCGTTGGCGTCGGCGATCGCCCGGATGACGGCTTCGTGCGCCCGCTTGTAGTCGGGATCGAGCACGCCGCTGCGCGGATGCGCCCGGTAGACGACCCGGTGTCGCCCCGTGGCGAGGAGCGCCTCGACGAGGGCGAGGCCGTGCGTGCCGATCGACCCGTAGGCAGCCGCGGGTCGGTCGCCCTCCCAGGTGGGGGCGTAGAGCACGACGAGCCGGTCGTCGTGCGGGTACGGGACGTCCCCGGCGAAGTGGTCGGCCTGCGGCCTGCCGACGGGCACGGCTCGTTTCTCGAGGTCGTAGTCCCAGAGCTTGGCGGCGAGCCGGCCCTTGGCGGCGTCACCGGCCACGAAGGCGTAGTCGTACGCCTTGAACTGGTTGGTCGTCATGTACATCTTGTCGCTCTCGCCGTGGTTGACGAAGACGTGCCACATGCGGCCGTACCGCATCATCTGGAAGTTCTTGGCGTTCTGGTTGACGTAGAGCGTGAGCGCGAGGGGCTGGGCGGCGACGAAGTCCTCGAGATCGGCCACCTTGCGGGCGTAGACGAGCGGCACCGGGCACTCGTCGAGCATCGTGACCATCGTGCCGGGCGAACGGACGACGACGGCGACGGGGTACGTCTCGGCCAGGTGCGCGAGCGGCGCGTACCACTGCCTGATCTGGTACATGTTGACGGTCGTGTCGGCGAAGTAGACGGCGACGCGGACGGTGCCCGGTGCGGGCGTCGCCGCGGCCCGGGGGTCACGTTCGAGTCGGCGGCGGCTGCTGCGCGACCGGACGGCTCGGCGGGCGAGGCTCCAGGCGAGCCCCAGGTCTCGGGTCAACGGCACGCGGACTCCTCGGATCGGGTCCGCCGCCCTGATGGGCACCGGACCCCGGAAAGCCTAGAGGACCGGAGGTCGGCCGGCCCTGGACATCCGCAGGACCGTCAGCCAACCGATGGACCGTCGGCCCCCCGGCGCCTCGCGCCAGCCCTCGAGCCACCCCCCGAACCACGGACGCAGGCGCCCCGGGGTCCGAGCCCAGCGGAGCAGCTGCACGGCCGTCCACGAGCCGACGTAGACGGGCACCAGCGGCCAGGGCAGGTTGCGCTTCGCCAGCCAGACGCGGTTGCGCGCGTTGAGACGGTAGTAGTCGGCGTGCCGGGCCGGGTCGATCGCCGGGTGGTTCGCGACGAGCGAGCCCTCGTACCAGGTGCGTCGCCCCTGGGCCCAGACCCGCCAGGCGAGCTCGATGCCCTCGTGCGCGTAGAAGTACGGTTCGCCCCATCCGCCGCAGGCGACGAAGACGTCGCGGGGCAAGAGCGTCGCACCCTCCCAGACCGAGAACACGTCGCTCGACCGACTGGGGTCTCCCTTGCGGAGCCGGGGCGTCCATCGACGAGGGTTGACGGCGCCGTCGGGGTCCACGACGCGCGGCTGCAGCAGCCCGATCTCGGGCCGCGCCCGCAGCAGGGCGACGGCGTCGGCCACGAAACGCTCCGACGGCAGGCGGGCGTCGTCGTCGAGGAAGAACACCCAGTCGCCCGACACCGCCTCGGCCCCGCGGTTGCGACCGGCGGGGATGCCCACGTTCTCGTCGAGCTCGAGCAGACGGACCCCGGCCGGCACCTCGACGGGTGGGGTCGCCTCGTCGCGCCCGTTGACGACGCACACGACGTCCAGCTCGACGTCGCGCTGGGCGAGCAACGACGCCAGCCCGCGACGCAGGTCGTCGGGCCGACGCCCCTGCGTCAGGCTCACGACGCCGACGCGGGGCACGCCCCCGCTCAGGAGCGCACCCGCTTCGAGGCCACGATCGCGACGAAGTGGCCGACCAGGGCCAGCACCGAGAGGGGCAGCAGGGCCAGGAGCAGGACGCGGTCGGCCGTGACGCCACCGACCACCAGGCCGACGATCGCGGCGACGAACACGAGCATGGTCAGCTCGACCGAGTGGTAGAGCCGGTGGAAGGGCACGAACCTCGCCGCGCTGCGCAGCCGGGACAGGAGGCGCCCGCTCGGTTGCGTCGCGCCTCCTCGCTTGTCTTCGAGGCGGTCGAGGCCCGCGTTCGCGCGCGCGACGTGGACCATGTCGTTGAGGGCCTTGTTGAGCACGATGACGAGGGCCAGGGCGAAGCCGGCGGTCGTCCAGGCGAAGTCGGCGGGGGTCTCGAACGGGAAGCCCGCGGCACGGACGCCGAGCACGATCGGGATGAGCGCCTCGGTCGAGTAGTGGCCGACCTTGTCGAGGAACACCCCGGCGGGCGAACTCGTGCCGCGCCATCGCGCCACCTCGCCGTCGCAGCAGTCGACGAGCATCTGCAGCTGGCCGAGCACGAGGGCGAGCAGGGCGCCGGTGATGCCCGGCACGAGCAGCGACAGGGCCGTGCACCAGCCGACCAGGATCATCAGCCCCGTCACGCCGTTCGCCGAGACGCTCGTCTTCAGCAGCCACCACGTCAGGTACGGAGAGACGTCTCGCAGGTACAGCGACGCCGTCCAGTGCTCGGCGTTGGCACGGCTGCGCACCTCGGGTGGCTGGGCGACGCGTCGCAGCTCGGCGATCGAGTTCGGTCTCGTGGGCAGCGCGGTCATCGGCGGCTACCTTCCGGTCTGGGCGGTGATGTTCTTCGTGAGGTCGAGGAAGCCGAGCACGAAGCCGACGCCCCACCCGAAGTGGATGGAAGGCAAGACTACGAGAAACCAGGCACGGGTGCGGAGGTCGTCGCCCCGGGCCGCCAGCACGGCGGCGGCGAGCACGAAGACGACGTAGACGCCGGGCACGACGAGGGCGAGCGTCGCCCAGCCGAGCGGGCTGCCGAGCACGAGACCCACCACGCCCGCGATGCCGACGACGAGGCCGAGGGCGACGCCCAGCACCATGGCCGGCGGCACGAGGTAGCGCAGCGTGTTCGCCTTGGGGAACCGTCTCGCGAGTTCGCCGCGCCACAGCCCCGTGGCGACGAACTGCCGTGCCAGCTTTCGCAGGCTCGGACGCGGACGGTACGTGACGACGAGCCGGGGGGTGAACCACACCGTGCCGCCCGTGGCCCGGAGCCGACGGTTGAGCTCCCAGTCCTGACCGCGCTTGACGCCCTCGTCGAACAGGCCGACCTCGATCAGACGGTGCCGGAGGAACACGCCCAGGTAGGCCGTGTCGGTCGGCCCCTCGGCGCCGCCGACGTGGTGGGGCGTCCCGCCGAGACCGACCCGGCTGCCGTAGGCGCGGGCGACGGCCTTCTCGAAGGGGGTGCGGCCGACCGCGGCCATGATGCCGCCGACGTTGTCGGCACCGCTGCGTTCGAGGGTCTCGACCGCGATGCGGGTGTAGTCGCTCGGCAGCACCGAGTGGGCGTCGACGCGGACGGTGACCGGGTGCACCGAGGCGCGGATGGCCACGTTGAGCCCGGCGGGGGTCGACCCCACGGGGTTGGGGATGCTCCGCACCCGCGGGTCGGCGGCCGACATCTCGGCGACGACCTCGTTCGTCCGGTCGACGCTCGGGCCGAGTGCCAGGATGACCTCGAACGGGCCCTCGTAGTCCTGGACCAGCAGGCTCTCGACCGCGGCCCGGATCTCGTGCTCTTCGTTCAGGACGGGCATGACGTACGAGACACCGGGTCGGGTGCTGTCGCCTGCTGGCATGGATCGCGTTCCTCGGGCTCGTGAGCGCCGGGGAGGCGCGGGTCGGGGCTGCGGGACGGCCGCAGTGATCGTGGCGAGCTTAGCAACACGCGAACGGGGGCCGGGACGCCTGAGCGCCCCGACCCCCGTCTCGTCGACCGGGGACCTCCCCTAGCTGGTGAGCGTGTCGAGCGTCACGTCGGTCGTGGCGGTCTGCCCGTCGCGCACGTACGTCAGCTCGGCCGTGGCGCCCCCGGCGAGGAACCTGACCTGCGCGGTGAGGTCGGTGCGGTCGCTGATCGGCACGCCGTTGAACTCGGTCACGACGTCGCCCTGTCGGAGGCCGGCGTTCTGTGCCGCGCCACCGGAGCTGAGTTGCACGATGAGGGCCCCGACGCGGTTCGCGTTCGCGTCGCTCGTGGCGTCGTTGACGCTGGCGCCGAGGAGCCCGTGGCTGGCCGAGCCGTTCGCCATGATCTCTTTCGCGACGCGCTGCACCAGGTTCGAGGGCACCGAGAAGCCGACGCCGATGCTGCCCGACGAGTCACCCGAGCTCGCGATGGCCACGTTGAGGCCGATCAGCTCGCCCTGCGAGTTCAGCAGCGCACCACCCGAGTTGCCCGGGTTGATCGAGGCGTCGGTCTGGATCACCGGCAACGAGATGACCGAGCTCGCCTGGTTCTGCGTGCTGCCGTCACCGTTGTTGAACGAGAAGGGGCCCTGGCCGTTGTTGTCGTTCTGCTGGCCCTGGTCGCTGCCGTCGCTCGGCGCGGCCGAGGACTGCACGGTGATGCTGCGGTTGAGCGTCGACACGATGCCGTCGGTGACGGTGTTCGACAGCCCGAGCGGTGCGCCGATGGCCACGGCCGTGTCACCGACGTTGAGCTTCGACGAGTCGGCGAAGTCGATGGGCGTGAGGCCGCTCGCGTCGATCTTCAGGACGGCGAGGTCGACCGTGGGGTCGAGGCCGACGACCTCGGCCGGCAGGATGCTGCCGTCGCTCAGGGTCACGGTGATGGTGCCCGACGCGCTGGCCCCGTCGAGCGTGACCACGTGCGTGTTGGTGACGATGTAGCCGTCGTCGCTCAGGATGACGCCGGAACCCGTGCCGCCGGACTCCCCCGCCGTCACGTTGATGGTCACGACGGACTTCGTCGCCTTGGCGGCCACCGCCGTCACGACCGTCGCGTCGTCGTAGTCGTTCACCGTGAGGTCGCGCGACTGACCCGTCGACGAGACGCCGACCCCGGAGTCACGCGAGAGGACCGCCGCGACGCCACCACCGGCCGCGCCGCCCACGAGGACCCCGACGAGCAGTGCCGCGGCGACGGCGCCCAGGCCCCGTCGGTTCTTCGCGGGCTTCGGCGCGGGGGCCTGCCACCCCGCGGACGCGTACGAGTTCGTCGTGTCGTAGGCGAACGCCGACGATCCGGACGGGTTCTGCCCGTACGGGTCGTTCGTCGACTGCTGCTGCTGCGGGTACGAGCCGGGCTGCTGGTACGAGGCCGGTTGCTGGTACGACCCGGGCTGCTGGTACGAGCCGGGTTGCTGGTACGAGCCGGGTTGCTGGTACGACCCGGGCTGCTGGTACGAGCCGGGCTGCTGGTACGGCCCCGGCTGCTGGTACGACCCGGGCTGCTGGTGCGACCCCGGCTGCTGGTGCGACGCGTCGTGCGGGTGCGCTTGGTCGTGCTGCTGACCCTGCGGGGGGTGCTGCGCGGACTCGTCGGGTCGCGACGCGAACGCCCCGGCCTGCGGGGTGCTGCCGGGCAGGGGAGGCGCCCCGTACGTGACCCCCTGGTCGGCCGGGTACGGCGTCGTGGGCTGGGCGTCGTCCGGTGCGACCCGGTGCTCGCCCTGGGCGCCCTGCGAACCGTCGGCGGTGCCGTCGGACGCGCGGGGCTCGCCGTCGTCGGTGCCGTCGTCGCGGCGGGGGGTGTCGGTCATGGTGCTCCTTCCAAGCCCTGACAGCCTGATCGCCCAAGCTGGGCGGATCATACGGCGAGCCTGTGAGCGGACTGCGCCCGCCTTATGCGGCACCTGGACGAGCCGACCCCGACATCCGTCGCGCAGGGCTACGGTGACGGGATCATGACCCATCAGGCACCCTGGCAACGCGCCGCGAGCGGCGCCATGCTCCTCGACCACGACGGCCGGCTCGCTCCCACGATCTTCGCCGAGATGTCGGCCCTCGCCACGGCGACCGACAGCATCAACCTCGGCCAGGGCTTCCCCGACGAGGACGGCCCGGACGAGGTCCTCGACGCCGCCCACGAGGCGATGCGGTCGGGGCTCAACCAGTACCCGCCCGGGCGCGGCATGCCCGTGCTGCTCGATGCCGTCGCCGCCCACCAGCGACGGTTCTACGGCATCGACCTCGACCCACGACGCGAGGTCCTGGTGACGGCGGGGGCGACCGAGGCCCTGGCGGCGACGATCCTGGCCTTCGTCGACCGCGGCGACGAGGTGGTCACCCTCGAGCCCTTCTACGACGCGTACGGCGCCCTGATCGGGCTCGCCGGAGGCGTGCACGTCACCGTGCCGCTCCGGGGGCCCGACTCGAGCGTCGACCCCGACGAGCTGCGTCGGGCCTTCGGTCCGCGCACCCGGCTCGTGGTGCTGAACGACCCGCACAACCCGACCGGAAGCGTCCTCGACGACGCGACCAGGCGTCTCCTGCTCGAGCTGGCGATCGAGCACGACGCGCTCGTCGTGACCGACGAGGTCTACGAGCACCTGCTCTTCGACGGGGTCGCTCACGTGCCGTTCGCCACCCTGCCCGGCGCGGCCGACCGCACGATCTCGATCTCGTCGGGCGGCAAGACCTTCAACACGACCGGGTGGAAGATCGGCTGGTTGACCGGCCCGGCCGAACTCGTCGATCGCGTCGTCGCGGTCAAGCAGTACCTGACGTTCGTGAACGGCTCGGTCTTCCAACCCGCGATCGCCGTCGGCCTCGGACTGCCGGACGCCTACTTCGACGGCATCGCCCGGACTCTCGGCCACAAGCGCGACGTGCTCTCGGCCGGGCTGCGTCGCGCGGGGTTCACCGTCCGGCCGAGCGTCGGCTCGTACTTCGTGGTGGCCGACGCGGCGCCCCTCGGCTTCGACGACGCGGCCGACCTGTGCCGACGCCTGCCCGGGCTCGCGGGCGTCGTCGGCGTCCCGATCAGTGCGTTCTGCCACCCGGTGTTCGCCGCCGAGCAGTCGTCACTCGTGCGGTTCGCCTTCTGCAAGCGCATCGACGTGCTCGAACGGGCCTCGGCCCAGCTCGCGTCACTCTCGGTCTGACCCCGACCCGGTCGACGTGCCGTCGTCGAGGGGGCGCGGGACGACGTCGTAGCGCCGCAGGGCCAGCGAGGGGTTCGTCCGGCGCACGTCGGCGATCCGCGCGGCCGACACCCGCGCGAGCGCCAGGGCGTCGACCTCGTCTCCGACCGATGCCAGCGCGACCCCCGTCGGGTCGACGATCGTGCTGCACCCCACGCCGACGGGCGGGGCGTGGTCGGCCGCGGCGACGTAGATCGTGTTCTCGAGCGCCCTGGCCGTCACGAGCGTCGTCCAGTGGTGCTGCTTGAGGGGCCCGCGCACCCACTCGGCCGGCATCAGCACGACGTCGGCCCCGGCGTCGACGAGCGTGCGGGTGACCTCGGGGAACCTCAGGTCGTAACAGGTCTGCAGCCCGAAGACGAGACCGTCGGACTCGAACGTCGCGGCGACGGCGAGGGGGCCCGGGACGATCCAGCGGGACTCCTGCCCTCCGAACGCGTCGTAGAGGTGCTGTTTCGAGTAGGTCGCCACGACCCCTCGACCGGGCGCGACCGCCACCAGCAGGTTCTCGAACCGCGACGGGTCCGACGAGACGGCGACCAGGCCGGCCACGAGCACGACGTCGAGACGGTCGGCCAGGCGACGGAGGTGCTGCACGAACGGCCCGTCGACGGGCTCGGCGGCCTCGAGGTAGGCGGGGCCCAGCTCGGCGGAGAAGAACGACGAGTACTCGGGGAAGACCACCACGCGTGCCCCGCGGCGGGAGGCCTCCTCGGCGAGGACCTCGATGGTCCGTCGGTTGCGCGCCGGGTCGTCACCCGGCGCCGTCTGTGCCACCGCGACGACCACGTCGCCCGCGCCCGCACTCATCGTGCCCACCGCTCGGCCACCAGGGCGGCCGCCTCCTCGAGCCAGAAGGAGGCGCGGGTCGTCGACTCGTCGACGCCACCGGCCACCTGCGTGGTCGAGACCACGTCGGCGAAACCGTCGACGGGAGCGTCGACCTGCCCTGCGACGAGGATCACCGGAACGCCGTGGGCCGACGCGAGCCGCGTCACCAGCGACACGGTCTTGCCCGCGGCGGTCTGCTCGTCGAAACGGCCCTCGCCCGTGATGACGAGGTCGGCGGTGGCCAGGGCCTCGGGCAGGCCGACGGCGCGGGCCACAGTCTCCGCTCCGGGCACCAGTCGGGCACCCCACGCGAGCAGGCCGAACGCCGTCCCGCCCGCCGCCCCGGAACCAGGTGTCGTCGGGTCCACGTCGACGAGGCTCGCGAAGCGTTCGAGGCCCCGGTCGAGCGCCAGCACGTCGTCCTCCGACGCCCCCTTCTGAGGCCCGAACACCGCGGCCGCACCGTGGGGCCCGAGCAACGGACTGTCCACGTCGGCCAGCAGGGTGACTCCTCCGCGGGGGACGGGCACCGTCGCCGACAGATCGACCCGCACGGCCGTGGTGAGCCCGTGGTTGCCGTCCGCGACGGGTTCGCCGAGCGAGTCGACGATGACGGCGCCGAGGTCCGTCAGCGCCCCCGCTCCCCCGTCCGTCGACCCGCTGCCGCCGAGACCGACGAACAGCCGTTCGGCGCCTGACTCGACCGCCGCGCGGATGACCGCCCCCAGCCCTCGGGTGTGCGCGTCGTGCGGGGCGGGTGCGGCCAGGAGCCCGAGCCCGCACGACGAGGCGAGTTCGACGACGGCCGTGCCGTCGGGCAGCGTGAGCCACGGGGCGTCGACGGCTCGGCCGTCGGGGCCCTCGACGACGACCTCGCGACGGATGCTTCCGGGCACGGCCCTCTCGAAGGCGTCGAGAGTGCCCTCCCCGCCGTCGGCGAGCGGCAGCACGACGATCTCGTCGTCGGGCCGCGAGCGTGACCACCCGGCGGCGAGCGCGTCGGCGACCGCGGACGCGCCCAGGCTGCCCTTGAACGCATCGGGCGTGACGACCACCCGGAGTCTCGACATGCCTCAACCATGGCACGGTCGGTGCCCTCGACCCCGCGCATCCGCGACCGGACCCACCGGCGTCGGGGCCCCGGGACGAGAAAAGCCCCGGTCTTTCGACCGGGGCTTTTCTCGTTTCTTGTTGCGGGGGCAGGATTTGAACCTACGACCTCTGGGTTATGAGCCCAGCGAGCTACCGAACTGCTCCACCCCGCGGCACAAGACATGATTCTAGCACGCCCTGCGCGAGGCGTCCAATCGAGCCCGTGACCCCCGTCGCGTCTCGCCACACGCGCTCTGGCCGCCCCTCACCGGAGACGACGAGACCCCCTTCCCGAGGACGGGAAGGGGGTCTCGCGACGGTGTGACGAGTGTCTACTGTCCGCTCGCCGCCACGGCGTCCTCGAGAGCGGTCTGGAGGCGCGCATCGGCCTCCGCCGCCTGGACGAGGTCGTTGTCGGCATAGGCCGCCGCCCGGTCGTTCAGCGCCTGCTGGGCGTCCGCGAGGGCCTGGTCCAGCGCGGCGTTGTCCGTGCCCGTCCCCGTCCCCCCGGTGTCGGGAGTCGCGGTGCCGCCGTCCGTGGCGCCTCCGTCGGTGGCGCCACCGGTGTCGGTGCCGTCGGTGCCTTCACCCGTGGTGGGCACGCCGTTGTCACCGGCCGTCGCCCCCGAGTTGCCACCGAACAGCGAGTCGAGTGCACCGTCGAGGGTGTCCTCGAAGGCGATCTTGTCGCCGAACGAGACCAGGATGCGCTGCAGGACCGGGTACGACGTCTCGGAGTTCGACTTGACGTAGATCGGCTGGACGTACAGCAGACCGCCACCCACCGGCAGGGTCAGCAGGTTGCCCCGCACGACGCTCGTGTCGCCTCGGGTGAGCAGCGCGAGCTGGTTCGCCACGGCCGTGTCGGTGTTGAAGTTGTTCTGCACCTGTCCGGGGCCGGGCAGGGTGTCGGTGCGCGGCAGGGCCAGCAGGGTGAGCTTGCCGTAGTCCGACGAGATCTCGCCCGGCGTCGACCCCGCGTCCGCGTTGGCCGCCAGGTAGCCCGTCAGGACGTTCCGAGCGTTCTCACCCGACTGCTGCGGGATGTAGGTCGAGTAGATCGAGAAGGCCGGGTCTTGGTCGGGCAACTGCAGCGTCAGGTAGTACGGCGGCTGCAGCGGCGGGTTCTGTGCGTTGCTCGTCGGCTCGTTGGGCGTGACCCAGGCGTCGTCGCTCGAGTAGAACGAGTCCGCGTCGGTGACGTGGTAGGTGCCGAGGATGGCTCGCTGGACCTTGAACATGTCTTGCGGGTAGCGGACGTGCTGGAGCAGCTCGGCCGACATGTCGCTCAGCGGCGACAGCGTCGAGGGGAAGATCTTGTCGTAGGTCTGCAGGATCGGGTCGCTGGTGTCCCATGCGTAGAGCTTCACCGAACCGTCGTAGGCGTCGACCGTGGCCTTCACCGAGTTGCGGATGTAGTTGATGTTGTTCGACGCGTACACCGGTCGGTCGTTGTACGTGTCGGCGATCGCGTCGGACAACGCCTGCGGCTTCGAGTACGGGTACTCGTTCGTCGTGGTGTACCCGTCGACGATCCAGACGACCTTCCCGTCGACGACCGAGGGGTACGGTGCGCTGTCGATGGTGAGGTACGGGGCGACCTTCTGGACGCGCTCGGTGGGGTCGCGGTCGTAGAGGATCTGCGACTGGTCGTTCACGGCGTCCGACAGGAAGATCTGCTCGGACTGGAACTTGATCGCGTAGATGAGCTTCTTGAAGACGTTGTCGAGCTTGGGCCCGCCGTCGCCCTCGAAGGTCGTCGTCTCGTTGGTGCCGTTGTCGTTGCTGCCCGACGGGTAGTCGAGCTCGATGTCGTTCTGGCCGGTGCCACCCACGATCGAGTAGGTGGGCGACTCCTGGCCGAAGTAGACGCGCGGCTCGTAGTCGCCGAGGGCACCCGTCACGGGGATGCCCGACTCGAGGAAGACGGGTTGACCGTCCGCCGACCGCTGGTTGCCGTAGGCCGCGACGACCCCGTAGCCGTGCGTGTAGACGAACGTCGTGTTGTAGGGCGTGGCCGAGTTGCCGAGCTGCGAGGTGTTCAACTCGCGGACCGCGATGACGGTGTCCTGCACGTTGCCGTCGATCGTGTAGCGGTCGACCGCGAGCTGCTCGGGGAAGCTGTAGTACTGGCGGTACTGCTGCAGCTGCGCGAAGGCGTCGGTGACGAGCGCCGGGTCGATGATGCGGATGTTGGCGGTGGTCACGGCGTCGCCGGCGAGGGCACCCGCCTCGGCGTCCGACTTCGCGTCGTAGGTCTGCTCCTCGACGTCGGCGACGCCGTAGGCCTCACGCGTGGCCTGGATGTTGCGCTCGATGTACGGCGACTCGACCGTCCGCTCGCTCGGCTCGACCGTGAAGCGCTGGACGATCCACGGGTAGATGCCCCCGACGATGATGCTGATGATGATGAGGGCGGCGGTGCCGATCACCGGCAGGCGCCACCGACCGACGATCGCGGTCACGATGAAGAGGATCGCCACGACGACGGCGATCCCGGCGAGGATCTGCTTGCCGGGGATGCCGGCGTTGACGTCGGTGTACGTGGCACCCGTCAGCAGCTTGTTCGTGCCGTCGGACAGGGTCGCGTACTGGTCGAGCCAGAGGCTGACGCCCTGGAGCAGCAGGTAGACGGCCGCCGTGGTCGCCAGCTGGATGCGGGCCACCTTCGAGATGCGCACCTCGCGACCGGTGAAGCGCAGGGCGCCGTAGAGGTAGCTGGTCGCGACGGCGGCGATGCCGGCGATGAGGACGACGGCCGAGGCGAAGCCGACCGCGGCCTGGTACAGCGGCAGCTCGAAGACGTAGAAGCCGATGTCGAGCCCGAACTGGGCGTCGGTCTGACCGAAGGGAGTGCGGTTGATCCACTCGAGCACCGTCTGCCACTGCGTCGACGTCGCGATGCCGGCGAAGAGGCCGAGCACGACGGGGACGCCGATGACCACGGCACGACGCAGGGGCTCGATGACCTGCTGGTAGCGGTCGAGCTGCGAGTTGAGCTTGGCGTAGACGGGACGGAACCGGAAGGCCACCTCGATGCTGACGTAGACCGGCACGGCCATGGCGACGAAGCCCACCGCGAACATGACGAGGCGCGAGATCCATTGCGTCGTCAGCACGCCCGTGAACCCGAGCTGCTGGTACCAGAGGTAGTCGGTGAGCAGCGACGAGAAGATGAAGAAGGCGATGACCAGGGCGGCGAGGACGGCCACCGTGACGAGGACGGGCAGTCGGGGCGAGCGTCGTGCGGTTCGCGACGATGCGGGTGACGTCAAGGGTGTGCTCCTGGCTGACGGGGACGTGGACGGCCATCCTACGTGCCGAGCCTGGCCGTCTCAGCGTCCGCCTCTCAGCTTTGCGCGGGCTGCACGAACCCTATCGAGCAGCCGTGCACGTGGGCAGCGACGACGTGTTGCCGCCGTCCGCGACCGTCTCGAGCGCGGTGACGGCGTCGTCCAGCGTGGCGACCGAGTAGACGTCGAGGCCGGCGGGCACGTTGCCCACGACCTCGGAGCAGTTCGAGGCCGGTGCGAGGAAGATCGTGGCACCGGCGTCGCGGGCACCGTAGAGCTTCTGGCGGATGCCGCCGATGGCGCCCACCTCGCCCGAGGCCGTGATCGTGCCGGTGCCCGCGACGTTCTCGCCTCCGTTGAGTTCACCGGGCGTCGTCTTGTCGATGATGCCGAGGGCGAACATCATGCCCGCGCTCGGCCCGCCGACCTGGTCGAGCTTCAGCGTGACGTCGAAGGGGTAGGTGTAGTCCACGCTCACCCCGACCCCGAGCAGGGGCGTGCCGGCCACTTCTTCCGGGGTGACCTGCTCGGTCACGGTCGTCCCGTCGCGGTCGACGACGACCTCGGCGGGCGCGGACGCGCCGTTCGCCGCGACGAGGCCGCGCAGCACGTCCACGTCGGCGTCCGTCGCCAGGCTCGTGCCGTTCACGCTGACCAGCACGTCGCCCTCGCGCAGGACGCCCTCGGCCGGGCTGCCCTGCGACACCTGGCTCACGGTCACGGCGCTGGGTATGGCGTACCCCTCGTGGATCAGCGCGGCGGCGATCGCCGACTTCTGCGAGTTCTGCATGTCGACGGCGTTCTGCTCGTCGACCTGGTCGTTCGAGACACCCGACGGGTAGACCGCCTCGACCGGGATCACCGAACGGCTGCGGTCCGCCCAGGCCCCGACGACGTCGACCCAGCCGGGTCGGACGTCCTGGTTGCCCTGGACGCTCACGGTCAGCAGGTCGAGCGTGCCCGAGGTGGGATACGTCTCGTGACCCGACACCGTGATCAGCGGCTGCGACGACCCCTCGTACTCGGCGCTGCCCAGGGTGTCGAACACGGGCCCCGGCTGCTCGATGAGGTACGGCGACGGGAGCAGGCTCAGGGCGCCGGCCGAGAGGGCGGCCACGCCGAGCAACGGCCAGCCCCAGCGGCCGGCGCGACGGTCGGACGAGGGGGCGGTGCGCGGGGGCGTGAAGAAGGCCACTGCGGTCCTTTCGGGATCGGCCGGGGAGGCGCGGGTCGCGTTCGCCACGAGCGGAGCGTCGGCCCCCGGGCGGTGGCCGAATCCCAGGATCTTCGTGCGGCCAGCAGCTAGCGTAGTCAGCATGACCGATGATTCGCCGCGCGGGCCTGAGGACGAGTTCCGCGACATGCTGCGGCAGTTCCTGTCCGGCGGGTCCGAGATCGATCCGTCGCAGCTCGCGGGGGCTGCAGGCCTCCCCGACGACCCCGCGTTCGTCGCCCGCCTGATGAGCCAGCTGCAGGACGCGGTCAACCGCAGCGGCGAGGGCATCGACTGGTCGGTCGCGACCGACCAGGCCGTCGCCGTCGGCTCGCAGACCGCGGTCGCCGCGACGGCGGGCGAGACCGCCGCCCTCGAGCAGGCCTTCCACGTCGCCGCCCTGTGGCTCGACGACGTCACCTACGTGGCCGAGCTGACCGTCACGCCCCGCCTCGTCACCCGGGCCGAGTGGGCTCGCCTCACCATGCCGGTCTGGAGCCAGCTCGCCGAGCCCGTCGCGATCTCGATCGCCGACTCCCTGACGGGTGTGCTCGGCGAGCAGGCCCCCGAAGAGATGCGGTCCATGCTGGCCGGCGCGAGCCAGGTCATGCGCAGCGTCGGCGGCACCCTCTTCGCGATGCAGCTCGGGCAGGTCGTGGGCCAGCTCTCGACCGAGGTGGTCTCCGGCGGCGACGTGGGCATCCCGCTGCTCGACGACCAGCAGGCCGCCCTCGTGCCCCAGAACGTCGCCGCCTTCGGCGAGGGCCTCGACATCGAGGCCGACCAGGTGCAGCTCTACCTCGCCGTGCGCGAACTGGCGCACGCCCGCCTGTTCCGTCACGCCCGGTGGCTGCGACTCCACCTCATCTCGTCCATCCGCGAGTTCGCCCAGGGCATCCGGATCGACACGTCCCGCCTCGAAGAGCTCGCGGTCGACTTCGACCCCTCGAACCCCGGCGAGCTGCAAGAGGCCATGAAGAGCGGCGCGCTCATCCCGCCCAAGACCGACGAGCAACTGGCCGCGCTGGCCCGCCTCGAGACGACCCTGGCGCTCATCGAGGGCTGGGTCGACGTCGTGACCGCCCAGGCCACCGCGCGCCTCCCGAAGTCCGCCGCCATCGCCGAGACCGTGCGCCGACGCCGTGCCGCAGGGGGGCCCGCCGAGTCCGCGTTCTCGACCCTCGTGGGCCTCGAGCTCCGGCCCCGGCGGCTGCGCGAGGCCGCCGCCCTCTGGCAGACGGTGTCCGACGCCGTCGGGGCCGAGCGCCGCGACG
Organism: Frigoribacterium sp. Leaf186; assembly: GCF_001423905.1. Taxonomy (GTDB): domain Bacteria; phylum Actinomycetota; class Actinomycetes; order Actinomycetales; family Microbacteriaceae; genus Frigoribacterium. The sequence goes on along the minus strand of NZ_LMPQ01000012.1, from coordinate 246,678 downwards.
CCCTCTGGTCGCACCCGGACATCGTGCCCACGAGCGCCGACGTCGACGACCCCCAGGGGCTCGTCACCCGCCTGACGTCGAGCGAGCCCGCCTTCGACGACGTCGACCAGGCCATCCGCGACCTGCTGGACGACACGACCGACGACCGGCCCCGCGAGGGCGAGGACGGTTCGGCGACCGAGCCGGGCGATCCGGGGCCCGACACGGACGCACCCCGCGCCTGAGCCCTCGTCGCCGGACGGTCCGTCCCGGGTGCGCGTGAGCGCGGCCAGGACCGTCGACGATCGCGCCTGTGGACAACCCCGGAACGGCTCGTCCGCCCCGGCATGATCGGACGATGAGCCTCACCCTCGACCCGCGCGCACCCGTGGTGTGGCGCGACCCCGGCACCCTGCAGTTCGGAGTCGACCGTCCGTCGCTCGTCCTGAGTCCCGTCAGCAGGCTCGACGAGCAGGTCGTCGCCGCGGTCGCCGCGGGCCACGGGACGGGTGGCCTGCCCACGCTCGTCGCCCACCTCGGTGCCGACCCGGCCGCCGTGTCGGCCTCGATCGACCGGCTGCGTCCCGCGCTGGCGGCCGGTGCGTCCTCGGTCGCCCCGTCGCCCGTCGTCCTCGTGGCGGGGCCGGGCCCGGTGGCCGACGCCGTCGCGCACCTCCTCGGGTCGTGCGGTGTCGACGTGCGGCGACCGGGAGTCGACGCACCACCACCACGAGGTGCCATGGGCGTGCTCGTCGGAGGGCACGTCGTCGACCCCGGGCGGCGGCGCGAGTGGCTCCGGTACGACCTCACGCACCTGCTCGTCCGCGTCGGCGACCGACACGCGAGGGTCGGTCCCGTGACGGTGCCGGGGTCGACCGCCTGCGCGCGCTGCCTCGACCTCCACGCGGGCGAGGCCGACCCCGCCTGGCCCGCCATCGCGGGTCAGCTGAGCCAACGGACCCTCACCGCGCCTCCGTCGCTCTCGGTCCACGAGATCGCGTCACGGGCGGCTCGTCGCCTGTCGTCGCGCCTCACCGGAGTGGCCGGCACGGCCACGGACGACGTGGTCGAGTCGATCTCGATCGAGGACGGGCTCGTCACCCGCGCGAGCGTCCGGCCGCACCCGGAGTGCGGGTGCGCAGCTCTTCCACGAAGCGACTCACCCGTCGATCGCCGCCCCGTCCCTGGCCGGACCGGCTCCACGACAGGCGCAGCCGTTCACGGGCCCTCGTGACGCCGACGTACAGCAGCCGGCGCTCTTCGTCGATCGCCGCGTCGTCCTTGGCGTAGCTGATCGGCACCAGCCCCTCGCTGAGGCCGACGAGGTAGACGCTGCGCCACTCGAGCCCCTTCGCCGAGTGCAGCGTGGCCAGCGTGACCGCGGCCATGGTCGGCTCGTGCTGCCCGGCCTGCCGCGCGAAGAGTTCGTCGACGAACTGGCGGAGCGTCGTGCCGGGCACCGAGGACTCGGCCAGGCCCATGATCGTGTTCAGGGACTCCCACCGGTCACGGACGGCTCCACGCTGCTCGGGGGCCTCCTGCGTCCAGCCGAGCGAGCGAAGCACGTCGCTGACGGTCTTGAAGAGCGGTTCACCCACGATGCTGACCGCGGCGCCCTTCATCATCATCAGCGCCTCCTTCACCTCGCGCAGCTCGAAGAAGCGCGTGGCGCCGTGGATGCGGGTCGACACGCCGACGTCGGCGAGCGCGCGTTCGATCGCCGCGGCCTGGACGTTGACCCGGTAGAGCACCGCGATCTCTTCGGGCGCGACACCCGAACGGATCTCGTCGGCGATCGTCTCGGCGATGCCCCGAGCCTCGGACGAGTCGCTCGGGTACTCGGTGACCGGCGGCACGGGGCCCGTCGTCTCGACGGCGGGGTGCAGGTGCAGGGCCCCGGGTCGGCCCCGCATCAGCTGGTTGGCCGTGTCGACGATCTGCCTCGACGAGCGGTAGTTCTGCTCGAGGCGGACGACCGTGGCGTCGTCGTAGCGCGAGCCGAAGCCGAGCAGGTAGTCCGACGACGCGCCCGCGAACGAGTAGATCGTCTGGCTGGCGTCGCCCACGACGCACAGGTCGTTGCGGCCGCCGAGCCAGAGGTCGAGGAGGTCCTGCTGCAGGGGCGAGACGTCCTGGTACTCGTCCACGACGAAGAAGCGGTACTGCTCGTGCACCTGCTGGGCCACGCGGGGCTCGAGCTCGAGCATGCCGACCGTCGCGAGCAGGACGTCCTCGAAGTCGAGCTGGCGGCGTTCGTCCTTGACGGACTCGTAGGCGCGGTGCAGGTCGAGGGCCTTCTCGACGGTGATCGCCGGCGGCAGCGACCGGCTCGGCAAGGCCTTCGCGTACTCCTCGAGGGTCAGTCGCGAGACCTTGCGCCACTCGATCTCGGCGGCGAGGTCGCGCAGGGCCGCCGTGTCGATCTTGAGCCTCAACGACTCGGCGGCGTGGGCGAGGGCCTTCGCCTTGCTGTCGAGGAGGCGCGGCATCTGACCGCCCATCGTCTGCGGCCAGAAGTACGACAGCTGCGAGAGGGCCGAGGCGTGGAAGGTCCGGGCGGAGACTCCCCCGGCACCCAGGTGGCGCAGGCGCCCCCGCAGCTCGGCTGCCGCCCGCGAGGTGAAGGTGAGCGCCATGACGCGGTTCGGCGCGTAGACGCCGGTCGCCACCCCGTAGGCGATGCGGTGGGTGATGGCCCGCGTCTTGCCGGTGCCGGCCCCGGCCAGCAGGCACACGGGCCCGAGCAGCTTCGACGCCGCCCGGCGCTGCTGCTCGTCGAGCCCGGCGATCAGGTCGGCGGCCTCGGTCACTGGTCGATCTCGCCGCCGAACCAGTCCTCGATGATGGCTCGGGCGATGGACGTGCGCCCCGGCAGGACGATCTCGCCGAGGCCGGCGACCAGTTCGTCCCGGCTGAACCACCGCAACTCGAGGATCTCGGCACCGTCGGGAGTCAGCGTGCCGGGGTCGTCGGCGTCGACCTCTGCCCGGAACCCGACCATCAGGCTCGCCGGGAACGGCCAGGGCTGCGACCCCACGTAGCGGGGCGAGACCACGTTGATGCCGGACTCCTCGAAGATCTCGCGCTGGACGGCATGCTCGAGCGACTCGCCGGGCTCGACGAAGCCCGCCAGCAACGAGTAGCGGTTCTTCTCCCACAGGGCGTTCGAACCGAGCAGGAGGCGGTCGTCGGCATCCGTGACGCCGACGATGATCGCCGGGTCGGTCCGGGGGAAGATCTCGTGACCGTCGTCGGGATCGCGTCGGACCCAACCCGCCTTGTCGGTGACCAGACGGCGCCCGGTGCGGGGCGAGAACCGGTGGGAGTCGTGCCAGTTCGCCACGGCCACGGCTTCGACGGCGAGGCCGGCGTCCCGGGCGCTGAGCTCGGAGCCGGACACCCGCGGGCTGCCCCAGGCGGCCTCGTCGGGCGCGATGGACCGGGCGCGCTCGTCGTCGAGGAGGGCGGCCAGCACGGGGGTGCCCACCGGTTCGGCGGCCGCCGGGTCTTTCGAGACCCCGAGGTAGACGTAGTCGTCGGCGGCCGGGACCGACGCGGCCGGCAGCAGCGCCAGGGCACCGGCCGAGGCCATCAGCGTGCGGCCTCGCCAGACCGGCAGCACGCGCGTCGACGTCGAGGCGAGCAGCTCGTCGACGACGCCGTCACGCTCTCTGGTCAGGTAGTCCCGGTCGACCTGGTGTCGGGCGAGCGGGAGGCGGGACGTGAGCGGCGAGGACATCGGACGACCAATCATCGCGAGTTGACAGCGTGGCGCACGGCAGGGCACCGCGTGCGGCGGCCTACCCTGAGGGCATGGCCAGATCTCATCTCACTCTAGCCGCGCTGGCCACGGCCGCCGTCGCGGACCTGGACGTCACGCGCGCGTCCCGACACGGCAGCGAGACGGGTGGCGACTTCGACTCGGCGCTCGTCGTCGGGCGGGCCGGCGAGCACTGCATCGTGCGCGTGCCGAGGTCGCAGCGGGCCGAGGCGCAACAGTCCGCCGACCTGGTCGCCCTGCGGGCCCTGAGCGCCGGAGTGCGAGGGCGCCTCTCGTTCGACGTCCCCCTCTATCGCGGTCAAGCACCCATCGGGCGGACGCGCGGCATCGTCTACGACGTGGTCCCGGGTGAGCACCTGTCCCTCTCCCGCCTCACCGACGGCAGCGACCTGCCGACCGCCCTGGGCCGCGCCGTCGCCGCGATCCACTCGCTGCCCACGAGCTTCGTCACCGACGCCGGCCTCACGAGCCACACCCCGTTCGAGGCCATGCGCTCATCGGCGGCCCTCGTCGACCGGGCCGCGTCGACCCGCCTGCTGCCGGCCGCCCTGCTCGAACGCTGGGAGGCGGCGATCCAGGACTCGGTGCTCTGGCAGTTCCAGCCCACGGTCGTCAACGGCTCGCTCGACGCGGGGTCGGTCCTCGTCCTCGGTGACACCGTCAGCGGCGTCCTCGGCTGGCACGACCTGCAGGTCGGCGACCCGGCCCGCGACCTCGCCTGGCTGCTCGGCGCTCCGACGCCGAGGGCCGTCGACGACGCGTTCGAGGCGTACAACACCGCCCGGGGCACGAGCGACCACCAGCTGAGGCACCGGGCGACCCTCTACCGCGAACTCGACCTGGCCAAGTGGCTGCTGCACGGGACGGCGACCAAGAACACCTCGGTCGTCGACGACGCCGTCGAGATGATGACGAAGCTCGTCGACTCGTTGCCGGGCGACCGTCGGGCCGGCATCGGCTCGGGTTCGACCGCCGCCCTCGACGTCGACGGCGTCGAGGACCTGCTCGAGGCGACCGAACGCCGCCACGTCTGAACCGTCACCCCCGAGCCTCGAGCTCGACCCGTCGCCACAGCTCGACCAGCTCGCTGCGGTCGGCGACGTGCCGGGGTCGCAGCACGACATCGTCGGCCACGAAGTAGAAGGCCGCGTCGATGACGTCGGCCGGCACGCCCCGGAACTGTGCATAGGCCTCGCGGTAGAGGGCGAGCTGCAGCTGCTTCAACTCGAGGTCGGCGTCGTCGGTCGGAGCCTTGCCGGTCTTCCAGTCGACGACCTCGAACCGGCCGTCGCGCTCGAACACCGCGTCGATCTTGCAGATGACCGTGCGGCTGCCGAGCGGGAGGTGGATTTCGAGTTCGACGTCGACGGGTTCGAGCGTGGCCCAGGCCGAGCGCTCGAAGGTCGCGACCAGCTGGTCGAAGCGTCGCGCGTCGTCGGGGTCGACCGGGCCGGAACCCGGTGACCCGACACGCTCGTCGTCGAGGTCGCTCTCGTCGCCCCAGGCGTCGAGAGTCTCGGAACGCCCCGTCGGCCGGAACCGCTCTTCGACCCACTCGTGGAAGAGCGTGCCGAGGCGGGTGGCCCGATAGGGGCGTTCGGGCAGGGGGCGTCGCAGCGCCGCCGCGACCGCGGCGGGATCGTCGACGTAGTCCTTGAAGCGGGAGGCCGGGATGCGCTGCGGCAGGGGCGTCGCACCGGCACCGGACCGTGCGGCGTCGCGTTCGAGCAGCAGCAGGTCGATGTCGGACGACCACGTCGACCCCGCCGTCGGCCGCGTCGGGGCGACGACGTCGACCGCCTCGAGACGCTCGAGGACGTCCCCACGCCGTTCGGCCTCGGCGTCGTCGAGCCGCTCGGTGGCGGCCCGCGTCCGACGGTCGACGGCCTCGCCGACCCGCGCGGCGGCGTACTCGACGGCCGCCCGCCGCGAGCCCAACGGGTCGAGGGGCCACGTCAGCTCTCTCGACGCGGCGGCCAACGGGTTCTCGTCGTCGTCGGGCCGTTCGGGGAGATCCCCCAGCGGGACGAGCCCTCGCTCGGCGAGCTCGACGACGAACCGGCTCGCGGGACGAGGTCGGACCGCGCTCGTCCAGAACGACCCGCTGACGAGGAGGGCGTCCCGGGCCCGGGTGAGGGCGACGTACGCCAGACGCCGTTCTTCGGCCTGATGGCGCACGACGAGCTCGTCCTTGAAGGCCTTGAGCGCCTGGTCGAACTCCTTCTGGTCGGCCACCCCCCGCCAGCCGAGCACCGGCAGTTCGGCCGCGTCACCCCGGAACTCGTACGGCAGTTCGCCGAATCCGAGCCAGCCGACCCCCTCGCGGGAGGTGCCGGGCAGCTCGCCCTCGACCAGCCGCGGCACCGCGACGACGTCCCATTCGAGCCCCTTCGACCCGTGGATGGTCAGGAGCTGGACCGTTCCCCGCTCGGCCTGTTCGGACCGGGGCCCCATGTCGTCACGACGTTCGGCCGCCTCGAGCCACGAGAGGAACCCGCCGAGGCCCGCGTTCTCGTCGGTCGCGACGTACCCGGCCAACTCGTCCTCGAACGCCTGCAGCCAGGCCCCGCCCGACGGCGCTCCGGTGGCCGCGGCGACCTCGACGTCGAGCAGCATCTCGTGCTCGACCAGCGTGACGAGGTCGACCAAGTCGAGGCCGGTGCGCCCCCGCAGCGACGCGAGCTGCGAGCCGAGCCGGCGCAGGCGCCCGAGCCCCTCGTCGCTGAAGCCCGAGAGCTGACGGTGGGTGAGCGGTGCCGTGGCGACGAAGTCGAGGGCGTCGACGATCGATCCGTGCTCGCCGACCGCGACCGACGCCCGGAACCCGGCGGCGACGTCGTCGTCGAGGCGCTGCTGGGCGTGGTCGTGCGAGAACAGCCACGAGGCGACGTCGCGCAACCGGGCGATGTCACGGACGCCGACGCGCCACCGTGCCCCGGCCATCAGCCTGATGGCCTCGGAGCCCGCCGACGGGTCGTGCAGCACCCGCAGGCACGCGACGAGGTCGACCACCTCGGGTCGTTGCAGCAGGCCGCCGACGCCGAGCACGTGGTACCGCACCCCGCGCGCCGCGAGGGCCTCGACGAAGACCGGCATGGTCTTCTTCGACCGGAACAGCAACGCCGCCGTGCGCCGGGCAGGCTCGCCGTCGACGACCGTCGGGACGGCCAGCTCGTCGTGCAGCCAGGCGGCCACCTGGTCGGCCTCGCCCGGCAGGGTCTGGTCGAAGAGCAACTCGACCCGACCCTCGGGGGCGCCCGGCCGGGCGCGCAGCTCGCCCACCACCGCGTCGGACGACCGTGCGAGCTCGGCGACCACGGTGTTGGCGGCGTCGAGCACGCGCGACGCGTTGCGCCAACTGGTCGAGAGGCTGAACACCGCGTCGGGTCGCGCCCCGAAGTCGATCGGGAACCGACCCAGGTTCGCGGCACTGGCACCGCGGAAGCCGTAGATCGACTGATGGGGGTCGCCGACCGCCATGACGCCGGTGCCCTCGAAGAGGCGGGAGAGGAGGGTGGTCTGCACGACGCTCGTGTCTTGGTACTCGTCGAGCAGGACGACGCGGTACCGGTCACGCAGCTCGGTCACGACGCCGGGGGCGGTGTCGCACACCTCGAGCGCCAGGGCCACCTGGTCGGAGTACTCGACCAGACCACGACGGGCCTTCTCGTCGGCGAAGGCCATCGCGAGGTCGAGCAACGGGGGCAGGGCCGAGACGGCACCGACGGCGTCGAGGACCGACTTGTAGGCGCTGCCCTTGGACGACGGCAGACCCGCCAGGTCGAGGAAACGGTCGGCCAGGCGCGCCACGGGCTCGGCCCCGCTCACGTTCTCGCTCAGCGCGTGGCTGAGGCGCAGGACGGCCTCGGTGATGCCGTCGACGCTCCGCCCGAGGCCGGCGAGACGCTCGTCACAGCTGCCGACGACCAGCGATCGGGCCAGTTGCCAGGCCGAGGCGTCGCCGAGCACCTGGGACTCGCTCTCGCGACCGACCCGCAGCGCGTTGTCACGGAAGATCGCGTTGGCGAAGGCATTGTAGGTCGAGACGGTCGGGACGTCGAACGGGTCGACCTCGTCGCCGAGCAGCCCGACGGTGGCGAGCTGCGCGATGCGGCGCTCGATGCGTTCACCGAGCTCGCCCGCGGCCTTGCGCGTGAACGTCAGCCCGAGCACCTGCGAGACGCCGACGAGTCGGTTCGCGAGCAACCACACCACGCGGTTGGCCATCGTCTCGGTCTTGCCGCTGCCGGCTCCGGCCACCACGAGTGCGGGCTCGAGCGGGGCCTCGATGACCGCCTGCTGCTCGGGCGTCGGCGTGGGCAACCCCAGCGCCTCGGCGATCTCGGCGGCGCCGAGCAGGGACGAGGAGGCGCGGGTCACGCCACCGTCGCCACCCGCGTCGGTCGGGCCGAGACCCCCTGCCGGCCCCTGTGGCCGGTCCGAGGCCGTCACGGACCGCTCACCTCGCCCACCACGTGGATGCGACAGGAGCCGCCGTGGCGCCCCTCGCAGTGGTCGTCGAGTCGGGCCACGAACACCCGACCCGCCATGTGCTCGGCCGCGTCGACGACCCGGGTCCGGAAGGCGGCGAGCTGCTCGTCGTCGAAGGCCACCTGTGCGGGCTCGCGGTAGAGCTTGCCCCGGACGCCGGACGACACGATCACGAGCTTCGCCCCACCGGGCGGCGTGCCCTCGGGCACGGCCTCGACCGCGCCGTCGGCCAGGGCGACCTGGTAGCTGCCCAGCTGCGGGTGGTCGGCCACGGCCTGCGCCGACGTCGGGGCCGACCGACCCGTCTTGAGGTCGACGATGACGGCGGCACCGTCGCGGGTGCGTTCGACCCGGTCGATCGAGCCGCGGAGCCGGGCCGGCCCGACGTCGAGGGTGAAGGTGGACTCGGCTCCGAGCAGGCTGCCGCCCGAGGCCTCGAAGTCGCGCAGGTAGGCGGACAGGCTCTCGGTCATGGCTCGCGCCCGGTGCTTCTCGGACTCGGCGATCCAGGCCGACTCGAACTCGAGTTCGGGCCAGCGGCCCTCGACCGCCTGCCACAGGGAGTCGACGTCGGTGCCCTCGGCGTGCTCCATGACGTCGTGCAGGACGGTGCCGAGACCCATCGCGGCGTTGGGCGCCGACCCGCCGAAGCGGTCGACGAACCAGTGCAGGGGGCACTCTTCGAACGAACCCAGCTGCGACGGCGAGACGGGCACGTGGGCCTCGGGGTCGTCGAGGTCGATCAGCGGCTCGGTCGTGCTCGGCTCGAGCAACCCGTACCAGTCGTCGGGAGAGGCGCCCGCGACGCCCTCGGCGGCCAGCCGTGCCAGCGCCTCGGTCGCGTCGTCGGCGCGCGGGCCGTGGGGCGACGAGACGAGCACGTGTCGCAGGTGGCCGACGAGACCCCGCAACGACAACGGGTGGCCCACCGGGGCCTCGGGGCAGTCGTCGGGCAGCAGGCGGAAGAACGGCGAGGGCCCCTCGTCGTCGTTCGCGGTGCACGAGAGGACGACCTGCCGGGTGGCTCGCGACACCGTGAGGGCGAACATGCGCAGCTCGTCGGACAGCACCGCGGCCCGGGCGTCGGACGGGGCGACCGGCTCGTCGTCGCGATCGTCGGCCGCGCCGGGGCCGTTCGGCGCACCCTCGTGCGGGCCGCGCTCCAGCAGACCGTGCTCGGCCAGGGACACCAGGTCGTCGGGCCCCAGCAGTCCGCCCCGGACGCGGAGGTTCGGCCACACGCCGTCCTGCAGGCGGGCGGCGACCACGACGTCGACCTCGACGCCCACGGCGGCGGACGGCGTGCACACCAGCACGGTCTCGGTCGTCGCCTGGGGCGAGAGGGTGTCTTCGGGGACCTCGGCGCCGAGGAGCGCGTCGAGGAACGCCCCGGGCGCAGCCTCGGGCGTCCGCTCGACGAAGCGCTTCGCGGCGGTGAAGAGGGCGACGACCCCGTCGAGGTGGCGATCGGCCTCGGCGGCGACGATGCCGCGACCCGCGCTCTGGGCCGACCACTCGGCCGCGAGTCCGCTGCGCTCCCACAGGCCCCAGAGCACCTCTTCGATGCTGCCTCCGACGGCCGCCGACCGGCGCGCCGCGTCCAGGCTCGTCGAGAAGCGCCCGGCACGGGCCGCGAACCTCGAGTCGATCGTGACGAACCTGCCGGGGCCCTTTAGCGCCTCGACAAGCAGGTCGTCGGCCGGGCGCACGCCGCCGGACGCCAGTTCGTCGGCGCGCAACGCGAGCCGGAGGCGCCTGAGCGAGAGCGGATCGAAGCCGGCGAGCGGCCCCAGCAGCAGCTCGGTGGCCAGCTCGGCCGTCAGTTCGTCTCGCCCGACCGCCACGGAGGCGGCGAGCAACAGGTGGCGCGCCGCGTGCTCGTCGCGCACGGCCCGACCGGCGACCGAGGTCCGGGTCGGCACCTCGGCGAGTTGCAGCCCCCGGGCGACACCGGCCACCTGACCGCCGCTGCGGACGACGACCATCATGCGCGACCACGGCACCCGGCGGACGAGATGGTGCTCGCGCAGCAGACGGGCCACCGAGGCCACCTCGTGCGTCGGGCTGTCGGCCCGCACCGTGACGACGGCGGGAACGTCGGCGTCGGGCGCGGACCCGGGGTCGTGTTCGACGGCGGCGGGCGCCGCAGCGTGCTGACGACCGGCCCCCGCCGTGCCGATGCGGGCGGTCACCCGTCGCACGAGGTCCCGGAGCGGCGGCCGGTGGCGGTGGGCCGTCGAGAGGTAGAGGGTCTCGACGTCGGACAGGTGGAGGCGCGGGCCGAGCCGCCCGAGGACGTCGGGGGTGCCGCCGCGGAACGCGCTGGTCGAGAGGTCGGGGTCGCCGAAGGCGACGACCGCGACGCCCCGTCGCACCAGGGCGCGCAACAGGGCGAGCGTGGACTCGGTCGCCTCGTGCGCGTCGTCCACGAGGACGACCCGCAGCCCGTCGACGACCGGGGAGGTCTCACCCCGGTCGAGGGCGGCGACGGCGTAGTCGACGAGCTCGGCCGAGTCGAGGTGACGGCCACGGGACGCGTCGAGCACCGAGAGGTACTCGTCGCGGAAGTCGGCGACCGCGGCCCACTCGGGTCGACCGGCCCGCTCGGCCGCGAGGCGCAGGCCGTCCGAGTCGATGCGGTGCTCGGTCGATCGCATGAGCACCTCGCGCAGTTCGGTGCGGAACCCGCGGAGCCTGCGCACCGTGGGGCCCAGCTCGTCGGGCCAGGTCGGACCCGTGGCGTCCGCCTCGTGCCCCTCGAGCAACGACCGGACGATGGTGTCTTGGTCGCCGCCGGTCAGGAGCGTCGGCACCGGCAGGCCCGCGAGCCGCGCCGCGTGCCCCACGACGTCGAATGCGAGGGACGAGACGGTCCGCGCCAGGGGCCCCGGGGTGGGAACGGTGAGCCTCGAGGCGATGACGTCACGCAGGGTCGTGGCCGTCGACCGGGTCGGTGCGAGGGCCAGGACGGCCGTCGGGCCCCAGCCACGCCCCTCGACGCGATCGACGACGAACTCGACGAGGGTGCGGGTCTTGCCCGACCCCGGTGCGCCGACGACGGCGGCCGACCGGCCGTCCGGCAGGTCGAGCACCGCACGCTGCGAGTCGTCGAGCGCCGGAGGCGCCTCGGCGCGCACCGGACCCGAGGCGGGCGGGGAGACGGTCGGAGCCATGTGCTCGACGCTATCGGCTCCGACCGACATCGCCGGCGGACACGGGTCGGAGGGGGACCCGTCCCCGGTTGTGCGCCGTCAGTGAACGCACGGACCGAGGGACCGGCCGGTCGGATACCTTTACGACGTGGACATTCGCATCGGCATCACCAACAGCCCCCGTGAGATCAGCTTCGAGACGTCGCAGACCGCGGCCGAGGTCGAGAAGGTCGTCGGCGACGCGCTCGACGGCAGCAAGTCGTTCGTCACCCTTGCCGACTCGAAGGGCAAGACCTACGTCGTGCCCACGGCGTCGCTCGCCTACGTCGAGATCGGCAGTGAAGAGAGCCGCAAGGTCGGCTTCGTGAGCTGACCGTGGAACTCCTCTTCATCGTCCTGGGGGGCGCGATCCTCGGGTTCGTCCTCCACTACGCGCTGCCCGCCGCCGACACGCGCGGCGTGTTGCTCGCCCCGGCCGTCGGTGCCGTCGTGGCGGCGGTCGTCTGGGAGGCCCTCACCTGGGCCGGCTGGCCCGCCGACGGCGGCTGGATCTGGGTCGTCGGCCTCGTGCTGCCCGGCGTCGCGGCGATCGTCGCCTGCCGGGTCGTGGCGGTGCGCCGGCGTGCTCGCGACACCGAGCAGTTCGCCCGCCTGCTCCGCGCGACGGCCTGACCCGCGCCTCCCGGGGCCGTCAGGCCGTCAGGCGGTCAAGTCCACAGTCCGACAGGCCCAGGCCCGTCAGGCCCCTAGGCCGTCAGGCCGAGGGCGTCCATGCGCCGGGTGTGGGCGGCGATCAGCTCGGTGAAGACGGGTTCGAGGCGCTCGTCGTCGGCCGACACGTGCGACGCGGCCACCGCGGCCCGGGCGACGAGGAGCGTGTCGCCCACCAGGCGCCGACCCCAGAGGGCCAGTCGCGAGGCGAGCCGCGGGTCGGCCTCGATGGCCGCCGACAGTTCTCGCACCACGAGGGGCGCGTCGTCGTGGGCCTCGAGCACCGAGACGATGCGTTTGTGGTGGTCGGCGGAGAGCCCTGCCGCCAACCGCACGAAGACGTCGTTGAGCAGGCCGGCCGCGACGTAGTCGGCCACGATCGCCTCGTACCAGTCGGTGCCCTCGGTGCGGGCCCGGAACTCGTCGATCGCGGCGATGTGGGGCTCCATCGACTCGGTGGCGTCGTGGCCCGACCGCTCGATCTCGGCCACGAGCCCGCGGTGCCGGGCGAGCGTGGTCTCGGCGATGCGGCCCGTGGTCTCTTTGGCTCGCACGTCGGGGGCGAACGCCGACGACCGCCCGAGCGTCTCGAACAGGGCGAGTTCGAGGTAGGCCGCGTGGCCCAGGAAGACCAGGAGGTCGGGGGTGAACTGGTCGAGTTCGACGCGGGCCACGGGGGTCGGCTTCGCGGCGGGCCGCGGCCACTGCAGGGACGGGACGCCGCGCTTCGCACCTCGACCGGGCCAGGACACCACGCCCACATCTTACGGGGTCCGAGAGGCCCCCCGTCGCGACGGGCTAAACTCCTCGCATCCCCCTATATGAGACAGGGCAACACTTTGACATTCACTGACCTCGCGATCGACCCCGACATGGTCGACGCTCTGGCGTCGAAGGGGATCCTCGAACCTTTCCCCATCCAGACCCAGACCATCCCCCTCGCCCTCGCCGGCCAAGACATCATCGGCCAGGCCAAGACGGGCACCGGCAAGACCTTCGGCTTCGGCCTCCCGATCATCCAGCGCATCGGCCTCGACCCGGCCCCCGGCGTCAAGGTGCTCGTCGTCGTCCCCACCCGCGAGCTCTGCGTCCAGGTGGCCGACGACCTCGAGGTCGCCACGTCGAACCGCGCGACGAAGATCGTAAGCATCTACGGCGGCAAGGCCTACGAGGGCCAGGTCGAACAGCTCAAGGCCGGCGCCCAGATCGTGGTCGGCACCCCGGGGCGCCTCCTCGACCTGGCCGGCCAGCGCCTCCTGAACCTGAAAGAGGTGCAAGAGGTCGTCCTCGACGAGGCCGACAAGATGCTCGACCTGGGCTTCTTGAGCGACATCGAGAAGATCTTCCAGCAGGTGCCGGCCACGCGTCACACCATGCTGTTCTCGGCGACGATGCCCGGCCCGATCGTGGCGCTGGCGCGTCGCTTCATGTCGAAGCCGATCCACATCCGGGCGACCGACCCCGACGAGGGCCTGACCCAGGCGAACATCAAGCACGTCGTCTACCGGGCGCACTCGCTCGACAAGGACGAGGTGATCGCCCGCATCCTGCAGGCCGAGGGCCGTGGCAAGACCGTCGTCTTCACGCGCACCAAGCGTGCCGCCGCCAAGCTCGTCGAAGAGCTCAACGACCGTGGCTTCAACGCCGCGGCCGTGCACGGCGACCTGAACCAAGAGCAGCGCGAGCGTGCGATGGCCGCCTTCAAGGCGGGCAAGAAAGACATCCTCATCGCGACCGACGTCGCGGCCCGAGGCATCGACGTCAACGACGTCACGCACGTGATCAACCACACCGTGCCCGACGACCACGACACCTACCTGCACCGCGCCGGCCGCACCGGCCGCGCGGGCAAGACCGGCATCGCGGTGACCTTCGTCGACTGGGACGACCTGCACAAGTGGGCCCTGATCAACCGGGCGCTCGACATGGGTCAGCCCGAGCCGGTCGAGACCTACTCGTCGAGCCCGCACCTCTTCACCGACCTCGACATCCCCGTCGGCACCAAGGGACGCCTGCGCGCGACCTCGTTGTCGGCGGTCAAGGCCGGTTCGACCGGCTCACGCGAGCGCACCGGCGGCCCCCAGGGCGACCGCGACAGGGGTCGCGGCCGCGGTCGCGGCGATGCCCCGGTCCGCACCTCGGGCGAACCGTCGGCCACGGGTCGCGGGGCCTCGCAGCCGTCCGAGGCGACGGCTCCCTCCGCCGACGGCACGGGTGAGGCACCGCGCAAGCGCAGCCGCAATCGTCGCCGCCGCCCGGCGGGCGACTCGTCGTCGCAGCCCCAGGGCTGAGCCCCGGCCACCACGAGACCCCCTCGACGTCCGCGTCGAGGGGGTCTCGTGCGTCATGCCACGGGCCGAGGAGGCGCCGGTCGCGTCAGCCGCGGACGGGCACCCACCCGGTCGCCGCGTCGACGATGCGGTCGAGTTGCTCGGGCGCGGTGGTGTTCTCGCCCAAGCGGTTCGGCTTGCCGTCGCCGTGGTAGTCGCTCGACCCGGTCACGATGAGGTCGTGCTGGCGGGCGAGTTCGAGCAGGCGAGACCGGCCCGCGGTGGTGTTCTCGCGGTGGTCGACCTCGACGCCGAGCAGGCCGGCGTCGACGAGGGCCTCGAAGCCCTCGCTCGACACGTTGGGCTCGCGGCCCCGGGTCGCCGGGTGCGCGATGACGGGGACTCCCCCGGCCTCGCGGATCAACCGGACGCCGATCAACGGGCTGGGGGCCTCGTGCGGTTCGTAGTACCCGGACCGCCAGTGCAGGATGCCCGCGAAGGCGGCGCTGCGGTCGGGCGCGTACCCCTTGGCGACGAGGGCGTCGGCGATGTGCGGCCTGCCGAGGGTCGCGCCCGAGCTGGCCTGGGCGAGCACGTCGCCCCAGGTGAGGTCGTAGTCGGCGGCGATGCGCTCGACGATGCGCTCGGCCCGGTGCAGCCTGCTGTCACGGAGGCGGGCCGTCTCGGCCACGAGGCCCGGGTGCGCCGGGTCGAAGAGGTAGCCGAGCATGTGCACGCTGTTCAGCCCGAGGCGAGTGCTGAGCTCCATGCCGGGCACGAGGGTGAGGCCCGTGCCGACGACGGCAGCCGACGCCTCGGCCCAGCCGGCCGTGCTGTCGTGGTCGGTCAGGGCCACCGTGTCGAGACCCGCCCGGACCGCCGAGGCGACGAGGTCGGCCGGGGTCTCGGTGCCGTCCGACACGCTCGAGTGAGTGTGCAGGTCGACCAGGCGCGTGGGCATCCTCCCATCGTAGGCGGCGCGCATCCGAGCCGTCCGTGCGGTGACCGACCCGCGCCCGGCCGTCCCTTAGGCTCCAAGGGCCATGATCCGTCGTCTCGTCGCCCTCGTCATCGTCCTCGCCGTCGCCGCCGCCCTCCTGGTCGCCCTCTGGCCCCAGGCCGTCGGGCTGCAGCGCACGATGCCGGTCAGCCAGGTGGTGTCGTTCCGACTCGCGGCCGCCGCCGTGGCCGTCGTCCTGATGGTCCTGCTGCTCGTGCTCGGACTCGTCGCGCGCCCCGTCCGGTCGCTGACGGCCAGCGCGGCCGTGCTCCTGCTGGTCTTCGGCGCCCTCTCGGCGGGCGTCGTGACGGCGAGGGGGCTCGGCCGCACCGACTTCGTCGAGAGGACCCCCACCGACGTCACGGTCCTGTCGTGGAACACGCTCGGCGCGGCCACCGGCGCCGACGCCGTGATCGCCCTGGCGACCGAGGTCGGCGCGGACGTCATCGCCCTGCCAGAGACCCGGCAGGAGGTCGGCGTCGCCGTCGCCGAGGCGATGGGTGCGGCCGGCAAGCCGATGTGGGTCCACACGGTCGCGTACGACGACATCGCGAGCGGCCGGTCGACGACCCTGCTCATCAGCGCGGCGCTCGGCGACTACCAGGTCGAGATCGGCGACGACGGCGTGACCGACGCCCGGACGACCCCGGTCCTGCCGACGGTCGTCGCGACGCCCGTCTCGGGCGAGGGGCCGACGATCGTGGCCGCCCACCCCGTGTCGCCCACCCCCGACCACATGGGCCAGTGGCGCGCCGGGCTCGGCTACCTCGCCGACGTCTGCCGCTCGGGCGACGTCATCATGGCCGGCGACTTCAACGCGACGCTCGACCACCTCGCCGGCCTCGGCTCCGACGGCGGCGACCTCGGTGCCTGCCGCGACGCCGCCGCGGCGACGGCCAACGCCGGGGTCGGCACCTGGCCGACCGACGTGCCCCCGCTGCTCGGCGCACCGATCGACCACGTCATGGCCACCGACCAGTGGCTGACCACGGGGTTCCGCGTGGTGACCGACCTCGACGACGCCGGCAGCGACCACCGGCCCGTCGTCGCGCAGCTCAGCCGCACCGGAGCCTGACGCACCGGAGCCCGACGCACCGGAGCCCGACGCTCCGACCGGGCGTGACGCTCCGACTGGGCCCGATGCTCCGACTGGGCGTGACGCCCGTTCAGCGGGACAATGGGTGCATGGCTGATCAGAAGGCGCCGCGCGCGACCACCAACCGCTCCACCACCCCCGGGTCGGACACGTTCAAGGACTACATCTCGTCGCAGTGGGCGGATCGTCCCGACGCGCTGCCCGAGCCGCGCGAACAGGCGCCCTTCGCCGCCGACCGTCGCGCCCGCCTGTCGGCGCTGCACCCCGGCACCCGTCTCGTCGTGCCGGCCGGCTCGGCGAAGGTCCGCTCGAACGACTGCGACTACCCCTTCCGGGCGCACTCGGCCTTCTCGCACCTGACCGGATGGGGTTCCGACACGGTGCCCGGCTCGGTGCTCGTGCTCGAACCCACCGACGACGGCCACGACGCCACGCTCTACCTCAGGGCGAGCGCCGGCCGCGACTCGGACGAGTTCTACGCCAACCCCGAGATCGGCGAGTTCTGGATCGGTGCCCGCCCCTCGCTCCCGCAGGTCGCCGCCGACCTGGGCCTGGCGACCCGCGACCTCGCCGACTTCGAGGCCGTCGTCAGCACGACCGACGCGGCGACCCTCGTCGTCCGCGAGGCCGACCCCGACCTGACCCGGCGTCTCGACGCCGTGGTCGAGGCCGCCGCCGAGCAGTCCCCCGCCGCGGCGTCCACCGGCACCGCCGAAGGGCTCAACGCCGACGCTCCCGGCGGCGACGGGCCCGACGTCGACGGCTCGCCGGTGCGCGCGACCTCGGCCGACCTCGCCCGCGACCTCAGCGAGCTCCGGCTCGTCAAGGACGCCTACGAGGTGGCGCAGATGCGCGAGGCCGTCACGGTCACCGGCAAGGGCTTCACCGACGTGATCGCCGACTTCGACGACATCGTCGCGCACCCGCGCGGCGAACGCCTCGTCGAGGGCACCTTCAACCGCCGTGCCCGGGCCGACGGCAACACCGTCGGCTACGACACGATCGCCGCCTCGGGCGACCACGCCTGCGTCCTGCACTGGACGCGCAACGACGGCGTCGTGCGCGACGGCGACCTCATCCTGATCGACGCCGGCATCGAGCTCGACAGCCTCTACACCGCCGACATCACCCGGACGCTGCCCGTCTCCGGCCGGTTCACCGACGTGCAGCGCCTCGTCTACGAGGCCGTGCTCGAGGCGGCCGACGCCGCGTTCGCCGTCGTGCGTCCGGGCATCGCCTTCCGCGAGATCCACGCGACCGCCATGAAGGTCATCGCCGAACGCACGGCCGAGTGGGGCTTCCTGCCGGTGACGGCCGACGAGTCCCTGCAGCCCGACCACCAGTACCACCGCCGCTACATGGTGCACGGCACGAGCCACCACCTCGGCATCGACGTGCACGACTGCGCCGCGGCCCGCCGTGACCTCTACCTCGACGGGGTGCTCGAGCCCGGCATGGTGTTCACGATCGAGCCCGGCCTGTACTTCCAGCCCGACGACCTCACCGTGCCGGAGGAGTTCCGCGGCATCGGCGTCCGCATCGAGGACGACATCCTGGTCACCGCCGACGGGGCCGAGAACCTCTCGGTCGGCATCCCCCGCTCGGTCGCCGACGTCGAGGCGTGGATCTCGCGCGACTGAGCCGCCCACGAGCGAGGGCCCCGGGTGCGTCGCACCCGGGGCCCTCGGTCCGTCTCGGACGTGATCAGCCGACCGACGTCACCGTCCGCCCGTCGAGCCGCCCGACGGTGGCCCCGACGCGTCGTCCGCGTCGTCGGCGTCGGACTCGTCCTCGGCGGGCGAGGCGTCCCGTCGGCGACCCGTGACGATCGCGATCGCGACGCCGGCCGCGGCCAGCACCACGATGGCGACGGCGATGCCGACGACGAGACCGGCGTTCACCGCGCCCGACTCGGGCGCGGCGGCGGACGTCGACCCCGAGGCGTCACCCGGGGTGGCCTGGGTCGTCATCTCGGGCTCGGGCGACGCCGACGGCGAGGCCGCGTCAGTCTCGTCGGCCGTCGGTGCCTCGGTGGCGCCACCCGCGCCTCCTGAACCTGCCGCGCCGTCGCACTCGGGGCGGGTCGGCGAACCGGCCGCCTCGGCCGTGCCGGCCGCGGGGGCGTAGGTGAACGGGACGGCGTCCGACACGGTGTGACCGTCGGCCGAGACCGCCTGGTAGGTCATCGTGTAGTCGCCGGCGGCACCGAGGGCGACCCCGGTCGACAGGGTCGGACCCGACGTGGTCGAGCAGCCGTCCTCGTAGTGCAGGCCCGAGGCGTCGGTCACCTCGAGCACGTTCGAGCTGCCGGTGCCCGAGAGGTCGAGGACCACGTCGTTGAAGGTGATCGAGGCCGTCGAGGGCGCTGCGTCGACGGTCGACCCGGCGGCGGGGCTGCTGCTCACCACGTAGTCGTGAGCCGAGGCCGACCCCGCGGGGGCCAAGGCCATTGCCGCCGTCGCGGCACCGAGCCCGACGACGGCGAGACCGGCGAGGAGGCGCGGTGCCCGCCGGCGCGCGGCCGTCACGCGTCCACCCCGCCGCGGCCCGAGGCGCCGGACGCCGTGGCCCGGGGCCGACGGGTCAACGCCACCACCGAGACCACGAGGGCGAGGGCGCCGAGGGCGAGACCACCGATGCCGAGCCCGATCGCGAGCGGGCCGACCGTGCCGTCGCCGGAGCCCGACGCCGAGTCACCCGAGGTGCTGACCCCGGCCGTCGTCGCGTCGTCGTCGTCCGAGGAGTGACCGGCGTGCTCGTCGGTCGGCGGCGCGTCGTTCACGTAGAGCGTGGGCGCCGGGTGCTCGGGTTCCTCACCCGAGGCCGGCGTGGCGTCGGCCCAGTCGACGACCGTGCCGTCCGAGTAGCGCTGGTGGGTCGGCAGGGCGATCGACCCGGTGTCGGGCACGGCCCCGGCGGAGACGACGAACTGCTGGAACTGCCCGGGCGCGATCTGCGTGTCGCCCTCGGCCGTCCAGGTCACCTGGGTGGGCGCCTCGGTGATCGTCGTGCCGTCGAGCTCGACCGGCTCGGGCAGCGTGCTCGTGGTGACCTCGGTGGTCCAGCCCGGCGTCGGCTGGTACGAGACCGACGTGAACGGGGTGTCGGTGGGCAGGTCGACGACGACGCCGACGGTTCCGGCGGTCGCCGACTCGTTCGGCACCTTGAAGGTGAGCGTGGCGTACGAGCCGGCGTCGGCCTGGCCGGGCTCGACGTGGACGTGGGCCGACGCCGCGAGGGGTGCGGCGAGCGCCAGCAGGGCGGCGGCACCGAGGGCGGCGGCCGAGCGGGCGGCGACGGCGGCGGACGGTCGCGGTCGGCGGGTCGTGGTGGATGCGGGACGGGTGTGGTGGTTCACGGATCTGGTCCTTCGAGATCGCGGAGGCGATCGGTCTGCGGTGCATGACGAGGGGCCCGAGGGCGCGGCGTGCGCTCGACGGGTGGGTCGTCGACGAGGGTCGACGGGTGGGTGTCAGGCAGGGCAGGGCGGGCCGCGACGGGGCAGCGCCGTGAGGTGTCGCCTGCCCGGCGGGCGCGGCAGGACGCCCGTGGGGCGCGGCGCACGGCGGACGGTGACGGAGACGGGGCGGTGCCCGCCGGTCAGGAGGCGCGCCACGGTCAGCCCGCGGACGGCCAGTCGGACGAGGCCCCACGCCGCGCCCTCGCCACGCCGCAGCGCGACGATCGTGGCGACCGCCGCCAGGGCGTGGGCCAGCCACATCGCGGGCCCGCCCATCACCATGGTCGACTCGGCACCACCGGATGCCGCCCCGTCGGCGACGGTCGAGATCACGAGGGCGGTGTGGTGACCGCCCGAGGCCGAGGCCCCGCCGGCGTCCGACGCCCCGAGGGAGAAGAGCAGGTGGAAGGCGACCTGGCTGAGGGCCACCGCGACCGCGAGCCGCACGGTCGACAGGTGCACGCCCGCCAGGGCGATCGAGACCGGCACGGCCACGGCGAGGGCGAGCACGACGCCGAGCAGGCCCGGCTGCATGCCACCACCGGCCACGTGCGAGAAGGCCGCGACGACCGTGGACGCCCCGGCGGTCAGCCAACCCCGCGCGAAGCGCTCGGCGCGGGTGGCCGTCGTGGTGGGGTCGTGGCGTGCCATGTCGACACCAGGGTACGTCAGCGGCGTGGGGTCTCGGGACGCGCGAGGATCTCGTGCGCCCGCCCGGACACCTCGGGGTCGACCACGATCTGGTAGCTCGAGGCGAGGACCTGGTGGGTCGAGGTGAAGTCGCGACGGCGCCGCGTGATCGCGAAGCTGACGATGCCGTAGAGCATGCCGAAGCCCGCACCGAGCAGGGCGGCCGCACCGACGGTCGCCGCGGTGGCGGTCTCGGTCGCGAAGACGAGCATGACGAGCCCGAAGAAGACGCCGAGCCACAGGCCCGTGACGGCACCCGCGAGCGCGGCGCGGCCGTAGCTCAGTCGGCCGGTGACGCGCTCGACCGTCTTGAGGTCGTTGCCGATGATCGCGACGCGCTTGATCGGGAACTCGGCCTGCGACAGCCGGTCGACCACGCGCTGGGCCTCGGGGTAGGTGTCGTACGTGCCGAGGACGTCACCTCGCGGCAGGGTGGGCACCAGCGGCGAGCGTCGCCCCACGGGGCCCGGGTTCGTCATCAGGCCATTAAACACGGTGCCCCCGCCGAGCCCCCGACGGCGGGGGCGGTGCGAGCGACTAAATTGGACGCGTGAGTGCAACCAGAGTCTTCGTCGCCCGGCTGGCCGGTTGCTCCGTCTTCGACCCCGCAGGCGACAAGGTCGGCAAGGTCCGCGACGTGCTCGTGGTCTACCGCCGCTCGGGCGCACCCCGCGTGGTGGGCCTCGTCGTCGAGGTCCCCGGCAAGCGCCGCGTCTTCGTCGGCATCGGCCGCGTGACGAGCATCGGCTCGGGTCAGATCATCACCAACGGCGTCATCACCCTCCGCCGCTTCGAACAGCGCGGGGGCGAGACCCGGGTCATCGCCGACCTGCTCGGCCGGCGGGTCTCGTTCCGGCACGGCGGCGGTCACGCGACCATCGAGGACGTCGCGATCGACGAGGTGAGCGAGGGCGACTGGGAGGTCGGCCAGCTCTTCCTGCGCAAGCCGAAGACGTCGCCGTCACCGTTCGTCAAGCCGCCCACGGCGTTCGCCGCGTGGGACGACGTGGTCGAAGAATCGGGCACCGGCGAGTCGCAGAGCGCCGAACACCTCATCGCGGCCTACTCCGACCTGGTGCCGGCCGACCTCGCGAACACGCTGCTCGACCTCACGCCCGAGCGACGACTCGAGGTGGCCGGAGAGCTGTCCGACGACCGCCTCGCCGACGTCCTCGAAGAGCTGCCCGAGGCCGAGCAGGTCGAGATCTTCGCCGGCCTCGACGACCACCGGGCCGCGAGCGTCCTCGACCAGATGCAGCCCGACGACGCCGCCGACCTCATCGCCCAGCTGCCCGACGAACGCACCGAGCAGTTGCTGACGCTGATGGAGCCCGACGAGGCCGACGACGTGCGCATGCTGCTCAGCTACGACTCCGACACCGCCGGCGGCCTCATGACCACCGAGCCGGTCATCGTCTCGGCCGACGCGACCGTGGCCGAGGGGCTCGCCCTGATCCGCCGTCACGAGCTGGCACCGGCACTCGGGGCCGCCGTCTGCGTCGTCCTGCCGCCCTACGAACCGCCCACCGGCAGGTTCCTCGGCATGGTGCACTTCCAGCGGATGCTCCGGTACCCGCCCAACGAACGCCTCGGCACGATCCTCGACCAGACGACCGAGCCGGTGCGGGTCGACGCGACGGCCCTCGAGGTCACGCGGGTCATGGCCACCTACAACCTCGTCTCTGTGCCCGTGGTCGACTCCGCCCACCGCCTGGTCGGCGTAGTCACGATCGACGACGTGCTCGACCACGTGCTGCCCGACGACTGGCGCAGCCAGGACCCCGACCAGCCGTTGACCGCCACCCGACCGCGTGGCCGGGCCCGCCGCCCCACGATCGGTCAGAGCACGAGGAGCGACGATGGCACGCGATAACCGCAACGACGTCCGCCTCGACGCCCCCAAGGGCCTGCGCACCCGGGTGCTGCCCGGACGCAAGCGCGTCAGCAGCGACCGCTTCGGCCGCGCCACCGAGTCGATCGCGCGCGGCATGGGCACGCCGTACTTCTTGATCGCGCTGACGCTCTTCTGCGTCGTCTGGATGATCTACAACACCCTCGCCCCCGAGGGCATCCGGTTCGACAGCGCTGCGATCGGCTTCACCGCGCTCACGCTCATCCTGTCGCTGCAGGCGTCGTACGCCGCTCCCCTCATCCTGCTCGCGCAGAACCGCCAGGACGACCGCGACCGCGTGCAGTTCGAGCAGGACCGTCAGCGTGCCGAGCGCAACCTCGCCGACACCGAGTACCTCGCCCGCGAGGTCGTCGCCCTTCGCATCGCGATCCGCGACATGGCCAGCAAGGACTTCATCCGGGCCGAGTTGCGCTCGCTGCTCGACGAGCTCGACCGGCGTGACGACGACGAGGCCTCCGCGGTCGAGCCGAGCCGCGCCTCCTCGTCCTCCTCGCGGCGTGACTCCCGGCACGACGGCCACCGTGGCTGAGCCCGCCACGCCCGACCGATTACCCGCGGCGACGCCCGACGACGTGCGTCGTGCGCTCGGGCGCGTGCTCGACCCCGAGATCCGCAAGCCCGTCACCGAGCTCGACATGATCGGCGACGTGGTGGTCGACCCGGGAGGCAAGGCCACGGTGAGCGTCAAGCTCACGATCGTGGGCTGCCCCGCCGCCGACACGATCGAGCGAGACGTCCGCGAGGCCACGGCGTCGGTGCCCGGCGTCACGGACGTGACCGTGGACGTGACCGTCATGACCAAGGACGAGCGCCACGCCCTCACCGAGAAGCTGCGGGCCGGGCGCGCCGCCCGGGGCATGCAGTTCGGCCCCGAGACGCTGACCAGGGTCTACGCCGTCACCAGCGGCAAGGGCGGGGTCGGCAAGTCCACCGTCACGGCGAACCTCGCCGTCGCCCTCGCCGCGCGCGGCCTGGCGGTCGGCATCGTCGACGCCGACGTGTACGGCTTCAGCATCCCCGGGCTGCTCGGCCTCGTCGGCCCCGACGGCGCCTCGGTCAAGCCGACCCGGGTCGACGACATGATCCTGCCCCCGGTCGCGCACGGGGTGAAGGTGATCTCGATCGGCATGTTCGTCGAGGACGCCTCGACGGCCGTCGCCTGGCGGGGGCCGATGCTGCACCGCACGATCCAGCAGTTCTTGACCGACGTGTACTTCGGCGACCTCGACGTGCTGCTGCTCGACCTGCCGCCCGGCACGGGCGACGTCGCCATCTCGGTGGGACAGCTGCTGCCGCACGCCGAGGTGCTCGTGGTCACGACGCCGCAGCCCGCCGCCGCCGACGTCGCCGAACGCAGCGGCCTCGTCGCGCGTCAGACCGGCCAGCGCCTGCTCGGCGTCGTCGAGAACATGGCGGGTCTGCCGCAGGCGGACGGCAGCGTCCTCGAGCTCTTCGGCTCGGGCGGGGGCACCGAGACGGCACGACGCCTGTCTCGCGGGCAGGAGGCCGAGGTGCCGCTGCTCGCGAGCGTGCCGCTCAGCCTGGGCCTGCGACAAGGAGGCGACGACGGCGTGCCCGTCGTGATCGCCTCCCCCGACGACCCCGCGGCGGCCGCCATCGACGCACTGGCGGGCAGTCTCGCCGTGCGGGCCCGTGGCCTGGCCGGTCGCAAGCTCGGGCTCAGCGTCAGCTGACCCGGTACGGCGCGAGCTGACCGGGTTCAGCCGGCTCACCCGGCGCGCTGTCGTCTGCCCGGGGGCGCCGTCCCGGACGTGCAGAAAGGGCACCTCGCGCGGCGAGGTGCCCTTTCGTCACAGCGTCCGGCCCGCAGGGCCCTGACGTGCTCGTGCCGCACCCCAGCACAGGGGCGGCACACGCGCCGGGACTCGCTCAGGAGGGAGACGAGCCGACCGACGCGGAGTCGACTACGACCAGCGGTTGTAGGTCTTGGTCGGGATGGCGCGGAAGCCGTCACGGGCGACCGAGACGAGCGAGCCGGCGATGCCGACGACGGCGGCGATGACGAGGACGATGATTCCGGTGAGCATGATGCACTCTTTTCTGGCGCGGGTGGACGCGCGGTTCTGCGTGGTGGGATGGATTCGCCACCGAGCCCGGGACCAGGTCGACCGGAGCTCGGGAGCGCTACGGCGCGCTCCGGGGACTCTTCAATGATGCGCCCGACAAAGCGTTAGATCAATCTCACGTTTCTACCGAAACAGCGTAGTTTTGCTACATGGATGTCAAGCGTCTCGAACTGCTCAGGGAGCTCGCCGAACGGGGCAGCGTGGCCGCCGTCGCACGGGCCACCCACCGCACCCCGAGTGCCGTCTCGCAGCAGCTCAAGGTGCTCGAACGCGAGGCCGGGGTCGCCCTCACCGAACGCGTCGGCCGCGGCATCGTGCTCACGGGCTCGGGTCGGGTGCTCGCCCAGACGGCGACCGACGTCGCGGTGGCCCTCGAGCGGGCGCAGGCCGTCTGGGACGACTTCGTCGCGACCCCCCAGGGCGAGGTGACGCTCGCCACCTTCCCCACCGGCGGGCAGATGCTGCTTCCCGGCCTGCTGCGGACGGTGGCCGAGACGCCGGGCCTCGTCGTCGTCGCGAGCGACCACGACCCGTCGATCCGCGAGTTCCCCGAACTGGCCGCCGACCACGACGTCGTGATCGCGCACTCGTCCGACGACAAGCCCTGGCCGGGCCGCGGTCTCGTCACCGTGCCCCTGCTGACCGAGCCCCTCGACATCGCGCTCCCGGCGGACCACCGCCTCGCGGGACGCGCCTCGCTCGCGCCGGGCGACCTCGAGGGTGAGAACTGGATCGGCGTGCCCCACGACTTCCCGTTCGAGTGGGTCTACCGCGAGATCGAGCGCGTGACCGGCAGCCCCGTGCGGGTCGCCCAGCGCTTCAGCGACACCAAGGTGACGGAGTCGCTCGTCGGGGCCGGTCTCGGCATCGCGGTGCTGCCCCGGTTCACGGCCAAGGACGCCCGCGACGACATGGTGCTCGTCCCCCTCGAGAGCATCCGGGCCGTCCGGTGGGTGTCGGCCCTGCTGCGGCGCGACCGGGCCGAACGCCCCTCGGTCCGCCGCGTGGTCGACGCCCTGCGGGCCGAGGCCTCGCGCGTCGCTGCCCTCCACGGCGGCGTCTGACCGGACGCCTGGTCGGGCGCACGTCGTGCGACCTCGCTTGTCGCGCCCGTCGCGATGACGGCCCAGGAGGCGCGCCCCCGGAGTCGGGTCAGGTCGCCTCGGAGTCGTACGGCGGCACCTCGCCCACGGCGAGGGGCACGACCTGCCCCGGCGACCGCCCGCCGGGCAGCCCCGCGGACACCGCCGTGGCTGCGGCACCGGCGGTCGCCATGCTGGGTGCCGACGGCTTCGGCAGGTCGTCCGGCCCGTCGAGCAACGCGTCACGGATGATGCGGCGCGGGTCGTACTGCCGGGGGTCGAGTTTCTGCCACTCGACGTCGTCGAACTCGGGGCCCATCTCGTCGCGCATGCGGGTCTTGGCACCGTTGGCCATGTCGCGCACCGTGCGGACCAGCTGCGCCAGCTTCGAGGCGTACCCGGGCAGGCGTTCGGGACCGAGCAGGAAGACCGCGAGCACACCGATGATGAGCAGCTTGTCGAACGTCAGACCGAACATGGACACGCATGCAGACTAACCGGTGACGACTCGGGGAACCCCCTAGAGTTGGCCTTTCGAGGAGTGGGTGTGTCGCAGATAGAGTCAAGTTGGAAGTTCGCGGAAGAACTCGTCACCGAGAGCGACGCCATCGCCGAGGCTCGACAGCACTCGCTCGAGGTCGGGGTCGAGGCCGTCTCACCGGCGGTCGGCGCCCAACTGGCCGTGGTGGCCGCCGCCTCGAACGCGACGTCGATCATCGAGGTCGGCACGGGCCTGGGCGTCAGCGGCCTCTGGCTGCTCTCCGGTGCACCCCGAGCCGTCCTGACGACGATCGACCGCGAGATCGAGCACCAGCAGGCCGCGCGTGACGCCTACCTGCAGGCGGGCGTGCCGGCCGGCCGCTTCCGCCTCATCGCCGGTCGGGCCGCCGACGTGCTGCCGCGGATGAACGAGAACTCGTACGACATCGTCTTCGTGGACGCCGACCCCGGGTCGGTCATCGAGTACGTCGAGCACGGCCTGAGGCTCGCCCGCCCCGGCGGCCTCGTGCTCGTCGCCCACGCGCTGTGGCACGGCAAGGTGGCCAACCCGGCCGTCCGCGACGCCACGACGACCGGGTTCCGCACGCTCCTCACCGAGGTCTCGACGTCACCCGCGGTGATCAGCTCGCTCTCGACCGCCGGCGACGGCCTCCTCTCGCTCGTCAAGCGCTGAGGCCACGGCCGAGACCGCGGCTGCTTCCGAGAGCGGCACCGCGCCTCCCGGCCTCGGGGCCGCGTCGACCGACCGGTGCACGCGAGCCCGGACGCACGGACGCCCCGCCCGTCGCAGGTGCGACGGTCGGGGCGTCCGGGGTTGTTAAGGAAGCGGCCGACTAGGCGTTCACGACGCCGGCGAGGGCGTCGTGCAACTCTTTGGCTTCGTCGTCGTTGACCGACACCACGAGGCGCCCCCCACCTTCGAGCGGAACACGCACGATGATGAGACGACCCTCCTTAACGGCTTCCATAGGCCCGTCGCCGGTCCTCGGCTTCATGGCTGCCATCAGATAGTCCCCTTTCGCAAGTTGCTGGTCCTATTATCCGTGATTTCTTGCCCCCGACCTAAACGACGGCGGCCGACCGTCGATCACGGCGGCGTCCAGTCGTACCCGTTCACCCACCAGCAGTAGTACAACCACACCCACTGGGCCGCCAGGAAGGCCGCCACGAGCAGGGCCCGGTAGACCTTCGACCGCGGCACCGCGAGCACGCCCAGCAGCGGGAACAACGGCATCAACAGCCGCCAGGTGCTGGACTGCGGGAAGAACACGGCGAGCAGGTAGAGCGCGTAGGCGGCCCCCCAGAGCCGCAGGTCGACGCTCGTCCGCCGTGCCCAGGGCGACAGCATCAGGGCGGTGAAGCCGAGCACGGCGACGACGAGCAGGACGACGCCGGAACCACCCGGAAACCACCAGTTCGCCCCGTCGACCCACGGGGTGAACGGCACGAGCGGCCCGTAGCCGATGAAGGGCGCCCGCCAGGCGAGCTCGGTCTCGGTGTAGGCCCCCGGCACGCCCGTCACGGCCCCGGCGACCACGAGCCAGGCGACGCCGAAGAGGGCGGTGGCTGCGGCGGAGACGGCCACCCGCACCCGCTCGCGCGTCGGGAAAAGGTCGTCGTGCCGGTGCCACCAGCGCAGCAGCCCGTGCAGCCCGATCGCCAGGGCGAGGGGAAGCGCCCCGGGCCGGGTGAACGACAAGACCAGCACGACGGGCAGCATCGCCAGGTACTGCCGTCGGACGAGCAGCAGCAGGCTGGCGCACAGCAGCAGCAAGAACATCGACTCGGCGTAGGCCAGCTGCAGCAGGGGTGAGAGCGGGGCGACGCAGAACAGCACGACGGCGAAGAGCGAGGTCGACTCCGACAGCGAGTGCCGCATCAGCCGGTAGAAGAGCAACGCGGTGCCGGCCGCGCAGGCGACCGACACGACGACCGCCAGGGTGGCGAAGGGCAGACCCGTCAGGGCCATCAGCCCCCGGACGACGAACGGGTAGGCCGGCATGAACGCCCAGGCGTTCTCGCCGACGTGGCCGTCGGCCGTCACCGGAAGGTCGGCCGGGTACCCGACCACCGCGATGATGTAGTACCAGTGGCCGTCCCAGATGGTGGCGAAGCTGCCGTAGTCGGGGCTCGCGAGCGTCCAGGCGTTGGCCTGCTGGGCCCCCGCGAAGGTCAGCAGGGCCACCGTGCTGAACACCCGCGAGACGGCGAAGACGATCAGCACCCTGGCCCACCACGGCGTCAGGCGGTACCGCAGCATCAGCCGCCACGACAGCGGCGTGGGGCGTCGCTCTCCACGACGGGACGGCGGGGACGAGGAGGCGCGACCCACCTCGTCGACGGTCAGGCCGTCAGCCACGCCCGCAGTCCGCGCTCGTTGTCGAGGATCTGCTGCACGGGCACCCGCTCGTCGTCGTGGTGGGCGAGCATCGGGTCACCGGGGCCGTAGTTGACGGCCGGGACCCCGAGGGCCGAGAACCGGGCGACGTCCGTCCAGCCGTACTTGGGCTTGGCCTCGCCGCCGACCGCCTGCAGGAACTGCTGTGCCAGGGGCGCGTCGAGGCCGGGCCGGGCGCCCGGCGCGAGGTCGACGATCGTGACGTCGAAGCCCTCGAAGAGCCCGCGCACGTGCGCGACCGCCTCGTCGGCGCTGCGGCTCGGCGCGAAGCGGTAGTTCACGTGGACCATGCACTCGTCGGGGACCACGTTGCCGGCCACGCCGCCGGTGATGCCCACGGCGTTGAGGCCCTCGCGGTAGACGAGGCCGTCGACCTCGACCTCGCGTGCCTCGTACGCGGCCAGGACGTCGAGGATCGCTGCGGCCTTGTGGATGGCGTTGTCGCCCACCCATGAGCGGGCACTGTGCGACCGGGCGCCGAAGGTCCGGATCTCGGCGCGGAGGTTGCCGTTGCAGCCGCCCTCGACCCCGCTGTTGCTCGGTTCGCCCAGCACGGCGAAGTCGCCGGCCAGCAGGTCGGGCCGCAGGCGGGCGAGGCGCCCCAGGCCGTTCAGCGCGTCGGAGACCTCTTCGTGGTCGTACCAGACCCACGTCACGTCGACGTTCGGCTCGGTCAGCTCGACCGCGAGGCGCAGGTGCACGGCGCAGCCGGCCTTCATGTCGACGGTCCCCCGACCCCACAGGTACTCGACGCCGCCCTCGGTCTCGTAGCGGGTGGGCACGTTGTCGTTGATCGGCACCGTGTCGACGTGACCGGCGATGACGACCCGCGAGGCCCGACCGAGCTGCGTCCGCGCGACGATCGCGTCGCCGTCGCGGAACAGGTCGAGGTGGTCGCACCCCTCGAGGGTGGCCCAGACCTCGTCGGCGATCGTGCGCTCGTCGCCGGACTCGGAGCGGATGTCGCAGAGCTGCCTCGTGACGTCGACGGGCGAGACGGAGAGGTCGATCGGTGCCATGCGGGCGAGTTTACGGGCCGACGACAGGTGGCGCCTCCGAGCCGGGTCGTCGGCGGCTGCCGATACGCTCTGGTCCATGACTTCCGACGCCACCGCCACCGCCCCCACCCACGCCTACGGGTACGGCCTCGCGACCGTCTCGCAGGACGGCACCACCCTCGACGCCTGGTTCCCCTCCCCCCGGCTCGGCAGCCTGCCCGCCGACCGCGACCCCGAGATCGTCCCGGCCGAGCTGGCCGACGCGGCCGGCCCCGACGACCGTCGAGCCGTCGACCTCGTCCCGGTGACCGTCGAGATCGACCTGAGCGCGCCTCCTGCGTCCACCCCCGACGCCTACCTGCGCCTGCACCTGCTCAGCCACCTGCTCGTGAAGCCCAACACGATCAACCTCGACGGCGTCTTCGGGCACCTGCCGATCGTCACGTGGACGAACGCCGGGCCCGTGCACCCCGACGACTTCGCGCGGCTGCGTCCGTCGCTGCAGCGCGCGGGCATCGTCGCGACCGGCATCGACAAGTTCCCGCGCATGCTCGACTACGTGTCGCCCGACCGCGTCCGCATCGCCGACGCCTCGCGCGTCCGCCTCGGCGCACACCTCGCACCGGGCACCACCGTCATGCACGAGGGGTTCGTCAACTTCAACGCGGGCACGCTGGGGTCGTCGATGGTCGAGGGGCGCATCTCGCAGGGCGTCGTCGTGGGCGACGGCTCCGACATCGGCGGCGGCGCCTCGATCATGGGCACCCTGTCGGGCGGCGGCACCCAGCGCGTCACCATCGGCGCCCGCGCCCTGCTCGGGGCGAACGCCGGCATCGGCATCGCGATCGGCGACGACACGGTCGTCGAGGCCGGCCTCTACGTCACGGCCGGCACCAAGGTCGTCATCGTCGGCGGCACCCCGACGAACGACGGCTCGCCGCAGACGGTCAAGGCCGTCGAGCTCTCGGGCCAGCCGGGCCTGCTCTTCCGCCGCAACTCGCTGACCGGCGCCGTCGAGGTGCTGCCCCGCAAGGGCCACGGCATCACGCTGAACTCGCAGCTGCACGCGTAGCGGCTGCACGCGTAGCGGCTGCACGCGTAGCGGCTGCACGCGTAGCGGCTGCACGCGTGGCCGCTGCCCGTCTCGCGGCGGCCCGTGTCGGCTCGACCGGAGTTCGCGGCCACAACACCACGAGATGGGCACGACACCAGGCTTGAACCTGGCGTCGTGCCCATCGTCTGGCGTCGTAGCCGAATGGCCCGGCGGTGCCGGCGGGCTAGCGCTGCGGCCAGTCGCGCTCGGTGGCGCCCAGGTACAACTGCTGCGGGCGGCCGATCTTGGTGGTCGGGTCGGTGTTCATCTCGCGCCAGTGGGCGATCCAGCCGGGCAGCCGGCCGATGGCGAAGAGCACCGTGAACATGCGGGGCGGGAACCCCATCGCCTTGTAGATGACGCCGGTGTAGAAGTCGACGTTCGGGTAGAGCTTGCGCTCGACGAAGTAGTCGTCGGCCAGGGCGATGCCCTCGAGCTCCATCGCGATGTCGAGCAGGTCGTCTTTCACGCCGAGCGACTCGAGCACCTCGGTGGCGCTCTCTTTCACCAGCTTGGCGCGGGGGTCGTAGTTCTTGTAGACCCGGTGGCCGAAGCCCATCAGCTTGACGCCGGCCTCTTTGTTCTTGACGCGCTCGACGAAGCGCTCGACGCCCTGGCCGCTGTCGCGGATCTCGGCGAGCATCTTCAGCACGGCCTCGTTGGCGCCGCCGTGCAGCGGCCCGTAGAGGGCGCTGATGCCGGCCGAGATCGACGAGAACATGTTGGCCTGCGTCGAGCCGACCAGGCGCACGGTCGAGGTCGAGGCGTTCTGTTCGTGGTCCTCGTGCAAGATCAGGAGGCGCTCGAGGGCCTTCGAGAGCACGGGGTTCACCTCGTACGGCTCGGCCATCGTGCCGAAGTTCAGCTTGAGGAAGTTGTCGACGAAGCTGAGCGAGTTGTCGGGGTAGAGGAAGGCCTGGCCCAGGCTCTTCTTGTGGGCGTAGGCCGCGATGACCGGCAGCTTCGCGAGCAGTCGCACCGTCTGCAGTTCGACCTGCTCGGGGTCGTGCACGCTCATGCTGTCTTCGTAGAACGTCGACAGGGCGCCGACGGCGCTCGAGAGCACCGACATCGGGTGCGCGTTGTGCGGCAGCGCGTCGAAGAAGCGGCGCAGGTCTTCGTGCAGCAGCGTGTGCCGCCGGATGCGCGCGTCGAAGTCGGCGAGCTGGTCGGGTGTGGGCAGTTCGCCGTAGATCAACAGCCAGGCGGTCTCGAGGTAGGTCGAGTTCGCGGCGACTTGTTCGATCGGGTAGCCCCGGTAGCGCAGGATGCCTTGGTCACCATCGATGTAGGTGATGGTGCTGCGGGCGTTGGAGGTGTTCACGAAACCCGTGTCGAGCGTCGTGTAACCGGTCTGCTTGGTGAACGTCGAGATGTCGATCGACGAGGCACCCTCGGTGCTCGCGACGATCGGGAACTCGGCTGTTCCCCCCGGGAACTGCAGCGTGGCCTTCTGGGCGTCGTTGGCAGTGTCAGTCACCCGATCAGCCTAGCGGTCAGGTGCGGAGTCGCCCCACGGCGGCGTCGATGCGCTCGTCGGTCGTCGTGAGCGCCACGCGCACGTGGCGGTCGCCCGCCGACCCGTAGAACGACCCCGGCGCGACGAGAACCCCGCGGTCGGCCAGCCAGGCCACGGTCGACCAGGCGTCCTCGTCGCGCGTTGCCCAGAGGTAGAGGCCGGCCTCGCTGCGGTCGATGCGGAACCCGGCGCCCTCGAGGGCGGTCAGGAGGCGCGCTCGGCGGGCCGAGTAGCGCGCCTTCTGCTCGACCACGTGGGCCTCGTCGGCCAACGCGACCACCATCGCCTCTTGCACCGGCGCCGGCGGCATCAGGCCGGCGTGCTTCCGCGCGGCGAGGAGCTGACCGAGGACGTGGTCGCAGCCGGCCACGAAGCCCGCGCGGTACCCGGCGAGGTTCGACTGCTTGCTGAGCGAGTAGACCGAGACGACGTCACGCAGGTCGTCGCCGACCACCCGCGGGTCGAGGATGCACGGCGTCGGTCGGTCGGCCCACTCGCCCGACCAGCCGAGCTCGGCGTAGCACTCGTCGCCGGCGATCACGGCGCCCAGCTCGCGCGCCCGTGCGACGGCGACCCGCAGGGCCTCGACGCCGAGGACGGCCCCGTCGGGGTTGCCCGGGCTGTTCAGCCAGACGAGCTTCGTGGAGGTCGGCCACTCGGCCGGGTCGTCGGACGCCAGTGCGGTCGCGCCGACGAGGGCGGCACCGAGGGCGTACGTCGGGTAGGCGTTCGTCGGGTACACGACGGTGTCGCCCGGGCCGATGCCGAGCCAGAGCGCCATGCCCGCGATGAGCTCTTTCGAGCCGATGGTCGGCAGGACGTTCTCGTCGCCGAGGCCCGTCACGCCCCGTCGGCGCTCGTACCACTCGGCGATCGCCGAACGGAGTGCCGGGGTGCCGGCCACCTGGGGGTACGAGTGCGCGTCGGTCGCGACGGCGAGGGCCTCGCGCACGACGTCGGGCGTCGGGTCGACCGGCGAGCCGACGCTGAGGTCGACGATGCCGCCGGGGTGACGCCGAGCCGTCGCCGCGTACGGCACGAGGGCGTCCCAGGGGAACTCGGGCAGGTCGAGCGCCACGGAGGTCGACCTAGGCGCCGGCGCCCTGAGGGGGCAGCGCCGAGATCACGGGGTGGTCCTTCGCGATGACGCCGACCTTGGCCGCGCCGCCGGGCGAACCGATCTCGTCGAAGAACTCGACGTTCGCCTTGTAGTACTCGGCCCACTTGTCGGGCAGGTCGTCTTCGTAGTAGATGGCCTCGACCGGGCACACGGGCTCGCACGCACCGCAGTCGACGCATTCGTCGGGGTGGATGTAGAGCGAGCGTTCGCCCTCGTAGATGCAGTCGACGGGGCACTCGTCGATGCAGGCACGGTCTTTGACATCGACACAGGGCAGTGCGATCACGTACGTCACGTCTGGGGGGTTCCCTTCGCGTCGGGCAGGGCGTCCAGCCTATCGCCTGTGGGCTGCGCCCCGACCGAGGAGGCGCGGGTCGGGTCGCCGGGCGGCGTCGCGCCCCCGGCGCTGCCGCCCCGCAGGCGCGGCCAGCCGAGCACGAGGGTGACGACGACGACGACCCCGACGAGCCAGACGTAGGCGGGCGTGTTGGCGGGCAGCAGCACCGAACCGCCGGGGCTCGCCTGCCAGAGCACGACGAGCGCGCCGACGAGCCCGACGGCGGCGACGCCGGCCACGGCACGCGAGCCGAACAGGGACCGGAGCCCGGCGAGCAGCGCCAGGCTCATCAGGAGGGCGAGCACGAGCCCCGACCAGATCGGTGCGCCGCCGATCGTGATCGTCGACTGGTGCATCACCGTGCCGATCATGCCGAACACGGCCCCGGCGGCGAGGGCCAGGACCAGCGCCGTGACCCGGCCGCCCGTCGTCATCCGGGCCATCTCGGAGACGCCCTCGGGGGCGGTCGGTTCGCTGACGAAACGGAAGGACTCGCGGACGGTCACGGGCTCGACGGCCCCGTGGGGGAAGCGGATGCCGGCCCTGCCGCCCGGCAGGTCCACCACCTCGACCTGGCTGCGGTGGTCGCGCAACGCGGCGAGCTTGCGCGGGGCGACGTGCCGGGCGTCCATCGTGAACACGGTGTCGTCAGCGGCCAGCGCATCGGCCTCGGGCCCTTCGGCCGACTCGGCGCCGGCCACGATCGCGAAGTACGGCACGCCGACGAGGCGCGCGGCGCGCACGGCGACCCGGTTCGCGCGCACGTGGTCGGGGTGGTGGTAGCCGCCGTCCTCGTCGTAGCTGACGATCGCCGTCGGGCGGACGGACTGCACGACGGCCGACAGGTCGCTGACGACCTCGCCGAACTCGGCGGCGCAGAACGCGGCGGGGTGCAGGTCGGGCGTGGGCCCGGCGACGCCGTCGGACCGCCAGACCATGCCGCTGTCGCGGTAGGCGCGCTCGGGCAGGCCCGCCGTGCGGGCGCCGGGCGACCCGAGGAATCGGTGGTCGTCGACGCCGAGGTCCTGCATCGCGGCGGCGATCTCGCCTTCACGGTGCACGGCGAGGGCGGCCGGGTCGTCGCGGAGTGCCGCGAGGTCGTCGGGGATGACCTCGCCCAGCTCGCCGCGTGTGCAGGTCACGACCGTGACGGCAGCACCCGCCTCGACCAGGGCGGCGATCGTGCCACCCGTGGTGATGGTCTCGTCGTCGGGGTGGGCGTGGACGAAGAGCACGCGCTCGAGCCGCGGGTCGCCGGGGGTCGAGGGCGACGCGGGCGTCGGCGGGGCGGAAGAGTTCATCACTGGACAGGATATGCCGCGCCGCACTACTGTCGTCCTGGCTGAGGGTGACCTAAGTGAGGTTAGCCTAACCATACCGAGCCGTTCGGTCCGACCGCCGCCTGTGCGCCCTGGTCGCCCCGCGCCTCCCGTTCCTGCTCGACGACGAGCTCCGCTCCCCTTCTCGAGAAAGCCGTCCCCGTGCTCGCGAACTACCTCATCGGACTCCGAGAGGGCCTCGAGGCCGCCCTCGTGGTCGGCATCCTCGTCGCCTACGTCGTCAAGGTCGGCCGACGCGACGTCCTGCCCCGCCTCTGGCTCGGCGTGGGCGCCGCCGTCGCGCTCTCGCTCGGCATCGGCGCCGTCCTGACCTTCGGCACGTACGGCCTGACCTTCCAGGCGCAGGAGATCATCGGCGGCGGCTTGTCGATCGTCGCCGTCGGGTTCGTCACGTGGATGGTCTTCTGGATGGCGCGCACCGCCCGAGGCCTTCGCGGCGAGCTCGAGTCGGGCCTCGAGCGCGCCCTCGTCGGCGGCGCCTGGGCCGTCGTCGCCCTGGCGTTCCTCTCGGTCGGGCGCGAGGGCATCGAGACCGCTCTCTTCGTCTGGGCGACGGTGCAGTCGACCGGCGGCGGAACGGCGCCCCTGGTCGGCGCCGTGCTCGGCATCCTCACCGCGGTCGCGATCCAGCTCGCGATCTACCGCGGCGTCGTGCGCCTCGACGTCGCGCGGTTCTTCCGCGTGACCGGGTACTTCTTGATCGTCGTCGCCGCCGGGGTCCTCGCCTACGGGGTCGGCGACCTGCAGGAGGCGTCCGTGCTGCCGGGCCGCGCCTCCCTGGCCTTCGACGTCAGCGCGGCCGTGCCGCCGACCAGCTGGTACGGCACCCTGCTGCAGGGGCTCGTCAACTTCACGCCGACGCCGAGCTGGCTGCAGGTCGTCGTCTGGCTCGCCTACCTCGCCGTCGTCGTGCCCCTCTTCGTGCGGGCGACCCGTCGACGTCGCCCCCGTCCGTCGGGCGCGTCGAGTGCGTCGACCGCTTCGACCGCTTCGACCGCTTCGACCGCTTCGACCACGTCGACCGCCTCGGGCGCGTCCTCGACGCACGCCCCGGCGATGACGGACCACCGCACGGCCACCCTCTCGACCACCCCGTCCCCCCGCACCACAGGAGCACCCCGATGACCGCCAGCCCCGTCCGCCCCCTCGCCGTCGCCTCGGGCGTCGCCGCCCTCGTGCTGGCCCTGACCGGCTGCGTCGCGAACTCCCCCGCCGGGTCGTCCGCGGCCACCGCCGTGACCGTCGACGGCTCCGACGACACGTGTTCGCTCTCGACCACCTCGGTGCCGAGCGGCCCGGTCACCTTCACCATGACCAACACGGGCAGCGACAACAGCGAGTTCGAGCTGCTGGCCGAGGACGGCCTGCGAATCGTCAGCGAGAAGGAGAACATCGGCCCCGGCACGTCGGGCTCGATGACCGTCTCGGTGCCGGCCGGCGACTACTACACCGCCTGCGTGCCGGGGCTCGTCGGCGAGGGCGTGCGCGCCTCCTTCACGGTGACCGACTCGGGCGCCGCCGTCGAGCCGACCGGCAGCGAGAAGGAGCAGATCGACGCGGCGGCGACCGCCTACGTGGGCTACGTCAAGGACCAGACCGGGCAGCTCGTCACGGCCACCGACGAGTTCCTCGCCGCGTACACCGCGGGCGACGACGAGAAGGCCCGCTCGCTCTACCCGTCGGCCCGGGCGCACTACGAGCGCATCGAGCCGGTGGCCGAGTCGTTCGGCGACCTCGACCCGAAGATCGACTTCCGCGAGGCCGACGTCGAGCCCGGCACCGAGTGGACCGGCTGGCACCGCATCGAGAAGGACCTCTGGCAGCCCGCCGCGGCCGAGAACGGAGGCGCGGCGTACGTCCCCCTGACGGCCGACGAGCGTGCCCACTACGCCGACCTGCTGACGAGCGACACGAAGGACCTCTACGACGAGGTCACGGCGAGCGACTTCACCGTCGGCATCGACACGATCGCCAACGGCGCGGTCGGCCTGATGGACGAGGTGGCCACCGGCAAGATCACCGGCGAGGAGGAGATCTGGTCCCACACCGACCTCTCCGACTTCCAGGGCAACCTCGAGGGCGCCCGGGTGGCGTTCGACGGGGTGCGCGACGTCGTCGACCGGAAGGACCCCGAGCTGGCCACCTCGATCGACACCCAGTTGACGAAGGTCGAGACGCTGCTCGCCGGCTACGGCAGCCTCGACCAGGGCTACCCCTCGTACACCGAGCTGACCGACGCCGACAAGAAGAAGCTGTCGGACGCCGTCAACGCCCTCAGCGAGCCGCTGAGCAGGCTGACCTCGGCGCTGGTCGCCTGACGGTGACGGACGGAGGCGGCCTCTCGCGCCGCGGTCTGCTGGGGCTCGTCGGCACGGGCGTCGGAGCGGGCGTGCTCGGACTCGGCGTCGGGGTCGGCACCGACCGCGCGGTGCAGGCACACGCCGACGGGTCGTCCGGCGCGTCCGCCTCGTACCCGTTCTTCGGCGGCCACCAGTCGGGCATCGTGACCGCGGCCCAGGACCGCCTGCACTTCGCGTCGTTCGACGTCGCGGACGGTGTCACGCGCGCCGAGCTCATGGAGCTGCTGAAGGACTGGAGCTACGCGGCCTCACGCCTGACGGCCGGGCTCGAGGTGAGCCCCACCGGCGCTACGGGCGGCGGTCTGCTCGCCCCACCCGACGACACCGGCGAGGCCACGGGCCTGCCCGCCGCCGGCCTGACCGTCACGATCGGCTTCGGGGCGACCCTGTTCACGGCCGCCGACGGCACCGACCGTTTCGGGCTCGCCTCGCAGCGGCCTCCGGCCCTCGTCGACCTGCCGCACTTCTCGGGCGACCAGCTCGTCGCGGCCGCGAGCGGCGGCGACCTCTGCGTCCAGGCCTGCAGCGACGACCCGCAGGTCGCGGTGCACGCGATCCGCAACCTCTCGCGGATCGCCTTCGGCCGCGCCTCCCTGCGGTGGTCGCAACTGGGCTTCGGCCGCACCTCGTCGACGACCCGCGGCCAGACGACGCCGCGCAACCTGTTCGGGTTCAAGGACGGCACCGCCAACCTCAAGGCCGAGGACGGCGCCGCGGTCGACGACGGCGTCTGGGCGACCGCGTCGGACGGGGCCGCCTGGATGGACGGCGGCTCGTACCTCGTCGCCCGGAAGATCCGCATGACGATCGAGACCTGGGACCGCGCCTCGCTCGGCGAGCAGCAGACGGTCGTCGGCCGCGACAAGGGCGAGGGCGCCCCGCTCTCGGGCGGCACCGAGTTCACGGCACCCGACTTCGCCGCCGCCGCCTCGACGGGCACCGGGCCGGCCATCGCCCCCGATTCGCACGTCGCCCTGGCACACCCCCAGAACAACGACGGGGCCACGTTGCTGCGCCGCGGTTACAACTTCGTCGACGGCAACGACGAACTCGGCCGTCTGGCCGCCGGGCTGTTCTTCATCGCGTTCAACCGCGACCCGCGGCGGCAGTACGTGCCGATCCAGCAGGCGCTCTCGCGGAACGACCGGATGAACGAGTACGTCACGCACGTCGGCTCGGCGATCTTCGCCGTGCCGCCGGGGGCGTCGTCGGGCGGCTGGGTGGGCGAGACGCTCTTCGCCTGAGCCGCGGCCGTCGGCGGTCGGCGGTCGGCGGTCGGTGCGGCGTCAGACGGGGGTGACGACGTAGGTGGCGAGCACCTGGCCGTCACCGTCGGTCGAGACGGTGAGCACGACGCGGTACGTGGCCCCGGTGAACGTGCCGAACCCGCTGTCGGCGTCGGCGTCGACGCCGGACGCGGTGTAACCGGCGGCCTCGAGCTGCTGCTGGGCGACCGCGAACTGGTCCGCCCCCGAGACGGCGATCTGGGCGACCCAGCCGGTGCCGTCGGGGCCTGCTCCCCCACCGCGGGTGGTGCCCTCGACGAGAGGGACGTCGGCGGGGAAGCTCGCGGGCAGGGTGCCGTCGGTCGTGATGCCGGCGCCGTTCAGCGCCTCGCCCGCGGCGTCTTCGACGGCCTTCTGGGCCGTGCCCTTGAGGCTCTCGATGCCGCTGTCGACGGCACCGCCGACGATGTTGTCGACGGGCGAGCCCTCGCCGCACGCGGTCAGGCCGGCGACGAGGCCGAACGCCAGCGCGAGGGTGGCGGCGGAGCGGGTGAGGGTGTTCTTCTGGGTCGGCACGTCGCGAGATTAGCCGGGGACGCTGTGGGCGCACGCAGAACGTGCGGGGGATGCACGAAGGAGGCGGCCCGCGGTGGTGCGGACCGCCTCCTCGGCGTGTGGTGCGATGGTGCGGTGGTGCTTAGGCGTTCTGCTTCTTGAGGCGAGCCGTGCTGCGCTGGCGGGCCGACGCGTCGAGCTCGACCTTGCGGATGCGGATGGCGTCGGGGGTGACCTCGACGCACTCGTCGTCACCGGCGAACTCGAGGGCCTCCTCGAGCGACAGCACCTTCGAGGGCGTCATCGACTCGAAGTTGTCGGCCGTCGACTGACGCATGTTGGTCAGCTTCTTCTCTTTGGTGATGTTGACGTCCATGTCGTCGGCGCGCGAGTTCTCGCCCACGACCATGCCCTCGTAGACCTCTTCGGTCGGCTGCACGAAGAACGACATGCGCTCTTGCAGGTTGATGATCGCGAAGGGGGTGACGACACCCGAACGGTCGGCGATGATCGAACCGTTGGTGCGGGTCGAGATCTCGCCGGCCCAGGGGCCGTACCCGTGGCTGATGCCGTTGGCGATGCCGGTGCCGCGCGTGTCGGTGAGGAACTGCGTGCGGAAGCCGATCAGGCCGCGCGAGGGGACGATGAACTCCATGCGCACCCAGCCCGAGCCGTGGTTCGCCATGTTCTCCATGCGGCCCTTGCGGGCGGCCATGAGCTGCGTGACGGCACCGAGGTACTCGTCGGGCACGTCGATGGTCATGTGCTCGAACGGCTCTTGCAGCTTGCCGTTCTCGTCGCGACGCGTGACGACCTGCGGCTTGCCGACCGTGAGCTCGAAGCCCTCCCGGCGCATCTGCTCGACGAGGATGGCCAGCGCGAGCTCACCGCGGCCCTGGACCTCCCACGCGTCGGGGCGTCCGACGTCGAGGACCTTGAGCGACACGTTGCCGACCAGTTCGCGGTCGAGGCGGTCCTTGACCATGCGGGCGGTCAGCTTGTGGCCCTTGACCTTGCCGATGATCGGCGAGGTGTTCGTGCCTATGGTCATCGAGATGGCCGGGTCGTCGACCGTGATGGTCGGCAGCGGGCGGACGTCGTCCGGGTCGGACAGCGTCTCGCCGATGGTGATGGTGTCGAAGCCGGCGACGGCGACGATGTCGCCGGGGCCCGCGCTCTCGGCCGGGTAGCGGCTGAGGGCCTTCGTGATCAGCAGCTCGGTGATGCGTGCGTTCTGGACCGAGCCGTCGGACTTGACCCAGGCGACCGTCTGGCCCTTCTGCAGGGTGCCGTGGAAGACGCGGAGCAGCGCGAGACGACCGAGGAACGGCGAGGCGTCGAGGTTCGTGACGTGCGCCTGCAGGGGGTGCTCGTCGTCGTAGCGCGGTGCCGGCACGTGGGTGAGGATCGCCTCGAAGAGGGGCTCGAGGTCGGGGTTGTCGGGCAGCGAGCCGTCGTCGGGCTTGTTCGTCGACGCGGCGCCGTTGCGACCCGAGGCGTAGACGACGGGCACGTTGAGGATGGCGTCGAGGTCGAGGTCGTCGACCTCTTCGCTCAGGTCGCTGGCGAGGCCGAGGAGGAGGTCCTGGCTCTCGGCGACGACCTCGTCGATGCGCGCGTCGGGGCGGTCGGTCTTGTTGACCAGCAGGATGACGGGCAGCTTGGCCGCGAGGGCCTTGCGCAGCACGAAGCGCGTCTGGGGCAGGGGGCCCTCGGACGCGTCGACGAGCAGCACGACGCCGTCGACCATCGACAGGCCGCGCTCGACCTCACCGCCGAAGTCGGCGTGGCCGGGGGTGTCGATCACGTTGATGGTGATCGGGCCGTCGGTCGCGTGGGCACCGTTGTAGAGCACCGAGGTGTTCTTCGCGAGGATCGTGATGCCCTTCTCGCGCTCGAGCTCGTTGCCGTCCATCATGCGGTCTTCAGTGTCGAAGTGCGCGTCGAACGAGTTGGTCTGCTTGAGCATGGCGTCGACGAGGGTCGTCTTGCCGTGGTCGACGTGGGCCACGATCGCCACGTTGCGCAGGTCGCTGCGGATGGCAGTCGCCATGGATGTATTCCTTACGAGAAGAGAGAGGGGGAAGTGGTCGGGTCAGAGCCCGGCGAACACAGTCTACGGCACGTGGTAAAGGGGCCCCTCCGCCGTGCTCGCGGCACAGCCGAGGGGCCCCTTCGACACCAGGAGGCGCGGGTCGACTACCGGCCGAACTCGAAGTTCGCGCCGGGGATCGCCTCGAGCAGCTCCCGCGTGTACTGCTGTGCGGGGTTGGCGAAGATCTCGTCGGTCGTGCCCGCCTCGACGACGCGCCCCTTCTGCATGACGCTGACGTTGTCGGCGATCAGCCGGACCACCGCCAGGTCGTGCGTGATGAAGAGGTAGGTCAGGCCGAGCTCGGTCTGCAGGTCGGTCAGCAGGTCGAGCACCTGGCCCTGGACGAGCACGTCGAGCGCCGAGACGGCCTCGTCGAGCACGATCACGTCGGGCTTCAGCGCGAGCGCCCTGGCCACGGCGATGCGTTGCCGCTGACCGCCCGAGAGCTCGTTCGGGTAACGGTTGACCGTCGAGGCCGGCAGCGAGACCTGGTCGAGCAGCTCGCGCACGCGGGCCTGGCGACTGGAGCGGTCGCCGATGCCGTGGGTGACGAGCGGTTCGGCGATGGTGTTGCCGACGCTGTACATCGGGTCGAGC
Source organism: Frigoribacterium sp. Leaf186 (assembly GCF_001423905.1). Classification (GTDB taxonomy): domain Bacteria; phylum Actinomycetota; class Actinomycetes; order Actinomycetales; family Microbacteriaceae; genus Frigoribacterium. The sequence continues at coordinate 204,828 of NZ_LMPQ01000012.1, read as the reverse complement.
GAACCGTAGGGGTCCTGGAAGACCGGCTGGACGCGACGACGGAAGTCGAAGAGGTCCTTGCCCGTCAACGCACCGACGCTCTGGCCGTCGATCGCCACGGTGCCCGAGGTGATCGACTCGAGCTGCAGCACGAGCTTGGCGACCGTCGACTTGCCCGAGCCGGACTCGCCGACGAGGGCCATCGTCGTGCCCCGCGGGATGGCGAAGGACACGTCGTCCACGGCCCGCAGCTCGGTCGTCTTGAACCCGCCCTGGCGGATCTTGTAGACCTTCGACAGGTTCTCGACCTTGATGTACTCGGCGTTCTTCTTGCCGGCCTCTTCACGCTGACGTGCACGAGAGATCATCTCGGCGTCGTCGGCCCCCTCGTCGGAGATCGCGAGGCCGTGGGCGTGAGTCGGGGCGATGCTCGACTGGATGCGCTGGCTCGCGAGGCTAGGCGCCGCGGCGACGAGTCGCTGCGTGTACGGGTGCTGCGGGTCGGCCAGGATCTCTTTCGAGGGACCCGACTCGACGACCTGGCCCTTGTACATGACCACGAGCTTCTCGGCCCGCTCGGCGGCGAGGCCCAGGTCGTGCGTGATGAAGAGCACCGAGGTGCCGTAGTCGCGCGTCAGGGTCTCGAGGTGGTCGAGGATGCGGCGCTGGACGGTGACGTCGAGGGCCGAGGTCGGTTCGTCGGCGATCAGGAGCTTCGGCCTCGACGAGAGGCCGATGCCGATCAGCACGCGCTGGCGCATGCCACCCGAGAACTGGTGCGGGAACTGCTTGAGTCGGTCGCCCGCGTCGGACAGCCCTGCTTCTTTCAGCACCTCGATCGCCCGCTCGCGGACCTCGCGCTTGCCGGTGGCGATGCCGTTGGCGCGGATCGCCTCCTCGACCTGGAAGCCGATGCTCCAGACCGGGTTGAGGTTCGACATGGGGTCTTGCGGCACGTAGCCGATCTCGCGGCCACGGATCGACTGCATCTCGGCGGCGCTGGCCTTGACGAGGTCGCGACCCTCGAACAGGATCTCGCCCCCGGTGACCTTGCCGGTGCCCGGCAGCAGGTCGATGATCGACGTGGCCGAGGTGGACTTGCCCGACCCGGACTCGCCGACGATGGCCAGGGTCTCGCCCTGGTTCATCGTGATGTCGACTCCGCGGACGGCGTCGACGTAGCCCGCCTGGGTCTTGAAGCCGATCTGCAGGTTCTTGATCTGCAGGAGGGGAACGGCCGAGGAGGCGCTGGCCGCCTGCTCGGGACGCGTGGAGGTGGACGTCATCGACGGGCCCTCGCCTTCGGGTCGAGGGCGTCGCGCACGACGTCGCCCATCATGAGGAACGACAGCACCGTGATCGACAGCGCGGCCGCGGGCCAGAACAGGGTCATCGGCGCGGTGCGGATCGACACGCTCGCCTGGCTGATGTCGTTGCCCCACGACATCGTGCCGCTCGGCAGGCCGATGCCGAGGAACGACAGGGTCGCCTCGGCGACGATGAACGTGCCCAGCGAGACCGTGGCGACCACGATGACCGGGGTGATCGCGTTGGGGACGACGTGACGGATGAGGATGCGGAACCGCGAGACGCCGAGCGCGAGGCTCGCCGTGACGTAGTCGCTGTTCTTGGCACCGAGCACCGAACCTCGCATGATGCGCGCGATCTGCGGCCAGGCGAAGAGCGAGAGCACGAGGGCCACGGTCAGCGGCGTGCGCGAGGGCAGCACCGACATCAGCACGATGGCACCGAGCACGGTGGGGATCGCGAAGAAGATGTCGCCGATGCGCGAGACGACGGCGTCGAGCCAGCCGCCGTAGAAGCCGGCGAGCGAACCGATGATCAGGCCGATCAGGGTGACCAGCACCGTGGCCAGGAGGCCGACGGTCAGGGAGGCACGGGTGCCGTAGACGACGCGCGAGAACACGTCGGTGCCCTGGCGCGTGAAGCCCATGATGTGGCCGCTCTGCGACCCCTGGTTGCTCTTCGAGAGGTCGGCGGCCGTCGGCACGACGCTCGTGAAGAGCCCGGGTGCGAGTGCGACGACGATGACCAGGACGATGAGCGCAGCCGAGATCCAGAACAACGGCCGGGTCTTCATCGAGTCCCAGGCGTCGTTCCAGCTCGAACGGGGCTTCTCGGACTCGTCGACGGCGTCGACCGCCTTGATGGGCGTCTCGTCGAGGTCGGCGACGAAGTGGCCGCTCGACAGACGGGGGTTGTCGTTACTTGGCATAGCGGATCCTCGGGTCGAGAACGGCGTAGAGCAGGTCGACGAGCAGGTTGGCGAGCATGAAGATGATCACCATGACGGCCACGAACGACACGACCGTCGGGCCCTCGCCGAGCTGGATGGCGCGGTACACCGTGCCACCCACTCCCTGGATGTTGAAGATGCCCTCGGTGACGATCGCGCCCACCATCAGCGAGCCGATGTCGACGCCGAGGTAGGTGACGACCGGGACGAGGGAGTTGCGCAGGATGTGCACCGTGACGACGCGGTTGCGGGTCAGGCCCTTGGCCGTCGCGGTGCGCACGAAGTCGGCGCTCATGTTCTCGGAGACCGAGGCCCGCGTGAGACGCACGATGTAGGCGAACGAGACGCTGGCCAGCACGATGGCCGGCAGGATCAGCTCGCCCCAGGGGGCCTGCGAGCTGACCGTGGTGCGGAAGATGCCGAGGTTGATCGCGAAGACGTACTGCAGCACGAAGCCGACGACGAAGATGGGCACCGAGATGAGCAGGAGGCTCACCACGAGGGCGCTGGTGTCGAAGAGCTTGCCCTTGCGCAGGCCGGCCACGAGGCCGACGACGATGCCGGCCACGGCCTCGAAGACGAGGGCGAGCATCGCCAGACGGAAGGTGATGGGGAAGGCCCGGACGAGTTCGTCGATGACGGGCCGACCCGAGAACGTGGTGCCCAGGTCGCCCGTGAACAGGCCGCCGATGTAGAGCAGGTACTGCACGATGAACGGCTTGTCGAGGTTGTACTGCGCCCGGATCTGCTCGAGGACCTGGGGGCTCGGCTGCTTGTCGCCGAACAGTGCCGCCACGGGGTCGCCCGGCACGGCGAAGACCATGAAGTAGATCAAGAAGGTGGCCCCGAAGAACACGGGGATCAATTGGAGGAGTCGTCGACCGGTGTACCAGAGCATCAGTCCTCCTCGGTGTGGTGCGGGAGCATCGCGGTTCGCAATCGTGTCGGGAAGTGGCGGACGCCCGTCGAGGGGGCCCGGACCAGATCGTGTCTGCTCCGAGCCCCCTCTCGAGCGCTGATCGAGGCTAGTGCCTCGTCGCTGGTGCAGCTAGTTCTTGGTGACCTCGTAGTAGAGGGGCACCGAGTTCCAGCCGAACTCGACGTTGTCGACCGTGTCGGCCCAGACACCGGTCACGTTCGAGTACCACAGCGGGATCGCCGGGAGGTCCTCGAAGAGGACTTCCTGGGCGTCCTGGAACTTCGCGTTGGCGTCCTCGACCGAACCGGCCTGGCTGCCTTCCTTGACGAGCGTGTCGAACTGGTCACTGCTGTAGCGGCCGTAGTTCGACCCGGCACCGGTCTGGTAGAGCGGCGCGAGGAAGTTGTACAGCGACGGGTAGTCCGCCTGCCAACCCGAGCGGAACGCGCCGGTCATGGCGTCGTTGGACTCCTCGTCGAGCAGACCCTTGAAGTCGGGGTACGACTTGCCCTCGGCCTTGATGCCGAGCGTGCTCGAGATGCTGTTCGCCGCCGCGTCGACCCAGGCCTGGTGGCCACCGTCGGCGTTGTAGGCGATGCTGAAGGTGGTGTCACCGTACGGCGAGATGGCGTCGGCCTCGGCCCACAGCTTCTTCGCCTCGCTCTCGTTGTACGTCAGGACGTCCGAACCCTCGAGGTCTTCGGAGTAGCCGTCGATGACGGGCGACGTGAAGTCCTTGGCGGGGGTGCGGGTGTCCTGGAAGATCACCTTGGTGATCTCGTCGCGGTTGACGGCCATCGAGATGGCCTGACGACGCAGCTTGCCCTCGTCCGTCGTGCCGTCGAAGTGCTCGAGGTACTGCGGGATGGTGAACGACTGGAAGATCGCGGCCGGCTGGTTGACGTTGCGGTCGGGGAAGTCGTCCGTGTAGGTCTCGAACGCGCTGTCGGGGACGGCGTCGAGGATGTCGAGGTTGCCCGACTGGGCGTCGGCGTAGGCCGCGTCCTGCGTCGTGTAGAACTTGATGGTCAGGCCACCGTTCTTGGGCGTGCGGGGGCCGTCGTAGTCCGCGTTGGTGACGAGCTTGATGTCCTGGTTGTGGGTCCAGGCGCCTTCCCCGTCGAGCTTGTACGGGCCGTTGCCGATCGGGTTCTCACCGAAGGCCGCCGTGTCGTCGTAGAACGCCTCGGGCAGCGGCGAGAAGGCCGAGTAGCCCAGGCGCAGCGGCCAGTCGGCCTCGGGCGCCGTCAGCTGGACGGTGAACTCGGTGGGGCTGACGACCTCGAGGGCGAGGTCGCTGTCGGCGTCGTAGCTGAAGCCCTCGATGTCGTCGAAGAAGTAGCTGCCACCCTGGGCGTTGCTGAGCTGGGCGGCCCAGTTCCAGGCCTTGGTGAACGACTCGGCGGTCACGTCGGTGCCGTCGGTGAACTTCAGACCCTCGCGGATCTTGACGTCCCAGTTCTGGTTGTCGTCCGACGTGATGCTGTCGGCGACGTCGTTGACCGACGCACCCTTGGCGTCGTAGCTGATCAGGCCGGCGAAGATCGAGTCGATGATCTTGCCACCGCCGACCTCGGTGGTGTTCGAGGGGATCAGCGGGTTCTGCGGCTCGTTGCCGTTCGTCGTGATCACCGCGGAAGCGTCACCGGACGACGAGTCGTCCCCGCTGCCGCTGGCGCAACCGGTGAGGACGAGTGCTGCCGTCCCCACGACGGCGACGGCCGACAGGCCCATGCGCGTCTTCTTCAATGTTCCTCCTGATGCGGGAAAGGACGCAGCACTGTGCCCAGGGGCCGTGCCGCGTTGGATGCAGTGAGCCTAAGCACCGGCTTCGGGCATCACCAAACCACCGCGACAACGGTTACACGACGGAAACCAAGTCGCCGGATCGTTGCGCAGGCATGCAGTTCGTTGCGCGGACGACCTGAAGTTCGCAGGAATCGGCTGCGAGAAATCCGCCACCTGGCAGGTATTGTTCGCCGTCGCCCGGGAGGCGCGGGTCGGCCCACTCACGCCGGCCGCGTACGATCACCCCCGTGAGCCGCCCCGACGCCCCTGCCTCCGACGCGACACCACCCGTGGTCCTCGCACCGTACCCGGCCCCGATGACGCGCGCGCGCCTCCGGGTCGAGATCGCGATCGTGCTCGGGCTGTCGCTCGGCGCCTCGGCCGTGTACTCGGTGCTGTCGATCGTGAACCGGCTCACCCAGCAGACCGCCCTCTCGCAGCAGACGGCGACGCTCAACTCGCCACTGAGCAGCCGGGAGTTCTTCGACCTCGCCTACCAGGTGCTCGGCGTCGCGGTCGACCTCGTGCCGGTGCTGCTGGTGGCCTTCCTGCTCTGGCGCGAGGAGCGGCCGCACCTCGGCCGCCTCGGCGTCGACTTCTCGCGGGCCGGCCGCGACACCCTGGGCGGCGTCGGGCTCGCGCTCGCCATCGGCATCCCCGGCATCGGGTTGTACCTCGTCGGCAAGGCGCTCGACCTCACCGTCACGGTCGTGCCGACGAACCTCGGCGAGCACTGGTGGACGGTGCCGGTGCTGCTGCTGTCGGCCCTGCGGGCCGGCGTCACCGAAGAGGTGATCGTCGTCGCCTATCTCTTCGCGCGCCTCCGCGATCTCGGCTGGCGGACGTGGTCGATCATCGTCACCGCGGCCCTGCTGCGCGGCAGTTACCACCTCTACCAGGGGTTCGGGGCCTTCGTCGGCAACGTCGTGATGGGGGTCGCCTTCGGCTGGCTCTACGTGCGCTTCGGCCGGGTGCTGCCCCTGGTGATCGCTCACTTCTTGATGGATGCCGCCGTCTTCGTCGGCTACCCGTGGGCCGCGACGGCGTTCCCGAGCCTCTTCGGCCTGCCGTCCTGAGTCGTCCCCCGCCGACCTCGTCCGCCGTGCGACGTCGCGGCGCCGTACGACGGCGTCGGTGACGATTTCACCGCGAGGCCTTGACACCCGTTCGGGGGGCGAGTCTGATGTACCCACGGGTCGTCGCGATCCGCGCAAGCCGAACAGCGTGAGCTGTCCCCCGGGCGTCGATCGGGACGGTCGCCGCTACGTGAACGCCCTCCGCGACACTCGGCGGCCGACGCTCGAGGGACCAAGAGGGAACCGCCAGCACTCGACGGGATCGGGTGCTGGCGGTTTCCCGTCCGAGGCGCGGTCGGCGCCGGACGCGACCTAGGCGAACGCCTCGGCCGGCGGGCAGTTGCAGAACAGGTTGCGGTCGCCGTAGGCCTGGTCGATGCGACGCACCGGCGGCCAGTACTTGCCGCGGACGAGCGAACGGACCGGGTACACGGCCTCCTCGCGGCCGTACTCGGCCGTCCACTCGCCGACCACGACCGACTCGGCCGTGTGCGGAGCACCGCGCAGGGGGCTCGACTCGGCCGTGTACCGGCCCGCCGCGACCTGGTCGGCCTCGCCCTTGATGGCGATCATCGCGTCGACGAAGCGGTCGATCTCGGCGAGGTCCTCGCTCTCGGTCGGCTCGACCATGAGCGTGCCCGCGACGGGGAACGACATCGTCGGGGCGTGGAAGCCGTAGTCGATGAGGCGCTTGGCCACGTCGTCGACGGTCACGCCGGTCGCGTCGCGCAGCGGACGCAGGTCGAGGATGCACTCGTGCGCCACGAGGCCGTTGTCGCCGGCGTAGAGCACCGGGAAGTGCTCGCGCAGGCGGGCGGCCACGTAGTTCGCCGACAGGACGGCCGCGCCGGTCGCGCGGGTGAGGCCCTCGGTGCCCATCATGCGGACGTAGGCCCAGCTGATCGGCAGGATGCTCGGCGACCCGTACGGGGCACTCGAGACCGGCACACCGGCGTGGGCGAGGCGATCGCCGTCGGCCGCGGCGACGGCACCCGTGCGACGGTCGGCCTGCTGCGCCATCGGGTGACCGGGCAGGAAGGGCGCGAGGTGCGCCTTCGCCGCCACCGGTCCGACGCCCGGACCGCCACCGCCGTGGGGGATGCAGAAGGTCTTGTGCAGGTTGAGGTGCGAGACGTCGCCCCCGAAGTCGCCGAAGCGCGCGACCCCGAGCAGGGCGTTCAGGTTCGCCCCGTCGACGTAGACCTGGCCGCCCGCGGCGTGCACCGCGTCGGTGAGGGCGACGATGTCGTGCTCGTACACGCCGTGCGTCGACGGGTAGGTGATCATGAGCGCCGCGAGCTGCTCCGCGTGCTGCTCGACCTTGGCCCGCAGGTCGTCGAGGTCGACGTTGCCGCCCTCGTCGCAGGCCACCACCACGACGCGCATGCCGGCGAGCACGGCGCTGGCCGCGTTCGTGCCGTGCGCGCTCTGCGGGATCAGGCAGACCGTGCGGTCGGCGTCGCCGTTCGACAGGTGGTATCCGCGGATGGCCAGCAGGCCGGCGAGCTCGCCCTGGCTGCCCGCGTTCGGCTGCAACGAGACGGTGTCGTACCCGGTGACCTCGGCCAGCCAGCCCTCGAGCTGACCGATCAGGTCGAGGTAGCCCGCGACGTCGTCGGCCGGGGCGAACGGGTGCACTCCCGCGAACTCGGGCCAGGTGACCGCAGCCATCTCGGTCGCCGCGTTGAGCTTCATCGTGCAGCTGCCGAGCGGGATCATGCCGCGGTCGAGCGCGTAGTCCTTGTCGGCGAGGTGCTTGAGGTAGCGCATCATGCTGGTCTCGCTGCGGTGGGTGCGGAAGACCGGGTGCGTGAGGTAGTCGCTCGTCCGCAGCAGCGCCTCCTCGAGGCCCGTGACGGGTGCGGCGTCGAGCAGGTCGACGCCGAGCACCTCGGCGACGACGCGCACGTCGTCACGCGTGGTGGTCTCGTCGAACGAGAGCCGGATGCAGTCGCCGTCGACGGCGTGCACCAGGTAGCCGCGGTCGTGGGCCGCGGCGACGATCTCGGCCGCGCGACCGGGGACGAAGACCTGCAGCGTGTCGAAGAACGAGTCGTTCTCGAGCTCGAGCTCGCTGGCACCGATCGCGGCCGCGAGGTCGGACGCGTGACCGTGCACGCGCGTCGCGATGTGCCGGAGGCCCCAGGGGCCGTGGTAGACCGCGTACATCGACGCCATGACGGCGAGCAGCACCTGGGCGGTGCAGATGTTCGACGTGGCCTTCTCGCGGCGGATGTGCTGCTCGCGGGTCTGCAAGCTGAGCCGGTAGGCGGGCTGGCCCGTCACGTCTTGCGAGACGCCGACCAGGCGGCCGGGCAGCTGACGCTCGAGGCCCGTGCGCACGGCCATGTAGCCCGCGTGCGGCCCACCGAAGCCCATCGGCACGCCGAAGCGCTGGCTGGTGCCGACGGCGACGTCGGCCCCGAACTCGCCGGGCGCCTCGACCAGGGTCAGCGCCAGCAGGTCGGCGGCGACGACGGCCAGGCCACCGTGGGCGTGGGCGGCCTCGACGACGGCACGGGGGCTCCAGACGGAGCCCGAGGCAGAGGGGTACTGCACGAAGACGCCGAAGGACGCGGGCAGCTCGGCGGGGTCGAGCACCGACAGGTCGAGCTCGACGAGCTCGATGCCGACGGCCTCGGCACGGCCGGCGAGCAGGGCCTTGGTCTGCGGGAAGGTGTCGCTGTCGACGACGAAGACGTCGGTCTTCGCCTTCGACGCCCGGCGGGCGAGCAGCATGCCCTCGACGACGGCGGTGCCCTCGTCGAGCATCGAGGCGTTGGCCGTCGTCAGCCCGGTCAGCTCGGCCACCATGGTCTGGAAGTTGATCAGGGCCTCGAGCCGGCCCTGCGAGATCTCGGGCTGGTAGGGCGTGTAGGCCGTGTACCAGCTCGGGTTCTCGAGCACGTTGCGCTGGATGACCGCCGGCGTGACCGTGTCGTAGTACCCCAGGCCGAGCAGGCTGCGCGAGACGCGGTTGCGCCCGGCGAGGGCCCGCAGCTCGGCGAGCGCCTCTTCTTCGCCGATCGGTTCGGGCAGCACGCTGTGCTCGAGCACGGTGGCGTGGATCGCGTCGGGCACCGCGGCCGCGACGAGCGACTCGACGCTGTCGTGGCCGACGGCGGCGAGCATGGTCGCCTGGTCGCCGGGGGTGGTGCCGACGTGACGGTCGACGAAGCCGGTGGCGACCTGGTCGGACCAGCCGCCGAAGACCGACCCGCCGGGCTGCTCGGTGCTCATTCGGCGGTCAGCGCGACGTACTCGTCGCGCGAGAGCAGGCCCTTGCCGTCGGTCGACGACAGGGTGATCTTGATGAGCCAGCCCTCGCCGAACGGGTCGCTGTTGACCAGGTCGGGGCTGTCGACGACGGCCTGGTTGGCCTCGAGCACCGTGCCGAGCGCCGGGGCGAAGAGCTCGCCGACCGACTTCGTCGACTCGATCTCGCCGACGACCGTGCCGGTCTCGACCTCGGTGCCCTCGGCGGGCAGGTCGACGTAGACGACGTCGCCGAGCTTGTCGGCCGCGTAGTCGGTGATGCCCACGGTCGCGGTGTCGCCGTCGATCAGGAGCCACTCGTGCTCGGCGGTGTACTTCAGTGCGGTGAGATCGGTCATGGCCGGTCCTTTCGAGGGTGGGGTGCCTAGGAGCGCTTGTAGAAGGGCAGCGGGACGACGGTCGCGGCGACCGCGGTGCCCCGGACGTCGACGGCGAGCGCCGGGCCCCGGTCGACCACGTCGGGGTCGACGTAGGCCATGGCGACCGGGTGGCCGAGGGTCGGCGAGAGGGCGCCGCTCGTGACCTCGCCGACGACGGTGCCGTCGTCGGTGACCACCGGGTAGCCGGCCCGGGCGGCCCGGCGCCCGGTCAGGGTCAGGCCGACGAGGACGCGCGCGCCGGCGGCCGGCTCGACGCCCTGACGCCCGACGAACTCTTTCGAGGTGTCGACGACTCGGCCGAGGCCCGCCTGGTCGGGGCGCACGTCGAGGCCGAGCTCGTGGCCGTAGAGGGGCATGCCGGCCTCGAGGCGCAGCGTGTCGCGACTGGCGAGGCCCGCGGGCACGAGCCCCCGGGGTTCGCCGGCCTCGGCGATCGCGGCCCAGAGCACGGGGGCGGTCTCGGGGTCGACGTAGAGCTCGAAGCCGTCCTCGCCCGTGTAGCCGGTGCGGGCGATCAGCACGGGGGCGTCGTCGAAGGTGCCCTGCAGCACTCGGTAGTAGCGCAGCGTCGACAGCGGGGCGTCGGGCTGCAGCCGGTCGGCCGTGACGAGCTCGTCGAGCACGCCCTCGCTCTCGGGGCCCTGCACGGCGATCAACGCGGTGTCGTCGCTCTCGTCGTCGATCGTGACGTCGAACCCGGAGGCGCGGGTCGCCAGGGCCGCGAAGGCCGCCTCGCGATTACCCGCGTTGGCCACCACGAGGTAGTCGTGCTCGTCGAGGCGGTAGACGACGAGGTCGTCGACGATGCCCCCCTCGGCGGCGAGCAGCAGGGAGTACTTGGCCCGCCCGACCGCGATGGTCGACAGCGTGCCGGCCAGGGCGTGGTCGAGGAACGCTCCGGCGTCGGGCCCGACGACCGCGATCTCGGCCATGTGCGAGAGGTCGAAGAGGCCGGCGGCCGTGCGGACGGCGTGGTGCTCGGCGAGGTCGGAGTCGTAGCGGACCGGCATCTGCCAGCCGGCGAAGTCGGTGAAGACGGCCCCGGCGGCGACGTGCACCTCGTGCAGCGGGCTGAAGCGCTCGTCGGACTCGTCGGGCTCGTCGGAGACGGTCAGGTCGTCGGCGTCGCCGGGCCCCGTCGCGATGCCCTCGGTGCCGTCGTCGGACAGCACCACGTCACCGGTGGGTTCGACGGTCGCGTCGACGCCCGAGAGGTCGTCGTCGTCGGGCCCGGGGGCGGCGGGCAGGTTCGAGGCTGCGTCGGACATCGTGCTCCTGGAGGGACGGACCGGCCGCCAGGTGTCTCGGCCGGTAACGGTGTCGTGCGGATGGGGCACGACGGGGCAGTGCGCGCCGGCGGTCGCCGATGCGGACTCCCCCTCTGTCATGGGCCTGAGAGCTTCACCGGCCGGGGCCGGTTTTCACCGTGGGCGAGGACCGGCGAGGGGTCTGTCGACCGCCTCGCGCCTCCTGCTTTTCAGAGTGGCCAGTCCGTCGCGGTACGCGTACCTGAGAGATTGGCGGGGAGCTTGCTCCTTCGGTGCCCGGTCGGCGCAGTCTCTGCGCACCGGAGCTCTCCCGCGACGTGTTCGTGGCCCGATGTTCGGTTGTGGCGTCAGCCTAGCGCCGTCGTGTGACACGCAGGTTTCGAGATCCGGCCGGATCGGACGGGATCGGCCGCGGCGACGAGGGCCCCGACGACGGACGCCCCGACCGGGTGGCGGTCGGGGCGTCGGGTGGTGCGGGTGCGTCGGGGCGGGCCTAGACGGCGCGCGACGGCTCGCCGGGCTCGGGCGAGCCGGCGGCCTCGTGGGCGGCGACGAGCTTGCGCACGTCGTCGGCGAGCTGGCTGACGCCCTCGGGCAGCATCTCGAAGCCCTCGTGGTTGCCCGGGTTCACGACGAGGCCCGTCTCGGCCGGGATCGCCTGCACGAGCTCGGCGGCCGGCAGCGTGGCCGAGTACTGCGCGACGCCCTTGACCTGCTCGCCGATCATGTCGACGTGGGTGAAGGCGGCGAGCATCGGCACGCCCTCGCGGTCGAACAGCACGGGCTGCAGGTCGTTCAGGGACTCCTGCGCGTCGGTGGCCGTCGCGACGACGACCTGGGCGTTGACGAACTCGGCGAGCACGCTGTTCATGTCGCCCTCACCCGCCTGCCCCTTGCTGATGGCCTGCTCGAGTGCGGTCTTTTCGCGGTTGTCCGTGTCGGTCATCCGACCAGCGTGCCGGGCGAACCTCCGTGTCGGCTCCGTGTCGACGTGGTGCGCGGCCGCGCCGCTCGCTACCCTGTGCAACACCCCGTCGCGCTGCACCGTCCCGAGGAGCCCCCGTGCCCCGCACCCCCCGACCGTCCCGTCGAGCGGGCTCGCCCGCGGCCCTGACCGTCGTCGGCCTCGCCGTCGCCCTGCTCGTCACGGGCTGCGCGGGCGGAGCCCCGGCCCCGGGCACGAGCTCGAGCCCCGACCCCTCGGCGACCGGGCAGGCGGAGCCCTCGCCCACGGCGTCCGACATCGCGACGGCCCTGCCCGACGCCACCGCCCTGCCCGAGACCGAGCCACCCGCCCCCGCCACGGCCGAGGCCCAGGAGGCGCCCCCCGCCTGGCACGCGTGCGTCACGGCGATCGGCGAGCAGAACCCCGACCTGCCGTTCCTCGGCGACGTCTGGGCCTACGAGGCCGACGACGTCCAGGACAGCGACACGGGAGCGGTCGCCACCGTCACGATGGGCCACCTCTCGGACGGCCGCCCAGCCACCGAGTGGACCTGCCGGATCTCGGGCACCCCCGAGTCCCCCGTCGTCGACTCGGTCACGCCGGCCGACGTCTGACGACGACCAGCGGACGCCGACCGCGACGGCCGACGACGCGACCCGGCTACGGCGCGACGGCGACGACGACCGTGCCGTCGACCTCGTCGTCGCGGACGACCCGGGCCCGCAGGCCCGCGGTGACCAGCGCCTCCCGGGTGGCGTCCGCCTGACCGACGCTCGTCTCGAGGACGAGCGTCCCGCCCGGCGCCAGCCACGCGCCGACCTCGGCGGCGATCCGCCGGTGCAGGTCGAGCCCGTCGACGCCGCCGTCGAGGGCGAGCCACGACTCGTGGAGGCGCGCCTCGGGCGGCATCGACGGGATCGCGTCGGTCGGCACGTACGGCGCGTTCGCCGCGACGACCCGCAGTCGGCCGCGGAGCGACGCGGGCAGGCCGCCGAAGAGGTCGCCCTCGACGACCGTGCCGCGGTCGGCGACGTTGCGCCGGGCGCAGTGGACGGCCGCCGGGTCGAGGTCGGTCGCCCACAGCTCGAGGCCCGGCTGCTCGACGGCCAGGGCCGTGGCCACCGCGGCGGCCCCGCAGCAGAGTTCGAGCACGGGGCCGCGACGTGTGGTCGGACCGCCGGTCGGGTCCGCTGCCGCGAGCGCCGCGGAAGCCTGGCGGAGGACCAGCTCGGTGCGGCGCCGCGGCACGAAGACGCCCGGCTCGACGACGATCCGGAGTCCGGCGAAGGCCGCCCAGCCGACGACCTGTTCGAGCGGCCGACCCGCGACCCGCTCGGCCACCATCGACTCGAGCGCGTCGGCGTCGGCGGCCTCGGCGAGCAGCACCCGCGCCTCGTCCTCGGCGAAGACGCAGCCCGCGGCTCGCAGGCGACGTGTGACGAGCTGCTCGCGGTCGGCCTCGGGGATCGTCACGCGCCCACGCTAGACCGGCGCGTAGGCTGACGAGACCCGACGGCACGAGGGAGAACATGAAGCCGCTGACCGAGACCGACATCCGCGAGTCCTTCGTCAACGCCCTGCCGGGCGACCTCGACCGCCTGCCGATCCCCGGGCTGCACGAGATGCTCTGGGAGGACCGCGAGTTCTTGGGCTGGCGTGACCCGCAGGCCCACCACCGCGGGTACATCGTGCACTGGATGGACGACCGGCCGGTCGGCCTCGTCGTGAGGTCGTCGAGCAGCTCGCTCCGCCCCGGCATCGCCGCCATGTGCTCGCTCTGCCACTCGCCTCAGCCGGCGACGCAGGTGCGCCTCTTCACCGCGCCGAAGGCCGGCGAGGCCGGACTGAACGGCAACACGCTCGGCACCTACATCTGCGAGGACCTCGCCTGCTCGCTGCTGATCCGCGTCGCGCCGCCGCACCTGAACCCGCCCGAGCAGATCGAGCGCCGTTCCATCGGACTGACCGAGCGCGTCCGGGGGTTCACGGCGAACGTCATGAAGACCGCCTGACGCGCGGTCGTCCCGAACGGCCCCACCGCACCTCCTGATCCCCACCACCCCACCGAAAGGCACCGCCGTGTCCGTCGTCAAGATCAACGCCATCCACGTCCCCGAGGGCTCGGGCCCGGAGCTCGAGAAGCGCTTCACCGCCCGCAAGCACTCGGTCGACGGGGCCGAGGGGTTCGAGGGCTTCCAGCTGCTGCGTCCCGTGTCGGGCGAGGACCGCTACTTCGTCGTGACCACCTGGCGCAGCGAAGAGGACTTCGCGGCCTGGTCGGCCGACGGGGCGAAGGCCGCCCACACCCGCCCGGCCGGTGACGGCGCCGCGCCGCGCGGGCCCGTCGCGACCGGTGCCGACCTGCTCGAGTTCGAGGTCGTCGAGCTCTGACGACCGCCGTCGCCGGGGTGCGCCGGGCGCCCCTCGGCGACGCTCTGTCGACGTCGAGCGACCGACCGTCCGGGTGACAGCGTTCTCCAGGCTTCGCGCGTAGTCTCCTGCCCTGTCGTCGACCCGCTCGGGGCCCGGCGTGAGAGGTCGCGATCGTCATGAAGAAGTCCACCCGCTGGGCCACCGCCGCCGCCGTGCCCGTGGCCGTCATCGCCGCGAGCATCGTGGTCCCCGCCGTCTCGGCCACCGCCGACGTCGACCTGCCCGACAAGACGCCCCAGCAGGTGCTGGCACTCGCCGCCTCGAGTTCGGGCGCGTCGTACTCGGGCACGATCGAGCAGACGTCCGACCTCGGGCTGCCCGACGTGTCGACCCAGGCCGCCGGCGGCTCGGACTCGTCCGGCGTCGCAGGCGCACTCGAACTGCTGACCGGCAGCCACACGGCCAAGGTCTACGCCGACGGGGCCTCGAGGCAGCGGGTGCAGGTCATCGACGACCTGGCCGAGCGCAACGTGATCCGCGACGGCTCGAGCGTCTGGGCCTACGACTCGAAGACGAAGGAGGCCACGCACGCCACGCTGCCCGACGCGAGCGGCGTCGAACGCCCCTCCGTCCTGCCCGACGGCACGGCCGTGCCGCAGACGCCCGCCGAGCTGGCCGCCCTCGTCCTGGCGAACGTCGACCCGACGACCACGGTGACCGCCGAGTCCGACGTCAGCGTCGCCGGACGCGACGCCTACCAGGTCGTCCTCACGCCGAAGGACGCCTCGACCCTCGTCGCCCGCGCCACCCTGACCGTCGACGCCGAGACCGGCGTCCCGCTCAAGGTGGTCGTCGACGCCAAGGGTCAGGCCGACCCCGCCCTGTCGGCCGGGTTCACGTCGGTCGACTTCGGCGCCCCTGCGGCGTCCGTCTTCGCCTTCACTCCCCCGGCGGACGCGACCGTGACCGAGGCGACGGCGCCGGACCGCGCCTCCGGCCGGGCGAAGGCCGAGGGCACGCACGCGGAGAAGACCGTCGTCGGAACGGGTTGGAGCACGGTCGTCGGCGTGACCCCTGGCGCCGGCTCGACCGACCGTGCCTCGTCGTCCGACACCACGGGCCTGCTCGACCAGCTGACCACGAAGGTCGACGGCGGGCGCGTCCTCGAGACCTCACTCGTCTCGGTGCTGCTCACCGACGACGGCCGGGTCTTCGCCGGAGCCGTCGACGCCGAGGCCGTCCAGGCCGCCGCGGCCGGTCAGTGACCCCCGGCCGGTGAGCCACGACACCACCGCGGTCCGGTCGACGCACGACGTCACCGGGCCGCGCGGGGCGTTCGCCGTCGAGACGACCGGCCTCACGAAGCAGTTCGGGCGCCAGCGGGCCGTCGACGGCGTCGACCTCGCGGTGCCGCACGGCAGCGTCTACGGGTTCCTCGGCCCCAACGGTTCGGGCAAGACCAGCACGATCCGCATGCTGCTGGGGCTCACGTCGGCGACGAGCGGCGACATCCGCGTGCTGGGCGGCTCGATGCCCGACGACCTCCGACGAGTCCTGCCCCGGGTGGGCGCCCTGGTCGAGGGCCCGGCCTTCTACCCCTTCCTCTCGGGGCGGGCCAACCTGCATCGCCTCGACTCGGGCGACCGCCGGGCACCCGCCGCCACGCGCCGCGCCCGCGTCGACGCGGCACTCGACCGCGTCGGCCTCGGGCACGCCGCCTCGAAGAAGGCGCACGCCTACTCGCTCGGCATGAAGCAGCGCCTGGGCATAGCGAACGCCCTGCTGATGCCCCGCGACCTGCTCGTGCTCGACGAGCCGAGCAACGGCCTCGATCCGCAGGGCACGCGCGAGGTCCGTGGCCTGATCCGCTCGCTGGCCGACGAGGGCACGACGGTCTTCGTCTCGAGCCACCTGCTGAGCGAGGTCGAGCAGATGTGCACGCACATCGGCGTGATGAGCGCCGGACGGCTGCTCACCCAGGGCACGCTCGACGACCTCCGGGCCCTCGGCGAGCACCGCGTCCGACTGCTGACCCCCGACCCCGACGTCGCGCGCGACGTGCTGACCCGACTCGGGCTCACCCCGGAGGCGCCGGCCCGGTCGGACGCGACGCCCGCCACCGCGGGCGGCTCGGTGCGCGTCGAGGCCGACCTCGCCGTCGAGGGGCTGTCGCCCGAGTCGATCGTCGCGGCCCTCGTCGCCGCCGACGTGCGCGTGCGGGGCTTCGAGGTGGCGGGCGCGAGCCTCGAGGACCGCTTCGTCGACCTGACCGGGGAGGGCTTCGATGTCGCCGGCTGAGCCCGTGGGCGCGCGTCCCGACGCGGACCGCACCGCCGACGAGTCCGGCGACGGCCCCCGCGGCGGACTCGGCCTCGCCTTGCTCGGCAGCGAGCTCGCCGTGCTCTTCCGCCGCGTGCGCACCATCGCCCTGCTCGGCGCCCTGGCGCTCATCCCCGTGCTGCTCGCCGTCGCCGTCCGCGTCACGACGGCCGACGGAGGCAGCGGCCGCGGGCCGGCCTTCCTGGGCGACATCACCCAGAACGGCCTCTTCGTCTCGCTCACCGCACTGACGGTGGCGATCCCGCTCTTCCTCCCCTTGACCGTGGGCGTCGTCGCCGGCGACACGGTCGCCGGAGAGGCGAGCCTCGGCACCCTGCGGTACCTGCTGGTGACCCCGGTGGGCCGGGTGCGCCTCCTGCTCGTGAAGTACGCGGCCGCAGCCGCGTTCTGCCTCGCGGCGACCCTCGTGGTGGTCGTGTTCGGGGCGATCGCCGGGGCCGCGCTGTTCCCGATCGGACCGGTGACCCTGCTCTCGGGCCAGACGATCGGCCTCGGCGACTACGCCCTCAGGCTGCTGCTGATGGCGCTGTACGTCACGCTGTCGTTGCTCGGCCTGAGCGCGATCGGCCTGTTCGCCTCGACGCTCACGAGCGTGCCCGTCGGGGCCATGGCGGCGACCATCGTGCTCTCGACCGTCGCGCAGATCGTCGACGCGCTGCCGCAGCTGGACGCCCTCGACCCGTGGCTGTTCACCCACCACTGGCTGGGCTTCGCCGACCTGATGCGCGACCCGATCTCGTGGGACTCGTTCGCCGCCAACGCCCTGCTGCAGGCGGGCTACGTCGCTGTGTTCGGCGCCCTCGCGCTCGGCCGCTTCACGACGAAGGACGTGCTGAGCTGACCTGACGGTGCTCCGGCGTCGGCCGTCGCGGTTACCGTGGATCGGTGTCGTCCCGAACCCGCTCCGCCCGAAACCGCCCTGCCCGACCCCGTTCCGACCGCGCTCGATCGACCTGGACCCGCCTGGCCCGAACCGGTCTGGGCCGGGCGTCCGCCCACCGCGTCCGCGTCGCGGCCGTCGCCTCACTCGCGGCCGCCGCCCTCGTCCTGACGGCCGGCTGCACCTCGAGTGCGGACGACCGGACGTCCCTCGTCACCCGACAGCAGGAGGCGCGGGTCACCGTCGTCGGCGCCACCGACGCACCCGAGAGGGCCGTCGAGGCGAGCCGGGCGTTGTTCGCCTCGAGCCCCGTCGCGGTGGTCGCCCCGGACGGCGACCCCGAGGCCCAGGCCGAGGCCTCGGACGAGGCCCGGCGGCTGCGGGTGCCGATGCTGCTGGCACCCGCGCCCGCGCCCGCGGCGGGGTCGTCGGGCGCATCGGCGTCACCGGCGCCCTCCACGACGGGCTCGACGACCGACTCGGCGGCGGCCGACCCGACCGCCGACGGGACCGCCGACGGCTCGTCGACGGTCCTGGCGGCCGAGCTCGAGCGGCTCGGCGTCGACACGGTGCTGACGGTGGGCGACGTGGGAGCGCTCGACGCGACGGGCGTCGAGGTCGTGACCGGCGCCTCCTCGGTCGACGTCCCCGAGGCGGGCAGCCCACGCAGCGACGTCCTCGCCGTCGTGGCCGGTGGTGACGACGTCGCGGCGACGGCCACGGCGCGGGCGGCGGGTGCCGAGGTCGAGGCCCTGCCCGACGGGGTCGTCGACCTGCAGGCGTCCGGCGAGGCGATCGACGCGCTGCACGCCTCGACGACGACCGCCACGGTGCTGATCGGCGCCTCGTTCGCGTCGGTCCCCGACCCGGGCTGGTCCGTCGCGGCCGCCCGCTCGGGCGAACAGCTGCCGGGCGGCGGCCAGAGGTTCTTCCCCGACCGGCGGTTCGTGGCGCTGTACGGCGCACCCGGCACGGGGGCGCTCGGCGTGCTCGGCGAGCAGGACGTCGCCGCCACCGTGCAGCGGACCGACGCCGTCGCGGCGAGCTACGACGCGGTGAGCGACCGACCCGTCGTGCCCCTGCTCGAGATCATCGCCACGGTGGCCGCCGGTGCGGCCGGGGCCGACGGCGACTACTCGAACGAACTCTCGGCCGAGAGCATCGCGCCCTACGTCGACGCCGCCGCCGCGGCGGGCCAGTACGTCGTGATCGACCTGCAGCCGGGGCGCGCGGACTTCCTCAGCCAGGCGAAGCGCTACGAGTCGCTGCTGTCGCGACCGAACGTAGGCCTGGCCCTCGACCCCGAGTGGCGCCTCGAGGCCGACCAGGTGCCCCTGCGGCAGATCGGCGGGGTCGAGGCGAGCGAGGTGAACGTCGTGTCGAGCTGGCTGGCCGACCTGGTCGCGTCGAAGGGCCTGCCGCCGAAGATGTTCGTGCTGCACCAGTTCCGACTCGACATGCTGCGCGACCGGTCGACGATCGACACCTCGCACCCCGAACTCGAGACGTTGATCCACGTCGACGGCCAGGGTTCGCAGCCCGACAAGCAGGCCACCTGGCGCACCCTGCACGACGGGGCGCCGGCAGGCGTGGCCTGGGGCTGGAAGAACTTCTACGACGAGGACGCCCCGATGCTCAGCCCCGAGCAGACCATGGCTGACGTCTCGCCCACGCCCGACCTGGTGACGTACCAGTAACCGAGCCTGGCCGCCGAGGCGACCGCGCCCGAGGCCGGGCGGGCCGGTTCGTGCAGAGCGGGCCGTCGCGGCGGACCGTCGGGGGCGGGCACGCCCGTGCTGCCGGCCGTGAGCCCGTGTGGCCGATTCTCCGGCGGGTGGACGAAGATGAGAGGCACGACCCGACCGATTGGAACGCAGCACCGTGGCCACGAACGACGAAGTCGACCTGATCATCGACGCCTGGGCCCGTGAGCGCCCCGACATCGACTTCGCACCCCTCGACGTCTTCTCGCGGTTGCGGCGGTTGTCGCGTCGGCTCGACCGCATCCGCAGCGAGGCCTTCGCCCATGCCGGCCTCGAGAACTGGGAGTTCGACGTCCTGTCGGCCCTCCGTCGGGCCGGCGACCCGTTCCAGCTCAGCCCGAAGCACCTCGTCACGGCGACCATGGTCACGAGCGGCACGATGACGAACCGGCTCGACCGTCTCGTCGAACGCGGACTGGTCGAGCGTCGCGGCGACCCGAGCGACGGTCGCGGCGTCCTCGTGAGGGTGACCGCCGACGGCATCGCCCGGGTCGACGCCGCCATGCTCAGCCTGGTCGACGCCGAGAGCGCCCGGCTGCACTCGCTCTCGCCCGCCCAGCAGGCCCAGCTCGCCGACCTGCTGCGTCTCGTCGGCGACGAGTTCAGCTAGGGTCGCCGACCGGCCCGGCGTCGGCGTCGGCGTCGGCGTCAGCCGGTGAACGCCGAGCTCGGCAGGTCCTTCTCGCCGTCGGCGATCGCCCGGACGATGCGCTCGGCGACCTCGTCGGGGTCGAGGGCCGAGCCGAACGCCGGGGCCTCGCCGGCCACCGCGCGGGTGGCGAGACCGGTGTCCGTGTGCCCGGGGCGTGCGTCGAGCACCCGGATGCCGTCGCGGCGGTACTCCCGTCCCGCGGCGGAGACGAACGCGGCGAGGGCGGCCTTCGACGCCGAGTAGGCGGCCATGCCGACGGTCGGCGCCTCGGACACCACGCCGCTCAGGGTGACGACGAACGGTTCGCGGCCGGCGGCGGCGCTCTCGGCGAGAGCGGGTTGCGCGGCGCGCAGCAGCCGGATGGGACCGAGCGCGTTCGTCTCGACGAGTTCGTCGAGCGTGTCGTCGTCGAGGTCCTTCGCCGCCCCGAAGGCGACGACGCCCGCGGCGACCACGACGCCGTCGAGCCGGCCGTGCTCGTCGAGCGCCGAGCGGACCAGCGCCGCGCCTCCGGACCGCTCGCGCAGATCCGCGAGGTACGCGCCGGGGCCCGACAACGACTCGGGCCGTCGGGCGGCGCGCACGACGACGGCCCCCTCGTCTTCGAGCATCGCGGCGAGCCGCTGCCCCAGTCCGCCGGACGCGCCGGCCACGAGCACCACGGCTCCGTCGAGATCGGTCATGGGGCCGACCCTACGCGCGCGGCCGACGATGCCCCCGTGCGTCCTCGACCGTTCGCGGCCGACTGACACGGGCGACCGCCGGGTGATCCGGGCCCCGGGCGTCGCGCCCCGGGCCCGGTGACCCCCAAGATTGAGCCATGCCCCCCGCCCCGTCGTCCCGGCCCCGCGTGTCCCGCCGCACCGTGCTGCTCGGCGCGGGCGGGCTCGCCGTCCTCGGCACCCTCGGTGCCGGCGTGGCCCTCCGGGCGGACCGGATGTCCGGGGAGGAGGCGCAGGTCACGCCGACCGCGCCTCCTCGGCCCGTCGACCGCTTGCGGGCCGCGAGCCCGGCCACCGTGGCGCACCGCGGCGGATCACTCGACTGGCCCGAGATGTCGCTGTTCGCGTACCGGCAGTCGGTCGAGGCGGGAGTCGACGCGCTCGAGATGTCGCTCGCCCGCACCTCGGACGGCATCTGGTTCGGCCTGCACGACGAGACCCTCGACCGCACCTCGGGCACGACCGGGTTCGTCGCCGCCGAGCACACCTGGGCCGAGGTGCAGCGGCACCGCATCTCGGCGGCGGGGACGAGCGACCCCGACCAGTCCGACCAGCCCTACGCCCGCTTCGACGAGATCGTCCTCGAGTTCGGCCACGACCACGCCCTCTTCGTCGACCCGAAGTACGTCGGCGCCGAGTTCTACCCCGAGCTGTTCGAGATCGCCCGGACGCAACTCGGCACGGCCGACCTGACGCAGACCCTCGTCGGCAAGGGCTACTGCACGCAGACCGCGTGGGGCGACCTCGCGACGTCGTGGGGATGCGAGACCTGGGGGTACTACTACGCGAGCGAGCTCGCCGACGACGCCGAGCTGCTGAGCCGGACCTCGGCGAGCTGGAGCATGCTGGGCCTCGACTGGCAGGCACCCGCCACGACCTGGGCCACCCTCGCCGCGACCGGCAAGCCGGTCTACGGGCACATCGTGCCCGACCTCGACGCGGCGTACGCCGCCCTCGACCACGACGCCGACGGGCTCGTCGTCTCGGGCGTCGCCGAGGTCGTGGGGCCCCTGACCACCGAGGGCTGACCTCGGGCGGACCGACGGCTCAGGCGGCGGCGACCGCCACGCCCGCGCTCAGGCGGCGGTGACCGCCACGCGCTCGGGCCGCTCGGCGTCCGCGCCGAACACCAGCCGCCGGGTGGCGACCTTGTCGGCGAAGAACCGGTCGTGGCTGACCACGACGACGGCGCCGGGGAAGTGCTGCAGGGCCCGCTCCATCACCTGGGCGCTCGGCACGTCGAGGTGGTTGGTCGGCTCGTCGAGCAGCAGCACCGAGGCCCCGGAGAGCAGGCACTGGGCCATCGCCACGCGGGCCCGCTGACCACCCGACAGCGAGCCGATGCGCTTCTTGAGGTCGGCCTCGCTGAACTGGAACATGGCCAGGAACCGTCCGACCGACTTGCGGGTCGCGGTCAGCGCGAGGCTGTCGGGCATCGCGTTGACCGAGTGCGTCACGGTGTCGTCGTCGTCGAGCTCGGCGAGCACCTGGTCGTACGAGACCACCTTGACGCCACCGGCCCAGGCGGCCCGCCCCGCGTCGGCGCGCTCCTCACCGGTCAGCACCCGCAGCAGGGTGCTCTTGCCGCTGCCGTTGGCGCCGGTGATCACGAGGCGGTCGCCGCGGCGCAGCTCGAAGGTCAGGTCGTCGAAGAGCGTGCGGTCGTCGCGCGCCTTGCCGAGGCCGTCGACGCGGCAGAGGACGTCCTTGACGTGCAGGCCCGAGTAGATCTCGGTAATGATCTGGTCGACCGGGCGCGGGGCCCGCGACTTCTTGACCTTGGCGAGCTGCTTGAGCAGGTCGCCGCCGTCCTGCCGCTTGGCGGCCTTCGCGGCGTCGCGGCGGTCCGAGATGCCCTCGGCCTCGAACGCGAGCAGCTCGGACTCGTGCACGTACTGCTGCTCGAGGCTCTTCAGCCGGAACTGCTTCTGCACGACGTACTCGGCGAAGTCGCCCGGGTAGTCGTGCAGGTGGAAGTTCTCGACCTCGACGATGCGCGTGACGACCGCGTCGAGGAAGCTCCGGTCGTGCGACACGACCACCGCGGCCCCGTGGAAGTCGCGGAACCACGCCTCGAGCCATTCGACGCCCGCCACGTCGAGGAAGTTCGTGGGCTCGTCGAGCAGCAGCACGTCGGGGTCCTCGAGGACGATCTTCGCGAGGGCCGCCCGGTTGCGCCAGCCGCCGCTGAGGTCGTCGATCGGGCTGCTGCGGTGCGCGTCGCTGAAGCCGAGCACGCTGAGGGCTGTGTCGATGCGGCGCGGGTACTCCCACCCGTCGACCCGGTCCATCTCGGCGAACAGCTCGGACTGCCGGTGGATCAGCTGATCGAGGGCGTCCCCGCCGTCGGGGTCCACGGCCACGACCGCGATGTCGGCGTCGATCTGCGCCAGGTCGGCCTCGATCGCCCGCTCGTGGGCGAAGAGGCCGGTCAGCACCTCGACGATGGTCTGCGTGCCGTCGAGCTCGGAGAACTGCGAGAAGTAGCCCACCCGCACGCCCTGCTCGATCGTGACCGTGCCCTCGTCGGGCTGCACCTGGTCGAGCATCAGCTTGAGCAGGGTCGACTTGCCGCTGCCGTTGCGACCGATCAGCCCGACGCGCTCCTTCTCGTCGAGGCGGAAGAACGCCTCGCGCACCACCGGGGTGCCGTCGAAGCGGACGGTCACGTCGTTCAGTCGGATCAGGCTCATGCGTCGATCCTCGCAGGCCTTCGGAACACCCGGCACCGCTCCGGTGTTGTCACGAGAGGCACCGAGGCGACCGGGGGCACCCGACCCCATCCGATCGCACCGGCGCCGACGAACAGGAGGCATCATGTCGAACCAGTACCGGAAAGACCCCGAGGCGGTCGCCCGTCTCACCTCGACCCAGCGCCGCGTGACCCAGGGCGGCGGCACCGAACCGGCGTTCCGCAACGAGTTCTGGGACTCGAAGGACGCCGGCATCTACGTCGACGTCGTCTCGGGTGAGCCCCTGTTCGCCTCGGTCGACAAGTTCGACAGCCGCACCGGCTGGCCGAGCTTCACCCGTCCGATCGACGCCGAACACGTCGTCGAGAAGCGCGAGGGGCTGTTCTTCAAGCGCACCGAGGTGCGGTCGTCCGCGGGCGACAGCCACCTCGGCCACGTCTTCGGCGACGGCCCCACCGCCACCGGCGGGCTGCGCTACTGCATCAACTCGGCGGCCCTCCGCTTCGTCCCCTACGCCTCACTCGAAACCGAAGGATACGGTGCCTACATGAC
This sequence comes from Frigoribacterium sp. Leaf186, assembly GCF_001423905.1. GTDB lineage: Bacteria > Actinomycetota > Actinomycetes > Actinomycetales > Microbacteriaceae > Frigoribacterium. The sequence goes on along the minus strand of NZ_LMPQ01000012.1, from coordinate 180,964 downwards.
GCTCTTCTCCCCCGAATCCACCCCTGCCCCCAGCGGCACGACCGAGACCGCGATCCTCGCCGGAGGCTGCTTCTGGGGCGCCCAGCAGCTGCTGCGCCGTCGGCCGGGCATCGTCTCGACGCGCGTCGGCTACTCGGGCGGCAGTGTGCCGAACGCCACGTACCGCAACCACCGCGGCCACGCCGAGGCCGTCGAGATCGTCTTCGACCCGGGCCTGACCTCGTACCGCGAGATCCTCGAGTTCTTCTTCCAGATCCACGACCCGTCGACGAAGGACCGCCAGGGCAACGACGTCGGCGACAGCTACCGCTCGGCGATCTTCTACACGAACGACGAGCAGCGGGCGACGGCGCTCGACACCATCGCCGACGTCGACGCCTCCGGCCTCTGGCCCGGCGAGGTCGTGACCGAGGTCACGCCCGCCGGCGACTTCTGGCAGGCCGAAGAAGAGCACCAGGACTACCTCGAGAAGGACCCCTACGGCTACACCTGCCACTTCGTCCGCCCGGGCTGGGTGCTGCCGAAGCGCGACCAGCAGGTCGCCGCGGGCTGACGCCCCGCGAGAGCCCGCAGGAGGCGCGGTGCCGGTCCGACCGGCACCGCGCCTCCTGCGCGTGCTCGCCCCGTCGGGGCCCGGGTCTAGGCTCACCGCTGGGCGCCGACGTCGGGCGTCCTGAGAGGCACGAGATGACCATCGACACGCTCGTCACCACGACCGACCTCGCGCGGTTGGCCGGGCTGCTCGCCGACGACCAGGTGCTGCTCGACGCGGACGACCGGGCCCGGTACCGGCACGACCGGGCCGAGTGGGCCGACCACGAGCTGCCGCTCGCCGTCGTGCTCGCCCGCAGCACCGCCGACGTCGTCGCGACCGTCCGCTGGGCCGCCGACGCCGGCGTGCGGATCGTGCCCCGAGGCGCCGGCACCGGCCTGTCGGGTGGGGCGAACGCGATCGAGAACTGCGTCGTGCTGTCGCTCGAAGAGATGACGGCCGTCACCGAGATCGACGTCGACGAGCGCTTCGCCGTGGTTCAGCCCGGCGTCATCAACGACGACCTGCGCACCGAGGTCGCCACGCACGGCCTGTGGTACCCGCCCGACCCGGCCAGCTCGGCCATCTCGACCATGGGCGGCAACGTCGCGACCAACGCCGGCGGCCTCTGCTGCGTCAAGTACGGCGTGACCCGCGACCACGTGCTCGGGCTGACGGTCGTGCTCGCCGACGGCGAGGTCGTCGAGCTCGGGCGACGCACGGCCAAGGGCGTCGCCGGCTGGTTCCCCTCGCTCGAGGCCGCGGGCGACGCCGTGGCCGAGGTCGCGCGGGCCGGCATCGTCCCGGCAGCGCTCGAGCTGATCGACCACACCTGTCTCGTCGCCGTCGACGAGTGGCTCGACCTCGGACTGCCGGTGGACGCCACGGCCTTGCTGCTGGCCCGGGTCGACGAACCGGGCGCCGTGGGCGCCGAGCTCTCCGACCGGCTCGCGGCGATCTTCGCCTCCGCCGGCGGCACCGACGTCGAGCAGGCGGCCGACCCGGCAGAGGTCGACCGGCTCTTCCAGGCGCGGCGACTGGCGTACCCGGCGCTCGAGCGGCTCGGCCCCGTGCTGACCGAGGACGTCTGCGTGCCCCGGCGGGCCGTGCCCGAGATGCTCCGCCGCATCCAGGCCACCGCCCGCGACGCCGACGTCACCATCGCCAACATCGCGCACGCGGGCGACGGCAACCTGCACCCCCTGATCATCGCGCCGATCGGCGACGACGCGGCGAAGGCCCGGGCGAAGGTGGCCTTCGACCGCATCGTGGCCGACTGCCTCGACCTCGGCGGCACGGTGACGGGCGAGCACGGCGTGGGGCTGCTCAAACGGCCGGGGCTGCACGACGAGCTCGGCCCGCGCGTGCTGGCGATGCACCGATCGGTCAAGGACGCCCTCGACCCGACCGGCCTGCTCAACCCGGGCAAGGCGTTCTGACGGTGGCCTCGTGACGGGCTCGTTCCGCACCACCGACGGCGCGACCATCGCCTCCGACGTCTCAGGAGCCGCCCGCGGGGGTGCCGGGCCGGACGCCGGGTTCGACGCCGTCCTGCTGGCGGGGGGTCGCGCCTCCCGCGTCGACGGAGTCGACAAGACGGCGTTCACGAGCGGGGACGCGACGTTGCTCGACCGGGCGGTCGAGGCGTCGGCCGGGGCCCGCACCCTCGTCGTGGTCGGCCTGCGCGAGGGGCGGGTGCCGCCGGCCGGTGCGCTGCTGACCCGCGAGGAGCCCGCCTGGTCGGGGCCCGTCACCGCACTGGCCGCCGGCCTGGACGTGGTCCCGCGGCCGGCCCCGTGGACGCTCGTGCTCGCCTGTGACCTGCCGCGAGCGCCCGACGCCGTCCGGGCGCTGCTCGAGGACGGCGACCGTCGCGACGGCGCTGGCGAGCGCCGCGACGGCCGGCTGGCGGTCGACTCGGGTGGGCGACGTCAGCCGCTGCTGGGGCTCTACCGGACCGGTGCCCTGCAGGACCGACTCGAGGCGCTGCGGGCCGAGGGCTCCCTCGTCGGCCTGTCGCTGCGGCGGCTGCTCGACGGCCTCGACCTGCTCGAGGTGCCGGTGCCGGACGAGCTCTCGGCCGACGTCGACACCGTGGCCGACGCCGATCGCCTGGGTGTCGTCCGGCGCGAGTCCCACCCGGCTGGTTGAGTGACTGGCATGACCGACACACCTGCCGACCTCGACGCCTGGGCCGAACGACTCGCCCGGGCCCTGGGGCTGCCCGACGACTTCGTGGTCGACGTCCCCGAGGTGCTCGACCTCGCGCGTGACGCGGCGCACGGCGTCGCCCGGCCGGCCGCCCCGCTGACGACCTTCCTCGTCGGCTACGCCGCGGGGCTCGCGGGGGGCTCCCGTGCCGAGCTCGACCGCGCGGTCGCGACCGCCACAGCGCTCGCCACGGCCGACCCGGCGTGACGGTCCGGCGGGCCGACTGGCGCGTCGCCCGGACCGAGGCGAACGAGGCCGCCTGCGCACTGCCCCGGTCCGTCGAGACGGTCGCGCTCGACGACGCGGCGGGACGCACGCTCGCCCACGAGATCGTGAGCCTGACGCGGGTGCCCGGCTCCGACGTCTCGGCCATGGACGGCTGGGCGGTCGCCGGAGACGGACCCTGGCGCCTCGGTCGGCCGATCGTCGCGGGCCGGATCGTCGGCGGAGTCGATCCGCTGCCGCCGGGGACCGCGCGCCCCGTCACCACCGGGGCCGTCGTGCCGACCGGCACCGAGCGCGTGCTGCGGTCGGAGTCCGGTCACGTGGCGGACGACGTCCTGACGGCGGACCCCGATCCGCGCCGCCCGTCACACGTCCGTCGTGCCGGAGAAGAGATCGACGACGGCGACGTCCTGCTCGCCGCGGGCACGCTCCTCACCCCGCCCCGCCTCGCCGTGCTGGCGCTCGGCGGGCACGACGCCGTGCCCGTCGTCGTCCGGCCGGCGGTCGCGTTGGCGGTCCTCGGCGACGAGGTCGTGGCCGAGGGGGTACCGGGGCCGGGCACCGTCCGCGACGTGTTCTCGGTGCCGGTGCCGCGCCTCCTCGGCTCCCTCGGCGTCGCGGCGACGTCGTCGGCGCGGGTGCCCGACGACCTCGACGAGACCGTGGCAGCCCTGGACCGCCCGGAGCACCGCCTCGTCGTGACGACCGGAGGCACCGCCCACGGTCGGACCGACCACGTGCGCGCCGCCCTCGACCGGCTCGGTGCCGAGCTGGTGGTCGACGGTCTCGCGATGCGCCCGGGTCAGCCCCTCGTCGTCGCTCGGCGGGGCGAGACGCTGTACCTCTGCCTGCCGGGCAACCCGATGGCCGCCTACGTCGGGCTCGTCGTCGTGGGGACCGCGCTGGTCGACGGCCTGCTGGGTCGACGACCCGCGCCTCCCGGGGGCGTCACGCTCGCGGTCGACGTGGTCCACCCGCGGCCCGGCGTCCTCGTGCAGGCGTACCGCACCACCGCGGCCGGTGCCGTCCCCACGGAGCGCCAGTCGTCGGCGATGCTGCGCGGGCTGGCCGACGCCGAGGGCCTCCTGATCGTCCCCGAGGGCGGCGCGCGGGCCGGTGACGTCGTGCCGGCGCTCGGCCTGCCGTGGTGACGTGCGACCGGACTGCCGGGGTGGCGCGCGACCGCCCGGGGCTCGGCGTCGACTCGTCCCCAGGGTCGAGCGCGGGGCACTCCTGTACACCGGAGGCCCGTCGACTTTCGGCGGAGGCCGATCGGGGGTAGACCTGAGCCATGGCACGAATCACGGCACGACGACCGGTGACCCGCATCACCGTCGGCGACGACGGGGCGGGCGTCCGCAAGACGATCGACACCCTGGCGGTCGAAGAACCGCTCGAGATCCGCGTGGGCGGCTCGTCGCTCGCCATCACGATGCGGACGCCCGGCCACGACTTCGACCTCGCCGCGGGCTTCCTGGTCTCCGAGGGCGTCATCTCGACGGGCGACGAGTTCTTCGCGGCACGCTACTGCGCCGGGGCCACGGCCGAGGGCCTGAACACCTACAACGTGCTCGACGTCACGCTCGCACCGGGGGTGCCCGCCCCCGACCCCAGCCTCGAGCGGGCGTTCTACACGACGAGTTCGTGCGGGCTCTGCGGCAAGGCCTCGATCGACGCCGTGCGCACGAAGTCGCAGCACGAGGTGCTGCACGACCCGCTCGTGCTCGACCCGGCACTGCTCGCGACCTTCCCCGACCGCCTCCGCGAGGGGCAGGACGTCTTCGAGAAGACCGGCGGGCTGCACGCCGCCGCCCTCTTCGACGGCCGCACCGGCGAGCTGCTCGTGCTGCGCGAAGACGTGGGGCGGCACAACGCCGTCGACAAGGTCGTCGGCTGGGCCGTCAAGGAGGCGCGGCTGCCGTTGACCTCGACCGTCCTGATGGTCTCGGGTCGCGCCTCGTTCGAGCTGACGCAGAAGGCCTCGATGGCGGGCATCCCGATGCTGGCCGCCGTGTCGGCACCGTCGTCGCTCGCCGTCGACCTCGCGAACGAACTGGGCGTGACGATCGTCGGATTCCTCCGCGGGCGGTCGATGGTCGTGTACTCGCGACCCGACCGGCTCGGCGAGCCCGACGGCACCGAGCCGGCAGCCCGTGCCGGCGGTGCCGGTGACGCGACCCGCGCCTCCTCGTCCCCCGACTCCCCCGACGGCGCCACGCGTGCGTCGACCCCCGTCCCCCTGACGATCGGAACAAGACCGTGACCGAGAAACCCCCCGTCTCCGACGTGACCGACGCCGACATCGAGGTCGGCCCCCCGCGCGAGTGGGCCGCCGGCGTGCCCGGCGTGCTGCACTCGATGGAGCCCGCGGTCAAGCAGCTGGGGCTGGCGCGCACCGTCAAGCTCATGACGTCGCTGAACCAGAAGGACGGCTTCGACTGCATGAGCTGCGCCTGGCCCGACCCGCACCACCGCAAGGTGGCCGAGTTCTGCGAGAACGGCGCCAAGGCGGTCACGTGGGAGGCCAACCCGGTGCTCGTGCCCGACACGTTCTGGGCCGAGCACTCGATCACCGACCTGCTCGACAAGACCGAGTACTGGCTCGGCATGCAGGGCCGCATCACCAAGCCCGTGCACAAGCCCGCCGGCAGCGACCACTACCGCGAGGTGTCGTGGGACGAAGCCTTCCGCATCGTCGGCGACAAGCTGAGGTCGCTCGACAGCCCCGACGAGGCGTCGTTCTACACGTCGGGCCGCACCTCGAACGAGGCGGCCTTCATCTACCAGCTCTTCGTCCGCGCGTTCGGCACGAACAACTTGCCCGACTGCTCGAACATGTGCCACGAGTCGACGAGCCTCGCCATGGCCGAGGTGGTCGGCATCGGCAAGTCGACCATCGCGTACGACGACTTCGAGCAGGCCGACCTGATCGTCATCCTCGGCCAGAACCCGGGCACGAACCACCCGCGCATGCTCACCGCCCTCGAAGACGCGAAGCTCAAGGGCGCCAAGATCGTCGCGGTCAACCCGCTGCCCGAGGCCGGCCTGCGCCGCTACAAGAACCCGCAGCTGCCCCGCGGCGTGGCGGGTCGCGGCACCGAGATCGCCGACCAGTTCCTGCAGATCCGGCTCGGCGGCGACATGGCCCTGTTGCAGGCCGTCGCCAAGCGCGTGCTCGAGGCCGAGGACGCCGCACCCGGCACGGTGCTCGACCACGAGTTCCTCGCCGAGCACACCGTGGGCCTCGAGGCCTTCCGCGAGCACATCGCGCAGGTCGACGACGACGAGGTGCTGCTCGCGACCGGGCTCGACCGGGCCGAGATCGACGAGCTCGCCGACCGCTACCTGGCCTCGGACCGCGTCATCATCACCTGGGCGATGGGCATCACCCAGCACCGCAAGGCCGTCGACACGATCAAAGAGATCATCAACCTGTTGCTGCTGCGCGGCAACATCGGCAAGCCGGGCGCCGGGGCGTCGCCGATCCGCGGCCACAGCAACGTGCAGGGCGACCGCACGATGGGCATCTGGGAGCAGGTCTCCGACGAGTTCCTCGACGCGCTGCAGAAGGAGTTCCGCTTCGACCCGCCGCGCGAGCACGGCGTCGACGCCCTCAAGGGCATCAAGGCCATGCAAGAGGGCCGCATCAAGTTCTGGATGGGCATGGGCGGCAACCTGGTCGCCGCCATCTCGGACACCCAGCTCGCCGAGGCCGCGATGCGCGGCACCGACATGACCGTCCAGGTCTCGACGAAGCTCAACCGCTCGCACGCCGTCGTCGGGGCCGAGGCGCTCATCCTGCCGACACTCGGCCGCACCGAGATCGACGTGCAGGCGGCCGGGCCGCAGTTCGTCTCGGTCGAAGACACGGTGTGCTCGGTGCACGGCAGCCACGGCCAGGTGCCGCCCGTCGCGCCCGACCTGCTCAGCGAGGTCGCGATCGTCAGCCGCCTCGCGCAGGCGACGCTCGGCGACCGGGCCGACCTCGAGATCGACTGGCAGGCCTTCGAAGGCGACTACGACACGCTGCGCGACCACATCAGCCGCGTCGTGCCCGGCTTCGAGCGCTACAGCGAGCGGATCCGCAGCCGCGAGGGGTTCGTGCTGCCGAACGGGCCGCGTGACTCGCGGACGTTCCCGACCGAGGTCGGCAAGGCGATGATCACGGTCAACGACCTCGAACGCGTCGAACGGCCCGAGGGCACGCTGCTGCTGCAGACCCTGCGCTCGCACGACCAGTACAACACCACGATCTACAGCCTCAACGACCGGTACCGCGGCATCAAGAAGGGCCGACACGTCGTCTTCGTCAACCCGCTCGACCTCGACGACCTCGGACTGGTCGACGGGCAGAAGGTCGACGTGTCGACGGTCTGGACCGACGACGTCGAGCGCGTGCTGCGCGACTACCGCATCGTCGCCTACCCGACGGCTCGGGGGTGCGCCGCGGCGTACTTCCCCGAGGCGAACGTGCTCGTGCCGCTCGACAGCGCGGCCATCGGCAGCAACACCCCCGTGTCGAAGGCGGTGCTGGTGAAGGTCACGCCGGCGGCGGTGCCGGTCGGCGTCTGACGCTCGCCGGTCAGCGGGCAGCGGCGCGGACGGCCGTGATTGCCGCGGCCACGCCGCCGTCCCACGGTGCCCCGTGGCCCGGCAGCACCCAGGTCGCGCCCGTCGCGACCAGTGCGTCGAGCGACGCCAGGGCCTGCTCGGGCTCGTCGGTGAACGGAGCCGGTGCGGGCCCGACGTGACCGGTCGTCACGTGGCGCGTGGTCAGGGCGTCGCCGACGAAGACGGCGTCGACGCTCGGCACGTACACGGCGATGCTGCCTTCGGAGTGCCCGGGCATCGGGATGATCCGAGGCGCCCCCGGCAGGTCGAGCGTCTCTCCGCCGTGCACCTCGACGACCTCGGTGAGCCAGGCGGTCTTCGCTCCCCCCTTGCGCAGGCTGTAACCGGCGAAGCCCAGCAGGGGGCCGAGCTTCATCGGAGGCATGCCGGCCTTCGGCTTCGGCCCGCCTTTCGCCCGCGCGGCGTCGGCTGTGTGCACGAAGACGGGCACGCCGTGGTCGCGGCGCAGGCGTTCGGCGAAACCGACGTGGTCGGAGTCGCCGTGGGTGAGGACGACGCCCTGCACGTCGGCGAGGGTGCGTCCGACGTCGGCGAGTTCACGCACGAGTTCGGACCAGAGGCCGGGCAGCCCGGCGTCGATCACGGTCACGCCCTCGGGCGTGACGACGAGGTAGGCGGCGACGATGTCGTTGCCGATGCGGTGGAGGGAGGGGGCGAGTTCCATGATGGCTACGGTACTTAGCCATCATGGCTATTGTCAATAGCTATACTCGACGCATGCCGACACCGGACCGCACCTCGCTCGACGCCATCCTGCTCGCCGCCCGCGACCTGCTCGAGACGGACGGCCCCGCCGGCCTGACGATGGCCGCGGTCGCGGCGAGGGTCGGCGTCCGCGCCCCCTCGCTCTACAAGCGGGTCGAGAACCGGGAGGCGCTGCTGCGGTCGGTCGCCGAAGCCACCCTCTCCGACCTAGCCACCCGGGTCGACCGGGCGGGGTCGGCCCGCGAGGTGCTGGACGCCTTCCGGGCCTTCGGGCACGAACGCCCCGCCGCGTTCCAGCTGGTCATGACGCCGGGGCCCGGCGTGCCCACCGCGCGACGCGAGTTCGGTGCCGCGGCGAGCGCCGCCGCCCTCCGCGTCGGCGAGCAGCTCGTCGGGTCCGAGCGCGCCCTCGACGCCGCCCGCACGCTGACGGCGTGGGTGGCGGGCTTCGTCATCATGGAGCTCAACGCCGGGTTCCAGCTCGGCGGCGACGTCGAGGGGGCGTGGGACTTCGGGGCCGAGCGCGTCCTGGCGGCCCTCGCCGCGCCTCCTGCTGTCTGAGCTCGAGCTGCCTGTCCCTCGCGAACACCGCCGAGTGGACAAGGCACCGCGGCACGCGGCGGTGTCGTGTCCACTCGGCGGTGCCGTCGGCCGGGCGGCTGGCTAGTCGAGCGGTGCGTGCGGGTACGAGGAGGCGCGGTTCTGGAACTCGAGGATCGCCGGGTTCTCGACCCGCCCCTCCGCGATCTCGACGGCCCGGCGGATGGTGTCGGACGCGGCCCACGAGGTCGGCCCCTCCATCACGATGCGCAGGAAGGGCATGAGCGCCTCGCTGATCTCCCACGTGGTGGAGTTCCAGAGCAGCGACGGGCTGTGGTCGACGGCGTAGTAGTTCGTCGTGTCGCCCACCGTGATCAGCGGATCGGCGAAGGTCGTGGCCCGGGCCCAGTCGAAGCCCATGCCCTCGTCGACCGAGACGTCGACGATCAGGCTGCCGGGGCGGAAGGCCCCGAGGTCGGTCTCGCGCAGGTACGTGAGCGGCGCGTTCGGGTCTTGCAGGGTGCAGTTGACGACGATGTCGGCGGCGGCGAGGAAGGGCGCGAGGGCGACCGGCCCGTCGGGCGCGTCGACCGTGCTGGCGCCCGGGGTCTCGGGGTCGTGCTCGAACCGGTACATGTCGACCGAGGGGATCGGCGAGCCCACCGCGGCGACGTCGCGGTTGGTGAGCACGCGGACGTCGTGGACGCCGTGGGCGTTGAGGGCCGTGACGGCGCCGCGGGCCGTGGCGCCGAAGCCGATGACGACGGCGCTGAGGCGACGGCCGTAGTCGCCCGTCGACCCGCAGAGCTGGAGGGCGTGCAGCACCGAGCAGTAGCCGGCGAGCTCGTTGTTCTTGTGGAAGACGTGCAGGCCGTAGCCACCGTCGGACTGCCAGTGGTTCATGGCCTCCCACGCGATGAGGGTGAGGCGCTTGTCGATGGCGAGCTGGGTGATCTCGCGGTCCTGCACGCAGTGCGGCCAGCCCCACAGGGTCTGACCGTCGCGGAGGCCCTCGAGGTCGGCGGCCTGGGGCTTCGGCAGCAGGACGACGTCGCTGTCGGCGACGATCTGCTCCCTGTCGGCCATCGCGACCAGGGGCTCGAGGTCGGCGTCGGGGATGCCGAAACGCAGGCCGTAGCCGCGCTCGAGGGTCATCTGCGCGCGGAGGTCGACGTCGATGCGCTCGAGGTGCGCGGGGTGGATCGGCAGGCGCCGTTCGTCGGGCTTGCGCGAGGCGGCCAGCACCCCGAGGCGCAGCAGGGCGGGGGTGCCGGAGGTGGTGCCCGAGGGCGGAGAATCCGTTTGGCTCATGCCTGACCTTAGACGGGCGGGCGGTCAGCGCCGCAACACGTCGGGGACCTGGGCACCGAGGCGCAGGCCGTCGCGGTCGATCCAGTACCGTCGCTGCAGCCGCAACCCGGCCACGCTCTGGATCGACCGGACCCAGGGCAGGGCGCCCAGGTCGTCCCTGATGAAGGTCGCGAGGTCGGCCGGCCCGTGGAAGACGCCGGAGAGGCTGATCGGAGCCGAGCCGGTCACCGTCGACAGGAGCCGGACGCTGGGGTGCACGGCGACGTGCTCCATGGTGGTCGACACGTCGCGCGGCTGCACGTCGATGGTCACGATGGCGTGCAGCGGGTAGCCGAGCAGGTCGGACTGCATCTCGACCCGCGGCGAGACGGCCCCGCTCTGCAACAGCAGCCGGATGGCCCGCGCGGCGGTCGAGGACGACACCCCGAGCGTCCGCGGCCGCACAAGAGTTCACGGCACGCCAGGCGGAGGCCGGCAACGGCTTCATCTATCGAACCGGCTGAGCGCCACCCGGTCGTTTCATGCCGAAGCCCGAGAAGTCAGCCAGCGACCCCGACTTGTTGTCGAAGCGGAACTCCACCGAGTTCCGACCATCCGAAGCATGACCTGTGAATGTCCTTGCGAAGCATGGACACCTGGGCCGACCAGCATGAGTTGCCGCGGAACCCCAGAGGTGGTGAACGGTGGTGAGAAGCCTCACTCGGCGGACCAGAGCTCCTCGGCCTCGAGGACCAGATCGATCAGTCGACGCAGGAGTTCCCCCAAGGTCGTCGACCTCAACAGGGTGTAACTGTCGTAATCACCCAGCGGGGCGATCGCCGCCAGTTGCCAGACGGCTGCGACGGGATCGTCCGACAGCTCGATGTCGTCATCCGACTGGGGCCCCGCGGCGCGAACGATCAAGCGGCGGACAGCTGCTTCGGCCTGGTCCCGAAGGGGTGCGAGCTTCTCGGACCATTCGAGATCCGGCAGGATCGAGAGCTCGGCCCGCGGGAACGGATCCTCGTCGACCCACCGTTCGACCGTGAACCGCCGGGTCCCCAAGCCGACGATGAACAGGTCGTCGGCGCCCGCGGCGGCGCTCACGAGACGCGCCATCGTCCCGACCGAGGCGCGCTGGTCGCCACCCCCGGTTTCTGATCCGCGCTCGATGAGGACGACGCCGAACTCGGGTTCATCCTCGTCGAGCAAGCGGCCGACCAACGTGAGGTACCGAGGTTCGAAGATGCGCAGCTGGATGGGCACGAACGGGAACAGCACTGATCCCAGCGGGAACATCGGTGAGACGGCCATGACCCAGTGAAGCACCGCGGACGAAAAGTTCACAGGTGCCCAGAGAACACTCGTCCACACCGCGAAGAACGCCTAGTTGTTGAAGCGGAACTCCACCACGTCGCCGTCCTGCATGACGTACTCCTTGCCCTCGATGCGGGCCTTGCCTGCCGAGCGGGCCTCGGCGATCGAGCCGGTCTCGACCAGGTCGTCGTACGAGATGACCTCGGCCTTGATGAAGCCCTTCTCGAAGTCGGTGTGGATGACACCGGCCGCCTGAGGGGCCTTCCAGCCCTTGCCGATCGTCCAGGCGCGGGTCTCTTTCGGGCCGGCCGTCAGGTAGGTCTGCAGGCCGAGCGTCTCGAAGCCGATGCGGGCGAGCTGGTCGAGGCCCGACTCGTCCTGCCCGAGCGAGGCGAGCAGTTCGGCGGCGTCGTCGTCGTCGAGGCCGATCAGCTCGGACTCGACCTGCGCGTCGAGGAAGATCGCCTCGGCCGGCGAGACGAGGGCCTGCAGCTCGGCCTTGCGCCCCTCGTCGGTCAGCACGGCCTCGTCGACGTTGAAGACGTAGATGAAGGGCTTCGCGGTGAGCAACCCGAGTTCGCGGATCGGCTCGAGGTCGATGCTCGTGGCCGAGAGGGCCTCGCCTCGTTCGAGCGCCTCCTTGGCGGCCACGGCCGTCTCGTGCACGATCGGCTCGACGCGCTTGAGGCGCAGCTCTTTCTCGTAGCGGACGAGCGCCTTCTCGACGGTCTCGAGGTCGGCGAGGATGAGCTCGGTGTTGATCGTGCCCATGTCGCTCTCGGGGTCGACCTTGCCGTCGACGTGCACGACGTCGGGGTCGTCGAAGCCGCGGACGACCTCGGCGATGGCGTCGGCCTCGCGGATGTTCGCCAAGAACTTGTTGCCGAGCCCCTCGCCCTCGCTCGCCCCCTTGACGATGCCGGCGATGTCGACGAACGACACCGGTGCCGGCAGCGTCTTCTCACTGCCGAACAGGCCCGCCAAGACCTGGAGGCGCGGGTCGGGCAGGCTGACGATGCCCACGTTGGGTTCGATGGTCGCGAACGGATAGTTCGCCGCCAGCACCTGGTTCTTGGTCAGGGCGTTGAACAGGGTGGACTTGCCGACGTTGGGCAGTCCGACGATCGCGATAGTGAGAGCCACGAGGGTCAAGCGTACCGGGCCTGTCGAGCCGTGCCGTCGGGGCCGCGTCGCCTGAGGACGGCACGGTGCCCGTCCGTGACCGCGGAGGCGGTGTCGGAGGCGCGTGAGAGCATGAGTCAATGCCCATCGACTTCACCGCGATCGACTTCGAGACCGCGAACTCGAGCAGCGCCAGCGCCTGCTCCGTCGGCCTCGTCAAGGTCCGCGAAGGCGTCGTCGTCGACAAGGTCGGCTGGTTGATCTCTCCCCCGGCCGGGCACGACGAGTTCTCGGAGTGGAACACCCGCATCCACGGGATCGTCGCGAGCGACGTGGTCGGCGCCTTCGGCTGGGCCGAGCAGTTCGAACTGCTCGCCGACTTCGCCGGCGACGACGTCTTCGTCGCGCACAACGCGGGCTTCGACATGGGCGTCATCAAGGCCGCCTGCGCGGTGACCGGGCTCACCCCTCCCCCGTGGTCGTACCTGTGCAGCCTGCAGGTCGCCCGCAAGACCTACTCTCTCGACTCGTACCGACTGCCCGTCGCCGCGACCGCCGCGGGCTTCGACGCCTTCTCGCACCACGACGCCCTCGCCGACGCCGAGGCGTGCGCAGCGATCGTCGCCCACGCGGCCCTCTTCCACGGTGCGGCCGACGTCGCCGAACTCGCGTCGATCGCCGCCGTCAAGATCAAGGTGCTGCACCCCGCCACCGCGCCCGTGGCACCAGGCGTGGCCTGGGTCGACCGTCGCCCCATGGCCCTCGGCTGACGCACACCGCCCCTGGGGGGCGGCTCGAGGGGCAGCGTCGAGGGGCAGCGTCGAGACGCACGCTGTCGGTGGTCGCTGCCACACTCGCCCCATGTCGTCATCGGTGGCCCTGCTCCTCGCCCTCCTCCTCGGTCTCGTCATCGGTGCCCTCGTGGGCGGGATGGTCGCACGCTCCCGTTCGATCGAGACGTCGTCCCGACTGGCCGCCGACCTGGCCGCCGCCCGCGCCGTCGCCGACGGCGCCCGTGAGCGCCTCGACGCCCAAGACGACCAGTACCGGCGGCAGATCGCCCAACAAGAAGACCGCCTGCGCGAGTTCCAAGACCGCCTCCGTGACGTCCGCATCGCCGAGGCCGAGAGGACCCGGTCGGACGGCCAGGTGCTCGTCGCGCTCAGCCCGGTGGCCGAGAGCCTGCACGCCGTCCAGCAGAAGGTGGCCCAGCTCGAGGCCGAACGCACCCGGCAGTACGGCGCCATCAGCGAGCAGCTCCGCGCCACCGCCGAATCGGGCGAGCGCTTGCGCGGGACGGCCGAGACCCTCGCGTCGGCGCTGAAGGCGAACAACACACGCGGCGTGTGGGGCGAGACGCAGCTGCGCAACGTCGTCCAGGCGGCCGGCCTGATCGAACGAGTCGACTTCGACGTCCAGAGCTCCGTCACGTCGGACGCCGGGTCCGGTCGGCCCGACATGGTCGTCCACCTCCCCGGCGGCAAGAACATCGCGGTCGACGCCAAGGTGCCGTTCTCGGCCTACCTCGAGGCCAGCGCCATCCCGTCGTCCGCCACCGGCGACGAGGGGGCCCGGCGTGACCAGCTCGTGCGCCAGCACGTCAAGGCCCTGAGGGCGCACGTCGACGCCCTGGCCGGCAAGACGTACTGGGCCGGGCTCGACTCGTCCCCCGAGCTGGTCATCGCCTTCATCCCCAGCGAGTCGCTCGTGTCGTCCGCACTCGAGGCCGACCCGGCCCTGATGGACTACGCCTTCCAGAAGCGCGTCGCCCTCGCCTCTCCCGTCACCCTCTGGTCGGTGCTCAAGACCGTGGCGTTCAGCTGGCAGCAGGACGTCGTCACCGCCGAGGCCAAAGAACTCTTCGACCTCAGCCGCGAACTCTACGGTCGCTTGTCGACCATGGCCGGTCACGTCGACAAACTCGGCCGGTCGCTGAGGGCAGGCGTCACCGACTACAACCGATTCGTCGGGTCACTCGAACGGACGGTCCTGCCGTCGGCCCGCCGACTCACCATGCTCGACGAGTCGAAGGTCCTGGCGAGCCCCACGACGATCGACGAGACCCCGCGCGAACTCACCGCCCCCGAGCTGGCCTCGGCGCTCGCCGACGGCGAGGGAGGCGGCGACTGACGTCACGGCATCGGCAGCCTCCGGCCTCTCCGGTCCGTGACCCCCCAAGGGTCGCGGCCGCACGACGGTCACCCCGGCTGAGCTCTGCTCACGGCGCGACGACGGACGCCCGGCCGAAGCCGGGCGTCCGTCGTCGTCTCGTGGGGGTCAGGCCTGTTCGCCGTACCACTTCGAGACGAGGTGGTCGGCCTCGACCCGGCGGATGGTGCCCGAGTGCGACCGCAGCACGATGCTCGAGGTGCGGATCATGCCCTGCTTGCGCGTGACGCCCGCGACGAGGGCACCGTCGGTGACACCGGTGGCGACGAAGTACGCGTTGTCGCCCGTGACGAGGTCGTCCTGGTCGAGCACGCGGTCGAGGTCGTGACCGGCGTCGATCGCCTTCTGTCGTTCGGCGTCGTCCTTGGGTGCCAGCCGGGCGAGGATGAGACCGTCAAGGGCCTTGACCGCGCAGGCGGTGATGATGCCCTCGGGGGTGCCACCGACGCCGACGCACATGTCGATGCGCGAGTCGGGGCGAGCCGCGTTGATGCCGCCGGCGACGTCGCCGTCGAGCAGGAGGCGCGTCGAGGCGCCCACGGCCCGGATCTCGGCGATCAGGTCGGCGTGACGCGGGCGGTCGAGCACCGCGATCTGCATGTCCTCGACGGCGATGCCCTTGGCCGCCGCCAGGGCGGTGATGTTCTCACCGATCGGACGGTCGAGGTCGATGATGCCCTTGCCCTCGGGGCCGGTGACGATCTTGTCCATGTAGAACACGGCACTGGGGTCGTACATGCTGCCCCGGTCGCTGACCGCGATGACCGAGAGGGCGTTCATGCGACCCGCTGCGGTGAGGCTCGTGCCGTCGATCGGGTCGACGGCGATGTCGCAGGCCGGGCCGAAGCCGTTGCCGACGTGCTCGCCGTTGAAGAGCATCGGCGCTTCGTCCTTCTCGCCCTCGCCGATCACGACGACGCCGTCGAAGGCGACCGTCCCGAGGAACTTCCGCATCGCGTCGACGGCGGCCTTGTCGGCGGCGTTCTTGTCGCCCTTGCCGATGAACGGCGCCGACCGGATCGCCGCGGCTTCGGTGGCCCTCACCAGCTCCATGCCGAGGTTGCGGTCGGGGTGCGCGTACAGGGTTCCAGAAGACGAGTCGGCCATGTCCACGAGCTTAGCCCCCGGGGTTGTCCAGACGGATGTCATGCGATATGTTTCATGACCAACAGTGCATTTATGCACGAAGAGAGGTGCTCATGAAACCAAACACACGGCTCCGCCGACCAGTGGCCGTCGCCCTGGCACTCAGCGCGAGCCTCTCCCTGATCGCCGTCGACGCCGCGAACGCCGCGCCCGAAGCCCCCACGTCCGACAACCTGAGCCTGTCGGTGCGGCTGGCGTCCGACGGCATCGGCCCGTTCACCCCGAACGACGTACCCGGTGGCGACAGCGGGCCACAGAACGGCATCGTCAGGACGAACGACGCCGTCGTCTACGGCGTCACCGTGGGCACGACGACGGGTGACGCCGTCGGGGGCGAGATCATCGCGACGGCCCCCGACGGCCTGACCTGGTCGACGCTCCCCGGCGAGTGCCTCCCCGGCTCGGCCGTGACGGGGCAGACCCTGCGCTGCTCGCTCGCCCCTCTGTCGACCGGCGTTCGCACCCTGAGCATCGTCGCCTCTGTCGACCGTGACGTCTCCGCGGGCAGCATGCTGCGACCCACGTTCCAGCTCGAGGCGCCCGATCGAGCCCCCGTCACCGCCCCCGTGTCCGACGTCAGGGTCTCGGCCGTGCCGCGGTTCAACGTCTCCATGAACCGGACGGTCACCTCGTTCGCCGCTGCGACCGGGCCTGACGGCTCGACGCCGGGCTTCCGCATCGTCTACCCGCTGCAGATCGACTGGCAGTCGCTCGTCCCGGGCGACGGCCTCCTCGGCTACGAAGGCCTCCAGGGCGACATCACCCTGATCGACGACGTCTCGGCCATGTACGGCGGCGAGCCGAGCCCCGCCGTCCTGTTGGCGACCGACACGGACGCCGCGTGCGGGGTCAACACGGGCCAGATCCCCGCGGCACCAGGCGGGGTCGGCGGAGGCGAGCGCAACGTCGTCGACTCGGGGACGATCACCTGCACCCAGAACGCTCCGGGCGAGCCCGTCAGCATCACCATCTCGGGAGCCGACACGAGCCTGTCGTCCATCCCGACCCGGAGCGTCTCGGGTGGCCAGATCACCGGTGGCGTGTCCCCCTACGTCGTCTCGGCCTACGTCAGCCTGTGGGTGCCAACTCCTCCCCTGGGTCAGTCCCTCACGACCCGCAACACCTACCGCGACCTCACGGCGACCTCGATCAGCGGGCAGGCCAACTACGACGGGGCATCCGAGCCGACCGAGGACAACTCCGCTGACCGGAACATCCTCGAGAGCGCGGGCGTGAGCGGTTCCCTCCGCTACCTGGGATGGAACGACGAGACGATGACGTCGTTCACGATGTCGGGCAAGTACGACGAACCGTACGTCACCCCCGCGCAGACCCTCTTGAGCAGCACGTCGCTGAACAACCGCGGGTTGTCGACGTGGTCGGGTTCGCAGGTGTGCGCCGTGTTCGACAACACGACGCAGACCCTCCGCGAGAACACGCCGGGGACGTGGGCGTCGTCGAACCGGTCCGGCGTCACGGGCCGTCCCCAGTACGCGGCCTTCGACGGGTCCGACCCCGAGGTCGCACGCGACGCCACCTGCGACGACGCCCTCGGCTGGTACGACGACCCTCGCGACGTCCCCGGAGGGCCCTCGGCCGTCGGGGCGGTCCGGTGGAGCTACGACCACCCCGGCAACACGAGCATCACGTTCAACGTGCACCTGACCGCCGTCGACCGTCTCGCCAACGACACGCGCCTCCGCATCTTCTCCAGCGTCCGGCGCGACCGGGCGAGCCGGTGGACGCACGACACGGGCGACCCCGTCGCCGCGAACGGCAACTGGGCCGACTTCCTCAGCGTGACGAGCAACGCGGCCCGCATCACGAGCGCCGTCGTCGACCCCGGGCACGACGCGTCAGACACCCCCGACGAGACGACGTACGTGACCGCCGGCGGAACCCTCACCTACGCTCTCTATCCCACCCTGACCAACGCATCGGACGACCGCGTCCCCGAGAAGCTGACGATCCGCGACCTCCTGCCCGTCGGTTCGATCTACGTCCCGGGCTCCGCGTCGACGGAGCCCGTCATCGACGAGATCGTGGTCGACGGCGTGACCCGCCAGCGCCTGACCTGGTCGTTCGATCCCGTCGAGGTGAACGACGCGCTGGCCCCCCTCACGTTCTCGGCCCGCTTCACGACGGCGACGCCGGGGATCGACGCGACGAACTCGGCGACCATCGAATCGCTTCGCGACGTGTCCTCACCCGATCGACGCGTGACCGATCGTGCGGTGCACGTCCTGGCCGGCAGCGGGTTCGACGTGGACGAGACGGTCGACCACGACGTGCGCATCGTCGGCGACCAGGCGACGTTCCGACTGACGTACACGAACATCGGGTCCGAGTCCCTGACCGGCACCTCGCTCATCACGAGCCTGCCGCACGACGGCGACGACCGCGGCACGGAGGCGACGGTCCGACCGGTCCTCACCGCGCCGGTCGCGACGGTCCACGACACCGAGGCCGTCCTGTACACGAACACGCCCCCGACGTCCGTCGTCGACGACCCCGACGACGCCTCGAACGCGCCGGGCGGCTCGACCCGCTGGTGTGCGCAGGGCGACTTCGGGTCGACGGGCTGCCCGGGCGCTCTCGCCGAGGTCACAGCTGTCCGGATCGATCGCGGTTCGGCCGTCCCCGCCGGAACGGCCGTCAGCCACGAGCTCGTCCTGGCCGCCGACGGGCTGGACGGTTCCGGCGACGTCTGGGCGTCGTCCTTCGGCATGCGGGCCCGCGGCATCGACTGGCTCGCGCACTCCCCCGTCGCCCGGACGACTGCCGTCGGGGGCAGCATCGGTCGCATCGTGTGGCAGGACGCGAACTCCGACGGCATCCGCCAGGACGACGAGGCCGGCCTGGCCGACCATCCCGTCCGACTGACCGGGTCCGACGACCGAGGCGAGCCGGTCGCGAGAGCCGTCTCCACCGACGCCGACGGGGTCTACCAGTTCGACTCGCTGCGCCCCGGCGACTACGTCGTCGACTTCGGAGCCGTCGAGGGCGGATGGACGACTCCGCACGTCGGCGACGACCCGAGTCGCGACTCGGACGCCGGAACCGACGGCGACGCCGAGGCCGAACTGACCCGCCTCGACGACGCCGGCGGTGCGCTCGTGGGCGTCTCCGACGTCGACGACGTCGACGCCGGCGCCCTGCCGGCCCCGGAGGTCGTCGACCCGCCCGGCGAGACGGTCGACCCGCCCGGCGAGACCGTCGACCCGCCCGTCGACGGCGATTCGTCGCCCGGCCGCGACCAGGGCACCGACCGGGCGGCTGGCCCCGCCGATGGTCGCCTGCGTCTCGCCTTCACCGGGGCGGCACCGGCAGCAGCCGCAGCCGCAGCCCTCGTCGCACTCGCCCTCGGCCTCGTGATGGCCCGGCGGCGACGCCGACCGGACGAGACGGTCGCTCCGGCCCCCGGGTCTCCGGACTCGGGCGGTCCCGGCACGGACTGACGTGACGGCGGGGCCGTCCCCGGACGGCCCCGCCTTCACGGCACGCGCCCGTCGAGCCCTGACTAGGCTGATCGGAGCAGACCGCAGTCGTGATCGAAGGAGATGCCATGCCCGTCGCAACCCCCGAGCAGTACGCAGAGATGCTCGACAAGGCGAAGACCAAGGGCTTCGCCTACCCCGCCGTCAACGTGTCGTCGTCGCAGACGATCAACTCCGTCCTGCAGGGCCTCACCGAGGCGGGTAGCGACGGCATCATCCAGGTGACCACCGGCGGCGCCGACTACTTCGCCGGCCACACGGTCAAGAACCGCGCAGCCGGCGCCATCGCGTTCGCCAAGTTCGCGACCGAGGTCGCCAAGAACTACCCCGTCACGGTCGCCCTCCACACCGACCACTGCCCGAAAGACGCCCTGGACGGCTTCGTCCTTCCCCTCATCGCGGCCTCCGAAGAAGAGGTCCGGGCCGGCCGCAACCCGCTGTTCCAGTCGCACATGTGGGACGGTTCGGCCGTGCCCCTCGACGAGAACATCTCGATCGCCCAAGACATGCTGAAGCGCACCAAGGCGATCAACGCCATCCTCGAGGTCGAGATCGGCGTCGTCGGCGGCGAAGAAGACGGCGTCGAGCACGAGGGCACCAACGACGCGCTGTACACCACGGTCGGTGACGTCACCCGCGTCGTCGAGGCACTCGGCCTCGGCGAGCACGGTCGCTACATCGCGGCCCTGACCTTCGGCAACGTGCACGGCGTCTACAAGCCCGGCAACGTCAAGCTGCGCCCCGAGCTGCTCGGCGAGATCCAGCAGGGCATCCGCGAGAAGTTCGGCACCGCCGAGAAGCCCCTCGAGCTCGTGTTCCACGGCGGCTCGGGGTCGTCCGACGCCGAGATCGCCGAGGCCGTCTCGAACGGCGTGGTGAAGATGAACCTCGACACCGACACGCAGTACGCCTTCAGCCGGTCCATCGCCGACACCGTGCTCAAGAACTACGACGGGTTCCTCAAGGTCGACGGCGAAGTCGGCAACAAGAAGCAGTACGACCCCCGCGCCTGGGGCAAGGTCGCCGAGACGGCCATGGCTGCCCGCGTCGTCGAGGCGACCAAGCAGCTCGGGTCGTTCGGTCAGTCGGCCAGCTGACCCGCGCCTCCTGCAGGTACGACGAGACCCCCGGGCGATCGCCCGGGGGTCTCGTTCGTGGTGGTGCCGTGGCACGGTCGCCGTGCCGGGCCGGACTACGAGAAGAAGCTGTCGGTGATCTTCTGCATGGACGCCGCGAAGGCCGGGTCGGACATCAACACGGCGGCCGCTCCGAAGCCCTGGACGAGGCTGAACACGACGCCGGCGACGAGGGGCACGACGAATCCGAGTCGACCCGCCCGGAGGCGCCGGAGCGTCCACCAGGTCGAGAACGAGAAGAGCGCCACGGCGAACACGGCCATCACGACGCCGAAGGTCTGCAGGGCACCCGACGACGAGAAGCCCGACAGGTCGGCGTCGAATTGCGCGAACTGGGCGAGCTGGGATTCGGCGTAGCGAGGCGCCCGGGCGACGGCCTGGATCGCTCCGAAGGCCCCGAGCCCGATCAGGGCGAACGTCGCCACCCGGTCGACGCGGCGCCCGGTGGTGAGGGCGGGAGGCGCGGTGGAGGCTCCGTCACCGGAGCGGGCGTCGGCCGTGACCGTGGGCCGTGCGTCCTGTTCGGCGACCCGCGCCTCCTGGGCGGCGTCGTCGGTGGCGACGGGGTTGACCCAGCCCTCGGGGGCGTACTCCCCGTAGCGGGGACGGGGGCGGTCGTCGGTCATCGGGTGCGACCGCCGAGGCCGCGCGCGTCGACCTGGCCCGTCGCGTCCTTGCGGAGCTCTTTCGGCAGCGAGAACATCAGGTCTTCTTCGGCCGTGACGACCTCTTCGACGTCGACGTAGCCGGCGTCGGACAGGTCGGCCAGCACCTCGTCGACGAGCACCTCGGGCACGGAGGCACCCGAGGTGACCCCGACCGTCTCGACGCCGTCGAGCCACTCTTGACGGATCTCGTTCGTGTAGTCGACCCGGTAGGCGGCCTTGGCGCCGTGCTCGAGGGCGACCTCGACGAGGCGGACGCTGTTCGAGCTGTTCGCCGACCCGACGACGATCACGAGGTCTGCGCCCTGGGCGACCTTCTTGATGGCCACCTGGCGGTTCTGCGTCGCGTAGCAGATGTCGTCGCTCGGGGGGTTCTGGATGCTCGGGAACCGTTCACGGAGGCGACGCACGGTCTCCATCGTCTCGTCGACGCTGAGGGTGGTCTGCGACAGCCAGACGAGGTTGTCGGGGTCGTCGATGACGAGGTCGTCGACCTCGCCCGGGTTCTGCACGAGCGTGGTGCGATCGGCCGCGTGGCCCATCGTGCCCTCGACCTCTTCGTGACCGGCGTGGCCGATCAGGATGATGTGCCGCCCCTGGTTGCCGAAGCGCACGGCCTCGCGGTGCACCTTGGTGACGAGCGGGCAGGTCGCGTCGATGGCCTGCAGCTCACGGTCGGCCGCGCCCTTCACGACCGCCGGCGAGACGCCGTGGGCGCTGAAGACGATGTGCGAGCCCTGCGGGACCTCGTCGACCTCGTCGACGAAGATCGCGCCCTGGCTCTCGAGGGTCGCCACGACGTGGACGTTGTGCACGATCTGCTTGCGGACGTAGACCGGCGCGCCGTAGTGCTCGAGCGCCTTCTCGACGGCGATCACGGCACGGTCGACGCCTGCGCAGTAACCGCGGGGCGCTGCGAGCAGCACCCGCTTGCGTCCGGTGACGGGGGTATCCTTTAGCCTGTTCCGCACCGCAGGAACACGCGGTGTCGGCAGGTCGATGGCGAGGGCGCCGTTGGTGATGTGGCTCACCCGACGAGTCTAGGTGCGCCGGACTGGTCGCGTACTGAGAGCGGTCGCCCGGACCGTGGATCACCCGGCCCACCGGGGCCCTCTGCCCACCGCGGACCCTGTCGCCGACGACCACCACGAACGGAGCCCCATGACGATCGTTCCCCCACCGCCCACCGCCGAGGCCCCGTGGCCGGTCGGACTGCTCGCCAGCAAGGTGCGCGACTGGATCGACCGCCTCGGCACCGCCTGGGTCGAGGGCGAGATCACGCAGTGGAACGTCTCGGGGGGCAACGTCTACGGCAAGCTGCGAGACCTCGAGCAAGACGCCACGATCTCGTTCTCCATCTGGTCGAGCGTCAAGTCGCGCGTCCCGGCCGACCTCAAGCAGGGCGACCGGGTCATCGCCGCGGTCAAGCCCAACTACTGGGTCAAGGGCGGCAGCCTCACGATGCAGGTGTTCGACATGCGCCACGTGGGCCTCGGCGACCTCCTCGAACGACTCGAGCGGCTCCGTCGCCAGCTCACGGCCGAGGGGCTCTTCTCGCCCGACCGCAAACGCGCCCTGCCGTTCCTCCCCGGGTGCATCGGCCTCGTCACCGGCAAGGACAGCGACGCCGAGAAGGACGTGCTGCGCAACGCCCAGCTGCGCTGGCCGTCGGTCTCGTTCCGGGTGGTCCACGCCGCGGTGCAGGGCGACCGCATGGTGGGCGAGGTCACGGCGGCGATCCAGCGTCTCGACGCCGACGACGAGGTCGACGTGATCATCGTCGCCCGGGGCGGCGGGGACTTCCAGAACCTCCTCGGCTTCAGCGACGAAGGCCTGGTCCGCGCCGTCGCGGCCTGCACCACCCCGGTGGTCAGCGCCATCGGCCACGAGGCCGACCGGCCGTTGCTCGACGACGTCGCCGACCTCCGCGCGTCGACGCCGACCGACGCCGCCAAGCGGGTCGTCCCCGACGTCACCGAAGAACTCTCGCGCGCGCAACAGGCCCGCACCCGCCTCGGCGTCCGCCTGACGTCGCTGGTCGCCACCGAGATCGACCGGCTCGAGCAGATCCGCAGCCGCCCCGTGCTCGCCTCTCCGCAGACCCTGGTCGACGTCCGGGCCGACGAGGTCGTCCGCGCCGTGGCCCGCGGCGAAGAACTCGTCGGACGAGCCGTCGAGCGGGCGCACACGCGGGTCTCCGAACTCACGGCCCAGCTGCGCGCGCTGTCGCCGCAGGGCACCCTGCGGCGCGGTTACGCGATCGTCCAGCTCCCGTCGGGCAGTGTGCTGCGCTCCCCCGACGAGGCCCCGGCCGAGACCCGTCTCCTGGTGACCACCGACGGAGGCGCGGTGGGCGCCGTCAGCACCGGCGCCTCCTCCCCAGGCTCCGCCCCGTCCGATCCGTCCCCGGCCGCGACTCCTGCGGCGACCTCTGTCAGCGCCCGTCGTTAGGATCGTCCCGTGGACAGCACCCCGACCAGCACCCCGCCCGACGTCGCCTCGCTCAGTTACGAGCAGGCCCGCGACGAGCTGGTGTCCGTCGTGTCCGAACTCGAACACGGGGCGTCGACCCTCGAGCGGTCGCTCGCGCTGTGGGAACGCGGCGAGGCCCTCGCCCGCCGCTGCGAAGAGTGGCTGATGGGCGCGCGCGAGCGGCTCGAGGCGGCACGTCGTCAGGCGCCGGCCGAATGACCACCCCGTCCGATCCCTCAGACGGCGGCACCCGCGGGGCACGGCGTCCCCGCGAGCCCCGCATCGTGGCCGAACTCGGCCGGCCCGAGACGCCCGACGAGACCGCCGCCCGCAAGGCCGAGAACACCCGCAAGCACTACGCGAACCAGACCGCGATCAACCTGACCCTGTCGATCGTCGCCTCCCTCGGCATCGTGCTCTTCCTCGTGCTCGTGGTCGTCCGTCCGAACGGCACCGTCAACCGGCAAGAGATCGACTACGTCCAGGTGGCGTCGCAGGCGCAGGCGAGCGTCGACGCCCCCCTCGCCGCGCCTCCCCTGCCCGACGGCTGGTCGTCGAACGCGGCCGAGGTGCGCTCGTCGACGCGAGACGACGTGCCGACCTGGTACGTCGGACTCATCACGCCCGACCAGCAGTTCATCGGGCTCGAGCAGGGCATCGACGCCAACCCGACCTGGGTCAGCCTGCAGGTGCAGAACGCGGCGGCCACGTCGACCCGAGCGATCGCCGGCCTCACGTGGGACGTCTACGACCGGCGCGACGCCGACGACCCGGGCAACTACGCCTACGCCCTGACCACCACCGTCGGCCGCAGCTCGTACGTGCTCTACGGCACGGCGGACGACGCCGAGTTCGACGTGCTGGCCACGTCCCTGGCCCAGCAGATCGCCAGTCAAGAAAGCGAGTGACGTGACCCGACACGACTCGGCCGCCGACACCCCGGCCGCGACCGTCCCCTCAGGCCCCGGCTCTGCCTCTGCATCCGGCGCTGCCTCCGCCTCCGCCTCCGGTGACGGGTCGGCACCCGGTGGCGCCTGGAAACGCATGGTCGAGGGCAACCACCGCTTCGTCGACGGGGCACCCCGTCATCCGCATCAAGACAGCGATCGACGCTCGTCGCTCGCCGCCGGACAAGAGCCCGTCGCGGCCTTG
Source organism: Frigoribacterium sp. Leaf186 (assembly GCF_001423905.1). GTDB lineage: Bacteria > Actinomycetota > Actinomycetes > Actinomycetales > Microbacteriaceae > Frigoribacterium. The sequence goes on along the minus strand of NZ_LMPQ01000012.1, from coordinate 156,153 downwards.
TTCGGTTGCGCCGACTCACGCCTCGCGGCCGAGATCATCTTCGACGTCGGTCTCGGCGACCTCTTCGTCGTGCGCAACGCCGGGCAGGTGGTCGGCGACACGGTCATCGCCTCGCTCGAGTACGCCGTCTCGGTGCTGCACGTGCCGCTGATCGTCGTCCTAGGCCACGACAGCTGCGGTGCCGTCGCCACGGCCATCGACTCCATCGGCTCGGATGCCGCCCCCGGGTCGGCGTTCCTCGGTGGCCTCATCGACATGATCATGCCGTCGGTCGAACGCGCTCAGCTCGATCTCGAGAACGGTGCCGACCTCGACCCGCGGGCCGTGGGGCAGTTGCACATCGAGGCCTCGGTGCGAACGCTCGTCGACCGGTCCGCCCTCATCTCGTCCGCCGTCGAGGACGGTAGGTTGGCCGTGGTCGGCGCGAACTACGACCTCGCCAACGGGCGGGTCGACCGTTCGGTCGTCGTCGGCCGACTCTGAACCGAGTCGGGGCGCACGCTCCGACGCCCCGCGCCCTCGACGGGCGCAGCAGCCCGGCAGGGCCCGAGGAAAGGACCACGACGTCGTGACCACATCCGAGACCGACTACCGCATCGAGCACGACACCATGGGCGAGGTGCGCGTGCCCGTGTCGGCCCTCTACCGCGCCCAGACGCAGCGTGCCGTCGAGAACTTCCCGATCAGCGGGGCCGGGCTCGAGCCGGCCCAGATCGTGGCGCTCGCTCGCATCAAGCGGGCGGCGGCCGTCGTCAACGGTGAGATGGGCATCATCGGGCAGCCGATCGCCGACGCCATCGTCTCGGCCGCCGACCAGATCATCGGCGGCAGGCACCACGACCAGTTCCCGGTCGACGTCTACCAGACCGGCAGCGGCACGTCGTCCAACATGAACATGAACGAGGTGCTCGCCACGCTGGCCGGCACGGTCGACGGGGTCGCGGTCCACCCGAACGACCACGTCAACGCCTCGCAGTCCTCGAACGACGTCTTCCCGACGTCCGTCCACGTCGCGGTCACCGGGGCCCTGCTGCACGACCTCGTGCCCGCCCTCGACCACCTGGCCGTCGCCCTCGAGGCCAAGGCGTCCGCCTGGTCGGACGTCGTCAAGGCCGGCCGCACGCACCTGATGGACGCGACGCCGGTCACCCTCGGTCAAGAGTTCGGTGGCTACGCCCGCCAGATCCGACTGGCCGTCGAGCGGGTGCAGAGCGCCCTGCCCCGGGTCGCCGAGGTCCCCCTGGGCGGAACGGCCACGGGCACCGGCATCAACACGCCCCTCGGTTTCCCCCAGAGGGTGATCGCCGCCCTCGCCGACGACAGCGGCCTGCCGGTGACCGAGGCGCTCGACCACTTCGAGGCGCAGGGGGCACGCGACGGACTCGTCGAGGCCTCGGGCGCCCTGCGGGTGCTCGCCGTCAGCCTGACGAAGATCAACAACGACATCCGGTGGATGGGCTCCGGTCCCAACACCGGCCTCGGCGAGCTCCACATCCCCGACTTGCAGCCGGGGTCCTCGATCATGCCGGGCAAGGTCAACCCGGTCATCCCCGAGGCCGTGCTGATGGTCTCGGCCCGCGTCATCGGCAACGACGCGACGATCGCCTGGGCCGGTGCCTCCGGTGCCTTCGAGCTCAACGTCGCGATCCCCGTGATGGGAACGGCTCTGCTCGAGTCGATCCGCCTGCTCTCCAACGCCACGCGCGCCCTGGCCGACAAGACCGTCGACGGGCTCGAGGCCAACGTCGAGCACGCCCGTGCCCTGGCCGAGTCCTCCCCGTCGATCGTCACACCCCTGAACCGGGTCATCGGATACGAAGCCGCCGCGAAGGTCGCCAAGCACGCCGTGGCCCAGAAGCTGACCGTCCGCGAGGCCGTCGTCGACCTCGGGTTCGTCGAGCGGGGTGAGGTGACCGACGAGCAGCTCGACACCGCGCTCGACGTCCTCAGCATGACCCACCCCGGCTGAGGCCGCCTCACCGGCGCTCTCGGGTCGAGCGTCCGCGCGCGACCCGTCCGCGGCTTCGCTTCGGTTGGCCTCGGGGAGGCGCGCGTCCGTTCCTGACGGACGCGCGCCTCCTCGTCGCGAGCCCTGCGCCTCCTCGTCGTGAGCCCCGACGCTCAGCTGTCTCGGCCCCACCTCGCGGCGTCGCCTCTTCGTCGCCAGCCCTGACGAACGGCTGTCTCGACCCCACCTCGCGGCGTCGCCTCTTCGTCGGCAGCCCCGACGCACGGCTGTCTCGGCCCCATCTCGCGTCGTCGCCTGCTCGATCTCAGGACTCGTCGCCTTGTCGACTTCAGGACGGTGTCGAGCCGTCGACGAGTGCCGCCAGCACCGGACGACCGACGACCACCGCCCAGTAGGCTCCCAGCAAGCACGGCCCGAAGGGCACATCCGCGACGACCGAGGTCGACTCGACACGGGACTGCGCGCGACGCAACCTGAACCGCACCGTCCGGATGAGGGCCCACGCCACGCCCGACGCCCCCGCGAGCCCCCACAGACCCAGGGCTGCGATGCCGCCCCACGGCGACACCAGGCCGGTCAGCACGGCCCCCAGCTTGACGTCACCCATGCCCATGCCCCCGGCGAGCGCCACGGCGACCCCCGCCAGGGCCGTGACGACCACGAAGCCGAGGCTCCTGACGGCCGGGACGACGTCGCCCTGGGCGAGCGACAGGACGATCGACGCGACCCACGCGACGGCGACGACACCGACCAGGACGTTCGGAAGACGGCGCTGCGCGACGTCGATGCGGACCAGCGCCGGCGTCACGGCGGCGACGCCGAGGCACCCCCCGAGTGTCGCCACGGTCGGATGCGCGATCAGGTCGCCGTCGACGTGGAGCGGGACGACGCCATCCGCGGTCACGGTCGACGCGACGACGGCCAACGCCGTCAGCCCGAGGACGACGAGGGCGTCGCGAGCCTGGTCGTGCTCCGTCACGCGGCCGACGATCGGGGGCGGCCCGTGTTCCGCTCGCACCGCTGTGTCGACGGATTTCGCCTCGCCCGTCTCGGACGCACCTTCCGTCCCCGACGGCTCGCCGGGCTCGCCCGGCTCGACCGGCTCGACCGGCTCGACCGGCTCGCTCGTGACGCTCACGGAGCCTCACGCGTCCGGAAGTGTGGCTTGACCGACTCGTGGACCCCTTCCATCGACGACGTCTCGCCGACGGTCGTCGAGACCGCACGAGAAGGCGCCGACCTGCTCGGTCGGACGAGGTGCCACGGACGTCGTCCTCGTGCACGGCGGACGCGGGGGTGACGGTGCCCTCCGCGGAACACGAGCACGCGCCTCCGGGGACGTCTCGCCTCGTCGAGCACGACTCGGACGGCGGCGACGAGGAGTGGCCGATGATCGCGCACCATCTCGTAGCTCGCCCGGAGGGCCGTTCGGCCCCGGATCGTGATCGCGAGATCTTTCAACCGGTCGGCGTCGAACGTGTCACCGTGCCAGCTGCGCCCGTCGAGTTCGACTGCGGCGACGCCGTCGACGACGAGGTCGATGCGACGGCGGTCTCTCGGGCCGACCCGCACCTGGGTGTCGACGTGATGCCCCAGGCGGACGAAGGTCACGCGCACCACGCTCTCGATGAAGCTCTCGCATCGAGGGTCCACCCACTCGACGATGCCTCGGACGTCCGAGGGCGCTCCAGCGAAGGCGGCGTGCAGACCGGCCACCGAGAAGTGCCCCGTCGCGACGGCCCAGTCCAAGAGCGCCACGGCCTCGTCGAGGGGCGCCGCCATAACGGCGTCGACGAGGGCGGTGCGGAGCGGCACCGCCCAGGCCGACCGCATCGCGTCCTCCGCGGCGTGCTCGTCGTCTTCGTCGAGATGCGAGGCCGGCCCGTGCAGCGGACGCGGAGGCACGAGCCCGTCCGCCCGCCAGAGCACGGTCGCTCCGCGCCGCGGACGCAACCGAGACGCCGTCGGGGCCACGACGACGGTGAGGGGCGGCACCGTCCACATCCAGGCCCCGAGCAGTGCCAGCAGTGCCGCGCCGGTCAACCTCCCGCCGATGCGCACGGCCTCGTGCCGGGCATCACCCGGCGCGAACGTCGTGTACCACCCCCGCCGAGGGCGGTTCACGTGCCCTGACCGCACGGCCGCGGTGAGCATCCGGTCGGTGGCCCCGAGGGCCACCAGGTCGCGTTTGTGCAGAACTCCGCCTGCCTGTCGGACGTGGGTCGCGATCTGCTGCATGCCGCCACGATGACCCGACCCGCGCCTCCTCCGGGGCCCGTGCCGACGCCCCGTGGAGAACAGCGCACCTCCGCGGTCTGAGGACGAGTCGTGACGGCTGCCAGCCGCCCCCGGCGGCGGCAGCCCCGACCCCGGACCCACGGTCGACGCACCGCACCCGCCGCCATCGCCCCCATCCGCACCTACACCGGCACCCGCACCTGCACCTGCAGTACCCCCGCACCCGCACCGGCACCCTGCTGGCAGTTCAGGAGAACGCCCGCCTGGGGAGCGCCAGCGACAGCGGACGACGTCGATCACCTGATCTGTCGGCAGATCGGCCGGCGAGCATCTCGTGCGCGCTGCCGCCGGAACCTCGCTTCGAGGGCGAGCCGAAACCGACGGCACCCCGGCCTCGAGCTCGTCCCGACGTCGGTGACTCAGGAGAAAGACGGCGTCACCGGGCGGTGGGCGCCGCGAGCGTGCCGATCTCCTGAGTTGCCGACCGCGCGAGCCCGGGCAGTGGACTGGCGGGGGTGCGGGCCCCCAGATCGATGGCGCGGGGCACGGGGCACGAGGCACGGGGGTGACGGCCTCAGCAGACACCGCCGCCGCCGACGCCGCCGCCGCGCGGAACCCACCGCCGTCGGAGATGCCGGTGCCGGGCAGCCACGACGCGGACGCAGGAGGCACGGGTCGCGTGACCAGCGCCTCCTGCGGACTTTCAGGAGGCGCCGAACGGGTGACCAGCGCCCCCTGCGCACTCGCAGGAGGCGCGGGCCGGGCGACCAGCGCCTCCTGCGGACTTCCAGGAGGCGCGGAACGGGTGACCAGTGCCCCCGGCGCACTCGCAGGAGGCGCGGGCTGGGCGACCCGTGCCTCCTGCGGACTCGGCTAGGCCAGTTCGTTCGACTCGAGCATCTCGGTGACGAGCGCCGCGATGGCCGACCGCTCGGAGCGGGTCAGTGTCACGTGACCGAAGAGCGGGTGACCCTTCAGCGTCTCGATGACCGAGGCGACCCCGTCGTGACGACCGACGCGCAGGTTGTCGCGCTGGGCCACGTCGTGGGTCAGGACCACGCGCGAGTTCTGCCCGATGCGGCTGAGCACGGTCAGGAGGACGTTGCGCTCGAGCGACTGGGCCTCGTCGACGATGACGAACGCGTCGTGCAACGATCGGCCACGGATGTGCGTCAACGGCAGCACCTCGAGGATGCCCCGCTCGACGACCTCGTCGAGGACGTTCTGCGACACGATCGCTCCCAGGGTGTCGAACACGGCCTGCGCCCAGGGGTTCATCTTCTCGCCGGCGTCACCGGGCAGGAACCCGAGGTCTTGCCCGCCGACGGCGTAGAGCGGCCGGAACACCATGATCTTCTTGTGCTGCTGCTTCTCGAGCACGGCCTCGAGCCCGGCACAGAGCGCCAGGGCCGACTTGCCGGTGCCGGCACTGCCGCCGAGCGACACGATGCCGACCTCCTGGTCGAGCAGCAGGTCGATGGCCAACCTCTGCTCGGCCGAGCGGCCGTGCAGCCCGAACACGTCGCGGTCACCTCGGACGAGGCGCGCCTCGCCCCGCGCGACGACGCGCGCGAGTGCCGACCCGCGCTCGGAGTGCACGACCACGCCGGTGTTCACCGGCACGTCGCCGAGAGCCCGGCTGGACAGTCTCTCGGACTCGTAGAACGAGGCCATCTGCTCGCTCGAGACGTCGATCGAGGTCTGGCCCGTGTACCCGCTGTCGACGACCTGCTCGGCCCGGTACTCTTCGGCGGCCAGGCCGATCGAGGCCGCCTTGACCCGCAACGGCAGGTCTTTCGAGACCACCGTGACGGCGAGCCCGTCGGCTGCGAGGTTGGACGCGACCGCCAGGATGCGCGAGTCGGCGTCGTTCAGCTGCAGGCCCGAGGGCAGCACGGACATGTTCGAGTGGTTCAGCTCGACGCGCAGCGACCCGCCGTCGCCGACGGCCACGGGGAAGTCGAGTCGGTCGTGCTTCACCCTCAGGTCGTCGAGCAGGCGCAGGGCCTGGCGGGCGAAGTAGCCCAGCTCGGGGTCGTGACGTTTGCCCTCGAGCTCGCTGACGACCACGACGGGCAGCACGACGTCGTGCTCGGCGAACCGGAAGAGCGCCTGGGGGTCGGACAGCAGCACCGAGGTGTCGAGCACGTAGGTGCGTTGGGCGACCGCCTGGTCACCCCCCGTGGCTGATGCGGTGTTGCGTTCGGTTGAGGTGATTTTCGACGCGGTCACGACCACTCCGTCCTCGGGCGACGGGGCACCCGGGTACCTTCGGCAGAGACGGCCGCGGAGCAGTTGCGAGGCGAACTTTCGTGGCCGGCTCGATCGGGCTCCTTGCCCGATGTGTCGAACCTACGACGCCCCTCCGACATCCGCATCACCGACGCGACCGTGTCGTGTGACGATCAGGTGAACGACCCTCAGGTACTACTCGAGGGTCGGCGCGGCCGATGCCGCCCCGCCCCTGCCTCAGTAGAAGACGGTCGTCCCGAACGAGGTGAACGCCCCGCGCAGCATCTCGAACGACTCGTCGCCGGTCGAGACGTGGACGCTCAGCCGGACGGTGGTGTCACGCACGGTCGCGGTGACCCCGTGGTTGATCAGGGCGGCCGTCAGCGTCGTCATCTGGTCGAGCGCGGGTTCGAGCACGACGATGCCGGCGCGTTCCGACACGTCGCGGGGCGAGACGACCGGCACGGCGAACTCGTCGGCGAGGTCGATGACGCGCGACGCCCGTTCGGCCACGGCTCGGGAGACGGCGGCGACGCCCACCTCGGCGATGTCCTCGAGCGCCGTGGCGAGCCGGGCCTGGGCGATGGGGTCGGGGTTGGTCACCTGGAAGGCGGCGGCTCCGGGCAGGGTCGGCTGACGGTCGTGGTACCACCCACCGAGGGCGAGGTCGCTGCCCGCGACGCCGCTGAAGACGGGCGTCAGGGCCGACAGGGCCCGGTCGCTCAGGGCCAGGAAGCCCGTGCCCCACCCGGCGCGGACCCACTTCTGGCCGCCCGACGCGACGACGTCGGCCACGGCGTAGGGCGCGTCGACCACGCCGAACCCCTGGATCGCGTCGACGATCAGCAGTCGGTCGCCGATGACCTGGCGGATGCCCTCGAGGTCGACGAGGTAACCCGTCCGGTAGTCGACCAGGCTGACGGCCACGGCCGTGACCGCGTCGGTCAGGTGCCGCTGCACCACGGCCGGCGTGACGACGTCGTGGTCGAGGTCCATCCACACGGGCTCGAGGACGCGCAGGGCCTCGGCCGAACGGGTCGCGGCGACCGGCATGCTCGGGTAGTCGCGCGGCGACATCAGCACCTGTCCGGTCAGGCCGAAGAGCGTGTGCGTGAGCCCCTCGCTCGTGTTGGGCTGGAAGACGACGTGGTCGGGAGCGAACCCCACGAGCGACGAGATGGCCCGGCCGACCCTGCCCGACTGCTCGGTCAGGGCGATCTCGGAACCGAACCGTGCCCGCGCCTGGACCTCGACCAGCGACCGCTGTTCTTCGGCGACGGCGGTCGAGATCGGGCCCCACTTGGCGAAGTCGAAGTATCCGGGTTCGTCGGAGTACCCCGAGGCGAGGTCGTCGATGGTCTTCACGGTGTTCTCCTAGGCGGCGGTGACTCCACCCACCGTAGTGCCGTCCGCGGGGCGCCGACCCGCGCCTCCTGGTCCCGAGTCGTCGGCGACTCCGGAGAACGGCACGCCCGACCCCCGTCAGGAGGCGCGGGTGCGGTCGGACTCCTGAGTCGCCGACGCCAGCGCGGTCACCACGACGGACACCGGCCCCGAGCCGACGTCGGCTCCGAGCCGACACCGGCCCCGAGCCGACACCGCCCACGAGCCGACGTCGGCCGACGTCAGCTGCCGTAGCGGCGGTGTCGCACCGCGAAGTCGCGCACCGCGCGGAGGAAGTCGACCTCGCGCAGGTCGGGGTAGAACGCCTCGACGAAGTAGAACTCGCTGTGAGCGCTCTGCCACAGCATGAAGTCGCTCAGCCGCTGCTCGCCCGACGTGCGGATGACCAGGTCGGGGTCGGGCTGACCGCCGGTGTAGAGGTGGTCGGCGATGAGTTCGGGGGTGAGCACCTCGGCGAGTGCGTCGAGGGTGCCCCCGGCGGCGTCGTGTGCCCGGACGATGCTGCGCATGGCGTCGGCGATCTCGCGGCGCCCGCCGTAGCCGACCGCGAGGTTGACGTGCAACCCGCCCTTGTCGGCCGTCCGCGCCTGGGCGTCGCTCAGCGCCGAGCACAACGCCGGGGGCAGGTCGTCGGTCGCGCCGACGTGCTGAACGCGCCAGTCCCGCTGGTGCGAGAGCTCGTCGGCGACGTTGCCGATGATGCCGAAGAGCTCGGTCAGCTCGTCGGACTGACGGTTGCCCAGGTTGTCGGCCGAGAGCAGGTAGAGGGTCACGACCTTGATGCCGAGGTCGTCGCACCAGGTGAGGAACTCGCTGATCTTCGCGGCACCGGCCCGGTGCCCGTGCGCCGCCGTCTCGAGCATGCGCTGCTTGGCCCACCGCCGGTTGCCGTCGACGATCATCGCGACGTGGTGCGGCAGCTCCTGACCGTCGAGGCTGCGGCGGATGCGGTTCTGGTAGAGGCCGTACAGCACTCCCCTGGCGAGGGGGGAGGGACGGCGCTTTTTCACAGGGCTACGGTAGCCCACGGTCGGCCCGACACCGAGCCGTCGATTCTCAGCCAGCCCTCTCGGCCCCTCCCCTAGGCTCGGCCCCATGAGCAGCCCCACCGACGGCGATCGCACGACCCTCGGGGCCGACGAGCCCGAGATCCCGAACCTGCCGCTGCTCGACGACGCCCTCGCCTACGCCTCGATCGAGCGCAAGCCGACGTGGCGCGGCTGGATCCACGCGGCCACGTTCCCGGTCGCGATCGCCACGGGCGTGGTGCTCGTCGTCCTCGCCCAGGGCGTCGCGGCGACCTGGGCCTGCGCCGTGTTCATGACCACGTCGCTGCTGCTGTTCGGCATCTCGGCGACGTACCACCGGTTCCCGTGGAGCCCGAACGCGAAGCGGTTCCTCAAGAGGCTCGACCACGCCAACATCTTCCTGTTGATCGCCGGCACCTACACGCCGATCGCGGTGATCGCCCTGCCACCCTCGAAGGGCGTCACCCTGCTCGTGCTGGTCTGGACGGGTGCCGTGCTGGGCATCCTCTTCCGCGTGTTCTTCCTCAACGCGCCGCGGTGGCTGTACGTGCCGCTGTACGTGCTGCTGGGGGTCGGGGCGCTCGGCTTCGTCGTCGACCTGCTCCAGGCGAACGTCGCGATGATGGTGCTCGTGCTGGTCGGCGGTGCCCTGTACATCGCCGGCGCCGTGTTCTACGGCATCAAGAAGCCGAACCCCGTGCCCGGGCACTTCGGGTTCCACGAGCTGTTCCACACCATGACCGTGCTGGCGTACCTCTGCCACTGGACGGGCATCCTGCTCGTCGCCCTCGACCCGCCGACCTTCTAGGCCGCGGTCGCGGGACCCCGGGAGGCGCGGGTCGCCACCCCGGCGCCGGTCACCCCGGTCACGAGTCGCCCTCGCGCCTCCTGCGCTCGGTGTCGTCGCCGGGGTCGCCGGGGGTTCCGGGGTCTCCGTCGACGTAGCGGGCTCGACGGTCCGCGTCGCCGGGCAGTTCTTCGTCGTCGAGAGCCGCGGCGGCGAGGGCCGCCTCGTCACGCTCGGCCTGGATGCGCTCGCGCACCTCGCCCCGGTAGCGGGTGCGGCGCACCCGGCGGCTCATGTCGACCACGATCAGCACGGTCGCGATCGCCACGAAGGCGATGGCCACGAAGCCCCACACGCCGGGCGTGACGGCCTCGTCGGGGATGGTCGACGGCGGCAGGGTGGGGTCGGGGGTCTGCGGCTGGGCCAGCAGACGGGTCGTGACGGTCAGCACCGAGTCGGTCAGGGCGCTCATCGCTGCACGCCCACGAGACCGGTGTCGGGGTCGGTGACCCCGGCGAAGAGGTCGTCCTCCGGCAGCTCGGACCCGACGGTCGACTCGACCAGCTGGAAGTCCTCGGTGGGCCAGGCGGCCACCTGCAGCTCGTGCGGCCAGAAGAAGAACGCACTGTCGAGCGGCACCTGGCTGGCGTGGGCCCTCAGGGCGGCGTCGCGCACGGGGAAGAAGTCGGACACCGGCACCCGGGTCGTCGCCAGGTCGGGGCGGTCGCTGAAGCGGGTCAGCATCTCGGTCAGCGACTCGATCAGCGGCGACTCGGGATCGCTCTCGCGCAGGTGCGTGATCATGGCGCCGATGCGGCCGGCGCTGAACATGCGGTCGTAGTAGACCTTCTCGATCTGCCAGGCGTCACCGGTGGTCGGGTAGCGCTCGGGGTCGGCGGCGTCGCGGTAGGCCGCCATCGAGATCTCGTGCGTGCGGATGTGGTCGGGGTGCGGGTACCCGCCGTTCTCGTCGTAGGTCACCAGCACCTGCGGCTTGAAGCGTCGGATGATCGCGACGAGCGGCTCGGCGCTGATCTCGAGCGGGATGGTCGCGAACGAGTTGACCGCGACCGACTCGCCCTCGGCGGGCAGCCCCGAGTCGGCGTAGCCGAGCCACAGGTGGTCGACGCGCATGGCCGCCTTCGCCGCCGCCATCTCGTGCACGCGGAGGCCGGCGATGTCGCGTTCGGCGTGGCTGCGGGCCTCGAGCTGCTCGTTGAGGATCGACCCCTGCTCGCCACCCGTGCAGCTGACGACGAGGACCTCGACGCCGAGGCTGCGGTAGTAGGCGTAGGTCGCCGAGCCCTTGCTGGACTCGTCGTCGGGGTGGGCGTGGACCGCCAGCAGGCGCAGGGTCAATTCTTCCTCGCAATGTGTGCCGGGCAGACGTTGCTACCCTGAGGACAGCTTAATCGGACGGAGATCCGCGTGACGTCCACGCCCCGTGTCACCCCACCCTCTGCGCGCCTCGACGCCCGCTACGGGCGTTCCCCGCGTGGGCGCCGCCGACGTCTGGTCGTGGGCCTCTCCGTCGCCGTGGCCTTCGTCGTGGTGTTCGCCGCCTGGGTCGTCTTCGCCGCGTTCGACGGCACCTCGTCGCAGCTCGAGTCGGCGGACGTCGGCTACCAGGTGACCTCCGACCGGGCCGTCGAGGTGCAGTACACCGTGACCGCCGACACCGGCCGGGCCGTCGACTGCGCCGTCGAGGCCCAGAACAGCGGCTTCGCCGTCGTCGGCTGGAAGATCGTCCACCTCCCCGCGTCCGAACGGCGGTCGGTGACCTACACGACCTCGCTCGCCACCTCCGAGCGCGCCGTCACGGGCTTGATCTACCGGTGCTGGCTTCCCTAGACTGCTCGGAATCGCACGACGAGACCGGCCACTCGGCCGGTCTCCTTTTTTCGGTGGGCGACCTCGCCCCGGCTCCCGGCACCGCGCCTCCTCGGCTCGACCCGCCCGTCCGGGTACGACCGCCGCACGAAACGGAGACACCATGAGCACTGACAACGAGACCACCTGGCTCACCACCGACGCCCGCGACCGTCTTCGAGCCGAGCTCGACACCCTCAGTGGCGAGGGGCGCCGAGAGATCGCGTCGCGCATCGAGGCCGCCCGCGAAGAGGGCGACCTGAAGGAGAACGGCGGCTACCACGCCGCGAAGGACGAGCAGGGCAAGATGGAGGCGCGCATCCGCACGCTGACCAACCTGCTGAAGCACGCGACCGTGGGCGACTCGACGGCGGCCGACGGCATCGTCGGGCCCGGCACCGTGGTCACGGCGACCATCGCCGGTGACGAGAGCACGTTCCTCCTCGGCAACCGCGAGATCATCGCCGCCGGCAGCGACCTCTCGGTCTACAGCGAGACCAGCCCGCTCGGCCAGGCCATCAACGGGGTCAAGGTCGGCACGACGACCAGCTACACCGCACCCAACGGCAAAGACATCTCGGTCACGGTCACGAAGGTCGAGACCTACCAGCCGTAGGTCACGTCACGAAGGCCCCCGCTGGACGCGAGCGGGGGCCTTCGGCGTCCTGTGGGCCGTACCCGACGACGGGCCGCGCACCTCGTTCCGCGCTGTGCCTGGTGCGGAGCCGCCCCCGGCACGCTCACGCCGGGCCCGCCGGCAACTCAGGAGAACGACGCTGCTGCCGGCCTCACGACGCCCGGAGCACGTCGTTCGCCTGAGTTGCCGACGCCGCCGACGTCGCCATGCGCCGCAGGGAGCGGCCAGCAGCAGGAGGCGCGGGCGGCGTCAGGAGGCACGGAATCGGCCACGAGGCGCGGCCGGGTCAGGAGGCGCGAGCCGGGTCACGCAGACGTGGCTCAGAAGTCGACGTTGGGTTCGTACCCGGCGTCGCGCAGTCGCTGCAGCACCTCGTCGACGTGGTCGGGCCCTCGGGTCTCGATGCTGAGCTCGAGTTCGACCTCGCTGATCTGCAGCCCCCGCCCGTGGCGGGTGTGCAGCACCTCGACGACGTTGGCGTTGGCGTCGGACAGCACCTCGCTGACCCGCGTGAGCTGACCCGGGCGGTCGGGCATGCCGATGCGCAGCTTGACGTACCGGGCGGCGGCCGCGAGGCCTCGACCGATGACGCGCTCCATCATCAGCGGGTCGATGTTGCCACCGCTCAAGATCACCACGGTGGTGCCCAGGTCACGCACCTGCTCGGTGAGGATGGCGGCGATGCCCACCGCACCGGCGGCCTCCACGACGAGTTTGGCGCGCTCGAGCAGCACGAGCATCGCGCGGGCCGTGTCGTCGTCGCTGACCGTCACGATCTCGTCGACGGTCTCGCGGATGATCTCGAAGTTGAGCACGCCGGGCCTCGCCACCGCGATGCCGTCGGCGATCGTGGGCTGCGCGTCGATGTCGGTGCGGACGCCGAGCTTCATCGAGACGGCGTACGGAGCGGCGTTGGCCGCCTGCACGCCGATGATGCGGACGTCGCGCCCCGTGAGCGCAGCGCTCTGCTTGAGGGCGCTGGCCACTCCGGCCGCGAGCCCACCCCCGCCGACCGGAACGATCACCGTGTCGACGTCGGGGACCTGCTCGAGGATCTCGAGGCCCAGCGTGCCCTGGCCTGCGACGACGTCGGCGTGGTCGAACGGCGGGATGAACACGGCGCCGGTGGTGTCGGCGAACTCCTGCGCGGCCCGGAGGGACTGCTCGACCGCGTGCCCCCGCAGCACGACGTCGGCTCCGTAGTGGCGGGTCGCCTGCAACTTCGGCAGGGCGACGCCCACCGGCATGAAGATCGTCGCCTTGATGCCGAGTTCGCGCGCGGCCAGGGCGACGCCCTGGGCGTGGTTGCCGGCCGAGGCGGCCACGACGCCTCGGGCCTTCTCGTCGTCGGACAACTGCGTGAGGCGGTTGTAGGCCCCGCGGATCTTGTACGAGCCGGTCCGTTGCAGGTTCTCACACTTGAGGTGCACGGCTGAGCCGAGCACGTCGGCGAGGTACTGCGAGGTCTCCATCGGGGTGACGCGGACGACCTGCGAGACGCGTTCACGCGCCTCCTCGATCTCGGTGAGGGTGGGACCTGCCAGGGTGCGGTCAGACATCGGTGAGGCCTCCGGGTCGGGTGACGTCGTTCTCGACGGGGCGAGGCGTCTCGCGCCAGGTGCCCCTCGCGACGTAGGTGATCATGACGTTCAGCACGGCCACGAACGGCACCGCGAAGAGGGCCCCGGGGATGCCGGCGACGAGGGTGCCGGCCGCGACCGCGAAGACGACGGCCAGCGGGTGCACCTTGACGGCGCTGCCCATGACGAACGGCTGCAACAGGTGCCCTTCGATCTGCTGCACGACGATGACCACGGCGAGCATGAGCAGGGCGACGACCCAGCCGTTGTAGACGAGCGCGATGACGACGGCGATCGCCCCGGTCGCCACGGCACCCACGACGGGAACGAACGACCCCAGGAACACCGCGATCGCGATCGGGGCCACGAGGGGCAGGCCGAGGAAGAGCGCACCCAGCCCGATGCCGACGGCGTCGACGAACGCGACGAAGATCTGCACCTTGACGAAGTTCGTCAGGGTGAGCCATCCGGCGCGCCCCGCGCCGTCGACGGCAGGACGCGACGCCCGGGGGAACAGCCGGACCACCCAGCGCCAGATCTCGGCACCACCCACCAGCACGAAGATCGTCGCGAAGAGGGCGAGCACGAGCCCTGCCCCGACGTGGCCCGCGGTGGACCCCACCGACAGGGCACCCCGCACGAGCGGCTGGCTGTCTTGCTGCACCGCGGCCACCGCGTCGGACAGGTAGCCGTTGATCTGCCCCTCGGTGAGGTGCAACGGCGACGTGAGCAAGAAGTCCTTGAAGTCGCCGTACGAGGCGACGGACCGATCACGCAGGGACGGCCAGCCGTCGACGATCTGCAGCACCACGAGCACGACGAGGCCGGACACCACGACGAGGAACCCGACCAGGACGGTCACGATCGCGAGCCCCTTGGGCCACCGGTGGCGCTGCAGCCAGGCCGACAGCGGCACGAGCAGGGCCGAGACGAGCAACGCGACCAAGAACGGGATGACGATGACCCGCAACTGCGTGACCAGCCAGACGAGCACGCCGGCCACGGCCACGAGCAGCAGGATGCGCCACGACCAGGCCCCCGCGATGACCATGCCCCGCGGCACCGACGGGTCGGCGACGGGGCCGGCCGTGCGGCTGCCCGCCGCGTCACCCCGCGTCTCGTCGCCGCTCGTGGGGCGGTTCCGCCAGATCATCGCGTCAGTTTATGGCCCTGAGGGGCGCCTCACCTACCCGTCCACATGCCCGCAGGGGCATGTGACGCCTGGGGCGAGACGTCGACCAGGAGGCGCGGCGCGCGTCGATGGCCGTCACTACAGTCGTCCGCGTGCCCCGTCAGCAGCTCTCCCCCGCCCAGGCCCGCCGTGTCGCCCTCGCGGCGCAGGGGTTCGGCCGCCCCGTCGACGCCGCGGTCCGCCCGGGCGCCCGCCAACTCAACTCCCTCGTCGACCGACTCGGCCTGCTGCAGATCGACTCGGTGAACGTCTTCGAACGCAGCCACTACCTGCCGGCGTTCGCCCGCCTGGGCTCCTACGACCGAGCCACCCTCGACCGCCTCACCTTCGCTCCCCGCGGCCGGTACGTCGAGTACTGGGCCCACGAGGCGGCCATCGTGCCCGTCTCGACCTGGCCCCTGTTCCGCTTCCGGATGCACGACCACGAATCGAAGTGGCGGGGTGACGCCTCGTCGTGGCTGTCGACGAGCCCCCGCATGGAGCGCTGGCTGCTCGACGAGATCCGCGACAAGGGCCCCCTCCCCGCCAGTCTGGTCGAGGCCGACGCCGCGGTGTTCCCGCGGCCCGACCGCACCGGCCCGTGGTGGGGCTGGGGTGACGTGAAGCGCGGTCTCGAGTCCCTGTTCCGGACGGGCGCGCTGGTCAGCGCGGGACGGCGACGGTTCGAGCGGGTCTACGCCCTTCCCGAGCAGGTGCTCCCCGCCGACGTGCTGGCCGTCGACGTCGACCGCCACGAATCGCACCGGCGCCTCGTGGCCCACGCAGCCCGGGCCTTCGGGGTCGCCACGACCTCTGACCTCGCCGACTACTTCCGGTTGAAGTCCGCCGACGTGGTGCCCGCACTCCGTGAACTGCACGACGAGGGCGTGGTCGAGCCCGTCGTCGTCCCCGGGTGGGGCCCGACCGCGTGGCTGCACCGCGACGCGCGCGTGCCCCGTGCTCTCGAGTCCGACGCCGTGCTGTCTCCGTTCGACCCGGTCGTGTGGCACCGGCCACGAGCCGAGCGCCTGTTCGGATTCCATTACCGCATCGAGATCTACACCCCCCGCGAGAAGCGCATCCACGGGTACTACGTGCTGCCCGTCCTCCAGGGCGATCAGCTCGTCGGGCGGGTCGACCTGAAGAGCGATCGTCGGGCAGGGGTCCTCCGGGTGCAGTCCGCCTGGCGGGAACGCGACCTCGCGGTCGACGTCGACCTGTTGGCCGCTACCCTGCGTCGTGCCGCCGGCTGGCAGGGGCTCACCTCGATCGAGGTCGAAGACCGCGGCGACCTCGCCGGCGCCCTCCGACCGGCCGTCGCCGGTCCCGTCGAGGCCACCGGGGCCCCCGACGCCGACGGCGCGCCCGACGCGCCCGACGCCTAGGGCGCCGACTAGCGCCTACCGACCCGAACGTGCCGGCTAGAAGGTGCCGGCGTTCTGACGCAACCGTGCGACGCGGTCGTGGAGCGGCGGATGCGTGCTGAAGAGGCGGTCCATCACGCCGGGCTTCATCGGGTCGCTGATCCAGAGGTGCGACATCGAGGTGTTCTGCTGACGCATCGGCCTGCCGGCCGACCCCAGTTTCTCGAGGGCCCGCGCGAGGCCTTCGGGGTAGCGCGTCGTGAGGGCACCGGTGGCGTCGGCGAGGTACTCGCGTTGGCGCGAGACGGCTGCCTGGACGGCCGCGGCCGCGAGGGGCGCGACGAGCATGGCCACGAGGCCCAGCACGAGGAAGACCGGGTTGCCGCCGCCACCACCACCGTTGGAGTTGTTGCGGTTGCCGCCGGTCAGGGCACTGAAGAACGACATGCGCAGCAGGACGTCGGCGAGGAACCCGACGGCGACGACCAGGCCGAAGACCATCGTCGAGACGCGGATGTCGTAGTTCTTGACGTGTCCGAGCTCATGGGCCATGACGCCCTGCAGCTCGGCGTCGTCCATGATCTCGAGCAGCCCGGTCGTGGCCGCCACGACGGCGTGTTCGGGGTCCCGTCCCGTGGCGAAGGCGTTCGGAGCCGGGTCGACGACCACGTACACCTTGGGCATCGGCATGCCCATGGTGATGCTGAGGTTCTCGACCGTCCGGTAGAGGCGTGGCGCCGTCGTGCCGTCCACCTGCTGGGCGTTGCTCATCGACAGGGCCTGGCCACTGGCGGCGAAGTACTGGACGAGCGCGTACACGGCCGCGCCACCCAGGACGAGGAACCCGATCGACGCGTTGTTCCAGATCGCACTCGCCGCGAAACCGAGGGCCCCGACGATCACGAGGAAGATCAAGACGATGAAGACGGTGTTGCGCTTGTTGCGTGAGATCGCTGAGTACATGGTCTCGACGGGACGTCAGGAAGACCGGGTCAGAACTGGACGCGGGGCGGTTCGGCGATCGCCGAGGGCTCGGAGACCTCGAAGAAATCGCGTTCGGTGAAGCCGAGCCTCTTGGCGAACAGCGAGTTGGGGAAGACCCGGTTCTTGGTGTTGAACTCTCGGACTCCCCCGTTGTAGAAGCGGCGCGCGGCCTGGATCTTGTCCTCGGTGTCGACGAGTTCGGACTGCAACTGCAAGAAGTTCTGGCTCGCCTGCAACTGCGGGTACGCCTCGGCGACGGCGAAGATGCTCTTCAGGGCCGTCTGCATGTGCCCCTCGGCGGCCGACGCCTCGGCCGGAGTGCCGGCGCCGATCGTCTCGGCGCGGGCCGCGGTCACGTTCTGGAACACCGACGACTCGTGCGAGGCGTAGCCCTTCACGGCTTCGATGATGTTGGGGATCAGGTCGGCGCGGCGTTTGAGCTGCACCGTGATGTCGCTCCAGGCCTCGTCGACGCGCACCTTGAGCGTCACCAACGAGTTGTAGGTGGCCCAGAGGTAGATGCCGAAGATGACCGCGAGCAGGACGATGACGCCTGCCGCTACCAAGATGCCGATCGTGGCCGGTTCCATGACGTGTCACTCCTAGGTGGTGGACCGGTGGCGCCGGGGCGCCCGATGGTCGCTCGCCACCTGGTTCGGGTGGTCGGGGGTCCGAGGGACACTATAAATGCGCCGCATGTGGGGTCCCTGCCCTCCGGCTGATCTCTGAGCCAACTCACGACGACCACGGATCGCGGCGACTCCTCCTCGCAGCCGATTGACTTGTACCCCGAGACCGTGCTGAATGGGTGACAGTGTTCGAGTCACCGACCCCGCCATCGATGCGTCCGCCGGCCCCCGTCGCCGGACGCACGCCGGTCGCGCCCCGACGGCGTGGGCGGCGGTGCGCCGCGTCGACGCTCGCCGCCCTCGTGCTCGGGCTCTCGATGGCCCTGTCGGCGGGCGCGGTCGCCCGGGCGGCGGGCGACCCCACCGACACGCCGACGCCCGAACCCTCGCTCGGTCAGCCCGGGCCCCAGCCGACGGCTCCGACCCTCGACGACGTCGGCGACCGCGACGTGAACGACGTCGTGGTCGGCGGCACGGGCACCCCCGGCGCCACCCTCCGGGTGCTCGACCCGCGCGTCCCCAGCCGCGCGCTCTGCGAGGTCGCCGTCCCCACCGGCGGCACGGGCGCCGTCGGATGGTCGTGCCCGGTGACGCTCGAGAACGGCGCCGACCAGACCCTCACGGTCCGGGACGTCACGAACTCCGCCGTGGTCGCCGACGGGGTGAGCCCCGCGTTCTCCGTGCTCGGTCCGCCGACCGTGCGGGGCGGGCCAGCCCCTGGCGGCAAGGTCGGCGGAACCGCGCATCCGGGCGCCCGGGTCACGATCGACGGAGGCGCGGCGCCGGTCTCCACGACGGCCGACGGAACCGGCGCCTGGTCGGTCGTGCTCCCCGCCTCCTCCTGGCCCACCGGGCGCTACACGGTGCGAGCGACGCAGACTTCGGCGTCCGTGCCGGCGGTCCCCCGCTCGGCGGCCTCGGCCGACGTCTCCGTCTCGGTCGACCGCGACGCCCCCGGTGCACCCGTCCTCCTCTCCCCCCGCGACGGCGACCGCATCTCGGCACAGCCCGTGAGTTTCAGCGGGACGGGAGAGGACGGCGCCACCGTGACCGCGTACGTCGACAGCGCCCCCGTCTGTCAGTCGTCGGTGGTCGGCGGTGCCTGGCGCTGCACGTCGTCCGACGCCGCCCTCGCCGAGGGCGCGCACCTCGTGCAGGTCGCCCAGATCGACGCCGCGGTCAACGTGGGGCCGCCCAGCGCGAGCATCTCGGTCACCGTCGCGTCGTCGGCGGCGTCCACCGCGCCTCCCGGGCCGACGGCCGCACCGGCGCCCTCGGCCGGCCCGGGCGCGACGGCGAGTCCGGGTGCCCCGGCAGACCCCGGCGCCGGGCCGTCCGGCGCCCCCCTTCCCGGTGAGGGGTCAGGAGGCGCTCCGGGCGGCACCGGCGACGGTGGCGGCACCGAAGAGGCGGACACCCCGGCCGTGACGGGATCGTGGGCCGCGGCGACGACGTTCGGCCGTGACCTGCCGACCCCGGGGCAGGCGATGACCGGCACGGGGTGGCTGCTCGCCGTCGGACTCGCCGCCGCGTTCGTCCTGCTCGTCGTCGCGCCGGCCCGACTCCTCGCCACCGCCCTGCGGGGCCGCCTCCCCCGTCGTGGCCCGCGACTGACGGGCCGCAACCGGCCCCTCGAGCCGCCCACCTCGTTCTCGAGCGCGCAGCTCGACCCCCGTCTCACCGCCGCGCTCACGATCGCGGCCGGGGCCGCCGTCGTGGGACTCGCCGCCGGTCTCGACGGCGAGGTCCGCTCCGCGCGCCTCTTCGCCGGCATCGTCGTCGGGGTCGCACTGGTCAACGCCCTCGCCGTCGTGGTGCCGACCCTCGTGACGTCCCGTCTGCTGGGACGCGAGTCGCGGGTGCGGATGTCACCGCGCCTCCTGCTCGTCGCCGTCGTCGCGTGCGCCGTCACGCGCCTGCTCGGCCTCGACCCTCCCCTCGTGCTCGGGGTGGTGCTCGTCGGCGGCCTGGTCGCATCGTCGACCTCGCGTCACGGTCGAGCCGACGAGCCGAGCGAGCGTGACGACGGGCTGGTGGCGCTCGTGCAGGTCGCAGCCCTGGTGGTCGTGTCGACCGCGGCCTGGGCAGCGCACGGGGCCCTGCCGGGCAGCGGCGGGTTCGCGACCGAGCTCGCCCTCGAGACCAGCGCGACGGTGTGCCTGACGGGGCTGGGATCGCTCGTCCTCGCCCTCGTCCCGGTGGGGTCGCTGCCGGGTCGACGCCTCTGGGCCTGGTCCCGGCCCCTGCACGTCGCACTCACCGTGGTGGGAGTGGGCACGGCCGCCGCGGTGTTCGCGGGCGGCCCGTCGTCGGCGTTCCCGGTCGGCGGTGCCGTCGTCGCTGCCGTCGTGCTCGCCGGCCTCTGCGTCGCGGTCTGGCTCTGGACGACCTACGTCGAGGACGGTCCGGCCGACGCCTGACACCCGGCCGCCACGGTGCCTCGTCGCAACGGTGCCTCGTCGCTTCGTCGCCTCCCCGCCTGCAAGCTGCCGCGACGGTCGGCAACTCCGGAGAACGACGCGCCTCCGCTCCGATCCGGCACGAGACACCGCCGATCGCCGGAGTTGCCGTCAGCAGCGCGGCGAGGGCCGGTGGAGGAGCACCTCGTGGCACCCACTCAGGACGGGTGCCGGTGGACGACCTCACGGCGCACCATCAGAGGGAGTGCCCCCGCAGGGACTCGAACCCTGACTGAGGCGATTTTAAGTCGCCTGCCTCTGCCGATTGGGCTACGGGGGCCCGGAGCGACCAGCCTACGAGACGCGGACGCCCGCCGCGCTGCGGGGCAGCGGGCGGGCGTCCGGGTCGTGCTCGACCATCGGTCGGCGGAGGGTGCCTACTTGACCGCGGGCTTCCGGGCGGGAGCCTTGCGGGCGGACTTCGACGACGCCTCGCCCCCCTCGGCGGTGCCCTTCTTGGCCGTTCCGTCGTCTTCGACCGGGTTCGCGTAGGCGGGGCCGGCCTCGCCGGCCGGCTGGCCCGCGCCGGCATCCACGGCCGCGGCCGGAGCCTCGGCCGGCGTCTCGACGGCGGGCTTCGGCCGCGAGGCGAACTCCTCGAAGGCCGCACGAGGGCGTTCGCGGTTGTCGAGCGAGACGATGTCGCGGCCCAGCCAGAAGTTGTTCCACCAGCCGCCGACGACGCGGAACTTGCGCTCGAACGAGGGCATCGCCATGCCGTGGTAGCCGCGGTGGGCTGCCCAGGCCGGGAAGCCCTTCATGGCGAACTTGCCGCTCTGGAAGACCCCGACGTTCAGGCCCAGGCCGGCGACGGCACCGAGGTTCTCGTGCTTGTAGTCCACGAGCCCCTCGCCGCGAAGTGACGCGACGATGTTCTTCGCGAGGCGCTTGCCCATGCGGACGGCGTGCTGGGCGTTCGGCACGCAGAAACCGCCGACGCCCTTGCCGGTGAGGTCGGGGGTGGCGGCGACGTCACCGCAAGCCCAGGCGTCGGGGACGACGGTCTCGCCGTCGACGATGCGCAGGTCGGCCTTGACGGTGATGCGCCCGCGCTGCTCGAGCGGGAAGTCGGTGCCCCGGACCATCGGGTTGGCCATGACGCCGGCCGTCCAGACGATCAGGTCGGACTCGAAGGACTCACCGGTCGAGAGCTCGATCTTGCCGCCCACCGCCGACTGCAGCTGTGTGTCGAGGTGCACGGTGGCGGCACGCTCGGCGAGGTTCTTCAGCACCCAGTGGCTCGTCTCGAGCGACACCTCGGGCATGATGCGGCCCATCGCCTCGACGAGGTGGAAGTGGGTGTCGTCGATGGTGAGGTCGGGGTAGTTCTTCAGCAGGTCGCTGGCGAAGCTGCGGAGCTCGGCGAACACCTCGATGCCGGCGAAGCCGCCGCCCACGACGACCACCGTCAGCAGTCGGTCCCGCTCGGGCCCGGCAGGCAGGTTGGCGGCCTTCTGGAAGTTCGTCAGCACCTTGTCGCGGATCGCCGCGGCCTCTTCGATGGTCTTGAGGCCGATGGCCTCGTCGGCCACGCCCGGGATCGGGAAGGTGCGGGACACGGCACCGGCCGTCATGACGATCTGGTCGTACTGCACCGTCCACGCGTCGCCCACCTCGGGCGTGATGGTCGCGGTCTTCGAGGCGTGGTCGACGGCCGTGACCTTGGCCGTGACGACGTTCGTCTTCTTGAGGTGACGACGGAGGGCCACGACGGCGTGACGCGGCTCGATCGAGCCGGCCGCCACCTCGGGCAGGAACGGCTGGTACGTCATGTAGGGCAGCGGGTCGACGATCGTGACCTCGGCCTCGCCCGCACGCAGCCACTTCTCGAGCTTCCAGGCGGTGTAGAAACCGGCGTAGCCGCCGCCGACGATCAGGATTTTGGGCACGGCGAATGTCTCCTTGAGGTGGGGGTGTCGCAGACGACCTTACCCCGAGCGCCGCGCCCGCCTGAACTGACGGACCGCCCCGAGGGCGACGAGGGTCGCCGCCCCGCCGAAGACCGTGAAGACGATCAGGGGGATGCCGGTCGAGCGCATGGTCTCGACCGTGGGCAGCAGCACGGCCAGGGGTTGACCCGGATCGGGCACCGGCGTCGGGACCGGGGCCTCGTCCGTGGGGTTCGTCGCCTGCGCCGAGGGCTCGGGCACGTCGGCCCGGCGGTGCACCCTGATCCACTCGGAGAGGTCGCCCATCGGGTTGGCCGTGACCGCGGGCACCGAGGCCGTCACGGCCGCGGCGGCGTCGACGAGCCCGTAGCCGTAGAGGGGGTCGGGGGTCGAGTCGCCCTTCGGGGTGGCCGTGGACACGACCCTGTTGATGACGTCGTCCGCGTCGAGCTCGGGGTGGGCGCTGCGGACCAGGGCCACGATGCCGGCCACCAAGGGGGTGGCACCGCTCGTGCCGCTCCAGCTGTAGTGGACGTCGCCCGGGCCCACGCCGACGAGGTCCTCGCTCGGGGCGGCCACGCCGATCGTGATGCCCTGGCTCGAGGCGTCGAAGCTGGCCGTGCCCTGTCGGTCGACGCCGGCGACGGTGAGCACGCCGGGCATCGTCGCCGGTGCACCGACCTCGGTCGTGCCGCTGCCGCGGTTGCCGGCGGCCGCGACGACGACGACGTCGTGGTCCATGGCGTAGAGGAAGGCCTCGTCCCAGCTGGTCGGCCAGTCGAGCGTGTTGCGGGTCAACGACATGTTGATGACGTCCGCCCCCGCGTCG
Organism: Frigoribacterium sp. Leaf186; assembly: GCF_001423905.1. Classification (GTDB taxonomy): domain Bacteria; phylum Actinomycetota; class Actinomycetes; order Actinomycetales; family Microbacteriaceae; genus Frigoribacterium. The sequence continues at coordinate 133,084 of NZ_LMPQ01000012.1, read as the reverse complement.
ACGGCCCACCGCACGGCACGGGCGATCTGGTCGTCGGAGTCGACGGCCGACGACCCGAAGCCGACCGAGACCGACAGCAGGTCGGCCTCGGGTGCGACGCCGATGACGCCGTCGCCGGGCCCCGTGCCCCGGCCGGCGACCATCGAGCCCACCAGGGTGCCGTGGTTCGGGTCCTCGCCGACCGGGGTCTGGCCGTCGGCCGAGCCGAGCCCCGATACGTCGGTGCCCCCGACGACGGCGCCCTGCAGTTCTCTGACCGACGAGTCGACGCCCGTGTCGATCACGGCCACGGTCGTCCCCGCACCCCGCGTCGTCTGCCAGGCCCGCTGGATGCCGTAGTCGGAGAGCCAGTACTCGGCGTCTCGCACCTGGTCGGCCGAGGCCGACGAGGCCGGCACGACGGCCGCCACGAGCGCCGCCAGGACGGCAGCCGCCACGAACCCCCCGGACCGTCGCACGTGCGTCAGGCTCCCCCGCCGAGCGCGTCGACGGCGAGCGTCGTCGGGTCGTCGGTGACGAGGTCGCGGCAGCGGCACACGTCGGGGCTCCAGGCCGCACGCTCGAGGGCGAGGTCACCGAAGGGGTTGACGCCGGGCCCGGCCGCCAGGGAGTGGCCGACGAGGGCGTGCAGGCACTTGATCCGCTCGGGCATGCCGCCGGCCGTCACGTGGTCGATCTCGTCGACGTGTTCGATGCTCTCGCGGTCGGCGAGGTAGGACTCGTGGGCGGCGAGGTAGCGCGCTCGCAGGTCGGCGTCGCTCTCGAGCATCGCCGTGAACTCGGCCATCACGCCGGTCGCCTCGAGGGTCGACACCGCGGCCGTGGCGGCGGGGTGGCACAGGTAGTACAGCGTCGGGAACGGCGTGCCGTCGGTCAGCCGCGGCTTGGTCGCTACGACCGTCGGCGCACCGCAGGCGCAGCGCGCGGCGATGCCGATGACGTCGCGGGCCGGACGGCCGAGCTGGACCGTCACCGCGCGCACGTCGTCGTCGGTCACGGGGTCGAAGGGGGGCCTGGTCACGGCGTGCCGCCTGTCTGGTCGGAGGTCGGGGCGGGCACCTGGCTGCCGCTGATGTCGGGGGCGACGAGTTCGGTCGCGGGTTCGTCGCTCAGGCCGGCGTCGAGCACCGACGAGGTCATCGCCGCGACCCAGTCGACCTGGGGGGTCTGCAACGAGTCGCTGATCGTCGTGCCGGTGCCCGGAGCCGTGCCCGGGGCCTCGGCCGCGTCGTCGCCCATCACCAGGTAGCTGTACTCGCCGGGGTAGACGTAGAGGAGGCGATCTCGCGCCTGCGCCTCGATGTACGCCGGGTCGCTCCACCGGGCGACGTCTTCTTTCAGCTCGTCGACCGACTGCTCTTGCTGCTCCACGTCGTCCTGAAGGGCGGCGATCTGCTGCTGCTGCTGGATCAGGGTGCGCAACGACGGCGCCAGGATGACGACGAACATGACGAGGATCACCAGCATGAGCACGCTGAAGCCCGAGAACCGGATGCTTCGCAGCCAGTGGCCCGTCGGCGTCTCGCCGGCCGGCAGGGTCACCGGCACACGGCGGTTCGAGGTCTCACGGGGCATGCCACGAGCCTAAGGGACGTCTCTGGGGAACGACGGAGGCCCGCCCCGCGCGAGCAGGACGGGCCCCGAGGAGGCGCGGGTGGCGTCAGGCGGAGAAGCGCGGGAACGCGCTGTACCCGGCGTACACGGCGGCGTCGCCCAGCTCTTCTTCGATGCGGAGGAGCTGGTTGTACTTGGCGACCCGCTCGCTGCGGGCGGGCGCGCCGGTCTTGATCTGGCCGGCGTCGGTCGCGACGGCGAGGTCGGCGATCGTCGTGTCTTCCGTCTCACCCGAGCGGTGCGAGAGCACCGTCGTGTAGCCGCTGCGCTGAGCGAGCGCGACGGCGTCGAGCGACTCGGTCAGCGTGCCGATCTGGTTGACCTTGACCAGGATCGAGTTGGCGGCACCGGCCTTGATGCCCCGGGCGAGACGCTCGGGGTTGGTGACGAACAGGTCGTCGCCGACGATCTGGGTCTTCGACCCGATCTCGCTCGTGAGGTGGGCCCAGCCCTCCCAGTCGTCTTCGTCGAGGGGGTCCTCGATGGTCACGAGGGGGTACGACGCGACGAGGTCGGCGTAGTAGTTCGCGAGGAACGCCGAGTCGCGCTTCTCGCCCTCGAAGGTGTAGCTGCCGTCGGCGTAGAACTCGCTCGAGGCCACGTCGAGGCCGAGGGCGAGGTCCTTGCCCGGGGTGAAGCCGGCCTTGGTGATGGCCTCGACGAGCAGGTCGAGTGCGGCACGGTTGCTGTCGAGGTTCGGCGCGAACCCGCCCTCGTCGCCCAGACCGGTCGACAGGCCCTTGGCCTTCAGCTCGCTCTTGAGGGCGTGGTAGGTCTCGGCACCCCACTGCAGGGCCTCGGCGAACGACGAGGCGCCGACGGGGAGGATCATGAACTCCTGGATGTCGACGTTGCTGTCGGCGTGCGAGCCGCCGTTGATGACGTTGAGCATCGGCACCGGCAGGGTGTGCGCGTTGGGCCCGCCGATGTAGCGGAACAGGGGCAGGTCGGCCGAGTCGGCCGCGGCCCGGGCGACGGCCAGCGAGACGCCGAGGATGGCGTTCGCCCCGAGGCGCTTCTTGTTGTCGGTGCCGTCGAGCTCGATCATGGCCTGGTCGATCAGGCGCTGGTCGGTGGCGTCGAGGCCCTCGACCTCGGGGCCGATCTCGTCGATGACGGCGGCGACGGCCTTGAGCACGCCCTTGCCGAGGTAACGGCTCTCGTCGCCGTCGCGCAGCTCGTAGGCCTCGAAGGCCCCGGTCGATGCACCGGAGGGGACGGCCGCACGCGACACCGTTCCGTCTTCGAGCAAGACCTCGACCTCGACGGTGGGGTTGCCCCGCGAGTCGAGGATTTCGCGGGCGCCTACGGCGTCGATTGCTGCCACTGGAGAGCTCCTTAGTAGTCGTTCGTCTGGGGACGCGAGGTCCGGTCACCAGCTTAGCCGCGCCTCCTGCCCTGGTTCGTGGCCGGGCCGTCCGGCGAGGGTCAACCGATCGTGCGGATCTCGAGGTCGGCGACCGATTCGCCGCCCCGGACGGTCACGAACCGGCCGAAGCCGGCGGCGGCCAGGCCGTCGAGCTGGTTGGTGACGTTCTTCGCCCGCTTCTCGAGGCGGACGCGTCGTTCGCCCCCCGCGAGCAGTTCGCGTTGCAGGCCGAGCAACTCGGCGGGCTCGACCTTCTTGTCGTAGACCAGCGCGAGGCCCTCGTCGTCGTCGGTCTCGAGCGTGACCAGGTCGACGAGGCGCTCGAAGCCCAGCGAGAAGCCGGCCGCGGGCACGTCGCTGCCGAGGAAGCGCCCGATCATGCCGTCGTAGCGACCGCCGCCCCCCAGCGAGTACGGCACGTCGGGGTGGGCGATCTCGAAGATCGTGCCGGTGTAGTACCCCATGCCGCGGACCAGGGTCGGGTCGAACTCGAGGGTGGACCCGGGCAGGGCGTCGCGCAGGGCGACGAGGTCGGCGAAGGCCTCACGGTCGAGCCAGGCCGCGCCGTCACCCTCGCCGGTCTGCCACGATGCGCCCGCCAGGTCGCGCAGCGCCTCGGCGAGTCCGGGGGTGGTCACGCCCAGCTCGACGAGTTCGGCGACGACCCCGTCGACGCCGATCTTGTCGAGCTTGTCGACCACGATCAGGGCCTGGTCGGTCAGCGCCTCGGGCACGGACCAGTGCGCCAGCAGGGCGATCAGGATGCGCCGGTCGTTCACCCGGATGGTCGTGCCGGTGAGCCCCAGCGCGTCGAGCACGGCGGACGTCGCCTGGATCAACTCGATCTCGGCCAGCGGACCCGCCTCGCCCAGGACGTCGATGTCGCACTGGACGAACTGGCGGTAGCGGCCCTTCTGCGGACGCTCGGCCCGCCAGACCGGGGCGATCTGCACCGAACGGAACACGGCGGGCAGTTCGGCGCGGTGCGAGGCGTAGAACCGCGCGAGCGGCACGGTGAGGTCGAAGCGGAGACCGAGGTCGGCGAGACCGAGGACGCTCTCGGCGGACCGGACGTCGTCGAGGTCGAGCCCCCGCCTCAGGACCGCGAAGACCTGCTTCTCGTTGTCGCCGCCGAGACCCGAATGGAGGCGCGAGCTCTCTTCGACGACGGGCGTCTCGATCTCGTCGAAGCCGTACGACCGGTAGATGCCCCGGATCACCGAGAGGACGCCCTCTCGGCGCCTCTTGTCGGCAGGCAGGTGGTCGCGCATGCCGCGCGGCGGGGTGACGGGATTCGGCATGGAGACATCTTCCCAGAGACGACCGACGCTCGCCGCGTGGGCCGAGTTGCAGGCATGTCACATTCTACGTTATGGTTCTTGTGGGTGGTCGGCACGAATCGGGTTGCGTGTCGGTCACACCTCGAGGCCCTCCCTTCCCTGCGGTGAGGGCCCGGGCCGGGCCGGGCGCTGTGCGCTCGGCCCGGTTCCACCCGGTCGGGGTCAGCCCTGCGTGACGTTCGTGACGAACGCCTCGACCGCGTGCTTGTAGGCGGCCGACGCGCGACGACTCTCGCCCGAGACGATGGCGTCGTACTGCAACCCGAAGAGGGCGTCCACGAAGACGCGGGCATCGACCTTGGCTTCCGCCGGGGTCGAACCGTTCGCCGTCGCCCAGGCGGCGACGTGCTCGACCCAGCGCCCGACAGCCTTCTGGGCCGTGCCCCCCGTCTCGCCGGCGACGGTCTCGAGCAGTGCGGCCTCGAGCTCGAGTCGGTGGAGGTCGCGACCACGCTCGGTGGAGACGTCGTGCCACACCTTCGAGAGGTGCTTCGAGAAGGCCTCACGGTCGAGCTCGCCGACCTCGACGGCGAGCAGCGCGTCGTTGCGGGCCACGACCGCGCGCACGATCTCGGCGATCAGCTCGGCACGGTTGCCGAAGTGGTAGACGAAGACGTAGGTGCTGACCCCGAGGGCCTCGGCCAGCGTGCGGAACGACACGGTGGCGAGCGATCGACCACGAAGGTGTTCGAGGATCTGCCCGAGGAGTTCGGGCTTGCGGGTGGGATCGGGTTTGCGAGGCATGGTGCCGCTCCTTCGTGCAGACGAGTCGGACTCGCCCTGCGCGGTCGCCGTCGTCGTAGTGGACCATAACAGACGTCTGTCGTGGCCGACCGGCCGAATCGGAACGGCCCCCGGACGCCGTCCTGACGACCCGTCGGACGCCTCACCTCTCGCCCCGTGAGGTCGACCGACATGTCGGCTTTTGACATGTCAACACTCGTCCTCTACATTGAGGACACCACTCGCACACCGGCCGGGGCGACGCCCAGGGCCTCGTCGGCCGGTGGTCGAGCGACGGCTCGCCGCTCATTCGGGTTGAGCAGGCGACGCCGAGGTGCCCCCTCATTCGGGTTGAGGGGGCACCTGCTCGTTCCCCTCGACGCCATCGCCCGCGATCACGTCGGTGTCGCCCCCGTCGGCCCGTGACGGTGCGGCGCCGACGCCTGATTCGTCGCGTCGGCTTCGTCGCGCCGGAGCACGGCCTCGCGCTCGCGGACCGCCGCCCGCAGCGCGCGCTCGGCGTCGATGCCGCGATCGGTCGCCTCGTCGACCTGGACGAGCAACGCCCGCCCCCACTCGAGCTCGATCGCCGACGCCGACTGCTCCGCCTGCGACGCGGCGCCCTGGCCCTGACTGCTCGACGGCCGGGCCGTTCCGGTCGCGGCCCGCTTCGAGTCGATCTTCTGGGCCCGGGCGAGGGCCGGCTGCCCGGCGGGCACGCCGTCGTAGGCACTCGTCCGACCGACCTTCTCGCGGGCCTTGGCCGCCGAGTACAGGCGGACGATGTCGTCGAGGTCGGCGGTCTGGTCGGCTCCGAACACGTGGGGGTGCCGCCGAACGGTCTTGTCGGTGACGTCGCGCACGACGTCACCGAGATCGAACGAGCCCGAGGAGGCGCGGGCAGCGAGCGCGCTGTGCAAGACCACCTGGTAGAGCACGTCCCCGAGTTCTTCGCGCACGTCGCCGGGAGCACCGTCCTCGATGGCCTCGACGAGCTCGGAGGTCTCTTCGATGAGATAGGCCACGAGTGACTCGGCGGTCTGGGCCCGGTTCCAGGCGCAGCCGCCCTCGTCGGCGAGGAGGGCGTCGACCACGCGGACGAGCTCGTCGAGCGCGGCACCCGCCCCGGGCTCGAGACCGTCTCGCGCCTCCTGGCCCGAGGGCCCCCGACCGTGGCAGGCCGACACGGTCAGCTCGCCGCCGCCGTGTCGGTCGCGGGGCGGGCGACCGGTGCGGAGTAGATCGCCGACAGCAGCTGCTCGACCCAGACGATCAGCTCGTCGTCGGTCGGCACCTGGCCGTGAGCCCTGGGCAGCGGGACGCTGACGGCGTTGGCCTGGGCGAACCAGCGCGCACCCGGGTACATGCGCTGCAGCCGCACCTGCATGCTGTCGGGCAGGTCGATGCCCGCCACCCGCAGGTTGCTGCCCATGACCACGACCTCGCTGAGCCCGGCCTTCTGGGCGGCGCGTCGCAGACGCGACACCTCGATCAGCGCCAGGACGGGGGCCGGGGGCTCGCCGTACCGGTCGGTGAGCTCGTCGAGGACGGCGTCGATCTGGTCGTCTGTCGAGGTCGGCGAACTCGCCGTCGAGAGCTTCTGGTAGGCCTCGAGACGCAGGCGCTCGCTCTCGACGTACTCTTCGGGCACGTGGGCGTCGACCGGCAGTTCGAGCCGCAGCTCGGTCTGCCCCTCGGCCACGTCACCGCGGAACGAGCTGACGGCCTCGCCGATCATGCGCAGGTAAAGGTCGAAGCCGACGCCGGCGATGTGGCCGGACTGCTCGCCACCGAGCAGGTTGCCGGCCCCGCGGATCTCGAGGTCTTTCAGGGCCACCTGCATGCCCGCGCCGAGCTCGTTGTTCGCCGCGATGGTCTCGAGCCGGTCTTGGGCCGTCTCGCTGAGGGGCTTGTCGGCGTCGTAGAGGAAGTACGCGTAGCCGCGCTCGCGACCACGACCGACGCGACCCCGCAACTGGTGCAGCTGGCTCAGCCCGTACTTGTCGGCCCGGTCGATGATCAGGGTGTTGGCGTTCGCGATGTCGAGGCCGGTCTCGATGATGGTGGTCGAGACGAGGACGTCGAACTTGCGCTCCCAGAAGTCGACCATGACCTGCTCGAGCGTCGACTCGGCCATCTGGCCGTGCGCGACGGCGACACGGGCCTCGGGCACGAGCTCGGCGATCTGCGCCGCGACGCGGTTGATGCTCGACACCCGGTTGTGGACGTAGAACACCTGCCCCTCGCGCAGCAGTTCGCGTCGGATCGCGGCAGCCTTCTGGCGGTCGCTCTCGGGGCCGACGAAGGTGAGGATCGGGTGCCGGTCTTCGGGCGGGGTGGCGAGCGTCGACATCTCGCGGATGCCGGTGACGGCCATCTCGAGCGACCTCGGGATCGGCGTCGCCGACATGGCGAGGATGTCGACGTTGGTCTTGAGCTTCTTCAGGGCGTCTTTGTGCTCGACTCCGAAACGCTGCTCTTCGTCGATGATGACGAGGCCGACGTCCTTGTACGAGATGCCCTCGCTGAGCAGGCGGTGCGTGCCGATGACCATGTCGACGGTGCCGTCGCCGAGGCCCGCGATCGTCTCTTTGGACTCTTTCGCCGTCTGGAAGCGGCTCAGGCTGCGCAGGTGCACGGGGAACCCGGCGAACCGGTCGCTGAAGGTGTCGAAGTGCTGCTTCACGAGCAGGGTCGTCGGCACGAGCATGACGACCTGCTTGCCGTCTTGGATCGCCTTGAAGGCCGCCCGGACGGCGACCTCGGTCTTGCCGTAGCCCACGTCGCCCGAGAGCAGGCGGTCCATCGGGATGGGCCGCTCCATGTCGGCCTTGATCTCGTCGATGGTCGTGAGCTGGTCGGGCGTCTCGGCGAACGGGAAGGCCTCTTCGAGCTCGCGCTGCCACGGGGTGTCGGGCGGGAACGCGTGACCCTTGCTGGCCATGCGGGCGGAGTAGAGCTTGACGAGCTCGACGGCGATGTCGCGGACGGCCTTGCGGGCCTTGCCCTTGGCGGCTGCCCAGTCGCCGCCGCCCATCTTGCTGAGCGACGGCGCCTCGCCGCCGACGTAGCGGCTGAGCAGGTCGAGCTGGTCGGTCGGCACGTACAGCTTGTCGCCCGGGTAGCCACGCTTCGAGGGCGCGTACTCGAGGACGAGGTACTCGCGCGAGTGCTTGACGGCGTTCTTGCCGCCGCTCGACACCTCGCGGCTGGTCAGCTCGAGGAACTTGCCGATGCCGTGGGTGGAGTGCACCACGACGTCACCCGGCTTGAGCTGCAACGGGTCCACGACGTTCTTGCGTCGGGTCGCGAGCTTCTTGACCTGACGGGAGTCGTAGTTCGCCGAGCGCCCGTAGAAGTCGGATTCGCCGAGGACGGCGATCTTGGACTCGATCAGCTCGAACCCGGCCTCGACCCCGCCGGCCACGAGGTGCACGACCCCGGGTTCGAGGGTCTCGGGCAGGTCGTCTTCGAGGCGGGCAGCGACCTCGCGCTCGGCGAGGACGTCGCGCGCCCGTTCGACCAGGCCGATGCCCCGGGCCGTGACGACGACGCTCCACCCGTCGCGGACACGCTCGACGACGTGCTCGAGCGCACCCTCGGCGTGGCCGCTGAAGCTCGGCACGACGGCGGCGTCGACGCGCACGTAGTCACCGGCCGAGGCGACCGCCTCGTCGTCCGAGAGCACCTCGCCCGAGTCGAAGCCGCTCATCGTGAACCAGGCCCGGTCGCCCGCGGCCTCTCTCAGGTCGCGCAGGCTGAGGAAGTCACCCGAGTCGAGGTCGATCGGGGCCTCGGCCCCGGCCGTCGCGGCGTTCCAGGCGGCGGAGAGGAACTCGCGGTTGGTCTCGGCGAGGCTCTGCGCCCGCGACACGACGCGCTCGGGTGACAGCACGGCGATGGAGGCGCCCGCCGGCAGGTAGTGCGTCACCGGCACCAGCCGGTGCACGAGGGCCGGTGCCAGGCTCTCCATGCCCTCGACCGGGATGCCCTCGGCGATCTTCGCGAGCATCTGCGACAGGCTCGGGAACTCGTGCTGCATCTCGCGGGCGCGTTGTCGCACGGCCTCGGTCAGCAGCATCTCGCGGCTCGGCGGCAACTCGACCGAGGTGACCTCGCCGTCGAGGCTGCGCTGGTCGGCGACCGAGAAGCGTCGGATCTGGTCGACCTCGTCACCGAAGAAGTCGACGCGGACCGGGTGCTCTGCCGTGGGCGGGAAGACGTCGAGGATGCCACCGCGGACGGCGAACTCTCCTCGGCGGGTCACCATGTCGACCCGGGCGTACGCCAGGTCGACCAGGTGCACGGCGATGCCCGAGAGGTCGTGACCCCTCTCGCCGACGGTCAGGTGCACCGGGTCGAGCTCGGCCAGGTTGTCGCTGAGGGGCTGGAGGGCGGCCCGGACGCCGGCCACGACCACGATCGGACGGACGGTCTCGGGTGAGGCGACCGCCTCGACCTGCCAGGTCGCGAGGCGCCGGAGGGCGTGGATGCGCCGACCGACGGTCTCGGCGCTCGGGCTGAGGCGTTCGTGCGGCAGGGTCTCCCACGCGGGGAACTCGATGATCTCGGCCTCGGGCAGGTAGCTGGCGAGAGAGCCTCGCACCGCCTCGGACTCGCGGCCGGTCGCCGTCACGACGAGCATGGCCTGCGGCCCCTCGCGACGATCGAGCAGACCTGCCAGCAGCGGCACCCGGAGGCCGTCGACCACCGAGAAGTCGGTGCTGCGTGCGGCCCGGTCGAGGGCGCCGGAGAACGTGGAGGCGCGCGAGAGCGCCTTGATCAAGCCCGCGAGTATCACCCGGACGATGTTACGCGGCACCACCGACACCGTGGCCGGGGTTCGCTGACGGCGACACCCATGGGCGGCCCGTCGAGGTGAGAGGTCAGCTCAGCTCTTGGCGGTGTGGAACTTGAGCTGTGCCGCCGTCAGCCCGTCGGTGGCGATCATCTCGACCGCGTCGGCCGCGTCGCCGATCAGGAGCGGCAGCTCTTTGCGCTCGGTGGAGGAGAAGTCCTTGAGGACGAAGTCGGCGGCGGGCTGACGGCCGGGGGGACGGCCGATGCCCACCCGCACCCGGGTGAACTCGTTCGAGCCGGTCGCGGCGATGATGTCGCGGATGCCGTTGTGACCACCGTGGCCGCCGCCGTGCTTCAGCCGGACGACGTCGAAGTCGATGTCGAGCTCGTCGTGGACGACGATCAGCCGCGAGACGTCGAGGTCGTAGTAGCGCAGCAGGGCCTGCGTCGGGCCGCCCGAGACGTTCATGAAGGTGGCGGGCTTGGCCAGCACGAAGCGAGGGCCGCCGGGGGCGGTGCGCCCCTCGGCGACCGTCGCGTTCGTGCGGTGGTTCTTGAAGCCGGCGGAGAGACGGTCGGCCAGTTCGGCCAGCACCATCTGCCCGACGTTGTGCCTGTTGCCGGCGTAGCCGGGCCCGGGGTTGCCGAGCCCGACCACGAGCCACTGGTCGTCGAGTGCCATCGTCGTGGTCGTCGTTCTCTCAGTGGATCTGCGCCGGCAGGGTGTTCGGGGTGTTCCGAGTTACTCGGAGCGCTCTTCGTCCTCGATCGAGTCGACGTCGCCCTCGGCCTCGGCGGCTTCGCCGTCCTCGTCCGAGACGGCGTCGGTCGTGAGGTCGAGCTGGGGCACCGAGACGGCGAGCACGAGGGTCTCGGGCTCGCTGACCAGGGTCGCGCCCTTGGGCAGCACGAGGTCGGCGGCGGAGACCTGCGCGCCCTCTTCGAGGCCCTCGATCGAGACGACGACGTTCTGCGGGATGTGCGTGGCCTCGACCTCGAGCTCGACGACGTTGAGCTCGACGACGTGGATCGTGCCGGGAGCCGACTCGCCCTCGACGTGCACGGGCACCTGGACGGTGACCTTCTCGCCCTGGCGGACGACGATGAGGTCGATGTGCTCGATGGTCTGCTTGACCGGGTCGCGCTGGATGTCCTTGACGAGGGCGAGCTGGTTCGTGCCCTCGATGTCGAGCGTGATGACGGCGTTGGCGCGACGCGTGATGAGCATCGTCTCGTGGCCGGGCAGCGTGACGTGCTGGGGGTCGGTGCCGTGGCCGTAGATGACCGCGGGGATCTGGTCCTTCGCGCGGATCTTGCGGGCAGCGCCCTTGCCGAAGCTGGTGCGCACCAGGGCGCTGAGGTTGTTCTGGTCGGACATGTCGTCTCCTTGCAGGGGCCCGCGAGGGCCCGGGGGTGTGTGGTCGGTGTCAACTCGAACGCGAATCGCGTGAGGAAGGACCCGCAACCCGAGGGGCGCCGCCCGAGGGACGACCACCGCTGCACGAGTGGTGCCTGAGCACCGAGCGCCTGCCTACCGCGTCGATCACGGGTGCCGGAGCACCCCTCGCCGAGGTTCAGCTGCCCAGGTTACACGTCGACTGGGCGTGTCGCCAACCCGCGCCTCCTGGGCTCGTCCGCCCGCGAGGGCGCCCGGTCAGTGCTCGAGCTCGCCGCGCCGCACGGCCCGGAGGTGGGCCACGACGGCCGCCACCACGTCGTCGGGGCCGGGGCGGACGTCGACCTCGAACCCGGCCTCGTCGTCGGTCAACGGCTCGAGGGTCGCGAACTGCGACTCCATCAGGCCCGCGGGCATGAAGTGACCCTTGCGCTCTCGCTGCCGGCGCGCGACGAGGTCGCGGACGCCCGTCAGGTGGACGAACCGGAGGCGCGGGTCACCCTCGCGCAGGACGTCGCGGTACGACTTCTTGAGCGACGAGCACGCCACCACGACCGAGTCGTCTCCCGCCGCGGCGATGCGCTCGGCGACGATGCGCAACCACGGCCGGCGGTCGTCGTCGTCGAGCGGGTGCCCCTCGGCCATCTTGAGCCGGTTGGCCTCGGGGTGCAGGTCGTCCGCGTCGACGAAGGGCACGCCCAGGGTCTCGGACAACAGCTCGCCCACGGTCGACTTGCCCGAGCCGGACACCCCCATCACGACGACGGGCGGGAAAGGGGCTTCTTCGGTCACGGGGTCCTCGGGTCGTCTCGGGGCGGGGCGGGGCGGGTCGCGGGGCGTAGGGCGGGTCGTCGGGCGGGCGGGCGTCCCTCCGAACCTACCCACGAACCCCGACGCGCCACCTGGACGGCCGTCGGGCCGGGCGGCATATGGTCGGTCCGTTCCCTACCGACAAGGAGGCACCGTGGCTGAACACGGAGGACCACAGGCAAACATCGGAGTCGTCGGCCTGGCCGTCATGGGCTCGAACCTGGCACGCAACCTGGCCAGCCGCGAGGGCAACACCGTCGCGGTCTACAACCGCTCCCCCGAGCGCACCGACACCCTCATGGACGAGCACGGCGACGCGGGCTTCATCCCGTCGAAGTCGATCGAGGACTTCGCGGCCTCACTGCAGAAGCCGCGGACCGCGATCATCATGGTGCAGGCCGGTCGCGGCACCGACGCCGTCATCGACCAGCTCGCCGACGCGTTCGACGAGGGCGACATCATCGTCGACGGCGGCAACGCGAACTTCCAGGACACTCGGCGCCGCGAGGCCGCCCTCAAGGAGCGCGGCCTGAACTTCGTCGGCGCCGGCATCTCGGGTGGTGAGGAGGGCGCGCTGAAGGGCCCGTCGATCATGCCCGGCGGCTCGAAGGAGGCCTACGAGACGCTCGGCCCGATCTTGGCGTCGATCGCCGCGGTCGCCGAGGGCGAGCCCTGCGTGACGCACGTCGGTGCCGACGGCGCGGGTCACTTCGTCAAGATGATCCACAACGGCATCGAGTACGCCGACATGCAGTTGATCGCCGAGTCGTACGACCTGCTGCGTCGGGTCGGCGGCCACGAGCCCGCCGCCATCGCCTCGGTGTTCGAGGAGTGGAACAAGGGCGAGCTCGAGTCGTACCTGATCGAGATCACGGCCGAGGTGCTCCGTCAGACCGACGCAAAGACCGGCGGGCCGCTCGTCGACTCGATCGTCGACCAGGCCGGCTCGAAGGGCACCGGGGTGTGGACGGTGCAGAACAGCGTCGGTCTGGGCGTGCCCGTCGGCGGCATCGCCGAGGCCGTCTTCGCCCGCGCCGTGTCGTCGAAGCCGACCCAGCGCGCAGCCGTGCAGAAGACCCTCGAAGGGCGCCCCGAGATCCAGGAGGCCGGCGACGGCTTCGAGGACGACGTGCAGAAGGCGCTCTACGCCTCGAAGATCGTGGCCTACGCCCAGGGCTTCGACGCCATCATCGCCGGCGCCGACGAGTACGACTGGGACATCGACAAGGGCGCTATCGCCAAGATCTGGCGCGGTGGCTGCATCATCCGCGCGCAGTTCCTCAACCGCATCGTCGACGCCTACGAGAAGGACGCGACGATCGCGACCCTGCTCGAGGACGACTACTTCGCGGCGGCGGTCCGCGACGGAGAGGACGCCTGGCGCCGCATCGTCGCCAAGGCGGCGCTCTCGGGCATCCCCGTCCCCGGGTTCGCGTCGGCGCTGTCGTACTACGACTCGCTCGCGTCCGAACGCCTGCCCGCCTCGCTCATCCAGGGGCAGCGCGACTTCTTCGGAGCGCACACCTACCAGCGCGTCGACGACGAGGGCACGTTCCACACCCTCTGGTCCGGGGACCGCTCCGAGATCGAGACGGAGCCGTCGACCCACTGACGCACTCCCCCGGAGCGCTCGCC
>NZ_LMPQ01000012.1:65045-119372 GCF_001423905.1 Frigoribacterium sp. Leaf186 | reverse complement strand
GACGTGCCGCCCCCGGGCGTGCCACGTCGGCGGGCGCGCCCGTTCGTCGTGGGTCGGCTCGGTGCGTCCTGCCACGACGACGGCAACTCAGGAGAACGGCGGCCTCGACCGCCCACAAGGAGGCGCGAGGCAGCAGATCTCTTGAGTTGCCGACCGCAGGGGGCAGTCAGCGTCGGCCGACGCACTGCCGGGCAGAAGCGAGACCCGGGCGGGAGCGAGGCCGGACGGAAGCGAGGCCGCGCGGGTGGGGGTGGACCACGCATGCCCGCGCGGCTGACACCGACCGGGGTCGCACTGACCTCGGGCCGAGCTCGCGTTGGCGGCAACTCAGGAGAACGGCGGCCTCGACCGCCCGCAAGGAGGCGCGAGGCAGCAGATCTCCTGACTTGCCGACCGCAGGGGGCAGGCAGGGCCGGCGGAGGCACGACCGGACGGGTGCAGTGCGGCGGACACCTGCTCACGTTCCACTGCCCTCGGGCCGGGCCCGCGTTGGGGGCAACTCAGGAGAACGGCGGCCGGCACGGTTCGTGGGAGGCGCGGGGCAGCAGATCTCCTGAGTTGCCGGCCGCAGGACGAGGCGAGGAGGGGGGCGGAGCAGCAGGCGCCGGACGGCCGGGAGCGGTGGGCTAGGCGGCGCCGTCGAACATCGAGGTGACCGAGCCGTTGTCGAAGACCTCGTGGATGGCGCGCGCGATGAGCGGGGCGATCGGGAGGATCTCGAGCTTGTCGAACTTCTGGTGCTCGGTGAGCGGCAGCGTGTCGGTGACGACCACCGAGTCGATGAAGTCGCTGTTGAGGATCTCGGGAGCCGGGTCGCTGAACACCGCGTGGGTCGCCGCGACGACGACGCCGATCGCGCCACTCGCCTTGAGCGCCTCGGCCGCCTTGACGATGGTGCGACCGGTGTCGATGAGGTCGTCGACGAGCAGGCAGACGCGGCCCGAGACGTCACCGACGATCTCGTGCACGGTGACCTGGTTCGGCACGAGCGGGTCGCGACGCTTGTGGATGATGGCCAGGGGGGCGTCGAGCTTCTCGCTCCAGATGTCGGCCACGCGGACGCGGCCCATGTCGGGCGAGACGACGGTCAGGGTCGTGTTGTCGAGCTTGGCGCGGAAGTGCTCGAGCAGCACGGGCATCGCGAAGAGGTGGTCGACCGGGCCGTCGAAGAAGCCCTGGATCTGCGGGGCGTGCAGGTCGACGCTCATGATGCGGTGGGCGCCGGCGGCCTTGAAGAGGTCGGCGACGAGGCGGGCCGAGATCGGCTCGCGGCCGCGGCCCTTCTTGTCTTGGCGGGCGTACGGGTAGAACGGCGCCACGACGGTGATGCGCTTGGCCGACGCACGCTTGAGGGCGTCGACCATGATCAGCTGCTCCATCAACCACTCGTTGATGGGGGCCGAGTGCGACTGGATGACGAAGGCGTCGGAGCCGCGGACGCTCTCGTCGAACCGCGCGTAGAGCTCGCCGTTGGCGAAGGTGCGGGCGTCGGTCGGGATCAACTCGCTGCCGAGCTCGGCGGCGATCTGGTTGGCCAGTTCGGGGTGCGCACGCCCCGAGATCAGGACGAGTCGGTTCTCGCCGGTGATCTTGATTCCGGACACGTCACTCGCTCTCCGGCCCCGAGGGGCCAACCCGACCGGGTTCAGTCGGTCGTTCGTTCGGCGCGAGCGGCGGCCTCGGCAGCCGCCGAGCCGGGGCGGTTCGCCTCGACCCATCCGCTCGCATTGCGCTGTGGAGCGATGCTCAAGGCCAGGGCACCGGCCGGCACGTCTTTGCGGACGATGGTGCCGGCGCCTGTGTACGCTCCGTCGCCAATCCTAACGGGGGCGACGAAGACGTTGTGCGACCCGGTGCGGACGTGCGACCCGACCTCGGTGCGGTGCTTGTGCACGCCGTCGTAGTTGGCCGTGATGGTGCCGGCGCCGATGTTCGACCCCACGCCGACCTCGGTGTCGCCGACGTAGCTGAGGTGCGGCACCTTCGAACCCTCGCCGATCTGCACGTTCTTCGTCTCGACGAAGGTGCCGATCTTGCCGTCGGCCGAGAGCAGCGTGTTCGGCCGCAGGTACGCGAAGGGCCCCACGGAGGCGCGGGCACCGATCACCGCGAGGGTCGCGTCGGTCCGCTTCACCGTCGCCCCCTCGCCGACCTCGGTGTCGACGAGGGTGGTGTCGGGGCCGACGACCGCGCCCGCGGCGACGTACGTCGCACCGCGCAGCTGCGTGCCGGGCAGCAGTTCGACGTCGGGGCTGAGCGAGACGTCGCGGTCGATCCAGGTGGTCTGCGGATCGACGATCGAGACCCCCTCTCGCTGCCAGTGCTCGACGATGCGGTCGTTGAGCCGACGGGCCGCAGCGGCGAGCTGGACGCGGTCGTTGATGCCCTCGAGGCGCCAGGTCTCGTCGATCGCCCGGGCGGCGACGACCTCGCCGGCCCCGGTCAGCAGGCCCACCACGTCGGTGACGTACTTCTCGTTCTGGGCGTTGGCCGACCCGATGCGCGGCAGGTGGGTGCGCAGGGCGGCGACCGTGAAGGCGTAGGTGCCCGAGTTGATCTCGCGGACGGCACGCTCGTCGTCGGTGGCGTCCTTGTGCTCGACGATGCGGTCGACGTCGCCCGAGCCTCGGCGGACGACACGCCCGTACCCGGTGGCGTCGGGCAGCACGGCGCTGAGCAGCGTGGCCGAGGCGGACGCGGACCTGTGCTGGTCGAGCAGGGCCTCGAGCGTCGCGTGGTCGAGGAAGGGCACGTCGGCGCTGACGACGACGACGTCGCCGGTGAACTCGGCGGGCAGCGCCTCCACGGCCTGTTCGACGGCGCGGCCCGTGCCGGGCACGTCGTCTTGGTCGACGACGAGCGCGTGCGGAGCGGTGTCGAGGACGCTCGCCACGACGAGGTCGCGTTCGTGCCGCACCACGGTGACGAGGTGGTCGGGCTGCAGGGCGCCGGCGGTCTCGAGCACGTGCTGGATCAGCGGCAACCCGGCCAGCCGGTGCAGCACCTTCGGGGTCGAGGACTTCATGCGGGTGCCCTGCCCTGCGGCGAGGACGACGACGGCGAGCTGGCGTTCGGGCATGGTGCTCCTTGGTGAGGGGTGGCGCGTGATCTCCGCCGATCCTCCCACGGGAGGTGGCGGGCCCGCGGGACACCGGCCCGGCGTGGGGACCCCACCGCGGACGTCACGCCTGGGGACGAGTCGACTCAGCTCGACCGGACGACCGCGAACGAACCGCCGACCGCGACGGCGTCCTCGGCGAGGGCGACGACCACGTCGGGCAGGCCGGTCTTCTCGACCAGGGACTTCCGTGCCCCGGCGAACGCCCAGCTGCCGACGAGGGCGCCGAGCGCACCGGCGACGGCGCCCGCCACCGGACGGCCCCCGCGACCCGTTCCGCCCATCGCGACGCCCGCCACGGCGCCCGAGACGACGCGCCCGACGAGGGGCCCCGGAGCCATCCGGCTCGGCGTCGCCGGCAGCTTGTCGCCCACGAGCTCGCCGAGGCC
Organism: Frigoribacterium sp. Leaf186; assembly: GCF_001423905.1. GTDB lineage: Bacteria > Actinomycetota > Actinomycetes > Actinomycetales > Microbacteriaceae > Frigoribacterium. The sequence goes on along the minus strand of NZ_LMPQ01000012.1, from coordinate 115,865 downwards.
CGCGGCCACGAAGACCGCACGACCGACCGGCGAACGGAACGCCCGCCAGTGCTGCCACGAGCCACGCGCCTCGTCGGCGCCCTGGTTCACGGCGAGAACGGCCAGGGGCGTCGCCGAGCGAGAACCGCTCAGCACGCCGAGCAGGGCGGCACGGACGAGCGGCGGGAGGGAGGCGGTGGTCGACATGGCGGGGTCCTCGTCGTGGGGCGGACGCCGAGGCGCCGCGGTCGGATCGGGACGGAACCGTCGAGAGCGGCGCGGCCTGCGTCGCTCGGGGCTCCGCCACCAGGATTCGAACCTAGACCTAACAGCTCCAAAGGCTGTCGTGCTGCCGTTACACCATGGCGGACCGCGCGTGCGCGCCGGACCATTCTGCCAGACCGTGGCCGGGACGCGGTGCCCCGAGGAGGCGCGGGCGGGCTGGGTGCGGCACCGCGCCTCCCGCGTCCGGCCCCGCCCTCGGGCATGATGGGCGGATGCCCGAGCAGGACGAGGTCGACCGCATCGTCGAGGCGTGGCGCCACGAGCGACCCGACCTCGACTTCGCGCCGCTTCACGTGCTCTCGCGCGTGGGTCGACTCTCGAAGCACCTCGACCGGGCACGCCGCGAGGCGTTCCAGGCCAGCGACCTCGAGTCGTGGGAGTTCGACGTGCTCTCGGCCCTGCGCCGGGCCGGCGAGCCGTACCAGCTCAGCCCCAAGACCCTGCTGCAGCAGACCCTCGTCTCGAGCGGCGCCATGACCAACCGCATCGACCGGCTCGTGAGCCGCGACCTCGTCGAGCGTCGCACCGACCCGAACGACGGCCGGGGCATCCTCGTCACGATGACGATCGAGGGCCGCCGAGCCGTCGACGCCGCCATCGAACGACTCGTCACGGCCGAGGACGCCCTGCTCAGCGACCTCAGCGACGACGACCGTCGCCGGCTGACCGACCTGCTGCGCACGCTGAGCCTGACGCTGGGCGGCTGAACCGCCTCCTGCCCCGGGCCCTAGGCCAGCAGCTCGCTCAGCTCGAGCCAGCGCACCTCGAGCTCACCCGTCTTGTGGTCGAGCGCGGTGAGCTTCGCCTGCAGGGCCGCGAGGCCGTCGAAGTCGGACTGGTCGAACGAGGCGAACTGCCCGAGCAGGGTCTCGCGTTCGCCCGAGGCCTTGGCGAGCTTGCGGTCGATCGACCCCAACTCCTTCTCGGCGTTGCGCTTCTCGGCACCGGACAGCCCCGAGGCGGCGGCCGAGGCCGCGACCGACGCCGACGCCCCCTGGACGGCCGTCGGGCGGTCGGTCGCGCCTCCTTGGTTCTGGGTCGCCTCGCGACGCAGCTGCAGGTACTGGTCGACGCCGCCGGGCAGGTGGCGGAAGCGCCCCTCGAGCACGGCGTACTGCTGGTCGGTGACACGCTCGAGCAGGTAGCGGTCGTGCGACACGACGAGCAGGGTGCCGGGCCAGCCGTCGAGGAGGTCCTCCATCGCGGCGAGCATGTCGGTGTCGAGGTCGTTGGTGGGCTCGTCGAGGATGAGCACGTTCGGCTCGTTCAGCAGGATCAGCAAGAACTGCAGGCGACGCTTCTGCCCACCGGACAGGTCTTTGATCGGCGTCTGCAGCTGGGCGCTGGTGAAGCCGAGGCGCTCGAGCAGCTGCCCCGGCGTCATCTCTTTGCCGCCCGTGACGTACGAGGTGCGCTGCCGCCCGATGACGTCGTTCACCCGCTCGTGCGCGACCTCTTGGAGGTCGGCGAGCTGCTGGTCGAGGATCGCGAACTTGACGGTCTTGCCCTGCTTGACCCGCCCCTCGGTGGGCGCGATCGCCCCGGTGACGACCTTGAGCAGCGTCGACTTGCCGGCGCCGTTCACACCGAGCACGCCGGTGCGCTCCCCCGGGGCGATGCGCCACTCGACGCCCTGCAGCACGCGCTTGTCGCCGAACGAGACGCCGACCTCGACCAGGTCGACGACGTCCTTGCCGAGTCGCGCGGTCGCCATCTGCGACAGCTGCACGGCGTCGCGGACGGGCGGCTCGTCGGCGATCAGCTCGTTGGCGGCGTCGATGCGGAACTTGGGCTTGGTCGAGCGGGCCGGGGCGCCGCGACGCAGCCAGGCGAGCTCTTTGCGCATGAGGTTCTGGCGCTTCGCCTCGGAGGCCGACGCCATGCGGTCGCGCTCGACGCGCTGCAGCACGTACGCCGCGTAACCACCCTCGAAGGGTTCGACGATGCCGTCGTGGACCTCCCAGGTGTCGGTCGAGACCTCGTCGAGGAACCACCGGTCGTGGGTCACGACCACGAGCGCGCCCGAGTTCGTCGACCACCGGCGCGAGAGGTGCTGCGCCAGCCAGGCGACGCCCTCGACGTCGAGGTGGTTGGTGGGCTCGTCGAGGAACAGGACGTCCCAGTCGCCGACCAGCAGGGTGGCGAGGGCCACGCGCCGGCGCTGGCCGCCCGAGAGGTCCTCGACCCGCGCCTCCCACGGGATGTCGGTGGCGAGCCCCGAGATCACGTCGCGGATGCGTGCGTCGCCGGCCCACTCGTGCTCGTCGCGGTCGCCGACGATCAGGCTGCCGACCGTGGCGCCCTCGGGCAGCACGTCGCGCTGGTCGAGCATGCCGATGGTCAGGCCCCGGCGGGTCGTCACGCGACCGTCGTCGGGTTCGAGCCGGCCGGCGAGCACCGACATGAGCGTCGACTTGCCGTCGCCGTTGCGGCCGACGACCCCGATGCGGGAGCCCTCGTCGATGCCGAGGGTCACCCCGTCGAGGACGACCTTGGTCGGGAATTCGAGACGGAGGTTTTCTGCGCCGAGTAGATGAGCCACCTAGGAAGCGTAGACGGCCCGGGCTGGGCACCCGACTCGGTGGCTCCCCGCGCGTCAGCCGAGCGACGCCACCCACTCGTCCGAGCCGTCGGTGAACTCCTGGCGCTTCCAGATCGGTGTGCGGGCCTTGACCTCGTCGACGAGCGCGGCGCAGGCGGCGAACGCCTCGGCTCGGTGGGCCGACGCCACGGCGCAGGCCAGGGCGACGTCGCCCACGACGAGGTCTCCGTACCGGTGCTCGACCGCGATCGCGACCTCGGGGTGCGCCTCGGCCACGGTCAGCGCGACCTCGCGGATGACGTCGGTCGCCGTCGGGTGCGCCTCGTAGTGCAGCGCCTCGACCCCGCGCCCCTCGTCGTGGTCGCGGACGACGCCCTCGAACGTCACGACCGCCCCGGAGGCGCGGCTCGTCACGAGCGCGGAGCACTCGGCCACCGACACGGTCTCGTCCACGACGCGCGCGAGCAGCACGCGGTCGGCGGCCGGCACGATGCCACCCGGTGTCGCTGCCCCGGAGCCGGACGGGCCGCCGGCGAGGCCACCGGCGAGGCCGCCGGGGGCACCGTCGTGGGCGCCGCCGGGCAGGTGGGTGGGGTCGTCGTTCCAGGTCATGCTGCCCCTCCGGGGTGCGGGTGGCGGTTCTGGGCGTGGTCGACCCCGTGCAGCTGGTCGACCACGTGGTCGAGGACGTCGTCGAGCACGGCGAGCCCGTCGCGCACCCCGCCCCGCGAGCCGGGCAGGTTGACGACGAAGGTCGCGCCGGCGACCCCGGCGAGCCCCCTCGAGAGCACGGCCAGCGGCGTCGAGGCCGCGCCGCGCCTCCTGAGCTCTTCGGCGATGCCGGGCAGCTCGCGGTCGAGCAGGGGCAGGGTCATCTCGGGCGTCGCGTCGGTCGGCGAGACGCCCGTGCCGCCGGTGGTGACGACGGCGTCGACGCCCCACTCGAGCGCCGCCTCGAGCACCGCGCCGACGGGTTCGCCGTCGGCCACGACGACGGGGCCCTCGACCAGCCAACCGCGCGCCACGAACCAGTCGCGGATGACCGGGCCGGTCGTGTCGTCGGCCGTGCCGGCGGCCGCGCGGGTCGAGGCGACGACGACGACGGCCCGGCGCCGGTCGGGCGCGTCCGTCGGGGTCGGGCCGTCGGTCGAGAGGGGGGCCGGTCCGGGCGTGGCGTCGCTCATCGCGACCAGTCCCCCGACTTGCCGCCCCGCTTGTCGAGCACCTTGATCTCGCCGATCACGGCGAGCGCGTCGACCGCCTTGATCATGTCGAACAGGGTCAGGGCGGCGACCGAGGCGGCCGTCAGGGCCTCCATCTCGACCCCGGTGACGCCGCGGGTCGAGACGCGGGCGACCACGGTGACCTGCGCCTCGGTCGTCTCGAAGTCGACGGTGATCGCCCCGAGCGGCAGGGGGTGACAGAGCGGGATGAGCGTCGGGGTCTGCTTGGCGGCGAGGATGCCGGCGATGCGGGCGGTGCCGAGCGCCTCGCCCTTGGGCAGCGAGCCGTCGACCAGCCGTGCGATCACGTCGGGCCGGGTGGTCAGCACGGCCTGCGCCGTCGCGACGCGCTTCGTCTCGGATTTGCCGGTCACGTCGACCATGTGGGCGGTGCCGTCGTCGCGGACGTGCGAGAGCGGGGCGCCGGCGAGCGGGGCGTCGGCGCGCGGGGCGTCGGCGAGCGGGGCGTCGGGCGGGGGCGTGTCGGTCATCGGTCGGCCTTCTCGTGGCGGGCGGGGTCGTCGAGTGCCCAGACCTCGACCTCGTCGCCCTCGTCGACGCGGTCGACGCCGACGGGGATCGAGACGAGCACGGTGGCCTCGGCGTGGGCGGCGAGCAGGTGCGAGCTCGGCCCGCCGACGAGGTGGGCGCGGCCGTCGACGTCGACGCGCCCGCGACGCAGCTGGTGCTTGCCGACGGGCGAGTCGGCGGCGTGGGCCATGGGGACGGCCCACCGGGCGCGGGGCGTGCCGATGCCGGTGACGGCCTGCAGGGCGGGACGGAGGAAGGCCTCGAACGACACGAGCGAGCTGACCGGGTTGCCGGGGAAGCACACGACGGGCAGGTCGCGGTCGTGGACGCCCACGGCACCCCAGCCCTGCGGCCCGCCGGGCTGCATCGCGACCGAGCCGAAGGTGACGCCCGAGCCCTCGAACGCGTCGCGGACGACCTCGTAGGCGCCGGCGCTCACCCCGCCGCTGGTCAGCACGAGGTCGACGTCGTCGGCGTGCCGGGCGACGACCGCGAGCAGCGCGGCCGCGTCGTCGGTCACCCGGGCCACCGTGACGTCGACGCCGACCTCGGCGAGCGCGGCGGCGAGGGTGGCCCCGTTCGCGTCGTGGATCTGGCCGGCGCCGAGCGGGGCGCCGGGGGCGGCGAGCTCTTCACCGGTCGACACGAGCAGGAGGCGCGGGCGGCTGCGCACCTCGACCGCGTCGAGCCCGGAGGCGGCGAGCACGCCCCACCGGGCGGGCGTCAGTCGCGTCCCGGCCGTGAAGAGCACCGAGCCCGCGGCGACGTCGCTGCCCGCCTCGCGGACGAACGCGCCGGCGACCACGCCGGCAGGCACCTCGACGACGGCGTCGACCCCGGCGGGCGGGAACGAGTCGGGCGTGACCTTCTCGATCGGCACGACCGCGTCGGCGCCCACGGGGACCGCGGCACCGGTCATGATCGGGGCCGCGTCGCCGCGGAGGAGGTCGGGGGCGGCCCGACCGGCGGGGATGCGCTCCGCGACCCGGAGCGCGGTGGGGCCCGACGGGTCGAGCCCGGCGGTCGAGACGGCGTAGCCGTCCATCTGCGAGTTGGCGAACGGCGGCACGTCGATCGGGGCGACGACGTCGGCGGCGAGCACGCGGTCACGGTAGCGGTCGGGCCGGGCGGCGAGCGCCTCGGGCGTGACGACGAGGGGTTCGACCGGTCGCGATCGGACGGCGGCCTCGACGAGCGCCGTGACCTCGGCCAGGTGGGTCTCGATGGTGCGCACGCGGTTCCTCTCGGGCGATGGTCAGTAGCGTATCGGGGGTGACCGACCCAGCGACCGAGACCACCGCCCCACCGCCGACCCGCGCCTCCTCGGAGCCGCCCCGCGTCGACGTCGCCGTCATCGGCGGCTCGGGGCTCTACTCGCTCTTCGCCGAGGGCGAGGCGACCCGGCACGTCGTCGAGACGCCCTACGGCCCGACCTCGAGCGAGGTGACGATCGGCTTGCTGGGCGGCAAGCGCGTGGCGTTCCTCACCCGGCACGGCGCTGGGCACGCGGTCGCGCCGCACCTGATCGACTACCGGGCGAACGTCTGGGCCCTGGCGTCGCTCGGTGCGAAGGCGATCGTGTCGTCGTCGGCCGTCGGCGGGGTGAGCCCCGACGTCGCCCCGGGCACCATGGTCGTCACCGACCAGTTCGTCGACCGCACCTGGGGGCGTCGCGACACCTTCTTCGACGTCGAGGGCCAGGTGCAGCACCTGATCGCCGCTGACCCGTTCGACCCGGTGCTGCGGGCCGCCGCGATCGAGGCCCTCGAGGCCCAGGGCGAACCGTTCGCCGCGACCGGCACCTGCGTCGTGATCCAGGGGCCGCGCTTCTCGACCCGCGCCGAGTCGCTGTGGTTCCGGGCCGCCGGGGCGCACACGGTCAACATGACGATGTATCCCGAGATCCCGCTCACCCTCGAACTCGGCATGGGGGCCGTCAACCTGTCGTACGTCACCGACAGCGACGCCGGCCTCGCTCCGACCGAGGGCGACGCCCCCGACGCCGACGCCGTCAGCGCCTCGCTCGTCTTCGAGCGGCTCGCCGCCGCCCAGCCGCGCATCGTCGCGGCCATCGAGTCGATCGTCGCCGCGATGCCGGACGACTACGCCCCGCGCGAGCTGATGTCGCCCGAAGCGGTGGCCGAGGTGCTCGCCCGGCCCGTCTCGGGGCGGAGGGCCGCGCTGTGAACGCGAACCGCGCCTCCTCGTCCGCCGCGGACGCAGCCACCGACGCGACCGCGGGCCCCGGCCTGTTGCTCGTCACGGGCGGCGCCGGCTTCATCGGCTCGGCGATCGTCGACCTCGCGCTCGAGCGGGGCTGGCGGGTGCGCGTGCTCGACTCGCTGCGACCGGACGTGCACGGCGGCGAGCCGACGGTCGACCCTCGCGTCGACTTCGTGCACGGCGACGTCCGCGACGCCGAGACGGTCGACCGCGCCCTCGTGGGCGTCGACGCGGTCTGCCACCAGGCGGCCAAGGTCGGGCTCGGCGTGGACTTCCAGGACGCGCCCGACTACGTCTCGTCGAACGAGCTCGGCACGGCCGTCGTCCTGGCGGCGATGGACCGGGCCGGCGTCGACCGGCTCGTCGTGGCGTCGTCGATGGTCGTCTACGGCGAGGGCAGCTACCGCACCTCGTCGGGCGCGACGGAGCGACCGGCGCCCCGCCGCATCGCCGACCTCGACGCGGGCGTCTTCGACCCGCGCGACGAGGCGGGCGAGCTGCTCGAACCGCAGTTGATCGCCGAAGAGGCCCCGCTCGACCCGCGCAACGTCTACGCCATCACCAAGCTGACGCAGGAGCACCTGTCGACCTCGTGGGCGCGCAGCACCGGCGGTCGCGCCGCGGCCCTGCGCTACCACAACGTCTACGGCCCGGGCATGCCGCAGAACACGCCCTACGCGGGCGTCGCCTCGCTCTTCCGCTCGGCCCTCGAACGCGGCGAGGCACCGCGGGTGTTCGAGGACGGCGCCCAACGCCGCGACTTCGTGCACGTCCGCGACATCGCCTCGGCAAACCTGGCGGCACTCGACTGGACGGCCGACCAGCCCGCCGACGCGTTCCGGGCCTTCAACGTCGGCAGCGGCACGGTGCACACGATCGGCGAGATGGCCGAGGCGCTGGCTCGCGAGGCCGGCGGCCCGGCCCCCGTCGTGACGGGTGAGTACCGGGCGGGCGACGTCCGCCACGTCACGGCCTCCTCGGCCCGGCTGCAGGACGAGCTGGGCTGGCGGCCGAGCGTGAGCTTCGAACAGGGCATGCACGAGTTCGCCACGGCGCCGTTGCGCGCCGCGGTCGTCCGCTGACCGGAAGCACTGACGGGAGGCGCTGACTCGAGGCGCTGACCGGGCGGGGCGTCCGTCGCGCGGAGCGCCCGACGGCGGACGCCTCGAGGTCACCGGGCCCAGGGGTCGACGAGCTCGAGGCCGAGGCCCTCGAAATCTCTCGCGTTGCGCGTGGCGAGGGCGGCACCGCCGACGAGGGCGTGTGCCGCGATCATGGCGTCGGCCGTCGCGATCGGTCGACCGGCGGCCCTGCGCCGCGCCAGCACCGTCGCGTACTCGATCGCCGCGTGCGCGTCGAACGCCAGCACACGTCCGTCGAACTGGTGCTCGAGGATGTCGATGACGCAGTCCTCGACGCGGTCACGGCGGCGGCCCTCGGGCATGGCCAGCAGCCCGGCCAACATCTCGGCACCGGTGACGACGCTCAGGTAGAGGCCGTCGAGCCGTTGCCGCTCGAACCAGCTCACCACCTCGGGGCAGGGACGGGGACGCGCGAGTTCCGACACGACGTTCGTGTCGACGACGATCATCGGAAGTCGGCCGATCTCGCCGGGGCCTGCGCCCGCCGATCGCGGTCGAGGCCCTCGACGAACTCGTCGTCGAGGAAGGAGCCCCTCTCCGCCAAGCGGCGACGGAAGACGTGGACCCAGTTCTCGGGCGTCGGTGCCGCCCCGGCGTCCGCCGCGGCCGACGGATCGTCGACCGGCCCCTCGGCCCCCTGGGCGAGTCGCGTCACCATCAGCCGCACCTCGGCCTCCATCGACCGCCCGCGGCTCGCACTGAGGGCCTTGAGCCCCTCGATCACCTCGGGATCGAGGCCCCGCACCGTCAACGTCGCCATCCTGGCCACCTCCGATCACCGACGCTAGCAGAATGACAGCACTCCCCCCGTTCGGGGCGCGGACCACCCGCTCCCATCACTCTCATGGGATGGCATCCGTATTGTCGAGAGGATGAGCAATCCCTTGGTCGACGTCGTGCTTCCGTGTCTCGACGAAGAAGGCGCCTTGCCCTGGGTGCTCGGGAGGCTGCCGGAGGGCTGGCACGCGATCGTCGTCGACAACGGCTCGACCGACGACTCGGCCCGCGTCGCCGCAGCGCACGGTGCGACCGTCGTCCAGGAGGCGCGGCGCGGCTTCGGCAGCGCGGCCCACGCCGGCCTCGAGGCGGCCACCGCGCCCTACGTCGCGTTCTGCGACGCGGACGCCTCGATGGACCCCGCCGACCTCGTCGCGCTCGCGGCGCCCGTCATGGCCGGTGACGCCGACCTCGTGCTCGGCCGTCGGCGGCCGACGACCCGGGGGGCCTGGCCGGTGCACGCCCGCCTGGCGAACCTCGCCCTGTCGCACCTCATGCGCCGCGCGAGCGGGGTCGCCCTGCACGACCTCGGCCCGATGCGCGTCGCCCGCCGTCAGGCCCTGCTCGACCTCGACCTGAAGGACCGCCGCAGCGGCTACCCGCTCGAGATGGTGTTGCGCGCCAGCGAGGCCGACTGGCGCATCGTCGAGCAGGACGCCCCGTACTCGCCGCGCGTGGGTCGCAGCAAGGTGACCGGCACGATCCGGGGCACCTGGGTGGCCGTCAAGGACATGTCGCGACTGCTGCGGGAGGCGGGCCGATGACGACCGTCGTGGTGATCGCGAAAGAGACGATCCCGGGCAAGGTGAAGACCCGGCTGCACCCTCCCCTCAGCCTCGAGCAGGCCGCCGACGTCGCGGCCGCGGCCGTGCAGGACACCCTCGACGTGGCACGCCGGCTGCCGGCCACGCGACGCGTCCTGCTGTTCGACGGCAACCGCCGGCCCGTCGGCTCCGAAGACTTCGATGTGATCCCTCAGATCGGTGGCGACCTCGACGCGCGACTCGGCGCCCTCTTCGACGAGGTGGACGGCAAGACCGTACTCATCGGCATGGACACCCCGCAGGTGACCACCGACTCCCTCGCGCCCGTCTTCACCGAGTGGACCGACGACGTCGACGCCTGGTTCGGCCCGGCGAACGACGGCGGGTTCTGGGCCCTCGGCCTCGCCCGTCCGACGGGAGACCTGCTGCGAGGCGTGCCGATGTCGCGTGACGACACCGGCGCACACCAGCTGCGTCGCCTCGCCGACGCCGGCCTCACCGTCCGCATGCTGCCCGAGCTCGTCGACGTCGACACCATCGACGACGCCCGCCTCGTGGCCGCGGCCGCGCCGGGCAGCAGGTTCGCCTCGGCCCTGCGCGACGCCGAGTCCGCGAACGAGCACACGAACACCCACACGGCCACCACGAACGGCGTCACCCGAACGACCGATCCCGCCACAGAAGGGGTCACCTCATGACCATCGCCCCCGAACAGCCCGCCACCTTCGGTTCAGGAGGCGCGGAGCCGTATGCGCGCGCCCTGCGTCACGAGGGCCTGCTGCAGCTCGTCCGCGCGGCCGGCGCCGTCGGAACCGTCGGGCGCCCCGCGTCGCCCCCCGCCACCCGCGACCGCGACGCCGACGAGCCGTTCGACGTGGCGCGCTGGAGCGCCGACGCGGACGCCGCCGACCTGACGACCCTCGACGCCGAGACGGGCCCGGTGCTCGACATCGGCTGCGGGCCCGCCCGCATGGTGCGGGCCGCCGTCGACCGGGGCCTGACGGTGCTCGGGCTGGACGTCTCGCCGACGGCCGTGGCGATGGCCCGCGAGGCCGGCCTCCCCGTGGCCGGCGGCTCGGTCTTCGACCCGCTGCCCCGCGAGGGCGAGTGGAACCTCGCCCTGCTGCTCGACGGCAACGTCGGCATCGGCGGAGACCCGACGGCCCTGCTCACGCGCTGTGCCGAGATCTTGACGGCTGACGGCTCGGTCGTCGTCGAGACCGCGCCAGACGCCTCGCTCGACGACAGCTACGAGGCCCACGTGGTCGACGACCTGGGGCACGCGAGCGCGACCTTCCCCTGGGCCGAGGTCGGCCGCGAGGCGCTGCACCGCCACGCCCGACGCTCGGGCCTGCGGGTCGCTCAGACCTGGTCGGTCGACGGGCGCACCTTCTGCCGGCTGCGCGCCAGGTAGAGCGCCACCACGGCGGCGGTCGCCAGCGCGATCACGAGCCAGAGCACGGCCAGGCGCACTCCGTAGTCGAACGGCAGCACCGTGTCGTTCTTCGGCCCCCTCGCCTTCGCGACGATCTCGGGCACGACGACCAGCGAGAAGATCGCGCCGACGACGACCGCACCCTGCACGATCCAGAGGACGGCCGGACGCACGCGCCGGCCGGTCCGCCGCACGACGAGCGAGACCGCGGCCACGACCGGTGCGAGCACGGCGTCGTGCAGGACGACCGAACCGATCAGCCAGATCACGAGGCCCCCGTAGCGGTTCGGGTTGACGGTGTCGGTGAGCACCCAGCCGCCGAGGCCGATCAGGGCGACGCCGAGGGCGACCAGCACCCCGCGGACGACTCGGACGGAGCGCGACGTGCCTGCGCCTCCTGCGCTCGTGGTCGTCGCCGGGACGCGCGCGGTCACGAGAGCACCTCGATCGAGCTGAGCCACTTCGTCTGCAGGACGCCGGGCCGGCCCGGGGCGATCATGCGCGCCGGGTAGCCGTGGTCGATGCTGAGCGGCTCGCCGTTCAGCTCGAGGGCGACGAGGGTGCGGGGGTCGGAGGCGTACTCGGGGCCCATCTCGGTCACGCGGTAGCCGCCCTTCTTCTCGAGGCTGGTCAGTCGCAGGCGACGGTCGGTCGGGGCGCCGGCCGCGGCCAGCAGGTCGACCAGGCGCACCCCCCGCCAGGCGCCGGTCTGACTCCAGCCCTCGACGCAGGCGATCGGCAGTCGTTCGTCGGCGCCGTCGAACCCGCGCAACGTGTCGAGGGTGAACGCGGTGGCGACGCCGCCGACCACGACGTCGAGGCGCCAGTCGGGGTCCATCGCCGTCTCGAGCACCTGGGCGGCCGCGGCCGTCCGGTTGATCGGCAGGTCGTTCGGGCCGAGGCCGCGCTGCCGGGGAGCGAAGGCGTTGAGGGGGGCCAGCGGGGTGAACGACTGCCCGGCGGTGAGGACGACCACCCCGCCGGTGGCGACCCCGGCGGCGGTGAAGAAGCCCCGACGCGACACCCGGGCACGTCCCGGTTCGCGGTCGACCTCGTGGGCGGTGTCGATCCAGTGCATGACGCGGCCGGTGAGGCCGCGGGCGGGGGCAGGAGGCGCGGCGTGCGGGTCGCGGTCGCGTCGCGTCACGTCGGCGTCGCGCTCGGCACGGAACCGGGCGAGCTCGGCCGTCGCCTCGGACTCGGCGACGAAGGAGGCGCGGGCCGCGTCGAGCTCGGCCGGCGGCTCGACGAAGCGCCCCTCGGCGTCGTAGCTGTCGCGGGACCGCCAGTAGCGGGTGATCAGCGGCAGCTTGACGGCGATGTGGACGGCCAGCGACCCGACGATGACGAACGACAGGGCGAAGTGCACCTGCTTGAACGGGAACGGCCAGGGGTAGTACTGGTAGGTGTTCAGCAGCCCGGTGACGAGCTGCAGGATCGAGGTCGCGACGAACAGGGCGATGGAGGCGCGCTCGAGGATGTCGATCGGGTGCTTGATCGGCGGGTGCTGGAAGAGCTGCGGGAACACCGAGTGCAGCTTGGCGAGCAGCAGGGGGATGCAGGCGATGCCGGCCGTGATGTGCACGCCCTGGCTGACCTGGTAGAGCCACACCGGGCTCGTCGGGAAGCGCATCCACCCGAGCGGCTCTTGGAGGAAGTGGCTGTAGAGGCCCGTCAGCAGGCAGATCACGAACGCGAGGCCGAGCAGGCGACCGAAGACGGTCGCCGACCGCGCGTTGCGCGTCGGAGACGAGACCGCTCGTCGCGCGTCGTGCAGGAGTCGTCTCATGGCTGCATCATTTCAGATATGCCGCGACTCGGGGACTGCACCGGCGGATTCCGCCACACTGGTCACGTGCGTACAGTGTTCGCGGCCGTGGCCGTCCTCGGATTGGCCGCGGCCGTCGCCTGGGGCGTCGTGAACGTCGGCTTCTTGATGAAAGAGCTGCGGACCGACTTCGTCGTCTGGACCGCGATCTGCTGGGCCCTCTTCGCCCTGGCCGTCGCGCTGCTGCGCCGGGTGCCCGTGCGACACGTCACCGCCCTCGTGATCGCGGGCACGGCCCTCGTCGGCGGTGCGGGCCTGACCGGCGTGCCCAACACGAGCACTGACCCGGCTCGCTACGCCTGGGACGGCATCGTGCAGACCGCCGGCGTCTCGCCCTACGAGTACACGCCCGACGCAGGCGAGCTGCGCGATCTGCGGCCGGCCTGGATCTTCCCCGAGTCGACGCCGTTCACCCGCGACGACGGCACGATCGGCGAGCGCTGCGGCGAACCCGACCGCCAGGTGCACCGCGCGTACGACAGTCAGACCGGCGACGTCGTCTGCACCCTGATCAACCGGCCCGACGTGCCGACCATCTACCCCCCGATGGCCGAGCTGTACTTCTGGGCCGTGTCGGCGGTCGTCGGCCCGGACGCGGGGTTCTTCCCGCTGCAGTTCACCGGCTTCGTGCTCGTGCTCGGCACGACCGTCGCCCTGCTGGCGACCCTGCGCCGTCGTGGTCTCGACCCACGCTGGGCGGCGCTCTGGGGCTGGTGCCCGCTCGTGGTGGGTGAGGGCATCACGAACTCGCACGTCGACCTGCTGGGCGCCGTGCTCGTCGTGGCTGCGTCCCTGCTCGTCGCGACCGGCCGACGCTGGCGGGGTGGCATCGCGCTCGGGGCCGCGATCGCGACCAAGCTCATCCCGGTGATCGCGGCGCCCGCCCTGCTGCGCGGGCAGCCCTGGAAGGTCATCAGCGCCTCCGTCGTCACCTTCGCCGTGCTCTACGTGCCGTACGTGGCCACGACCGGCTGGCAGGTGCTCGGGTACCTGCCGGGCTACCTGACCGAGGAGGGCTACGAGGACGGTTCTCGATTCGTGTTCTTGTCGGCGTTCCTGCCCGGGGCCTGGACGACGCCCGCCGCCGTGCTGATCGTCGGGGTGACGGCGGTGCTGGTGTGGGTCAAGACCCCGTCGCACGACCCGTGGCTGGGGCAGCTGGTCATGATCGGCGTGACACTCGTCGCCGTCAGCCCGCGCTACCCCTGGTACGCCCTGCTGCTGGTGCCGTTCGTCGCGCTCACCGGTCGCGTCGAGTGGCTGGCGATCCCGCTCGCACTGCTCGTGCGTCAGCTCGAACCGAGCACGGGCCTGCAGCGGTCGTCGCTCGCCACGGCCGTGCTGGTGATCCTGCTCGTGACGCTCTGGCGGGCCGGGCCCGGGTTCGCGGACCGGCTGCTCGACGGGGTCGACGACGACCTGCGGCGGCTGCGCGCGCTCGCCGGTCGGAGGCGCGGGTCACGACCGGTGACGGAGCGCGCCTGACGCCTCGGACGCGGGCCGTGCGGCCCCAGGCCTGCCCTCAGAGGGGGTAGGCGACGGCATCGTCGGGGTCGAACGAGAAGCGGACCGGGGTGCCCGGCGCGAGGTCGAGGGCCGCGACGTCGCCCGGCGGGACGTCGGCCGACACCTCGCCCGCCCGGACGCGGACGAGGTCGCCGCGGGGTTCGAGGTCGGTGACGACCACGTCGAGGACGTTCTCGGTCGACGCCCGGCCCCCGGTCACGCCGGTCGTCACCCGCACGGCACTCGGCCGGACGGCCACCGCGGCGGCCGCACCCGCCACGAGCGCGTCGACGGCGCGAGCGTCCACGACGGTGCCGTCGACGAGCCGGACCCCGCCGTCACCACCGGCCGCCGTGCCGGTCAGCAGGTTCAGCGCCGCGAGCCCGGCGGCGAACGGCGTGGTGGGGCGTTCGAGCACGGCACGGGTGGGGCCGGCGTCGACGACCCGGCCGCCCTCGAGCACGACGACGCGGTCGGCCAGCGTGAAGGCGTCGAGGACGTCGTGCGTGACGACGATCGCCGTACGGTCGGCGAGGACGTCGCGCAGCGTCCGTCGCAGGGCGGGCGCGACCGACACGTCGAGGGCGGCCATCGGCTCGTCGAGCAAGAGCAGGTCGGGGTCGGCCGCCAGGGCGCGGGCGACGGCGATGCGCTGCGACTGACCGCCCGAGAGCTGCGCCGGTCGACGACCGGCGAGGTCCGTGGCGTCGACCCGCGCGAGCCAGTCGCCGGCTCGCCGGTCGGCCTCACGACGCGTGACCCCCGCGCTGCGCGGGCCGAACGCGACGTTGTCGAGGGCGCTGAGGTGGGGGAAGAGCAGGGCGTCCTGCGCGAGCATCGAGACGCCCCGCTCGTGCGGCCGCAGGGCGGGGCCGCGCCCGTGGACGTCGACGTCGAACAGCACGCGGCCGGCCAACCGGGCCGTGCCGTGGTCGGGTCGCAGCAGGCCGGCGATCAGGGCCAGGAGCGTCGACTTGCCGGCACCGTTCGGACCGAGGACGGCCAGGGTCTCCCCCTCGGCGACGGTCAGCTGCACGTCGAAGCCGCGGGACTCGACGACCGCGGCGAACTCGAGGGTCACGACCCGCGCCTCCTCGTGGCCTGCGGCCGGAGGGCCGGGAGCTGCGGGGCCCGCGGCCGGAGGGCCGGGTCGCCCGCCTGCCCGGCCTGGTGCGCGAGTGCGACCACGACGACCGCCACGACGACGAGCACGAGCGACAACGCCACGGCCGCGTCGGGGTCGGTCTCGCGCTGCAGGTAGATCTCGAGCGGCAGGGTCCGCGTGACGCCCTGCAACGACCCGGCGAAGGTGAGAGTGGCGCCGAACTCGCCGAGGGCCCGGGCGAACGACAGCACGGCCCCCGAGACGAGGGCGGGCAGCACGAGCGGCAGGGTGACCCGGCGCAACACGGTCGTGGGCCGGGCCCCGAGGGTCGCCGCGACGGCCTCGTAGCGGGTCCCCACCGTGCGCAGGGCACCCTCGAGGCTCAGCACCAGGAACGGCAGGGCGACGAACGCCTGGGCCAGCACGACCGCCGTGGTCGAGAACGCGATCGTCACGCCGAGCGCCTCGAACGCCTGCCCGAGCAGGCCGCGACGGCCGAAGGTGTAGAGCAGCGCGATGCCGCCGACGACGGGCGGCAGCACGAGCGGCAGCAGCACGAGCGACCGCAGCACCTTCTGGCCCCAGAACTCGGTGCGCGCCAGCACCACCGCCATGGGCACCCCGAGCACGACGCAGATCAGGGTCGCCGAGACCGACGTCCGCAGGCTCAGCCAGAACGCGTCGACCGACGACTCGGACGTGACGAGCGGCACGAACTCGGGCCAGTCCACCCGCGACACCATGGCGACGAGGGGCAACAGCACGAATGCGGCGCCGAGCGCGGCGACGACCACGACCCAGGCCGGGACCGACCTCACGGTGTGCCGAAGCCCGCGTCCTGCAGCACGCGCTGCCCGACCTCGCCGGTGACGAAGGCGACGAACGCCTCGGCCACCGCCGGGTTCGCCGTGTCGGCCACGGGGGCGATGGGATACGTGTTGACCGCCTGGTCCGCCTCGGCGAAGTCGATGCCCTCGACGCCGTCGCCGGCGGCCTCGACGTCGGTCACGTAGACCAGCCCGGCGTCGGCCTCACCCGAGGTGACCTTGCCGAGCACGTCGGTGACCGAGGACTCCTCGCTGACCGGCGAGATCGTGACGCCCGTGGCCTGCTCGACCGTGACCGTCGCCGCCCCGCAGGGCACCTGGGCCGCGCAGATCACGGTCTTCACCCCGGGCTTCGCGAGGTCGGCGAAGTCGGTGACGCCGGCCGGGTTCGACGGAGGCACGGCGATGGTGAGGACGTTGGTCGCGAAGTCCTCGGGTGCCGACGACTCGACGAGGCCGGCGTCGGTCAGCTTGGCCATGTTCTTCTCGTCGGCCGAGGCGAAGACTTCCGCGGGGGCGCCCTCGGTGATCTGCGTGACGAGGTCGGACGAGCCCGCGAAGGTCAGCTCGACCGTCGTGCCGGGATTGGCCCTCTCGAACTCGTCGGCCAGCTCGGTGAACGTCGTGGTGAGCGACGCAGCGGCGTAGACGGTGATCGACCCGTCGAGCGCCGAGCCGGACGCCGTCGGGGTCGCGCTGGTCGCCGGGTCGACGGTCGCGCCCGAGCACCCCGCCAGGGCGAGCGAGGTCGCCAGCGCGACGGTTCCGGCGAGCGCCACGACGATCGTGGGGGTTCTTCTCATGGGTCAGGCCTTCCCGCCGGGGGTCTCGATGATGACGGTCGTGGCCTTCACGACGGCAACGGCCACGGAGCCGGGCTCGAGCCCCAGCTCGCGGACGGCTTCGCTGCTCATCAGCGAGACGATGCGGTGCGGTCCGCACTGCAGCTCGACCTGGGCCATCACGCGGTCGGCGGTGACCTCGGTGACGATGCCGACGAGCCGGTTGCGTGCCGAGCGGCCGATCTCGGACGGGTCGGCCGGCAGCACGGCGTTCTCGCGGGCGAGGCGGGCGAGGGACAGACCGTCGACGACACCCCGGCCGGCCGCGTCCTTCTCGCTCGCGAGCAGACCCAGGTCGACCCAGCGCCGGACGGTGTCGTCACTGACGCCGAGGAAGGCCGCGGCGTCCTTGATCCGTATCTGCGACATGCAGCCCACCCTAGCTCCGCAAAGGCGGTGTCGCTTGCGTCACGCGACGAGCGGACCATTCGTGTTATCGGATATCGGGATCATGGATTCTGCATGCGAACAGTCGTATTGCCATGAGTCGTTTTTAATGCCATCGTCATGTGATCGTCCGACGGACGGACGATCATGAAGAAAGAAGAGAGAGCATGTCCACACCTTTCGACTCGCCTGTGGTCCGTCGCCTGTCGGCCACGGCCGCGAGCCTCGCCGTCGCCGCCGCGTTGCTCGGCGTCGGTGTCGCGCCGGCCACGGCGGCGGCCCCCGCACCGGCGGCTGCCTCCTCGGCCTCCTCGGCCTCGGACGAGGCGGCCGCGTCGGGCTCCGCCCCGGCCGACGGCCCGTCGACCCGCGGCTCCGGGTACGTCGGGGGCGGGTACTGGCAGTACGGCGTCACGAACTCGACGGTGTACTCGAAGTACCAGCACGCCTCGCGTCAGCACAGCGCCACGGCCTGCGCGCGTGATGGCCGATGCGTCACGTCGGGGTGGAGGGCACCGGGCTACCTCGCGGTCGCGACCCGCGCCAAGACCTCCAGCGGCAACACCGCGTTCTGGAACGTCCGCTGAGCACGCGGCTCGCCGTCACGACCGCCCTCGGGGTCGTGGCGGCGGTCGCCGCGGCGGCCGTCGTGGGGCTCCACGCCCTCGCCGAGAGCGAGGCGTTCGGGTCGCGCCCCCTCGGCAACGCCTTCGTGCTGGCCGCCGTACCACCCCCCACCGTCGACCCCGACCCCGTCGCCACCCTGGGCCGGGTGGCCGACGAACTCGGCGTCGACCTCGCCCACGTCGAGGCCGACCCGTGGGCCCCCGAGACCGTGACGCACGTGTACCCGCTCCGGGGTGCCGTCGAGCAGCCCGTCACGCCGTGGTTGTCGCACGTCGTGCACCCTGGCGCCGACCTCAGAGGCCGCGAGCTGCGGGGCTCGTACATGACCGACGCCACGGGTGCCGACTACACGAGCCTGCTCGACCGCCTCGACGGCGCCGGGTTCGCGCCGCAGGACGCACGGCAGTCCCTGGCCGGGACGGTGCCCGCCGTCCTGCGCAGCAGGCCCGTCGCACTCGTCGCCGTGGGCGTCGCCGTCCTGCTGCTCGCGACGGCCGCCCGCCAAGGGCACCGACGGCGAGCGTCCACCGCACTCCGCACCGTGGTCGGCTGGCCCTCGTGGCGCTCCCGGGGACGCGACCTGGCACCCGTCGCCGTCCTGACCGGCGCCGTGCTGCTGGTGGCCACCGGCGTCGTCCTCGGAGCCTGGGTCGTGGTAGCCGACCACCGGCGACCCGAGGTGGTGCTGCCCCTGTGGTCTGCCCTCGCCGCCGTCACGACGGCCGGGGTGCTGGCCGTCCACCTGCTCACGCTGCCCGCCGCCGCGCCACGGCGTCTGGTGGCGACCACGGTCGGTCGTCTCGACACCCTCCGTCGCGAGGCGCTGCCGATCGCCCTGCACGTCGGCCTGGTCCTGGTCGTCGTCGCGGGCGTCGGCGTCGCCACGACCGCCCACGACGCGACGCGGCAGGTCGAACGGACGGTGGCGGCCGACCCCGACGCCTCGCGGTGGTGGTCGATGTGGGTCGGGGTCGCCGGCGCCACCGAGGAGGAGTTCCCGCAGCAGCTCGGCCCGATCGCGCGCCACCACCTCGCGACCGGGCACGCCCGGCTGGCCGACCCCACCATCGTCCCCGGCACGGTGCTCCACCTGGCGCCGCCGCGCACGACCGCCGGCACCGACCCCGACACCCCTCTCGTGCGCGTCGACGCCCGGCCCGTCGATCGCGAATCGGCGCGGGCCGAGCTGGACCTCGTCCTCGACACGCACTGGGCGGTCGACGGGCAGGCCGGACCTCCCCGACGGTACGTCTTCCGCGACCTGCCCGGGGACGAGCCCCCGGTGAGCCCCGTCACCTCGGGCCCCTTCGGCATCGACGTGCCGGTCCGAGTCGAGGCCGAGTTGCCCCTGGACCTCGTGCCCGACGAGATGCTCGCGGTCTCGGCCTCAAACGGCTGGATCGGCTTCGACGACCCCCGTGCCGTCGAGCGCGACCTCGCCCGGGCCGGGGTCGGCGGGCTGGTCTCCGCCTGGAAGAACGTCTCCGACGATCAGCAGGAGGTCCGGCGAGCGAGCCGGCGGGAGACCCTGCTCGCGGTGGTGGTCGCCTCGACGACGGGACTCGTGCTCGTGCTCGGCACCGTCACCACGGCCCTGGCCACGGCGGCCCGGCGACGTCCGCTGGCCGACGCCCTCGCCCTCGCCGGACGCCGCCCCGGGCGGGCCGCCACGGCCGACCTCGCCGTCGGTGCCGCCCTCACCGCCACGGCGGCCCTCGTGGCGGTCGCGGTGGTCCCCACCGCCTTCGTGGTCATCCCCCTGGCCCCGGCGGCGGCGGCCCTGCTCGTCCTGGGCCTGGCGACGACCGACCTCACCACGCGATTCGCGACCCTGTCGTGGACGCGACGCGCGTGGGCACGCCGCCCGCGCCTCCTGACCCCGAGAGAAGACGAATGACCGACATCGACCGACTGGCCGTCCACCGGCTCGGCATCACCCTGGACGGACGCCCGCTCTGGACGGGCGTCTCGACGACGCTCGACCGGGGCTCGACGCTGGCCGTCGTCGGGCCGAACGGCAGCGGCAAGTCCACCCTGCTGGCGTGCCTCGCCGGCCTCCGCGCACCCGACGAGGGACGCGTGACGTTCGGCGGCACCGACGTGACCTCGCTCGGGCGGGCCCGGCTGCGGGCGTACCTCCGCACCACCTGCGGCGTGCTGCTGCAGCGCGGCACCCTCGTGCCCGATTGGACCGTCACCCAGAACGTCGGGGTCGTCCGGCCCGCCGGCCTCTCGCGACGGGCCCGCGCCGCGGCCGTGCACCGGGCCCTGACGATGCTCGACCTCGACGACCGGGCGGGCAGCCGCGTCGGGCCGCTGAGCGGGGGCGAGCAGCAGCGGGTCGGCCTGGCCCGCCTCGTCGCGCAGCAGCCCCGCCTGGTCGTCGCCGACGAGCCCACCTCGGCACTCGACGACCGGGCCCGCGGCCTCGCGCTCGCCGCCCTGGCGACGCTGCGCGACGCCGGCACGACCGTCGTCGTCGCCACGCACGACCCGGTGGTCGTCGGCTGGTGCGACGCCGTCCTCGACCCGTCGCGGCCGGGCGACGGTGCGCCACGGAACGAACGGAGGCGCGGGTCGCCAGCCACGGACACCGCGCGCACGGCCCCGCGGGCTTAACCTCGACAGATGACCGTCTCGCTCGGACTGCCCACCATGCCCGGGAGGGCCTCCGCCGACGCCCTGCTGCCGCCCCGGCCGTCGAGCGATGCCGCACCGGGACTGCTCGACCGCTTCGGCCGCACCGCGACCGACCTGCGCGTCTCACTGACCGACAAGTGCAACCTGCGCTGCACCTACTGCATGCCGGCCGAGGGTCTGCCCGCCCTGCCCCGCGAGCAGGCGCTGGACGCCGACGAGATCGTGCGGCTGGTCGGCATCGGCGTGCGGTCGCTCGGCGTCCGCCAGGTGCGGTTCACCGGCGGCGAGCCGCTGCTGCGCGCCGACCTGATCGACATCGTGCGCCGCGTCGCCGCGATCGAGCCGCGACCCGAGGTCTCGCTGACGACGAACGCCATCGGCCTGGCGCACCGGGCGCAGGCCCTCGCCGACGCCGGGCTCGACCGGGTCAACGTGTCGCTCGACTCGCTGCACGCCGAGACGTTCATGAAGGTGTCGCGACGGCCGTTCCTCGACAAGGTCCTCGCCGGGGTCGACGCCGCGGCCGCGGCCGGCCTCACCCCGGTCAAGATCAACGCCGTGCTGCTGCCGGGCGTCAACGACCACGAGGCACCCGACCTGCTCGCCTGGGCGCTGCGCGGCGGCCACGAGCTGCGTTTCATCGAGCAGATGCCCCTGGACGCCGACCGGAGCTGGGACCGCGCCTCCTTCGTCACGTCTCGCGACATCCACTCGCTGATCGCCACCCGCTTCGACCTCAGCCCCGCCGACGTCGAGCGCGACGGCGCGCCCGCCGAACTGTTCGACGCCGTCGGCCGCGGTGACGACGCCGGGCTGACCGGCCGCGTCGGCATCATCGCCTCGGTCAGCGAACCGTTCTGCGCCGACTGCCGTCGCACGCGCATGACCGCCGAAGGGGGCATCCGCAGCTGCCTCTTCAGCGGAGGCGAGACCGGGCTCCGCGACCTGCTGCGCGGCGGGGCGAGCGACGACGAGCTGGCGGACGCCTGGCGCGGCGCCATGTGGGCCAAGCCCTCGGGGCACGGCATCGACGACCCCGACTTCGTGCAACCCGAACGCACCATGAGCGCCATCGGAGGCTGACGTGACGACCATCGACCCCCACCCCACGACCGACCCGCGCCCCCCGGCCGACGCCGCCGCGCCGACCGGCGTCTCGGCGACCGGCGTCTCGGCGACGCTGCGGTTCTTCGCGGCCGCCCGCACGGCCGTGGGTCGCGACGACCAGCGCGTCGAGGTGCCCGCGGGCGAGCGCCCCACCGTCGGACGCCTGCTGACCGAGGTCCGGCCCGTCGAGGGCACCTCGGCCGCGGACTTCCGTGACGTGCTGCTGCGTTGCTCGTTCTTGGTCGACGGCCTGACCACTCGCGACCGCGAGCAACTCGTGCCCGACGGCGCCGTGATCGACGTCATGCCGCCCTTCGCCGGAGGCTGAGCCAGGCCCGATCGGATGCCGAGGCGTCCCTCTCTCGGTGACGTGACCGATCAGGAGCCGAGCGCCGGCGCGCCCTGCGCGAGCTGCCACCCGAGCATGCCCCCGTGCAGCACCGACACCTCGAAGCCGTCGCCGGCCAGCAGGTCGGCGGCCGCCCGGGCCCGCGGACCCCGGGCGCAGTACACGACGACCGGCTGGGCCGGGTCGAGGTCGGGCCGCTGTCGCGTGCGCGTCCCGTAGCCGGCCGCGAGCACGTCGCCCGGGATGTGCGCGAAGTCGTGCTCGTCGACCTCTCGCACGTCGAGCAACGTGAAGGCGGTGTCACCGGCCGCGCGCGCCTCCAGCAGGCCCGCCAGCCGTTCGGCGTCGACGTCGGGCCCCACGCGGCGGCCCGTGGGTGTCACGCCGTCGGTGGCGCCCTCGGCACCCGAGGTCGAGGACTCGGACTCGGAGGACGAGGAGGCGCGGCGCGCGGCGTTCACCGTGGCCCGGGCCTCGGCCCGGTGCGGGGCACGGGCCAGGCGGCTCTCGCGCCAGGTGCCGCCCAGGGCGTCGACCGTCACGACCCGGCCGAGCAGCGGCTCACCGAGACCGGTCAGCAGCTTGACCGCCTCGCTCGCCATGCCGGTGCCGACCGTGCCGCAGAGCGGCCCCAGCACGCCGACGTCGGCGCAGGACTCGTCCCAGCCCGAGGCGGGCGGAGCCGGGTGCAGATCGCGGTAGTCGACCGCCCGGCCGTCGGGGGCGTCGTCCCAGAACACGCTGAACTGGCCGTCCCAGCGGTTGACGCTGCCCCAGACGACGGGCAGGCCGCGGACCGCCGCGGCGTCCGCGACGAGGTAGCAGGTGTCGAAGGAGTCGCTGCCGTCGACCACCAGGTCGTAGTCGTCGAGCAGGTCGACGGTGCGCTCGCCGAGGCGGAACGGGTGGGCGACGACGGTCACGTCGGGGTTCGCGGCACGCACCCAGTCGGCCGCGGCACGCGCCTTGGGGAACCCCAGCTGGTCGGGCCGGAACAGCACCTGGCGCTGTAGGTTCGACAGGTCGACGGCATCGTCGTCGACGATTCCCAGGGTTCCCACACCCGAGGCTGCGAGATATTGGATGACCGGCGCGCCCAGCCCGCCGGCCCCGACCACGAGCACCCTCGACGTCGCCAGACGCCCCTGGGAGCCCAGACCGAACCCCGGCAGGCGCACGCTGCGCGAGTAGCGCTCGCCCTCGGCGGGGTCGCCGCCGTGTCCACCGTCGCGCACGTCGGCACCGTGCGTGCCACCGCCGCGCGCGGCCACTGCGTGCGCGTCACCACCGCGTCGCGCGCGAGATCCGCCGAGAGGGGGAAGAGACGACATGACGAACCTCCAGAACCGGGCCGACGGTCGATCGACCGCGCCCACTGTATCCGCGACGCCCGACACCGGGCGGGGCACCACCCTCGCGCGCCTCCGGCACTGGCGTCATCTCGACGCCCTGCTGATCGGCGTGCTCGCGGCCGTCGTCTCGGGCGCCTTCCTGTGGGTGCCGTCGGTCTGGTACGACGAGGCGGCGACGGTCGTCTCGGCGACCCGCAGCTGGGGCCAGCTCTGGCAGATGGTGCAGAGCGTCGACCTGGTCCACGCCACCTACTACGCCTTCATGCACCTGTGGTTCGACGTGTTCCCGTACTCGCCCGTCGCGCTGAGGGTGCCGAGCACCCTCGTCACGGGTCTCGCCGCAGCGTTCACGGTGGTGCTCGCCCGCACGCTCGCCGACCGCCGCACGGCCGTCGTGGCCGGCCTGCTGTTCTGCCTGATCCCCCGGGTGACGTGGATGGGCGGCGAGGGCCGCTCGTACGCGTTCTCGGCGATGTTCGCCGTCGCCCTGACCCTCGTGCTCGTCACGGCGGCACGGCGCACCGCCGACGTGGGCGAGACGCGCACCCGCGCGTCGGCCGTCCGCTGGTGGGTGGGCTACGCCGTCCTCGCCGTCGTCTCGGTGTTGTTCTTCCTGTACGTCGCCTTCGTCGTGGTCGGCCACGGCGTCACGATGCTGCTGCAGTGGCGACTCGAGCGCCGACGCCGCGCCCGTGCCGAGCGGCTCGGTGCCTCGCCCTCCGGGTCGGGGGCACACCCGCAGAGCGGGGGTCGACGGCCGCACGGGGCCCGGGGTTCGTTCGTCGGCTGGTTCTGCGGTGCCGCCGTCGCCGGCCTCGCGAGCCTGCCGGTGGTGTACTTCACGTCCGAGCAGAGCGGGCAGGTCGGCTGGCTCGACCGACCGAGCTTCGCCACGATCAACCAGGTGCTCACGACGCAGTGGTTCTACCAGAACGACCGCTTCGCGGTGTTCGGCTGGATGCTCGTGGTCGCCAGCCTCGTCGTCGTCGCCGCCGGTCTCGTGCCGCGGGCCCGCGGACTCGTCGCGGTCGTCCTGCCGTGGATGATCGTGCCCACGATCGGGCTCGTCGGCGTCTCGCTCGTGACCGAACCGCTCTACTCGCCCCGCTACCTGACCTTCGGCACCCCGGCCGTGGCGATCATGATGGCCGTCGCGGTCGCCGCCGTGCCCTGGCGACGCGTGATCGCCCTGGTGGTGCTGCTCGCCCTCGTGCTCACCGCCCCCACCTGGGAGCGCCAACGCCAGCCCGAGGCGAAGGACAGCGCCGCGTGGAACCAGGTCGCCGACCTCGTCACCGAGCAGCGTGCACTCGAACCGGCCGGCACCGCCGAGGGCGTCGTCTTCGGTCCGGTCCGACGGCACCCCAAGGCCACCTCGCGCATCATCGAGACCACCTACCCCGCCGCGTTCGAGGGCATGTCCGACTTCACCCTCGAGACGCCCGCGGCCGAGACCGGGGGGCTGTGGGAGACCCAGCACCCGCTCGAGGACGTCATCGACCGCACCGACGACCTCGACGTCGTCTGGCTGATCACGAGCGACAAGCAGGACTGGCGGCCGCGCGTCACGGCCGACCTCGCCGCGAAGGGCTTCCACGTCGCCGACGAGTGGAACCTGACCCGTACCAACGTGCTCAAGTACGAGCGCTGACCCCGGCAGGGCACCGCGGGTCGCCGAGACCCCGGAAACGCGCCGAGACCCCTCTGCGCGTGCAGGGGTCTCGGTGACTTCCTGGGGTCTCGGGGCCTGCGGCGGCGGCAGCAGCAGCCTCCGCGGCCGCGGCCGCGGCCGCGGCCGCGGCGGAGTCAGTCGGTGACGACGCGGGCGCCGTGCACCGGGCCCGTGGCCCGGACGACCGTGAGGCGCGCGGCGCTCAGGGCGATCTGCAGCTCGAGGGCGCCGTCGAGGTCGGGCGCGAGGAACGCCACGGTCGGGCCCGAGCCCGAGACGACGCCGGCCAGGGCGCCGTTGCCCTCGCCGAGCTCGAGCACCTCGGCCAGGCCCGGCTGCAGGTGCAGTGCGGGTGCCTGGAGGTCGTTGTGCATGGCGTCGGCCAGCATGCCGGGGTCACCGGCCCGCAGGGCCTGCAGCACGCCGGCGTCGACGACGGGGTGCCGCACCGACCGGATCTCGCCCTGGTGGCGCAGGCGGTGGGCGTCGAGCTCGTCGTAGACGCGGGGCGTCGAGAGGCCGACGTCGGCGACGGCGAGCACCCACTGGAACTGCCCCTTGGCCAGGGCGGGGCTGAGCTCGTCGCCGCGGCCGGTGCCGATCGCGGTGCCGCCGGCGAAGGCGAACGGGACGTCGGCACCGAGCCGCGCCGAGAGCCGCAGCAGCTCGTCGCGGCCCACGCCGGTGCCCCAGAGGGTGTCGCAGGCGAGCAGGGTGGCGGCCGCGTCGGCCGAACCGCCGCCCATGCCGCCGGCGACGGGGACGGCCTTGTCGATGGTCAGCGCGACGCCCCCGGCGTAACCGGTGGTCTCGGCCAGCAGGCGGGCGGCCTTGATCGCCAGGTTCGACCCGTCGGTCGGCACGCCGGACACGTCGATGGACGGACCGCCGGTCACCCCGACGGTGAACCCGTCGGCGTGACGTGCGCGGACGTCTTCGTAGAGCGAGACGGCCTGGTAGGCGGTCGCCAGGTCGTGGTACCCGTCGTCTTGCAGGTCGCCGACGGCGAGGAAGACGTTGATCTTGCCCGGCGCACGCGTGTGGACCACGGTGGGGGCGGCCACGGACGTCATGGTTCCAACCTAGTCAGTTCTGTCGGTCGCCCATGACGCCGAAGGCCCGCGTCAACCCCTCTTTCACGGGCTGGACGCGTTCGGGCAGGCGCAGACTGCCCTGGGTCAGCGTGACCGAGCACTTCGGCCCCGCCGTCGGGACCACCCGCAGCTGCAGGGTGTCCCCGTGCGCGAGGGCCCACTCGGCGGTCGGCTGGGCCGCCGACCGGGCCACGGCGACGGGCCGTCCGCCGGCGTACCCGGAGAAGCGGTCGATCGCCAGGTCGAGCAACTCGAGGGGCGCGCCCCGGAGGCTGCGCCCCACGGTGACCGCGTAGCTGCCGTCCGGCTGACGCCCCGGCGGCTCGACGCCGCGTTCTTGCTCGTACCGCACCGTGATGCCCTCGGCCCACCAGGGCACGACCTCGAACTCGTCGACCAGGAGGCGCGAGATCTGTTCGTGCGACAGTCGCGTCGCCCCCGCGGCGTCCAGCCGCGCGAACCACTCTGCCGCACTCCGCCCCGTGCCCGACCCGAGACGCGCGTCGCTGAGCCGCTGCTCGCCGCGCCCTCGATCGTCACCGCCCGAGCCCGACCCCGTGCCCGACTTCGACCCGGATGCCGAGCCCCGGGCCACGTCGCGGCGATCGTCCTTGCGTCGGGGCACGGCTCAGCCGGCCTCGCCCTCGTCGGCGTGCAGGACGGCCGCGACCGAGGCCCCGGCGAGGGCGTCGACGTCGCTGGCCCGGGCGACGGCGAGGAAGTCGTCGACGGTCAACTGCTCACCCCGCTGGGTGGGCGCGAGGCCCGCACGCTCGAGTGCCGCGGCTGCGGCGGACGACGAACCGTAGAGCGACGACAACGACTGGCGGAGCATCTTGCGCCGCTGCTGGAAGGCCGCGTCGACGAGGGCGAACGTCGCCCGACGCTCGAGCTCGTCGCCTCGGGCCTGCTGGCGGTCGAAGGCGACGAGGATGCTGTCGACGTTCGGCACCGGCCAGAAGACCTGGCGGCTGACCTGGCCCGCGGCCCGGAACTCGCCGTACCAGGCCGCCTTGATGCTCGGTCCGCCGTAGACCTTCGACCCCGGCTCGGCGGCGAGCCGCAGGCCGACCTCGGCCTGGACCATGACGAGACCGTGCTCGAGCCCGTCGAAGTGCTCGAGGAAGTGCAGCAGCACCGGGACGCTGACGTTGTAGGGCAGGTTGGCGACGAGGTGGGTCGGCTGGTCGGGCAGCGTCGTGACCCTCAGGGCGTCGTCGACCACGACGGTGAGGTCGGCGGCGGGCTGCAGCATCGCGACGGTCTTCGGCAGCTGCTCGGCGAGCCGCTTGTCGATCTCGACGGCGACCACCTTGGCGCCCGCCTCGAGCAGCCCCAGGGTGAGGGAGCCGAGCCCGGGGCCGATCTCGACGACGGTCATGCCGGCCGAGACACCCGAGGCGGCGACGATGCGACGGACGGTGTTGGCGTCGTGGACGAAGTTCTGACCGAGCTTCTTGGTCGGCTGGACCCCGAGGAGGTCGGCGAGGTCGCGGATCTCGGCGGGGCCGAGCAGGGTGGCGCGCGACATCAGCCCTCGACCGTCACGGGCTCGCTGTCCCAGGTGCCGTAGACCAGCTCGGTGGTCGACGAGATCTGGGCGGCGAGCATCGAGACGTCGGTGCCGATCGTCTCGGCCATCGAGCGCAGCGTGAAGGGGATCAGGTACGGGGCGTTGGGCCGCCCGCGGTAGGGCACCGGCGTCAGGTAGGGCGCGTCCGTCTCGACCATGATCAGGTTGCGCGGCAGTTGCACGAGCGCGTCGCGCAGGGGCTGGGCATTCTTGAAGGTCACCGTGCCGGCGAACGACGCGTACCAACCGTTCTCGGCGAGGATGCCGGCGAGCTCGGGACCGCCGCTGAAGCAATGGAAGACCGTGCGCTCGGGCGCGCCCACCTCGAGCAGCAGGTCGACGACGTCGTCGTGGGCGTCGCGGTCGTGGATCTGCAGGGCGAGGCCGTGCCGCTTGGCGATCTCGATGTGACCGCGGAACGCCTCGAGCTGCGCCGCCCGGCCGTCGTCGCCGGTGCGGAAGAAGTCGAGGCCGGTCTCGCCGACGGCGCGCACGCGGGGGCGGGCCGCGAGCTCGTCGATCTCGGCGAGGGCGTCGTCGAGGGTGCCCGCGGCGGCCAGGGCCGGGGCCTCGTTCGGGTGGATCGCCACGGAGGCGAGCACGCGGGGCTCGCGGCTGGCGATCTCGGCGGACCAGCGGGAGGTCTCGAGGTCGGTGCCGACCTGGACCACGCCGCGCACCCCGACGGCCGAGGCCCGGTCGAGGTGCTCGCGGTAGTCGAGGGGACCGTTGCCGTCGTCACCGACGCCGTCGGCGATCTCGAGGTGCGTGTGGTTGTCGTAGACCGGGACGACGAGCGGCTGGGGAGGCGCGGGGTACGTCAGGTCGCGCTTCTGGTCACCACCGGACGAACGGTGCCGGACGTGCGTCGCCGGCCCGCCGCCGGCCGGGCCGACCCCGGCCGCGTCGCCGCTCATGCGGCCGGCTCGGGCTGTTCGATGCGGGGGAAGAGCCCGGCGGCGAGCGGCTGGACCTCGGGGGCGCTCGACCACTCGGCGGCCCGGTCGACGGGCTGGCTGGTCAGCGCACCCTGCCCGATGGACTGCCACAGGGTGTGCGTGGCCGTCGGGACGAACGGCGACAGCAGCACCGTCAGCGTGCCGAGGCCCCGGAGGGCCGTGGCGAGGACGGTGCCGAGGCGCTCGCGCTGCGACTCGTCTTTCGCGATGGCCCACGGCTCTTGCTCGGTGATGTAGCCGTTCAGCTGGTCGACGAGCTGCCAGATCGAGGCGAGGGCCTCGTTGATGGCGAACCGGTCGATCGCGGCGTCGGCCTCGGCGGTGACGCGCAGCTCGGTCTCGCGGACGGCGAGGTCGGCCTCGGTCAGGTCGCCCGCGACGGGCACGACGCCGTCGAAGTACCGGGTGATCATGGCGACGACGCGCGAGGCGAGGTTGCCGAAGCCGTTGGCCAGCTCGGCCTGGTAGCGCGCCGCGATGTCTTCCCAGCTGAAGTTGCCGTCTTGACCGAAGGTGATGGCGCGCATGAAGTAGTAGCGGAACGCGTCGGCGCCGAAGACGTCGGTGATCTGCTGCGGGGCGATGCCGGTCAGCTTCGACTTCGACATCTTCTCGCCGCCGACGAGCAGCCAGCCGTGACCGAAGACGTTCTTGGGCACGGGCAGCCCGGCGGCCATGAGCATGGCGGGCCAGATGACGGCGTGGAACCGCACGATGTCTTTGCCGACGAGCTGCACGGCCGGCCAGCGGCGCTCGAACTCGTCGTCGTCGACGCCGTAGCCGATCGCGGTGACGTAGTTCAGCAGGGCGTCGAACCACACGTAGACGACGTGCTTCTCGTCCCAGGGCACCTTGACGCCCCAGTCGAAGCTCTGCCGCGAGATCGAGAGGTCGCGAAGGCCCTGCTTGACGAACGAGACGACCTCGTTGCGGACCGAATCGGGCTGCACGAAGTCGGGCTGCGACTCGTAGAGGTCGAGCAGGCGCTGTTCGAAGTCACTCATGCGGAAGAAGTAGTTGCTCTCTTGCAGCACCTCGACCGGGATGCTGTGGATCGCGCAGACCTGCTCGCCCTCGTAGGCGCCGGTGCCGGGCACGAGGTCGCTCGGCTGCTTGTACTCTTCGCATCCGACGCAGTAGAAGCCCTCGAACTCGCCCTGGTAGATGAAGCCGTCGTCGTAGAGCTTCTGCAGGAACTTCTGCACGCCGGCCTCGTGCCGGGCGTCGGTGGTGCGGATGAAGTCGTCGTTGGCGATGTCGACCGTCTCGAGGAGGGGCTTCCAGGCCTCGGTGACGAGCTTGTCGGCCCACTCTTGCGGCGTGACGCCGTGGCTCGTGGCGGTGCGGAGGATCTTCTGACCGTGCTCGTCGGTGCCGGTCAGCAACCAGGCGTCGTCGCCCCGCTGACGGTGCCACCGGGCGAGCACGTCGGCTGCGACCTCGGTGTAGGCGTGGCCGATGTGCGGCACGTCGTTGACGTAGAAGATGGGCGTTGCGATGAAGAAGGAGTCGCCGGCGGGCATGGTGACCATCTTAGGTGGGGGCACCGACGGTGTGACGCGACCCGCGCCTCCTGCGTCCACCGCCGGGGACGAGGAGGCGCGGGCCGCGTCGACCGGTCAGGTCGCGGGGTGCTCGTCGGTGCGGTCGTCGGAGCCCGCCCGCTCGCCCGCGTGCTCGCCCGGGTACTCGACGACGTCCATGCCCAGCACGTACTTGCCGCGGGCGTGGCCGTCCTCGAGGTCGCGGTAGGCGTCCTTGACGTCGTCGAGGGGGAAGATGCCGTCGATCGGCACCATGATCTTGTTCGTCGAGATCAACTCGAGCAGCTCGGACAGGACGGCCTGGCTCGTGGCCTGGGCGCTGCCCTCGGCCTTCACGCCGTGCTCTTCGGCGGCCGCGAAGTCGATGATCGTGTCGATGCGCTGCGGGGTCACGCCCAGCTCGAGCGCGTAGCCGACGTTGCCGTGGCCGAAGCAGTCGACGAAGGCGTCGACGCCCCGCGGTGCGGCCTCGCGGATGCGGTCGACGACGCCGTCGCCGTACTCGACCGGCGTCACGCCGAGCTGACGCAGGAAGTCGTGGTTGCGCTCGCTGGCGGTGCCGATCACGGTCAGGCCGCCGAGGACGGCGAGCTGCGACACCATCACGCCGACGCCGCCGGCCGCGGCGGAGACGACCACCGTGTCGCCCTCGGTCGCCTGCACGGCACGCAGGGCGGCGTAGGCCGTCGGACCGGTGACGCTGATGCTGCCCGCGACCTCCCACGGCACGTTCTCGGGCTTGGCGACGAGCTCGTCGTGCTCGACGACGACGAACTCGGCGTGGGACGACCGGTTCGCCCAGCCGACGACCTCGTCACCGACCGACCACTCGTCGACGCCCGCGCCCACCTCGTCGACGATGCCGGCGAAGTCAGTGCCCTGCCCCGACGGGAACGCCGCGGGGAACGCGTCGTGCATGAGCCCCGCGCGGATGGCCGCCTCGCCGGGGTTGAGCCCCGCCGCCTTGACCGCGACCACGACCTGGCCCGGGCCCGCCTCGGGCTTCGCCACCTGCTCGACCTTGAGCTCGTCGATGTCGCCGTACTGCTCGAAACGGACCGCCTTCATGCCGTGCCTCCTGATCGTGGGGGCCGCGCCTCCGGCGGGCGCGCACCTGCGTCGAGCTTGCACCCGTCGCGCTGCGAGGGGTACGCGGCGCCCTCTGCGCGGCGCCCTACGCGCGGGGCGGGCGGGCGGCGAGGGCGGCCTGGTAGAGGTCGCGCCTCGACAGGCCCGTGGCGGCGGCCACGTCGGCGGTGGCCTCTTTGAGGCGGGTGCCGTCGGCGACGAGCGCCTGCACCTGCACGAGCCCGGCCGCGAGGTCGACGACGCGCTCGGGGGCACCGTCGACCACGACGCAGATCTCACCGCGGACGCCCTCGGCGGCCCAGGCGGCGAGCTCGGCCGCGGTGCCGCGGCGCACCTCTTCGTGCAGCTTCGTCAGCTCGCGGCAGACGACGACGCGACGCGACGCCCCGAGGGCCGTGACGAGGTCGCCCAGGGAGTCGGCCAGGCGGTGCGGCGACTCGAAGAACACCATCGTGCGGCGTTCGTCGACGAGCGCGCCGAGCACGCGCAGCCGGTCGCCCTGCTTGCGCGGCAGGAAGCCCTCGAAGCTGAAGCGGTCGGTCGGCAGCCCCGACACGGCGAGCGCCGTGAGCACGGCCGACGGGCCCGGGATCGTCGTCACCGTCACGCCGGCGGCGGCCGCGGCCTCGACGAGCGGGAACCCCGGGTCGCTGATGGCGGGCATGCCGGCGTCGGTCAGCACGACCACGTCGGTGGTGCGGGCCAGCTCGACGATCTCGCCCGCCTTCTCGCGCTCGTTGTGCTCGTGCAGCGCGATGAGGCGGGGACGGTTCTCGACGCCCAGGGCGCGCATCAGGTGGATGGCCGTCCGGGTGTCCTCCGCGGCGACGACCTCGGCGTTCGAGAGCGTCTCGACCAGACGTCGGCTGGCGTCGCCGAGGTTGCCGATGGGGGTGGCGGCGAGCACGATCACCCGACCATTGTCCCCCGGCACCGAGGCGCACAATTACGATGGCCCGATGACGACCGGGGCCGAGCGCGAATTCGACGCGCTCGTCGAGACCGACACCGCGCCTCCTGCCCGTCCGGTGGCGGGCGAGCCGGCCTCGCTGCCCGGCGCCCCGGCCGCGGTGACGACCGGCGGAGCGACCGGTGACGACCCGGAGTCGTCTCGCGTCCGCGAGGCTCCCCTGACCCGGCTCGACGCCTGGTGGGGACGCGTCCTGCGCACCCCGGTCAGGAGGCGCGTCTGGGCCTGGGCGGGCCCCCTCGCGGTCACGCTGCTCGCCGCCGCGCTGCGGCTGTGGCACCTCAACTCGCCCGCGACGCTCGTGTTCGACGAGACCTACTACGTCAAAGACGCCTGGTCACTGTTCAACTTGGGCTACGAGGGGTCGTGGCCGGCCGACTACGACCCGACCTTCGCCGCCGGCGGGGTCGACGGGTTCCTCGCGGCACCGTCGTTCGTCGCGCACCCACCCCTCGGCAAGTGGCTGATCGGCCTCGGCATGGCGGCGGTCGGCCCCGAGGACCCGGCGAGCTGGCGCATCAGCACGGCCGTCGTGGGCATCCTCGCGGTCGCCCTGGTCGCGGTGATCGGCTCGCTGCTGCTGCGCTCGACGCTGCTCGGCACGCTGGCCGGGTTCTTCCTCGCGATCGACGGGCACGCCATCGTCATGTCGCGGGTGGCCCTGCTCGACAACTTCGTGATGTTCTTCGGCCTGCTGGCCTTCGGGGCGGTGCTGCTGGACCGCCGGCAGAGCGCCCGGCGGCTCGAGGCCTGGCGGGCGAGGAGGCGCGGTGCCGGTCGCGACATCGCCTGGGGCCCCGCCCTGTGGGCGCGTCCCTGGCTGGTGACGGCCGGGCTCATGTGCGGCCTGGCGACGGCCGTCAAGTGGAACGGCCTGTACTTCCTGGCGTTCTTCGCCGTGTACACCGTCGTGGTCGACATGCTCGCGCGTCGCCGGGCCGGCGTGGAGTTCTGGCTGTCGGGCACGCTCTTCAAGCAGGCACCGGTCAGCTTCGTGCTCACCGTGCCGATCGCGGTCGTGGCCTACCTCGCGAGCTGGACCGGCTGGTTCGTCACCTCGGGTGGCTACTACCGCGACTGGGTCGCCGACGGAGGCACGCGCTGGACGGGCGCCCTGGCCTGGGTGCCCGACGTGGTGCAGAACTTCTGGCACTACCAGGCGGGCGTCTACGGGTTCAACGTCGGGTTGCACACGCCCCACGCGTACCAGGCGAACCCCCTGACCTGGCTGCTCATGCTGCGGCCGACGAGCATGTACTACCAGGGGTTCGACGAGGGCCAGGGCGGCTGCGACGTGGCACGCTGCGGCGAGGCCATCACCTCGGTCGCCAACCCGCTCATCTGGTACGCGGCCGTCGCGGCCTGCCTCTACCTCGTCTATCGGGTCGTCCGGTACCGCGAGTGGCGGTACGGGGCCATCCTGGTCGGCGTCGCCGCGGCCTACCTGCCGTGGCTGGCGTTCACCGACCGCACGGTGTTCCAGTTCTACACGATCGCGTTCGAGCCCTACCTCGTGCTCGGGCTGGCCGCGGTGCTCGGCATCGTCCTCGGTCGGCGCACCGACGACCGGTCGCGGCGGCTCAGCGGCATCGGCGTGACGGCGATCGTCGTCGTGGTCGCGGTGGCCGTGACGGTCTTCTTCTACCCGCTCTGGACGGCCCAGCTCGCCGACTGGGAGTTCATCCGGCTGCACTACTGGATACCCAGCTGGAAGTGAGGCCCCGGCGTCGTCGCCTCGCGTCCACGCCGTGCCCACGCCGTGCCCACGCCTCGTCCCCAGGCAGGAGGCGCGGGCCGGTTCTGTTCCGCCGTGTGACGCGGCGAGTCCCCGCGTGACGACCAACGGCTAGCGTGGACACATGGCAGATCGTGAGTACGGCTTCCGCACGCGGGCGATCCACGCGGGCAACATCCCCGACGCGGCGACGGGAGCGCGGGCGCTGCCCATCTACCAGACGAGCGCGTTCGTGTTCGACGACACCGACGACGCCGCGGCGCGGTTCGCCCTGCAGAAGTACGGCAACATCTACAGCCGCCTCGCCAACCCGACCACCGCCTCCTTCGAGGAGCGCGTCGCGAGCCTCGAGGGCGGGCTCGGCGCCGTCGCCACGGCGAGCGGGCTCAGCGCCCAGTTCGTCACCTTCGCCTCGCTCGCCGGCGCGGGCGACCACATCGTCGCCAGCGCCAACCTCTACGGCGGGTCGATCACCCAGCTCGACGTCACGCTGCGTCGCTTCGGTGTCGAGACGACCTTCGTGCAGTCCTCCGACCCGGCGGACTACGCCGCCGCGATCCGTCCCGAGACGAAGCTGCTCTTCGTCGAGACGGTCGCCAACCCGTCCGGCGAGGTCGCCGACCTCGAGGGCCTGGCCGACGTCGCCCACGCGCACGGCCTGCCGCTGATCGTCGACTCGACCATCGCCACGCCCTACCTCAACCGGCCGATCGAGTGGGGTGCCGACGTGGTCGTGCACTCGGCCACGAAGTTCCTCGGCGGGCACGGCACCACCCTCGGCGGCGTCGTCGTCGAGTCCGGCCGCTTCGACTGGGACAGCGAGCGGTTCCCGCTCTTCGACCAACCCGTGCCGAGCTACGGCGGGCTGAACTGGTCGGGCAACTTCGGCGAGTACGCCTTCCTCACCCGCCTGCGCGCCGAGCAGCTGCGCGACATCGGCCCGGCCCTCGCCCCGCACTCGGCCTTCCTGCTCGCCCAGGGCGTCGAGACGCTGCCCTTCCGCATGCAGGCACACGTCGACAACGCCCGTCAGGTGGCCGAGTGGCTCGACGCCGACCCGCGCATCGAGCGGGTGCGCTGGGCCGGGCTGCCCGGGCACCCGCACCACGACCGCGCGGCCAAGTACCTGCCCAAGGGCCCCGGGTCGGTCTTCACCTTCGAGCTGAAGGGCGGCCGCCCGGCCGGCAAGACCTTCATCGAATCGGTCGAGCTCGCCAGCCACCTCGCCAACATCGGCGACGCCAAGACCCTGGTGATCCACCCCGGCTCGACCACCCACGCCCAGCTCAGCGAGCAGCAGCTCGTCGACGCCGGCGTGCTGCCCGGCTCGGTGCGCATCAGCGTCGGCATCGAAGACCCCGACGACATCATCCACGACCTCGACCAGGCGCTGGCCGCGGCGACGAAAGGCGAGTGACCCGACGTGACCGACACCGTCACCACGCAGCTGACCAACGGGCTGACCTGCGAACTGCCCTCGTCGTCGCCCCTCGCCAAGCTGCTGAAGTCGCAGCGGACCTGGGTCGGGCCGTCGGCCCGCGAGCGGCAGGCCATCCTGCGGTCGGCGAAGAGCGTCGCCGTCGTCGGCGCCTCGCCGAACCCGAGCCGGTCCAGCTCGTTCGTCGGCACGTACCTGCAGCAGTCGACCGACCTGCGCGTCTACTTCGTCAACCCTCGTGCCGACACGATCCTCGGCCAGAAGGCCTACCCCGATCTGGCCTCCCTGCCCGAGGTGCCCGACATCGTCGACGTGTTCCGCAAGGCCGCCGACATCCCGTCGGTGGTCGACGAGGTGCTCGCGATCGGGGCGAAGACCATCTGGGTGCAGTTGGGCATCTACAACGAAGAGGCCGCCCGCCACGGCGAAGAGCAGGGTCTGACCGTCGTGATGGACCGTTGCATGAAAGTCGAGCACGCCCGGTTCAACGGCGGGCTGAACCTGATGGGCTTCGACACCGGGGTGATCACCGCCCGGAAGGCCGGCCGCTGAGTCGACCTCCGGCTCGAACGCGCCCGTCGACGGGCGCGCGTGCCGGGTGCGGAGGTCGATGCGGGTGCAGCCGGCGACGTCGTGACGTTTCATTGCTGGCGCACTGGTCGATGTCACCGGCCGCCGTTACCGTGGGCGCCATGGCCCCCGTCCTCACCTCCCCCGTCGTCTCGACGCAGTGGCTCGCCGACCACCTCGGCGCCGACGACCTGACGATCGTCGACGCCACCGTGCTCGTCGACCTCGACCTCGACCACGACGGGTACGCCGATCCCTCGTCGGTCACGTACGAGACCGGCCGCGACGGGTTCGAGCGCGACGGCCACGTGCCCGGTGCCGTGCTGGCCGACCTGCTCGCCGACTTCAGCGACCCCGGTTCCGACCTTCCCTTCACCCGCCCGGGCGTCGACCGCTTCGAGGCCGCGACGGCCGCCCTGGGCATCTCGAACGAGAGCACCGTCGTCGTCTACGACACGCTCGACGGCCGCTGGGCCTCGCGCCTCTGGTGGTTGTTCCGTGCCTACGGCCACGACGCCGTGGCGGTCCTCGACGGCGGATGGTCGCACTGGCTGGCGCAGGGCAAGCCGTACGACCTGGGCGAGGTGACGCCCGCGCCGGCCCGGTTCGTCGCGACCGAGCGGCCGGGGCACTGGGTCGACAAGGCCTTCGTCGAGTCCGTGGTGGCGGGCGACGAACGCGCGGCTCTCGTCTGCGCCTCACCCCGTGACGAGTACGACGGCGTCTCGGGCCCGCTGGCGCGGGCCGGGCACATCCCCGGCAGCATCAGCGTCCCCTCCGAGTCCCTCCGGGCCGACGACGGCACCCTCGTCCGAGAGCCCGTGCTGCGCGACCGCCTCGCGCTCGTGCCCGACGAGCCGCGGACGGTCGTCTACTGCACCTCCGGGGTGTCGGCGAGCGTCGACGCGCTCGCCCTCGCCGTCCTCGGTCGCCACGACGTGTCGGTCTACGACGGCTCGCTGGCCGAGTGGGTCACCGATCCCTCGGCGCCCCTCGTGCCCGTCGCCGCCTGACCGCCCGCCCGCCCGCTCAGTCGAGCACGATCAGGTCGTCGAGAGCGTCGGCGTCGGTGACGGGCAGACGGCAGACGAAGTCCCGGCACAGGTAGGCGGTGGGCACGCGCCCGGGGGCCGAGCGACCGGCGAACAACTCGAAGCCCGCGTGCTCGAACGCGACCAGCGCCTCCTCGTCCAGCACGGCGACGACGCTGCCGGGGCGGACGAGACCCCGCGCCCGCCGGGCGAGGCCGTCGGCGGTACCGTCGGCGCGGGCCGACGGTGACGGCTCGACCACGACCAGCTGCGTCAGCGGGGCCTCGAGCTCGACGAGCAGCCCGAAGGCGGCACCGTACGCGAGCGGGTTGTCGAGGGCCGAACCGGCCACCTCGGCGACGAGCCGCTCGGCGACGGACCGGTAGCGCGCCTCCCCGGTGAGCTGGTGCAGCGTGAGCGCGGCCGACGCGACCCCACTGCGTCCCGACGGGTAGGCCCCCTCGCTCGGGTCGCTCGACAGGGCCACGCCCTGCGAGACGAGCACCGGGTCACCGCCCGAGGGCGCCGCGACGGTCCTCGGGTCGGCGTCGTCGAGCAGGCAGGCGTCGACGAACGTCCGGGCGGCGATCGCGTAGCGGGCCTCGCCCGTCGCCAGTGAGAGGGCCAGCAGGCCGGACGCGAACAGGCCGTGGTCCTCGAGGGTCGCCACGGCCTCCGACACGGCCGAGCCCACGGAGGCGCGCAGCAGTCGACCGTCGTCCGTCACGTGACGCGCGAGCAGCAGGTCGGCCGCGCCCCGCGCCGTCTCGACCCACTCGGGCCGCCCGTGCCGTGCCCCCGCTTCGGCGAGCGCGGCGATCGCGAGGCCGTTCCAGCCGGTCAGCACCTTGTCGTCGACGGGCGGCGGGTCGAGTGCCTCCCGGCCCGCGGCGTCTCGCCGGTAGTAGCCGCCCTCGTCGCGGACGCCGTCGATGGTGCTCTCGCTGTCCTGGGCCGAGCCGAAGGCCCCGTCGGCCGTCCGCAGTCGCGAACTCAGGAAATCGGCGATGCCGGCGACCACCCGGGCGGGATCGGCGGCGATCTCCTGAGTTGCCGACGTCGGGACGGGGCCCGGGGCGGCAGCGGAGCCCGGGTCGGCGAGGGGAGCCGGGTCGAGCACGGACAGCCGTGAGTACGCCATCAGCAACTGCGCGTTGTCGTAGAGCATCCGCTCGTAGTGCGGCTCGGACCAGTCGCGGCGCACCGCGTACCGGAAGAACCCACCCTCGACGGGGTCGCGCAGCGGCGACGCGGCCATGCGGGCGAGGGTCCGCGAGACGAGTTCGAGCGCTCCGTCGTCTCCCCCGGCACCGAGGGCGAGCAACGCCAGCTGGGCCGGAGCCGTGGGGAACTTCGGCGCCCCGCCGAAGCCGCCGTGCTCGCGGTCCTCGTGCGCGGCGAGGCGGGCGACGGCGCGGGCGAGCTCGGGCCGTCCCGGCAGGGCGACCCCGGCGTCGGGGCCGGGAGGCGCGGTGCCGGTGACCGACGACGGCCCCGCGGCCAGCGCCTCCTGGACGGCCGACGCGGTCGCGTCGACCTCGCCGCGGCGCGACGTCCACGCGTCGGTGACGGCATCGAGCACCTGTCGGAACGACGGTCGACCCTGCACGGGCACCGGCGGGAAGTAGGTGCCGGCGTAGAACGGCCGCCCCTCGGGCGTGACGAACACCGTCAGCGGCCAGCCGAGCCCCTCGGTGAACGCCGACGCGGCCGCGAGGTAGCTCGAGTCGACGTCGGGGTGCTCCTCGCGGTCGACCTTCACCGAGACGAACCCGGCCGAGAGCTGCGCCGCGACCTCGGGGTCGGAGAAGCTCTCGCGCGCCATGACGTGGCACCAGTGGCAGGTCGAGTAGCCGATCGAGACCATCACGGGCACGTCGCGCTCGACGGCCTCCGCGAACGGGCCCGACCCCCAGGCCCGCCACTCGACGGGGTTGTCGGCGTGCGACCGGAGGTACGGGCTGACGGCGTCTCGCAGCTGGTTCGGCATGCGGGCCACGGTAGGCGTCAGCTGGCGGGGACGTCCCTCAACGCGGCTCCGTCGTACTCGCTCAGCGGTCGGATGAGCGAGTTGGCCTCGCGCTGCTCGATGACGTGGGCGCTCCAGCCGAGCACCCGCGACGCGACGAAGAGCGGCGTGAACACCGGCGTCTCGAAGCCCATGAGGTGGTACGCGAGACCCGAGGGGTAGTCGACGTTGGGCTTCAGGCCCTTGCGTTCGAAGACCGTCGCGGCGACGACGTCGTACGTCTCCTTCAGCCCGTCGACGCGATCGTCGCCCTGCTCGCGGGCGCGGTCGACGAGACGCCCGAGGGCGTCCTCCATCGTGGGGACGCGGCTGTCGCCGTTCTTGTAGACCCGGTGCCCGAAGCCCATGATCTTCTCCTTGCGGGCGAACGCGTCGTCGAGCCAGGCCACCGCGCCGTCGGCGGGGCCGACCCGGTCGAGCAGCTCGAGGGCCGCCTCGTTCGCGCCGCCGTGCAGCGGGCCCTTGAGGGCACCGATCGCTCCGACGACGGCCGAGTGCAGGTCGGACAGGGTCGACGCGATCACCCGCGCGGTGAAGGTCGAGGCGTTGAACGAGTGCTCGGCGTAGAGCGTCATCGACGTGTCGAACGCCTCGACGTCGAGTGCGTCGGGCTCGCGGTCGAAGACCTGGTGGAGGAAGTCGGCGCTGTAGCCGAGGTCGTCGCGCGGAGGCACCGGCGGCAGGTCGCGTCGACGACGCTGGTCGTACGCGATGACGGCCGGCAGCACGGCGAAGAGGTGCGTGGCGAGTCGTCGCGTCTCGTCGGCGTCGTAGGCTCCGGCGCCGGTGGTCGGCTCGGGCCGGGCGGCCCCGATCGCGCTCACCGCCGTGCGGACGACGTCCATCGGGTGGGCCGAGGTCGGGATCAGGTCGATCAGGTGCTGCAGGCCGGGGGCGAGGGCCCTGTGAGACCGCAGCTCGTCGTCGAAGTCGCGACGTTCGGCGGCCGTGGGCAGTTCGCCGTGCAGCAGCAGCCAGGCGACGTCCTCGACGTCGCGCCCGGCGGCGAGCTGCTGCACCGGGTAGCCCCGGTAGAGCAACGAGTTGCTGGCCGCGTCGACCTTCGAGACCGCCGTCCGGTCGACCGTGACGCCGGCCAGGCCCTTGTGGATCTCGGGGCCCTCGGAGGCGGCCGGGGCGGGTGCGGTGATGGTGTCGCTCATGTCACTCCTTCGTGATGAGGCGGGTCCGCCGCAGCGGACCGGTCGCGCCGGGCACGGAGCCGCGGCACGAACGCCGAGGCTCCACTCTAGGCGGCGACGACCCCCGGGCGGGAGGGGCGCGAGGGTCGGGTCAGCACGACCGACACGACGCCGGTGAGCACGAGGGCGAGGCCGAGCCAGCCCGGCGGGTCGAGTCGCTCACCCACCACGAGCACCGCGAGCAGGGTCGCGACGAACGGTTCGAGCAGCGTCACCGTCGTCGCCCGCGAGCTCGACACCGTGCGGAGTCCCCGGCCGAACAACAGGTAGGCGACGAACATCGGGCCGAGCGCGAGGTACGCCACAGCCCCCAGGGAGGCGCCCGACCGGAGCAACGGAGCCCCGGTCGCCAGCAGCACCGGCAGCAGCAGCACCGCCCCCACGCCGAACTGCGCCGACATGGCCCCGCGCGACGGGTGCCCGTCGGCGATCAGGCGGCCCGCGGTGTACGTGTAGGTGGCGTAGGCGAGACCGGCGAGGACGCCGAGCGCGATGCCGAGCGGGGGCGAGCCGGCCGCCGTGGCCGCTGCTCCGTCGGCCTGGGCGCCCGCGTGCTGACCGGGCGGGTGCTGACCGGTCGCGGCGAGCAGGGCGACGCCGGCGACGGCGAGGGCCGCGCTGGCCGCCCAGCGCGCCTCCAGGGGTCGCCTCCGGCTGGGCGGGTCGAGCGTCCTCTCGAGCAGCGCCGCGAAGACGGGTGCCGTGCCGAGCGAGACGACGTTGCCCACCGCGACCCCCGCCAGCGACATCGACGAGTAGAACGCCAGCGGGTAGACGACGACGCCGAGCGCGCCGGGGACGAGCCACCGCCACGACGTTCGGCCTCCGCCCAGCACGGCCAGCGTGAGGCGGGGTGCGGTCAGCGCGAGCAGCAGCCCGCCGACGCACATCGTCGCCGCGCCGACGGCGAGCGGCCCGACGTCCCCGGGCAACGACGACGCCACCGTGCCCGTCGTGCCCCAGAGGAGCGCGGCGAGCACGATGGCGATCATCGTGCGATGGTAGCGAGCCGGCGGATCAGCCGGCCGCGGGCTCGGGGCAGTAGTCGAGCTGTGCCGCGGCGTCGGAGACGGCGTTCGGTCCGCCGATGGTGACGACGCGGTCGGCCTCCAGGCCCGCGATCAGGTAGGCGCCGAGGTAGTTCGTGCAGCCGGGCGGCGTGAGCAGGACGGCCGATTTCTCGGCGCCGGCGACGGCCGCGATGGCCAGGGCGTCGGGGAAGTTCTGGCCGGACGCCAGGTACACGGTGCCCGAGTCGTCGGTGCGGATGGACTCCCCCGTGGCGTCGCTGAAGGCGAAGAACGCCGAGTTCGCCGACGTCTCGTACCGATCTTCACCGGCCAGGACCGCGACCCCGCCGGGGAACTGCGCGTCGAGGTCGGCGATGACCTCGTCGTTCACACTGGCGGTACCACCGACCACGGCGACGGACTCGACGCCGAGGGAGTCGAGCAGCGTCGAGGTGGCCTCGTCGACTCCGGAGGCCTGGCCGGGGACGAGCACGACCGCGT
Organism: Frigoribacterium sp. Leaf186; assembly: GCF_001423905.1. Taxonomy (GTDB): domain Bacteria; phylum Actinomycetota; class Actinomycetes; order Actinomycetales; family Microbacteriaceae; genus Frigoribacterium. The sequence continues at coordinate 73,977 of NZ_LMPQ01000012.1, read as the reverse complement.
CGGGTGCGCCGGTGGTGTCGGTGCTGCCGACGCCGGCGGCCGCGCTCGCGCTGAGCGCGTCGGGGAAGTTCGCGCCCGTGGCGACGAAGGCGCGGTAGACGCCCGTCTCGGCGAAGAACGCGTCGGCGATCGCCCGCGACGTCGCGTAGCGGTCGTCACCCGAGATGCGCTCGACCGTCGCCCCCGTGATGCGGGCGATCTGCGTGGCGACCGCGGGCGACACGGCGTTGACGCCGCCGACCACGACGACGTTCCGCGGCTTGAGCGCGACGAGGCGGTCGGCCACCGACGACGGCAGCGATCCGGGCGCCGTCAGCAGGAGCGGGGCCTTGATCAGGGCGGCGGCGGGAGCGGCGCTGAGGGCGTCCGGGAAGACCAGGCCGTTGGCGACGACGACGGTGCCGGCCCCGTCCGGGTAGGCACGACCGGCGATGTCGGCCGCCGTCGCGAAGCGGTCGGCACCCTGGTAGCGGTCGAAGGTCGGGCCGCCGGCCTGGGTCGCGGCCGCGTACGAGAACGGCCCGGCGTCGGCCTCGGAGACGGTGGTGGGGGCCTGCGTGCTGGGGGCGTCCGTCGCGGGTTCGGCGGCGGCCACCGAGGCACCGGCGAGGCCGAGGGCGACGAGGCAGCCGGCGACGGCGGTCGCGCCGAGGGCACGGGTGAGGGAGAGTTTCACGGGGGTCCTGTCCGGTCGGGCTTGGGTTCTGCTGTGAGGCTAGAACGCCGTCTTCCGCCCGGGCAGCCCCATTGCGGGGCCCCCCGGAACGAGGGTCGCCGCCGCCGGGGACCGCCGGTTCAGGCCCGGGGAGCGCCTCCGGTCTCGACCTCGACCCGCTGCGCGTCAGCCCGATCCGCCTCGGCCCGGTCGCCCGAGAACCGGTCGACGAGCTCGCGTTTCAGCACCTTGCCGCTGGGCCCCAGCGGCAGGGCGTCGAGCACGTGCACGACGCGCGGGAACTTGTAGGCCGCGATCTCGTCGGCGACGAACGAGACGAGTTCGTCGGGGGTGACCCCTGCCCCCTCGTGCAGCACCACCGCGGCCTCGATCTCTTGCCCGTGCAGCTCGTGGGGCACGCCGAAGACGGCGGCCATCGCGACGTCGGGGTGCTGGGCGAGCACCTCTTCGACCTGACGCGGGTACACGTTGTAGCCGTTGCGGATGATCATGTCCTTCGTCCGGTCGACGATGGTGAGGTAACCGTCGTCGTCCTTCGTGCCGAGGTCGCCGGTGCGGAACCAGCCGTCGACGATCGCCTTCGCCGTGTCGTCCGGGCGGTCGAGGTAGCCGTTCATCAGGTTGTGCCCGCGGATCACGAGCTCGCCGATCTCGCCGTGCGGCAGCAGGACGATCGAGTCCTCGACGTGCTGGTCGGCGACCTCGACGTCGACTCCCCAGATCGGCGTGCCGATCGTGCCGGGCCGAGGCGGCACCCCGACGTGGTTGAAGGTCGCGACGGGCGAGGTCTCGGTCAACCCGTAGCCCTCGTGGATGGGGGCGTCGAAGACCTGCTGGAACTTCTCGAGCACGGCGAGCGGCAACGACGCGCCGCCCGAGACGGCGTAGCGCAGCGGCGGGCGCGCCTCGCTGCGCCCGGCGGCCGCGATGAGCGCCATGTACATGGTGGGCACGCCCATGAAGACCTCGCAGCGGTGCTCGACCATGGCGGCCAGCGCGGCGTCGCCGTCGAACTTCGGCAGCATGACGATGGTCGCGCCGACCCGGAACCCGGTGTTCATCGTGCAGGTCTGCCCGAAGGTGTGGAACAGCGGCAGTGCCCCGAGCAGCACGTCGCCCCGGTGCATGTCGAAGGTCGTCATCAGGTTGGTGTTGACCTGTTCGATCAACGCCAGGTGCGAGCCCTCTGCGCCCTTCGGCTGCCCGGTCGTGCCGCTCGTGTAGAGGATCGTCGCCGTGTCGAACGGATCGCGCGGCACGTAGGTGTCGAGCGGTTCGGCGGCGGCGGCCAGGTCTTCGAGGCGGTCGGGCGCCGTCGCCGCGGAATCGCCGGTCGTCGCGGAGCCGCCCGTCGCGGCGGGGGCGCCGGTCGTCGCGGAGTCGCCGGCAGGAGGCGCGAGCACGGTCAGCACGTCGACCCCGGCCAGCTGGGCTCCCGCGCCTCCTTCGCCGAGCAGGGGGGCGGCGCAGACGAGAAGCCGGGAGCCGCTGTCGTTCAGCACGTACTCGATCTCGTGGCGCTTGAGCAGCGCGTGCACCGGCACGGCGACCGCGCCGAGGGCGAGCGTGGCGTAGTACACCCGGGGGAAGTCGGCGACGTTCGGGACGAGCATGGCGACCCGGTCGCCGGGGCCGACGCCGCGGGCCCGGAGGGCGCCGGCGTAGGCCAGCGTCTGCTGCCAGAGCTCGGCGTAGGTGGTCGAGGTGGGCCCGACGATCACGGCGACGTCGTCGGGGTGGCGGGCGGCCGACTCGGCGAGGATGGCCGCGACCGACGCGGTGGCGTGACCTCGGGGGCTGGGTGCAGATGGCATCGTGTCTTCTCCGTCTCCGTTGACGAGCAGTCTGTCGTGATCCTACGACGGACCACCCGACGACCCGCCCAGCCCGGGCGGCTTACGATGGAGGGCTCATGATCCCCACCATCACGTATCCCGCCGAGCTGCCGGTCAGCCAGAGGCGCGACGACATCGCCGCGGCGATCCGTGACAACCAGGTCGTCATCGTCGCGGGCGCCACCGGCTCGGGCAAGACGACGCAGCTGCCGAAGATCTGCCTCGAGCTCGGTCGCACCAAGATCGGCCACACGCAGCCCCGCCGCATCGCCGCGCGCACCATCAGCGAGCGCATCGCCGAAGAGCTCGGCGACGAGGTCGGCGGCGTGGTCGGCTACCAGGTGCGGTTCACCGACAAGGTCGGCGCCGACACGCAGATCAAGCTGATGACCGACGGCATCCTGCTGAACGAGATCCACTTCGACCGCGAGCTCGAGCGCTACGACACGATCATCATCGACGAGGCCCACGAGCGCAGCCTCACCATCGACTTCCTGCTCGGCTACCTGAAGCAGCTGCTGCCCCGCCGCCCCGACCTCAAGCTGATCATCACGAGCGCCACGATCGACCCCGAGTCGTTCTCGAAGCACTTCGGCGACGCCCCCATCGTCGAGGTGTCGGGTCGCACCTACCCGGTCGAGGTCCGCTACCGGCCGCTCGTCGCCGACGACACCACGAGCGACGACGACGGCGACCTCGACGACGACGACCGCCCCTCGGGCCGGGCCGGCGACCGCCAGGAGGCGCGGGCCGGCGACCGCAGGCAGCGCGCCGACGACAAGGACTACCTGCAAGGCATCAACGAGGCACTGGACGAACTCGCCCGCGAGTCGAGCGGCGACGTCCTGGTCTTCCTCAGCGGCGAGAACGAGATCCGTGACGCCGAAGAGAGCATCCGGGGGCGCAACCTGCCGCACACCGAGGTGCTGCCTCTCTACGGCCGGCTGAGCGCCGCCGACCAGCACCGGGTCTTCCAGCCCAGCACGACCGCGGGCACCCGACGCCGCATCGTCCTGGCCACGAACGTCGCCGAGACGAGCCTCACCGTGCCCGGCATCAAGTACGTGATCGACGCCGGCACCGCGCGCATCAGCCGCTACTCGACCCGGGCCAAGGTGCAGCGCCTGCCGATCGAGGCCATCTCGCAGGCGAGCGCCAACCAGCGGTCCGGGCGCTCGGGCCGCACGAGCAGCGGCATCGCGATCCGCCTCTACAGCGAGACCGACTTCGACAAGCGCCCCGAGTTCACCGAGCCCGAGATCCTGCGGACCAACCTCGCCGCGGTCATCCTGCAGATGATCTCGCTGAACCTCGGCGACATCGCGGCCTTCCCCTTCCTGCAGCCGCCCGACTCGCGCGGAATCAAGGACGGCCTCGACCTGCTGCGTGAACTCGGCGCCGTGACGCAGGGCGGCCAGATCACCCGCATCGGCAAGCAGCTCACCCGCCTGCCGATCGACCCCCGCCTGGCCCGCATGGTGGTCGAGTCGAAGACGCAGGGCACGACGCGCGAGGTGCTCGCCATCGTCTCTGCCCTGAGCATCCAAGACCCTCGCGAGCGCCCGCTCGAGCGACGCGCGCAGGCCGACGAGAAGCACTCGCGCTTCCGCGACCCCAAGGGCGACTTCCTCACCCTGCTCAACCTGTTCGAGTACCTCGAGGACAAGCAGCGAGAGCTCAGCGGCAACGCCTTCAAGCGTCTCTGCCGCGACGAGTTCTTGAACTACCTGCGCATCCGCGAGTGGCAGGACGTCTACCGACAGCTCAGCCGGGCGGCCCGCCCCCTCGGCCTGCACATCGGCGAGCGCAGCGCGAACCCCGACGGCGTGCACCGCAGCCTGCTGGCCGGCCTGCTCAGCCAGATCGGCCTCTTCGACCCGCAGAAGAAGGACTTCGTCGGCGCCCGCCAGACGAGGTTCCTGATCTTCCCGGGCAGCAGCCTCGCCAAGAAACCGCCGGCGGCCGTGATGACCGCCGAGCTGGTCGAGACGAGCCGGCTCTTCGCCCGCGTCGCCGGGTCGATCGACCCGGCCTGGGCCGAGCCGCTCGCGCCCGACCTCGTCAAGCGCAGCTACGGCGAACCGCACTGGGAGAAGAAGCAGGGCGCCGTCGTCGCCTACGAGCGCGTCACGCTCTACGGGGTGCCGATCGTCGAGCGTCGACGCATCCAGTTCTCGCGGATCGACCCCGCCTACGCCCGCGAACTGTTCATCCGGCACGCGCTCGTCGAGGGCGACTGGGAGGGGCGTCAGGCCTTCGAGGAGAAGAACCGGAAGCTGATCCGCGAGCTGACCGAGGTCGAGGAGAGGACGCGCCGCCGCGACATCCTGGTCGACGGCGACGCCGCGTTCGAGTTCTTCCAGCGCCGCATCCCGGCCGACGTCGCCAGCATGCGCGACTTCGAGGGCTGGTGGCGCAAGGCGAAGGTCGACACCCCCGACCTGCTCACCATGACCGCAGCCGACCTGCTCGGCGACGACGAACCCGACGTCGACGAACAGGGGTTCCCGAGCACGTGGCAGCAGGGCGACCAGACGCTGACCCTGCGGTACAAGTTCGAGCCGGGAGCCGACGACGACGGCGTGACCGTGATCGTCCCGCTGCCGCTGTTGCCGCGCCTCCGTCCGGTCGGCTTCGACTGGCAGGTGCCGGGGCTGCGTGACGAGCTGGTCACGTCACTGATCAAGTCGCTGCCGAAGCAGATCCGCAAGAACGTCGTTCCCGCCGCCGACTGGGCGTCGAAGATCACCGACGAGCTGCCCGACGCCCCGCCCGCCGACGCCGCCGAGCCGTTCACGGCGACCGTGGCCGCGGCGATCAAGAAGCTCACCTACGCTCCCGTCACGACCGACGACTTCGACCTGCACCGCGTGCCCGCCCACCTCCGGGTCACGTACGCCGTCGTCGACGAACGCGGCCGCACCGTGGGCGCCGACAAGGACCTCGACGCACTGCAGCACCGGCTGCGCGACGCCACGCGCGACAGCGTCGCCCGCGTCACGCAGGGCGGCGGTCGTGACGACCGCGGCCGTGGTCGAGGTCGGGGACGAGGAGGCGCGGGTGGCGACGCCACGCCCGTCGCGCCTCGCCCCACCAGCTCGATCGAGCGCGAGGGCCTCACGTCGTGGGACTTCGACGAGCTCCCCGCCGTCGTCGACACCCGCCACGGCGACACGGTGATCCGCGCGTACCCGGCGCTGGTCGACCACGGCGACTCGGTGTCGATCACGCTGATGGCGACGCCGGCCGACCAGGCCCTCGCGACGCCGAAGGGCGTCCGGCGCCTGCTCATGCTGGCGACCCCGTCGCCCGTGGCCTACGTGCAGCAGCACCTGACGAGTGCCGAGAAGCTCATCCTCGCGACGAGCCCGTACCAGAACACGGCAGCGCTGTTCGCCGACTGCCTCGTGGCCGTCGTCGACGACGTGCTGTTCCGGGTGAAGCCCGACGGCATGGTGATGACGAAGAAGGAGTTCCTCTCGACGCGCGACCGGGTGTCGGGTGCCGTGATGGACCAGATGTTCCAGACCGTGTCGCTCGTCGCCCGCACGTTGACGGCCGCCCGCGACGCCGACAAGGCCATGAAGGGCGCGACGTCGATGACCCTGCTCGCGGCGCTGACCGACATGCGACAGCAGCGCGACCGGTTGATCCGCCCGGGCTTCGTGTCGCAGACCGGGCTGCAGCAGCTGCAGCGCGTGCCGGTGTACCTCGTGGGCATCACGAAGCGCACGGCCAAGCTGCTCGAGGCCCCCGGGCGCGACCGCGTCTGGCTGAGCGAGGTGCAGCAGGCGACCGAGCGGTACGAGGCCGCGGGCGGGACGTTCCCGCCCGCCGACACCGCGCCTCCTGCACTCGTCCGCGCCCGCTGGATGCTCGAGGAGTTCCGCCTCAGCCTGTTCGCGCAAGACCTGCGACCGAGCGAGAGCGTGTCGCTGCAGCGGATCGTCAAGGTGCTCGCCTCCGCCTGAGCGTCGGCTCCCACTAGCCTGAACGCATGCGCGCGACGGTGAAGGACGTGGCGGCACTCGCCGGGGTGTCGCCGAAGACCGTCTCGAACGTCATCAACGGCGTCGTGTTCGTGCGGCCCGACACCCGCCACCGGGTCGAGACCGCCCTCGCCGAGCTCGACTACGTGCCGAACCTCAGCGCCCGCGGCCTCCGCACCGGGCGGACGGGGTCGATCGCCCTGGCGTTTCCCGACCTGAGCACGCCGTACAGCGCCGAGATGACGCACTGGTTCGTCGAGGTCGCCCACGAGCGAGGCTGGTCGATCCAGCTCGAGCAGACCGGGTCGCGACCCGAACGCGAGGGCGAGCTGCTCTCACGCGGCAAGGAGCACCTGGTCGACGGCCTGGTGCTCAACCCGATCACCCTCGACGCCAGCGCGCTGTCGTCGTCGGTCACGGCGGCGGGCACCGACTCCCTGCCCCCGGTGGTGGTGATCGGTGAGGTCGAGCAGACCCTCGTCGACCAGGTGCGCGTCGACAGCGTCGCCGCCTCGCGCGACATGACCGCCCACCTGATCGCGGCCGGGCACCGCCGCATCGCCACGCTGGGCGACTCGGCCGGCCAGTTCGACACCGCCACGGCCCGCGCCCGCACCCGCGGCTTCGAGCTGGCCATGGCCGAGGCCGGCCTGCCCGTCGACACCTCCCTGCAGTACTCGTGCCCCGACTGGACGTCGGCCGACGCCTTCTCGGTCGTCCGCGCCGCGGTCGACCGCGGCGACCGACCCGACGCGATCTTCTGCTTCACCGACTCGCTCGCGATCGGCGCCGTCAGCGCCGTCACGTCGGCAGGGCTGCGCGTGCCTGACGACGTCGCCGTCGCGGGCTTCGACGACATCGTCGACGGCCGCTTCTCGGTGCCGCCGCTGACCACGGTCACGTTCGACAAGCGGCTCTACGTGGACCGCACCCTCGAGCTGCTCGCGGCCCGCATCGCCGACCGGCAGGGTGCGGCCGAGCTCGTGCTGATCCCGCACGAGATCGTCGTGCGCGACAGCACCCGCGCCCGCGCCGGCGCCTGACGCTCGGCGGAGAGCACCACGCCACGAGGTGAACACAGCGCCACGCAAAAAGGTGGCGGCGTGTGCATTTCGTGGCGGCGTGGGGCTCTGGCACGGCCGGCAGCCCGTCAGACGGGAACCGAGGAGGCGCGGCTCGCCGACTCGCGCCTCTTGCGCTTCCGTTACAACGATGGAATAGTCACTCCCGTCACGCATCACAAAGGAGTGAAGATGACCGAGAACCATCGCACCACCCCGGCACCCCGACCGGGCACCCCCTCCCGCGGCCTCAGTCGCCGCAGCATGCTGCTCGGTTCGGCGGCCCTCGTCGGCGGCGCGTTCGTCGCCACGGGCCTCGCGGGCTGTGCGCCCGGCGCCGTCACCGGCTCGGGCACCGACGTCGCCCAGCTCAAGTTCTGGCACCTGCTCAGCGGCGGCGACGGCGTCAAGATGTCGGCACTGGTCGACCAGGCGAACGAGGAGAACCCCGAGTTCCACGCGACGCAGACCGTGCTCGCCTGGGGCACGCCCTACTACACGAAGCTCGCCATGGCGTCGGCGGGCGGTCGCGCCCCCGACGTCGCGATCATGCACGCGTCGCGCGTGCCCGGGTACGCTCCCGGCGGCCTGCTCGACCCGTGGGACGTCGAGAAGCTCGCGTCGTACGGCGTCCGCGAGGAGGACTTCGCCGAGGCCGTCTGGCAGAAGGGCTTCAGCGGCGACGACCTCTACTCGGTCGCCCTCGACTCGCACCCGTTCATCTTGCTGTACAACACCGACATCGCCGCCCAGGCCGGTGCCCTCGGCGACGACGGCAAGCTCGTCGAGATCACCAGCCCCGAGCAGTTCCTCGAGGTCGCGAACGCGATGCAACGCGTGACCGGCAAGAACGGCGCCTCGTGGGGGTACCTCAACGACGGCGCCCAGCTCTGGCGCATGTTCTACACGTTCTACAAGCAGCAGGGCGCCGACATGGTGCTGCGTGAGGGCGGCACGGTCGAGTACGACGAACAGGCCGCCGTCACCGCGCTCGAGTTCATGCAGAAGCTGACCGACGGCACCGCGATGGCCACGGCCAGCGACATCCAGTCGGGCATCGCCCAGTTCGTCAGCGGCGAGAGCGGCATGCTCTTCACCGGCGTGTGGGAGGTCCCGAGCGCCGAGAACGCGGGCATCCCGTTCGACGGCAGCATCATCCCGACGTTGTTCGGCACGCCCGCCGTCTACGCCGACTCGCACGCCTTCGTGCTGCCGCGGCAGAGCGTCGTCGACGAGACCAAGCGCGAGGACGTCTACAAGATGGTCTCGACGATCCTCAAGGACTCGATCTCGTGGGCGGCCGCGGGTCACATCCCCGCCTACCTGCCCATCGTCGAGAGCCCCGAGTACGCCGAGCTGCGACCGCAGGCC
>NZ_LMPQ01000012.1:19376-65026 GCF_001423905.1 Frigoribacterium sp. Leaf186 | reverse complement strand
CGGACTTCCAGACGTACTTCCTCGACTCGATCCAGTCGGTGATCCTCGCGAAGGACGACGCGGCCGCCGGCATGCGGGCGTTCATCGCGCGGGTGAACACGCAGCTCTCGCGTCCGGCACCCGTGTGACCGACATGAGCCGACCGACGCACTCACCCTCCGCACGACCCGACCATCACGACGACGAAGGAGTCGATCTGTGACCTCCACCACGGTCAAGGCCCCCCGGGCCACCGCCGACCGCACGCGGTCCGACGCCCGCGCGACCGACCGCACCCGCACCTCCCGGAAGCGCCGAGGGCCGTCCGACAACCGCATCGGCTGGGGCTTCGCCGCCCCGTTCACCGTGCTGTTCGCGGTGTTCCTGGTCTGGCCGCTGGTGCACGGCTTCTACCTGAGCTTCACCGGCCAGAGCCTGACCGGCCAAGGCGGCGAGCTGATCGGCATCGCGAACTACGCCGAGGCCTTCGCCGACGGCGACATGTGGCGCTCGATGCTGAACACGCTCTGGTTCACCGTGCTCAGCACGATCCCGCTCGTCGTCGTGGCGCTCGTGCTGGCGATCCTCGTCAACACGGGCCTGCCGGGCCAGTGGCTCTGGCGGCTGAGCTTCTTCCTGCCGTACCTGCTCGCCTCGACGGTCGTCTCGCTGTTCTGGATCCAGCTCTACAGCCCGACGCTAGGCCCGATCAACAACGCCCTCGGCACCCTCGGGCTGCCGCAGCCCGCCTGGCTCCAAGACCCCGACACCGCCATGATCGCCGTCGTCGCGACCACCGTCTGGTGGACGGTCGGCTTCAACTTCTTGCTGTACCTCGCGGCGCTGCAGAACATCCCCGACCAGCAGTACGAGGCCGCGTCGCTCGACGGTGCGGGCCGCTGGCGCTCACTGCTGTCGATCACCATCCCCCAGCTCGGACCGACCACCGGTCTGATCGTCATCTTGCAAGTGCTCGCGTCGCTGAAGGTCTTCGACCAGATCTACCAGATGACCACCGGCGGCCCGGCGGGCAGCACCCGCTCGGCCGTGCAGTACATCTTCGACACCGGCTTCACCGGGTACCGCTTCGGCTACTCGTCGGCGATCTCGTACATCTTCTTCGCGGTCATCGTCGTCATCTCGATCGCCCAGTTCAGCATCACGGCCCGCAACCGCAAGGGAGCCCAGAAATGACCGCCCCCGCCATCGCCCCCACCTCGACCCTGCGCGCACCCACCGCCGACCGCGGCCGCAAGGGCCACAAGCCCGGCCAGAAGCCCTTCGGCCCGATGGCCGTCGTCAGCGTGGTGATCCTCGTCGTGCTGGCCGTCCTGTGGCTGCTGCCCTTCTTGTGGTCGCTGGCCACGTCGTTCAAGAGCGAGGCCGACGCCGCCGCCAGCCCGCAGACGTGGATCCCGGCCGGGGGCTTCACCCTCGACGCCTACCGCGGGGTGCTCGAGCAGGGCAACATCCCGGTGTGGCTGTTCAACAGCCTGTTCACCTCGATCGTGATCACGCTCATCGTGGTGGCCACCTCGGCCCTCGTCGCCTACGCGTTCTCGCGCCTCGACTTCCGGGGCAAGAAATGGCTCTACGTGGCCACGATCGCGTCGATCATCATCCCGCCGCAGGTGCTCATCGTGCCGCTGTTCTACCAGATGCTCGCCTTCGACATGGTCGACACCTACTGGGGCATCATCCTGCCCCAGGCCATCGCCCCCGCCATGGTGTTCGTGCTGAAGAAGTTCTTCGACCAGGTGCCGATCGAGCTCGAGGACGCCGCCCGCGTCGACGGCGCCGGTCGCATCCGGGTGTTCTTCACCATCCTGCTGCCGCTGTCGCGGCCCATCCTCGGCGCGGTGTCGATCTTCGTGTTCATCGGCGCCTGGAACAACTTCCTGTGGCCGTTCATCGTGACCAACGACGCGTCGCTGCTCACCCTGCCGGTCGGCCTGCAGACCATCGAGAGCGCCTACGGCATCCAGTACGCCCAGAACATGGCCGCGGCCATCCTCGCGGCCCTGCCGCTGATCCTGGTGTTCCTGTTCTTCCAGCGCCAGATCATCAAGGGCATCTCGACGACCGGCTTCGGGGGGCAGTGACCCGCCCGACCGGCCGCACCGCGCCTCCTCGTCCCCGTCCCCACCACACGCACGCCGTTCCCCTCAGCTAGGAGATCCATGTCCACCGCCCGCATCACCGTCGACCGCGAGTTCACCGTCGGCCCCGTGCCGAGACGCCTGTTCGGCTCGTTCGTCGAACACATGGGCCGCTGCGTCTACACCGGCATCTACGAGCCCGGCCACCCCACCGCCGACGAGAACGGCTTCCGCCGCGACGTCCTCGACCTGACGAAGGAGCTCGGGGCCACCGTCATCCGCTACCCCGGCGGCAACTTCGTGTCGGGCTACAACTGGGAGGACGGCGTCGGCCCGGTCGACCAGCGTCCCCGTCGGCTCGACGGCGCCTGGCACACCGTCGAGACCAACGCCTTCGGCCTGCACGAGTTCGTCGAGTGGTCGAAGCTGGCCGGCACCGAGGTCATGGAGGCCGTCAACCTCGGCACCCGCGGCGTCGACGCCGCCCGCGAGCTCGTCGAGTACGCCAACCACCCCGGCGGTACCGCGCTGAGCGACCGTCGCATCGCCAACGGCGCGAAGGATCCGTTCGACATCAAGCTCTGGTGCCTCGGCAACGAGCTCGACGGCCCGTGGCAGATCGGCCACAAGACGGCCACCGAGTACGGCCGCCTCGCCCAGGAGGCCGCCAAGGCCATGAAGTTCGTCGACGACTCGATCGAACTGGTCGCGGTCGGCAGCTCGGGCCGCGGCATGCCCACCTTCGGCGCCTGGGAGCACGAGGTGCTCACCCACGCGTACGACGAGGTCGACTACGTCTCGATGCACGCCTACTACCAGGAGCACGACGGCGACGCGAAGAGCTTCCTCGCGACGGCCGTCGACATGGACGCGTTCATCGACGAGGTCGTGTCGACCATCGACGGCGTCAAGGCCGCCGGCAAGCACGCGAAGCAGGTCGACATCTCGTTCGACGAGTGGAACGTCTGGTACCAGACCGGCCTCGACAGCGACGACCAGCCGCACAACGTCTCGAAGGGCTGGCGTGAGCACCCCCGACTGATCGAGGACCAGTACAACGTCACCGACGCGGTCGTGGTCGGCACGTTCCTCAACTCGCTGCTGCGGCACGGCGACCGGGTCAAGATCGCCAACCAGGCGCAGCTCGTCAACGTCATCGCCCCGATCCGCAGCGAGGCCGGCGGGCCAGCGTGGCGCCAGTCGATCTTCTGGCCGTTCGCGCGCATGGCGGCCCTGGCCACGGGTCAGATCCTGCGCACCGTCGTCACGAGCGACAAGGTCGACACCGAGAAGTACGGCGACGCCGACCTGGTCGACGTCAGCGCGACCTACGACGAGGAGACCGGCAAGCTGGCGTTCTTCCTCGCCAACCGCGGTCTCGACGAGACGGCCGACGTCGAGCTCGCCCTGCGCGGCTTCGACGGTGGCCGCGTCACCCGCGCCGAGGTGCTGGCCGTGCCCGAGGGCGGTGACCGCTTCTCGTCCAACACCGAGCAGGCGCAAGACACGGTCGGGCTCGTCCCGCTGACCGGCGTCGCGGTCGACTCCGGCACGGCACGCCTGCGCCTGCCCGCGCTCTCGTGGGCCGTCGTCGAACTCGAGGTCGGCAAGGCCTGACCCGCCGAGGGCCTTGAGGAGGCGCGGTGCCGGTCGAGACCGGCACCGCGCCTCCTACGCGTCGTCGCGTCGGTCGTCCGAGGAGAGCCCGAGGGGAAGGGTCTCGGTGCACCAGTCGACGACACGGTCGTCGTGGGTCGCGACGACGAGGGCCGAGCCCGCGAGGCGGAGGTCGTCGAGCACCTCGAGCACCATCGTGACGGCGTCCGAGTCGAGGGCAGCCGAGGGTTCGTCGGCGATGACGAGGCGCGGCGACCGCACCATGAGCCGAGCGAGGGCCACCCGTTGCTGTTCGCCGCCGCTCAGCGTGTGCACGGGTCGACGCCCGTACCCGGCCAGCCCGACCCGTTCGAGGGCGGCCTCCCGACGCTCGGCGCGCGAGGAGCGGTTCGTGCGGTCGCCGATGAAGGCGACGTCGACGTTGGCGGCGACCGTCCAGTCGTCGACGAGGGCGTAGTTCTGGAAGAGGTGCCCCACCGTTCCGCGGAAGAGCCTCCGCCGGGTGGCGCGCGACACCCGCGTGACGTCGGCGCCGGCGACGTGGAGGGTGCCGGAGTCGACACGGTCGAGCAGGCCGAGGCAGGACAGCAGACTCGTCTTGCCGGTGCCGCTGCGGCCGGTGACGGCGACGGAGGCGCCTGGCGCCACGTCGAAGCTGATGCCCTCCCACAGGGTTCGTGTGCCTCGGCGCCGCGTGGCGTCGCGGACGCTGAGGACGGGCTGCGACGTGGTCGCGTCGGGGGTCGCCTGGACGGCGGGGGTCGGGAGGGGGAGCATCGTGTTCCTCTCGGAGGCGGTTCGCGGTGGAGCCGACCGGTGTCGGCGCCGGGGTGGCGGTGCCCTCAGGCGCGGTCGAGGGTGTCGGCGCGGATTCGCGACCGGTGCAGGGCGAGGACGGCTGAGATCACGACGACGTCGAGGACCACGACACCCGCGGCCGCGGCGAGCGCGCCGGCTCCGTCGACGAGCCCGAGCCCTCGTGTGACGGTGATCACCGCCGTGCCGGCGGCTGCCGTCATGATCGCGGGGAGGATCGCCGTCCGCAGGGGTCCGGCACCCGCCGTCACCAGGACCACGTCTCGCCGGCGTCCCCGCTCGGCGACGGCGGCCGCGGTCATGACGGCGGAGAGCATCAGGACGACGACCCCGAGGACGGCGACCGCGAGGACGTCACGCAGTTCTCGTGCCTGCTCGGCGATGCGGATCGCCGCGACGTCGGCCGCGCGGACGATGGACCCGATCTGCTGGTCGAGTCCCGCGGCGTCGAGCTGACGCTGCACCGAGACGGGGTCGGAGAAGAGGACGCCACCTGACGTCATGTTGCTCGCCAGCCAGTTGTCGGAGACGACGTCGACCTCGGTGGGGAGCACGGCGACGACGGCGTCGCGCTGATGACTCGTCACGTCGCCCCATTTGGTTCCGAACGTGAACAGGGACTGACCATCGGCGATGTAGCGCACCTCGAGACCGATCGGTTCGTCGCGCGGGGGGCTCTCCTCGTGGTCGGATGACTCCCAGTCCAGCCAGGCGAGCCACTCCCCCGCGATGGAGGCGGTCTGGTCCTCGAGTCCCTCAGGGACCAGCAATGTCAGCGACCTCGCATCGACATCGGCCTCGCCGAAGGTCTGGCCCGACGCATCGACGACAGGGTTGTGCCGGAGGTACTCCTGATTCACCGTGAGCGAGTCACCGTGGTCTGGTCCGTACCCCTCGAACGGCCCGTTCGGCTGCACCGCGAAGAGCGCCCGATGACGCGCGAGTTCTGCACGAGCGATGCTGGCGAAAGGCTTGTCCGAACGGACACTCTCGTCGAAACCAGAATGGAACAGGAGCTCGAACCACTCGCTTGCCGCCGCCCACGCCTCCCGATCGGCGCGGTTGTCCGCTACCCGAACGGTCGCCTCGACACCGGTCGGCATGACGGAGACGACGAGACCCAGGGCGAGCGCATGCACGACGGCGAGTCCCACCACGTGCGACACGGCGGGTCGAGCGCCGCGGATGGCGGGGAGAAGCCGGGCGCGGGCCCGGGCCGCCGACGCGACGATGACCGCACCGACGACGAACGCGAGGATTCCGGCCACGGCGAGCACCGAGACGAGAGCGATTCGAGGCCATTGCGCGAGGCCGTCGTACCACGCGAGGACGGGCAGGGAGGCGAGGAGCCCCCCGATCAGGGTCGACACGACGAGGACGGCGTCGTCACGGACGGTGCGAGCAGTCGTCGAGCGTCGTGACGCACCGCTCACCTGCAGGATGGCGTCTCGCCGGCGGTGGACGACCGCCCCGTGGCCGACGCCCGCCATGACGGCGAGCAGTGCCGCGACTACGAGCGGGGCGAGCGGAACGGCGTAGAGGGCCCAGGGGATCATCGTGACCGGCCCGCCGGTCTGGGTGGACACCTGCATGCCGAGGGCCTCGAGGTCGTCCGCGACGAGCGCCAACCGCTCTTCGGGGGCATCGCTGTCGTACAAGCCGTTGGTCTGTGCCAGGGGCAGAGTCGCGATGTCCGCCCAGCGCGTCTCGACGTCCCGTCCGACGTCCGGGTACGGGCGGTGCTCGTCGGGCCAGGCGTGCCCGTCGGGCTTGTGCACGACGTACAACGTTCGCAGGGTCCCGCCGTCGCTCGCGGTCACAGCGTCCTTCACGAGACCGACGTCGTGTTCCGCTGCGGAGCGGGCCAGGGTCTCGATCGTGTCCACCTTGGCCACGTCGCCGTGCTCCCAGATGACGAGGTTCGACCGCGCACCGGCGGGCAGGGCTTCGTCGCTGGTCCTCACGAAGAGGAACGCGCCGACGAGCGCGACGAGCACGGCGACGATGATGCTCAGTTTGTGAGCCATGGGCTGAGGCGTCCGATCGCGTCGAAGGTGTGGACGGAGGTGCCCGCCCCACGCTGGGTGGGACGGGCACCGTCGTCACTTCATCACGACCGTACTTTCTCGCCATTAAACATGTCAAATGCAAGAATGTCGGACGGACACGTCGACGAGGCCGACATGCGCACCCGCAGTCAGGCGACCGTTCGGATGGCTGGTCGCCGTACGTGACATCGCGGGACTGCGGTCAGCCTCGGAGCCCCGGGCAGCCGCAGGGCGGCGGTCAGCCTCGGGGCGGCGGTCAGCCTCGGGGCTTCGGTCAGCCGCGGGGCTTGAAGAGGCGGGCGATGCTGTCGCGGACCGATTCTTCGATGGTGTCGGTGAAGCCGTTCGAGAATCCCAGGGCGTCGTTCGGGGCCGAAGCGGCCGTCATCGACTCGACGACGCGCTGGCCGTGGTGGGCGCGGGCCTCGCGCACCGAGCCGAACCCGAGGCCGAGGTCGGCGGCCGCGCGGGCGAGCAGGGCCTCACGGGCGTCGTCCGTCGTCGTCAACGTCTCAGCCAGCTCGTGCACGGAGGCGTCGTCGACGCCGTCGGCCACCCATCGGGCGGCACGTGTCGGCAGGACGCCCGGGGGCAAGAGGCCGAGCCGACGCTGGGCCTCGCTGTCGCGGATCTCGGCACGCGCGACGGACGGGCCTCGGGGCGTCGGGTCGGGGGTCACGTCGACCACGATACCCGTGGGCATCCTGCGTGGCTGCCCCGCCTTCGGGTCGCGGCGTGCGGTGCGGGTCCGCTCAGCTGAACAGCCTCGTCGGCGTCGTGACCTCGAGTCCGTTCGCCCGGGGGTCGTCGACCGACAGCGCGTCGTCCGCCTCGCCCCGGTCGAGGGCCTGCTCGATGCGGCCCTTCTCGAGGATGCTCGAGCGGATCAGGGGCAGGCCCCGCTGGATCGCGTTGCGGATGCGCTCCTGCAGCAGGGGCGCCGTGACCGCGTACTTGTCGGCTCCCCCGGTCGCCGTGAAGTCGGTCGTGTGGGCGTAGACGCCGAGGGGCAGCGTGAGCGCCTGGAAGAACCCGAACAGCGGGCGCAACGAGTGCTCGATGATCAGCGCGTGGCGTTCGCTGCCGCCCGTCGCGGCCAGCAGCACGGGCACGTCGACCAGCGCGTACTGCTCGACGAAGTCGAACAGGTGCTTGAAGAGCCCGGTGAAGGAGGCGCGGTAGACGGGCGAGGCCGCGATCAGCAGGTCGGCGGTCTCGATCGCGACCAACTCGCGCTCGACCCGCTCGTCGAGCTGGTCGCGCGTGAGCGCCCCGGCGAACAGCGGACCGAGCTCGCTGACCCGGATCACGTGCGCCTCGATCGGCAGGACGTCGCCCAGAGCGGTGACGATCTCGCGCACGAGCGCGTCGGTCTTGGACGGCGTGCTGAGGGTGCCCGACACGGCGACGACCCGGAGGGGCCGGGGCGGACGCGGGGGCGGGGTGGGCTCGGAAGTCATCCTCACCATGCTGCGCCCGCGACCGGCGTAACAGAGGGTGTGTGACGGATCGTGACGTGCGACAGTGTTCTGGTGACACATCAACCAACCCGTCAGGGGTCCGACCCGGCCGCCCACGGCTTCGACCCCACTCGACCCGATTCCGACCTCGCCGCCTCGTTCGGGCTGGCCGCCGACGTCTACGAGAGGGGCCGCCCGTCGTACCCCCTCGAGGCCGTCGACTGGCTGCTGCCCGACGGCGCCTGTCACGTGGTCGACCTGGGGGCCGGCACCGGCAAGCTCACCCGCCTGCTGCTCGACCGGGCACCGTCGGTCACCGCCGTCGAGCCGTCACCCGGCATGCGCGCGACCCTCGAGCAGGTCGTGCCCGGGGCCGTCTCGGTCGCCGGTTCGGCCGAGGCCCTCCCGCTCGACGACGACTCGGTCGACGCCGTGCTGGTCGCCCAGGCGTGGCACTGGGTCGACACCGACCGCGCGGTGCCCGAGATCGCCCGGGTGCTGCGCCCCGGCGGCACGCTGGGCCTGATCTGGAACATCCGCGACGAGTCGGTGCCGTGGGTGGCCGAGCTCAGCCGCGTGATGCACCAGCCCCGCGAGCGCGACATGGGGTCGGACGCCCCGGTCGTCGGGGCCCCGTTCGGCGCCGTCGAGCGTCACGACGTCGCCTGGGTGCACGAACTCGGGCGCGAGGAGTTCCTCGCCATGATCGCGTCCCGCAGTTACGTGATCACGCTGTCGCCCGACGACCGCGCGGCCTTGCTGCGCGACGTCGAGCGGTTGCTCGACACGCACCCCGACACCCGCGACGTCGACCTGATCCGGTTGCCGTACGTGGCGCGGTGCTCGCGGGCCGTCCTGCCCGGGTAGGTCGCGCCTCCTCGGCTCCTCCCCAGCCCGCGGGCCCGCCTCGTCGTCCCCGGACGCGGGCGGGCCTGCGAGGCGTCGGCAGCGCGCACGAATAGGGTCGGGGTCATGGATCAGGAGGCGCGGCTCGTCACGGTCGACCACGCCTGGTCGGGCCGGTGGTCCGGTCGCAGCCTGCTGCGGCTCGACGCGCACGGCGTCGTCTTCGCCGGGCCCGCGGACGCGCACGACGCCGACGCGCTCGTCCGGGCCGAGCTGCCGCACGTCCCCGGCACCGTGCTCGCCCCGTTCACCGACTCGCACGTCCACCTCGGCCTCGTCGACGCCGCCCGCCTGCCCGCCGGGGGCATCGCCCGCGTCGTCGACCTCGGGTGGGACCCTGCCGTGGCTCGCGGGTGGCTCGACCGGTCGGGTCGCGACGGCTGGCCCGAGGTGTCCGTCGCCGGCGGGCTCGTCACGGCCCCGGGTGGCTACCCGAGCCGGTCGGGCTGGGCGCCGCCCCGGGCCGCCCTGGCCGTCGGCGGCCTGCGTGCCGCGACCCGGTCGCGGCGTGGGGCCCGGGTGGTCGGGCAGCAGCACGCCCTCGGCGCCACGGTCGTCAAGGTGGCACTGAACTCCGACGTCGGCCCCGTGCTCGACGACGCGACGCTCGCCGCCGTGGTCGACGCGGCCCACGGCTTCGGGCTGCCCGTCGTCGCGCACGTCCAAGGGGCGGGCCAGGCCGCGCGGGCGCTCGACGCGGGCGTCGACCGGTTCGCCCACACACCCTTCAGCGAGCGGCTCGACGACGACCTCATCGCCCGGCTGGCGGCCTCGACGACGTGGATCAGCACGCTCGACATCCACGGGCCGCGCGGTGGAGCTCAGGGGGTCGCGAAGCGATCCGCGACCCCAGCGCCGAGGGAGCCTGCGACCGAGGTCCCGGGTGGGTCCGCATTCCTCACGGCCGTCGACAACCTGTCACGGTTCCGTGCCGCCGGGGGCCGCGTGCTCTACGGCACCGACCTCGGCAACGGCGACCTGCCCCTCGGGGTCAACGAGCGCGAGCTCCGGGCGATGGGCCGGGCCGGCTTCGGGCTGGCCGGCCTGCTCGAGGCACTCGCGCCCGACGTGACCGAGCCGACCGGGGGCACCCGGTTGCCCTTCGCCCGCGTGACCTGGATCGCCGACGCGCCCCGCGCCTCCGCGTCCTCCGACGAGCGGGCCGCCTGGCTCGCCGGCGCCACCGCCCTGACCGCCGACGAACTGCTCGGCGTCGCCCTCGAGGAGAAGACCCGATGACCGATCCGCTCGCCTACCCCGTCGACGCCGCCGACCCCGACGAACAGGCCTCGGCGCACCCCGCGGCACCGCTCGACGCCGCCGACCCGCTCGCGTCGTTCGTCGACCGGTTCGTGCCGGCGGGCGACGTCGTGTCGTACCTCGACGGCAACTCGCTCGGCCGACCGGTCGCCGCGACGTCGACCCGCCTGGCCGAGTTCGTCGCGGACGCCTGGGGCACCCGGCTGATCCGCTCGTGGGACGAACGCTGGATGGCGTTGCCGACCGAACTCGGCGACCGCATCGCCGCGGCCTGCCTCGGGGCCGCCCCGGGTCAGACGGTCGTCGCCGACTCGACGACCGTGCTGCTCTACAAGGCGATCCGGGCGGCGCTGCGGGCCCGGCCCGACCGGCACGAGATCGTCATCGACGACGACCAGTTCCCCACCGACCGCTTCGTCGTCGAGGGCATCGCGCGCGAGCACGGCGCGACGAT
The DNA here is from genome assembly GCF_001423905.1 of Frigoribacterium sp. Leaf186. GTDB lineage: Bacteria > Actinomycetota > Actinomycetes > Actinomycetales > Microbacteriaceae > Frigoribacterium. Next base: position 54,387 of record NZ_LMPQ01000012.1, on the reverse strand, counting down.
CCGCTGGATCGCCGTCGACAAGGCGACCGGCGTGACCGTGCCGCAGGTGCGCGACGTCGTGGGGCCCGACACGGCCCTGCTGATCGTCAACCACGTCTCGTACCGCTCCGGGTGGCTGGTCGACCTGCCGGCGATCACCGCGATCGTGCACGAGGCGGGCGGGCTCGTGCTGGCCGACCTCTGCCACAGCGTCGGGGTCGTGCCGATGCGGCTCGACGACTGGGGCGTCGACCTCGCCGTCGGCTGCACGTACAAGTACCTCAACGGCGGGCCGGGCGCGCCCGCCTTCGTCTACGCCCGCGCCTCGCTGCTGCCCGAGCTCGACCAGCCGATCCAGGGCTGGATGGGCGCGGCCGACGTGTTCGCCATGGCCGACGGGTACACGCCCGCCGAGGGCATCCGGCGGTTCGTCAGCGGGACTCCCCCGGTGCTCGGCATGCTCGCGATGCACGACATGCTCGACCTGATCGACGAGGCCGGCATCGACGCCGTCCGGGCTAAGTCGCTCGCGCTGACGGACTACGCGTTCGAGCTCGTCGACGCCTGGCTCGTGCCGCTCGGGGTGACGGTCGCGACGCCGCGCGATGCGTCGGAGCGCGGCAGCCACGTCACCATCACCCACGAGTCGTTCCGCGAGATCGTCGCCCGGCTGTGGGAAGGCGGCGTCGTGCCCGACTTCCGCAACCCCGACGCCCTGCGCATCGGCCTGTCGCCGCTCAGCACCTCGTTCGCCGAGGTCCGCCTCGGCATCGCAGCCATCCGGGCGGCGCTGCTCGCCGACTGAGCACGCCCCCGGCACGCCGCCGTGTGGACAGGACACCGCGGCACGAGGCGGCGTCCTGTCCACTTCCCGGTGTTCTCGCGGATCGAGCGCGCCGAAACCGACCGGCGCGGCGCAGCCGGACGCAGAACAGGCGCCGCCCGGGTGGGCGGCGCCTGCTGCGCGGTGCGGGGGTGGGCTAGAAGTCCCAGTCCTCGTCTTCGGTGTTGACGGCCTTGCCGATGACGTACGACGAGCCCGACCCCGAGAAGAAGTCGTGGTTCTCGTCGGCGTTCGGCGAGAGCGCGGACAGGATGGCCGGGTTCACGTCGGTCGTCTCTTTGGGGAACATCGGCTCGTAGCCGAGGTTCATCAGCGCCTTGTTGGCGTTGTAGTGCAAGAACTTCTTGACGTCTTCGCTGAGGCCGACGCCGTCGTAGAGGTCTTGCGTGTACTGGATCTCGTTCTCGTACAGCTCGAAGAGCAGGTTGAACGTGTAGTCCTTGATCTCTTGCTTGCGCTCGTCGGAGGCGCCCTCGAGACCCTTCTGGAACTTGTAGCCGATGTAGTACCCGTGCACGGCCTCGTCGCGGATGATGAGGCGGATCAGGTCGGCCGTGTTGGTGAGCTTGGCGCGCGACGACCAGTACATCGGCAGGTAGAAGCCGCTGTAGAACAAGAACGACTCGAGCAGCGTCGAGGCGACCTTGCGCTTCAGCGGGTCGTCACCGGTGTAGTAGTCGAGGACGATCTGGGCCTTCTTCTGCAGGTTGACGTTCTCGGTCGACCAGCGGAAGGCGTCGTCGATCTCGGGCGTCGACGCGAGGGTCGAGAAGATCGACGAGTAGCTCTTGGCGTGCACCGACTCCATGAACGCGATGTTCGTGTAGACGGCCTCTTCGTGCGGGGTGATCGCGTCGGGGATCAAGCTGATCGCGCCGACGGTGCCCTGGATCGTGTCGAGCAGCGTCAGGCCGGTGAAGACCCGCATGGTCATCTGCTGCTCTTCGGGCGTCAGGGTGTTCCAGGACTGCACGTCGTTCGACAGCGGGATCTTCTCGGGCAGCCAGAAGTTGTTGACGAGCCTGTTCCACACCTCGACGTCTTTGTCGTCGTTGATGCGGTTCCAGTTGATCGCACTGACCGACGTGATCAGCGGGACCGACTTGCCGGTGGCGTGCACCGGATCGGTGATGGTCATGACGTGCCTTTCAGAGGGAAGAGCGTGAGTTCAGGAGGCGCGGGCCGGCTGTCGAGGCCGGCCCGCGCCGGGTGGCGCGAAGGCCGTGAGGCACAGGGCCTAGAGCATGCAGCTGACGCAGCCGTCGACCTCGGTGCCCTCGAGCGCGAGCTGACGGAGGCGGATGTAGTAGATCGTCTTGATGCCCTTGCGCCATGCGTAGATCTGCGCCTTGTTGATGTCGCGCGTGCTCGCCGTGTCTTTGAAGAAGAGCGTGAGCGACAGGCCCTGGTCGACGTGCTGCGTCGCCGCGGCGTAGGTGTCGATGATCTTCTCGGGGCCGATCTCGTACGCGTCGGTGTAGTACTCGAGGTTGTCGTTCGTCATGAACGGCGCCGGGTAGTACACGCGACCGAGCTTGCCCTCTTTGCGGATCTCGATCTTCGACGCGATCGGGTGGATCGACGACGTCGAGTGGTTGATGTACGAGATCGAGCCAGTCGGCGGCACGGCCTGCAGGTTCTGGTTGTAGATGCCGTGCTGCATGATGCTGGCCTTGAGCGCGAGCCAGTCGTCCTGCGTCGGGATCGCGACGCCGGCGTCGGCGAACAGTGCGGCGGCCCGCTCGGTCTCGGGCTTCCACTCGGTCTCGGTGTACTTGTCGAAGAAGGTGCCCGACGCGTACGTGCTGTCTTCGAAGCCGCCGAAGCTGACGCCACGCTCGATCGCGATGGTGTTCGAGGCGCGCAGGGCGTGGAACAGCACCGTGTAGAAGTAGATGTTCGTGAAGTCGATCGCCTCGGGCGTGCCGTAGTGCACACGCTCGCGAGCGAGGTAGCCGTGCAGGTTCATCTGACCGAGGCCGATGGCGTGCGACTGGTCGTTGCCGACCTCGATCGAGCGGACCGACGTGATGTGGCTCATGTCGCTGACCGCGCTGAGGCCGCGGATCGCGGTCTCGACGGTCTTGCCGAGGTCGGGGGCGTCCATCGACAGGGCGATGTTCATCGAGCCGAGGTTGCAGCTGATGTCTTTGCCGATCTGGTCGTACGAGAGGTCTTCGTTGAACGTGGTGGGCGTGTTGACCTGAAGGATCTCGGAGCACAGGTTCGACATGTTGATGCGGCCCTTGATCGGGTTCGCCTTGTTGACCGTGTCTTCGAACACGATGTAGGGGTAGCCCGACTCGAACTGGATCTCGGCGATCGTCTGGAAGAAGTCGCGCGCCTTGATCTTGGTCTTCTTGATGCGCGAGTCGGCGACCATCTCACGGTACTTCTCGCTGATCGCGACGTCGCCGAAGGGGACGCCGTAGACCCTCTCGACGTCGTACGGCGAGAAGAGGTACATGTCTTCGTTGTTCTTGGCGAGCTCGAACGTGATGTCGGGCACGACGACGCCGAGCGACAGCGTCTTGATGCGGATCTTCTCGTCGGCGTTCTCACGCTTCGTGTCGAGGAATCGCATGATGTCGGGGTGGTGGGCGCTGAGGTACACGGCACCGGCACCCTGACGGGCACCGAGCTGGTTCGCGTAGCTGAAGCTGTCTTCGAGCAGCTTCATGACGGGGATGATGCCCGACGACTGGTTCTCGATCTGCTTGATCGGCGCACCGGCCTCACGGATGTTCGAGAGCGACAGGGCGACGCCGCCACCGCGCTTCGACAGCTGCAGCGACGAGTTGATGCCGCGCGAGATCGACTCCATGTTGTCTTCGATGCGCAGCAGGAAGCAGCTGACGAGTTCGCCGCGCTGGGCCTTCGCCGTGTTGAGGAAGGTCGGCGTGGCCGGCTGGAAGCGACCGGCGATGATCTCTTCGACCAGGTCGACGGCGAGCTTCTCGTCGCCCTGGGCGAGACCGAGGGCCGTCATGACCACTCGGTCTTCGAAGCGCTCGAGGTAGCGCTTCCCGTCGAAGGTCTTCAGCGTGTAGGACGTGTAGTACTTGAACGCCCCGAGGAAGGTCTGGAATCGGAACTTCTTCGAGTAGGCCAGGTCGTTCAGCTTCTCGATGAACGCGAAGTCGTACTGCTCGATGGTCGCGAGCTCGTAGTACTCGTTCTCGACGAGGTAGTCGAGGCGCTCGCGCAGGTTGTGGAAGAACACGGTGTTCTGGTTGACGTGCTGCAGGAAGTACTGCTTGGCCGCCTCGCGGTCCTTGTCGAACTGGATCTCGCCGGACGGGCCGTAGAGGTTCAGCATCGCGTTCAGGGAGTGGTAGTCCATGCCGGAGCTGAGACCCTGCCCCGGTGCGGCGATCACTTCGAGGTCATCGACTGCAGTGTCCAAAATTCTTCCAATCCTGTCTGTACGGCTTGTACGTCGTCTGGCGTTCCGAAGACTTCGAAACGGTAGAGAAGGGGAACGTCGCACTTGGCGGCGATGATGTCGCCGGCCAGGCAGTAGCCCTCTCCGAAGTTGGTGTTGCCCGCCGCGATCACGCCTCGGATGAGGCGTCGGTTGCCCTCGTCGTTGAGGAACCGGATGACCTGCTTCGGGACGGCGCCTCGCCCCTCGCCGCCGCCGTAGGTCGGCAGGACGAGGACGTAGGGGTCACGGACGTGGAGCGGTGGCTCGGACGGGAACAGCGGGATGCGCCGTGCCGGCAGTCCGAGCTTGGTGACGAAACGGGCGGTGTTGCCCGAGACGCTCGAGAAGTAGACGAGTTCGTTCGTCACGACGAGTCCTCGTCTCCGACGTGGTGTGGGGCACGGCCCCCGGTCACGATGCTGACTGGACGGGCGCGAGGCGCCCGGTCGACTAGTCGACCTTGGCGGCCAGCGCGGCGATCTTGTCGGGGCGGAAGCCGCTCCAGTGGTCGTCGTCGGCGATGACCACGGGGGCCTGCATGTAGCCCAGGGCGCGGACCTTCTCGAGGGCCGCGTCGTCGGCGGTGACGTCGAGCACGTCGTACTCGATGCCCTTGTTGTCGAGCGCCCGGTAGGTGGCCGTGCACTGGACGCAGGACGGCTTGGTGTAGACGGTGATGGCCATGGGATCCCCTGTGTTCTGGCCGGCCCCTGAGGCCGGATCGGTGGTTCGTGAGCCTGCGGGGCGTAGTGCCCGTGGCGACTCTTCGATACTACATCTTGTGGCCGACGCTGGTGGGCACAACTAGATGCGGTGTTACACGGCTGTAATTATCCACAGGCCCATGCACAGGTTGTGAACAGATCGGGGCCGGTTCTCCCCCGTTTCTGGCGGGTTGTGCACATCCTTCTCCCCACCACCGACATTCGCGGCCGGTGTCCCCAATTCGGGCCACCGGCGTGTCGCGACCGACGACCGCGCTCGTAGACTTGACCCCTCGTGAGCACCTATTCGACCCTGCTGAAGACGCCCGGCGTCTCGCGCATCATCGCGGCCCAGCTGACCGCGCGCTTCCCGTTCGGCATGCTGTCGCTCGCGTTCCTGCTGCACGTCGAACACGTGCACCACTCCTACGCCGCGGCCGGCCTCGTGCTCGCCGCGACGAGCATCGGCCAGGCCATCTCGGGGCCGCTCACCAGCCGCTGGATGGGCCGCTGGGCGATGCGCCCCGTCCTGACGCTGACGCTGGTGGTCTGCCTGATCACGATGGTCACCTTCACCCTGTACGACTTCTCGGTGCCCGTGTTCATGGCGCTCGGCTTCGTCACGGGCCTCAGCGTGCCGCCCGTGCAGCCGGCCGTCCGCACCATCTACCCGAAGATGGTGACCTCGAACCAGCTGACCCCGCTCTTCTCGCTCGACGCGTCCGCCCAAGAGATCATCTGGGTGGCCGGCCCGGTCATCACGACCTTCGTCGGCACGCAGGTCGGCACGCGAGAGGCCATCTGGCTCGCGGCCGCGTTCCTGGTCGGCGGCGGCATCTGGTTCATCGCGTCGCCCGAGGTCGGTCGCGTCCGCATCCCCCGCAGCAAGCGGGCCTTCGGCAAGGTGCTCGCCCGCCCGACGGTGCTGCTCGCGACCGTCGCCGGGTTCTTGCTCATCGGGGCCTGCGCCGCGGTCGAGGCCGGGGTCGTGGCGCTCTTCGGCGAGGGCAGCGCCGACTCGGGCATCGCACTGGCGATCTTCGCCGCGGGGTCGCTCGTGGGCGGGCTTGCGCTCGGGCACGTCCCGGTCGGCCCGTGGGCACTCGCCCGACGCATCGCCATCGTGTTCGTCGGCATGACGCTGGCGATCTTCGCGACGGGCCTCTGGCCGATCAGCATCACCCTGTTGATCGCGGGCGTCGGCATCGCGCCCGCACTCGCCGTCATGTTCGCCGTCGTGTCGTCGAGCGTGAAGTTCAGCGACACCGCCGAGGCCTACGGCTGGGCCGGCACCGGCCAGCTGATCGGCTCGGCCCTGGGGTCGGCGATCGCCGGCTTCGCGATCGACCACGTCGGCGGGCAGGGCGGCCTGATCGTCGCGGCCTGCTTCGCCTTCGTCGGCACGATCGTCGGTGCCGTGTTCCACAAGGCGCTGCCCGACCTGCGGGGTCGCGACGCGAGCCCGCTGCCCGACACCGAACCGGTGCCGATCCAGGCGAGCTGACCCGCGCCTCCCGGGCCAACGGGGTTCCGCCGCGGCACGCACCGTTCACCCGACCGTCGCCGACGACGGGCGACACGTGTCAGCCGGAGGCTGGCAGAGTTGAGGGCATGCCCACACCCGACGTGCCCCAGATCACCCTCAACGACGGCCGGACGATCCCGCAGCTCGGGCTCGGCGTCTACAAGGTCGCCGACGACGAGGCCGAGCGGGTCGTCGAGACCGCCCTCGCCGAGGGCTACCGGCACCTCGACACGGCCGAGTTCTACGCGAACGAGACGGGCGTCGGCCGTGCCCTCCGCGCGTCGGGCCTGCCTCGCGACGAGGTGTTCCTCACGACGAAGGTCTGGAACACCGCGCACGGCTACGACGAGACGCTCCGCTCGTTCGACGAGAGCCTGGCGAAGCTCGGCACGGACCACGTCGACCTCTACCTGATCCACTGGCCGGCCCCGCGGCAGGACAAGTACGTCGAGACGTACCGCGCCCTCGAGACGATCCGTGCCGAGGGCCGGGCGCTCTCGATCGGCGTGAGCAACTTCCAGGTGGCGCACCTCGAACGCCTGCTGGCCGAGACCGACGTCGTGCCGGCCATCAACCAAGTCGAGGTGCACCCGTGGCTGCAGCAGCACGAGCTGCGCGCCTTCGACGCCGCGCACGGCATCGTGACCGAGGCGTGGTCGCCGCTCGCCCGCGGACGCATCCTCGACAACGCCGCCCTCGTCCGCATCGGCGCGAAGCACGGCGTCACCCCGGCGCAGGTGACCATCCGCTGGCACCTGCAGCAGGGTCTCGTCGTGATCCCCAAATCGGTCACACCGTCGCGCATCCGCGCCAACCTCGACGTCTTCGGCTTCGAGCTCGACGCGGGCGACCTCGCGGCGATCGCGGGCATCGAGACCGGCGAGCGCACCGGTTCGCACCCCGACCACAACGGCTGACCCCGACACTCGCGACGGACTCCGCGTCGACGAGCCGGCGACCGCGCCCGCCCGCGACGTCGCTCCACGACTCCCCCGCAGGAGGCGCGGGTCCGGTCGGTCGCGCCCGGCACGTTACCGTGGAGCGGCAACCCGTCGACGCAAGGAGCACCCGCATGACCATCACCGCCGCAGCAGACGGATCGGCCCTCGGCAACCCCGGCCCCGCCGGATGGGCCTGGTACGTCGACGACGAGCGGTGGGCCGCGGGCGGCTGGCCGCGCGCGACGAACAACCAGGGCGAACTGACGGCCGTGCTCGAGCTGCTGCGTGCCACGGCCGGCACCGACGACGACCTGCACATCCTCTGCGACAGCCAGTACACGATCAAGGCCTGCACCGAGTGGATGCCCGGCTGGAAGCGCAAGGGCTGGCGGAAGGCCGACGGCAAGCCCGTGCTGAACGTCGAGATCCTGAAAGAGCTCGACGCCGCACTGGCCGGGCGGAAGGTGCGCTTCGAGTGGGTGCGCGGCCACGTCGGCCACGAGATGAACGAGGCCGCCGACGTGCGGGCCCGCGGCGCGGCCACGGCGTTCCAGAACCGCACCGACGTGCCGTCCGGGCCCGGTTGGCCGGGGGCGCCGACCGCGACGACCGCCCCGATCGCGGCGCCCGCGACCCCGCCCGCGCCTCCTGCGACGCTCTTCTGACCCCGGCGCCGCGTCGTCGCGTCGTCGCGCCGGGCCGTGCGGTGTCGCGTCGCGGCGACGCGCAGCTACATCGAGGGGTGCGTGCTCGACAGGCCGCCGTCGACGACGAACTGCGCGCCGGTCGAGAAGGCCGAGTCGTCGCTCGCGAGGTGCAGGGCGAGCCCGGCGACCTCGTCGGGCTTGGCGAGCCGCCCGCGCGGGCTCATCGCCTTGAACGCGTCGAGCACCTGGGGCTGGGCCTCGACCTGGCGGCGGAACAGCGCCGTGTCGGTCGGGCCCGGGTGCAGCGAGTTGATGCGGATGTTCCAGCCCTCTTGGGCGGCGTGCGCCGCGCTCGACCGGGTCAGGCCGACGAGGGCGTGCTTGCTCGCCGTGTAGGCCGCGTCGTCGCCGAAGCCGAGGAACGACGTCGCCGGGGCGAGGTTGATGATCGACCCGCCCCCACCGTCGGGGTTGGCGCGCATCTGCTCGATGGCGAAGCGGGTGCCGAGCATGACGCCGGTGACGTTGACGGCGAAGACCCTGTTCCAGCTCTCGAGCTGGGTGACGTCGATCGACTGGCCCGAGACGATGCCGGCGTTGTTGACCAGCACGTCGAGCCGGCCGTAGTGCTCGGCGATGCGGTCCATGACGCGCTTCCAGTCGCCGCCGTTGGCGACGTCGTGCTGCACGAACTCGGCCCCCGTCTCGGCGGCCACGCTCGAGCCGTCGACGATGTCGGTGGCGACGACCCGGGCCCCCTCGTCGGCGAACCGCCGGACGATCGCCTCGCCGATGCCCGAGGCGGCCCCGGTGACGATGGCGACTTTGCCGGACAGACGGGACATGGCGACCTCTTCGTGGTGGAACGCGGGCGGTGCTGGTCGGCTGCCGGGGTGTGGCACGACCCTACGAGATTACCCCTCGACGGGTGACGGTCGGCTCCGTTCGGAGGCAGGCCCGACCGCCGTCACGGTGACCACGGCCTCGCCGCGTTCGTCACTCGAGGCGAGGTCGACGACGGCCGAGATGCCGAAGTCGTGGTCGCCCTCGGGGTCGGCGAAGATCTGCCGGACGCGCCAGACGGTGGGCAGCTGCTCGACCTGCAGCATCTGCGGCCCGCGGGCCGCGGCGTCGGTGCCGATCGCGTCGTACTCGTCGTAGTACCGGTCGAGCGCCTCGCCCCACCGGTCGGCGTCCCACCCCGAGCCGGCGTCGAGGGCGCCGAGGGCGTCGGCGTCGTCCCGCGCGGCGAGCTCGACGCGGCGGAACAGCTCGTTGCGCACCATGATGCGGAACGCCCGCTCGTTGGCGGTGAGGGTGCGGAGGGTCGGCGGCACGATCTCGTCGTGGGCCAGGGCCTCTCGTGGGTTCACCATCTCTTCCCACTCGTCGAGCAGGCTCGAGTCGACCTGACGCACCAGCTCGCCGAGCCACTCGATCACGTCGACCAGCTCGTCGGTCTTCGCCTCGTCGGGCACGGTCTGCCGCAGGGCCCGGAAGGCGTCCGACAGGTAGCGCAGCACGAGTCCCTCGGAGCGGGCCAGGCCGTAGAAGTTGACGAAGTCGCCGAACGTCATCGCGCGCTCGTAGAGGTCGCGCACGACCGACTTGGGGCTGAGCGCGAAGTCGCCGATCCAGGGCTGCGAGGCCGCGTACGTCTCGAACAGGGCGGTCAGCAGCTCGTCGAGCGGCTTCGGCCAGGTGACCTCCTCGAGCAGCTCCATGCGCTGGTCGTACTCGATGCCCTCGGACTTCATCGCCGCGACGGCCTCGCCCCGGGCCTTGAACTGCTGCTGCGACAGGATCGGCCGGGGGTCGTCGAGCGTCGCCTCGACGACCGAGACCATGTCGAGGGCGTAGGTCGGCGACTCGACGTCGAGCACGTCGAAGGTCGCCAGGGCGAAGGGCGACAGCGGCTGGTTCAGTGCGAAGTTCGCCTGCAGGTCGACCGTCAGCCGGATCGTCGGGGCCCCGCCGTCGGGCGCGGGCTCTTGCACGACCACCTCGGCCGTGCGGAGCGTCCGGTAGATCGAGATGGCCTGGCGGGCCATGGCGTACTGCTTCGCGAGCGGCTCGTGGTTGTCGAACACCAACGACCGCACGTTCGCGAACACGTCGCCACCCCGGCCGATGACGTTCAGCAGCATCGCGTGCGTGACCTGCATGTGCGACGTCAGGGCCTCGGGCTCGGCCGCGATCAGCTTGGTGAAGCTGGGCTCGCCCCACGACACGAAGCCGTCGGGTGCCTTCTTGCGGACGATCTTGCGCTTCTTCTTCGGGTCGTCGCCCGCCTTCTCGATCTGCTTGAGGTTGTCGATCTCGTGCTCGGGCGCCTGCAGCGTGACCGTGCCCGAGGTGTCGTAGCCCGCGCGACCGGCCCGGCCGGCGATCTGGTGGAACTCGCGTGCGCTCAGCTGGCGCATGCGGGTGCCGTCGAACTTGGTCAGGGCCGTCAGCAGCACGGTGCGGATCGGCACGTTGATGCCGACGCCCAGGGTGTCGGTGCCGCAGATGACGCGCAGCAGTCCGCGCTGGGCGAGCTGCTCGACCAAGCGGCGGTACTTCGGCAGCATGCCCGCGTGGTGCACGCCGATGCCCGATCGCACGAGGCGGTTCAGGGTCTTGCCGAAGCCGGTGCTGAAGCGGAACCCGCCGATCAGCTCGGCGATCTCGTCGCGCTGCTCGCGGCTGGCGATCTTGATGCTCGACAGCGCCTGCGCCCGTTCGAGTGCGGCGGCCTGCGAGAAGTGCACGACGTAGACGGGTGCCTCACCGGTCGAGAGCAGCTCTTCGACGGTCTCTTGCACGGGGGTCTGGGCGTAGAAGTAGTGCAGCGGCACCGGGCGCTCGACGCCGGTGACCCGCGCGACGGGCCGTCCGGTGCGACGGGCGAGGTCGTCGGTGATGCGCGTGACGTCGCCGAGCGTCGCCGACATCAGCAGGAACTGCGCCCGGGGCAGCAGCAACAGCGGCACCTGCCAGGCCCAGCCCCGTGACTGGTCGCCGTAGAAGTGGAACTCGTCCATGACGACCTGGTCGACGGCCGCGTCGGCCCCGTGCCGCAGGGCCAGGTTCGCGAGGATCTCGGCGGTGCAGCAGATGATGGGCGCGTCGGCGTTGACCGACGAGTCACCGGTCACCATGCCGACGTTCTCGGGCCCGAACAGCTCGACCAGCGCGAAGAACTTCTCGCTGACGAGGGCCTTGATCGGTGCCGTGTAGTACGACCGCCCGCCCTGGCTCAGGGCCACGAAGTGGGCGCCGGCCGCGACGAGCGACTTGCCGGTGCCGGTGGGCGTGCTGAGGATCACCGACGCACCGCCGACGAGCTCCATCATCGCCTCGTCCTGCGCCGGGTAGAGCGGCAGCCCGCGCGACTCGGCCCACTCGGCGAACGCCGTGTACGCCGTGTCGGCGTCGTACGAGTCGACGCCCGGGTGCGACGGGAGCAGGGCGGCCAGGGGGGCGACGGGAGCGGGCGACATGATGAGTCAACCCTGCACCATCGACCGGGTCGTGGGCGACGACCGAGACGCGACGTCGACGACGCACGCACGGTCCGACCGCGGGGACGCGTTCGACGCCCCCGCGGTCGACCCCCCGCCTCGTGCCCTGAACCTCCACGAGGTGAGAGGAACTCAAGTAAAACACGAGGAGGCGCGTGTCGCGAAACGACGGTGACGACGACCCCGGCGGGCGGCGGCCACGACGAGAAGAGGGCACGCCCCGGTCGACGAGCAGAACTCGGACCAGGGCGTGCCCACCGGACCCACGGCCGAGGACCTCACGAAGTCGGATCAGGAGACCACGCTGGGTTCGACGGCCGCTCGTCGGGAACGGGCGCCCCGGTAACCAGCCGGTGAGCGCACTACACCGTACCTCGGACGGCACCGGACGTGGTGGGTGACTTGCAGGTGATTGGACGGACGCGTAATCCGGACGAAACACCCACGAGCTACCGTCGCGGTGAACCAACTGGTTCACATCTGTCGACGGGAGCCCCGATGACCCTCACCACGACGCTCGCCCCGGTCGACCGCTCGGCCTTCGCCGTCTTCCCGAGCGGGGTCGCCGCCCTGGCCGCGACCGGCCCGGCCGGCCCCGACGGCATGGTCGTCTCGAGCTTCACGGTCGGGGCCTCGTTCGACCCGCCCATGGTCACGTTCTCGGCACGCGACGACTCCGCGACCTGGGCCCGCCTCCGCGAGGCCCCGACCCTGGGGGTGTCGGTGCTCGCGGCCGACCAGGGCGAGCTGTGCCTCCGGTTGTCGTCGCGGACCCGCGCGGCACGGTTCGCCGACGTCGCGTACACGACGACCCCGGACGGGGCCGTCCTGCTGACGGGCACCCCCCTCCGCCTCGAGTGCGTGGTGCACCGAGAGGTTCCAGCGGGCGACCACCTCGTCGTCATCTTGCAGGTGCTCGGCGCCGAGGTCGACGGCTCGGCGTCGCCGCTGGTCTACCACGACACGGCCTTCCACTCGCTGCAGCCGATCGCCTGAGCGACGGCCGCGACGGCCGCGACGGGTTCGCGGGGGCCGACCGAACGTCAGCGCAAAGGCTGTTGCCCACCCAGCAGGTCGTCGATCTGGTCGACCGCACCCTCGGTCGCGGCCTCGTCGGCGGCGGAGTCGCCGTGCACCTCGACGGGCTCGGGGCTGTCGCCGTGCACGGCCGCGGGGTCGGTGTGGTCGTCGGCGTCGTGCTGCGCGGGGTCGGTGTGGGTGCTCATGGGGGCCTCTCTCGGGGGCCGACGGTCGACCCGGTCAGGCCGAAGCTACCCGCCACCGCCGACACGGCTCCCAGCGGACCGGGGCCGGCACCGCGCCTCCTGGGTGACACGCTCGGCGCGGACCGACCGCGGACGGCCCCGGCCTAGTAGAAACGTCAGGAGGCGCGCAGCCCGACCCGTGCGCCTCCAGACCCGCCGGGCGCCCGGCAGAAAGGGCCGACGATGTCGTCTCCCCGCACCCCCACCACCCGAGTCGCCGTCACCGGCGGCAGCGGCAAGCTCGGTCGCGCCGTCGTGCGCCACCTCGCCGAGCACGGCTACGAGGTCGTCCTGCTCGACCGCGTCCCGAGCCCCGACCCCGTCGAGGGCGTCGTCTTCGTCAAGGTCGACCTGACCGACTACGGCCAGGTCGCCCAGGCCCTGACGAGCGTCGACGACCGGTACGACCACATCGACGCCGTCGTGCACCTCGGCGCGATCCCCGCACCCGGCCTCGTGCCCAACGCGGCGCTGTTCACGAACAACGTCACCTCGAGCTACAACGTGTTCGCCGCAGCCCGCGCCGCGAAGATCCGCAACGTCGTGTGGGCCTCGAGCGAGACGCTGCTGGGCATCCCGTTCGACATCGACCCGCCGTACCTGCCGCTCGACGAGGAGTACCCGGTGCGCCCCGAGTCGTCGTACTCGCTCGGCAAGGCCGTCGAAGAAGAGATGGCGCGGCACTTCACGCGCTGGGACCGTCAGCTCAAGCTGATCGGCCTGCGCTTCTCGAACGTGATGGACGACGGCGACTACTCGGAGTACCCCTTCGACGAGACCCCCGAGAAGCGCACCTTCAACCTCTTCTCGTACATCGACGCCCGCGACGGCGCCCAGGCCGTCCGCAAGGCGCTCGAGAGCGACCTGGTCGGCTTCGAGGCGTTCATCATCGCGGCGTCCGACACCGTCATGAACACGCCGACGGCCGTGCTCGCCGAGCAGTACTGGCCGCAGGTCGAGAAGCGCCGGGCCGTCGAGGGCGTCGAGCCGTTGCTCAGCAGCGACAAGGCCCGCGACCTGCTCGGCTTCGTGCCCGAGTACTCGTGGCGCGAGTGGGGCGAGCGCACCGGCAACCACCGCGGCTGACGCGTCGCCCGGCGGGCGCGCCCAGTCGGGCGCGCCCAGGCGGGCACGATCAGTCGGGCGCGCCCAGGCGGGCACGGTCAGGCGGCCGCGATCAGGCGCGCAGCATGCCGATCGTCACGAGTCCGCGCACCCGGGGCAGCAGCTCGGCCCGGAGACCGGCCTCGTCGACCCCGAGCAGTTGGGCGAGGGCCCCGACGATGGCGTCGACGCTGAGTTCGCCGTCACAGGCTCCGACCAACGCCGAGAGCGCGGTGCCCGATTCGACCGTCCGGGCGAAGCCCCCGCCCTGGCGCAGCGAGATCACGGTGGGGTCGTCGTTGCCGGGCCAGTAGTGACGTTCTTCGGTGACGTCGCCTGCGACCACCAGGCGTCGGCCGGCCAGCTGCTCGTCGTCGAGTCCGCGCAGCAGGTCGATCGCCTCGAGCGTGCCGAGCAGGTGGGCACCGAGGCCGACGTCGTTCTGGCCGAGCCCGCCCAGGAGGCGCTCCGTGCGCACCACGGGCGCGCTCGCGTCGTCCGCCGGTCGCCTCACGGTGACGTAACCGAAACCGACCTCGACGACGCCCCGGGCCTCGAAGTCGCCGAGCCACGCCTCGTAGAGCCGCTCGAAGTCCGGGGTGCCCGGGCGCGTGCCGCCGTCGCGGATCCAGGTCTCGGCGTACGCGGTGGGGTCTTGCACCTCGCGCTCGACCACCCAGACGTCGACGGGCACGTCGCCCCGGGCGGCCCAGCCGGCCACCGAGTACGCGCCCCGCTTGCCGGCGACCGCACCCGCGCCTCCGGACTCCCAGTTGCCGAGCAGCTGCGCGACGCCGCCCGGCGCGAGGTGTCGACCGAGCCCCTCGACGACCGAGGCGACGAGGTCGTCTCCCACCATGCCGCCGTCGCGGTACTCGTACTCGGGCACGCCCTCGACGCGGGGCGTGATGACGAACGGCGGGTTCGACACGATGTGGTCGAAGGTCTCGCCGGCGACCGGCTCGAAGAGGCTGCCGAGGCGGAGCTCGATGCCGTCGACCAGGTTGAGGGCGGCGTTGAACGCGGCGAAGTCGAGGGCGCGCCGCGAGATGTCGGTGGCGACGACGTGTCGCGCGTGCCGTGCCGCGTGCAGCGCCTGGATGCCGCACCCCGTGCCGAGGTCGAGCGCCCGGTCGACCTGCCGCGAGACCATGAGGCCGGCCAACGTCGCCGAGGCTCCCCCGACCCCGAGCACGTGGTCCTCGCGCAGGGCCCCCTCGACCACGAGCTCGCCCAGGTCGGAGGCGATCCACCAGCTCGCCTCGCCCGACGCGTCGACGAACGCGTAGGGGCGGAGGTCGACGAGCGCCCGCACCACGTCGCCGTCGTGGGCCACGAGACCGAGCGAGACCGCACCGTCGACCCCGAGGGTCGGCAGGGCCTCGGCGACGACCTCGGCGGCCTGCGCGTAGCCGAGCACGAAGAGGAGGGCAAGCGTGGCGGCCGGGCGCACCGTCTCGTCGCGGGCTGCGCTCCGGGCGAGGGCGCGTCTCGCGGCGACCCGCTCGCCGCGGAAGAGCGCGGCACCGGCGTGCGAACCCCAGGCGTCGGCGCCCTGCAGCCGTTCGACCGTGAACCCGGACGCGGCCAGGTCGCCCCGCAACCGCGCCAGCAGCTCGGGGTCGGTCGTCAGGTGGGGCGTCGGGTCGTCGGTCGGGGTCGTCGGAGGCACCCGACCATCATGGTGCAGGAGGTGCGGCGCCGGTCGCCGAGGAGGCGCGGCATGGGGCGCGGAGGAGGCACGGCCTGGGTCGCCTCCGAGCGAGGCCTCCGGGCGGGTCTCCGTCGCTACGGCGCGATCAGGCGGGCAGCACCGAGAACTCGAACTCGCCGTACATGTGGGCGGCGTCACGGAGGTGGTGCAGCGCCTCCTCCGCGTCGAGTCGCGAGTGGTACGGCCCGCGGGCCGGCGCGCCCGGCAGGCTGCGCGCGTACGAGTAGTGCAGGTACCAGACCGGGTGGTCGTGCTCTTCGTGCTGCACGATGCTGACTGCGAGGGACATGCCGGGATGCTACGACCGCCCCACCCCGGCCGCACCCGCTCACAGCGGATCCATCAGATCGCCCCGGCCAGAGGTCTCGAGGCGCACCCGGTGCGCAGAAGGCCCGGGTCGTGGTCGACCCGGGCCTTCGTCTGGTGGAGCTAAGGGGATTCGAACCCCTGACCTTCTCATTGCGAACGAGACGCGCTACCAACTGCGCCATAGCCCCAGAAACTGCTCTGCCACGATAGCACCTCGGCGACACCCGGATGAACTCGCCGACCGACGGCCCGGACCCCGCCGACCGGCGCAGAGCGATTTGCCGAGGCAGGGGTTCCCCGCCGCTCGAGGGGGTGCGGCGCGGGTCAGACGGCGCGGCGGCGCTGCAGGGCCTCGTCGAGCGAGAAGGCGGACTGCGGCAGCTCGTCGATGATGCCCATCCGGGCGAAGCGGCTCGGGGGGCGAGGCGGTGCGACCGGCTCGACCCGCGCCTCCTCGGCAGGGGCGGCCGAGGCGGCGTCAGCCGACGCGGCCGGCGCAGGAGGCGCGGCGACGGTCACCGGAGCCCGTCGCGTCGACTGCAACGCGGCCTCGGCCCGCGCGGCCTCGCGCAGGGCGTCGTGCTGTGCCGCCCGCAGCGACTCGACCGAGCGACGGGAGTCCCGCTGCAGCTCGGCGGCCGGGTCGACCGTCGTGACGGGCGAGGCGGGCCGCTGTCGCCCGCGGCGCAGGTAGAGCGGCTTCGGCACGGGCACGGGCGTCCAGAGGCGCGACTCGGCCGTGGCCTCGTCGTCGCGGACGACGACGCCCTCGCCCATCACCCCGGAGAAGTCCTTGAGCGGCTGGGCCACGGGAGCGACGACGGCCCGACGGGCACGAGCGCGCGAGACCGCGGCCAGCTGGGCCAGCATCGCGATCGACCCGCCACCGAAGACCACCCCGGCGACGACCAGCACCCACGACGACGTCAGGCCCGCGGCGACTCCCCCGACGACGGCCACCACGCTGAGCGCGAGCACGACGGTCGAGACCAGCCGCGAGCGACGCAGCCGACGCGCGGCGAGGGCGGGGTCGCGGTCGGCGGCCCGCAGCACGGGGGCGGCCGCGGCGAGCTCGCGGGTGACGGCACGCTGCCGCGCGGCCTCGTGGGCCCGCCTCAGGGCCTCGCGCCGCGCCTCCTCGTGTCGCAGGATCTTCTGGGCGTCGGCGACCGACCGCGCGTTCGCCTCGACGCGCACCTCGTCGGGCACCTCGGCCGTCTGGGCGAGGATGCGCAACGTTTGCTGCAGCCGCACGGCGTTGCGCTCGGTCGCGAGGTACTCGCGTCGGCGCTGCCAGGTGGGCACGAGGTAGACGAGCCAGAGCGCGGCGACGAGAGCGAGGACGACGCCTCCACCCCACGACTCGATGTTCATGGTGACCAAGGTATGAGGGGGCGGGGCCCCGGAGCCGCTGATCGACAGGTGTGTCCGCGTGTCGTGCGGGGGATCCGCCCCGGGGAGCTGACCGGCGACCCCGCGGGGCCGGGCCGGCTAGAGCGGCAGCGCGCGCCCGGCCTCGGCCAGCGCGTCGGCCGGCACGCTGCCCTGGCCGATCGGCACGGTGCCCGTCGTCCAGCGACGCAGCACGCCCTCTGGCACCTCTTCGGCGACCAGCGCGAAGCAGAAGTGGTCGCGCCACGAGCCGTTGATGTGGATGTACCGGCGGCGCAGGCCCTCGTAGCGGAAGCCGAGCTTCTCGACCACGCGCAGGCTCGGCGCGTTCTCGGGCCGGATGCAGATCTCCATGCGGTGCAGGCCCAGCGCCCGGAAGCAGTGGTCGGTGGCGAGGGCGACGGCCGTCGGCGTCGCGTTGTGGCCCGCCGCACCCTGGGTGACCCAGTAGCCGATGGTGGCCGAACCGAGCGACCCGTACGCGATGCCCGAGACGTTGAGCTGGCCGACGAAGCGGCCGTCGAGCTCGATGGCGAAGGGCAGCCCGAGGCCGGCACGGGCGTTGGTCTGCAGCGAGCGGATGCTGCCGCGGACGTCGTGGCTGGTGAAACCGTTCGGGTTGGTGGCCTCCCATTGCCGCAGCCACGACCGGTTCTCCATCAGGGCCTGGTCGAGGTCGCGGGTGTCACGGAGGCGGAGGGGGCGGATGGTCACCGCCCCCTCCGTCAACGTGGGGATGCTCGTCACGGAACGTGTCGCCTGCTTACTTCTCGAGCCCGGCGGTGAACTCTTGCAACCACGGGCGCAGTTCGCCACCGATGTCGTCGCGGTCGCTGGCGAGCTGCACGATGGCCTTGATGTAGTCGAGCTTGTCACCGGTGTCGTACCGACGACCACGGAACACGACGCCGTACACGCCGCCGGTCCACTCCTCGGCCCCGGCCATCTTCATGAGGGCGTCGGTCAGCTGGATCTCGCCGCCCTTGCCGGGCTCCTGCTTCTCGAGGACGTCGAAGACCTCGGGGCGGATGACGTAGCGGCCGATGATGGCCAGGTTCGAGGGCGACTCGCCCTGAGCCGGCTTCTCGACGAGGCCCGTGACCTTGACGACGTCGTCCTCGTCGGTCTTCTCGACCGTGGCGATGCCGTAGAGGTGGGTCTGCGAGGGGTCGACCTCGAGCAGGGCGATGACGGTGGCGTTCTTCTGCCCCTGCACCTCGACCATGCGCGTGAGCAGCGGGTCGCGTGCGTCGATGATGTCGTCACCGAGCAGCACGGCGAACGGCTCGCGACCGACGTGCATCTTGGCCCGGAGCACCGCGTGGCCGAGGCCGAGCGGGTCGCCCTGACGCACGTAGTGCATGTCGGCCAGGTCGGTCGACTGGTTGACCTTGGCGAGCTTGTCGTGGTCGCCCTTCTTCCGCAGCGTCTCTTCGAGCTCGCTGACGTGGTCGAAGTGGTTCTCGAGCGCGTTCTTGTTGCGCCCCGTGATCATCAACACGTCGGTGAGGCCGGCGGCGACCGCCTCCTCGACGACGTACTGGATCGCCGGCTTGTCGACGACCGGCAGCATCTCCTTCGGCATTGCTTTCGTGGCGGGAAGGAACCGTGTCCCCAGACCCGCGGCGGGAATGACTGCTTTAGAAATCGTGAAGCCCATGCGGGTCAGCGTAACCATCCCCGACGTTTCACGGAGGTTAATAGTCGGACGGTTAAGATCGACGTCATGACTGACGACGTCGGCAACGCCAAACGCGCCCTGCGAGCCGAGATCCGCCAGAAGCGTCGCACCCTCGGTGCGCACGAGAGAGAGAGCACGACCGAGGGCATCACGCAGCACCTCACCGAGCTCGCCACGAGCCTGTCGGTGCGCTCGATCGCCGCCTACCTGTCGACCGACGTCGAGCCCAACACGCGCCCGTTCTTGAACTGGGCCTTCGCGAACGGCATCCGCGTGCTGTTCCCGATCACCCGCGCCGACGGCCTGCTCGACTGGGCGGTCGGCGACGGCGAGAGCGAGCGGCGCGGCCTGTTCGACCTGCCGGAGCCCGTCGGCGAGGTGCTCAGCCCGATGGCGATCAACGACGTCGACCTGATCGTCGTGCCCGCCGCCTCGATCGACCACGGCGGCATGCGCATGGGCTGGGGCCGGGGCTACTTCGACAAGACCCTCGGCTCGATGGAGCGTCGCCCGCCCGTCTATGCTGTGGTGTTCGACCCCGAGTACGTCGAGTCGGTGCCCCGTGAGCGGCACGACCAACCCGTCGACGGCGTCGTCACCCCCTCCGGCATCCACGAGTTCTAGACTCGCCTTCCCCCAGGAGCGCCTCCGTGCCCACCTACTCGTACCGCTGCACCGAGTGCGACAACGCGTTCGACATCGTGCAGTCGTTCACCGACGACACCCTCACCGTGTGCCCGGTCTGCCAGGGCAAGCTGCGCAAGGTCTTCAGCCCCGTCGGCGTCACCTTCAACGGCTCGGGCTTCTACCGCACCGACTCGCGCTCGAAGAGCACCTCGGGCTCGGGCTCGGGCTCGGGCGACAAGGGCTCGTCGTCCACCTCGTCGGACAAGGGCTCAGGAGGCGCGAGCGGCTCGTCCTCGTCGGGCGCCTCGGGCAGCGGGTCGGGTTCGTCCTCGTCCGGCAGCGGCTCGTCGGGGTCGGGTTCGTCCGGCTCCGGCTCCTCCGGCTCCGGCTCCGGCTCTTCCGGCTCCGGTTCGTCCGGCTCGGGCTCGGGCTCGGGCTCGTCGAGCGGGTCGTCCCGCTCGTCCTGACCCGCCGAGGCGACGGGCGCGACCACGGCCGCGCGCCTCCGTGGTTGGCTGTACGTCGAGAAACTCATCTCGTCGGACCAGAAGGAGTCGCCCGTGAAGGGTTTCAAAGAGTTCATCCTGCGCGGAAACGTCATCGACCTGGCGGTCGCGGTCGTCATCGGAGCGGCCTTCACGGCCATCGTGACGTCGCTCGTGAGGAACGTGTTCAACCCGCTGATCGGCGCGGCGTTCAACGCGACCATGCTCGACAAAGCTCTCATCGTCACCATCCCCACGCTGAGCGGTGGTCAGGCCAAGCTCATGTTCGGCGCCGTCATCGGGTCGGCGATCCAGTTCTTGATCATCGCCGCGGTCGTGTACTTCGTGCTCGTGCTGCCCGTCAACAACCTGCTCAAGCGGACCTTCGCCAAGCAGAAGGCCGAAGAGACCCCGGCCGACGTGCCGCCGACCGACGTCGAGCTGCTGAGCGAGATCCGCGACCTGCTGCGCGCCCAGGCGACGCCCGCGACGGGCACCGGCTCGCACGCCGCGCCGGTGCTCGAGTCGCGCGACCCGCAGAGCGAGAACGGTCCGCTCGGCAGCCGCTGACGCCCGAGGCGCCGACCGGGCGCCCGCCGCCCGCGAACCCCGGATGCGACGACGAACCCCGACACGACGGGGTTCGTCGTCGCATCCGGGGTTCGTCGTGTCGGGCGCTCGGCCCGGCGCGGCCTGCTCAGCCCCAGTGGGGCGGGACGTCGGCGCGCAGGCGCTGGTCGTTCTCGCTCGACCCCTGGCGCGCGGGCTCGGGCGCCGGCGTCGGATCGCTGCCCGGGACGGGGTCGGTGGTGACGCGGCGGCCGGCCCGTCGACGCACCACGAGGGGCCGGGGCTCGGCCGTCTCGAGGGCGTCGGAGGCGTCGCCGTCGGACGCCGCGCCTCCTGAGCTCATCGACGGTTGACGTGCTGACTGGCCGACAGGGCGGGCACCTCGTGGGTGTTCGCGTCACCGATGCCGAGGACATCGGCGACGCGCTCGGCCACCGCGTCGGGGTCGGTGAAGAGCTGGAAGGCGTGCACCCGGATGTAGTGCCAGCCGAGTCGGCGCAGCACCTCGGGACGCGAGCGCAACGATTCGCGGAGGCTCGCGCGCGACAGCGTCGTGTCGGTCTCGATGGTGACGCAGACGCCGTCGTGGGCGGCGACCAGCCCGAGCTTGCCGCGGTGCCCGAGGGCGACGGGGATGCCCTTCGCCTCGAGTCGGCGGGCGAGGTCGACGAGCATCGGCTCGCTGTCGTCGGGGACGTGCTCGGCGGTGGTGCGGGCCTGCACCTCGGTGAGGATCTCGCTGAGCGCGACCGTGCCGTGCCCCATGCGGCTCGAGTCGATGTCGCCCGGCTGGAAGCACGTGACGATGACCATCGACCGGCGGGCGCGCGTCATGGCGACGGCGAGCAGGCGTTCTCCACCCGGTTGACCGAGCGGACCGAAGTCGCTCAGCACGCGGCCGTGCGGCGTGCGGCCGTAGCCGATCGAGAACACGACGTGGTCGCGGCTCTGGGCGACGCTCTGCTCGAGCGTGGCGACCATGAACGGCTCGCTGCGGTCGCCGACGACGAACTCGGTCAGGTCTTTGTGGCCCGACACCGCGGTGAGCACCGCCTGCTGCACGCGGACGGCGTGCTTGGCCGAGGCCGTCAGCACCATGAGCGACTCGCTGGGGCGCGTGCGGGCGTGCTCGAGGACGAGCGAGACGACGCGGTCGACCTCGGCGTCGACGCTCTCGACGGCACCCGACTCGGGGTCGGGCACGGCGGTGCCGCCCGAGACGTAGTCGAGCGCGATGCTGCCGTGCCCGAGGAAGCTGCCGGCCCACGGCAGCGACTCGATCCGACCGCCGTAGAAGCGGCGGTTCACCAGCTCGGCGAGGTCTTCTCCGCCGGCCCGGTAGCTGCGGGTCAGCGAGAGCGTCGGCAGCAGGGTCGCGAGACGAGCCAGGGCGCTCTCGGAGTGCGAGGCGGCGAGGCTCTCCTCGTCGGCGTCGGCCACGGGCTTGCCCGGCAGCACCCCGATGTCGAACTCGGAGGGCGTCTGCGTGACGGGATCGCCGAAGGCGACCGTCTGCTTGCCGCGACGGATCGCCCCGACGTTCTCGGCGAGGGTGGTCGCGCCGGCGTCGACGAGCACGACGGTGTCGAACGGCACCGTGTCGGCGATCGTGTGCACCTCGTAGGGCGACGCGACCCAGACCGGTGCGATGGCACGCGACAGGTGCGGCGCCGCGTCGTGCAGCAGGCGCGCCGTCAGGTGGCCCTGCCGCAGCAGGCCCTTGAGGGCCGAGGCCTCGTCGGGCCAGTCGACCAGACCGATCTTCCAGTTCTCGGCCAGCAACCAGGCGAGCAGCTGGGCGCTGCCGGCGGCGTGCGCCTCGTCGACGAGGCGGAAGTCGGCCTCGAGCCGGTCGAGCATCGCGGTGTTGGCGCCGAGCAACGCCCGGTCGGCCTCGAGCAGCGACTCGAGGGCCGAGCGCCACCAGGCGAGCTCGAGCTCGGCGGCGACCTGGTGCTCTGGCACGTGCCGGTTGGCCAGGTCGGTGATCAGCGGCGTCAGTTCGAGGTCGCGGAGCGTCGTCATCAGCTCGGTGCGCTCTTGGAGGTTCTGCAGCACGTCGCTCTCGGCGGCGAGGGCCTCGAGCCGCTGCTGGAGTTCGACGACGCCGATCTCGGTGAGCCCGTCGTCGCCCGAGAGCCCGAGGGGGCCGTCGAGGCGTTCGAGGTCTTGCGAGACCTGCTGGTGCAGCACGTGCGTGTCGGCGATTCCCGTGGGCACCTCGGGCGGTGTGCCAGCCGACACGTAACGCTGCCAGACGACCCGCTGCTGCTGGATGCGCTGCAGGGCACCGTGCAGGTCGGCGATGTGGACGCCGGGCCGCACGTACTCGCGGGCGAGCTTCTTCAGCCGACGACGGTTGGCGCTCGACATGTCGGGGGCCTCGCGCTTGGGCGCCGTCGCGGCGACCAGCTCGGCGACCGACCGGTCGAAGACGACCGGCAGGAACTTGTCGAGGGTGTCGCGGATCTCGGTGAGCAGGCGCAGGTAGACGCCGAGCTCGGCGATGCTCTCGAACGGACGCATGCGCGTGCTGCCGATGACGTCGGTCGCCCGCTCGAGCAGGCGGGGCAGGTCGCGGTGGTGCAGGTTCTTCGCGAGCTGGTGGGCGTCGCCCGCCCCCACGCTCTCGGTGAAGCGCGCGCCATACCAGGGCGAGTCGCCCGGCCCGTACTTGAACTCGCCGAGGTTGGCCGCGCCGACCATCGTCTCGGCCACGCGGCCCCGACCATCGACCATGGCGGCGATGCTGCGGCGGCTGAGGCGCGCCGTCGTGGCGGGAGCGGCCGGCAACAGCGCGAGGCGGGACAGCTCGGTCAGGCAGTCGAGCACCGAGACGCCGAGCTCGGGGTCGCGGCGGCTGAGCGCACCCCGGTAGTCGACGAGCACCTTGCGGAGGCGCACGAGGGCGTCGTCGACCTCGCCCATCTGCGGGTGCGTGGCCTTCTCGTTGCGCGAGATCGAACGGATCACGTCGCGACGCAGGGTGGTCGGGCTGACGGCCACGCCGGGCAGCCCGATGTCGGCGAGACGGCTGGTGATGCCGCGCAGCGAGGCCCGCCGCGCGCTGACCACGAGGACCCGCTTGTTCTGCGAGACGAGGCGTCCGACGGCGTTGACGATGGTCTGGGTGCCGCCGGTGCCGGGCAGCGTCTTGACGACGACCGAGTTGCCGGCGGCGATCTGCGCCACGACGTTCTCCTGCTCGGGGTCGGCGTCGAGCAGCAGCGTGTCGGTCTCGGGGCTGCGTTCGTCTTGCGGGGTCGCCGTCGTCGGGCGGTACGCCTGCTCGACCTGACGGACGGCCAGGGGGTTGCCGGCGAGGGCGTCGAGCACGGGGTGCCCCAGCTCGCGGGCGTCGAGGGCCATCTCGGTCGAGACCTCGGCGAAGGTCGAGACGACCAGTCGCGGCTGGACGGTGAACCACTCGAGGTGTGCGGTCAGGCCCCGGAGGCGGTCGATGACCGGGTTGGGGGTGAACGACCCTTCGCGGCTGGCGAGCGAGACGAACGACTCGGCGTCGAGCGTGATGCCGAACTGGTCGTGCAGGGCGTCGACCAGGGCCGGGTTGAGGAAGGGCTCACCGAGCAGCTTCACCTCGAAGTCGCGGCCGTGACGGCGGATCGCCAGGGGACGCAGCAGCACGGGGGCCCGGAAGTCCTCGCCGGCGAACGACCAGGCGGCGACGCCGATGGCCAGGTGGACGGCGTCGATGCCGCGCACCGTGCTGAGCTCGAGCCCCTTGGCCGCGATCTCGCCGGCGGCCGCGCGAGCCGTGCGCAGGGCCAGGTCGTCGCGGATCAGGCTCGAGAGCAACGTCGTCTTGCCCGTGATGAACTGCGCGAGCCCACCCGGGTGCGTCGTGCTCAGCTCGATGCGGGACCGCTGCGAGTCACCGAAGTGCAAGAGGGCGGACGGGCCGCCCACACGTCGCAGCGACTCGCGCCAGGTGTTCCAGACGGGTTCGGCCACGTTGCCCAGGGACTGCCCCGGGTGACCGAGGCTGACGGCGTGAGGTGCGATCACGCCCGTGGGCGCGCCGGTCGGGACGGCGACGGAGTCGTTCTCGTCGTCGTCGTTGTCATGCTGTCTGTCGGCTCGCCACACCCTGACACCTTAAGCGGTCCGCCCCGACGATTCCCGGAGGCCGGGACATTCGGCCGCGAGTCGTCGGGGCCGGTGACGTGCGGCACGGCGGGCCACTCGACAGCACCTGTCGTTCATCGCACGACGTGTTACATGAGCCGTCATCATGCGCGACACGATCGGTTATGTGAGTTGGCGTCATGACCGCGCGCCGACACGTCAACGTGCAGTACGGTCATCACGGGGGCTATTCAATGAGCCGACACGACACCGTGTCTCGACATCAGGAGCGCACATGCCTTTCGAACAGAAGTACAGCGACGAGACCCGCGAGAAGTCGCTCGCCCGGGTGCTCGAACGTCGCGAGGCCGAGCCCGGCAACCGGGCCATCATCCGCGAGACGGCCGCCGAGTTCGAGGTCGGCGAGCAGTCGTTGCGCGGCTGGATCCGAGCCCACGAGCGCTCGATCGTGCCGACGCCCGCACCCGACGACGCGGTCGAACGCGAACTCGACGCCGAAGCGGACGACGACGCGGCCGCGGCGCCGGCGTCGACCCCGCGTCGGGGCCGCCCGCCGGGGTCGGGCTCGGCCGCCACGGCCGAGCGCGTCGCCGAACTCGAGGCCGAGGTCGCGAAGCTCCGTCGCGACCGCGAGTCGCTGAAGAGCGCGATGGCCGTCCTGCTGGCCGACTGAGCCGGCGACGAGACCTGCTGGCCAATTGAGCCGGCGACGAGGGCGCCCGCCCCCGAGACTGCCATCCGGGGCCGGGCGCCCTCGTGTGCCCGGACGGACCGGCCGCCGAGACGGGTCGGTGCGACCGCCGAGCCCCGGAGGGGGGAACGGGGCTCGAGGCGATCACACCGACCAGGCCAGTCTGGCGCATGACATGTCACATGTCAAACCGTCCACGGTGTCCCCATCCGTAGAGCGGGTCCTCGGTCGAGCGGGCCACCCGTCGGGCGTCGGCCCTATGCTGTCGCCACGCAGAGCGCGTGGACCACATCGGGCAAGGGGCCACCCATGGCAGGCAAGTTCATCGTCACCCAGGACGCCTCGGGTGAGTACCGCTTCGTGTTGACGGCGAGCAACGGCGAGGTCATCGCCTCGTCCGAGGGCTACAAGCAGAAGGGGTCGGCCATGAACGGCATCGACGCCGTGCGGAGCACCGCCGTCGACGCCGTGGTCGACGACCGGTCCGCCGCGCCCGCGCCCGGTCACGCCGACTGACCGCCCGTGAGCCCATGCCTCAGCCGGGGCGGTCCCCGGTCGCGAGGGGACGGGCCGGGTCGTTCGACCAGGCGCTCCACGACCCCGCGAAGAGCACGGGCTCGAACCCCGCGATCGTCGCCGCCAGGGCGTTGTGCGCCGCCGTGATGCCCGACCCGCAGTAGACGGCCACGGGCGTCGACGGCCCAACCCCCGCATCCTCGAAGCGAGCCCGCAACGAGGCCGCGTCGACGAACCGACCCGAGTCGTCGAGGTTGCCGCCCGTCGGCAGGTTGACGGCCCCGGGGACGTGGCCGGCCCGGGGGTCGACGGGTTCGACGTCACCGCGGTAGCGCTCGGCCGCCCGACTGTCGACCAGCACGCCGGTGCGCGGCCAGGTCGCGGCCTCGTCGGCGTCGATCACGGGCCACGGGTCGTCGCCGAGCGTGACGCCGCCGGGTCGTGCGACCACGTCGCCCTGCTCGAGCGGGAGTCCCGCCTCGCGCCAGGCCGAGAGCCCCCCGTCGAGCAGGCGCACGTCGGCCAGCCCCGAGGCCCGCAGCAGCCACCAGGCGCGCGCGGCCGACTGCCCGCCGAGGTCGTCGTAGACGACGACCGCGTCGCCGTCGTCGATGCCCCACCGACGGGCCGCCGCCTGCAGGTCGGCCCGGTCGGGCAGCGGGTGCCGCCCCTCGACCGGGTCGCCGTGTCGGGCCAGCTCGGTGTCGAGGTCGACGTAGACCGCCCCGGGCAGGTGGCCCTCGCGGTGGGCCGGGCGGCCGTCCGGGCGGTCCAGCCGCCACCGGACGTCCAGCAGGCGGACGACGCCGCCACGCTGCAGGGTCGAGGCGAGCTCGGTCACGGTGACGAGGGGGTGACTCATGCCGACGAGGCTAACGGGCGCGCGCCTCCTGATGGAGGCCCCGGCTGCCCCGAGGAGGCGCGCGCGGGCCGCCGGCCGATGGTCACGACAAACAGGTGAGGACTTCTCGACGTCGAGGCAACCCCGGCCCGTCGACCGGTCGGTCCCCTAGCGTGAGGTCATGACCGTGGCGCGCTCCCCGTACGAGGCCGCGACCGGTGACGCGCTCGACCGGCTGCACCCGCGCCTCCGGCCGTACTTCTCGGCCGTCCCCGCGGGCTCGGTCGGCCGGGGCCGGGGCACGTTCACCGTCGTGGGCACGCCGAGGCGCTGGCTCTGGCCCGCACTGTGGGTGCTCGGCCGTCAGGGCGTGCTGTTCGCGGTCGACCGCCGCGACGTGCCGTTCCGCGTCGAGAACCGACCCTCGACCACCGCGAGCGGGGCGGTCGCCGTCACCGCCGTCCGCACCTTCGCGTTCGCGGACGGGTCGCGCCGCATGGTCGACGAGATCGCGGCCCGCGGCGACGGACTCGAGGACCACCTCGGCCACCGACGGCGCTGGTCGGCGCGCCTGCGGGCGACCGTCGTCGACGGGGCGCTGACGATGGTCTCGACGAGCACGGCGCTGCGGCTCGGCCCGGTGCGCCTGCGGGTCCCCCGCGTCGTGGCCCCCCGCGTCACGCTGCACGAGAGTTTCGACGAGTCGGTGGGGCGACAGCGCGTCTCGGTCGTGCTCGACTCCCCCGCCCTCGGCCGTCTGTACGAGTACACCGGCCACTTCGACTACGAGGTCGTCGCCGACGACCTCGCGCACCCCGTCGGGTCCGCCGACGAGCAGCACCCCACCCAGCCACACCGACGAGGACCCCGCCCATGACCGACCACATCGTCCTCGCCGGAGCCAGCGGCTTCATCGGCCAGCACCTCGCCGCGGCCTTCCGCGCCGAGGGTGCCCGCGTCAGCCTGATCGGCCGCCACGGCCCCGACGCCTCGTGGGGCGACACCGCCGCGATCACGGCCCTGCTCGAGGGCTCGGACCTGCTCGTCAACCTCGCCGGCAAGAGCGTGAACTGCCGCTACGGCCCCGAGAACCGGGCCGAGATCATGCGGTCGCGCGTCGAGACGACGCGAGAACTGAGGGAGGCGGTGCTCGCCTGCACCGCGCCTCCCCGGGTCTGGATGAACTCGTCGACCGCGACGATCTACCGCCACGCCGAGGACCGCCCGATGACCGAGTCCACCGGCGAGATCGGTTCGGGGTTCTCGGTCGACGTCGCCACCTCGTGGGAGGCCGAGTTCTTCGCCGGCGAGCTGCCCGCGACCCGCCGCGTCGCCCTCCGCATGGCGATCGTGCTGGGCGACGGCAGCGCGCTCGTGCCACTGATGAACCTCGTGCGGGCGGGGCTCGGCGGCCCGCAGCTCGACGGCCCGTGGCCGGCCACCCGGGCGCGGCTCGCGGCAGGCACGTACCACCGCGAGGGCCGCGGGGGCGGGCGCCAGAAGTTCAGCTGGATCCACGTCGACGACGTGCTCGGGGCGATCCGGTTCGCCCGGGCGGACGAGACGCTCGAGGGCGTGCTGAACCTGTCGTCCCCGAACCCGAGCGACAACCGCGGCATGATGCGCACCCTGCGTCGCGTGCTCGGCGTGCCGTTCGGCCTGCCCGCCTGGCGCTGGATGCTCGAGCTCGGCACGGCCGTGCTGCGCACCGAGACCGAGCTCGTGCTCAAGAGCCGGTGGGTGCTGCCCGAGCGACTGGTCGAGGGCGGCTACGACTTCGTCCACCCGCATCTCGACGAGGCCCTCAAGAGCATCGTCGCCGGGAGGCGCGGCGCGGTCTGAGCTCAGGTGCCGGACGGTCGCCGGGTCAGCGCAGCACCGAGCTGAGCAGCAGGCTGGTCTCGCTGTTGACCACGCCCTCGACGCTGCGGATGCGCGCGAGCACGCGGTCGAACTCGCCGAGCGACGACGTGCGCAGCTCGGCGACGAGGTCCCAGCCGCCGTTGGTGGTGTGCAGCGACGCCACCTCGGGGAACCCCCGCAGCTGCCGGATGACGTGGTCGGTCGAGCGCCCCTCGATCTCGATGAAGCCGACGGCCCGGATCAGGTCGGGGTCGTCGGCCTCGCGCACGCGCACCGTGTAGCCGAGCACGGTACCCGACGCCTCGAGCCGGTCGAGCCGCGAGGTGACCGTCGCCCGGGTCACGCCGAGCCGCCGCGCCAGGCTCGCCGCCGACTCGCGGGCGTCGACCCGCAGGGCGGCGAGGAGGCGGCGGTCCAGTTCGTCGAGATCGGCCATGACACGGAACGTACAGCACGGGTGCGCAGATCGTCTGTCACGGCGTGCGGAATGACGCTCGATGGTGATTGTGGCTGCACATCGCCCAGTCCTAGCGTGGTGCCACCCGGACGTGAGACCGATCCGGGCCGAGCAGGAGGAGGTCGCCGTGGTGCGCTTCGTGGACGTGCAGAACATGATCCGGTGGGTCACCGACCGTGGCGTCGGCCCGATCACCAGCGGCATGGTGACCGCCCTCGAACGCGACTTCGCCCGCTGGCCCGCCTTTGACAAGTCGCCCCGCGTCGCCTCGCACAGCCCCATCGGCGTCATCGAGCTGATGCCCGCCAGCGACAGCGAGACCTACGGCTTCAAGTACGTCAACGGCCACCCGTCGAACCCCGGGCGCGGCTACCAGACCGTCACGGCGTTCGGCGTGCTCGCCGACGTCGACACGGGCTACCCGACGTTCCTCGCCGAGATGACGATCCTCACCGCGCTGCGCACGGCCGCCACGAGCGCGATGGCCGCCAAGCGCCTCGCCCGGGCCGACTCGCGCGTGCTCGCCCTGATCGGGGCGGGGTCGCAGGCCGAGTTCCAGGCGCTGGCGATGCGTGCCTCGCTGGGGCTCGAGACGGTCCGCGTGTTCGACGTCGACCCGCGCGCCACCGAGAAGTTCGTCCGCAACCTCGAACCGCTCGGCTTCGACATCACGGTGTGCACGAGCCCGGGTGAGGCGGCCCGCGGCGCCGACGTCATCACGACCTGCACCGCCGACAAGCAGAACGCGATCGTGCTGCCCGACGAGGCCGTCGGTCCCGGTGTGCACGTCAACGCGATCGGCGGCGACTGCCCCGGCAAGACCGAGCTCGACCCCGCCACCCTGCGCCGCGCCGACGTCTTCGTCGAGTACCCCGAGCAGACCCGCGTCGAGGGCGAGATCCAGCACCAGCCCGCCGACTTCGCCGTCACCGAGCTGTGGGAGGTCGTCGCCGGCCGCCGCCCCGGGCGCACGAGCGACGACCAGATCACGATCTTCGACTCGGTCGGCTTCGCCATCGAGGACGTCTGCGCCCTCAAGTACCTGCGCGACGACGTCGTCGGCACCGACTACGCGGTCGAGATCGACCTCGTCGCCGACCCCGACGACCCGAAGGACCTCTTCGGACTCGTCGCCGCCCGTCGGCCCGTCGGCGTCTGACCCGCCGGACGCCCAGCCCGAGCCCCGAGCCGCACCGAGACCGTCGTGACGATCCTCGCCCGCCCGCCCCGCGCCTCCTCGTCGTCCGCACCGGCCTCGCCGTCGGCCGCGACGGGGGCGCCGGGGCCGGTGTCGCCCCCCGAGCTCCGCGCCTCCTCGCGCACCCGAAGCGCCGACGAGGAGGCGCGGCTGACCACGCAGTCCCCCGCCGCGGTCGTGATGGTGCGACCGCACCACTTCACGCCGAACCCGCAGACCGCGGCCGACAACGCGTTCCAGACCGACCCCGCCGACGTCGACGCGACCCGGGGCGAGCTCGCCGCTCGGGCGGCCGCCGAGGTCACGCGGGCGGCCGTGGCCCTGCGCGCGGCGGGCGTCACGGTGCACCTCGTCGACGACGTGCGGGCCGACCGCCCCGACGGGGTGTTCCCGAACAACTGGTTCTCGACCCACGGCGACGGCCGCGTGGTGCTCTACCCGATGCACTCGCCGAACCGGCGGGGCGAACGGCGCGCGGACGTCGTCGACCTGCTGTGCGACGGGTACTCCGTGACCGACGTGCTCGACCACTCCCCGCTCGAACGCGCCGGTCGCGTGGTCGAGGGCACCGGGGCACTCGTCGTCGACCACGTCGACCGCGTCGCCTACGTCGCCCTGTCGCAGCGGGCCGACCCGGCCGCCGTCGCGGTGGTCTGCGCCGACCTCGGCCTCGACGTGCTGGCCTTCACCGCGACCGACGCCGAGGGCGTGCCGATCTACCACACCAACGTCATGATGAGCGTGGCGTCGCGCTTCGCCCTGGTCGGGCTCGAGTCGATCGAGTCGACGAGCGAACGGAGGCGCGTGGTCGAGCGCCTGACGGCCTCCGGACGCGAGGTGGTCGCCCTGGGCCGCGACCAGCTCGGCGAGTTCGCCGGCAACGCCCTCGAACTGCGGGGGGCCGACGGGCCCGTGCTGGCGATCTCCGCCCGCGGCTGGGCCGCCCTGACCGCAGCGCAGCGGCGGGCCGTCTCGCGGCACGCCCGGCCCCTGCCGCTCGAGGTGTCGACGATCGAGCTCGCCGGTGGATCGGTGCGCTGCATGCTGGCCGGGGTGCACCTGACGCGACGGTGAGGCGGTCGCCGAGCCGCGCCTCCTGGGCGGTCGGGTTCTTGCGCTCCCTGCAGCTTCTCAGGAGGGTCACGGTCGGTTGAGGGCTCGCCCCCAGCACGCACCCACGTACCGTTCTCTCAGGAGCATGTTGCCCGGCGTCGGCCGATCGCGTCGACGTCCCACCCGCCTCATCAGCCCGACCCACCCGGAGCACCCCCGTGGACGTCTCACTGACCACCTGGCTCATCACGATCGCCGTCACCATCGCGTTCTTCGTGTTCGAGTTCTTCACCCACGTGCGCAAGCCGCACGAGCCCACGATCGGCGAGTCCGCCCGCTGGTCGGCGTTCTACATCGGGCTCGCGCTGCTGTTCGGCGTCGGCATCGGGTTCGTCAGCGGCTGGGGCTACGGCGGCGAGTACTTCGCCGGCTACCTGACCGAGAAGGCCCTGTCGATCGACAACCTCTTCGTGTTCTTGCTGATCATGACCGGGTTCGCCGTGCCGCGCATGTACCAGCAGAAGGTGCTGATGATCGGCATCGTCATCGCCCTGATCATGCGCGCCGGGTTCATCGCCGCCGGCGCCGCACTGATCGAGAACTTCTCGTGGGTGTTCTACCTGTTCGGCGCCCTGCTGTTCGTGCTGGCCTACCAGCAGATCAAGGGCGACCACGGCGGCAACGCAGCCGACAACGCCTTCGTCAAGATCGCCCGCCGCATCCTGCCCGTCGACGACGAGTTCCACGAGGACAAGTTCACCGTCAAGAAGGGCGGCAAGCGCTTTGTCACGCCGCTGCTGCTCTGCGTCATCGCCATCGGCTTCGTCGACCTGGTCTTCGCGCTCGACTCGATCCCCGCGATCTACGGCCTGACCAACGAGGCGTACATCGTCTTCACGGCCAACGCCTTCGCCCTGATGGGCCTCCGCCAGCTGTATTTCTTGATCGGCGGCCTGCTCGAGCGTCTCGTCTACCTGTCGCAGGGCCTCGCGATCATCCTCGCCTTCATCGGCGTCAAGCTGGTCTTCCACGCCCTGCACGTCAACGAGGTGCCGTTCATCAACGGCGGCGAGCCGCTGCTGTGGGTGCCCGAGATCCCGATCTGGTTCTCACTGCTCTTCATCGGCGCGACCATCACCGTCGCCACGATCGCCAGCCTCGCCAAGACCCGCGGCGACGCCCAGAAGGCCAAGCGCGACGAGATCGAGGGCGAGAAGGTCACGGTCGCCAAGGACGCGGACGACCCGACGCGCCGCTAGGCGTCGGCGTCGGGCTGAGCCGACGACGCACCGCACCGCACCGCACCGCACCGCACCGCGTTTCGTGCATCGCACCCCGACTAGTCCGGGTGCGGTGCACGAAACGCGGTGCGGTGTCGTGTGAAGGGGCCCCGCGTCCCCACGACGCGGAGCCCCGGGCCCGTCACCCGCTGATCACGGGCGGCGGGAGTCGTCGGTGCGGTCAGCCGGCCGGCGTGCCGGCCGCACCCGCGGTCGGCACGGCCGCGCCAGCGGCGGTCTCGAGCCGGGCGCGCAGGGCGGCCAGCTCGTCGCGCAGCGCGGTCGGCAGCGTCGACCCGAACCGGTCGAAGAACTCGTCGGTGAGGTCGCACTCGGCGAGCCAGGCGTCCGTGGGCACCGCGAACGACTCGGCCAGCGCCTCCTCGGTGAGGTCGAGGCCGTCGAGGTCGAGGGCTCCCGGTGCGGGGGCGAGGCCGAGCGGCGTCTCGACGGCGTCGGCGGTGCCCGCGAGGCGACCGGCGATCCAGGCGATCACGCGCGAGTTCTCGCCGAAGCCCGGCCAGAGGAACGCCCCGTCGGCCCCCTTGCGGAACCAGTTGACCTGGAACACCTGCGGCGCCCGGTCGCCGAGCGCCGCCCCGAGCCGCAGCCAGTGCGCGAAGTAGTCGCCCATGTCGTAGCCGCAGAACGGCAGCATCGCGAACGGGTCGCGACGCAGCTCGCCGACGACGCCCTCGGCCGCGGCGGTCTGCTCGGACGCCACGGTCGCGCCGACGAACACGCCGTGCCGCCACGACCGGGCCTCGGTCACGAGCGGCACGTTCGTGGCACGGCGTCCGCCGAACACGATCGCGTCGAGGGGCACGCCGTCGAACGCGTCCCAGTCGGGGCTGAGCGACGGGCACTGCTCGGCGGGTGCCGTGAAGCGCGAGTTCGGGTGGGCCGCCGGGGTCGAGGAGGCGCGGGTCCAGTCGTCGCCCCGCCAGTCGGTCAGGTGCTCGGGCGCCTCGTCGGTCAGCCCCTCCCACCAGACGTCGCCGTCGTCGGTCAGCGCCACGTTCGTGAAGATCGTGTTCGCGTGCAGGGTGCGGACGGCGACGGGGTTCGACGTCTCGCCGGTGCCGGGGGCGACCCCGAAGAAGCCCGTCTCGGGGTTCATCGCCCAGAGCCGGCCGTCGGGGCCGGGCTTCATCCAGGTGATGTCGTCGCCGAGGGTCTCGACCCGCCAGCCGGGCAGGGTCGGCTGCATCATCGCGAGGTTGGTCTTGCCGCAGGCCGACGGGAACGCCGCGGCGACGTGGAACGCCCGCCCCTCGGGGCTCGTGACCCGGATCAGCAGCATGTGCTCGGCGAGCCAGCCCTCGTCGCGCCCCATGGTCGACGCGATGCGCAGCGCGAAGCACTTCTTGGCCAGCAGGGCGTTGCCGCCGTAGCCCGAGCCGAACGACCAGATCTCGCGCGTGTCGGGGAACTGGGTGATGTACTTCGTGTCGTTGCAGGGCCAGGCGACGTCGTCTCGGGTGGTGCCGTCGTCGTCGCGCAACGGGTGGCCGACGCTGTGCACGCCGCGGACGAACGGCACCTCGCCCTCGGCGCCTC
Organism: Frigoribacterium sp. Leaf186; assembly: GCF_001423905.1. Lineage (GTDB taxonomy): Bacteria > Actinomycetota > Actinomycetes > Actinomycetales > Microbacteriaceae > Frigoribacterium. The sequence continues at coordinate 20,101 of NZ_LMPQ01000012.1, read as the reverse complement.
CGAACGCGGCCAACGGCTCGGAGCCCACGCGCGCCATGATGCGCAGGTTGAGCACGGCGTAGGCCGAGTCGGTCAGCTGCACGCCGAGCTGCGAGAGCGGCCCGCCCACCGGGCCCATGCTGAACGGCACGACGAACATCGTGCGGCCCCGCATCGAGCCGGCGAACCAGGGGCGCAGCTCGCGCTTCATGGCTCCGGCCTCGCGCCATTTGTTCGTCGGGCCGGCGCCGGCGGGGTCGGTGGTGCAGATGAAGGTGCGGTCCTCGACGCGGGCGACGTCGCCGGGGTCGGTCCGGGCCAGGTAGCTGCCCGGGCGCCGCTCGGGGTCGAGCGCGATCAGGGCACCGCTCGCGACGAGGTCGGCGGTCAGTCGCGCGGCCTCGGCGTCCGAGCCGTCGATCCACTGCACGCCGTCGGGCTCGAGCAGCTCGACCTGTTCGGCGACCCAGGCGGCGAGGGCACGCGGAGCCCACGACGGGGCGGGCGCGTGACGCCGCCGGGCGACGCGCGCCCAGTCGGTCGCCGGAGCCGAGGAGGCGCGGGTCGCGTCGCCCGCGGAGGCGCGGGTCGCGTCGGACGAGGAGGCGCGGGTCGCGTCGCCGAGGACGCCGGGGTCGTGGGGTCGGGTGGTGATCATCGCGTGGCCTCCAGGGTCAGGTCGAGCTGGTCGTCGGTGGGTGCGGGGCGCGGAGCCACCTCCGAGGCGGAGGCACCTCGTTCTCCGT
>NZ_LMPQ01000012.1:0-19346 GCF_001423905.1 Frigoribacterium sp. Leaf186 | reverse complement strand
ATCACGCGGGGCCGATCCGGTACGTACCGGATCACGCGGGGCCGATCCGGTACGTACCGGATCGGCGTGCGAGGGGGATGCCTCCCCCGGGGCGGCGGGCGAACCGGACGCGGCGGCGCGGGCCGGGCGGGGCAGGGAGGGCGGCGTGCCACCCGCGAGGTGCTCGAGCAGGCGGACGACCTGGCAGCTGTAGCCGAACTCGTTGTCGTACCAGACGTAGAGCACGACCCGGGCGTCGGTGGGGTCGTCGACGCCCGAGACCACCGTCGCGAGGCCGTCGACGACGCCCGCGTGGCGCGACCCGACGAAGTCCGTCGACGCGACCTCGGGCGACTCGACGTAGTCGATCTGTCGCCGCAGGGGCGAGTCGAGCGAGGCACGACGCAGGTGGGCGTTGAGCTCGTCGCGGTCGACGGGCGTCCGGAGGCGCAGGTTCAGCACCGCGACCGACACGTCGGCCGTTGGCACCCGGATGGCACTGCCGGTCAGGCGTCCGGCGAGCTGCGGCAACGCCTTGGCGACCGCCGTCGCGGCCCCCGTCTCGGTGAGCACCATGTTGAGCGACGCCGACCGCCCGCGACGGTCGCCGGGGTGGAAGTTGTCGGTGAGGTTCTGGTCGTTCGTCACCGCGTGCACGGTCTCGATGTGCCCGGACTCGACGCCCCACCGCTCGTCGAGGGCGGCCAGCACCGGCGTGATCGCGTTCGTCGTGCACGACGCCGCGGCGACCACGGCCTCGTCGCCGACCGTCTCGTGGTTCACGCCGAACACGACGTTCGGGATCGACCCCTTGCCCGGGGCCGTGAGCAGCACGCGCGACGCGCCCCGCGCCTCCAGGTGTCGTCGCAGGGACGGCTCGTCCCGCCAGCGACCGGTGTTGTCGACGACGATCGCGTCGCGGATGCCGTACCGCTCGTAGTCGACCGTCGCCGGGTCGTCCGAGTAGATCACCTGGATCGACGTGCCGTTCGCGACGATCGTGTCGGTGGCCTCGTCGACCACGATCGTGCCCGCGAACGGGCCGTGGATGGAGTCGCGCCTGAGCAGGCTGGCACGCTTGACCAGGTCGTCGGCCGAGCCGCGACGCACGACGACCGCCCGGAGGCGCGCGCCTCCTCGTCCCCCGGCGTGCTCGATCAACAACCGGGCGACGAGCCGGCCGATGCGGCCGAAGCCGTAGAGGACGACGTCACGGGTCGCGGCACCGCCGTCACCGCGACGCCCGACGACCTCGGCGAGCTCGGACCGCACGACGTCGGCGAGCGACGCTGCGACGTGCCCCTCGCGCCCCTCGCGCCCCCCGCGCCCCTCCCGATGCCCGTCGTGCTCCGCGCGGTGCCGGGCGCTCAGCCGGGCGAGGTCGATCGAGGCGGGCCCGAGGTCGAGGCCGTCGAGCAGGTGAAGCACCGCCAGGGTCTCGGCGGGGTCGAGCACGTGGTCGTCGAGCTGGCGGGCGAAGCGGTGCAGCTTGAGGACGCCGACGGGCGACTGGTCGAGCAGGCTGCGCCCGTGGATCGACACGACGACCCCGTCGCGCCGCCAGAGCCGACCGATCACGGGGATCATCGCCTCGGCGAGCGCCATGCGCCCGGCCCAGTCGTCCTGGCGCTCGTCGTACCGGACGACAGGGTCGTCGGTCGGGCCGGGGGCGGTGGGCGTCGGTGCCATCGTGTCTTCTCTCGTCGTCGAAAGTGGTGTTTCTCCACGATGACGGCCGCCGACCTTGATCTGCAGGCCCGTCGTGCGTAAAGATCGGGTGTTCTTTCGCTTTCGTCAAAGTCCTGCCTCCGAGAGGGGTGCCCCGTGGTCGACGCCGACCCCCTGTTGCTCGGTCAGGCGGTGCGGCACGCCCGCAGCACCCGCGGCCTGACCCTCGACCAGCTCGCCTCGCGGGTCGAGGTGAGCGCGAGCCAGCTCTCGCTGATCGAGACCGGGCGGCGCGAGCCGAAGATCGGGCTGGTCAGGGCGCTGGCCGCCGCGCTCGACGTGCCCCTGGCGACCCTGCTCGCCGCCGAGCCGCCGAGCGAGCGGGCGGCCCTCGAGATCGAGCTGGCCCAGGCGCAGCGCGGCTCCCTCTACCGTTCGCTCGGCCTGCCCGACGTCAAGGCGAACAAGGGGTTGAGCACGCCCGCGCTGCAGACGATGCTCGGGCTGCACCGCGAGCTCGCGCGTCGGCACAGCGAGGCCAGCGCCACCCCGGAGGAGGCGCGGCGGGCGAACACCGAGCTGCGGCTCTGGATGCGCGAGCGCGACTCGCACCTGCCGTACGTCGAGGAGGTGGCGGCCGACCTGCTGCGCACCGTCGGGCACACCGCGGGCGCCCTGTCGCACAGCAGCGTCAGCCGGATGGCCCGCAGCCTCGGGCTCGAGATCATCCACGTCGCCGACCTGCCGCACTCGGCCCGTTCGGTGATCGACCTGGCCAACGGGCGCATCTACCTGCCGCCGGCGTCGATCCCCGGCGGTCACGGCCTCCGGGCGCTGGCGTTGCAGGCGATGGCGCACCGCCTGCTCGGGCACGAGCGGCCCTCGACCTACGCCGAGTTCTTGAAGCAGCGACTCGAGATCAACTACTTCTCGTCGGCCTGCCTCATGCCGCTCGAGGCCGCGGTCGAGTCGTTGCAGAAGGCCAAGGCGCAGCACGACCTCTCGGTCGAGGACTTCCGCGACGGCTTCGGCGTCACCCACGAGGCGGCGGCGATGCGCATGAGCAACCTGCTGACCTCGCACCTCGGCATCCGGATGCACTTCTTGCGGGTCACCGGCGACGGGGCCATCGCCAAGGCCGCCGAGAACGACGGCCTGCCGTTGCCGACCGACGTCACCGGCGCGGTCGAGGGGCAGCTCGTCTGCCGCCACTGGGCTGCACGGACGGCGTTCGCCCGGACGAACCGCACCACCGAGCACTACCAGTACGACGACACCCCCGCGGGCACCTTCTGGTCGGCCTCGCAGACCGGCACGACCGAGCACGACGAGTTCTCGATCACCGTCGGGGTGCCGTTCGCCGACGCGAAGTGGTTCCGCGGTCGCGACACCGCGCGGCGCGAGACCTCGACCTGTCCCGACGAGTCGTGCTGCCGTCGCCCGCCGGCCGGCCTCGCCGCACGGTGGCGCGACGCCGCCTGGCCGAGCGCCCGCCTGCACGCCCACGTGCTGGCGCCGCTGCCGTCGGGCACCTTCCCCGGCGTCGAGGACACCGAGGTCTACGAGTTCCTCGACCGCCATGCCGGCTGAGACGCTGGCGCTGCTGCTCGGCCGCTGGGCGGTGGTCCGCGAGATCGACGACCACCGCACGGGCGAGCGCGCCCGCTTCGACGGGACGGCGACGATCGAGGAGGCGCGGGCGGCTTCCGACCTCGCCGCGACCTACGACGAGACGGGCGAGCTGGTCGTGGCCGACCGGCGGACGCCCGCCACCCGGCGCCTCGGCTACGCCGCCCGGGCCGACGGTTCGCTCGACGTCCGCTTCGCCGACGGCCGCCACTTCGTCGACCTCGACCTGCGGTCGGGATCCTGGGAGGCGCACCACCCGTGCGCACCGGACAGCTACCTCGTCGAGACCCGGGTGCTCTCGCCGACGTCGTTCGAGGAGCGGTGGACGGTGCGCGGGCCGGCCAAGTCGTACGACGCGCTGACGACGTACGAGCGACTGCCCGGCTAGAGCTTGGCGGAGAGCTCGGCGTCGGTCGGCTCGACCAGGTGGCTGCCGTCGGGGAAGACCACGACGGGGATCTGCGTGCGGCCGCTGATCGCGTACGCGCGGTCGGCCCCGTCGGCGGCGGCCTCGAGGTCGACGTAGTCGTAGGCCACGCCCTCGCGGTCGAGCAGCGCCTTCGAGCGGCGGCAGTCGCGGCACCACTCGGCGCCGAACATCAGGATGCGGTCGGGGGCGGTGTCGGTGCTCATGGCGACCAGGGTACGCGCGGTGACGGGCGTCGGGCACGGCCGCCGCGCCTCCTCGGCTCGACCGGCCCCGCTCGCCGCGAGCGAACGCGGCCCCGATCTCGTTCGGGGGCCTTGCGGGCCTCCGGGGGTGGCATGTCACACTGGATGAGCGCCCTCGTCGTGGAGTGGCAATCCCCCAATCCACCCGCCAGCAGCTCGGCCCGCGACGAGTGTGCCGCATCGTGCGACCGGGGGTCGACCACGAGTCGACCCGCCGACGCCCACGGTGCCCCCGACGAGGTCATCGTCGTGCGCACGCGCCACGGGCCCGGAGGTACCCCCGTGATCGACACCCTTCAGCGCCCGCCCGAGACCGCGAGCACGCCCGCCGTCAGCACCCCCGTCGCCCCACCCCGTGGGCGCGCCGCGACCAGGCACCCGCGCGACGACCGCCCGACGCCGCAGCCGCACCGGCTGACCCCGTCCGGTGTCGTCGGCATCGCCGTCCTCTGCCTCGCGACCTTCTTCGCCATCACGACCGAGCTCAGCCCGGTCGGGCTGCTCTCGACCATGAGCCGCGACCTCGGCGTGACCGAGGCGCGCCTCGGCGTCGTCGTGACGGTGTACGCCGTGGCCGTCGCCGCGCTCGCGCTGCCGCTCACCTGGGCGACCGCGCGGTTCCCCCGCAAGGCCGTGCTCGTGACGACGCTCGTCGGCTACACGGTCTCGAACCTGATGGTCGCGCTCGCGCCGAGCTTCGGCGTGCTGCTGACCGGCCGCGTGGTCGGCGGCATCGCCCACGCGCTGTTCTTCTCGGTGGCCTCGGCCTACGCGACGCGGATCGTGCCGGCCCGACTGGCCGGCCGGGCGATCGCGTTCGTCTACTCGGGCAGCTCGCTCGGCTTCGTGGTGGGCGTGCCGCTCGCCACCACCGTCGGCGACCAGCTCGGCTGGCGTCCGGCCGTCGGGGCCGTCGCCGTCGCCACCGCGGCCCTCGCCGTCGTCGCCGCGGTGTTCCTGCCGCACGTGCAGGGCGAGTCGTCGCCGCACGTCGGGTCGGTGCGCTCGTGGGCCCGGTCGGGGCTGCTCGCCGTCATCGTGGCCGACCTCATGCTGTTCGCCGGGCACTACGTCGTCTACACCTTCGTCGGCCCGTACCTGACGGGGGCCGGCCTCGGCGAGGACCTCGTCGGCGGCGCCCTGCTCGTGCTCGGCGGCGCCGGGGTCGTCGGCCTGCTGGCGGCCGGAGCGTTCGTCGACCGGGCCCCGCGACAGACGCTGATCGTGGCCGTCGCCGTGATGATCGGCGCCCTCGCCACCCTGCCGTTCGTGCACGGGTCGCTCGTCGGCACGTTCGTCGTCGCCGGCCTCTGGATGGCCGCCAACGGCACGACCGGCACCCTCTTCATGGCCGCGGCGATCCGCACGGGCGGGGTGAGCCCGGACATCGCGGGCGCCCTGATCAACGCCGGGTCGAACGTCGGCATCGCCGCCGGTGCCGCGATCGGCGGCCAGGTCTACGGCCTCTCGGGGCTGGCCACCGTGCCGTTCGCGGCCGCCGCGATCGTGGCGATCAGCCTCGTCGTGATCGTGGCGGGCCGCCGGGGCTTCCCGCTGGTCGGCCACGCGCAGGCCACCCTCTCGACGTCGTCGCTGGCGGTCATCACCTCGTCGGTCGCCGTCGTCACGACGTCGATCCCGACGGTCGGCGAGGGCCACCGCGGGCGTCGTCCCCGCCGCTGACGACGGCAGGCTCAGGAGGCGCGGGTCGCGTCGCCCCCGTCACGCGCGGCCTCACGCGCGGCCTCCAGGCGCGGGCTGTCGGGGTTCATCAGCGAGTGCCGACGCCCGTAGCCGAAGTAGAGCGCCAGGCCGACGGCGAGCCAGACGACGAAGCGCAGCCAGGTCTCCCAGTGCAGCTGTGAGATCAGGAACCCGCTCGCGACGACGCCGAAGGCCGGCACGACGGGCATGAAGGGCAGTCGGAAGGTGCGGGGCGCCTCGGGCTTGCGGTACCGGAAGACGATGACGGCGACGCAGACGACGACGAACGCGGCGAGGATGCCGATGTTCGTCAGGTCGGCGACCTCGCGGATCGGGAAGACCCCGGCGAGCAGGGCCGAGGCGACGCCGGCGATCCACGTGACCCGCTGGGGCACGCCGCGGCGGTCGGTCCGGGCGAACCAGCCGGGCAGCAGGCCGTCGCGACTCATCGAGAACCAGACGCGCGTGACTCCGAGCAGGAAGGTCAGCATGACCGTCAGGATCGAGATCACGGCGAAGACCGAGATGACCGTCGCGACCACCGGCAACCCGACGCTCTGGAACGCCGACGCGAAGCCCGCGGCCGGGTCGATGTCGCGGTAGTCCTGCATGCCGGTGAGCACGAGCGTGGCGAGCACGTAGAGCACCATGGCGATGATCAGCGACAGGATGATGGCCTTCGGCATGTGCTTCTTGCCGTCGACGCTCTCTTCCGCCGCGGTGCTCATGGCGTCGTAGCCGAACACGGCGAAGAACACGGTGGCCGCGCCCGTGAAGACCGGGCCGAAGCCGTTCGGCACGAACGGGGACCAGTTCTGCGTGTCGAGGTGGAACAGCCCGAGCCCGATGATGAAGAGCACGAGCAGCACCTTGAGGCCGACGGCCACGATCTCGAACCGCCCGAAGGCCTTCGATCCCCGGCTGAGGATGAACGTCACGAGCAGGCACACCACGACGGCCGGCAGGTTGACGATGCCGCCCTGGCCCTCGTCGGGCGTCGACGCCATCCAGGTCGGCAGGTGGACCCCGAGCCCCGACAGGAAGGCGTCGAAGTACCCCGAGATGCCGATCGCCACGACGGCGACGATCGCGACGTACTCGAGCAGGAGGTCCCAGCCGATGAACCAGCCGACGATCTCGCCGAGGGCGACGTAGCCGTAGGTGTAGGCCGAGCCGGCCCGGGGCACCATGCCGGCGAACTCGGCGTACGACAGGGCGGCCGCCGCCGAGGCCAGGCCTGCGATCAAGAAGGAGAAGAGCACGGCCGGGCCGACGCCCGGGTTGGCGTCGTCGCCGTGGGCGACGAGCCCGGCCAACGAGAAGATGCCGACGCCGATGATGCCGCCCACGCCGATCGCCGTGAGCTGCCACAGGCCGAGGCTCTTGAAGAGCCCGCTGCCGCCGACCTCGTCCTCGATCTCGACGATGGGCTTTTTGCGCAACACGGAGCGCGATCCGTCGTTGGATGCCATGCGACGAGGGTAGACCCGCCGCGCCGTACCCCGATGTCCCCCACGTGGCGGACACGGGTGACCCCCGCTCTGGGGACTCCGCTCGACAGCAGAGAAGCTTTATTGTCGAAACATCCACTTCCGTGGTGCCCCCGATCCCGTGGGGGCGACACGCGGGCCCCTGAACCCCCGCGTGTCGAGAGCACGACTGACGTCCGACCGGACTCGACCCGGCCGGACGCCCCACCCGAGGACACCACCACCCATGTCGCTTCTCCGCGCCTCCGTGCGCCCCCGCCGTCGCGCCCTCTCGCTCGCGGCCTTCGCCACCGCCTCCCTGCTGGCGGCGGTCGCCGTCACCCAGGCCGTCGCGCCGGCACCCGCCCAGGCCGCCCCCGGCCTCTCGTGCGACCAGAACACCCTCTACGCCACGGGCGGCAACGGGCAGTTCGTCTCGATCGACGCCACCACCGGAACGGCGACGCCGGTCCTCGCGGGCGACAACCCCCTCGCCCCGGCGAACAATGCGCTCGGCATCAGCCGCAACGGCATCGACGCCTACGCGATGCAGAACGGTGGCAGCACCCTCGCCCACTACTCGACGACGGACGGGGAGGTCACCACGGTGACGGGCGTCGACACGGCGCAGACCCTCATCCGCGGTGCGGTCAACCCCGCCACCGGCATCTACTACTACGGCAGCAACGGCGCGACGGCGGACCTGGGCGCGTACGACCCCGCCGGCACGGGCACGAAGATCGGCCGCGTCGGCTCGATCGGCGGCCTGATCGGCGGCCAGAACGGCGACTTCGCGTTCAGCACCCGCGGCCTGCTCTTCGTCGTGACCGGCAACCAGGTGCGCCGCGTCAAGGAGACCGTCATCCCGAAGGAGAAGGCGGCCACGGGCACCCCCGCCCTCGAGACGTCGCTGGTGGCGACCCTGCCGAGCGGCACGAACAGCCCCGGCATCGCCTTCACCTCGGACGGCTACCTCTTCGTCTCGAGCGGCCAGTCGATCATCAAGCTCGACCCGGCCTCGGGCCAGCAGGTGGGCCAGGCGGTCGCGACGACCGCCGGGTTCGCGATCACCGACCTCTCGAGCTGCAACTACGCCAACACCCTGACCGGCGCGGCCGACGTGACGTCCCGCTGGAAGAGCGGCGACCAGTTCGCCCTCGCCGTCTCGGGCGGCGGCATCGACAAGGCCAACACCGGCAACCAGGCGACCACCACCGGCACGAAGACGGGCGTCCAGGACCAGGTCGCCGGCGCCGCCCTGACGATCCCCCAGCGCGAGTACACCGTGACGCAGTCCGCAGCGGGCACCACGCGTCTCTCGGACTACCGCACGACCTGGTCCTGCGTGAACGTCAACAAGGACCCCGAGACCGACAAGACCGCGATCGTCGCCGACGGCAAGGGCGACGTCGCCCGGTTCACCTTCCCGGCCGCGACCAGCGCCGACGGCACCGACGTCGTCTGCACCTTCGCCAACACCGTCACGGCGATCTCGGCCGCAGCCTCCGACGACCAGGCGACCACCGCCTCCGGAACGACGCTGACCGTCGACGCCCCCGGCGTCCTCGCGAACGACGCGGGCACCGACCTCACCGTCACCTCGAACACGCAGCCGGCGAACGGGTCCGCCACCGTGAAGGCTGACGGTTCGTACGCCTACACGTCGGCGAAGGGCTTCTCGGGCACCGACACCTTCCAGTACACGACGACCGACGGAGGCGGCGGCACGTCGACCTCGACCGTCACGATCACCGTCACCCCCTCGAGCAGCGACGACGTCGCGACCGCCCGCGCCGGGCAGCCGCTCGTCGTGGACGCCGCGTCGGGCGTGCTGTCGAACGACTCGGGCAGCGGCCTGACCGCCGCGGTCGCGACCGGCCCCTCGCACGGCTCCCTCGTGCTCGGTCGTGACGGCTCGTACCGGTACGTCCCGGTCGACGGGTTCTCGGGCACCGACTCGTTCACCTACACGGCGACCGACGCCGACGGCGCCCAGACCACCAGCACCGTCACCATCACCGTGCTGCCCACCGCCGCCGACGACACGGCGACCGCCGTCTCGGGCACCCCGACGACCATCGCGGGCAGCGACCTGACGAGCAACGACGACGGCCTCGACACGACGGTGACCGCGGTCTCGAAGCCCGGGCACGGCACCGCCTCGGTGACGCCCGCCGGCGACGTCGTCTACACGCCCTCGGACGACTTCTCGGGCACCGACACCTTCGACTACACCGTCACCGACGGCCAGGGCGGCACCGACACCGCCACGGTCACCGTGACGGTCGCCCCCCGCGCCTCCGACGACTCGGTCGACGCCGTCGCGGGTGCACCCCTCGACGTCCCGGCCGGCCGTGGCCTGCTGGCGAACGACGGCGGCACCGGCCCCCTGACCGCCGCGATCGCCACCGCCCCCTCGCACGGCACCGTCGTGGTCTCGCCCGACGGCTCGTTCGTCTACACGCCGGAGAAGGGCTTCTCGGGCACCGACTCGTTCACGTACACCCTGACCGACGACAACGGGGCCACGAGCACCGCGACGGCCACCGTGGCGGTCGCGCCGAAGGCCGTCGACGACGCGGTGCAGGTCACGGCGGGCGGCAACGCCCACGTCGACGGGCCCGGCGTGCTCGGCAACGACCTCGGCACCGGCCTGACGGCCGCCGTCGTGACCGGGCCCCAGCACGGCACCGCCACCGTCGCCCCGGACGGCGAGTTCGACTACACGCCGGCCCCCGGCTTCTCGGGCACCGACACCGTGACCTACCAGGTCACCGACGCCGCGGGTCGCACCTCGACCGCGACGGTGACGATCACCGTGAAGCCGGTGGCCGTCGACGACCAGGCCACGACCCCGAGCGGCACCACCGTGACGATCGCGGCGCCCGGCCTGCTCGGCAACGACTTCGGCACCGGCCTCCGCGTCACCGACCACGGAACCCCCTCGCACGGCACCGTGACGGTGGACGCCGACGGCACCTGGAGCTACGCGCCGGACGCCGGCACCTCGGGCACCGACTCGTTCGAGTACCAGGTGACCGACGCGTCGGGTCAGACCGCGACGGCCCAGGCCTGGGTGATCGTGGGCGACCTCGCCGTGGCCGACCAGGGCACCGCGACGGCGGGCCGCCCCCTGTCGGTCGACGCCGCGAAGGGCTTGCTGTCGAACGACAGCGGCACCGGCCTCACCGCCGCGCTCGACGGCGCCCCCCGCCACGGTGACGTGACCGTCGCCAAGGACGGCTCGTACGTCTACACCCCCGCGACCGGCTTCTCGGGCACCGACGCCTTCACCTACACGGCGACCGACGCCGAGGGGCAGAGGAGCACGGGCATCGTGACGATCGTCGTCGTGCCCGACGCCGTCGACGACGTGACGTCGACGAAGGCCGGCACCGCGGTCACGGTCGCGGCGCCCGGCGTGCTCGGCAACGACCTCGGCACCGACCTGCGCGCCGAGCTCGTCGACGCCCCGGCCCACGGCACCGTGACGATCGCGGCCGGCGGCACCATCACCTACACGCCTGCCGACGGCTTCTCGGGCACCGACCAGCTGACCTACCGCGCCACCGACCCGTCCGGCGGCTCGGATGTCGCGACCGTGACGATCCACGTCGGTCCGATCGTGGTCGACGACTCGCCCGTCGGCGGCACCGTCGCCGACCAGCCCCTCGTCGTGGACGCCGACCACGGCGTGCTCTCGAACGACAAGGGCACCGGCCTGACCGCGGCCGTCACCGACCAGCCGAAGACCGGCACCGTGACCATGGGCCCCGACGGTTCGTACACGTACACCCCGAAGCCCGGCACCTCGGGCAAGGACACCTTCGGCTACGAGGTCACCGACGGCAACGGCCAGAAGGGCACGGGCACCGTGACCATCGTGGTCGCCCCGAAGGCCGTCGATGACGTCGCCACGGTCGTGGCCGGCGGCCGCGTGACGGTCGCCACCCCGGGCGTGGTCGGCAACGACGTCGGCACCGGCCTGACCGTCACCTCGGTCACCCCGGCGCCGCACGGCACCGTGACGGTCGCACCGGACGGCTCGTTCGACTACACGCCGGCACCCGGGTTCTCGGGCGACGACATCGTGGTCTACACGGTCACCGACCGTGACGGCGGCACCGACACCGCGACGGTCACCGTCACCGTGACGCCCCGCGCGATCGACGACCGCTACACGACGCCCGCCGCGACCACGCTCACCGTGCCGGCCCCCGGCCTGCTCGGGAACGACCTCGGCACCGGCCTGACCCTGACGAGCGTCGGCACCCCGGCGCACGGCACGATCGTGACCCAGCCGAACGGTTCGGCGGTCTACACGCCGGACGCGGGCTTCTCGGGCACCGACCGGGTCGAGTACACCGCGACCGACGCGTCGGGCCACAGCACGAAGGCCGTCGCCACGATCGTCGTCGGCGCACTCGCCGTGGATGACGCCGGCACCACCCGCGCCGGCACCCCGCTGACCGTCGACGCCGCGCACGGCGTGCTCTCGAACGACTCGGGCAGCTCGCTGACCGCGACGATCGACGGGCGCCCCGCCCACGGCACGGTCGACCTGGCGAAGGACGGTTCGTACGTCTACACGCCGACGGCCGGCTTCTCGGGTGTCGACGCCTTCACCTACACGGCGACCGACGCCGAGGGTCAGACCCGCACGGGCACCGTCACCATCACGGTCCTGCCGACGGCGGTCGACGACGAGGCCTCGACCCCTGCCGACACGACGCTGACCGTGGCCGCCCCCGGCGTGCTGGGCAACGACCTGGGCACGGGGCTGCGCGTCACCGCGACGGGCTCCGCCACCCACGGCACGGTCACCATCGACGCCGGTGGTCGCCTGGTCTACGTGCCGACGGCCGGCTACTCCGGCCCCGACGCCGTGACCTACACGGTCACCGACCGTGACGGCGGCACCGACACCGCCACGGTCCGCATCAGCGTGGGCGTCAAGGCCGTCGACGACAAGGGCACGACCATCGCCGGGCAGCGCCTGGTGACCGGCAAGGTCGGCGGCGTGCTGGGCAACGACGACGGGTCGGCCCTCTGGGTCACCCTGGCCTCGAAGCCCGCGCACGGCACCGTGACGATGCAGCGCGACGGCTCGTACGAGTACCTGCCGGACGCCGGCTTCGTCGGGGTCGACTCGTTCGACTACACGGCGACCGACGCCTCGGGGCAGACGTCCCGTGCCACGGTGACCATCACCGTGCTCGGTGCGGCCGTCGCGGTCGACGACGAGCAGCGCGGCACGACCGACCACGCCGTCACCGTCGACGTCACGACGAACGACAGCCCCACCCAGGGTGCGACGTTCGACCGCGGCACGGTCGTGATCGTGGACCCGGCGACCGGTGACGGGGTCAGCACGCTGGCCGTGCCCGGCACGGGCACCTGGACGGTCGTCGACGGCAGCGTCGTCTTCACCCCCGAGGCCGGCTTCGACTCGAAGGCCTCGGTGCAGTACCGCGTGACCGACACGGCCGGGGTGACGGTCCAGGCCGTCGTCACCGTGACGTTCCCGATGATCCTGACGGCGACGCAGCTCGCCTTCACGGGCAGCGCCTCCGTCCTCGGCATCGCCGCGATGGCCCTGCTCGGGGTCGCGATCGGCCTGGCGCTGTCGCGTCGCGGTCGCCGCGTCACCGGACCGATCCGGGGTCGCCGCGCCGAGTAGCGCCCGACACCACGACGTCCCCGTCCGCCGGCCCTCTCGCGAAGAGCCGTGCGGGCGGGGACGTCCGTCGTTCAGGAGGCGCGGTGCCGGGAGGCGCGGTGGGCGCGCGACCCGGTCGGTCGGCTAGCGCTGCTGCCGCTTCTGCTGCCAGGGGAAGCCGTGCACGAGACGCTGCCACAGCGACGGGTGACGGACGGGGATCTGCTCTTCACCAGGTCTGTCGCCCCGGTGGTCCCCGCCGTTGACCGTGTCGGCCGGGTCGACCGCCCGCGCGTCGGCCTGGGCCAGCCACATGTGTTCTTGGAACATCCGGTGCCTCCTCAGGTGGGAGCGTGCAGGGTTGCGAGTTCTCGAAGACTAGACCTCCCTGCCCGGCGGGTACACGGGGCCTCGTCTACGACGACCGACGTCTCACCGGCCACCTCGGACCCTTGCCACTGAGGAGCCCGTGGTGCCGGACGCCTGTTGAGAGGACACTGGCGACGTGGACGATCTGACGTGGTGGGACGGCCTGGACGAACAGGCGAGGGCGTGGTTGATCGCCCACAACGGCGAGGCGGTGGCTTCAGACGTTCTCGACCAGATCGTCGCCGCTGGCGGTGACATCACTTCCGACGCATGGTGGGTCGGGCAGGCAGGACCGGAGGGCGTCCATCTCTCAGACGAGGCCACGGACTGGATCGAGACCGTCGCGAACGAGGAGTAGTCCCCGATCGAGAAGGGATGACACCCACACGCTTGGCCCACGAAGAGAACGAGCGGCACTTCTCTGCGCATGCGCACGGTCTGTCGGACATCCATCCGTCATCGGACTGGACCGACCTACAATCTGCCTCGTGAGTAGGAGCAGTGCTGGGCGGCGTTTCATGCGACGGCCGGAGGTCTACCGGGGTGAAGAAGTCTGGATCGTGCAGCATGATGACTCGCCTCACAACACGGTGCTCGGTGTGTTCGCCACGGCCGGCGAGGCGGATGCCTTCATGGACACGGTGAAGGACGACTCGAGAACGGGGTGATCTGCTCGAGCTTCCCGATCGGCTACCGGTCCACCGACGGAGCCGTTCGGTACCGGGCTGAGGACTGACGTCTGAGCCCTACGGCCCGCCCCCTGGCGGGCAGCGCATCTCACTCGCGAGTCAGCGACGCATCTCACCCATGGCGCGAACGTTGAAGTAGAGGCCGATCGCGATGAACCCCACACCCAGGAGCAGGAGGGAGGTGGGCAGAGCCCCGAACGCCTTCAGGAGGAACAGCGTGGCCCCGAGGAGATAGAAGATCGCGGCCACGCCCATGAGCTTTCGCCAGAGAGGCATCTTGGGTGGCATCAGTCGCTCCATGTCGATCGGGAAAGGTCACGCTTGAGAGCTGGGGAGATCGAGTCGTGACGAGACTCCCCGCAAGGTGTCGACGCGTGGTTCTGCATCAACATATGGGATGCAGAGGTCACGTGGTGAGGGGCAGACGACGCCCCGATCGATTAGTGACCGGCTATCAGGCCCTTCCCCCGGGCGCTGCCGCATGCGGCGTGATCAGCCCGTGATGGCTTCCCCTCTCAAGCTCGGCGATCGAGTCCCCCGACCACGAGCGATCGCCGATCGGTTAGTGAGACGGTTGCACCTTCGGGGTCGCGGGGCCGGTCACGAATGGAAGAAAATGCAGCTGACGAGGACGCAGCCGGTGCACCCCGTCCCGGTACGAGCCCCCGACGACAGCGCCGTCGACGTCCAGGAGGTCACACGTGCGCCACGTGCTGCGAACGGTTCCACCTCTGACGACGAACTGCGTCACCACGCGGAGCGCCTCGACCAGGCCGTCATCGCCGTCGCCGCCCAGATCCCACCAGCCGAAGTCGTCACCCCTCACGACGACCGAGTCGTCCTTGATCACCAGGACCTCGAAAGGCACGGCCCCGGGCCGTCGCGGTGTCACGGTCACCACACGATCGAACTCGGCCTGAACGGTGGAGACCTCGACGACACCCGCATCCCCGACCATCGCGATGACCCGGGCGATGAAGCCATCGAGGCTGCCAGGCTCGAGGCGCCCGGTCAGGAGGTGGTCCGAGAGCAGGAACCAAGCCTCGGCGAAGTCAGCCTCATCCCAGCCCAGTTCCCACCGCCGTGCGGGCATGCCTGAGCCCGGGGCGATGTCGACCACCAGCCCGTCAGCCGCGACGACCGAGAACGAGCCCACCTGGAGCATCGGCAGCATCGAGCTGCCGGAACCGAGCGATCTCGACAGGACGGCACGACCGAACTCGTCACGGGCGCGAGTGGCGAACACCTCGAACCGCTCGACGACGTCGTCGGGGACCGGTGCCATGACTCCATCCTGCGGCATCAAGACTCACGCCGGCCACGAGGCTGCAGGCTCGTGCCTGGTCGGTGACCCATCGGCCATCGGGCGCGGCATCGGCTCCACTAGCGTGCAGACACGGTCCGCGAAAGGAACACCCGTGAACGTCACCGTCGAAGTGGGCGACTGGGAGCACGAATGCTGCGGCCCAGCAATCGAACGCGACGATGTAGTCGACCTGGGCTGCCTGCGTTGGCGGGACGCGGACGGACGAATGCGGCTGATCGAGACACATCACGACTCCCCCATCGAGACTCGTGTCCGCGGCCGGGTCGTCGACATCCTCGTGCTCGCTGAGGACGGTTCCTCGACACCAGTTCTTCGCGTTCCCAGTGGAGCGGCCCTGCGCGGCTTCGACGAGGAGGACGACGGGCACCTCGAGACACCGTGGTCAGGCGAGCCCGTCAACCAGGGCAACAGGCGCTTTCTCGTGACAGTGAAGCCCTAGGAACCAGAGGCCACTCACCTCCGCGACGCAACGCGCGGCAGGCAGGCAGGGTTCGAAGCGATCGGCCATCGGCCACCGGCCATCGGCCATCGGACAAGTCGGTCGACTTCGAAAGCACTTGCGGTTGACGGCGGCAAGACGGCAGCCTTGGTCGATCCTGAGGGGGAAATCATGAACACAGCAGCAGTTGTCATCAGCCTGATCGTCGTCGCGATCGTCGCGGCCACGATCGTGCTCGTTCTGCGTGAACGCCGCGACCGTGTGACGGCTGAGCGCCTTGACGGCGTCGACCCAGGTGCCGGTCTTCGCGCTCACGCCGACGCCGAACGCCAGGCAGCTGGCGCCCACGAACACGCGGCAGGCATGTCATGGTCCGCCGGCAGCAAGAACTCCGCCTGACCTGATCGCACATGCCACACGGGCGCCGGCATGCTGATCACGGCGTCGGTAATCGACCTGGCCTACAACAGCGACCGTCGCAGCTACCCATCCCCTAGTGGGCATAGGCGGGACCAGATCCACGAGCTCGCCGAGGCTGTTGCGCAGACCAGGTGCGGATGGTGAAGTGACTCATGACGTTCTTCCCCGAAGTCACGCCTCCCGACGACGACTCGTCAGAGCACTACATGGCTCCTGAATGGGCTGCGCCACCCGTCGCCTGGCTCCCGAGTCGCATCGGCGTTTCGACGATCCTGGCCAAGACCGACGACATCGCCGTCACGGTCACCGGGCTCTCGGTCCACACCGCAGGTCTTCAGATCGACGTCCAGTGGTTGCTCCGCAACCGTCACCAAAGCCGCCGAGGCTGGTCCATCCTCATGGACAGGTTCGGGGGCGGACGCTGGGGCAATGGGGCAGTCGACCCCGCTCGCGGCATCCGTTTCGGCGTCGTCCTCGACGACGGGACGAAAGTCGTCGCTGACGTCGGCGACGCGTTCCACGACGATCCCGCCGAGGCTCCGACAGGACCCCTGCTGACCCTCACCGAACAAGGCGGGTCGGGCAACGACTCCTACTTCACGACCTCGGCTCGGCTGTGGCTGTGGCCCGTCCCCCCGGATGGCCGGCTCGAGCTCGTCTTGAGCTGGCCCGAGTTCGACGTCTCCGAGGCGCGGCACACGTTCGACGATTACGCCTACTCAGTCGCAGCTCGCCAGGCTCGACCCATCTGGAGCAACGAGGGTAACTAGCGCACACCGGCCAACGATCCCCTATTGGGCGGCGCGTGTGAAACGAAGCGTTGATCGGTGGCCGCGACAGTGTCACTCTCTGCGAGATGGACGGAGGTCGCCATGAAGGCAAGGGTGTTGGCAGCGGTCGGCCTCATCGTGAGCGCCGCGACGGTACTCATCCTCGGGGCCTACCTCGAGGCCGATGGCTGTGGCGACATGTGGGGCGGAGCTGTCGCTGATGCCACGCCTCGGTCCGTCGGCACGTCCGCAACCCCCGGAGAAGACACCGCCGCCTACTGGACCGAGGAGCGCATGGAGTCCGCTGTCGCCGCACCGATGCCTACCTGTTGACCGGCGGAGCACGTTGACACGCTGCCCCGCTGACCGATCAGTTATCGGTCGGTGATAGCGACCTGACGCAGAAGCCCTCCGTGCCCAGACACGACGATGCGAAGACACCTCGCCGCAGTACTCGTCAGCGGTGCCCTTTGCCTGTAGACCAATGAGGTGCGCATACGTGACGGGCAGCCTGTCCGGGTAGATATCGGCCCTCACCCCCGCTTCATCTGGTGGGGGCAGGACGTCGACGACGACACACGAGATGCCGTCGCAACGCAAGCCACCCTTGTCCGGACCTTCCCTACCGAAGACGCGGCACGTCAACATGCCCAACGGCAGTCCTGGCCGTGCGGCCCACCTGAGACTCTCAATGTCGTCGACGTTCAAGGGGTCAAGGACTACCTCGACCGCAAGGCGATCCAGCTAGATGAAGACGCGGCCCTCACCTGCATCAACCTGGCCGACGACGTCCGCTACTCGCTGCACCTCCCCCAGTCGCGATCCGGAGCAGCGCGGGCTGTGTACGAAAAGCTGGTCGAACGACAGTTCCTGTATCTCTCTGATGACCACCGCTCGAAGGCGCCCACCAGATGGAGCACGCACGAACTCAACCAGCTCAACAAGATGATGCGTTCATCAGTGCGCTGCTTAGAAACAGGTCTTGCCGAACTCGGGTGACCGATCCCCTATCGGGCACCTCATCACCAACCCGCGGCAGTCAGGCCTGATTCGGAGAGACGTCGCTCAATTAGAGTCGGCTCATGCTTCTCTGGCCTGGATCTCGACCGGAACTGCCACTGCCAGCTGGCACGGGTCCTGACCTCTACCGCTTAGCCCACCCGACGTACCCGGGGAAGATCATCGGATGGTTGTCCGTCAGCCCCTACTGGGAATGGGACCTGGAGGGCCCTTGGTGGAAGCGCAGCTGGGGGTCACCGAGAGTTGTCGGGGACCTGTCCATTGATTACACCGAAGACACTCGCCTCATCTATCCCGATGACCCCGAGGTCTGGACATTTGTCAGCAGCGCCTGGCCGCTTGAGCCCGACGACTTTGCAATGCTCAAGGTAGGGACGTTCTTTTGGCACGACACGACCTTCAGGGCCGAGCTCGTCGACCCCAACGTCGAGAGCGAGACCTGGTCCGACCACTGGTACGTCCCCTGAGCCGGCAATGCTCGCTACTTCGACCCACTGCTAGCCGCTCAAACCAGGCCGGCCGCGCGCAGCACGGACCCGGCAGACGATCCCCTATCGGACACGCTCTGGAGTCGAGTCATCGAGGATGCGAGGCAAATTCGAGGGTGCTAACGCGGCCGGTGGCCACGCCGGCGCTAGGGTCAGGGCATGAACGACGCCGACCGCGAATTGCTCCGCCGGGCTGAGGCGGAGGTGGCAGCGCTCCCCCACCGTCACTCCCTCGCTGACTCGTCTGCCTGGTCGGAAGGCGGCCGCGACGCCGAGTCCGAGCCGACCGGTCGGGCTCGATTGCTCGCCCCGCTGACCCTCATCGTCTGCTTCGTCACGGCCTGCGCCGAGGGTTCGTGGCTCTGGTTCTCCGCCGCAGAGTGGACCTCAATGGTCTGGTTCGCCGTGCCATTCCTGCTGGTCGCCTCGATTGTGCTCGCGCTCATCGCCGGCGCGCTAGGCGGCCGCACTGGCCGATGGGCCGGCGTCTGTGGTGGCATCGCGATCGTACCGCCCGTGTGTTTCGTGGTGTCGCTTCCCCTGGCGCTTTTCACGTAGGCCGCTGCGGCTTGCGCCGCGGCAGCCCGTCGGCCTCCCGGTAGCCGACCGTCTATCGGGCACCGACCGGTGTGACGAAAAGGTCAGACGGGATGCAAATTCGGTTGGCTGAGAGAGGGTTGCATCTAAGAACGCCCCAGAAGGAGACGACCATGAGCCTGACGATTCTCGAAGATCGAAAGATTTGGGGGTTCATACCTCGTGAGATCACATACCTGGGTGCGACCGCGGCCGGCCTCTGCACCGGATTGCTCGTCTTCGCTGCGTTGGTCACGGGCATTTGGATCTTCTGGCTCGGCGTAGGGGCAGGCGCCATCTCCGGCGCCATGCTCCTCAAGGTCACTTTTTACCTGCGAGCCCTCCCTTACGAGGCCTACGAAGATCCAACCCCACCAGAGGTATCCAACTAAGCAACGCGGCCGGTGGCCGATCCCCTATCGGGCGCTCCAAGCACGCGCTTCTACAGGGCTGAACGTCGGCGCATGC
>NZ_LMPQ01000011.1:333125-333288 GCF_001423905.1 Frigoribacterium sp. Leaf186 | reverse complement strand
CGCGACCGACACCTCCTCGACCTCGACCTCCGCGTCGGCCGAGCCCAGCGCCGAGGCCACCCCTCTGGCCTCGATCGCGGACCTCAGCAACGGCGTCGACACCCAGGTCACCGTCGACGCATCCTTCGTCGAAGCCCTCACCAGCCTCGGCCTCACCCCCGGC
>NZ_LMPQ01000011.1:259855-332960 GCF_001423905.1 Frigoribacterium sp. Leaf186 | reverse complement strand
ATGCTCGTCGGCGTCGCGAAGATCACCGCCGCCACGGAGTAACACCCGACCGGGTCGTCTCCGTGACGACGCACCAGTCCTCATCTCCGCCTCGAGGGCTGGTGATCCCGGTGGGCCCCCTCCTGCACCCGTGCAGGAGGGGGTTTTCCTCTGCCTGAACAGGCCTACCGACAGACGAACGGACCACCTCTGTGTCGCACCTCACGTCATCCACGACGCCCGCCATGCTCTTGGGGCAGCTCCCGATCCACGCTGGCGCAGCACCCGTCGAGGTGCACCTGCCGCGATCTCGCTTCCCGGTCGCGATCAGCTTCGAGTCGCCGGACACCTGGGCCATCGCCGAGAGGATCGGCGAGCAGCTCGTCAGCCACGGACGCCTCGCCTACCGCACCGGTCGTTTCGTCGTCCGCACGGCGGCCGGGACGACCCGCTACGGTCACTCGTGGCAAGGTGCCGTCACCCAACACCTCCTGCGCCGCGGCTGACGACCGCCGCAGACGAAACGTGCACCCCCGTTCTGGGGTCGTCACTTGCGTTTCAGACGCATAGAGTCCACGGGGTGTCGTCGGGGCACACGACCCCGACCACCGAGCCACCCGGACTGGACGTCATGCCTCTCGCACCCGCTCCGCCCTGGGGCGTCGAACGCTCCGACGACGACCTCCTCGTCCTCGTCGCCGAAGGCAACCAGCAAGCTTTCGCGCTCTTCTACGACAGCACGGCTGCGCGCGTCCTGGGTCTGGTCCGGCGCATCCTGGTCGACCCGGCGCAGTCCGAGGAGGTCACGCAAGAGATCTTCCTGGAAGCCTGGCAGACCGCCGCTCGCTTCGACCCCGCGCGGGGCAAGGCGTCGTCGTGGCTGCTCACGATGGCGCACCGCCGCGCCGTCGACCGGGTGCGCGCCTCCCAGTCCGCACGTGACCGCGACCTCGCGGTCGGTGCCAGGGAGTTCGACGACGCACGGGACGACGTGGCGGAGACCGCCGAGACGCGGGTCGAGCACGAGCGGGTGACGAGGGCCATGCGCACCCTGACCGACCTGCAGCAGCAGGCCCTCGAGCTGGTGTACTTCGGCGGGCTGAGCCACAGCGAGGCTGCCCGCGAGGCCGGCGTCGCCATCGGGACGATGAAGACCCGCGTCCGCGACGCCCTGATCACCCTCCGACGCGTGATCGCCGAAGCCGAAGCGGCCTGACCGACCGAGGCGTCCGGTCACGTCGGCGCCGCGTCGGAGTTCTCCTTCCGCGGTGGCCCGTGTATCGTGCTCGTCACTGAGGTAAAAGGCGTCGCGCTCTGTGACGCACCCGCACGCGGCATCGAACGAGTCGCCACTTCTTCCCTCGAAGGAGTGCGTCCCGTGCCGCCCAGCCCCTCTCTCACCCGCCCTCGCCTGCGTGCCGGCGACGCGCCTCCGCGGTTGTCCGACGCGTGGATCGCCCTGACCGGGTTGTCCGCGGTGTTCCTGTTCGAGATGCTCGACACCTCGGTGCTGAACGTCGCCCTGCCAACGATCGGCCGCGAGCTGGGTTCGTCGACGACGGGCCTGCAGTGGGTGTCGGGCGCCTACGCGGTCGCCTTCGGCGGGCTCATGCTGCTGTTCGGCGCCGTCGCCGACCGGGTGGGGCGCCGCCGCGTCATGCTCGCGGGCCTCGCGCTGCTGGCCGTGGCGAGCCTCGCCACCGTGGCGGTCACGACGACCGAGCAGCTCGTCACCGTCCGCGTGCTGACGGGCGTCGCTGCCGCGATGACCACACCGGGGTCGATGGCGTTGGCGTTCCGGCTGTTCGACGACGAGGGCCTTCGCGTCCGGGCCCTCACGGTCATCTCGACCGCGGGGCTCGTCGGCCTCGCCGTCGGCCCGACCGTCGGCGGGTTCGTGCTCGCCGTTGCCCCGTGGCAGGTGCTGCTGCTGGCCGACGTGCCGATCGCGGTGCTGGCGTTCGTCGGCATCCGGTGCGGCGTCGCCCGGGACGACGCCGCGGGGCTGCGGCCGGACCCCGTCGACGTGGGCGGCGCGCTGCTGGGCACAGCGACCGTGACCGGGCTGCTCGTGACGCCGACCGTCCTCGTCGGGCCGACCACCACCTCCTCGTGGGGGTGGGCCGCCGTCGTGCTGACCGTCGCGTGCGGGGTCGGGTTCGTCGTGCGCCTGCGGACGGCGCGGCACCCGGTGGTCGACCTGCACCTGCTCGCCCGCCCCCTGGTGTCGAGCGGCCTGGCCTTCAAGGCCGCGTCGGGCCTCGCCGTCGCCGGGCTGTCGTACCTCGTGACGCTGCAGCTGCAGTTCGCCTGGGGCTGGCCGCCGGCCCTCGCGGCCGTCGGGACGCTGCCGCAGGTCGTCGTGCTGCTGGCCGGGGGTCGCCTCGTGGGGCCGTTCGTGCAGCGGGTCGGCCTCGGCCGGGCGGCGTGGGTCAGCGCGGCCGCGGTCGTGTCGGGCCTCGCCGTGTTCGGTGCCCTGAGCCGTCACGGGTACGTCTGGGTGCTCGTCGCTCTCGTGCTCGTCGCCGCCGGCATGCGCGTGGTCGGCGTCGTGGCCGGAGCCTCCGTGCTCACGGGCCTCCCCGCCGACCGCACCTCGGTCGGCGCGGCCCTCGTCGACACCTCGAGCGAGCTCACGGGCGGAGCCGCGGTCGCCGCCGCGGGCACGATCGTCGCGGCGTTCGTCACCGGCAGCATCACGACCACCCCGTGGACGGCCGCCCGGCTCGCGCGCTTCGAGGACGCCCTCACGGTCGCCGGGCTCGGCCTCGCCGCCGTCGCCGCCGTGCTCGTCGTGGTCGGGATGCTCCGCGCACGAACCGCCGCACCTGCACCCTCGACCACTCTCACCCCCACCACCCAGGAGCCCTCTCGTGCCTGACACCACCGCCCTGCCCCGCCCGCCGTTCGACCCCGAGTTCACGCCGTTCCTGGAAGCGATGGACGCCCGCGGCCGCTTCCGCCTCGAGACCGAGATGCTGCCGCGGATGCGACAGCTGGACATGACGGAGGCGCAACTCGACGAAGGACTGCGCGCCCGCGGTCTCGAGAGGCGCAGCATCACCGTGCCCGGGCACCTCGGCGACCCGATCACCCTCGCGGTGGTCCAGCGCATCGGGCGCACCGGGACGGCCGCCTGTGCCTACGCGATCCACGGCGGCGGCATGATGTTCGGCCATCACCTCGGCAACCTCGACTCGTACGACGACTGGCTGCTCGTGCACGACGTCGTCCTCGTCAGCCCCGACTACCGGCTCGCCCCGGAGCACCCCGACCCGTACCCGGTCGAGGACTGCTACGCCGGCCTCGTCTGGGTCGCCGAACACGCCGACGAGCTCGGCGTCGACCCCGAGCGGATCGTCCTGGTCGGCCAGAGCGCCGGGGCCGGACTCGCCGCGGGCACGGCGCTCCTCGCCCGGGACCGACAGGGGCCGGCCGTCGTCGGGCAGGTGCTCGTCAGCCCCATGCTCGACGACCGCGACGCGACGCTCTCGGCCCGACAGTTCGACGGGGTGGGCGTCGCCGACCGCGAGATGACCCGGTTCGGCTGGGACGCCTACCTCGGCGACCGTCGCGGCGGTGACGACGTGTCGATCTACGCGGCCCCCGGCCGAGCGACGGACTTGGCCGGCCTGCCGCCGGCGTACGTCGACTGCGGCAGCGCCGAGGTGTTCCGCGACGAGACGGTCGCCTACGCCAGCGCGCTGTGGGCGGCCGGCGTGCAGGCGGAGCTGCACGTGTGGCCGGGGGCGTTCCACGGGGCGACGAGCATGATGCCGGGAGCGACCCTGTCACGCCGGGCCGTCGCCGCCCTGCGCGACTGGACCGCGCGCCTCCTCGACCCCACACCCTGACGGCATCCCCGGGGCGGGCTTCATCGGTCGACGCGATCAGTGCCCGACGGTGACCTTGATCACCGTGATCACGGCACCGAGTGCAGCTAGCGTCAGGCCGGCGAGGACCGTACGTCGTGAACTCGGCACACCGCGGTATCGCGCGACGAGGGCTCCGATGAGGCCGAGACGGATCACGAGGTAGATCCCCGCGATCCCCTGAGCCCAGACGCCCGGGATGCTCGACCAGGAGGTGACGGCCAGCAGCAGCACGGGAAGGATCGCGGCCGAGAGCACGGGCACCGAGTCTCGAAGCTCGGAAACGAGCTGACCTGTGGTGAGCCGGTGCGGGGAGCGAAGCCGACGCCCGATGCCGTCAGCGACGGCGTGGGCCAGGAACGTCGACGCCGCCACCCCCGCCACGACCAGGACAGCGTGCCCCGAGGTCATCGCGTCTTGGCTGAGGGAGGCGAGGGCGGCCAGGACGACCATGTTCCCGTAGACGTAGGCGCTGATCCGGGCCGCCGCGTCCTCAGGACTGAACACGGCTCCGGTCCGAACGTCCCGCAGCGCCGGGGGTGTCGCGCCCCGCGGAACGGTCGGCAGTTCAGGAGTCATGTCCGGGCCGCCACACGTCAGGACGACGAGTCGCTGCCGGTCGAGCCGGAGTCGTCGGTGGACGTGTCGTCGTCCGTGGCGGGAGGCGTCGCGCTGTCAGGAGCAGTGCCCATGTCGGGCGGCCCGCCGTCGCCGAAGTCCGGGCGCGTGCCGTTGCGATCGAACCCGCCCTGCTCGGTGCCGCTGCTGTTGCCGCCGAAGACAGTCGTGCCGAGGGCGATGCCGGCACCTCCTCCGACGAGGAGTCCGACCACCAGGGCCGCCGCGCTGACGACGGCCAGCACGCGGCGGGAGAACGACCTCTTGGGTGCGACGGCGGGTGCGGCAGCCGGTCCGGCAGCCGTCGCGGTGGCGGGCGCGGTCGAGGGGTCGACGGGCGGAACGGCCGGCGGGAACGATGCGGCGTTCTGCGGCTGGTTGGGGTCGTGGTTCGTCATGGGTTCGCTTTCTCCTTCAGGTGCCGGTGCGGTGGGGGCTCGTTCGCCCCGGGCGGGCAGGCCACAGCTCGTGAGCTGGTGGCCTTCCCGTGGGGTGTGGCGGCTAGTTGCCGTCGGGGCCGCCACCGGCGGGAGCGCCACCGCCACCGCCCATGCCGGTCGCCGCCTGCTGCTCGACGCTGTTCGCGTAGTCGTTGCTCGGGTCGCGGTAGATGGTGTGCACGTGACCCCAACCCGAGGTCACGACGCCGTCGATGTCGGCACCGGCGGAGCCGTCCTGGGCCTGGAACCCGACGTAGACGTTCGGGCCCGAGATGGAGAAGTTGATGCCGTCGCCCTGGGTCATGTCGTAGGTCGTCTCGCCGGACCACGCGATCACGGTGTCGTCGAGGGTCGCCTCGATCTCGGCACGGGTGGCCGCGGCGCTCTCCTCGTCGGCCATGCCCGACCAGTTCGCGATCAGGTCGAGCAGCAGCTCGCGCTGCTCGTCGGTGAGGTCCGAACCCATGAGGCCCGACCCGGTGGTGAACTCGCAGGTGTCGCCGGGGGCGCACATCGTCACCTCGCCCGAGGTCAGGGTCTCCTGCTGCTCGGCCGTCAGGGAGTCGTAGAACGCGAACGCGTCGGTGTAGATCCCGTCGAAAGCCTGCACCTCGGTGCCGTCCTCGGTGGTCCAGTCAGCCGGCTGCACGCCGAGGTGCGTCGGGGCGAAGGTGATCGCGTCGGCGGTCCCGTCGAGGGTGGCGTTGATGCCGAGGTGGTGTCCGCCGAACTGGACCTCGTAGGCGCTGGTGTCGGAAGCGTCGCCGAAGAAGGCGATGTAGTACTGGCCCAGGGTGGCGACGTCGCTGCTGCTGTTGTCAGCGAGGTACTGGTCGCTGGCGATGATGTTCGACACGGTCTCGTACGCGTCGTCGCTCAGCAGCGCCTCCATCACCTGGAGGGCGGCGACCTGCTGCTCCTCGGTGAGGTCCGCGACGTCGAGACCGGCACGGTCGACGAACGTCGTGGGGAAGTTCGACCACGAGGTCGTCTTGGTCTCGTCGTCGTAGTCGTACGTGACGGCCTCGCGCTGCTCGTCAGAGAGCGTGTCGAGGAACGCGGTGATCGCCTCGGTCGTGTTCGTGATGGTGTCGGCGGTCGTGCTCGAGTCGGACTCGGTGACCTCGGTCGCTGCCTGCGCGACCGTCACGTCACCGGTGGCGCCGGTCGAGGTCGACGTCCCGGTCGTGGCCGAGGAAGAGCTGGTGGTGCCGGCGCAGCCACTCAGCATGAGACCTCCCACGAGGAACAGGCTCGTTCCGAGGAGGATCTGGCGGCGGCGCGGGCGCTTGTTCGTGTCCGTGGTCTTCGTCATGGGGCCAAGCTAAGGAGTCCGGCTTGGTCGATCCGATGGGATCTCTATGAGCCGGCGATGAGAGCTGGATCGGCTTCACGTGTCGTGGAGCCGCCCGATGGACCATCCCCTATCGGACACCTTCAAGGAGCCGTACTAGGTGCTTCTTACATCGAGCGCCCCCGCTTGCAGAGGGAAGACCACCATCCTCGCCATTGCCGATGAGCCCGTGCACATCACGCCCTGATCGCCAGTAGGCATATTGGCCGCGGGTCGGGCGCACCGCTGGCGGCCAGTGACTCATCCCGACGACGCGGTGGCCCTACGTCGCCGGTCGATCGCGCAGATGACGAGAGCGATGACCGCGCCCAGCACCGCGCCGACGGCGTTCATGGCCCAATCGTCCGTGTCGCACCGACGACCGAGGGCCGGCGTGAGGGCCTGGACGACTTCGATGACGGCGGAGAGGGCGACCGCACCGGTGAGGATTGTCAGCGGCCGGTTCGTCGCCGTCCCGAGGAAGAGCACGAGCGGCAGCAGCATCGCGACGTTGGCGAGCGTGTCGATGCCCTGGAACGGGACGCTGAACTGCACGGTGCAGGTGACACCGCCGGGCCGAGCTCCGTCGGGCAGCAGGGTCAGGACGAGCACCGCGATGAGCGCGACAGCCGAGAGGCCGAGGAGGACACGCCGGAGCCGGAGCCGGTGCAGGACCCAGGCGAGCAGGGTGGCGGCCGCGACGGCGACCCACAAGCCGATGCGGACGAGGGGCGCGTGTTCGACGAGGAACGTGGAGATCACCGGGGGCCGTCGCTTTCTCGGTCGAGGCGCGTGAGCCAGATGTTCATGAGCGCGGACTCCTCGGGGAGGAGGGCGCCAGGCCCGCCCTCAGCGAGCTGCGCACGGAGCTGCCGCCGGGCGGCTGTGGCAGCGTCGAACGACGCCGGCGGGGAACCCGCGACGAGGACGGCACCGAGGACGGCGTCGCGGAGCGCGTCGGCGACCGCATTCGCCCGTCGCGCGGGACGCACGGTCGTCATCTCGTCGAGTGCGAGCCCGACGTTGGCCGCCAAGATCATCCCCGATGCGACGTCGACTTCGAGACGGAGAAGCCCAGCGGCCGCGCACCGAGAGAGCGTCCGCTCGAGCAGCGCCCTCACACCGTCCGCTGCGCGACCGCCCGCCCAGGGTCGCGGCGCGAACATCAGGCGATAGAGGGCGGGGTTCTCCCTCGCGAAGTCGAGGTGGTCACCCCACCCGCGGCGCAGGTCCGCCGCCGGGTCGTCGGTGGCCTCGAGCTCGGCCTTGCGGGCGGCGTAGCGCTGCAGGCCCGTCTCGGCCAGGGCGTCGAGGAGTCCCCGCTTGTCGCCGAACAGCCGATACAGCACCGGCTGGGTCACACCGACAGCCTCACAGACCGCTCGTGTGGCGATCTCGCCATCGGACGCGGCGACCAGTTGTTCCTCGGCCGCCGCGAGCAGCGCGCTCCGGAGGTCGTCGTCGGATCGGATCATGGCCCCCAGCCTAGGGCACTTGCTATCGCGTGTCGTATCTGTGATAGTTCTTGCGTATCGGCGAAACTGCCGATCAATAGCAACGAAAGGCAGATCATGAGCACTGATCCCCAGCGCATCGCCGTCGTCACGGGTGGCTCCCGCGGCATCGGCCGCGCCATCTCCACCCGACTCTCCCGTGACGGGTTCACCGTCGTCGTCGCATCAGCCAGCGGGGGTACCGCGGCCGCGGCGACCCTCGACGAGATCACGAGCGCCGGCGGCCATGCCATCGCCGTGCAGGCCGACGTCGCCGACGAGCACGCCGTGGCGGCGATCTTCGACAGGGTCGCGAACGACTTCGGGGGCGTCGACGTCGTGGTGCACTCGGCCGGACGCCTCGGCTTGTCGACCATCGCCGAGCAAGACCTCGACGCCCTCGACGACCTGCACAGGACGAACGTCCGCGGCACCTTCGTCGTCGCACAGCAGGCAGCACGTCGGCTGCGCTCCGGGGGTGCCTTCGTCGGCATGTCGACATCCGTCGTCGGAACGCAGTTCCCCACCTACGGCGCCTACGTCGCGAGCAAGAGCGCGGTCGAGGGCATGGCGCTGATCCTGGCGAAGGAGCTCCGTGGCCGGGACGTCACGGTGAACGTCGTCGCTCCGGGCCCGACCGCGACGGAGCTGTTCCTCGACGGCAAGACGCAGGAGCAGATCGACGCCCTGGCCAAGGTCCCGCCGCTCGAGCGCCTCGGCACCCCGGAGGACATCGCCGGCGTGGTGGCGTTCCTTGCAGGGCCGGACGGGCGCTGGGTGAACGGCCAGACCATCCGTGTCAACGGCGGCATGGTCTGATGACGGTGCCGCTGGTCATCCTCGTCACCGGCGCCTCCACAGGATTCGGTCGACTCACGGCAGAATCGCTGGCACGCGCAGGCCACGTCGTCGCGGCGGGCATGCGCGCCGTCGACGGGAGGAACGCGGCTCATCGCGACGCCCTGGCCGACCTCGCCTCTCGTGAGGGGCTGAGGCTCGGCGGCGTCGAGCTCGACGTCCAGTCGCAGGGATCCGTGGACGCTGCGGTCGACACCGTCATCAGGGCGTACGGCCGCATCGACGCCGTCGTGCAGAACGCCGGCCACATGGCCTTCGGTGCCGCTGAGGCTTTCACGCCTGAACAGTTCGCGTACCTGTACGACGTCAACGTGGTCGGCGGCCACCGGGTAGCCCGCGCCGTCTTGCCGCACATGCGCTCCCAGCGCTCGGGCTTCGTCGTATGGGTGGGCAGTTCCTCCACCCGCGGCGGGCACCCTCCGTTCCTGGCCCCGTACTTCGCCGCCAAGGCCGGCATGGACGCCCTCGCCGAGAGCTACTCGGCCGAGACGATCCGCTTCGGCATCGACAGCTCGATCGTCGTCCCCGGGGCCTTCACCTCGGGCACGAACCACTTCACCAACGCCACCACCCCGACGGACGAGGCGCGGGTGACCGACCACGACGCCGAGTACGGCACGCTCCGCCGCCAGCTGACCCACCGCCTCGCCGCGATCGTGCCGCCCGAGGCCGACGTGCAGGACGTCGCCGACGAGATCGTGCGCCTGGTCGGCCTGCCCCAGGGGACGCGCCCGTTCCGGTCGCACGTCGACCCGTCCCGCGACGGCAGCGAAGTCGTGTCCGCGGTCACCGACCGCATCCGTGCCGAGTTCTACCGCCGCATCGGCATCGAGGATCTCTTGCCCTCGAACGCCGCCCTCTGACCCCCGGAACGTCCGGGCCACCACCGAAAGGAACCACCATGCCCTTCGCCAACCTCAAGGTCCCCGCGGACACCCTCACGCCTGAGTCCAAGAAGAAGCTGCAGGACGCCGTCACGGACGCCATCGTCGACGTCTACGGAGAACGAGCACGCCCGACGACCCTCGTCATCCTCGACGAGGTCGCCGACGGCGGCTGGATGCTCGGCGGCACCATCCTCAACGAAGCGATGCTCGGCCGCGTCTAGTACCGCATGTCACAGGATGAGGGGCCCGGGCGACCGGGCCCCTCATCGCGTTCGCGGCACCGAGCCTGCCGCGACTCGAGCGCGCCGGTCCCGGTTCACCCGTCGGGGGCGGTGACCGGTCCCTGGGCGGCCGTTCCGAGCTGCTGCTCGATCTGCGGCAGGAGCGCCCGCACCGCGGCGACGACGACTTCGTCCACGCGATCCTCGGGGAGCCGGCCGGTGGCGGCCAAGGCACTGATGCCTTCTGTCGTCGCCGCGACCAGGAACGGCATCGGGCCCATCGACTCCGGACTGCTCTCCCCGAGCAGCTCCGCGCCCACTGCGAAGAAGCGCTCGGCCGAGGACTGCGCCTCGGGGTCGCGCCCCGCATTCGTGCCGTCGTCGGTCGACGCGAACATCAGCTGCATCAGGGGGCCGTTGTGCTGCGCGAAGCGAGCATGAGCGCGGATGTACTCCGTGAGCCGGCGCTCGAGGGTGCCCACCTGCCGCGCGGCCTCGAGATAGCGACGCAGCTCGTCGAAACCGTCCGCGGCGATCGCGGCGAGGACGGCGTCCCGGTCACGGAAGTGACGGAGCGGCGCACCATGGCTGACGCCCACGCGGCGCGCGAGCTCTCGCACCGTCACCGCCTGTTGCCCCTCCTCGATCAGGAGCGCGCGCCCCTCGCGGACGAGCTCTTCACGCAGCGACCCGTGGTGGTAGGAGCGTGCTTGCTGTGCCATCCGAACAGTGTAGACGTTGACAACAATGTGGCCAGTGTCTACATTGGGGGCATGGACGACACCAGAGCAGGCCAGGCACCGACCAACGAGACCGTCATCATCACCGGCGGCACCAGCGGCATCGGCCGAGCGACCGCGGTCGCCCTGGCCGAGTCCGGATCACGCATCATCCTCGCTGTCCGGAATCAGGAGAAGGGGCAAGCCATGGCAGCGACCCTCCCCGGCACTCCGGGAACGCACCGCGTCCTGCCACTCGACCTCGCGCGGCTCGAGACGGTGCCGGACTTCGCAGACCGGATCGACGAACCGATCGCCATCCTCGTCAACAACGCAGGCGTCGAGTCGAAGGACCTCCAGCGGACGGCCGACGGTCACGAGCTCCAGTTCGGCACGAACCACCTGGGGCACTTCCTCCTGACGACGCTGCTCCTGCCGCACATCACCGACCGCGTCGTCACCGTCGCGTCCCAGGCGGAACGGATGGCTCGTCTCGACCTCGACGACCTCGATTGGCACCGACGCCCGTACCAGGCGAGCCGGGCGTACGCGGACTCCAAGCTCGCCAACCTGCTGTTCACGTCGGAGCTGGACCGGCGGCTGCAGACGTCGGGCTCTCGAGTGCGGGCGCTGGCCGCCCACCCGGGGTTGGTCAAGACAGCCATCTACGACCGGCCGGCCGGTCAGCGCCCCAACCTCTGGGACCGGCTCGTCCCGATCTTGGGGCAGGAGCCGGAAGACGGTGCGCTGCCGTCGCTGCTCGCCGCCTCAGCCGACCTCCCCGGCGGCACCTTCGTCGGACCCCAGCGGATGATGCACATGCGAGGCGGGGCCGAGGTGATCAGCCAGTCGAAGCAGGCACGGAACCCGGAGACCGCAGCGAGACTCTGGTCGATCTCCGAGCGGATGACGGCAGCGGGCACCCGCCCGTGAGCCTCGTCCAGGACCGTCCCCGCGCACTCTGGACCGCTGTACGCGGATGGCACCGACCTCTCGTCGCCTTCACCACAGTGATGTGCCTCTGGGCTGTGGTGTGCCTCGTCGGGCTGATCCTCGATCCGCGGACATTGGCAGGCGACCCGATCTGGGCCAAACCTCTCAAGTTCTCGATCTCCCTCGCGCTCTACGCGATCACCCTTGCGTGGATGCTCTCGATGGTGCAGCGGCCTGTCCTGCGTCGGATCGGTTGGTGGGCCGGAACCGTCGGCGCAGCCGCCTCCCTCCTGGAGATCGTCGTCATCTCGATCCAAGTGGTTCGCGGCGTGGGAAGCCACTTCAACGTCTCGACTCCGACGAACCAGCTCTTCTACCAGCTCATGGCCGGTGGGGTCACCCTCATGTACTGCACGACACTGGTCATCGGAGCCTTCCTGGCCATGTTCTCCCGGATCGAGGACAGGGCGCTGGCGTGGTCCCTGAGGCTCGGACTGATCATCGCCCTGGTCGGCCTGTCCGTGGGATTCCTCATGGTGATCCCCACGGCGGCCCAGCTGGCCGACCCGACATCGTCGACCTACGGCTCCCACTCCGTGGGCGGTGACGACGCGACCGGCGGCATCTTCTTCCTCGGCTGGAACACCGCCCACGGAGATCTCCGCGTGTCCCACTTCATCGGCATGCACGCACTGCAGGTGCTGCCGATCCTCGCGATCACGCTCCCTGGGGCGCTCAGTGAGGCCGATCGGCTCCGTATCGTCGTCGCGGCCGGAGCGACGTACGCTGCCGTCACCGCGATCGCCCTGTGGCAGGCGTTGCGGGGACAATCGGTCATCCACCCCGACGCCATCACCGTCGCGGCAGTCGGGGTCACCATCGTCCTGGCTGCGATGAGCTTCATGACCATCGCCGCGCAGAGACGCCACCAGCACAGGTAGCTCCAGAGCCTGGCCTGACGGCACACCGATGGACGAAGTCGAGGTCGCGCTCGACGAGCGCCCTGGTTTCCCGTCGAGTCTCGGCTCACCATCTCCAGTCGGTCACCTCCAGCGTGGTCGCTACAAGCACTTGATCGGGTCTGGGTTGCCTCGCGCTTCAAGTGAGCAGGGTGAACGCCGCTCGGCCGACACTGAGGAGCACCGACCGGTCGGCGCCGGCAGTGCCGAGGACCTCCATGCCGCGAGTGACCGCCACGAAGTACGTCGCCAGGGCCCGGGCGTCGAGAGCCGCGTCCACTTCCCCGGCTGTCTGCGCTTGCTCGATGCACCCGGCGTACTCGTCCTCGAGGCGCCGATAGGCGCAACGAGCGGCTTCAGCGACCTCCGGATCGCGGTCGGCCAGCTCCACCGTGGCCTTCGTGAACAGCGAATCCAACGGCCCTTCCAAGGTGAAAGTGATGGCGAGTGCATCCAGGTGCGCTCTGATTCGCTCGAGCGGAGAGGCCGTCCCCGATGTGAGCTCGACAGTCAGGCGATCAACCTGCGTGGAGGTGCTCCGCTCGAGTGCGCGCAGAAAAAGGTCTCGCTTGCCCCCAAAGGTGTTGTAGATGCTCTGCTTACCGAGCCCGGTGGCGCGGCTCAGCTCCTCCATCGTCGTGCCGCCGTAGCCAACGGCAGCGAAGACACCGGCGGCTTTTTCGACGACGGTGTCCTCGTCGAATTTGCGAGGTCGGGGCATGGCGCGATCCTATGCGGGGCCAAGGCGGGCTCGAAGGCAGGCTCGGCCTACGTTCCGCAGGTCGCTTAGTGGTGCTGTCAGCTCACGCTGGGGAGGGCGCCAGCTGTCTGGGCGGCCACGTCGTAGTACTCGGCCTGGTAGTCGAGGATCCGGATGCCCCCGAGGACGGCTGTAGCCGCCTCAAGGAAGTTCTCATCAGCCATATGGGCGTCGATGGCGGCTTGGTCACGCCAGCCCTCGGTGAGGTGGATCGTGTTCGGGTCCGTGAGATCCTCGGCGAAGACGTAGTACGTGCATCCGTCTTGGTGCGCAGTGGTGGTCAGGTGAGGGATCACGGCGTCGCTGAATGCCTGTCGATCGTCGGGGTGGACCGTGTAGTACGCGCTGATGACCTTGCTGGTCGGGCTGTGCTTGGTGTGCGAGATCATGGTGCCTTCTCCTCCGTGGCCACGGACCGTCTGGGCCAGCAGACCACTGTACCTCGATAGTTGTCTACTTAGTCAATAACTCGGTTTCCGCGCTCTACCGACTTGCTACCGTGACCGTCGAAGAAGGATCAGTACGCCGTCCTGTTCTCCAAGCTCGCAGCCGTCGCTGGCACAATCATCGACAGCGTCTGAATCCCTGGGGACCGGGGCGCGTGCACGGCGGCGCGACGCCTCCCCGACGCAAGCCGCGCTGAACCGGCCCCACGCATACGCCGGACCAGACGAATAGCGCCGAGAACCAGGAATGTCGCTGAGCGATCCCCTACCGGGCAGACGGGATGAGGAGTTGTCCACGCCGTAGTGCGCTTGCTATCAAGAATTCACCGAGGGCCGTAAGTGCTATTCCTGCGTATGCGAGGGTCGGCCATTGTGAGTTGCCGATTCCGCCGTTCCATACCCAGAAAGCATTCGCGGTTATGGCGCCGACGCCAAGAAGCCCAAGACCCAGGGATGCGCGGATGTGGGGCGCCCTTGGCTGGCGACGACCCTTGACAAGGAGCTGAATCGTCGCGGCAGAGACGCATGCACCGCCAAGCAAACCGATGAATGGTGCCGAGGCAACGAGCACTTGTCCGAGCGCAGGAATTACCGGTCGCGGCATGACGGTCAGCCTTTGTGCGACTGCGGCGCACGCGCTGACGAGTAGGAAAACCTCGGCCGCGGGCGCGTGACGTAGCGGTCTCTCATCCGTTGCACCGAACACGAGGAAACACAGCCCCCCGAGCGTCAGCACACTCCCCCAGATGCCGACAGCATCGCTGATGCGAGGAGATAGGGAGTGAAGGAGGGTGAGGCAGGTGCACAAGCCGCTCAGGACGAACATGACGGCTCCGAAAGCTTCTAGCTGATCGCTACCTCGACCAGCGGCTTGAGGTTCGTCGCCCGGGGTGCCTTCCTCGCGTCGATGCATGTCTCGTTCCTTGCTTCCGCTCAACTTCGCACCGAACAGCACGGCCGTCTTACGAAGCGAAGACGGCCGTGCCCTTCGTGGTTGCGCCTAACTCGGAGCCCTGCTCTCGCTCGTCTGTCTACTGAGCTGTGGCATCTGTCCAGCCTGACCAGGACGATCCGTTCCAGGTGTCTCGCGCGTAATCACCGGATGGCGTACGGACCGTCACGTCGGTCGTCCCGTCGACCCGGGAGGTCACGGCTGGGGCGGATGCTGCGCCACTGCTTGGCTTGCCGATCGACTGCCAGTTGGCCCATCCGCCGGCACTCGTCCAGTAACGCTCCCAGATGTTGCCGTCTCGACCCAGTGCGTAGATGTGCATGCGTCCCGCGTTCCAGCTTGCTGCGCTCGGAGCGGAGACGAGCCCGGCCGCTCCTTGCCCGAGGTCTTGCCATGCTGACCAGCTTGACCCGTTCCAGGACTTCGTTGCGATCGCGTTGTTCGCGGTCCGGACGAAGAGGTCGACACGGTCTGTCGTGCGGGACACTGCGGCAGGAGCGGACAATGCACCCCCGGCAGGAGCGCCGAGATCTTGCCAAGACGACCACTGCTGCTCTGGGGACCACCACTTCTCGTAGATTTTGCCATCGCTTCCGCGGACGTAGACGCTTTGCCGGTTCGGACCCCACGACGTTGCCGAGGGTGCAGACCCGAGCCCATTTGGGGTGGGGGCCCCGAAGTTCTCCCAGCCGCTCCAGCCGGAACCGGTGTTGTAGGCGTGCGCGAGAGTTCCGTCGGCGCGAGCGGTGAAGACGTCGATGGTGCCTGCAACCCTTGACTCTGCCGCGGGCGCAAGGACGGCAGCGCTACCGGTCGAGGGCAACGCCGACCAAGCGGACGTATTAGAGGCGCTCCCGGCGCGTTGAGTGATGGCCCCGGAGGAGGTGCGAGCGAAGAACGAGACGCTGCCTCCGGAGGACACGGCGGCGATGGCGGAGTTGTTGACCCCGGAGTCACCGGACGGGAGCAAGGTGCTGGCTCCGGGCTGCTGGGGCTGGCCGAAGTTCGGCGTCCCG
This sequence comes from Frigoribacterium sp. Leaf186, assembly GCF_001423905.1. GTDB lineage: Bacteria > Actinomycetota > Actinomycetes > Actinomycetales > Microbacteriaceae > Frigoribacterium. The sequence continues at coordinate 317,474 of NZ_LMPQ01000011.1, read as the reverse complement.
TCACTGTTCCACGTGACCTTCTTGGCCATCAGGCGGCGGTCGCTGCCGTCGAACGCGACGGCCGTGCTCGTCTTCACGTGATAGGCCACCCAGTCCTCTGAACCGTCGGGCGAGGTGAACCATGTCATGGATCCGGGCCCGTACGCGCCGACCGAGTCGTTGCGTTTAAAGACGCATCCCGAGGACTTCGTCCACGACGATGCCTGCGTCAGGTCGGCGCCCAGAGTCGCAGTCATCATCCCGACGCAGTAGTCGGGGCTCTCGTACCCACCGGCCGAGAAGATGTTGAAGACCTTGTTGCCGTGCACGACGATGTTCGAGCCCTCGTCGATGCACCTGCCGTTGGCGCACTCCCACCCGGATGTTGCTGCCTGCGCGACCTTGGACCATCCGGTTGTCAACGTGTACGGATTTGATGCTTTTGCCGCCCAGATGCCCCCCTCATAGGTCTGGAACAGGTACAGCTGCGATCCCACTAGCGCCGGTCCCGCCGCGTAACCCAGGCCGTTGACGACTCCGGGAATGTACGCCTTGAACGTGTAGGTGCTCGTGGGGTCGCTGTTGGCGCTCTCGAGGACGAAGGACTTGCCGTGGTTCTGGTCGCCGTCGTCCCCTTGCATGTAGATGTACCAGCGTCCACCGGAGGGGAAGAGGTATCCGCCCCATCCGACATGTGAGGAGATGTCGGGCATCGAGGAGGGAGGTGTCCAGACGCTGATTTCGGAGCCGTCGGCGAGACCGGCGAGGCTCGATGCAACGCGCATCCGCACTTCCGTGCCGGTGTGGTCACCGTTGTAGAGCATGTAGTACTTGCCCTGGTAGGTGTGGATGTCCGGGTCGGCGCCGGTTCCGGGCAGCAGTGGCAGGTTGGCCACCGTGGCATTCGTGGCTGCGACCGCCGGTGTCGGTGCGGTCACACCGATCGTGGCGGTCGTGAGCAGGGCAGCGAGTACGGCGAGTGTGCCGAGATGACGGCGCATGGGAACTCCTTTGTTCGCACCTTGGAGGTGGGTCGGTGATCTGTCGTGGCGTCGGATGGTTCAGGCGATGACGGGCAGCCAGACGCGCATCGTGGTTCGACCGCGCTCCCCCCAGTGCGCGTAGGGGCGCAGAAGCAGCCGAACGGGGAACGCGTCGTCGTGCGCGGGCTCCTGCGTGGCGTAGGGCCATCCGGCTGCGGGGTCGTCGCTCCTGGCCCACCCGCGGGCCTCGACGAGGTCCGGGCCGACGGCGGCGAGATCCGCAGCCGGGTCGATCTCGATGTCCGCGATGTCGTGGCCAGCGGGCAGGTCGATACCCTCCAGCGCGAAGACACGCGGGCCCTGCTCGACCGCGAGGCATCCACGTAGTGCATCCACCTGAGGGGCCGGACTCACGAACCGGGCGCGCATGTCGAATGTCACCTGCAGGGTGTCCCCGGACATGACGCCAGTGAATTCCGTACTGCGTTCCGCATCATGTGCCACCGCTGATCCCTCGACACGAACGATGGGCGTTCCGGCCCAGGAAGGCACTCGCACGCTCATGGTCACTCCTGCGTCCGGGGCGTCCTCGACGACGACCGTCACGGTGCCGGAGCGGGGGTAGTCGGTCTCCACCCGGAAGGTGACGGGACCGCCGTCGACGTCTACGGTCCATGTGCCGGAGGCGTACTGAACGATCTGGACTCCCGAGGCGGAGCTCGTCACCGCGTAGGTGGAGAGAACGGCGAGGGTGCGGGAGACGTTCGGGGGGCAGCAGGACACGTCGAACCACGGGGCACGTTCACTTGTTGCAGACCGGACGCTTGGTGTGTCGATGTCGATCGGCTCTCCCTCGACGCGTTGCTGCAAGGGGTTGCTGTAGAAGAAGCTGTGACCGTCTGGCGCAGGAGAGGTGGCGATGATGTTGAACAGGGTGCGTTCGATGAGGTCGTTGTAGCGCTGGTCTCCGGTGGCTAGGTACAAGCGCCAGCTGAACATGACTGATCCGACGCCGGCACAGGTCTCGCAATAGGCCCGGTCTGGTGAGAGTTCCCAATCATCACCGAAAGCCTCTCCGGTGTGTCGTGACCCCATGCCGCCCGTGACGTGCGTTCGGCGACGGACGGTGTGTTCCCACTGCCGTTCGAGGGTGCGGAGCAGCTTGTGGTCACCTTGCTCGACGGCGACGTCGACGGCGCCGGCGGCGAGGTAGAGGGCACGGACGGCATGGCCGTGCAGGGCCAGCGTCTCGCGGACGGGGGTGAGGTCTTGGAAGTACTCCTGCCCCATCTCGCCGCCCCTCAGCCGTCCGCTGCCGCGGCGCTCGACGAAACGCTGTGCCTGGCGGATGTATCTTTCGTCTTCGGTCAGGCGACCGAATTCGACCAGCGCCGGTTCGATGTTCGGATGCCCGCAGTACCGCTGGTCACCGGTGTCACCGAAGGTCGTGACGATGTGGTCGGCGGCGGCACGGGCGATGTCCAGGAGAAGTCCAGGCCCGTCCACGCGGGTGGCCGCGACTGCCGCTTGGAGTAGGTGGCCGTAGTCGTAGAGCTCGTGGCCCCACTCGAGGTCTGAGTAACGGGGGGCCTGCCCGGGCCTGCCGAACATCGTGTTGAGGTACCCATCGGGTTCCTGTGCAGCAGCGATGATGCGCACGAGATCATCCCGCTTAGCCCGCAGCCGGGCGTCAGCCGGTTTCCGGCCGAGCTCCCACGACATGGCCTCGATGAGCTTGTAGACGTCTGAGTCTGTGAATTCGCGACCGCGTCGACGTTCAGGCAACGTCCCGTCTGCGGCGGCGCGAAAGTTGTCGACCCAGCCGAGGCGCTCCATCCACGACCTGGAGTGCTCGATCATGACCGTGCTGTTCACGTTCTGCCAAAGCCCCCAGTAGCCGGATGGGTTTAGAGCCGACCGGTCCAGGGATGCAGGTGTCCGTTCGGTCTCCGTCGGCAGCGTGGGTGCGATGGGAGTCGTGGGTGATGTGGTGAGGGTCATGGTCAGCCTTTCAGGGCGCCGGTCATGAAGCCGCGGACGTAGAAGCGTTGGAGCACGAGGAAGAGCACCACACAGGGGATCGCGAGGACGACCACACCGGCCTCGGTGGCGCCATAGTCGATCGACCCGAGTGTCTGCTGGCGGATCGATGCGATGGCAAGCGGGAGCGGGGCCTTGTCGGGGTCGTTGATGAGGATCAGCGGTGCCACGAAGTCGTTCCAGGATGCTAGGAACACGAACAGACCGACGGTGATCATGCCGGGTGTGACCGAGGGGATCAGCACTGACCAAAGGGTGCGGGGGCTGGACGCACCGTCCATGACCGCTGCTTCCTCCAGTTCCATGGGGAGCCCCTCGAAGGCGATCCGCATCATGAACACGGCGAACGGCAGTTGGTACATGGCCAGGACAAGGGCGAGACCGATTAAGGAGTTGGACAAGCCGAGAGTGTTCAAGAGGACGTAGAGCGGAATGAGCAGCGACGCCGCGGGAACCATCAAGATGCCGAGGATGAGGATGAATAAGACGTTCTTGCCGGGGAAAGCGAAGCGGGCGAACGCGTATCCGGCGAGGGTGCTGATGAAGAGTACGAGCGCGACGGTGAGCAGTGCCACGAAGAGGCTGTTGAGGAAGTACCGTCCGAGGCCGGCTTGGAAATGCACGAGGGCTTCGTAGTTGCCGAAACCGAAGCCGTCCTGTTGGGAACTGTCGCCTTGGGGGCTGACGGATGCGTAGGCCGCCCAGGCGAGTGGTGAGACGAAGGCGAGGACGAGGAGCATCGTCAGCACCATTCGGGTGCCGGGTCCGAGTCGGTGCAGCGACCATCTGCGCATTGTTCGGGTGGTCGTCGGCACGACTGTGCCGGCGCGAGAGGGCAGGGCGGTCATGAGTGGTCCTTCTCCCTGAGGAAGACGATCTGTGCGGCGTTGAGCACGAGAAGCGCGATGAGGGTGGCGACGGAAAGCGCACCGGCCTGCCCGAGGTCAAAGCTTTGGAACGCGGCGCGGTAGATGAGCTGTACGACGGTGATGGTGGAGTTGTCGGGGCCGCCTTGGGTGAGGATGAAAAACTGGTCGAAAGCGAGCAGTGATCCGGTGACTCCGAGAACGAGCGACAGCATGATCGAGGGACGCAGCAACGGCAGAGTGATCCGGCGGAACACCTGCAGGGCGGTTGCTCCGTCCAGGCGCGCAGCTTCGTAGAGCTCGACGGGTATCGCTTGGAGGCCGACGAGCAGGATCAGCATGTAGAAGCCGGTGAAGCGCCAGACCACCAAGACCACCGTTGACCAGAAAGCTTTGGTGGGGGTGTCGACGAAAGACAGCGGCTGGTCACTCAGGCCGAGCCACTGTGCGATGCCGCTGAGGGGTCCGACGTTCGGGCTGTAGAGGCCGACGAAGAGCAACGACGCGCTGGCGACGCCCAGTGCCGAGGGCAGCAGGATCGCCGTGCGGACGAAGGTGTTCGCCCGCGACACCTCTTGCACGAACAGGGCGAGGGCCAGTGACAACACGAGCACGATGCCCGTCGCGACGACTGTGTACAGCAGCGTGAACCCGACTGCGGGCAGGAAGAGCGGGTCGGAGGCGAAGCTGAGGTAGTTTTCCGGGAAGTTCGATCCGGCGTTCCCACCGATGAGGCTCCAGTCACTGAAGGACATCACCACGACGGTGATCAAGGGAACAACGAACAACAGCACGACGAAGACGGCTGCCGGTGCCGCGTACGCCCATCCGATCAAAGCCCGGCGGTGTCGAGTGTGGAACGAACGGGTCGTCCTGACGGCTTGGGGTCGACGTCGCTGTGGCGAGTCGATGGTGGACGTAGCTGTGAGCACGGGAACTCCGAACGGGTGTGCAGGTGCGATCACGCCGAAGGGCGCGAGGGTCGGGTGGGAGGTGCCGGCCGGGGCTGGGCAGTAGTCAGCCTCGGCCAGCGGCGCTCAGTTCGTGAGCTTGGCGGTGATGGCGTCGTTGTCGGTGCTGAGGTCGGCCGCGCTGCCGAAAACCTGGTCCCGAAACAGGGACAGCCACGGACCATTGGGGTCGTTGAACGCGGCGCCGTAGTTCAGAGCTGACGGCGTCTGGCCTTGCGCGACGAGTTCGTTGATCTTCACGACCCGCGGGTCTGCCGAGGAGTAGCTGTTGTCGGCGAAGTCGGCGCGGGTGACCAGACCGCCGGTCTTGGCGATGATGTCGACCTGCGCTGCCTTGGTCTCAGTCCACTGCAGGTAGTTCCATGCCGCGTCTTGGTTCTTGCTGCTCTGCGCGATGCCAATGGCATCGCCGCCGACGAACGAGGACTCTCCTCCGTCGACACCGGGGATGCCGGAGACACCGGTGTTCTCGGGCATGGTGCCCAGGGTGGAGCCCGGCATGGGCATGAGACCGACCTTGCCGTCGGGGAACGGTGCCGTCCAAGTCGCTCCGGTCTCGTCCTTGGTTCCCGAGCCGGCGACCTTTGCCAGGTCGCGGTACGAGGCAAAGACGTCTTTTGCCTCGTCGGTGTCGAACGTCGCCTTCGTGCCGGCATCGTTCATGACGGAGCCGCCGGATGCCCAGATGGAAGGCCACATCGTGAAGGCCATGCAGCCCGGGCAGTTTCCACCGAAGTAGGTTCCACTCACGCCGGGCTCTTCCAGCGCGGAGATCTTCTCGGCGTCGGCGACCCACTCGGCGAGCGTCGTCGGGGGTGTGTTTGCATCCAGGCCGGCCTGGGTGAAGAGGTCTTTGTTGTAGAACATCACGGAAGCGTCGACGACGCTCGGCAGGACGTACTTCTTCCCTTCGTACGTGCCCGCCTGGATTTGGGCTTTGTTGAGCTGGTCGGCGTAGGGCAGGGCGTCGATGCGCTCAGTGAGGTCCGCGAACAAGCCCTTGGAGGTGTAGTTCGGCAGGTAGACGATGTCCGACGAGAAGAGGTCGGGCAGTGATCCCGAACCCGCGGAGGAGCCGACCTTGGCCTGGTAGTTGTCATCGGGGATGATCGTCAGGCTGATCTGGTTCTTGTGAGTCTCGTTGTATGCCTTGACCAGGGCCTGGCTCTGCGTCTTGGTCCCAGCCCGAGTCCACATCGTCAGCTCGGCGCCGGTGTCACTCCCGGTGGCAGACCCGGAAGAAGTGTTCGAACTGGTGTCGCTCGCGGAGCAACCGCTAAGGGCTAGACCTGCGGTTGCGGCGAGGCTGACGACGGCGACGACGAAACGGCGCCGACGGTGCGGTGAGGTGACGGGCATGCTGCCCTGCCTTTCTCTTCATTGAGGATGATCGATCTCGATCGAAAGTTTACGAAAACCTTTGCGTGACTGTAGGGCTTCTGAGGTAAGGTCGTCAAGCACCAGTTGCGAACGGAGCCGAACCTTGACGGATCAACGCCTCGGCATCAAAACGCGTCGAACGACGCTGGCAGATGTCGCCCAGCTCACCGGGGTCTCGGTCGGCACGGTGTCGAAAGCCTTGAACGATCGCGACGGCATTAGCCAAGACACCCGTGACGCCGTCCTCGCCGCGGCGGAGAAGCTTTCGTTTCGCCCGAACTCTCTCGCGCGCGGGCTGTTGTCGGGCAGGACGAACACGGTCGGACTCCTGACCAACGATCTCGAGGGACGATTCAGTCTCCCCATGCTGATGGGTGCCGAGGATGCCTTCGGAGCCCAGCAATTGTCGGTGTTCCTCTGTGATGCCCGTGGTGACGCGATCCGTGAGCAGCATTACGTCGGCAGCCTGCTCGACCGTCAAGTCGACGGCATCCTGGTCGTAGCGGATCGTGCCAATCCGAGGCCTCCCCTCACCGGGCGGATACCTGTTCCAGTGGTCTATGCCTACGGGCCCTCCTCCGACCCCGACGACGTCTCGGTCATCACGGACGACGTCGAAGGCGGCCGACACGGAGCCATGCATCTCATGGACATCGGTCGCCGGCGACTTGTCTACATCGGCGGCGATCCCACGTATCTCGCCTCATCACAGCGGGCAGACGGCGCCCTCGAGGCTTTGCGCTCTCGTGGCTTGTCGCCTGTGGTGGAGCCCGCCTTCGGGTCGTGGACCGAAGCATGGGGGCGGCAAGCGACGCTGATGATGCTCGATCGTGCTCCTGATCTGGACGGAATAATGTGCGGCAGTGATCAGATCGCCCGCGGTGCCCTCGATGTCCTTCGCGAACAGGGACGAAGTGTGCCGGGTGACATCGCGGTGATTGGATACGACAACTGGCGGCCACTTGCTGAGCAGAGCCGCCCGCAACTGTCGACGGTCGACATGAACTTCGAGGAACTCGGCAGGACGGCAGCTCGCCTTTTGTTCCGGCGGCTGGCCGGTGAGCACGTCGAGGGACTACATGTCGTGACGCCCTCGCTGGTCACTCGTTCCTCCACCGTCTCCTAGGAAGACATCAACAGCTCTCATTGACGACGCCTGTGCCGCCGCAAGATCAGCTGTCACCCGACGGGCATAGACGGTTTAAGAGAGGAGATCATCTGTCGCAGGGCCCGGAAGCAGAGCTCCCTGTCTCGGTCAGTAATTCCCGCAAGCATTTTGATCTCGATGGCTCGGACGGCCGCCGTCGCGGTCTTGAGTTGCATCCGGCCTTTCACCGTGAGTTCGGCGGGGAGGGCGCGGCCGCTCGAGGCATGCGTCGGCCTGCTGACGAGGCCGTCGCGCTGGAGAGCCTGCAGCAGGACGTTCATCGACTGCCTGGTGACAAAGGCCCCTCGAGCCAGATCGGAGTTGGTCATCCCCGGCCGCTGAGCGAGCAGTTCAAGACATGAGTAATGAGTCACCGTCATGCCCAGAGGGCGAAGGATGTCCTCCATCGCCACCCGGAGCGCCATCGAGACCTCTTTCAGTAGGTACCCCATCGATGTCTCCAGATCGATCGCATTTTTTTCTTGACTCATGTCAGTAGTCTGACATAGCCTGCTTGATGTCAGAAAACTTACATCGAAAGAGGCATCATGGCTGTCACCGGTCCCGACTTCATCTCGCTCCAGGTCCGCGATCTCGCCGCGGCACAGGCGTTCTACGAGCGCTACCTCGGCCTCGTCCAGTCCCCGTCCGGGCCCCCGCACGCGGTGGTGTTCGACACCAAGCCCATCGCCTTCGCACTTCGAGACCTTTTACCCGGAACCGATCTCGATTCCGTCTCTCAGCCCGGCATCGGCGCAGCGATCTGGCTGCACGCAACCGACGTGCAAGACATCCACGACACCCTCGTGGCGGATGGCCACCCCATCGCGTCCGCGCCGATCGACGGGCCGTTCGGGCGCACCTTTACCCTCGTCGACCTCGACGGCTACCTCATCACCCTCCACGACCGTGCCTAAGCGCAGCATCCTGGTCTTCGGAGCGACTGGTGCGCTCGGCGGGCACCTCCTCGAGGCCCTCGCCGACCGCGGCCTCCCCCGGGGGAGCGTCACCGCCGCAGGCAGAAACAAAGAGCGCCTCACCGCACTTGACGCCGCCGGGTTCCAAACGGCGGTCGTGGACATGTCAGATGCGGCGCGTGTCGCCGAGCTCGTCACACTGCATGACGAAGTCGTCTTGATCTCCGGCGGCGACCCCGACCGAGCGAGCCAGCACCAGACGGTGATCGACGCCGCCCGAGCCGCGAACACCGCTCACGTCTACTACACCAGCGGCGTGCGGGCCGACGATGACCAGTTCCCCATCAACGCAGATCACTTCGTGACCGAGAGAGCTCTCGCAACATCAGGGGTCACCCACACAATCCTTCGCAACACCTGGTACGTCGAGAACTTCCTCCAGTCCCTCGGAGGGCCCCGCCACACGGGCGTCCTGACCGCCGCCGCGGGCGGTGCCGTCGTGGCGGCGGCCACCCGGAAGGACTTGGCCGAAGCACTTGCGGTCGTGGCGACGACGGAAGGTCACGAGGGTCGGACCTACAGCCTGTCCGGCGACGTCGACTACTCCTACGACGACATCGCCGAGGCCATGTCCGAGGTCCTCGGGCGCGAAGTGGTCTACCGGCCCGTCAGCCCGGGGACCATGCGCGACCTGCTTCAGAGCAACGGCCTGGCCGCCGATGCCGCAGCGTTCATCGTCGGGCTCGACGAGACGATCGCCGCAGGCGCCTTCGCCCGGGTTGGGGACGACCTCCGCCGCCTCCTGGGACGACCTACGACCGGGTTGACCGAGGGACTGCGATCAGCATGACGTCACGGATCGCTGCGGGCAACGACCCTGCCCGCGGCACCCAGCCCGCACCGCGCTTCTGGATCAACACGGTCACCCTCGACCACGTCGAGCAAGCGGTGAGGGGCGGCTTCACCCAGGCCGAGCACGGCGCCGCCGGCAAGCTCCGGCAGCCACGACGCGGTGATCAGATGCTCTTTTACTCACCCCGCACGACCCTCGTCGACCGGACACCCGTCCGACAGTTCACCGCATGGGCCACCATCACCGCGGATGAGCCCCATCAGGCTCGCGTCTCTGACGACTTCCACCCCTGGCGACTCGCAGCAATGTTCCACCCCTGGCAGCCCGTGGACGCCAAACCGCTCGTCAACGAGCTGTCCTTCGTCGCGGACCCGAACCACTGGGGGCTTCCGTTCCGCCGCGGCCTGTTCGCCATCCCCGAGGAAGACTTCCTAACGATCACGTCCCATTCGTCGCGGGGCTGAGGCAGCGCCCGCATCGTCATCGCGGTGGCGGCAGCGTCGAGACGGCCGTACGCATCATGGTCCGCAGCCAGCGCGACGCCGGATCGGCCTCGGCCCGCTGATGCCATCGCTGTTCCACCGTTGCGCTTGGGAGGGTCGCCGGCACCTGGTAGGCACGAAGCGGAACACCTCGATCCTGGAGATGTGACGCCAATCGCGAAGGAACAAGGCACAAGAGGTCGTCCTCCAGCGCCATCAACGCACCGACTGCGTACGACGGAACGACGGCGACGACCCGGCGAGCACGACCTGTGCGTGCGAGCACCTCGTCGAGAGGTCCGTGATCGAGTCCCCTCCGCGAAGCGGAAACGTGTGGGACCGAACAGAGATCGTCGATCGAGAGGCGCTCTTGCCGCCCCAAGGCCGAAGAGGCGGACACGACCGCGACGAACACGTCGACGAACAACACCGAGGTGCACACGTCGGCAGGGCTGCCATCGAGCACGCCGACATCGAGATCGAGCGTTCCGTCTCGCAACGAGTCGACGGATTTTGAGTCCTGACCGACGAACGCCAGCTGCACGGAGGGCGCCTCAGCGGCGACAAGGCGCGTGAGCCGCGGTGCGATCACCGGGGTCAAGGCGTCGTTGATCCGCACCGAGAACGATCGACGCCACGTCGACGGACTGCCAATCGTGTCCGACCGCAGGTGGTCGATCTCTTCGAGCAGCCCTCGGACCCGGGCCCCGACACTCGTCGCGAAAGGCGTCGGGACCATGCCTCGACCCGCTCGCACCAGGATCGGGTCGTGCATGGCACCACGCAGACGCTGCATCGCCCGACTGGTGGCCGGCACGGATAGGTGCAACAACTCGGCGGCCTTCGAGACGCTGCTCGTGCGGATGAGCGCATCAAGCACTCGGAGCAGGTTCAGATCAAGCTGTTCGGCGCGCACGCCTAAATTGTGTCTGACGCAATCCGATGTTGCAAAGGTTGCGCTTCACAAAATGGAGGCCGGAAAGGAGCATGGAGACGGGCCGCCGGCCCCAAGAGCCACCGCACGAGCGGCAGCATCAGCACTCAGGAGGTCCCATGTCCAGAATTGTCCGTCCCCGCGCTTTCGGAGGACCAGAGGTCCTCATCGTCCAAGACGTCGACGTCCCCACCCCAGGCGCTGGCGAGGTCGTCGTGGAAGTTCGCGCGGTCGGCGTCAACCCACTCGATTGGAAGCTCTACAGCGGTGCCTTCCACGAGGTCGACGAGGACGAGAAGGACGCTGCGGGCCTGTCCGAGCCGCTGCCAAGCCTCGGTGTCGAGTGCGCGGGCGTCGTCGCGGCTCTCGGGTCGGACGTCGAGGGAGTCGCTGTCGGCGACGAAGTCATCGTTTATCCCGTCACAGGCGCCTACTCGGACCACGTCGTCGTGCCCGCTACGTCGCTCACGCCGAAACCCGCCGGCGTGAGCTGGGAGGAAGCGGGCGCGATGATGCTGGCCGGGCTCACCGCCATGCACACGATCGCCGCCGCCCGTGTCGTTGGCGGTGACACGGTACTCATCCACGGGGGAGCCGGAGGAGTCGGTCTCATCGCGGCCCAACTGGCCATCCATGCCGGCGCAGACGTCGTCGCGACCGCGGCGCTCCGCAATCACAATCTCTTGCGTGGACTCGGTGCAATCCCCGTGACGTACGGCGACGGCCTCGCCGACCGCGTTCGTGCGGCCGCGCCACAGGGAGTCACCGCCGCGATCGACACCGTCGGAAGCGACGAGGCACTCGAGGTGTCGCTCGAACTCGTGGGTGACCGGTCGCGCATCGCATCGATCACGGGGTCCGAGCGCCGATTCGGCGCCGGCATCAAGCTCATCGGATACGGCCCCGGGCAGGACGCCGGCACCGAGTACCGCCTCTCGGCTCGGTCCCGCCTCGCATCACTCGTGGGAGGCGGGGATGTCCGCATCGTCATTGCCCGGACCATTGCGCTGGCCGACGCGGCGGAAGCTCACCGCCTCGGCCAGGCCGGCGGCAGCACCGGAAAGATCGTCCTGCGGCCGTGAGCACCTCCAGACTCGGTGACGGCGCCCTCGCCTGCATGGCCGTTCCGAAGGTGCCCCATGTGCGAGATGCATGTGAGACACCCGCCCCTCCCCGAGCTGATGGGCTGTCGGGCATCGGTCCTGCAGTAGCGATATCTTCCGGGCACCTTTAACTAGTGCTGGCAGTGTGCGTGGTCGCGCTGCACGAGGCGGCAGGGCGAGCCTCTCGGTGCTTACCGAGCTAGACCGCATCGCCGGCTGACCGTCGGGAACGGCCTGTCGGTACGCGGCGTCGGTAGCCCGCCAGGAATGACCCAGCGACCGGCAAACGATCCCCTATCGGGCGGCTCCGCAGGTTGGCAATCCGTATATGTCCAGCAGTTGAGGCGAGTTGCGAACGACTGACGGGGGTCCGTGTCACCATGGCTGAATGGTCCCCACACTCGAGATGCTCACGATTCCCGAGATCCGCAGTCGCCTAGCCGAGCTCGAGGCACGCGCAGGCGCGTCGGCTGACGAGCTGCGCCGTCGGGCCGACCGCTACGAGCTCTCGCAGGAGGGACAAGCAATCCTTCGGAAACTTGAGGACCTGACCTACCTGCAGGAGCATGCCGAGCGCTGACTCCAGCGGCCAGGCCGATGGGAACCTTCAAGAGAAGGTCTTCGACTTCATGTTGGAGATCATGGAGATGCTCGCCGCAGTAATTCCCAACGGGCTCGTCGGCCTGGACAGCACTGTCGTCCGGACTCGCGGCGGCGGCGTTGCCGTCACCGTCGAGCCGAGCGAGGAGCTCGGCCTTCGACTGGACATCGACGGTGCCGAGACTTTCCGACTCATCGTTCAGTATCGGCTCGTTCTGAGCCCAGTGAGCCATCTCGTGTCGGTGGATCGCTCGACTTTCAAGGTGAACTTGCACGGCTCTGCGCGACCCCTCTTCACCGTCGACTACCTCCGATACAGCGGCAGCGACGTCCCGTCGGCGCACTACAACGTCCATGCCGAGCGTCAAGACATGACAGACGCGCTCATTGCTCCGGGTGGGCGACGTCGCGGCAAGATCTACCAAAAACGTGTGGCGAAGGGGGACATGCCGAGATTCGGCGATGTGCATTTCCCTACGGACGGCCATCGGTTCCGCCCCTGCCTTGAGGACGTTCTCGAGATGATGATCATCGAGTTCGGCATTGACACCGTCAACAGCGCCAGTGCAGCGCTTCACGAGGGACGCCGTCGATGGCGCGTCAGACAGCTTGCCGCTGCGGTCTCCGACGACCCCATGACAGCAGTCGCCGAATTGGATCGGCTCGGATTCGACGTCATCCCGCGTGAGGGAACGGAAGTGTCGCCCCGACTCGATCGTCTAACAGCACTTTGAGGGTGTTATCCGCCATCTAGCAGGCGTACCCGGACGTCGATCGTCTATCGGGCACCACGGTCGTTTCCGATGCGCGACCGCCGTCACTGACGGATATCGTCCTGAGCAACGAAGGAACTTCTTGGGGGTCGACCGTGAACAAGTACAGACGCATGCTCGCTTGTATTCTTGGGCCCATTGCCATCTTGTTCCTCGGCTTTACGATTTTCGCCGCCGCCACGGGCTTCGTCTCGTGGTTGCCTCCTCTAATCGCGACGATCTGCCTGATCGGCGGTGGCACGGTCATTTGGATCAGTCTTGGCAAAGCGCCCCGGTAGCGAGTCCTGCCGGTCTGCTGATCGATCCCCTACCGGGACGGTGAGGCGGGAGCAGGGGGCGCATTGCTAGCGTCGACGAATGGCTGGCATCACGTACCCGACACCGCTCCAGGCAGGAGGGCGCATTGAAGTGCCCGCTCCGTCGATGGGTGTCCCTGAAGAACTCCACGAGCGTCTCCGTGCAGCCGTAGCCTCGCTGACAGGCCAGGGTCTCGACGTGCACGTCCGAGATCACGCCACCACCGGCGGCCTCGTTCCCGCGTCCGCTGCCGACCGCGTCCAGGACCTCCACACCTCGTTCCGCTCCGGCGACGCAGTACTGCCTCCTTGGGGAGGTGAGCTAGCCATCGAGTTGCTCGACGGCATCGATTGGGCGGCCCTTGCGGACGCCCAGACCTGGTTCGTTGGCTGGTCCGACATCTCGACCCTGCTCTTGCCGCTGACCACCGTCACCGGGCTGGCCACCATGCACGGTGCGAACCTCATGGACGAGCCATGGGATCTGCCGACGGAGTGCCACCGCTGGACAGACGTGGCGAGCATGGCGGCCGGGAGCTCGTTCCAGCAACGGAGCGCACCGCGGCGCCGATCACGCCCGTGGGCCGCCTGGAGCGAGGAGCCCCTCGACCGGGACCGTGCGTACGAGACCCTGACCAGGTGGCGTGCGATCGACGGCCGAAGCGACCTCAGCATCAGTGGGCGCCTCATCGGCGGTTGCCTCGAGACCGTGTCGCTCTTGGCAGGCACACCATACGGAGACGTGCCCCGGTTCGCTCTCGAGCACGCCCCCGAAGGCACCCTTGTGTACCTCGAGGCCGCGGGGTCCGACGCGATCGGCGTACTGCGCATGCTTCGGTCCCTCCGGCTGGCCGGATGGTTCGACGCAGCCAAAGGCATCCTGATCGGGCGCACGAACAGCCCGGACACCCCGGACTTGAGTCAGGAAGATGCCGTGCGACGAGCACTAGGAGACATCGACGTCCCGGTGGTCCTCGATTTCGACACCGGCCACCAGCCCCCGCAAATGCCACTGGTCAACGGCGCTCTCGCCGACGTCACCCTGGTCGACGGCCAGGGAAGCATCACGCAGCATCTCACAGCCTGAGGCGTCCTATCGACGATCGGCTATCGGGCAGCGCTCCCGTCGAGAGCTACTGCGGAGGAGGCGGCGGAAAAACGTTGGTGAAGGCGTAGGGCACGATGACCGTCGAGATGATCAGCATGCCGATCCCGCCGACGATCATCAGCCCTGGCGACTAGGTCTGCGGGCCGATCCGGCGCCCCTGATCCTTGTAGGCCCTGCGAGCGGCGTCGGAGATGTGCTGGTGGAACACGATGAAGCAGACCCCGAAGATCGCGAACAGGGGCGCAAAGACCACGGCGGCGCTCTGCAGCTCTGTCATCGCCTCATCCTGTCCGCGAGAACGGCCACAGGCCCACTCAGGTGCGGCCGCAGGACGGGTGCGCGTCCCCGTCTCAGGCGCCGGCGCCGCCGTCGACGGGCACGATGGCACCTGTCACCGCCGAGGCGCGATCACTGAGGAAGAACCCCGCGACCTCGGCGACTTCGAGAGCGGTTGCCATGCGGCCGATGGGGCTGGCTGCGTTGTTCGCCTCGATGATCCCTGGGCTTTTCCTCTCCCATTCGTCCATCATCTCGGTCGCCGTTCCACCGGGCATCAGGCCGTTCACCCGAATTCCTTCGGCAGCCCAGGTGACCGCCGCGGTCTCCGTGATGCTGTTCAGTGCCCGCTTCATGGCCCCGTACGCCGGCAGCGGCGGCACAGCACGTCGACTGCCGATGCTCGAGGTGTTCACGATCGCGCCGCCGCCTGACTTCCGCATGAGGGCCGCCTCGGCGACCATCGCGACCCAGTGTGCGCGGAAGTTGACGGCGAATTGCTCGTCGATGTCGGCGTCAGACGTGGTGTCGAGCGGACCGGTCTCTTGCTGGTTCACGCCGCCGTTGTTGAATGCCCCGTCGAGGCGTCCGTGGAGCTCCTCGACGCGATCGATGGCCGCGCGGACGCTGGCTCGATCTGCGAGGTCCATCACGACGGTGTCAGCCGTGCCACCCTGGGTGCGGATCTCGCGGACGAGGGCGTCGAGCGCCCCAGTGCTGCGGGCTGCCAGCACGACAGATGCTCCCTCTCTCGCGAAGAGACGGCCCGCTGCGGCGCCGATACCGCGGCTGGCTCCGGTGATGAAGATGACCTTCCCGGTCAGCAGGCCGACCGGCATGTTCTCGTTGTTGTTCGTCATGTGATGAGCGTCTTCGCCTCCGGAATCCGCATCCAGGCACAAACGGTACGAGGGTCCGCGGCCTGACCGGGCGGAGAATGGCGGCATGGACAAAGGTGAGCTCGCAGCTTTTCTCCGGAGTCGCCGCGAGCGTCTCCACCCCGAAGACGTCGGCCTCTCGTCTGGGTCTCGGCGAAGGACTCCAGGTCTTCGGCGCGAGGAGGTCGCCGTCCTCGCTCACCTCTCGGCCGAGTACTACGCCCGACTCGAACAGGGCCGCGCGCCTCGGCCCTCAGCCGTCGTCCTCGCAGGCATCGCGGGCGCGCTGCGTCTCACCCCCGAAGAGTCCGACCACCTCCACCGGCTGGCCGGCACCGCCCCCACTCCGACGGGACTGCATAGTCGCGACGTACGGCCGAGCATCCTGACCCTGCTCGAACGACTCCCCCACACCGCCGGAATCGTCCTCTCGGCCACCTTCGAAGTGCTCGCCTGGAACGACCTGGCGGCAGCTCTCATGGAGGACTTCTCCCTGCTCGTTCCCCGCGATCGCAACCTCGCGAGGAAGACCTTCCTCAACGGTGGGCAGCAGTCAGAGGCGATCTACGGGATCTCCGACGAGGCCGCATTCCGGGAAGGTGTCATGACCCAACTCCGTAGCGCCCAGGCTGTCTACCCATCTGACCCGAGCGTCCGCGATCTCATCGACGACCTCCGTTCCGGCAGCGCCGAGTTCGCACAGCTCTGGGAGCGACACGACGTCCAGACACCACCTCCCCTGCAGAAGACGTTCCGTCACACACCGGCCGGGCCGATCACCGTCAACTGCGACTCCCTAGCCATCACCGAGCGGGACCAACACCTCGTGCTCTACACCGCACCAGCGGGCTCGCGAGACGCAGAAAACCTCGCCCTGCTGGAAGTCATCGGCTCCGAGCCCCTCGTCGAGCCGCGGAGCACCTGAACGGCCCATCCAAGTGGAGGCGCCACGAGATCGACGACACGCGCGGCAGAGCCTCGATTGCCGACCGTCTCATGAGACGACTCATCGAGCCAGACGGGGGAAGAGCACTTCGGCGGCGGATCGGTGCACTTCGCCCAGTCGTTCCGCATCGGGGCCGTCGTACGCGTTCGCGACCAGCGCAGCCGAGGTCGTGGCGCGATCCTCCCAGACGCCCCGCGTCCCGTCCGGAGTGTTCACTCCGGACGGGGACGGGCTGGCGTCAGTGGTCGTAGGCGACGTAGTGCAGTTGATCGTCCCGTCGTTCGTCGTGGAGCTTGACGTAGGACTGGGCGATGACATCCGGCTCCGCGTCGGGACGGCCACCTCCAATGAGCGCGGTTATCGCTACGTGGGCGACGTAGACCCCCGTGTCCTCGAGGGTGCTGTGCAGGTTCAAGGTCCAGTTCCGAAGGCCCGCAGCGGCGATGTTGATATTGCCGCGCGCAGGCGTCGGGGCCATCGGGCCGCCGCCGGTGGTCACCAGGATGGTGCCGACGCCGGCGGCGATCATGTCGGGCAGGACGGCGCCGACGGCGGTGATCGCGCCGCCGAGATAGAAGTCGATCTGCGGCTGGAGGTTCTCCATCGTCACCTCCAGGGCATCGACGGACTCCAACGTCGGATCGGCCGGCGAGAACTCGAGGACGTCGATCGGCCCGAGTGAGTCACGGATCGAGCGGAGAGCGCTCGTGATCGTTGCGGGCTGACCGACGTCGGCGGTGAAGCCCCGCGCGGTGATGCCCTCAGCGGCCAGAGTCTGGGCGAGTGCATCGAGCCGGGTCTGATCGCGCGCAACGAGGGCCACGTCGAATCCCTTCCGGCCGAAGGCGCGCGCGATCTCCAGGCCCAGGCCGGGGCCTGCTCCGATGATGGTGATGAGGGGCATGGTTCGTCCTTTCGGGCCTACCGCTGGGCCCTGGCGCACTGAAGCGGTAAGTTGAGATAGTCCTCAACTGGCGATCAGCTTAGATTGAGGCCACCCTCAATTTCCCGTGGAGTTGCCGTGACTGCTGTGCCAGGCCTGCGTCGAGACGCCCAGGCGAACCGCGAGAAGCTGCGCGCGGCCGCCGTCGCGGTGTTCTCGAGGCGAGGGTTGTCCGCGCCCTTGGAGGACATCGCCCGAGAAGCGGGCGTGAGCATCGGGACGCTCTACAACCGGGTGGGATCCCGTGAGGAGCTCATCGACGCCGTGGTGGACGACATCGCTGGCGAAAAACTCAAAGCGCTCAGGGCGCTCGTGCTAGACGAGGTCTCTCCTCGCTCCCAGTTGGAGACCTTCATCTCGGGGATGATCGATCTGCAGCTCAGTGACCCAGCCATGAACGACGCGATGCTGCGGCGGTACCCCGACGCAGTTCTCCTCATCAACGCGTGCGAGCGGTCGATGGCCTTGGGGGCGCAACTCGTGGAGGCCGCCCATGCCGACGGCGTACTCTCACGCGATTTCACCCCCGATGACTTGATGACCGTGCTCTGGATGGCAGGAACGGCCAGCCGTGATCCCGCCGCCCCTGAGGGCTGGCGCCGCATCGTGGACCGCAGTGTTTCTGCCGCTTGGGTCGCCTGACTCCGGCCAGCCCTGCCTGGCGCGACGATCAGGGGCTTCGCATTGCCGGGCTCGGCTCGATCGCCTACGGTTCTCAACTGTGCCCGCAGATCGCCGACGACCCCCGACGATCACCGACGTAGCCCGGGCAGCCGGCGTTTCTCTGCCGACGGTCTCTCGGGTCATGACCGGATCCACGCCGGTGAGCGATGGGACGACGGCTAAGGTCAGAGCGGCCATGGACGAGTTGGGCTACCGACCCAACGGTGCAGCTCGGGCGTTGGTGCATGGTCAGCAGCCGATCGTGGGCGTCATCGCGCCAGATACCGCCGCGTACGGCCGCTCTCGCATGCTGACCGAGATAGAGGACAGGGCCAGGGCCAACGGCTACGTCGTCGCCATCGCCATACTCGACCCCGCGGACGCGGACGGGGTGTCGGCTGCAGTCGAGGTCCTGCTCTCCCAGCCGATCGTCGGGGTCGTGGTCCTCGACTACAACTCGTACGACACCGTCAGGCTGCACTCGAAGCTCGGTGCGATACCGATCGCGACGGTGACGAACGGTGCTGACGCCGACGCCGACGTCGCTCACGTCCTGGTAGACGACCGTGCGGCAGCTCGCGCAGTCGTGGACCATCTGCTCGATCTCGGTCACCGCACGGTGCACTACGTCTCCGTCCCCTACTACGGCGGTCGTTCACACCCTCGCGAGCTCGGTTGGCGCGAGGCACTCGACGCGCGCGGAATCGTTCCACCCGGTCCCGTCGCGTCTGACTGGACGGTGGATTCTGCTCTGAAGGCAGGGGCTGTCCTCGCCGCGGATGCTGAGGTCACAGCGGTCTTCTGCCCGAACGACGAGATCGCCTTCTCGGTCATGCGCAGCATGCACGACGCAGGACGGCGCGTGCCCCAGGACGTCAGCGTCGCCGGGCTCGACGACCACCCGCTCGCGGCGAGCTGGGTCCCCAGCCTGACGACCTACCGTCTCGACTGGGGCTGGGCCGGCAGGTCAGCTCTCGAGCTCCTGATCGACGCAGACGTCGCGTCGATTGCCGACGCCCGACCGGCGAACATGCTGCTCCCTCGAGAGAGCACGTCTGCACCGCTGGTCTGATTCGTCTACTTGCACGATGCGTAACTGACGTTTATGGTCATGATCAACGCTTTCATGATCAACGCTTTCATGGGACGTCCGAGTCAGTTGAGAGCGCAAAGGAGCCTCGCGTGAGTGCGGAAGCCGTTCGGGCCACACAGGAACCATCGTCGGTCGCGGATGTGGTCACACCGACCGAGCGAGTCTTCGTCTGGCAGGCAGGTGCTCTCACGATGTCCTTCGGTTCTGGAGATCACCCGGTGCGCATCGTCGGCGTGGAGGCCGGGGCCGAGAACGTGGTCACCGAGGCGACGCAGCCACTGGTCGAGGCCATCATCACGGGTGACGGCCGCGCTCGGAACATGACTCGTTTCACACACACGGGCGTGGGAGCGCGCCTTCGTCTGGCCGACGTGCGCCGATCGGATGAAGACGGCGTTGCCAATCTCGAGATCGAACAGCGGGATGCTCAGACGGGTCTCGTCGTGACGGTCACCTTCACGGCGTCTCCGGACGTCGCGGGCGCCCGCGTCAGGACCTCGGTCCGGAACGACGGGCCGATGCCGGTCGTGCTCGAGGCGCTGTCCACGATCGCGATCGGTGCACTCGTCAGCCATGGAGACGACCCGCACGAGGCGCTTTTGCACACAGGATCCGGTGAGCAGCTCGCCGAGAACCGGTGGGTGGTGACGAAGGCCTGGTCACAGGCTGGCCTCGGCGACTTCCACTCCGGGGTGAACCACCAGCCGGGTCGGGGCTATACGGCAGCGTCAGGGACATCGACCTGGACGACCGCTCGTGCGCTGCCCACGGGGGTGCTCGAACACCCCGTCTCCGGACGAGCGATCGCCTGGCAGGTGGAGCACAACGGCGGTTGGCGATGGGAGCTCGTGAACCAACGCGAAGGCGAAGACGCACTTGCTCTCGTCCTGCTCGGCCCGACGGATCTCCACCATCAGTGGGCTGAGGAACTCGTGCCCGGCGCGTCGTTCGAATCAGTCCCAGCATCGTTCACCGTCAGCAGTGCTGGCGCAGAGAGCGCCGTCGCCGAATTGACCCGGCATCGTCGCTGGCTCCGGCGTGCTCAGCGAGCGGACAGCTCATCGCTCTTGGTCTTCAACGACTTCATGAACACGATCCTCGGCGACCCGACGACGGAGCGGTTGCTTCCGCTGATCACGGCTGCCGCCGCGGCCGGCGCCGAGTGCTTCTGCATCGATGCGGGCTGGTACGACGACAGCGAGGAAGGCGACTGGTGGCCGAGCGTCGGTGAGTGGCTTCCGTCGACACGACGGTTCCCCGACGGCGGACTGGCACGAGTCGCCGACACGATCCGCTCTCATGGGATGAAGGTCGGGATCTGGGTCGAGCCCGAGGTCATCGGCGTCCGCAGTCCCCTCGCCGAGACTCTTCCCGCAGAGGCCTTCATGCAACGACACGGAATCCGTGTCCGGGAGCACGACCGCTACTTCCTCGATCTTCGGCACCCCGCAGCCCGGGAACACCTCGACCAGACCTTCGATCGACTGATCGCCGACTTCGGTGTGGGGTTCTTCAAGCTGGACTACAACGTCACGCCCGGCGCGGGAACGGACCTCGACGCATTCTCCGTCGGGGCGGGGCTGCTCGCACACAACCGTGCACACCTGAGCTGGTTCGCTGGGCTCCGCTCCAGACACCCGGACGTTGTGTTCGAGAACTGCAGCTCGGGTGCCATGCGCTCGGACTTCGGGATGTTGGAGGTCTTCGACGTGCAGTCCACATCGGACCAGCAGGACTTCCGCCTCTACCCGCCCATCGCGGCCGCCGCGCCGATGCAGATGCTCCCGGAACAAGCGGCCAGCTGGGCCTACCCCCAAGCCTCCATGAGTGATGAGGAGATTGCTTTCACCTTGGTCACGGGACTGTCCGGCCGTCTCTACCTGTCGGGTTTCTTGAACAAGATGAACGAGGAGCAGTTCGCTCTCGTCGAAGAGGCGGTCAGGGTGTTCAAGTCGATGCGTTCCGACATCGCCGAAGCCGTGCCCGAGTGGCCGGGCGGCTACCCGGATTGGGACGCTCAGACGCTCTCCCTCCAGCTTCGAGCTCCTGAACGATCGCTCCTCTACGTCTGGCACCGGAGCGAGTCGACCGCCGAGACCCTCGAGCTCGACCTGGGCGGTGATGTCACACCGACCTCGCTCCGTCAGATCTACCCCGAGTCCGCAGCGGCCTGGGCCGTCTCCGGCCGCGATGACGGCCGGATCGCACTCACCCCACCTGTGCCCGGCATCTCTGCACGGGTCTACGACATCACCTCCGCCTGATCCGTCCCTACCAGAATCACCCACACCCGAAGGAAGGCAAGCAATGAAGCTTCAACTCTCCACACGTCGAACGATCGCCGCATCGCTCGGCGCAGTCGTCCTCGTCCTCGCAGCGAGTGGCTGCAGCCGTGCCGGCGCCGGCACGGACAGCGACACCATGCAGTTCTTCTTCAACATGGGCGCTGACACCCCGCAGTACAAGGTCATGGCCAAGATCGTCGACGACTTCGAGGAACAGACCGGGGACAAGATCCAGGTCACAGCCCAGTCGACGAACTACGAGAACGACATGAAGGTCAAGCTCGCGGCGAACAACGTGCCCGACCTCTTCTCGACCCACGGATGGTCGCTGTTGCGGTACAGCGATTTCCTCGTGCCCCTCACCGACCAGGCTTGGGCCGAGGACGTCAACCCCGCCCTCGACTCGGCGATGCGGGACAGCGAGGGCCAGATCTTCGCCTTCCCCGGAGAGACGGACACAGCGGGCATCTTGTACAACGAGGACGTCCTCACCGAAGCGGGCATCGACCCGAAGACACTCACCACCTGGGACGCCTTCGATGCCGCCGCTGCGAAGGTCGCCGCCACGGGCAAGACCGCGATCTACTCCAGCGGCAAGGACCAGGGACCCGCCGGCCACATGGGCGACTACCTCGCCGCGCAGACCTACAGCACAGCTGAAGGCGAGCAGATGAAAGACGGAACTTTCGTCCAGGCCCCGTTCGAGCAGATGCTGGACCGCGTGCAGCAGTGGCGTGAAGCGGGATGGTTCAACAAGGACTACTCATCCGCCTCCACCGACGACATGGCCCGCGCCCTCGCAGACGGGACCACCGGTTTCGAACTCTTCCAGACGGTCCTCCTCAGTCAGGCACTGACGCTGAACCCTGAGGCGAACCTCGGCTTCATGCCGCTTCCGACAACCGGCGACGAGAAGCCCTACCTCGTCGGCGGAGAAGGAGTCGACTCGTTCGGCGTCTCCAAGACCAGCACACACCAGGACGAGGCGCTCGCGTTCCTGGACTTCCTCGCGGAGCAGGACAACGCCGCCGCCCTCGCTGAAGCCACGGCGTCCGCCCCTGGCCTGACATCGGTCGAGGTCGATTTCGGCACGGTCGCCGACAGCTTCGACACGTACGTCACGCCGGGAACGACACCCGTGCAGCCGTACTTCGACCGTGTGTACCTGCCGAACGGCGCGTGGGACACGCTCATCGCCGTGACCGATTCGGTCATCACCGGTCAGAGCACCGTCGAGGCGGCTTCGACCCAGATGGGTCGCCAGTACAAGACCCTCTACGGTCAACAGTAATCGCCAGCACGGCGGGGACGGACACCGTCCCCGCCGTGCACGAGCCTCAGGAATCATCGTGCACAACATCACCGAAGCCTCAGCACCACCACTGCACCGACTTGCCGCCAGCCCCGCAGTCCGCGAGCGGCCCAAGCGTCCCACGAAGCGCGGGTGGGCCATGAACCTCATGTACCTCCCGGCGGCAGCTCTCCTGGTCGTCTTCGTCTTAGTCCCGCTCATCCAGGGCATCGGACTGGCCTTCACGAACTGGGACGGCTACTCCCCGACGAGAGCGTTCGTCGGGATCGCCAACTTCGCACAGCTCTTCACCGACGCGACCTTCCACACGGCGTTGCTGAACACGCTCCTGTTCGGGTTCGGGTGCACGCTGCTCCAGCAGGTCCTCGGCCTTGCCCTCGCGGTGGCACTCGACGGCCGGGGACGCATGTCCACGGTGACGCGATCGATCGTCTACCTTCCGGTTCTCGTCTCGCCGGTGGTGATGGGGTTGATGTACTACCTGCTGTTCCAGTACGACCGAGGTGCCTTGAACGACATCCTCACGGGCCTCGGACTCGGTCAGGTCGCCTGGCTGAGCAGCGGGCCCGGTGCCATCGCCATCATCATCACCGTGAACACCCTCCAGTTCGTCGGGATCTCGATGGTCATCTATCTCGCCGGCCTGCAAGGAATCAGCCTGGAAGTCTACGAAGCGGCCGCACTCGACGGCGCTTCCGGCTGGGTCCTGCTCCGCTCCATCACCATCCCGCTCCTGCAACCGGCGTTCATCTCGAGCGTCATCATCAACCTCATCGGGGGCCTCAAGCTCTTCGACGTCATCCAGGTACTCACCGGCGGAGGACCCGGCTACGCATCGAACTCGGTCTCGACCCTCATCGGACGCACCTACTTCGGTCAGCAGGCAGCCGGATACGCATCAGCGATGGGCGTCGCCCTGTTCGTGATCATCGCGATCGTCTCCGTGTTCCTCGTCCGCCGGATGAGCAGGACGGATGTGAACGCCTGATGACCGCCCACGCCACCACCTCGCCTGACTCCCGGCGTCGCACCCGCAGCGCAGCGAAGATCGGGAAGACGGCGTTCCTCGTGATCGTCGCCCTCGTGCAGATCACACCGTTCTACATCGCCGTCACGACCGCGCTGAAACCCGCCACGGACGACAGTTCACTCTGGCTGCCTCCGTTCTCCGGAGCGACCCTGGCGAACGTCTCGACGGCGTTCACGGTCGGCCGCCTGGACTGGGCACTGGAGAACAGCCTCCTCGTCACCACGGTGAGCACGTTCCTCGTGTGCCTGATCGGCGCCATGGCCGCCTACCCCCTCGCTCGACGGCTGACGCGGCTCAACCGGGCAGTCTCACTCGGCCTCCTGGGCATGCTGATCGTGCCTCCGCTCAGCATCCTCGTGCCGCTGTACACGATGCTGTCGCGTCTCGGCCTCCTGAACACGTTCGGCGGACTCATCCTCGTCCTCACGACGCTTCAGCTCCCACTCGCCGTGTTCCTCTTCACCCAGTTCATGCGCGGCCTTCCCATCTCGCTCGAAGAGGCCGCAGCCATGGACGGAGCAGGAACACTCCGCATCTTCATGCAGATCATCCTGCCGTCCCTGAAACCCGTGCTCGCAACTGTCACGATCCTCACGGCGACGAACGTGTGGAACGAGTTCGCGATGAGCTCCTACATCAGCAGCAGCACGCCCATGCGAACACTGGCTCCCGCAGTGGCAGTGTTCTTCTCGAGCCAAGGGACGAACATCGGAGCGGCAGCTGCCGCCGCTCTGATCGGGCTTGCACCCATCCTCATCGCCTACCTCTTCCTGCAGAAGTACTTCGTCAAGGGTGCCCTCGCAGGAGCAGAAAAGTGAGGCCCATCCCAATAGGGCGGCCCAGCTGGTAAATCGATGACCATCGGCGCCGGAGCACTTGGCCTGCTCATCGGCACGTCTTGACACCCATCTGACTTCCGGGGCGACGACTTCCCAGGCGTCGCCCCGGAACAGCCCACGTCATCATGGTCATGTCTGGAGCCTTCCTTCTCCACCCCTAAGACGAGCACCACATGCACCGGTGGTGCTCGTCGCCGTTTCGGGACGAGTTGACAACCGGGTCATGCAATTCGCGAGAGAGCATGGCTCAGCGAACAGCCCGGCCCGGCAAGCGATCCCCTATCGGGCGCGCCGGGCTCGTCGACGAACGAATGTAACAACAGCCACGCCAAGAGTCGAAACGAGCGCCGCAACCGCGGCTACCCGTCCCACACGCTGCGCATTGAGCGCCGACTCAAACTGCTGCTTCGTCTGGACGATCTCCGTGCCCTCAGGCACTGGCCAGGGAAAGACCGGTGTGAACCACCCGGCCTTGATGGTTGCGATAGCGCAGACGACGAGTGCTGCGACGGTCAAAACGCTGAGAACTAACGCCCATCGAGTGGGGCGAGATGGACGTGCCATGGGGTCACGGTAGCGGGCCTGCGACTCGCGACCGAGCGGCCTGCGGTGCCGCCACACCCAGACCAGTCGGCGATCGTCTCTCGGGCATGCAAATGCCTATGGTGATGAAACCGAGAAGGGGCGCTCGTACGGGACAATTGGTGCGTGCATAACCTTCCGGTACCCGGCGCCGTCATGCTCTCACTACTCCTTCTGGCCGGATGTTCCACACCGGAACCACACGCCCAGGACGACCAGTGGGCCAGCCGCATGACGCAGCTGCTCACTGACTCCTCCGGAGAAGGTGGAGCCGGAGGGCAGATCACTACGGATGACTCCGACCAAGGCACCCCTCCAGCTCAGGTCACACTCGGGAGCGTCCCCGCTGGTGACTACGACGTACTCGCTGTCTGTCGCGACGCCGATCTCGTCCACCTGAGCGTCGTCGGCCTCGCGGAGGCGCGGAAGCCCGCGATGACCTACGCCGAGGCCGACATCCCCTGCGGCGCCACGCTTCGCCTGCCTGTCGTGACCGACACCACCGGTGTCACGATCCAAGCATCCGGCCCGGTCGGCGCGCAGTGGGAGGCCACGATCGTCACACCAAACTGGCAACCCCTGGTCACGACGACGGACTGACGTCGCAACCCCAGTGCCCAGCGGCAGGACGTGCATCGCGCGCCCGATGCCCGATCCTCTACTGGGACTCCTAGAACACGGACTGGTGCGATCGGGATGATCAATCAGTCCAGGATCGCTGTGGCCTCGACCTCGACGAGCACGTCCGGCTCGAAGAGATAGTCGACCCCAATCAGAGACGCAGGCGGCATGGGCAGCGACAGACCGATTTCCTCCGCGACCTCCGTGACACCGGCCATGAAGGCCTCGATCTTCGTGGGCTGCCAGTCGGTGACATAGAAAGTCAGGCGGACGACGTCGTCGAACCCGGCGCCAGCACTGGTCAGCCCTTCGTAGGTGTTTCGGAGCGCCTGGGCGACCTGGCCGGCCAGGTCCACTGGTGCCACCGGAGTCGCGTCCACGGTCCGCGCGATCTGGCCCGACACGTGGACGTGGCGGGTGCCGGTGCCGATCGCGACGTGATGGTAGGGAACGGGCTGCATCAGGGTGCTCGGGGAGCTGAGATGGACGGTCATGAGTGTCTCCTGTCGTAGGTGGTACCTCATGGATACCTGGTGCTCTGCGGTTACTTCAACGAGACTGGGTATCGTGACGGATACCACCAGCCCCACGACGGACCGGTTCGAGATCGATGCGCCCCAGCGCGAGCTGCTCGACCAGGTGCTCGACAAGTGGTCCCTGCAGGTGCTGAACGAGCTCTGCGAACGCCCTTGTCGCTTCAGTGAGCTGCGACGGCTCATCCCGGCGGTGACGCAGAAGTCACTGACCGCGACGCTGCGCCGACTGGAGCGCAACGGCGTGGTCGAGCGGGCCGTGATGAGCACCCGCCCCGTGGCGATCGAGTACCGCATCACGCCGCTCGGCAAGACCCTGCGACCACCGGTCGACGCGATCCTCGCGTGGGCACGCGAGCACCTACCCGCCATCGAGGAGGCGCGGCACCGCTTCGACGACTAGTCACCCCCGCCGCGGCGCGTCTACTCGAACTCAGTCGTCCCCCGCGACAAGCGATCCCCTCATGCGACACAGCACCTGGACGAGTGCTCATCCTTGGCACGGCTTTGCACGCATGGCAGGGTCGCGACCATGGAGATCATCGACGATGTCGAACGCGCCGCTTGGCTAGGACCGCGGATGTACCGCGTCGGGGGCTGGGCGAGGGTCGGCTCCGTCGCTGGGTACGGTTTCGAGGCCTACGCGCGCATCCTCCACCCCCGACCCACGGGAGACGGCCCCTGGGAACACCGCCGATGGTCTGACGTCGCCACCGCGGCCGGCAAAGTGATGCACCCTCTCGTCCAGTGGGAGCGGCTACTTGACCTCGATGAGCCACGGGGTGGAACCAGCGACGTCGGGTACCTCGACCTGCAAGTTCTGGCAGCCCTCGCACCGCTGCTGATGTGCCAGACCGCGACACCGGACGACGCCCTTGCGGCGTACTGGGTCGGCGGCACAGGCCAGAGCCTCGTCGGCCGATCGGTGACCATCGATCGGTACGACTACGCCTTGGCCCAGACCGACACCGCGGAGCTCGCAGAGCCCGGCTGGGGTCCACGCATCGGCTTCCGAATCGACGAGCCACCGCAGTTGCTCTGGCCGGAGGACCACGCCTGGGTACTCACCACCGAGATCGATTGGGACTCCACGATCGTCGCCGGCTCCCAACTACTCATCGACTCGATCCTCCCCGACGACCGCTTCGAGGCCTACCAGGTCGTCGAGGACTCCGACCTCTCCTGGAACGGCGACACCATCAACCGACGCACGAACTCGAGCCCCGTACGACCATCGGCTATCGGGCATTCGACCCGAACTTGCTGTCCAGGGCGCCTAGTCGAGAAGTACGACGAATCCCGGGCCGAGCTCAGCTTGCAGGTCTCGAGCCAACCGAGCCGCCCACCGGTAGTGGCTAGGAGACTGACGCATCTCGTGGGTGTGCCACCACTCGGTCCAGTCGTAGAGCTGCTGCGTCAGTCGTGCAGAAAGCCCGTACTCCTCTGGCGAGTAGGTAGTTCGCGCCTCATCATTGAGCAGAATGTTCTCGCGAAGCGGCCACTACTGACCCTCGAAGAGGACGAGGGACACCTCTCTTTGCATGAGACCCAGTGTGCCGGACGCCGATCCTCTATCGGGCAGTGCACGAGTGTTCCGCGCGGCACGAAATGATGGTGGCATGTCCACCCCCGAGCAACTCGTGCCGACCGTCCGTCGTGCGGATCTCACCGGAAGTGACGCAGCGCAGGTAGGAAAGCTCATCGCCGACTACCTCATCCAGACCGAGCGGGAAAAGGCCGAGCACCTAGACGGCGCCCACGGTCCGACGCCATTGCCTGAGAAGTACCGCCACGAGGTCGACGACCCTTACTCCGCGTATGCCTCTGCCGACGTGTACGTGGCCGAGTTGCAAGGCCACCTAGTCGGCGTCGCTGTGGTCCACAGCGACCAGGACGCGGACGAACTGAAGAGAGTGTGGGTCGATCCAGCTGCTCGCGGAACTGGCGCAGGATCTGCGCTCCTCAACGCAGCGCTGACACGTGACGAGCAGCGCCCGCTCCGGCTGACAGTGTGGAGGTGGCGGGATGACGCGATCAGGCTCTACTCCCGACGAGGGTTTCAAGCCGTTGCCTCATGGGACCCGCGTCCTGACCTGATCTGCATGGAACGACGAACCTGACCCGACGTCGCTAGCATCCCAGGCACGGATCGTCTATTGGGACGTTCTCAAACCGGCATCTGCACGACTGCCCGTGCTGTCCCTAGGCTGCCGACATGGAAGAGCACTCGCCGACGGAGTATGACGACGTCGGCGGCACTCGCCCCGAAGCGACCAGATGTGTTCCGACGGACCCGTCCGAACCCTTCATCCTCATCAGGTACTGGGCCGAGCAAGGCAAACCCGACAGTAACCACCCAGACCCACATGACCTCGTCGACCCTGACCAACCCCGAGATGAACGATTTGCCGTAGTCGACTACCTCACTCGCGGTCTGGTAGCCCGGGCCTACATGGGCCGGTCGAGGTGTCGCATATGCGGCACCCCCAAGAACGGAAACCTCGAGCTCACGGACGGAACCTTCCTCTGGCCCGCGGGCCTGGCCCATTACGTCCGCGACCACGACGTCAGACTTCCCACAGCATTCGTCGAGCACATCCTCCAACAGGACGACCATCTCTCGAGTCGGAGGGATGACCGTGGCCAGTGGTGGCGGCGCAACGCCCATCTCGTCGGCCTTCGCGAAGTCTTTCCATCCGATAAAGAAGACGACCCCGACGACCAGCCTCAACACACTGACACCCACGCCTAGTCAGATGCGTGCCCGGCGGCCCAGCCCACTGCGACGACTCGAGGCCGTCCGCTGAACGAGCGTCTATCGGGACGGATGAGGGCTGGTGCCCACGAGAGCTGAAGGCTGATGCCTTCCACAGGGTCGGACCTTGTCAACCCCGGCCGCCATGCACTTAGCTCAGCCCGTCCCCTTCCTCGTCCTCTTCTTCGTGTTGATTGGCATCGCAGCAGCAGTCGCCGTCTCATTGCTAGTCGTGATCTTGCGTGGCCAAAGAATCACGGCGGGACAGTTCAGACTGATTCTCATCTGCTGTCCAATCTGGGTCGTCTTGGCCCTGACGAGTATGTTTCTGGCCATCTTCCTGCCCTGACGAGCGTGCATCGCCCGACGCGGCGCGTGCCACTCACCCATCGGCTAACGGGCAGGCGCTCGCGCCGCACCCGAAAGCAGACACGCAGTGGACCAGAATCGAGGCATGGTTGACCCTCTATTTGACGCATGGCCCGAGCTGTCACAACTCGTTGCAGCCTCGCCCCTGAACGTCACAGTCTGCCCACCCAAGGCGGACTCATCCACCGCGGCAACGCTGGGACTCGGTACAGGTTCTTATCTTGGCGCGCTCGCTCGTAACACCTCTGGCGTCATCGTCGACGACGGGTGGCTGCGCCTCCTCGGGGGAAGCTCCACCGACGAAGGCCTGCCCGGCCTTGACCAGGCCAGTGCCGGCACCACGGGGCTGCTCGTTGTCGCGTACGACGTCCTCGGCGGGGTGTTCGCGTTGGACGGGGGTGCCCTCGGCACAGGCAACGGCTCCGTCCACCATTTCCCGGTCGACTCGTTGGTTTGGGAAGACCTCGAGCTGGGCCATGCCGCCTTCGTGACCTGGATGCTCGAAGGCGCGACTGTGGACTTCTACGAGCCCCTCCGGTGGGCGGGGTGGCAGAACGACATCGCGCCCCTCCCACCGAGGCAGGGCCTGTCTCTCTACCCCTTCCCGTTCTCGGTAGAGGGCAAGGACCTCAGCAAGGTCAGCAAGCGAGCCGTGCCCATGTCGGAATTGCTCGGCATGTACAACGACATTGCCACTCAGCTCGGAACCGATCGTGGCGTGCCCGCCACGTGGTCCTGAGTCGTTCGCTTCGAGCGGAGACCGATCCTCTATCGGGCAGCGGGCTCATGCACCCTTCATATATACGAAGGCCGGCAGAAAGCTAGCGCGACAAATCACCCGGGTCGTGAAGCAATCTGGGACTTGATGTTGGAGGCGGGCGGCGAGTAGTGCCGACGATTCGCCAGACTCACGAGCTTGAGGGCAGGCAGGGCGAGGAGCGGAGTTAGGTCGCCGTCCGAGACGTTCGTCGAGCCGTGCAGGAACAACCGTTCGAGGCGTCGAAGCCGCACAAGTGGCGCGAGGCTGACGAAGGTTCCCATGTCTGACAGAGTCAGCTGCGTCAAGGAAGTCGTATGCGCGATCGACTCGAGGTCCGAGACGTTAGCTGAGTACGCAAAGCTCAAGGACTCGAGAAGAGGAGTCGGGTTCCATTCGAGCTCGGTGATGTCTCGGAGGTGAGAGGCGGATGCGATCTCGAGGAACCGAAGACGGGGCAGCGCCGAGAGGCCAGTTACCGTCCCGATTCGGGGGCGATCAAGAAGCGTCAGCCTGGAAAGAGAGTGCAGGTGTGCCAAGGGGAGCAGATCTGCTTCGGTGTACAAGCCGAAACAGACCGAATCCAGGTCATCTGCGGCACCGATGGTGTCCCGTACCTGCCTCCAATCGGCGCCAAGCTCCCTCAGGCGAGGCAGCCGAGTCAGGTCGACCTCGAGCCGGGGGTCGGTCGTGATGTTCAGTTCGATCAGGGTGTCAGCGAGATCGTAGATGGGCTCATGATCAGAAGTTGTTCGAGAAAGAATGATGAGCCGCTCGAGCTCCAGGCCCGAGATAAAATCTAGGTTTCTTTCCTGGTACCCATGTGCGTAGTTGAGGACGAGCCCCGTGATGCCCCGTTTGCGCATCTCTCGCTCGTCGGCTTTGGTCCACGGCCCGACGATGTCTGCCTCGAGCCCGGCGGGTGTCGGTCGAATAGTGATCATTCCGCTGGGCCCTGGCAACGGTGATGGCGTCTCACGAAAGCCAACCTAGTGTTTTCGAGCACATCACTTGCAGTGACGGGCGTCACTACCGTTCTATTCCTAGGACGGAAAGCCCAACGCCAGGCCGTTAAAGCAGCAGACCATCCCTCATCGGCCCTCTCAAGGCAGGAGTGTCGAGGATCGAGAGGCCATCACCAGAAAGACGCCGGGAACCGTTGCTGCAGGCGCCGGAGGATGCGCAAAGTGGACTCGTCATCCAAGCCCGTGACCGTCTGCCACAAAGAGCCGGCTCCGACGATGGCCGAGGCGAACACGATCTCAGTTGCCAATAGGATGCGTCGCCAATCCTCCGGAGGCAGCGCAGCCTTCGCCTTCAGCGCAGCCGACAATCTCTCCTCCTCCTCGAAAAAACCAGCCGTGCTGGTGAACCCCATAGCGACGGCCATCGCATCCGTGAGATCAGCAGGGCCTCCCCATTGCCCGAGGCCTTGCCATAGCAACGTTCGCTCGTCATCGCTCAGCTCGAAGTGGACCGGCTCGGAGGCCGAGCCCTCATCAAACGCGTTCACGACTGCTCCCCTCGTTGAATCGCGCGGTAGACCGTCGAGCGGGCGACGCCGAATAGCTCCGCGATCTCGCTCGTGGTGTGGGCGCCTGTGCGGTGCAGCTGGACGAGGTGCTTCTCCTGCGAGGAAGTCAGTTTGGGCTTACGGCCACGGAGCTTGCCGGCGGCCTTCGCGATCGCCATGCCCTCACGGGTCCGGGCACGGATCAGGTCTGCTTCGAACTCGGCGACCATGCCGAGCACGTTGAAGAGCAGCCGGCCGACAGGGTCGGTGGGGTCGTAGACCGCTCCCCCGAGGTTCAGGGCAACGCCTTTCTTCGTCAGTTCGTCCGCGATGTCGGTCGCGTCCCGCAGTGAGCGGGCGAGACGGTCGAGCTTCGTGACCACGAGGACGTCACCGGCACGACACGCTGCCAGCGCCTCACGAAGCCCGGGGCGGGCTCGAGTCGTGCCCGAGAGTCCGTGGTCAACATGCACATGTTGATCGTCAACACCGAGTGCTGCAAGACCATCACGTTGTGCTGCGAGATCCTGTCCCGAGGTCGAGACGCGGGCGTATCCGATGAGCATCCGATGACTGTAGCGTTTGAGCCCCTTCACCGGGCATTTTTCCGGGACAGGCATACGCGAATCCGCAGGCCAGGCGGCACTTGACCTTGGGCGGCCGAAATGGGCCCGCGTAGGTGTCCCGATGAACGACCGCCTATCGGACACTGAAATCGAAACGGAGGGACCCCGGTGCACATGCGAGGTGCGGGTATTCCGACGCATGTGGCGCATTGACGGCCTGCCCATCGCGGCCGTACCGCATAGTTGGGGACGTGCCGGCACCCGAGATCATCTCCCTGGACCCAGCGGCAAAAGCGTTTTACGGCCTTCTGGCGGCCGGGATGGTCGTTGTTTTCGGTGGCACGACCATCTTCATTTCTGGGCTTGCCGGGCAAATCACTTTCGGTGTTCTGACGGGCGCGTGCATCGCCTTACTCGTTCGCCTCCTGCGTCTATCCCTCACTCTCTCTGACGACGAAGCTGTCATCCGTGGCCTGTTCCGAGCGACTCGCGTCAATCGGGAGCACGTCGAGTTGTTGCGAGAGCACGCATATCTCGAGTGGACGGATGAGCTGGGCCTCGGACACTCCACACCCGTGCTGGCCCTCATGCTGAGCTTTTTGCAGCCAACGTCTCGTCGCCCTGCGGGCAGAGGGTACGAAGTGGCGCGACGCATCGACTCGTGGATTGACGGAACTGTAAAGCGGGCCTAGCCGAAGCTAGGCCCGCCCTTTCCTGCCTGCCTACTTCTTCTTGCGATGTTGGATGACCAACACGGCGATGAAGACAATCGTGACCATGGCGACGGCGATGGGCCACCAACCATTTGCACCAGCTGCATACACGGGCTTATCCCTCCGAAATGATTGCTCCAGCCGTTTCGGCCAGAGAGTATCCCCAGTTCACGGCTGCCGTAGCTTCGCCCTTGACTATCTACGCGACCGGATGACGACCGTCATCCCACCGCACCTTCATCCACCCTCCAGTAAGACCTCGTTCCGCCGCAGAGGTGTGTACGCACGCGGGCCGTCCGACGTCAGCGCTGGTCGTCGACGACCCGGTCGAGCCACTCGGCGAGCAGACGGCGCTCCGGAGCCGTCAGCTGGTCGAGCTCGGGGGCGACGGCGCGGAACGCGACGACCGTCGACAGGTGCCCCGTCCGGTCGGCGAGGGGCGCGTCGGTGAGGATCTGCGCGAGCAGACCCTCGAGGACCGCTTCGGCGAGCCCCGGGTCGCGGTCGTCAACCGGCGTACCGAGCAGCGTCGTGATCACCCCCACCCCCGAAGCCTGGACGAGCCCGACGGCACGTTCCTCGCTGACGCGGAGGCGGCCGGCCACCGCCACCCGGTGGACGCGAGCCTCGAGCACCGCCCTGCCGCGGCGTGCGGCGGGTGAACCCGCGACGCGGCCGGGGTCGCTGAGCAGCGTGAAGAGAGCAGGGTTGTCGAGGCCGAAGGCGACCTGGCTGCGCCACCCGTCACGGAGGTCGTCGACCGGGTCGGCGTCCGTCTCGATG
Organism: Frigoribacterium sp. Leaf186; assembly: GCF_001423905.1. Lineage (GTDB taxonomy): Bacteria > Actinomycetota > Actinomycetes > Actinomycetales > Microbacteriaceae > Frigoribacterium. Next base: position 283,585 of record NZ_LMPQ01000011.1, on the reverse strand, counting down.
GCGGCCTCGACGACCGACGCCTTGGCCGCGACGAACGACGACATGACGTGCTCGGCCACGGCCTCGAGCAGGCCGTCCTTGTCGCCGAAGAGCCGGTAGATCGCCGGCGCCTGCACTCCGGCCGCCTGTGCCACGCCCCTCGTCGTGACAGCCGCAGGGCCCTCGTCGCGGAGGAGGCCCGCGGCGACCTCGACGATGCGCGTGCGGGTGTCGGGGGGAACGCTGGCGTCGGTCACGAGATCAACGATAGCGGCCTCTTGCTATCGCTGTGATTCCAGCGTTAGCATCTTGGCAGTACCGCGGATAACAGGTCCGCGATCCAGCGAGAGGCCACCCCCATGATCATCGTCACCGGCGCCACCGGCGCCCTGAACGGCTCCACCGTCGAGCACCTCCTCGAGGCGCGTCCCGCCTCCGACCTCGCCGTCGTCGTCCGCGACGCGTCGAAGGCCCGCGGGCTCGCCGACCGGGGCGTCGAGGTACGGACGGGTGACTACGCCGACCCGACGTCCCTGCCCGCCGCGTTCGCAGGAGCCGACCAGCTCCTCCTCGTCTCGTCGAACGACCCGCACGCCGACGCCGTCGCCCTGCACCGGAACGCCGTCGAGGCCGCCGCCGCCGCAGGCGTCGGCCGCGTCCTCTACACGAGCCACCAGGGCGCAGCACCCGACACACCCTTCGGGCCGGGCCGCGACCACGCTGCCACGGAGGCGCTGCTCGCGGACTCGGGACTCGCCTGGACGTCCCTGCGCAACGGCTTCTACGCCCACAGCCTGACCTGGTTGCTCGGGGACTGGCGCGAGACGGGCGTCATCACCGTCCCGGCCGACGGGCCGGTGTCGTGGACGGCCCGGGAGGACGCCGCCGAGGCCGCCGCCCGCATCCTGCTGTCCGACGACGCGTTCGACGGGCCGACGACCCTCACCGCAGCGGCCGCACCCACCTTCACCGAGATCGCCTCGATCGCGGCCGAGGTGGCAGGCCGACCGGTCGAGACCGAGGTCGTCGGCGAGGACGAGTGGCTCGCCCGAGAGGTCGCCGCGGGTCGCCCCGAGACGATGGCCCGGTTCACGCTGGGCATGTACCAGGCGGCGGCGGGCGGCTTCTTCGCCGGCACCGACCCGCTGCTCGGCGAGTTGCTGGGTCGCGAACCCCGGTCGGTGCACGACCTGCTCACCGGCGACGGCCCCGCCTGAGACGTGCCGCGCGGGCGGCGTCGACGCGCTCCCCCGCGCTCGACCGCCTGTCGGTGCTCATGAAAAGTGCATAGGCTGCACAAAGCAACTCGCCAGACGATGACGTCCATGAGGAGAACACATGCGCCCGACCGCTCCCACCCGAACCCGGAGGTCGCGACTCTTCGCGACCGCACTCGCGGCCCTCACCGCGGTGGGGGCGATCGGGTTCGCGGCGGTGCCGGCCCAGGCCGACGACGCCGCCGGCCGGGCGGTCGTGTCGGGCGAGGCGCGCTTCGAGGTGCTGTCGCCCACGCTGATCCGCACCGAGTACGCCGGTGACGGTCGGTTCACCGACCGCGGCACGTTCAACGTCGTCGGCCGCGACGACTTCGACCCCACCCCCTTCAGCCAGACCCGTGCCGACGGCTGGTTGACGATCGACACCGGGTCGATGGTCGTCCGCTACCGCGAGGGCACCGGCGCCTTCACGAGCGAGAACCTGTCCGTCGCCCTCACGACGGACGCGGGCCAGGACGTCACCGGCTCGCCGTGGACGTCCGCCGAGGTGCCCACGTGTGCCGTCGGCGTGCTCTGCGAGGCTGAGGACGCCGGGCTCGAGGGCATCGCCCCCGCAACGAACCACGCGGGCTTCACCGGGACGGCGTTCGTCGGCGGCTACGAGGCCGTGGGCAACGCGCTGCAGTTCGACACCACGGTCGAGGCGGCCGGGCCCCTCGATCTGACCTTCCGCTACGCGAACTCGCAGGGCGGCGACGGCCAGGTCACGACCCGCTCGCTGAGCGTCGTGGTCGACGACCAGCCCGGCGTGCCCGTCGACTTCGCCCCCGGCACCGGCTGGGACGACTGGCGCACCACCACGGCGAGCCTCGACCTGACGGCCGGGCCCCACAGCATCCGCGTCGTGCGGACGGCGGACGACTCCGGTCAGGTGAACGTCGACAGCTTCGCGCTCACAGCACCCGGTGCCGCCTACCCGGCACCCACGGCCACGACCGCCGGGGCCGACTGCACCTTCGGCGACGTCTGCGAGGCCGAGGACGCCGGCAAGACCGGCACCGCCACCCGGGCGACCGACCACAACGGGGCCTCCGGCGACGCCTTCGCCGCCGGCCTGTGGAGCGACGGCGCAGCCCTGACCACCCACCTGGTCGACGTGCCCGCGGAAGGCGACTACCGCCTCCAGGTCCGGTACGCCAACGGCGGCACCGGCACGCCGACCCTGTCGACCGACGCCGGCGCCGACACGGCGGCACTGCCGCCCACGAGCGGGTGGGACCACTGGGACACCGTCAGCCTGCCCGTGCACCTGGGCGAAGGCGCGAACGACGTGCGGCTCGACTGCCCGACGACCGCGGGCAACTGCAACGTCAACCTCGACACCGTCGCGGCCGTCACCGCCGACAGCCCCACCCTGGCGCCGCACGCCGCGCTCGGCGGCTACCGACGCGACCTCGACACCGCGAACGGCGACGTCGCCACGAACCCCGGCCTGCTCTACCAGGACGGCTGGTCGCTGCTCGACGACACCGACTCGGCGCTCTACGACCCGGCGGCCGACGTGGTCACCCCCCGCCCAGACCGCGCGGGCACGACCCTGCAGGACGGCTACGTCTTCGGGTACGGCTCCGACTACCGGACGGGCCTCGCCGACCTGTCGACCCTGACCGGGCCGACGAAGCTGCTGCCGCGCTGGGCGTACGGGGTCTGGTACAGCGAGTACTACGACCGGTCGCAGGCGGACTACGAGGCCATCGCCCAGGAGTTCCGCACGAGGGGTGTGCCGGTCGACGTCATGGCCATCGACACCGACTACAAGATCGGCAGCACCACGAACGTCGACGACAGCAAGTGGGACGGGTGGAGCGTCGACCCGGCCCGCATCCCCGACATGCAGGCCCTGCTCGCCGAGTGGCACGACGAGGGCATCCACAACACCCTCAACATCCACCCCTCCATCTCGGGCAGCGACCCGAAGTTCGCCCAGGCGCAGGCCACCGCCGGCGGCAAGCTCACCAAGGGTGACGGCGACCGCTGGCTCTTCGACTGGTCGGACCCCGACCAGTTGCGCGCCTACTTCGACCTCCACGCCGACACGCAGGCCCAGGGCGTCGACAACTGGTGGCTCGACTGGTGCTGCAGCGAGAACTCGCGCTACTCGGCCAACGGCGTCACCCCCGACGCGTTCATCAACCAGCAGTACGCCACCCGGACCGACGCGGCGAACGACGGTCGCGGGTTCGCGTTCTCGCGGGCGTACGGCTCGCTGACCGCCGGCGGCTACGGCAACCCGCAGCCGGTCTCGACCGGGCCGTGGGCCGACAAGCGCACCACACTGCACTTCACCGGCGACACGACGTCGTCGTGGGAGATGCTGAAGACCCAGGTCGGCTACACGCCGGGCGAGTCGGCGGCGACCGGACTCGCGTCGATCAGCCACGACATCGGCGGCCACAACGGCACCCAGTACGGCATCACCGGCGCCGAGCCCGGCACGACCCAACTGCCAGAAGACCTCTACGCGCGGTGGGTGCAGATGGGCGCCTTCCAGCCCGTCGACCGCCTGCACAGCAACCATAGCGACCGACTGCCCTGGCAGTACCCGGCCGCGGCGGACGAGTCCGCGACGCAGTTCTTGAACCTGCGCGAGGACCTGCTGCCCCTCACCTACACGCTCGCTGCCGAGGCGACCGCGAGCGGCACGCCGATCGTCCAGCCGCTGTACCTGCAGTACCCCGACCAGCAGCAGGCGTACTCCGCGGCGGGATCGGAGTACCTCTACGGACCGGACGTGCTGGTGGCACCGGTGACGACCCCGAACGGCGACGCGGGCACCGCGACGACCTCGGTGTGGTTCCCCGCCGGCAGCTCGTGGACGGACTGGTTCACGGGCACGACCTACGCCGGCGGCACCACGGCCGACGTGACGACCGACCTGACGGCGATGCCCGTCTTCGTCCGGAGCGGCGGCATCGTGCCGACCCGCTCCGAGCACGTCGCCAACGACGGCTCGGCGCCGCTCGACGCCGTGACCCTGACCGTGGCCGCCGGGGCCGACGGCGCCTTCTCGCTGTACGAGGACGCCGGCACCTCGGCCACCGCCTCGTCGAGCACGGCCGTCACGTACACGCAGCGCCCCACCGGCGGCCTGCTCGAGATCGCCCCGGCCGACGGCACCTTCGACGGCCAGGTCACCGACCGCTCGTGGACGGCGACCTTCACGAACGCGGACGAGCCGGGGAGCGTCCTCGTCGACGGCGAACCCCTCGCCGCCACGGACTGGACGTACGACGCCGCGACCCGCACGGTCTCGGTGCCCACGACCGCCCGGGCGGTCTCGGCGGGCACCACCGTCGAGTTCTCGTCGGTCGCGGCCGTCGACCCGGCGCCGGCACCGGCACCGGGTGACGGGGCGACGCCGACCACTCCCCCGACCGCGACGACGCCCGGTGCCGGCGGCGCCGGCGGCGCCGGCGACGCCGGCATCACCCCGGCAGCCGACCGTCCGACCGACCCCTCGACCGGCGGGCCCCTTGCCTTCACCGGGGCGGACGTCGTCCCCCTCGGCCTGATCGCCCTCGGCCTCGTGGCCGCCGGCGGGTTGCTGCTGTGGCGACGCCGCCGAGCGGCGGAGTGACCGCCGGCAACCCGAGGAGGCGCGGCGTCGGTCCTGCGTGACGGCCGTCGGTCAGCGGGCGGCGAGCGCCTCGACCGGGGTGACCGACGTGGCACGTCGGGCCGGGACGAGCGCGGCGACCCCGGCCAGCACGGCGGCGGTCAGGGCGAGCCCGACGAGCAGCGGCACGGGCAACGTCGGGGCGATCAACGCTCCGTCGTTGACCGAGCCGAGCAGCGCCTGGGCTCCGGCCCAGCCGTAGACGACTCCGAGCGCGACCCCGACGACGATCGCCGTCAGCGCCATCTGCGTCGCCTCGAGCAGGATCATGCGACGCACCTGACCCGCGGTCGAGCCGACCGCGCGCAGCAGCCCCAGCTCGCGCCTCCGTTGCAGCACGCTCAGCGACATGTCGTTGACCATGCCGACGGCCGCGATGACGGCCGAGAACCCGACCAGGCCGGCGACGACCAGCAGCGTCGTGCTGAAGAACTGGTCGAGCTGGGCGGCGTACGTCGGGTCCTGCTCGAGCGTGTGGACGAACGTGCGCAGCGTCTCGAGGGCGACCGACAGGGTGGTGACGAGGGTCACGCCGATCACGACGCCGATCGTGGCGCGGGTGCTGCGCTCGGGGTGGCGCACCGCGTTCTCGGCGGCGAGGCGGGCCACCTGGCTCGGGCCGAAGGCCCGGCCGACGGCGTGCAGCACGGCGGGCATGAGGGCGTGTGCTCCGACGACGACCCCGGTGAACGACAGCACCCCGCCGGCGAACGCGACCAGCACGCCCGTCGGGTCGGCCAGGCCGACGACGACGCCGGCGACGAGCAGCAGGCCCCCGCCGACGACCAGCAGGGTGGCGATCACCGTCCGCACGACGCGGCGGCTGCGGCCGGGCAGCGGAGCGTCCTGCGCGGCGTCGGTGGCCTGCAACGGCGTCACCTGCAGCACGCGGCGCGAGCCGACCCAGGCCGCGGCGACCGTGGTCAGCACGACCGCGACGGCCGGGACGAGCCCGACGACCGAGACGTACGAGTAGGCGAGGTCGGGCAGGTGGCCCTGCGCGACGAGCACCCGGACGGCGACGACGACGAGCGCGACGCCGGCCAGGATGCCGATCACGGCCCCGGCGAGGCCGACCACGAGACCCTCGCGGGCGACGGCCCGACGCTGGTCACGGGCCGACGAGCCGAGCAGCCGCAGCAGGGCGATGGTCGGCGTCCGGCCGGCGACCACGGTGGCGAAGGTGTTGCTGGTGACGATGGCCGCGACGTAGAGGGCCAGGCCGACGAAGACGGAGGCGGCGGCACCGAGCAGGCCCGTGACGGTGACGCTCGACGAGACGGCCGACGCGGCGACGACCTGCTCGACCACGTGCGTGAGGCCGAGCAGCGCGACCCCGAAGGTGGTGCCGAGGGCGGCCACGAGGATGCTCGGACGGTGCTCGAGCAGCTGGTCGCGGGCGCTCACGCGACACGCTCCAGGTCGAGCATGACGCCCGAGATCTCGGCCGCGCTGCTGCGGTCGACCTCGTGGACGATGCGACCGTCGGCGAGGAACACCACGCGGTCGGCGTAGCTGGCGGCCACCGGGTCGTGGGTCACCATGGCGATGCTCTGGCCGTGGTCGGTCGAGGCGGTGCGCAGCACGTCGAGCACGTCGCGGCCCGCCTTCGAGTCGAGGTTGCCGGTGGGCTCGTCGGCGAAGATCAGGTCGGGCCGGGTGGCCAGGGCGCGGGCGATGGCGACGCGCTGCTGCTGGCCGCCCGAGAGCTGGTGGGGCCGGTGGGTCAGTCGGGCGCCGAGGCCGAGCGTGGCGACGAGCCAGTCGATCCAGGCCCGCTCGTCGGCGGTGGCGCGACGGCCGTCGAGGCGGAACGGCAGCTCGATGTTGGCCGACACGTCGAGGGTCGGCACGAGGTTGAAGGCCTGGAACACGAAGCCGATGCGGCGACGACGCAGCAGCGTCAGCTGGGTGTCGTCGAGGCCGGTGATGTCGGTGTCGCCGAGCAGCACCGTCCCCGAGGTGGCCGAGTCGAGGCCGGCCGTGATGTGCATCAGCGTCGACTTGCCCGAACCGCTCGGGCCCATCACGGCGGTGAAGCGACCGGCCGGCAGGTCGAGCGAGACGTCGCGCAGCGCGTCGACGCGGCCGTCGCCCTGACCGAAGGACTTCGTGACGTGGCGGACGCGCGCGACGGGCGCCGCGCCTCCTCGGGTCGGGTCGGCGGGCCGGGTGGTGGGGTCGGACGAGGAGGCGCGGGTCGCGCCGGTCGCGGAGGTCGATTCGTTCATGTCATCCATCGTCGCCGGGGCCCCGGCACCGGGACATGACGCGGCCCCACGGACTCGCGCGGGGGTTATCCCCCGCGGGTGCCGGGCAGTAGGGTACGGACGAGCCGTGAGACGACGACGTCCGGGCCGACCGCGGGTGGGCTGGGCCGACCCGATGACGAGGGGGACATCGTGACCGACCGCCGAGGCCTGGGTCAGGCCGACACCGCGACCGGGGCGGGCGCGGCCCAACCGCGCGTGGCGTTCACCGCCACCCCGTTCGTGACGCTGATCGCCCTCTCGCCGATCGTCGCGATGGCGCTGACCGTCGTCGTCATGCGGGGCGCGCTCGAACAGGCCGTGCCGGGCAGGACGGGTGTCGACGCCGCCGACCTGGGCCTCGTGCAGGTCGTCTCGCTGGTGCTCTGGGTCGGCATCGTCGTGCTCGCCTGGCTCGACCACCGGACGCTTCGCGGACGAGGCCTCGAGCGACCCTTCGCCTGGGGGTGGGCCCTCCTCGGCCCGTTGGTCTACCTGATCGGTCGCAGCGTCGTCGTGCGCCGGCGGGTCGGCGGCAGCGCCGCACCGCTCTGGCTCTACCTCGGGTTGACCGTCCTCGGGTCGATCGTCGCCACGATCGTCGTCGTGTCGTCGGGGGTGCCCACGGCGTGACCGTCAAGGGGTCGGCACCGTCGACTCCCTCTGCACCTCCGACGGGACACGTCAAGGGGGTCGGGCGAGCGCTCGACAAGGGCGGCACGACGCCGTACGGTTCACCTACCGTTCGGACCGGCTCCTCGGGTCGCTGACCACGCCACGAACCACCGTCAGCCCAGACCTCGCTGATCAGGCCGCGCGACTTGCGCCCTCGAGGTCCCACCCGTTGATCTCGTGAGCGCAAGCAGTCCCATCCGACGGGGCTGCGAATCGGCGGACACCTGGTCCTCGAATCGCCAGGTGTCCGCTGACCGGACCCGACGTCCGTACAGGACCTCGTGGACACCCCTCGGGTGGCTGGTCGTACCCCGGTGAACCTGAGAACGCGTCCCGACTAGGGCGCGTAGCGTCTGCCAGGTCGAAGACGTTTCTTGCGTCTTCATTGGCCGGTGTTGCTTGCATCCCTGCCCGTGAAGCTCATGCGACAACATCGGCATCTGGGGCACGGCTGCGGACTCTTCCGCGGCCGTGCCCCTCTCTCGTCTCCGAGATCTCGCGCGACACCCTCGCGTAGCTGCGCACACTCGCCGGCTGACGCACCCCCGCGAGCGGAAACCCGAGACCCCAGGAAGCCGCCGAGACCCCGCCGCGCGCGCGGGTGTCTCGGCGATTTCCTGGGGTCTCGGCGACCACCTCCTTCATGGGTGGCTCATCGGAGGCGCAGGGGCGGGTCATCGGGACGGGCGTCAGGCTGACGGCGATCCCACGGGGCGACCGGCCCCCGGCCGATCGACCCGAGCCGACCAGCCCCGAGCCGAGAGCGTGACCATGAGCGACCGACGCCCCGCCCGCATCCCCGAACCCGACCGCACCCCCGACGGGCCCGCCTACGAGGGCCGCCTGCTCGACCGCGCCGACGACGAGGTCGTCGACCAGGGCGTCGCCTTCGACCTGCGGACGCTCGTCTCGCGCCGCAGCGTGCTGGGCCTGATCGGGCTCGGCGCGGGCAGCGTCGTCCTCGCGGCCTGCACGTCGGCCGGGGGCTCGAGCGGGACCGGCGCCTCCTCGTCCGCGACGCCGAGCGCCGGTGCCACCGACGGGGCGTCGGGCACGCTGCCCGCGGGCGAGATCCCCGACGAGACGGCCGGGCCCTACCCGGGCGACGGGTCGAACGGGGCCGACGTGCTCGAGCGGTCGGGCATCGTGCGCAGCGACATCCGGTCGAGCCTCGACGGCGGCACCACCGCGGCGGGTGTGCCGATCACCCTGAGCATGACGGTGCTCGACATGGCGAACGGCGACGTGCCGTTCACCGACGTCGCCGTCTACGTCTGGCACTGCGACGCCGCCGGCGGGTACTCGATGTACTCGGACGGCATCATCGACGAGACCTACCTGCGCGGGGTGCAGGTCGCCGACGCGACCGGCACGGTGACGTTCTCGTCGGTGTTCCCGGCCTGTTACTCGGGCCGGTGGCCGCACGTCCACTTCGAGGTCTACACCGACGTGGGGTCGATCACCGACTCGACGAACGCGATCGCCACGTCACAGCTCGCCCTGCCCGAAGACGTCTGCCGCACGGTCTACGGGCTCTCGGAGTACGACGGCTCGACGGCGAACCTCGACCGGGTCAGCCTCGCGAACGACAACGTCTTCAGCGACGACAGCGGGGCGCTGCAGCTGCCGACGGTGACCGGCGACGCGACGTCGGGCTACGCGCTGGCCCTGACCGTCCGCGTCGACACGGGCACGGCGCCCACCGCCGGTGCCGCGCCCGGTGGCGGCGGTGCCCCCGACTCGCGCTGAACCGCCGAGACCACAGGAACCCGCCGAGACCCTCGCACGCGCGCGGGTGCCTCGGCGGGTTCCTGGGGTCTGGGGGCGACGGAAGGAGGCGCGGTGCGAGACCTCCTCGCACCGCGCCTCCTCGGCGAATCCGCCGACAGCCCGCCTACTGCCGCCTACTGGTAGACGCGCACGTAGTCGACCTTCATCTGTTGCGGCAGCTGGGTGCTGCCGTCCGGGTAGCCGGGCCAGGCACCGCCGACCGCGACGTTGAGGATGAGGAAGAACGGCTTGTCGAACACCCAGGGGTCGCCGCCGGTGCTGGCCGGCGTGACCTGGTGGTAGACCTGGCCGTCGACCGACCAGGTGATCGAGCCGGGCGCCCAGTCGACCGCGAAGGTGTGGAAGTCGTCCGCGAACGACCAGCCCTGGGGGTGCTGGTACGTGCTCGTCAGCCCTTCGCCGCCCGAGTAGCCCGGGCCGTGCACGGTGCCGTGGACGCGGTGCGGCTCGAAGCCGACGTTCTCCATGACGTCGATCTCACCCGCGCTCGGCCAGCCGGCGTTCGGCAGGTCGGCGCCGAGCATCCAGAACGCCGGCCAGATGCCCTGGCCCCGCGGGATCTGGATGCGCGCCTCGACCCGGCCGTACTGCGCCGTGTACTTGTTCTGCGTGGTCAGGCGTGCCGACGTGTACGAGCCGTCGCCCTCGCGCTTCGCGGTGATGACGAGGTTGCCGTTGCCGTCGAGCGCCGAGTTCGAGCGTGAGCTGGTGTAGTTCTGCAGCTCGCCGTTGCCCCAGCCGCCCCCTCCGGTCTCGAGGTTCCAGACCGAGGGGTCGGGGGCGCTGCCCGCGCCGCCGTCGAACTCCTGCGACCAGACGATCGCCTGCTGGGCCGAGGCGTCGGCCGAAGCCGGGGCCGGTGCGGCGGCGACCGTGGTCGCGGCCAGTGCTGCGGCGGCGGCCAGGCCGACGCCGGTCAGGATGCGTCTCTTCACGGGTCTCTCCGTTCTCGTCGTGCGGGCGGTGCGTGTGGTGGTGCTCGTGGTCGTCGCGCGTGCGGTGGTGTGCGCGGTCGCGCGTGCGGCCGTCTCGTCGCGTGCGGTCACGGGTACGTCACCACCCGGCTCGGGACGGTGTTGCCCGCGGGCGTGGGCACCGAGGCGCCGACGCCGTTGATGACGCTCGAGATCGTGCCGACGTCGCCGAGCGAGACCGTGAAGACGCCGTGGGCCTTGACGCCCGAGGTGCGGGGCACCTCGAACGCCTGCGCCAGTCGCACCTGCGGGTTGGCGTTGAAGAACGAGTACACGCCGCCACCCCAGATCTCGTGGCTGGTCACCCCGTCGGCGACCTTGTAGGCCGCCCACCCCTCGCCGGTCGGGCTCTGCCACGAGGCATTGTCCGGCACGTCGTAGGGCAGCTCGTTCTGGAAGAAGATCGTGCGGCCGCGCTCGCCGTTCCAGATCACCTGGTACTGCTGGTAGTGCTCGACGAACAGGCCGGTGGCGAGCACGTCGTCACCGTTCACCTCGACGCCGGTCGCGCCGCGGTTGACCGTCCAGCCGGTGGGGGCACCGCCGTGGTCGGCACGCCAGGCCCAGATGTGGTCGACGATCGTGTCGTCCGAGTTCACCTGCAGCGTGGTCGTCGCGTTGCCTTGGATGCTCGAGCCGACGCGGAAGTACACGTCCTGCACGCTCTGCGGGTTCGCCGCGTGGTCGACGTGCGAGCCGGTCGTGCCGAGGCGCATCAGCTGGTCGCTGTTCTGCGTGCCGGCGTCGACGACGAGACCCGAGACGTTCACCCCGGCCACGTCCGCCGTGGTCAGCACGGCGTTGCCGCTGGTCGGCACGAGCGTCGGGAACCCGATGCCGGTGACGACGGTGTCGGCCCGCGTGACCTCGATCGCCTGGTCGAGCGAGTAGGTGCCCGGCGTGAAGAACAGGTTCAGTCCCTGCGCCAGCGCACCGTTGAGGGTCGCCGCCGAGTCGCCGGGGTGGGCGACGTAGAAGTCGCGCATCGGAAGGTCGCTGCCGGCCGTGTCGGGCCAGGTGACGCCGGACGAGTCACGTTGCAGCGACGGCACGAACACGTGGTAGTCGCCCGAGTCGTCGACGTAGAGGTACGGCTTCTCGCGCGTGACCGGGGTCGTGGCGAGGGTCGTGTAGCTCTTCGCGAAGTCGTTCGCGGGGGCACCCTGCACGCCCGAGAAGGTCATGTTCCAGTTGCCGCCCTGCCACGACCCGAGGGTCGAGTCGCGGGTGTACCACTGCTGCTGCGAGCCCGAGGTGACGGTGCCGTCGACCTTGCTGTCGGCGATGTACCCGCCGGACGAGTAGCCCCGGCCGCCGTCCTGGTTCGACGGGCCCATGGTCAGGTCGCCCCTGATGTGCACGCGGCGCATGGGCGCGGCCTGCGACACGGCCCAGCGGTCGACGCCCGACTCGGGTTCGACGGCCAGGTTCTCGACCGAGCGCCAGAAGTTCTGGGTCGCGTTCTTCTCGTCACCGTAGTTCCAGCCCGAGTCGACGTTGACGGCGCCCTGGATCGTGACGTCGTCGGGGTTCTTGCCGAGCCCCTGCAGCGCCGTGTAGAAGCCGAGGTTGGCGAAGACCCGGCCGTAGGTGCCGGGCTCGAACAAGAAGGCGTGGCGCTGGTCGCCGAACTGCGCCGTGGGGTTGCGCAGCTGCGCGTCGAAGGCCGCGTCGATGTCGGCCTGGATGGTCGAGGCCGGCACGCTCGGGTCGTACACGGTCACGTTAGGGCCGAAGTCCGGCCGGTCGCTCGTCGCCACCGCGGCCGTGCCCCCGGCTGCCGCCTGTGCCGCGAGGGCCGGCAGGACCGCCCCCACGACGCTCGCCGCGACCCCCGCCGCGATCACTGTCCTCATCCGTCTGTTCATGATCTTCTCGTCTCCGGTGGCGTCGTTGCCACCCGTTCGGACGGTACGCCCGCATCGCAGGCGAAACAAGACCCCCCTGTCCATCACGCGAACGGGGGGTACGAGAAAAGTGCGGAGACTGCAGGAGGCGCGGTGCCGGTCGCCCCGGCACCGCGCCTCCTCGGGCCCCTCGGTTCCCGGCGCCAGGCCGTGGCGCTCTCGTGGAGGACTCCGCCCTCGTGTTCCGTCCGTACCCGCGGACCGCGGGTCGGGGGACAACTCGATCACGGTCTCATCACGACGACGCCCACGGGGAACTCCGCCCCTGGGCCGACGCGACCGTGCTGTCTACAGTCGAGCGACCGCGCTCGCCCGACGCGCGGCACCACTCGTCCCGGGGGAACAATGTCCAGATCACGCCGTCTCGGCGCCGCCACCGCCCTGCCCGCCGCCGCGCTCGCCGCGGCGCTCGTCCTCGCGCCGACCACGGCCTTCGCCGCCGACGGTGACCCCGCGGCCGTGGACGGCGCCGCGTCGACGGGGTCCGTCCCCGCCGCAGAGGCCGCGCCGACCGAGACCGGCCCGGCCACGGAGACGCCCGCCGCGGACGAGCCTGCCGCCCCCGCGGCCGACACCGACGAGGTCGTCGCCTCCGACGGAGACGCGACCGGCGCCTCCGGGTCATCCGCGGGTACCGACGGTGACGCGACCGGGCACGACACGACGCCCGTCGGCGTGGTCCCCGTCGAGACCGCCGCACCCGCCGAGGTCGCGCCGGCGGACGAGGAGCCCGTCGCCGACGGACCCCGCGTGTCCTCCTTCGACGGGGCCGTCCGTCCCGGCCAGGGGACCGACGTCTACGCCGAGGGCTTCACGCCCGGCGACCTCGTCCACGTCACCGTCGTGGGTGCCGACCCGGCGGACGACGTCGTGTCCCCCCTGCGCCCCCGCTTCGACGAGGACGGCCTGGCGCAACTGACGGTCCTGCTGCCGGAGGACTTCCCCGCTGGCGTCGTCGTCACGGTGACCATCTCGGACGATCACGACCGTTCGGCCTCGACCGACCTCGAGGTCCTCGAGTTCGTCCCGGCCCCTCGGCTCGAGGTACCCGACGGCGCCACGGCAGGCGTCGTCACCGTGACCGGCGACGGTGGCATCCCCGGGGGCTACGCCCTCGTCGAGGTGTTCGACGGCGACACCCCGCTGACCGACCAGTTCACCGGCGACCCCGCCCACGACGAGCAGCTCGGAACCGAGCCCGCCGCCCCGGTCGACAGCCCGGCGATCGACGTCGACGTCGATCCCGTCCCGTACGAGACCTCGGGCTACGCGTCCGCGGCGGTGTCCGTCGACTCGTCCGGTCGGTTCTCGGCACGCTTCGTCCTGCCCGCGGGCGACTTCGCGACGGACGCGTTCACCATCGACGCCGACCTGACGAACCAGAGCGACTTCTCCGGTGCGCTGGCGTTCTCGGTCGCCCCCGCCGTGACCGTCCCCGTCGCCACGACCCCGGTCTCGGCGGCCCCGACCGCGCTGCCGGTGCGTCCGGTCGCCGCCGTGACCCCCGCTCGCTCGTCGTCGCTCGCCTACACCGGCTCGGACCCCTCGGGAGCGCTCGGCTGGGCCGCCGCGTCCGTGCTCGCGGGGGCAGGCGCACTCGTCGCCGGACGCCTGCGGCTGCGGCTGCGTCGCCGCTGAGCCGACCCGCGTCGGCCCGCCACGCCGCCACATCGCCACGAAGTACACAGCCCGCCACGAGATCCCGTGGCGGGCTGTGTACTTCGTGGCGGCACAGGTCGGGGCGGCGTGGACCAGGCCGGCGGCGGTCGTGGCGGCGCCGGACGGCGTCAGGGCGCGGGTTCGCCGGGAGCCGGTGGGTCGCGGACGACCTGCTCTGCCCCGGCCTTGTCGAGCATCCCCGGGAAGTTGAACCGCGCGAACTTCCCCGTCGGGTCGTGCGGGCTCACCGGACGCGCGATCGAGGAGGCGCGGATCACCTCGATGAGCAGGTCGCGTCGGGCGTCGTCGAGCACGGGCGTCGCCCGCTCGCGCAGCAGGACGGAGACCGACGGGCGGCGACCACGCGCGAGCTTCAGCAGCAGCCCGGCCTCGTCGTCGTTCGGCACCGGGACGAGTTCTGCCCGGGTGATCTCGGCGAAGGGGACGACCCGCCGCCCGATGCGCAACCGCCGACCCCCCAGGTCGACGGCGAAGGGTGCGTTCAGCCAGAGCACGACGTTCCAGACGACGGCGGCGATCGTCGCCCAGAGCACGAACCAGATCGGCACGGCGATGAGGCCGAAGAGGTCGACCGGCGAGTCGCCCGCCGACTTCGAGAAGAAGGCGCTGGCCGTCCCGAGCAGCACGGTCGCCGGCATCGCCACGCGCATGAGGCGCACGAGCAGACGCAGCTTCGGCTCGTCGTCGAAGACGACCCAGGTCTCGTCGGGCATGCCGTCACCGTACCGGGCCGGCGCCCCCGGCTGCCCCGAGCGCCCGTCCCCTCCCCCGGAGTAGACAGTCCCTCATGGACAAGGCCGCCCTCGACCCACCCCGGTCCGCCTCGGAGAAGGCGCTGCAGTCCCGTCAGCTGTTCCAGGTGGCCCTGCAAGTCCTGCTGGTCGTGCTCTTCGTCGCCCAGCTGAGTTTCCGGGCCGAGACCGGAGGCCACGACGGCATCTGGTTCGTGATGCTCGCCTTCGTCGTCGCGTTGGCGGCGGCCGACGCCGTCCTGGTGGTGCGCCTCCTGGCCGTCACGTCGTGGCGGAGGCTCCCCGTCCGACCGGACGAGCGCCTCCTCTGGGGCACGTTCGCCGAGCGCGTGCTGCCGTCAGGAGGCGCGGCGTACCCCGGTCGCTTCGCCCTGTCCACGACGCGGTTGCGCTACCTGCCCGACCCGATCTCGCGCCTCCGTGGAGCGGTGGCCGAGGAATGGCCCGCCGCGGCCCTGCACGACGTCCGCGTCACCCCGGTCGACGCGCGCCGTCGCCGACGCGGCGGGCGCTGGGTGATGGTCGACGTCGAGGGCGGCGACCCGATCACGCTGATGTCGGCCGAGGCGCACCTCGTGGCGGACGAGCTGTTCGAGGCCCTGAGCGTCGCCACGCCGGCACCCCGCGACTGACGCCCGCTGCCGGACCCCTCAGGCGAGCCGCGCCTCCAGGCCGGCCCGCACGTCGGGCCACTCCGACCGGACGATCGAGAAGTAGGCCGTGTCGCCGACCGATCCGTCGGCGGCGACCCGGTGCGACCGCAGCACGCCCTCGGGCACGGCGCCCAGCCGCCGGATGGCCGACGCGCTGCGGAGGTTCCGCGCGTCGCAGCGCAGCGCCACCCGGTTCAGCCCGAGGGCGTCGAACGCGTGCGTGAGCAGCAGCAGCTTCGTGGCGGGGTTCGTCCGTCCGCCCCAGAACGCCCGGCCGTACCAGGTGCTGCCGATCTCGACCCGGCCCTGCGCCGGCACGAGGTCGTAGAGCGTCGTCGTGCCGCGCACCTCGCCGTCGTCCGCGCCGCGCACGGTGAAAGCGAGAGTCGTCGGGTTCGCGAGCTGCGCCTCCACGTGCCGGGCGTAGGCCGCGACGCTCGCCGGTCGGGGGCTGATCATGCCCGCCCACAACTCGTCGTCGGTCAGCGGCCACAACGCGGCCGCGTCGTCGACCTCGAGCGGGTCGAGGCGCACGCCGCCGCCGGCCAGCCGCACGTCGTGGATCACCGGACTCCGCCTCGCGCACTCATGGCCACCACCCTACGAAGGGCCGCGACCGCGACGCCACCCGCGCGCTTCGTCCCTCACGTCTCGCGTCTCGCGTCTCGCGTCTCGCGACTCGCGTCTCGCACCGCCCCGCACATCCGCTACGGTGATCGCGCGGTCGCCCACGAACTGGGGGCCGCGGCACGACCCCACCGTGCCGCACCATCGTCAGACGCGTCCGACCCGACGGGCCCGCCCGAGGAGACAGCCATGAGCACCCACAGCACCCCCAGCCGCCTGCGCGAGGACGACGTCGACGGCGTCGTCTGGGACGCCGCCCAGGAGGCGCGCCTCGCGTCCGCCCCCGCCCGCACCTCGACGGCTGCGGCGACCCTGCCGACCCCGGGCCCCGCCGCGGTCTGACCCGGCGCCCCCGCGCTTGCGCCCGCGCCCACCAGAACGCAAAACACCGTCGAGTGGACAAGGCACCGCCGCAGAACGCGGTGTGCCGTCCACTCGACGGTGTCGTGGCTCGGTCGACTACGGGCGTTCGGCGTCGGCTCGCTCGTCACGCTCTCGCGCGTCGACCCCCTCAAGCGGCGCGACCGGAGCCCCGGTCGCCACCGCCCCGGCGGTCGCCGCCTCTGAGGCCGCCCCGGCCCCGCGCCGCCCGGCACGCCCGGCGCCGCGACCGTGTGCGGCCCGCTCGGCGGCCTCGAGCTGCTCCGCCTCGTCGCCCGAGAGCGCCTCGCCGCGCGACACCATGCCCGCCACGTCCGACAGCGTGATCTGCGGCAGGAACAGCGACAGCACGAACGCCACCGCGATGAACGGGATCAGGTAGGCGAAGACCGGCGCCAGCGAGTCGGCGTACGCCTCGACGACCAGGCGGCGGATCTGCTCGGGCAGCTGGTTCAGCGTCGCGGGGTCGAGGGTCGCCGTCGCCTGTGAGGCGTCGCCCGCCGAGGCCCCGGCACCCGTGAAGACGTCCGTCAGGTTCGAGGTGAGCCGGCTCGTGAAGAGCGCGCCGAAGATGGCGACGCCGAGCGCGGCACCGACCTCGCGGAAGTAGTTGTTCGTGCTGGTGGCGGTGCCGACGTTCTGGGCGTCGACGGAGTTCTGCACGACGAGCACCACGACCTGCATGATCAGGCCGAGGCCGGCGCCGAACAGGAAGAGGAACACGCAGATCAGCCAGAGCGGGGTGTCGGCCGTCAGGGTGGTGAACAGTGCCATGGCGATGCCGGTGAGGATGGTGCCGACCACCGGGAACACCTTGTACTTGCCCGTCTTGGTGATCAGGTTGCCCGACACGATCGAGGTGCCGATCAGCCCGACCATCATCGGCAGCAGCAGCAGGCCCGACACCGCTGCCGAGGCGCCGGACGACATCTGCAAGAAGGTCGGGACGAACGCGATGGCCGAGAACATGCCGATGCCGAGCACGAAGCCGACGGCCGTCGCGAGGACGAACACCTTGTTGCGGAAGAACGACAACGGGATGATCGGGTCGTCGGCGCGCGACTCGACGAGCACGAACAGCGACGCGGCGATCACGACGCCGGCACCCCAGAGCCACGTCTCGGGCGCACCCCAGCCGTGCTCGTCCTGGCCGCCGAACTCGGTGAAGAAGATGAGGCAGGTGGTCGCGGCCGACAGCAGCACGACCCCGAGCACGTCGATCCGCTTCGTGGCCTTCTTGCTGGGCAGCGTGAGGGCGGCCCAGGTGATGACGAACGCCGCGATGCCGACGGGGATGTTGATGTAGAACGCCCACTGCCAGGTGAGGTGGTCGACGAAGAACCCGCCGAGCAGCGGGCCGCCGATCGCCGACAGGCCGAAGACCGCACCGAGCGGGCCGAGGTACTTGCCGCGCTCGGAGGCGGGCACGATGTCGGCGATGATGGCCTGCGACAGGATCATCAGACCGCCGCCGCCGAGGCCCTGGATCGCGCGGAAGACCACGAACATCCAGAAGTCGCTCGCGAAGGCGCATCCGATGCTGGCCAGCGTGAAGATCGCGATCGCGACGAGGAACAGGTTGCGGCGCCCGAGCACGTCGCCGAACTTGCCGTAGATCGGCATGACGATGGTGGTCGCGAGCAGGTAGGCCGTGGTGATCCAGGCCTGGTGCTCGACGCCGCCGAGCTCGCCGACGATGGTCGGCATGGCCGTCGACACGATCGTCTGGTCGAGGCTCGAGAGCAGCATGCCCGAGATCAGGGCTCCGAAGATGATCCAGATGCGTCTCTTCGTCAGGAGGAAGGGCGCGTCGGCCTTCGCCGTGGTGGTGGTCGTCATGGCTGGGTCACAGCGCCTTTCGGTCGTGGTCGGACGAGGGTGTCGGGGCGGCAGGGGGGGTCGGCGGGGCGGAGCGAGCCGCGGCGGAGGGAGCCGCGACGGTGCTCGCGACGAACAGCTCGCGGGCGATCGCCAGCTGGGTGTCGAGGACGGCGTCGAACCGCTCGTCGGCCCGGCCGTCGACCGAGAAGAACCGTTCGAAGGCGCGCTGGACGAGGCCGGTGAGCAGGGTCACGGCGACGTCGATGCGCGGGTCGCCCTCGTCGAGCTCTTCGTGCGAGGCGACGGCGGCCATCACGCGCCGCCGCTGCTCGTCGCCCTGTCGCATCATCGCGCCGAACAGGCGGGGCTCGCGGTCGAGGGCCGCCTTGAAGTCGGCGGCCTGCCCGCGGGTGAGGCCCACGTTCTCGACCCGCTCGACCACGAGGGCGCCCAGGTCGTCGAAGACCGTGGCGAGAGCCGGGAGGCGCGGGTCACGTCGCGAGGACGCGTACGCGTCGAGCGCCTCGTCGTCGTCGTCCAGCGCGACGCCGACGACGACGTCCTCCTTCGACGCGAAGTGGTTGAAGAAGGTGCGGCGCGAGATGCCCACCGAGGCACAGAGCTCTTCGAGGGTGAAGCCCGAGAGCCCGTGTTCGGCGGTCATCCGGCGGGCCGCGGCGGTCAGGTCGAAGCGGGTGCGGTGCCGACGCTGGGCGGTCTTGCCGGTGGCGATGGCCATCGCGCGCCTCCTCGGTCTCGTCGCGGTTCGTGGTCGGCGACGTCGCCGGGGCCGGATGGCCGAGATCGATGATTGCACTCCGGGGGCTTGAGTGCAATCTTGCCACCTGTGAACCTGCCGAGCGGTGGGGCTGCCTGGGGGCTACGCGGCAGAACGGTCAAGGTCCGCTGGGAACGCCGTCGGTGGGCGGCACCCGTTGCCTACGCTGGCCCGATGAGTGCACCGAGAGCCCGCCGCGTCTGCCTGTCGGTCGCCGGTTTCGCCCTCGTGGCGATCGGTCTGGCCGTGCTGGCGTTCACCTTCGACTGGGACGCCCCGACGATGTTCGGCCTGCCCGCGGGCCTCGCCGGCTTCTCGCTGATGATCGCGGGCGCGATCGTCGCCGAGGTCGGATTCCGCGGCGCGGTCAAGGCCAGGAGGCGCGAGGTCGCGATCCGCAGGCGCGCCCACGTCACCGACCTCGAGCGCACCTCGTAGCGGTCGGCGTCAGACCGTCGGGTCAACCGTCGATCCGATAGCGCCCCAGGTAGACGGCCAGGTCGTCGTAGTCGAGGTCAGGCACCGGATCGTCGCCGACGACCGACCGGGTGATGGTGACGGCATCAGCGACGGACCGGACCCCGAGGTCGTCGAGCAGGTGCTGGATGTCGGCCTCGTCGGTGACGCGGGCCGCTCGCAGCTTGTAGGCCAGGAGGTGGCGACTGGACGCGACGCGCACGGTCAGACCGCCCGTCACGAAGGTCACCGCACCGGCGTCGTCCTCCGAGCCGACGGCGAAGCCAGCACCCTTCACGTTCATCCAGTCGGAAGGAAGGTCGTAGTCGAGCGCCATCGCGCTGACGACGTCGACGAGCTCGGCCCAGTCGCGTGACACCACGTCGATGTCTTCTGTGCTGCGATCCCGGAGGCGGGTGAGCGCCAGGGCGGAGCCGCCGAAGACGTAGACCGAGGCACGTCGCCCGACCGCCTCGAGACGGGCGCCGAGTTCGTCGAGCAGTTCACGGATGTCGTCCTCGACGAAGGCCGTCACGCCCGCTCCAGATCTTCTTGGGTGAGGACGAGGCCCCGATCGGCGAAGTCCCGCGGCGTGCGGGAGCGCCGCCTGGCTTCGTCCGTCGGATCGGGGTGCGCCGCCGCCGACCGGACGACCCAGGACGGATCGAGGGGATCGACCGAGGTCCATTCGGGCACGGGCAGCCCCCGGCCGCGAGAGGAGTGCGCCGTCAAGGCCGCCAACAGGGCGTCGAGCCGCACGTCACCCGTGCCGCCCGGCGCGCGCAGGTAGTCCCCGAGCGCCTCGGGGTCGTCCACGACGCGGAACGAGGCATCGGCTTGCAGGATCACCCGCAGAGCCCAGTCGAAGTCACCGTCGCGAAGCGCGAGTCGAGCCTCGTCGGCCGCCGAGCGGGCGCTCGGCCGACCGAGCTGAGCCATGGTCGTCCGCGCACGGGGCGTACGCTCGCGCCACGACCGCCGGGCCGACGAGAGGACGCCTGCGGCGCGGCGGCGTTCGAGCCCGCGCGACCGTTCGAACGAGCGGGCGACCTCGACCAGTTCATGACGCGTCGTGGCCAGCGACAACGTACGAGCGAGTTCGTCGGTCGTCGACGAGGCGATCAGCGATCGAGCCGATGAGAGCGTCCGGCGGCTGGCCGGCGGGCGACCGGTCGTGCCCGTGAGCTCGGCGAGGGCGACGTCAGCGAGCAGGTGGCCGGGCCGCCCCGCGGCGGGCCTCGCGCCCGCTCGTGAGTCCACGGCATCGTCTGAGAGCACGAACCGCCCCCCGACGCGACGAGCCGGAAGCACGCCGGAGGCCGCGAGTTCTCGCACTCGTCGAGGACTGATGCCCAGACGTCGAGCGGCTTCGGTGGTCGACATCATGCGCAAGAAACCCTCCTGTTCGGGAGGTATTTTTGCACGGAACGCCGAGCTCGTCCAGCCGTGCGCCGAGGTCGTGACGCGCTGGGACGAGTCGCCGGATGCCGACACACCATCGACCGATCGTCGGCCGCACCTGCGTCAGCCCGAGACGGGGTCGGCGTCAGACCGTCATCCACTTGATCGCCGGGTAGAGCACCCGGGCGATCTTGCGGGGGCAGGGGAACGAGGTGCGCGTGCCGTCGTGCTCGGCCAGGGTGATCACGGGCTGGTCGGCGCCCGGCGCGTAGTCGACCGTGGCCAGCGAGTCGGCCGCGATCTCGCGCGTGGTGGGCCGGCCGGCGGTGTCACGCAGGACGTAGACGAGACGGTCGTCGTGCACCTGCATGCCGTGCTGCGCGTCGCCTGACGTCCAGGTCACCGAGAGTCTCACGAGGCGACCCTAGCGGTTCGCGGGCGGGCACGGCTCGACCCGACGCCGGGACGAGGAGGCGCGGCCGCGCCCGTCACGCGACGAGCGACCCGAGGGCGGTGCCCAGGTCGCGGAAGACCGCCTCGGCGACGGGCCTGCGCGAGGCGGGCAGCGCCTCCTCGACGGCCCGGCCGTAGAGGGCTCCGGCGTCGTTGACGCCCGCCGCGCCGTCGGCGGTCAGGGCGAGCACGAAGCTGCGACGGTCGGTCGGGTGCTGCAGTCGCGTCACGAGGCCGGCGGACTCCAGGCGGTCGGCGAGGGCCGTCATCGCCCCCGACGAGAGCCCGAGCGCCTCGCCCACCTTCTTGGGCGGGGTGTCGCCCTGGATCGACAGGTGCACGAGGGCGAGGAAGTCGGTCGAGCCGACGCCGATGCGCTTGGCCAGCTGGTCGTTCGCGAACGCGATCTGCGACTGCAGGTGCTGCAGCGCGATGAGCACGGTGGCGATGTCGCCGCTCTGGGGCGCGACGGGCGCCGAGGCCGTGGGTGAGGGGGTCATGGGGTCTCCGGGGGTTCGGGTGCCACCGCGATCGGGTCCGGGCCTGCGTCAGCGACACGTGTCGCTTTGATGGCAAGCAACTCGACCAGCGAGTAGTTCGACGAACGTAACATCCCGTGCCGTGACCGACAAGACCCCCGGACGGGCCGGAAGCTGGGCACCCCGGAGGGTACGGGCGGGCTCGTGAGGCGAGTAAACTCGCGGCGGACTCGCCGGGCGGGTCCGGCCAACCGGGGTCGACGACGATCCGACGACACGATCGACATCGCAGGAGCACCCCCATGACCGCAGACACCCGTCCCCACGTCGTCATCGTCGGCGGCGGCTTCGCCGGCATCGCGGCGATGAAGTCCTTGCGCGACGCCGACGTCCGCATCACCCTGATCGACCGTCACGTCTACAACATGTTCCAGCCGCTCATGTACCAGGTCGCGACCGGCGGCCTCAACGCCGGCGACGTCACGTACTTCTTGCGGAGCCTGCGCTCGAAGCAGTCCAACGCCGAGTTCCGCCACGGCCTGCTCACCACCGTGCGCGCCGACGACCGCATCATCACCCTGCGCGACGGCGAGGAGATCGCCTACGACGCGCTCGTGCTCGCCAACGGCGTCAACACGAGCTACTTCGGCACGAAGGGCGCCTACGAGTACGCCTACTCGATGTACTCCCGCTCGCAGGCCCTGCGCATCCGCGACGAGCTGTTCACCCAGCTCGAGAACGCGGCGGCCTCGCAGGGCAGCGGCGAGGTGCGCGTGGTGATCGTCGGTGGCGGCGCCACCGGAGTCGAGATGGCGGGTGCCCTGGCCGAACTGCGCGACCAGGCCCTCAAGGACGCCTACCCCGAGATCGACGCCTCGAGCATCACGATCACCCTCGTGCACCGCAGCGCCGAGCTGCTCAAGCCGTTCTCCCCCCGCCTCCGCAAGTACGCGGCCAAGGTGCTGCGCAAGCGCGGCGTCGACCTCCGCCTCGACACCGGCGTCGAAGAGGTGCGCCCCGACGGCGTCGTCACCGCGGAAGGCGAGTTCGTCCCGGCCGAGCTGGTCGTCTGGGCGACCGGCGTCGCCGCCCACGCCGAGGTCGCGGGGTGGGGCGTGCCGCAGACCCACGGCGGCCGCATCCAGGTCAACGACGACCTCACGGTGAAGGGCCTCGACCGCATCTTCGCGGCGGGCGACATCGCCGCCACCGACGACGCCCTCGCCCAGCTGGCGCAGCCGGCGATCCAGGGCGGCGAGCACATCGGCGAGCAGATCGTGCGGATGCTCGCGGGCAAGAAGCTCACGAACTTCAAGTACCACGACAAGGGCACGATGGCGACAGTCGGCACCAACGCCGCCGTCGTGCAGCTGCCGAGCGGCATGACGATGACCGGGCCGGTCGCCTGGCTGCTCTGGGTGTTCGTGCACATCACGAGCCTGCTCGGCAACGGCAACCGCCTGTCGACCCTGACGCACTTCTTCGTGCGCTACCTCTGGGCCCTGCGCAAGCGGGCGATCCCGATCGTCGGCGACGTGCGCCCGGTCCGCCCGAACGGCGACCGCGCCCCCGAGCAGTGGCAGACCGAGAAGGTCGAGTAGCAGGCCGGCCCCGCTGGGTCGGTGGCGGCTCCCGTGAGGTGAGCTGCGCCTCCTGGTCGACCGCGGGCACACGCGAAGAACCCCGTTCACGAAGCCGAACCCCGTTTTGTCGGGGTTCATCTTCGTGAACGGGGTTCGAGGCCGTTCCGAGCCGGGCCGGCGGAGCCGGCCAGACGGGTG
>NZ_LMPQ01000011.1:257493-259726 GCF_001423905.1 Frigoribacterium sp. Leaf186 | reverse complement strand
GCCGCCGGTGATCGGGAACGCGAACGTGCCCGTGGTGGAGTCGAAGGTCGCGTTGCCGACGACACCGGGGGTGAGGCCGAGGCTGGTGAGGGCTTCGACGAAGGATGCGTCGACGGTGACCTGGGTGTCGACGCCGTTGCTGAGGTCCGCGATCGAGGCCAGGGGGGTGGCCTCGGCGCTGGGCTCGGAGGAGGCCGACGCGGACGAGGACGAGGTGTCGGTCGACGAACCGGAGTCCATCGAGCACGCGGCGAGGCTGAAGACGAGGGCGCCCGAGGCGACCAGGCCCAGCGTGGCCTTGGTGACGTTCTTGCGGGTGAAGGCGTTCATGGTGGTGCTCCTTGTCGTTGGTCCCGGTGGGGATGTACAGGGTTCGCCACCGTCCCCGAAAAGGATTGGAACGCATCGACTTCGTTACCCCGCCGTGACCTCTGAGGGTTCGTCGACTGACTGGGCCGGGGCTCCGTCGGCGGGCGCGGCCCACCCGCGGGCCCTGGCCACGGTCAGGCCTCGCTGCGACGACCAGAAGCTCCGCACCGTGTCGGTCAGTTCGGCCGCACCGACGTCGGCGCCGAAGGCCAACGAGCCCGGCTCGAGGGCGATGCCGTCGGCCAGGGTGGGCAGGGCCACGGGGTCGAAGCCGACCGCGTCGACGAGGGCGGCGACGACGTCGAGGGCCGCTCGGTCGTCCGAGGCGAGGGCGATGGCGCTGCGGGCCGGGTCGCCCGCCGGCAGCGCTCCCTCGTCGAGGTCGTGGTAGCCCATGTGGTTGAAGCCCTTGACGACGCGGGAGGCGGGCAGGTGGCGCTGGACGAGTTCGCTCGTCGAGGTGCGGGGGTCCGAGAGGTCGTCGCGGAGGCCGTCGGTCTCCCACCAGTAGTTCATGGCATCGACGACGACCTTGCCCGCGAGGGCCTCGACCGGCACCGAGTCGAGCTTGCCGAGCGGCAGCGCCAGCACGACGACGTCGGCCTCACGGGCGGCGTCGGCCGACCAGACCGCCCGGGCGCCGGGTGCGATCACGTCGACGATCAGGCGGATGCGTTCGGGGTCGCCCGAGCCGGCGAGCAGGACGGGGTGGCCGGCGGCGTGGACGAGGCGGGCGAGGACGGTGCCGACCTTGCCCGCGCCGAGGATGCCGATGGTGGGTGCGGACGTCATGTGTCGTGCAACAGGCCGGACGGCCCGTCGATTCCGCACGACGTGCTGCGACGGGCCGACGCGGCGACGCGGCGACGCGCACGGCGGTGCACCGCAGGCCCCTGAACCAGGTCTGCGGTGCACCGTCGGTGTGGAGCGTCGCTCAGGTGCGAGCGGCGCGGGTGTGTCCGGCGCGAGCCGTCAGGCGCGAGCCGAGCGGCGGCGGGCCGCCACGAGCAGGCCCAGCCCGGCGAGCAGCACCAGCAGGCCACCCGTGAGCGGGGCGGTCGTGTCGCCGCCGGTGAAGGCGAGCGACGAGTCCGCCGCGAGGGCCGAGGAGGCGCGGGCCCCCGAGGCGAGGACGCTGCGGTCGGTCGCGGCCGCCGTCACGAGCACGGTGCCGGTGGTGCCGGTCGTGAACTCGGTGCCGGTCGTGCCGGTCGTGACCACGGTGCCGTCGGTGCCGGGCGTGATCGTGCCGTCGTCACCCGGGGTGGTGGGCGTCGTCGGGTCGACCGGGTCGGTCGGGTCGAAGGGCTCGGCCGGGTCGACGGGGAACGTCGGGTCGGTCGGGTCGGTCGGCGTGGTGGGGTCGGTCGGCGTAGTGCCGGTCGTCCCGCCCGTGGTGTCGCTGTCGCCGACGACCGAGACGGCGTTGCCACCGATGGTCACGGGTAGGCCCACCGAGGGCACGACCTGCGTGCCGCCGAGGATGCCATCGTCACCGGACGTCGTGCCACCGGTGGTGCCGGTGCCGGTGCCGGTCGAGCCGGAACCGGTCGTGGTGCCCGTGCTGGCCGAGTCACCGACGACCGAGACGGCGTTGCCGCCCACGGTCACGGGCAGACCCACCGACGGCACGACCTGCGTGCCCCCGAGGATGCCGTCGTCACCGGACGTCGTGCCACCGGTGGTGCCGGTGCCGGTCGAGCCGGAACCGGTCGTGGTGCCCGTGCTGGCCGAGTCACCGATGACCGAGACGGCGTTGCCGCCCACGGCGACCGGGGCGGTCACGTCCGGGATCACCTGGGTGCCCCCGGCGACCGAGTCGTCACCACTGGTGACGGCACCGGTCGAACCGGAGCCCGTCGAA
>NZ_LMPQ01000011.1:257328-257429 GCF_001423905.1 Frigoribacterium sp. Leaf186 | reverse complement strand
CGGGCAGGCCCACCGAGGGCACGACCTGCGTGCCGCCGAGGATGCCGTCGTCACCGGACGTCGTGCTGGTGCCGGCGCCGGTCGTGCCGGTGCCGGTCGAG
>NZ_LMPQ01000011.1:257098-257218 GCF_001423905.1 Frigoribacterium sp. Leaf186 | reverse complement strand
ACGGTCACGGGCAGGCCCACCGAGGGCACGACCTGCGTGCCGCCGAGGATGCCGTCGTCACCGCTCGTGGTGCCGGCGCCGGTCGTGCCGGAACCCGTCGAGCCCGTGCCGGCGGCCGGA
>NZ_LMPQ01000011.1:81868-257046 GCF_001423905.1 Frigoribacterium sp. Leaf186 | reverse complement strand
CGGGCAGGCCCACCGAGGGCACGACCTGCGTGCCGCCGAGGATGCCGTCGTCACCGGACGTCGCGCCGGCGCCGGCGGTGGCGTCGTTCGCCGCGCCTCCTGCGGGGGCTCCGGTCGTGCTGCCGGTGCTGGCCGAGTCGCCCAGCACCGAGATCGCGTTGCCGCCGACCGTGACCGGCAGGGTCACGTCGACGACGGCCTGCGAACCCGAGCCGACCGAGTCGTCACCCGAGGTCGCGGCCGGAGCCGGGGCGGGAGCAGGAGCGGCGGGAGCCGCCGGTGCGGGGGCCGGGGCCGCGGAGCCCGTGCTGGCCGAGTCGCCCAGCACCGAGACGGCGTTGCCGCCGACCGTGACGGGCACGTCGACCGAGACGATGCCCTGGCTGCCCGAGAGCAGGCCCGAGTCACCGCTCGTCGTCGTGACGGGCGCGACCGGTGCCGCCGGAGCGGCAGCGACAGGAGCAGCAGCGACAGGTGCAGCAGGTGCTGCGGCAGGCACCGCGGCAGGTGCCGCAGCCGGTGCCGCGGTGCTGCTCGAGTCGCCGAGCACGCTGACGGCGTTGCCGAAGGCCGAGACCGGGGCCTCGACGACGGCGCCGACCTGGGTGCCCGAGAGCAGCCCGTCGTCACCGGTGGTGGTCGCCGCGTTCGCGGCGGTCGTTCCGAGGGCCCAGATGCCCCCGACGAAGAGTGCTCCGACGAGCCCTCTCGAGACGTACTTGTTCATGGTCTTCTCCAAGAGATGAGGTGTGTGGTGCCGCGTGGTCGCGGCGGGGTCGCTGATGTCGCCGGCAGCCGGGGGGCTGCAGGGGCGACGCGACCTGCCTCAGTCGGGAGAAGAGTCGGTGTCGTACGCAGGCGTCGACGGGAGGTCGTCGTCGCCGTCCGCGGACCCCGCCGAGACGGCGAGTCCGGGAAGCTGGGAGGGGCGGGTCGCGTCGAGCGCGACGGCACCGCCGGTCGCGCCGCCGCCCGAGGCCTGACCGTTCGCGCTGCCGCCGGTGGTCGAGGGCAGGGCGGGTGCGCCGTGGTCGTCGCCCGAGGGCGAGTGCGCGGGGCCGGGGGCGGGCGCCAGGGGCGCGGTGGTCGAGTCGGTGACCGGGGTCGAGCCGGAGGCGATGCGGTCGCGGAGCGTCGCGAGGGCGTCCGCGCCGGCCGTCGTGGTCGACGACGCGTCGAGCTCGGCGGTGGCGTTCGATCCGGCGGCCGCGAGGTCGCCGCTCGAGGAGCCGAGGGCGTCGAGCGCGTCCGGGTTCGCGCCGACGAGCGCGCCGTCCGCGGTGACGTCGCCGCCGGGCCGGGGCGTGACGCCCTCGGGCACGTGCGGCGGCACGATCGGGGTGGCCGGAGCCGCCGCCGAGTCACCGACCGCGGCGAGACCGTCGTCGACGACGCCGGTCAGCGGGTCGGTCACGGTCGCGACCGGCGCAGGGCCGGCGACGGCCGACGCCACGGGCACGGCCGCGACGACCTGGTCCACGGTCTGCGCGACGGGCGCGACGACCGACGAGACGGGTGCGGCTGCCGCCACGTGCTGGACGACCTGGGGTACCACGGGTGCGGCGGCCTGGACGACCTGCTGCACCGGGGGCGCGACGGCCGTGGCCTGGACGGCGACGCCCGTGACCTGCGACACCGCGCCTCCTGCGGTCTGGCCCACCGCGGCCACGGGGGCGTCGAGCGAGCCGGCGACCTGGCCGACGGCCGAGGTCACGCCGCCGAGGAGCGACGAGGGGGCTTCGTCGGCCGAGGCCGACGTCGACGAGAACGCGAGTCCGAGGCCCACGAGGCCGACGGCGGCGAGCCCGGAGAGGCCGAGGAGGCGCACGAGACGGAGCGGGGCGGGTCGCCTCGTCGTCGTCTCGGCCGTCTGATCCACGGCGCACCTTCTTCGGTCGCGTCTCCTGCCGGGTCGGTTGGGCCCGGCGGCGGGGAGTCTCACCCCTTCACCACGCTGGTAAGACGCGATGTGCGGTCTTTTCTACGCCGACGTCCCGCGATTGTCCATGAGGTCGCCTCAGATGTACCCCGATGTCGTCGAGACGACCTCGGCGGCCCGGCGCGCTTCAGACCAGCTCGAGGTCCCAGGCAGGGGGCACGTAGACAGAGCCCCAGCCGGCCCGGAGGCGCGTGACGGCACGGTCGAACGAGGCGACGACGTCCATGTCGCGTCGGACCATCGACTGCAGCTGCAGCCCCTCGTAGAGGGCGATCAGCTGTTCGGCACCGCGGGCCGGCTGCATCGTGTCGGGTTCGCGCCCGAGCTCGACGTCGCGGGCCAGCGAGGTGTGGACGAGCCGGTAGAAGTGCTGCCACTGGTCGTGCAGCAGCGGGGCCGCCGGGTGGCCGGGTGTCGCCGCCACGTTGACGACGGCACTCAGCAGTCGCATGAGCGCGGGCTCGGCGGCGTTGGCCGCGACGATGGCGCGCAGCAGGGCGATCGTGCCGTGCGTCTGGGCCAGGGGCATCAACGGCCGCGTGCGACGGCCGACCCAGAGGTCGACGGTCGCGAGGACGAGGCCGTGCCAGTGCGTGAACTCGTCGCGCACGGTCTTGACCGAGAGACCGGCGGCCTCGGCGACGAGCTCGAACGTGGCCTCGTGGAACGCGTGGTCGGTGAAGACGCGCATCGCCGCCTCGACGATGGCGATGCGCCGCTCGACGGCGGCCGAGGGGGCGCCGAACGGGGTGGCGGTGGAGGGAACGGAGGTGGGGGCCGCGGGGGTCCGGCCTGCTTCGGGGTGGGTCTCGTGGATCACGGATCGACGTTACGCACGTCGCCCGCGGCGGTCGAGGCCCAGTAGGGGGCACACGGGGTCGCGGTCAGCGGCCTGCCGAGTACCGGGCGCTGACCTCGGACGGCGTCGAGACCACGTCGAGGATCGTCGTGTCGTCGAGGTCGCCCTTGTAGTACCTGCTCGTGGGCGCCGACGGCCACGCGCCGTTCATCCCGTCGTAGCCGATGCGCCAGTAGCCCCGGAAGTTCTCGGCGGCGGACTGGGTCGACGAGGCGACGCTCGCGCCGTCGACGTAGAGCGCCATGCCCGACGGGCCGAGGGTCGCCGTCGCGAGGTGCCAGGCGCCGTCCGCGTAGGCCCGCGGACTCTCGATCGAGAAGTAGCCGCCGTTGTAGACGCCGAAGATCAGCGTGCCCTTGTCGGTCAGGTAGAGGTGGCGGTCGTACTGGGTCGACGCCCCGGCCTGACTGTTGCCGAAGCTGATCAGCTTGCCGCCCGTCGTCGTGGTCGTGCGGAACCACGTCTCGACGGTGAAGACCTGGGGGCCGACGAGGCTCTCGCCCGTGGTGACCTGCCCGGTGACGCCGTCGAGCCGCACGAAGGGGCTGTTGCCCGCCGCGCAGGTGCCGTCGCGGATCGTGGCGCCTTGCGTGAGGGTGCCCGTCCGTCCGTTGCCGCTGGCGTCGCGGGCGGTCGTGCCGGCGCCGTCGTTGAACTGGTAGGCGAACCGTGCCTGGGCGGCGACCGGCCGGTCGAGGCAGGCGAAGCGCGAGGTGGCGAGGGTGGCGCGCGTCGAGGTGGTGGCCGAGAAGGCGGCGTGGCTCGACCCGACGACGGCGAAGAGCACGGCCACCCCGGCGACCACCGTGAGCACGGCGCCCGAGGCCCGCGCCACACGGCTCCGCCCCGTCGGTGGCGTCCTCGCGCGGTGGCGCGAGAGGGCGAGCGGGTCGGCCACGTCGTCGGTCGCCGGCTCGAGCCGGGTGGCGGCGAGCAACAGCAGCACCACGAGCGACACGACGAGCACGCCGAGGGCTCGGTCGCCGCCCTGCCACAGCATCGCCGAGCCGATCGCGGGGACGAGCAGCACGCCCACCCCGCGGACGGCCTCGGTCGGGACCAGGCTCGAGTCGACGTCGGCGTTGGCGTCACCCCTCAACCGCAGCCCGTCGTCGGTGGTGTCGACGAGCCGGTGCAACCGCAGGGCGCCGGCACGGTCGGGGTCGTCGACGAGCAGCACCTGGCCGGCGTCGAGGTGGTCGACGTCGACGGGCATCGCCACGACGACGTCGCCCGCCACGATGGCGGGCGCCATCGAGCCCGAGACGACGGTGGTCGGCGACCAGCCCCAGAGGGCCGGGACGGCCGCCCAGAGCAGGAGGCACACGGCCGTCGCGAGGACGACCCGCGCGGTCGTCGCCACGCACAGCGCACCCCAGAACGACAGAGCGGTTCGGCTCTGCGGATTCGTGGTGGCGGTCGTCATGGCGGCGTGGCCGGGCTCGGAGGTCGACGGGGGTCGACGACCGGGTCAGCGGGTCTGGGCCTCCCAGGTGAAGGCGATGGCCGCTCGGGAGTCCTGACCGGAGTTCGGCGTCGACTGGTTGAGCGTGTAGGTGAACTTGAACGACCGGGACTCGGGGGTCGTGCCGGCCGGCGACCAGGTGGGGGCGCCGTTCGCGTACCCGGTCCGCTGGCTCGCGAAGTCGGCGAGCGTGCCCGAGAAGACCTGGGCGTTCTGCGAGGAAGGGGTGAACGAGTCGCACGAGGTGCTCGACCCGCCGGTGCCCTGCTGGACGGTCAGGTCGAGGTACGACGAGAGCGAGTTCGTCGTCGTCGCCGACGTGCCGTAGAGCCGGACCGCCGAGGGCGCGCTGCCCTTCGAGGTGACGGTGATGCACTTCGAGCCGCTGTCGCCGGGCACGAGGTTCGAGGCCGTGAACAGGGCCACGTCGGCGTCGTCGTCGGTGAGCTGCACGGTGCCGGTCGACCAGTTGCTGGTCGGGTTCGAGGTGGTGGCGGAGAACGCCGAGTAGGAGGCCGTCGAGATGATGGCTCCGGAGGCGATGACGGCGACGGGCACGGCGGCCCAGCGGGCGCGGCGCGTCCAGCGGGCGCGACTGATCGATCGGGACATGTCGGGGAGTCCTTCGGGTGGGGTGCGTCGGGCCCCCGTGGTGCGGGTCGGGAGGGGGCGCGCGACGTGTCGGCACGGTGCCGATGAGCCGAAAGTACCCACGAATCGTCCCCCGGGTAAGGGCCCGGGTGTCCCCAGTGAGGGGGAACCCCCTGTACCCCTTTCGGGCCCCGGCCCGGGTCGTCAGCGCCCGCGGCCGGCCAACAGGGCGTGCAGCAACGGCACCGCCGAGGTGACCATGAGCACCGTGCCGAGCACGTCGTCGCCGCTGCGGAGAACGGCCCCGGCGACGAGCAGCGCCCCGAAGAGCACGGCCGAGACGACCCGCCGCGCCACCCGCTCGATGCGTCCGAGCTGGCGCTCGATGCGCGGGCTGCCCACCTCGAGCGACCCGTCCTGCAGGCGGTCGACCAGACCGTCGAGGCGGCCGGGCAGTCGCGCGGCGACGGAGGCGGCGTCGAGGGCGCGCCGTGCGACGTCCTGCACCGCGTTGCCCCGCTCGTCACGGATCAGCTGTGCCGCGTACGGCTCGACCGAGTCCCAGAGGTTGAAGCTCGGGTCGAGCGCGCTCGCGACGCCCGACGTGAGCGTCATGGCCCGCAGGACGAGCAGGAAGTCCTCGGGCAGCTGGAACGGCAACGACCGGATCAGGTCGCCGAACTGGCCGGCGAACTCGCGGTACTCACGGGGGTCGACCTCACGCAGCTCGGCGAAGCCCATGCCGCCGAACCGGGCGAAGGTCGCGCTGACGGCTCGCTCGAGCCCCACGGTGTCGGCACTCGGCAGCAGGACGCCGAGGTCGCGCATGGCGGTGACCATGCCCGAGCCGTCGCGTGACGCCGCCGCGATGAGCAGCTTGCGGAGCCCGGTGCGGGTGCCCGTCGGCACCTCGCCCATCATGCCGAAGTCGATGAAGGTGAGCTTCCACGGCCGGGCACCGTCGACCGCGTCGGGCACCGGGGTCACGAAGATGTTGCCGGGGTGCGGGTCGGCGTGGAAGAACCCGTGGGTGAAGAGCTGGTCGAACATCACCTCGGCGAAGACCGGCGCGACGTCGGCCGGGTCGATGCCCGCCGCGGCCAACGCCTCGACGTCGGTGATCTTGATCGCCGAGACGTCGTCCAGCACGAGGACCCGTCGCGTGGTGCGCTCCCAGACGACCTCGGGCACGCTCACCCGGTCGTCGCCGGCGAAGTCGGCCGCGAACCGGGCCGAGTTGGCCGCCTCGTTGAGGTAGTCGATCTCTTCCAGGCTGGTGCGGGCGAACTCCTCGACGAGCGAGGGGGCGTCGACCCGATCGGACACGAGCCGGACGTGGCTGAGCCAGCCGCCTACGCGGCGCAGGGCCGCGAGGTCGAC
This sequence comes from Frigoribacterium sp. Leaf186, assembly GCF_001423905.1. GTDB lineage: Bacteria > Actinomycetota > Actinomycetes > Actinomycetales > Microbacteriaceae > Frigoribacterium. The sequence continues at coordinate 250,812 of NZ_LMPQ01000011.1, read as the reverse complement.
GTCGACGATCGCGTCGATGCCGGGCCGCTGCACCTTGAGCACGACGGCGTCCAGCCCGGTGTCGGCCGAGTCGGCGGGGCCGAGCGTCGCCCGGTGCGCCTGACCGAGCGAGGCGGCGGCGATGGGCGACGGGGCCACCGTGGTGAACACCCGGTCGAGGGGTCGCCCGAGCTCGGCCTCGGCGAGCGCGCGGATGCCCTCGAACGGCACCGGGGTGACCTCGTCCTGCAGGCCCTCGAGTTCTTTCGTGATCTCGGGCGGCAGCACGTCGAGGCGCGACGACAGGTACTGGCCGACCTTGATCATCAGGCCGCCGAGGTCGAGGGCGAGCGCGTGGAACCCCCGGGCGAACCGACGCATGCGCCGCGCCCTCGTCCGTTCGGCCAGCCGTCTCAGGCCGAAGCGCGGCAGCACGAGTTCGAACCACCAGGTGACGGCCAGGTGGCGCGACGCGAAGCGGAGGATGCGGCGGTATCGGGCGCGACCCGCGGCGTCCTGGAAGGCGGGACGGGACGGATCGTGTCCGGCGGACGACACCCGCGTCAGTCTCGGGCGAGGATCGAGTAGATGCGACGACGGGCGTCGTCGAGCACCGCCACGGCCTCGTCCACCTGCTCGGGCGAACCGGAGCGTCCGACCTGGGCGGTGGCGCGGGCGAGGTCGACGCCCGCCTTGGGCAGCGCCGTGTAGCGGTCGCCCGACGACGGACCGGCAGCACGGAACGGTGCCGAGTCGTCGGCGCCCGCGACGGCGCGACCGGCCTCGGTGAGCGAGTACACCTTGCGACCGTCGGTCTCTTCGGCGGCGACGAGGCCCTCGTCGCTGAGCAGCTGCAAGGTCGGGTAGACCGAGCCGGCGCTGGGCTTCCAGTCGCCGCCGCTGCGGTCCTCGATCTCGCGGATGACCTGGTAGCCGTGCATCGGTCGCTCGGCCAGCAGTGCGAGGATCGCTGCGCGCACTTCGCCCCGGGGCGCCCGGGTGCCCTCGCGTCGGTCGAAGGTCGAGCGCAGCTGCTCCATGGCCTGCCACATGCCGTCGAGGCCGGTGCCCATGCCGAAGGTTCCGGCGGATGACGTGTTGTTCATGGTGTTCTCCTTCTCGAGGGTGGAACGGGGTCGAACGACACCCGGACGATATACCCCGGCACCCCGCCGGTCAGGGCTGACACCCAGACAGGGGAGGCGCGGCGGCCGAGATTCCGAACGCTCCTGTTCTGGGGGTGCCCCGGGACTCGGACGGGGGGTTCGAGACCGCGCACGACGGTGGTTGTGTTCTATGCACGGGCATGAACCCCCGTCGACGGCTCGCTGCCGTCATCCCTCCGGCGTTCCCCGACGTCCGCCGGAGGACTCCCTGCCGCCTCGGCGTTCCCCGACGTCCGTCGAGGCGGCAGGACCTCCGGCGTTCCCCGACGTCCGCCGGAGGGCACCACCCTCGGTGACGACCCGCGCGCCGAGACAGCCCCGGAGTCCCTCCATGCCCTCGTCCCCGATCCGCCGCCTCGCGGCGACCACCGCCGCGGCGGCCCTGCTGCTCACCGCCCTCGCGACCGCCCCGGCCCAGGCCGCGTCCTCGCCGACCGACGAGGCGCCTCCCGTGGTGACGGCGGCCGCCTCGCCCGCAGGCGTGACGGCCGACCTCTCGGACGACATGGTCGAGGTGCCCGCGTCGCCGTTGATGAAGGCGCAGACCGACGACGAGGTCTCGCGCGCCTCGACCGTGACGACGCACCCGGTCTACGTGAGCGTCGCCACCGTGACCGCCACGACCTCGGACGACTCCGCCACGCCCCCCGACGAGGCCTCGATCCGCACCGCGGTCGCCCAGCTGCACGACTACTGGTGGGAGGAGTCCGGCCACACCGTCGACGTGACGCTCGGCGGCATCGAGACGCGCCCCCTCGACCAGGCCTCGTGCAACCCCTCGACGGTGCTCAACACGGTGCACACCTCGGCCTTCGGCGGCCGGTTCGCCCGGTACGCCTGGGCCGGCACGAACGAGCACCTGCTCGTCCTGACCCGCGAGACCTGCGGCACGACCGCGTTCGGCACGGTCGGCGGCGACGGGGGCGAGATCTTCAGCTCGTACGGCACGGGCACCGCGCTCGGCGTCCCCGTGCTGCTGCACGAGTTCGGCCACAACCTCGGCTTCGGCCACGCCGGGGCCGGCATGTGCCGCAGCACGACCTCGTTCGACGGGGCCGCCGACGACTACCGCTACGCCACGTCGACCGACACCCCGGCCGCCTGCCCCGTGCTCGAGTACGGCGACTTCCTCGACATCATGGGCTACTCGGTCTCGTCGGCCCGGCCCCACCTCTCGTCGGTGCAGCGGGTGCGGGCGGGCTACCTGAGCGACGTGACGACCCTCAGCGGAGCGGGCACCGAGCGCCAGGTCGTCGTCGGTTCGCTCGACGGCGCCGCGACGGGCCGGGCCGTCAAGGTCGTCGACCCGATCAGCGGGCAGGACTACTACCTCGAGTACCGCACCGCCACCGGCCAGGACGCCACCAGCGCCGAGTTCGCCGGCCGGTCGTCGTCGTGCGCGCTCGTCGCCCCGGGCTACACCCGCTGCGCGCTCACGAGCGACAAGACGACCGGCAGCGTGCGCGTGCTGCGGTCGCTCACCTTCTCGGGCACCGTCACCTCGACCGTCGCCCTCGCCGTCGGCCTCGACGCGAAGGCCGACCCCAGCCGTCGCGACACGCACCTCGACGCGGGCGAATCGTTCACGAGCGCGAACGGCGGCTTCACCGTGTCGGTGCGGTCGATGACGCCCTCCGGAGGCGCGGTGCTCGACGTCACCCTCGCCGGCGCCGCCAAGCAGAGACCCGTCGCCGCCCCGGCGACCGCCGTCGCCACGACGAGCACGCTCACCGTCGACCGCACGCGCCAGGCCTACGGCTCGACGACGCGCATCACCGCCACCACGCGGGTCGTCACGGCCGACGGGTCCGCGCCGGTCGGCACCGTCACGCTCCGCGACGGCACGAGCACGGTCGGCTCCGCACGGGTCGGTACCGACGGGCGCTCCGCGGTGACCCTGCCGGCGACGACCAGGGTCGGCGCCCACTCGCTCCGCGCCTCCTTCGTTCCCGACACGGCCGCACAGGGTGCCTCGGACTCGGCGGCGGTCGCCGTCACCGTCGACAAGGCGTCGTCGTCGAGTGCGCTCTCGACGGGCACGGCCCCGGTCAAGCGCAACGCCGCGGCGAACGTGACCGTCACGGTCGCCGTGCCGGGCGTGACGAACCCCGGCGGTGTCGTCACCGTCTCGGCCGGCGGCAAGGTGCTCGGCACGACCGAGCTCACCAGCACGGGCGGGGGCCGCGTGACGGTCCCGGTCGCCTCGTTCACCCGGGGAGGCGTCTACGCCCTGACGGCCTCGTACGCCGGGACGGACACGCTGTCCGCCAGCGTGTCGAAGCGGATGATCGTCGTCGTCCGCTGAGGCGCCGCGCCGCGCCTCCCCGCGTCTCGCGGCAGGCGCCAGGCGCCGAGCACCCGGCACCTGGCACGACGAGCGGTGGGTCGCGGTACCGGACCACGACCCACCACCCGGCCCGACGGGAAGAGCCGCCGGGCGACCGGGCCTTCTCAGGAGCCCGGGGACCTCTCACCACCGGTCGCGACGTCGTCGCGACCTCTCGCCCTCAACCTCGCCGCGCCTCCCCGGCGACCGGCAGCCAGACGCGCATCGTCGAGGGCCCGCGGTTCGCCCAGGTGGCGTAGGGCACGAGGTCGACGGGGCCGAGCGCCCGACTCGAGTCGTGCGACCGGCCGTACGGCCAGTCGTCGCCGTCGTCGGTCAGTCGCGACACCTCGACGGTGACCCCCTGAGCCGTGGTGACGGGCTCGACCGACGTGTCGACGACCACGTCGTTGACGTCGCCCTCGGGCAGGTCGGTCGATTCGAGGGCCATCACGAGCGGTCCCCGCTGCACGGCGACCTGTCCGCGCACGGCGTCGATGCGGGCGTCCGGCGTCACCCAGCGGGCCTCGACGGGGAACCGGACCGTGACGACGTCACCGGCGCGGAACGAACGCCGGACCGTCGTCACGCGCCCCACCCGGGTCGACGGCGCCTCACCGGGGCCACCGACCGCGGCGGACCCCGCCCACGACGGGATGCGCAGGTCGAGCCCGACCTCGCGCCCGGCGTCCTCACGCCAGGTGACGGTGACGTCGCCGTCGTACGGGTAGCCGCTGCGGACCGAGACCGCGACGGGCGTGCCGTCGGCCAGGGCCGTGTCGACGTCGTAGTCGCCGTACTGGTGCAGCTGCAGGCCGTCCGCCGTGGTCGTGGCGAAGCTCAGCTCGACGCTCGCCAGCGTGCGGGCCACGTTCGTCGGGCAGCACGACACCTCGAACCACGGCGCCCGCAGGCTCGACAGGGCCCGGGCGTTCAGCTCGTCCTCGTCGGGGGCGACGCCGTCGGTGCGCTGGTGCAGCGTGTTCGTGTAAAAGAAGGCCCGACCGTCCTCACGGGGCGAGGCCATCACGGTGTTGAGCAGCGTCCGCTCGATCAGGTCGGCGTACCGGGGATCGCCGTCCTGCAGCAGCAACCGCCACGACACCATGTTCGACGCGATGCCGGCGCACGTCTCGGAGTAGGCCCGGTCGGGCGGCAGCTCGAAGTCGGCACCGAACGCCTCGTCCTGGTGGTGCGACCCCATGCCACCCGTGACGTACGTGCGCCGGGCGACGGTCGCCTCCCACTGACGGCGGACGGCGTCGGCGAGCTCGTCGTCACCGGTCTCGACGGCGACGTCGAGGGCACCGGCCGCCAGGTAGAGCGCTCGCACGGCGTGCCCGCGCAGCACCTCGGCCTCGCGCACCGGCACGTCGTCCTGGAAGTACTCCTGCCCGTACTCGATCGGCGCGAGCAGACCGTGGCCGCGGCGCTCGACGAACAGACGGGCGAGCTCGACGTACCGGGGTTCGTCCAGGGCGCGGCCGAGCTCGACCAGGGCGACCTCGATCTCGGGGTGTCCGCAGACCGCCACCCGCCCCTCCGGCCCGAAGGCCTCCCACAGGTGGTCGGCGAGCCGGCGCGCGACGTCGACGAGCGGACCCTCGACGCCCGTCCGGGCCGCGGCCACGGCGGCCTGGATCAGGTGGCCGAAGCAGTAGAGCTCGTGACCCCACTCGAGGTCGGAGTACCGGGCACGTTGCCAGGGCCGCCCGAAGCTGGTGTGGAGGTAGCCGTCGTCCTCCTGTGCCGAGGCGACGCGGTACGCCAGCCGGTCGTAGCGCGCGGCCAGGTCGTCGTCGTGCGACCGGCCGAGCTCCCAGGCCATGCCCTCGAGCAGCTTGTAGACCTCGCTGTCGACGAACTCGATGCCCGCGTGCTCCCAACCGGTCTCGTGCGAGGCGGCCCGGTCGAAGTTGCCGGTCCAGCCGATGCGCTCCATCCAGTCCTCGCAGTGCCGTAGCACGACGTCGGCGTTCAGGCGCTGCTTCTGACCCCAGTAGCCACCGGTGAGGCGGATCTCGGAGGCGTCGAGCGGCGTGAGGGCGGACCGGCTGGGCGAGACGGGCCCGGCGAACGCCGTCGTCGAGGGGTGGGTGGTGGTCACGGGCGTGCTCCTCGTGGGTCGGGTGGTGGTCATGTCGGGTCAGTCCTTGACCGCACCGGCGGTGACGCCGGCGGCCACGTAGCGCTGGGCGACCACGAGCAGGACGGTGGCGGGGATGGACGCGACGACGGCGGTCGCCATGATCGAGTTCCACTCCTGGTTGTTGTTGCCGATGTAGCGGTAGATGCCGAGGGTGATGGTCTGCGCCGACCCGCCGCTGTTCAGCGTCGACGAGAAGACGAAGTCCGACCAGGCCCACAAGAACGCGAACAACCCGACGGTGACGGCCGAGTTGCGACTGACCGGCAGCACCACCGAGACGAAGGTGCGCCACGCGCTCGCACCGTCGAGCTTGGCGGCGCTCATCAGCTCGTCAGGGATGCCGCCCATGAAGGCCGTGAAGATCAGCACGCCGAACGGCACCGCGAGCGTCGAGTCGGCGATGACGAGCCCCCACCACTGGTTGAGGATGCCCAGGTTGAGGTAGATCGCGTAGAACCCCATCGCCATGATGACCTGGGGGATCATCTGCGCGACCAGCAGGAGGAAGCTCAGCGCGCCTCCGCCCTTGGGGCGCAGCTTGGCGAGCGAGTAGGCGGCCGGTGCCGACAGCGCGATCGTCACGACGACCGTGCCGAGACCCACGAGCAGGCTGGTGCCGAGGTAGGGCAGCTGCTCCGAGACGACGGCGGCGTAGCCGTCGAGCGTCGGGTTCGTCGGGAACCACGACGGCGGGCTCTGCCGCATCTGCGCGGTCGGCGTCAGCGAGACGTTGATCATCCAGTAGATCGGGAACAGCATGATCGCCGTGAAGACGACGCCGAGGACGGTCGTGGCCAGGCTGCGCCGGCCGGCACGACGTGAGGAGGCGCGGCGCACGTCCGATCGCGGTGCCGCCGCTCGGGAGGTGACGGTCATGACTGGTTCTGCTTCCTCTGCACGCGCAGGTAGACGAATCCGCAGACGAGGGCCATCACGATCAGCAGGTTGCCGACGGCGGCGGCCGGGCCGAAGTCGGGCAGGGTGGACCCGAAGCCCAGCTGGTACGACCAGATCGCGAAGGTGGTCGAGGCGTCGCCCGGGCCGCCGCGGGTCATGATCCAGATGATGTCGAAGACCTTCAGCGTGTAGACCAGGCCGAGCAGGATGGTGATGGCCGACACCGGGCGCAGCAGGGGGAAGGTGATGCGCCAGAACTTCTGCCAGGCGCCCGCCCCGTCGAGCGACGCGGCCTCGTAGATGTCGCCAGAGATGTTCTGCAGTCCGCTGTAGAGGATCACCAGGTTGAACGGGATGCCGATCCAGATGTTGGCCACGATCACGCTGGTCAGCGCCCACTGCGGCGAGGTGAGCCAGTTGACCTGGCTGCCGCCGAAGGTCTCGAGGACCGAGTTCACGACGCCGCTCTCGCTGTTGAGCATCCACGACCAGGTCGAGGCGCTGACGATCAGCGGCAGCAGCCACGGCACCAGGAACAGCGCACGCAGCGTGGCCGACAACGGGAAGCGCTGGAAGAAGAACACGGCCAGCGCCATGCCGATCGAGAACTGGAAAGCGATGGACACCCCGGTGAAGAGCAGGGTGTTCGTCAGCGCCGGCGCGAAGGTGGGGCTCGTGACCACGTCGGTGAAGTTGTCGAGCCCGATGAACGGTGCCGTGCCGTCGATGAACGACCGCACCGTGTAGTCCCGGACCGACAGGTCGACGTTGCGGATCAAGGGGTAGGCGTAGAACACCGCCAGGTAGGTCACGACCGGGGCGATGAAGGCCCAGGCGGTCAGCTGGCTCGCGTCCGGGCGACGGCGACGCCTCGGACGACCGGAGGTGCCGGGCGGGACGTGCGTCCCGCCCGGCCGTCCGTCCGGCACGGCCTCACGACGTTCGAGGATGTCGGTGCTCATGGTTGCCCTTTCCGGGTGTCGTCGTGTCGTCGTGTCGTCGTGGGAAGCCGGCCCGCGAGGGTGGACGGTTACTTCGTGGCCGACTCGGCGGCCTGCTGGGCCTCGTCGAGCGCGTCCTCGGGCGAGGCCGAGCCGCTGAGGCTGTTCTGCACGGCCTTCCAGAGCTGCTCCGAGATCTTCGGGTACTTCGTGCCGAGGTCGTCGCTGGTGCGCCCCTTGGCGTCGCCGACGGCGGTCACCCAGGGCTCGAGGTCGGGGTCGGCCTGCACCTGCTGCTCTTGGGCGTCCTTCGTCGGGGCGACGTACGACAGCGTCGTGTCGGTCGCGACGAGGTTGTCGGTGCTGGTCAGGCACGACTGGATCTTCTCGCTGACGTCGTACCGGGCGTCGTCGCTCTGGACGGGGACCGTCAGGAACTCGCCGCCGGTGGGGGCCGGCGCCGCGCCTCCGTCCTTCGCCGGGATCGAGATGATGCCGTAGTCGATGCCGGACTCCTTGACGCCGGCGAGCTGCCAGGTGCCGTTCTCGCCGAACGCGAAGTCGCCGGTCAAGAACTCCTGCCAACTCGTGGTCTGGGTGTTGCCGATGACCGAGTTGGGCGCGTAACCCTGGTCGACCCAGTCGGTCCAGAGGCTGAGCGCCGACACGGCGTCGTCCGACGAGAGGTCGGTGAGTTCGGCACCCGAACCCCAGTACCACGGCAAGAACTGGAAGCTGCCCTCTTCGGTGCCGATGCCCGAGAAGGTGATGCCCTTCTTCCCGGCGGCCGTGACCTTCTCGAGCGCGGAGGTCAGGCTGTCCCAGTCGGTGATCGACGCGGGATCGACGCCTGCCGCGTCGAGGACGCTCTTGTTGTAGTACAGCGCGAGCGTGTTGGCGCCGATGGGCACCCCGTAGGTCTTGCCGTCGATCTGACCGGCGGCGAGGACGTTCGGCTCGACGTCGGCCGTGTCGGCGCCGGTCTCGTCGGTGTCGGTGAGCAGACCTGCCTCGGCGAGCGTCGAGACGACGGGGTTGTCGACGAGCAGCAGGTCGGGCGAGTTGCCCTGCTGCCCGGCGAGCAGCGCCTTGCTCGTCAGGTCGGAGGTGTCGTAGCCCGTGCGCTCGACGGTGACGCCGGCCTCGGTGCCACAGGCCTGCACGAGCTTCGCCCAGTCGGACGAGTCGTCGAACTGGGGGTACGGGTCCCAGAAGGTGTAGGTGCCCGAGGCGGCGGACGTGCTGCCACCCGACCCCGAACCGCCGGCGCAGCCGGTGAGTGCGAGGGACGCGGCGGCGATGCCGACGACGGCGACGGCCGCCGTCTTGCTGCGGATGAACGAGATCACAGGGATTCCTCTCTGAATGCTGCGGGTTGCTCGCCCAGAGAGCGTCGTGCGGTGCGGGTGCACGACCGTCTCGCCGTCGAGATCTTCGAACCGAAACCGGTTTCGGGTTGAAAGCTACATTCGCTGCAGTTGCTTGTCAACACGTTCGTGAACTAATTTCGCTGCATGGGCACAGGCAACGGCGGGCGGGGCACGGGGGCGCCCGTCACGCTCGCCGACGTGGCGCGCGCCGCCGGCGTCTCGGTCGCGACCGCCTCGAAGGCGCTCAACGGGCGCGCGCAGGTGCGCGAGAGCACGCGGGTGAAAGTCGAAGAGGCGGCCGCCGCCCTGTCGTTCACCCCGAACTTCTTCGCCCAGGCGCTGAACTCGCAACGCACCGGCACGATCGGCATGGTCACCAGCGACCTCGACAACCGCTTCGTGCTGCCGGTCCTGCTCGGCGCCGAGGACGCGTTCGGCTCGGGGTCGCTCTCGGTGTTGCTGGCCGACGCACGAGACGACGCCCTGCGCGAGCAGCTGCACCTGCGGAACCTGCTCACCCGACGCGTCGACGGCCTGCTGATCGTGGGGCGCACCACCAACCCCCGGCCGCCCGCTCCCCTGGTCTCCGACGTGCCGGTGGTCTACGTCTACGCCCCGTCGACCGACCCGGCCGACGCGTCCTTCACGCCCGACAACGTCCAGGCCGGCCGCCTAGCGGCCGAGCACCTGATCGCCAAGGGGCGCCGTCGCATCGCCCTCGTGAACGGCGAGTCGTCGTACGCCGCGTCGCGCGACCGGGCAGCGGGGGTCGTGGCGGCCACGCAGGCGGCCGGGCTCGAGCTCGTCGGGGGTGCGGCGCTCTACGGGCAGTGGGGTGAGGCCTGGGGGCGGGACTGCGCGCGCCTCCTCGTCCGGGGTGACGAGACGATCGACGCCGTCATCGCCGGCAGCGACCACATCGCGCGAGGGGTGCTCGACGCGCTTCGCGACGAGGGCCGCACGGTGCCGGGCGACGTCGCGGTCATCGGCTTCGACAACTGGGACGTCCTCGTGCGCGAGTCCCGCCCGACGCTCAGCAGCGTCGACATGAACCTCGAGCAGCTCGGCCGGGCCGCCGCCCAGCACCTGGTCGACGCCATCGGGGGGACGACCTCGGCGGGCGTCACCTACGGCGCGGTGCGGGTGCACGAGCGCGAGTCGACGGGCTGACGCGCTGCACCTCGGCACGACGACGAACCCCGATCGCGAAGACGAACCCCGATCTCTCGGGGTTCATCGTCGCGAACGGGGTTCGAGGGCGCAGGAGGCGCGGGGCGGCACCCCGGGACGCGACCGCCCCGCGCGTCAGTACTTCGCGGACTGCCCACCGTCGATCGGCACGACCGCCGCGTTGACGTACGTGGCGTCGTCCGACAACAGGAACGCCACGACCGAGGCGATCTCGGCGGCCTCGCCGTAGCGCTTTGTCGGGTTGACCTGGATGAACTGCTCGGCGGCACCCTTGGGGTCGTCGGCGTCGAGCTGGCGCATCGAGGCCTCGACCATGGGGGTCCAGATGGCGCCGGGCGCGATGGCGTTGACGCGGATGCCGAACTCGCCGTACTCGACGGCCGAGTTGCGGGTCAGCCCGACGACGCCGTGCTTGGCGGCGGCGTAGCCGGACTGGTTGCCGACGCCGCGGATGCCGCCGACGCTCGCGGTGTTTACCACGGCGCCGCCGTCACCCTGCTCGCGCATGACGCCGAGCACCTTCTCGAGGCCCAGGAACACCCCGCGCAGGTTGATCGAGACGACCTTGTCGAACTCGTCGGCACCGAAGCGCTCGGTGAGGTTCTGCCTGCCCTCGATGCCGGCGTTGTTGAAGAACCCGTCGATGCGGCCGAAGCGCTCGACGGTGGCCGAGACGTAGCGGGCGACGTCGTCCTCGCTCGACACGTCGGCCGTGACGGTCAGCACCTCGGCGCCCGGGACGGCCTCGAGCACGGCGGCCTCCGAGTCGGCGAGGCCCTTCTCCGAGACGTCGACGAGGGCGAGCTTCGCCCCCTCGCCGGCGACGCGGATCGCGGCGGCCCGGCCGAGGCCCGACCCTCCGCCGGTGATGAGGACGACCTTGTCGGTGAAACGCTCCATGGCGCGGGCTCCGGTTCTCTCGTGTGCGGGGCCCGACACGGCGCCGGGCCAGTCGCCGTGCGACGGTGCACGGTCGGCAGTAACGCTACACGTGTCGCCTTACTGGGCCCTGACCGCGGTGGCCGCACCGCACCTCCTGCCCGCCCGCGCCGCGCCGCGCCACGACGCGACGCGACGCGACGAACCCCGTTCACGAAGACGAACCACGAGAAAACGGGGTTCATCTTCGTGAACGGGGTTCAGGCGCAGGAGGCGCGGGTCGGCCGCCCGCGCAGGCCCGCCTCAGACGCCGGCGAGCGCCTCGATCTCGACGCCGACGATCCGCTCGTCCGCGATCGTGACCGCGTACGCCTCGCCCGTGATCCGGACGGCGGACTCGGTCTCGCGCTCGGCGCACGAGCCGCCGACCCAGAGCTCGACGTCGCCGGGCTCGACGACCCGTCGGTGGTGCCGGTCGGTCAACGCCAGGCGGGAGGTCGGCACGCGGAACGCGACCCGCGCCTCCTGACCGGGGTCGAGCGTGACGCGTGCGTAGCCGAGCAGCTGCGCGACGGGTCGGGTGACCGAGCCGACGACGTCGTGCGCGTAGAGCTGCACGAGGTCGGTGCCCGGGCGGTCGCCGGTATTGGCGACGGTGACGGACGCGACGAACGAGCCGCCGGCCGGCACGTCCGCCGAGTCGACGACCAGGTCGGAGCGACGCCACGAGGTGTACGACAGGCCGTGGCCGAACGGCAGCACCGGCGTGCTGTCGGCACTCGTCACCTCGGACGGCCCGCCGAGCACCGGGTGCAGGTACGAGAACGGCTGTGCCCCGGCCGAGCGCGGCAGCGACACGGGCAGGTGCCCCGACGGTTCGACGCTGCCGGTCAGCACGCCGGCGACGGCTGCGCCGCCCTCCTCCCCCGGGAAGAACGCCTGCACGACGGCCGCCGGCGCCCACTCGCCCGAGATCGCCCACCCGATGGCGTAGGGCCGACCCGAGAGCACGACCACGACGGTGGGCGTGCCCGTCGCGACGACCGCCTCGACGAGCTCGCGCTGCACCCCCGGCAGCTCGAGGCTCTCGACGTCGTTGCCCTCGCCCACGGTGCCACGGCCGAAGAGGCCGGCCCGGTCGCCGACGATCACGACGGCCACCTCGGCCCCGCGGGCGGCCTCGGCGGCGGCGTCGATCCGCGACCGGTCGTCGCCCTCGACGTCGCAGCCGCTCTCGACGACGACCTCGGCCGTGGGCAGCTCCGCGCGCAGGCCGTCGGCGACGGTCGGCAGTTCGATGCCGAGCGGCACGCCGGGGTGGTGTGCGAGCACGTGGTTGACGAACGAGTAGCAGCCCATCAGGGCCTCGGCGCTGTCACCGTTCGGCCCGACGACCGCGACCGAGGCCGGGCCGGCACCGGCACCACCGGCACCGCCAGCACCGTCGACACCGGTACCGGCACCACCTCGCACCAGCGGCAGCACCCCGTCGTTGGTCAGCACGACGACCGACTCGTCGGCCAGCCGACGCGCGACCGCGCGGTGCTCGGCCGAGTCGAGGTCGATCGAGGTCGGGGGCGGCGTCTCGAAGGTCTCGTCGAGCAGCCCGAGCTCCTCCTTCTCGGCGAGCACGCGCAGCACGGCCCGGTCGACCAGCGCCTCGTCGACCTGCCCCGAGCGCACCCGCTCGGCGAGGGGTTCGAGGTAGGCGTCGCCCGTGGGCAGTTCGACGTCGATGCCGGCCTCGAGGGCGAGGGCGGCGGCCTCGCCGCGGTCGGCCGCGACCGCGTGCATCACCTGCAAGAAGGCCACCGAGAAGTAGTCCGACACGACGACCCCGTCGAACCCCCAGCGCCGACGCAGCACGTCGGTCAGGTACGACGGCGACCCGGCGACGGGCACGCCGTCGATCTCGGCGTACGAGTTCATCACCGAGCGCACGCCCCCGTCGAGGACGGCCATCTCGAACGGTGGCAGCAGCACGTCCTCGACGAACCGCGGGCCGACCTGCGCGGGGGCGTGGTTGCGGCCCGCCGCCGAGGTCGAGTACCCGACGAAGTGCTTGAGCGTCGCGTGGACGCCGGCCGACTGCAGCCCCGTCACGTAGGCCGTGCCGATGGTGCCGACGACGTAGGGGTCCTCGGCGATGCACTCGTCGACGCGACCCCAGCGCGGGTCGCGGATCACGTCGAGCACGGGCGCGAGGCCCTGGTGCACGCCGAGGTCGCGCATCGACCCGCCGATCAGCCGCGCCATCTGCTCGACCAGCTCGGGGTCGAACGACGCGCCCCAGGCCAACGGCGTCGGGAACGTCGCGGCCTGCCAGGCGGCCAGCCCGGTCAGGCACTCCTCGTGCACCAGCGCGGGGATGCCCAGTCGGGTCTCGTCGCGCAGGCGGCGCTGCTCGCGCCACAACCAGGAGGCGCGCTCGGCCGGGTCCACCGGCCGCGTCCCGTAGACCCGCGTCAGGTGGCCGAGCCCGTGGCGGGTGGCCTGTTCGTAGTCGCCCGAGGACGCCATCTCGCCCTGCATCGGGGCGACGTTGTCGGCCCCCTGGTCGACCCACCAGCCGACCAGCTGCGCCAGCTTCTCGTCGAGGGTCATCTCGGCCAGCAGCGACGCCACCCGGTCGGAGGCGCGGGATTCGCCGACCGTGAGGGCCTGCGGTCGGTGAGCGGTGTCGGTCATGTCGGCTCGCGCCTCCTGGTCTGTGGCGGTCGCGGTGTGGGTGGCGGTCATCCCTTGACCGCCCCGGTGAGCCCGCCGACGATGCGGCGTTCGAAGAGGCTGAAGAAGATCAGCGCCGGCAGCATCGACAGGGCCGTGAAGGCCAGCACGCGGGCGGTGTCGACCGAGTACTGCGACGAGAACGCCTGCACGCCGAGGGGCAGCGTGAAGGTGGACGGGTCGTTGAGGATGAACAGCGGCAGCAGGTACGAGTTCCAGGCGCCGATGAACGCGAGGATGCCCACGGTGATCACGCCGGGCAGCGACAGCCGCACCACCATGCGGAAGAAGAAGCCGAGGCGGCTGCAGCCGTCGATGAAGGCGGCCTCCTCGATCTCGTCGGGGATCGCGCGGAGGAACGGCACGAGGATGATGATCGTCGTCGGCAGCGCGAACGCGATCTGCGGCAGGATGACGCCGGCCAGCGAGTTCGTCAGCCCGAGGTCGCGGATCACCAGGTAGAGCGGGGTGATGGCCACGGTCATGGGGAACATCAGCCCGGCGGCGAACAGCGCGTAGAGCACGCCGCGGCCGGCGAACCGGTAGCGGGCGAGCACGTAGCTGGCGGCGAGGCCGAGCGCGACCGTGCCGATCGTGGTCGCGCCCGCCGAGATCAGCGAGTTGCCGACCTGGCGCCAGAACGTGCCGCCGGTGAGCACGTCCAGGTAGTTGCCGACCTGCCACGGGCTCGGCAGCCCGGACGGGTCGGTGGTGATCTGCGCGTTGGTGCGGAAGCCGCCGATCACGATGAACGCGACGGGCGCGAGCATCGCCACGATGACGACCGCCGCGACCACGTACGCGACGCCGCGTCCGGGGTCGGCGATGCCGCGCCTCCTGCGCCTCGTCGGCCGGGGCGCCGTCGAGGCGGGGGTGCCGCCGCGCGGGCGGGCGGGCAGGGTGCTGGCGGTCATCGTTCTTCTCCTGCGGTGGTGGCGGCGGTCGTGACGGCGCCGGCCGTGTCGCGCCGCAGCACGTAGCGCTGGTAGACGAGGGCGACGACGAGCGAGATGAGGAACAGCACGACGGCGACGGCGTTGCCGTACCCGTAGCTGCCCGAGGTGCGGCCGTTCGCGACCATGTAGGTCGCCATGGTCGAGGTGCCGGCGGTCGCCGCGATGTACTGACCCCAGATGATGTAGACGAGGTCGAACAGCTGCAACGAGCCGATGATCGACAGGAACGCCCAGATGCGCAGGGTCGGCCCCAGCAGCGGCAGCGTGATGCGGCGCTGGATCTGCCACCAGCTCGCACCGTCGATGGCCGCGGCCTCGCTGAGCTCTTCGGGCACGCCCTGCAGGCCGGCGAGGAAGAGGATGACGGCGAAGCCGACGTACTTCCAGGTGATGATCACGAGCAGGGTCCAGATGGCGATGCTCGGGTCGGCGAGCCAGTCCTGCGCGAGCGAGCCGAGGCCCACCTTCGTCAGCAGGTCGTTGACGGCGCCGCTGCCCTGCAGCATGAGGCTCCAGCCCGTGCCGACGACGACCTCGCTGATGACGTAGGGCACGAAGATCAGCACGCGGATCAGCGACTGCCCGCGCAGCTTGCGGTTGAGCAGCAGCGCGAGGCCGATGGCGACCGGGCCCTGCAGCACGAGCGAGAGCACGACGATCG
Organism: Frigoribacterium sp. Leaf186; assembly: GCF_001423905.1. Taxonomy (GTDB): domain Bacteria; phylum Actinomycetota; class Actinomycetes; order Actinomycetales; family Microbacteriaceae; genus Frigoribacterium. Next base: position 235,570 of record NZ_LMPQ01000011.1, on the reverse strand, counting down.
TGGCGTTGTGCCGCAGCGCGTCGAGGAAGGTCGAGTCCTGGAAGATCGTCAGGTAGTTGCGGAACCCGACGAAGTCGGTCGGCGGGCCGAAGCCCTGCCAGCTGAAGAAGCCGTAGTAGGCGGCCATCACGATCGGGAACACCACGAAGGCCAAGAAGACCACGAGGGCGGGTCCGACCAGCAGGGAGATCTCGAGGACGCGGGCGCCACGCCCCTTCCGGGACACGGCCCGGGAGGCCGCCGGGGGCGACGCGAGTGCGTCGCCCCCGGCGGTGGCGTGAGCCCGCGAGGGTGCGGCGGGCCGCACGGCGGGTTCGCGGAGGCTCACGACGGGGCCCTACGCCTTCTTGGCGGCGGAGTCGACGGCGTCGACGAACTGCTGCGGCGTGCCGTCGCCCGACAGCAGGTCGACCACGGCGACGTTCATCGCGTTGCCGACGTTCAGGCCGTAGACGGTGTCGAGCCACTGCGAGACGAACGGGGCGTCGTTGTAGGCGCTGAGCACGTCCTGCAGGTAGGGCTCGGTGACCGACTCCTGGGCGACCGTGTTCACGGGAGGCGCGTTGAAGGCCTTGTAGTAGGCCGTCTGCACGTCGGGGGTCGCGAGGTAGTTCAAGAAGTCGACGCACGAGTCGGGGGCACCGGCCGAGCAGGAGTACCCGTCGACGCCGCCCATGATGGCACCGGCCTCGCCGTCACCACCGTCGACGGCGGGGAAGGGGAACCAGCCCAGGTCGGGCAGGGGCTGCGCGTCGGGCGTGAGCGAGGCGATGACCCCGGGGTTCCAGGCGCCCATGAGCTCCATGCCGGCCTGGTGGTTGGCGATGAGGCCGGCCGAGCTGCCGGCGCCCTGCTGGGCCGCCGTCGTCAGGAACCCGTCGTTGAAGGGCTCGGTGTCGCGGAAGTCGGCGAGGTCCTCGGCGGCCTTGACCCAGCAGTCGTCGCTGAAGTCACGGTCGGCCGCGGCCTGCTCGAGCACGTCCGAGCTGCACGAGCGCAGCGCGAAGAAGAAGTACCAGTGGGCGGCGGGCCAGGCGTCCTTGCCGCCCAGCGCGACGGGCGAGACGCCCGAGCCCTTGAGCGCCGTGACGGCCTCGTCGAGCTCGTCCATCGTCGTCGGGGCCTCGGTGATGCCGGCCGCGTCGAAGAGGTCCTGGCTGTACCAGAAGCCGCCGGGCAGCACGGCGACGGGCATCGAGTAGACCTTGCCGTCGATCGAGCCGGACCCGAAGGTGCCCTCGCTGATCTGGTCCTTCGCGTCGGCCGAGATGACGTCGGTGATGTCCTTCACCTGGCCGGCCGCGACCATGGCCTGGAGCTTGCCACCGCCGCGCTGCAGGAAGACGTCGGGTGCGTCGCCCGAGTTGAGGGCGGTCTGCAGCTTGCTGTCGAAGTCCTCGTTCTGCACGGTCTGGACGTCGATCGTCACGTCGGGGTTGGTCTTCTCGAAGTCGGCCGCGGTGGCCGTCCAGAAGTCCTGGCCGGGGCCGGTCGTCGAGTTCTGCCAGAGCGTGAGCGTGCCGTCGTCCGAGCCGCCACCCGCCCCGCCGCTGCAGCCGGTCAGCAGTCCCGCTCCGATCAGCAGGGCCGCAGACCCGGCCAGGAGCCGTCGAGATGTGGTCATGGTTCCACCTTTTCCTCTTCGTTGAGCGGCCGTGGTCGACCGAGCGTGCCGCGCTCCGATGCGCGGCGTGAAGTCAGTGTGAAAAAACGCCGGGCGAGTGTCAAACGTTTTCGAAAACCATTTCGGTCAGCGCTAGGCTGCCGACGTGATGACGCCTCGGGTGACGATCCACGACGTGGCACGGGCGGCCGGGGTCTCGGTCGCGACCGTGTCGAAGGCGGTCAACGGCCGGTACGGCGTCTCGGCGCAGGCGGTGGAGCGGGTGATGGCCGCCGTCGACGAGCTCGGCTACGAGTCGAGCCTCGTCGCCAGCAGCATGCGGGCGCGGCGCACGGGCGTGATCGGCGTGCTCGTGGCCGACTTCGAGCCGTTCAGCTCTGAGGTGCTCAAGGGCGTCGGCGCCGCCGTCCGCTCGCGGGGCGCCGAGTACGACCTGCTCGCCTACAGCGGGGCGCACCGCGGCGAGAACACCGGGTGGGAGCGTCGCTCGCTCAGCCGCCTGAGCGGCACCCTGATCGACGGGGCGATCCTCGTCACCCCGTCGGTGCTGACCACGACCGTCAGCATCCCGGTGGTGGCCGTCGACCCGCACACCGGGCGCACCGACCTGCCCTCGGTCGAGGCCGACAGCCGGGGCGGCGCCCTGCTCGCGGTCGAGCACCTGATCGGCCTGGGCCACCGGCGCATCGGCTTCCTGGCCGGCCGGCCCGACCTGCGCTCGGCGTCGTTGCGCGAGGCGGGCTACCTGCGGGCGCTGCGGGCGGCGGGGATCACACGCGACCCGGGCCTGACGCGCAACGGCGACTTCGAGCTGACGGCCTCGCGCCAGGCCGCCCGGTCGCTGCTGACCAGCGCCGACCGGCCGACCGCGGTCTTCGCCGCCAACGACCTCTCGGCCATCGCCCTGTTGCGCACCGCCCTCGACCTCGGCCTCCGCGTGCCCGACGACCTGAGCATCGTCGGCTTCGACGACATCCCCGAGGCCTCGCGCGAGTCGCCCCCGCTGACGACCGTGCAGCAGCCCATGCAGCGACTCGGCAGCGCCGCCGCGGGCATGCTCTTCACGATGCTCGACGGCGGGACGCCGACCGCCCCCGAGGTGCAGCTGCCGACGCGGCTCGTGGTGCGGGGGACGACGGGGCCGCCGGGGCGGTGACCTCGAGGCACAGGCTTCCACAATCGTTCGCGACCGCGTACGGTTGTGGTCACCATGGCCGAGGTGAGTGCGTCCGAGTACGCGAAGAGTCACGACATCTCGACTCGGCGTGCCCAGGCGGCCGCGGCGGCCGGGCTGATCGACGCTCGGTGGATCGGCGGTCGATGGGTGATCGACGACGCGGTTCCACACCGACACCTGCCCGGCCGACCACTCTCACGCCGGTCGGCCGACGCCCTGCTGGCTCGACTGACCGATGACCCCGAGTGGGCCGGCGGGCTGTCGCCCAGCGAGCGCGGCCGGACGCTCGCCCGCGTCGACGAACTGCAGCAGGGCACGAAGCCCTCCGAGCGCCTCGCCCTCTGGCTGCGAGCGGCGTACCCCGAGGCCCGGGGGTTCGAGGCGCCGACAGCCGACCTCCCCGACCTGCGACGAGACGCCCGACTCACGCCGGGGGGCAGCAGCGACGACCGGTCGGGCATGAGCGACGGGGGTCGGTTCGAAGCGCACGTGTCACATGCCGATCTCGACGCCCTGTCACACGAGTACCTGCTCGTGCCGTCCCGCCGACCCAACGTCCTGCTGAGGGTCCACGACGGTGGCCCACTCGGCCCGCTGACGCTAGGCGCCCTGATCGCCGACCTGGCGACCAGCGCCGGGCCACGTGAACGAGCCGCCGCCGACCGGTTGATCCTCAGGAGCCATCGATGATCGTGGCTCCCCCGCTCCACCCGGCTCAGGCCGAGGCCTGGCACGCCCTGTTCGAACTGCACGCCCTCCTGCCGCGCGGCTGGGCACTCGTCGGCGGCCAGATGGTCCAGTCGCATTGCTGGGAGCGAGGCGCCACACCGTCGCGCCCCACGGACGACGCCGATGCGGTGCTCGACGTCCGGGCGCACCCGACGATGTTGATGCGCTTCACGACGCTGCTGAGGGACCGCGGATTCGTGGCGGACGGCCAGAGCTTCGAAGGACACCAGCACCGCTGGTCCGCGGTGAGGCGCAGATCGACGTCCTCGTCCCGCGCTTCCTCGGCGTGCGGGCGTCGTCGCGCCGCGGGGTCGGAGGCGGTACGACCATCGGGGCTCCGGGCGCGTAGGGAGCCCTCGACCGCGCTCGCCCCGTCGAGGTCCGGGGGAACGGCCGTGAGGGCGTCATCTCGAGGCCGACCCTTCAGGGAGCGCTCCTCGCCAAGGCCGCAGCCGTCGAGATCCCGGGCGACGACCACACGAGACACCTCGTCGACATCGCCACCCTCGGGTCGCTCGTCTCACGGCGTGATCGAGTGGCGACGGACGTCACCGACACCGAGCGGCGCCGCATCCGTGCCGCCTTGAGCCTGATCGAGCGCGACCCTCTCGTCTGCCGCGTCGCCGACGTCGATCCGATCGTGGTCGAGCGCCTCAGACTCGCCTTCGCCTAGGCCCCCGCAGACCCCGGTGTCGCCCTTGACACCAGAGCCCCGTGACGGGAGTTCGGGCTCCCGACGGTGCCAGCGGTTCGGGCCGCTGACGGCGTGCCACGACTCGGTCGGACACGGGGCACCCTAGGCGGCACCCGGGCATGTCTTCGGAGCGGTCCGCCTCAGCCGTTTGGTCGCCTCGCCACACCTCTGCCGTCGATTCGACCGGGACCGCCGCCGGCGGCCGTCAGCCACACGGGGTGAGGGCGGCGACGTTCTCGGAGAGCACGGCCGGGCCACCGAGCAACTGGACGTCGGCCACGTCCAGCCGATCGAACTCGTCGAGCGTGGCCGCAGGCACGCAGTCGCCGGGCGTGATGAAGAGCGGCGCGTCGAGCGCTCCCGCGAGAGCGACGCCGCTCAGGGCGTCCGGGAAGTTCGTCCCCACGGCGAGGAACGCGGTGTCCGACCGTTCGAAGGCGTCGGCGTTGACCTGGACCGAGGTGTCGTAGCGGTCGGCACCGGCGAACTGGTACGAGTCGGCGTTCAGATCGTCGAGGACCGCAGGGTTCAGCGACGCCGGGCCCCCGACGCCGACGACGCCGTCGAGCCCCCTCGTCATCGCCACCGTCGCGGCGTCGGCGTGTGCGGCGCCCCCGTCGACGATGAGCAACGGGGCACCGAGGTGTGCCGCGGCCGACCCGGCGGACAGCGCGTCGGGGAACCGGGTTCCCGAGGCGACGTAGGCCCCGGTCGCCGACCCGGCGAAGAGCGGCGATGCGGCGTCGACGAACACGCTGCGCATGATCGCGCGTGACGTCGCGTACCGATCGTCGCCGGAGAGCCTGGTCACCGGCGCGATCGCTCCGAGGGCCCTCGCGACGTCGGACGACACCGAGGCCTGACCACCGACGACGACGATCCGCTCGGGGCTCAGCCGTCGGAGCTCCGACGCGGTCGCGGAAGGCAACGCGTCGCGCTGCACGAGCAGCAGGGGTGCTCCGAGGGCGGAGGCGGCGGGACCGGCCGACAACGCGTCGGGGAAGTTCGTGCCGCTGGCGACGAACGCGACGTGGCGACCGTCCGGGTCCTCCGTCCTGGAGGGGAACGCCGCGGCCGCCTCGGCCGCCGTCGCGAACCGGTCGTCGCCGTCGATCCTCGACACGGTCAGGACGCGGGGGACGGCGACGATGTCGGCGCCGGTGAGCTTCTGCCCGGCCGTGACCGGGAAGGACGTCGCCGACCCGACGTCCACCGTGGACGGGGCCCAGGTCGGCCGATGCGAGGCCGAGGGATCGGCGTTCGGGGTCCATCGCATGCGATAGGTGTCCGGGAGGAGCGTCGAGACGGGGTCGAGGTTGCCGAACGAGCGGCTCCACCGGACCTTCTCCCACTGGCCGGTCATGGGGCGGAACGCGAAGGCGGCGTACTGACCATCCTCGCGACCGGTCGGATCGTCGGTCGCGAACGAGACCGTCCCGGCGATCGACGCTCCCGCCTCGAGGACGGTGTCGATCGCGTCGGGGCCGACGGCCGAATCGAGGGTGAGCTCGGGCGAGTCCTCAGGCCACTGGACGTTCCCAGCCCACGCCGACGCGTAGTCGGGGCCTTTCTCACCCGGCACCGCGTTCCCGAGCCTGTCGCTCGGCTGCGGGACGAAGCGCAGACGGTAGCTGCCGGTCGGGACGCAGATCCGGTAGGCGCCGTCCAGGGAGGCGAAGGTGACCGCCGACAGGCCGGGCTGCGCCTGGGGGTCGATCTTGGCGGGCTCACCGGGGACGACCTGGACGGCGACGCCGTCGGTCGCGTGGATCGTCCCGTCCGTCGCGCGCCCGTGGACGGTTCCGGTGAGACACGGCTGGAGTTCGGATCTCGGCGAGACGGTCACGCTCTGACCGGGCGCGACCGTGATCTGCGACGACGGGTCCTCCGAGCGGAGGGGCGGCACGGATCCTGACGCGATGCCCCCGCCGAAGGCCGTGTGCGCCGTGATCTTGCCCCCGTCGTAGAGCTCGACCTGGTACCGCCCCGGGACGACACCCGAGAAGGCGAAACGCAGACCGTCGGCCTTCGTCGTCGCGACTCCGAGGCTCGTGCCCTCGCCGTTCACCGCACTGAGGTACACCCACGCGACGGCGTCGTCGCTCGGCACGGCGGTGGTGACGATCCGGCCCGTGACCGTCCCGCCACCCGCACCGCTCGCCGTGCCGGTCGCCGTGGGGACGGAGCCGTCCGCGGCCGAGGCCGCGGGGGCACCCGGCACCGGGGTGGTGGCCGCACACACGGCGAGGACGAGGGCGAGCGTGAGGCGGAGGGCCCACGGGGCGAGCAGTCGAGGCATCCGCTCAGTATCTCGTGGTTCCTCCCGCACTCCGACGCCCCAGTCCAGGGCTGAGGCGGTGTGGACCGACGGCGTCGAGGACGCAAGGAGGCGCGGGTCACGCGACCCGCGCCTCCTGCGTCCTCGAGGCCGTCAGGCCCGTCAGGCCCAGAGGAACGGCACCACGAACAGCAGCAGCGTGACGACCGGCCCGATGACCACCATCGACAGGCCCCACCGGGTGAGGTGGCGGTAGAGGCGGGGACGGTCGTCCTCGACGCCCGAGGCGACGATGGTGGCACCGGTCGTGCCGAACGGTGCGCAGTCGACGAGCGAGGCCGAGATCGCCAGGGCGTAGATGAAGCCGGTCATCTCGAGCCCGCCGCCGGGCACGAGCAGCGGCACGGCGAGCGGGATCAGTGCGCCCAGGATGCCGATGGTCGAGGCGAAGGCCGACACGAGACCCGCGATGACGCAGATGACGAATGCGGCCAGCAGCGGCGACGACACCGACCGGGCGGCCTCGCCGAGCTGGTCGATGGCGCCCAGCCGCGTCAGGACGCCGACGTAGGTGATGATGCCACCGAGCAGCAGGATGGTGTTCCAGTCGACGCGGGCCAGCGACGCGCGGCCCACGTCGGGCTTGACGAAGGCCAGGAAGACCGCGAGCGTCAGGGCCACCGCGCCGAGGTTCAGGTCGACGTCGAGCAGCGTGATGGTGAAGAAGCCGACGATCAGCACCGGGATGCTCACCAGCACGACCAGCTGGTAGGCACCGAGACGGGTCGCGGTGGCCTGCTCGGTGACGACGGCGGTGCCGCCCTGGAAGCGCGTGCCGACGGCGGTGCCGCCGGTGCCGCCGACCGTGCTCGTGCTCGTGCTCGTGCCCGTGCCCGTGCCCACGCCGGCCGACGCAGCCGACCGAGCGGCGCCCGCAGCGCGGGTCCGGGCGATCAGCTCGCGCCCGCCGAAGAGGAAGAACGCCACCAGCACGACCAGCGTGTTGATGCCGACCGAGAGCCCGAACATGAGGCCCGGGTTGTACGCGATGCCCGACGCCCGCGCCACGGTCATGACCGTGATGCCGTTGATGCTCGTCGGGGCGAGGGCGCCACCGACGATGGCCGAGCTCATGACGATGCCCATCATCGTCGAGTGGATCTTGTGCTTGTGGGCGAGGCTCATGGCGATCGGCACGATGGTGAACGCGGCGTGCGACGTGCCGAGGCAGGCGACGAGCGTGCCGATGACGAACATCGCCCACGGGATGAGCGCGACGCGGTCGCCGATCAGCCCGACCGAGCGGTCGACCAGCCAGTCGACCACCCCGGTCTCGCGGGCGATGCCGAAGAGGTAGGTGATGCCGAGCAGGATCAGCAGGGCGTCGACCGGGAACCCGCCGAGGACGTCGTCGAGGCTCTCGCCCACGACGAGCACCCCGACGAGCAGGGCGGCGACGAGCGCCAGGGCCCCCATGTGCACGTTGCGGATCGCCGAGAGGGCGAAGACGGCCACGAGGACGATCAGGGCGACGAGCTCGACGCTCACGAGGTCACCGCCGGGGTCGGGTCGGTCGGGTCGGGGGTGTAGGGCATCGTCGTCGATCTCCTGGTTCGGGGTCTGGCGGGATCAAGGGGGGGATGGAGCAGAGGAGGCGCGGGTCGGCGACCCGGCGGGGGTCAGCGACCCAGCGCGAGCCCGGCCCGGTAGGCCGCGAGGGCCGCCTCGGGCACGTCGGCGAGGTCGTCCAGTCGGACGAGCGCGCCGGGGGCGACGTCCGCCACGAGCCGTGCACTGCCGAGCAGGTAGTACGGGGCCACGCCGGCGTCGTCGGGGTCGACGATCACGGGGGCGACTCCGGCGATCTCGTGGTGGTGGCCCTCGACCCGGAAGGCGGTGCCGGCCGACAGCGCGCCGGTGGCACGGGCGGCGAGGACCGTGTGCTGGCGGGGCTCGGGCAGGCGGGAGGTCCCGTCGACGGCCGCGGCGACGGTCAGCGGGGTCTCGACGCCCATGAAGTGGTACGGCCAGTAGATGCAGGCGTGTCGCCCGTCGCGGCTGACGACGTGACCCTTGCCGCGCAGGGTCTCCCACGTGACGGGGTCACCGGTGCGGACGATCACGAACACGCCGCCGGCGAAGCTCGCCTCGCCCGGCAGGCGGAGCATCGAGAACACGTCGACGACGCCGGTGCGTCCGAGCAGGCCGCCGTCCTCACGCGCCGTGTAGAGGTCGGCGAGCTCGTCGGGGCGGGCGACGGGGTAGTGCATCGCCTCGACGTCGGCGCGGGCACCCGTGTAGAGCGACACGACGTTCATCTCGCACGAGTCGGCGGCGGCGGCGCGCTTGAGGCCGGCCACGGCGGCCCCCCGCGCCTCCACGGTCGCGAGCGGGTCGTCACCCAGGTCGAGCAACGACGCCAGGGCCGGCGCGTCGACGGTCGTCCCGGCCTGGTCGACGACGCCCGTGGCGGGGTCGAAGGCGAGGTCGTACTCGCCCGACTTGCCGAGGGCGACGACGTCGAAGCCGCACTCGAGCACCCAGGCGACGAGGCGCAGCAGGTTCGCGGGCTGGTCGCCGTCGCCCGGCAGGTAGCGGAGGCCCGCGGCGCGGGCCTTGGCGCTCAGGGCGACGCCGGCGACGGATTCGACCTCTTTGCTGACCATCACGACGTGGACGCCGTGGTCGAGCGCGGCGTCGGCGTAGGCGTGACCGGCCTCGATGCGGCCGGTGGCCTCGACGAGAACGTCGACGCCGTCCCAGTCGACGGCCGAGGCGTCGGCGATCACGGCGACCGACCCGGCCGACACCGCCTCGGCGGTGGCCGCTGCCGTCGACGGCGTCGCGACGGACGAGCGGGGCACCCCGAGGTCGTCGAGCATCGCCGTCACGCCGGCGACGTCGGGGTCGACGAGCTGCGTGGCCGTCATGGCGGGCAGACGACGCAGCTGGTCGAGCAGCGTGCGACCGTACCCACCGTTGGCGCCGGTCAGGAGGACCCGGATCGGAGTCGCGCGAGTCGTCGTCGAGTGGAGGATCACCGTTGTTCCCGTTCGTTCAAGAGCCCGGAGCGGCCCGGGCGAGCATGGCAACTGTAGCGAGACTTACCAAATTGTCAAACATCGCACCAAATAGTCACATAGACTGTTCGTGCTCCTGGCGTCGCCCGTGCGACGTCGCGAGCCCTCCAGCCACCGAAGGGTCCCGCCATGTTGATAGGTGCCGTCGCCGACGACTTCACCGGAGCCACCGACCTCGCCTCGGGTTTCCGCCGCCGCGGTCTCGAGACGGTCGTCGTCGTCGCCCCCGCGGCGGTCGACCCCTCGACGCACGCGGGCGTCGACGCCGTCGTGGTCGCCCTCAAGACGCGCACGGCCCCGGTCGACGAGGCCGTCGAGCGGTCCACCGCCGCCCTGGCCTGGTTGGTCGAGGCCGGTGCCGAGCGCTTCGCCCTCAAGTACTGCTCGACCTTCGACTCGACCGACGAGGGCAACATCGGGCCCGTCCTCGACGCCTTCCGCGACCGCCTCGGGGTCGACCGGGCGATCGTCGTCCCCGCGTTCCCGGCGAACGGCCGGACCGTCCGCGACGGCCTCCTGTACGTCGGCGACGACCTGCTCGAGGACTCCTCGATGCGACACCACCCGTTGACCCCCATGACGCGTTCGAGGCTCCGTGACCTCCTCTCGCCCCAGACGCCGACCCTCGTCACCGAGGTGTCCCTCGACAGCGTGCGCGCCGGGGTCGACGCCCTGACGGACGCACTCGACGCGGCACCCGCCGGCTACCTCGTCGTCGACGCCGTGGACGACGACGACCTGGTGACGATCGGCCGAGCGACGTCGCACCATCGCCTGGTCAGCGGCGGCGCAGGCCTCGCCCTCGGGGTCGGCGCCGACGACGCACCACCGCCCGCCCTGCCCCCGGAGTTCGCGCACGTGACCGGGCGTCGCCTCGTCGTCTGCGGGTCCGCGTCGGCCGCGACCCGCGGCCAGATCTCCCACGCCGCGGCCACGCATCCCACGCGCAAGGTCGACCTGACGGCTGCGACCGCCGACCCGGAGGCCGAGGTCGCCGCGCTGGCCGCGTGGGTGCGCGGCCTCGACGCCGACTCCGTGCCCGTCGTGTACTCGGTCGGCGAGCCGTCCGACGTCATCGCTCCGTCCGACGTCGTGACCCCGGGTGCCGAAGGCCCGACGGACCGACGCCCCGCGCCCGCGTCCGTCGTCGAGACGGTGCTGTCGACGCTGGTGCACGACCTCGTGGCCGACGGCACCGTCGGCCACGTCGTCGTCGCCGGCGGCGAGACGAGCGGCGCCGTGGTGACGGCGCTCGGCACGACCGCCCTCGTCGTCGGGCCACCGCTCGGTCCCGGCGTGTGCTGGAGCGCCGCGACCACGAGCGCCGGCCGACCGGTCGCCCTCGTCCTGAAGAGCGGCAACTTCGGTGCCGCCGACCTGTTCTCGACCGCTTGGGAGGCCCTCTCGTGACCGCAGCCGAACGACTCGTCGACGCCGGACGTGCCCTCGTCGCGGCCGGCCTCAGCCCCGGCAGCTCGGGCAACGTCAGCGTCCGCGACGGCGACCGCCTGCTGATGACCGGCACGGGCACCATGTTGGGCTCGTTGACGGTCGACGACCTGTCGGTCCTCGCCCCCGACGGCACGCTGCTCGCGGGCCCGAAGCCGTCGAAGGAGGTCGCGCTGCACCGGGCGCTCTACCTCAAGAACCCCGAGCACCAGGCCGTCGTCCACGTCCACTCGCCGTCGGCCGTCGCCCTGTCGTGCCTCGAACCGTGGTCGGACCACTGCGCCGTGCCACCGCTGACGCCCTACTCGCTGATGCGCGTGGGCCAGGTGCCCCTGCTGCCCTTCGTCGCGCCCGGCGACGCGGCGATGGGGTCCCTCGTCACCGACAGCCCGTTGCCGTTCCGGGCCGCGCTCCTGTCGAACCACGGCAGCGTCGTCAGCGGCGAGGACCTCGACCGCGCCGTCCTCGGCGCCGTCGAGGTCGAGGAGGCCTGCCGGATCGCCCTGCTGACGCACGGCGCCGACCGCCGCCTCATCCCGGCGGACCAGGTGACCGCGATCACCTCCGCGTCGGGCATGCCGTGGACGGGGCCCACCGCACTAGGCTGACCGACGCGAGAAAGGCCGACGTGTCCCCCACAGCCCCCCTCATCCCCGAGCAGCGGCGCGAGAGCATCGTCGAGCACCTGCACCGCGAACGCGTCCTGAGCTACCGGCAGTTGACCGACCTGCTCGGCGTCAGCCAGATGACCGTCCGGCGCGACGTCGCGACCCTCGAGGACGAGGGCCGCGTGACCGCGACGCCCGGCGGCGCGAAGCTGACGCCGCGGTTGCTCGTCGAGGCGAGCCGCGACGTCAAGCAGGACGTCGACGTCGCACAGAAGCGCGCCATCGCCCGCGAGGCGGCCACCCTCGTGCGCGACCACATGACCGTCTACCTCGACGCCGGCACGACCGTCCAGGCCATGCGCGAGCACCTCGACGAGGTCACCGACCTGACCGTCGTCACGAACGACCTCGCCACCGTCCGGTCGTTCGCCGACCACCCCGACGTCGACCTCATCGTCGTCGGTGGCCGGGTCGACAGCGCGAACCAGTCCACGGTGGGGCGCTTGACGCGGTTGACGCTGACCGAGCTCTCGCTCGACCTCGCCTTCATCTCGTCGAGCTCGTGGGACCTCACGCACGGCGTGACGACCCCGGTCGAGGCGAAGGTCGAGGTCAAGCGGGCGGCCCTCGAGGTCGCCGAACGATCGGTGCTCGTCGCCGACAGCTCGAAGTACGGTCGCTTCGGCAAGTACCGGGCCCTGCGCCTCGCCGAGCTCCAGACGATCGTCACCGACGACCGCCTCGACGACGAGGCGGCCTCGGCCCTGCTCGACGCCGGGCTCGACCTCGTCGTCGCCGCACCGATCAGCGCGGCACGATCGAGAACAGGAACTTCTTCTTGACCATCACCCAGAGCAGCAGCACCGACGCAGCGTGGACGATCGTGCCGACGAGCACGCTCGACCGGTCGAGCCCCGGGATCGACGCGACGGCCAGCACGAAGAACACCTGCCAGATGAACACGTAGAGGCTCGCCTGGCCGAGGGGCACGTACAGCCAGCCGAACGCCTTCGACAGCGGCACCCAGAACACCGTGAGCACCGCGTAGACGCAGACGACGACGAGGGCGACGTCGACGAGCCGGCCCCACTGCATGTCGACGCGCTGGTAGCCGGTGGCGTACAGCGTGTCGTAGAGGCCCGACGGGATCGGTCCGGGGCTGAAGCCGTAGGCGTGCGCGGCCCAGATCAGCGCCAGGAACCCCGCGTAGCCGACGACCCCGACGCCGACCAGCACCTTGCCGAGACGGGTGGTCAGCGCCCGCACGATCTGCCGCCGGTACCAGCCGATCACGAGGCCGTGGGTGAAGAGCACCTGCCAGGCGAACAGCGGGAAGACCGCCTCGAACTGCGACGGGAACAGGTGCACGTCGGGGAAGGCCACGCCGACCAGGTAGACGGCCCAGCTCACGAGCAGCACGGCCCACCAGGCACGTCGCTTGATCGCCCACATGAGCGCCGGGATCGTCAGGCTGAGCACGACGAACAGCCCCATGATGTTGAACGGCCACGGCCCCATCTCGAGCAGCAGGAACTGCCGGACGGCGTACCACGGCGGCGGGTAGTCGAGCAGGCGGTCGGCGTTCGGGTAGAGGTCGTAGACGCGCCCCTCGGCCGAGGTGCCCGTCGACCCGGTGCCGCGGTCGGTGAAGGTCGTGATCGCGTCCGTCGCCAGGAACGGCACGAAGCTGAGCGCGAAGACGATCAGGATGACGGCGAGCGTCACGACGTACTGCTTGCGCGCGCGGACGAACGCCCCGATCGCCGCGGCCTTCTCGCCGTACTTCTTGATGCCGAGCGGGTAGACCATGCCGAGCACGATGCCGCTGAGGAACACGAACATCTCGGCCCCCGTGATCGCGCCGACGGCCTTCAGCGTGACGAACGAGAACGGTCCCGCGACCTCGATGTGCGTGATGACGACCGCCAGGATGATGAACCCGCGGAAGAGGTCGATGCGCAGGTCGCGCCCGGGCGAGCCGTCGTCGGGGTAGCGCCAGCGGGGCAGCACCCGGCCGACGAGTCCGCTGACCAGGAAGGCCAGGGCGAGCGCCCCGGCGCAGGCCACGATCCAGCCCATCTCGTCGCCGCCGCCGTCGCGCACCTGGACGGTGGCGGCGTCGCCGTCGGTCGAGGTGACCCGTTCGGTGACCGGGCCGAGGTCGATGCGGTCGCTGCCCTGCAGGTCGGTGCGCAGCGACCCCGCGATGCCCGGCTCGGCCGTGGCCCGCCAGTCGACGGGCCGGCCGCCCGCCTCGGCCTCGTCACGCTCGACCTCGAGCCAGGTGACGCCGGCGATGCGGTCGTGGGCGGGCAGGGCGGCCAGCACCTGGCGCCACCAGCCCTGCTTGACGTCGAGCTCGGCGGCACCCTCGAGCTCGTGGGCGTAGAGGGCGCCGGTGTCGAGCAGCATCGGCCGGTCACGCCCCTCGGCGAACCGGTCGTAGAACGACGACGCCTGCGCCTCGGCGTAGCCCCAGGTCTCGTCGAAGCGCCCCTCGACCTCGCCGGCGGCCGGGGCCTGGTTCTCGACCAGCGGCACCGACGTGCCGGCGGCCGTCGAAGCACTGCCCTTGGCGAAGTAGAACATCGACTGGCCGACCCAGTCGACCGCGTCGTCGCCCGGGTAGTACGGCCCGTACGGGTCGTCGGCCTCGGTCACGCGTCCGTCGTCGTTCGTGTCGAGCAGGTCGACGTCGCCGTCGGGGGTCTCGGTCAACCGACCCACGGCGTCCGCGAACGGGTAGCCCGCCCCGTACGACGGGGCCCACACCAGCTGTGCCTGCGACTCGCCCGCGTGGACGACGTCGGCCAGTTCGCGGAACGCCCCGACGAACGCGGTCGGCTGCTGCCCCCAGCGCTGCCAGTTGCCGTTCATCTCGGGGGCGAAGCGCACGAGCTGCAGCGTGCCGTACTGCTGGTCGATCTCGGTCAGCAGGTCGTCGGCCCGGCGGGCGTCGGCGTCGTCGAGGTCGGACAACCGGCCGGTGGGCTCGAGGCTGACGACGAGCACGGCGCCCTGGGCGGCGGCCGCGCGCGCCGAGCGCCGCCACTCGTCGGCGGCCCGGCCGTCGAGCGGGTAGTCGACGTTGACGCCGTACAGCGACGGTGTCGCGCCGAGTCGCCCTGCGTAGCCGTCGGGCCCGTCGGAACCCCAGTCGAGGTCGGGCCCGAACCAGGTTCCCGCCGGTTCGGGAGGCGCGGCGGCGGCGGACGCACTCGTCGCGTCCCCGGCCACCGCCGGCCCCAGCGTCACCGGCAGCAGGGCCGCGACCGCCAGCAGGACGGCGCCGACCCGACGGGAGAGCCGTCGGGCCGGCCGCACCACCGGGTGGTTCAGCGTCGGCACACGAGCGTCCACACGTTCCGGCCGTCTTCGTGCTTGTAGTCGAGGCTCTCGAGGCTGAGCAGCGCCAGGGCGAGCCCGCGGCCGTCCTCGTCCTCGAGGTCGGCCATCGAGACGGCACTGAGGTCGATCTCGCTGGGCATGCCGTTGTCGTGGAAGACGGCGGTCAGGCGGTCGTCGGTCGCCGAGAGCTCGAGGGTGAACCGGCGACCGTGGTCGGCGTCGGAGCGTCGCGAGTGCTCGACGACGTTAGCCGCGATCTCGACGATGGCGGTCTCGAACGAGAACCGGGTCTCGAGCGAGTCGTCGCCGAGCGAGGTCCACCACGTCTCGAACGCGTTCTGCACCAGGTCGATGCTCTCGGGTTCGACGGCCACGTCGATGACGACGGAGCCGGGCCGCTCAGTCATCGAGGGCGGCCGCGACCGAGGCGCGGGGCTTGAGGATGCGGTCGAGGTTGGTGAGGCGCAGCACCATCGAGACCTGCTCGGTGGGGGCGACGAGCCGCAGGTCTCCCCCGGCCTGGCGCGCCGACTTGAGGCACGACACGAGGGCGCCGAGGCCCGACGAGTCGACGAAGGTCGTGCCCGACAGGTCGACGACGATCAGCCGGTCGCCGGCGGCGAGACGGGCGGCGACCTCGTCTCGCAGCTGGGGTGTCGAGACGACGGTGAGCCTGCCCTGTGGTGAGAGGACGCAGCCGCCCTCGACGGCCTCGACGGTGACGGTCATCATGATGGCTCCTTGTCGTGGGGTGCCGGGGGCCCCGGGTAGAGGACGGCCCGGACGATGATGCTGAAGATCACCAGGTCGAAGAGCACCCAGGCGATGTTGACGAGCGGCGCGACGCCCTCGGCCTGCCCGGTCGCGTAGCGGACGCCCACGAGCACGAGGGCGGCCACGAGGCACGCCACCGCCCAGATCTGGGGTCGCACGAGGTCCCAGCGGGGGCCGGTGGCCGCCTGCCGGGTCTTGGGGGTCACCGAGAAGCCGAGCGCGCGGCCGCGGTACACGTTCTGGAACGCCGTCGTGACCGCGGCGATCCACACCGGGAAGAGCGCGAGCGAGTACTGCTGGCCTCGCCAGGTCGGCCGTCCTGCGGCCACCACCCAGAACAGCAGCTGGTTGAGCACCAGGAAGGGGATCAGCCGGGCGAAGAAGTCGACGCTGTAGGCCTGGACGGGCACGACGCCGAACGAGAGGCACAGCACCGGTGCGGCGATGTAGACCACGGCGGCGAAGCCCGAGAGGTAGCTCCACATGGTCGAGAAGTACATGAGGCGCTGCCCCCACGACAGCCCCTTCTGCACGAGGGGGTTCTCGCGGAAGAACACCTGCATGGTGCCCTGGGCCCAGCGCAGCCGCTGGGTCATCATGGTCGACAGGTCCTCGGGGGCGAGCCCGACCGCGAGGATCTCGTCGTGGTACGCCGACTTCCAGCCCAGCCCGTGCAGCCGCATCGCCGTCGCCATGTCCTCGGTGACCGAGATCGTGGCGAGCGGCATGATCGCCTGCGCCTCGCCGCCGCGGTCGACGTCGAGTGCGCCGACGAGCAGCGAGATCGACTCGATGGCGGCGAGCGGCGAGGACGACCGCTGCGCGAGCAGGTCGAGCGCGGCCTCGTCGAGCGCGTCGAACGTGTCGGGGCCGAGCTGCATCGCGGCGAGCTCGGCGAGGTCGCCTTTCATGGCGGCGAGGTCGGCGTCGGCGAAGCGGAAGGCGATGGTGTCGATGCCGCGCTGGAACCGGTAGGTGACGTCGCCGATCGACTCGCCGGACGCGAACTCGGCCCTGGCTCGCTCGACGACGGTCTCGGCGTCGTCGAGGGCCTCGAGCACGCGGGGCTGGCCCTCGGCCTCTTCTCGGGCCCGGGCCAGCAGCTTGCGCGAGGTGCGGACGGCCCGACGCACGGCCGCCTCGACCTCGGTGACGTACCGTGCGACGCCCAGCTGCATCAGCGCCTCCCGACGGAGGACGGCGTTCGAGCCGCAGAAGAACGCGCTGTTCCAGCCGTCTTTCGACTGCTGGATCGGCCCGTAGAACAGGGGCGCCTGGCTGCCCAGGGGGTCCGACCCGGGCACGTTCTCGAACCACTGCGGCGTCTGGACGAGAGCCGTCCGGTCGTCTTTGAAGTAGCCGAGGGTGCGGTGCAGGATCTCGGGGGCCGGCACCTGGTCGGCGTCGAGGATCAGCAGGAACTCGCCCTCGGTCGCCAGCAGCGCGTTGTTGAGGTTGCCCGCCTTGGCGTGCCGGGGGCGGTCGGCCCAGTCGTCCGAACGGGTGATGACGCCGATGCCGGCGGCCTCGCCGGCGGCGCGGATCTCGGCCCGACCGCCGTCGTCGAGGATCCACGTCGCGTGCGGGTAGCCGATGCGCTGCGCCGCGAGGGCCGTGCGCATCACGAGGTCGACCGGCTCGTCGTACGTCGTGACGAAGACGTCGACCGTGACCCGGGTCTCGGGGTCGTCGGGGTCGGGGGCGGTCGGCGGTTCGCCGCGCTCACGCAGCCGCCAGGCGCCGAGGCCGAAGAGCAGCGAGTCGACGACGCTGTAGGTCTCGGCGAGGATCAGCGGCACGGCGATCCACCACGACGACCAGTTGACCGACGCGGCCCAGCGCCACACGATGTAGTTCAGGCCCGCCAGCGACGCCAGCAGCACGGCGACCCGGATGGCGACGAGGCGTCGACCCGGGGTCGTGCGGTCGAGCAACCGCTGGTCGCGACGACCGAGGGTGACCGTCACGCGTGCCGTTCCATCACGACGACGGTCACGTCGTCGCGCGACAACCGGCGGTGCGTCAGGGCGGCGACGGAGTCGAGCAGCCCGGGGCCGTCGGTCCGGGTCGCGAGGCGCCCGACCTCGAGCGCCCAGTCGAGGTCGTCGTCGAGCACGTCGAGCACGCCGTCGCTCATCACGATCAGGCGGTCGCCCGGCTCGAGCCGGGTGGTCTCGGTGGCGTGCTCCTGGTCGTCGAGGCCGAGCGGCAGGCCCGTGCCGGCGAGGTGCTGGACGGTGCCGTCGGCGCGGACGACGAGCGACAGGCCGGCGCCGGCGTCGACGTACGAGAGCTCACCCGTGTCGAGGTCGAGGACGGCGTGGAAGTACGTGACGAACGAGCTCGTGCGCTGGAGGTCGCGCTGCACGGCCCGCTCGATGCGGTCCACCGCCAGGCCGAGCTCGCGGCCCGCGGCGACGTGGGGCGAGGCCGCGCGGCAGGCCGCGCGCACCGACGACCCGATGATCGCGGCCCCGACGCCCTTGCCCATGACGTCGCCGACCGCCACGTGCACGAGCCGGCCGATGAGGCCGTAGTCGAAGTAGTCCCCGCCGACGCTGAGCGACGGCAGGCAGACCCCCTCGACGCGCACGTCGTCGACGACGAGGGGCTCGTCGGGCAACAGGGCCTGCTGGGTCGCCCGGGCGGCGGAGGCCTCGGCGTCGGCCAACAGCTCGGCCTGCGCCCACGCGGCCAGGTCGCGGAACTCGACCATCTCGTCGCTCGTCAGCTGACGTGGCTCGGCGTCCATCAGGCAGAACGAGCCGACGACGTTGCCCGAACCGTCGCGCAACGGGTGCCCCACGTAGAAGCCGAGCCCGTTGTCGTTGAAGGCGCCGAGGTCGGCGAAGCGGGGGTCGACCCGGGCGTCGTCGGTCGTGATGACCTCGCCCGTGTCGGTCACCAGGCTGCAGGGTGTGTCGGAGCGACCGGACTCGGGGTCGTCGAAGCCGGCCCGGCCGACGAAGAGGGCGCGCTCGTGGTCCATGACGGTGACGGACGACAGCGGCACGCCGAAGACGGCCCGGGCGACGCGGGCCACGCGGTCGAGTCGGTCCTCGTGGCCGGACTCGACGATGCCGAGGCTCTCGACCGCCCGCTGACGCCGTCCTTCTCGGGATTCGTCCCTGACCACACGGCTCCCCTCGCACGACCCGCCTGGTGGGGACGCGCCTTTTCCGAACGCATCAACGATGCCACAGACGCCGCCTCTGGTCATGACCACCAAAAGGGGGACAGCACGAAGGAGGCGCGGTGCCGGTCGCCCGGCACCGCGCCTCCTCGAGGGGGTCGCGTCAGTTGCCCGGCCAGAACCTCGCGATGAGGTCCTGGATGAACGGGATGACGTCCTGAACCTGGTCGACGCCGGCGATCGCGACGGCCACGAGCGGCCACAGCGACACGACCAGCGTCGAGATCACCGCGGCCACGCCGAGCACCCAGGCGAGGGCGCCGTTGCGCACCTTCACGATCAGCAGCAGCAACAGCAGCGCCAGCACGTAGCCGATCGCGATCGCGGCGGCGATCGAGCCGACGGGCACGTCGAGGGCTCCGGCCGTGCCGCCGTCGGCCGCGCCGATCAGCGTGAGGACCGGCAGCAGCACGCCGACGACGATCAGCAGGCAGATCACGACCGAGGTCACCAGGGCGGCCCAGACGGCGCGTGGTCGCGGTCGCCTCGTCCTCGTCGTGGTGCGTCGGCCGAACATCACTTCTCCGTCGTCGAGGCGTCGTCGCCGTCGACCACGACGTGCGCGTCGCTGTCCGAGTCGACCTCGACGGTCACGGTGCCGCCGTCGACCGTGACGACCACGTCGGCGCCGTCAGCGCCGTCGCCGTCGACCGAGGAGGCGCGGGTCGCGTCGCCCTCGGAAGCACGGTCCGCGTCGTCGTGGGAGGCGCGGTCCGCGTCGTCCCCGGAGGCGCGGTTCTCGTCGACCGCGTCGGCCACGCCGTCGACCGCGTCGGCGGCCTTCTCGCGGGCACCGGCGACCACGTCGGACGTCTTGTCGAGGGCGGCGTCGGTGGCGTCGGCGGTCTTCTCGCGGGCGTCGGCGCTCGTGTCGGCCGCCGAGTCGCGGGCGTCCGAGGCGGCCTCCTTCGCCTGGTCGGCCACGTCGCGCGCCTTGTCGGCGACGTCGTCGGCCTTGTCGGCAGCCCGGTCGCCGACCTCGGCCGCGGTGGTCTTGGCCTGATCGGCCACCTCGCCGGCCTTGTCGCCCAGCTCGCGGGCCTTGTCGGACAGGTCGTCGGCCGCGGCCCGGGCCTTGTCGGACAGGTCGCTCGCGGCGGCTCCGGCGCGGTCACGCGCCTCGCCGGCGGCGGCCTTCGTCTTCTCGCCGGCCTCCTTGGCGCGGTCGCCCGCGGCCGAGGCGGCGGCTCCTACCTTCTCGCCGGCGTCCGAGACGGCCTGCTTGGTCTTGTCGGCCGCGGCGTTCAGCTTGTCGGCGGCGTCCTCGTCGGCGTCGAACGGGCCGTGGACGTCGGTGACGGTCACGTTGACGGTGACCTCCTCGCCGTCGAGCTGACCGACGGCGTGCTGCACCTGGGTGCGGACGGTGTCGGCGAGCGTGGTGACGTTCGTGGGGTACTCGGCGACGACGGCGATGTCGACGACCAGCCCCTCGTCGGTGGTGCCGGCCCGGACGCCGGGCACCGAGCCGGTGCCGATGGCGGTGCGCAGGGCGCCCGCGAGTCGCTGCGTCGTGGTGCCGAGGGCGTGGACGCCCGAGACGCCGAGGACGGTGACGCCGATGGTGTGCTCGAGGACCTCTTCGGGCGAGGTGGCCTGGGTGGACGCCGCGGCGTCGATGTCGATGGGGGTGACGTGGTGGGTGGACTCGCTCATGAGACCGGCCTTTCATCGTGGTGCGTGGGGTGGAGCGACGGACGGCCCCCGTCCTCGGTCGAGGGCGAGGGCCGTCCGCGCGGTGTGTCGACGGTCGTCAGTCGAGCCGGGTCGCGGACGACATCTGGGTGCGGAGACCGCCGTTGATCTGGATCACGACGGGGGTCTCGGTGCCGAGCAGTCCGTCCCAGTGCGCGACGGCCTGGTCGATGCTGCGACGGATCTCGGTCGGCGAGACGCCACGGCGGGCGTTCGCAGTGATCCGGAGGACCGACTGGCGCTTGACCTCGAACGCGGTGACGTCCACCGAGACGATGCCCGGGGTGGCGGCCAGCGCCTCCTCGAGGACCTGTTCGGCGACCTTGGCGTCGATCACCAGGCGACCACCGGTCGTCTGGTCGCCACGCGAGCCCTCGCCGACGGTGAGCAGCGTGTCGGTCTGACCGTGGCCCTGACGCAGGGCGAACCAGGCGAGCAGGACGATCAGCACGAGGCAGACTACCGCGGCGACCCAGAGGATCCACGGCTGCTGGTCGAGGGCGTCCGTCGCGGGGCCCTTGGCGTCCGAGGCGGCCTGCGAGACCGTCTGCTGGACGTCGGGCAACAGGGCGCCGACGGCGACCGCTCCACCGGCGAGCAGCAGCACGAGGCCGATGACGAAGACGACGATTCGGTTCAGAGCGCGGTTGGTATTGTTCATGCTCCGACCGTTCCTTTCTCGGACAGCTTGACCTTGTGACGCAGGGCCGGGCTGAAGTCGTAGGCGCCGAGCTCGTCGCGGACGGCCTCGTCGATGCTGCGGACGTCGGTCTGACGACCGGAGGTGCGGGTCACCTCGATCAAGGCGCTGCGCTTGCCGACGCTGACGCTGACCTGCGAAGGGTCGACGTCACCGGCGTAGCTCGCGGTGCGGGCCAGCGAACGGGCGATGACCCGGTCGTCGACCACGGCCACGGTGCGATCGGCCTTTGCGCCACGACGACCCCGGCGACCCGGGGCGAGCGACACGACGATCAGGACGAGCCCGATCAGCGCGACGACGACCGCGACGGCGGTCAACGCCCCGACGGGGGCGCTGGCGGCGTCCAGCGTCGCGGCGACCAGGTCGGTCGGTGCGAGCAGCAACGGCGCCTGGCCGACGGCCTCGAGGACCGACTCGATGCCGATCCACGCGAAGACGACGATCAGCAGCACGGCGAGCGTGATGGCGATGCCGGCTCGCGACGAGTGCGTCTCGCGGCGCACGATGCGCTTGTACAGCGATGCGGTGCTCATGCGACGCGTTTCCTCTCTCGGACGTCGGCGCTCGTGATCTGCAGGTCGACCTTGTCGATGCTCGACCCGGTCAACTGCAGCACACGTTCACGGATGGTGGTCTGGGCAGTCGTGAGACGGTCCAGGAGGGTGCCCGAGCGACGCTCGGTCACCCCGAGGGGCGAGACGCGGATGGGCGTCTTGGCGATCACGCTGAGTGCGCCGTCGTGGTCGGCCAGCTCGACCGACACCTTCGACGCGGAGACCTCGAGGGCCTCCGCGGTGACGGCCGAGACGACCCGACGCACGGCACGTGACGTGATCTTGTTCCGGCCGTGGAGGGCCTGGTCGGCCGTCACCGCCGCGGTCACGACGACCGCCGCCCGCGGAGAGCGTCAGCGAGGCCGCGGATGTCGAGCTTGCCCTCGACGACGCGGCCGACGCCGAAACCGATCGCCATGGCGATCGCGACGAACACGAAGGCCCAGAACCCGAAGGCCAGGGCGGTCAGCGCCAGGACGGCGCCGACCAGCATGCCGGTGGTCGTGGCGGTCACTTGACGCGGCTGTCGTCGGCGTCGTCCTTGTTGTCGTCCTCGGAGGGGATGTAGACGTCCGAGATCGTGACGTTGACCTCGGTGACCTCCATGCCGACGACCTGCGAGATGGCCTCGGTGACCGACTTGCGGACGTCGTCCGCGACCTTCTGGAGCTCGACGGGGTACTCGGCGACGATGACGATGTCGGCGGCGACCTGCTTCTCGCCGACCTCGACCGAGACGCCCTGGCCGCGGTCCTGCTGGTTGATCACGTTGCGGATCGCGCCGATGGCACGAGCGGCACCGTTGCCCAGGTCGTGCACGCCACGCACCTCGCGGGCTGCGATGCCGGCGACCTTCGAGACGACGCCCTCGGCGATGGTGTTCTTGCCTGCGGCGTCGTTCTGGGTGTTCTTCGCGGCAGCGGTGCTGGTGCTGGTGGCGGGGGTCACGTTGCTCATGGTTTCTCCTTGCGCTGGGGCCGGGGTCGAGCCCGACCGGTGTCTGCGTGCCCGTGAAGCGGGACACATCATTCAGACGCATCGGCCACGCCACATGTCATGGTGGGTCAGCCAGCTTTCAGGGAACGATCCGAGGGCACTCACTAATCGGCCATCACGTCCCCCGATCCCGCCGTGGAGTGGTAGTCACTTACCGAGGGACGATCGCGTCCCGGCACGCCGTCGAACCGATCCGAGGAGGTCGTCATCCCCACCGACGATCCCCGCACCGACGAGTCCCGGACGGCCGACTCCTGTCCGGCCGACTCCCGCCCGGCGGACCCGCTGCTCGACGCGGCCGACGCGACCCTGGCCGTCCGGGCCCGCGACGGCGACGTGCACGCGTACGAGGTCATCGCCCGGCGGCACGGACCGCTGATGCGGGTCTACGCCGCGCGCCTCCTGGGCTCCGAGCTCGAGTCGGACGACGTCGTGCAGGACGCCTTTCTGACGGCGTGGAGGCGCCTGGCCGACCTCGACGACCCGTCGCGGGTGCGCAACTGGTTGATGCGCATCGTGAGCAACAAGGCCGTCGACCGGTTGCGGGTCCGACGTGACCACGACGACGTCGACCGGCTCGAGGTGTCGGCTCCCCGGCACGAGACGCCCGAGCGGGTCGTCGAGGCACGACTGCAGCTCGACGCCATGTGGGCCGCCCTCGACAAGCTGCCCCTCGACCAACGACGGTGTTGGCTGTTGCGAGAGACGGCCGACTACTCGTACGCCGACATCGCGGAGGCCCTCGACCTGCCCGTCTCGACGGTCCGCGGCAAGATCGCGCGGGCCCGGACGTTCTTGATCACCGAGATGGAGGCGTGGCGATGAGCACCGACGACCACCTCTCCCCCGACGCGCCCGAGCCCGGGTCCGACGACACCGTCGACGGCGTCTCCGTCGACCGCCTGAGCGACTACCTCGACGCCGGCCGCACGCCGCGCGACGCGACCATCGAGGGCTCGGCCGCCTGCCGCCTCTACCTGCAGTCGCTGGCCCGGGTGCGCGAGCTGTCCCGCGCCTCCCTCGAGAACGAGGCCGCCCGCCAGCCCGACCGCGACGGCGCCTGGATCGACGGCCTGCTCGACTCGATCAAGCGCGAGGTCGTCCGCGGACGCGAGATCCCGATCAGCCACCCCGACGCCGGGGTGCGGCTGAGCGTCACCGAAGCTGCCGCGCGGGGGCTCGTGCGCCGTGCGGGCGATGCCCAGCCGGGGGTCGTGCTCGGGTCGACGAGCTTCGAGGGCGACCTCTCGACCGCCGGTGCCGACGTGGCCGTCCGGGTGACGGCCGCGGCGCGCTTCGGCCTCGACCTCGGCGCGGTGGCGGACGAGTTGCGTGCCCGGATCACCGAGGCGCTCACCCGGCACACCGGGTTGACCGTCACCCGCGTCGACGTCCTCGTCGACGACGTGTTCGTGGCCGGGGAGGACGACCGATGAGCGACGACTCGCTGTCCCGAGAGCTGACCGACCTGCTGCGGGGGGTCGCCGGGGTCGTCGACGTGTTCGACGCGCACCCCGTCGTCGAGGGTGCGGTGCGGGTCGTCGCCGCCGGACTCGACCTCGCGGGCTCGACCGGCCTGGTCGAGGTCGAGCGCTCGGGGTCGTCGGTGTCGGTCACGGCGCACGTCGCGACCGCGCTCGACACCCCCACGCCCGAGACCCTGGCCCGGGCGGCCGACGCCCTGCGCGAGCACCTGGCGTCGGCCGGCCTCTCGCGCGACGACGTCGTCGTGTCGGTGTCGGCCCGGCTGGTCGACGCGCCCCGCTGAGCCGCGTCGCCCGAGCCGGCGAGCGACCTGGAGGTGGGGTCGACTCCCCGTCGGCTCCGAGCCTCAGGCTCGGGGGCGCGGCTGCAAGCGCTCCAGCTGCGTCACGTGCCGCGGCTCGAGCTCGTCGAGGGAGTGCGCCCCGAGCAGCTTCATCGTCCGCACGACCTGGTCCGAGAGGATCTCGATCGTGCGGTCGACGCCCTGCCGCCCGCCGGCCATGAGCCCGTAGAGGTACGCCCTCCCGATCAGGGTCGTCTTGGCCCCGAGCGCGACGGACGCGACGATGTCGGCGCCGTTCATGATGCCGGTGTCGACGAGGACGTCCGTGTCCGCGCCGACCTCGCGCACCACCTCCGGGAGGAGGTGGAAGGGGATCGGCGCCCGGTCGAGCTGCCGCCCGCCGTGGTTCGAGAGCACGATGCCGTCGACCCCCGCGTCCACGAACTTCTTCGCGTCGTCGATGCTCTGCACGCCCTTCACCGCCAGCTTGCCCGGCCACATCTCGCGGATGATCCGCAGGTCGTCGAAGCTGATCGTCGGGTCCATCGCCAGGTCGAGCAGATCGCCGACCGTCCCGCCGGTGGCGCTCAACGACGCGAACTCCAGCTTGTTCGTGGTGAGGAAGTCGTACCACCACCACGGTCGGGGCAACGCGTCGAGCACCGTCCCCAGCGTCAGCTGCGGCGGGATCGAGAACCCGTTCCGCTTGTCCCGGAGGCGCGCCCCCGCGACCGGGGTGTCCACCGTGAAGAAGAGGGTCTCGTACCCGGCGGCCGCCGCCCGCTCCACGAGGCCGTACGAGATGTCGCGCTGCCGCATGACGTAGAGCTGGAACCAGTTGCGCCCGTGAGGGTTGGCCGCCTTCACGTCCTCGATCGACGTCGTCCCCAGCGTCGAGAGGGTGAACGGGATGCCCGCCGCCGCCGCAGCCGAGGCGCCGGCCGTCTCTCCCTCGGTCTGCATGAGCCGGGTGAACCCGGTCGGCGCGATCGCGAACGGCATCGCCGACGGCGCCCCGAACACCGTCGCCGTCGTGTCGATCTCGGCCACGTCCCGCAGCACCTCCGGATGGAACTCGACGTCCTCGAACGCCTGCCGGGCCCGCGTGATCGAGATCTCCGCCTCCGCGCTGCCGTCCGTGTAGTCGAACGCGGCCTTCGGCGTGCGGCGCTTCGCGATCGCCCGCAGGTCCTCGATCGTCAAGGCGGCCTCGAGGCGGCGCTTGCGCCCGTCGAGCTCGGGCTTTTTGAAGCTCAGGTACTCGAGCAGCTCGACGGGCTTGGGGAACTGACGCTGGACCATGGTCTCAGCCTCTCTGCGAGGTGGGGGCCGCGGTGGTCCGCGGCTCGTAGCGGACGAGGGATGAGCTGTGACGCACCAAGGCGCGCAAGGACTCGAGGCTCTCGCGCACGAACCCTGCGGCCCGCGCCTGGACGAGGACGTTGCCGAGCGCCGTGGCTTCGACCGGCCCGGCCAGCACGGTGCAGCCCGTGCGGTCGGCGGTCAGCTGGCAGAGCAGCTCGTTCTGCGAGCCGCCCCCGACGACGTGCACGGTGCGGAGGGCACGGCCCGAGAGCCGCTCCGCGTCACGCAGCGTCGCGGCGTACGCGGCCGCGAGCGACTCGAGGATGCTGCGCACGGTCTCGGCGCGGCCCCGCGGCGGCTCGACGTCGTGCTCGACGCACCACGCCTCGATGCGCGCGGGCATGTCGCCCGGCGGGGTGAAGCGCTCGTCGGTGGCGTCGAAGACGGCGACGGGCCGGGTCACGGCCGCCGCCTCGGCGAGCAGGGAGGCGAGGTCGCTGCTGCGCTCGGCGGCCGAGGTGCCCGAGCGGCTCCACGCACGCATCGACTCGCTCAGCAGCCACAGGCCCGACACGTTCTTGAGGAACCGCACCCGCCCGTCGACGCCGCCCTCGTTGGTGAAGCCGGCTGCGCGGACGTCCTCGCCGAGCAGCGGCGACGGCAGCTCGAGGCCGACGAGCGACCAGGTGCCGCTCGACACGTAGGCAGCGTCGTCGCCCGTGAGCGGCACGGCGACCACGGCCGAGGCGGTGTCGTGCGAGCCGACCGTCGTGACCCCGAGCGAGGCCGGGGCGCCGATCGCCGCTGCGACCGACGGCAGCAGGGGCCCGAGGGAGGCGCCCGGGTCGACGAGTGGTGCGAACAGCTCGGGCGTGAGCCCGAGCCGGCTCATCAGCTCGACGTCCCACTCCCCCGTCGCCGGTGACAGCAGACCCGTCGTCGACGCGTTGGTGCGCTCGGTTGCGGCGACGCCGGTGAGCCACCACGAGAAGAGGTCGGGCACGAGGAGGGCACGGTCGGCCGGGGCGAGGACGCCCGCCGCTCGGTCGGCGGCGAGCTGGAACACGGTGTTGAACGGCAGGTGCTGCAGGCCGGTGCGGGCGAAGAGCTCCGCGGGTGGCACGACGGCGTGCACCGCCTCGACCCCCGCCGCCGACCGTTCGTCGCGGTAGTGATGCGGAGAGCCGAGGAGGCGGCCGTCACGCAGCAGCCCGTAGTCGACGGCCCAGGAGTCGACCCCGATCGACCGGACGCCCGGCTCGTCGCGGAGGGCCTGGGCCAGCCCCGCGGTGACCGACCGCCAGAGCCCCAGGACGTCCCAGTGCAGGCCGACGCGACCCGCGCCTCCTGCGCTCTCGACAGCGCCCTCGCCGTCGCCCCGCCCCTCGGGCAGCGTGACCGGCTCGTTCGCGAACCGGGCGACGTGCTGCAGGCGCACGCCGTCGCGGTCGACGTGCCCGAGCACGACGCGACCGCTGGTCGCCCCGAGGTCGACCGCGGCGACCACGCCGCCGCCCGCCCCGGTCGAGCCGCCCGGGTTCATCGCAGGAAGGCCGCGGCGACTCCCGCGTCGACCGGCACGTGCAGCCCGGTCGTGTGCGAGAAGTCGCTCGTGCAGATCGCGTAGACGGCGGCGGCGACGTTCTCGGGCACGACCTCGCGCTTGAGGATGGTGCGCTGGGCGTAGAAGGCGCCGAGGTCCTTCTCGTCGACGCCGTAGGTCGCGGCGCGGTTGGCACCCCAGCCGCTGGCGAAGATGCCCGAGCCGCGCACGACGCCGTCGGGGTTGATGCCGTTGACGCGGATGCCGTGCTCGCCGAGCTCGGCCGCGAGCAGCCGCACCTGGTGCGCCTGGTCGGCCTTCGTCGCGCTGTAGGCGATGTTGTTCGGGCCCGCGAAGACCGAGTTCTTCGACGAGATGTAGACGATGTCGCCGCCGAGGCCCTGGTCGACGAGCACCCGGGCCGCGTTCTTCGCGACGAGGAACGAGCCCTTCGCCATCACGTCGTGCTGCAGGTCCCAGTCGGCCTCGGTGGTGTCGAACAGCGACTTCGAGAGGCTGAGACCGGCGTTGTTGACGACGAGGTCGAGCCCGCCGAACGCGAGCAGGACCTCGGCGATCGACGCCTTGACCGCGGCCTCGTCGCTGACGTCGGCCGCGACGCCGCGCGCCACGTCCGGGCCGCCGATCTCGGCCGCCGCGGCCTGTGCCTTCGCGAGGTCGAGGTCGGCGATCACGACGCAGGCCCCCTCGGACGCGAGGCGCGTCGCGATGGCCTTGCCGATGCCCGACGCGGCGCCGGTGACGAGCGCGACGCGGGTGGCGAGCGGCTTCGGCGCGGGCCGCCGCTGCAGCTTGGCCTCTTCGAGGGCCCAGTACTCGATGCGGAACTTCTCGGCCTCGTCGATGGGCGCGTAGCTCGAGACACCCTCGGCGCCGCGCATCACGTTGATGGCGTTGACGTAGAACTCGCCGGCGACGCGGGCCGTCTGGGCGTCGCCGCCGTACGAGAACATGCCGACGCCCGGCACGAGCACGATCAACGGGTCGGCCCCGCGGATCGCGGGGCTGTCGGGGGTCGCGTGCCGGTCGTAGTACGCCTGGTAGTCGAGGCGGTACTGCTCGTGCAGCTCACGGAGGCGCGCGATCGACTCCTCGACGGTCGCGTCGGCCGGCAGGTCGAGCACCAGCGGCCGCACCTTCGTGCGGAGGAAGTGGTCGGGGCAGCTCGTGCCGAGCGCCGCGAGCCGGGGGTGCTCGGTGCCGGCGAGGAAGTCGAGCACGACGTCGCCGTCGGTGAACGAGCCGACCTGCGGCCGGTCGTGCGACGCGATGCCGCGGATCACGGGCGCGAGGGCCGCGGCCTTCGCGCGACGCTCGTCGAGGGGCAGGGCCGAGTATCCGGCCAGCGGCGGGCCGAAGGGCTCGGGCCGCGAGTGCTCGTCGAGCCAGGCCTGCGCCGTCTCGATGATCCAGCGCGAGGCGGCCTCCGCCTCCTCGCTGGTGTCGCCCCACGCGGTGATGCCGTGCCCGCCCAGGATCGTGCCGCGCGCCTCCGGGTGCTCGGCCTTGATCGCGGCGATGTCGAGTCCGAGCTGCCAGCCCGGTCGGCGCCACGGCACCCAGACCACGGCACGGCCGAAGATCTCGGCCGTCAGCCGCTCGCCGTCGGCGGCGGTCGCGATCGCGATGCCCGCGTCGGGGTGCAGGTGGTCGACGTGCGCCGCGTCGACGAGGCCGTGCATGGCGGTGTCGATCGACGGCGCCGCGCCTCCCTTGCCGTGCAGGGCGTAGTCGAACGCGGCGACCATCTCGTCCTCGTGCTCGACGCCGCGGTAGACGCCCGCGAGGCCGCGCAGCCGGTCGAGGCGCAGCACGGCGAGGCCGTGCTCGGTGAGGGTGCCCAGGTCTCCCCCGCTGCCCTTGACCCAGAGCAGCTCGACCGGCTCGCCCGTCGCCGGGTCGGTCGCGGTGCCCTTGGCCGAGGTGTTGCCGCCGGCGTAGTTCGTGTTCGCCGGGTCGGCGCCGAGGCGGTTGCTGCGCGCGACGAGGTCGGCGGCGGTGCTGGTCGTGGTGCTGGTCACGAGGAGGGTCCGTTCGAGGTCAGGAGGGGCGGGTCGAGGTCAGGAGGGGCGGGTCGGGTCGTCGCGTGCGGGCCGGGCGGGCCGCCTGTCAGGAGGCGCGGGTCAGGAGGCGCGGGTCAGGTCCAGCTGAGCTGCTTGCCGCCCACGCGCTCGGCGGCCAGGCGCTCGGGCGTGCCGCTCGTGAGGTACGCCGCCATCGGGTCGCGCGGCAGGCCGCGGCCCTCGCGCCAGTCGGCCAGCGCCGGGCGGACGTCGGTGTAGAACGCGTCCATGAGCACGGCGTTCGCGCCGAGCACGTCGTGGGAGGCGCGAGCCGCGTCGAGCGCCGGACGGTCGACGAGCAGGGCGCGCGCCGTCATCTCCTGCACGTTCAGCACGCTGCGGATCTGGCCGGGGATCTTGTCCTCCACGTTGTGGCACTGGTCGAGCATGAACTGCACGGGCGAGCCCACGTCGAGCCCGCCGCCGTCGACGACCTCGAACAGGATGCGGAACAGCTGGAACGGGTCGGCCGCCCCGACGATCAGGTCGTCGTCGGCGTAGAAGCGCGAGTTGAAGTCGAACGAGCCGAGCTTGCCGAGGCGCAGCAACTGCATGACGATGAACTCGATGTTCGTGCCGGGGGCGTGGTGGCCGGTGTCGAGGCAGGTCAGCGCGCGATCGCCGAGGGCGCTCACCTGGGCGTAGCTGGTGCCCCAGTCGGGGACGTCGGTGTGGTAGAACGCCGGCTCGAAGAACTTGTACTCGAGCACGAGGCGCTGCTCGGCACCGAGGCCGGCGTAGATCTCGGCGAGCGATTCGGCGAGGTGGTCCTGGCGCTGGCGCAGTGAGTCCTGCCCGGGGTAGTTCGTGCCGTCGGCGAGCCAGATCTTGAGGTCGCGCGAGCCGGTCTCGTGCATGATCTCGAGGCAGCGGAGGTGGTGGTCGACCGCCTTGCGGCGGACCGCCGCGTCGCTGTGCGCGAGGCTGCCGAACTTGTACGCGTCGTCCTGGAACGTGTTCGAGTTCACGGTGCCGAGCGAGACGCCCAGCCCCTCGGCGTACGAGCGCAGGGCGCCGAAGTCGTCGACCTCGTCCCACGGGATGTGCAACGCCACGCTCGGTGCGAGTCCGGTGTGCTCGTGTACGCGGGCCGCGTCGGCGATCTTCTCCTCGGGTGTGCGGGGCGTGCCCGGTGTGCCGAACACCTTGAACCGCGTGCCCGAGTTGCCGAACGCCCAACTGGGCAGCTCGATGGCCTGACGCTCGAGGGTCGGTGCGATGGACTCGAAGGTGGTCATGATGCTTCTCCCGTTGTCGTGGTGCCGGTCGTCGTCGATGACGCCGTGGTCGTGGGGGCTGTGGCAGCCGGGGTCGTGGGGGCCGCCGCCGTGGGGCCCGTGCGGTCGGGCTGGCGGCCGCCGCCCGGGAGGCCGAGCTGCGCCTCCAGGTTGAAGATCTGCGCGAGCAGCTCGAAGCCCTCGTCGGGGGGCGTGCCGTCGAGCGAGGTGAAGAACTCGGCCATCGAGGCCTGCCAGCGGGCGTTGACCTCGGTCCGGGCCATCGCCGTCTGGGCGGCCTCGAGGGAGGCGGCCTCGACGTAGCCGACGAGCAGGCCGTCGGGGGCGGCGAAGAGAGAGTAACCGTGCCAGCCGCTGTCGTGGAGCGCCTGCAGCATCTCGGGCCAGACCTCGGCGTGACGACGGGCGTACTCGTCGAGGCGGTCGGGCGCGACCTGCAGCCGGAACGCGTATCGCTCGTGGTCGTGGGCGGTCATCAGGTGGTCTCCGGTTCGTCTTTGAATCGTTTCAATGGAACGAGCGTAGCGTGCGTCCGGGCCCTCGGCAAGACGATCCGGCGACCGACCGCTCGCCCGCTCACGACGTCGCGCGGCCCAGGCTGCGCTCGAAGCCGTCGGCGTCGTCGAACGGCGCCGCGACGTGCCGGTGCTCGATGCCGAGCAGAGACGCGGCGGCCGCGACATCACGTGCCACGTGGCCGACGCAGAGCCCCCAGTGGTGCCCGATGCCGGTCCGTGACCACTGGTCGACCCACTCGCCGGGATCGCCTCCGAAGTCGACGCGCGAGGTCGTGTTGCCGATCGCGAGCAGGGGCCCGGGGACGACCTCACCCTCGCTCGTGATGAAGGACAGCGCCCCGTCCCGGTCCTGCCCGAGGCCGAACGTCGTCACGGGGCCGGGTTGCACGTCGAACTCGACGCTGACCCCGTAGCCGCGCTTGCCGTGGAACACGCCGAGCCCACGCAGGATCGGCCGCGACGACGAGATCGCCAGGTGCGCGGGCCCGTCGTGCCCCATCTCGACCACGTCGTCGTCGAAGTTGATCGCCTGGATCTCGGTGAACGAGCCACCGGCCCCGAGCGCCTGCGCCGCGAGCATCGCGACCGACGTGCGGAGTTCGTACTCCCCCACCGCCGGCAGCCCGCGGGCGTTGAGCAGGGACGCGCCGAGGATCATCCCGGCCCCGAGCCGCTCGTGCTGCTCGCCTTCGAGGCCGCGGTGGTAGTACGCCAGCGAGTCGAGGTCGAAGTCGGCCACGAGCCGGTCGAGCCCGACCGAGACGCGGGCGCCCCAGTCGAAGTCGTCCTGGTCGACCGAGGCGTCGACCTCGAACACCTGGCGAGCCAGGCCGACCCGCTCGCGCACCTCGGTGTCGGTGACGGCGTCGACCCGCACGCGCAGGTCGTCGAACTCGAGCACCTCGACGTGCGAGCCGAAATGCGTCGAGAGCAGGGTCAGGTCGGTCGAGACGTCGAGCATGCCGGGGTACAGGTGGCCCATCAGGCCGTGTCGTGCCTCTCGCAGCCGTGCCCGCACGCCCGCGGCGTGCACCCAGCGCTCGATGCGCGCCCAGGCACGTTCGCTGCGCAGGTGTCCGGTCACCGAGCGGAACTCGATGCCGGCACGGGTGAAGACGTTGGCCACCTCGGGCACCGGGCACTGACCGCAGTAGGCGAGCCACAGGCCCGTGTCGAAGCGGTCGTGGTCCATCTTCTCGCTCGGCTGCAGGTCGATCACGAGCACGGGCACCCCGGCCCGCTGCGCGATCGGCAAGACCATGGACGAGGTCAGGTAGGTGGTCAGGAAGACGACGATGAGGTCGCAGTCGGCCGTGCGCAGGGTGTCGGCCGCGACCCGCGCCTCCTGGGCGTCCGAGATGAAGCCGGTGTCGACGACCTCGGCGTCGAGGCCGCCGAAGCGGTCGACGACGTAGCGGGTGGACTCCTGCAGCTGGGGCAGCAGCCCGGGGAACTGTGGCCAGTAGGTGCCGAGCCCTCCGGCGACGAGACCCACGCGGGTGCGACGGCGGCGGAAGGGGGGCAAGAGGTCGCCGACCGGCGAGGCGGTGGTGCTCATGGGCGATCGCTCCGATGCGACGGCGCCGAGGAGGCGCGGGTCCGGTGTCGAGGGAGGGTGTCCGGAGGCGGCGGGTCAGGTGGTGACCCCGTCGCCTCCGGTCACGGATGACGACTAGAAGTCGTAGTCGTCGATGTTGTCGACGTCGAACTCCGTCGGCGGTCCGACGATGACGATGCCGTCGGCGCCGACCGTGCGCTCGCCGAGGTCGCCCGCGGTGAACGTGTCGCCCTCGGCACCGGTGATCGTGCCGTCGACGAGGGCCTGGCCGGCGTAGGCCGCGACCTCTCCGAGCTGAGCCGGGTCCCACAGGGCGAACGCGGTGACGGTGCCGTCCTTGACGAACTCTCGCATCTCGTTCGGCAGGCCGAGCCCGGTCAGTGCGACCTTGCCCTTGTACTCCGAAGTCGAGAGGTAGCGGGCCGTCGCGGCGATGCCGACCGTGGTGGGCGAGATGATGCCCTTGAGGTCGGGGTTGGCCTGGAGCAGGCCCTGTGCCTCCTGGAACGACTTCGCGTCGTCGTCGTCGCCGTAGACGGTCGAGACGATGGTGATCCCCGCGTAGTCGGGATTCGTGTCGACCTCCTCCTGGATGTACTTGATCCACTCGTTCTGGTTGGTCGCGTTCGCGGTGGCCGACAGGATCGCGATGTCGCCCTGGCCGCCGATCTGCTCGCTCATCTGGCGGATCTGGATCAGCGCGACGTCCTTCGCCTCGACCTGGCTGACGAACACGTCGCGGTAGTCGGGGTTGGTGTCCGAGTCGAACGCGACGATCTTCGCGCCGCCGTCGCGCGCCTCTTTCAGGGCCGGGCCGACCGCGTCGGGGTCGTTCGCGGCGATGACGATGACGTTCGTGCCCTGCTGCGTGAGCGTGTTGAGGAACGTGACCTGAGACGAGGCGCTGGCCTCGAGGGGGCCGACGACGCTGTAGTCGTAGCCGATGGCCTTCGACGCCTTCTCACCGCCGCCGAGCACGACGTCGGTGTACGGGTTGTTGAGCTGCTTCGGCACGAAGGCGATCGACTCGGTGCCGCCCGAGCCGGAGCCCGAGCTGGCGTCGTCGCTGGCCGCCGTGAGGGCGCAGCCGGAGGCGACGAGGGTGACGGTCGCGAGGGCGGCGACCGCGGCGGCGGCACGCCGGAGGGCGCGGCCTCGGGTGTGAGTGGGGAACTCCATCGTTCTGTCCTTTGCTGTGGGTGGGGCGGTGCGGGTGAGGTGTGGTGGTGCGGGTGGGTTCGGGGGGCGGCTCAGGCGTGCTCGGCCGACCGGGCCAGCACGGCCCTCGCCGCCCGTCTCGCTCGGGTCTTCTCGCGGACGACCGAGATCAGGCTCGGCGTCACCACGCTCCCGACGAGCAGGAGCCCGGTGACGACGTTGAGCACGACGTCGCTGATGCCGCCGAGCCGCAGCGCGTAGCTGATGCTCGAGATGATCAGCACGCCGGCGACGACGCCGGGGATCGAGCCGCGGCCGCCGAAGATCGAGACGCCGCCGAGCAGCACCGCGGCGATCACGGCCAGCTCGATGCCGGTCGCGTTGTCGCTGCGGGCGCTCGAGTAGCGGAGGGTCCAGTAGATGCCGACCAGGGCCGAGACGACGCCGGTCGAGACGAACATCCAGAACTTGGCACGGCCGACGTGGACGCCGACGAAGCTCGCGGCCTCTTTGCTGAAGCCGATCGCGGGCAGTGCCCGGCCGAACGAGCTGAAGTGCAGCAGCACCCCGAAGAAGAGGATCACGACGACGACGCCGATCATCACCGTGGGGATGCCCGTGCCGCCGATCTTCGACGTGAAGAACGAGGTGAGCCCGGGCGGGAAGTTGGCGACGGCGTCGTCGCCGATCACGACGAGGGCGAGCCCGCGGTAGAGGGCGAGGGTGCCGATGGTGACCGCCAGGCTCGGCAGCCCGATCGTCGTCACGAGCGCGCCGTTCAGGGCGCCGCAGACGACGCCGATCAGCACGCAGACGACGAAGATCTCGGGGATGCCCCAGCCGGCGGCCCACAGCACGCCCATCGTCGCGCTCGTCAGGCCGGCGGTGCTGGCGACCGAGAGGTCGATCTCTCCGGTGATCACGACGAGCGCCATCGGCATCGCGATCATGAGGATCGGGATGGCGTCGAGCAGCAGGAACCCGGTGGTCTGCACGCTGGCGAACCGGGGCACCGTCAGGGCACAGACGAGCAGGGTCGCGAGCAGGGCCCAGACCATGATCGCCCCGCGGCCGGTGAGCAGGCGGCGACGGCGCAGCGCCCGCTCGGCGCGGGCACCGGGGTCACGGGCGCCGGCGCGGGCAGAGGACGAGGAGTCGGCGGAGGCCTCGGGAGCTCGGGTGACGGTCTGGTCAGGCATTGGTGGCCTCGCTCGTGCGCAGTCGTCGGGCCTTGCGGATCGAGGCGATCCGCTCGACGAGGATGGCGGTCAGGATGAGGACGCCGACGATGGCCTGCTGCCAGAACTTGTCGACGCCGAGGGCGGTGAGGCTGCTCGTGATGGTGGTCAGCAGCACGGCGCCGATCGCCGCGCCGACGACGCTGCCCGAGCCGCCGAAGATGGCGATGCCGCCCACGACGGCCGCGGCGACGATGTCCAGCTCGAGCCCGGTGCCGGTCGTCGCGCCGACCGAGTTGAAGCGGCTGGCGTAGAGCACGCCCGCCAGGCCGGTCAGCGTGCCGTTGAGGACGAAGGCCGTGACGACCCGCCTGTTCACCGCGATCCCGAACAGGCGCGCCGCCTCTTCGTCCGAGCCGATGGCGTACAGGTCGCGGCCGGGCCGCGTGCGGGCCAGGAACACGGCGACGAGCACGACGACGACCACGGCGATGATCGTGATGATCGGGATGCCGAGCACGGTGTCGACCGACAGGCGCCCGAAGGCGGCGGGCCGGTCGCCGGCGAAGTACTGCTGACCGCCGGCCCAGGCGTTGTTGAGGCCGCGGTAGATGTAGAGCATGCCGAGCGTGATCACGAGCGACGGCACCCTCGCCACGGTCACCAGGAACCCGTTCACGGCCCCGAGCACCGCCCCGATCGCGAGCCCGATCAGGAACACGAACACGATCGGGATGTCCGGGGCGGCGGCGAACACCGTGCCGGTCGCGAAGGCGACGAGGCCGAGGATCGAGCCCACCGAGAGGTCGATGTTGTTCGTGATGATGACGGTGCCGAGGCCGACGGCCATGATCACCGTGATCGTCGCGTTGAGCATCAGGTCCTTGACGCCTTGGGCCGAGACGAAGAGCGGGTTCGCGATCGTGGTGACGATCACCAGCACGACGAGGGCGGACGCGACCGGCACCTCGCGCTGCCGGAACACCGAGGCGAGAGGGCTCCGTCCCGACGTGGGGGCAGGCGCGAGGGCGTGGGAGGTGGTCATCGGGTGGCCTCTGCGGTCGCTGTCGGGGGCGTGGTCGGGCTGGCTGCGGGAGCGGTCGGCGCGGCCTCGATCAGGTCCGCCGCGTCCGACCCTGTCGCCGCGTGCATGACGCGCTCGGCCGTGGCGTCGGCGCGGTCGAGGGTCGCCGTGAGCCGCCCCTCGTGCATGACGAGCACCCGGTCGGCCATGCCGAGCACCTCCGGCAGCTCGGACGAGATCATCAGCACGGCGATGCCGCGGCCGGCGAGGTCGCTGATCAGCCGGTGCACCTCGCTCTTCGTGCCGACGTCGATGCCACGGGTCGGCTCGTCCACGATCAGGAAGGTCGGGTCGGTCGCCAGCCACTTCGCCAGCACGACCTTCTGCTGGTTGCCGCCTGACAGGGTCGCGACGGCGAGCTCCTGGCTGCCGGTCTTGACCTGGAGTCGCTGCGACCAGTCGGCCGCCGCCTCCCGCTCGCGTCGGGCACTGACCAGGCCGAAGCGGCTCAGCGTCCTGCGGAGGGTCAGCGTGGTGTTGCGGCTGACCGACATGTCCATCACGAGGCCTTGCTTGCGGCGGTCCTCCGGCACGAAGCCGATGCCCGCGGTGATGGCGGCCATCGGGTCGCGGCGGGCGAGCGGCTTGCCGTTCACCGTGACGCTGCCGGCGTCGTAGCGATCGATGCCGAAGAGCGCGCGGGCGACCTCGGTGCGGCCCGCGCCGACGAGGCCGGCCAGGCCGACGATCTCGCCGGCCCGCACCTCGAACGACACGTCGTGGAAGACGCCGTGCCGCGTCAGGCCCTCGACGGTGACGACTGGCTCGCCGATCCGCGCCTCCTGCTTGGGGAACAGCTGGTCGACGTCGCGGCCGACCATCGCGCGGACGATCTCGGCCGTCGTGACGTCGCCGGTCGCGTGCTCCGAGATGAAGGCGCCGTCACGCATCACCGTGATGCGGTCGCTGAGGCCGAAGACCTCGTCGAAGCGGTGAGAGATGAACATGATCGCGCTGCCGCGGTCACGGAGCGCCCGGGCGACACCGAACAGGCGCTCGACCTCGACGCCGCTGAGGGCGGCCGTGGGCTCGTCCATGATCAGGACCTTGGCGTCGAGCGAGATGGCCTTGGCGATCTCGATGATCTGCTGGTCGGCGATCGAGAGGCCCTCGGCGACGCGGTCGGGGTCGATGGGCACGCCGAGCCGTTCGAACAGGGCGCGCGCGTCGGCACGCATCTTCGCACGGTCGATGAAGCCGAGGCGCGAGGTGGGCTGGCGGCCGACGAAGATGTTCTCGGCGACGGTGAGGTCGGGGAAGAGCGTCGGCTCCTGGTAGATGACGCTCACGCCGGCGGCCTTGCTCTCGGCCGGCGTGCGGAAGACGATCGGGTGCCCGTCGAAGAGGAACTCGCCACTGTCGGGCTGGTGCACCCCGGCGAGGATCTTGACCATCGTCGACTTGCCTGCGCCGTTCTCGCCGACGAGGGCGTTGATCTCGCCGGCCCGAAGCTGCACGCTGCCGCTGGCCAGGGCGACCACGGCGCCGAACGTCTTGCGAGCCCCCCTCAGCTCGAGCACGGGGGCCGTCGGCGAGAGGCCGACGGGCGTGGGGTCGATCGTCATCGATCGTTCTCCTCATCGAGAAATGAATCGTTTCAAAAGGTGTTGGGGATGACAGTAGGGGCGGGCCGGGACGACGTCAAGCACCAGTTGCGTCTCGGCTGCCCGCGGCTCGCCGGTCGGCGCCCCCGGTGAGGCCCGGCCTAGACTCGGCCCCGTCGTCAGAGAGCACGACCCAGGGCAGGAGGCGCGGGTGGAGTCGGTGAGCATCCGTGACGTCGCGACGAGCGCGGGCGTCTCGGTCGGCACCGTGTCCAACGTGCTGAACCGGCCGGACAAGGTCAGCCCCGCCACGGTGGAGCGGGTGCACGCGGCGATCGACGAGCTCGGCTTCGTCCGGAACGACGCCGCCCGACAGCTCCGAGCCGGGGCCAGCCGGGCCATCGGGCTCGTGATCCTCGACGGCGGCAACCCGTTCTTCTCCGACGTCGCCCGCGGGGCGGAGACCGCCGCCGAGAAGGCCGGCCGCGTCGTCCTGCTCGGCAACAGCGACCAGCAGGTCGAGCGCGAGGCGCATTACCTCGACCTCTTCGAGGAGAACCGCGTGCTCGGCATCCTCATCTCCCCGGTCGGCGACGTCACCGCCCGGCTGGCGCGACTGCGGCGACGCGGGACCCCCGCGGTGCTCGTCGACCGGCAGGCCGAGCTCACCGACTTCTCGTCGGTCTCGGTCGACGACGTGCGCGGGGGTCAGCTGGCCGCCGAGCACCTCCTGTCCATCGGTCGCCGCCGTCTCACGTTCGTCGGCGGCCCCCTCGACCTGCAGCAGGTGGCCGACCGGCTGCAGGGCGCGCAGGAGGCGGTGCGCGCCGCGAACGCGGAGGCCACGGTCTCCGAGCAGGTCGTGCTCGAGGTCGTCGAGGTGCCGGCACTCACGGTCGAGCACGGTCGCGCCGCCGCCGCCGGGCTCATGTCGCGCCCGGCGGACGAGCGACCCGACGCGGTCTTCGCCGCGAACGACCTCGTCGCGATGGGCGTGCTGCAGTCGCTGGTGATGCTCGGCGACCTGCGCGTGCCCGACGACGTGGCCCTGATCGGCTACGACGACATCGACTTCGCCCGCGCCGCCGTGGTGCCGCTCAGCTCGATCCGCCAGCCCAGCGCCTTGATCGGGCGGACGGCGATGGACATCCTCCAGGACGAGATCGACGATCCGGCACGCGAGCCGCGCCGGGTCGTCTTCGCGCCCGAGCTCGTGGTCCGCGCGAGCACCGTGCCCGAGGCCTGATCAGCCCGCCGCGCCGACGACGGGAACGACCGCGGCGCACGTGAACTCGTGCCGCCCGTGCGACACCTCGACGATCGTGCCGTCGGGCAACGAGACCTCGCCGGTCGTGCCGACGGGCAGGGCCACCGTGAGCGTGAAGACCTCGCCCTCGACACGCCACGACGACGACACCTCGCCGTAGGGCGAGAGGTGTCGACCCGACGCGTGCGTCAGCCCGCCGCCGGGTCGCGGGGCGAAGCGGACCCGGCGCCAGCCGGGTGCCGAGGGCGCCAGCCCCGCGACGGTGGCGTGCATCCAGTCCGCCACGGCGCCGAGCGCGTAGTGGTTGAAGCTCGTCATCTCGCCCGGGTTGACCGTGCCGTCCGGGAGCATGCTGTCCCAGCGCTCCCAGATGGTCGTCCCGCCCATGTCGACGGTGTACAGCCACGACGGGCACGAACGCTCGAGGACCAGGTCGTACGCCCTCGCGACGTGGCCCGTCCGCGTCAGGGCGGGCGCGACGACCGGGGTGCCGGCGAAGCCCGTCGCGATGCGGTTCCCGGCCTCGCTCACGAGCTCGGCGAGTCGGTCTCCGGCCGCCTGCGCCTCGTGGCCCCGGACGAGCCCGAACTCGAGGGCCAGGCCGTACGCGGTCTGCGCGTCACTCGTCGTCCGGCCGCCGCCGTCGGTGTAGCGACCCGCGAAGGCCTTGCGCACCTCCTCAGCGATCGCGTCGTAACGCGCACCTTCGGCGTCCTTGCCCAGGACGACGGCGGTGTCCGCCAGGTGGCGGGTCGACCAGTACAGGTACGCCGTGGCGACGAGGTACCGGTCGGTGAGTGCGTCGGCCGGGTCGTCCGGCGGGGCGGCCGGGTCGAGCCAGTCGCCGAGCTGGAAGCCCTCGTCCCAGATCCGGTCGTCCCCGGCCCGGGCGAGGATCAGGTCCACCCAGGCCTTGGCCGAGTCCCACTGTCGGGCCAGCACGCCGGCGTCGCCGAACCGCTCCCAGAGCGTCCACGGTGTGAGCACGGCGGCGTCGCCCCAGACCGCGCCCGACTCGATCGGCTCCCACGACGGGCCGCCGGGGATCCGCGGCACGAACCACGGCACGGTGCCGTCGGGCAGTTGGTCGACGGCGAGGTCCTGCAGCCACGAGCCGAGCATGCCCGAGCAGTCGTACAGGTAGGAGGCGGTGGGCGCGAACACCTGGATGTCACCCGTCCAACCCAGGCGCTCGTCGCGCTGGGGGCAGTCGGTCGGGATGTCGACGAAGTTGCCGCGGGTGCTCCACAGCACGTTCTCGTGCAGGCGCTCCAGGCTCGGGTCGGAGCAGGCGAACCACCCCGTGCGCTCCATGTCGGTGTGCAGCACGCGCGCGACGACCGAGGCCGGGTCGAAGTCCCCCGGCCAGCCCTCGACCTCGGCGTAGCGGAAGCCGTGGATCGTGAAGCGGGGCTCCCAGGTGACCGGGCCGCCGCCTCCCAGGGTCACGACGTCCTCCGCCGCGGCCAGGCGGAGCGTGCGCCGGTAGAGCTCGCCCTCCTGCAGCACCTCGGCGTGGCGCAGGGTCACCTGGCGGCCCGCCTCGCCGTCGACCGTGATGCGGAGCCGACCGACGAGGTTCTGGCCGAAGTCGAGCACCACGGAGCCGCGAGACGTCGTCCAGTGCGCGAGCGGGGCGATCTCCTCGGTGCAGCGCACCGGCGGCTGTTCGGGCGCGACCAGCGTGCGCGGATCACGCGCGCGGACGGTCACCGGCGTCCAGCCGTCTCGATCCGACCCCGCCCGCGACCAGCCGTCGTCGTCGAGCCGCAGGTCGTGGCGTTCGCCGTCGTAGAGCCCGCTGAACGAGATGGGGCTGGGGGCCGCCTCCCACGTGTCGTCGGTGGCGACGACGACGCGTGTCCCGTCGGCGAGCTCGACCTCGAGCTGGGCGAGGAACGACAGATCCGTCCCGTAGAGATCGTGGTACCCGCCGTTGAAGCCGAGGCGCCCGCGGTACCAGCCGTCGCCGAGCCAGGCGCCGATCGCGTTCTCACCGGTCTCGACCAGGTCGGTGACGTCGTAGGTCCGGTAGCGCAGCCGGGTGTCGTACGAGGTCCAGCCCGGCGAGAGCTCGTCGTCGCCGACGCGGACCCCGTTCAGCTCGGCCTCGAAGACGCCGTGGGCCGTCGCGTACAGGCGGGCGGAGACGACGTCGCCGTCGAGGCGGAAGGCCCGCCGGACCCGGGAGGGGCGGCGGTCCGTGCCGGCCTCCTCCGCCCACGATGCGCCGACCGGTCGCGCGCGCCAGTCGGACGGCTCCAGGAGGCCCGCCTCGACGGACGTCGCCGGGCTCCAGGGCGACGTCGAGCCGTCGACTCCCGTCACGCGCACGCGGACCCCTGCTCGCTGCCGAGATGCCAGGTCGGCGAAGGGCCAGGGCACGAGCACCTGGTCGCGCGTCCCGACCACGGCCGTCGCGACCTGTCGCCCCCCGGTCTCGAGGGCGATCTCGACGGACTCCTGCTGCCAGCCGGACGGGCCGGCCAGCTGCCAGCTCAGACGGGGACGGGGGGTGCCGAGGCCCAGCGCCGCCCGGCCGTGCTCGACGCGGAGGTCGGTGACTGTCGCGCTCATGGTCAGCCCTTGACCGCACCGGCGGTCAGCCCCTTCTGCACTTGCTTGTTGAGGAACAGGTAGATGACGAGGATCGCCACGACGTTGAGGCAGATCGCCGCGAACAGGGGGCCGTACTGCACCGAGCCGAACTGGCCGGTGAAGTTCAGGAGGCCCACCTGCAGGGTGCGCAGCGACCCGGAGTTCGTGAAGGTCAAGGCGATGAGGAGGTCGTTCCAGAGCATGAAGAACTGGACCAGCCCCACGGTGAAGAGCGCGTTGCGCACCATCGGCAGGCCGACCAGGAAGAACGAGCGGATGAGCCCGGCGCCGTCGAGCATCGCCGCCTCGAAGATCTCGCGCGGGACGGCCCGGAAGAACGTCGCCATCAGGAACACGGCCAGCGGGAGGCTCGTGGCCGTGTACGTGATGAGCAGCGGCCAGAGGGTGCCGGTGAGGCCGAGCCGGAAGTACGCGGCGAACAACGGCAGGAGGATCATCTGCGTCGGCACCATGATGCCGGCGAGGAAGGTGATGAGGATCGCGCCGCGCCCCTTCCAGACGAGCACCTCGAGCGCGAAGCCCGCCATGGAGCCGAACAGGAGCACGAGGAGGAGCGACGGGAAGACGGTCAGGACGGAGTTCGACGCGTACTGCGCGAAGTTGCCCTGGGTCCACGCGAAGACGTAGTTGTCGAAGTTCCACTGCTGCGGAAGCGCCCAGACCGGCTGCTCCAGGAACTCCGTCTGCGTCTTGAAGGAGCCGAGGAGCATCCAGACGAGCGGGCCGACCACGATGACGAGGAGGAGTGCGACGAGCGCGCCGCTCACGATCTGTCCGACGCGGCGTCGGGACGCTCCACGGCGCCTCGAGGTCGGACGGCGGAGGGGCGCGGACGTCGCGGGGCCGGCGGTGTCGACGGAGGTCATCGGTCAGTCCTTCGTGAGGTCGCGACGGTTGGCGCGGAAGATGAAGACGGTCACCAGCAGCGACACGATCGTGAGCAGGAACGCGACGGTGCTTCCGTAGCCGTACTGACCGAAGCGGAACGACGTGTCGAACATGTAGATCGTCAGGGGGCTGGTCGACGTGCCGGGGCCGCCGTTGGTGAGGGCGAGGATGCTGTCGAACACCTTGAGCGTTCCGTTCACGGAGAAGATCAGCGACGAGACCAGCACGGGCAGCGAGAGCGGCAGGACGATGCGACGGACGAGCCCGAAGCCGGAGGCGCCGTCGATGCGGGCAGACTCGAACACCTCCTCGGGGATGTCGAGCAGCCCGGCGTAGAGCAGCACCCCGTAGAAGCCCATGGAGCGCCACACGTCCATCACGATGATGACGAGGAACGCCGTGCCGCCGTCGCCGAACCAGTCGACGGACGACAGGCCCACGGCCTCGAGCGCCGTGTTGACCAGCCCGTTCTGCGGGGCGATCGCGAACATCTGCTGGAACAGCAGTGCGACCGCGACGGTGGGCAGGACCACGGGGAAGAAGACCAGCGTGCGGACGGCACTCGACCACTTCCGCAGCACGAAGACGTAGAGGAGCGACAGGAGGTAGCCGAAGCCGACCTGCAGGATCGTCATCAGAACCGCATAG
This sequence comes from Frigoribacterium sp. Leaf186, assembly GCF_001423905.1. GTDB lineage: Bacteria > Actinomycetota > Actinomycetes > Actinomycetales > Microbacteriaceae > Frigoribacterium. The sequence goes on along the minus strand of NZ_LMPQ01000011.1, from coordinate 192,268 downwards.
CGGACCGTGAGCAGCAACGCGTCCCGCACCCGGGTGTCGGTGACGAGGCGCTGGTAGTTCTCGAGTCCCGAGAACGTGAAGCCCGTGATCGCGTTGCCGCTCGTCAGGGTGTACCCGAACGAGACGACGATCGGGACGAGCATCACGACGGAGTAGATGAGCAGGGCGGGCCCGATCAGGATCAGGGTGGCGCGCCGGTCGCCGAGCAGGGGATTCATGGGGGTGCCTTCGGTCCGAGCTGGGGGTCGAGGAGGGGTGGACGGGGGCGGGGAGGCGCACGGGGCGCGCCCCCACCCCCGTCAAGGAGGCGTCAGCCCAGGTCGCCCTGGACCAGCGTCATGAACTCCTCGGCCGTGATGGCGCCGGTGACGAGCTGGGCGGCGTTCTGCTGCGAGGTCGTCGTCGCCTGCGTGCTGAAGTACGCCTCGAACCAGGGGATGGTCGTGTCGGTGTCCGCGATGCGGTCGCGCACCTCCGTCGTCAGCGCGGTGCCGGCGGCGTCGCCCGACACCGTGAAGCCGGAGATGCGGCTGCTGTCCTCGAGGGCCACCTGGCCGTAGTTCTCGGCGATGCACTTGACCCAGGCCTTGCTGTCGTCGTTCAGTACGCTCGGGTTGATCGTGAAGGGCAGGCCGACGTTGGCCACGAGCTGGCTGCTGTCGCCCTCGCCCCCGTCGACGTCGGGGAACGGCAGGTAGCCGATGGCGTCCTCGCCGATCTGGTTCGCCGTGTCGTCGGCGAAATTGCTCAGGACCCAGCTGCCCATGTAGAGCATCGGCGAGCTGCCGTTGAGGAACTGGTTGATCGACGTGTCGTAGTCGATCGAGCCGACTCCCTCGCCGAAGTAGCCCGCCGCACCGAGGTCGGCGACCTGTTGGGCCGCGGCCACGTACTCGGGGTCGGTCAGCTCGGCGTCGCCGTCGGCGACGGCCTGGAGGGCGTCGGGCCCGAGCTCGCGCTCGATGAGGTTCCCGACGAGGCGCGTCAGGGGCCAGCCCTGCTCACCGCTCGCGGCGAAGGGGGTGAGGCCGGCGTCCTGGAACGTGCCGGCCGCAGCGACCACGTCGTCCCAGCTCTCGGGCACGTCGACGCCGTTGTCGGCGAAGAGCGTCTTGTTGTACCAGATGCCCTCGATGTTGTACTCGGTCGGCAGCACGAGGAACTCACCGTCGTAGAGCGACTCGACGGTCGACCGCGCGGCGGGCTCGATCGAGTCGGCCGCGCCGATCTCGTCGAGCAGCTCGTCGAAGTGCGCGACGAAGCCGGCGTCGTCGAGCTGCTGCACGAGCTCGTTGGTGTCGACGGCGTACATGACGGGGAGCCCGCCCTGGCCTGCGAGCAGCTGGACCTGCTGGTTGAGGTTCGTCTGTGGGACGGTCTCGACCTTGAGGGGCATGGCGTCGTTCTCGGTGGAGCAGGCGCCGTCGGCCAGGGTCTGAAGCGTTGCAGGGACGACTTCGTTCTCGACGTTGCCGAGGACGGTGAACTCGGTGGCCGCCTCGCCCGCTCCGCCACCCGAACACGCGGAGAGGCCTGCGATGGTCAGGCCGGCGACGGCAAATGCAGCGACACGACGTGCGGTGCGGGACATCATTCCTCCTTGAATGGTGGGCGCCTCAGAAAACTTGAAGCGCTTCATAATTGACCGGAAACCCCGGGCTTGTCAACACCCCGTCTCGATCGACTGCGGGCTAGGCTCGGCTCCACGATGAGCGTCTCGATCCCCTCCTCCCCGCACCGGCCGCCGGTCATGGCCGACGTCGCCAGGCTCGCCGGGGTCTCGCTGGGCACCGTGTCGAACGTGGTGAACACTCCCGACCGGGTCCGCCCTGCGACGCGGCTCAAGGTCGAGTCGGCCATCGCATCCCTGGGCTTCGTGCCGAACACCTCCGCCCGCACCCTGGCGGCGGGTCGGGGCACCCTGGTCGGGTTCGTGGCCGTCGACCTCGGCAACTCGTACTTCCTCGACATCGCGCGCGGCGTCGAGCGCGAGGCCGACCTGGCCCAGCAGTCGGTGCTGCTCGGCAACTCGGACGTCGACCTCGACAAGCAGACCGGGTACCTGAACCTGTTCGAGCAGGCCCAGGCGGCGGGCATCGTCCTCGCCCCGTTCGACGGCCCGATGGACGAGGCACGTCGACTGCGGCGTCGCGGGCTGCGCGTCGTCTACGTCAACTGGCCGGGCGACGCCGACGAGAGCTGCGGCGTCGTCGTCGACGAGGAACTCGGCGGACGGCTGGCGGCCGAGCACCTCCTCGAGCAGGGCCGGCGGGAGCTCGTCTTCGTCGGCGGCCCCCTCGATCTCACCGCCGTGCGGCACCGGTTCGAGGGCGCTTCGGCCGCGGCACGGGACGCCGGCGTCCCGCTGCGCCTGATGACGACCTCGGCACTGACGGTGCGTGCGGGCCTCACCGTGGGGAGCGAACTGCTCGCCCTGGCGGCGGCGGACAGGCCCGACGGGATCGTCGCCGCCTCGGACGCGCTCGCGTCGGGGATCGTGCAGTCACTGCTGCTCGGCGGGGTGGACATCCCCCGCGATCTGTCGATCACCGGTTACGACGACAACCACTTCGCCCAGGGAACGACACTCCCGCTCACGACCGTGGGGCAGCCCGGCGTCGACATGGGAGGCCAGGCCATGCGCCTCCTGCGGGACGAACTCGACCATCCGTCGACCCACCGTCACGAGACGGTCGTGCTGCCGCCCCGTCTGATCGTGCGCGGCAGCACCCTCAGAGCAGACTGAAGACGGCGGCGAAGACCGCCGCCCCGAGGGCCGTGAGTCCGACGGCGAGCGCGCGCTCGCGCCACCGGTCGAGGCGACGGACCACGACCCAGCCGAGCGCCGCGACGCCCACGGCGATGCTGATCAGCCACCAGGTCGTCCCGGTCGTCTCGGCGACGCGGACGAGGCCCGACACGCCGTCGCCGATCATGACGGCGGCGAGGACCGCGATCCCCGCCGCACGGAGGACGGGGCGCGGCGACCACCACCACAACCCGGCGAGCCCGATGACGGGCCCGGCCAAGGTCGCCGCCGTGAACCAGAAGTCGCCCGGACCGTACGAGTCGGGGAAGCCCCGCAGGGTGGACACGATCACGTAGCCCTGGACCGCGGCGTGGAAGACGACGAGGCCGAGGCCGGCCGCCGTCCACCACCTGCGGGCGCTCGGCCTGCGCGTGACCACGACCACCGTCGCGAAGGTGAGGACCGTCCAGCCGCCGCTCGAGTTGGCGAACGAGCTCAGCCCGCCGGGCAGGTACTGCTGGGCGGGGGAGGTCGCGCCGCCGAGCACGAGGCCCACGGCCGCGCCGAGCAGCCACCACGCGAGGGTCGTCACCAGTGAACGGATCATCCCGCGAGCATCACAGGTCGACGGGCGCGCGCCGACCGCCTGCAGGACCATGCTCCCCCTCCTGGAGGACGACCCTGCTCGCATCGATCCATTGAGACGGGGAGGGGCTCGACGTACGGTGGGGAGGTCGACGACGACGAGGGGACCGTGACGATGGACGACGAGACGAACCGCGACCGGGGCCGGCTGCGCCTGCAGAGGCCGACGTTCCGGGGGTCGTCGGTGGGTTGGGGCATCTCCGCCGTCGTGTGGCTGTCCTGCGTCGTCAGCGTCGTCGTCAGGATGGCGACCGGCGACGGAGGCGCGGCGCCGGTGGACGTGCTGATCCTCGTCGCGCTGCTCGTCGCGACGGCAGTCTGCGTGACGGGCACCGTCTCGACCATCCGGCACCCCCGCCCCGCCCCTCCCGCCGTCGACGAGTGACGAGGCGCTCGCCGAGCCGCCGCCATCTCGGCTTCCGCGGCCCGCGCCGAAGGCGCACGCCGCCGGAGGCGGCCAGACAAGCACCCAAGACGAGAAAAACCCCTGCCGTGTAGGGCAGGGGCTTTCGAGTCGCGTGCGCCTGGAGGGACTCGAACCCCCAACCTTCCGATCCGTGGTCATATGGTTGCTCGACCCGTGTTGAGGCTGAAGTCGCGCCTACAAAGCGGGACGACCCCAGCGCAGTCGGTCGGCTTCTGCCACTGAGAACCATCGAGATGCAACAGAGTGGATCCATTTAAGACGAGCAAAAGGGTGAGCGGGGCGAACTCGCGGCTTTCACAGCCGCTGGCAACGCCAAGCCGAGTGGCTCGGCTATAGACGCGCCGCGTCGTAGAATCCCAGCCATGACCCCGGTGGCGAAGTTGCACCACTTCGTGCCGCAGGCCTACTTGAGGGGCTTCGCGACCGAGAAGGAGCGCATCGTCGCCGTTCCCCTCGACACAACACGTTCGCCCTTCACCACTGTGGTGAAGAATGTCGGCGCGCAAACGCACTTCCACACCATCCCGGGCGTGGAGGAGCCCGACGGTTTCGAGAAATTCCTAAGCTCCGTCGAAGGCGAGGCAAGCGCGATCATCCGCCGCATCGAAGGCGGCGAGTTCCCACTGCCGCAGGAAGACCGGATGACGCTCTCCCACTACCTGGCCCTTCAGGCTGTCCGAGGACCTGACACTCGTAGAACGATTGAACACCTCCAGGCGAAGATGATCCGACTCGAAGTCGGCGCCGGCGGCCGTCAGAACGTCGGGAAGTGGATCCAGGGCTACTTCGGCTTCGACGCAGACGAAGATCAGCAGCAGCGCATCTGGGATGAAGCCACGCAACCTGGAGGTCCGCCGCTGACGATCGCGGTTGGCGATCACATCAGGCACATGGTCGAGACAGCGGAAGAGCTGACCGTCTACCTCGTGACGCGGCCGTGGTCGCTGCACCAGTTCGACAGACGTTCCCTCATCACCTGTGACGCTCCGGTCAGCCTCATTCGAGGCAGGGACGACGCCGAACCCTGGATGGGCGTCGGCTTCGCCAATGCGTCGGCCATCTCGGTACCCCTGACTCGTAAGCTCGGCCTAATCATGAGCGATCCCCTCGTTCTCCTGGAACGTTTCGAGGACGGCGACCCAGGAATCCAGCAGGTCCGTGACCGCGTCGTGGGTGGTCAACTGGATGCGGTCCAGGTAGGGACGACCGCAGTGGAACGGCTAATCAACGAGCACACGGCGCACAACGCCCGGGAGTACATCTACCGTCATCCTGACGACCAGCGGTTCGTCCCAGCGGAACTGCCGGGTCCCAACCTCATCACCATGGACGCCCACGGCCTGCTGGACGCTGATTTCGATGGAGAGCCATGGTTCGGCAGGGACCGGGGGCAGAGCGACCAGGATTAGCGCGGAGCAGCACGTATCACCTCAGGAGGCGACCGACTCTCAACTCGGCGACACCGCGGCCTCCGACGCATGTCGCCTCTCCGACGTCAGACCTATACCTGCGTCTCTCAGCTGGCGAAGCTGCGGCTGAGCTTGTAACCGAACTCGACGACGTCTCGGGCTGCCACCATCTCAGTCGAGCCGATCATCGCCGAGCACGTCCGCTTCCTCACTGGTTCAACCGACGACACCGCCCTCTACGCCGCAGTCGTGTTCTCCATCACCGCGTTCGGCACGATCCTCTCCAGTCCCAACCTCGGCAAACTCGCTGACCGGATGGGCCACATGCAGGTCCTCACCCTGAGCCTGGTCGCCGCGACACTCTTCCTCGCCGCGCAAGCAGTCGTCGACGACCTGATCGCCTTCGCGATCCTGCGATTCCTCACCGGGATCGCCCTCGGCGGCATCACCCCCACAGTCGTCGCGACCATCCGCCGCCTCCTCCCCGACACGAGCGTCGGACTGGTGCTGGGCTACAACGTCTCGGCCCAGTACATCGGTCAAGTCGCCGGCCCCGTCCTCGCCGGATGGCTCGGCGGCATCGCAGGCACCCACTCGGTCTTCATCGCCACCGCGATCATCACAGCCGTCGGACTCATCACTGCCACAGCCATCCGGCGACACTTCAGACATCATCTCGCCGCGTGGGAGGCCTGAACGCGTGAGGTGCTCAGGTCACTGAGGGCGCGAAGCGAGGGTCACGACGTCGAACTCTCCTCTCCTGCGTCACTAAGCTGGAGTTGAGCGATCGGCGTTTTTGCAGCCGCTCAGGGGCCCGGGACTCACATGCCCGTCATCGGGGAGGAGATCGACGTGGTGACCGGTCGGCCAGGCCTCAAACAAGTCGCCGCGGTGGCAGGCGTCTCGCACATGACCGTCTCGCGCGTCCTGAGCGGCCATCCCAACATCAGGGACTCCACTCGCGAGAAAGTGCTCAAGGCAGTCGACGAGCTGAACTACCGACCCAACGTCGCGGCTCGATCGCTCGTCACGCAGCGCACGGAGCGCATCGGCGTACTGGTCGAGAGCGGAACCGCGTTCGGTCCTTCGAGCACCCTGCGGGCCATCGAGCGGGCCGCGCGGTCGAGGGGCTATTCGGTGACGTCCGTCGCACTGCGAGACGAACAGGACATGACTCCGGTCGACGCCATCGAGCACTTGACGGGGCTGGGCATCGACGCCCTGTGCATCATCGCGCCGCGCTCCTCGTCCGTGGCGACCCTCCGCACCATCGAGATCGGGGTCCCGACACTGGTAGTGAAGTCCGAGGATGACCCGACCTTCCTCACGGTCTCGGTCGATCAACAAGCGGGCACGGCGGAGGCGGTCGACCACCTCGCTTCGCTGGGGCATCGTGACGTCCTGCACCTCTCAGGCCCTCTGGACTGGCTCGACGCTCGATCTCGTGAACGTGCTTTCCACGTGCGCGCCAAGTCCTGGGGGATGCGAGAACGCCCCATCGTGGTCGGTGACTGGACGCCTGACTCCGGCTACGAGTTCGCCGCGAGCCTGACCTCGGTCCCGGAGTTCACCGCGATGGTCGTCGCCAACGACGACATGGCCCTCGGCGTGATCCACGGTCTCGCCGAACGGGGGATCCGTGTTCCGCGAGACGTCAGCGTCATCGGCTTCGACGATCTGCCGAGCGCTCGCCACATGCTGCCTCCGCTGACGACGGTGCGGCAGGATTTCGACAAGCTGGGGACGACGGTCGCAGACGTGATCCACGCCCACATGCACGGCCAGGAGATCCCCCGGCGCACACGCATCGCGACCGAGCTGGTGGTTCGCGAGTCCACTGCACCGCCCCGCGCCTGATCGCCGTTAGGTGATCCGTAGTCAGCTGTCGCGTATCATCGGCGACACCTCGGCACGGCGGCCCCGATGCCGTGCCGCACACGATCCGAGGACGGCACGTGGATCTGCAGTCGATGGCGACTCCTGGTTCTCCCCACCGGACGGTGGAGATGGTCGGGATCGACGTCGTCTTCACCTCGGGCCCGGCTCTCACCGGCGCACGTCTGTGCCTGGCCCCGGGAGAGATCCACGGGCTGATGGGGCAGAACGGCGCTGGCAAGTCGACGCTGATCAAGACCCTCACGGGCATTCATCGTCCCGACGCCGGAATGGTCAAGGTGGACGGCGTCGAGCGCCGCTTCTCGGGGCCGGCGGACGCACGATCGGCCGGCATCTCGGCAGTGTTCCAGGATGAGTGGCTCACGGACAACCTGAGCATCGGCGAGAACATGATGCTCGGGCACGAGGTCCGTGGCCGCTTCGGCATCTCCTGGTCGCGTACCCACCAGCGAGCAGCCGAGATGCTGAGAGAGCTCGGACTGGGAGACCTCGATCCGCGAGCATCCGTGCGCTCGCTGTCGCCGGCTCTCCGCCAGCTCGTCGCCATCGGTCGGGCGATGATCGACCGCCCTCGCGTCCTCGTGCTCGACGAACCGACCTCGAGTCTCGACCTCGACGACGTCGTCCGGCTCTTCGCAGTCCTGAAACGCCTGCGCGACAGCGGTGTGGCGATACTGTTCGTCTCGCACTTCCTGGAACAGGTCTTGGCCCTGAGCGACCGGATCACCGTGCTGCGCGACGGCAGCACGGTCGGCGAATACCCGGCGCACTCCATGGACCGGGCCGAGCTGATCGCCTCGATGCTCGGCGAAGACATCGAGGCGCTACGGCGGATCGGCGCGGACCGCCGCCAGCATCGCCGGCAGCCCGTCGGCCCGCCGATGTACCAGGCTCTCGGCCTCGGCCGTCGAGGAGCGGTCGCACCGACCGACTTGGAGCTGCATCGTGGCGAGATCGTCGGCTTCGCCGGGCTGCGAGGCTCCGGTCGCACCGAGATGGCCTCCCTGCTCAGCGGCGCTGATCGCTTCGATCGCGGACGCGTCCTGATCGACGGTGAGCCCACGCATGTTCCCGATCCCCGCTCGGGCATGCGGAATCGGATAGCGCACGCGAGCGAGAACCGCCACGAGGACGGAATCATCAGCGAGCTGTCGGTCCGCGAGAACATCGTGCTCGGCATCCAGGCGCTTCGTGGTTGGTCTCGACCCCTCTCGACCGCCGAGACCGACAGCCTCGTCCGTGCCTACGTCGACTCGCTCGACATCTCGCCGGCGGATCCCGGCCTCCTGGCCAAGTACCTCTCCGGCGGCAACCAGCAGAAGGTCGTGCTGGCACGGTGCCTGGCGACCAAGCCTCGACTCCTCGTGCTCGACGAGCCGACCAAGGGGATCGACCTGGCCTCGAAGGTCGACATCCAGGCCCACGTCGTGCGGCTCGCGAAGGACGGCGTCGCCATCGTCTACATCTCGTCCGACCTCGACGAAGTCGTACGCCTCAGCGATCGCATCGTCGTGTTCAAGGACCGCGAGAAGATCGGCGAGGTCAGCAACGGCCCGTGGCTGACGGTCGACACGATCGTCGAGATGATCGCCGCCGACTCCTGAGGGGGAAGCGACGGGCAGACCGAGAGGGCCAGTTCGCTCGCGCTGACCCCCGTTTGGGTGTTACCGTGAACATCACTGACAGCCTCAGCCCTCCTCAGCAATGACGCCGAACTAGGAGCACGTGTGATGAAGCCTTTCCTGCGACCGCTCGTCCTCGCGACGACCGTGGCCATCATGGCTCCCTTGTTGGCGACGTCGTCAGCATCCGTCGCTGCAGCCCAGGGTGACGCCCCGGCAGATGCCGGCGGTGCACCGGGTGAGATCCTTCGATATGCCTTCGACACCGATGCCGGCACGACTGTCCTCGACAGCTCTGGACATGGTCGGAACGGGGAGCTCGTCGCCGGCGGTACGTGGAACGACGGTGCTCTGCAGCTCGACGGCGACGACGACTTCGTCAGGCTCCCGGACGACCTGCTCGCCGATGTCACCGACATCACCGTCGAGGCCGACGTCTGGATCGATCCCGCCCAGGCTTCCCCCTACTTCCTCTACGGGCTGGGCAACACGACGGCCGGAGCAGGCGACGGCTACCTCTTCACCTCCGGAGACAACTACCGCACCAGCCTGACCACCGGCAACTGGACCACAGAGCAGACGGTGTCGCAGAGTGCAGCAGTGCCGCGCGGCACCTGGGCGCACCTGGCGTACACGCTCGCCGGAACGACCGCCACCCTCTACCTCGACGGGGTGAAGGTCGGCAGCTCGACCGTGACCATCGATCCGAAGGACATCGGAGCCGGCAGGACGACGGCCAACTACATCGGCCGTTCGAACTACGACGCCGACAATCGCTTCCGAGGCCAGATCCGGGAATTCGCGATCTACGACCGAGCTCTGAGCCCGGCCGAGGTGCTCTCCGCCTCCGGGAACACGACGACCCTGTCCGACGTGACGATCGGCGGAGACGTCCTCAAGACCGCGCCGATCATCGACTCGGTCGATCGGGTCGTCACCTTCCCGGTGAAGCCGGGTGTTGCGCTGACCTCCCTCGCTCCCACCTACACGACTGCAGCCGGCGTCGTCGCCAGCCCCGCCTCCGGGACCGTGCGCGATCTGTCCTCGCCTCAGCGGGTGGTGCTGACGCCGCTCGACGGCGGCTCGCCGACCACCTGGACGCTGAAGGCGATCTCGATGGGGAGCCCCGCCATCCCCGGCCTCTACGCCGACCCCAACATCGCAGTCTTCGGAGACACTTACTACGTCTACGCCACGACCGACGGCGTCCCCGGCTGGGGCGGCAACCAGTTCTGGGTCTGGTCGTCGAAGGACCTCGTGGACTGGACCCGCTCGGACCAACCGATCCTGACCCTCGACGGTGCGAACGGGAACGTCCCCTGGGCGGTCGGCAACGCCTGGGCACCGACGATCTCGGAGAAGGACGGCAAGTACTACTTCTACTTCTCCGGCCACAACGCCGCGCTGGACCGCAAGACGATCGGAGTCGCCGTCGCCGACAGCCCGACAGGCCCCTTCGCCGCACAGCCGACGGCCATGATCACGAACGGCGAGGCCGTCAACTCCGGGCAGGCCATCGATCCAGCCGCGTTCACCGACCCGGCGACGGGCAAGAGCTACCTCTTCTGGGGCAACGGAGTTCCCGTCTACGCCGAGCTCGCCGACGACATGATCTCGGTCAAGGCAGACACCATCAAGCGGATCGACGGCCTGACCGACTTCCGTGAGGGCGCCTTCGTCAACGTGCGCAACGGGCTCTACCACCTGACGTATTCGATAGACGACACGGGGTCCGAGAACTACAAGGTCGGGTACGCCACCGCGACGAGCATCGACGGACCCTGGACCTACCGCGGTGTGGTCCTCGAGAAGGACCCTGCCCTGGGCATCCTCGCCACGGGCCACAACTCGATCATCAACGTGCCGGGCACCGACGACTGGTACATCGCCTACCATCGCTTCGCCTTCTCTGGCGGCGACGGCACTCACCGTGAGACGACCATCGACCGGGTCACGTTCTCTCCGACGACCGGCCTCATGGAGAAGGTGCGACCGACGCTCGAGGGCGCCAGCGCTCAGGAGGTCGTCGACGTGGCCGTGCCCGCGGTCACCGTCACCGCCTCGAGCAGGACTCGCTGCGTGCAGGGCAAGGTCGTCCTCTCGGTGGCCGTCACCAACCCGAACGCCTTCGCGATCAAGGTCGTCATCACCTCGGCCTACGGCGTCAAGACCATCGACGAGATCGGCGCCGGGAAGAGCGCCACACACGCGTTCACCACCCGCGACGCGAGCGTCGCCAGCGGACAGGTGAGCGTGTCCGCCACGGCATTCGTCGCCGGCAAGCCCGCAACGACGAGCGCTGTCGCCCCCAATCCCGCTGCTAGCTGCCGCTGACCCCCGTCCCACCCTCACCACCCCACCGCGTCGGCGATGCTGCCCACGCAGAACGGAGACACCCGAGATGAACACCCGCTCCCTCCTCGCCCGCGGAGCCGCAGGCCTGACCGGAGGCCTGCTCCTCCTCGGCGTCGCCAGCACGGCGGCCGCCGCAGAACCTGAGATCGGCACCGACGACGTCGACGTCACCGTCGACATCGCACCCCTCAGCGGAGGAGGCGCTCTCGCCATGTCCGTGGCCGGCACCTCGTCCGCACTGGCCGAGAACGGCTCGACCGGCGTGATCCGCCAGTTCACCGGGACCCTGCCCACCGTCACCGTGACCGACACCCGCGATCCCGCCGACATCCCCGCGGACGCCGGCTGGTACGTCCTGGGGACCGCGACCGACTTCGTCTCCTCGGACGGCCTGAGCACAATCGGCGCGGAGAACCTCGGCTGGGCTCCGAACCTCATCGACGGAGGCGACAGCGGCCTCGTCGCTGAGGGCGACGTCGTCGACACCGCGATCGATGGTGGTCCCGACGGCGTGGGCCTCGTCGACCAGGAGCTCCTGGCGATCACGGACAACTCCGCCGGCATCGCGGGCGAGGGGTCGTGGACCGCGGACGCGGCGCTGACCCTGAAGACACCGACCACCGTCGACGCCGGCGACTACAGCTCCACGATCACGCTCTCCCTGTTCGAGTAACTTCCGCGAGGCACACCCCTCATCCCTCGACAGCCGTGAGCGGCCGGGCACCTCGTGCCCGGCCGCTCCGTGCGTCCTGCTCAAGATCCAGAGGTTTCCATGACCGGTCCACGCCCATCCTCTTCCGGCGGGCGCCTTCCGGCGACGCGCCTCCCCACGCTCTCCGGGTTCGTTCTCGTCGGGCTCATCACCGGGGGGTTCGTCGCGGCGGCCGTTCCGGCCGCGCCAGCAGCGTCAGCCGCGTCAGCCCCCCAGGGCGTGACGTGGGCCGTGAGCCCCGCGACCGACGGCGATCCGGACGAGCGATCCTGGGTCGAACTCGACCTCGGCCCCGGTGCCACCGCCTCCGACGAAGCTGCCGTGCGCAATCTCAGCGACGAGACCGTGACGTTCCGCATCGACGCGGCGGACGGCTACTTCACGGACGAGGGCCACTTCTCCATGCTCCCCTCGGACAGGCCGTCGACGGACGCCGGCACGTGGATCTCCGCTCCCGAGACGGTCACCGTCGAGCCCGGAGCAACGGGCATCGTCCCGTTCACGGTCTCGGTGCCCTCGAATGCCGAGCCCGGAGACCACGCGGCCGGCATAGCAGCGTCCCTGGTGTCGGTCGGCTCCGGCGCCGGTGGCGCGTCCGTCGGGGTCGAGAGCCGCATCGGCTTCCGCGTGATGACCAGGGTGACCGGCGACGTCGTCCCGGGTGTCGCCGTCGACGGCATGCGGGTCGACTACCAGATGTCGTGGAACCCCTTCGCCGCCGGGTCGCTGACCGTCGAGGCCGACATCGTCAACACCGGCAACGTCCGCCTCGTCCTCGACGGGACAGTCCGCGCACAGGGATCGTCCGCGCCGATCGTTGCCGAGGACGCCGCACGACAGGAACTGCTGCCGGGCGACCGCAGAGCGGTGTCGATCCCGCTCAGGGGCGTCTGGCCCCTCGTCGTCGCGAGCGCCGAGCTGGAGGTCGCCCCCACGGTCGTCGCACCGGACGGAGGGGCGGCCGTCGATCTGGAGCCGGTCACCGCCACGGCGACGGCCGCCGCAGTTCCGTGGTCGCAACTGCTCGTGGTGCTCGGAACGGCACTCGTTCTCTCGGCGCTCCTCGCGGGCCGGTCACGCTCGCGCAGCCGTGTCGCCGCGCTCGTGCGGCAGGCCAAGGAGGAAGGCCTTCGGGAGGGTGCCGCCGGCGGGGGCACGGATGGCGGGAGCGCGAACGCGAACGATCGCTGAGCAGCTCGCCGAGTGCATGAGCGCGAACGACGAGAGCCGCCCCTTCGGGGCGGCTCTCGCGTATCTCGTGGAGCTCAGTGTCCTGGGGCTCAGGGAACGAGCCGGAAGGTGGCGTCTCCGTACTCGGCACTGGACACCGGGTCGATCCTCAAGGAGAAGTCCCTGTGTCGCAGGTACCTGGTGGGGTAGTTGTAGCTCTGGAACGAGGACCAAGACGAGTCCGAGAGGCCGGCGACCTTCCTGAACGTCGCGTCAGCGGCGAAGCCGGCGCTGCCGTCGTTGGCGTTCAGGACGACAGAGAAGTTCGAGTGCCTGAGGTACTGGCCGGGGAAGTTGACCGACTCGAAGGAGACGGCGTTCGCGTCGGCCAGACCGGGGACGATCTTCCACTGCGAGTCCTGCTGGAGGTCGAAGGGGAAGGCATCGATGCGTGCTGCCCCGCCTTGGTGGCGTACGTAACGGTCAGGGAAGTTCGACGACTTGAGTCGCGTCGAGCTGCTCAGGCCGTACTTGCCGGTCAATCCGGTGTACTCGGAGGACGTGATGGGCTGGATGCTGTTGTGCTTGGACCCGATCGGGGCCGTGAAGTTCCGCTGGCTGAGCGGCGTCCACGATCCAGTCGTGACGCTTCCCTGCCAAACGTTGAACTTGTTGTTCGGGCAGTAGTTGTCGCCCCAGAGCCACCACGAGTTGGGGTCTGACAGAGATCGCACGACGGTGGGTGCCTCGACGCAGCCACCCTGGTACAGGCCGGTCGTGTAAGGGGTGAACGAGCCCGGCGTGAGGGACGACGAGCGGGCGCCCATGAGGCCCGTCTGGTTCGGGGCAGGGGAACGGTAGTAGAGGTAGTTCACCCCGTTGATGTCGGTCTGCACGTCGGAGTCGATGACACCGCCCTGGCCGTTGTTGTCGAAGAACGTCACGGGTGCCGTGGTCGTCACGAAATCAGACGTGTAGACGACGAGGATCGTGCCGAACGGGCCACCCGTAGGACTCGCGCTGAAGGTGATGCCGTACTTGGCACGCGTCGGGTCCCAGAAGATCGCGGGTGCCCAGGTGAACGAGTTGGGGTTCGCGCTGTTGATGTTGAGCAGCCGGTCGCTCGACCAGTTGACCAGGTCAGGCGAGGTCCAGATGTGGATGGAGGGGTTGGCTGCCCCGAAGTTCTCGTTCTTGAGGTCCGTCGCCGTCATCACCCAGCTGCCGTCCTGCAGCCGGAAGAGGAACGGGTCGCGGATGCCCTTCGTCCCGAGCGTCGGGACGAGGATCGGGGCGTTGTCGTTGAGGGCCGTCCACTCCAGCGCGTCCTTGCTCACGGCGAGGTGGACGTTGTTGGAGTTGCCGGACCCGTTGGGGCTCTCCTTGAAGTACGCCATGACGTAGGCGCTGTTGGCCGTCGCTGCTTCTGCGGGGGCTGACGGTGGCAACGCCACGACGAAGGCACCGATCATGGCGACCGTCGCGGCGATGGTCGCCAGACGGCGCCGCCACGAGCTGCGGCCGGGGCCGGTGAGGGAGTTCGATCTTGTTGACATGGTTCGCTTTCTAGGGTGGGTCAGTGGGGTCGATCGGGGGTGAGGACGTCTGACGTCGCCGTGTGGGAATGTGCGGAGAGTGCCTCCTGAGACGTGAGCGGGTGTGTCACGGCGGCGGCGTGTGCTGTGCCGAGGCCGACTTCTAGGTGATCGTGAAGGCGTTGCCGTTGATGATCAGGACGTCGTCGTCGGACCCGGAGCTCCCGTCGACGAGATCCCTGTCGAGTTCTCCGCTCAGACGCGACAGACGACCGCCGATCGGCCCGCCTGCTCCCTCCCCGCTCATCCGCAGCTGCGCGACGCGTACGCCACGCTCTCCTGCGAGGTGCCCGTGGCGGACGTCGCGGTGATGGCGACCGATCCCGACGTGACGGACGCTGCCCGCGTCGTCGTGGCAGTCGTGCCCGACGCTCCCGGAGCGACTCCCTTCACGGTCTTCGACCCGAAGGAAGTCGCGGTGGTGACGTCGATGGCCGAGGGGCCCGAGTTCTTGACCACGGTGGTGAGGACGACCTTGCCGCTGATGCACCGTGTCGTCGCGACGGCGCTCACGACGGGTCGCGACAGGACGGTCACCGTGGTCGTCACCGCACGGTTGGCGGGCGCCACCTCCTCGTCGCGCGTCACGTCGAGCACAGGGCGGCCGTCGGCGGCGTAGTGGATGCGGACGAGCCGGGTGTCCCTGCCGTCTCCCCCGACCCCGTTGCCCCACGTGTGGTAGACGAACACGTCGTTGCCGTCCTCGTCGCGTGTGACGGCCCCGTGGCCGGGTCCTTGCTCGTACGTGCGGTAGTCGACGACTCCGTCCGGCATGGGGACGCTCGCCAACAGCGGAGCGTCGTACTTGGTCCAGCTGGCGATGTCGGTCAGGTCGCTGCCCTCCTTCGCCCAGGCACCGCCGACGATGTACTTCGGGCTGACGCCGCTGCTGGAGTAGACGAGCGTGATTTTCCCGTCGCGCTGGATCGCGAACGCCCCCTCTGACAGGTGGTCCTCGAACGAGAGCGACGGGACGATGATCGGTGTCGGCTCACCGATGACCCGAGTCGGATCGCCCGGATCGACCTTCGCGATCCAGGTCGCCGGGTCGCTGGCGCCTCCGTCGACGTAGCGCTGGGACCACGCGTAGTAGGCGGTTCCGCCGGACTCGAAGTAGGTCATGTCCAGGCTGATGTTGCGCCCCGTGCCGGTGCGTCCGAGGGCGCTCGAGTCGCCCTTCAGGACTGCGCGGGGCGCCGACCAGTCAGCCGGCTCAGCAGGGTCTCCCCCGTCGCGCAGCTGCATGATGTGGGCCTGCACCGTGTACCACGCGGCGTCCTGGTTCGACTGGTCGTTCCCCGGGTTGAAGCACGGGGCGAACAGGATGGACAGCTTGCCGCCGATCTCGTGGATCTCGGGGGCCCAGTAGCAGCCCGCGATCACCTTCCCCTCGGCAGTGCGGTCCATCCGCGTCGTGCGGTTGAGCAGGTCGACCTCCCTGGCACGCCCGCCGTCGTCGTCGCTGAGCTGGTCGATGCTGTCGGCCACCCGGATGGGGAGGTGCTCGGAGGCGATGTTGTCGTTGCCCGTGTCGTCGGTGGCCGTGAAGAGGTACTGCGTCTTCCCGCCGCGCTCGTACCGGTAGATGGTCGGGTCGGCGCGGTTGTAGGCGAACGGCTCGTCGTACTGCCGCTGGCGGACGGTGCCCGAGAGGTCGTACGTCCCCGGGCCCTTCGTGCCGATGTCCGCGAGCTGCTGAGGGTCCCAGTCGACGCCGAGGCTGCCGGTGGAGCCGTCGGCGTAGGACAGGCTGGCCTTCGCCTCCGTGAGGGCGGTCACGTCCCCTTGCTCGATCGTCTGCGGCGCGACGGACGATCCGGTGTTGACCGTGCGGCCGAGGGCTTTCGTCAGCGCGTCGGCGGTCGAGGCGGAGACAGCCAGCGCACCGCCAGGGACCGCGTCGGCGACACGGCCGGCGAATGCGGACAGGTCGGCGGTCGCCACCGTCGCGGGGCTCCCGCCGAGGACCGGTCCGCGGTTCCCGTCGGTCACGACGACGCTCCGGCGGCCGCCGTCCTTCGGCGAGAAGGCCTCCGTCCGGAGCTCGGTGCGGGCGAGATCCGTGACGGTCGCGTACTTGGCGGCCCCCGCCGCATCCGTCCACGAGACCAGGTACTGCTCCTGGTCGCTGTCGTAGACGGCGCGGGGCGAGACGACGCCTCCTGTGGTCCCGAGGTCGACGAAGCCGAGCTCGGTGAAGTCGGTCGCGGTGCCGTCGGTGGCCTTGAAGACCAGAGCGCTGGAGGTCTCGGTGCCGTCAGGTCCGCCTCCTTCACGGACGCGGGTGGCGAGCACCCCCACGGTCCCGTCGGCGAAGGTGAACAGCGACGGAGCCGCGACGGCCCGGTGATCGACCTTGTCGGTCCCCACGAAGACGCCCTCGGCGAAGAGGACACCGCCGTTGCCGGCGAGGGGTGCCGCTGTGTCGACGGACGAACCGAGGGCCAGGTGCATGCTGCGGGCGACCGTGTCCTGGTTGGCCTTCAGCTCGCCGGTGGGGGTCCGAGTGTAGGCGACGACGGTCTTCCCGGTGGTGGCGCTGAGGACGGTGGTGCGGAAGGTCTTCGTCAGCGTGGTGCCGCCGACCGCCACGGAGGCGGTGAGCCGGATCGCCTGGTCGGATGCCGTGTCGTTGACGAGGCGTCCCCCTGACAGGCCGGTGCCGTCGGCGCTCCACGACACGGCGTACCCGGCGATCGTGGGCAACGTGGTGCCGGACGCGACGGTGGGGGGAACGACCAGGGCGGTGCGCAGGCGTCCTATCGCGTCGGCCTCGGTGTCGGCCGCGACGGTCACGGAGCGCGCGGCGCCGGTCGCGGCGGAGCCCGCGAAGCTCGCGCTCGGCGTGAGGGTGACCGCGGCGTTCGCCGTTCCGGGTGCTGGTCGCCGCACGGTCCCGTCGGCGCCGATCACCGAAGGGTCGCTGCTCGACCAGGTCAGGAGGGAGCCTCCCGCGCCGCGGGTCGGGAGGGCGATGTCGCCGGTGACGGGCTGCGTGGCCGAGAACGTCGCCGCAGCGGCGTCCGAGCCCGCGATGACGGAGGCGGCGGGAGCTGCGTCCTCACGCACCTGCTCCTGCGACAGGGCCGTGGAGTACACGTGCACGTCGTCCATCGCACCCGCGAAGAGGGGGTCGGGACCGTAGAGCGACTTGCCCAGCAGTCCGGACGCGGTCGAGGTGCCGATCGTCGTCGCGCCGGTCGCGGAGGTCGGGGTCGTCTGCGCGAGCCGACCGTCGACGTAGGTCGACACGCTGACTCCGCTGCGGAGCACGACGGCGACGTGGGTCCAGCGGCCGGACGCCGCGGGGCCGGTGTCCGCCGCGCGCTGCTCAGAGCCGTTCTTCACCGCGCCGATGAGGTTCCCGCCGCACTGCGGGGTGGCGAAGAGATACCGCTCGGTCGACTGCCCGAGGGCGTACGCCCAGCTGCAGCTCTGGCTGCCGTCCCATCGCAGCCAGGCTGACATGGTGAGGTCGGCTGTCGACGTCGAGGTCAGTCCAGGCGCGATCTCGGCGAATGCAGCAGAGCTCCCGGCGACGCCTCCGGGGAGACGGAGGGCGCGATCGTTCCCGCCTCGCGGACCCACGACCGTCGTGGCGCCGGTCCCGCGCACCGTGGCGGATCGGTTCCCCACCGAGTCGGCGAAGGCCGTCCCCGCGGTGACGGGGGCGCCCGCGGCGCTCGTCGAGGCGAAGTCGTAGGAGAGGATCGGGCCGGGTGCAGCGGCCTGCGCGGGTGCGCCGCTGAGCGCAGCGCTCCCCGCCGTCAAGGTCGCGGCCACCATCAGTGCCGTAGTGCGTCGGAACTGCATCGTTCGTCAACTTCCGTGAGAGGTGCATCCGGGGAGCGCGGGCCGTTCGGTCCGCGCTCCCCGCTGGGCGGGAAACTCAGGCTCCCGGGTGCAGGAGGTCCGGGAGGGGAGAGCGGCTGCCTCCCTGGACCCGTGCTAGCGGCAGACGATCGCCGCGTAGGGCGCCGTCACCGTCCGGGAACCGGACGCAGCCTTGGACGTGACGCTGAGCTCACCTGCCGCGATGGAGGCAGAGCGGGTGCTGAACGCCGCGGAGACGGTCTTCCCGGGGGCGACGCCCGTGAACGTCCTGCTCCCCCACGGCGAGGACATCGTCAGCTCGACGGTCGAGTCGCTGGCGTTGCTGCCGGTCCCCGTCACCGTGGCCTTGCCGGCGACGCAGCGGCTGGAGGCCGAAGCCTGGACGGCCGGTCCAGGAGGCGCCGTCGCCGTGATCGTCGCGACCGCGGTGGTCGCTGCCGAGTTGGCGAGCTGTCCGCGCACCTGGACGGTGTCGCCGGCTTTCTTCAGCGAGCTGAGGTCCGCGGTCTCCCAGGTCACGGCCACGGTCTCCCGGTGGCCGTCCTTGAAGGACGCCGCCACCGTCGCGGGGAGCGACACTGCGCTCGATCCGGCCTGCACCGTCCGTGCCACCGGGTCCACGGAGGTGACCAGGAGCGACGGGTTCCACTTGGCGGCGAGCGCGTCGCGCTCCTTGGCGGTGATCGAGACGACGGACCCGTGACGGGGCGAGGCCGGCAGCGAGAAGCTGCTGGGGATCGTCCACCGGATGTCGCCCTCGAGCGAGTTGGTGCCCAGCGGGATGTAGCCGCGTCCGCCGTAGTTGTCGGTCCAGAGGAAGTACTTGAACCCCGCCCGGTCGCCCTCGTTGGTCTTGAAGATCTCCGGACCCTCGACCTCGGGCGTTCCGGCGTCGCGGCCGATGCAGGTGTCGATCAAGCTCCACGCCCCGGAGGCCGTGGTGGCACGCAGGTCGGTGGACTTCTGTCCGATGATGTCGGGCGAGGGGCAGCCGGTGGTCTGGGTCGCCTTCGTGAAGCGGTAGTAGGTGTCGCCGTCCTTGAGCATCGTGGCGTCGATCAGCCCGTTGCTCTTGTTGAGCGAGGGGACGTCGGCGGCCTTGAACCACACCTCCGGAGTCGTGAAGTCACGGAAGTCGCGGGTGGTGGAGGTGAGGATCTGCGGCCCGTTGCCGTCCTCCACGTTTCTTGTGCTGTCGGTGAAGAGAGCCGAGGTCCAGTAGACGACGTAGGCGTCGATGGTGGGGTCGTAGGTGGCTTCCGGTGCCCAGGTCATTCCCGCGTTGGGCAGGTTGACCTCGATGTGGCGCTGCTGGCCCCAGTTGACGAGGTCGGTGGACTCCCAGATCTCGAGGTGGCGGCTGCCGCGGTTGGTCGATCCGCCGAAGCCGGTGGTGCCGACGGAGAGGTCGGTGGCCATCAGGAAGAACCTGTCGCCCTCCTTCGAGCGGAAGATGAACGGATCGCGCAGGCCCTTCGTGCCCAGGGTCGAGGTGAGGATCGGCTGCGCGTCGTTCAGGTTCTTCCACTGCAGCGAGTCGTTGCCGTCCGAGGTGGCGAAGCGGATCTTCTCGCCCTCGACGCTGTCGCCGGTGAAGTAGGCGAACAAGTAGGCGTCGAGGTCGCTCGCGGCGACGGGGGCCGCAGCCGGCACGGTGCGCGTGAGCGTCCGCACGACGGGCGAGGCTCCCGGCACGGTCACCGTGGCGGTGAGGGTGACGGTCGTGTCGGCGGAGGGACGCGTGAGCGATCCCCCGGCGACCACGTCGGGCGCGGTTCCCTTGTCGCCGGAGGTGATGACCGCCTCGTTCGACGAGGTCCAGCTGACGGCCGCGCCCGAGCTGCCGGGCCGCGAGGCCGTGGCTGCGACGTCGGCTCCGGTCAAGGGCAGGTCCAGGCTGCCACGCACGGGTCCGGCGAGTGCGGGATCTGCGCTGATGGCGTCGGCCACGGCCCGAGAGAGCTCGGACTCGGCGGTCTCGCCCGCGGCGTAGGCGGGAACGGTCACGGTGATCGGACGGCCGACGGCGGAGATGCCGCCGTGGACGGCGGTGGGGGTCAACGTCACGGTCGCGTCCGGGTTGCCCGAGGCAGGTCGGGTCACTACGCCGGCAGGGCTGACCGTGCCCGGGGCACTCGACGCCCAGGTGACCACGGAGCCGGCGGAGCCGGACGTGGGGAGGGTGAGGTCGGAGGTGACGGCGGAGGTGTCGCCGAGCGAGACGGTGGCGTCCTGGTTCGCGAGCACGGCGTGCACGCTGGCAGCACTCTGCTGCACCTGGCCTGCGGTCAGCGCGGAGGTCCAGACCTGCATGTCGTCGATGGCACCGGCCCAGTAGGCGTCCGCGCCGTAGAACGACTTGCCGAGGTAGCCCGAGAACGTGGAGGTGCCGATCGCGGAGGCGGCGGTGGAGGAGGTGCCGCCCTGGCCGACGAGCGCGCCGTCGAAGTAGGTCGAGACGGACTGGCCGCCCTTGACCACGACCGCCATGTGCACCCAGCGGTTCGCGGTGACGGCAGTGTTACCTGCTCCCCGTACCTCGGCGCCGTTCTTGACCGCGCCGAAGCCGGCCGGACCGCACTTGGTGGTCGCGAGGACGTGGGAGTCGACGCTGGAGCCGAGAGTGAAGGGCCAGGTGCAGTCCGGAGCGCCGCTCCAGCGCAGCCAGGCGGACATGGTGACGTCCTGGGTGCCGGCCGGGATGAGGCCGGGCGCGATCCGGACGTGCGGGGCAGCGGACGTGCTCGACCCGCCCGGGAGCGAGAGCGCGCGGTCGCCGGAGGCGCCGGAGGCACCGGCGACGCTCGTCGCGCCGGAGTTGACCAGCGTCCCGGGGTGGCCGCCCGCCGCTGCGTCCGCGATGACGGCACCGTTGCCGAGGGTCGAGCCGATGGCGTCGAAGGAGTACTGCAGGACGGGCACGGGGACGCTCTCGGCCGCTCCGGCGACTCCGATCGGCGACAGTGCACCGCCCAGCGACACGGCGGCGACCGTCAGCGCGAGGCCCGCGCGGGGAAGGCGCGAGCGTCGGGTGCGCTCTTGCGGGAGAGATCGTGACATGAGGAGTCCTTCGCATGGTGGGGAGGGCGGGGAGTGAGGGCCAGCTGGCCGTCTGCTTCTGGCGGAGGGCGAGCAGGAGCGGGTCGTCGGTGGGGAGGGCACGGCGAACAGCGACGCATGACAGCAAGGGCGCACGTTGTTCGCCCAGCTCGGGCCGAGCGCTGAGCGCTCGCCCGTGGGGGCGGTGAGCGCGAAGGGTCAGCCCGTGGACTCGTCAGCGGAGCGCGGGCCGCACGATGTCGGCCGGCAGGACCGGTGACCGGGGGACCAGGCCTGGCGGCCTCGTCTGGAAGGGGGTGGCGACGTCGTCATCGACGTTCCTCTCAGGCTCTTCTTCGAGCCGATAGATCGGGGCGAGTCGGCTGGATCGTGTCCTGCGCGGCCTCTGATCGTCCACTGTATCCATTTTTGTTACCGTGAACAATGCCTGTTCCCGGCTGTGCGCGATGTGGCCACGCCTGGCAGCCAGGATGCGGCGCCCGAGATGCGCCGCAGCGCTTCTCAGCCCGTCCGGAGGTCTCAGAACGGGGCCGACCATCAAGCCGACCCCGCACTCTCGAGGCCCGTCAGCAGCGAGCTGCGGGGTAGGCCACGGTGACCGGTGTGCTCACGCCGCCGGTGACCGCCGTCCCGACGAGGGTCCCCGCGGTGATCGCGACCGCCCGCGTCGTGATCGCGAGTGAGGCTGTCTTCTGCGCACCGACGCTCTGCGTCCGCTCGCCCCAGGGGGTCGCCCAGGTGACGACCGCGGCCGCTCCGGAGTTCTTGGTCACGATCGTGACGACGGCCTTCCCCGCGATGCACCTCGTCGTGGCCGCGGAGGTCACGGCCGAGGCCGTGGCGCGGACGACCACCGTGGCCGTGACGGTCCGATTGCTCGGAGCCACCTCCTGGTCCTTCGTCAACGACAGGTCGAGGGTGCCGTTGGCGCGGACGTTGACGCCCTTGAACCAGGTGTTCCGGTCGGAGTCGAAGAGGCCGCCGACGTTCTGCGGATCCGTCCCCAGGTGAGGATCTTCGTACGGACGGGCATGGTAGGCGAGGACGAGATTGCCCGATTCGTCCTTCGCGAACGAGTTGTGCCCCGTACCGGCCTGCTGCCTCGTGTAGTAGCGGGTCTCGTCCGCCCCGAGACGGCCCGTCGAGGTGTCGTTGGTGTCCAGCACGGGGAAGCTGGTCTGCCTCCAGCTCGCCGGATCTTGGAGGTCAGCGTCGGCAGTCGTCGTCAGGAGGCCCAAGCTGTAGTACTTGTCGACCGTGCCGCCGGAGTAGGTGATCGAGATGGCATTTCCCTGCTGCACCATGAACGGGGCCTCGACGACCCCTTGGTCGCTTCCCTCGGACGTGTCACTGGGCGTCGGAGACCGCTTGCCGATCTCCCACGGCTGGGACTCGCCGTAGACGCGCCGGAGTTCGCCGTCGACGAGCGGGACGGTGCCCTTCGGCCCCGCCACGGCCTTCCCCACGAGGATCTGGCCGCCGGAGGGCATGATCCAGTAGCCCTGCTGCTTGCCTGCCTCCGTGCGCTCGAAGTAGCTGACGTCGAATGCGGCGCCGTCGAGGACGACGGGCTCGCCCCACTTCGTCTGGTCCAGGAATCCGCCCGCCGCGATGGAGGCGTCCGTGCCCGTGTACGGGATCAGGACGGTGTTGTCGCACCACCCGCCGACCGGCGCGTAGCCCTTGTTCATGCCTGCGACGATCCACCACGTGCCGTTGATCTTGTGGAACTCCTGCGCCCAGATGTAGCCGCCCCAGCCGTAGAAGGTGTTCGGGTACTGCGCTTCCTTGCCGGGCGTGCCCTCGTCGGGGTCGATGACGATCTGCTCCGGGGCGTCCTGGAGCCCCGCGAGCGTCGTCGCTCGCTTGAGGCCGATCTTGCGGTAGCTCGAGCTCTCCTCGATCGGCCCCAGGGAGGGCTGTCCGTAGTGCGACCCGGTGAGGTAGTAGTAGCCGTCGTCAGGATTGTGGAACACGTACGGATCGGCGCGTGCGTCGCTGACCATCTCCTCGGGGTCCTGCTGGAGCATCCCCGACACCTGGTAGCTGCCCGGCTTGGTGGTGTCCACGCCGGTGAGGTCGTCCTGCCAGTCGACGTTGAGGCTCTTCGTCGACCCGTCGTTGTAGGTCAGGGCAGCCTGCTTGGGCAGAGCGGCGGCGACCCCATCGGCGCCGGCACCCTGGGCGACGGCGGCGTCGATCTTCTCGACGCCCGTGTTCTGGAGGTCGACGTAGTTCTCGTAGAAGGTGTCGAACTCCGCGGTGGACATCACGTCGTCGCTCGCTTGGCTCTGGGCGACCCATGACGGCAACCCCGCACCCTGAACGCCGAGGACGCGGACGTCTGCGGCGGACGTGACACCGAGAGGCGTGGTCGTGGTGAGGTCCGCGACGACCGTCACCCGCCCCTCCCCGGTGAGAAGGTCCGTCCAGAACACCTTGTACTTCTGAGCGGCGGAGTCGAACACGATGCGGGGGTCGGTGACGACCGCGCCGGTGGCGATCCTCACGGCCCGCTGCTGGGCGAAGGTCCGCCCGTCGGGCGAGGTCCACACGTAGATGGAGTCCGTGGCGTTGTTCTGCGACGACACGGCCCCGAGTGCACCGTCCGCGAAACGGAAGAGACCGGGTGAACCCACCTGGGCGTTCGGCTTCGATGCCTGGTCGCCATCGTTGCCGACGTACAGGATCGCCTGTGAGCGGTTCAGCGGCTCCCAGCTGGTGCTGCCGGTCGGCAAGGCCGCGGCGTACAACGCGTCGGCACGGCGGTCGTCGTCGTAGGCCAGCGGGTCGTCCTTCCTCCCGTCGGTGGTCGTCACGGTCTTGACGTAGGTCGCGACGCGCCCTCCAGGGGCCGCGATGCGACTGTCCCAGCGGAAGGTCTGGGGGGCGCCTTCGACGGTGGCGGTGAGCGTCACCGCGACCGATCCGGACCCGAGGCCGCTGGTGTCGATCGTCCCGTCCGATCGCACACGGCTCGCACCGGCTCCGGTGGCGGTCCAGGTGACCTGATCGCCGAGGACTCGACCCGGAAGATCGCCGAGCACGATGGCGGGGACCGCCAAGGCGGCGCCCACGTCGGACGGCAGCGCGGAGACCTCGGCGCCGAGTTCCGTACCGGACAGGGCTCGGTCGTAGATGCGCAGGTTGTCGACGAGGCCGGAGAAGTACTCGCCACCGCCCCAGTTCGCCTTGCCCACCTGGAGCACTCCTCCGGATGATCCGAGGATCTGGGTCAGCGGGACCCCGGAGCCGTTGACGGCCACCGGCTTCTGGTCGACGAACAGCCGCGTCGTCGTCCCGGCGACCACGAGATCGACGTGCTTCCACTCGGCGTTCGACGAAGAAGCCGCCAGGTTTCCCCCGGTGTTCCGGGCGGTGCTGTTGTCGTACCGCTCGACCGTCAGCCCCGACGTCCGATCCAGGACGCCGACGTAGTGCTCCTGGGCGTACTCCTGGCGGGTGGCAGACCGGGCGGCGAAGACCGTCCAGCCGTCGTTCCCGGACGAGTCCGGCTTGCTGTCGTACGAGATCGTCACGCTCTGCCGGCCCGCGAGCAGCGCCGTTCCGTCCGCGGCGGTCACGTCGAGCCACGAGTCGGCGGACAGCCGCGCGGCCGTCCCCTGCCCGGACCTTCCGGGAACCAGGTCGGCGGCACCTCGGACGCCGGCACGAGCCGCCCGATCGGCGAACGTACCGTCGACGGGGGCCGCGTCGAAGGTGAAGTCGGAGAGCAGGCTCTGCTCCGGGGACGCGACCGTGTCCGCGGCCGAGGCAGCCGCCCCCGGAACGGCGGCACACGAGAAGAGGAGCGTCATGGTCACGATCGTGGCGGCGAGGGGCGCACGCGGTGGCCTCGGTGCGGAGCGGTACGGGCTGCGGGACGTCGACATTGACGGTTCCTCTCAGGATTCGCCTCTGAATCCGATGTGGATGGTGCGGGAGCGGAAGCGCGAGTGCGCGACACGAGTCGACCTGCGGGATCTGGATCGGTGCCGACCAGCCGAACCTATTGCAAGATGTTCACGCTAACAAGATGTTCGGTCGGAACGAGCCAGGGCGCTCGACCGCGGCGCGGCCACTCGTCGGGACACCGAGCACGAACGGCCGCGCCGCACCCGGACTCGGGGGTGGCACAGCCGTTCGTGGGGAGGGAGACTGCGCTGCACCCCGGTCCTGATCCTTTGTGCAGCGCAGCCGTTCGTGGAGAGGACGCGCATCCGATGCGCGCCTCGAGGGGCGACTAGGTCTGCCGCCGCCGCGCCATCACCGCGCGCTGGAGCAGCACGAAGACCAGGAGTATCCCGCCGGTGATGATGGTCGTCGCCTCGGGCGGGATGCCTCCGTCTCGCGTGATGAGCACGTTCATGAGGCCGAGCACGAGCGCTCCCACGACGGACCCGAGCACGAAGCCGACGCCGCCGGTGAGGAGGGTGCCACCGATCACCGTGGCGGCGATCGAATCGAGCTCCCACCCGATGCCGGTGATGTTCTGCGCGCTCCCGAGCCGGGCCGTGTAGATGACCGAGGCGAGCCCCGCCAGCGATCCGCTGATCACGTAGACGGCGAGCTTCGTGCGGCGCACCGGGAGGCCCATGAGGGCGGCCGACTGCTCCGACCCTCCGATCGCGTACACGGTGCGACCCAGACGCGTGCGGTGCAGCACGAAGAACGCGACGGCGACCACCACGAGCGCGATGAGCACGCCAGGAGTCGTCACGACGTCGTTCACCTTCGGACCGTCGACGACCTTCATGTTCGTCGCGAGCGAGCGGATGGGCGACTCGTCGGCGAGTCGCTCGGGCACCGTGCTGAGGATGGAGGCGAGGCCCCGTCCGAGGAACATCATCGCGAGCGTCGCGATGAACGGCTGCACGTCGAAGAACTGGATCAGCACGCCCGAGACGACGCCGGATGCCGTGCCGATGAGGATCATCAGCACCATCACGACCCAGGGGTTCCAGCCGGCGTTCGCGAGCAGCACGCCCGCGACGCTGCTGACCGCGACGATCGCACCGACGGAGAGGTCGATGCCCCCCGTGAGTATCACGAACGTGAGCCCCACGGCCAGGACGATCACATGGGCGTTGTTGATGAGCAGGTTCGACAGGGTCGCGGCCTGCACGATGCGGCCGTAGGCGATCTCTCCGTAGGCCAGCATCGCGATCAGGATCACCAGGGCGGCGACCGTCGGCAGGGAATCGAGTCGGAGCCGCATGCGGCGACGCGGTTCGAGGGGCCCGTTGCCGGGGCCCGGGCCGGGGGTCGGCGTGGGGGTGAGGGGCGGGCGGATCGTCGTGGCGCTCATGCGGACACGGCCTCCTTCTCGGTCGGCACGGAGGTCGGCGCCGGGCGGCGGCGCCTCGTGAACAGGGCGCGGACGCGCCGGGACTGCAGCAGCACGATCGCCACGATCACGATCGCCTTGAAGGCGGGCGTCGCCGAGGAGGAGACGCCGAGGAACACGACGGTCTTGTCGAGCGTCGCGATGAGGAGCGCCCCGACCGCGGCTCCGAGCAGGTGGAACTTGCCGCCGGCCAGCGACGTCCCGCCGATGACGACCGCGAGGATGGCGTCGAGCTCGAGTTGGTAACCGGTGCGCGAGACGTCGACCGTCATGACGCTGGACGTGGCGAAGATCCCGGCCACGCCGGCGAGCAGGCCGCTCCCGATGTAGGCGGTGAACAGAAGGGCTCGGCGGTCCAGCCCCGCGAGGCGCGCGGCCTTCGGGTCCATTCCGATCGCTTCGATCATGAGCCCCAGGGCGCTGCGCCGCACGAGGGCGGCGACGCCGAGCGTGATCAGCACGGCCAGCAGGAACACGACGGGTAGTCCGACGAGGTAACCGTTGGCGACCCAGCGGAAGGGCTCGTTGGCCGCGGCCGTGTTCTGCCCTCCCGTGATGACCTTGGCCAGGCCACGGCCGGCGAGCATGATCACGAGTGTGCTGATGAACGGCTGCAGCCCGACGACCGACACGAGCATGCCGTTGACCGCGCCGAGGACCCCGGCGATGAGGAGCGCCAGGCCCATCGCGGCGAGCGCGACGCCGAGGGAGTCGGAGCCGGCCGCCTTCAGGAACTCCATCGAGACGGCACCGGCGACGACCATGATCGAGCCGACGCTCAGGTCGATGCCGCCGGTGGCGACCACGAGGCACATGCCCACCGCGATCATGAGCACGGGGGCAGCGGCCCGGAGGATGTCGACGAGGTTGCCCACGAGGTTGCCCGTGTCCGGGTTGACGGACAGTGCGAGGTAACCGGGGTCCTTCGCCACGTTGATCGCCAGCAGCAGCACGATCGCGACCGTGCCCCAGACCCAGGGCCGGTGCAACAGGTCACCGAGCCCGTGGGCGCCCAGGCGCCTGGTCATGGTGGTTGTCGGGTCACTCATCGGGTTGCCTCCTCGGGCGTGGTGCGGGGGATGGTCTCGAGGGGGATCTCGGAGACGCCCTCCTCGGCGATGGCGGCGACGATGGACTCGGCGGTGACGTCCGGTCCCGCCGCGAGCTCGGCGATCTTGCGGTGGTCCTTCAGCACGACGATCCGATCGCTGAGCCGGACGACCTCCTCGAGCTCCGAGGAGATGAACACGACGGCGACTCCCGTGTCGGCGAGGGCGGCGACCTGTTCCTGGATCTCGGCCTTGGCACCGACGTCGATGCCGCGTGTGGGCTCGTCGAGGATCAGCAGCTCCGGCTCGGTCGCCAGCCACCGGCCGAGCAGGACCTTCTGCTGGTTGCCGCCGGAGAGGTTACGGATGGGTCGATCGGGATCTGCGGGTCGCACGTTGAGCTCGGTGAGATATTTCGTCACCATGCGGTCCTTCTCCTTGGCCGAGAGCGGGCGGGCCCAGCCCCGTTTCGCCTGCACGGCGAGTACGAGGTTCTCGCGGACGCTCAGGTCGCGGATGATCCCCTCGTCTCGACGGTTCTCGCTCGAGAACGCGATGCGGTGCTTCAGGGCCTTCGCAGGGGACGAGATCGCCACGGGGACGCCGTCCATGGTCACGGATCCCGAGTCGGGGCGATCGACTCCGTAGAGGAGACGGGCGAGTTCCGTGCGGCCGGAGCCGAGGAGGCCGGCGAGGCCCACGACCTCGCCGCGACGCAGGTCGACGTCCGTCGCGTCGAGCGAGCCCTTGCGGCCGATCCCGGTGGCCCGGTAGACGGGCTCGCCCTCGGCGACCTGTCGGCTCGCCCGGTCCCGGTCGAGGGAGCGGAGGCTCTGCAGGTCCTTGCCGATCATCTCCGAGATGAGGCCGGCACGATCGATGTCTCGTGTGAGGTGCTCAGCCACGAACTTGCCGTTGCGCAGCACGGTGAGTCGGTCGCTGATCGCGAAGACCTGGTCGAGGAAGTGAGAGACGAAGAGGATGGCGACGCCTTCGTCACGAAGGCGTCGCATGACCCGGAAGAGACCTTCGACCTCGTCCGCGTCGAGGCTCGAGGTCGGCTCGTCGAGGATCAGCACCTTCGCCTCGACGACCGTGGCGCGGCTGATCGCGACGAGCTGCTGGAGGGCGAGGCTGAGCGACGAGAGGGGGGTGCGCGCGTCCAGGTGACCGAGTCCCACCCGCGCCAGGACCTCGGAGGCGGCGGCGTGCGTCCCCTTCCAGTCGATGCCGAACCGGCCGCGCTTCTCGTGGCCGAGCATGACATTCTCACCGATGGTGAGGTTGCTGCACAGGTTGACCTCTTGGTAGACCGTCGAGATCCCCGCAGCCTGCGCGTCCGCGGTGCCCGAGAGGCGACGTTCGACGCCGTCGACGACGACACGTCCGGAGTCGATGCCGTAGACGCCCGTGAGCGCCTTGATGAGCGTCGATTTACCGGCGCCGTTCTCGCCCATCAGCGTGTGGACCTCGCCGGGGTAGAGACGGAGGTCGACCCCGTCGAGGGCTTTGACCCCGGGAAAAGCGATGGTGATGGCTTGCATCTCGACGATGGGGCCGGGTGCCTGCATGCGTTTAACTCCTTGTCTGCCGATGCTCACCCGCCCGCTGCCGTGGCAGCGGGCGGGTGGCGGGGGCGGCGAGGCGGACTCGTCCGCCTCGCCGCCGGGTGTGGCCGTGCGAACGGATCAGAACTTGCGGTCGGGAAGTGCCGCGGTGGCCGCCTCGGGCGAGTCGAACGTGGCCGACTGGACGACGATCGACGAGTCGACGGTCTCTCCGTCGAGCAGCTTCTGCACGGCGTCGAGCGCGGTCTCGCCGAAGAGGGGGTTGTACTCGGCGACGAAGCTGAGCTTCGACTCGGACAACGCCTCGAGGGCGCTCTTCGTGCCGTCGATGGTGGCGATCTTCACGTCCTTGCCGGGCGTGAGACCCGCCTCCTCGACCGCCTGCACGGCGCCGAGTCCCATCTCGTCGTTCTGGGCGAAGACCATCTGGACGTCGTTGCCGTTCGACTTCAGCACCGTCTCGAAGACGCTCTTGGCCTCTTCGGTCGACCAGTTGGCGGTCTGTGCGCCGATCTTCGTGAACGCGCTGTCGGCGCCGATCACCTCGTCCCAACCTTCGTTGCGCTCGTTCACGACCGAGACGCCCGCCGGGCCCTCGAGGGTGAAGTACTTGCCACCCTCGGGAAGAGCGGACTTGGCCCACTCGGCGACGGACTCGCTGACGGCGATGTTGTCGGGCGCGATCCGGGTCGCGTAGAGCGAGGTGTCGTCCGGCTCGATGCCACGGTCGATGAGGACGACGGGGATCTCGGCTTCCTTCGCCCGCTCGAGCGAGTCCTCCCAGCCGGAGCCCTCGGTGGCCGAGAGCAGGATCACGTCGACACCCTCGTCCACGAACGACGTGAACGCGTCGATCTGCGATTTCTGGTCGTTGTTGGTCGCCGGGGCGTACTTGAGATCGAACCCGGCTTCCTTCGTGAAGGTGTCCTGGATGTTCGTCTCGTTGGCCTGACGCCAGGCGCCCTCGGGGCCGACCGCGACGAAGCCGACCGTTGCCAGGTCGTCACCGCCGCCCGTCGAACCAGTGCCGGAACTGCAGGCCGCGAGACCGAGGGCAATGGCCCCTGCGGCGGCGATGGTGGCGATGCGCCTCTTCGTGGACATGGATCTCCTCCTTGAGATGTCGGGACGTCTGCGTCTCGACTTGGCCTGGGGCCGGTCGTGCTGCGTGGGCTCGGGTGCTTCCGCGTGCTGGGAATGTTACCGGTAACAGTTACGAGAACACAAGAGTGATCGAGAACATCCGCTCGTCGGGAAGGGATCGACTGCGAGCCTCAGCGGCGTGACGGCGCCGCAGGCGGCGAGAGGGGCCCGTCATGCCACACCGGCGGGAAGTCGTCGCCCTCGTCGCTCTCGTCGTCCGGCGCGGCGATGAGCTCGACGAGCGTGTCGACCGTGACGCCCGGCCCGTTGCTGAGCTCGCCGATCTTCTCGCGGTCCTTGAGCACCACGATCCGGTCGCTCACCCGCACGAGTTCGTCGAACGCGCTGGAGATGAACACGACGGCCACGCCCTCGAGGGCGAGTTGGGCGATGTGCGCCTGGATGTCAACCTTGGCCCCGATGTCGACGCCGCGGGTCGGCTCGTCGAGGATCAGCACGCGGGGCCGGATCGCCAGCCAGCGCGCGAGCAACACCTTCTGTTGGTTGCCGCCGGAGAGTTCGCCCGCGAGCGTCCCCGGGTCGACCGGTGTGATGTCGAAGTGCTCGATGTGCCGCTCGACGAGGTCCTCGCGCTCGGCCCTGGAGAGCGGGTGCGACCAGCCACGCAGAGCCTGCAGTGCAAGGACGATGTTCTCGCGGACGCTCAACTCGTTGATCAGCCCCTCGGCCCCACGGTCCTCCGCCGAGAGCGCCACTCGGTTCCGTAATGCGTCCGCCGGCCGGTCGATGACGACCGCACGTCCGCCGAGCGTCACGACTCCGCCGTCCGCTCGATCGGCACCCGCGAGCAGGCGCGCGAGCTCGGTTCGGCCGGAGCCGCGAAGCCCCGCGATGCCCACGACCTCGCCCGCATGCAGCTCGAAGTCGACCGGCCTCAGCATCCCGCGGCGTCCCACCCCGGCGGCGCGGTACAGCGGCGGGCCGACCGGGTCCACACGATGCGCCCGACGCTCGGAACCGATGCGCTGAAGCTGGGCGATGTCCTTGCCGATCATCCGTGCGACCACATCGGCCCGGCCGATCTGGTGCGACAGGTAGTCGCCCTCCTTCACGCCCCCGCGGAGGATGGTCATGCGGTCGCTCAGCGCCAGCACCTGTTCGAGGAAGTGCGAGACGAAGAGGATCGCGACGCCCTGGTCGCGGAGGCGACGGATCACGTCGAAGAGCCGTGCCACGTCGACCGCATCGAGGCTCGACGTGGGCTCGTCGAGCACCAACACCCGGGGCCGGTCCACCATGGCGCGGGCGATGGAGACGAGCTGACGACTGGCGGGGGTGAGATCGGCGAGGATGCCGCGGGGGTCCAGTTCGGCCAGCCCGAGCTCGGCGAGCATCGCTGCGGCACGTGCGTGGGTGGCCGGCCACGAGATGCCGAAGCGACCACGCACCTCGTGGCCGAGCATCACGTTCTCGCCGACGCTCAAGCTCTCGACCAGGTGTGACTCCTGGAACGCGGCCTGGATGCCGAGGGCCCGTGCGTCGGCCGGTCCGCCGAGCCGGACGGACTCCCCATCGACGAGGACCTCTCCCGCCTCGATCGGATGGACGCCGAGCAGCGCCTTGATGAGCGTGGATTTCCCCGCACCGTTCTCGCCGAGGAGAGCGTGCACCTCGCCCGAGTGCAGGTCGAGGTCCACTCCGTCGAGAGCGACGCCGTTCGGGAACGCGACGGTGATGCCCCTCATGCGCACGGTCGGCTGCAGTGATCCGCCCTCTCGCCCGGCGCGCCCGGACGAGGTCGGGGCAGCGGCCTGGGGGCCGGCCGGGTGCATCGTCATCGATGCCCGTACGTGACGCACCTGGTGCTCCTCGGGTCGGTGGCCGGGGTGGCCTCACGTCGGACAGCGTCCGACGTGCACGACTGTAGCTGCCTGCGTGCGCGTGGGCGAACGACGACGACCAGGATTACGTCAGATGGCCATCTCGGTCGACCTGGCGGGCAGCCGCGGTGGAGTCACGCACCACGAGCTCGGCCGGGATGCGGCTGTTCTGTGGGATCTCGCGGCCCTCGATCGCGGCGATCAGGACGTCCACCACGAGAGATCCCAGCGCGGGGAAGTCCTGCCGCACCGTCGTGAGCGGCGGGAGGAAGTGGCGCGAGACGGGCAGGTCGTCGAAACCGACGACGCTGAGGTCCTCCGGGACGCGGATGCCGCGGTCGTGCAGTCCGTGGATCACGCCCAGCGCCATCTCGTCGTTCGCGACGAAGATGGCGGTGTACTCGGGTACGCCGGCGAAACCGCGCGTGAAGTCGTAGCCGAAATCGCTCGACCAGTCGCCGATCACGATCGGCCGCTCGCGCATGCCCCAGGCTCGGGTGCGCGTGTGGAAGGCCCGCTCGCGGGCGCGGGCGTCGAACCAGTCGAGGGGCCCCGAGAGGTGGAGGACGTCGCGGTGACCGAGCGACGCGAGGTGATCGACGGCCAGCTTCGTGCCTGCGGCCTGGTCGACCGAGACCGTGAGGAACGCCGGGTCCTTCTCGGCCTTCACGACCAGGGTCGGCAGCCCGGTCGTGATGGTCCGAAGCACGGCCACGGACGACGAGCGCGGGGCGACCACGCAGAGCGCGTCGATGCCCTGGCCGGTGAGGTGGCGCACGGCTTCCTCGGGTGTCGCCGAGTCGTCGCGGAGCGCGAACGACGCCACGGAGTACCCGCCGTCACGCGCCGATCGCTCGATGGCCCGAAGGATGCTCGAGGGGCCGAACTCGACGGCGCTCTCGATCAGCACGCCGATCCGGAGAGCCCGCTGCGTGACGAGCTCGCGCGCAGCGCTGTTGGGCCGGAAGTCCAGCTCGGCGACGACCTCGAGCACGCGTTGGCGCGTGGACTCCTTGACCTGCGGGTGACCGTTCAGCACGCGGGACACGGTCATGTGTGACACACCCGCACGCTCGGCCACCTCGCGAAGACCGAGACGCTCACCGCCGCCTCTGACGCTCACCCAGACTCCATCCTGCACGCTCTGCAACGCAGCTTGGCGTCATCTGCGCCGGCGTGGACGTCATTCAATGGCGCTGGCCCAGTGTACTGGGGGCCTCGCTGACTCCGCCGAACGTCGTGCTTCGATGCCTCGCTGCCTCGCCAGTTCGATCTGCTGGCTGTCCGTGGCCAGCAGATCGGCGGACGTGCCGCGAGGGGCACCGCCGTCACGGGGCGTAGCGAAGAGACTTGATCGGACACACGACAGCGGCCACGGGGCGGACGGTGCCAAGGTCGCCGCATGGCGCTCATCTGTCTGGTCCTCTCCGGGGCCGCCCTCCTGGTCAACGGCCTCACCCTGCTCGGGCGCGTCCCCGGCAGGGACAGCGGCGTGTTCAACGTCCTGATCGGTGGCCTGCAGCTCGTCCTCTGCGTGGCCCTGGCCGTGTCGGCCGACGGCTCCCTGCCTGCGCTCTTCGCGATCTCGGGCACCTTCTTGTTCGGCGTCACCTACCTCTACGTCGGCGCGGACTCCCTCCTCGGACTCGGCGCCGTGGGCCTGGGCTGGTTCTGCGGCCTGGTCGCCGCTCTCGCCGTCGCCTTCGCGGTCGTCCACGTCGCGGACGACCCGTTCCTCGCCGTGCTCTGGGCGGGGTGGGCGGCGCTCTGGGCGCTGTTCTTCGTCCTGCTGGCCCTCGGCCGATCAGCGATCGGCACCTACACCGGGTGGGCCCTCGTCCTCGCGAGCCAGGTGACCACCACGGTCCCCGCGCTCCTCGGCCTCACCGGGCACTGGCCGGCCGGTTCGATCGCCACGACGACCGCGCTCCTGTCGCTCGTCGGGGTGTTCGGCGGCGCCGCCCTGCTCACCCGCCGAGCCGCCACACGTCCCCAGCCGGAACGCACGCAAGCCCCCGCCGCTGCCTGACCCACCAGAACGGAACCGAGACCCATGACCACGACGACCACCACGTCCGTCACCACCGCGGCACCCACGGACGAGACGCTGTCCGCGCGTTTCCGCCCGCTCTTCGACCGCATCGCCGCTGGCGCCGCGGAACGCGACCGTGAGCACCGCCTCCCCGTGGCCGAGATCCGCGAGCTCGCCGACGCGGGCTTCGGAGCCGTCCGTGTCCCCGTCGAGTTCGGGGGCTCCGGCGCCACCCTCCCCCAGCTGTTCCAGCTGCTCACCGAGCTCGCGGCGGCGGACAGCAACATCCCCCAGGCCCTGCGCGGCCACTTCGCCCTCGTCGAGGACCGCCTCGTGGCCCGGTCCGGGCAGCGCGAGGTCTGGCTCGAACGGTTCGGCCGCGGCGAGATCGCCGGGAACTCCTGGACCGAGGTGGGCACGGTGCAGGTCGGCGACGTCACGACGAAGGTCAGCCCCGACCCGGACGGCGGATTCCGCATCACCGGGCAGAAGTACTACTCCACCGGCAGCATCTTCGCCGACTGGATCGACACGTACGCTGAACGCACCGACACCGGCGACCGGGTCATCGCGATCGTCGACGCCCACCAGGACGGCGTCGCCCACACCGACGACTGGGACGGGTTCGGACAGCGGACGACGGGCTCGGGCACGAGCACCTTCCGTGACGCCCGTGTCGGCGCCGACGACGTCGTGCTGTTCGACGAGCGCTTCAAGTACCAGACGGCCTTCTACCAAGCCGTCCTGCTGAGCGTCCTCGCCGGCTCCGTCGTAGCTGCCGAGAGGGAGATCGCGGTCGAGGTCAGGAACCGCACCCGCGTGTTCTCGCACGGCAACGCCGACACGTTCGCTGCTGACCCGCAGATCCTGCAGGTCGTCGGCGAGGTCTCAGCCGCCGGCTTCGCCGCACAGGCGATCGTCGACCGCGCCGCGCAGGCCCTCCAAGGTGCCTACGAGGGCGCCTTCCTGGACGAGTCCGAGGACGAGCGGAGGAACGACCGCGCCGAGCTCGCTACCGCGCAGGCGCAGGTCGCACTGACGTCGCTCGCGACACAGGCGACCTCGCACCTGTTCGACGCGCTGGCGGCGTCCGGCGTGAGCACCACGAAGAACCTGGACCGGCACTGGCGCAACGCCCGCACCGCCGGCAGCCACAACCCGTGGGTGTTCAAGGCACGCATCGTCGGCGACCACGCCGTCAACGACGCCCAGCCGCCGCGGGTCTGGGCCATCGGCGCGACCCGCCGCTGACTCCCCGCGACCTCTAAAGCGGTCGCCCTCACGCCCGCCGAAGGTTCTCGTGCCCTCCGAGGGTGGGACAAATGTCTGCTCTCGACCGCTCCCGGCCCGATCTTTCGATCTCGACGAAGTTACCGAGGGGAACCAACTCGAGATGCCCCTCAATACGTTGCGTCGAACCCAGAACAAGGTCGAGATCAACTTGCCGCGGATGGGTCTCATAAGCACCCGTCGGTATGAGCGCTCGCGTGAACTGTTGAAGCGAGGTGGACTCGGACGAATTGCTGGATAGGCCGCCCGGCAGCGCGAGCTACCAACCGAGGCGTGGACCCTCGCGCGCGACTGGCTGCCCAGGGGACGAGGCTTCAGAGGGAGATGGCGCCCACTCGGAGGTAGCCGCTTCGGGCGAGGCTCGACAACAAAGCGGAAGCCGTCTGATGCTCGAGCGTCATGACGTTGCCCTGGGGAGGCTGCCAACCGTCCGTACCCGGGTGGACGAGAACAAGAGTGACGTCGCGGCGAAGCCAGGGGGTCGGGTCGCGGTCGGTGATGGTCCGGTCCCTGGTGAGCCGGTCGATCTCCGCCATTGTGCAGCCGTCGAACGAGAACGTGCCGGCGGCTGAAGCCCGCTGCATCGACTGCGCCTGGAACTCTGTGGCTGCTGCGACCGCTAGCGCTCGCATCGCTGTCGGTCGGTCGACGCCTTCATCGAAGTTCAGGTCGATGAGTGCCTCGACGATCTGGTTGGACGTCCCGGTGAGGACATCACCGCGGGAGCCAGGGCCACTGGCATGAAGGAATGACTTCTGCATGCCTGCGCCATGCGCGGCGAGCTGCCTGGCGCCCCGGAAAGCCGTAGCAACGCTGCTGGACCACGAGATGCGACCTGCCGCGCATGGTGCTGGCGAGCCGGCACCTGCCGGCAGAACTCGACCAGGAACGAAGCCATGCCCGCCATCCTCGAAGCCCCCCCAGCCAACGACTCTCCTCACCGCAGCCGACCTCGCCCGTGAATTCCACGTCACCCTCTCGACGGTCCGGTCTTGGCGCCTCAAGGGACTCGAGGGCAAGCCTGGCTACGGTCCCGTCGGCTTCACAGTAGGGCGCCGCGTCCTTTACCGGCGCTCCGATGTTGACGCCTGCATCGCCACCAACTCGGGAACGCGCTGATGGGCAGGAAGGCTCTCGGAGTCGGCCATTACGGTCACATCCGAACGGAGGAGCTGGCCAAGAACAAGTGGTCAGCGACCGCGACGATACGAGACTCCCTGACCGTGACGACACGCGTCTCCGCACAAGGCACCTCGCCCTCCGACGCCAAGAGGGCGCTGAAGGACAAGTTCGAGGAACGCAAAGCGGCCAACGAAGCGCGTGCGAAGCAGTCCATCGAACAGGCTGAGGAAGAGAGTCGTGCGGCCGAGGACGCCAAGCGCGCACGTGACCGCCGCTCCTTCTCGTATGTGGCCCACCGCTGGCTGAAGGCGTCGCAGGGTGAGGGCTTGGCCGTCTCGAGCCGGGTCCGCTACGGAGACCTTCTGCGCCTTCACCTGGAGCCAGCTTTCGGTGACGACGACATCCGGGACATCGGTATCGTGCAGCTCGACGACTTCCTGCAGGAGTTCGTCGAGCGTGGGCAGATTTCACAAGCCCGCTCTCTCCGCAGCCTGCTCATGAACGTCTTCGGCTACGCGCACAAGAAGCAGTTCGTTCCTTTCAACCCGGCCCGCGCCACAGACTCCATCAAGCCCAAGACGAGTACCCCGACTGCTCTTCGTGCCGCTGAGCTTGAGAGCATTCGAGATGCAGTTGCTCGATACATGCGACCCGAACCCGGCCGCGGAGGCCCGACCCCCAGCGTGCCTGTCGACCTCATCATCGACACCATGTTGGGCGGCGGAGGACTGCGCATCGGCGAGGCCCTCGCTCTGCGCTGGACCGACCTGGACCTTGAGGGCGAAGAGCCGACCCTGCGGGTGCTCGGAACGACCGTCGAGGTGAGGAACGACCAGAACAACGGAACGGGCCTGCACCGACAGCCACGGACGAAGACTAAGTCGAGCATGCGCGCCGTCCGCATGCCGGAGTGGCTGCGTACCCGCCTCGCAGAAGCGCCTCGGAATCCGCACAGTGACCTCGTCTTCTGCACCAAGTCGGGCAAGCCTCTTTCTCGCAGCAACGTCTATCGAGCGCTGAAGAAAGCTCTGGACGATGCCGGCATCGAGCAGTTCGTCCTCCACGACCTGCGCAAGACCGTCGCAACGGCTGTGTACAAGTACGAGGGTCTCGCCGCCGCCAGCAGCGTCCTGGGTCACTCCAACACGGTCATCACGCAGGCCTCATATGTCGAGCGAGCCGAGCTCAAGGCCGACGTCCGAGCCACCCTCGACGCCTTTGCTCCCCGCCAGTAGTCATCAACGCCCTTTCGAGAAAGAGCTGGGCCACCGGTCCGGGTTGTCTCTACTCGACCACTGGATGACACCCTAGACTCGGCAAAACCGAGTGAATCTCGCAAGTTTGCGCGCTAGTCGAGCCCTTTGGGAGTCAGAAGAATGAGCCTCCTCTACCGAGCAGTGTGGTCCGACAGCTCAACACCGGACTCCGCAGCAACAGTCGACCGACTCAAAGGTCTCGTGACTGAGTGGGCGACGGAGGAAACAGAGTCGGGTCCCCTAACGGAGGGGACGAGCACGTTCGACGTTTCACAAGGCAGGCAAAGGACCGTAGCGCTCAGAACGCTTGGTCCCACGGCCTTCGAAGTCACGGCCACGGATTCCATCGCCGGAGATCCCACAGAGTGGGTGACCACAGTTCGGGTCATCGCCGAGGATGACACAGCGCATCTCCTCGTTGACCTCAGCATGTCGTCGGACGACCTTGCCCGTCGAGTAGCCGTCGGCAGGCCCAAGGTTGTGCATGAGCTGCTGGGGGCCACCGCGAAACCACGCCTAGGCGGAAGCCGCGTGCTTCAGGGACCCCTCGCGCTTCCAGCTCCGGGGGTGGCGGTTCTGACAGAGCTCCTCGAGAATCCAAACCGTAGCCTTCCCATCATTGTCTGCACTGAGCCACTCGCCACCGGCGACGATGAGTGGCTGCGAGATGCAGCCTCCATCGCTGCCCGCGCGGAGGGAGTAGCCATCGTTGTCACGCTGGATGCTCCTGCCGCCACGTCCCTGCGAAATGCTCTCGGCATGCTCGCGATCTGGGACGGGGGCATTCGTGTGTACGCACCCGGCGTCGTAGTCCGAGAATCCGAGGGCTGGAAGCATCGCTACTACACGCGAGCCCGCCTGGAGGCATTCAGACAGTCGACGGTCAACCGCATCGTCTACGCCGTTGCTCAACTGTCTACCCGGCGTCGCACCCCAGAAGCGTTCGGCGTCTTTAGCGGCCAAGAACAACGCCCCGCGGATGAACTGATCCCGCGGCAGGAACTCATGGTCGTGCGCGAAGGTTTGGAAACAGACCTGCAATTGGCCAGGGACGAGCAGAGCTCTCTTGAGCGGGAACTATCGAGTACCACCGGCCATCTAGCCCGCCTCAAGAAGGCCTTGATCGATCACGGACAAACGGCGCTTCTGTGGGGGACGGAGCACGAGGAGGCGGCAGCCGTGCCTGATGCTGTCCAGTACACGTCCGAGGCCGCCATGGCGGCGCAGGCCTACCTCACCCAATGGATCTCGCTCCCAGACTCGGCCATTCGTGATCTCGACGACATCGACACAGCTCCCGAGGCCTACAACTGGGGCAACAAGACATGGCGTGGCCTACGCGCCCTCGCTGCCTACGCCGAAGACCGCGCGGGCGGATGGAGCAATGGTGGATTCTGGGAGTGGTGCGCCTCCGGGCCTCTCCTCGGTTGGCCCGCTACGCCGAAGAAGCTGTCCATGACCGAAGGCGAGACAGTTCAGAACAGCGTCAAGCTCAGTCGCACTCGCATCTTCGAAGTCTCTGACGAAGTCGAACCCTCCGGCCGCATCACGATGCTGGCCCATCTCAAGATCTCCGAAGGCGGCGGCCCCCTGGCACCACGCGTGTATTTCCACGACGACACTGGTGGAACGACCCGGAAGATTCACGTCGGCCTGATCGGACCGCATTACCTTGTGCCCAACAAGTCGACGAATTGAGACGAAGCCCCTGTTGTAAAGGAGCAGGCGCCCGTTTAGAGCCGTGGGTGAGCTGCCAGGTCACGCGTCGCACAGCGCGTCGCCACCTGCAAAAGGCGAGGATCGCTAGCCTCTCACCGTGGCAGGCGATAGACGCAACTCACCATCGTTCATCTCGACGAGCCTCGTAGCCAGGATCTTCGGGGTCAAGCAGGATGAGCTGCGCGCCATGATCGACCGTGGGACGCTCCCCGAACCCAACTGGATGCAGGTGGGCAGTCGGGTTGAGCGCATCTACAGCTTGGAGTGGCTCGCCCTTGCCAGCGAGAGCGTCAATCTCAGACGGCTGCCGGGTTTTGATGACAACTTCATCGTTCCTCCCGACGGCGTTCAGGTCTCGATCCGTTTCGACCGCACCTCGTGGGACGCCGCAGAGATTGTTCGGATTCTCAGTGGACTCGACGCCCTTTGGGTCGCTTGCATCCGTGCATGGGAGCCGGACATTCATCCTGAGGCAGTGCCGAGCCTCGTCATCAGACGCATGTCTGCAGGCTCACAGTTCGATGTCCTGGCTTGGGCCAAAGACCTTGGACCCGTTGTGCTCGGTGTTGGCGGAGCCGCATCGCTCCTGCGATACGTCATGAAGCACCCTGAGTCCATTGCCGATGCGCTACCCCGGGTGCTTGCGGCTTGGCACGCAGGCTGGGGCCGAGTCGATGAGGCCAAGATGAGCAGAATCCAGAGTCGCGCCAATCTCGAGCGTTTCGTCGCGGAAGTCGAGGCAGCCACGCGCGACATCGGTCAGCTGCCCGCAGACCTCAATGTGTCAGGCCCGGGCATGGCCAACCTGGAGTCCATAGCTCCCGCGAGCGAAGTCGGGGCGTCCGGTATCCCCGACGAGCTCGCTCCGGGACGAAGCGATCCGCCCGCCAACCGCGACGGGAGGACGCCTGAGGACCCGACTCCAGACCGGTCCTGATGCGACCATCTGCGCCAGTGGCGATTAAGTCGAGTAAAGGACGAGCAACCCCAGAAAACGAAGAAAGCCCGGCTCATGGCCAGGCTTTCCCGTGTGTTCTGTGCGCCTGGAGGGACTCGAACCCCCAACCTTCTGATCCGTAGTCAGATGCTCTATCCGTTGAGCTACAGGCGCATTTCTTCGGCCGATTGGCCAGAGGAAACACTACACGAGGGAGGCGCGGGGCGCGAATCGAGGCCGACCCGCGCCTCCTCGGGTCACGTCAGTAGGCGTGCTTGCCTTCGCCGTCGCCCTTGTAGTCGCCGATCAGCTCGTCGACCTCGCTGGCGTCGGCCTGCCCGGGCTGGCGGGTGGGGACGGCGTCCTCGGCCGGACCGTCGTCGAGGGTGCGCGAGCCGGTGCCGCCGTCGGGGTGGTTCTCGCTGGTGATCTCGACGGGGCGGTCGTCCCGCTCGCCGACGGTGTGGTCGCCGTGGCCCTCGCCACTGCTGTTGCCGCTGCGTTCGAGTTCGGTCTCGTCGGGGCCGTGCGGGTCGTCCGGGGTCTTCGTCATCGGGTTCCTCCTGCGAGCCGGGCTGTCCGGCCGTCGTCCTCCGAGCATGCGCCGCCGGTCCCACCCCCGCCCGCCACACCCATCACACTCACGGCTCGGTGGGCTCACCACCCCACAAGAACCGTTGCGCAACGCCTCTTGCGCACCTAAGGTCGGGGCATGACCGCGCGTGACACCTCCCGCAGCACCCTCACCGACGCCGCCTCGATGCGCGTGCTCGCCCACCCGACGCGGTTGCGCCTCCTCGGGCTGTTGCGAGAACGCG
This sequence comes from Frigoribacterium sp. Leaf186, assembly GCF_001423905.1. Taxonomy (GTDB): domain Bacteria; phylum Actinomycetota; class Actinomycetes; order Actinomycetales; family Microbacteriaceae; genus Frigoribacterium. Next base: position 150,672 of record NZ_LMPQ01000011.1, on the reverse strand, counting down.
GCCCGCAGACCGCCGCCCAGCTCGGCGACGTCGTCGACGAGGCGCCGGGCACGATCAGCTACCACCTGTCGAAGCTCGCCTCCATCGACCTGATCGGCCCGGCGGAGCGACCGACCGCCGACCGCCGCGAGCGCTGGTGGCAGGCCACCACGCAGCTCACGACGTGGGAGCCGGCCGACCTGCTCGACGACCCCGACCGCCTCGTCGCGTCGTCCACCCTGCAGAAGGCGATCGCGCAGGCGTACGCGGCCCGCTTCGTCGAGTACATCGACGCCACGCCGGCCCTGCCCCGCGAGTGGGTCGCGGCCGGGGCCAGCGGCGACCGCAGCCTGCGGTTGACCGTCGACGAGCTCGCCCGGCTGCGCGGCGAGCTCGAGTCCGTCGTCGACCGTTGGCTCGACGCCAGCGCAGCGCACGACCCGTCGGTCGACGACGGCGCCGAACCGGTCGTCCTCGTCTACCAGGCCTACCGCCGCCCCTGAGGCCCGTCGTGACCGAGAACCCACGAGCCGAGGAGGCGCGGGTCACCGACAGCGCCCCTCGCGACGGCCGTGCCGACGAACCCCGCGGTCGGCACGGCGCCCGCGCGGCCCGGGTCGCCCTGTCGTCCCTGGTCGCCGCCCACGCGATCTCGCAGACCGGCAACGTCGTGACCGCCTTCGCGGTCCCCTTCTACGTCCTGGGCCTCGGCGGGTCGGGGGCCGAGGTCGGCCTGGCGGCGGCGTTCGCGACGGCGCCGGTGATCATCGGCGGTCCGCTCGGCGGCGTGGTCGTCGACCGGGTGGGGCAGCGCCGGGCCGCGATCGTCGCCGACCTGGTGAGCGGCGCCTCCGTCCTCTCGATGCCCGTGCTCGCCCTGACCGTCGGGCTGCCGTTCTGGGCGCTGCTGACGCTCGTCTTCGTCGGCGGACTGCTCGACACCCCGGGTCAGACCGCCCGCCGGGTCATGCTGCCCGGGCTCACCGAGCGGGCCGGGGTGCGGATCGAACGGAGCGTCGGGCTGCTCGACGGGTCGGAGCGCTTCGCCAAGTTGATCGGAGCCTCGATCGCGGGCCTGCTCGTCGCCGCCGTCGGTCCGATCGCGTCCCTGTTCGTCAACGCGGCGACCTTCGCGATCTCGGCCGTGCTGACCTGGGCGCTCGTCCCCGCGCCCGATCCGGTCCGTACCGGATCACGGGACTCCGTCGCCGCCGTTCCCCCGGCAGACGATCCGGTACTTACCGGATCACCGGATTCGAGACACGACCACCCGGCCACCACCGTGGCGCCGACCGCCGCCCCCGCCGACCGCACCACCAACGCGACCACTTCGGCCGGCGTGACCGGCGCGTCCGAGCCGGCCCGCGCCTCCTACCGGGCCGACCTGGCCGAGGGCGCCCGGTTCGTCGTGCGCGACCCGCTGATGCGGCTGCTCGTCGCGCTCGTGCTGGTGACGAACCTGCTCGACGCGGGCCGCGGTTCCACCCTGCTGCCGCTCTACGCGAACGACCGACTGGGAGGCGCGGCCGCGCTGGGACTGCTCGTCGCCACCCTGGGCGGTTGCGCCCTCGCCGGCAACGTCGCCTTCGGCTTCGTCGCCCACCGAGTGCCGCGGCGCCTCACCTTCGTCGTCTGCTTCGCCCTGGCCGGAGGCCCCTCGAGCCTGGCGTTCGCCCTCGCGGCGCCGCTGCCGGTGCTGGTCGCCGCGACGGCCCTCTCGGGGCTGGCCGCCGGGGCGCTCAACCCCATCCTCGGGGCGGTCGAGCTCGAGCGCGTGCCCGAGCACCTCCGGGGGCGGGTCTTCGGCCTGCTCAACGCGGGTGCCTGGGCCGGCATCCCGGCCGGCGCCCTGCTCGGTGGCGTCGCGGCCGACACGATCGGCCTGACGGTCGCGTTCGGCATCGTCGCCGCCGTCTACACCGTGGTGACGCTGACCCCGCTGACCGGTGGCGCATGGCGACAGATGGAGCGCCGCCCGACCGCCGACGGCCCGCCACCTGCGCCGACGCTGTGAGTCGTGGCGGCCCAGGCGCTTCGCCAGGTCGGACCGAGCCGGTTTCCAGGCGGCGTGTAGTTAGCTCGTCCGGTGACCGCTCACCCCACCCTCTCGACGACCCCGGCCGTCCGCCGACGGGTCACGGGCCGTTGGGTGGTGGCCTCGTCGGCGTCGCTCGTCGTGCTGGCGGGTGTCTACACGATCGCGGTCCTGACCGAGGCCGGGCAGTCGATCGAAGACAGCATCCTGCGATCGGTCGACGGCACCACGCTCCTGCAGTCCGGTGCCGCCCTCGACGCGATCTCTCCCCCGGCCGTGCTGCTGGTCGTCGGCGTCACGATGGTCGTGGCGTTCCTCCGGCGTCGTCCCGGCTCGGCCGTGCAGGCCGGCGTCCTGATCATCGGTGCGACCCTCACCACCCAGGTGCTCAAGCAGCTCGCCCCGCGCCCCGAGCTGACCGGCGAGCTCTACGGCAACAGCTTCCCCAGCGGCCACGTCACCGTGGCAGTCGCCGCCGTGCTGGCCATCATGACCACGTTCGGCCGGCACGTGCGACCCCTGTTCTTCATGATCGGCGCGGCGTTCGCGGCCGTCGTCGCCGAGCAGACCGTGGCCTTCGGCTGGCACCGCTGCAGCGACGTCGTCGGGGCCTGCGCGGTCGCCCTGCTCTGGCTCGGCGTCGTCCGCATCGCCGCCGCCCGCCTCTCACGCGACCCCCGCGGCCGCGACGACGTCGGCCCCCGGTCGCACGGAGCCACCTCGGTCGTCCTCGGCCTCGCCCTGGTCGTCTGCCTCACGCTCTCGGGCGCCATCTGGAGCATCGGCATAGGCGCCGACATGAGCCTCACGACCTCGACCGGGCAGGGCGTCCTGATGGGCGCACGCCTGGCCGCCGCCGGCGTCGTGCTCGTCACCTGCTGGATCGCCTGGAAGCTCGACCGCAAGGCCTGACGGCTCAGCTCGTCACGCCTGGCGGCCCGGCGCCTCGAGGCCCGGGGCTCGGCGCCTCCTGTTCGGCGGCTCAGCGCCTCGGGCCGTGCGGCTCAACCGGCGGCGCCCGTGCCGAACAGCAACCCCAGCAGGTACGTCACCGCCGCGGCGCCGAACCCGATGCCGAGCTGACGCAGGGCCCGCTTGAGCGGACTCGCACCCGACAGCAGCCCCACCACGGCGCCCGTGCCGAGCAGCGCGACGCCGACCAGGCCGGCGGCCACGACCACGGCGACGAGCCCCGACAGCCCGAACAGGTAGGGCAGCACCGCGATCACGGCCCCGGACGCGAAGAAGCAGAAGCTCGAGGCGGCAGCCCCGAACGCCGTGCCGAGGGTCTCGTGGGTGGCGGGTTCGTCGGCCGCGCGCGCCTCCTGGTCGGGGGCGTCGGCCCAGCCGGCCGTGGCGGCGCCCGGCGCGGCACCCGCAGGAGGCGCGCTCGGCGACGACGCCCCTCGCCCTGCACCGGCCAGCACCTGCCGCGCGTGGGCCTCGGCCTCGTCCGGCGACATGCCCCGTGCCCGGTACACGAGGGCCAGCTCGTTGGCGTCGACGTCGAGGTCGGGCAGCACCTGACGGGCCGTCGGGTCGGGCGTGGACGCGTCGAGCAGTTCGCGCTGCGACCGCACCGAGACGTACTCGCCGGCCCCCATCGACAACGCGCCGGCGAGCAGCCCCGAGAGCCCGGTCAACAGCACGACGTGGTTCGCGACGCCCGACGCACTGATGCCCAGCACGAGCGCGAGGTTGCTGACGAGACCGTCGTTCGCCCCGAACACCGCCGCGCGGAACGACCCCGACAGCCGGTTGCGTCCCCGTTCGGCGAGCCCGCGGACGACCTCGCCGTGGATGCGCTCGTCGGCGGCCATCGCGTCGGTGGCGTCGGCGTCGGTCGCGTAAGGAGAGCGTGCCTCGGCACTCTGCACGAGGGCGAGCACGAAGATCGAGCCGAACCGCCGGGCGAGCAGGCCGAGCACGCGGGTGCGGAGGTCGGTGCGGGCCGGACGCCCGACGTCGTCGCCCAGCAGGTCGACCCAGTGCTGGGCGTGGCGCCCCTCGGCGTCGGCCAGGGCGAGCAGGATCGCCCGTTCGTCGCCGTCGCGGCGACGGGCGAGGTCACGGTAGGTGGACTCCTCGGCCCGCTCGTCGGCGAGGTAACGGCGCCAGCGGCGGAGGTCGGCCGGGCTGCGGGTGGTGGTGCTGGTGGTGCTGGTGGGCATGGGCTCAGTATCGCCGTCACCCCACCCCCGCGACCGGCGCTCGAACCCCGCCTAGGCAAATCGCCGAGCGCCGGAACCGGGGGTCGGGCGCGACCACCCCCGGAGCCACCCCCGCGACCGGCGCTCGAACCCTGCCTAGGCAAATCGCCGAGCGCCGGAACGTGGGGTGGGGCCAGCGCGGGGTCGGGCCGGCGCAGGGGGCGGCCGGTTCCGCGGGTACGGTCGACCGGTGACCCCGACCCCGACCCCGCCCACGGCTGCCGCACCTCCGCCGCGCTACCTCGGCGTGGACCTCGCCTGGCGCGACTCGACGCCCGAGCGCCCGGCGAACGAGACCGGCCTGGCCGTGATCGACGCCGACGGCACGGTGCTCGACGCCGGCTGGGCGCGGGGGGTCGACGAGGTCGAGGCCTGGGTGCTGCGCTGGTCGACCCCCGGGTCCGTCGTCGCCGTCGACGCCCCCGTGCTCGTGCCGAACGCGACGGGCATGCGGGCGAGCGAGCGGCTCGTGGCGCGCGCCTACGGTCGGTGGCACGTCTCGGCCAACGCGAGCAGCGCCTCCTTGCCCTGGCTCGGCGGACGCACCCTCGGCGAGCGCCTCGAGCGTGCCGGAGGCGCCTACGACGACGGCGTCGTGCCGCTGCCGCTCGACGCCGTCGGGCACTTCGAGTGCTACCCCTACACGACGCTCGTCGGCATGGCCGAGCTCGGCTACGACGACAAGCGTCCGCGGTACAAGCGTCCCGACCTGTCGCTGCCGAAGGAGGCGCGGCGCGAGGCGCGAGCGGCGGCCTGCGACGAGCTGCTGCGTCGGCTGGGCGGGTTGGCCGGGGCCGAGGTGCCGCTGCGGCTCGGCTCGCACCCCGTGTCGGCCGCGCTGCTCGACGAGCCGTCGCCGCTCGTCGACCGGGCCTACAAGCACCGCGAGGACCTCCTCGACGCCCTGGTCTGCGCCTGGACGGCGGCGCTGCGCGCCCGCACGCCCGAACGCCTGCAGGTGCTCGGCGTCGACACCGAGCCGGACGACCGCGGGAGGCGCGCGACCCTCATCTCGCCGGCCCGCCCCGAGCAGCGACTCGGCCCCGCTCCCGTGGCGCGGCTCGGTCCAGACGACGACCCGCGCCTCCTCGGGTGACGCCCTCGGGGCGCGACCCGGTTGCGGGGGCCGAGCCGCGCCTCCTCTGGTGACGCCGTCGGGGCGCGAGCCGGCGGCGGGGGCCGAGCCGCGCCTCCTGCCCCCGGCCCGTGCTCTCGGCTCGTGGCGACCGTGTGGCAGGCTGACCGCATGCCCGCACGACCCGTGACCGTCCGCCGCACGACCGCCGACGACTGGCAGCGCGTCCGCGACCTGCGCCTCGCGATGCTGGCCGACACCCCGATCGCGTACGGCGAGACGCTCGCCGTCGCGCGGCGCCACGGCGAGGCCGAGTGGCGCATGCGCGGTGCCCGGGGCGAGGCCGAGCACGGCACCTCGCTCGTCGCGGTCGACGACGAGACCGGCGACTGGGTCGGTGCCATGGGCGGGTTCCTCCAGGCGGCCGGGCAACCCCTGCTGGTCGGCGTGTACGTCGCCCCGTCGCACCGCGGTCGTGCAGCCGGGGTGACCGACCTGCTGCTCGACGGCGTCGAGGCATGGGCCGCGACCGAGGGCGACGCCCTGCGCCTGCACGTCCACGAGCAGAACGAACGGGCGATCGGCTTCTACCGACGCCGCGGCTACGAGCCGACCGGTCACACGAACGCCTACGCCCTCGACCCGACGGCGCGAGAGCTCGAGATGCTCGCGCCGCTGCGCTGACGGCGTCGACCGACCCGTGGCGAGCTCGTACGACGTCTTCTTCGAGGGTCCGCACGACGAGTCGCGGCAGCTCGTCGAACGGACGCTGACCGATCACGGCTTCACCCTGTCGCTCGCGCCCGACGGCAGCACCAGGGCCGTCCGCGGCACGCTGGTCTCGACGCTGGCGCTGAGGGCCTTCGCCGGGCGGACGCAGTTGCTCACGCTCGACGTGCAGTGGTTCGTCGACGACCACGCATGCCTCGTCGCCCGGATCGTTCACGCGTCGAGCACGGCGGTGCTCGGCGGACCGGTCGGGGTGGTGCGGGCGCAGCGGGCCGTCGGCGGACTGGTCCGGTCACTCGAGGAGCTCGCCGCGGCACGGCGGGCCGCAGTGCTCGGGGCCGCGGCACCCTCGGCCACGGCACCCGGGGCCACGGCACCCGGGGCTGCGGCACCCGAGGCCGAGGCACCCGGGCCTGCGACGCCGCGTGAGAGCTGACGGTGCCACCCCACGCGTGCGGACGCCACCGGCCCTGTCCCCCGAAACGCACCGGAGCACGGCCGTGCCTGTGAGGCGCGTCCACGTCTGAACCGCACCAGGCCGTGCGGCCTATCGTTCGTCGAGATGAAGGGCGTGAGTCTTGCATCGGTGTCGTCCGGACCGTGGGTCCCTGCCCGTGAAGCTCTCCCTGCGGCCCGGCGGCGTCACGGAGAGGGCGCCGGGCCCCGACGGACCCGACGTCCTCTTCGTGACGCCCGACGCCCCGGCCTCGCCAGGCGTCAGCCCGCGGTGCCGTCGAGGTAGAGCCACCGCCGGTCGACCCGGACGAACCGGCTGACCTCGTGCTGCACCCCGACCCCGTCGGCGTCGCGGAGATGCGCCTCGAACTCGACCGTCCCCTCGTCGTCGAACGGCCCGCCCGCACGCGTCCGCACGATCTCGAGCCGGAACCAGCGTGTCTCCGGGTCGACCTCGAGCGTCGCCGGCCTCGTCGCCGGGTGCCAGGTCTCGAGCAGGTACGAGGCCCGCGCGAGCACGAAGGCCGAGTACCGCGAGCGCATCAGCCGCTCCGCCGTCGGGGCAGGCGCCGTGCCGTGGTGGGCCGGTCCGCAGCACGACCCGTAGGCCTCGCCGCTGAGGCAGGGGCAGCGGGCCGAGTCGTCGAGGTCGCGGCCGTCGGCCGGAGCAGCAGGGGTCATCGCGCCATTCTCCGGCACGTCCCGCCCCCGCCCCGATCCGCCCCGGGCACGGCCCGGGCCCGCCCCGATCCGCCCCGCCGCCGCCCCGCCCCGCCCCGAGCCGATCCCCGCCGGCAATTCCTTCTCCCTGCCGCGGCCGCGCCCCTCCCACGCCGATCCCGGCACCCGGACGCAGCACCAGCCAGGAATTGCCCGCACCGACGGCGAGACCGACAGCGGCTTCGGCACGCCGCTCCTGCAGAGCACATCCTGTGCCGCCGCGAACCTCACGCGCTCCCCCCTGACGGCAATTCCTTCTCCCTGCCGCGGCCGCGCCCCTCCCACGCCGATCCCGGCACCCGGCCGCAGCACCAGCCCGGAATTGCCCGCACCGACCGTCGCACGGACACCGGCACCGGCACCGGCACCCACGTCGCCATCGGCCGCTCACCGGCACCCCCGGCGACGACGGGCCGACACGGTCGAGGGTCTCGGCCGGGGCTGCGCCGCGCGCCGACCGTGCGAGCTACACCGCGGGCGGGCCCGTGGCGCACCGACCCGGCTCCCCAGTCCGGGTCGCACCCCAACAGGCCGCCCCCGCACTGGGAGTCGCCTGGATGTCACCGACCTGGCACGGTGAGGGGGTGACGAACTCTCCGACCAACGCCTCGCACCCCGTCCACGAGCAAGAGCTCGTGTTCGCGCACGTGCGAGCCGTGCTGGACCCGGGGAAGACCGGCCGCGTGCTGCCCCGGCTGTCGCGCCGCAAGACCGCTCGCGCCCTCGCGTCGGCCGGGTTCTGCAACCTCACCGGCGAACCCGTCCGTGCCGCGGCCCTGAAGCACGACGGGACGCAGTTCTTCGATCGCTCCGAGACCGTGCTCGTCGAGACCCTCAACACGGGCCGCCGGTTCTACGGCCTGTTCGTCGAGCCGACCTCACCCAGCCACGAGGACTGGGCGACCGTCACCGACATGTTCACCGAGCTCGGCCGTCGCGTGCACGGCCGGTTGGCCCCCGCCGACCAGTTCCGCGGCTGAGCCCGCCCCTTCCCGCCGACGGCACGACGAAGGCACACGAGGTCGCACCACCTCCGCGTCGTCGAACCACCCCGGAGCGTGGTTCGACGACACGACGGTGGTGCGACTTGCCCAGCCCAGCCCAGCCCGGCCCCAGCCCGGCCCCGGCCCGGCCCCGGTCCGGCCCGCACCAGTCCGCACCGGCCAGGCCCGCCCCGGCCCGGCACCCGGTAGCGTCGCGGCATGCACGCCCTGCCCCCCGGAGCCCTCCGCATCGTCCACCTCAGCGACGCGCACCTGCTCGCGGACGGGGCCCTGCACCAGGGCGTCGTCGACACGACCGAAGCCCTCGACCTCGTCCTGGCCGAGGCCGCGCGGGTCGAGGGGGTGCGCCTGCTGGTGGGCTCGGGTGACCTGTCGGACGACGGCAGCCGCGCCTCCTACCGGCACCTGCGCGAGCGCACGGACGCCTGGGCCCGTGCGGCGGGCGCCGAGGTCGTGCTCGTGCCCGGCAACCACGACGTGCGCGCGGGCTTCGCCGAGGTGCTCGGCGGCGACCCGGCCGGGCCGCTCGACCTCGTCCGCGAGGTGGACGGCTGGCGGGTGATCGGGCTCGACACCTCGGTCTCCGGTGCCGGCTACGGCCTGTTGCGGCCCGAGCAGCTCGCCCGGCTGCGCGACGAGCTCGCCACGCCGGCCGCACGCGGCACCGTGCTCGTGCTGCACCACCCGCCGATCGTCGCGCCCACGACCCTGCACGAGTCGCTCGCCCTGCAGGACCCGGAGGCGCTGGCCGCGGTCGTCGAGGCGTCGGACGTCCGCGTCGTCCTCGCCGGGCACTACCACCACCACATCGTGGGCCACCTGGCGGGCGTGCCCGTGGTGGTCGCCCCCGGGGTGGCGAACGACACGGACGTGCTGGCCGCGGTCGGCACCGAGCGAGCCGTGCGCGGCTCGGGCTTCGTGGTGGTCGAGCTGTCGGCCGGAGGGGCGGTGCGCTCGACCGTCGTCCGCGCGCACGACCCACGCGACGGCGACGAGGTCTTCGTGCTCGACGAGACCGCCGTCACCCGCATCGCCGCCGAGGCCGGCCCGCCCCCGGCGACCTGACGAGCGCCAACACGCACCGACACGCGCCGACGCGCGCCGGCCCGCACCGACCGGCCCGCACCGACCGGCCCGGGCCGAGCGGCCCCGTCCCCAGGGGCCTCGCGTAGGCTCGCCGCAGGTCTGCCGCCCACCCGGGGTCGGCGCGAGACCGTCGAGTCGTGAAAGTGGGACCCCATGCGCGTGGTCGTCGTCGGAGCCACGGGCAACCTGGGCACCGCCCTGCTCACCCGTCTGCAGGCCGAGCCCGAGGTGACCTCCCTCGTGGGCGTCGCCCGTCGGGGCCCCCGCATGGCGACGCCGCCCTACGGCGACGTCACCTGGTTCTCGATCGACGTCGGGGCCGACGACTCCCCCCTCGCCCTCGAGCGTGCCTTCGCCGGGGCCGACGCCGTCGTGCACCTCGGCTGGGCCCTGCAGCCGAGCCACCGCAAGGCCGTCATGTACCGCACCAACGTGCTCGGCACCTCGCACGTGCTCGACGCCGCGGCCCGGGCCGGCGTGCCCCACGTGCTCGTCGCCTCGTCGGTCGGCGCGTACTCGCGCGGCCCCAAGGGGCGTCGGGTCGACGAGAGCTACAAGACCAAGGGCGTCCGCCGGTCGAGCTACTCGAAGCACAAGGCGATCAACGAGCGCGTCATGGACGCTTTCGCCGAGCAGCACCCCGAGGTCACCCTGACGCGGATGCGTCCGGGGCTGGTGTTCCAGGCCGCCGCCGCGAGCGAGATCGTCGGGCTGTTCGTCGGCCGCTGGGTGCCGACCCGCTGGATGCAGCGCGTTCGCCCTCCGTTCGTCCCGCTCGCCCCGCGCTTCGTGTCGCAGGTCGTGCACGCGAGCGACGTCGCCGACGCGTTCTGGCGGGCGATCGACCGTCGCGCGGGTGGCGCCTTCAACCTCGCGGCCGAGCCCGTCGTCGACCCCGACCTCGTCGCGAGGGCCTTCGGCTCACGGCTGTTGCCCGTCCCCTACCGCCTGCTGCGCGCCGTCGTCCAGCTGACCTGGCTGGCCCGGCTGCAGCCCACCGAGCCCGGCTGGCTCGACATCGCGGCGAAGATCCCGGTCATGTCGACCGAGAAGGCCCGCACGGTGCTCGGCTGGACGCCCCGCCACACCTCGGACGAGACCCTGCGCGAGTTCGCCCACGCCCTGGCGCAGCGCACCAACCACGAGGGCTCGCACCCGCTGCACGGCTGAGGCCACCCAGTCCCGCCGGCCCGAACGGACCCGGCAAGGCCTGACCAGACCCACGCCGGCCCCGCCCCGTGCCCCCGTCGCGGCCCGATCCGCTACGGCAGGGTCAACTCGAGCGCCCCGTCGTCGAGCACTCGCACGGTGACGCCGTCGTACCCCGTGACGCGGGGCAGTCCGTCGGCCGCCGGGCCGTCGTGGTCGCCCACGACGACGACCGAGGCCCCGGAGGCGCGGGCGGCCTCGAGTCCCGCCGCGGCGTCCTCGAAGACGACGACCTCGCCGGGGTCGACGCCCAGCAGCTCGGCAGCCAGCAGGTAGCCGTCCGGTGCCGGCTTGCCGACCGCGACGTGCTCGGACGCCAGGACGACCGTCGGCCACGGCACGCCGGCCTCGGCCATGCGCGACCGTGCCAGGTCGAGGTTCGCGCTCGTGACGAGGGCCACGCGGTCGGTCGGCAGGCTCGCGACGAAGGCGCCCGCACCCGGGATCTCGACGGTGCCTTCGCGACCACCGGCCTCGACGGCCTGCAGCCCGTCGGTCAGGGCGCGAGCCTCGCCCTCGGGCAGCCGGGGCAGGAACCGTCGCACGGTGTCGTGGGTCTGCCGCCCGTGTGCGAACGCGAGCAGCTCGACGACGTCGAGGTCGTGCTCGGCCGCGAAGTCGCTCCAGATGCGCTCGACCACGGCGGTCGAGTCGACCAGCGTGCCGTCCATGTCGAACACGATCGCGCGGCAGGTCAGTGTCGTCATGCCGCCAGTCTGCCCCGGCGCACATGCGGCACGCACCCCGGCGGCGTACCGTGCGCGCATGCACGATGACGAGCACGACACCACGACCGGTTCCACCCCGAGCGACGCGTCCGCGACCACGGACGGAGTCGGCTACGCCGGCACCGCCGAGACCGCCCCCGACCGTCGCGACGCCGACGACCCGACGGCGGACTTCCCCCGCAGCGAGCAGACCACCGCCGAGATGCAGCGGTCGGCCACCGAGGACTCCCCCGCCGTCGACGAGGACACCGACCTCGACGCCGTCCAGACCCTGCCCGGTGAGGGTGGTCCCGACGACGGCGGCGACATCGAGGTCGACCCCGACGACCTGAACCTCTCGGGCGACTCGATCCCCGGCCACCCCAAGCCGGGCGAGCCCGACCCGGCCGACCCGGCGTCGGGCGAGGCCACGCCGTCGAACCCGAAGCCCGGACCGCCCAAGCCCCGAGGCTGAGGCTCCGCACGCACCGACCACGAAGGGCCGCACCGTCTCGACGGTGCGGCCCTTCCGCGCGTGTGGTGTGGTGCCGGGCGGGCCGCCCCGTGAAGAAGCTCCCAGCCCACCGGGCACCACGCGCCCACCATGGGCGGGCTCGCTCACGGTACCTCCGTCGTCTGAGTGCACAAGGGGCGTGGGCGACGAGAAATCCCTGATCACGGACCCGATTCCGCTAGACCGCCTAGCGACTGGAGCGCGACGTCGCGTCACCGCGCGACACCCGGGGTCCTGGCCGACCACGCAGTCGCGTGAGCGTCTAACCTCTCGCCCTCGAGCGACTTTCCACAGCCTGTCCACAAAGCGAAACCCTGACCCGAGGTACGGTCGAGGACGTGACCGACCTCGCTGCCGACGCCTCGCCCGCCACCGACACCGCGCCTCCTGCCCCCGTGCTCGTGGTGATCGACCGGGCCCGCGCCGGGGCCGTCGGCGAGGGCCCCGGCTGGCACGTCACCGACGCGTCCGAGCCCGTCGTCACGGCGGTCGACCTCGGCGTGACGCGCGGCGACGGCATCTTCGAGGCGTTCGGCGTGGTCGACGGTGCCGTGCAGGCGCTCGAGCCGCACCTGCGCCGCCTGGCCCGCTCGGCGGCCCTGCTCGACCTGCCCGCCCTCGACCTCGACGTGATCCGCGAGGCCGTGCTCGCCTCGGCCGCGGCCCACGCACCCGTGCCGTTCGCCCTGACCAAGCTGATCGTCACCCGCGGCCTCGAGGGCGTGCCCGACAGCGAGCCGACCGCCTGGGCGCGCACCGAGGCGTTCGAGGACCACGCGGCCGAACGTCGCGACGGCATCCGCGTGGTGTCGCTCGACCGTGGCTACCGGCACGACGTCGCGCAGACCTCGCCGTGGCTGCTGCAGGGGGCCAAGACCCTGTCGTACGCCGTGAACAAGAGCGTCCTGCGCGAGGCCGCCCGCCGCGGTGCCGACGACGTGCTCTTCGTCAGCAGCGACGGCTACGCCCTCGAAGGTCCGTCGGCCTCGCTCGTCGCCCGCTTCGGCGACCGGTTCGTCACGCCACGCACCGACCAGGGCATCCTCGAGGGCACGACGCAGCAGGCCCTGTTCGACGCCCTTGCCGCCCTCGGCCACGAGACCGCCTACGAACTCGTGCCGCTCGAGCGCGTCCGCGAGGCCGACGCCCTGTGGCTCGTGTCGAGCGGGCGGCAGATCGCCCCCGTGTCGACGCTCGACGGGCAGGCCGTCGCGATCGACCACGAGCTGACCCGGTCGCTGGTCGAGGCGCTCTGGGCCCGGCGCGACTGAGGCCGCGCCCGTGGGCCAGCCGGAGCCCGACACGCGTTCGAACAGATGTCCACCTTGCGAACGATGTCCCGGCCGATGGTGGCGATGCCTCGGCGACCTGCGAGAGTTCGGAATGCGTCGATTCACGGCGACGCGACCCGCACCACCCCGTTCCGCACGCGGTCGCAGGGCCGCAGAGATGAGCAGAACAAGATGAACATCGTCCACGCCTCCGGGCACCACCCCTTCGCGCACGACCTGGCTCCGACCGAGCCGATCGACATCAGCGCACTCCTCCTCGCCGAGGCCTCGGCATGAACGCCGCCGGCCTCGCCCGTCTCAGCCACGACCAGCTCGTGGCGCACGTCCGTCGCTCCGTCGACGTGACGAGCGGTCACCACTACGTGGCCGACCAGCGGGTGCCCGCCGCCCGCATCGAGGTCTACCCCAAGCGCCGACGCGACGGCCGGGCTCCCCGGTCGCACGCCGACCGTGGGCCCGTCGTCTGCGGCACCGTCGTCGACATCACGCCGGGCCCGTGCTACGCGGACTTCTTCGCCCCGGCGGCGCAGCAGCTCGCCACGGCCTGACCCCAGCTCGGCCTCGGCCGACGCGATCCGAGACCGCCGTCCCCTCGGGGCGGCGGTCTTTCGCGTGCCCGACGGACGCAGGAGGCGCGGTGCCGGTCCCGAGGACCCGCACCGCGCCTCCTGCGCTCGCGTCGTCGACGCCTAGGAGGCGCGGCTCCGCAGCAGCGTGAAGCTCGCGTCCCGCACGAGCAGCGTCGTCACGGCGCCCTCGACCTGCTGGCCGGGGTCACTCGACGCGGCGAGCTCCCACTCGCCGTGCGGCGCGTCGGGCACGTTGAACTCGACGACGCTGTCAGACCCGTTGACCAGGTAGGCGAACGCGTCGGCGTCCTTGTGGGTCAGCACGAAGGTGATCGCCTTGTTCTCGCCCTGCTGCCAGTCGCCGCTCGAGAACGAGTGGTCGTCGGCACGGCGCACCTGCACGTGGTCGTCGCTCTCGACCTCGGGCGCGTAACGGAACCAGTCGGGGCGCAGGGCCGGGTTCTCGCGGCGCAGCGTGATCAGTTCGGTCGTGAAGGCGAGCAGGTCGCGGTCGGCGCGCTCCCAGTCGAACCACGAGATCTCGCTGTCCTGGCAGTAGGCGTTGTTGTTGCCGCCCTGGCTGCGGGCGATCTCGTCACCACCGAGGATCATCGGCACGCCCGCGCTGATCAGCAGCGTGCCCAGGAAGTTGCGGCGCTGGCGGTCGCGGTACTCGTTGACCGCCGGGTCGTCGGTCGGGCCCTCGGCGCCACCGTTGAACGACTTGTTGTCGCTCTCGCCGTCCTGGCTGTCCTCGCCGTTCTCCTCGTTGTGCTTCTCGGCGTAGCTGGTGAGGTCGGCGAGGGTGAAGCCGTCGTGGGCGGTGACGAAGTTGACGCTCGACAGGGGCGAGCGACGGTCGGCCTCGTACACGTCGGGGCTGCCGAGCACGCGGTCGGAGAAGGTCGACAGCACGCCGGGCTCGCCGTTCCAGAACTCGCGGACGTCGTCGCGGAACTTGCCGTTCCACTCGGACCAGTCGGCGGGGAACCCACCCACCTGGTAGCCGGCGGTGTCCCAGGGCTCGGCGATCATCTTGACGCTCTGCAGCACGGGGTCCTGGTGGATCAGCGTGAGGAACGCGCTGTGCTCGCTGGCCTCGCCGCCCTGGCGGGTGAGGGTGGTGGCGAGGTCGAAGCGGAACCCGTCGACGTGCATCTCGGTGACCCAGTAGCGCAGGCTGTCCATGATCAGGCCGAGGGCCGCCGGGTGGCTGACGTTCAGGCTGTTGCCGGTGCCGGTGGTGTCGAAGTAGTTGCCCTCGTCGCCCTCGACCAGGCGGTAGTAGGCCGCGTTGTCGATGCCCTTGAACGAGATGGTCGGGCCCATGTGGTTGCCCTCGGCCGTGTGGTTGTAGACGACGTCCATCCACACCTCGAGGCCGGCGGCGTGGAGGTCCTTCACCATCTGCTTGAACTCGGCGACCTGGCCGCCGCGGGTGCCCGCGGCCTTCGAGGCGTACTCGTCGTGCGGGGCGAAGAAGCCGATCGAGTTGTAGCCCCAGTAGTTGCGCAGGCCCTTCTCCTCGAGGTGGCTGTCCTGCACGAACTGGTGCGTCGGCAGCAGCTCGACGGCGGTGACGCCCAGGTCGGTGAAGTGCTTGATCGCGGCGGGGTGGCCCATGCCGGCGTAGGTGCCCCGGATGTCCTCGGGCACGTCGGGGTGCGTCTGCGTGAAGCCCTTGACGTGCACCTCGTAGACGACGGTGTCCTCCATCGCCGTCAGCGGGCGCTCGTCGTCGCCCCAGTCGAAGTCGCGGTCGGCGATGACGTTGCGGGGCATGGCGTCGGCCGAGTCGGACTCGTCCATCGTCTCGGGCTCGTCCATGTCGTGGCCGAAGACGGCCTGACCCCAGTCGAAGCCACCGTCGAGGGCGGTCGCGTACGGGTCGAGCAGCAGCTTGTGCTCGTTGTGACGGAGGCCGGCGGCAGGGTCCCAGGGGCCCGCGACCCGCAGGCCGTAGCGGGAGCCGACCCGCGCCTCCTCGACCACGTCGTGGAACACGTGGCCGGTGCGGTTGGTCAGCTCGAAGCGGTGCTCGGCGCCGCCGTCGGCCTCGTCGTCGAACAGGCAGAACCAGACGTGGTCGGCGGTCTCGGAGTACACGGCGACGTGGGCGCCACCGTCGGGCAGGGGCGTCACGCCGAGGGGGTAGGGCAGGGAGCGGGAGTCGGTCATGCTCCCAGCAGTACAGGAGGCGCGGTGTCGGCGGCCAAGCTGAGCGCCGTACCCCGCCGAGCCGCACCGCTCGCCCGTGAACCCCGTTCACGAAGATGAACCACGTTTTCTCGTGGTTCATCTTCGTGAACGGGGTTCATCGCGCGGGGGCGGCAGGGCCTACGCCTCCTCCACACGCCGGCCGAGAGGACGCTCGCTCCACAGACGTGAGGGCACGGCACCGGTCACGGAGGCCATCGCGCCAGGCTCGCGTCATGTCCCTCCTCGAACCGCTCCCCTGCCCTCTGCTCTTCACCTCGACCCACGGGGCGACGACCCGTGAGGCGCGGCAGCTGCAACTCCGAGCCCGTCGGGGGGCGTTGGTCCGAGTGCATCAAGGGGTCTACGCGGATGCCCGGCGCTGGCGCGAACTCGACGCGCGAGAACGTCACGTCGTCCTGACCAGAGCGGTCGTCGCCGGTCTCGACCCGCAGTGCACGGTCTCGCATGCCTCCGCCGCGGCGTGCTGGGGGCTGCCTCGGGTCCACGACGACTACGGCGACGTCGTCACCGTCGTCGATCCGCGACGCACGACCGCCAGGCGCTCGACCCACCTCCTCCGACGACCCGGGTTCGTCCCGTCCGACGACAGGGCGGAACTCCACGGCCTCCGGCTGACCTCGCTGGAACGGACTGCTGTCGACGTGTCTCGAACGGCCTCGTTCGCGGACGCCGTGATGTGCCTGGATGCCGTCCTGCGTCGCCTCGTACTGCCCGACGGACACCGCACAGGCACCGCCGTCCAAGCCGAGTTCCGACGGGCCCGTGCTCGCATCGCCTCTCAGCTGGGTCCGGCTTCGAGTCCGGGCGGACGAACCGCTCGGCGCGTTCTCGAGTTCTCGTCCGCCTGGGCGGAGAACGGGGGTGAGAGTCTCTTGAGGGTCGTGCTCTTCGAACTGGGCCTGTCATCCGTCGAGTTGCAGAAGGCCTTCGAACTCGACGGACTGTTCGTCGGGCGCTGTGACGTCTTCCTGCGGGCCTTCGGCTTGGCCCTCGAGTTCGACGGTCACGTCAAGCTGACCGATCCGGAGATGCTGGCGGGGCGGACGCCGGCCGAGGTCGTCAGACAGCGGGGGCGGCGCGACCGACGCCTCCTGCGCCACCCCGACATCCGTCACGTCGTGCACTGTGAATACGCCGACCTGGTGTTCCCCGAGAGACTGGCCGAGTTGCTCCGGACGGCCGGTGTCGCGATCGATCCGCGTCGTGTGTCGGCTGCCGCCCGCATCGCGGGACGTCGCTTCTCGGGAGCGTCCGCATGAACCCCGTTCACGAAGATGAACCCCGATTCATCAGGGTTCATCTTCGTGAACGGGGTTCATGGCTGGGCGTGGGCAGGGCAGGCGGGGCAGGGCGGGCAGGGCGGGGCCCGGCCACCGGCTAGCTGACGTGCACGTCGGGGCGGCGGCCGCGCGCGGGCTCGGCCCGGCGCAGCACCTCGCGGGTCACCGGCGCGACCTCGCCCACCCCGGTCAAGAAGAAGCGCCCCATGTTCGACAGCGGGTTGCCCTCGGTCCACTCGAAGTAGATGTCGGGCACGATGCCGGTCTCGTCACGGATCGCCAGCAGCACGCTCGCCAGGGCGTTCGGCACGGCGCCGCTCGTGGTGCGCAGCACGCGGTAGCCGTGGACGGCGTGCCCGGTGACGACGAGGTCCTCCTCGAAGTTCGACGAGTCGCCCTTGTGCACCTCGACGAAGATCACCGGCGATCGTTGCGGGATGCCGCTGTACTTCCGCTCGGCCATCAACTTCTTCTTGTAGATCTCGGCGACCTCGCGCCCCGGTTCGTGGGCGATGACGCGGATCGTGCCGTACTCGTCGGCGTCCTCGCGCACGTACGACAGCGCGGCGTCGTCGAGCGTGACCGACGTCGCCCGCAGCTGGAACGACCGTTGCACGCGCGAGACGAGCGACACCGCGAGGATGCCGATGATGAAGATCGCGGCGATGCGCACGCCGTCCGGGCGCTCGACGACGTTGGTGATCGTCGTGTAGACGAACACCAGGGCGACGACGCCGAATCCGATCGTCCGCTTGCGCTGGCGGGCGCGTCGCGCCGACAGCGTCACGGCCACGGAGGCGCTGGTGATCAAGACGAGCACCCCCGTCGCGTAGGCACCGCCCTGGGCGTCCACGTCCGCCTCGAAGACGATGGTGATGACGAACGCGATGACCGTGAAGACGATCACGAGCGGACGGACCGCCCGGGCCCACTGCGGGGCCATGCCGTAGCGCGGCAGGTAGCGCGGCACGAGGTTGAGCAGCCCGGCCATGGCCGAGGCCCCGGCGAACCAGAGGATGCAGATCGTGCTGACGTCGTAGAGCGTGCCGAAGCCGTCGCCCAGGTACTGGTGCGCGAGGAAGGCCAGGGCGCGGCCGTTGGCCGACCCGCCGGCCTGGAACTCCTGCTGCGGGATCAGCAGGGTCGTGACGAAGCTCGACAGGATCAAGAACGAGCTCATGATGATCGCCGCCGTGGCGAGCAGCCGGCGGGCCCCACGGATGCGCCCGACGGGCTGGGCCGGGGTGTCGCTCGGGTCGCCGGTGATCTGCGGCATGACCGCCACGCCGGTCTCGAAGCCCGACAGGCCGAGCGCCAGCTTCGGGAAGACGATCAGCGCGATGCCGACCATGACGAACGGATTGCCGTGCTGCACGGTCAGGGCGTCCCACCAGTTGCCGATGACGACCGGGTTCTCGCCGATGTGGAACAGCGAGACGGCGATGACGACGAGGTTGAGCGTCAGGAAGATCGCGACGAGCACGACGGCGATGCCGATCGCCTCGCGGAACCCGCGGAGGAACACGGCGGCGAGCAGCGCGACGAGCACGAGCGTCAGCGGCACCTCGGCACCGTGGAACCACGCCGGGGCGAACGGGTTCTCGACCGCGTGCGCCGTGGCGTCCGCCGCCGACAGGGTGATGGTGATCATGAAGTCGGTGGCCGCGAAGCCCAGCAGCACGAGCACGAACAGCTTGCCGCCCCACCACGGCAGCAGGCGTTCGAGCATGGCGATCGAACCCTCGCCGCGTGGGCTCTCGCGGGCGACGCGGCGGTACACCGGCAGCGCCCCGAACAGCGTGAGCAGCACGAGCACGATGGTCGCGAGGGGCGAGAGCAGGCCGGCCGCGACGGCGGCGATGGCCGGCTGGTAGCCGAGCGTCGAGAAGTAGTCGACGCCGGTCAGGCACATCACCCGCCACCACGAGTGGGTCTTCTCGGGCACCTCGGCGTGCGGCCCCTGGTGCGTGCCCGCGGTCTCGGTGAGGCCGTGCAGCAGCCAGCTGCGCATGCGCCGCCTGGTCGCGTTCGGGGTCGAGGGTTCGACCCTGGCGGGTGACTCGGGGTGCGCGGTCACGGGTTCCTCTCGGAGGTGCGGAGGGCGCACCGGCGGGAGGCAGGCACGCGCCCTCTCACGTTAGGCCTCGCGCGCCTCCCGATGGCGACCCCGACCGTAGGGATTCCGTCAGGATTCTTGTCGACCGCCGCACGGGTCCGCGCAGAACGCGCCCAAGACGTCTCAGCCTCAGATGATTCGTCCTCTGGACGCATGAAGTCTGGGCCTCTAGGTTATTTGTGTATCAGTTACCAATGAGAAAGTCGAATATCAATGAAGATATCTCGAAGAACGACTGCAGCCCTGGCCACGCTCGGACTTGTCCTCTCCAGTGTCATCATGGCGTCGTCGCCCGCTCTTGCCGACCAGGAAAAGGACGCGCGCCGACCCTG
Source organism: Frigoribacterium sp. Leaf186 (assembly GCF_001423905.1). GTDB lineage: Bacteria > Actinomycetota > Actinomycetes > Actinomycetales > Microbacteriaceae > Frigoribacterium. Next base: position 131,139 of record NZ_LMPQ01000011.1, on the reverse strand, counting down.
CAACTTCATCTACCAAGGCCGGTGCGTCCAGTGGGCGACGACCGAGGCATCGTGCCGAGACATCTTCAACACGGGTGCTTCAGACACGAAGAAGAAGGCTTGCTCGATCTGGCGTGCGACGGGCACGGTCTTGGTGATCCACTGAGGCGACCGGCCGGACGGGGACGACGCGCGACGACGCTGACGGTGGTCGTGTCGGTGCCGCTCGTCCTCGTCACGGCCTGTGTCGATCCGGCACCGCGCATCGACCCCGTCCAGTGCCGGGGGATCGAACGCAGCTGGAACGAGTACGTCTCAGCCCGGGCCGACAGCGAGCTCGACCGAGCGGCAGCTCGTGCCGCACGCCTGACGCTGACGGACACCTGGGACGCCCTGTCGACCGCGCATCCGGGCTCGGTCGAGTTCGACGAGGTCGTCCGTACGGCAGAACGCAGCCTCCTGGACGCCTGGAACGGCCCGACTGAGGCCGACCACGCCACGGGACGGACGTCCTTCGTCAACGGGCTGGCAGCCATCGAGCTGTACTGCACCCGAGGCGGGCAGCCCATCACCCTGACCGTCGACGGGGTCCCACTCGAGGCTTCTCCGGCGGGACCCGCCGCACAGGGCGGGAACGGAACGGCAGGACTCGACTGACGTGTGCGTCACCACGACCAGGCACCGTGGCGGGGACGGCACGCCCACGTCGTTCGAGCATCGGGCGTCGACCGGTGCCGAAGTCGGTGCTAGGCCGGGGACTCCAGCCCCGACCCGCTCGCCGGGCCGCCGTCGGGCACGAAGCGGTAGCCCATGCCGAGCACGGTGACGAGGTGGCGGGGCGCGGCCGGCACGGGCTCGAGCTTCTTGCGCAGCTGGGCGAAGTAGAGCCGGAGGTAGCCGGTGTCCTTCGCGTGGAACGGGCCCCAGACCTCGGTCAGGATGGCCTCGCGGGTGATCAGCTTGTCGGGGCTGTGCAGCAGCAGTTCGAGGATCTTCCACTCGGTCGGCGTCAGCCGGACCGACTCGCCGCCGCCACCGGCACCCGCCCCGGCACCCGCATCGCCACGCGGCCGCCGCAGCACGGTCTTCGCCGACAGGTCGACCTGGACGTCGCCGAACGACACCACGGGTTGCTCGTCGTCGGCGCCCGACGGCAGGCGGCGGGTCTGGGCCCGGATGCGGGCGAGCAGCTCGTCCATCGAGAACGGCTTCGTGACGTAGTCGTCGGCCCCCGCGTCGAGCGCCTCGACCTTGTCGGCGGCGTCGGTGCGACCCGACACGACCAGGATCGGCACCGTCGACCAGCCCCGCAACCCCTGGATCACCTCGACGCCGTCGAGGTGCGGCATGCCGAGGTCGAGCATGACGAGGTCGGGGTGCCGCGACGCCGCCAGGTCGAGCGCCTCGCGCCCGTCGGCGGCCGTGACCACGTCGTAGCCGCGGGCGCCGAGCGTCACCTTGAGCGCCCGCAGGATCTGCGGGTCGTCGTCGGCGATCAGGATCTTCACGGCACTCACGAGGCCGACCGTACCCGATCGTCACCGACCGCCCCTCCGCCGGCAGCCCCGCCGCCGGTCGTCGCACCGCCGGTCGCCATGCTCGCGCCCACGGCCGTCAGCCCGACCACCATCGTCAGCCCGCCGCCAGGGGTGTCGTCGAGCGCCAGGCTGCCGCCCATCGCCTCGACGAAGCCCTTGCTGAGGGCCAGGCCGAGCCCGAGGCCCGTGCCGTTGTCGGTGTCGCCCAGCCGCTGGAACGCCACCATGATCTCGTCGCGCCGTTCGACCGGCACCCCGGGTCCACGGTCCACGACGCGCAGTTCGACGCGGTCGCCGAACGCGCTGGTCGAGATGCGCACCCCCGTGTCGGGCGGCGAGTGTCGCAGGGCGTTGTCGAGCAGGTTGACCACGACGCGTTGCAGCAGCACCGGGTCTGCCCGGACGGCCGGCACCGTGGCCCGCAGCGCCAGCTCGACGTCGGCGGGCCCGAGGCCGAGCTCGTCGAGGGCGCCGAGCACGACCTCGTCGAGGTCGACGTCGGCCGGGCTCACCGCGAGCGCCCCGGCCTGCACGCGGCTGACGTCGAGCAGGTCGGTGACGAGGGTCGAGAGCGAGTCGAGGCTCTCGTGCGCGGTCGAGAGCAGCTCGTCGCGGTCGGCGTCGCTCCAGGTGACGTCGGTCTGACGCAGCCCGCTGACGGCGGCCGTCGCGGCGGCCAGCGGACGACGCAGGTCGTGGCCGACGGCGGCCAGCAGGGCGCTGCGCATGCGGTCCACCTCGGCGAGCGGGGCGACCTGCCCCGCGGCACGGCTCAGTTCGGAGTGCTCGAGGGCCGCCTCGACCTGCGCCGCGACGACGTCCAGGAGGCGCCGGTCGGCCGCCTGCAGCTCGGGCCCGGTGAGTTCGAGGGTCGCGTCGGCGCCCGCGGCGATCGCGGTGGTGGTCTCGCCGGGGGCCCCGGGTGCCGCGCGTCCCTCGCCGGCGAGCCGCGCCTCCCCGATCTCGACGCCGCCCTGGACGACGCGGACGCGGGTCATGCCGAGCGCCTCGCGGGTGCGGCCGATCAGGGCCTGCAGGGCGTCCTGCCCGCGCAGCACGCTGCCCGCGACCGTGGCGAGCAGCTCGGTCTCGGCGAGCGCGCGCGCGGCGGCGCGACTGCGGCGGGCCGCCTGGTCGACGACGTAGCTGACGATCGCGGCGTTCAGCACGTAGAGCACGAGGGCCGCCAGATGCAGCGGTTCGGCGATGGTCAGCTGGTAGATCGGCGCGATGAAGAACAGGTCGAGCGTCACGCCCGACAGCAGCGCGGCGAACAGCGCCGGCCACAGGCCGCCGGTGACGGCCACGACCACGACGAGCAACTGGAAGACCAGCACGGTGCCGGCGATGCCGTCCTCCGACCGGTGCCCGGCCAGCAGCGCGGTGAGCGACGGCCCGGCCACGAGGGCGAGGACGAAGCCGGCCACCACGCGTCCCCGCGACAACGCCCCGCCGAGCCGCGGCAGCACCCGCTCGCGGCCGGCCGAGGCGTGGGTGACGATGTGCACGTCGATGCTGCCCGACTCGCGGATCACCGTCGCGCCGATGCCGGGCCCGGTCAACGCGGCGGCGAGGCGCCCCCGACGGCTCACGCCGATGACCAGTTGCGAGGCGTTGACCCCGCGGGCGAAGTCGACGAGCGCACGCGGAACGTCCTGGCCCACGACCTGGTGGTACGTGCCGCCGAGCTTCTCGACGAGGGCCCGCTGCGCGGCGAGGGCGCCCGGCGCCCCCTGGCGGAGGCCGTCCTGGCCGCTGACGTGCACCGCGACCAGCTCGCCGCCCGACGACCGGGCCGCGATGCGCGCCCCGCGACGGATGAGCGTCTCGCCCTCCGGCCCACCGGTGAGGGCGACCACGACGCGTTCCCGGGCTTCCCACGTGCTGTCGATGCCGTGCTCGTCGCGGTAGGCCTTGAGGGCGCTGTCGACCTCGTCGGCGAGCCAGAGCAGGGCGAGCTCGCGCAGGGCCGTGAGGTTGCCCAGGCGGAAGTAGTTCGACAGCGCCGCGTCGACCCGGTCGGCCGGGTACACCACGCCCTCGGCCAGCCGGTCGCGCAGGGCCTGGGGGGCGAGGTCGACGAGCTCGACCTGGTCGGCGGCGCGCAGCACGGCATCGGGCACCGTCTCGCGTTGGGCGGCGCCGGTGATGCGCTCGACGACGTCGGTGAGCGACTCCACGTGCTGCACGTTGACGGTCGAGACGACGTCGATGCCGGCGTCCAGCAGCGCCTCGACGTCCTGCCACCGCTTCTCGTGCGTCGAGCCCGGGGCGTTCGTGTGGGCGAGCTCGTCGACGAGCGCGAGTCGGGGTGCCCGTGCGAGCACGGCCTCGAGGTCGAGCTCGTCGAGGGTGACCCCGCGGTGGACGACCGTCCGCCGGGGCACCGTCTCGAGGTCGCCGACCCGCGCCGAGGTCGCCCGCCTGCCGTGCGTCTCGACGACGGCCACGACGACGTCGAGCCCCTCGTCGCGCAGCCGCGCGCCCTCTTCGAGCATCGTGTACGTCTTGCCCACGCCGGGCGCCGCCCCCAGCAACACCCGCAACCGACCTCGCCTCATGCGCTCAGCCTGTCACCCCCGAGGCGGATCGACGTGCACACCGGCATCGGCGACCGCACGGGAACGCCCCGTGACCGCGGGGGCCACGAGGCGTGTGTCTCGAGAGGACCAGGACCCCGCTCGTGGTTCAGCAGGAGGGTCGCACCCGACGCGACCCTTCGCGATCTCACGGAGGTCTTGTGCCCGGTGTCTCTCGAGGCCGTCCGACCCGAATCGGACACCCTCAGGGTACGCGATCCTGGCGCGCCGTTGCCCATTGGGCATGGAAATTCTCAGGAACTCGCGGCACCATGGTCGGATGCAGCAGACCTCGGCACGCGGCGGCCCGCCCCGATTCGCGACCGAGGCCGTCGGCGGGCGTGACGAGAAGCGTCGCGCGACCAGTCGCGGCCTGGCGGACGCAGCCTTCCGACTGGCGACCGAGAAGGGCTTCGACGGCTTCGTCGTCGAAGACGTGACCGCCCTCGCCGGTTACTCGAGGCGGACGTTCGCCAACCACTACTCGTGCAAAGAAGACGCCGTCGCCTCGGTGCTGCTCAACAAGGCGGGCGCCGCCGTCGACGCGTCCGACCTCTCGGCCCTGGCGTCGTTCGAGGGCACCGACATCGACCTGCTCGAACTGCTGCTTCTCTCGGCGGTCGACACGCAGTTGTGCGAGTACATGATCAGCCTGCGCCACCTGCTGCGGACGCACGAACCCCTGCTGCCCTACGTGCTCGCGGTCGGCGTCCCCATGACCGAGCGGGTCGGCGACGTCATCGCCCTCGCCGTCGGGCCGTCGCGCGACCCCCTGACGACCTCGCTGCTCATCCACTCCACCTGGGGCGCGGTGATCGCCGTGCTCCGCGGCGTGTACGACCCGTGGGCCGACGCCACCACCGACGACGAACGCGTCGAGGCGCTGCGGGCCTACTGGGTGACGACCTTCGACCGGTTCCGCACGGGCTTCGGCCCGGTCGCCTGAGCCGTGGTCGCCGCGTCCGACGGCCGCCGGGCGGGTGACCTGCCCGCGGGCGACCTGCCTGCGGGCGACCTGCCTGCCGACGACCTGCCTCCGGGCGAGGTCCTGGCCGGGGGGAACATGAACGCCGTCGTCCGCCAGGGCGACACCGTCCTGCGCGTGGCCGGCCCCTGGACGCCCACCGTCCACCGCCACCTCGCGTACCTGGCGCGTGCGGGCGTCAGGGGCATCCCCCGACCGCTCGGCATCGAGGGCGGCCGCGAACGCCTGAGCTTCGTCGACGCCGAAGTGCCGGTCTACCCACTGCCCGACCACGTCTTCACCGACGAGGCCCTGGTCGAGGGAGCCCGCCTGCTGCGGCGGCTGCACGACGCGAGCATCGGCTTCGGCCTCGACGGCGCCGTCTGGCAGGCACCGGCGAAGGTGCCGTCCGAGGTCATCTGCCACAACGACTTCTCACCCCACAACCTCGCCTACGACGCCGCGGGCCACGTCGTCGGCGTGATCGACTTCGACTTCGCCTCGCCCGGCCCCCGCCTCTGGGACCTCGCCTACTACGCCACCCGCGCCGTCCCCCTCACCGACCGCACTCCCCCGAACGCACCTGGCATGGCCGACGCCGAGCGCCGCGTGCAGCTGGTGCTCGACGCCTACGGCAGCGAGGCGACCTGGGCCGACGTGCTGCGGGTCGCGATCGTCCGGTTGCACGACCTGGCCGAGATGAGCCGCGACAAGGCGGTCGAGCTGGGCAAGGCCGAGCTCGCCGCCGATGCGGACGGGTACGAGCGCGAGGCCGCGTACCTGGCGACGCTGCGCGACTGAGCCGCGCGCGCCTCCCGGGGTCGCCCGCGGCCACGCCGACGCGGCGGTGGCACCGTCAGGAGGCGCGGGTCGGCCCCGTCAGGCGAGCAGGTCGACGGCGAGGTAGCCCGCGTAACCGCCCGAGGTGCGTCCGTCGCGCCGACCCGAGGTCAGCACCTCGCCGACGTCCGAGGCGACGAGCGTCGCACCCGCGGCGCGCAGCCGGTCGACGAGGTCGTTGTCCTCGTGCAGGTCGACGGGGGCGAACCCCCCGACGGCCGTGTACGACGAGGCCCGCACGCCGAGGTTGGCGCCGTGCACGTGACCGTTCGGTCGGCCCGGCGTGTGCCGACCCGTCCACGCCGCGATCTGGCGGGGCGAGAGGTCGGCGAAGTCGGGGCGCACGGTGCCGATCACGACGTCGGCTCCGGCGGCGGCGCGGTCGAGCTGGTCGTCGATCCAGCCGACCGGGACGACCGAGTCGGCGTCCGTGCAGGCGAGCCAGACGGCGTCGAGGGGCAGGGCGTCAGCCGGCAGCTCGTCTCCGGGCAGGGCGTCTCGAGGCAGGGCGTCTTGGGGCAGGGCGTCCGCCTGCGGCGCGCCGGACTCCACCCCGAGGGCGGCCAGGGCTGCGTCGACCCCGACGGCCCGGGCGACGCCGACGCCGCGGGCGTCGATCTCGACGACGCTCACGCCGGCGTGCGCCCGGGCGGCCGCGACCGTGCCGTCGGTGCAGGCGTCGGCCACGAGGACGACGACGACCCGCGCCTCCGGATGCGTCCGGGCCGTGTGTCGACGGGCGCGCTCGACGCCGTCGAGGGCGCGCGAGACGAGCTCCTCCTCGTCGTGCGCGGGCACGACGACCGCGACGGCGCGGACGGGCACGGCACCGCCGGGCGTGTCGCTCATCGCAGCCCCGTCCGCTGGGCGACGGACCGCGGGTCGCGCGAGAACACGTCGAGCACGAAGTCGTCCTCGACGTGGTGCGAGACCCGGTGGAGGCGCGGGTCGGCCCCCAGCCGGGCGTGGACGTCGTCCGCGCTCTGGCGGAAGTCCCCCTCGGGCTGCAGCCAGTGGCAGGCCACGACGTCGCCGCCGTCGGCGAGCCCGTCGACGATCGAGTCGACCAGTCGTCCGAACGCGTCGGGGCCCAGGTAGTAGCCCACCTCGCTGAGGACGACGAGGTCGAAGGCTCCCGCCGGGTAGTCCACGGCGGCGTCGGCCTGCTCCACCGCGACGTGCGGCAGGTTCGCGAGTCGTTCGCGGGCGGCCTGGACGGCGACCGACGACACGTCGAGGGCCAGCAGGCGGTCGGCGGCCGGGGCCAGGTCGCCGGTCAGCACGCCGATCGAGCAACCGACCTCGAGCACGCGACCGTAGCGTTCTCGCGGCAGCGACGCGATGGTCAGGGCGCGCTTGCGTCGTTCGTACCAGCGTGTGGTGACGCGCCAGGGGTCCGCCCGGCGGGCGTGCGTCCGGTCGAAGGTGGCCTCGGTCGCGGCCGTCGGCCCGGACGGGCCCGCAGACCCCGGCTCGTCGACGACGAACACCTCGCGCCCGCGGGCGAAGTGCCGCTCGAACACCGGGTGCAGCACCGCCGCGTCCTCGGGCGCGGCCGACAGGGGGCGGCGTTGCGAGGCGTAGGCCGCGAGGGCCGACCGCTTCGCCGCGTCGGCGGCGGCGTCGAGCGGCAGGAGCCTCATCGACGCCCAGGGCACGTCCGGGTGGTCCGGCGAACCCCAGTGCCAGAGCCAGATCGGGTACTGCAGCAGCCGGGGCGCGGCGGCGCCGGCCTCGGCGACCAGCTCGCCGACGAGTTCTTCGGCGATCTCGCCGAGCACCCGGTGGTCGCGGTGGCCGTCGCCGCTCCAGGGGGCGACGAGCACGCCGCCCGGCCCGGGCAGCAGGGGCCGCAGCCGCTCGGTGATCTCGGCGCGGGCCTCGCGCACGGCCCCGTCGGGCACGGCCCACCGGACCAGCTCGACGTCGTGACCCAGCAGGCCGACCGCCACCCGCGCCTCCTCGGCCCGCGTCGCGACGAGGCTCTCGGCACCGGTGGTCGACCCGGGGTGCGAGGCGGCGCCGTCGGTGACGACGACGACGGTCACCGGCAGCCCGCGTGCCGCCGCGTCGGCGATGAGGCCGCCCGCGCCGAGCGTCTCGTCGTCGGGGTGGGCGGCCAGCACGACCAGTCGCGACACCGTGGCCGGGTCGACGGCGCCGTCGAGCGGCGGCAGGGCGAGGAGGCGCGGGTCGGCCTCCCAGGTCTCGACCGGGGTGCCCGGCGCGCGACCGTCGAAGGTCACCACGCGGGGCGCCCGTCCGTCATGGCGTCCCGCAGCACCGTCTGGCCGAGTGACGCGTCGTCCCGTTCGCCGTGGTGCTGGCGCAGGTACAGCTCGAGGTCGGCGACGCGCTTGGCGTGGGCCGCGTCGGTGGCGAGCGGCGCGGGGCCCAGGGCGCGCGACGCCCGGGCGAGCACCTCGTCGCAGGCGTGGGCGACGGTGCCGCGGACGCGCTTCGCGAGCAGGCGCCCCGCGTCGCCGGTCGCCTCGCCGGCGTCGACGAGGTCGGCCGCCTCGACCAGCGCGCGACGAGCGTCGGCCAGCCGCGTGTCGACGAGGCCGAGGGCCTGCAGGAGGTGCGGGTCGGCCGGGCGCCCCGACGTGCGACCCGAGGCGGTCACCGCCGCGGCGAGCAGCGTGCGGGCCACTCCGACCGCGCCGCCGTACCAGCACGCGGCGACGCCGATGCCGCCCCACGAGAACCCGGGCCGCTCGAGGTACCAGCCCGGCGCACCGACCTCGAGCGCCTCGACGTCGTCGAACGAGACCGGGCCGGACGGGATCTCGACCAGGCCCCTGGCGTGCCAGGCGTCGGACTCGACGACGACCCGGGGCTGGCGGAGGTCGACCGAGAAGAGGCGACGGTCGTCGCCGACCCAGGCGGTGACCAGGGCGCCGTCGACGGTGCCCGCGAGCGAGCACCAGGGCTTCGTGCCCGAGAGGGACCAGGCGGGGGCGGCGCCGTCGGGCTCGGAGCCCGTGCCCGGCCGGGGCTCGGCGGCGAGACGGACGCCGGGCCCCTCGGCGGCGAACACTCCCCACGTGAAGGAGTCCTCGGCGCGGGCCCGCGAGGGGAGGGGCGAGTGGACGCCGCCGCCGTCACTGGTCGCTGTGGTCTCTGCCGGGGCGTCCCCGGCGTGCTGGTCGAGGATGGCGAGCGCGTCGAGGTGCGGCTCCGCGGCCCGGGCGGCGCCGAGGTCGTGGGCCGCGAGGGTGGCGAGGGCCTGCCAGAGGTCGGCGGTCGACCCGAGTCCGGGCAACGCACCGTGCCGGCCGAGCTCGACCGCGAGGTCGAGCGCGTCGGTCACCGACGGTGCCGGGCGCGTTCGCAACCGGTCGACGACGAGGGCGGTGGCCGTCCCGACCACCGGGCCGGCGCCTCCCAGGGTGACCGGGACCACGGGCTCGGTCGGGTCGGGAGGCGCGGTGGGGGTCATCGTGCCGACGCTAGTCGGTCCGGCCCCACTCGGCGGGCCCTTGACAAGGGTCTCGACGACAGGTGTCGCCTCGCGACACGCGGACGACGCCTGTCGGCGATCAGAACCCGTCGTCGATCAGAACTCGTCGTCGATCAGAACTCGTCGGAGTCGAGGGGGATGCCGTCGGCGGGATCGCCGGACTGCGGCTCGGCGCCCCGCAGGCGTTGGATGCGTGCCTCGATGTCGTCGACCAGGCCGGCATCGTCGATCTCGGCCTCGTCGGTCTGCTCTTCGGAGACGAGCATCTGGCTGGCCGGGCCGAGCAGGATCTGGAACCTCTGGTGCACGCCGGTGCGGTCCATGCCCGGCAGGTCGACCATGTCGGACTTGTTCTTCATCGCCAGCGCTCGCGCGTACTCGACGACGGCCGCCGCGATCGTGTCGCCGGTGACCATGTACTCGTCGGTGTAGTGGATGCGTTTCACCCGGGGTCCTCCTGCGCTCGTGACGACTCGTCGTCGCGGATCACGCTACGCCGCAGGCGTCTGGGAGAGCACCACACCGGGGGACGTCGGTGCGCCCGCGGGAGGGCAGAAGAAAAGCCACCCCGGAACATCTCTGGCGAGAGAGAGGACCGACGTGGCTTTCCGCGGAGCCGGTGGGATTTGAACCCACGGTTCCCACAAAGGGAACTCCACCTTAGCAGGGTGGTGCACTAGGCCGAACTATGCGACGGCTCCATGCGGCTCGCGAGCGAACGCGCAGGTAAGAGCATAGCGGCCCTCGGGCCAGATGCCGAACCGAGGCGGGCGGCGACAGAACCACCCTCGCCCCACCCGCCCCGAGGGGTGCGATCGGGTTGTCGGCATTTGTGCCGACACGTAGAGTACCCCTGACGCCGACGACGGCCGAGGGGCCGGGGCCTGACAGCACGGGCCCGTTCACCCTTGCCGAACACGCCCTCCGACGGTCGCCGCGTCACGTGCCCCACGATCGAACGCCGCACCCGAACGGTGGCGTCCGAGGGGCTCGTCGCCGGCATCGTCGCCGGCCTCCACACCCCCCTCGGTGCCGAACCCCTGATCCCGGCACTGCGGGGTTCTCATGCGTGCGCGTTCGGGCCGCCGCTTGAGGTCACCGGTCGTCCCGGCGAGCTGGTTACTCGCCGGGGCGACTCCCCCAACGGGGGCCTACTTCGAGCCGAACGCCACCGAGCAGGTCTGGTCGGCGGCCGTCTGGCCGGTCAGCCCCTCGATCACCTCGGTCGTGGGGGCAGAGGTCTGCGCCCCGGTGCCCGGATCGGTCGGAGCCGCCGTGTCGGCCGGAGCCGCCGTGTCGGTCGGAGCACTCGGGTCGTCCGTGGCGGGCGGCGTCGTCGCCGACGGCGCCTCGGTCGCGGCCGGGGCCGTGCTCTCGGAGCCGATGCCGGTGCTGCCCTCGGGGATCGAGAACGGCACGTCGTTGGCGATGGCGTCGAACAGCTGGTTCGCGACGGCCGTGTCGGGCTGCACCTTGCCGGCGTAGACGCCCGTCCCGTCCGTCGTGCCGGGGTACTGCACGAAGTTGACGTCGTCGAGCGGCAGGTCGCGCAACGCGAGGCCGATCTGCACCATCGTGTCGATCTTGGTGAGGCGGTCGGAGAGGGTCATGTTGCTCGCCGCCGCGCGGGCCAACGAGTACAGCTTCGTCGGGTTGCTCAGGGTGTCGGCGCTCTTGACCGTCCGCAGCAACGACGAGAGGTAGACCTGCTGGCTGCTGATGCGGCCGAGGTCGGAGCCGTCGCCGACGCCGTGCCGGGTGCGGAGGAAGGCCAGGGCGTCGGCCCCCGAGAGGACCGACTCCCCGGCGGGGATGTCGAGGCCCGTGTAGCGGTCGGTGATGGGGGTGGCCGCACAGACCGGGACGCCGCCGATGGCGTTCGACATCTCGATGACGCCGTTGAACGAGATCATCCCGGCGAACGGGATGTCGAGGCCGGTCAGGGACGACACGGTCGAGACGACGCAGCTCAGGCCGCCGTACGAGTACGCCTCGTTGATGGGCCGGGCCGCCATGGCCGAGTAGTACCCCGAGCCGTCCTCCTTCGCGCACGAGGGGATCGGCACGACCATGTCGCGCGGGATGCTGACGGCGGTCGCGTTGCTGTGGTCGGCCGAGACGTGCAGCAGGATGTTGACGTCGTTGAGGGTGGCGTCGCGCGTGCCGAAGGCACCCTGGTCTTGGTCGGCGTCGTTGTCGGTGCCGACGACGAGGATGTTGAACCCGCCCTCGTACTCGCTGATCGACGGGGGTGCGGGCTTGGTGGTCTCACCCTGGGCCGCCTGCAGCTCGACACCCGTTCCGAGGTCGCTGCGCACCTGGTACGCCGCGATGGCTCCGACCGAGGCGCCGCTCACGAGCAGGACGGCCACCGACGCCGCGACCACCTTCGTGACCGCCCGCACCGCCCCTCCGCGCTGGAGTCGCCCGTGACGGGCGACGCCCGTCGTCGAGGGGGCGGGTCGACGCCGGAACGAGGCCTCGACGGGCCTGGCGGCTCGGCGGCCGCGGCCGGATCGGTCGCGAAGGTCGCTCACGCGGTGTCCTCTCGGTCATCGAGGGCGCCGGGCACCCACCCTGATCGACGGGACTGACTGGGTCTCGAGGATCGAGTGGGCAGGACGGCGCCGTTCGGTGTACGGGCAGACAAGGATTCTACGCAGACGGTCCTGGACCGCCGCCGTGGCTCAACCCGCGGCACGGTTGGCGACGAGCTGGACGGCGTAGGACGCGAACCACTTGCCCGCCGCCGGGCCTCCGTTGCACTGACCGTCGCTCGCCCCGGGCGTCTTGATCCAGAGCAGGGCGTCGAGCCTGGTCGTGCCGCTCTGCACCGACGGGGCCACCCCCAGGCCGGCCCCGGGCGCGTTGCACCAGGTGCCCTTCCAGCCGCGACCGTTGCGTGACGTGTCGATCACGTAGCGTGCGCCTCCCGTGGCCTGCGACACCTTCTCGGCGTAGGCGCGCTCGGCCTCGACGGGGTAGTAGTTCGAGACGTTGGTCGCGAAGCCCCGCGCCCGGTCGACGCCGGCGGCCTTGAGCCGGGCGGCCATGGTCTGCGGCGGCACCCAGTTCGAGTTGCCCGCGTCGATGTACGCCGGCACCCCGGCGTCGGCCAGGGTCGCGACGGCGGAGGCGATCGTGGCCTCGCGGCCGCCGGTCTGCTCGGGGCAGTTGCTGATGAGCGACAGGGCGTCGGGCTCGACCACGACGGCGACACGGTGCCCGGCCAGGCGGGAGGCGACGAGGGCGTTCCACCGGAGGTAGCCCGCGTTGTCGGCCGATCCGCCCGCCGAGTGGCTGCCGCAGTCGCGGTTGGGGATGTTGTACGTGACGAAGACCGGCGTCTTGCCGACCTTCTCGGCGGTGGCGATCGTGCCGTCGATCTTCTTGACCAGTTGGGCGTCGTCGAGCCAGCTGCCGAGCCAGGTGGCGACCGGCTGTTGCGCGATGGTGCGGGCAGCCGCGGCCTCGGCGGTCCGGCCCTGCGACGACAACGTGGTCGCGGTGCGCGCCGCCTCGCCGGCGGGGTCGACCGAGAGGCCGCCCGCGAAGAGCTTCGTGGTGGGCGTCGTCCGGATGGTCTGCGGCGTCACGGCGGGGGCTGCCGACGACGCGGGGTCGGGCGAGCGGGTCGCGCCCAGCGAGACGAACGTGGCGATCGCGCGCTCGGCGGACTTGGGCGAGCGGGCGGTCGCGCCGGACGTGGCCGGGGCCGGGGCCGGGGCCACGGGCGCGGGCGACGTCGCGACCGAGTTCGCGTGCGGGTCGACCGGGGCGGCACGGGCAGGCGACGGGGCGGCCGCGAGGCCGGCCGTCAGGGCGACGGCGACGCCGATGACGACGGCGGCGCGGGTCGTCGGGGTCATGTGGGTCATGGGTGTCGGTCCTGGAGTCGAGGGCCCGGGCGGTGTTCGGCCCGCCCGGGGTGCCGGCCGGTGCGAGGCCGCATCGGAAGGCTCGAACAGTGCAACACGAGGCCGCGACCGCGTTCAGTCCCTGTTCGGGGGGACGGAGCGTTCCCCTTCGGGGGGCACGCGCGGCCCTCGCGGCGACCGACCTGGGACACTGGACCGGCGGTCGCGGACGCTCCCGCACGCACCGGCCCCCGGAGGACCACATGAACGGCGAGACCAACCGAGACGCGTGGCGGGACTCGGTCGAGACCTGGCTCAAGGGCGACGAACGCAACGACGTCTTCGACGCCTACCTCGACTGGTACCGCTCCCCCGTCATCGGCGACACCGACGACTGGACCCGCGACTTCTTCGTCCTGCCCGCCGTCGGCTCGGACGTGCTGCACAAGCACGCCGGCTTCGTCGACGGCGACTCCCCCGTCTCGGTCGACGACACCACCTGGCGCGAGCTCAGCACGCTGATCGGCGAGGCCTTCTCGACCTACGCCGCCGCCAAGGCCTGACGGCCCCACCCCGGGAGGCGCGGCGCAGGCCCCCGGCCTCACCTCGCCGCGCCGAGGGCGCGGCCCGTCCGGCGGAGGGCGTGGGATTCGAACCCACGAGACATCTCTGCCCACTTGTTTTCAAGACAAGCTCCATCGGCCGCTCGGACAGCCCTCCCGGTGGCCTGGCGAGCTACGCCGCCACGATGTGGGCAACGCGCCACGTTTAAGCGTGGCGTCGTGTCCATCCCGTGGCGGGGTGCGTGCACCCGACAACCGGGGCCGAGCCTAGCAACTCGGCAGCACCGGCCGCTCAGAGCGTGGCGAGCACCTCGGCGAGACCGTCGTCGAGGTCGCTCGCCGTCTTCTCGCCGGCCGCGGCCACGACGTCGTCGGGTGCCTGCCCCATGGCCACGCCGCGCCCCTCGGCGGCGGCCCAGCGCAGCATGTCGATGTCGTTGCGCCCGTCGCCCGCGGCCAGCACCTGCGAACGCGGCACGTCGAGCCATTGCCGCACGCGCTCGAGCGCCGTCGCCTTGGTGACGCCGTCGGGGGCGATGTCGAGCCACGCCGTCCAGCCGACGTTGTAGTTGACGTGTTGCAGCCCCATGCGCTCGACGACCGAGAGGAAGTCCTCGGTGTCGTGGTCGGGCGAGACCACGACCACCCGGGTGGCGGGGCGCCCGACGAGGTCGTCGAACTCGACCTGCTCGGCGTTCAGGGCCGCCGCCGCGGCCGGGAACGTGCCACAGTAGCGCAGCAGCCCTTCTTGGTCCTCGACGGCGTAGCCGGCACCGGCGTCGGCCAGGGCCTCGCGGATCGTCGACAGCACCTGGGTCGGGTCGAACTCCTCGACGTGCACGCGGCGGTAGCCGGACGGCGCCGACTCGTCGCGCCCCAGGGTGATGGCGCCGTTCGCGCAGACGACGTAGTCGGACACGAGGCCGAGGCGCTCCATGACGGGCAGCGTCATCGACACCGACCGCCCGGTCGCGATCATGACCTGGTGGCCCTCGTCGTGCAGGCGCGTGATCTCACCGAGCACGCCCTCGGAGATCGACCCGTCTTCGGGCATGATCGTGCCGTCGACGTCGAGTGCGACGAGCCACCGGTCGGCGGCCGACACGGGCTCGCCGTCGGGCTGGGTGGCGGCGGCCTGGCTCATGCGACCGGCTCGATGACCTCGAGGCCGCCGAGGTGGCCTCGCAGCGCCTCGGGCACGACGACCGAGCCGTCGGCCCGCTGGTGCGTCTCGAGGATCGCGACGAGCCAGCGCGTCGTGGCCAGGGTGCCGTTCAGGGTGGCGACGGGGGCGGTCTTGCCGCTCTCGGTGCGGTAGCGGGTGTCGAGGCGGCGGGCCTGGTACGTGGTGCAGTTCGACGTGCTGCTCAGCTCGCGGTAGGTGCCCTGCGTCGGCACCCAGGCCTCGATGTCGAACTTGCGGGCGGCACTCGAGCCGAGGTCGCCGGCCGCGACGTCGATGACGCGGTAGCTGAGGCCGAGCGCCTGCATCATGGTCTCTTGGAACCCGACGAGCGCGTCGTGCTCGGCCTCGGCCTGGTCGGGGTGCACGTAGCTGAACATCTCGAGCTTGTTGAACTGGTGCACCCGCAGGATGCCCCGGTTGTCCTTGCCGGCGGCCCCGGCCTCGCGGCGGTAGCAGGTCGACCAGCCGGCGTAGCGGATCGGGCCGGCCTCGACGTCGAGGATCTCGTCGGAGTGGTACCCGGCGAGCGCGACCTCGCTCGTGCCCGTGAGGTAGAGGTCGTCGGCGGGCAGGTGGTAGACCTCGTCAGCGTGCGACCCCAAGAACCCCGTGCCCGCCATGACCTCGGGTCGCACCAGCGTCGGGGTGATCAGGGGCGTGAAGTCGTTCGCCAGCGCGAGGTCGAGCGCCATGTTCATCAGGCCGAGCTCGAGGCGGGCGCCGATGCCGCGCAAGAAGTAGAAGCGTGAGCCCGACACCTTGGTGCCGCGCTTGATGTCGATCGCGCCGAGCTTCTCGCCGAGGTCGGCGTGGTCGAGCGGCTCGAAATCGAAGGAGGGGCGGGTGCCGTGCTCGCGGAGCGTCACGAAGTCCGCTTCGCCACCGGCCGGCACGCCGTCGACGATGACGTTGCCGATGCCGCGCGCGGCCGTGTCGAAAGCCGCATCGGCCTCGTTCGAGGCGACCTGCGCCTCCTTCACGCGGGCGGCGAGCTGCTGCGCCTGCGCGACGAGCGCCTTCTTCTCGTCTTTCGGCGCCTTCGCGACGGTCTTGCCGAAGGCGTTCTGCTCGGCCCGCAGCTCCTCGAACGAGGCGATGGCGGCCCGGCGGGCCTGGTCGGCCGCCACGGCGTCGTCGACGAGCGACTCGGAGTCGCCCCGGGCCCGTTGGCTCTGCTTGACGAGGTCGGGGGATTCACGAAGCAACTGGGGATCGATCACCCGCCCATCCTAGGCAACGGCACCCGCCCGGCCGACGTTCTGCACAGAGCCTTCGCCATCCCGTTACCTCGCCGGGTCGCGTCCAATACGCTCGCCCCATGACCGCCACCTCCCCTGCCCCCGCCGAGCGCGCCTCGGCGCCCGAGCCCGAGACGGCTCGCCAGACCGCCGCGGTCGTCTACAACCCGATCAAGGTCGACCTCGACGCGATCAAGACGGCCGTCGAGCGCCACGAGTTCTCGAACGACTGGGCCCCCACCAAGTACTACGAGACCAGCAAAGAAGACCCGGGCGGCGAGGTCACGAAGCAGGCCCTGGCCGACGGTGCCGACATGGTCATCGCGGCCGGCGGCGACGGCACCGTCCGCGCGGTGGCCGAGGCCCTGCAGGGCACCGACGCGTCGCTGGCCCTGCTGCCCTCGGGCACCGGCAACCTGCTGGCGCGCAACCTCGAGCTGTCGCTCGACAACCTCGACGACTCGATCGCGACGGCCTTCAGCGGTCGCGACCGCGACATCGACCTCGGCGTCGTCGACATCGAGCGTGAAGACGGTTCGCGCGAGACCAAGGCGTTCGTCGTCATGGCCGGCGTCGGCCTCGACGCCAAGATGCTCGCGAACACCAACGACGACCTCAAGAAGCGGGTCGGCTGGCTCGCCTACGTCGACGCCATCGCCCGCGCCCTGCGCGACGACAACAAGATCGACGTCCGCTACGAGCTCGACGACCAGGGCCGCAAGTCGATGCGCGCCCACACGATCATCGTCGGCAACTGCGGGCTCTTGCCGGCGAACATCATGCTGCTGCCCGACGCCGCGGTCGACGACGGCATCTTCGACATCGTCGCCCTGCGCCCCGAGGGCTTCTTCGGCTGGGTGCAGATCTGGGTCAAGATCGTGTGGGAGAACGGCATCCTGCGCCGCACCCAGGTCGGCCGTCGCATCCTCGCCGCCAACAGCCGTGAGGTGCGCACCCTGCGCTACAACAAGGGCAAGAAGCTCGTCCTGCGCCTCGACTCCCCCCAGGACTTCGAGATCGACGGTGACTCGGTCGGCAAGGCCGTCGCCCTGCGCGCGGTGGTCGACCCGGGTGGGCTGACCGTCCGCGTGCCGGCCGACTCCTGACCCACCTGGGTCACCCCACGACGCCCCCCTTCCGTCGATCCGCCGTGCGGGTCGCGGGAGGGGGGCGTCCGTGCGTCAGCGCAGCCCGCTGATCAGTCCCCGCAGCCAGTCGCGGGCGTCGACGAACGCCTCGTCGTCGTACCGGGGCGAGACCTCGACCGGGGTGCCGTCGGCGCGGGGGTACGAGCCCAAGAAGGTCACGGCCGGGCTGAACCGCTTGAGCCCGAGCAGCGCGTCGGCGACGCGCTCGTCGAGCACGTGCCCCTCGAGGTCGATGACGAACCGGTACCTGCCGAGGGCGTCGCCGATCGGTCGCGACTGGATCAGGCTCAGGTTGATGCCGCGCGTCGCGAACTGCTCGAGCATGTCGACCAGCGCGCCCGAGCCGTCGGTCGGCAGCTCGACGATCAGGCTGGTCTTGTCGGCCCCGGTCGCCGGCGGCACGGGCACGGTGCGACTGACGAGCACGAAGCGCGTCACGGCCTGGTCGTTGTCGCCGATCTCGCGGGCGAGCACCTCGAGGTCGTGGTGGTCGGTGATGCCGGGAGGCGCGACCGCGGCGTCCGCGGAGCCCCCGGCCCCGCCCGCCTCGAGCAGCGACGCGGCGGCGGCGACGTTCGACGAGGCCGGCAGGTGCCCGTGACCCGGCAGGGCGCGTTCGAGCCAGCGGTGGGTCTGCGCGTAGGCGACCGGGTGCGCGTTCACGAGCCGCACCTCCTCGAGGCGCGTCCCGGGTCGGGCGACGAGCACGAAGTTCACGCGGACCAGGTACTCGCCCACGATGCGCAGGCCCGGCACCGTGGCGAGGGCGTCCTGCGTGGCGCTGACGCCGCCCTCGACGCTGTTCTCGATGGCGATCATGGCCGCCGTGCTGACGCCCGAGACGACGTCGGCGAGCGCCTCTCCGACGTTGTTGACGCTCTTCCAGGTGGCGCCGACGGCCTCGGGGACCTGCTTCAGCGCGGCCTCGGTGAAGGTGCCCGCGGGCCCCAGGTAGCTGTAGGTCGTCGAGGAGGCGCGGGTCGGCATGTCGAGGAGCCTACTGAGAGCCGTCGGGGCACCGCGACGAAGGTCGGCGGCTGGTGCCAGGATGTCCCCATGACCGACCGTGCCGGAACCCCCGCAGAAGCCAGCGACCTGATCGACCCCGAAGCGGTCTCGGCCGCGTACTACGACCTCGTCCCCGACGTGACGAAGATCGAGCAGAAGGTCGTCTTCGGCACCTCGGGCCACCGCGGCTCGTCGCTCGACGCCGCGTTCAACGAGACCCACATCGCCGCCATCACACAGGCGATCGTCGAGTACCGCGCCGGGCAGGGCATCACCGGCCCGCTGTTCATCGGCCGCGACACCCACATCTTGAGCGGCCCGGCCGAGCGCACGGCGGTCGAGGTGCTGACCGGCAACGACGTCAGGGTGCTGGCCGACGCCGAGGGCGGCTACGTGCCGACGCCGGCCCTCAGCCACGCGATCCTGGTGTACAACAACGACCCGGCGAACACCGACAAGGCCGACGGCATCGTCGTCACCCCGAGCCACAACCCGCCCCGTGACGGCGGTTTCAAGTACAACCCGCCGCACGGCGGCCCGGCCGACAGCGACGCCACCACGTGGATCGCGAACCGGGCGAACGACATCATCGCCGCCGGCAACGTCGACGTGAAGCGCGGCGTCGGCACCCCCGGTCGTCACGACTTCCTGCGCGGCTACGTGGGCGACCTCGTCAACATCATCGACATCGACGCCATCAAGGCGGCCGGCGTGAAGATCGGCGCCGACCCGCTCGGCGGCGCGAGCGTCGAGTACTGGGGCGCCATCCGCGACGTCTACGGCCTCGACCTGACCGTCACGAACCCCGGCGTCGACCCGACCTGGCGCTTCATGACGCTCGACTGGGACGAGAAGATCCGCATGGACCCGTCGAGCCCCTCGGCCATGGCCAGCGTCGTGCACCGCAAGGACGAGTTCGACGTGCTGACCGGCAACGACGCCGACGCCGACCGCCACGGCATCGTCACGCCCGACGGCGGCCTGATGAACCCCAACCACTACCTCGCCGTGGCCATCGACTACCTCTACACGCACCGCCCCGAGTGGCGCGACGACGCGGCGATCGGCAAGACCCTCGTCTCGTCGAGCATCATCGACAAGGTCGCCGAGTCGCACGGGCGTCGCCTGTGGGAGGTCCCGGTCGGGTTCAAGTGGTTCGTCCCCGGTCTCGTCGACGGCTCGGTCGCCTTCGGTGGCGAAGAGAGCGCCGGCGCGTCCTTCCTGCGCAAGGACGGCACCGTCTGGACGACCGACAAGGACGGCATCCTGCTGGCCCTGCTCGCGAGCGAGATCATCGCCGTCACGGGCAAGACCCCCTCGCAGCTGTACACCGAGCTGGTCGAGAAGTTCGGCGACCCGGTGTACCAGCGGGTCGACGCAGCCGCCACCAAAGAGCAGAAGACCCGCCTCGGCAAGCTCGACGGCGACGCCATCGAGGCGACCGAGCTGGCGGGCGACCGCATCACGGCCAAGCTGAGCAAGGCTCCCGGCAACGACGCGGCCGTCGGCGGCGTCAAGGTCGTCACCGACAAGGCCTGGTTCGCCGCGCGCCCGAGCGGCACCGAGGACGTCTACAAGATCTACGCCGAGTCGTTCGAGGGCCCCGAGCACCTGGCCCGCGTGCAGGCCGAGGCCAAGACGATCGTCGACGCGGCGTTGGGCGCCTGACCCGGGAGCCCACACCCCAGGCAGTCGCCGAGACCCCCACGCGCGAGCGAGGGTCTCGGCGACTTCTTGTGGTCTCGGTGGGTCAGCCGGCGTGGTCGGGGGCGGCCGGCGACCTCGGTCGTCGACCGGTCTCGTTCGGGCGGGTCAGACGTCGTCCGGTCGTGCCCGCATGCGGTGGACCGCGTCACGTGCGAGCCGGCCGATGCCCCAAACGATCGACACGATCCCGACCGGGACGCCGAACAGGGCGAAGCCTTCGATCTTGCCTCGCCAGTCCCAGTAGCTGAACGCCAAGAACGCTCCGACACCGAGCGCGATGAAGACGAGTCCGATCACGATCAACTGCCAGCCCGTGGCGGGCTCATCGTCCTCAGGCGCCCTTTGGCTGTACACGACAGACCTCAGCCGGCGTAGTCGGGGGCGGCGGGCAGGCCGAAGAACTCCTCGAGCGTGGTCACGCCGGTGTCGTGCATCTCAGTCGCGAGCGGCACGCCGACGTAGCGGAAGTGCCAGGGCTCGTAGGTGAAGCCGGTCACGGCGACCTTGTCGGCCGGGTACCGCAGCAAGAAGCCGAAGCGCCACGCGTTCGCCGCCAGCCACCGCCCCTGGGTCGTGTCACCGAAGCACGCCTGCAGCGCGCAGCTCAGCGGCACCGGGCTGATGTCGAGGGCGAGCCCGGTCTGGTGCTCGCTGAAGCCCGGGCGGGCGCTCTGGGCGTCGGCCTGGGCCTGGCCGAGGCGCTGCACCCAGCCGGCGTAGACGCTGACCTGGGTGTCGTACGAGCGGTAGGCGCTCTGCACCTGGAACGACCCGGCCCCCTCGGCCTCGCCGGCCTGGAACATCGCCACCACGGCGGCGGCGGGCTCGGCCCGCAGCGTGGGCGGGTTCTGGTGGACGACGTCGGGCGTGACGAGGTCGGTGGGTGCGTAGTCGACCGGCTCGAGCGGACGCAGCTTGTCGCTGACGACCCAGAGGCTGGCGGGGTCGTCGACCGACAGGGCCGTCTTGTCGAACGCGGGTGTCGTGGGGGACGTGGGAGGCGCCTCCTCGGTCGGGGTCGGGGTCTCGGTGGCTGTGGGCGTCGCGGTCGCGGCCGACGTGCTCGGGGCGGGGCTCGAGCTCGGCTCGGGCGCGCCGCCCGAGCAGGCGGCGAGCAGGCCCGTCGTGAGGACGACGGCCAGGACGGTCGTCGCGGGGCGCGGCAGGGAGGGGCGTCGAGACATCGCGTCGAGCCTAGTCACGGGTGGCGGCAGGGTCGGCGCGCGAGAGCGGAACGGACGATCCCTCTTCTTGTCGAATTCTTGCCCGTGAAGTAACTTTGCGTACCGCGCAATGTCGAGTCGCGCCCCTCCTCACCAGACCGGAAGACACCATGTCGAGCGCTGTCCCCGCCCCCACGACCACGGCCCCCGCCGAACGCGAGGGCCTCATGACCCACCGTCAGATCCTCTACGTCATCTTCGGCCTGATGGCCGGCATGTTCCTCTCGGCCCTCGACCAGACGATCGTCGGCACCTCGATGCGGACGATCGCCGACGACCTCGACGGGCTCAGCCTGCAGGCGTGGGTGACCACCGCCTACCTGATCGTGTCGACCATCTCGACGCCGATCTACGGCAAGCTCAGCGACATCTTCGGCCGCCGACCGCTGTTCTTGATCGCCATCTCGATCTTCTTGCTCGGTTCGGTCGCCGCCGGCTTCTCGGAGAGCATGTATCAGCTCGCGATCTTCCGGGCGATCCAGGGCATGGGCGCCGGCGGCCTCATGGCGCTGCCGCTGACGATCATGGGCGACATCCTGGCCCCGCGTGAACGCGCCAAGTACCAGGGGTACTTCCTGGCCGTGTTCGGCATCTCGAGCGTCATCGGGCCGCTCGTCGGTGGGCTGTTCGCCGGCGCCGACCAGATCCTCTTCGTCACCGGCTGGCGCTGGGTGTTCCTGATCAACGTGCCGATCGGCATCGTGGCCCTGTTCATCGTCGTGCGGTTCTTGCACATCCCCGGCCAGAAGCGCCGCGAGAACGTCCGCATCGACTGGTTCGGGGCCGCCGCCGTCATCGTGGCCGCCGTGCCGTTGCTGCTCGTGGCCGAACAGGGCCGCACCTGGGGTTGGAGCTCGCCCGGGGCCTTCGCCTGCTACGTGATCGGGGCCGTCGGCATCGTCGCGTTCGTGGTGATCGAGCGCTCGATGGGCGACGACGCCCTGATCCCGCTGAAGCTCTTCCGCAACGCGACCTTCTCGATGGCCACCGTGCTCGGCGTGCTCGTCGGCTTCGGCATGTTCGGCGCGCTGCTCACGGTGCCGCTGTACCTGCAGCTCGTGAACGGTGCCACGCCGACCGAGAGCGGCTTCCAGATGCTGCCGATGATCGCGGGCCTGATGATCTCGTCGATCGTCGCCGGCCAGCTGATCTCACGCACCGGCAAGTACAAGATCTTCCCGATCACGGGCACCGCGTTCATGGTCGCCGGGTTCTTCTGGTTCACGAACCTCTCGTTCGACAAGCCCTACTGGTTCATGATGGTCGGCATGCTGCTCGTCGGCCTGGGGCTCGGCCAGCTGATGCAGACGCTGACCATCGCCTCGCAGAACTCGGTCGGTGCACGCGACATCGGCGTCGCGACCTCGGCGTCGACGTTCTTCCGACAGATCGGCGGAACGCTCGGCACCGCGGTGCTCTTCTCGGTGCTCTTCAGCCGCATCCCGCAGACGATCGCGGCGGCCTTCGCCGACTCGAGCCTGCAGGCCCGCGCCCAGGCGGCCCTCGCCGACCAGTCGGTGCTGTCCGACCCGGCCAACGCGGCGATCCTCAAGCTGTACCAGGCGGCGGGCAGCGGCGACACGTCGCAGGTGAGCGGGGCCCTCGACGGCAACACGTCGTTCCTCAACACGGCCGACCGGCGACTGGCCGCACCGTTCCTCGACGGCTTCGCGAACGCGGCCGTCACGGTGTTCTGGGTGGCCCTCGCCGTCGTCCTGGTCGCCTTCGTGCTGAGCTTCTTCCTCAAGGCCACGCCGCTGCGGCAGAAGTCGGCCATCGACGAGGCGGCCGACGACGCACGTGCCGCCGTCGCCGCCGTCGCCGCCGACGCCGCCCTCTCGGCCCAGGCGGCCGCCGCCCGGACCGGCTCGCACGTCGCACCCGACACGGGGTCGATCGACGTCGTGCCGGCCGGCGAACGCCGCGACGAGGCAGCACCGGGGCGCTGAGCCGGGCACCGACGGGGTCCGCGCGCCGGTCGCCGGCGGTCACCGCAGGTCGCCGCCGGTCGCCGGCCGACGACGGATGCGCGCGAGCTGGTGTCGCGAGGCGGCAGGTGTCGGGTAGCGTTCTCCCGGCGGTGCTTCGGCACCGAACGGATCGTCTCGCGTCCGGCGTTCCCTGCCCGTGAAGCTCACGCGGGAGGCGAGACGACCGAAGGCCGCATGCCCACCGGGCGTGCGGCCTTTTCTCGTCACGGGACGCCCCACCGAATCGATCCCTGCGTGAAGCTCCGTTCGACACGGCGGGACGCCTCTGCCCACGCGAGGCGGACGCTCTGAGCCTAGAACTCGGCCCCGCCTGCGGACAGGGGTTGACAGATCGAGAAATGCCCGATCAGCCCCTGGATTCTAGCTAGACGACCTAGCGACATGGGCTACACTCGGCCCATGCCCGATCAGCACGCCACCGCCGCGCCCTTCGATGCGTCCGGTTACTGGTACAGCAGCAGCTCCGAAGAACGCGGCGTCACCGTGCTGAACACCCTGCGTGCCTACCGTGCCGCCGAGGTCGCCATGCGGGCCCGCACCCGCAAGTCGATGAAGATGAACGACACCGACCTCGCCGCGTTGCGGTTCTTGTTGAGGGCCCAACGTCGGGGTGAGAGCGTCAGTGCGAAAGAACTGGCGACGCAGCTGAAGATCACCTCCGCCTCGACCTCGGTGCTGATCAACCGGCTCGAGGCGAGCGGGCACGTGCTGCGCCATCCGCACCCGACCGACAAGCGAGGCGTGCTGCTGACCGCCACCGGTGAGTCGAACTCCGAGGTGCGCGACACGATGGCCGCGATGCACGCCCGCATGATCTCGACCGCCGAGTCGCTCGACCCCGACCAGGCCGCCGTCGTCGTGGGCTTCCTGCAGCGCATGACGGCCGCGATCGAGATCGACGACCACCACGTCGACGGCGAGGGCGAGCCGGCCACGATCACCGCGGCGGGCGACGCGACCTCCTGACCCGCGCCTCCCGGGGGCCTCGCGGGCTGCCGCTAGCCGCTGTGCGAACAGCTGGTGAACTCACTAGATCGGCTAGACGTCGCGTGACAGGCTGACCGCACGACGCCGGTTCACGGCGGCGTCGTGACCGTCAGAAGCACCACCACCGTTCAGCCAGGCACCGCAGGGGTGCCGGAGACGAGCCGGACATGACCACGATCGACGTCGCTCGCAGCGACCGCCCGTCCACGCGCAGCACCTTCTCGGAGGTGCGCGACACCGCCCGCCAGCGGACGCTCGCCGTCATCGCGACGGCCGCGACCGGGGCCAGCGTCAGCCTGGTCGCCGCCCTGCTGCTCGCCCTCGGGGTGGTCCGATGAGCAGCGCCGCGGCGGGCCTCTCGGCCCAGCAGATGCAGGGCCTCACGC
The DNA here is from genome assembly GCF_001423905.1 of Frigoribacterium sp. Leaf186. GTDB lineage: Bacteria > Actinomycetota > Actinomycetes > Actinomycetales > Microbacteriaceae > Frigoribacterium. The sequence continues at coordinate 106,482 of NZ_LMPQ01000011.1, read as the reverse complement.
ACGAGCAGCTCGTGTCGTTCGTCCGTGGCTCGGTCACGACCGTCGTTTCGGCCGCCGGCCTGCACGCCGTCAGATCGACTCGACCCGCGCCGACGGCAACCGCCTGCGCATGACGTCCACTGCCTCGTCGTTGCTGTCGACGAGCAGGTAGCGCCGCCCCAGCGCCTCGGCCACGGCTCCGGTCGTGCCGCTGCCGGCGAAGAAGTCGAGCACCCAGTCGCCCTCGCGACTGGACGCCTGCACGATGCGTCGCAGCACCCCCTCGGGCTTCTGGGTCGGGTAACCGGTCTTCTCGCGGCCCGTCGGCGAGACGATCGTGTGCCACCACACGTCGGTCGGCAGCTTGCCCCGGGCGACCTTCTCGGGCGTCACGAGGCCCGGCGCCATGTAGGGCTCGCGGTCGACGCTCGTGGAGTCGAAGTGGTACCTCTTCGGGTCTTTGACGTAGACCAGGATCGTGTCGTGCTTGGTCGGCCAGCGGTTGCGACTCTTCGCGCCGTAGTCGTAGGCCCAGATGATCTCGTTCAAGAAGCAGTCGCGCCCGAACAGGGCATCGAGCAGCACCTTCGCGTAGTGGGCCTCGCGGTAGTCGAGGTGCAGGTAGAGCGTGCCGTCGGCCGCGAGCAGCCGCCACGCCTCGGCCAGGCGCGGCTCGAGGAACGACCAGTAGTCCTCGAACCGGTCGTCGTAGCCCATCAGGTCGCCGCGGATGCGCTCGTACTGCACGCCCTTGAAGCCCGTCACCGAGGTGACGGAGTCCTCGGCGCTGCGCACCGACGTCGTAGACCGGCGCCGTTGCTGCCGCCCGGTGTTGAACGGAGGGTCGAGGTAGACGATCGTGAACCCGCCGTCGGGCAGCCGGGCCGTCACGTCGAGGTTGTCGCCGTGGACCACGAGGCTCGGGGAGGCGCTGGTCCAGTCGAGGGGCATCCGTCCATTCTGCTGCCTGCCGGGCACCGACACGTGCCCGATTCGCGACCGGGGGCGCGTAGCGTGTCGGGATGACCACCGAGGTAGAGAACCGTCCCACCCAGAACCAGTACGCCCTCGTCGAGGACGGCGAGACCGTCGGCTTCGCGGCCTACGACGTCGTCGGCCACGAGATTCGCTTCACCCACACCGAGATCGAGCCCAGCCGCCGGTCGGCCGGCCTCGGCGCGCAGCTCGTGCAAGGCGCCCTCGACGACGTCCGCGCGAACACCGACCTGAGGGTCGTGCCGCTCTGCCCGTTCGTGGTCGACTTCGTCGAGGACCACGTCGACTACCGCGAGCTGCTCGACCGCTGAGCGCGGCCCGGCCGCCCACCACGGCCTGGCCGCCGAGGAGGCGCGGGTCGCCTCGTCGGCGAGCGTCTCGCCCTCAGGGCACGCGCGCCAGCCACTCGGGCGTGGCGAACTTCGAGGTGACGAGCTGCTCGGCCTTCTCGAGCTCGGCCTCGGTGACGTGGCCCTCGGTCGCCCCGTAGAGCCCGGTAAAGGTCTGCTTCAGGCGCTCGATGATCTCGGCGCGGGGCAAGCCCGTCTGGCTGCGCAGCGGGTCGACGCGCTTGGCCGCGCTGGTCGTGCCCTTGTCGCTCATCTTCTCGCGCCCGATGCGCAGCACCTGCACCATCTTGTCGCCGTCCATGTCGTACGACATCGTGGCGTGGTGCAACAGGGCGCCGTTGCCGAGCCGCTTCTGCGCGGCCCCGCCGATCTTGCCCTTGGCGCTCGTGATGTCGTTGAGCGGCTGGTAGAACGCGTCGATGCCGAGCGACTTGAGGGCGGTGATGACCCACTCGTCGAGGTAGGCGTACGAGTCGGCGAAGCTCATGCCCTGGACGAGCTCGCCCGGGGCGTAGAGCGAGTAGGTGACGATCGACTGGGCATCCATGAACATGGCGCCGCCACCGCTGATGCGCCGGACGACCTCGAAGCCGTGCGCCGAAGCGGCGTCGAGGTCGACCTCGTTCTTCAGCGACTGGAAGCTGCCGATCACGACGGCGGGCTGGTCCCACTCCCAGAAGCGCAACGTCGGTCCACGCCGACCGGCGCCGACCTCTTCGGTGAGCACCTGGTCGAGGGCGAGGTGGAGGTTGGGCGAGACGGGGGCGTCGTGCACGATCTGCCAGTCGTAGTCGCGCCAGTCGGTGGCCTTCGAGAGGCTGCGGCGGACGGCCACGGCGATGGCCTCGGGCGTGAAGCCGAGCAGGACGGCGTCGCTCGGCAGGCCCTGCCTGATCGCCGCGGTGATGGTGGCGGCGTCGGACTCGACCGGCAGGCCGTTGACCGCCCGGTCGATGGCGTCGAGCGCCGTGTCGGGCTCGAGGAAGAAGTCGCCCGCGAGCCGGAACCCGGCGATGCGGCCCTCTCTCACGTCGAGGTCGACGACCACGAGCTTTCCGCCTGGGACCTTGTACTCACCGTGCATGGGGGCAGCCTATGCCCGCTGCCCGACGCGCTCGTCGAGCCATCGCACCAGGTCGGCCACCACCTCGTCGCGGTTGGTCTCGTTGAAGACCTCGTGTCGGGCACCGTCGTAGACGATCAGCTCGACCTCGCTCAGCCGGCTGCGGTTCACGTAGGCGTCGGCGAGCTTGCGGGCGCTCTGCTCGCCGCCGAGGGTGTCGTCGCTGCCGACCAGGATCAACACGGGCGGGTCGGCGTCGAGCGACCGCGACGGTCGACCGAACAGGCGCAGGGCGTCGCGGTAGCCGAACAGGTCGACGACCGTCGCGACGGTCATCAGGGGGTCGGCCTCGGCGCGCGCGACCACGTCGCGGTCGCGGCTGAGCCACTCGTACCCGGTGCCGCCTTCGTGGGCGTGCCTCTTGTTGAGGTCGCCGCCGTTCATGCTGCCGGGCACCCGGTACGCGGTGCCGCTCAACACGACGGCGTCGAAGAGCGACGCCCGGCGGTCGACGATCTTCTGCACCATGAGCGAGCCCCACGAGTGCCCCAGCCCGACGAGCGGCAGGCCCGGGTTCTCGGCGCGGGCGATGCCCGCGAGCTGGACGACCTCGGCGATCGTGCCGCGGAGGCCCGACGGCCCGAGCCGCCCGAGCTTCGCGTGGTCGCCGTCCCACTGGCCGAGGCCGGTCTCGCCGTGCCCCAGGTGGTCGTCGGCGTAGACCGTGTAGCCGGCCCGCACGAGGTCGTTCGCCAGCCGCTCGTAGCGCAGCGCGTGCTCGGCGACGCCGTGCGCGAGCTGGACGACGCCCCGCGCCGACGCGGCACGCCAGACGTAGTAGTGGACCGTGACGCCGCCGGCGTCGACGAAGGTGAAGTCGCCTCGGGCGGCGGAGAAGGTGGGCATGGGTCGAGTCTTCCACCCGGCCGGGGGGTTCTCCCCCACGACGCCGGGACGGGCCGCCCCCTCGCGGGTGGCGGCCCGTCGTGACGCCGGGTCGGTCGGGGGTCGGCTCAGTGGTCGTCGTCGCGGCCGTGGTCGTCGTCGTCGTCATCGTGGTCGCGGCCGTGGTCGTCCGCCACGGGGGTCGGCGTCGCCGCCGAGCCGAACGCGTCGTCGACCGCCACGGGCGTGGGCGTCGATCCGGCCGAGTCGTCGCCGACCACGGGCGTCGGGGTCGCCGACGGGCCGGACGAGTCGTCGTCCGACGACGAGCCGTCGTCCGACCCGTGGGCCGGCGTCGTCACCGACCGCGACGAGTCGTCGTCGACGCGGCTCGACGTGACGCCGTAGTCCCCGTCGAGCAGCACCTTCGCCTCGCGGCCGTCGGGCAGCACGACCTCGACCTCGTAGCCGACGAGCCCGTCGTCCAGGGTGTCGACCTCGGTGACGGTGCCTCCGCCGGTCTCGGCGAGCGCCGCCTCCTGCGCCCGGTCGCGGGTCTGCGTCGACACGCGGTCGTCGTCGAGGCCCGAGGCCACGGCCACGCCACCGCCGCCGAGGACGAGCACGCCGGCGATGCCTCCGGCGATCAGCAGGGACTTCTTCGTGGTGAGGGCGTTCTTCAGCATGGTTCGCTCCGTTCGTGGGGCCGCGGGGCGGCCGGTCGAGTGCTCTGTCGAGCTGGTGACCACACCCTCTCGACCGGGCCCTGAAGCCGTGCTGAAGCCACCTGAAGAACCGTTCAGGAGGCGCGGGTCGGCCCGGTCGCGCGCCCCCGACCCGGCACACCGCCTTTCGTGCACCGCACCGCGTCTCGACCCGGTGCCGTGCACGAAACGCGGTGCTCGGCGGGGCGGGGCAGGGCTGGGCCGGGCCGGGCGGGGCGTGGCCGGGCGGGGCGGGGCGCCCCGTCAGGCTGCGCCGCGCGGCAGCGTCACCACGAAGCGGGCACCACCGAGGGGCGAGGCCGTGACCGACACCGCGCCTCCGTGGACGCGGACGATCTCGCGCACGATGGCGAGCCCGAGCCCGCTGCCGCCCGAGTCGCGGGCACGCGCCTCGTCGAGCCGCACGAAGCGCTCGAACACCCGCTCGCGGTCGACCTCGGCGACGCCCGCGCCGTCGTCGTCGACGATCAGCTCGACGCGTCCGTCGCGCTCGGCCAGGGCGACCGCGACCCGGGACTCGGCGTGGCGGGCGGCGTTGGCCACGAGGTTGTGCACGACCTGGCCGAGCAGGCCCTCGTCGCCGTCGACCCGGGCGGGGCCCACGGCGGTCGCGTCCACGCCGAGCGGGCCGCGGCCGGCGACCGGTGGGGCATCGCGCAGCCGGGCCGTCTCGGCGAGCACGAGGTCGTCGAGGTCGACCGGCCGTCGGGTCACGCCGAGGGCCCCCTCGTCGGCCCGCGCGAGGACCAACAGGCCCTGCACGAGCGCCGTCAGCCGCGCCTCCTCACCGAGGACGGTGCCGGCCAGCGCGACGCCGTCGATGCTGCCGGGGTGCCGCAGGGCGACCTCGGCGTGCTGGCGGATCGTCGCGAGCGGGGTCTTCAGTTCGTGCGAGGCATCGCCGACGAAGCGCCGCTGGGCCGTCGCCGACGAGTCCAGCCGGTCCAGCATGCCGTTCAGGGTGTGGGCGAGGCGGGCGATCTCGTCGCTGCCGCCGGGGTCGGGCAACCGGTGCGACAGGCTCTGCGCCGTGACGGAGTCGACCTCGCGCCGCATCGACTCGACCGGGCGGAGGGCCCGGCCGACGACCAGCCACGTGGTGACCCCGAGCACCAGCAGTGCCACGGGGATCGCGATGCCGAGTGTGACGAGGCTGGCCGAGGAGGCGGCGCTCGCCTCACCGAGGGAGCGCGCGGCCACGACGGCGTACTCGGTCGTGACCGTCTCGACGGGCGCGGTGGACGCCTGTGGGCTCGCCGACGCGTCGTCGGAGGCCGAGCCGCCGTCGGAGTCGCCACCGGAGTCGTCGCCCGAGTCGCCACCGGAGTCGTCGTCCGAGCCTGAGCCGCCGTCGGAGTCGTCGTCGGTCGCCTCGGACGGAGTCGGCGTCGGGGTCGTCTCGGGCACGACGGGGGTCGGCGTCGACGTGCTCTCGACGCCGACGTCCTGACGCTCGACCACGAACTCGTCGCCGTCGAGGCTCACGCGCTCGCCCGAGGCGGCCGACCCGATCGACGAGGCGAGGCCCGTGAGGTCGTCGTCGCCGCCCGAGGCGAGCACCCGTCCGGACGCGTCGGTCACGACGACCAGGGACCCGTCGGCCTCGCCCACGACGGCGACGGCCGGGGACGAGCCGATGGCGAGGGCCGACACGGCCCGGTCCACGTCGGCCGAGGCGGCCTGGCGCGGGGCGTCGGCGAGGACGGCCTGCTGCACGAGCGCGAAGACGAGGGTGAACGCCCCGAGGGTCAGGGCGACGGCGAGCACGGCCGCGCCCGTGATGCGGGACCGCAGCGACGCCCGTCGCGCCCGGCCCGGCCTGCCGCCGACGGTCGGGGCAGGGCCGGTGACGCGGTCGCGGACGGCTCGCTCAGCCACCCCGCGCCTCCAGACGGTAGCCCGCCCCGCGCAGCGTGACGATGGCCTCACGGCCGAAGGGCCGGTCGACCTTGTTGCGCAGGTGCCGGACGTAGACCTCGACGATGTTGGGGTCGCCCTCGAAGTCGTCGTTCCAGACGCCGTCGAGCACCTCGCGCTTCGTGACCACGCTGCCCGCGTGCCTCATGAGGAACTCGAGGACGGCGAACTCGCGGCTGGTCAGCTCGACCTCGACGTCGCCACGGTGGACGCTGCGCGAGGCGGGGTCGACGCGCAGGTCGCCGGCCTCGAGCACGACCGGGCGTTCACGGGCGCCGCGGCGGACCAGGGCGCGCAGCCGCGCGAGCAGCACGGCGAACGAGAACGGCTTGGTCAGGTAGTCGTCGGCACCGGTGTCGAGGGCCTCGACCTGATCCCACTCGCCGTCCTTGGCGGTCAGCATGATGACGGGCGTCCAGTCGCCGCCCTCGCGCATCGCCCGGCAGACGGCGTAACCGCTCAGGCCGGGCAGCATGATGTCGAGGACGACCACGTCGTAGCTGCCCTCGCGCGTCCGCCAGAGCCCGTCGGTGCCGGTCGCCGCGACGTCGACCGCGATGCCCTCGGCCTCGAGCCCGAGCCGCAACCCCTCGGCCAGGGTCGCCTGGTCCTCGACGACGAGCACGCGCACGGTGGCCCTCCCTCAGCCGCGCGGGGTGCGCGTCGTGCCCATCATGGCGGGCGAGCGCTGAAGCGGGGCTGAAGCGGGCGGGCAACGGGGCTGGGGCCGGCAGGAGGCGCGGTGCGGGGATGCCCGCACCGCGCCTCCTCGGGTCGTCGCGTCAGCGCGCCGAGTAGCCGCCGTCGACGAGGTGGTAGCTGCCCGTGACGAACGACGCGTCGTCGCTCAGCAGGAACAGGACGAGGGCCGAGACCTCGGCGTCGGTGCCCAGGCGGCCGGTGGCGTGCTGCGACTCGAGGTACGAGAGGGCGTCGCCGTCGAGGGACGCGCGCACGAGGGGGGTGTCGATGAAGCCGGGGCCGACGGCGTTGGTGCGGACGCCCCGCGCCGAGTACTCGAGCGCCGCGACCTTGGTCAGGCCGACCAGGGCGTGCTTGCTCGCGACGTAGGCCGCGTTCTGGGCGATGCCCACCGAGCCGAGCACCGAGCTCATGTTGACGATCGCGCCGCCGCCGGCCTCGACCATCGCGGGCAGCTGGTAGCGCAGGCCGTAGAAGACGCCGTCGAGGTCGACCGAGCGGACCCGGTCCCAGGCGGCGATGTCGTAGTCGCCGATGTCGGCGGCCGGGGCACCGATGCCGGCGTTGTTGACGGCGAGGTGCAGCGCGCCGTACGTGGTCTTGGCGAACTCGACGGCCGCCTCGGACTGATCGGGCTTCGCGGTGTTCTGCTCGAAGGCCACGGCCGTGCCGCCCGCGGCGACGATCTGGTCGACGACGCCCTGCGCCGCGTCGAGCTTGATGTCGGTGACGACGACCGAGGCGCCCTCGGCCGCCAGGGAGCGCGAGATCGCGGCGCCGATGCCGCTGCCTCCGCCGGTGACGAGTGCCGTCTTGTCGCTGAACCGTGCCATGATGCGTGCCTTCCTCGATCGGGGCCGACCGTCGGGGCCGGTCGGGCTCGTCGACGAGCCCGCCTGCGAACATACGCCCGCATGCACTTGCGGGCAACACGTGTCGTTTTTGTCGGGAGCCGCCCCGCGCGCGGTTCAGGCCGCGGCGCCGCCGATGTTGACCATCCAGTGCTGGCCGTACCGGTCGTCGACCATGCCGAACGAGTCGCCCCACGGCGCCTGGGCCAGGGGCTCGTGCACGGTGCCGCCCTCGGCGAGCGCCGCGAACCAGCCGGTCAGCTCGTCCGCGTCGTCGGGACCGCCGAAGAGCGACAGCGACAGACTGCTCGCCTCCTCGAGCGGGACCGAGTCGGGTCGGTCGGCCCCCATCACGAGCAGGCCCGACGGTGTCTGCAGCTGAGCGTGCATGACCTTCTCGGCCTCGGCGGGCGTGCCGACGCCGAACTCGCCGTAGGTGCTGAAGGTCGGGCTGCCGCCGAACACCGACGCGTAGAAGTCGAAGGCCTCGCGCGTCTGGTCGCGGAACGCCAGGTACGGGGTGAGTTGCACGGTCACGGTGTCCTCCTCGGGTCGCGGCGCCGGTCGACGTCGAGCCCAGGGTGGCACCGCGACGCCCGGCGCACCACCCCCTGTCGACCGCAGGAGGCGCGGGTCGCGTCGGCGGGCCACGGTCGCCGGGGTCCGGTGGCCGGGCTCAGGTCGCGGGGCTGCCGCCTCGCGACGACGCCCACGCCTGCACGGCGAGCCCGGCGGCGATGAAGCCGAGCATCAGCGCGCCCATGACGACGGCGGTGCCGCCGAGCGCTCCGGCGAGCGGGGTCGCCGCCCCGCCGAGCCCGAACTGCAGGCCGCCGGCGAGCGCGGCGGCGGTGCCGGGCGCCCGGTGGCCGAGGGCCTGCGTCAGCGTGATCGACCCGGGGATGACCCACCCCCAGCCCGCCGTCACGAGCGCCAGCGCCGGCCAGATCAGCGCCGGTCCGAGACCGGTCAGCGCCCCGACGAGCACGAGGGCCGAGCCGACCGTGCAGGTGACGAGCCCGGCGGTGAAGAGGTGGTCTTCGGCGAAGCGCCCCACGAGCCGACGGAACACGAGGGTCGAGGCGATCATGCACGACGCGTTCGAGGCGAAGACGAGCGTGTAGAGACCCTCGCCGAAGCCGTACTGCTCTTGGAAGACGAACGACGACGTCGCGATGTACGAGAAGAACCCGATGGTCGCCGCGCAGCCCGTCACGAGGTACCAGCGGAACCTCGGCATCGCCAGCAGGGTGCCCATCCGACGCAGCGAGGCGAGCAGCGAGCCCGCACCCGGCTCGGGGTCGACGAGCGTCTCGGGCAGGCGACGTGCGGCGGCCCAGGTCAACCCCGCCCCGAGCACGGCCAGGACGACGAACGTCGCCCGCCAGGTCGACACCGACAGCACGACGCCGCCGACGAGCGGGGCGACCACCGGCCCGACGGCGTTGATCGCCGCGAGCGTCGCGAAGAGCCGGCTGCGCACCAGACCCGTCGTCGAGTCCCCCACCATGGCGCGGGCCGCCACCGAGCCCGCCGCACCGCCGAGCCCCTGCGCGACGCGCGCGACCACGAGGGTTGCCGCGTCGGGGGCCACGGCGCAGGCGATCGAGGCGAGGGCGAACAGCAGCGTCCCGCCCAGCAGGACGCGCCTCCTGCCCCGTCCGTCGCTGACCGGGCCGATCACGATCTGACCGACGGCGAACGCGACCAGGAAGGCCGTGAGGCTGAGCTGCACCTCGGCCGTCGTGGCGCCGAGGTCGCGCGCGATCGCCGGCAGGGCGGGGATGTACATGTCGGTCGCGAACGGCGAGATGCCCACGATGAGCGCCACCGTCAGCACGGACCCCCGCCCGGACAGCCAGGAGGGGCGGCTCGGCTCGGTCGGGACGTCGTCGTCGCTCATCGGCCCGAGCCTAGGCGCACGCCGCCCGCCCGCCCGCCCGGTCGACCAGACGTTTACTTAGCCGAACTAAACGAGTATCGTGGCCCGCGATGACCGACTCCGCCCCTCCCGCCTCCCGGGCCCTCCCCCACGCCCAGCTCGCCACCGACGTCCGCGGGGCCGTGCTGCGCCTCGCCCGTCGCCTGCGGCAGCAGAAGGCCGACGCCGACGTCACGGACGCGCAGATGGCCGCACTCGGCTACGTCGTGCAGAACCAACCGCTGACGATCGGGGCGCTGACGGCGCACGAGGGCGTGACTCCCCCGTCGATGAACCGCACCGTCGGCAAGCTCGTCGACGCCGGCCTGCTGCGCCGCACCGTGGACGACGACGACAAGCGGAGGGTGCTGCTCGAGACCACCGAGGCCGGGGCCGCGTTCGTCTTCGAGACGCGCCGACGACGCGACGAGTGGCTGCTGCCCCGCCTCTCGGCCCTGACCGCCGACGAACGCCGCACCCTGGCCGAGGCCACCGACATCTTGCGGAAGCTGACCCGCTCGTGACCGCGATGTTCCGCAGCCTGTCGCTGTTCAACTACCGCCTCTGGTTCGCCGGTGCCCTCGTCTCGAACGTCGGCACCTGGATGCAGCGCACGGCGCAGGACTGGCTCGTCCTCACCGACCTGACCGACAACGACGCCACGGCCCTCGGCATCACGATGGCCCTGCAGTTCGCCCCGCCGATCCTGATGGTGCCGATCACCGGGCTGATCGCCGACCGCTTCGACCGTCGACGCCTGCTGATGGTCACGCAGCTGAGCATGGGCCTGCTCGGGCTCGGCCTGGGCCTGCTCGTGCTGACCGACAGCGTGCAGCTCTGGATGGTCTACCTCTTCGCACTGCTGCTCGGCGTGGCCGCCGCGATCGACGCCCCCGTGCGGCAGAGCTTCGTGTCCGAGCTCGTCCCTCCGGGGCACCTCACCAACGCCGTCAGCCTCAACTCGGCCTCGTTCAACGGTGCGCGCCTGGTGGGCCCCGCGGTCGCCGGCGTCCTGATCGCGACGATCGGCACCGGGTGGGTCTTCGTCATCAACGCCGGGTCGTTCGCCGCCGTGCTGCTGTCGCTGCGCTTCATCCGCGTCGCCCAGCTCGAACTGAAGCCGGCCGTGTCGCGGGCGAAGGGGCAGATCCGCGAGGGGTTCCGCTACGTGCGGTCACGGCCCGACCTGGTCGTCGTGTTCGTCATGGTCTTCGTCATCGGCACCTTCGGCCTCAACTTCGCGATCTTCACCTCGACCATGGCGAGCGTCGAGTTCGGCGTGGACGCCAGCGGGTTCGGCCTGCTGTCGTCGTCGATCGCGGTGGGCTCGCTGGTCGGCGCCCTGCTCTCGGCCCGACGTGAGAAGCCCCGCTGGCGGATGCTCGTCACGGCCGCCCTCGCCTTCGGCGTGACCTGCCTCGTCGCGGCGATCATGCCGACGTACTGGAGCTTCGCAGCCGTCCTGGTCACCGTGGGGCTCGCGTCCATCACGCTGATGACGACCGCCAACGCCACCGTGCAGCTCACGACGGCACCGCGCATGCGCGGCCGCGTCATGGCGCTCTACATGGCGGTCTTCACCGGCGGCACCCCGCTCGGCGCCCCGGTGGTCGGCTGGGTCGCGAACGTCGCCGGCCCACGCTGGGCGATCGGGGTCGCGGCGGCGTCGGGCTTCGTGGCCGCCGGGGTCGCGATCGCGTGGCTCGTGCGCGGGCAGCACCTGCGCGTCCGACGCGTCCACGACGGCGAGCCCGACCCCGTGACCGGTGCCCTGCCGCTGCTCGGCGCCGGCCGGTTCCACTACCGCCTGCAGCACGACGGCGACGGAGCGGCCGCGCGGGTCCGCGACGCCGCGGCGGTCGCCCGCGAGCGGGACGAGGCCGCAACCGAGCTCGCCGTCGACGAGGGCACCGCGACCCGCCCCTCCTGACGGCACGGACGCGAGGCGGGCGAAGCCGTCGTGCACGGGCGTCCGCGACGGACCGCCCCGCACGAACACGCCAGCGTCCGGTCGCCCAGGAGGCGCGGCGCGGGGCCCCGACGCCCGTCGCGTCGGTCAGACCCGCGTGTAGACCAGCAGCGACGCGAGCAGCACCACGAACGGTGCGACGAAGAGCAGGTTGAGCAGCTTGTGCTCGACCATGACGGCGACCCACTCGCGCAGGAAGGCGCTCGGCACGTAGTACGCGGCCGTCGGCGACCCGACGACGTCGGCGCTGCTGCCCGTGTCGCGGGCGAGCAGCGCAGCCCGCAGCACGTGGTAGTTGTTCGTCACGACGAGGGTCGGTCCGGTGCGACCGGCGTCGGTGAGCACCCGGCCCGACAGCACGAGGTTCTCACGGGTCGAGCGCGACTCGGTCTCGGGGTGCACGTCGGCCGGGTCGGCCCCCTGGGCGATCAGGTACTCGGCCATGGCCGCGCCCTCGGGCCGCGGTTCGTCGGCCCCCTGCCCGCCCGAGGGCACGAGCACCGGACGACGCACCCCGTCGGGGGTGGCCCGGTAGATCGCGAGGGCCCGGTCGAGGCGGCTGCGCAGCAGCGGCGGCACCTCGCCCCGGATCAACCCGGACCCGAGCACGATCAAGGCGTCGGGCTGCTCACGCACCCGGGGCCGCGCGTAGACCAGCGACCAGAGCGTGAACGCGGCGAAGGTGAGGGCGGCGTACCCGGTCACGAAGACGACGACGACGCCCAGCCCGAAGGTGACGTCCTGCAGCGCGGGCACGCTCGAGCGTCGACCCGTCTCGACGAGCACGACGACCACGAACGGCACGCCGATCAGCGCGACCCCGACGAGCAACGAGAGGAGGTTGCCGAGGCTGCGCCCCTCGGACCGCAGCATCGTCACGCCGTTGGCGATCGCGAAGACGGCCAGTGCGAGCACCAGGACGGGGACGAGCACCGCGGCGACCACGAACACGAACACGAGGGGCGGGAAGGCCGCGACGAGCAACCCTGACAGGGCCACGACCGCGAAGCCGCCGGCCATCAAGAGGAACACGCCGTTGCGGAACCGCCGGGCGTCGCGTCGCCGGGACGCCACGAAGAGCAGGAAGAAGACGAGGGCGATGCCGGCCGAGATCGCGGTCATGGCCCGAGGCTACCGTCGCGAGGCCTCCGTCGTCGCGAGCCCGCGGTCGTCGCGAGCCCCCTGCTGTCGCGAGGCCCCTGCCGCGGTCAGACCCCAGGAAGCCGCTCGGACCCCCGTGCGCGCGGTGGGGTCTCGGCGACATCGTGGGGTCTCACGACGTGAGCCGCGCGGTCAGCGGTCGAAGAGGTTGCCGAGGCCGGGGATCTGGAACCCCTCGCCGAGGCTGCCGAGCTGGTCGCCCAGCCCGCCGACCTGATCGCCCAGCCCGCCGACCTGGTCGCCCAGCCCGCCGAGGTACTCCTCGCCGCCGGCGGTGAGGCCGTCGAGCCCCTCGAAGCCGAACCCGTTCGTCAGCTGGTCGAAGTCGATGCCCGAGGCCACCGCGTCACCCAGCAGGGGCAGGGCGACGCTGCTGACGGCGGCCGCACCGGCCACGGCCACGGCGAGGCCTGCGACGCCGGCCACGCCCGCACCGACCGCGGCACCCGCCGCGACCTTGCCGCCGGTGCTGCCGAGCACGCGCTTCATCAGCCCGGGGTGGGTGGTCTCGCCCCGGGTCGCCGCCCGCGCGAGGTCGGCGGGTTCGCTCGACGCCGGTCGCTCGCCCGCGGGCACCTCGGCACTCAGCCGGGCGAGCACCTGCTGTCGCTGCTCGGGCGTGAGCCGCTCGAACGCGTCACGGTGCACCTGCTCGAGCTGCTGCGGCGGCGCCGTCTGCAGCAGGTAGTCGTACTTGGCCAGGGCGGCACGGTCGGCCGCCGACCCCTGCGGAGCGTGGCCACCGGTGGCCGGACGCCCGGCATCTCGCTGCGGGGAGCCGTACCCGCCCTGCGGGGCCTGCTGCCCACCCTGCCGGTCGTCGCCGGTCACCTTGTCGGAGACCTTGCGCACCATGTCGCGCCAGTCGGTCGATCCGCCGGACGCGCCACCGCGGCCGGACGAAGAAGAAGAAGAGTTGCCGAGCGCACGCGCGGCGGCACCCAGGAGACGGTCGAAATTGGCCATGACCCGATCCTCCCGGCCCGACATCCGAAGAGCCCCCGCAGAAGCCGAGCATCGCCCGGGAGCGGCGCGTCCTGCACCACGGGTTACGGTCGAGCCGCCGTCGGGGTTACATTCGCAGGGGACACACGCCCGGATCGACCGTCGGCGAGCCGTCCCCCGCCAGGAGGTGTCGCATGGGCAAGGCAGCAGTCACGGGCTGGATCGCGCTGGCCATGCTGGTCTCCGGCGCCGCCCTCGTCATGGCCGCGACCTTCCGGTTGGCGAGCGTGGGGCTGTTCTCTGGCGGGTTCATGCCGCTCGGCGAACTCGACTTCGTCACGGTCGGCATCTGCCTGCTCGGCGCCGCCCTCGCCGTCGGCGGCATCGCCGTCGCCCTCGTCGGCCTGGCCGACCGCGTCCTCGGAGCCCTCCCCCAGGACGAACCCGAACGGGCCCCGGCCGTCGAGCGCCCTGCGCCCGCGACGACCGCATCGACCCCCCGGGAGGCGCGGGTCACGCCCGCAGGACGCCCCGCGGTCACCGCGGCGCTCGCGTCCGCCCCCGCGGTCGCCGTCGCCGCCGCGCCGACCCGCACCCTCCCGACCTCGGCCCTTCCGACCTCCGCCGTCCCGGCCTCCGCGACCGTGGCGGCTCCCGCGCACGGGCCCGATGAGACCACCACGACCGCTGCCGTCGATCCCGCTCCGGCCGGGCCCACTCTCGGCGAGCGACTGCGGCCCGCCCTGTCGACCGCCGCCGCCCACGTCGTCGCCGCGGCCCACGCCGTCGGCGACGCCCTCACCCGTGCCGGCCGGGCCACCGCCCGCGCCGTCCGACGTGCCTCGCGGGCGACCGTGGCCTGGGTCCGTCGCACCGCCCCCGTCGTCGCCGCCTGGTTCCGCACGACCGGCGGCACGGTCGCGACCCACGCCCGACCGGCCGCCCGCTCGACCTGGGACGGCGTGCGCCACGGCGGTCGGGCCACCGCGGCCGGAGCCGTCGTCGCCGCCCGGGCCACGGGCGCGACCGCACGCCGCGCCTCGTCGGCCGCCGCCGCGCGGGCACGCGAGAACGCCCGCACGCTCGCCGCCTCGCGCGCCGCCGCGCGGCAGGCCGAGCTCGACCGAGAGTCGGCTCGCGAGGCCGCCCGCCTCGACTTCCTGACCTCGCGCCGGACGCCGGTCACGACGCCCACGACGCCCACCGAGGCCGCCGCCGCCCTGGCCGGCCCGGTCGACGCCGCCGTCGGCGAGCGCGAGGCCGCCCCGCTCACGCACTCCGCCTGACGTCGAGGCCGCTCTCCCGTCGCGGGCCCGCCCCCGGGCTCGCCTAGGCTCGCGGCATGCGCGCACCCCTCGGACTCGTCGGCCTCGTCGTCCTGGGCCTGGCCCTGACGGGGTGCACGGCCGACGGGGCCAGGGCCGGTGGACCGGCCGCGCGCGCCTCCTCGTCGTCGCCCTCGACGGCCGACGGCGTCGAGCTGCCGCCCGAGGGCGCCCGCTTCGACTACCAGCTGGGAGGCGCGTCACCCGTCCCCGACGGAGCCACCGTCGTCGCCCGCGACAGCACCGACGACCCCGCCGCCGGTGCGTACGACATCTGCTACGTGAACGGGTTCCAGACCCAGCCGGGCGTCGAGTGGCCGGACGACCTGCTCGTGCGGACGGCCGACGGCGAGCCGCTGGTCGACCCGGGCTGGCCCGACGAGCACCTGTTCGACCTGTCGACCGACGCGGTCCGGCAGGCCGTCGCCGAACGGCAGGCGTCGACGATCGACGACTGCGCCGAATCGGGCTACCGGGCGGTCGAGTTCGACAACCTCGACTCGTGGACGCGGTCCGACGGCGCCTTCGGTGAGGACGACGCGGTCGCCTTCGCCACCCTGCTCGTCGCCCGGGCGCACGCCGCCGGGCTGGCCACGGCGCAGAAGAACACCGCCGACCTCGGCACCCGGGGGCGTGACGAGATCGGCTACGACTTCGCGGTCACCGAGGAGTGCGACCGCTACGACGAGTGCGCCGCCTACACCGACGTCTACGGCGGCCTCGTGTTCGACGTCGAGTACACCGACGACCTGCGCGGCTCGGCCGCGACGGTCTGCGCTCGGGTCGACGCCCTCGACCCGGCACCCTCGACGATCGTGCGCGACCGCGACCTGGTGCCGGCCGACGACCCGGCCCACACCTACACGGCCTGCTGACCCGCGCCTCCTGCGCCGTGAATCGAGACGGTGGCGGTTTTGCTGGTCAGCCAGGCGAATGCCCCCCTGCGTCTCTCACGTCGAAGACAGCCTCCACGTCGACGTCGAGCGCATCAGCGATGGCGAACGCCAGGACAAGTCCAGGCGTGTGCCGTCCCTTCTCGATTGAATGGATGGTCTGACGCGACACCCCAACCAGCGAAGCCAGATCTGCCTGCGTCAGACCAGCCCTCGCTCGGAGACGTGCCACGTCGTTCTTCACGCTGCGAGCCGTGCGGACAGCAGGTAGCGCGCCCAGAAGTCCGTGATTCCGACGACGGTGACCCAGAGCACTGCCAGCGAGGCCGGCATCCAGCTCCCTGACGACAGCAAGAGCAGACCCGACGCGGGAAGGACGACCAGGAGGTCGGCGAAGGTGCGGGTCGCGGCTCTCTGCACCAAGTGAGCCTCCAGCCCGGATGGGGCGTTCGTCCGAGATCGATTCCTGGCTCGTCGCGCGACGAGGCCTACGGAGATGATCGCGAGGAAGAGCATGCCGAAAGCCGTCACCCTTCCGACCTGGGACCAGATTCCTGGCCCTGAGGCGCTGACGCCGAAAGCCAGGACCATGGCGAGGATCGCTGCGGCGGGAATCGAATAGGGGATGTGAGTTCGCATGACCGTCTCCTTGACCGTCGAGTGCCGGATCCCTGCGGCACGACCATTCGACCGCATTCGATCAAGGCATGTCAAGCTTGCTTGTCATGCTGACCCGCAGCACCCGCTGCACCCGCGCTCTCGGCACCGCGTTTCGTGCACCACACCGCGACGAGACACGGTGCGCTGCACGACACGCGGTGCGGCGGCGCGCAGGTCGGCGCGCAGGCCGGCGCGGCCCTACGCCTCGCGGGTGATCTCGACCGTGACGAACAGCTCGCTGTTCGACGAGCCGGCGTAGACCCCGCGCAGCGGCGGCACGTCGCGGTAGTCGCGGCCCTGGCCGACGACGACGTGCCGTTCGCCGATGTCGATCAGGTTGGTCGGGTCGTAGCCGTGCCAGGTGCCGCAGAAGAACTCGACCCAGGCGTGCGACTCGCCCGTGACCGTCTCGCGCAGCTCGGCCGACGGCTTCGGGTGCAGGTAGCCGCTGACGTAGCGTGCGGGGATGCCGGCCGCGCGCAGCGCGCCCACGGTGACGTGGGCGATGTCCTGGCAGACGCCGGCCCGGGCGGCCCACGACTCGGCGGCCGTGGTCTTCACGTTGGTGACGCCCGGCAGGTACCGCACCGCGCCTCCCACGGTCTCGCAGATCGCCATCGCGGCGGCGCACGGGTCGGCGTGCGCCGCGCGGGCGTCGGTGCCGACCATCGCGAGGTCGGCGGGAGGCGCGGTGAGGGGCGTCTGCTCGAGGTGCTCGACGAACGAGGTGCTGGCCCCCGCCACCGCCGTCAGGTCGGCCCACGAGATCGTCTCGGACGGGTGGGCCTGCGGACGCACCTCGACGAGCGAGGTCGCGGTCAGCGAGAGCTGCCGGTGCGGCAGCAGCACCTCGAACGACGACACCCGGGTGCCCCAGTAGTCGACGTACTCGTGCGAGGCGGCGACCGGCTCGATGCGCAGGTGCGACGAGAGGACGAACTGGCCCTCGGTGTGCGCGGGCAGCATGCGCGCCTCGTTGTAGCTCGCGACGGCCTCGCCCTGGTACGAGAACCCGGTGACGTGGCGGATGCGCAGCCGGCTCACGACCGCTCCCCCACCCACGTCGGCGCCGCGCTCGTCGGGAAGTACCTTTGGCGGATCGCCTCGGACGCGGCGCTCGTGGCGGCCTGCACGGTGTCCATCTGGCCCGGCAGGTCGTCGAGGATGTCGCCGATCGGCCGGAACTCGAGCTCGCTGCGCATCTGCCCGAGGATGCGCACGCCGCTGTCGGACGCGGCCACCCGGTGCGTCGTCGGCTCGACCTCGCGCAGGCACGATTCGGCCCGGCTGATCGCGAAGAGCACGCTGCGGGGGAAGAGCCGGTCGAGCAGCAGGAACTCGGCGGCGTTGCGGGCGCTCGGCACGCCCCGGTAGGTGCGCAGGTAGGCCTCGTAGGCGCCGCACGAGCGCAGGATCGTCGTCCACGACGGCCCCGACGCCTCGGTCAGCGTGCGGGTCGCCAGCAGCCGGGCGGTCATGTCGGCCCGCTCGATCGACCGGCCGAGGGTGAAGAACTGCCACACCTCGTCACGGCTCGTCGCGCTCTCGATGATGCCGACGGCGAGCGCGCTGCGTTCGCGCACCCAGGCGAAGAACTCGTGCACCTTGTCGTCGGCGACCTTGCGGGGCATGCGGGCCCGCGTCGTGTTGAGGCACTCCCACAGCTCGGTCGAGACGATCTCGCGGGCCCGGCGCGCGTTCTCGCGGGCGGCACCCAACGAGTAGGCGATCGAGGCCGGGTTGTGCCGGTCGACGGCCAGCATCGACAGCACGTCGCCCCGGGCCAGGTCGCCCTCGGGGGCGTCGCTGCCCATCACGGCGAGCAGGCTGCGGCAGGCGACGTCCTCTTCGATCCACGGGTCCTCGAGCAGCAGCTGCAGGTGGACGTCGAGGATGCGCGCCGTGCCGTCCGACCGCTCGATGTACCGGCCGATCCAGAACAGGCTCTCGGCGATGCGGCTCAGCATGATGGCCCTTCGGTCGGGGTGGCTCCGTGATCGTCGACCCGGGACGCAGGAGGCGCGGGTCGGCCTCGTGCCCCCGGCCGCACCTCCTGCGTCTGTTGCTGTTGTGCCTGCTGGTCGTTGCGCGGGTCGTCCTGGGGCGCGTGGTCGGGGCTGTGGTCGGCCGCGGCCGCCGCGGCCTGGGCGGCCTGCTCGGGCGTGATCACCGGGATCGACTCGGTCGGGGTGGTCTGCTCGGCGATGAGCGCGCTGACGTCGTGGCCGGCCCAGGCGTTGACGTCGCCGCCGACGATCCAGGTGTCTTTCGAGCCGCCGCCCTGGCTGCTGTTCACCACGAGCTGCCCCTCGGGCAGCGCGACCCGGGTGAGGCCGCCGGGCAGCACCCACACGTCGTCGCCGTCGTGCACAGCGAAGGGGCGGAGGTCGGCGTGCCGCGGGCGGAGGCCGTCGTGGACCAGGGTCGGGATCGTGCTGAGCTGCACGACGGGCTGGGCGATCCAGCCGCGGGGGTCGCGCTGCAGCTGCGTGCGCAGGTCGTCGAGCTCGCGTCGGCTGGCGGCGGGCCCGACGACGAGGCCCTTGCCGCCCGAGCCGTCGACCGGCTTGACCACGAGCTCGTCGAGCCGGTCGAGCACCTCGTCGAGGGCGCCGGGGTCCTCGAGCCGCCAGGTGTGGACGTTCGGCAGCAGCGCCTCCTCGCCCAGGTAGTAGCGGATCAGCTCGGGCAGGTACGTGTAGACGAGCTTGTCGTCGGCGACGCCGTTGCCGACCGCGTTCGCGATCGTGACCGTGCCGAGGCGGGCGGCCATCAGCAGGCCGGGCGAGCCGAGCACCGAGTCGGCGCGGAACTGCAGCGGGTCGAGGAACTCGTCGTCGACCCGGCGGTAGATCACGTCGACGCGTTCGGGCCCGCCGGTGGTCCGCATGAAGACGCGGCCGCCCGAGCAGTAGAGGTCGCGGCCCTCGACCAGCTCGACGCCCATCAGGCGGGCCAGCAGGGTGTGCTCGTAGTACGCCGAGTTGAAGACGCCCGGCGTCAGCACCACGACGGTCGGCTCGTCGACGCCCGACGGCGCGCTCTTCTTCAGCGCGGCGAGCAGGCGGTTCGGGTAGTCGCCCACCGGGCGCACCCGCATCGAGACGAACAGCTCGGGCAGCGTCTGCGCCATGACCCGACGGTTCGAGATGACGTAGCTGACGCCGCTCGGGACGCGGACGTTGTCCTCGAGCACCCGCCAGGCACCCGCCTCGTCGCGGATCAGGTCGATGCCGCTCACCTGGATGCGCACGCCGTTGGCCGGGTCGATGCCGCTCGCCTGACGGTGGAAGTGGCTCGAGCTCGTGATCAGGCTCGCGGGGATGACCCCGTCGGCGATCGCGGTCTGCGGGCCGTAGACGTCGGCGAGGAACGCCTCGAGCGCTTTGACCCGCTGCTTCACGCCGCGTTCGACGGTGGTCCACTCGGCGTGCTCGACGACGCGGGGCACGGCGTCGAGCGGGAAGGGACGTTCTTCTCCGGCGAAGTCGAAGGTGACGCCCTGCGCCAGGTACGAGTCGGCCAGGGCGGCGGTCCGGCCGCGCAGGTCGTCCTGCGTCATGCCCTCGAGGGTGGCGTGGATGTCGTGGTAGGCCCGGCGGGGCGTGCCGTCGGGCTCGAACATCTCGTCCCACGCCGCAGCGGCCGCCCGTGCCCCGGCCGGCCGGGTCGCACCACCCGTGGTGGTCGCGTATCCCTCGAAGAGCTCACCCATGGCTCGACGCTAGCCAGGAGGTGTTGCCGGGGTGTTTCGGTCGTGCGGCCGGGGCGTGACGACGACCCCGTTGACAGGACAGATGCGAACAACGACACCGCAAGACCAATCCGATTTGTAACAGAGAACTCCCAGGAGGAATAGCGTCACCGGCGAACGACAAGAACGTCCCACCGGGAGGACCACCACATGCGCTTCAAGTACCTCGTCATCGCCGTCATCGCGTTCCTCGCGTACACCTACGGCGCCAAGGCCGGAAAGGGCCGCTACAAGGAGATCAGCAACTTCTTCGGCTCGTTCTGGAACGACCCCAAGGTCAAGAAGGCACGTGCCCAGGCCAAGAAGGACGTCACCAAGGCTCGCAAGGCCGCGGTGAAGAAGGCCCGCAAGGCCGCGCACTAGCCCACTCCCGCCACGAGGCCCGAGAGGACGACCTTCTCGCGGGCCCCACGCATGCGGCCGTGATCACAGACCCCGCTGGCACGCACCCGACCGTCTCAGCAGCAACCGCGCAACCCGCGCACCCAACGAAAAGGAACACATCATGGGCTTCCTCGCCTTCATCCTCCTCGGCCTCATCGCCGGCGCCATCGCCAAGCTCATCCTCCCCGGCCGTCAGGGCGGCGGCTGGATCGCCACCCTCGTCCTCGGTGTCATCGGCGCCCTCCTCGGCGGCTGGATCGGCGGCGCCGTGTTCAACGTCGGCTACGACGGCTTCTTCAGCATCCAGAGCTGGATCATCGCGATCCTCGGCGCGCTCGTCGTCCTCGTGATCTACGGCTTCATCGTCGGCCGCAAGGGCAGCCGCGCGTAAGCAGCTCCCCGCACGCAGGACGGGTCGCCCCCTCGGGGGCGGCCCGTTCCGTCGTTCCTGGGGCGGGGCGTTCCGTCGTTCGCGGGGCGGGGCCTTGCGGCGACGGGGCGGGTCGCTCAGGCGACGGCGACGGGTGCGGGTGCGAGACTCGGGTCATGTGGACGCAGAACCGGCCCGACCCCGACCTCGAGGTGCCGGAGGCGGTGGTCGCGGCCGCGGGCGGTGACACGATCACCGCGGTGTGGCGGAACGACGCCGGCGGCACCACGTACCGCCTCGGCGACGGGCCGACCCGACGCTTCGCGAAGTGGGCTCCGCACGGCAGCGGACTCGACCTGCACGGTGAAGAGATGCGGCTGCGCTGGGTGGTCGAGTTCACCCCGGCCCCACGTGTGCTCGAGATCGGTGGGGACGACGCGGGCGAATGCCTCGTGACGGCGGGCGTCCCGGGGCGCAGCGCCGTCGACCTGCTCTGGGCGGCTGACCCGGCGACCGCCGTGCGAGAGGCGGGACGGGGGCTGAGGCGACTGCACGACGCGTTGCCGGTCGACGAGTGCCCCTTCAGCTGGTCGGTCGACGACCGGATCGCGACCAGCGCGAAGGCCCGCACCGCGCCTCCCGGGCTGGGTGACCCTCCGCCGATCGACCGGCTGGTCGTCTGCCACGGCGACCCGTGCGTGCCCAACACCCTGATCGGCGACGACGGGCTGTGGTCGGGGCACGTCGACTTCGACGCCCTCGGCGTCGCCGACCGCTGGGCCGATCTGGCCGTCGCCACGATGAGCCTCGGCTGGAACTACGGGCCCGGCCACGAGCAGGCCTTCCTCGACGCGTACGGCGTCGCCGACGACCCCGTCCGCACCGAGTACTACCGGGCGCTCTGGGCCGCGACGTGAGTCGCGACGGGCCGCACCAGCCACCCCGAACCGATCACCACGCCACGATGTGGACACCGCGCCACGATTAAACGTGGCGTGGTGCCCACAACGTGGCGTCATACATCGCCCGGGTCGTCCAAGATGGTGCGGTGACCGACATCGACACCACACGACGACACGACGGCAGCCGCGACGACATCAGCGGCGCCGTCGACGGAAGCCTGCGTCAGGACGTCAGCTACCTCGGCAGCCTGCTCGGCCGGGTGCTGCGCGAGTCCGGCGGCGACGAGCTCTTCCGGGCCGTCGAGGACGTCCGCGCGGCCGTCATCGCCGCCTACGAGGGGGCCGACGGCGCGAGCCTCGACGACGCCCAGCGGCTCGTCGACGCGCTCGACCAGGGCACGGCCGAGCAGGTCGCCCGCGCCTTCACCTGCTACTTCCACCTCAGCAACCTCGCGGAAGAGCACCACCGGGTGCGCGTGCTGCGCCGCCGCGGCAGCGAGGCCAGCAGCGCGGGCGACTCGGTCTCGGCGACGCTTCGCCAATTGACCGACGAGGTCGGCGCGGACGAGGCCTCGAAGAGACTCGACGCGCTGCGCTTCCACCCCGTGCTCACGGCCCACCCGACCGAGGCCCGCCGTCGTGCGGTCGCGTCGAGCATCCGCCGCATCAGCGACCTGATGACCGACCGCGACCGGCTCGAGAACGACGTCGCCGTGGCCGAGGCCGAGCGCCGGCTGCTCGAGGAGGTCGACACGCTCTGGCGCACCTCGCCGATCCGCACCACGCGCCCGACCCCGCTCGACGAGGTGCGGACGGCGATGAGCATCTTCGACCAGACGCTGTTCGAGATCGTGCCGCAGGTCTACCGCCTGCTCGACGACCGGCTGCTCGGCGAGGCCGCCGGCCGTGAACCCGCCGTCGCGCCCGCCTTCATGCGCCTCGGCACCTGGATCGGCGGCGACCGCGACGGCAACCCGCACGTCACCGCCGAGGTCACGCGCGCCGCCGCCGACATCGCCGCCGAGCACGTGCTGCTCGGCCTGCACCGGGCCACCACGCGCATCGGCGGCACCCTCACGCTCGACGAGGCCGAGACGCCGGCCTCCGACGAGCTGGTGGCCCTCGCGGAGGCGCAGCGCGGGATGGACGCGGACGTCGCGTCGCGCATCGGCGTGCGCTCACCCCACGAGCTGCACCGCCGCGTGCTGATGTTCGTCGCCGCCCGCATCGACGCCACCCGCCGGGAGGGCGCCGCGCTCGCCTACGGCCACCCCGACGAGCTGCTCGCCGACCTGCGGGTCGTGCAGCAGTCGCTCCGCGCCGCCGGTGCCCACCGCAGCGCGAACGGCGACCTGCAGGGCCTGGTCTGGCAGGTCGAGACCTTCGGCTTCCACCTCGCCGAACTCGAGGTGCGCCAGCACTCGCAGGTGCACCGCACGGCCCTCGCTGAGCTGCGCGCGGCCGACCCGGTCGCGGGTGCGGCGGAGGCGACCGGCGGGGCGCAGACGACCGACGGTGACGTCGAGGCCGACGCCGCGCCTCCTGCCCGCGCCGAGATGACCGACGAGGTGCTCGCGGTGTTCCGCACCATCGCCGACCTGCAGAAGCGCTACGGCGTGCGGGCCGCGTCGCGCTACATCGTGTCGTTCACGCAGTCGTCGGCCGACCTCGCCAACGTCTACGAGCTCGCCGAGCGGGCGATGGGCGACGAGTCGGCCCCCGTGCTCGACGTGATCCCGCTGTTCGAGACGTTCGCCGACCTCGAGGCCAGCACGCGCATCCTCGACGAGGCGCTGCAGACCGAGGCCGTCCAGAAGCGGCTCGCGGCGACCGGCCGTCGCCTCGAGGTGATGCTCGGCTACTCGGACTCGTCGAAGGACGTCGGGCCGGTCTCGGCCACCTTCGCCCTCTACGCCGCCCAGGCGCGCATCGCCGACTGGGCCGCCGAGAACGACATCGAGCTGACCCTCTTCCACGGTCGCGGCGGGGCCCTCGGGCGCGGCGGCGGACCGGCGAACGAGGCCGTGCTGGCCCAGCCGCCGGCGTCGGTCGACGGCCGCTTCAAGATCACCGAGCAGGGCGAGGTCATCTTCGCCCAGTACGGCAACAAGACCATCGCCGCCCGGCACGTCGAGCAGATGGCCGCCGCGACGCTGCTGGCGTCGAGCCCGTCGAACGAGCAGGCCAACGCGACCGCCGCGGACCGGTTCGCCGACGTCGCCGAGACCATGGACGCCGCGTCGCGCGAGGCGTTCTTCGGCCTGGTGAAGGCCGACGGCTTCGCCTCGTGGTTCGCCGCCGTCACCCCGATGGAGGAGGTCGGCCTGCTCGCGCTCGGCTCGCGCCCCGCCCGCCGTGGCCTGTCGGTCGAGTCGCTCGAAGACCTCAGGGCGATCCCGTGGGTCTTCGCCTGGACCCAGGCCCGCATCAACCTCGCCGGCTGGTACGGCCTCGGCTCGGCCCTCGAGGCGGTCGGCGACCTCGACCGGCTGCGTGAGGCGTACGCCACCTGGCCGCTGTTCTCGGCGATGATCAAGAACGTCGAGATGTCGCTCGCCAAGACCGACGAGCACATCGCCCGCGAGTACCTGGCCCTGGCCGACCGCGACGACCTCGCCGGCCGCGTGCTCGACGAGATGGCCCGCACCCGGTCGTGGGTGCTCGCCGTCAGCGGCCACGGCGAGGTGCTCGACGGGCGCCCGGTGCTCAGCCGTGCCGTCCGGCTGCGCTCGCCCTACGTCGACGCCCTCTCGCTGCTGCAGCTGCGCGCCCTCCGCGCCATCCGCGTCGCGGGCGGCGGCGACCCGGCGGACGCCGACCACCGCCTCCTGCTGCTCAGCGTCAACGGGATCGCCGCAGGGC
>NZ_LMPQ01000011.1:2941-81844 GCF_001423905.1 Frigoribacterium sp. Leaf186 | reverse complement strand
GAGGACCGGCTCGCGCCTCCTGCGCTCTCGGCTCGTATGCCGGGGCCCGGCGGTGTCGCCGGCCAGTGGTGCCGCGGGTCAGGCGAGCAGCTGCTCGCTGAGGGTCCAGAGGCGGTCGGACTGCTCGGGGTCGAGGGCGTAGTCCTTGACGCCGCGGCCGGGGGCGTCGTCGCGGAACGGCTCGGCCTCGGCGACGTCCTCGAAGTAGCGGGCGCCCACGCCCTCGACGAGCGGGTGCACGGCCACGAAGACCGACGTCGCAGCGCCCTGCTGGGTGGACTTGAAGGCCGGGTTGGGGGTGCCCTCCTCGTCGATCCAGCCGCGGTCGAGCATCTCCTGCTTCGGCAGGTGGCGCTGCAGGGGTGTGATGATGCCGCCCGGGTGCACGGCGTTCGCCAGCACGCCGTCGTCGGCCCAGCGCTGCGTCACGCCGACGGCGAACAGCGAGTTGGCCGTCTTCGACTGGCCGTAGGCCGCCCACGGGTCGTACTCACGACGCTCGAACATGACGTCGTCGAACACGACCGGCGAACGGTGGTGGCCCGTCGAGCTGAGCGACACCAGGCGAGAGGGCGTGCCCGAGGCCTGCGCACCGGCGACCAGGGCGTCGCGCAGCGCGTTCGCCAACGCGAAGTGGCCGAGGTGGTTGTTGCTGAACTGGAGCTCCCAGCCCTCGGGGGTGCGGGTCTCGGGTGTGGCCATGACGCCGGCGTTGTCGATCAGCACGTCGAGCGGGCCCTGCCACGCGTCGGCGAAGGCCTGGAGGGTGTCGCGCTTCTCGAGGTCGAGGATCGCGGCGCGGACCGTACCGGGGCCGGGGCCGGAGCCGGCGCCCGCGTCGCCACCGGCGTCGCCGCCGGCGCCCGTGCTGGCGCGGATGTCGGCGACGGCCTGCTCGCCCTGCTCGGGGCGGCGGACGGCGAGGGTCACGTCGGCCCCGGCGGCGACGAGCGACCGGGCGGTCTCGATGCCGATGCCGGACGCGCCGCCGGTCACGACGATGCGCTTGCCGGTCAGGTCGAGGCCGTCGACGACCTCGTTCGCGGTGGTGGCGGCGCTGAAGGGGGTGGTGATGCGAGTCATGCGGTCGACGCTACGCCCGGGGTCGTGGTCTCGAGTCAGGCCCCGCGAGGTCAGGCCGCGTTGCGGGCGCGGCGCAGGCGGACGAGCGCGGCGGCGTAGAGCACGGCCGCGACCCAGTGGCCCACGAGGCCGACCCACAGCACCACGAGCCCGATCGCGCGACCGACGGCACCGGCCTCGGCGAGCGGAGCGGACGCCGCGCCTCCTGAGCCACCGAACTGGTCGACCAGGGCGGCCGCGACCAGCACGAGCAGCAACCCGACGAAGATCAGCGCGGTGCGGATCTTGCCGACCCAGGTCACCGGGAACGACGCTCCGGCCAGCACGAACAGGGCGTAGGCGCTCAGCAGCAGGTCGGGCACGAGCAGCAAGGGCAGCACCGGCCAGGGCACGAGCCCGCCGGCGACGAACGCGATGACCACGACGATCACGGTGATGCGGTCGGCCACGGGATCGAGCCACCGGCCGAGCTCGGACGTCGTGTTCGTCCGGCGGGCGATGAACCCGTCGAGGAAGTCGGTGACGAAGACGACCGCGATGACGACCATCGCCGACCAGTAGTGCTGCCCGACGATCAGCACGAGGAACACCGGCAGCAACAGCAGACGCGCCGCCGAGATGGCGTTGGGCACGGTGCGCCACTCGTCCTGTCGGAACAGCTTGTCGACGAGCGTCACGAGGCCCCCTCTGCACGGTCGCGCGGACGGTCGGCGCGGTCGCACCGATCACACCCGAGGAGGCGCGGGTCGCGCCCCCGAGATCGCTCCGAGTCTACGGGTGCCCTGCCCGCGGCCCGAAAACGCCGCCGAGTGGACGACGCACCGTGGCATGCCACGGTGTCTCGTCCACTCGGCGGTGTCCATCGAAGCCCGGCGGGCGGGCGACCGACTAGCGGTCGGCGTGCTGCAGCGTCGGGTAGTCCGTGTAGCCCTCGGCGCCGGCCGCGTAGAACGTGGCGGGGTTGGGCTCGTTGACCTCGTGGTCGCCCTCCCAGCGCTCGACCAGGTCGGGGTTCGCGATGGCGAAGCGACCGACGGCGACGGCGTCGGCCTGGCCGTCCGCGACCTCGGCGATCGCCTCGTCACGCGTGGTGATCTGGCCGAAGCCGCTGTTCGCGATGAAGGCGCCGCCGAAGCGGGTCCGCAGGTCTTGCACGAGCTCGCCGCGGAGGTCGGCCTGCAGCACGCTGAGGTAGGCCAGGCCGAGCGGGGCGAGACCCTCGACGAGCGCGCGGTAGACGGCGGTCACGTCGGCGACGTCGGTCTCGACGACGTCCTGGATGTTGTGCATGGGCGACAGGCGGATGCCGACGCGGCCGGCACCGATCGCCTCGGCCACGGCGGTCGTGGTCTCGATCGCGAGGCGGGCCCGGTTCTCGGGGCTTCCGCCGTACTCGTCGGTGCGGACGTTCGACACCGGCGACAGGAACTCGTGCAGCAGGTAGCCGTTGGCGCTGTGGATCTCGACGCCGTCGAGTCCGGCCTCGAGCACGGCGCGCTTGGACGCGGCGACGATGTCGGCCGTGACCTGGTGCACCTCGTCGGTGGTGAGGGCGTGCGGCACCGGGAAGTCGACCTTGCCGGCGGCGGTGTGCACCTGACCGTCGATGGCGACGGCGCTGGGGGCGACGATGCGGTCGGTGCGGGTGATGTCGGTGTGCGAGACGCGGCCACCGTGCATGACCTGCATGACGATCGTGCCGCCCTCGGCGTGCACGGCGTCGGCGACGCGCTTCCAGCCGGCGACCTGCTCGTCGGTGACGATGCCGGGCTGGCCGTCGTAGGCCTTGGACTCCTGCGAGGGCCAGGTGCCCTCGGTCGTGATCAGACCGAAGGAGGCGCGCTGACGGTAGTGCTCCACCACGACGTCGCCCGGAACGCCGTCGTCGCCGGAGCGCAGACGGGTGAGGGGCGCCATGACGACGCGGTTGCGCAGCTGGAGCTGGCCGAAGGTGGCGGGAGAGAAGAGGTCCAAGGGTGGTCCTTCCGAACGATGACGCGCCCTCGGGCGGGGGCACTCGTGGGCCAACCGGGAGCTCGCCCGCCGCATTCCCCGCCGGCGCGTGCCGAGACCCCGGGAGGTCATCGAGCCCCCTGGGCGCGCGCCGGGGTCTCGGCGACCTCCTGGGGTCTCGAGCGGCGGACGGCTGACAGGGCCGGCAGGGCCGCGAGGAGCGCGCCGATAGCGGCCACCGTGAGGGCTGCGCCGTAGCCTTGCACCGCGGCAACCCACCCGAGCACGAGCGCCCCCACCGCCTGCCCCAGCACGAGCAGGACGAACAGCAGCGCCGTCCCGCTGGCGGCCCGTTCGGCGTCGATCTCGGCCGTCCAGGCGATCAGCGCCCCGGTCGCCGCCGTGTAGGCCCAGCCGAACGCCGCGCAGGCGACGAGCGCGACCGGCACGACGCCCGGCAGGGTCGCCAACCCGGCCGTGCCCGCCGCCGTCACGACCAGTGTGAGTGCCCACAGGGCGGCAGGGGCGAGACGTGCCAGCGGTCGAGCCGTGACGATCACGGCCGTGCCTCCGGCCCCGAGACAGACCCAGGCCCAGACCGACACCCCCGCCGGGACGCCCGCGTCGGCGAGCAGGGTGCGCCCGTAGTTCCAGACGCCGGCCGAGGCGCCGCCGGCGAGCAGTGCCGCCAGCAGCACCCACCGGTGGGCGGCGATCCATCCGAGCGGGGGCACGAGGCCGGGAGGCGCGGTGTCCGTGGTCGTGGTCGTGGCCGCGGCCGTGGCCGTGGTCGTCGCCGGCGACTCGGTGCCCGGCGCGGTGCGCGATCGGGCGTCGGAGGCGCGGCGTTCGAGCACGAGGACGGCCCCGGCCGCGACGATCGCCGCCCCGGCGGCCACGAACCACGCGAGCCTCCACTGGGGTAGCAACGCGAACGCGAGCACCCCGGCCGCGACCAGGCCCGGCCCGGTGCCGGCGTTGACGACCGCCTGGGCACCGGCCTGCCGCCCGTCGTCGAGGCCACGCTGCAGGATGCGCACGAGCGCGGGCGACGCCAGCCCGGCGCCGGCCGAGCCCAGCACGGCTGCCACCGCGAACGGGACCACGTCGGGTGCCAGTGCCATCCCCGCGGCGCCGATCGCCGCCGTGGCGCCCGCCGCGACGACGAGCCCGCGGAAGCGGCGCTCTGCGGACGCGAACGCCACGACCGCGCCGACGACGTAGGCCGACGACCCGCCGGACGAGATCGCACCGGCGACGCCGGCGTCGAACCCGAGGTCGGCCTGGATCTCGGGCAGGTACAGGCCGTAGGCGAGGCGGACGAGACCGTAGGTCACGGCGATCAGGGCCGTGCTCGCCGCGACGAGGGCGAGACCGGCCCGGTGAGCGCGTCGTGGCATAAACGAAAACGTGCGTTTCATTTTTGCAGCCTAAGCTGTCGGCATGCCTCTCCGCCCGTCCAGTGAGAAGAAGATCCTCGACGCCGCCGACGACCTCTTCTTCACGAACGGCATCGCGGCGACGCCCGTCGACGCCGTGCTCGCCCGGGCCGGCGTCTCGGCCGCGACCCTGTACCGCGGCTACCGCAGCAAGGAGGCGCTGGTCGCCGCAGCCCTCGCCCGTCGCCACCACGAGTGGCTCGCCACCTGGGACGCCGCCGTGGCTGGGCACGACGAGCCCGGCCCGCGCCTCCTGGCGGTCTTCGACGCGCTCGACGACTTCCGGGCCCGGCCCGACGGGGCCCGCTGGTGCGCCTTCCTGGCGTCGGCGGCCGAGTACGCCGAGCCTCCGGCCGACGTGGCCGAGGCGGTGCGGGCCGACACCGAGACGTTGCGGGAGCGCCTCACCGAGCTGGCCCGGCCCCTCGTCGGTGGGCGCGCCGCCGAGCTCGCCGAGAGCCTGCTGCTGGTCGTCACCGGCGACCTCGCCATGCGGCTGCGAGAGCCCGGCCGCGACACCACGACGGCCCGGGCGATCGCCGCAGCCCTCGTCGCCTCCGCCGCCGGGACGTCACCGGACGCCTGATCCCGTTCCCCCGGACCTCCCGTGCGCGTCGCGACCGCCATGCGCTCCCCGTCGCGGGTCGCGTCGGCGCTCGTCAGCCCTGGCGGTCGAACCCGGTGCGGACGGCGGCGATGTCGTCGTCGCCGTACCCCCGGTCGGCGGCCACCGCGTAGACGTCGGCCAGGGCCTCGATCAACGACGGGTCGAACGACGTGCCCCGTGCGGCCTCGCGCATCAGCCCGAGGTCCTTGCGGAGGCCGTCGAGCGCGAACTGCGCCGGGTACTCGCCGGCGATCATCGTCGCGCCCTTGAGGTGCGCGTAGGGGGTGTCCGACTGACCGCCGTCGATCGCGTCGAGGAAGAGCTGCGGGTCGAGCCCGAGGGCCTCGGTCAGCGCGATCGACTGCGCGGTCGCGGCGGTGACGGAAGCGATCCAGGCGTTCGCCGCGAGCTTGAGGGCCGTGCCGTGCCCGACCGTGTCACCGGCGACGACGGTCTTCGACCCCATCGCGTCGAGCACCGGCCGCACGGCGTCGATCAGCCCGGCCTCGCCTGCCGCGAGCATCACCAGCTTCCCGGTGGCGGCCGGCTTCTTCGTGCCGAGCATCATCGCCTCGACGAGCCGGAGCCCCTGCTCGTCGGCGACCTGCACCACCCGGGCCGTGTCGGCCTCACCGATCGTGCTGGCCTGCACCCAGACCGCGTCGGGCCCGGTCGCACCGGCCGCGTCGGCGAGCACCTCGAGCACGGCGTCCCCGTCGAACAACACGGTGACGATGACGTCCGCACCCTCGACCGCCTCGCTCACCGTGTCGGCCACGGTGGCGCCGTCGGCCGCGAGCGGCTCGGCCCTCGACCTCGTGCGGTTCCAGACCGTCACGTCGAACCCCTCGCGCAGCAGTGTGCCCGCCACGCCCTGACCCATGATGCCCGTCCCGAGCACAGCGACCTTCATGCCCTCGACGCTACGCCCGCGCCGAGCGGGCGGCCACGCCGGGCGCATGGCCGCGCCGGCGTCAGTCGAGCGGATCGGGGCCCACGGGGTCGGGACGCATCGCGCGGCGCACCCGGGCGACGACCGACGGTGCGGGCGGGTCGTTGTACGCCCCGGCCTCGACCTGCCCGCTGAGCCGCTGGATCGCCGCCATGACCTCGTCGGTCGCGTGCCGACGAGCACGCCCCGACTTCGCCTCGCCGTGGTGCGACAGGTCGATCGGCTCGCCGAACTCGACGGTGAACCGCCGGAGGCGCGGGAGGCGCGAGCCCACCGGTTGCAGCTCCTGCGTCCCCGTCAGCGCGACCGGCACGACCGGCGCCCCGCTCGTCAGGGCGAGCCAGGCGACACCGGTCCGCCCGCGGTACAACCGCCCGTCGAGGGAGCGCGTGCCCTCGGGGTAGATCGCGAAGGCGTCACCGGCCGTGAGCTTGCCGAGCCCCAGGTCGAGGGCGTGCTGGGCGGCGGACCCGGCCCCGCGCTCGACGCCGATCGCGCCGATGCCGGAGAAGAACGCCCGGGACGCCCGACCCTTCAGCCCCGTACCGGTGAAGTAGGCGGCCTTCGCCAGGAACGAGACCTGACGGGGTGCCATGAGGGTGATCACGACGCTGTCCACGAACGAGAGATGGTTGCTCGCGAGGATCACGGCGCCGCGTCGGGGCACGTGGCGACGGCCGATCACGCGGGGGCGCCAGACCACGCGGACCAGGGGTGAGAGGACCGAACGGCTGAGGGTTGTGAGCACGCTCCACTGTGCCCGAC
The DNA here is from genome assembly GCF_001423905.1 of Frigoribacterium sp. Leaf186. GTDB lineage: Bacteria > Actinomycetota > Actinomycetes > Actinomycetales > Microbacteriaceae > Frigoribacterium. Next base: position 75,045 of record NZ_LMPQ01000011.1, on the reverse strand, counting down.
ACCACATGTCGCCGACGGCATGGGTCGCCCGCCCGCCTCACCCGTGACCCGCGGTCGACCACCCGGACCACCCGATTCGGGGAACAACGGGTGTCCCCCTCAGGGAGGATTGCCGCCTCCGGACGCGCCCCCTATGGTCGTGATCGACCGAAACGGGGCGACCGTCCTGTTCGGAAGGCGTCCCTCGATCCCGACCGTCGAGGGGCCCCGGCCACGGTGCGGCAGTGCAGCCGCGCGCCGCAGCCGAGCCGACGGCCAGGACGTCGCCCGAACCGACGGCCCGACCCCCACGGCCCGACCGCCCGACGGCCCGACGGCGACGATCCGTGGCCGCGTACCTCCCGCACGCCCGGCCACGACGCCGCACCTTCGAGACCACGACCCCGACGACGAGAGGACCACCATGGACGACGAGTCGGTCATCGCCCGCCCCCCGCGCCTGGCACTGGTCTTCGGCGCGGCCGCGGTCGTGTACGCCTTCTTCGCGGTGACCAGCATCGTCGGGGCCGGCACCTCGGTCGGGGTCGGACTCGTCGCCACGGTCGTCGCGACCGGGCTCTACGGACTGTCGGCTCTCGTCTGGCTGGCCCTGGTGGTCGTCGCCGTCTCGTCGTCCCGGCGATCACGACGACCCGGCGGGGTCGACGCGGCGAGCATGCGGTTCATCGGCGTCGCCCCACCGGTGGGTGGCGCCGTGCTGCTCGCCGCGGCCTACGTCGCCCGGATGAACGGGCAGCCCTTCCTCGGTGGTTTCGAGGCGATGGTCATCACGACGGCCGGGTTGGTCGTGCTCTCACGCCGGTTCTCGGCGCTCGGGTTCCGACCCGCCGGCACCACCCGTCAGCGCCGGTCGTCGGGCGGGGGCGGCGCGTCGTCGTAGGGGTCGAACGGGGCGTCGGAGGGCCAGTCGTGGAGATCGTCGACAGGCACCTCGGGCACCTCGTCGACGGCGGGCGGCGAGTCGGCCCCCGCATCACGGCCGGTGGCCCGGCCGGACGCCCGGCCAGCACGAGCCGGGCTGCCGGCAGACCCGGTCGCCGAGGCGGACGACGCCGGGGCCGCCCCGGCGGCGGCGGCCTCGGCCGGGGCCGTGCCGCCCACGACGGCGAGCACCTGCTGGCCGTAGGTGTCGAGCTTCTTCTGCCCGACGCCGCTGATGCCCGCCAGCTCGTCGAGCGAGCCGGGCCGCTCGGAGGCGATGCCCCGCAGGGTGACGTCGCCGAACACGACGTAGGCGGGGACGCCCTGGGCCCGGGCGACGCCGGCCCGCCACTCGCGCAGCGTCTCGAAGAGGGCGGCGTCGTCACCCGTCAGCTCGGCGGCACCCCGCGACGCGCCCCGGCCGGAGGCCCCCGAGCCGCCTCTCGAACGAGCCGCACGGGCCGGGCGGTCGGGCTCGCGCCGCAGCCGGACGGCACGGCCGCCGGACAGCACCTCGGCCGCCGCGTCGGTGAGCAGCAACGTGCCGTAGCCGTCGGGTGAGACGGCCAGCAGCCCCTGGGCGAGCAGCTGCCGGACGACGCCGCGCCACTCGACGTCGCCGAACTCGGTGCCGATGCCGAAGGTGGACAACTGGTCGTGACGGTTCTGGACGACCTTCGGGGTCGACTTGCCGAGCAGGATGTCGACGATCTGGCCGGCACCGAACTGCTGGTTGCGCTCGCGCTTCAGCCGGACGACCGTCGAGAGCAGCTTCTGGGCGGGCACGGTGCCGTCGAGCGACTGCGGCGGGGTGAGGCACGTGTCGCAGTTGCCACAGGCCGTGCTCGCCTGACCGAAGTACCCGAGGAGCTGCACCCGTCGGCACTCGACCGTCTCGCAGAGGGCGAGCATGGCGTCGAGGTGGGCGCTGAGCTTGCGGCGGTGTTCGGCGTCACCCTCTGACTGGTCGATCATGCGGCGCTGCTGCACCACGTCTTGCAGCCCGTAGGCCAGCCAGGCCGTCGAGGGCAGGCCGTCGCGACCGGCGCGACCGGTCTCTTGGTAGTAGCCCTCGACCGACTTGGGCAGGTCGAGGTGCGCGACGAACCGGACGTCGGGCTTGTCGATGCCCATGCCGAACGCGATGGTGGCGACCATCACGATGCCCTCGTCGCGGAGGAACCGCGACTGGTTGCGGGCGCGCGTCTGGGCGTCGAGACCCGCGTGGTACGGCAGGGCCGCGATGCCCTGCTTCACGAGGAACTCGGCCGTGCTCTCGACCGACTTGCGCGAGAGGCAGTAGACGATGCCGGCGTCGCCGTCGTGCTCGGCGCGGATGAAGCGCAGGAGTTGCTGCTGCGGGCCGTCTTTGGCCTCGATGCGGTACTGGATGTTCGGCCGGTCGAAGTCGGCGACGAAGTGCTTCGCGTCGTCGAGGTCGAGGCGCCGCGAGATCTCGCGGTGGGTGGTCTCGGTGGCGGTCGCCGTCAGGGCGATGCGCGGCACCTCGGGCCAGCGCTCGTGCAGCACCGACAGCTCGAGGTAGTCGGGGCGGAAGTCGTGCCCCCACTGGGCCACGCAGTGCGCCTCGTCGATGGCGAAGAGCGAGACGTGGCCGCGGTCGAGCAATGACTTGGTCGAGTCGAGCTTCAGCCGCTCGGGGGCCAGGTAGAGCATGTCGAGCTCGCCCGCGACGAAGGCCTGCTCGACGGCACGACGGCGGTCGGGGTCTTGCGTCGAGTTGAGGAACGCCGCCCGGACGCCGACCGCCTCGAGGGCGTCGACCTGGTCTTGCATCAGCGCGATCAGCGGCGAGACCACGATGCCCGTGCCGTCACGGACGAGGGCCGGCACCTGGTAGCAGAGCGACTTGCCGCCGCCCGTGGGCATGAGCACCAGCGCGTCGCCGCCCTGGACCACCTGGTCGATGATCTGCGCCTGTTGACCGCGGAACTCGTCGTAGCCGAACACCCGGTGCAGCACGTCGAGGGCAGCGTCGGGGGCCAGGGCGGGCGAGGCGGTGGGGGTCACGCGACGAGTCTACGAGCGGGCACCGACGTGATCAGCCGACCCGCGCCTCCTGGGGACGGTCGTCGGGCGCGGGCGGACTGGGGACGAGGGGTTCGGAGCGGACCGTCACGAGGCCGGAACGTCGCGAGGCCCGCAGCACCAGCCAGACGTAGAGCGGCGTCGAGACCACGGTCACCGCGAGCGCGAGAGGGCTGCCGTCGCTCGACTCGACGCCCGCGTACGGCGCCGACAGCAGGAACAGCACGGTGTTGTTGAGCACGTGCGCGACGATGGCCGCCTCGAGTCCGCCCGTGCGCCAGGTCAGGTAGGCCGCGGCCACGCCGAAGACGGCGACGTCGAGCATGCCCCACACGTTGTAGTCGTGCCCGAGCGCGAACCCCACCGTGGGCAGGAGGATCGCCGCGATCGGGTACCGCAGCCACGAGCCGATCGTCTGCATGGCGAGACCCCGGAAGGCGTACTCCTCGGCGGTCGCCTGCAGCGGCGTGACGAGCAGGATGACGACGACGGCCCACACCAGCGTGTCGGCCGGCGTGGTGACCGGCCCGGGGCTGATCGGCTCGCCCGAGAGGGGCGACACCACGAAGTAGCTGAGGACGACGGTCAGTGCCATGAACGCCAGCGCCGGCACGACGCAACGCGCGAGCCAGCGCCAGCGCAGCCGGCCGGCGACGCTCGACAGCCGGCCGACCGCGCCAGGGCCGACGATCAGGGTGCCGAGCATGATGGCCGGCAGCATGACCGCGATCGAGGCGAGGGTGGTGAAGAGCACGAGAGGGTCGGCCGCGGCGAGCGCGTCTCCGTCGATGCCGCGCTGCAGTCGGGCCGCGGCCTCGGGTCCGCCCACGGCCGTGGTCGCCCCGAGGACCCCCACGTAGACCACGACCGACGCGAGCAGGTACGTCACGGCCGCGACCACCGCGGCGAGCAGGGGCTTCCACCAGCGGTACGAGGGCAGCGACCGGAACAGGCGGTGGTAGGCGAACGTCGTCACGCGACGAGCGTACGGGAGGCGCGGCCCCGACCCCTGGGACGACCCGAGGAGGCGCGGTGCCGGCCGGTCGCCCACCCCCCGCCCCCAGCCGAGCGAGGCCTCACCACGAACGGGACGTCGCCCCACGACTTCTCGTGGTGCGACGTCCCGTCGGTGGTGCGCTGCGGTGCCGGGGGCGTCAGCCGTCGGTGGACGACGCCGTGGCGCGGAGCCGGCGACGACGGCCGACGACCAGCGCCGACCCTCCGGCCAGCATCAGGGCGAGCGCGGCGAGGGCGCCGAGGCCCAGGCCGTCCTGGCCCGTGAAGGCCAGCGAGCCGTCGGCGTTGCGGACCGTGCCGGCGGGCGTGCTGCCCGAGCCCGTGCCCGTTCCGGGCGTGGTGCCGGGGACGGTGCCGCCGGGGGTCGTGACGGGCGGCGTCGTGCCCGGGTCGGTCGGGTCGACCGGCGCGGCGGCCACGGCGGCGAGCGACACGGGGGCCGTGAAGGTCGTGCCGGTGCCGGTCACCGTGAAGAGCAGCTGGCGGGTCTGCGCGGCGGTGCCGGCGGCGATCTCGGGGATCGTCACCGTGAGTGCTGCCCGCCCCTGCTCGTCGGTGGTCGAGACGACGGTGCCGTCGATCGTCGCGGAACCGACCTCGACGCCGTCGAGGGTCGCGGTCACCGTGCCGGTCGTCGGTCCGCCGTTGCTGAACAGCAGCGACGACAGCGAGTACTCGACGGTGTCGCCGGCCTCGTAGCCGCCCTCGGGGGCGACGGGCGCGGTCACGCCGACGGCACGCTGGGCGAGGTCGGGCGAGACCGACGGGTTCGCCGCGAAGTAGTCCACCTGGCTCTGCAGGTCGACCTTGCCGCTGTCGGCCTTGGCCGAGGCCCCGTTGAGGGCCGTGAAGTTGTCGCCGCCTGAGGCGAGGAACGAGTTGACCGTCACCTTGTAGCTGGCGGCCTCGTCGAGCGGGGCGCCCTCGAAGGTGATGTCGCCGATGCGCGACCCGGCAGCCGCCGTGGGGTCGTAGGTGTAGGTCAGACCCTCCGAGACGCCGAGCTTGAGGAACGGACGTGACGACCCGGCCGGCTGCCACTGCTGCTCGAGCGTCTGTCGGATCTGCGCGCCGGTCAGCGTCGAGACGACCAGGGTGTTGGCGAACGGCTGGACGGCGGCGGCCTCCTGGAAGGTCACGCGACCGTCCGCGTCGACGGTCGCGTCACCGGTCGAGGCGTACCTCAGATCGGCGCGGAGTCCGCCGGGGTTCATGAAGGCGATCTGCGCACCGTTCTCGACCGTGGCCGCGAGCTGGGCGTCGGCGACGAGGTTGCCGAGGGTCGACTCTCCCCCTCGGTTCTCGGAGCCGTCGAGCTGCTTGGCGCGCAGCAGGTCGCCGGTGATGGTGCCGACGGGGCGGCGGCCCTCGACGGCGGCGACGGCCTCGGCGTTGGTGACGATCGCCGCGACCGTGGGGTCGGGCGAGGCCGACTGGTACAGCGGGACGAGCGAGCTCGTGACGGTCGCCTCACCGGTCACGTCGTCGTACTGGACGACGAGGTGGCTCAGGTTGGCGCCGTAGCTGCCGGTCTGGACGACGGGGCGGGGCTTGGTGCCGCCGGTCGGAACGATGTCGGTGAAGTTGTAGGTCTGGTGCGTGTGCGCCGAGAGGATGGCGTCGACCGACGGGGAGACGTTCTTCGCGATGTCGGCGAACTGCGAGTCGCCGGTGGCGTCCGCCTCGGCCGCCGAGGCGTTGCCCTCGTGGACGAGCAGGACGATGACGTCGGCCTCGCCGTTGGCGTCGGTCTCGACGCCGTCGGTCAGCTCGGCCGCGGCGTCGTTGACGGAGTCGACGATGTCGCGGAACTCGAGCCCCTCGACGCCGGCCGGGCTGACGAGCTCGGGCATGAGCTCGGTGATGGCGCCGACGAAGCCGACGCGGACGCCGTCGACGTCCTTGACGAAGTAGGGGTCGTAGGCCCGTTCGCCGGTCGACGTCTCGTAGATGTTGGCGTTGACGTAGGGGAACTCGCTGTTCGCGGTCACGCGACCGTTGAAGTCGTCCTGCCCCTTGTCGAACTCGTGGTTGCCCGGCGTGCTGACGTCGAGGCCCATCGCGTTGAGCGCGTCGAGGGTCGGCTCGTCGTCCTGGATGAACGAGGTGAACGTCGACGCCCCGATGTTGTCGCCCGACGAGACGAACAGGGTGTTGCCGGGGTTCGCGGCGCGGAACTCGTTCACCTTGCCGGCCATGACGGCGGCACCGGCGGTCGGCGACGTCTCTTGGGCCAGACGGCCGTGGAAGTCGTTGATGCCGAGGATGTCGATGGTCGTCGTCGCGGCCTGCGCGGGGACGGCGGTCAGCGTGCCGAGGCAGAGGGCGCTGACGGCGACGCCGACGAGGGCGGCACCGCGGACGCGCCGCCTGCCTCCCGTCGGGGTGGACTCGGATGACGGGGGGCTGGTGCGCATGGGCGTCGGGCTCCTGAGAAGGTGGTTCGGGCGTGACGGCACCCCCCGAGAGGGGCACCCGCACACGACCATAAGTTCTCGCCGGGAACCCGACAAGGGTCCGCTGAAGATCGTCACATGTTGTTTACCGGCGGTCCCGCCTCAGTCGGCGATCAGCCGCTTGCCCATGCCGAACGCGTCGTCGACCGAGTACCCGAGGTGCTCGTAGAACGCCCGCACCCGCTCGTTGCCGGTGCGCACCTGGAAGTTCGCCTTCGGGCAGCCCATGGCGACCAACAGGCGTTCCACCTCGGCCATGAGCTGGCGCCCGAAGCCTCGGCCCTGCCGGTCGGGGTCGACCGCGACGTAGTAGACCCAGCCGCGATGACCGTCGTAACCGGCCATGGCGGTCGCGACCACCGCCTCCTCGTCGTCGACGCCCACGACGAACAGCTCGCGCTGCACCGTGAGCTTGCGTTCGATGTCGCGTCGCGGGTCGTTCCAGGGGCGGGTGAGCCCGCAGCGCTCCCAGAGCGCCACGACGGTCTCGGTGTCGGCCTCGTCGAAGGGTCGGATCTGCATGCCTCGACCCTGCCAGACCCCTGGGCCGAGGAGGCGCGGCGCCGGTCACCAGCGCCCCGCACCCCCCAGGGGCCCTCGCGTCGAGGCCCCAGGACCCTCGCGTCGGGGCCCAGGGGCCTCGCGTCGGGGCCCAGGGCCCTCGCGTCGGGGCCCAGGGCCCTCGCGTTAGGGTGGGTCGTCGTCCGAGCCGCGGGCGTCAGGGAGGGGTGCACCCGTGACCGACGCTCGTCGCCGTCTCGCCGTCCTGGGGTCGCCGATCGAGCACTCCCTGTCGCCGGTGCTGCACCGCACGGCCTACGAGCACCTCGGGTTGCCGTTCGACTACGACCGCGTCGAGGTCGCCTCGGGCGGGCTCGCCGCCTTCGTCGACGGCCTGGACGCGAGCTGGCGCGGGCTGAGCCTCACGATGCCGCTCAAGCGCGAGGTGCTGCCCCTGCTCGACACCGTGTCGCCGCTGGCCGACCGGCTCGGCGTCGCGAACACCGTCGTGATCGACGACGACGGTCGCCGGCACGGGCACAACACCGACGTCGACGGCATCGTCCGCACCGTCGAGGGGTTCCACGACGTGCGCCCCGCGGCGGCGACGATCCTCGGCGGGGGCGCGACGGCGCTGTCGGCGATGGCCGCCGCGTGGGACCTCGGCGCCCGCTCGTTCTCGATCCACCTGCGCAACCCGATGCGCGCCGGCGAACTGACGTCGCTGGCCGCCGACCTGGGAGCCGACGTGATGATCGCGCCCCTCACCGAGCTGCCGTCGCTCGGCCCGCTCGACTTCGTCATCAGCACGCTGCCCGGCGGCGCGGCCGACGACCTGCACCTCCGCCCGAGCAGCGCCTCGTCGGTGCTCTTCGACGTGGCGTACGAGCCGTGGCCGACCCGGCTGGCGTCCCGCTGGCTGGCCGACGGCGGCCTCGTCTTCAACGGCCTCGACATGCTCGTCGAGCAGGCGCTGGGCCAGGTGCGACTCTTCTCCGGCCTCGCCCAGGACGAGCCGGTGACCGACGAGGGCGTCCTGCGCGAGGCGATGCGCGCCTCCGTGGGGTTGCCGGTGCCCGGACGCTCGACGACCGACCGCGTGGCGGGCTGACGATGGCGACGCCGTCGCCGGTCTCGATCGGCCGCGTGGCGCTCGGCACCGGACGCCCCGCGGTGTGCGTGCCGTTGGTGGCCCGCACCGCCGACGCCGTCGTCGCAGCCGCCTCGGCACTCGACGCCGACACGGCCGAGTTGGTCGAGCTGCGCATCGACTTCGTGGACGCCGCCTTCGCTGCCGCGCCCGACCCCGACGGCCCGGTGCGCACCGGCGCCCGGGCGACGGGGCCGGCCGACCTCGACCTGGTGGCCGACGTCGTCCGGCGGGTGCGCGACGCGCTCGACGCCGACCTGCCCCTGCTCTTCACCCTGCGCACCGAACCCGAGGGAGGCGACCGAGACGTCGCCCCCACCACCTACGACGCGGTGCTGCGGGCGGCGATCGGCACCGGCCTGCTCGACGCGGTCGACGTCGAGATGTACACCGACCCCGACCTGCTGGGCGGCCTGGTCGACGCGGCCCACGACGCCGGACTCGTGGTGGTGATGTCGTCGCACGACTTCAGCGGCACCCCGCCGCAGGGCGAGATCGTGTCGCGCCTGCTCGAGCAGCAGGAGAACGGCGCCGACGTGGCCAAGTTCGCGGCGATGCCGTCGAGCCCCGACGACGTCCTGACCCTGATGCGGGCGACGGCCGAGTTCCGCGCCGGGGCCGGCCTCGTGCCCGCGATCACCATGTCGATGGGGCCCCTCGGGGTCGTCTCACGGCTGGCCGGCGAGACGTTCGGCTCGTGCGTCACGTTCGGGTCGGCCGGGGCGACGAGTGCGCCCGGTCAGGTGCCGGCGGTCGGCCTGCGCGCGGCGCTCGAGCTGGTGCACGCGGCACAGCAGGGCTGACGGCGTCGACGCCTGCTCCGGCGTCCCGCCGGGTCTCGCGCGGCAGGGCTCCGGCGGCCCGGCCGTCGGGGCGTCCACCACCGGGAGACGAGCGACGGACGTCGCTCTACGGGACCACCACGGCGGTCGGGCCCACCGGAGTCCGAACAGGCTAGCGGTCGGTGGCGCGACGCCGGAACCCCCCTCACGAACGACCTGCGGGCTTACCCTCAGGCATGGACGAAGCTGAGATCGACGACCACGCCCGCCGGCTCGTGACGGCCTTCGCACTGCCGAGCAAGGTCGGTCGCCTGAACAGCCTGCGCTCGACCGACGAGAAACGGGCGAAGTTCCGGGCCGGTCTCGCCCTCATGCCGTTCCGCTCGGACCGGACCACCCGGCTCAGCCACGCCGACGCGTCCCCCGCCGCGGTGCTGACCCGGTTGCGCGAGCTCGGCGCGGGCGAGCGCTGCGTCGTGTTCGAGGCGGGGGCCGAGTACGCCGGCACCCTCGACGACGCGGTCGCCGCCGTGGTCGGTCACGGGGACGGCGCCGTCATCTCGTGCCTGCCGGGTCGTCTCGGGTACGCCGAGTCCGACTCGGGCGAGCGGCTGGTGCTGTCCTTCGACGAGTGATGCGGAGGCGGCCCCGGTTCGCACCGGGACCACCTCCTGACCTACAGCAGTCGGACGATCGCGGTCACGAGCACGACCAAGGCGGTCAGCAGACCGACCACCTCGGCACCCGACGCGGACGCGTCCTTCCGACTGCCACGACGACGGTGTCTTGCCATCGCGGGCCTCCCTGTCCCAGGGCAGGAGGCTTGCGGTCTGCGCTCCGCCAGCCAGGTGGCCGGGGGATCGCGTACACTCGACTTCGTTGGGTCCGAGTGGGTACGCCGCTCAGACCACTGGCCTCACACGAGGCGAGATGGGCCCCTGTTGCTGCAGGGGCTTTTCTCTTGCTCATCGAGTCCGGCGAAGGCTTGCCTGGATTCCCTCGCCGAGACGACCATTCTGCCTCACCGGAATGTCAATGTCAGGAAGCGGCGCGACCGCTCAGGCGGGCCCCGGGTACTGCCGCTCGCCGCCGACGTCGAACCGCTCGCCCGAGGCGCGCGAGGGCAGCAGCGACATGACCAGCAGGGTCAGCCAGCCGAGCACCGGCAGCAGGTAGAAGAGCACGTACCAGGCGGTGAAGCCCCCGTCGTGCAGGCGCCGCGACTGCAGCGCGACGGTCGGCAGGAAGCTCACGACGGACCACAGCACGACGACGACGCCCTGGTGGTCGATGTAGGTCCAGTCGCCGTTGTCGCCCCCGGCCCAGGTCGACGTCCCGCCGGTGCCCGTGGCCCAGGCCTGCAGCGCCCCCTGGAACACGAGCGCGATGACGAACCACCACCAGTACTCGCTGCGGCTCGCCCGCCCGTGGAAGGTGGCGTACTTCTGCCAGAACCGGACGACCGCGACCTTCGGCGAGGCGCGGTGGTACGGCTGGTCGAGCGGCACGGGGCCGACGGCTCCGGTCATGGGTTCTCCTGCGGTGTGGGGTGACGGGCAGCACCATCCTCTCAGCGCGTCCGGCCCGTCGTGGCCGCTCGACGCGGCCCGTCGGTACTGTGGGCCCCCCCGACCCTCGCGTCGGAGTCGTCGCCCACCCCGGGCGGCGCGAGACGAAGGAGACCCCATGAGCATCGGCGGCGGAATCGCCTTGATCGTGATCGGCGCGATCCTCGCGTTCGCTCTCGACTTCCAGGTCGCGGGCATCGACATCCAGCTGATCGGCTACATCCTCATCGGGGCGGGCGTGGTCGTGACCATCATCGGCATCGCCTTCGCGTCGCGTCGTCGCTCGACGGTGTCGACCACCCGCAGCGCGGTCGACCCGGCGACCGGCGAGCGCGTCGAGCGTCGCTCGACCGACCGCGACCCGCTGATCTGATCGGCGAGGTCGGACTCGACCCGAGAACACGGGAGGCGCGGTGCCGGCTGGCACCGCGCCTCCCGTGTGTCGGGGCCGTCGGCGGCTAGAGCTGCACGCCGTCCTGCGCGGACGTCGCCCGGTGGCGGCGACGGAGCACCAGGGCCGCACCGGTGCCGGCGAGCATCAGCGCGAGCAGCAGGGCGGGCAGGGCGTCGGAGCCGGTGAACGCGAGGGGGCCACGTCCGCTGCCGGCCGTACCCGCGCCTCCTGCGCTCGCCCCGTCGGCCGGGGCCGCTGCCGGCGGCGTCGTCGGAGCCGGGGTGACGGCGCCCACGACGACGGCGACCGTCGCGCTCAGGGTCGTGCCGCTCTGCGTGCCGGTCAGCGTGATCGTGTAGCTGCCGGGCTCGGTGGGAGCGGTGACCGTGTAGGTCGCGACGCCGTCGACCACGTCGGCGATGCCGAGGTCGGTCGTGGTGCCGTCGACGTCGAGCGTGCCCGTGACCTGGCGGTCACCCGCGAGACCGGCCGTGGAGATCGTGAACTCGCTGCCGGGGGCGACCTCGGTCGGAGCCGAGATCGTCGCGTCGGCGCTCAGGCCGTCGAGGTCGCGGTCGAGCTGCAGTGCGTTCACGATGGTGAAGAAGTTGTCGGTCTGGTCGATCAGCCCGACGACGTTCGCCGCCCCGGGGCCGTAGCCCGCGACGCGCAGCTGCGTGCCGGTGTGCTGCTGCGATCCACCGGCCGCGGCCGTGCCGTAGGCGATCTTCATCGTCGTGCCGTCGACCGTGGTCAGCGCCGTGCTGAGGGTCGCGGGCGGCGTGGAGTCGACGATCTGGCTCGTGTGGGCGTGGTCCGCCGTGACGATGACCATCGTGTTGCCGTCGGCCTCCGCGAAGGCGAGGGCGGACTGCACGGCCTCGTCGAGGTCGAGCACCTCACCGATCTGGCCGCAGGCGTCGGCACTGTGGTCGCGCTTGTCGATCGAGGCGCCCTCGACCTGCAGGAAGAACCCCTGGTCGCCGGTGTCGAGCAGGTCGATCGACTTCTCGGTCAGCGACTGCAGCGAGAGACCGGTCGACAGCCGGGCCGGGTTCGGCTGGCAGGTCTGCGGGGCCAGGTCGGCGCCGCCGACGGTCGCCGTCGTCGCGGCGTAGCGCGTCGGGAAGTTGCCGTCGGTGAACGTGCCGAGCACGGGCTGCGTCTGGTCGGCCGCCGTCAGGCCGTCCAGGCCGGCGGCGTCACGCACGACCTGGTAGCCGCGGTCCTGCGCCTGGGCGAACAGGGTGTCGCCCTGCCACTGGCCGGCGCGGGCGGTCTGGCCGAACGAGGTCGCACCGCCGCCGAGGGTGAGGTCGGCGCGCGTGCCGATGATCTGCTCGCTGATCGAGCCGAGACCACCCTGGTCGAGCGCGTCCGCGCCGCACTGGGTGACGCTGTCGGGGCCGTAGCAGCTGCGCGCGGCGACGTGGGCGGCCTGGACGGCCGGGGTCGCGTCCTGCAGCTCGGCGGTCGAGACGTTGCCGGTCTTCTTGCCGTTGGCCTTGGCGATCTCGATCAGGGTGTCCTGCGGCACGCCGTCGACGTCGACCGAGATGGCGTTGTCGTAGGTCTTCGTGCCGGTGGCCCAGGCCGAACCGGTCGCGGCCGAGTCGGGCACGTAGTCGGGCTTGCCCTTGTTCGCGCCGTCCTTGTAGACCGAGTACGTCGTGTACTGGCCGGTCAGGGGCAGCGCGTCGATGCCGGGCAGCGAACCGCCCGCGCCGTACGCGTAGTTGCGGGCCGAGGTGATCTCGCTGTCGCCCATGCCGTCGCCGATCAGCAGGATGACGTTCTTCGCGGGCCCTGCCTCGACCGAGTCGAGCAGCAGCTGCGTGCTGTCGTCGATGCTGCGCGCTGCTCCGCCGTTCTGGGCGACGTTCGCGGGGGTGGCCGCGAACGCGGCGACGGGGCTGAGGGCGAGGGCGGCGACGGCGGCCGTGGCGAGGGCCCCCGTCGTCAGGGCCGCACGCCGGCGGTTCGGGGTGTTCTTCGACACGGTTCTGCTCCTGTGATCGTGATCGTGATCCGGTCGCCGGGGACTGGGTCGTCGCCCGGCGCTGATCAGCAGACTCCGACCGGGTGGCCGCCGCGTGAACGCGAGCGCATGATCCGGTGAACACCCTCGGACGGGGGGCGCCGCGACATCGGTCGGCCCTACCCCCTCGTTCGGCGCGAAACCCCTGCCCAGGCGGATCGTCGAAGGCCGGAAGCAGGGGTGAGGACGCCCCACGTCACCCCCACCCCCTCGATCGGCGCAAACCCCCTGCCTAGGCAAATCGTCGAGCGCCGCTAGCTGGGGTGACGACGCCCCTCGTCACCCCCACCCCCTCGATCGGCGCAGAAACCTCGCCTAGGCAAATCGCCGAGCGCCGAAGGCGGGGGCCGGGGGCCGCGGGCCGTCGCGGCCCCGGAGCGTCGCGGCCGACCCGCTCAGCCGACCGTCGACCGCAGGACCGACGAGCCGTCGGGTCGGCGGCGCACCTCGACGCGATCGGCGATGCGCTGCTTCAGCTCGTCGACGTGGCTGACGATGCCGATCACCCGGCCCGAGGCGCTCAGGCGGCCGAGCTCGCCCATGACGGCGTCGAGGGTGTCGGGGTCGAGCGAGCCGAAGCCCTCGTCGACGAACAGGGTGCCGAGCTCGAGCCCGCCGGCCTCGGCCTGGACGACGTCGGCGAGGCCGAGTGCCAGGCTGAGCGAGGCGTAGAAGGTCTCGCCGCCCGAGAAGCTGCCCGGGTCGCGGGTGGTGTCGGTCGTCGCGTCGCGGATCACGAGCGAGAGCCCGGTCTTGCGCGAGCGCGACCCGACCTCGCGTTCGTCGGACGAGGCGAGCTCGTACCGTCCGCTCGACATCACCGAGAGTCGGACGTTCGCCGCGGCCACGACCTCGTCGAACCGGCGCAGCAGCACGTAGGTGCCGAGCGTCACGCCCTTCACGTTCTCGCCGGTGGACGCGCTGGCCAGGTTCGCCATGCGCACCACCGCCCTGGCGTGCTCGACGGCGTCGTCGGCTGCGGCCGTCACGGCCTCGAGCGCGGCCAGGGCCTGCCGCGACCGGTCGGCCCGGTCGCCGGCCCGGGTGGCCCGGTCGGTGACCTCGTCGAGCTCGGCTTCGACCAAGGCGAGGGCCTCGACGGCCGACTCGACGTCCGCCGTCTCGTCGCCGGTCAGCTCGGCGACCTCGGGCTCGGCGAGCCCGGCCTCGACGATCGCCCGTTCGCGGTCGTGAGCCGACACGTGCGCCTCGAGGGCGGCCAGGTCGCCTGCCTCGAGGGCGGCGTCGGCGACCTGGTCGACGTCGTCGAACCCGCTGCGCTCGAGGGCGGCGACGAGCTCGGCGCGTCGGACGGCCGCCGCGTCGGACGCCACCTCGGCAGCGTCGAGGAGGGTCAGGAGGCGCGTGTCGCGTTCGACGCCGTCACGCACCGAGGCGGCGAGCTCGGCGACCGTCGGGGCCCGACCGTCGAGCAGCCGCGCGATCTCGGCCTCGTCGTCGAGCAGGGCGCGTCGGTCGGCGGCGACGCGCTCCCGGCCGGTGGCGGCCCGTTCGCGGAGGTCGTCGAGCTCGGTGCGCAGCCGGTCGACCTCGCGGTCGTGTGCCACGAGGGCCGCGTCGGCCGCCGCGAGGGCGGTCCGGGCCCGCGTGGCCTCGGACACGCGCAGGGCCAGCCCGGCCAGCTCGGACTCGATGTCGTCGCGGGTCAGGTCGCCCAGGGCGCGGCGGGCCTCGGCGGCCCGCCCCTCGGCGGTGGCGTGCCGGGCGGCGGACTCACGCTGACGCGCCTCGGCCGCGCGCGCGATCAGCGACGCGGCCTCGACCTGGTCGTCGGTGGGGTGCGCAGCCCCGGGAGACGCGGGGGCCGGGTGCTCTCGCGAGCCGCACACGGGGCACGGGTCGCCGACGACCAGGCCCGCGGCCAGGTGGCCCGCCATGCCTTCGATCTGCCGACGTCGGAGGCCGGCCTCGTCGTCCAGGGCCTGCAGGGCCGCCGCCGAGTCGTCGGCCAGCCGTGCGGACTCCGCGTCGACCGCTCGATCGAGGGCGTCGAGGTCGTCGAGGTCGCGCAGGCGGACCCGGGCCTCGGCCGTCGCCTGCTCGGCGGCCCCGAGGTCGGTCGACCTGTCGGCCAGGGCCTCCCGCTCGACGACGAGCGAGGCCCGGTCGGCGGGCGCGGCGACGAGGCGGTCGTCGAGCTCACGGCGCCGCCCGTCGGCGTCGAGGAGTGATTGCTCGGCCGCCTCGAGGGCGACGCGGCGGGCGGGCAGGGCTCGTTCGGTCCGGGCCACCTCGGCCAGGAGGGCGAGTTCGGAGAGCCGGGCGTCGCGACGTGCGACGAGGTCGGCGCGTGCCGGGGCCCCCTCGCCTGCGGCGGTCCCGGTTCCGTCGCCGTCCGGGACTCCCCTGGTGGCCTCGGCCAGCCGTGACGCCGTGTCGCGCTCGGCGTCCGCCGCCCGCGCGACCGCGGCGAGGGCGTCGGTCACGGTGGCGGCCCGGGTCGCCGCGGCGACGCGCAGCCGGACCGTGACGATCTCGGCGTCGCCCTCGTCGAGACGCGTCTGCCGGACGATCAGGTCGGCCCGTCGGTCGAGTGCGGCCCGCAGAGCCCGCACCCGGTCGAGCGAGCGACGCGCGGTGTCTCGGGCCGCGAGCACGCGGGCACGGTCGGTCGCGGCGGCGGCGGCCGTGACCTCGAGGCCCTCGAGCACGACGGCCGCGCGGTCGGCGGCGAGGGCCTCGTCGAGGACGTCGGCGTCGAGCCCGCTCGCTTCGAGCAGCCGTGCCCGGGCCAGCTCGATCTCGCGGTCGGCGGCCTCGACGGACGCGTGGGCGGCCTTGCGCTGCTCGACGAGCTCGGCCGTCGTGCGCTCGTAGATCTCGGTGCCGAACAGCGACTGCAGGACTTCTTTGCGCTTCTCGCCCGTCGAGCGGAGGAAGGCCGCGAACTCGCCCTGGGGCAGGACGACCGTCTGGACGAACTGCTGCCGCGTGAGCCCGAGGATGCGCGAGATCTCGGCTCCGGCCTCTTGCGTGCTGATCGAGACGATCTCGCCGTCGACGGCGTCGGGAGACGAGAGGCGCCAGAGCTTGGCGGTCGCGTTGGCCGGCGTCGTGCCGGTGCCCCGCGCCTTGGGCCGCCGGTACGCGGGGGTGCGGCGGATGCGGTGGACGCCCGCGCCGTTCTCGAACACCAGCTCGACGAAGGGCTCGACGTCGGGCGCGGCGTGGTGGCTGCGCAGCCGGTCGGGCGTCGACGCCGAACCGGCCAGGCCGCCGTAGAGGGCGAAGACGACGGCGTCGATGATCGTCGACTTGCCCGAGCCCGTGGGCCCCTCGAGCAGGAAGGTGCCCGAGGCGCCCAAGGCGGCGAAGTCGATGCTGTGCTCGCCGGCGTAGGGCCCGATGGCCCGCAGGGTCAGCCGGTGCAGGTTCATTCGCTCGTCTCGCTCGCCCTGGCGGCCTCGTAGGCGCTGCGGACCACGGCCAGCTCGGCCTCGCTGGGCGCCCCGCCCGAGGCGAAGGCGACGAAGTCGGCCGTGACCTCGATCGGGTCGGACTCGGCCGTCACGGCGGCGAGCCTCGGCGCGTCGACCGCGCCGACGGGCGTGTGGTGGATGGCCAGAGCGTGCGGGAAGTGCTCGGCGACGCGCGCGTAGAGCCGCTCGGGGTGCACCGGGTCGGTCACGAAGACCCGCAGCCAGGCGTCGCGAAGGTCGTCGTGACGCCCGTCGAGCAGGGCGTCGAGGGTGTCGGTCACCTCGGCCAGGCGCCTCGGCACGGGGGCGGGGACGAGCTCGACCGAGACGGACCCGTCGGCGGCCAGGTCGACGATGGTCGACGACTTGACCTGGTGGCGTTCTCCGAACGAGAAGGCCAGGGGCGAGCCCGAGTAGCGCAGGCGACCCGACGCCCCGACCCTCTGGGCCCCGTGCAGGTGGCCGAGGGCGACGTAGTCGACGCCCTCGAACGCGGTCGAGGGCACCGAGTCGACGCCGCCGACCCGGATGTCGCGCTCGCTCTCGCTGCGCTCGGGTGCGCTCGGCACGTCAGGGCCGCCGGAACGTGCCGCATCGGCATCGGCGTCGACTTCGACATCGACACCGGCGTCGATGTCGACTTCGGCATCGACACCGCCGTCGCCGTCGGCGTCGGCGTCGGCGTCGACATCGGCCTCGGCACCGGGGGCCCGCGCGGCCACCACGAACGCGTGCGCCAGCACGACCGACCGCGTGCCCGGCCGCCCGGCGAGGTCGTCGCGCACCCGCTGCATCGCCGCGCCGACGACGGCTGCATGCGAGCGGGGCAGGGGTTCGTCCGCCTCCGCCGGGGCGAGCGTCCGGCGCACGCTGTCGGGGTCGAGGTAGGGCAGCCCGTAGAAGGCGACCGGGCCGTCGGGGTCGTCGACGACGACCGGGTCGTCGAGCAGGTCGACCGACGCCCGCAGGTGCAGCCCGGGCCGCATGAGCTCGGCCGCGAAGCCGAGTCGCACGGCCGAGTCGTGGTTGCCCGGCGTCACGACCACCGTCGCGTGCTCGGTGAGCCCCGCGAGGGCCCGGCCGAGGAGGCGCACGCTGGGCACCGCGGGCACCGCCCGGTCGTACACGTCGCCGGCCACGACGACGACGTCGACCGACCGCTCGACGACGAGCCCGACCAGGTGGTCGACGAACGCGCGCTGGTGCTCGTGGAGGTCGACCCCGTGCAGCGTGCGACCCAGGTGCCAGTCGCTGGTGTGCAGAATGCGCACGGCGCCCCTCTCGTCGGTGTCGTGGTCGGTGTCGTGGTCGGTGTCGCGGTCGGTGCCGCGGTCGGTGCCGGAGTCGGTGCCCCGACTGTATCGGGGGCCTCCGACAGAGCCGGCCGCGCCTCCTCGGGTCCGCTGCCGCGCCTCCTCGGGTCCGCCGCCGCGCCTCCCGGCCGGTCGCCGCCACGCCCGTGGGAGTGAGATGGTCAGATGCTCGCGAACCACGGCGGGCCCGACGAGAGCGAGACCGTGAGCCCCGACGCCCTGCAGCCCGACCAGGTCACCGCCCTGCGCCGCGAGGTCGAGGCGCGCCTCGACGCGATGGTGGCCGACCTGACGACGTACGCGAGCCTCGAGACGCCGTCCGACGACGTCGACCTGCTCGAGGCGGGGCTCCGCTGGATCGAGGCCTGGCTCGGCGAGACCGTCGGCCCTCCCGCCGACCGACGCGTGCACGTCGTCGAGGGCTACGGCGACACCGTCACGCTCGACTACCCGTCGCCGTCGGGGTCGACCGAGTGGGTGTCGGCGCTCTGCCACTACGACACGGTGTGGTCCGAGGGCACGACGGCCACCTGGCCCGTGACCGTCGAGGGCGACCGCATGACCGGCCCCGGGGTCTTCGACATGAAGTCCGGGCTGATCCAGCTCGGCAACGCCCTCGCCGTCGGCGACCGGCTGGGGCTGCCCCGCCCGAACGTCCGCCTGCTGCTCAACGGCGACGAGGAGGTCGGCAGCATCGCCTCGCGCGACGCGATCGAGCGCGAGTGCGGACGAGGAGGCGCGGTGTTCGTCTTCGAGTCCGCCGCCGACGGCGCCGTCAAGACCGCCCGCAAGGGCGTCGGCATCTTCGAGGTCGAGGCCTTCGGGGTCGAGGTCCACGCGGGGCTCCACCCGCGCTCGGGTGCCAGCGCCGTCGACGAGATCGCCCGGGTCGTCATGACGCTGCACGCGGCCGCCGACTTCGACGCGGGCACCTCGCTCAACGTGGGAGTCCTGCAGGGCGGCACCCGCACCAACGTGAAGGCCGGGTACGCCCGGGCCATGGTCGACGTCCGCGTCACCTCGACCGCCGAGGCCGAGCGCATCGAGCGGGTGTTCGCGGGGCTGACCGCGCACGACCCCGAGGCGTCCGTGACGGTCACCGGTGGCTGGAACCGCCCGCCGATGGAACGCTCGGCCGCGACCGGCGCCCTGTACGAACGAGCCGCAGGGGTCGCGTCGTCGCTCGGCTTCGAGCTGCGCGAGGTGTCGGTCGGCGGTGCGAGCGACGGCAACTTCGCGGCGGCGCTCGGCCTGGCCGTGCTCGACGGGGTGGGCGGCGTCGGCGGCGGTGCCCACGCCCGCCACGAGTGGATCAGCGTGCGCGGCATGGTCGAGCGGACCGAGTTCGTCACCGCCCTGCTCGCCGACCTCGCCTGACCGCCCCGCCCGCGCCTCCTGCACCGCACCGCACCGCCGAGTGGACACCACGCCGCCGCACGACACGGCGCCTTGTCCACTCGGCGGTTCGGTGCCGCGACGCCGCCCACCCCGTACAGACACCGCACCCTCACGACCACGACGCCGAAGCCCGGCCCGACCGCAGCGGCACCCCGCCACGCCGCACGATCGCGGCCAGCCGTCGCGGATCGAGCACGTCGTCGATGTCGCACCTCTCGACGCGTCGGACCCGGCCCGTCCCCAGGAGCTGAGCCTCGCGCTTCTTCTCCCGTCGAACGACCTCGGCCGGGGACGAGCCCGCGAGCATGCGAGGGTCCGAGTACTTGCCGAAACCGTCGAACTCGAGCACGAGCCCGAAGTCGGCGAAGAAGAAATCGCATCGTCCGACGAATCCTCGAGCGTCGAAGAACTCCTCCTGCAGGACCGGCTGAGGCGCACCGAGCCGATGCAACGCGACTCGCACGAGCGACTCCCCTCCGTTCTCGGACAGGGGCGTGGCGAACGACAGCGCCCGCTCGAGTGCCCCTTCACCCCGTCGTCCGACCGTGCGGCCGGCCATCACCTCGAATCGGAGCCGGAATTCGTCGCGCAGATCGTCGACTCGGGCGCGCATCTCGTCGACCCTCGGAAGCCGACCCGCGACCAGGAGCCGACGACGCATCACGCCGTCGAGACAGAGGACGCCGTCGTCGAACCCCGACGACCTCGCGACGTCGTAGGCAGTCCGCAACTCGCTCGTGACCAGCAGGTCGCCGACCCGCTCGACCTCGTGCTCCTCGAGACCGCCCGCGTGCTTGACGAGGACCGGCGTGGTCTGGGTCGAGGCCCGACGCCGGTCGATCACGTGCACTCGGGGCGGGTCGCCCTGGACGCTCGGCAGCCCGTGTACCGCGACGGCCGACCCGTGGGAGACGACGCAGTCGGCGGGGAGCGCGGCCACGGCAGCCCGCACGCGGACGACGTGGCGACGCCAGGGCTTCAGCCGGGCCCAGCCCTCCGACGGTACGTAGACGCCTCTCTGGACGCGGACGAGTCGCCCCGCAGCGGCATCGCGTCGCAGGGCGCGCGCCTCACGTGACTGTGCGCCCGGCGTGGCGGAGAAGATCAGAGCGGGAAGGTCGTCGTCCATCCGTCGATGTTCGGGCGCCGATCGAAGCCAGCCGCGCCTCCGGAACCTCGCTGTGGACGACCGCCTGCCTCCCGCGCCCTGTGGACGAGACGACCTGTGTGCTCCGAGCACCGCAGAGTGGACAAGGCGCCGCCGCATGACGCGGTGCGCTGTCCACTCGACGGTGTCTGGCACCGGCGTCAGCGGGCGGCCGGTCAGCCCTCAGCTTTCAGCCCTTAGCCCGGTCAGCCCTCCAGCGTGAAGTCGTAGACGCCGGCGTCGAAGCGTGCGTAGCCGGGGTAGTCGATCAGCTCGTAGAGCTCGGCCCGGGTCTGCATGGTCGGCACCTGCGACTCGAGCGTGCCGTCGGCGGCCAGGGCGTCGAGGGCCCGGGCGGCCGCGCCCATCGCGGCGCGCATCAGCGACACCGGGTGGATGACCATGCTCACCCCGACGTCGTGCAGCTGCTGCCGGGTGAACAGTGCGCTCTTGCCGAACTCCGTCATGTTGGCCAGCACCGGCACGTCGAGCGCCGAGCAGATCGCCTCGAACTCGCCGAGGTCGGCCATCGCCTCGGCGAAGATGGCGTCGGCGCCGGCGTCGACGAGGGCCTGCGCCCGGTCGACCGCCGCCTGGAGCCCGTCGATCGCCCGGACGTCGGTGCGCGCCATGATCACGAGCGACGGGTCGCGTCGGGCGTCGACGGCGGCCCGGATGCGCCCGGTGGCCGTGGCCGCGTCGACGACCTGCTTGCCGTCGAGGTGGCCGCAGCGCTTGGGGTTGACCTGGTCCTCGACGTGCAGCCCCGCCACGCCGGCGGCCTCGAGGGCTTGCACGGTGCGGGCGACGTTCATCGGCTCGCCGAACCCCGTGTCGGCGTCGACGAGCACGGGCAGGTCGGTCATCGACGCGATCTGCCCGGCGCGGGTGGCCACCTCGGTCAGCGTGGTCAGGCCGATGTCGGGCAGCCCGAGCTCGTTGGCCATGACGGCGCCCGACACGTAGACGCCGTCGAAGCCCTTCTGCTCGATCAGGCGGGCGGTCAACGGGGTGAACGCCCCGGGGAACGTCAGCGTGCGCTCGTCGGCGAGCCCGGCCCGGAACGCCGCACGCTTGTCGGCCGCGGTCACCGTCGAGTACAGCATCAGAACAGCCCGCCGGGCTGGTCGGCCGCACCCGCGAGGGCGTCGGGCGCGACGATGCCGAGCCGGCGCACCTCGTCGGCCGTCAGCGAGGGGAGGCGCGTGGCCAGGTCGACGAACCGCTCGACCTCGGCGTCGGGCAGCACGCCCTCGGCCAGCGTGCGGAACTTGCGCACGTAGTCGTCACGCCCGAAGGGGCGCGCCCCGAGGGGGTGCGCGTCGGCGACGGCGATCTCGTCGACGAGGGTCGTGCCGTCGACGAACTCGACCTCGATGCGGCCGCCGAAGGCCTTCTCGGCCGGGTCGGTCGAGTGGTACCGGGCCGTCCACGCGGGGTCTTCGGCCGTGGTGATGCGCTGCCACAGGTCGACCGTGTCGGGCCGCTGCGCGCGGGCCGGGGCGTAGCTGCGCTCGTGGTGCCACTCGCCGTCCTGCAGGGCGACGGCCACGATGTACGGGATCGAGTGGTCGAGCGTCTCGCGGCTGGCCGTGGGGTCGTACTTCTGCGGGTCGCCGGCGCCCGAGCCGATCACCACGTGGGTGTGGTGGCTGGTGTGCAGCACGATGCTCCGCACCTGTGACGCGTCGCGCAGCGCCGGGTGCGAGCGGCCGAGCCGGCGGGCCAGATCGATCCACGCCTGGGCCTGGTACTCGGCCGAGTGCTCTTTCGTGTAGGTGTCGAGGATGCCCCGCTTCGACGCCCCCGGCGCCGGCAGCGGCACGTCGTACGAACCGGTGGGCCCGTCGAGCAGCCAGGCGATCACGCCGTCCTCGCCCTCGTAGATCGGCGCAGGGCTGCCCTGCCCGCGCATCGCCCGGTCGACGGCCTCGACCGCGGCCTTGCCGGCGTACGCCGGGGCGTAGGCCTTCCACGACGAGATCGCGCCCTTGCGGGACTGCCGCGTGGCGGTCGTCGTGTGCAGCGCCTGGCCGATCGCCTGGTGGACCACCTCGGTCGACAGCCCGAGCATCGTGCCGAGCCCGGCGGCGACCGACGGCCCGAGGTGGGCGACGTGGTCGATCTTGTGGGCGTGCAGGCTGATGGCGCGGACGAGGTCGACCTGCACCTCGTACCCGGTCACGATGCCGCGCAGCAGGGCCGCGCCGTCGAGCCCGCGGTGCTGTGCCACGGCGACGAGGGCCGGGACGTTGTCGCCCGGGTGCGAGTACTCCGCCGCGAGGAACGTGTCGTGGAAGTCGAGCTCGCGCACGGCGACCCCGTTCGCCCAGGCGGCCCACTCGGGCGAGACGGGGTGCTCGGGCGCGACGCCCGTGACCTGCGAGCCCGCGCCTCCCGTGGTCGGCGGGTGCGCCAGCGCCTGGTCGCGGGCGACCGCGACCGGGGCGCGCAGCAGCGACGCGGCCGAGACCGCGGCGTTGTCGATCAGGCGGTTGATCACCATCTCGGTGACGTCGTCGTCGATCGGGGCGGCGTCGGTCGCGAGCGCGGCCAGGCGCCAGGCGAGCTCGTCCTCGCGGGCCAGCGGCTCGTCGCTGCGGTGCACGCGCACGGTGTGCACCACGAGGTCGGCCGTCGGGGCGGTCGGCCCACCCGTCACCCCGGACGAGGAGGCGCGGGTCGCGTCGACCCCGCCACCCGCGTCGGTCGTCGCCCCGGCCTCGTGCTCGTGCTCGGACGCCTGCTGGTGCTGCGTGCTCATCGGCCACCCTCTCTGGTGGGGCGGACCTCGTCGGGCCCGCCGTGCGCCGTCGTCGGTGACGGCCGTGTCGTTGCCGACCAGTCTCGCATCCCGTGCCGGACCGGGGCCGAGCCGCCGCCGTGACGCGATCGTGACCCGCGCGGGGCCCAGGTCATCCTGACGGACGAGTCCGCGGGGCAGACCGATCGGTACCGTCGGAGTCGACGAGCACCGGTCGTCGACGAGCAGGAGGGCACGATCATGACGCACACGACCACGAAGCACACGGCGATCACCACGGGGGCGACCATCGGCCTCGTCCTGGCCCTCGCGACCGGCTGCACGCCCGGCCCCGGCGGCGCGACCCCCGACCCGTCGGCGTCCGGCTCGGCGTCGACCGGCCCGACCGCGTCGTCGACGGCCACCCCGACGGCCACCCCGTCGGGCACGCCGACGCCCGAGCCGACCGCGACCGACCCCGGCGGGTCCGGCCCCGTCGCCGTGCCGACCGACTGCACCGAGATCGTCGACCAGGCGACTTACGCCTCGACCTTCGGCGACATCCCCCTCAACCCGGTCGAGTTCGGCGGCTCGGGCACCAGCTCGGGCGTGGTGACGCCGTCCACCCCGGCCGCCGGGGCCACCGCCCGCGACGTCGTCGCGGTGGCGACCGAGCTGTCGTGCCTCTGGCGTGACCCGCGCTCCGACGTCTCGGGCATCTCGGTCGCGATGGGCCACCTCGAACCGGCGGCCGGCGCCGCGGCCCTCGACGGCTTCGCGTCCGAGGGCTACACCTGCACCGCACTCCACGAGGGTCGCAGCTGCCAGCTCGTCACGCCCGACCCGCAGTACCCGGTCGACCGCACCCAGACCTACTGGGTGAGGGACGACGTCGTCGTCACCGTCGACCAGACGAACGTGCCGACCGACGACCTGATCGGCTCGATCGCGACGCGCCTCTGGGGCTGACGCCGCGCCTCCCGGGCCTGTCGCACCGTCACCTGGACGTCGCACCGCCGAATGCGGCGGTGCGACGTCCAGTCGGCGGTGCGATGCGGAGCGGCGCCGCGCGACGCCCCGCCCGCGGCGCGACCCCGCCCGCCGCGGCGTGCGCTAGAGGACGCTCTTGGGGACGCGGTGCAGCGTGACGGCGCCGACGGCGGCGAACGGGTGCAGCGGGTCGGGCGCCGCCGAGCCGGTCGGCCCGCCGAGCCGCGAGTGCCCGACCGCGCTGAGCACGGCGTAGGCGTCGCCGCGCGACCAGCCGTGGTCGTCGACCAAGAACGAGAAGGCGTCCTCGTAGCCGCGCCGGACGCTCTCCTGCACCGGGTCGCCCAGGCCGACGAAGATCCAGTCGTCGGCGGTCTCGATGCGCGGCGCCCGCAGACCGAGCCCGGGCACGAGGTCGACCGAGACGACGGCGGTGCCCTCGGCCTCGATCGCCACGAACGACGACTCGCCCTCGGCCATGATCGCGTGCACGTCGCCGATCGAGAGGTACGCGCCCTCGACCATCACCGGCAGGTAGACCGTCGAGCCGACCGTGTTCTCGGTGACGTCCATGTTGCCGCCCTGGGGGTACGCGGGCATGATCGTCGAGTTCTCGCCCTCGGCCGGAGCGGTGCCCATGCAGCCGATCATGGGCCGCGCGTCGAACACGTGCCGGTCGGTGACGTGCACCCCGTCGGAGTCGATCGGCACGCGACGGGTGAACATCTCGTCGCCCATCACGTGCTGCAGCGCACCCGACCCGGGCAGGCTGACCGACCAGCCGTGCTCGATCAGCCGGATCTCGTGCACCGTCACGGCGAGCGCGTCGCCCGGCTTCGCGCCCTCGACGTAGACCGGCCCGGTGACCGGGTTGATCGGCACCGACAGCTTCGCCAGGTCGTGGTGCTCGTGCAGCTCGGCGTAGACCGCGTCGCTCGTCTCGAAGCCGATGCGCTCGCCCGTCCCGGGTTCGATGCGCAGCGCCGGCTCGACCGAGGCGGTGAAGCCCGGGCGGCCGTGCTCCTTGCCGAGGAAGTGGTCGATGCCGTCGTGCCGTGGCCCCGAGGAGGCGCGGGTCGGCTCCCCGACGGAGGCCCCGGCCCCCGGGTCGGTCCCGGCGCCCTCGGCAGCAGCGCCGTCGCCGGCAGAACCCGCGGCGGTCATGCGTCGTGCCGCTCGGAGTCGGTGGCGGGGGTGGACGCGACCGCGGCGTCGTCGGCACCCTGCCCGAGGGTCGGCGCCGCGCCTCCTCGGCTGCGGTAGTAGAAGAAGACCCCGGCGCCGACGACGAGCCAGATCAGCCCGCCGATCTTGGCCGCTGGTGCGGCGTTGACCAGCACGTAACCGATGATCACGAACCCGACCACGGGCACGACGAGGTGCAGCAACCAGTTGCGCGACTTCTTCTTGACGACGTAGTGGACGACCACCGACACGTGCAGCAGCATGAAGCCGAACAGTGCCCCGAAGTTGACCAGCGACGAGATGACGTCGATCTGGCCGACGAAGAACAGCACGAGCACGGCCGACAGCGCCGACACGACGAGGATGGCCGCCTGCGGCACCTGGCGCGTGTTGATCCGCGAGAGGAACGCGGGCAGCTGCCCGTCGCGGCTCATCGAGAACAGCAGGCGCGAGGTCGCGGCCTGCGCGGCCATGGCGTTGGCGATGCCGACGGCGAGCACGTTGACGACGAAGAACGCCGTCGCCCAGCCGCTGTTCGAGGCCTCGCGCACGAGGTCGAAGAAGGCGTTGCCGGCCTCCCCCTCGGGGAACGAGTCGCGGCCCGCGGCGAGCGCACTGGCGAGCCAGGTCTGCAGCACGAAGCAGAACGCGACGATGAACAGGGCGATGATCATGGCCTTGCCGGCCCCGCCGCGCTTGCCGGTGCTCTCTTCGGCGAGGGTCGAGATGCCGTCGAAGCCCAAGAAGCTCAGCACGGCGATCGACAGCGCGGACGCGATCAGGGGTGCGGTGACCTTGCTGGAGTCCCAGACCGGGTCGGTGGTGAACTCGGCGCCGGGGATGGTGCCGCCGTTGAGGGCCGTCACCGCGATGATGACGAAGATCACGATGAAGACGACCTCGATCGCGAGGAACACCCGGTTCATCAGCTTGATCGAGCTGATGCCCAGCAGGTTCACCGCGGTGTTGATCGCGACGAAGATCAGTGCCCACATCCAGCGGGCGGTGCCGGGGAAGATGCCGATCATCGACTCGGCGGCGAAGACGTAGAGCAGCGTCGGCACGAGCAGGTAGTCGAGCAGGATCGCCCAGCCGGCGAAGAACCCGGCGACGGGGTGGATGCCACGGCCCACGTACGAGAAGACCGAACCGGCCAGCGGGATCGACTTGGCCATCTGCGCGTAGGCGAGCGCCGTGAAGATCATCGCGACGAGGCCGACCAGGTAGACGAGCGGCACCATGCCCGACGAGGCGTTGTAGACGGTGCCGAAGATCGCCCAGGGCGCGATCGGCACCATGAAGATCAGGCCGTAGATCAGCAGGTCGCCGGTCGACACCGACCGCTTCAGCTCTTGCTTGTAGCCGTACTGCTCGAGTTGCTGCTGGTTGCTCAGCTCTCCGCCGTCGGCGGCCTTCGTGTGCAGGGACATGGTGTGCTCTCTCGCTCGGGTGGGGGTGGGTCGGTTGCGGAGGTGGGGACGCGGCCCGCGCCGGTTCGGNGGCGCGGGCCGCGCCGGTCAGGAGGCGCGGGTCGCGTCGGTCAGGAGGCGCGGGTCGCGTCGGCGGCGTCGTCGTGCGACGCCAGGAACCCGGCGACGACGGCGCGGAACGCCTCGGGCTGCTCGAGGTGCGAGCAGTGGCTGGCGCCGGCGAAGACGTGCGAGCGGACGTCGGCGATGCCGTCGACGAACGGCTGCCACGTCGCGGGGGTGGCCTCGTCGTGCTCGCCGGCGACGACGAGGGTCGGGGCGGTGACCGACGGCAGCCGGTCGACGATCGTCCAGTCGCGCATCGTGCCGATGACGTGGAACTCGTTCGGCCCGTTCATCGTGTGGTAGACGGTCGGCTCGGCCTCCATCTGCTCCTCGCTGTCGACGAAGTCCTGCGGCATGGGCACCACGCGGCAGACGTGACGTTCGTAGAACTCCTGCGTGGCCGCGAGGTACTCGGGGTCGATGGTCGTGCCGTCCGCCTCGTGGCGGGCCAGCGCCTCCTGGGTGTCGGCCGGCAGCTGCGCCCGCAGCTCGGCGGCGCCCTCGACCCAGAGCTGCATGGACGCGGGCGAGTTGCAGATCGCCAGGCTCGTCAGGCCGTCCGGTGCCGTCACGGCGATCTCGGCGCCCAGCATCCCGCCCCACGACTGGCCGAGCAGGTGGTACCGCTCGAGGCCGAGGTGGGTGACGAGGGCCTCGAACTCGGCGACGAAGAGGCTCGCCTGCCAGAAGCCGACCGGGGCGTCGGGCAGGTGGGTGCTGCGGCCGCAGCCGAGCTGGTCGTAGTGCACGACGGTGCGACCGGTCTCGTCGGCGAGGGCCTCGAGGTTGCGCAGGTAGTCGTGGGCCATGCCCGGGCCGCCGTGCAGCACGACGAGCGGCAGGGCGCCGTCGCGCGGCTCGTCGGGCGTGGTGACCCGGTACCAGGTCTCGGCGTCGTGGAACGGGGCGGTGCCGGTCGTGATCGTGGACATGCCGGTGAGCATGCACCCGCCTAAGGTCTCGCGACAAGACCTTTCTCGATGCCTTAATCTGCTCGTAACACGACGAGGCCTCGCGGGCGGTGCACGCGAGGGCGGTCAGGGGCGGGACGAGGACGCGATGAGCCAGGACGACAGCCGAGGAGGCGCGGGCGGCGCACGCCCGGACGTCGCGGTCGACGGCGCCCTCGGTGGTGCGCTCGGGGCGCCGCTCGCCCCCACGACCCGCGTCGACGACATCACCGACCGGCTCGTCACGGCCATCACGATCGGTGAGTACCTGCCCGGCTCGCGCCTGCCCCCCGAGCGCGACCTCGCCGCCTCGTTGCGCGTGGGCCGCATGACCGTCCGCGCCGCGCTGGCCCGGCTGGTCGAGCAGGGGCTGATCGTGACGCAGCGCGGGCGCGGCGGCGGCTCGTTCGTCCAGGCGCCGACGCCGGGCTCCGGGGCGGACGTCGTGCGCCGCACGCTCTCGGCGCGCTGGTCGGACCTCCGCGACACGAGCGAGGCGATCAGCCGGCTGCACGGCGTCGTCGCCGAGGCCGCTGCCGACAACCGCTCGAGCGACGACGTCGACCGACTGCACGACCGGCTCGAGCGCTACCGCGCCGCACCGTCGGGGCTCGCGTCGCAGCAGGCCGACGAGGCGCTGCACGTCGCGATCGCCGAGGCCGCGGGCAACGCCACGCTGCGCGGCGTGCTGTTCGACCTGGAGGCGCGGGTGAGCATCTCGGCGCCGGCGCACCTCTGGGGCGGGCCGGACGGCATGCGCGAGATGGAGCTGCGGGCCCTCGCCGACCACGAGGCGCTCGTCGCCGCGATCTGCGAGGGGCGGGCCTCCGACGCCGCGGCCATCGCTCGCGAGCACGTCAAGATCGACCTCGAGCTGCTCGAGCGCGAGCTCGGTCGCGCCGCGCCCTGACCCCGCACCCGCGCCTCCCCGCCCCACCCCCTCGATCGGCGCACAACACCTGCCTAGGCAAATCGCCCACTGCCGAACGCGAGGGTGCGCCGTCGCCACCGTGACAGGCTGGGCGCGTGAGCGACTCGACGACGAACGACACCACCCCCTCCGCCCCACCCGCCTGGTGGACGACCGCAACCGTCTACCAGATCTACCCGCGCAGCTTCGCGGACTCGAACGGCGACGGGGTCGGCGACCTCGGCGGCATCCGTCAGCGGCTCGGGCACCTGCGCGACCTCGGGGTCGACGTGATCTGGCTGTCGCCGATCTACCGCTCGCCCCAGGCCGACAACGGCTACGACATCAGCGACTACGACGACGTCGACCCGCTGTTCGGCACGCTCGACGAGTTCGACGCGCTGACGGCCGAGGTGCACGCGCTCGGCATGAAGCTCGTGATGGACCTCGTCGTCAACCACACGAGCGACGAGCACGCCTGGTTCGTCGAGGCCCGCTCGTCGCGCGACTCCCCGAAGCGCGACTGGTACCTCTGGCGCGACCCGCTGCCCGAGGGCGAGGGGTCGGACGCCGCCGGCACGCCCGGCGCCGGCACCTACCCGACGGCGTGGCGCAGTGCCTTCAGCGGCCCGGCCTGGACCCTCGACGAGGGCACCGGCCAGTACTACCTGCACATGTTCGCGTCGAAGCAGCCCGACCTGAACTGGGAGAACCCCGACCTGCGTCGCGCCGTCTTCGACATGATGAACCGCTGGCTCGACCGGGGCGTCGACGGGTTCCGCATGGACGTCATCAACCACATCGCGAAGGAGCCCTCGTCGCTGGCGCCGGGGGCGTCGCACTTCGTGATGGGCGGCCAGATCCACGACCACCTGCGCGAGATGCACCGCGAGGTCTTCGCGCACCGCAGCGACCGCGAGCTCATCACGGTGGGCGAGATGCCGGGCGTGACCGTCGACGACGCGAGGCTCTTCACGGCGGCCGACCGGCACGAACTCGACATGGTCTTCCAGTTCGAGCACGTGGGCCTCGACCACGGCCCCGCCTCGAAGTTCGACAACCTGCCGTTCGACCTCGTGGCCCTCAAGCGCTCGCTCTCGCGGTGGCAGGAGGGCCTCGCCGACCAGGGCTGGAACAGCCTCTACCTCGGCAACCACGACCAACCCCGCTCGGTGTCGCGCTTCGGTGACGACGGCCGGTACCGGGTCGAGTCGGCGACGCTGCTGGCGACCGTGCTGCACCTGCACCGCGGCACGCCGTACGTGTACCAGGGCGACGAGATCGGCATGACGAACGCCGGCTTCACCTCGATCGAGCAGTACCGCGACATCGAGTCGATCAACTGGTTCGACGAGTCGGTCGCGGCCGGTGCCGACCCCGAGGCCCTGCTCGAGTCGCTGCGCTTCCGCAGCCGCGACAACGCCCGCACCCCCGTCCAGTGGTCAGGAGGCGCGGCGGCGGGATTCAGCACCGGCACCCCGTGGATCGAGGTGGTCGCGAACCACGACGCCGTGAACGTCGAGGCCGACCGGGCGGCAGGCGACCGCTCGGTGTTCGAGCACTACCGGCGCCTGATCGCGCTGCGCAAGGAGTCGCCGGTCGTGGCGCTCGGGTCGTTCGAGCTGCTGGCACCGGACGACGAGCAGCTGTACGCCTTCACGCGCACGCTCGGCGACGAGCAGCTGCTCGTCCTGGCCAACTGGTCGGGCGAGCCCTACGAGCTCGATCCGGCCCTGCACCCGGCGCTGCGGCGCCGCTCGGTGCCGCAGGTCGTGATCGGCACCCGGCCCGGCGGGGCCGGGCTGACGCTCGCGCCGTGGGAGGCCCGCGTCCTGCGCGGCTGACCCGCACCTCCCCTCGCCGGCACCGGTAGCGTCGGTCGGGTGAGCGATCCCGACGACGCGCCCGCGCCTCCCGACGGCCCGACCGAGCCCGACCCGACACCTGCCGACCCGACACCCGCCGACCCGACACCCGCCGAGCTGCCGCACGGCTGGGTGCGCATCGGCGAGCGCCGCTGGTGGTCGACGTGGGTCGGGGCGACGACGGCGTTCACGTTCTTGCTGGCGTTCCAGGGCGTCAACTTCGTCTTCCGCATCGCCGAGGTGACCTTCCGCTGGGACCTCGCCCTGCTGATCGCCGTCGCGGTCACGGCCGGGATCTTCGCCGTGGTCACCCTCATCCGCAACGCCCGTGCCCCGCAGCCCTGGGTCGACCTCGACACCGGGCGGCTGCGCGCCGGCGACCGGCAGCCGATCCCCCTGGCCCAGATCGACCGGGCCGTCCTGACCACGGCGCCCGTCGGCAAGGGCGGTCGCGTCCTCGTGCTGCGGGTGACCGCGAAGGAGGCGCGGGTCGAGTTCATCCTGCGCGACCGGCAGGACGCGACGCTCGACCCGACCTCGACCGCCGTGCTGGTGGAGGCCCTGCGCCGCACCTCCATCGCCATGCCGACCTCGATCCACGACCCGAGCGGTCGCTTCGCGCGCTACAACTTCCCCGGCCACGTCGACCGCGACGACGCCGTCGCCCTCGTCGAGCACCCGCCCGCCGCCGGGGACCCGCTGCCCGCGGCCTGGTGACCGGCGCCTCCTCTGGCTCTCGTCCCCGACCTGGTCGCACCACCGTCGCGTCGTCGAACCACGCCGGAAGGTGGTTCGACGACCTGACGGTGGTGCGACCTCGTCGCCAGCCCCCTGCGCCGGTCTGGTCCGCGACCCCGGGACGGCCCGTCAGCGCTTCCAGTACCCCGAGAACGTGATGCGGTTCTTCGGCAGCCCCGCCGCGTGCAGGTGCCGCCGACCGCCGGTCGCCAGCGCCGACTCGCCGACGACGTAGGCGTAGGCCCGCGGGTCGGCCGCCGAGCGCGACAGCAGCGCGGCGAGCGCCCCCTCCCCCGGCGCGACGCCCGCGCCGCCGGCGTCGCCGCTGCCCACGCGGTCGGCGTCGCCGCCGAACGCACGCGGGTCGAGCTCGTCCCGCACGACCCACGTCACCTCGACGCCCGCCGGTGCGTCGAGCGGCCGCACGTCGGCACGGGTCGGCACCTCCTGGATCACCGAGCCTACGGAGGCGCGGTGCAGCGACCGCACGATGCCTTCCGTCCCCGGCAGCCCGGTCTCGTCGGCGACGAGGTGGATCTCGGTCGCGTCGTCGGGAGCGTTGAACAGCACGCCCTGGTCGAGCAGGCCGAGGGCGTCGCCGGGGCGGGCGGCGCTGGCCCAGATCGCCGCGCCTCCTTCGAGCTCGCCGGACCCGCCGCGGTGCAGCACGAAGTCGATGTCGAGCTCGGCGCGCGAGGCGGCACCGTCCGGCCCGGCGTGCGCCGGCCGGAACTCGCGCACCGTGTAGTTCGCGCAGTGCGGTCGCTCGGCCTCGGGGATCGCCAGGTACTGCGCGTACCAGAGCGAGGTCGCGGCCCGCGGCAACCTCAGCGACTCGCTGCCGGGCAGCTGCAGGAAGAGCCTGAACCACTGGTCGAAGCCCATGCCGCCGAACTCGTGCAGGTCGTCGCCGACGACGGTGACGCGCTGGAAGCTCGGCGAGACGCGTTCGGAGCGCAGCACCTCGAGGCGGTGCACTCGGGGGTCTGCGGGCTTGACGGGCGAACGACGGGTCGACATGAGGTAAGGCTAACCTAATAACATGCGGGTGGCGGTGGGCTCGGGGAGGACATGGCCCGAGGCCCAGGTCCTCCACCCGCACCCGTCGATCGATCCGCCCGGGTGATTCGAAGCTCGAACAACTCACCTGGCGAGGTAACCTGGGCTTCCCGGGGAGGCGAGTCGCGCCTCCTCGTCCGCCTCCGTCGCCTGCAGAGAGCCACCTCATGTCCGACGTCTCGCCCCAGCCGCCCGCCGGCTCCGCGCCGCCCCTCGACGACGAGGGCAAGCTCGACGTGACGCTGGTGCTCGAGGCCTACCGGTCGTTGCAACAGCAGGGCGACCGCGTGCAGAAGCTCGTCGCCGACTTCTTCGGCATGGGCACGACCGACCTCCGCTGCCTGACCTTCATCGCGAACGACCACGACACGACGCCGAAGCGGGCGGCCGAGTTCCTCGAACTGTCGACGGGAGCGACCACGAGCCTCGTCGACCGACTCGAGGGCGGCGGCTACATCATCCGGCAGCCGCACCCCTCCGACCGACGGAGCGTGCTGCTCGAACTCGCCCCCGCCGGGCGCGAGGCCATCGACCAGATCGACGAGTTCTACCGTCGCGCGTTCCGCGACGCGGTCGACCCCAACCACCTCGACTTCCTGGCCGTGGCGATGCGGGCCATCGGCGACTCGCTGACGCGCACGGCCGCGGAGGGCGAGGCCGTCGCCGGCGACGCGGGCGCGGGCGACTCCGCTGCGGGCGACGCCGTCGCGGGCGACGCCGTCGCGGGCGAGACCGCCGAAGCCTGAGCCCGCACGAGCCCCGGGCCGGGCGCGCGCGGCCGGTCGTAGGGTGGGCCGATGACCCCCTCGGACGTCCTCGTCGAAGCCTTCTCGCGCCTCCCTGCCGTCGCCGTGCGGGCGGTCGCCGACCTCTCGGTCGACGACCTCGCCTGGCGCCCCGACGACGAGGCGAACACGATCGCGTGGCTCGTCTGGCACACCGCCCGCGGGCAGGACGTCCAGATCGCCGACCTCGCGGCGACCGACCAGGTGTGGACGGCCGACGGCTGGGCCAAGTCGTTCGCCCTGCCGTTCTCGCCGGCCGAGATGGGCTACGGCATGTCGCCGTCCGACGTGGCCGCGGTGCGGGTCGACGCCGAGCTGCTCGTGGGCTACCTCGAGGCCGTCACCCTGCGGACGCGGGCCTACCTCGAGGACCTCGACGCCGCCTCGTACGACGACGTGGTCGACGAGGCATGGGACCCTCCGGTCACCGCCGGCGCCCGCCTCGTGAGCATCCTGAACGACTGCGTGCAGCACCTCGGCCAGGCCTCGTACGTCCGCGGCCTCTTCGACCGCCGCTAGCCCCTCGGCCGCCGGCCGCCATAGCGCCGCAACACCCCGAGCGGCGATACCGCGGCACCGCCGAGTGGACACGACACCCCCGCATGACGCGGTGTGATGTCCACTCGGCGGTGTCGTGTGATCCTGCAGGCCCCGACCGCGCCCCGAGGACGGCTGCTACGCCTGCACGCCCGCGAGCTCGTCGATCAGACGGTCGCCCGATCGGGCCTCGATCATCTCGGCGTCGATCTCGGCGCGGTCGAGCAGCTCCTCCATGCGACGGCGGCGCTGGCGCGTGATGAGGGTGACGACGGTGCCCTCCTTGCCTGCGCGGCCGGTGCGGCCTGAGCGGTGCATGTAGGTCTTGTACTCGTCGGGCATGTCGGCCTGGACGACGAGCTCGATGTCGTCGACGTGGATGCCGCGGGCGGCGACGTCGGTCGCGACGAGCACGTTGACCTTGCCGCTCGTGAGCAGCTGGAGGTTGCGCGTGCGTCGGGCCTGGTTCAGGTCGCCGTGCAGGCTCGTCGACCGGATGCCGGCGTCCTCGAGCTGGTCGGCGAGCTGCTCGGCGAAGGCGCGGGTGCGGGCGAAGACGAGGGTCTTGCCGCTGCCCGACGCGAGCTGCTCGATGACGGCCGTCTTGTCGCGCTGCTCGATCAGCAGCACGCGGTGGTCGATCGTGGCGCTGGCCTGGTCCTCGCCGGCGACCTCGTGCACGGCCGGATCGACCAGGAACTCGTCGACGAGCTTCGCCACGCCCTTGTCGAGCGTCGCGCTGAACAGCAGCTTCTGGGCGCGGGCGCCGTCGGGGCGGACCGTCGCGGTCTCGCGGATGATGCGCTGCACCGGCTCGAGGAACCCGAGGTCGCACATGTGGTCGGCCTCGTCGAGCACGGTCACGACGACCTCGCTGAGGTCGAGTCGACCCTGGTCGATGAGGTCCTCGATGCGACCGGGGGTGCCGATCACGATGTCGACGCCGCGGTTGAGAGCACCGACCTGGCGCTGCTGCGGCACGCCGCCGTAGACCTGCGTGGTGAACAGGCCGACCGAGCGGGCGATGGGCTGCACGGTGCGGTCGATCTGCATCGCGAGCTCGCGGGTCGGGGCGAGGATCAGCGCACGGGGCTTTCGGCCCATCTTGCGGTTCTTCGCACCGTTGTTCTCCATCAGCTTCTCGACCAGCGGGGCGCCGAAGGCGATCGTCTTGCCCGAGCCCGTGCGGCCGCGTCCGAGCACGTCGCGCCCGGCGAGCACGTCGGGGATCGTCGCCGCCTGGATGGCGAACGGTGCGGCGGCGCCCATCGAGGCCAGCTGGCGCTCGATGTTGTCGCCGAGGCCCAGGTCGCCGAAGCTCACGCCCTCGACGTCGGCCGCGGTGACGACCTCGGCCTTGAGCTTCTCGAGCTTGACGTCGTCCTCGGGCGAGTAGTGCGTGGCCGCGTCGCGCTTCGGGTAGAAGTCGCTCGACCGGTCGCCGACGCGTGCCGGGCGGTCGTTGCGGTCGCCGCGGTCGCTGCGGTCGAAGCTGCGGGGCGCGCGATCGTCACGGGCGGGTCGGTCGCCGCGGTCGAAACCACCGGATGCGCGGCCACCGCGCTCGGGACGGTCACCGTACGGACGCTGCGCGCGATCGTCGCGAGCCGGACGGTCGTAGCTGCGCGGGGCACGCTCGTCACGCGAGCGGTCGTCACGAGCCGGGCGGGCGTCGCGGTCGAAGCTTCGCGCCGGGCGGGCGTCGCGGTCGTACCCGCCGGAGGCGCGGCCACCGCGCTCGGGACGGTCACCGTACGAACGCGGTGCGCGCTCGTCACGCGAGCGGTCGTCTCGGGCAGGACGGTCGCTGCGGTCGAAGCTGCGGGGAGCACGATCGTCGCGGGCGGGGCGGTCGGAGCGGTCCCACGAGCGGGGCCCGCGGTCGGAGCCACGGGCGGCGTCGCGTCCGCCGTCAAGACCGTAGCCGCGAGCGGCCTCGCGGCCACCGTCGCGACCGAAGCGCGGGGCGGCGTCGCGTGCGCCGTCGCGGCCACGCTCGCCGTTGCGGCCGTCGAAGTCGCGGTTGCCGAAGCGGTTGCCGCCGGCCGACTTCTCGCGGGGCTCCCAGTTCGGTCGGCGGTCGTCCGAGCGGGCGGCGCCGGGGGCACGGTTGCCGCCGCCGTCACGGGTGCCGAACTCGCGGCGTCCGCGCTCGGCGCGCTCGCTCGCGTCCCAACGCTTCTTGGGGGCGGGGGCCCCGACCTCGTCGGCGCGGTGGCCGCGGTGCTTGGGGCTCTTCGAGCCGGCCTTGGGAGCGCCGCCGGTGCGGTCGGTGCGCGGGCGGGAGTTGTCGTAAGGAGACATGGAGGAGTTCTTTCCGGGCTTGTCAGAGATGACGCGAAGAAATACCCGGGCAGCCGTTGACCAGGACCGTTCACAATCGTGAATTCATCCCGTCGTGACTCGACGGGAATCCGGCCCACAAGACTTACAAACCCTCGTGCTGTTCAAAGCTGTGCATGATCGGCACCCACGGGTGCCGATGTGCGCGCGCCACAGGCGCGGTGTCTTGAGCCGACCCACCTACGATACCCGAGCCTCCCCCGAACCGGAAGCCCCGCCTCCTCGGCCGACCGGACCCGACACGAGAAGGACGTCACGGTCAGCCCCGGGCGGCCCCGGCCTCAGCCGCGCGGGCCCCGGCCTCGGCAGCCCGCCGATCGGCCCGGCGTTCGCCGATGCGCTCGTACAGGTAGTAGATGACCGGTAGCACGACGAGGGTCAGCACCGTCGACGACACGAGCCCGCCGATCACGACGATCGCCAGCGGCTGCGAGATGAAGCCGCCGTGACCGGTGACGCCGAGCGCCATCGGGGTGAGGGCGAAGATCGTGGCCGCCGCCGTCATGAGGATCGGCCGCAAGCGTCGCGACGCCCCCTCGAGCAGGGCCTCGCGCACCCGCAGGCCCTTGTCGCGGTACTGGTTCACCAGGTCGATCAGCACGATCGCGTTCGTCACCACGATGCCGACCAGCATGAGCACGCCGATCAGCGACGCGACGCCGAGGGGGACGCCCGAGGCCAGTTGCAGCAGGATCGCCCCGGTCGCCGCGAACGGGATCGACACCAGCAGCAGGATGGGCTGGATCAGGCTGCGGAACGTCGCCACCATCACGATGTAGACGATCAGGATGGCGATGAGCACCGCGAGGAAGAGCTGCGAGAACGCGTTGGCCTGGTCGGCCGTCGCCCCTCCGATCGTCGCGTCGGTGCCGTCGGGCAGGTCGACGGCCGCGACCGCGTCAGAGACCTCGGTGCCGGCGGCCGAGAGGTCGTCGGTCGAGGGCGTGATCGTCACGGTCGCCGAGCGCACGGCGTCGGTCGTCGTGACCGAGGTCGGCCCCGTCGTCTGCTCGACCGTGGCGATCGAGTCGAGCCGCACCGGCCCCGTCGGGCTCGGCAGCTCGAGGGCCCCGAGCTCGTCGATGGTCGCCGGCGGGGTCGGGTCGACGGTGTAGACGTCGACCGAGCTGTCGTCGATCTCGAGCGACCCCACCCGGAAGGGCTGGAGCGCCTGCGACACGATGCCACCCACGGCGACCTCGCTGTAGCCGAGTGCCGCGGCGGCCGCGCGGTCGACCTGCACGCCGATGATCGGCTGGGCCGCCTGCAGGTTCGAGCTCGCCTCGGCCGTGCCGGGCAGACCCTGCACCTTCGTCAGCACGGCGTCCGTCGCGGTCTGCAGGCTGTCGGGGTCGGGGGCGGTGACGTCGACGGTGATGTCGTTGCTCGTGCCGAAGCCGCTCGACGCCGACACCTCGATCTCGCCGGCGTCCGACACGTCGGCCAGCTGCGACCGCACGTCGGCCTGCAGTGCGTCCTGGTCGGCGCTCTCGTCGGTGGTGATCGAGTAGGTGACGGTGCTGTCGCCCGACCCGCCCAAGAAGCTCGCGATCGACGTGCCGCTCGACCCGATGGTCAGCTGCACCGTCTCGATGCCCTCGACGCCGTCGAGCACCTTCTCGACCCGGTCGGCGGCGTCGGACTGGGTCTGCAGGCTCGACGCCGGCGGCAGGGTCTGGGTGACGGTGAACGTGTTCTGGCCGCTCGCCCCGAGGAAGTTCGTCTTCATGAACGGGATGACGGCGCCCGTGCCCACGAGCACGAGCAGCGCGACGAGGATCGTCACGACCGGCCGCTTGAGGGTGCCCCGCAGCACCGGCACGTACGCGCGACGCAGGCGGTCGAGCGGCCGGGCGTCGGACGGGTCGGAGGCGCGGGTCGTCAGCGACTCGACCGTCGCGCCCTCGACGGCCGCGGCCTCGGCGCCCGGAGCGTGCTTGTGCGCCTTCGGCGCCCGGAGGAACCAGTACGCCAGCACCGGCACGATGGTCAGCGCGACGAACAACGACGCGACGAGCGCGATGGTGACGGTCAGGGCGAAGGGCCGGAACAGCTCGCCGGTGATGTTGCCGACGAACGCCAGCGGCAGGAAGACCACGACGGTGGTGACCGTCGACGCCGTGATGGCGCCCGCGACCTCGCGCACGCCCACCGTGATGGCCTCGAGCCGGTCGACGCCCGCCGTGAGGTGGCGCTTGATGTTCTCGATGACCACGATCGAGTCGTCGACCACCCGGCCGATGGCGATGGTCAGGGCGCCGAGGGTCAGGATGTTCAGCGTGTAATCGGCCGCCTGCAGGCCGATGAACGTGATGAGCACGCTCGTCGGGATGCTGATGGCCGTGACGATCGTCGACCGGATCGACAGCAGGAAGATCAAGATGACGACCACGGCGAAGACGAGCCCGAGCAGCCCCTCTTCGGCCAGCGAGTCGATCGACTGCTGGATGAACGGCGCCTGGTCGAACACGACGGTCAGCTCGACCCCGTCGCCCAGGTCGGAGGCGAGGCTCGGGATCGCGTCGCGGACGGTCTGCGACACGTCGACGGTGTTGGCGTCGAGGGTCTTGGTGATGGCGACCGTCAGGGCGTCCTGCCCGTCGACGCGGCTGATGGACGTGACGGGCGCGCCGGTCAGCTGCACGTCGGCGACGTCGCCGATCGTGGTGGCCGAGGTGGCGTCGAGCAGCGGCAGGGCACGGATCTCGTCGACGTTGGTGAGTCGCTGACCCGCCTGGATCGACAGCGTCTTGCCGTCTTGCGTGATGGTGCCGCCGGGGATCAGCGTGCCGTTGGCGTCGAGGGCGTCCTGGAAGGCGGCGGTCGTCAACCCTCTCTCGGCGAGGGCCGTCTGGTCGGGCGAGATGGTGACGCGCTGACCGGCGTCGCCGTAGATCGAGGCCTCGCGGACGCCGTCGAGCTTCTGCAGGTCGGGCACGGTGACGTTCGTCAGGCGGTCGACGAGCGCCTGCGAGTTCGCCGAGTCGTAGCCCGTCACGGCGATCTGGATGACCGGCAGGTCGGCCAGGCTGCCCGTGACCACCTGGGTGTCGACGGAGTCGGGCAGCGTCAGGCGGTTGATGGCCGACTGGATCTTCTGCTCGGCCGAGTCGAGGTCGGTGCCGTAGGTGAACTCGGCCGACACCGTGCTCTGCGAGGTGCTCGACGTCGCCGAGGTGCCCTCGAGCCCGGGGATGATCTGGACGGCTTGCTCGATCGGCGTCGAGACGTCCTCGTTGACGACCTCTGGCGTGGCGCCCGGGTACGAGCTGACGATCGCGATCTGCGGGAACTGCACGTTCGGCGCGAGCTCTTGCTTGAGCGAGGTCAGGGCGATGCCGCCGAAGACGGCGACGACGATGGTGACGAGGGCGATCAGCGCGCGGTTGCGCAGGCTGAAGACGGACAGCAGGTGCACGGTGCTCCGGTGGTGAGGGGAGAGCGAGGGAGGAGGCGGCGGACGACGTCCACCGCACCTCCATTGTCACCAGCCTCTCTGGGAACTCGCGGCGGCTTCTTGCACGCCGCGCAGGACGACGACAGCTCGCCCGGGTGGGGACGAGCCGATGCCCCGCGGGGCCGAGGAGGCGCGGGTCGCGCCCCTCAGACCACCTCGGCCAGCAGCGGCGAGGCCGGCGCCTGCACGCCGTCGATGCCGTCCCACGCGGCGCGCAGGGCGGCGAGCGCGCGGTCGGTGTCGCTGTCGGCGTAAGAGAACGGCACGCGCACGAACCGCTCGAAGGCCCCGTCGACGCCGAAGACCGGACCGGCGGCGAGCAGCAGCCCCTCGCGGCGGGCGGCCAGGGTGAGCTGTGAGCTGACCGGTGCGCCGAGCCCGACCCAGGTCGTGAGCCCGCCGGCCGGCGACGGCACCTGCCACGACGGGAACTGCTCGCGCAGGCCCCGGACGACGCGGTCGCGACCTCGTCTCAGGTGACCGGCCCGCGCCTCCAGCACGCGGTCGAAGTCGCCGAGCAACTCGGCGACGACGAGTTGCTCGAGCACGGGCGTGCCGAGGTCTCCGGCCGAGCGGGCGCGCACGAGCCGGTCGACGAGCGGGCGCTCGGCACGGATCCAGCCGATCCGCAGCCCGCCCCAGAGCGACTTGCCGACCGAGCCGATCGAGACCGCCCGGCCGTACGCCGCCATCGGCCGGGGGGCGTCCCGACGGTCGTCGATCGCCATCTCGGCCATCGTCTCGTCGGCGATCACCACCGTGCCCTCGGCGGCGGCCGCCTCGAGGACGCGCACGCGCTGCTCGGCGGGCATGGTCGCCCCCGTCGGGTTGTGGAAGTCGGGCATCAGGTACGCCACCGGGGGGCTCGTCCGACGCAGGGCCTGCATCAGCGACGCCTCGTCCCACCCGTCGTCGACGGTCACGCTGACGGGCACGAGCCGTGCCCCGGCCCCGCGCAGGGCCTCGAACGCGTGCGGGTAGCCGGGCGCCTCGACCACGGCACGGTCGCCGCGCGAGACGAGCACGCGGGCGAGCAGGGCGATGGCGTGCTGGGCCCCGAGGGTGACGACGATCTGGTCCGCGCTCGTCGCGAGCCCGCGGCGTCGGTACCGCTCGGCGATCGCCTCGCGCAGCACCGGCCGCCCGACCGGGTCGTAGCCCGAGTCGTCGAGGTAGGCGCCCAACCGCCCCGCCGCACGCTGGGCCGCCTCGGCGATGCCGTCCACCGCGGGCAACGCCGCCTTGGTCAGGTCGAGCAGCCCCTCGGTGGTCGTCGGGCGCGGCACCGAGGCGCGCGCCGGCAGGCGGACGACGCTGCCGCTGCCCCGCACGCTGTCGACGTGCCCCGAGTCGCGCAGGGCCGCGTAGGCCGAGGCCACGGTGGTGCGGCTGACTCCGAGGTGGGCGCAGAGGTCGCGCTCGGACGGCAGGCGCGTGCCGACCGGCAGCCGCCCGTCGAGCACGAGCAGGCGGATGCGGTCGGCGAGCGCCAGGTAACCCGGAGCCGAGGAGGCGCGCCACGAGTCGAGCAGGGCGTTCAACGCCCGAGACGAGACGGTGGTGGCACCGTGGTCGAGGTTGGTCACGCGGCCACCCTAGGCCGATTGGCCTCTTGCCACCAGGCCAGTCGGGCGATTGGATCGACCCATGCTCTTCTCCCGCCGCCTGCTCCAGCTGTTCGTCGGCCTGATCGCCTACGGCTTCGCGATCGCCCTGATGGTGCGGGCCGGCATCGGCGTCGCCCCGTGGGACGTGCTGTCGCAGGGCCTCTCGCAGCGCACGGGCCTCTCGTTCGGCACCGTCACGTTCGTCACGAGCCTCGTCGTCCTGCTGCTCTGGATCCCCCTGCGCCAGCGGCCGCGCTTCGGGACGCTCGCGAACACCCTGATGATCGGCCCGGTCGCCGACCTGGGCCTGCATCTGCTGCCCCAGCAGACCGTGTGGTGGGCGCAGGGCCTGACCTTCGCCGGCGGCCTGCTGTTGCTCGCGGTCGCCAGCGGCCTCTACATCGGCGCCGACTTCGGGCCGGGGCCGCGCGACGGCCTCATGCTCGGGCTGCACACCCGGCTCGGCTGGCGGGTGGGCGTCGCCCGCACCGTCATCGAGGTCACGGTGCTCGCCGTGGGCTGGCTGCTCGGCGGCCAGGTCGGCATCGGCACGGCGGCCGAGGCCCTGCTGATCGGGCCGCTCGTCGCGGTCACCCTGCCGCTGTTCGCGCGGCGCCGGGTGGCGACCTCCGTGGTCGCCCCGGCCCGCGCCTCCTCGTCCGCCTGAGCGGCGCCCCGCCGTCGCCGACGCACCCCCGGCCCTCTGCAGTACGAACCAGTTCGGACGAACCCTCCCTGATCGGGAATAAACCGCCCGCGAGCGAAGTTGACAGCCCCTCGCACGGGAGTAGAGTCGCCGCTCGTGACCAACGACACCCGGTCGCCGAAGCGCTGGCTGATCGGTGAACCCCTCCCCTCGGAGAAGCTCGAGGGGCAGCTGCTGCCGAAGCACCTCGCACTGCCGATCTTCGCGAGCGACCCGCTCAGCTCGGTGGCCTACGCGCCGCAAGAGCTGCTGATGATCCTGCTGATCGGCGGGCTCGGGTTCCTCACGCTGGCCCCCTGGGTCGCCGTGGCCGTCGTCGTGCTGCTGCTCGTCGTCGTGGCCTCGTACCGTCAGCTGATCAAGGCGTACCCGTCGGGCGGCGGCGACTACGAGGTCGCCCACAGGAACCTCGGCGAGAAGGCCGGCCTCGTGGTCGCCTCGGCGCTGCTGGTCGACTACGTCATGACGGTGGCGGTGTCGGTCGCCTCGGGCGTCGACAACATCATCTCTGCCGTGCCCGAGCTGGCGCCGGTGCGCGTCGAGCTCGCGATCTTCTTCGTCGTCCTGCTGGCCGCCGTGAACCTGCGGGGCGTCCGCGAGTCGAGCAAGGCCTTCGCCGTGCCGACCTACCTCTTCGTGTCGAGCGTCTTCGTCATGATCGTCATCGCCCTCGTCCGCACGGCGCTCGGCGACCCGCCCGTCGCCGAGAGCGCCGACTACACGGTGCAGGCCGACCAGCTCACGCAGGCCGCCTTCGTCCTGTTGCTGCTGCGCGCGTTCTCGAGCGGCTGCTCGGCCCTGACCGGCGTCGAGGCGATCGCCAACGGCGTGCCGGCGTTCCGTCGCCCCAAGGTGCAGAACGCCCAGAAGACGCTCGTCCTGATGGGCAGCATCGCCATCGTGCTGTTCGCCGGCCTGGTCGCGGTGGCCCTCATCGCGAAGGTGCACTACGCCGAGGACGCCTGCGACCTGCAGGGCTTCGTCGACTGCGCCACCACGCCGCAGCGCAGCCTCGTCGCCCAGATCGCCAGCGCGGTCTTCGGCGGCGCCCTGTTCGGCATCCCGTTCTACGTGATCCAGGCCTGCACGGCGGCCGTGCTGCTGCTCGCGGCGAACACGGCGTTCAACGGGTTCCCGTTGCTCGGTTCGATCCTGGCCCGCGACCAGTACGCCCCGAAGGCGCTCAACACGCGCGGCGACCGGCTGATCTACTCGAACGGCGTCATCGTGCTGGCCCTCGTGGCCTGTGCCATCCTGCTCGTGTACCAGGCCAGCGTGACGGGCCTGATCCAGCTGTACATCATCGGCGTCTTCGTGTCGTTCACGCTCGGGCAGACCGGCATGGTCGTGCACTGGACCCGCATGCTGCGCGAGGGCTGCGCCGACCGCGGCGCCGTCTACCGTGCCCGGGGCATCAACGCGTTCGGCGCCCTGCTGACGGCCTCGGTGCTGATCGTCGTGACGGTGACCAAGTTCACGCACGGCGCCTGGCTGGTGTTCGTCATCATGCCGATCCTGTTCGTGCTGATGCTCGGCGTGAACCGCTACTACCGCGACGTGCTGGTCGAGATCGAGCCCGACGCCACGACGCAGTTCGGCTCGCACGGCGACCACGCGATCGTGCTGGTCGGCACGATGCAGAAGCCCGTGCTCAAGGCGCTCGACTACGCCATCGCCGCGCGTCACGAGTCGCTGGAGGCGATCCACGTCGGCATCGACGACGAGGCCACGGCGCTGCTGCAGCGGCAGTGGGCCGAACAAGACATCGACGTGCCGCTGCGCATCGTCGCCTCGCCGTACCGCGACATCAGCATGCCCCTGATCAAGTACATCAAGGCGCACCGCGAAGAGCACGGCAGCGAGGTCGTGACGGTCTACACGCCCATCTACATCGTCGGCCACTGGTGGGAGGCCGCCCTGCACAACCACAAGAGCCGCCGCATCCGCCAGAAGCTGATGCTCGTGCACGGCGTGACGATCTCACTCGTGCCGTGGCTGCTCGACTCGTCCGAGGTGCTCTACGGCCGCAGGTCACGGCCGATCCCCGGTCAGGACCGTCGCGGCGAGCCGATCCGCCCCCGCCCGGTCCCCCGCCGGGTGCTCGAGCCGGCCGGTCGCCGGTCGGGTGCCGCCGGTGGCGCCCTGGGTGCCGACGCCGGCCCCGAGGGCCGTGCCGGCGCGGCGGTCGAAGGAGGCGCGGTGCAGCGTGGCCTCGACGCCCAGCCCGGTCAGGGCGGCGCGGCCGGCACGGCCGGCTCGAAGCCCGGGCCGAAGCAGACGCCGCGTGCCCCGGGTTCGGCCAAGGGCAACCGCGGAGGCGGTGCCGCCGCCCGCAAGGCGCGCTCGGCCGCCCGCAACTCGACCGGCACCGCCCCCCGCAAGAAGAAGTAGCCGCGCCTCGGGGCGCGTCAGCGCCAGATCGTGCGCGGCCGCAGCAGCCGGTGCCTCGGCTCGCTGTCGTCGAGCAGCAGCGACAGCACGGCCCCCGCGACCTCGACGAGCGGCTGCTCGACGCTCGACAGCCCGAGCGCCGAGGCGACCGGGGTGTCGTCGTAGCCCACGACCGGCACCGTCGAGCCGAGCACGACCGACGCCCCGAGGGCGAGGGTGTCGCTGGCGCACACCACGGCGTCCACCGTGACTCCCGCGGCGAGCGCCGAGCGCACGGCGGCCGAGGCGAGGGGCACCGAGTCCTCGACGGCCAGGTCGAGGGCGTCGATCGAGGCCGGGTCGAGCGCGCCCCGCGACCCGAGGGCGTCACGCCAGCCGCGCCTCCTGTCGTCCCCGGCGCCCGACCCCTCGGGCCAGCCGAGGAAGGCCACGTGGGTCGCGCCGCGCGCCAGCAGGTCGTCGGTCGCCGAGGCCACACCGGCCCGGCCGTCGACGTCGACCCAGCGGTGCTGCGGGTCGCCCATGTCGTCGAGCCCCCAGGGCCGTCCGAAGGTGACGAAGTCGGCACCGGCGTCGATGAGCCACTCGGTGCGCGGGTCGTCGAAGAAGGTCGAGGTGAGCACGAAGCCGTCGACGTCGGCACCATCGAGCAGGCGGCGGAACTGGGCGATCTCGTCGTCGGGCCCGGCCGCGGTGTACAGCAGGATGCGGTGGTCGCGGGCGTCGGCCTGCTCGGTGACGGCGTGCAGGAAGCGGTCGAGCACCGCGCCCGAGATGCCGTTCTGCACGGGGTCGAGCCGGATGCCGATCGTCGAGCTCTTGCGGGTGCGCAGCCTCCTCGCCGACGCGTGCGGGCGGTAGCCGAGGTCGGCGATGGCCCGCTCGACGCGACCCCGCGTGTCGGGGCGCACGATGTCGGGCGCGTTGAGCACGTTCGAGACGGTCTGCCGAGAGACCCCGGCGACCGATGCGACGTCGCTG
Source organism: Frigoribacterium sp. Leaf186 (assembly GCF_001423905.1). GTDB lineage: Bacteria > Actinomycetota > Actinomycetes > Actinomycetales > Microbacteriaceae > Frigoribacterium. Next base: position 30,089 of record NZ_LMPQ01000011.1, on the reverse strand, counting down.
ACGGTCGGGAGGCGCGGTGCGGGCACCCGAGTCATCTCGCCCTCCGCCCCGGCGCCGGTCGGCGGCCTCCGGTCACGTTACCCCAGGGCTCGGGCGCCCCCGGCGGCTCCCAGCGCTCCGGTCTTGACACCCGCCGGGCGGCCTGCTTACTCTGACCTCACGGATTTGATCGATCAAATAGATCGTCCACCCCGCTCCACCCGGCACCACACCCCGACCCGACCACAGCACCCGCACCATCGCAACGACGCGACGAGAGGCCCACCATGCGACGACGCACGACCCGCCTGGCGGCAGCAGCCGCCCTCACGACCATCACCGCCCTGGGCCTCACGGCCTGCGGCTCCGGTTTCAGCGAGGGGTCGGGCGCCGCGAGCGACGGCGCCCTCACCAGCAGCGACGACTCGCTCACCGTGCTGATCGGCTCGAGCGGCGACGCCGAGACGAAGGCCGTCACCGACGCCGTCGCGAGCTGGTCCGACGACTCGGGCACCGGCGCCGAGGTCAGCGTGGCCTCCGACCTGCCGCAGCAGCTCAGCCAGGGCTTCGCCTCGGGCAAGCCGGCCGACGTGTTCTACGTGTCGACCGACACGCTCGCGGGCTTCGCCGGCAACGGCAGCCTGCTGGCGTACGGCGACCAGCTCGCGAACAAGGGCGACTTCTTCCCGACCCTCGTCGACAGCTTCACGCTCGACGACCAGTTCTACTGCGCGCCCAAGGACTTCTCGACCCTCGGCCTGATCATCAACACCGACATGTGGGCCGCGGCCGGCCTGACCGACGCCGACGTCCCGACCGACTGGGACTCGCTGAAGGCGGTCGCCGCCAAGCTCACGACGGCCGACCACGTGGGCCTGGCCTTCAGCCCCGAGTACGCCCGGGTGGGCGCGTTCATGGCGCAGGCCGGCGGCGCGGTGACCAACGCCGACGGCACCGAGGCGACGCTCGACTCGCCCGAGAACGTCGAGGCGCTGACCTACGTGAAAGACCTGCTGACCAGCGGCGACGCCGCGTTCTCGAGCGACCTCGGCGCGGGCTGGGGTGGCGAGGCCTTCGGCACGGGCAAGGCGGCGATGACCATCGAGGGCAACTGGATCACCGGCGCACTCACCAACGACTACCCCGACGTGTCGTACCAGGTGGCCGAGCTGCCCGCCGGCCCCGGCGGCCAGGGCACGTTGCAGTTCACCAACTGCTGGGGCATCGCCGCCGACAGCCCCAACCAGCAGGCCGCCGTCGACCTCGTCGAGCAGCTGACGAGCACCGACCAGCAGCTCGCCTTCGCCGACGCGTTCGGCGTCATGCCCTCGATCCAGTCGGCCGCCGACACCTGGAAGTCCGACAACCCCGACCAGGCCGCGTTCCTCGACTCGGTCGAGTTCGCCCAGGGCACGCCCACGCAGGACGGCTCCGCCGCCGTGATCAGCGACTTCAACTCGCAGCTCTCCGGCCTCAAGGACGGCGACCCGAAGACGATCCTCGAGTCCGCGCAGAAGAACTTCGAAGCGATCCTCCAGTAGCCCTCGGGGCACCGCGCCTCCCCCGGCGCGGTGCCTCGAGCTCCCCGACCCGAGACAGCGCACGAAAGAGACAGCGCACGAAAGGCAGTCCCCATGACCGCGATCTCGACCAAGGCCCCCCGCCGGCGCAGCGCCGTCTCGCGCGGCGAGGGCCTCTCGGGCTGGTTGTTCGTCTCGCCCGTGCTGATCGTCCTCGGCCTCTTCCTGGCTGTTCCGGTGCTGATGGCCCTCTGGGTCAGCGTCTCGGACTGGACCGGCCGGGGCTCCCCCTTCGCGGCCGGCGTCGGCTTCGTCGGGGCGCAGAACTACCGAGAACTGCTCGGCGGCGGCGGCCTGGCCGAGCGCGACTTCGGCCTGAGCCTGCGCAACAACGCCTGGTACGTGATCCTCGTCGTGCCGATCCAGACCGCGGTGGCCCTGCTGCTCGCCGTGCTGGTGAACCGCCAGGTGCTGCGCGGCCGCGGGTTCTTCCGCACGGCGTTCTACTTCCCGTCGGTGACCAGCTCGGTCGCCATCACCGTGCTGTGGCTGTTCCTGTTCTCGCAGAGCGGCGCCGTGAACAAGCTGCTCTCGTTCGTCGGCGTCACCGGGCCCGCGTGGTTCAACGATGCCAGCGGCGTGCTGCACAACCTGCTCGCCGTCGTCGGCGTCACGCAGCCCCCGGCCCTGCTGGCCGACCACACCGCCCTCGGCGTCAGCTGGTGGGACTGGCTGGCCGGGCCGTCGGTCGCGATGTCCGCGTTCATCCTGATGGCCGTCTTCACCACCAGCGGCACGTTCATGCTGCTCTTCCTGGCGGCCCTGCAGAACCTCGGCGGCGACGTGCAAGAGGCCGCGATGATGGACGGCGCGAGCGGCTGGCAGCGCTTCTGGCGCATCACGCTGCCGCAACTGCGACCGACGCTCTTCACGGTGCTCACCCTCGGCCTCATCGGCACCTGGCAGGTCTTCGACCAGATCTACACCGGCACCCAGGGCGGCCCGCAGAAGACCACGCTGACGCCCGCCTACCTCTCGTACACCTCGGCGTTCGGCGAACAAGAGTGGGGCCGCGGCGCGGCCATCGCCTTCGTGCTGTTCGTCATCATCGTCGCGTTGACGATCCTGCAGCGCATCGTGCTGCGCGAACGGGCCGTGTCGAAGAGACGCACCCGGCTCTACACGACAGGAGTCGAGCGATGACCACCACCGCACCGATCGCCGACCGGGTGAACCCCTCCTCGCCGGTCGCGCCTCCCCCGCCCTCGCCCCGACCCGTCGGCCGAGAGCCCCGCAGCACGCGACGCGTCGCGGGCACCTCGGTGCTCTACGCCGTGCTGATCGTCATCGCGGCGATCTACATCCTGCCGTTCCTGATCAACGTCGCGACGTCGTTCAAGACCGACCCCGAGGCGGCCTCCGACCCGCTGGCGTTGATCCCGATCACGCCGACGGTCGCCGCCTACCGCCAGCTGTTCCTCAACAGCGACTTCCCGACCTGGTTCCAGAACTCGGCGATCGTGACGATCGTGGTGACGCTCGGGCGGGTCTTCTTCAACTCGCTCGCCGGCTACGCCCTGGCGCGGCTGCAGTTCCGGGGGCGCAACGTCATCTTCGTGCTGCTGATCGGCGTGATGGCGGTGCCGACGGTCGTGCTGCTGATCCCGAAGTTCCTGGTCATCAACCAGCTCGGCATGTACGACTCGTACTCGGGCATGATCGTGCCGCTGCTGACGGACGCCGCCGGGGTCTTCATCATGAAGAACTTCTTCGAGTCGATCCCCCGCAGCGTCGAGGAGCAGGCCCGCATCGACGGCGCCGGCACCTTCCGGGTCTTCTGGTCGATCGTCCTGCCGATGGCCCGGCCCGCGCTCGTGACGATCATCATCCTGTCGTTCCAGGGGTCGTGGAACGAGCTCTCGCACTTCATCGTGTCGACCCAGTCGCCCGAGCTGACCACCCTGACCAAGGGCGTCGCGAGCCTCGCCTCGGGGCAGCTGAGCCAGGGGTCGCAGTACCCGATCAAGCTCGCGGCCGCCGCGGTGATGACCATCCCGGTCGCGATCGTCTTCTTCGTCTTCCAGCGCCGCATCATGAACGCCAGCGCCGGGGCCGTCAAAGAGTGACCCGCACCGCGACCCCCACCCCGTCGCACCCCACGCCCGCCACCCGGAGCCCCAGGAGCCCCCGATGACCCAGACCTCCCCCCTCGACTCCGACCACGCCGAGCGGTCCGCCCCGACCCCCGGCCTCCAGCCCTTCCTCGCCGCCGAGACGGTCGTCCTGCGAGCCCCCGCCCAGGCCTGGTCGGCCGCCGACGGTTCGATGGGGGCGGCGACGATCCACGGCGTCTACCTCGGCGACGTGCGTCTCGTCGCCGGGCACGGCATCACCGTCGACGGCCTCGTGCCCGAGCACGTGGCCACCGTGCCCCTCGGTGCCTCGGCCGTCCGGTTCGAGTCGCTGCTGCGCGGCCTCGACGACGCCGGAGCCGACCCCGACGTCCGCCTGAGCTCGCTCCGCGACGTCACGACGACGGGCGTGCACGAACGCCACACGATCACCTCCCGGCTGGGCCGCGAGCTCACCGTCACCGTCGCGGCCACCCTCCGGCCGGACGCCTCCGCCATGGACCACGTCAAGGCCGGCATCGCGGGTGAGCCCGTGCGCGACGTGACGTTCGCGGTCGACGGCACCCGCGCCTCCTGGCGGGCCGACGGCGTGCACGTCGACCTCGAGCCCCGAGGAGGCGCGGTGCGGGCGACGCTCGCCGGCCTCGTCGTCGAGTGGGTCGCCGTCGTGCCCGCCCGGGGCTCGGTGACGGTCGGACTCGACCTCGTCGCGACCGCCCCCGATGCCGTGGTCCGGGGCGTGCGCACGCCGCTGCACTGGGCCGACCTCGACCCGGCACCGCGCGACGACCGGCTCGCCCGCTGGGTCGACCGGGCCCGCGACGACCTGGCGGCGCTCCGCCTGACCACGACGACGTCGCCCGACGACGTCTTCTACGCCGCCGGGGCGCCCTGGTTCTTCACGCTCTTCGGTCGCGACTCGCTGTGGGCCGCCCGCTTCACCCTGCCCCTCGACCTCACGGTCGCGGCCGGCACGCTGCGGGTGCTGGCGGGCCTGCAGGGCACCCGGCACGTGCCCGAGACGGCCGAGCAACCCGGCAAGATCATGCACGAACTGCGGCAGCAGACGCTGACGATCCCCGGTGAGGACGTCAGCCTGCCCCCGCTCTACTACGGCACCGTCGACGCGACGGCGCTCTGGGTCTGCCTGCTGCACGACGCGTGGCGCTGGGGCCTGCCGGCCGCCGAGGTCGAGGCGCTGCTGCCGCACCTCGAGGCGGCCCTGGCCTGGATGCGCGACTCGGGCGACAGCGACGGCGACCTGCTGCTCGAGTACGTCGACGAGACCGGGCACGGCCTGGCGAACCAGGGCTGGAAGGACTCCGGCGACAGCGTCCAGTGGCGCGACGGCAGCCTCGCCGAGGGGCCGATCGCACTCTGCGAGGTGCAGGCCTACGCGTACGAGGCGGCGGTGCACGGGGCCGACCTGCTCGACGCCTTCGGTCGGGCGGGCGGCGACGCGTGGCGCGACTGGGCGGGGCGCCTGCGCGACCGGTTCCGCGCCTCCTTCTGGGTCGACGACGCCGCGGGCGCCTACCCGGCGATCGCGCTCGACGCGGCCAAGCGGCCGGTCGACACGGTCACGAGCAACCTCGGGCACCTGCTCGGCACCGGACTTCTCGACCCCGACGAGGAGGCGCTGGTCGCCCGCCGCCTCGTCTCACCCGAGCTGTCCAGCGGCTTCGGCCTGCGCACGATGTCGACCGACAGCGCCGGCTACTGGCCCCTGAGCTACCACGGGGGCAGCGTCTGGACCCACGACACGGCCGTCGCGATCCAGGGCCTCGCCCGAGCGGGGTTCCCCGCCGAGGCGGCCCGGCTCGCCGAGGGCCTGCTGTGCGCGGCGCCGGCCTTCGACCACCGCATGCCCGAGTTGCACTCGGGGGACTCGTCCCGCGAGGTGCCGTCGCCCGTGCCCTACCCCGCCTCGTGCCGCCCCCAGGCCTGGTCCGCCGCGGCCGCCGTCGCCGTCTGGTCCGCCACGCACGACGTCCACCCGCCCCGCCGCTGACCCCGGCCCGCCCGCGTTCCCCACACCCCCACCTCCCACCCCACCCCCTCGTCCGGCGCTCAACCCCCGCCTAGGCAAATCGCCCACCGCCGCACCACGGGGTCAGACGCCCCCACCACCTGCCCCACCCCCTCGTCCGGCGCTCAACCCCCGCCTAGGCAAATCGCCCACCGCCGCACGACGGGGTCACACTCCCCCACCTCCCTCCGCGCATCTCTCCTCCCCACCGGCAAGATGCTCGTCTCCCTCCCCAGCCCGTCGTCGAAACCTCGGCCCCCGCACCGCAGAGTCCCAGCATGGGCTGCATGGAACACCGACCACGTGTCGTCGACGAGCTGCTGACCTCGTCGGCCCTCGTCCGCTCCGGCCTCGACGACCGGCACCTCCGGCACGCGGCGGATCGCGGCCGCCTGACCCGTGTGTCCCGGGGCGTCTACCTCGACACCACGCGATGGGGCGACCTCGAGCCGGAGGACCAGCACGCCCTCCGGGTGAACGTGCTGCTGCGACGATCGTCCGCGCGACTCGTGGCGTCCCACTCCGCGGCGGCCGTCGTGTGGGGCCTTCCCCTGCTGCACAGGCCGCCCCCTGAGGTGCACGTCATCGACCCGGGCCGCCGGACGAACTCCCGAAGCACGACGATGGTGCGGCACGCCCTCCCGCTGCACGAGGACGAGCACGTCGCCCGTGACGGCCTGGCCGTCACCTCGCCGGCCCGGACGGCGGTCGACCTCGCCCTGGCCCACGGCCTGCACGCCGGGTTGATGGCCTACGACCACGGCCTGCGCGAGGGCCTCTTCCGTCGCGACGACCTCGAACGCTGCCTCGCTGGGCGTCGGCGCTCCCCCCGCCGGAAGATCGCCGACCTCTGTCTGCAGCTGGCGGACGAGGGCTCGATGACGCCGATCGAGTCGGTGAGTGCAGCCACGCTCCACCTCCTGGGCCTGCCTCGGCCGGTACGCCAAGAGCCCTTCTTCGACGAGCGGGGAAAGATCGGCGAGGTCGACTCTTGGTTCCCGCAGTTCGGCGGGGTCGGAGAGGCGGACGGTGACGTGAAGTACACGAGCGTGGAGAGGAGGGGCGGACGAGACCCTGCACAGGTGGCGATCGACGAGAAGTCTCGCGAAGACCGCATCCGTGCCGTGCCGCGCGTGCGGCAATTCAGCCGGTGGGGCTACGCGGTGGCGCTCTCGCCCCCGCGGCTCGAGGCCAGGCTCCGCTCCGCGGGGTTCCCCCTCCCGTGACGACCCGTGTCCCGCGTCCACCCGACGTCACCCTCACGGCGCTGCTCGGCGTCACCCTCACCGGCACCGCACGGCGCTACCCGGGCCCGGCGGTACGCCCTCACCCCCGGCGTTCGGCGTCGCTCCCCGACAGCCGCGCGACGACCTGACGGGCGATGGCGCGCCCGGCACGGTTCGCCCCGATGGTGGAGGCCTGCGGCCCGTAGCCGGCGAAGAACAGCCGCGGGTCGAGCGTCGACGCGCCGCCTTCGACGCTCACCCCTCCGTCGGCCGACCGCAGCCCGAGCGGAGCCAGGTGTCGCAGCTCGGGCCGGAACCCGGTGGCCCACACGATCGCGTCGGCGTGGGCGAACGTGCCGTCAGCCCAGCGCACGCCGTCCCGCTCGATCGCCGAGAACATCGGTCGTTCGACCAGCAGGCCGCGCTCGATGCCCGAGACGAACCGTCGGGTGCGGGGCACGCCGGTGCCGCTCACGATGCTCGGCAGCGCCTGCCCGGCGCGGGCCGCGCGGTCCTGTGCGGCGACCGCCGCGACGGCCGACTCGACGTCGAGCTCGCCCTGGTCGAGCCAGTCGACCGGTCGACGCGTCACCCACGTGGTCGAGGCGGCGACGCCGTCGAGTTCGAGCACGAAGCCGATCGCGCTCGTGCCGCCGCCCACCACGACCACGTCGAGCCCCTCGAGTTCGGACGCGGCCCGGTAGTCCGAGGTGTGCAACTGCCTCCCCGCGAACGTGTCGCGCCCCGGGTACCAGGGCACGAACGGCGCCCCCCAGGTGCCGGTCGCGTTCACGACGACCTCGGCCCGCACCGACCCCGAGGAGGCGCGCCCCACCCATCGCACCGCGAACCCGTCACCCAGCCCGGTCACCCCGGTCACCTCGACCGGGCGTCGCACGTCGAGCTCGAGTGCCGCCTCGTACCGGGCGTACTGCTCGGCGACGACGTCGCGGGCCGGGGCCCGGCGGTCGGCCGAGTCGAAGCCCAGCCCGAGCCCGGCCATGCCGGGCAGGTCGTGGACGCGGTGGGCGGCACCCAACCGAAGGCTCTCCCAGCGGTGCTGCCACGCGCCTCCGGTCCCGGGCCCCCGGTCGAGCACGACGAGGTCCCGCCCGACCTCGAGCCCCAGGCGCCGCAGGTACCACGAGACCGACAGTCCGGCCTGCCCCGCACCGACCACGACGACCCGCGTCCGCTCGCCGTCGCCCCCAGAAGTCATCCCGACCATCATGCCCGTCCGGGGCGGCAGCCGGGGATAGGGGTACATGATAAGATCGGTCCAGTTTTGCAACAGTCATCCGTCGGCAGTTCCCGGGTCGTCCGACACCGTTTCCGGGCCGAGTTCAGAGGGGGTCACGCATGGGGCGCGGCCGTCAAAAAGCCAAGCACACCAAGGTCGCCAGAGAGCTGAAGTACTTCAGCCCTGACACCAACTACGGTGCACTCGAAAAAGAGTTGGCGACGAAGAACGACTCCGGCGACGAATACGTCGACAAGTGGGCCGACGACTTCGACGACGAATACGACACCGAGCACGACCAGAACAAGAGCGCCTGAGGCCCGACGGCTGATGTCCTCTTCGTCCTCGTCGCCCGTGTGGGAGCAGGTCGTCGTCGATTCGAGCGACCCCGCAGGGCTCGCCCGGTGGTGGGCCGACGCACTCGGTTGGGTCGTGGTCTCGTCCGACGACGACGAACCCGAGATCCGCTCGACGCCTGACACGCTGCCCGGGCTCCTCTTCGTCCACGTGCCCGAGGCCAAGACGCTCAAGAACCGGCTGCACCTCGACTTCCGCCCCACCCCGGTCGACGGCCAGAGCCGCGAAGCGACGCAGGCGGCCGAGGTCGAGCGTCTCGAGTCGCTCGGTGCGGTCCGAGCCCAGGTCGGCCAAGACGACGCCGACGTCTCGTGGGTCGTGCTCGCCGATCCCGAGGGCAACGAGTTCTGCGTCCTCTGACCGGGGACGCCACCCCTCCCCTCATCCGCCGCGGCGCGTGACCGACACGACGACGGCCCCTCGATCTCGAGGGGCCGTCGTCGTGTCGCGGGCCCGACCGGTGCGATCACCGATCAGGAGGCGCGGGTCAGCGCCCGACGAGCGTCGCGACCGCGGGCAGCAGCCCCACGACCAGCAGCAGGAACATGCCGCCGGCGGTCAGAGCGGCGACCTTGCGGCCGCCGGTCACGGGCGACGACTCGGAGCGGAGCGGAGCCGGCTCGGCGGGGACGCGGCTGACCCGGGCGCTCCGGGGAGCAGCGACGGTCGCGCGGGAGACGGGCGAGAGGGGGATGCGGGTGGTGGTCATGGGTCGACTCCTTCGTCGTCCGATCTGACGTCGTCGTCAGCGCGCCCGGCACGGGCGTGGACCCATCGTACGTCCGCGACGTGGCCGGCGCCATCCAGCACGCGCGGGTGCCCCGCAGCGCCCGACCTCCGCCGGGATCGCGAACGCGACCAGACGTCAGCCGGCGTAGTCCCCGACGAGCCGCACCGCGCCTCCGTCGACTCCCTTGGCGCCCTGCTCGAAGCCGGCCAGGTCGCGTCGCCCGGTCGAGACGGTGCCGACGGGCCAGGTCGCGATGCCGTCGGCCTCGAGGGCCGAGGTGACGGCGGCGGCCCGCGACGCCGCGACGACGGCGATCATGCCGATGCCGAGGTTCCAGGTGCCCTCGCTCGACTCGAGGGTCGAGCCGGCCAGGTCGCTCAGCACGCGGAACACGGGCAGCGGCGACCAGGTCGAGCGGTCGACCTCGGTCCACGAGCCGCGGGGCAGCACGCGGGCCAGGTTGGCCGCGATGCCACCGCCGGTGACGTGGCTGAGCGAGTGGACCGCCCCGTCGAGCGCCGGGTCGTCGAGCACCCGCAGCAGGGGCGAGGTGTAGAGCCGGGTCGGTTCGAGCAGCGCCTCGCCGACGGTGCCCGAGAACTCGGGAAGGGCGTCGTCGTAACCGAGGTCGCGCGAGGCCAGGATGTGCCGCACGAGCGAGAAGCCGTTCGAGTGCAGGCCCGACGAGGCCAGGGCGAGCACGACGTCGCCGTCGCCCACGAGGTGCGGGCCGAGCTGGCGCCCCGACTCGACCGCGCCCACCGCGGCACCCGCGACGTCGTAGTCGTCGGGGCCGAGCAGGCCCGGGTGCTCGGCCGTCTCGCCGCCGACGAGGGCCGTGCCGGTCTCGCTGCAGGCCCGGGCGATGCCCTCGACGATCGAGGCGATGCGGGTCGGCACCACCCGGCCGCACGCGATGTAGTCGGTCATGATCAGCGGCCGCGCGCCCACCACGACGATGTCGTCGACCACCATGCCCACGAGGTCCTGCCCGATGGTGTCGTGCTTGTCGAGCGCCTGGGCGATGGCCACCTTGGTGCCGACGCCGTCGGTCGAGGTGGCGAGCAGCGGCCGCTCGAAGTCCTTCAGGAACGACACGTCGAACAGCCCGGCGAACCCGCCGAAGCCCCCGACGACGCCGGGGCCGTGCGTGGCGGCCACGGCAGCCTTCATCAGCTCGACCGCGCGGTCGCCGGCGGCCGTGTCGACCCCCGCGGCGGCGTAGGAGGCGCTGGTCGAGTGGGCTGGGGAGGTCGCCATTCGTTCATCCGTTCGGTGTCGCTCTAGACTGTCGCGGTAACCCCAACTCTACGGTCTGGAGCCAGATCCGCATGTGCGGCATCGTCGGTCTCGTCGCGCACGAGCCAGCAAATCAACTCGTCTACGACTCGCTCCTCCTGTTGCAGCACCGGGGGCAGGACAGCACCGGGATCGCCACCGCCGAAGGGGGCATCTTCCACGTCCACAAGACCAAGGGGCAGGTCCGCGAGGGGTTCCGCACCCGCGACATGCGCGCCCTGCTCGGCAACATGGGGCTCGGCCACGTGCGCTACGCCACGAAGGGCGCGGCCAGCAACGAGCAAGAGGCGCAGCCGTTCTACGTGAACGCTCCCTACGGCATCGTGCTGATCCACAACGGCAACCTGACGAACACGCGCGAGCTCACCAGCGAACTCTTCCACGTCGACCGGCGGCACCTCAACACCAACAGCGACACCGAGCTGCTGGTCAACGTCCTCGCGCACGAGCTGCAAGAGCAGGTCAACGGCAGCGAGCTCGACCCCGAGCAGATCTTCGCGGCCGTCAGCCGGGTGCACGACCGCGTGCAGGGCTCGTACGCCGCGATCGCGATGATCGCCGGCCACGGCCTGCTCGCGTTCCGCGACCCGTTCGGCATCCGCCCGCTCGTGCTCGGCCGCCGTCTCGCGGCCGACGGCGTCCGCGAAGAGTGGATCACCGCCTCCGAGTCGCTCGTCCTCGAGTCGGGTGGCTACGAGATCGTCCGCGACGTCGCTCCCGGCGAGGCCGTGTTCATCTCGCTCGACGGGCAGATGGTCTCGAAGCAGTGCCACGCCAGCCCGCGCCTGATCCCCTGCTCGTTCGAGTACGTCTACCTGGCCCGCCCCGACTCGATCATGAACGGCATCTCGGTCTACGACGCCCGCCTGCGCCTCGGCAACCGGCTGGCCGACACGATCGCCGCGCACTCGCCGATCGGCGACATCGACGTCGTCATGCCCATCCCCGACTCGTCACGGCCCGCTGCCATGCAGGTCGCGCAGAAGCTCGGCATCGAGTACCGCGAGGGCTTCTACAAGAACCGCTACGTCGGCCGCACCTTCATCATGCCGGGGCAGGCCGAGCGCAAGCGCTCCGTGCGCCAGAAGCTGAACGCCATGTCGAGCGAGTTCAAGGGCAAGAACATCCTGATCGTCGACGACTCGATCGTCCGCGGCACCACCTCGCGCGAGATCGTCGAGATGGCCCGGGCCGCCGGGGCGAACAAGGTGACCTTCACCTCGGCCGCTCCCCCGGTGCGGTTCCCCCACGTGTACGGCATCAACATGCCGTCGCGACACGAGCTCGTCGCCCACGACCGCAAGATCCCCGAGATCGCCCGCGAGCTCGGCGCCGACCACCTCATCTACCAAGAGGTCGCCGACATGCAGGCGGCCATCACCGAGGGCAGCGACGTCACCGAGCTCGAGATGAGCTGCTTCACGGGCGACTACGTCACGGGCACCGTCAGCCCCGAGTACCTCGCCTGGGTCGAGGCCAACCAGCTCAGCTAGGCGTCCGTCCCGAGCCGACCCGCGCCTCCTGCGCCGTGTCGTCGACCCGGGTCCACCCGCCACCCGCGCCTCGCCCGGGCTTCCACCCGTCGGGGGAGGCGCGGCGTCGGCGGGCGTCCCTAGGCTGGGGGCCATGAGCGACGTCGGCATGCCCCGCCCCGAACCGACCGCGACGCCGCCCGCGTCCGCCCTGCAGATCACGGGCCTCCGCAAGGCGTTCGGCGACAAGGTCGCGGTCGATGGCATCGACCTGACCGTGCCCGCGGGGTCGTTCTTCGGCCTCGTGGGCCCGAACGGCGCCGGCAAGACGACGACGCTCTCGATGGCCACCGGGTTGCTGCGTCCCGACGCCGGACGCATCGAGGTGCTCGGCGTCGACGTCTGGTCCGATCCGACGCACGCCAAGTCGCTGGTCGGCGTGCTGAGCGACGGCATCTCGCTCTTCGACCGCCTCACCGGCGAACAGCTCGTCACCTACCACGGCCTGCTCAACGGCATGACCCGCGAGACGACGGCCCAGCGGGTGGGAGACCTGCTCGACCTGCTCGACCTCCGGTCGGCGGGCGGCACGCTCGCGGTGGACTACTCCGCGGGCATGACCAAGAAGGTCGCGCTCGCCTGCGCGCTCGTCCACGCCCCGCGCCTCCTCGTCCTCGACGAACCGTTCGAGTCGGTCGATCCGATCTCGGCCGCCAACATCCGCGACATCCTGCACGGCTACACGCAGAACGGCGGCACGGTCATCGTGTCGAGCCACTCGATGGACCTCGTCCAGCGCATGTGCGACCACGTCGCCGTCATCGCCGCCGGCCGGGTGCTCGCGGCCGGCACGACCGACGACGTGCGCGCCGGCTCGACCCTCGAAGACCGGTTCGTCGAACTGGTCGGCGGGCGTCAGCACAACGAGGGGCCGTCGTGGTTGCGCACCTCCTGAGCCTGCGCTGGCGGGTGCTGCTGAACGGCTTCAAGCGCAGCACCTGGCAGATCGTCGCCGCCGTCCTGGGCGGGCTCTACGGCCTCGGCGTGCTCGCCGCCGTCGTCGCCGGGCTCGTGGCCCTCGCCTTCGCACCCGAGCGGTGGGCCTGGACGGCCGGCGTGCTCGGCGGCTCGCTCGCCGTCGTGGGCTGGGTCGTCGTCCCGTTCATCGCCAGGGGCTACGACCAGACCCTCAGCGTCTCGAAGCTGCGCCAGTTCCCCCTGCCCGCCGACCGGCTGCTCGTCGCCCTCTTCATCACCGGCCTGCTGGGCATCCCCGGCATCGTCACCCTCGTCGCCGCCCTCGCGACGACCTTCAGCTGGGTGCAGCACCCCCTGTCCGCCGTGCTCGCCCCGTTCTGCGGGGTGCTCGGGGTCTTCGTCTGCGTCGCGGCGTCCCGCGCGGTCGAGACGGCCACCAGCGCACTCGGCGCCAAGCGTCGGTACCGCGAGCTGATGAGCGTCGCGATCTTCGTGCCCCTGATCCTCGCCGGGCCCCTGATCGGGCTCGTCGGCCAGGGTCTCAGCTCGATCGGTGACGACCTGCCCCGGGTCGCCCACGCCCTGTCGTGGAGCCCGCTCGGCGCCGCGTGGTCGATCCCCGGCGACGTCGCGCTGGGCCGACCGGGCGAGGCCGCCCTCAAGGCCCTGATCGCGCTGGCCACGCTGGCCGTGTTGCTGCTGCTCTGGCGGCGGGGGTTGGCGACGGCGCTCGTCGCTCCCCCGGCCGTCACCGCCACCGCGGCGTCCAAGGGCCTCGGCCTCTTCGCACGCTTCCCGGCGACCCCGACGGGCGCGGTCGCCGCCCGTGCGGCCGTCTACTGGCTGCGCGACCCGCGCTACGGCGGCTCGCTGATCGTCGTCCCCCTGATGCCGGTCCTGGCCGTCTTCCTCTCGTTCTCGCTCGACACGACCTGGCCGCTCTACGCGATCGGTCCGGCGGTCGCGGCGCTGCTCGCCATCACCCTGGCGGCCGACGTCTCGTACGACGGCACCGCCTTCGCCGCGCACCTGTCCACCGGGTTGGCGGGCTCTGCCGACCGGGCGGGCCGCGTCCTGACGCTCTCGCTCTTCGCGGTGCCGGCGGTCGTCGTCGCCACGCTCGTCCCCCTCGCCGTGATCGGGCGGTTCGACACGGCCCCGGCACTGCTCGGCGCCGGCCTCGGGCTGCTGCTGACCGGCTTCGGGGTCTCGAGCATCGCCTCGGCCCTGTACCTCATGCCCGTGCCGGCGGCGGGCGAGAGCCCCTTCAAGTCACCGCCCGGTGCCAGCGTCACCTCGGCGCTCGGCCTCTACGCGTCGTGGGCGATCGTCTTCGTCCTGTCGCTGCCCGAGCTCGTGCTCGCCGTGGTCGCGCTGGTGCGGGGTTCGGTGCTGCTGGGGCTGCTCGCCCTCGTGGTCGGGGTCGTCCTCGGGGCCGTGTTCATGCTCGTGGGCATCCGCCGCGGTGGGCGTCTGCTCGACGCCCGCGGTCCCGAACTGCTCACCCGCCTGCGACGGGCCCGAGGCGCCTGACCTCGTCCCGGGCGGTCGGCGGCGTTTCACGTCCGTCAGAGACGGTCCGCGTCACCGTCCGTCAGCGACGGTCGATCGACCTCGGGCTCGTCGACCGGAGCCTCGAGCCTCTCGCGCTCGACCTGGACCCGCTTCGCCCCGCGGCTCGTGACGCGCTCGGCGACGATGGCCACGACGCAGCCGACCGTGCCGCCGATGGTGAGGCCCCAGAGCGAGATGTACCCGTAGGTCTGCGCGACGCCCTCGCCCGAGTCGAACGGGAAGAGCGAGGTGACGACCAACGACACGACGACGCCGAGGGCGGCGCCCATGATCAAGAAGACCGGCACCTTGGGCGCGCGGCGCACGGTGACCTCGTCGCGTTCGACGACCGGCTCGCCGACGGGCCGACCGGGCTCGACGACGGGCTCGGGCTGCTGCTGGTCGTCGGGTGCGTCGGTCACCAGCCCATCATCCCAGAGCCGGGCCGACGCCGCCGCCGCCCGTCTCGACGTCGAGCAGGGCAGCCGCCCCGCTCGAGCCCAGGAGGCGCGGGTCAGCCCCGCTGCCAGGCGATCGGCACGTAGCCGGTCAGGTCCGCCCTGCTGCCGGAGGCCGACACGAGCGCCCCGGCCCGCGCCTCCTGCCAGCTGAGGTCGCCGGTCGCGAGCCGCACGAAGGTGGCGGCGTCGGTCTCGACGACGTTGGGCGGCGTGCCGCGGGTGTGGCTGAGCCCCTCACGGAACTGGACGGCGCCGAACGGCGGCACCCGCACCTCCACGGTGGCCCCGGGTTCACCGTCGGCGAGCACCTGCAACAGCCAGCGGACGGCCGTGGCGGTCACCGGTCGGGCCGCGGCCCCGCCGTCGGCGAGCGCCGCCCGCACCTCGCCCACCGCGGCCGATCCCACCGTGTCGTCGATCCGCGCCCTGGCCATGGGCCCACGCTACCCGCGCCTCCGCGCCCCGCACCGCCCCTCCACCGCCCGGACTCGGCACCGCAGCCGACGCTCGGTAGGCTGTCGCCCGTGCGAATCCTCGTCCTCGGTTCCGGTGCTCGCGAGCACGCCATCATCACCGCCCTGCTGCGCGAAGACGCCGGTCACGAGATCGTCGCGGCTCCCGGCAACGCGGGCATCGCCGACCAGGTCGGCATCGTGCACCTCGACCCGTCGAACGGTGCCGTCGTCACCGAGTACGCCCTCGAGAACGACGTCGAGCTGGTCGTCGTCGGCCCCGAGGCACCGCTCGTCGCCGGAGTCGCCGACGCCCTGCGCACGCGGGGCATCCCGGTCTTCGGGCCCGGCAAGAAGGCCGCGGCGCTCGAGGGCAGCAAGACCTTCGCGAAGCGCATCATGGACGCCGCGGGCGTGCCGACCGGCCGTGCCACGCGCGTGGGCACCCTCGACGAGGCCGTCGCCGTGCTCGACGACCTCGGCTCGCCCTACGTCGTCAAGGCCGACGGGCTCGCCGCCGGCAAGGGCGTGCTGGTGACCGACGACCGCGACGCGGCGATCGAGCACAGCACGTACTGGCTGCAGCACGGGCCCGTGCTGGTCGAGGAGTTCCTCGAGGGCCCCGAGGTCTCGCTGTTCTTCGTCAGCGACGGCCACACCGTGGTGCCCCTCAGCCCCGCGCAGGACTACAAGCGCCTGCTCGACGGCGACGCGGGCCCGAACACCGGCGGCATGGGCGCGTACTCGCCGCTGCCCTGGCTGGCCGACCGGTTCGGCAGCGAGAAGGACTTCGTCGACGAGGTGCTCGACACCATCGCCACCCCGACGGTGCGTCAGCTCGAGTCCGAGGGCACCCCGTTCATCGGGCTGCTCTACGCGGGGCTGATCCTCACCGAGCGGGGCGTGCGCGTCATCGAGTTCAACGCGCGCTTCGGCGACCCCGAGACACAGGTCGTGTTGCCCCGACTGCTCACGCCGCTCAGCAGCCTGCTGCTGGCTGCCTCGACCGGGTCGCTCGGCAACCACGAGTCGCCGCGGTTCTCGTCCGACGTGGCGGTCACGGTGGTCCTCGCGAGCGAGGGCTACCCCGAGGGCGCGGTCAGCGGTCGTGCCCTGCACGGGCTCGACGACGCGACGGCCGTCGCCGGCGTCCACGTCGCCCACGCCGCGACCGCCCGGCTCGACGACCGGTTGATCGCCACCGGCGGACGAGTGCTCAGCGTCGTGGCGCAGGGCTCCGACTTCACCGAGGCGAGGGGGCGCGTCTACGACGCACTCCAGCGCATCGAACTCGAGGGCGGCCAGTACCGTCACGACATCGCCGAGCGGGTCGCCCGATGAGCGCCGCCGACGGCTCGGTGCCCGCAGCCGCCTCGACGCCCTCCGCCGACGCCACCGCAGGAGGCGCGGGTCACCAGGCCCCGCCCGTCGCCCCCGGCATTCCCCCCGCCCTCACCGGCTGGGCGCCCGTCTACTCGGGCAAGGTCCGCGACCTCTACGTCCCCGCGCCCGTGGCCGGTTCGGTCGGCGACGCCGCCACCCTCGAGGACACCGAGCACGTGCTCGTCGTCGCGAGCGACCGGGTCAGCGCGTTCGACCAGGTGCTCGAGCCCGGCATCCCCGGCAAGGGCGCCCTTCTCACGCAGCTCAGCCTCTGGTGGTTCGCCCAGCTGTCGACCGTGCCGAACCATCTCGTCGACCCGACCACCGCCTCCGTGGCGTTGCCGGCGCGGGTCCGTGACCGGGCGATGCTCGTGAAGCCGCTCGACATGTTCCCCGTCGAGTGCGTGGTGCGCGGGTACCTCGTCGGCAGCGGCTGGAAAGAGTACGAGCAGCACGGCACGGTGTGCGGCATCGCGTTGCCCACCGGGCTGTCGGACGGCGACCGCCTGCCCGAGCCGATCTACACCCCGGCCTACAAGGCACCGCTCGGCGAGCACGACGAGAACGTCTCGTTCGAGCGCACCGTCGAGCTGGTCGGTGCCGAGACCGCGGCCGCGCTGCGCGACCGCTCGCTCGAGATCTACCGGCTGGCGTCCGCCGTGGCCGAGGCCCGCGGGGTGATCCTCGCCGACACGAAGTTCGAGTTCGGCGCCGACCGCACCACGGGCGAGATCACGCTGGGCGACGAGGTGCTGACGAGCGACAGCAGTCGCTACTGGGATGCCGAGGTCGACGCCGCGGGCGACCGCACCCAGAGCTTCGACAAGCAGATCGTCCGCGACTGGCTGTCGGCCAACTGGGACGGCATGGGCGAGCCCCCGCCCCTTCCCGACGAGGTCGTCGCCCGCACGGCCGCCCGCTACCGCGAGCTGATCGAACGCCTCACCGGCCGCTGACCCGGGGCCCGGCCTCGGCGGCGGCCCCGCCCCGCCCGGCCCCCGGCCTCCACACCGCGTTTCGTGCAGTGCACCGCGTCGAGACCCGGTGCGCTGCACGGAACGCGGTGCGCTCTCGGTCGGGAATTCGCGAAGCCGCTGGCCGGTTCCGTTCGATGACACGTCACCGACCGGGTGACCATCCGACCCGAGCAGACCGAGGGCCCCATGACCGAAACCTCCGCGACCGACGCGACCCGCGCCTCCTCGCCCTCTGCGACCTCGCCCTCGACCCGCCGCCAGGACCAGGCCCCGGGCGCGAGCGCGAGCGCACGTGCGACCGACCTGCTCGCCGCCGACACCGGCATGGGAGCCGTCACCCTCCGGGTCGCCGACCTCGACGCCATGACCGCCTACTACCGGGACGCGGTCACGTTGACCGTGCTGGTCGCCGACCAGGCGGCGGGGCGGGTCGTCCTCGGACGCGGCGCGACCCCGATCGTCATCCTCGAGCACGCCCCCGAGCTGAGGCACGCCGGGCCGCGAGAGGCCGGGCTCTTCCACACGGCGATCCTGTTCGAGACCGAGGCCGACCTCGCCGCCGCCGTCTACAGCGTGGCGACCCGCCACCCCGGCACGTTCACCGGCAGCGCCGACCACCTCGTCAGCAAGGCCTTCTACTTCACCGACCCCGAGGGCAACGGCATCGAGCTCTACTGGGACCGTCAGCGCAGTGAGTGGTCCTGGACCCACGGACAGGTCGACATGGCGACGCTCGCCCTCGACCCCGCCGCGTTCGTGCAGCAGAACGTCACCGAGGAGGCGCTGGCCGGCTCCGCGTCGCGTCCCGCCACGGTCGGCCACGTGCACCTGAGCGTGGGCGACGTCGAGTCGGCCCACCGGTTCTACGTCGAGCAGCTGGGCTTCGAGACGACCACGCGGTTCGGGCCGCAGGCGCTGTTCGTCAGCGCCGGCGGCTACCACCACCACATGGCGATGAACACCTGGACGAGCGCGGGCGCCGGACGCCGCCAGCTCGCCCTGGGGCTCGGCCTCGTGCGCATCGAGGTGCCCACGGCCGACGACCTCGGCGCCCTCGGCGAGCGCCTCGGCCACCACGGCGTCGCCACCCGGGACGACGGCCGCGTGCTGGGGTTCGACGACCCCTGGAACAACCAGCTCGAGGTGACGGTCCGACCGCAGGCGAGCTGACCCTCGGTCGTAGTCGACGCGCCCCCTCGGTCCCAGGGGGGCCGGCCCTCCGGTCCGCGCAGCCCGGCGGTCGCCGACGCGGCACCCGTCGATACGGTGGGTCCATGTCCGACTCCGATGCCGCCCCTCCCGTCTTCTCGACCACCCGTGAGGGCGACCTGACCCTCGACGACCACGAGGCGGTCGCCGCGATGCTCGCCCGGTCGTTCCCGAGCTACGACCACTGGTACGCCGGTGCCCGCAGCTGGGCCGGCATGCAGCCCGAGCTGCGCGTCGTGGCCCGCCAGGGCGACGTCGTCGTCGCCCACGCCGGCCTCCGGCGTCAGTTCGTCACGGTCGGCGACACCGACCTGCTGGTCACGGCGGTCGGCATGGTCGCCGTCTCGCCGACGCTGCAGGGCACGGGCGTCGGCGGCGAGCTGCTGCGGCAGGTGGACGCGGCGTTGAGCTCGCTCGACAGCGGGTTCGGCCTGCTCGAGACCGGAGACGACGTCCAGGGATTCTACCGACGCGGCGGCTGGCTGCCGCTCGACGGCCTCACGGCGCACTACACGGCGTTCAGCGCCGACGGAGCCGGCGTCCTCGTCTCCCAGGACCACGGCTGGCTGCTGCGCGAGGGCTCGCACACCCTCGCCGACTGGCCCACCGGCGAGCTGCACTGGAACGGCCAGATGGTCTGACGGCGCATCCGGCACGCCCGACCCGGGCGTGCCGGGTGCGCCTGGCCGGGCGACCGGCCGAGACGCCGAGGAGGCGCGGCTCCCGTCGAACGGGAACCGCGCCTCCTCGGGTCTGACGCGGTGGCGGACTACGCCGGGACGCCGACCTCGATCGGGTCCTCGTTCGAGCCGGGAGCCTCGGGCTCGACGCCCGCACGGACCCGCTGGCCGAGCGTCGCGTCGACGTTCGTCCAGTACTGGTAGACGCGCTCGCGCAGCGCCGGCTGGGTCACCTTCGAGACGTGGCCGACGATGTTCTGCACGAGGCGGTCGCGCTGGGCGTCGTCCATGACCTCGCGGACGAGCGTGCCGGCCTGGCCGAAGTCGTCGTCTTCGGGGTGGAGGGTCGCCGCCGAGCGGACGAGCTCGCCGTCGGCCTCCCACCCGCCGGTGTCGCCCGCGGCCTGCGGGTCGGCCGCGGGGCCGCCCACCGAGTTGGGCGCGTAGACCGGAGCCGTCGCCTCGCTGAAGTGGTAACGCGCGGCGCCGTCCTTCGAGTACGAGTGCACCTCGGTCTTGGGCATGTTGACCGGCAGCTGCTGGTGGTTGACGCCCACGCGGTAACGGTGCGCGTCGGCGTAGCTGAAGATGCGCGCGAGCAGCATCTTGTCGGGGCTGGCCGCGATGCCGGGCACGAAGTTCGACGGCGCGAAGGCGGCCTGCTCGATCTGCGCGAAGTAGTTCTCGGGGTTGCGGTCCAGCGTCATCTTGCCGACCTCGATCAGCGGGTAGTCGCTGTGCGGCCACACCTTGGTCAGGTCGAACGGGTTGAAGCGGTAGCCGGCGGCGTCCTCGTAGGGCATGACCTGCACCGACAGCGTCCAGGTCGGGAAGTCGCCGCGCTCGATCGCCTCGGACAGGTCGCGGATGTGGAAGTCGGCGTCCTCACCGGCGATGCGGTCGGCGTCGTCCTGCGTGAGGATCTCGTTGCCCTGGTCGCTCTTGAAGTGGTACTTGACCCACGAGCGCTGCCCCTCGGCGTTGATCCACTGGTAGGTGTGCGAGCCGAAGCCGTCCATGGTGCGCCACGAGGCGGGCAGGCCACGGTCGCCCATCAGCCAGGTGACCTGGTGGGCCGACTCGGGCGAGAGCGTCCAGAAGTCCCACTGCATGTCGTGGTCGCGCAGGTGCGAGCCCGGCAGGCGCTTCTGCGAGTGGATGAAGTCGGGGAACTTGATGCCGTCGCGGATGAAGAAGACGGGGGTGTTGTTGCCGACGAGGTCGTAGTTGCCCTCGGACGTGTAGAACTTCAGCGAGAAACCGCGGGGGTCGCGCCACGTGTCGGGGCTGCCCTGCTCGCCGGCGACGGTCGAGAAGCGTGCGAGCATCTCGGTCTCGACGCCGGGCTGGAAGAGCGCGGCGCGGGTGTACCGCGAGACGTCGCCCGTGGTGACGAACGAGCCGAAGGCTCCGCCGCCCTTGGCGTGGACGATGCGCTCGGGCACCTTCTCGCGGTTGAAGTTGGCGAGCTTCTCGACCAGCTTGTGGTCGTGCAGGACGATCGGGCCGTCGGCGCCGACCGACTGCGAGTGCTCGTCGCTGGCGGCGGGGGCGCCGTTGTCGGTGGTGGTGATCTTCTTCGCGTCGGTCATGTGTCCTCTTTCGTTCGTGGTTCGTCGTCGTGTGGGTTCGGGGGCGCCGGAACGCGGCGGGGTGGGTCGGGGCGGGCGAGGGCGGTCAGGCCGCCGGGACCGCCGGGGTCGGGGTGCCTCGACGACCGGACGAGGAGGCGCGGGTCGGCTCGTCGCCGTCCGCCCCGTCGGCCTCGGCCGCCCGACAGGCCGGGCACAACCCCCAGAAGGTCACCTCGGCGGTCTGCACGAGGTACCCCGAGTCGTGCGAGGGGGTCAGGCACGGCGCGTGGCCGACGACGCAGTCGACGTCGGCGACCGACCCGCACACCCCGCAGACCACGTGGTGGTGGTTGTCGCCCGTGCGCAGTTCGTAGAGCGCGGCCGAGCCCGCGGGCTCGATGCGGCGGACCAACCCGGCCCCGGTCAGGGCGTTCAGCACGCCGTAGACCGCCTGCACCGACGTGCCGGGCAGGTCGAGGGCGACCCGCGCGAAGACCTGCTCGGCGGCCGCGTGCGGCGACGGCTCGAGGGCGCGCAACACGGCGAGCCGGGGCTCGGTCACGCGCAGCCCGGCGGAGCGCAGGGCCTCGCGGGGGTCGACGGTCGGATCGGTCATGGGTCCAGTGAACCACTCTTTTGATCCGATCAAAACAATTGAGTCGTCCTCGGAGGTTCTTCTCGGGCTTTCGGGCGTCCGACCTGTGGACAACCCCTCCGAGCGGACGACGCTTCGCTAGCGTCGTCGACATGAGCACCACCGCCACGACGCCGTCGTCAGCCACCCCCGTCGTCCCCCCGGGGCGCGACCTCGTCGTCGACCTGGCCCGCGTCTTCTGCGTCCTGCTCGTCGTGGCGATCCACGTGATGATGGTCGGCATCGCCGTCGACGACTCGGGGGCCGTCGTGGCGACCCAGCCACTGCAAGAGCAGTCGTGGTTCGCCCTCTCCACCTGGGCCGGCCAGATCATGCCGCTCTTCTTCGTCGTCGGCGGGTTCGCCAGTGCGACCGCGTGGGTCGGCGCCCGCCGCCGAGGTGACGACGCCGGCGACTTCGTCCGCGGTCGCCTGCTCCGCCTGGCCCGCCCGGCGAGCGCCGTGTTCGTCGTGCTCGCCCTGGCCCTCGTCGTGGCGACCGCCGTCGGCGTCGACCCCGCCGTGCTCGACGTCGCCGCCACCGGCGTGGGCACCCCGTTCTGGTTCCTCGCCGCGTACGGCATCACCCAGCTGTGCGTGCCCCTCATGGCCCGCTTGCACGCCCGGCGTCCGTGGTCGACGCTGCTCGTGCTCGCCGTCGGCGCCGTGGCGGTCGACGCCGTCCGCTTCGGCACGGGCGTCACCTCGGTCGGCCTCGTCAACCTGGCGTTCGTCTGGCTCTTCGTGCAGCAGCTCGGCTTCGCGTACGCCGACGGGCTGTTCACCCGCACGCCGCGACTCGTGCTGTGCGTCGTGGCCGCCCTCGGCTACGCCGCGCTCGTCCCGCTGACGACGGCGGGGCCGTGGTCCGACGACATGCTGCGCAACCTCAATCCGCCGACGGTGCCGCTCATGGTGCTCGGGGTGGCCCAGGTCTGCGTGCTCTCGCTCGTGCACCCGCTCCTCTCGCGCCTGATGTCCACCGCAGCCGCGCGGGCCGTCGTCTTCGCCGTCGGCAGCCGCGGCATGACGATCTACCTGTGGCACCTGCCCCTGCTCATCGCCGTCTCCGGCGTGGTCCTGGCCCTCGGCGGCCCGCTGCCCGAACCGGCCACGGCCTCGTGGTGGTGGACGCGCATCCCGGTCTGGGCCCTGGTCATCGGCCTGGCGTGCCTCGTCTCGCTGGCGACCGGGCGACTCGAGCGGCCACCGCGAGCGCTGCCCACCGGCCGGCGCCGCGCCTCCTGGTGGTCGGTCGGCGCCGCCGCCGTCCTCACGATCGCTCCGCCGTTCGACGTCATGCAGCAGGGGCTCGACCTGCGCAACGCGATCGCCGGTGCCGTCTGCCTGCCGTTCGCGATCTGGTTGCTCGGTCGGTCTCGCCCTGCCTCCCGGGCGGCGAGCTCGGGCGCCACCTCGGCACGGGCCGCCTCCGGCCGCGCCTTCTCCGACCGCGCCGTCTCGTCGAGCGACCAGGCCACGAAAGGGTAGACGCCCGGCCGACGGGGGAATCGGCCGGGCGTCCGGCGGTCTCGGGGCGGATCAGGAACCCGTCGACCGGAAGCGAGACAGGAGGCCCGATCACGAGGCCCGTGCCCTGTCCGCTGCGACCACTCTGCGGCGCGTTCCCATGATCCGGCTGACAAGAGCCTCGCATTCTGCTGACGATCGGCGACCGCGGGCCTCCGCCGTCGTCACGGGCACCACCAGGAGGCGCGTGCGGCTGCCGTAGACTCGTCGCGTCCACCCGTTGACGCCTCTTCAGGAGTAAACCAGTGCCCACAATCGTCGTCGAGGTCATGCCCAAGGCTGAACTGCTCGACCCCCAGGGCAAGGCCGTCGCCGGCGCCCTGTCCCGTCTCGGCAAGGGGGCGTTCACCGACGTCCGCATCGGCAAGCGCTTCGAGGTCACCGTCGAGGGCGAGGTGACCGACGCCGTCCTGGCCGACGTGCGCGAGCTCGCCGACGACATGTTCTCGAACTCGGTCATCGAGGACGTCGTCTCGATCACCGTCGCCGACGACGCTCCCGCCGCCCGCTGATGCGCGTCGGCGTCGTCACCTTCCCCGGCTCCCTCGACGACCGTGACGCGCAGCGCGCGGTCCGACTCGCGGGCGGCGAACCCGTCGCCCTCTGGCACGGCGACCACGACCTGAAGGGCGTCGAGGCGATCATCCTGCCCGGCGGCTTCAGCTACGGCGACTACCTGCGCGCCGGCGCGATCGCTTCGTTCTCGCCGATCATGGCCGACGTCGTCGACGCTGCGAACGCCGGCATGCCCGTGCTGGGCATCTGCAACGGGTTCCAGATGCTGGCCGAGGCCCGTCTGATCCCGGGTGCGCACACCCGCAACGCGCACCAGCAGTTCATCCGTCGCGACCAGCGCCTCGTCGTCGAGAACGCCCGCACCGACTGGACGAACGGCTTCACCGAGGGGCAAGAGATCACCATCCCCCTCAAGAACGCCGACGGCCGCTTCATCGCCGACGCCGAGACGATCAAGCGCATCGAGGGCGAGGGGCAGGTCGCGTTCCGCTACGTCGGCGTCAACCCGAACGGCTCGATGGACGACATCGCCGGCGTCACGAACGCGCGGGGCAACGTCGTCGGCCTCATGCCGCACCCCGAGCACGCCGTCGAAGAGGGCTTCGGCCCCGACACCCCCGCCGCGATGTCGAGCGGCGTCGACGGCCTGACCTTCTTCACGTCCGTTCTCGAGAGGGCCCTCGCCAAGTGACCGACCAGACCGACCGCGCCCCGCACGACGCCGAGATGATCGACGTCCGCCCCGAGGGCCACGTGCCCGACACCGTGGCGAACGCCGCGGCGACCCCCGAGCGCGAGCAGCCCTACGGCGCCCTCGGCCTCAAGGCCGACGAGTACGCGACGATCCGCGAGATCCTCGGCCGTCGCCCCACGAGCGGCGAGCTCGCCATGTACTCCGTGATGTGGAGCGAGCACTGCTCGTACAAGTCGAGCAAGATCTACCTGCGCCAGTTCGGCCAGAAGGTCTCCCCCGCCATGAAGAAGAACCTCATGGTCGGCATGGGCGAGAACGCGGGCGTCGTCGACGTCGGTGGCGGCTGGGCCGTCACCTTCAAGGTCGAGTCGCACAACCACCCCAGCTACATCGAGCCGTTCCAGGGTGCCGCCACCGGCGTCGGCGGCATCGTCCGCGACATCATCTCGATGGGCGCGCGCCCCGTGGCGGTCATGGACCAGTTGCGCTTCGGCGACATCGACGCGGCCGACACCGCCCGCGTGGTCGACGGAGTCGTCGGCGGCATCAGCTTCTACGCCAACTGCCTGGGCCTGCCCAACATCGGCGGCGAGACCTACTTCGACGCGGTGTACCAGGGCAACCCCCTGGTCAACGCGCTGGCGGTCGGCGTGCTGCGCCACGAAGACCTGCACCTGGCGAACGCCCGCGGCGTCGGCAACAAGGTCGTTCTCTTCGGCGCTCGCACCGGGGGCGACGGCATCGGCGGCGCGTCGATCCTCGCGTCCGACACGTTCTCGTCCGGCGGGCCCACCAAGCGCCCCGCCGTCCAGGTCGGCGACCCGTTCGCCGAGAAGGTGCTCATCGAGTGCTGCCTCGAGCTGTTCCGCGACGAGCTGGTCGAGGGCATCCAAGACCTCGGTGCGGCCGGCATCAGCTGCGCGACGTCCGAGCTCGCCTCGAACGGCGACGGCGGCATGTTCATCGAGCTCGACAACGTCCTGCTGCGCGACCCGTCCCTCACGGCCGAAGAGATCCTGATGAGCGAGAGCCAGGAGCGCATGATGGCCGTCGTGCGCCCCGACAAGCTCGACGCGTTCCTCGCCGTCGTGGCCAAGTGGGACGTCGAGACGAGCGTGCTCGGCGAGGTCACCGACACGGGCCGCCTGGTCATCAACTGGCACGGTGAAGAGATCGTCAACGTCGAGCCCCGCACGGTCGCCGTCGACGGCCCCGTGTACGAGCGCCCCGTCGCCTATCCGAGCTGGATCGACGCCCTCCAGGCCGACGGCGCCTCGTCGCTGCCGCGCCCCACGGGCAACGCCGTGCTGCGCGAGCAGTTCCTCGAGCTGCTCGGGTCGCCGAACCTGGCCGACAAGAGCTGGGTGACGAACCAGTACGACACCTACGTGCTCGGCAACACGGCGCTGAGCTTCCCCGACGACGGCGGCATGATCCGCGTCGACGAAGAAAGCGGGCTCGGCTTCGCGATCGCGACCGACGCCAACGGGCGCTACTGCCAGCTCGACCCCAAGCAGGGCGCCCGCCTGGCGCTGGCCGAGGCCTACCGCAACGTCGCCGTCACCGGTGCCGTGCCGGCCGCGGTCACCGACTGCCTGAACTTCGGCAGCCCGGAGGACCCCGAGGTCATGTGGCAGTTCTCGCAGGCCGTCGAGGGCCTCGCCGACGGCTGTCTCGAGCTCGAGATCCCGGTCACCGGCGGCAACGTCTCGTTCTACAACCAGACCGGCACGAAGCCGATCCACCCCACGCCCGTGGTCGGCGTCCTCGGCGTGATCGACGACGTCGCCAAGCGCATCCCCTCGGGCTGGCAGGACGAGGGCGACAACATCTACCTGCTCGGCACCACCGCTCTCGAGCTCGACGGCTCGGCCTGGGCCGGAGTCGTGCACGACCACCTCGGCGGTCGTCCGCCGGCGGTCGACCTCGCGGCCGAGGCCCGGCTCGCCCAGCTGCTGCACGCGGGCGGCGACCAATCGCTCATCGCGGCGGCGCACGACCTGAGCGACGGCGGCCTGGGGCAGGCCCTCGCCGAGGCGGTCCTGCGCTTCGGCGTCGGCGCCCGCGTCTGGCTCGGCGAGGTGCTCGAACGCGACGGCATCGACGTGGCGACCGCCCTGTTCAGCGAGTCGACCGGTCGCGTGATCGTCTCGGTCCCCCGTGAGGACGACGTGCGCTTCCGCGGCCTGTGCGAGGGACGCGGGTACCCCGTGGCCCGCATCGGCGTGACCGACGCCGAGTCCGGTTCGCTCGAGGTGCAAGACGTCTTCACCGTGTCGATCGACGAGCTGCGCAGCACCCACCGCGGCACCCTGCCGGCTCGCTTCGGAGCCACGATCGGCGAATAGGCCCCCGCGCCTCCCCGATCCGGGCGAGTCCGTCGGAACCGGTCGTCACCAGACGACCGAGCCCCACGGACTCGCCCGTCTTCGTCTGCGGCCTGTTCCCCTGCCGACGGTCCGACGTCGCCGTTCCGCCCCGTAGGGCCGTGCCAGCCGACCAACAGGACCAGAACCGACCCGG
>NZ_LMPQ01000011.1:0-2928 GCF_001423905.1 Frigoribacterium sp. Leaf186 | reverse complement strand
CCCCCCCCCCCCCCCCCCTGCCAGCCCAGCCCAGCTCCGCTCGGCCGGCGTAGCTCGGCCCTTTCGGCCGGCGAATCTTGGCCCTGCCGGCGAAGCTCGGCCCCAGGCCGGCGAAGCTCGGCCCCCCGTTCGGCGAAGCCGAACGCGCCGCCGGAGGCGGCCAAACCAGCACGAACAGCAATTCCCCCGGACCGAAAGGTCAGGGGGAACCAAATTGCTGGGGTACCTGGACTCGAACCAAGAACAACTGAACCAGAATCAGTCGTGTTGCCAATTACACCATACCCCAATGATGACGACCGTCAGGTCTACATCACTGTCGGCCCATCATCTGGACCGACGTCTACTGTACAGCATCCGCCAGGTGTTCGAGGCCACCGATGAGGTCGCGGTTGATGACGGCGGCGACGCGGGCGCCGTCACCGGCGGCGACGATCAGTTGCTGGGGCCCCGGTGCCGTGCTCTCGCCGGCGGCGTAGAGGCCGGGCACCGAGGTGCGTCCGTGGCCGTCGACGACGAGCAGCCCGTCGTCGTCGAGGTCCGCTCCGGTGGCGGCCACGTAGTCGAGCGCCGCCGACCACTCGGGTCGGACGAAGCCGCCGGCCCGCGGCACGGTCGTCCCGTCCTCGAGCACGACTCCACGCATGCCGTCGCGGTCACCGTCGATGCTGGTGACGCGGCGACGGTCCACCGTGATCCCCCGGGCGGCCAGGGCGGCCTCGTCGGCCGAACTCACGACGTCCGAGCCGTGCGTGAAGACGATCAGGTCGTCGGTCCACTGCGACAGCAACAGGGCACGCTCGACGAGATCCGGGTGTTCTCCGATGAGGGCGAGCGGCTGGTCGCGCTTGTCGTACCCGTCGCATTCGATGCAGCTGTGGATGTAGGTGCCGTAGAACGCCCGGAGTTGAGCGATGTCGGGCAACGTCTCGGCCAGGCCCGTCGTGACGAGGACCACGTCGGCGACTGCCGTCGATTGCTGCCCCCGGAACTCGCACGAGACCTCGAAGCCGCCCCCGTCGATCGGCCCCACACTCGTCGCGAGCGTCTGCCGGTGCTCGGCGCCCTCGTAGCCCAAGAACTCGTCACGCCCCAGCTTGCGCAGCTCGAGCGGCGAGATGCCGTCGCGCGTCAGGTACCCGTGCGACAGCAGGGTCGCCGAGTTGCGCGGCCGGTTGCTGTCGATCAGCAGCACGCGACGTCGGGCCCGGACGAGGTTGAGCGCAGCGCTCAGCCCGGCAGGCCCTCCCCCGATGACGGCGACATCGTAGCGATCGGTCATGAGCGTTCGGCGAGGGCGGTCAGTCGGCGGAGCGTCGACTCGCGGCCGAGGATCTCCATCGACTCGAACAGCGGCGGGCTGACCCGGCGCCCCGACAGGGCGACGCGCAGCGGTCCGTAGGCGACGCGGGGCTTGAGCCCCAGCTCGTCGACCAGCGCCGCCTTCAGGGCGGCCTGGATGGGCTCGTGCGTCCAGTCGGTCACGCCTTCGAGCGCAGCCGAGGAGGCGCGCAGCACCTCAGGGGACCGCTCACCCAGCGAGCCCAGCGCGTCGTCTTCGTAGACCAGGTCGTCGTCGGCGACGAACAGGAACCCGAGCATGCCGCGTGCCTCGGACAGCAAGGTCATGCGCTCTTGCACGAGAGGAGCCGCCTGGGCCAGCACAGCCCGCTCGTGCGCCGTCGGAGGATCGCTGACGATCCCCTCGAGGTAGGGCAGGAGCCGCTCGGTGAAGTCGCCCACCTCGAGCAGACGGATGTGGTCGCCGTTGATGGACTCCGCCTTCTTGACGTCGAACCGGGCCGGGTTGGGGTTCACGTCCACCACGTCGAAGGCCGCCACCATCTCGTCGATCGAGAACACGTCGCGATCGTGCGTCAGGGACCACCCCAGCAGGGCCAGGTAGTTGACGAGCCCCTCGGGGACGAAGCCCCGGTCGCGGTGGTGGAAGAGGTTCGACTCAGGGTCACGCTTCGACAGCTTCTTGTTGCCGTCACCCATCACGTAGGGCAGGTGGCCGAAGCGCGGGACGAACGAGGTGATGCCGAGCTCGACCAGAGCCTCGTAGAGGGCGATCTGACGAGGCGTCGACGACAGGAGGTCTTCACCACGGAGGACGTGCGTGATGCCCATCAGTGCATCATCGAGAGGGTTCACGAACGTGTACAGGGGAACACCGTTGGGGCGTACGACGACGAAGTCGCTGAACGACCCGGCGGGGAAGGTGATCTCGCCCCGGACGAGGTCGTCGAAGCTGAGGTCACGGTCGGGCACCCGGAGGCGCAGGGCCGGCTGGCGGCCCTCGGCGCGATAGGCCGCACGCTGTTCGTCGGTCAGGTCTCGTTCGAAGTTGTCGTAGCCCTGCTTCGGGTCCCGACCGTTGGCGACGTTGCGTGCCTCGATCTCTTCACCCGTGGCGAAGCTCTCGTACAGCAGGCCCCGCTCGAGCAACTGATCGATGACACCGCGGTAGATGTCGTGACGCTGCGACTGACGATACGGGCCGTGCGGACCGCCGGCGTCGACGCCCTCGTCCCAATCGATGTGGAGCCACCTCAACCCGTCGAGGATCTGTTCGTAGCTCTCCTCGCTGTCACGAGCTGCGTCGGTGTCTTCGATGCGGAAGACGAGCTTGCCGCCGGTGTGCCGGGCATAGGCCCAGTTGAAGAGGGCGGTTCGGATGAGGCCGACGTGCGGCGTACCGGTGGGCGAGGGGCAGAACCGCACGCGCACATCGGTGCCGGTGGCGGTCGAGAAGGGAGCAGACATCGAGGACGATCTTACCGGGGGCAGCCAGGTCTGATCAGCGTTAAACGCAGAAAGGCCCCTTCCGAGGAAGGGGCCTTTCTGGTGTTGCTCGTGCTATTGCACTAAAGGGAGTCCGGCGGTGTCCTACTCTCCCACAAGGTCCCCCTTGCAGTACCATCG
>NZ_LMPQ01000010.1:1029973-1051558 GCF_001423905.1 Frigoribacterium sp. Leaf186 | reverse complement strand
CAATGCCAGGGTATAATTTGGCATTTGACAATGTGCACGCTGTTGAGTTCTCAAGGACCAAACTCACCGGGGACCCAGCCTTGGAAGACTTTTGCCCTGGGCAGATGTATGATCTTTTTGCACTGTTCGACGATGTCGAGATCGTGCCGAAGTCCCTTGCGGAACGAGCCGTAACTCTACATCATCTTGTTCAGTGTTCGCAACTCGCTTGGTCCGAGGCTGTGAAGCAACTCGAGGACTTGGAAGTTGGTCCCGCTTGAGGCCGGAGGAGCTTCGCTCCGCCGCACCTTTGGGGTGACGAGTGATTACTTTACACACGACCTGGCGGGTGTGGCCAAACCCCCGTGCATCCCGGGCGTGTCGCGGTCTGGAGGCCCGGAAGTACGGGGTTCTCAGCCCAGCGGCAAGATGAGCACCGTCCCGAGCGAGACCGAGGCGATGACGATCCAGGACGCCAGGCCGACGAGCACCGCGCGGCCACCGGTGCGGACGAGGGCCTCGAGGCGGATGCCCGACCCGAGGCTGACGAGTGCGAGCCCGAGCAGGACCGACTGGACTGTGCCCGCCGTCGCGAGCAGCGCCTCCGGAAGGGGGACCAGCGTGCGGACGAGAACCATGGCGGCGAAGCCCGCGACGAAGAGCGGGACGATCGGCGGGCGTGCTCCGCCGTCGGCGCCCTGCCGGCGGACGACCGTCGAGGTGATCGCGACGATCGGCGCGAGCATCAGCACCCGCGTGAGCTTGACGATGACCGCGACCGCGAGTGCCGCGGCGCCGGCGGTCTGCGCGGTGGCCACCACCTGACCGACGTCGTGCACGCTCGCCCCCACCCAGGCGCCGAACTCGAGCTCGGTCAGGCCGACCCACCGGCCGATCACGGGCAGGACCGCGATGGCGAGGGTGCCGAAGAGCGTGACGAGGGCGACGGGGGTCGCGGCGTCCTTGCCGCGGTCGCGCGTCACCGCGCTCATCGCCCCGACGGCCGAGGCTCCGCAGATCGAGAAGCCGGCGGCCAGCAGGAGGGGCTGGTCACCGGGGAGCCGGGCCCACCGGCCGAGCAGATAGGTGACTCCGAAGGTCAGCGCCAGGATCGCGATCACGGCGACGATCGTCACCCAGCCGAGGCCCGCGACGTCGACCAGGCTGAGCTGCAGACCGAGCAGGACGACCCCGATGCGCAACAGGCGCTTGGCCGCGAGGGTGAGTCCGGGCTTCCAGCTGCCGTCGAGTCGCGGGCGGAGGGGCCGGACCTGGGCCACGACGATGCCGAGCAGGACGCACCAGGTGAGCACGGGCACCGCCGGCAGCAGGAGGTGCAGCACCCAGGCCACCCCGTAGGCGGCCCCGGCGACGGCGAGCCCCGGCACCGACTGCGCGCGCGAGGGCGCGGAGACGGCGGAGGGACTCACCGGACGGGCCTAGACCCGGTTCTTGGCGGGGTTGATCAACGAACCGAGGCCCGAGATCGCGACCTCGACGGTCTGGCCCGACGTGAAGGGGCCGATGCCCGAGGGCGTGCCGGTCAGGATGACGTCGCCGGGCAGGAGCGTGAAGACCTCGGTGACGTACTCGATCAGCTCGGGGATCTTGTGGATCATCTGCATCGTCGACTCGCGCTGCATGACCTCGCCGTCGACGCGGGTCTCGATCGTCGCGTCGGTCCAGTCGAACTCGTTCTCGATGTAGGGCCCGAGCGGCAGGAAGGTGTCGTAACCCTTCGCACGGGTCCACTGCCCGTCGGCGTTCTGCACGTCGCGGGCCGTGACGTCGTTGGCCACGGTGTAGCCGAACACCACGTCTTGGTAGTCCTCGGCCTTCACGCGCTTGGCGATCGAGCCGATGACGATGGCGAGCTCGCCCTCGAAGTCGACGCGCCCCACGTCGGGCGGCAACTGGATCGAGTCGCCGAAGCCGATCACCGTCGTGTTCGGCTTGAGGAACAGGATCGGGGAATCGGGCGCGGACTGACCGAGCTCGTCGGCGTGGTCCTGGTAGTTCAGGCCGACGCCCACCACCTTGGAGCGCGGGATCACCGGCGCGAGCAGCTTCGCCTGCCGCAGCGACACGCGCTCGCCCGTGGTCTCGTACCCGCTGTACATCGGGTCGCCGGCGAGGACGATGAGCTCGCGCTCGTCGACGATGCCGTAGCGGGGGTCTTCTCCGGGCGTGGCGAAACGGGCGATCTTCACGCGTCGAGCCTAGTCATCCAGCCGTGGACGTCGGGACGGCGGCCGTACTGGATGTCGGTCAGCTCTTCACGCAGCGACATGGTCAGTTCGCCGCCGGACGCGGCGGGCGAACCGATGTGGATGCCCTCGCCCTTGAGCTCGGCGATCGGGACGACGACCGCGGCCGTGCCGCAGGCGAAGACCTCGACGATGTCGCCGGACTCGACGCCGTCACGCCATTCGTCGATCGTCACGCGCCGACGCTCGACGCGGTGGCCCCGCGCCTCGGCCAGCTCGAGGATCGAGTCACGCGTGATGCCCTCGAGGATCGAGTCGCTGTCGGGCGTGACGAGGGTGCCGTCCTTCTTCACGAGCACGACGTTCATGCCGCCGAGCTCTTCGATGTAGGCGCTCTCGGACGAGTCGAGGAACAGCACCTGTTGGCAGCCGTTCTCGTACGCCTCTTGCTGCGGCAGCAACGACGACGCGTAGTTGCCGCCGGTCTTGGCGGCCCCGGTGCCGCCCTTGCCTGCGCGGGCGTAGTTCGTGGTGAGCCAGATCGAGACGGGAGAGACTCCGCCGCTGAAGTAGGCCCCGGCCGGGCTCGCGATCACGTGGTACGACACCTCGTGGGCGGCGCGGACGCCCAGGAAGGCCTCGGTGGCGATCATGAACGGCCGAAGGTACAGGCTCGTCTCGGGCGCCGACGGCACCCAGTCGAGGTCGGCCCGCACGAGCTGGCGCACCGACTCGACGAAGTCGTCGGTGCTGAGCTCGGGCAGCGCGAGACGGCGGGCCGAGCGCTGCAGGCGACGACCGTTGGCGTCGGGCCGGAACGACCAGACCGAGCCGTCGGCGTGGCGGTAGGCCTTCATGCCCTCGAAGATCTCTTGGGCGTAGTGCAGCACCGAGGCGGACGGGTCGAGCTGCAGCGGTCCGTACGGGTGCACGGACGCCGCGTGCCACCCGTCGGCGAGGGTCCACTCGATCGTGACCATGTGGTCGGTGAAGTGCTTGCCGAAGCCGGGGTCGCTGAGGATGGTCTCGCGTTCGGCGTCGTCGCGGGCCGTCTCGGACGGTGTCAGCTCGAACTGCAACGGGAAGCCGGCCGGGTCGTCGGTCGGGGCGGAGACGTGGTCGGTGGTGGTCATGATGCCCTTCAGGCGGAGGCAGACGGGGACGGGGTGCGGACGCGGTNGATCGCCGAGCCGATCTCGGCGGTGCGGCGGGCCGGCAGCGACGCGTCACGCGACGCCCGGTCGGCGATGTCACCGTCGACGGCCCGGGTGACGCGGGCGGCCGCTTCGGGCAGGCCCAGGTGCTCGAGCAACAGCGCGACGGACAGGATCGCCGCCGTCGGGTCGGCCTTCTGCTGGCCGGCGATGTCGGGCGCCGAACCGTGCACCGGTTCGAACATGCTCGGGAAGGCCCCGTCGGGGTTGACGTTGCCCGAGGCCGCGAGGCCGATGCCGCCGCTGATGGCGCCGGCGAGGTCGGTGAGGATGTCGCCGAAGAGGTTGTCGGTGACGATGACGTCGAACCGGGCCGGGTCGACGACCAGGTGGATGGTGGCCGCGTCGACGTGCTGGTAGTCGACCGTCACGTCGGGGTACTCGGTCGCGACGGCGTCGACGGTGCGCTGCCAGAGGCTGCCCGAGAACACGAGCACGTTGGTCTTGTGCACCAGGGTCAGCCGGCCCCGGCGGCTGCGGGCCTTCTCGAAGGCGAAGCGCACGACGCGCTCGACGCCGTAGGCCGTGTTGACGCTGACCTCGTTCGCGATCTCGTGCGGCGTGCCCTGCCGCAGCGCGCCTCCGTTGCCGACGTAGGGCCCCTCGGTGCCCTCGCGGACGACGACGAAGTCGACCTCGCCGGGCGACGAGAGCGGCGACGGCACGCCCGCGTACACCTTGGTCGGCCGCAGGTTCACGTAGTGGTCGAGCGCGAAACGCAGCTTCAGCAGCAGACCGCGCTCGATGATGCCCCCGGCCAGGCGGGGGTCGCGCGGGTCGCCCCCCACGGCACCGAGCAGGATCGCGTCGTGCGACGCCACGGCCGCCAGGTCGGCGTCGGTGAGGATGTCGCCCGTCTCGAGGTAGCGGGTGGCACCGAGCGAGAACGTCGTCACGTCGAACGTCGCGTCGTCACCTGCCGCGACCTCGAGCACCTTCAGCGCCTCGGCGACGACCTCGGGGCCGATGCCGTCTCCGGGGATGGCGGCGAGTCTGACGGTGCGGGGCATGGTTCTCCTGGCGTCTCGGGGGGCTCGCCACACTTTACCCGCGGCCGCGGCGGCCGCGGGGCCCGGGGGTTCGTGCCGGTCCACCCGTGCCGGGGTGGCCCGGTCGACGTGCACCGCGGTGGCCCGGTCGGCCCGGTGCCGGGGCGTGCCGGTCGGCCCGATGCCGGGGCCTGCCGGTCGACGCGGGGCCTCAGTCGGCCGAGGAGGCGCGGCGCAGGGTCGTGAGCGCGACCACCACCGCGGCGACCATCACCAGTGCCCCGACCCCGGCCGTGACGACGAGCCCCTGGTCGAAGGCGTCGGTCGCGGCGTGCAGGAGGGACGTCGCGAGGTCGTCGGGCAGCCCGGACGAGACCGCCACCGCGCCTCCCAGGGTCTCTCGGGCGGCCTCGCCGACCTCGGTCGGCACGCCCTCCGGCACGACCAGGGCTCCGCGGTAGATCGCGGTCAGCATGCTGCCGAGCACGGCCGTGCCGAGCACGGCACCGACCTCGTAGGCGGTCTCGGACACCGCCGAGGCCGCCCCCGCGCGGTTCGGCGGCACGGCCGCGATGATGAGGTCGTTCGAGATCGTCTCGGCCGCTCCGACGCCGAGACCGACGAAGGCGAAGGCCACGACGAAGACGGCGACCGGGGCTCCGGCACCGGTCGCGAAGACCGCCGCGTAGGCCAGGGCGGCCGACGCCAGGCCGATCGCGACGATGGTGCGCGGGCGCAGCCACCGGACGACCCGCACGACGCCGAGGCCCGCGAGGATCATGACGACCAGGCCGGGGACGAGCGTCATCGCGGCCTGCAACGGACGCAGTCCGACGACGAGCTGCAGGTGCTGGGTCGTGAAGAACAGGAAGGCCACGAGCGCCACGACGGCGA
Source organism: Frigoribacterium sp. Leaf186 (assembly GCF_001423905.1). Taxonomy (GTDB): domain Bacteria; phylum Actinomycetota; class Actinomycetes; order Actinomycetales; family Microbacteriaceae; genus Frigoribacterium. The sequence goes on along the minus strand of NZ_LMPQ01000010.1, from coordinate 1,046,275 downwards.
GCAGGTTGACCATCACCGACCCGGCGAACACGGGGTTCGTGAAGAGGCGCACGTCGAGCAACGGACGCGGGCGGGCGAGCTGGCGGCGGACGAACAGCCAACCCGAGCCGACGCCGACCACGGCCAGCACGACGACGGGCCAGACGAGGCCGTCCGTCGCGAGCAGCTTGATCGCCGCGACGACCGGTGCCATCGCCGCCAGTGAGAGCACGACCGACTGCGGGTCGGCCGGCCCGGGGTCGGGGTCGCGGCTCTCGGTCAGCAGCAGCGGGCCCGCGATCACGAGCGGGACGAGCACGGGCACGGCGATGAGGAAGACCGAACCCCAGGCGAAGTGCTCGAGCAGCACGCCGCCGACGATCGGCCCGAGGGCGGACCCCGCGGCGAAGCCCGAGGCCCAGACCGCGATGGCGAGGCGACGCTGCTCGCGGTCGAGGAAGGTGCTGCGCAGCAGCGACAACGTCGCCGGCATGATCATCGCCCCGAAGAAGCCCAGCACGGCACGTGCGGAGATCAGCTGCTCGGCGCTGGTCGAGAAGGCCGCGAGCACCGAGACGACGGCGAAGCCGCTCGCGCCGATCAGCAGCAGCTTGCGGCGACCGAAGCGGTCCCCCATCGACCCCATGGCCACCAACAGGCCGGCGAGGACGAGCGAGTACACGTCGACGATCCAGAGCTGCCCCGCGGCGCTCGGCTGCAGGGCGGTCGAGATCTCGGGCAGGGCGAAGCTCAGCACCGTGTTGTCGACCGACACGAGCAGCACCGGCAGCATCAGGACGACCAGCGCGGCCCACTGTCGCCGCCCGGCACGGGGCGGGACGCCGGTCGGGGTGGTGGTCGGGACGGGGGCGGGGCGGGTCATGGTGCTCTCTCGAGATCGGTCCAGCGAGGTGTCTGGTGGGACGGCCGGCCGGTGGGCACCGCGTGCGCCGACCGCCCGCCGGGGCAGGAGGCGCGGGCGCTGACCGTCCGGACGGTACAGTTACACCGTCCAGACGGTACAGTAACAGAATGAGTCCCCGACCGTCAGCCCGAGGAGCGATGCTCGACACGTTCGAGACGCTCGTCGTCGACGAGGGCGAGCGCGCCGCCACCTTCGACGCCGTGGCCGCCGCCGCCGGCGTCTCGAAAGGCGGCCTCCTGTACCACTTCCCGACGCGTGAGGCCCTGGTCGACGGCCTCGTCGACCGGCTCACGACCCTGCTCGACGACGACGTGGCCGCGATGACCAGCGCGCCGGAGGGCGTCGTCGACTACTTCGTCCGCACGTCGTCACCGGCCGCCATCCCCGCCGACGACCCGCTCGACCGCTGCATCACCGCCGTCTCGAACCTGGCGGCCAGCGGCCGTCACCCGCGGGCCCTAGCGGCCCTGACCGCGATGCAGGCCCGCTGGCACCAGGTCGTGCTCGACGCCGTCGGCGACCCCGCGGTCGCCCGGGTGGTGTCGCTCGTGTCGGACGGGCTCTACTTCACGCCACGGCCGTTCTCACCGGCGGACTCGGGCGGCGACCCCCGACACGACGCGTCGATCGACGACGTCATCGCCGTGCTGCAGCGGCTCGTGCCGCGGGGCTGACCCGCGCCTCCCGCGCGTCCGGCCGGGCGACCAGGCGACCCGGCGGCCGGGCGACCGGCACGAGCCGAGGCCCCTCCGTGCGCGACGGGGCCTCGAGGACCTCTCGCGGCCTCGGCGGTCAGACGGCGACGATGCAGGCGGGGCTGCCGGTCGTGAACAGGTCGACGGGGGCACCGGGCAGACCGGTCGCCTCGTCGAGGGGCAGCACCGAGACGGTGTCGGACCCCTGGTTGGCGCAGTAGAGCAGGCCGTCGGCGACGGCGAAGTGGCGGGGCCACGCACCCCCGCAGGGCACCTGGCCGACCAGGCGGAGCCGCGAGGGCTCGGCGCCGTCCGAGCCGCCCTCGGCGTCGACCGACGCCTCGAGCACGCTGATCGTGTCGCGGCCCCGGGTCGCGACGTACACGCGCGAGCCGTGCACGGCGAGGTGCGACGGGAGGTCGCCCTGCTCGTTCGGCTCGCCCTCGACGACGGCCACCGAGTAGGGGATGACGAGTTCGTCGCCCTGACGACGGACCACGTACAGGCGCGCGTCGAGCTCGCCCACGACGAGCAGGTCGTCGCCGAGCCAGTCGAGGTGCCTCGGGCCCGAACCGGCGGGCATCGGGTGGACGGCGACGACCGACGGCTCGAGCGTGACGGTGTCGACGGCGATCTCGATCAGCCGGTCGGTGCCGAGGTCGCTGACGAGGTGGGTGCCCCACGGCGTCGGGACGATCTGGTGGGCGTGCGGCCCGCCCTGGCGGTCGGCGACCGGGCCGGAGCCGGCCGGGAGCGCCACCGTCGCGGTGACGCGTGCCGGGTCGGTGGCCTCGGAGCTCAGCACCCCGAAGGTGCCGCCGACATAGTTCGCCACGAGGAGCGCGTTCGAGGCCCGGTCGTGCGCGATGTGGCAGGGCGACGCCCCACCGGAGGCGGCGACGCCGGCCCCGACCAGCCGACCGGCCGCGATCGTGTACGAGAGCACGCGCCCCTCGGTCGTCTCGGCGACGGCGTGCAGCGCTCCCTCGGTGACGACGAGGAACGACGGGTCGTCGGCCTCGACGACTTGCCCGGCCTGCCAGCGGCCGTCGGCCCGCGAGCGTTCGAGCACCGTGATGCCGGTGCCGTGGCCGCCGCTGACCGCCGTGTACGACCCGACGTACAACCGCTGCGGGGCGTCCGCCCGGGCGTCGGTCACGACCGGCCCGTGCCGAGGTCGTCGCCGGCGGCGATGCGCTCGTGGTGGTGGATCACCTCGGCGACGATGAAGTTCAAGAACGACTCGGCGAAGGCCGGGTCGAGCTGGGCCTCTTCGGCCAGGCGGCGAAGGCGCTGGATCTGCACGCGCTCGCGCTCGGGATCGCTCGCCGGCATGCCCGCCGCCGCCTTGAGCAGGCCCACGGACTGCGTGTATTTGAACCGCTCGGCGAGCATGTGCACGAGCGCGGCGTCGATGTTGTCGATGCTCTGACGGATGCCCGAGAGCTCGTCGATCGCGCCCTGGTCGGCCGAGCTGAGGGGGCTGTCCGCCCCGAGAGGACTGTCGAGTGCCATGCACCGACCCTATCGGCGACCCCGGCGACGAGGCCGCCGACGGACGAAGGAGGCGCGTCCCGCTCTCGCAGGACGCGCCTCCTTCTCGGCCGTGTGCGGCCGTGTGCGGCCGGGTGCGGTCAGTCGACCAGCGTCAGCGTGACCTCGACGTTGCCGCGCGTGGCGTTCGAGTACGGGCACACGTGGTGGGCCGCGTCGGCGAGCTCCTGTCGACGCTCGGCCTCGACGTTCGGCGTGTAGATGTCGAGTTCGACGGCGAGGCCGAACCCGCCCTCGCCGTTGCCGCCGATGCCGACGCTCGCCGAGACCTCGGCGCCGGTGGTGTCGACGCCGAGCTTCTTGCCGGCGCCGTGCATGGCGCTGAGGAAGCAGGCGGCGAAGCCCGCGGCGAACAGCTGCTCGGGGTTGGTGCCCTCGCCCGAGCCGCCCAGCTCCTTCGGCGGACGCGTGTCGAAGTCGAGTCGGTCGTCTTCGCTGCGGACGTGGCCGTCACGACCCCCGCCGGTGGCGTGGGCGATGGCGGTGTAGGCGATGTCGAGTGTCATGAGGAGAAGACCATACCTAGATTCTGGGAGTTGGCTCGGTGGCGGGTGTGTGTGGTAGCGCGGCTCAACCGAGCAGGTCGTGCCGCTGCACGATGGCGTCGCGGCCGGGACCGACGCCGATGGCCGAGATGCGGGCGCCGCTCATCGCCTCGACGGCGAGCACGTAGTCCTGGGCGGCCTTCGGCAGGTCGTCGAACTCGCGCGCACCGGTGATGTCTTCGCTCCAGCCGGGGAACTCCTCGTAGATCGGCGTCGCGTGGTGGAAGTCGCTCTGCGAGACGGGCACCTCGTCGTGACGGACGCCGTCGACGTCGTACGCCACGCAGACGGGGATCGTCTCGAGGCCCGTCAGCACGTCGAGCTTGGTGAGCACGAAGTCGGTGACGCCGTTGATGCGGGCCGTGTAGCGCGCGATGGGGGCGTCGTACCATCCGCAGCGGCGCGGGCGGCCCGTGGTCGTGCCGAACTCGAAGCCGTTGGCCCGCAGGAACTCGCCCGAGGCGTCGAACAGCTCGGTCGGGAACGGACCGGCACCGACACGGGTCGTGTACGCCTTGACGATGCCGATGACCCGCTCGATGCGGCCCGGGCCGATGCCCGAACCGGTCGAGGCCCCGCCGGCGGTCGCCGACGACGAGGTGACGAACGGGTACGTGCCGTGGTCGACGTCGAGCATGGTCGCCTGACCCGCCTCGAACAGCACGGTCTTGCCGGCCTCGAGCGCCTGGTGGATCTCGAGCGCGGTGTCGGCGACCATCGGCTTGAGGCGCTCGGCGTACGACAGCAGCGACTCGACGACCTCGTCGACCTCGATCGCGCGGCGGTTGTAGATCTTGACCAGCAGGTGGTTCTTCTGGTCGAGGGCCGCCTCGACCTTCTGCCGCAGGATGCCCTCGTCGAAGATGTCTTGCACGCGGATGCCGACGCGGTTGATCTTGTCGGCGTAGGTCGGGCCGATGCCGCGACCCGTCGTGCCGATCTGGCGCTTGCCCAGGAACCGCTCGGTCACCTTGTCGAGGGTGCGGTGGTAGTGCGTGATGACGTGCGCGTTGGCGCTGACCCGCAGCCGCGAGACGTCGATGCCGCGGGCGATCAGCGCGTCGAGCTCGTCGAAGAGCACCTCGATGTCGACGACGACGCCGTTGCCGATGACGGGCGTGACACCGGGCGAGAGGATGCCGGAGGGCAGCAGGTGCAGCGCGTACTTCTGGTCGCCGATCACCACCGTGTGGCCCGCGTTGTTGCCGCCGTTGAACTTCACGACGTAGTCGATGCGGCTCGACAACAGGTCGGTGGCCTTGCCCTTGCCCTCGTCGCCCCACTGGGCTCCGATGATCACCACTGCTGGCACGGGTCTCTCCTCACGTCGGGGGAACGCACCGGGTGAGGTGCACTTGAGTCTACCGGCAGCCGCGTCCGGCACGCCCGGTGGCGGTCGGGAGGCACGGTGCCGGCCGGACCGACGGCACCGGTGGTCATTTGTGGTTTCTTACGACAAACTGTGCCCATGAGTCTCGTCGCCGGGGTCGACTCCTCGACCCAGAGTTGCAAAGTCGTCGTCCGTGACCTCTCGACGGGCGCACTCGTCCGACAGGGGTCGGCCGGGCACCCCGCGGGCACCGAGGTGCCCCCGGCCGCATGGTGGGAGGCGCTGCTCACGGCGATCGAGGACGCCGGCGGCCTCGACGACGTCGCGGCCCTCTCGGTCGCCGGGCAGCAGCACGGGCTCGTCGCCCTCGACGCCGACGGCCACGTCGTCCGCGACGCGCTGCTCTGGAACGACACCCGCAGCGCCCCGGCCGCCCGCGACCTGATCGCCGAGCTCGGCGCGGACGCCTGGGCCCGGCGCACGGGGTCGGTGCCCGTCGCCTCGTTCACCGCGACGAAGCTGCGCTGGCTGCGCGACGCCGAGCCCGAGGCCGCGGCGCGAGTCGCTGCGGTCGCCTTGCCGCACGACTGGCTGACCTGGCGCCTCCTCGGTTTCGGCCCCGCCGACGAGAGCCCGCTCGGGCCCGACCTCGACGCCCTGGTCACCGACCGGTCGGACGCCAGCGGCACCTCGTACTGGAGCCCCGCCGACGAGGGCTACGACCTCGACCTGTTCGAGCACGCCTTCGGTCGCGCGGCTCGCGAGGCGGTCGGCGCCCGGGAGACCGGTGCCGACGCCAGTGCCGACGCACGCGTCGTGCTGCCGCGCGTGCTGCAGGCCGACGTGGCCGCCGGCACGAGCGTCGCGAACGGGGCGGTTCCGGCCGGCATCGTGGTGGGCGCCGGCGCGGGCGACAACGCCGGTGCCGCGCTCGGGCTCGACGCCACCGTCGGCGACCTCGTGATCAGCATCGGCACCAGCGGCACGGCGTTCGCGGTGACCGACCGTCCCGTCACCGACCCGAGCGGCACGGTGGCCGGCTTCGCCGACGCCGCCGGCGGCTACCTCCCCCTGATCGCCACGCTGAACGCCGCCCGGGTGCTGTCGTCGATCGGCGGACTGCTGGGCGTCGACCACGACGAGTTGTCCCGGCTCGCGCTCGCGGCCGAACCGGGCGCCGGTGGCCTCACTCTCGTGCCCTACTTCGAGGGCGAGCGCACCCCCGACCTGCCCGACGCCACGGCCACGCTCTCGGGCCTGACCCTGGCCAGCTCGACCCGCGAGAACCTGGCCCGGGCCGCCGTCGAGGGCATGCTGTCGGCCCTGGCCGACGGCGCCGCCGCGGTCCGCCGACAGGGGGTCGAGGCCAGCCGGGTGCTCATCATCGGCGGGGCCGCCCTGAACCCCGCGGTCCAGGCCGTCGCCCGCCAGGTGTTCGACCTGCCGGTGGTCGTGCCCGAACCCGGCGAGTACGTCGCCGACGGAGCGGCACGGCAGGCGGGCTGGGCCCTCTCGGGGACGCGACCGACCTGGGCTCCGGCGACCAGCGCCTCCTTCGAGTCCGACCTGCGACCCGCCGTGGGCGAGCGCTACCGGGCGGCGCAGGGGCTGGGTTCGCTGCCTCGACCGTGACCGGCGGCCACCACGGCGCAGGAGGCGCGGGTGGCGCGAGGGGAACGGTCCGGGCAGGAGGCGCGGGGCGCGCCGCATAGGATCGGGCCATGCCCAGCGACCCGGCCAGCACGCGCACGACCATGGCCGAGGACTACCTCAAGGTCATCTGGAAGGCCGAGGAGTGGGCGGACGAGGGCGCCGACTCCGGCATCTCGACCAACGAGATCGCGGCCACCCTCGGGGTCAGCGCCTCGACCGTCTCGGGCAACCTGCGCAAGCTCGACCGCGACGGCTACCTCGACTACGAGCCCTACCGACGCATCGCGCTGAGCGAGAAGGGTCGGGCGATCGCGGTGTCGATGGTTCGGCGGCACCGCCTGATCGAGACGTACCTCGTCGAACGGCTGGGTTACGGCTGGGACGAGGTCCACGACGAGGCCGAGGTGCTCGAGCACGCGGTCAGCGACCGGCTGCTCGACCGGTTCGACGTCGAGCTCGGGCACCCGACGGCCGACCCGCACGGCGACCCGATCCCGGCGGCCGACGGCACCGTCGTGCGACCGCCCGCCCACCCTCTCGGCGACTTCGTCGAGGGCGAGTGCGGCTTCGTCGTGCGCGTCTCCGACGACGAACCCGAACTGCTGCGCTACCTCAGCTCGCTCGACCTGCGGGTCGGCGCCCACGTCCGGGTCGGCGAGCGCCGCGACTACGCCGGATCGCTGCAGGTCGTCCTGACCGACGCCCACGACCGGGCGGTCGGCAGCGTCGAGCTGGCCGGGGTAGCCGCCGCGTCGGTGTGGGCGAACTCCGAGCCGCACACGCACGCCTGAGCGCGGCGGGACATGCCGCCCGGGCGCGCGCCTGCCTGCCGGTCTCGGCGCCTGGCCGCCACGAAGTAAACAGTCCGCCACGCAATCGCGTGGCGGACCGTTTACTTCGTGGCGGGATGCGGGACGGGGCGCGAGCAGAGGAGGCGCGGGCCGGGTCAGCAGGCGCGGGCCGGGTCAGGAGGCGCGGGCGGCGGACGCCGGATCGGCCAGCACGGACGCGAAGGCGAGCTCGGCGGCGCCGATGGTCAGACGGTCGGCACCGAGCGCGGCGCGGACGAGCCGGACGCCGTCTCGGGCCCCGGGCAGGGACTGCGAGCGGACCCGCTCGGCCAGGCGGTCGGGGTCGGCCGCGTGCAGCGACCCGAGGAACCCCCCGAGCACGATCAACTCGGGGTTGAACGCGTTGACGACGCCGCGCAGGGCGACGGCCAGGAAGTCGATCTGTCGTCGGACCTCGACCGCGACGGGCGACCCGGGCTCGGCACCGGCGAGCGCCGCGTCCAGCCGGTCGGCCTGACCACGGTCGAGCCCGGTGACGGCGAGCAACCGTGCCTGACCGACCTCGGTCTCGAGGCATCCGACGGCTCCGCAGTGGCACACCCGACCGGCCGAGTTGACCAGGGTGTGGCCGATCTCGCCGGCGTAACCACCGACGCCGGTCATGGGTCGGCCGTCGAGCAGGACTCCCCCGCCGACGCCACTGGCACCGCCGTTCAGGAAGACCAGGTCGTCGACGCCGCGGCCCGCCCCGAACCGGCCCTCGGCGATCGCGCCGAGCGACGCGTCGTTGGCCGCCTCGGTGGGCAGCCCGGTGGCCGAGGCCAGCACGGCCGCGAACGGTTCGTCGACCCACCCGAGGTGCGGGGCGAGGCGCACGACTCCCCCGGCGGCGTCGACCAGGCCCGGCACGGCGACCCCGACCCCGACCACCCGCACGTCGGACGCCAGCGCCCCAGCTCGGAGGTCGGCGATGACGGCGGCCGCGACGCGCGCGGCGTCGGACGCCGTCGGCACGTCGACGGTGTCGCGTCGCACCCGGTGCTGGACGGCCCCGTCGAGGCCGACCACGCCGACGGTGACGGCGTCGATCTCGGGGTTGACGGTCAGGGCGACGACCCGCGCGCTCGGGGTGACGACCGGGCTCGGACGCCCGACCTTGTTGCTGCCGACGGGGTCGCTCTCGACGACGAGCCCGAGTTCGACCAGTTCACCGACGAGGGCCGCGATCGTCGACCGGTTGAGCCCGGTCGCCTGGGTCAGGGCCGACCGTGACGCGGGACCGTCGACGTGGACGAGCGCGAGCACGGTCGCGAGGTTGGCCCGACGCACCCGGTCGAACCGGGCCCCGAGGTCGGGCGACGGGGACGGCGTGGCGGTCGGCGCCGGCGTGGGGTCTGCCATCGTCTCGTGCCTCCTGGGTTCTCGACCGAGGCTAGCGGCCCGGCCGACGACCGTCGTCCGGTGCTGCGTCGCCGCCCGACGCCACCGCGTCGTCGCGCACGGCCGCGTCGTCGTGCACGGCCGCGTCGTCGCGTGTCGCCCAGAGCAGGCTGCGCTTCACCAGGGTCCGCACCGTCGGGTGCTCGAGCACGTCGACGGAGTGCCCCGGCGTGACGACGGCCATCCGACCGCGGCCCCAGCGGCGCGTCCAGACGGCGGGCGAGGTCACGGGACGACTCCAGGGGTCGCCGACCCGCGCCTCCCGGGTCGTGGTCGCGAGCACGTCGAGGAGGTCGTCGTGCAGCAGCCAGTACTGCTCGGTGACGAGCTCGAAGTCGGTGAGACCGCGGGTGATGGGGTGGTCGCGGGCGGCCTCGGTGAACCGGATCGCGTACGGCACGAAGGCGTCGTGACCGTCGTGCCGTTGCTCGCCCGCGGGGCGACCGGGGTGCGCGGCGAACTGCGCCCCGACCAGGTGCAGGTAGTCGGCGTCGGCCCGGAACGAGTCGACGACCCCGCCGTGCCAGCCCGCCAGGCCGGTGCCCGCGGCGACGGCGGCCCGCAGGCCCGCGGTGGCCTCGGGCTCGATCGAGCCCATCGAGACGCACTGCAGCACGAGGTCGACGCCGGCCATCAGCGCGGCGTCGGCGTAGACGTCGGGTCCGTCTCGCCGGTCGACGTCGAAGCCGGCCCGTTCGAGGAACGGCACGAAGAGGTCGGTCGCGCCCACCGGATCGTGGCCGGGCCAGCCGCCGCGCACGACGAGTGCCGTCCGTGTCATGTCCGCCCCCTCGTCGCCGGGCGGGTGCCCGGCACGGGTCCACGGTACGCGGCGCGACGATCTCGGAACGGATGCGACGACCCCCTTGCCAGGCGGGCTGCCCGCGGATATGTTCGTACTCGCAACAAACGCACTCGACGATGAGGAGACACCATGGCGACCACCCCCACCCGCGACGACAAGTTCTCGTTCGGCCTCTGGACGATCGGATACAACGGCTCGGACCCCTTCGGCGGACCCACGCGCCCCCAGCTCGACGTGGTCGAGGCCGTCGAGAACCTCGACCGCCTGGGCGCCTACGGCCTGACCTTCCACGACGACGACCTGTTCGCCTTCGGATCGACCGACGCCGAACGCCAGAAGCAGATCGACCGCCTCACGGGCGCGCTCGACGCGACCGGCATCGTCGTGCCCATGGTCACCACGAACCTGTTCAGCGCCCCCGTGTTCAAGGACGGCGGCTTCACCTCGAACGACCGTGGCGTCCGCCGCTTCGCGCTGCGCAAGGTGCTGCGCAACATCGACCTCGCCGCCGAGCTCGGGGCGAAGACCTTCGTCATGTGGGGCGGCCGCGAGGGCGCCGAGTACGACAGCGCGAAAGACGTGCAGGCCGCGCTCTCGCGCTACAAGGAGGGCGTCGACATGCTCTCGCAGTACGTGCTCGACAAGGGCTACGACCTGCGCTTCGCGATCGAGCCCAAGCCCAACGAGCCCCGCGGCGACATCCTGCTGCCGACCCTGGGCCACGCGATCGCCTTCATCGAGACGCTCGAGCACCCCGAGATGGCCGGCGTGAACCCCGAGGTCGGCCACGAGCAGATGGCCGGGCTGAACTTCACGGCCGGCATCGCCCAGGCGCTCTACCAGGGCAAGCTCTTCCACATCGACCTCAACGGCCAGCGCGGCATCAAGTACGACCAGGACCTCGTCTTCGGCCACGGCGACCTGCAGAACGCCTTCTCGCTCGTCGACCTGCTCGAGCACGGCTCGCCCCAGGGCGGCCCGACCTACGACGGCCCTCGTCACTTCGACTACAAGCCCTCGCGCACCGAGACGATCGAGGGCGTGTGGGAGAGCGCGGCGGCCAACATGCGCATGTACCTGCTGCTCAAGGAGCGCGCGCAGGCGTTCCGCGCCGACCCCGAGGTGCAGGAGGCGCTGCTCGCCAGCCAGGTCGCCGAGCTGTCGGTGAACACCCTCGCCGACGGTGAGGGCTACGAGCAGCTGCTCGCCGACCGCGCCTCGTACGAGGACTTCGACGCCGACGCCCACTTCGGTGGTCACGGCTACGGCTTCGTGCGCCTGCAGCAGCTCGCCCTCGAGCACCTGATGAACGCCCGCTGACCCTCGGCTCGCACCCGTCGCGACATGCCGCCCCGTCCTCGGACGTGGGCGGCATGTCGCGTCTCGTCGCCGCTGCGCCGGGGTGCGCTAGCGTGCTGAGCAGCCCGCCCGACCCGAACGGACACCCGAATGCCCGCACGCCCTCGTCGCCGCACCTCCGGCCGCCCCTCCGTCGCCGTGATCGGCACCCGCGGCTACCCCAGCTACTACGGAGGCTTCGAGACCGCCGTCCGCCGCATCGCCCCCGCCCTGGTCGACGCGGGCTGGGACGTCACGGTCTACGGTCGCGACGGCTCGACCCGCGACGACGACCCGGCTCGGGACCACCGCGTCGTGTCGCGCCTGACGAAGGGCGTCGAGAGCAAGTCGCTCAGCACGTTGAGCTACGGCCTCACCGCCGTGCTGGACGCGCTCGTGCGACGCCCCGATGCCGCGCTCGTGATGAACGTCGCGAACGGGTTCTGGTTGCCGCTGCTCAGGCTGCGGGGCATCCCCGTGCTCGTGAACGTGGACGGGATCGAGTGGGAGCGCGCGAAGTGGGGCCGGGCCGCCAAGACGGTGTTCCGCCTGGGGGCCAAGGCCAGCGCCCGCTTCGCGAACGGGTTGATCTGTGACGCCCGCGAGATCGTGCGGCGCTGGCAGGCCGACTTCGGCGTCGAGGGCCTGTTCATCCCCTACGGCGGCGACCCCGTCCGCGAGCTGCCGGTCGAGCCGGGCCAGACGCACCGCGGCTACGCGCTGGTCGTCGCCCGGTTCGTGCCCGAGAACACCGTCGTCGAGTTCGTCGAGGCTGCCCGCACCGTCGCCGAACGCCACCACGTCGTGATCGTCGGCTCGACCGGGTACGGCGGAGAGCTCGACGACCTCGTGCGTCGCCTGGCCGACGAGAACGATCGCGTGACCTGGCTCGGCCACGTCAGCGACGACGACCGCCTGCACGCGCTGTGGCAGCACGCCGGGGCGTACTTCCACGGTCACAGCGTCGGCGGCACGAACCCCGCCCTGGTGCAGGCCATGTTCGCCGGGGCGCCCGTCGTCGCCCGCGACACGGTCTACAACCGCGAGGTGCTCGACGGCGCCGGCACCCTCGTCGCACCCCAACCCGCGGCCATCGCCGCGGCGGTCACCGCCCTGCTCGACGACCCCGCCGAGCAGGAGCGCCTGAGCGCCGCCGCCCTGGCCCGCGCCGCGGACGCCTACACCTGGCAGTCCGTCTGCGACGCCTACGAGGAGGCGCTGCGAGCGACCTTGCCCCGCCCGCGCTGATCGATCGGCCACGTCCCGCTAACTTGCACAGTGCTGTGCAAGATCGTACGATAGGGGCATGTCCGATGCCGATGCCCCCGCGGGCGCCGCCCCCGTGCGCGCCACCCGCGCGCCGCGACGCGACGCCGCCGCCAACCGCGACGCGCTGATCGCCGCCGCCGCACTGCTGCTCAACCGTGACCCGGCCGTGTCGCTCGAGGCCATCGCCGCCGAGGCCGGCCTCTCGCGCCGCTCGGTCTACGGCCACTTCGCCACCCGCGACGACCTCGTCCGCGAGGTCAGCCTGCGCGGTGCCGCTCGCATCGGCATCGCCGCCCGCCCGGCTCCCATCGCCGACCCCGTCGTCCAGCTCGCCTCGCTCGCCGCCCGCCTCTGGGCCGAGGTCGAGCACGTGCGCGTCATGGCCCAGCTGACCGTGCGCGGGCCGATGGCCCACGAGGTCGGCGAGGCCCTCGCCCCGCTGCGGAAGGCCGTCCGCGACGTCGTGCGCCGGGGCGTCGAGTCGGGGCGCATGCGCGACGACATCGCTCCGCGCACCCTCGCGCACCTCGTCGAGGGCGCCGCCCTGTCGGTGCTCGACGAGGCGACGACCCAGCGGCTCAGCCGGGCCGAGGGCCACCGGCTCGTCATGCTCGCCGTCCTCGGCGTCGTGGGGCTCGACTGGCGCACCGCCGGCCGGCTCGTCGCCTCGACGCCCGAGCTCGCCCTGCCGCCCGAGCCGGCGACCGGCGCGTCCGTCGACCAGCCGGCCCGCGCCTCCTCGGTCGACCCGGCGAGCGCCGCCACCACGTCACCCACCGGAGACCCCGCATGAGACTCGAACTGCACGACGTCGCGATCGGCGAGGGGCCGGGCGCAGCCCTGCCCGCGCTCAGCGTGGTCGCCGACCGGTGGACACCGGGCTTCGTCGCTGTCGAGACCGAGAACGCGCCCACCCTCGCGGCACTCGTCGCAGGGGGTCGGATGCACCCCGAGAGCGGTCGGGTGACGGTCGACGGCCGGTCGGACGACGCGGCGATCCGCGCCTCCTTCGCCCTCGTCGACACCCCGACCGTGGCCGAGCCGTTCGCGGCCCTGACGGTCGTGCAGGTGGCCCGCGAAGAACTGGCCCTGGCCGGGTCGCGCTCCGACAAGGCCTCGGCACGCCTGCTGCTCGACGAGATCGGCCTGCGCGAGCACGAACGGACCCGCCTGGGCGCCCTGCCGACCGAGCTGCGCGTGCGCCTGCTCTGCGAGCTGGCCGTGCTGCGCCCCGAGGTGCGAGGCCTCGTCGTGACGACCCCCGAGCGGCACGGCGGCGACGTCGCGGCGTGGCTCTCGGTGGTGCACGACCTCGTCGGCCGCGACTACACCGTGCTGACCATCACCGGGTTCGCCGCCCTCGCGACGATCGAGTCGCTGCCGACGCCGGACTTCGCCCCGGCCGCACCCGCCGCACCGATCGCGACCGACGCCGACGCCGAGACCGACGCCGCCCCTCCTGCCTCCTCCGACGACACCGCGGTCGCCACCTCCCCCGACACCTCCGTCGAAAGCGACCAGCCGTGAAGATCCTCGCCCTCGTCCGTTCCGAGCTGCAGCGCCTCACCGCCACCCCGCTCGCCCGTCTGGCCCTCGTCGCGCTGATGACGGTGCCGCTGCTGTACGGCGGCCTGTACCTCTGGGCCAACCAGGACCCCTACGACAAGCTCGACCGCATCCCCGCCGCGCTGGTCAACGCCGACGCCGGCTCGACGGTCGACGGCGAGGCCGTGAACTACGGCGACGAGGTCACCGACCAGATCACCGACGGCGGCGACTTCGACTGGCACGTCGTGTCGGCCGCGCAGGCCGCGGCCGGTCTGCGCGACCAGACCTACGACTTCACCTTCACCATCCCGAAGGACTTCAGCGACGACCTGACCTCGGCGAGCGGCGACGACCCGACGCGCGCTCAGATCACCCTCGCGACGAGCGACGCGAACAGCTACCTGTCGTCGACCATCGCCGAGCAGGCGGCCAAGACCATCCGGGCCTCGGTGACCGAGAAGGTCGGCAAGGAGGCCGCGAGCCGCCTGCTGGTCGGCCTCGCCGACGTCCGCACCAACCTCGGCAGCGCGGTCGACGGGGCGAACCAGCTCGTCGCGGGCACCGGCTCGGCGGTCGCCGGGGCGAACCAGCTGGTCGACGGCGCGGCCGACGCGGCCGGCGGCGCGCACACCCTCGCCGACGGGACGAGTCAGCTCAGCTCGGGGGCGTCGACCCTCGACACGGGGCTGCAGACCCTGAAGAGCCAGACCTCCGACCTCCCCGCCCAGACCCGGGCCCTCGCCGACGGCGCCGCCCAGGTGGCGGCCGGCAACGACGCGCTGGCCACCGGGGTCGGTGACGCGGCCACGACGAGCGCGGCCGCGGCCGCCGCCCTGCCCGCCGCGCAGCAGCAGGCCCGGCAGCAGATCGCCGCGGCCCTGACCGAACAGGGCTACACCCCCGAGCAGATCGAGCAGATCGCCGCGACGTTCGCCCCCGCCACCGACTCGTTGACCACCGCCCTGCAGGACGCGAACGCGCAGCTCCAGGGCCTGAACACGCAGGTCGGGCAGCTCGCCGCGGGTGCCGACCAGGTCTCCTCCGGTGCCGCGACGCTGGCCGCCGCGACCCCGGCCCTGACGCAGGGCATCTCGTCGGCCGCCGCCGGGTCGTCGCAGCTGGCCACGGGCGCAGCCAGCGCTGCCTCGGGCGCCTCGACCCTCGCGACCGGGCTCGACACCCTGAGCACGGGGTCGACCACCCTGCGCGACGGCATCGTCAGCCTCGACACCGGCACGACCCAGCTGCGCGACGGCCTGCAGAGCGGCCTCGGCGAGATCCCCGCGAGCACCGAGCAGACGCGCGACGACCAGGCCGGCGCGATCAGCGACCCGGTCTCGGTCACGGACGACGCCCTGACCAGCGCGGGCACCTACGGCGCGGGCCTCGCACCGTTCTTCATCAGCCTCGCGGCCTGGATCGGCATGTACGCGCTCTTCCTGATCGTCAAGCCGATCTCGAAGCGGGCGATCACCGCCGTCAAGGCCCCCGTGCGCATCTCGCTGGCCGGCTGGCTGGCCCCCGTCGTGCTGGGAGTCGTGCAGATGGTCGCGCTCTACCTCATCGTCACGCAGGCGCTCGGCTTCGAGGTCGCGCACCCGCTCGGCATGATCGGCCTGATGGCGCTGGCCTCGGCGGCGTTCGCGGCGATCATCATGACGCTCAACGTCTGGCTCGGCAGCGTCGGGCAGTTCTTGGGGCTCGTGCTGATGGTCGTGCAGCTCGTCACGGCCGGGGGCACCTTCCCCTGGCAGACCCTGCCCGCGCCCCTGGCCGCCCTGCACTTCGTGCTGCCGATGAGCTACGCCACCGACGGCCTGCGCCAGGTGATGTACGGCGGCAGCACGGCGGCAGCCTGGGGCGACGCGGGCGTGCTCGCGGCCTGGCTGCTCGGTGCCCTCGTGCTGAGCTGGGTCGCCACGGCCCGCATGACCCGGGCCCGCACGTTGCGCGACCTGCGACCGTCGCTGATCGGCTGAGCCGCGGGGTGGCGGCGACCGCCACCGGGGACGCAGGAGGCGCGGGTCACCCGACCCGCGCCTCCTGCGTACCCGACGGCGTGGGCGGTCAGCCCGCCTGCGCCTCGAGCGTCGGCAGGACGCTCGGGTCGGCGTCGTCGAGGAAGGTCGTCAGGCGCTCGACCTCGTCGACCTCGCCGATGGCCGACGCGCCCCGTCGGAGCGCGAAGAGCGACCGGAGGACGCCGCGGTTGGGCTCGTGCGACCACGGCACCGGACCCTGGCCGCGCCAGCCGGCCTTGCGCAGGGCGTCGAGGCCGCGGTGGTAGCCGACGCGGGCGTACGCGTAGGCCTCGAGGTCGGCGCCCCGGGCCGCGGCCTCGTCGGAGAGCAGGGCCCAGGCGAGCGACGAGGTCGGGTGGGCGGTGACGACCTCGGCGACATCGAGGGTCGAGAGGTCGGCGACGACCTC
>NZ_LMPQ01000010.1:1028364-1029958 GCF_001423905.1 Frigoribacterium sp. Leaf186 | reverse complement strand
CCCCGCCGGTCTTGAACGTCGTACATCACATTTCGCATTTGGTATCGTCGTGCCGTGGGCCCGACAGGGTCCGCATCCATCGATGAGAAACGAGCGTTCATGAGACACCTGTCCCGCCGCCTGATGGTCCCCGTGATCACGGCGAGCACGATCCTCTCGGGCCTCGGCCTGGCCTCCCCTGCGGTGGCCACGACCGACCCCGGCACCGTCACGGTGCCCGGCGTCCTCGAGAAGGACGGCAAGTACTACCCCGTCCAGTCCGGAGACGAGCGGAACGTCTTCACCGAGTTCGACAGTTACGACGAGGCCGCCCGACGCGCCTCGACGTTGACCTTCGCGGGGTTCGACACGCCGAGCGGCATCAGCACCGCGGCCGGCTGCCTCGGCATCACGGGCGCTCTCCTCAGCGCCGGAGCCGGGGGCAGCGTCGAATCCGCGAACACGTGCGCCGAGAGCTGGCAGTGGACGCTCTCGGCCGACGGCACGCTGACCAGCGTGCGCAACGACGGCGTGGACCGGGTTCGGTACCTTTCCGGGCCGATCCGCAGCAACGATCCCAGCCACACCTCCGTCGTGATCGGCTCGACCAGCGCGGACCAGGGCTTCGGGCTCGCCCACGAGGCCCTGCCCCGCCCCGTCGTCAACGCCGGCCTCGCCGCCGCGGACTCGCCGCTGGTCACCGCCAAGGCCGGTGACCACCGAGACGTCCCGATCGCAGTCGAGATCACCTCGTCGTTCACGTCCCTGCTCAACACCGTGTCGGCGACGGCACCCGAGGGCCTCCGCTTCGACCCCGACCAGCCCGTCCGCGGCTCCTACAGCGACGACGGGGGCACCGACTGGCGCCACGACGTGCGGCTGGACTTCACGGCCACCACGATCGGCGACGACGGCTCGACGCTGACCGGCACCTACAGCACCACACAGGAAGTCCCCTTCGACGCGGGCCGCCTGATCCGATGGGACCTCCCGGTCGTCGTGGTCGACGACGCCACCGTCGGCTCGCGGACCCTGAACTACACCATGACCGGCGGCAACGAACTGGGCGAATTCCACGTCGAGTCGACCAGCACGCTCGAGGTCGAGGCGACCGAGGGTCCGACCCCGCCGACCGACGAGACCCCCGGCGACCTGCCCGAGACGGTCGAGCTGGTCGTGCCGACCGGCGACGGTTTCGCATACGTCCCCCAGTACGGCTTCTCGAACGACGAGTTCTCCGGCCGCGATGACACCTGGGAGGCCGCAGCCTCCCAGGCGCAGACGGCCAAGGTGCTCGCCAACGCCGACGGCAGTTTCGCCCTGTGGAACGACCACACGGACAACGCCGCCGCCAACCACTGCTTCACGGTCCACGACCAGTTCATCTTCACCGCGCCCGGTTCGGCCAACGACTGCCGGACCGGCGACGCGTCACGCCTGCGCCTCCAGGACGGCGTCATCGTCCGCGACGTCCAGCGCGAACTCGGACTGCGCTCGACCCTGACGTCGACCGACCGCCTCACGGTGCGCGAGAGCGGCGACCCTGCTCGCTTCGAGGGACTGAACGCCACCCCCGCCGACGAGGTCGCCCCGATCCGTCAGCCGGTGACCCTCG
>NZ_LMPQ01000010.1:1028078-1028357 GCF_001423905.1 Frigoribacterium sp. Leaf186 | reverse complement strand
CCGCGCCCGCGGACCCCGCAGCCGGCTACACGCCCCGCACGTCGTTCACCTTCACCGGCACCGCGACCCCGGGCGCCACGATCAGCATCGAGAACACCCGCGGAGCCAAGGTCGCCACGGTCACCACCGACAAGACCGGCACCTGGAGCTGGACCCGCGCCAACCTCGGCACCAGCATCTGGAACCTCAACTTCATCCAGGACATCGGCACCCCCGAGCAGACCCAAGCCGAACTCCGCGGCTTCGCACCCCGCGTCGAACGTCAGCCGGTGACACTCT
>NZ_LMPQ01000010.1:959078-1028036 GCF_001423905.1 Frigoribacterium sp. Leaf186 | reverse complement strand
GGGGCCGTCGGCCTGCCCGGCGGCAGAGAACGACAGCCCGCCCACCCGACGCGGCGGCACACGAAGGCGTCGGCTCAGAAGCGGTGCTGGCGCACCCACTCGTGCATGACGATCGCGCCGGCGGCCGAGGCGTTGATGCTGCGGGTCGACCCGAACTGCGAGATCTCGATGACGGCGTCGGCCGCGGCGATCGACTCGGGGCTGAGCCCCGGCCCCTCCTGCCCGAAGAGCAGCACGCACCGCTCGGGCAGGGCGTAGGTCTCGATCGGCACCGACCCCTCGACGTTGTCGATCGCGAGGATCGGCAGGCCGACGCCCCGGGCCCACGCGACGAACGTGGCCACGTCGGGGTGGTGGACGACGTGCTGGTAGCGGTCGGTCACCATGGCGCCCCGCTTGTTCCAGCGACGACGCCCGACGATGTGCACGGTGTCGGCCGCGAAGGCGTTCGCGCTGCGGACGATCGAGCCGATGTTCATGTCGTGCTGCCAGTTCTCGACCGCGACGTGGAAGGGGTGCCGGTGCGAGTCGATGTCGGCGACGATCGCCTCCATCGTCCAGTACCGGTACCGGTCGATCACGTTGCGCCGGTCGCCCTCGCGCAGCAGGTCGAGGTCCCAGTGGTCGCCCTCGGGCCACGCGGCCTCACCGCCGGGCCAGGGCCCGACGCCGTGCTCGGGGTCGACGGTCGGCTCGGGCGGGTCGGTCGACTCGGTCGGGTCGGGGGCGCGGTCGTCGTCCTGGGGCACCCGACCAGGGTAGGCGTTCTCCACAGGCGCCACCCGCGCCTCCTCGGCTCGCAGAGCACCTCGCTAAGGTGACCGCATGGGTGCACGCGAAGACGTCGAATGCTGGCTGACCGACATGGACGGCGTGCTCGTGCACGAGAACCACGCGTTGCCCGGGGCCGCCGAGCTCATCCAGCAGTGGCAAGACGAAGGCACGCCCTACCTCGTGCTGACGAACAACTCGATCTTCACGCCGCGTGACCTCGCCGCCCGGCTGCGGGCCTCGGGCCTGCACGTGCCCGAAGAGCGCATCTGGACGAGCGCCATGGCGACGGCCGACTTCTGCCGGTCGCAGATGCCCGGCGGCTCGGCGTTCGTCATCGGCGAGGCCGGCATGACGACCGCCCTCCACGAGGCCGGGTTCATCATGACCGAGACCAACCCCGACTACGTCGTCGTCGGCGAGACCCGCAACTACTCGTTCGACTCGATCACCAAGGCCGTGCGGCTGATCCTCGGTGGTGCACGCTTCATCGTCACGAACCCCGACGCCACGGGCCCGAGCGCCGACGGCGTGCTGCCCGCCACCGGCGCGATCGCGGCGATGATCTCGAAGGCCACCAACAGAGACCCCTACGTCGTCGGCAAGCCCAACCCGATGATGTTCCGCTCGGCGATGAACCGCATCGGCGCCCACAGCGAGAACACCGCGATGATCGGCGACCGCATGGACACCGACATCATGGCGGGCATCGAGGCTGGCCTGCACACGATCCTCGTGATGACGGGCATCAGCGACCAGGCCGAGATCGACCGGTACCCGTTCCGCCCGAACGAGATCCTCGCGGGCGTGCACGAACTCGTGCGCAGCGAACCGGTCGAGTCCGACGTGGTGCCGTCCGAGGCCTGACCCCGCGACGCGGTCGGCACCCCGTGGGGTGCCGTGACGACCAGGAGGCGCGGGTCGCGTCGGGCGCTCAGCCCGCGGCCGTGGTCGCGACGAGGCTGGTCGTCAGCGCCTCGCCGCCGCTGCGGTTGACGAAGCACGAGTAGGTGCGGTCGCCCGCCGCCCACGCGTCGGCGTCGGCGGGGTAGCTCGCGAGCAGCTGGACGTCGGGGTAGGCCGCCGCGGCCTGCCGGTCGAGGGCGTCCGAGCCCGTGCAGAGCAGGTTCATCTGGCTCTGCAGCACGTCGGCACCCGGGTAGGCGTCGCCGTCGAGGGTGCCCAGGCGCGTCAGCTGAGCGACGTGCGGCTGGGCGCAGTCGGCGACCTCGTAGTCCTGCTGCCAGGCCGACTCGAACGCCGAGAAGCACTCGCCGCCCTGCAGGTCGGTGTACGAGTGGGTGCCCGCCGCGAGCGGGCCGGCGGGGGCGACCTCGGCGGCCGGCTCGGCCGGGGCGGCGGTCACCGTGCGCGCGGCGGTGGGGGCGGAGGCCGCGGACGGGTCGGTCGTCAGGTCGTCGGTGGAGGCGAAGAGCGACCTCGAGATGAAGAACAGGGCGACGAGCAGCAGCACGATGACGAGCGCGGCGCCGACGGCGACCAGGACCTTGTGCTGACCGACCCAGTCGGCGAGACCCGACCCTCGGGCAGGACGCGCGGCGGGCACGTCGGCCGGCCGCGTCTGCGGGACGAACACGCCGGCACTGCCGACCTCGCGCCGAGGCCGCTCGGGCGTCGGCCAGGCGGCGGCGCGCTGACCGGAGGTGCCGGGCTCGGAGCCCGCGACCGACGCCGACAGGCCCGGCAGCACCTGGGTCGTGCCCTCGGCGTCGGGGCGGTCGTCGACCGCGGACCGAGGAGGCGCGAACAGCCCGGTCGCGGTCGTCACCTCGTCGCCGTCGTCGATGCCGTCGCCATCGTCGTCGATCTCGGTGAGGTCGTCGTCGTCGAGGTCGTGGACGGTGTGGTCCTGGGCGACGTCGTCATGGATCGCGCCCGCGTCGCCTGGAGCAGCGGCCACGTCGTCGGACACGGTGCCCGAGCTGGAGAGCGACCAGGCGCCCGCCGCCGGGGCGGCGTGCTGCGGCTCGGGATCGGGCTCGTCGGTCGCCTGCGGACGGCCAGCCCCGGGCGACACGACCCCGAGGATCTCGGTGAAGGTCGGTTCGCGGTCGGACGGCTCGACAGGGGCCTCGACGGCGTCGTCGCGGCCTGCGGAGGCATCGCTTGATCGACTCGTCTGCGGCACGGGCGACGGGCCGACGAGCGGGGGTGCACCCGTCGTTCCGGGCACCGCTCCCCCGGCGGCGGCTGCTGCGGCCGCTGCGGCCTCGGCCAGCCGGCGTTCACGGCGAGTCATCTCATGGTGTTCCTCGACCCACCACGGCGCGTCGGCGCCGGACGTCGAGTCGGTGGTCTCGGCGGGCGCCGAGTCGGTGGCCTCGGCGGGTGTCGCGTCGGCTGCGGCGGCCGTGGCTGCGTCGGGCTCCGCCCGCTCGACCTCGTCGCGCGAGGACCGGACCTCGGCGTCGGGCTGCGGCAAGACGGCAGTCCGCGGCTCGGTTTCGGGTGCCGACTCGGGTTCGGGTGCCGATTCCGGGTCGGCATCGGGCTCAGGCTCAGGCTCGGGCAGCGACTCGGGCTCGGGCTCGGGCTCGGGCTCGGGCTCGGGCTCGGGCAGAGCGTCCCAGTCGAAGGTCCGGGGTGAGGACGCCTCCGACCGTGGTGCCGAGATCAGGGCAGTGAAGGGCCCCGGCTCAGGCGTCCCGTCGGACTCGGGGTCGCGGTCCGACGCAGCCTCGCGATCCGACGCAGCCTCGCGGTCGGACACGGTCTCATGGCTGGACGCGGTCACACGGTCTGATGCGAACGCGGGGTCGGCGTCCGCGGGGTCGGCGGCCCCCTCGCCCTCGACGACCGCCGGCTCGTCCGGGACGGGCACCGACGACGGGGGCCGAGGCGGCTCGACCGCACCTCGCAGC
The DNA here is from genome assembly GCF_001423905.1 of Frigoribacterium sp. Leaf186. GTDB lineage: Bacteria > Actinomycetota > Actinomycetes > Actinomycetales > Microbacteriaceae > Frigoribacterium. Next base: position 1,024,383 of record NZ_LMPQ01000010.1, on the reverse strand, counting down.
GCACCCAGGTCGAGGGCCTGGGGGTGGCCGGAGGTCTTGGGTGGCGGCGAACCGGCCGGTGCCTCCGGCACGACGAAGGGCAGGGCCGTGGTCGACTCCGAAGCGTCACCGGACCGAGCGTCGCCGGACCGAGCGTCGTCGGCGCGGGGGTCGTCGGCGCGGGCGTCGTCCGCCGAACGGAACTCGGGCATGTCCGCGACGGGGATCGCCTCGGTCGGCGGCAGGTCGTCGCCGCGGGCGTGGTCGTCGCCGCGAGCGGCGTCGTCGCCGCGAGCGGGTGCGTCGGTTACGGGGGCTGCGTCGCCGTCGCGACCCGCGCCTCCTTCGTCGTCGACGACGTCGTCGGCCGATCCGTCGAACTGCGCGGCCAGCCAGTCGCTGGCGTCGTCCGGCTCGCGGCCGGTGTCGCCCTCGTCGTCGCGCCGGTCGTCGGTCACGGCGTCAGCCCGAGGTCTTCCAGCCCGATGGCGGCGTAGTAGGGGTACCCCGCCGCCTCGATCACCTCTCGAGCACCGGTGCTGCGGTCGACGACCACGGCGACGGCGGCGATCTCGGCCCCGACGGCCTCGAGGGCCTTGGCGGCGGCGAGCGGCGAACCGCCCGTGGTCGAGGTGTCCTCGAGCACGACGACGCGCTTGCCGGCCAGGTCGGGGCCCTCGACCTGTTTGCCGCGACCGTGGTCCTTGGGCTCTTTGCGGACGACGAAGGCGTCGTAATCCTTGCCGAGCGCCACTCCCTGGTGCAGCACGGCCGCCGCGATGGGGTCGGCGCCCATCGTCAGGCCGCCCACGGCGAAGACGTCGGGGACCTCGGCGATCAGGTCGACCATGACCCGACCGATCAGCGGCGCGACCCGGTGGTCGAGGCTGACCTTGCGGAGGTCGATGTAGTACGTCGCCTTCTTGCCGCTGGTCAGGGTGAAGTCACCGTGGAAGACGGCCTCGGAGCCGATGTAGTCGATGAGCTGCGTTCGTGCGTCGGTCACGGTCACCCATGGTAGTTCAGGCGGCCTTGCGTGAGGTGGTGCAGCTCGGACCAGGCGCCCGGGGGCACGAAGAAGTCCTCGTAGCGCAGGACGCGACGCGTGGCCAGGGCCGCGAGGCGGGCGTCGACGGACGCCGACGACCGGCCGGGGTACCGCTCGATGTGCACGGGGTCGACCCCCGGCGTCCCCACGTACCGACTCGTGCGACGGTGTCCGTGCCCCTCCGGAACTCTGCATCTCTCATCCGACATGAGGACAGTCATACCCGCCTCTCGGGCAGAAGGGAAGGGTTTCGTTGCCCTTTGGGCAACGAAAGTGCCGGAAAGGGAGACCCGGAGACCCAGATCGCGACGGCCGCCGGGCCGGTACCGTGGAGGTCATGCGCGTCGCGACCTACAACGTCAACTCCGTCCGAGCCCGCGTCGGGCGCGTCGTCGACTGGCTCGTCCGCGAGGACGTCGACGTCGTGGGCCTGCAAGAGATCAAGTGCAAGCCCGAGCAGTTCCCGTACGACGCGTTCCGCGACGCCGGCTACGAGGTCGAACTGCACGGCCTCAGCCAGTGGAACGGCGTGGCGTTCGCCAGTCGCCTGCCGATGGAGGACGTCGAGATCACCTTCCCGTCGCAGCCGGGCTTCGCCAAGGGGGCCGAGGGGCCCGACCAACCGAAGGAGGCCCGCGCGATCGGCGTCACCGTCGAGGGCGTCCGCCTCTGGAGCCTCTACGTGCCCAACGGCCGTGAACTGGACGACCCGCACTACCACTACAAGCTCGACTGGCTCGCGAAGCTGGCCGACGAGACCGAGGGCTGGCTCGCCGCACGCCCCGACCAGCCCCTGGCCCTCATGGGCGACTGGAACGTCGCCCCGCTCGACACCGACGTGTGGGACGTGTCGGTCTTCGAGGGGCACACGCACGTGAGCCAGCCCGAGCGCGACGCCTTCTTCCGGTTCGACGAGGTCGGGCTGACCGACGTCGTCCGCTCCCGCCTGCCCGAGGGCTACACCTACTGGGACTACAAGCAGCTGCGCTTCCCGAAGAACGAGGGCATGCGGATCGACTTCGTGCTCGGGTCGAAGCCGTTCGACGACCTCGTCACGTCGGTGGCCATCCACCGCGACGAGCGCAAGGGCGACGCCCCGAGCGACCACGTGCCGGTCGTGGTCGACCTCGACCTCGAGACCGAGCTCGACGACGACCGCCCGATGATCTTCTGACCTGCGGAGCCCGGCACCGGCGGATGTGCCGCGGGCCAGGCCGGCAGGGCGTGCCACGACGTCAGGCCGACAGGTCGTGCCGCGGCCTCAGGCCAGCAGGGCCGCCACGAGCACGAGGACGGGCACCGAGAGGATCGTCGTCGCCAGCACGGTGTCACGCGCGACGACGACGCCCGTGCGGTACCGCTGCGCGTAGTTGAAGACGTTCTGCGCCGACGGCAGCCCGGCCAGCACGACGGCCACGAACAACTCGTCGCGGTCGAAGTCGAAGACGAAGGCCCCGAGCAGCCAGGCCGTCACCGGCATGACGACGAGCTTCAGCACGACCGCCACGGCGATGTCGGCGCGCCCATGCCCCGCCTGGAACGGCTTCGACCCGTGCAGCGACATGCCGAACGAGAGCAGCACGACCGGCACGGCAGCGCCGCCGACGAGTGCGAACGGCTCCATCACCGCGGCGGGGATCTCGAGCCCGGTGACCGCCACGACGACCCCGAGGGCCGAGCCGATCAGCAGCGGGTTGGTGAACGGTCGGGCGATGGTGCGACCGAGGCTGCTGCCCCGGTTCGTGACGGTGTCCATCACCGCCAGGACGACCGGGGTCAGCACCAGCAGCTGGTACAGCAGCACGGGTGCGACGAAGGTCGCGCTGCCCAGCACGTAGGTGGCCACCGGCAGGCCGATGTTGTTCGCGTTGACGTACGCGCCGCCCATCGTGCCGATCGTCGTCTCGGCCGTGCCGCGCTTGAACACGAACCGGAGCACCACGACCGAGATCACGGCGGCCACCAACGACGCCAGGGCCGACACCACCAGGAGGCGCGAGAACAGCACGTGGACGTCGGCCTGCGAGATCGTCGAGAACAGCAGGCAGGGCGTGAGGACGAAGAACACGAGCCTCGAGAGCACCTGGTGCCCCGAGGCGCCGAGCAGGTCGATGCGGCCCACGACGTAGCCCGTCGCGATCACCACCCCGATGATCGCGAACCCGATCAGCACTCCACCCATGGCGTCCATCCTGTCCCATCGCGGCCCGGCCACCGAGCCGGGTCGGCCCGGACGCAGGTCGGCCGGCCGGCCGCCGGTCGGGCCGGCCGCGGGTCGGGCCGGCCGCGGGTCGGGCCGGCCGCGGGTCGGCCCGCGGCTCAGGCCTGCGCCGACTCCAACGCCGGACGCAGGACGTCGATGACGCGGCTCACCTCGTCGTCGGTGAGGACCGAGCCGCTCGGCAGGGTGAGCCCGTGGTCGAAGAGCCGGTCGGCAGCCCCCGTCACGAGACGGCCCGCACCGGCGAAGACCGGCTGGCGGTGCAGGGGCTTCCAGAGGCGACGCGTCTCGATGTCGGCGTCGGCCAGGGCTCGACCGACCTCGTGGACCAGCTCGGCGTCGTCGAAGACGAGCGAGGTCAACCACGCGTTGTCGGTCTCGTCACGGCCGTCGTGCAGCACGGCGACGCCGTCGACGTCACGGACGAGGTCGACGTACCGCCGACGGACGGCGTGACGCCGGGCGATCATCTCGTCGAGGCGGGTGAGCTGGGCCCGCCCCAGGGCGGCGAGCACGTCGCTGAGCCGGTAGTTGTAGCCGATCTCGGCGTGCTCGTAATGGGCGACGGGCAGCCTGGCCTGCCAGGCCAGGTTGCGGGCGTGGTCGGCGAGCTCGACGTCGTCGGTCAGCAGCATGCCCCCGCCCGACGTCGTCATGATCTTGTTGCCGTTGAACGAGACCGCCGAGGCCCGGCCGAACGACCCGGCCGCCCGACCGCCGGCGGTGGCGCCGAGCGACTCGGCACTGTCGCAGAGCACCGGCACCCCGTGTCGGTCGGCGACCGCCTGTATCCGGTCGAGGTCGGCGACCTGACCGTAGATGTCGACCGGCAGGACGGCCGAGACGCGATGACCCCGGGCCGAGAGGCCGGTGAGGGCCTCGTCGAGCAGATCGGGGCACAGGTTGCCGGTGATCGGGTCGCAGTCGACGAAGAAGGGCCGGGCCCCGGCGTGCACGACGGCGTTCGCGGTCGCCACGAAGGTGAAGGTCGACGTGACGACCGTCGTGCCGGGCCCGACGCCGATGCCCCGCAGGCCGAGGTGCAGCGCGGCGGTGCCCGACGAGACGGCGACACCCGCGGCGACCCCGACCCGGGCGGCGACCTCGCGCTCGAAGGCGGCGGTCTCGGGCCCGACGGGGGCGACCCAGCCCGACCGCATCACCCGGTCGACGGCGTCGCGTTCGAGGTCGCCCACGTCGGGGGCGGAGAGGTTGATGCGAGTGGTCATGGGGCTCCCTGCTTCATCGGTGCACCTGACATGTTACACGTGACGCACATCAGAGTAAATGTCACGACCCGACCTCGTCGTGGTCGCCCTCGTCCCGGGGGACGGTGCCGGGCGAGCCGGGAGGAGCCCGGCGAGCCGAGGCGGCAAGATGGCCTGGTGCCCCGCCTCCACGACCCCGCCGCCCACACGTTCGCCAGCGACAACTACGCCGGGGCGCACCCCGAGGTGCTGCAGGCGATCGTCGACGCCGCGGGCGGGCACGTCGGCTCGTACGGCGCCGACCCCTACACGAGCCGCCTCGCCGAGGTCGTCGTCGACACCTTCGGCGAGGGCGCCTCGATCGACCCCGTGCTGACCGGCACGGGCGCCAACGTGGCCGCCCTGCAGGCGCTCACCCCCCGGTGGGCGGCGGTGGTCTGCGCGACGACGGCGCACGTCTACACGGACGAGGGCGGCGCCCCCGAACGACTCGGCGGCATCAAGCTGCTGACCGTGGCGACCCCGGACGGCAAGCTCACGCCCGAGCTCGTCGACCGGCAGGCCCACGGCCGGGGCGACCAGCAGCGACCGCAGCCGCTGGCCGTGACCATCACGCAGAGCACCGAGCTCGGCACGGTCTACACCCCGGGCGAGATCCGGGCGATCACCGACCACGCGCACTCCCTGGGCATGCGAGTGCACCTCGACGGCGCCCGCCTGGCGAACGCGGCCGCCTCGCTCGGGGTGTCGCTGCGTGCGCTGACGCGCGACGCCGGGGTCGACTCGGTCTCGTTCGGCGGCACGAAGAACGGCCTCGTGCTCGGCGAGTCGGTCGTGACCTTCACCGAGGAGGCGCGGGCCGGCCTGGTCTACCTCCGCAAGATGGACGCGCAGCTGGCCTCGAAGATGCGCTTCGTCTCGGCGCAGTTCCTCGCGATGTTCGACGGCGACCTGTGGCGGCGCTCCGCGACCCAGGCGAACGCGATGGCCACCCGACTGGCCGCGGGCCTCGCCGAGCTGCCGGGCGTGACGATCACGCAGGCGGTCGACGCCAACGCCGTCTTCGTCGTGCTGCCGCCGGCGGTCGTCGAGCCGATGCGGGAGGCGCACCACTTCTACGACTGGAACCGCGCCACCGGCGAGGTGCGACTGATGTGCTCGTTCGACACCCGCGACGAACACGTCGACCGCTTCGTCGACGATCTGCGAGCGATGCTCGCCTGACCGCCGGACACGCACCTCGCGCCCGCACCCCGCACCCCGCGGCCTGGCAGTCCGATGCCGGCGGGCCGGGAATCCCGCACGGCGAGCGCGGGTTGACCCGTGCGGCGGCCCGACGACGCGCCTCCTCGTCCCGTCCCCGTCCCCCTCGAAAGCAGTCACGATGTCGATCTCCGAGACCACCGCCCCCTCCACCCGCCGCACCGCCGAGACGCGCGTGCCGCTCGTTCCCCTGCTCGACGAGCGCTGGAGCCCCCGCTCGTTCGACGCGACCGCCACGATCAGCGACAGCCAGCTCGACGCCCTGCTCGAGGCCGCCCGCTGGGCCCCCTCCGCGTCGAACCAGCAGCCCCGCCGCTTCGTCGTGGCCCGCCGCGGCACCCCCGACTTCGACACGCTCGTCGGCGCGCTCGTCGGCTTCAACGCCGCCTGGGCCGACAAGGCCTCGGCCCTGATCGTCGGCATCGCCGAGACCTCGACGGTCGAGGGCGAGACCCGCCCGTTCGCCCGCTACGACCTCGGCCAGGCCATCGCCCACCTGACCGTCCAGGCCCACGCCGAGGGGTTCCACACCCACCAGATGGCGGGCGTCGACTTCGACGTCGTCCGCGCCGCCTTCGAGCTGACCGACAACCTCGAGCCCGTCACGGTGACGGCCGTCGGCGTGGTCGACGAGGCCGACAAGCTGGCCGAGGCGCTGGCCGAGCGCGAGGTCGCCGAGCGCACCCGCCTCCCCCTCGACGAGCTGGTGCTCCGCCGCAGCTGACCGGTGACGGCGGCGGGTCGACCCGACCCGCCGCCGCGCTCAGCGCACGACGACCCGCAGGCCGCCGCTCTCGCGAGGCCGCACCTCGACCGACCACCCGTGTGCCCGGGCGATCGACGCCACGATCGCGAGCCCGAGACCGCTGTGCGGGGCGGCCGGTGCGCTGACGCAGCGACGGTCGTCGCCGTCGGCGCGGACGAACGGCCGCGTGAGGGTCGCCGCGACCTCGTCGGACACCCGCCGCCCGGTGTTCTCGACGACGAGCACCGCGTCGGGCTCGGCGGACACCCGCACCCATCCACCGGGCTCGTTGTACTCGACGGCGTTGGCGACGAGGTTGCGCACGAGCTGCTGCAGGAGCACCTCGTCGGCCTCGACGGTCGTGCCGGCGGCGACCTCGACGCGCACGTGCACCAAGGAGGCGCGGGCCGCGTCCGCGAGCCCCGTCGCCACGCGCCCGGTCACCTCGGCCAGGTCGACGGCCGACCCCGCGGCCGCCAACCCCCGGTCGGCCGTGGCGAGGGCCAGCAGGCTCTCGACGAGGTGCTCGCTGCGTCGGTTCACCTCGAGCAGTTGGTCGCGGACGGCCGCGACGTCGGCCGTGTCGGGGTCGTCGAGCCCGATCTGCAGAGCCGCCCGTTGCACGGCCAGCGGGGTGCGCAACTCGTGCGAGGCGTACGCCACGAAGCGACGCTGGGCCTCGAACGAGGCCTCGAGCCGGTCGAGCAGGTCGTCGATCGTGTCGGCGACCCGGGCGATCTCGTCGCGCGGACCCGCCAGCGCGATGCGCTCGTGCAGCGTGGTGGCCGTGACCCGGCGGGTCGTGGCGACGACCTCGTCGAGCGGCCCGAGCATTCGCCGACTGAGCAGCAGCCCGACGCCGCCGGCCGCCAGCGCGGCGACCCCCGTGCCGACGACCGACCAGAGCACCTGCTGGCGTCGGGCGACGTCGGTGACGTCGCGGATCACCGACACGGCGGCCAGGCCCGCCGGTGCGGACCGACACGGCGTGCCCTCGCAGCGCGTGGGCACCACGGGCTCGAACTCGTCGCCGGTGGCGGGCGCAGACGTCCCCCCGGACTCGGGCGACGTCGCCTCGAACACGGCGCCGCTCAGCACCTCGTCCTCGACGACCGCGACCGAGCCGGCCACCCCCTGCGTCGTGGCCCACGCCACCCCGGCCAGCACGAGGGCGCAGAGACCGGCCGTGACGAGCGCGAAGGTCACGGCGACGCGCAGCCCGATGGGCCAGCGCCCCCTGCCGACGAACGCGAGGCGCGGGAGGCGAGCGAGGCGCGTCACAGTCGGTACCCGCGCCCCGGCAGCGTCGCGATCGGGTCGGGCGAGCCGAGCTTGCGCCGCAGCTTGCTGACCGTGACCCGGACGGCGTTCGTGAACGGGTCGATGTTGGCGTCCCAGACCTTCTCCAGCAGCTCCTCGGCACTGACCACGCGACCGTCGGCCGCGAGCAGCGCCTCGAGCACCATGAGCTCCTTCGTCGAGAGCCCGAGGTCGACGCCGCCCCGGGTGGCCTCGTGCCGTGCCACGTCGACGACGATGTCGCCCGACCGCAGCACCGGGCGGGTGGCCGCACCCGCCCGGCGTCCGAGCGCCCGCACGCGGGCCACCAGTTCGGGGTAGTCGAACGGCTTGGCCAGGTAGTCGTCGGCCCCGAGTTCGAGGCCGGCCACCCGCTCGGTGAGGTCGCCGGCCGCGGTGAGCATGAGGATGCGCGTGCCGTCACCGCGCTCGGCCACGCGACGCGCGACGGCGTCACCGTGCAGGCCCGGCAGGTCGCGGTCGAGCACGACGACGTCGTAGTCGTTCACCGCGAGCATCTCGTCGGCGTCGTCGCCGCGGTAGGCGACGTCGACCGCCATCGCCCGACGGCTCAGCCCCGCGACGACGAGGTCGGCCAGGGCCCTCTCGTCGTCCACCACCAGTACCCGCATGCTTCCTCCTGCCGTCGTCGAACGTGACGATTCTACATATCAGAGTGTGACACCTCGTGTTTCGTGGACATAACCGGCGGAGGCACGGTCGCGAAACACCCGGTCGGCTGCACTGGGAGCACTCCTGAGACGAAAGGACTCCCATGACCTCCCTGCCCCTCCTCCACCGCCGCCGCGTCGCCGCCCTCGTCGGCGCGACGCTGCTGATCCCCGCGCTCCTGTCGGCGTGCTCGTCGGCTCCCGACGGGCCGACCCCCGTCGGCTCGAGCGCCGCCCCCGCGTCGAGCGACGCGGCCCGCGTCGGCCAGTGCGTCCGCGACGCCGGCTACGACGTCGAGGACGACGGCTTCTCGACCCCGGGCTCGTTCCGGCAGCCCGCGGGGCTCTCCGCCGACCAGCTCGACGCGTACACCGAGACCATCGCCGACTGTGCCTCGGGGACCTCGCTCGCGCCTCCGTCGCGGTCCGGCGGCGGCGGCCAAGGCTTCGACCAGCAGCTGCTCGACCTGACGGCCTGCCTGCGCGACGCCGGGTTCAGCGACGTCGAGGACCCGGTCGACGGCGTCTGGCGACCCGACCCGAGCCACCAGGGCGACCCCGCCTACGAGGCGGCCACCACCACCTGCCAGGCCGAGGTCGGCCTGAAGGGCTGACGCCCGCCCCCTCCCCTGCCGTCCCCCACCACTGAGAGAGAACGACATGACCACCCACGCCACCACCGTCCGACGCACCGGGTTCCGCACCGCCGTCGCTGCGCTCGCCCTGCTGACCCCCGCCCTGCTGGCCGGGTGCGCCTCGGGGCCCGACACCGCCTCGGGAGGCGCCGACACCTCGGCGGCCGACGCCCGCAGCGCCTCCGCCCAACTCGGCTCGTGCCTGCGGGACGCCGGCTTCGACGTCGACGACCCCGACCTCAGCGAGGTCGTCGTCATCGCCGCCCCGAAGGGAAGCGACCCCGACGCCTACGAGAAGGCCTTCTCGACCTGCGCCGCCACGCTGCCCGGCGAGTTCGGCGAGATCGGCCAGGCTCCCGACGCCGACGAGGCCGCCGCCCTCCAGAAGTCCGGCCTGAAGGTCGCGCAGTGCGTCCGCGACAAGGGGTTCAGCGACTTCGCCGACCCGGTCGGCGGCGAGTTCGCGCCGGGGCGCACCGGCCCCGAGGGCGAGGCCGAGGCCCTCGCCTTCGACGCCTGCTGGACGGAGTTCGGCCCCGACGCGTCCGGTGACGACGAATGAGGCGCACGTCCGCGCGCTGGTGGACGGCCGTGGCCGTCGTGACCACCTGCGGCGCCGCACTGACGGGGTGCTCTCTCGTGTCGGGTGCCGACGCCTCGACGCCCGCCGCCGACAGCACACAGGCCTCGACGAACCGGCAGACCACGCCGGTCGTCGAGGGCGACCTCGTCGACAGCAAGCGCGTGCCCGGCAGCCTCGGCTACGGCACCCCCGTGCCGCTGACCGCCGTCGGCAGCGGCACGGTCACCTGGCTGCCGGGCTTCGGCGACACGATCGGCCGCGACGGCACCCTCTACTCGGTCGACGAGGTGACCGTGCGGTCGATGCACGGCACGGTGCCCCTCTGGCGCACCCTCGAGCAGGGCCTCCGCGGCGCCGACGTCGACCAGTTGAAGGACAACCTCCGCGCCCTCGGCTACGACGTCGCCGACGACGACCGGTTCGACGACCGCACCCGCCGAGCGGTCGCGCGCTGGCAGAAGGACCGCGACCGCCCGCAGACCGGCACGCTCGGCACGTCCGACGTCGCGTTCGTGCCCGGCGACATCCGGGTCGGCGACCTGACGGGGCTCGTCGGCGCTCCGGCGGGCGAGGCGGTCTACGGCTACACCGCCACCACCCTCGTCGCCACGGCAACGGTCCAGCCCATCGACCTCGTGCGGTTCCCGTCCGGAGGTGCGGTGCAGGTGTCCCTGCCCGATGGCTCGCAGGTGCCGGGCACCGTCCAGTCCGTGGGCGGTCCGCCCTCGGACGACGAGGGCTCGGGCTCGGGCGGCGACGCCGACACGACCCCCGTGGTGGTCCGCCTCGACGCCGAGCTTCCCGAGGGCGTCTCGGCGACGAGCACCGTCGACCTGGTCGTCGCGGGCACGACCCGCGAGGGCGTCCTGTCGGTGCCGGTCACGGCGCTCCTGGCCGGGTCGGGTGGCGGTGCCGCGGAGGACGGCTCGGCCGAGGGCGACGCCGGTTCGACCGGCGACGACTACGTGGTCGAGGTCGTCCAGCCCGACGGCACCACACGAGAGGTCCCGGTCACGACGGGGTTCTTCGCCGACGGCCGGGTCGAGGTCACGGGCGAGGGCATCGCCGAGGGCACCGAGGTCGTGGTGCCGTCGTGAGCGCGTCGGTGACCGTGGGCGACGGGGTCGACGCGACCCGCGCCTCCTCGGCGGGCCCGCTCGTGCCAGGCGACGACGTCGTCCTCGAGCTGCGGGGCGTGACCAAGCGGTACGGCGACCTGGCGGCACTCGACGGGGCGGACCTGACCGTGCGGCGCGGCGAGTTCGTCGCCGTCGTCGGGCCCAGCGGCTCGGGCAAGTCGACGATGCTCAACGTGATGGGCACGCTCGACCGCCCCACCGAGGGCTCGGTGCGGGTCGCCGGGCACGAGGTCGGCGACCTGTCGGACGACGACGTGTCGCGGCTCCGGGCCGACCACATCGGCTTCGTCTTCCAGCACTTCCACCTGTCCGCGGGCGCGACGGCGACCGAGAACGTCGCCGACGGCCTGCTCTACTGCGGCGTGCCCCGGCGCGAGCGGTCCGCCCGGGCCCGCGTGGCGCTCGAGGCGGTCGGCCTCGGGCACCGGCTCACGCACCGTCCGCACGAGCTCTCTGGCGGTGAGAAGCAGCGCGTCGCCATCGCCCGGGCGATCGTCGGCGAGCCGACCCTGTTGCTGGCCGACGAGCCGACCGGTGCGCTCGACTCGACCTCGGGGTCGGCCGTGCTCGGGCTGCTGCACGAGCTCAACGCCGGGGGCACGACGATCGTCGTCATCACGCACGACCTCGCCCTGGCGGCCTCGCTGCCCCGGCGGGTGCACGTGCGCGACGGCGTGGTGGGGGCTCCTCCGCCCGTCGCGAGCCCAGGAGGCGCGGCGCGGCGACCCGAGCGGGTCGCCTCGTGAGCGCCCCCGCTCCCCGGCCACGCCGCACGGGCCGGGTCTCACCTCGTGACCTGCTCGGCCTCGGCGTGTTCGGCCTGCGGACGCGACCGACGCGGGTGGTGCTGTCGGCCCTCGGCATCGCCATCGGCATCGCGGCGATGATCGCCGTGGTGGGCATCTCGTCGTCGAGTCAGGCCGCCCTCGACCGGGTGCTGTCCGGCCTCGGCACGAACCTGCTGCAGGTGCAGCCGGGCACGTCGGTCACGGGTGAGGACGTGCCGCTGCCGGTCGACGCCGTCAGCGTGCTCGACCGTCGCACGGACGTCGACGAGGTCGGTGCCGTCGGCCGGATCGCGGGCCAGAAGGTGTACCGCAACGACCACGTGCCCACCGGGGCGTCGGGCGGCATCTCGCTCGACGCCGTGCAGGGCGACCTGGCGTCGGTGCTCAAGGCGGACCTCGTCTCGGGCACCTGGTTCGGGGCGGCGGCGGGCGAGCTGCCGCAGGTCGTGCTCGGCTCGACGGCGGCCGCGACCCTCGGCATCGACGAGGTCGGCCCCACGACGCGCATCTGGATCGGGGGGCGCTGGGTCGCGGTCGTCGGCATCGTCGCCCCGCTGCAGCTCGCACCCGACCTCGACAACTCGGCCTTCGTCCCGGCCGCGGGTGCCGACGCGGCGTTCGGGTTCACGGGCCACCCCACGCAGGTGTTCGCACGCGCCGACCCGGCGCACGTGGCAGGCGTGCGCGACGTCCTCGCCCGGCAGGTCAACCCGGCCGAACCGAGCGGCGTCTCGGTCGGTCGCCCCTCGGACGCCCTGGCCGCCCAGCAGGCGACCGAGGAGTCGTTCACCGGCCTGCTGCTGGGCATCGGCGGGGTCGCGCTGCTCGTCGGCGGCATCGGGGTGGCGAACACGATGGTGATCACCGTGCTCGAACGCCGGGCCGAGGTCGGCGTGCGACGCGCGCTCGGGGCACGGCGGCGACACATCCGCGACCAGTTCTTGGTCGAGTCGCTGCTGCTGTCGCTGCTCGGCGGGACGACGGGCGTCGTGATCGGCGCCGGGGTCACGGCCGCGTTCGCGGTGTCGCAGGGCTGGCCCGTCGTCGTCCCGGCCTGGGCCGTGGGCGGTGGGCTCGCCGCGACCGTCGTGATCGGCGGACTGAGCGGGCTCTACCCCGCCTCGCGCGCAGCGCGCATCCCGCCGACCTCGGCCCTCGCGGCGGTCTGAGCCGTCGGGCCAGGAGGGCCGTGCCGGATCGTCCGGCGCGGCCCGTCAGCGCCTGGCCCGCGCGTCCGCGTCCGCCTCGCGCACGGCCGCGACGAATGCCCGGATGCGACCGACGTCCTTCACCCCGCGGGCGGACTCGACGCCCGAGCTGACGTCGACGCCGTCCGGGCCGAGCTGTCCGACGAGCGAGGCGACGTTCTCGGGGGTGAGCCCGCCCGCCAGCACCCAGTCGCGGGTCGGAGGGGACGCACGCAGCGGTCCACCGTCGAAGGTGGCCCCGGCACCGGGCTCGACCGCGTCGAGCAGCAGGGCGTCCTCGCCGTAGGCCGCCCGCCGTTCGTCGTCCTCGGCCAGGTACGCCGCCGCACTCACGGCGCGGACGACCCGGAAGCCGGCGGCCCGCACCTCGGCGACGTCGGCCGGCGTCTCGTCACCGTGCAGCTGGACCGTCGTCACCCCCGAGGCACGGGCGAGCTCGAGCACCTCGGCGACCGGCTGTCCGCGGAACACGCCGACGGTCTCGACCGTCGGCGGCACCCCGTCGACGAGGTGGGCGGCCGTCCGGGCGTCGACCGTGCGGGGGCTGCCGGCGGCGAGGACGAAGCCCACGGCGTCGACGCCCGCCGCCACAGCGGCATCGACCGACTCGGGGGTCGACAGCCCGCAGATCTTGATCCAGGTGTGCATCACCTCAGTGTGCCGCCCTGGGCCGGTCGGCGCACCGGGCGGCCCGGACGACGAGCCAGAGCATCACCGCGTACGAGACGACGGACGCAGTCGACCAGACGGCGATCGACGTCGTCACGGTCGCACCGGCGAGGCTCGAGCCGACGATCGCCCCGGAGGTGGCCACGAGACGCACGACGTCCCAGGCGAGCTGGGTGCCCTGCCGTTCGAGGAGGGGCAGGAGGCGCGACACCGGGGACGCGACCAGTTGCGCCGCGAAGGCGGGCGCCAACAGCATCGCCGAGGTCGCCGCCCCGGACCAGGCCTCGCCGAAGACGACCGGGAACACGACGGGGGCCCCCAGGACGCAGGCGACGAGTCCGACCACCGCCAGAGCGGCGAGGGGCAGCAGCACACGACGCACCGAGGCTTCGACGCCCCCCGCACGACGTCGCACGATCGCGCCCGTCTGCCCGTCGACCTGCAACGCGACGGCGTCGGCGACGATGCCGACCGGGCTGCCGAGCACCCGCATGGTCAGGGCCAGAGCCCCGATCGCCGGTGAGCCGTGCAGGGCGGCGAGCAGCAGCAACGGAGCCTGCTGCCCCATCACGTTGATCAGGCCGGACCACGTGCTGACCAGCGGGAAGCGCCGGTAACGCGACACCACGGCCACCACGAGACGCCCCCGGACCCGACGGCGGCCCGGAGGTCGTACGGTCGCGCGAGGGGGTCTCGAACGTCTCGGGGCGTGGCGGCGACGGGTGCCGACCAGCGCGGTGGCCCGGCCGACCGCGAGCCCGAGCACGAGCCCCCACGATCCCCCGAGCGGCGCGAGGGCGAGGTTGCAGGCGACCTGCCCGAGACCTTGCAGCGCCGAACGGCGACCGAGGGCCACGTAGTCGCGGCGCCGGGCCAGGCTGCTCGTCACCACGCGCTGCAGGGCGACGGCGAGCACGGTGACCGGGCAGACCCACCAGGCGTCGACGAGCAGCGGGGTGCCCGTCGCCTCCGCCCAGACGTGTCGCCCGGCGTACGCGACGACCCCGGCGATCGCGCTGATGGTCACGACGCTCACCACGGCGAGCAGCACGACGGCCCGGGCGGCGCCCTCGGCCCGGGGCACGACGACGGCACGATCCCAGCCCAGCGGCGCGACCGCCCCGACGACGCTCGAGAGCGCCGTCACCACGGCGAGCGCTCCGAGGTCGCCCGGGCGGTAGAACCGGGTGATGAGAGGGGACGCCGCGAGCACCGCACCCTGACCGATCACGCTGCCGAGCAGCACTCGCGACGCCGGTCGTGCGAGACGAGCGCGCAGACGGCGCCTCGCCCCGGGGCGCGGGTCGGACGCCTGGACGACGTCCGACGACTCGGTGGTGGTCACGCCGAAACGGCGGCGGCCTGCTCGAGCCGCGCGGCGACGGTCCCGTCACCGATCGCGGCGACGAAGGCCGACGGCCAGCGCGTGGTGTCGAGCACGCGTCGGCCGTCGACGACCGACCGCACGCCCGGCACGTCGGAGTCGCGCCACGTGCGGTACTCGGCGTGGTCGGCCTGCACGATGACGGCGTCGGCCGGCTCGCCCCGGTGGTAGGCCTCGAAGCCGAGTGCGGTGAGCTCGGCGTCGTCGTAGAGCGGGTCGTGCACGAGGACGCGCGCCCCGCACTTGGCCACCGCGGCCACGGTGTCGAACACCCCCGAGAAGGCCGTCTCTTTCACCCCGCCGCGATAGGCGGCGCCGAGGACGACGACCGTCTGGCCGGCGAGTCGGCCGTGCACCCGACGCAGCAACCCGGCGGCGTGCGTCGGCATGGCCGCGTTGCGGGCGCGGGCCACACGGACGGTCTCGGCGTCGGGGTCGTTCCAGAGGTAGAGGCGCGGGTACACCGGGATGCAGTGGCCGCCCACCGCGATGCCGGGCTGGTGGATGTGGCTGAACGGCTGCGAGTTGCACGCCTCGATCACCTGGGCGACGTCGACGCCGACCGTCTCGGCGTAGCGCGCGAACTCGTTGGCGAGCCCGATGTTGACGTCGCGGTAGGTCGTCTCGGCGAGCTTCGCCATCTCGGCGGCCTCGGCCGAACCGAGGTCCCAGACGCCGTTGGGGCGGTCGAGGTCGTCACGGGCGTCGAACTGCAGCACCGACTCGTAGAACTCGACCGCGCGGCGCGCCCCCTCGGGCGACAGGCCCCCGACCAGCTTGGGGTAGCGGCGAAGATCGGCGAACACCCGACCGGTCAGCACGCGCTCGGGCGAGAACGCCACGTGGAAGTCGACGCCCTCGCGCAGGCCGCTGCCCGCCTCGAGACGCGGCGCCCAGCGCGACCGGGTGGTGCCGACCGGCAGCGTGGTCTCGTAGGCGACGAGGGTGCCCGGGGTGAGCTGCGCCGCGAGCGACTCGGTCGCCTGGTCCATCCAGCCGAAGTCGGGTCGGGCCTCGTCGTCGACGAAAAGGGGCACGACCACCACGGCGACGTCGCAGCCCGGCACGGCGTCGGCGTAGTCGGTCGTGGCCCGCAGGGCACCCGACGCGACCACGTCACGCAGGCGTCGGGCCAGGTCGTGCTCGCCGGGGAAGGGCTCGACGCCCGCGGCGACCTGTTCGACGACGGTCGACGAGACGTCGACGCCGACGACGGTGTGGCCCGACGAGGCGTACTGCACGGCCAGGGGGAGGCCGATCTTGCCGAGTCCGATGACGGTGATGTTCATGGGTTCCTGCTCTGTGTGGGGTCGTGGGGGACGGGGATCGGGTCGATCGACGAGGCCGGGCGGGCCCCGCCCGTCAGACCCGGACCAGGGAGGCGCGGGGGTCGACGGGCATGCCCGTCGCGGCGGACTCGAGGGCCGCCTCGGCGACGCGGAGCGTGTCGAGGCCGTCGCGCAGGGTGACGACCCGGACGGGCCGCCGGCCGCGGACGGCGTCACGGAAGGCCTCGTGCTCGAGCACGAGGGGCTCGCGCTTGGTCAGGGCGAAGCGCGTCATCGAACCCTCGGCGACGCCTCGGAACGCCGAGACGGCGTCCCAGGCGGTGTCGACGGTGGCGTTCTCGTAGAAGGTGAGGTCGGCCGTCAGCGTGTCGGCGACGAACGAGCCGCGCGACCCCGTGACGACGGTCAGCCGCTCCTTGAACGGCGAGAGCCAGTTGACCAGGTGGCTGGTCACGGTGCCGTCGTCGAGACGACCCGAGAAGGCGACGAGGTCCTCGTGCGGTCGGCCGCTCTTGTGTGCGGCGTGCCCGTAGACGCTGCGGAACGGGCTGCGGGCGAGCCAGGCGGTCAGGTCGATGTCGTGGGTGGCCAGGTCTTTCACCACGCCGACGTCGGCGATGCGCGAGGGGAAGGGCCCCTGGCGACGCGTGGCGATCTGGTAGACGTCGCCCGCGTCCCCCGCCTCGAGACGTGCCCGCAGCGACTGCAACGCCGGGTTGTACCGCTCGATGTGACCGACGGCCCCGACGAGCCCGCGCGTCTCGAAGGCGTCGACGAGTCGGGCGCCCGCGGCGACGTCGTGCGCGACGGGCTTCTCGATCAGGGCGTGCACCCCGGCCTCGGCGAGCTGCAGGCCGACCGCGTCGTGGTAGGCGGTCGGGACGGCGACGACCGCCGCGTCGATGCCGAGCCGCAGCAGGCCCTCGACGTCGTCGACGAAGGGCAGGTCGCCGGCGACGCCGTGTGGGTCGCCGCAGGCGTCCGCGACGGCGACGAGCTCGACGCCGTCGACCTGACGCAGGACGCGGGCGTGGTGACGCCCCATCATGCCGAGGCCGATCAGCCCGGTGCGCACGGGTCGCGCGGTGCTCATCGGCCGGCCCCCGCGACGGTCTCGACGGCGGCCGCGACGCGGTCGAGCTCGTCGTCGGTGACCGACGGGTGCACCGGCAGCGAGAGGACCTCGCGTGCGGCACGCTCGGTCTCGGGGAGGTCGACCTCGAGGCCGAACGAAGGCAGGCGGTGGACCGGCGTCGGGTAGTAGACGCCCGTGCCCACGCCGTGCTCGAGCTCGAGGGCCCGGGCGAAGCCCGCCCGGTCGTCGGGGACTCGCACCGTGTACTGGTGGAACACGTGGGTGGCGCCGGCCGCGACCGACGGCGTCTCGAGCGACGTGATGCCCGCGGACAACCGCGACGCGGCGACGCGGCGACGCTCGGTCCAGCCGGCCAGCTTGCGCAGCTGGACCCGACCGATGGCGGCGTGCAGGTCGGTCATGCGGACGTTGAACCCGACGACCTCGTTGGCGTAGCGCCGTTCCATGCCCTGGTTGCGCAGCAGCCGCAGTAGCCGTTCGACCTCGGGTTCGGCGACCGAGATCATGCCCCCCTCGCCCGAGGTCATGTTCTTGGTGGGGTAGAGGCTGAACGCGCCGGCGACGCCGAACGTGCCGACCGGCCGCCCCGCCCAGGTCGCGCCGTGCGCCTGCGCCGCGTCCTCGAGGACGAGCAGGTCGTGCTCGGCCGCCAGGGCGGTCAGGGCGGTCATGTCGGCCGGGTGGCCGTAGAGGTGGACGGGCATGACGGCTCGCGTCCGGGGGGTCAGGGCAGACCGCACCGACTCGACGTCGAGGCAGTAGTGCCGGGGCTCGATGTCGGCGAAGACCGGGGTGGCCCCCACGAGGCAGACGGCGTTCGCCGTGGCCGCGAAGGTGAACGACGGCACGATCACCTCGTCACCGGGCCCGATGCCGGCCGCGAGCAACCCGAGGTGCAGGGCCGTCGTGCCCGAGTTCACGGCGACGGCGGCCCGGTCGCCGAGCAGCTCGGCCGAGAACTCGCGTTCGAAGGCGGCGACCTCGGGGCCCTGCGCCAGCATGCCGCTGGCCATCACGGCGTCGACGGCTCGTCGTTCGTCGTCGCCGATCAACGGTCGGGCCGCCGGGACGGGCGGTGCACCCGTGGTCGCGGGGGTGGTGGCGGTCATCGGTCTTCCTCTCGGAGGGCGTCGCCGTGGACGCGGTGGCGGGTGCCCGTGACGGGGCAGACGAAGAGGTCGCCGTCGGCGACGAGGGGGGCACCGGCACGCCCCACCCAGCCGATGCGACGGGCGGGGACGCCGGCGACGAGAGCGTGGTCCGGCACGTCGCGCGTGACGACGGCGCCGGCGGCGACCATGGCCCACCGACCGATCGTCACGGGCGCGACGCAGACGGCACGCGCCCCGATCGAGGCGCCGTCGCCCACCCGCACGCCGACCGGAACCCAGTCGGACGCGCCCTTGAGTGCGCCGTCGGGGGTGACGGCTCGCGGGGTGCGGTCGTTGGTCAGGACGACGGCGGGGCCGACGAACACGCCGTCGCCCAGCTCGGCCGGCTCGAAGACGAGGGCGTCGTTCTGGATCTTGCAGCGATCGCCGACCACGACCCCGGCACCGAGGTAGGCACCACGGCCGACGACGCAGGCGTCGCCGACGCGCGCCCCCTCGCGGATCTGCGCCAGGTGCCAGACGCGGGTGCCGGCGCCGACGACCGCGGTCGCGTCGACGTCGGCCGTCGGAGCACAGGAGGCGCGGGCCGCGTCGGTCCGGTCCGTCGCCTCTCGGCTCGGATCCGACGGGGCGGGGCTCTTCGGTCGCATCGGGTCCTCCGGTTCGGGTCCCGACCAGAATACGACATGTCGTCAGCCAATGCGAGAGGAAAAATATCATGCGCCGGTCTTCTGTTCCGAGAGGAGGTCGAGTAACATTTCACACACGCCAACCCGAGGAGACCCCGATGAGGCCGAGCCGCCACGCCGATCCGAACCCCCGCCCGCGGGCGCGACCCGTGTACGAGACGGCCAAACGCGTGGTCGACGTGGCCTGCGCCTCCTCGGCCCTCGTCCTGCTCTCGCCGGTCGTGCTGGGCGTCGCCGTCGCCGTCGCCGTGCGGCTCGGTCGGCCGGTGCTCTTCCGTCAGACGCGACCCGGTCTGCACGGCGAGCCGTTCACCCTCGTCAAGTTCCGCTCGATGCGTGACGTCGACCCCGCGGCCGGCCTGGTGACCGACGCCGACCGCCTGACGCCGTTCGGGCGACTGCTGCGTTCGACGAGCCTCGACGAGCTGCCCAGCCTGGTCGGCGTGCTGACCGGGCGGCTCAGCCTCGTGGGCCCCCGCCCGCTGCTGATGCGCTACCTGCCCCTCTACGACGCCGAGCAGTCCCGGCGGCACGACGTGCGCCCCGGTCTGACCGGCCTGGCGCAGGTCAGCGGCCGCAACGGGCTCGACTGGGACGAGCGACTGCGCCTCGACGTCGACTACGTCGACCGGCGGGGCCCACTGCTCGACCTGCAGATCGCCCTGCGGACGGTCGGCTGCGTGCTGCGCCGCACCGGCGTGACCGACGCCGGCGGAGTCACCTGTCGGCCGTTCGCCGGATCGAGCACCGCGGTCGAGTCCGACTGCCGGCCCGACGCACGCGTCGGCGTCGACGCCCTCTCGGACGGGGTCGCGGCGTGACCGGCGGCCTGGTCGTCGTCGGCGCCGGCGGCATGGGCCGCGAGACGATCGACGTGGCCCGCGCGGCGGGGCGTGAGGTCGTGGGGGTCGTCGACGACGGCCCCTCGCCCGCCGACCTCGACCGTCTCGCCCGGCTGGGGGTCGCGTACCTCGGTGACCTCGACGGGTGGCTGTCGTCCGGCTCGACGGCTCCCTGGGTCGTCGCCGTCGGCGACCCCGCCCTGCGCCGTCGGCTCGCCGCCCGCCTCGCCGCGGGGGCCGCACCCGCCCCCGCGCTCGTGCATCCGGAGGCGACGCTCGGCTCGGACGTGCTCGTCGGCGACGGCTCGATCGTCTGCGCCGGCGTCCGCGTCTCGACGCACGTGCGGCTCGGTCGCCACGACCACCTGCTGGCCGGCGCCGTCGTCGGACACGACGTGGTCGTCGGCGACCACGTCAGCATCAACCCCGGTGCCGTCGTCTCGGGCACCGTCCACGTCGGTGCCGACACGATGATCGGCGCCGGGTCGATCGTGCTCCAGCAACTCACGGTCGGGGCACGCAGCGTCGTCGCGGCCGGAGCCTGCGTGGTCCGCGACGTCACGGACGACGTCGTCGTGCGAGGGGTGCCCGCCCGATGAGCGAACGAGTCGTCTGGGTGGTCGCCCACTACGCCACGAACCGCGAGCGAGACGGTCGCAGCGGTCGACACGAGCAGTTCGCCCGACGCTTGCCGGACCACGGCTGGCGAGCCGTGCTGATCGCCGCGAGCACCGACCACCCGAGTGGCCGCCAGGGCTTCGGCCCCGGGCGCCTCCGTCGCCGGTGGCACGGACCCACCCACGACTTCCTCTGGCTGCGGGGCGTCTCGTACGCCCGGTTCCGGCCTGCCCGGGCGCTCGACATCCTGCTCTTCACCGCGCTGGTCCTGCTGCCCGGCACACTGCGCGGCCTTCCCCGCCCCGATCTCGTGGTGGGCACGTCGGTGCACCCGACGGCAGCCTGGGCGGGGTCGGTCCTCGCACGTCGCCTCGGCGTGCCCTTCGTCCTCGAGATCCGCGACCTCTGCCCCGAGACGCTCGTGCAGTTCGGGGTCGTCGGGCCACGATCACCCGTGACCCGCGCGCTGACCCGGCTCCAGCGGCTCTGCGTCCTCCGGGCGGTCCGAGTCGTGTCACCGCTCGAAGGGGCGGGTCGTTATCTCGCCGAACGCGGGCTGCACGCTCCCTTCAGCTGGGTGCCGAACGGCGTCTCCCCCGAACTCGTCGACGAACCGCCGGGAGTCGCGTGCCGCGACTCCGAGCCCTCGAGCGCCGAGAACCCGGCCCGAGACCGCTCGCCCGGCGCGACGTTCGAGATCACCTACCTCGGCTCGATGGGTCCGGCGAACGCCCTCGGCCCGATCGTCAACGCCTTCGACCGCGCCGCGAGTCGCCCCGGGGGCGAGCACCTCGTCCTGCGCCTGGTCGGCACCGGTCCCGCACGCCCCGCCCTCGAACGTCGGGCTGCCGCCGGGCGCCACGCCGACCGCGTGGTCTTCGAGGGCCAGGTGTCGCAGGTGCGGGCCCGCGCCATCGGCCGTGGCGCCGACTGCCTCGTCGCGAACCTGCGGCCGCTCGACCTCTACCGGCACGGCACGTCACTCAACAAGGTCTTCGAGTACCTGCTCCTGGCCAAGCCCGTCGTGCTGGGCGCATCCGTCCCGCACGACCCCGTCAGCGCGGCGGGGGCGGGCCTCCGGGTCGACGGCAGCGACGTCGACGGCCTCGCCGAGGCGATCACCGCCGTCGCCGCCATGACGCCGGCCGAGCGCGCCCGCCTGGGCGCCCGGGGCCGAGAGCACGTCCTCGCCCACTACGACTTCGACCTGCTCACCGCTCGACTCGCGGACGCCTTCGACGCGGCGGTCGGTTCTCCGGCGGCGACGGACGACCCGACACGCCCCGGCGGCAGGGCACGACCGTGAGCGCCCCGGTGACGTCGGCGCGCCCGTTCCGGTCCGCGCCGTCGGCCCGGCCGGCGTCGTCGCCCCCTCCCCCGTCACCGACGTCGTCGCCGATCCCGTCGCCCTCGTCCCGTTCCGAGACGATGGCTCGATTCATCGCGCACCTCGTGACGATCTCGGTCGGCACCGTCGTGTACGCGCTGTCGTTGCACTGGGTCTACGCGCAGCTCGTCACGGTGCAGTTCGCCTACGGAGGCTTCACGTACCGCGCCGCGTCCCCTCAGCTGACGATCGCGACGATCGCCCTCGCCTGTGCGATCGCCACCACCCTTCCGCGCCGACCGTCGACGGTGTCCCACGTCGTGTTGTGGGTGCTCTTCGCCGTGGGCGTGGCGCCGGCGGTCCTGATGAGCGCCTACACCGGGTACCTCAGCGCCTCCGAGGCACTGGGCGCGAGTGCCACGGTCGCCGCAGCATTCGGCATCGCGACCCTCGGCACCCGTCTGCTCGACGCCCGAGCGGCCGCGAACGGGGACGCGCCCCCGAGCCCGTTCGCACCTCGGCCCGGAGCGAGCCCCCGTCGGCGCGTGCCCCCCGGCACCGTGTTCTGGAGCATCTGCGGGCTGCACTCGGCCATGACCTACGGGCTGATGGCCGCGACCACCGGGATCTCCCTGACGTTCGTCGCCCTCGACGACGTCTACGACGTGCGGGCGGCCTACAGAGAAGAGACACACGCATACGGCCTGCTCGGCTACCTGCTGAGCAGCCAGGCCAACGTCATCAACACCGCGATCATGGCCCGCGGCACGACGCGCCGGAACGTGCCGCTGATCGCCGTCGGTGCGCTCGGGCAGCTCGCGCTGTACTCGGGCACCGGGTTCAAGACGATCCTCTTCTCGTTCCCCGCCGTGCTCCTGGTCGCTCTCGCGACACACGTGAGTCGCGGACGCGTCCGAGCTCCCGGTCTCGCCTACGTCGTCGGCCCCGTCGTCCTGATGGTCGCCGCCGCCCTGGCCGACGAACTCCAGGGCGGACTGCTCTGGACGTCCCTCTTCGCCCGGAGGTTCTTGATCACCCCCGGCCTGCTGACGAGCGTCTACGTCGACTTCTTCGACGAGAACCCGCCGGCGATGTTCGGGCGGAGCTTCTTGCGATGGTGGGTCGACTCGCCCTACGACCGGTCCATCGCCCTCGAGGTCGGGCAGTACCTCCAGCCCGGGGGCCAAGTGGCGGCCAACGCGAACCTCTTCGCCGACGGCTTCGCCAACTTCGGCCACGTCGGGGTGATGGGCACGGGGGTCGCACTTCTGGCCCTCCTCCGGTTCGTCGACTGGGCCGCCAGAGGTCTGCCCCTCACGGCCGCGGCCATGGTGATGCTCATGCCGAGCATCACTCTGACGAACACGGCCCTGACCACCGCGATGCTGACGCACGGCCTTGCCCTCGGCACGGTGCTCCTCGCCGTGGCCCCACGCTCGGGGTGGTACCGACCGGGCGGCGACTCGGGCTGAGTGGACTCGGCGAGGACGACGTCGATGCGTTGCTCCCGCGCCGCTGCGCTGCCGCACTGCCGCCGGGACCCGCGCCTCCTCGGTCTCGGTTATAGTGCATTCATGCCTCATGTTCACATGTCTCATGCCGGTGGTGCGGTTCGACGCCCCACGCCTCCGACGTTCGACCGGCGACGCCTGCTGGCGACGGGGGCCGTGGCGAGCCTCTTGGGTCTCGGGTTCTCGACCCGCGCCTCCTCGACCGTGGCCGCAGAGGTCACCTCGCCACCCGGCCCGGTCATCGACGACGCGGGCGTGACCGACCTCGACGATGCGCTGGCGGCCGTGCCGGCCGGCGGCGAACTCGTGGTCACCCGTCCGTGGCGACGCACGCACCCCCTTCAGCTCGATCGCCCGATGACCCTGCGGTTCGTCGGCGACGGGGCCCTCGACACCACGGCCGACATCAGTGTCGTCCGGGTGACGTCGTCGGCCGTCGACGTCGTGGGGGCCGCGGTCCGGGGGCCCGGTGGTCGGCAGGCGGGTGCGGGGCGCGGCATCGACGTCGTCGGCACGGCCGAGCGTCCTCTCGACGACGTCCGACTGGTGGGCGGTCACCTGTCGGGGCTCGGGCACGACGGGGTGCGAGCCGAGCACACGAGCGGCCTGCTCGTGCACGGGCTCGAGATCGACGACGTCGGTTACGCCGGCGTGCTGCTGCGCACGTGCGTCGACGGGGCGGTGCGGGCGTGCACGGTGACCGACGTGCACCAGCCGCCGCCCTACGTCAACAGCTACGGCATCATCGTGACGCGCGACGACACCCGGCCGCTGACCGTCACCGGCCGTTCGGCACGACTCACCGTCGAGGGCAACGTGGTCACGGGCGTCCGCTCGTGGGAGGGCATCGACACACACGCCGGCGACCGCATCGTCGTGCGCGACAACGTGGTGCGCGACTGCCGCGTGGGCATCTCGATCGTGCCGTGCCGTGCCGAGGTCGACCTGTCGTACCGGCACGCTCCGACGGCCTTCGTCGTCGCCGGCAACACGGTCGAGCGTGTCGCCCTCGCCGCCCCCGGGGCGGGCATCGTCGTCAAGGGCGCCGGCTCGACCGTCGGCGACGCCGCCGAACGCGCGACCGGCTTCGTCACCGACAACGTCGTCCGGGGGCACGGCGGCGGGACCGAGGCCGGGGTGCTGCTCTACCTGACCCGCAACGTGGTCGTCAGCGGGTCGGTGCTCGATCGCTGCGTCGACCGCGGCATCTCGCTGTACCACTCGAACGACGCGATCACCATCACGCGGACGGTCGCGACCGGCCTCGTACCGTCGACACCAGGAGGCGCGGCGTCGGTCGTCGACGTCCGCAGCGGCTCGAACTCGGCGACGGTCTCGGCGACGCGCGTCGTCCGTGACGGCTCCGAGACCGGGCCCGTCCGGGGCGTCGCCGTCGGTTCGGCGGCGAACACCGTCGACCTGCTGGCGAACGACTGGTCGGCGACCGATCTCGCCGTCTGGAACCGCGGTGCCACGGTGCGACGGTGGGCGGACGGGGCCTGACGAACAGGGTGACCGAGCCGGGGACCAGCCCCGGGCGGGCGACTCGGACGGGCGACTCGGAGGGGGGAGGGTCAGGGACGCGCTGGCCCGTGACCGTCTCGGGACGCCACCGCACCCCGCGCGCGGGCAGGTCGCCGTCTCGGGCGTCGGTGAGGGCCTGCCACGTGGGAGACGGCCGCGACGGGACGTGACCCGGGGTCGGGACCGTCGGCCCCCGGCGCGGCAAAGGCCCCGCCCACCAGATCGGCAGCCGCGGCGAGCTGCCTCGACACCCGTCGGTGCACGCTGGCCCGGCGACCGATCGGATCGATGACGTCGTCGTCGTCCGGGTTCACCGGCCGACGCGTCAGCCCGCGTGACCGGACGACGGCGTCGACGACAGCGAACGGACGACCCCGCTCGTCGGTGGCCGGCACCCCACGCCGCGCCCCGCCGGCCGAGGCGTCGTGCCCGAGGCCCACGGCCGACGAGTGAGCCGGAGCCATCCCCGACTCGTCGGGCGAGACCGACTCCGGTGGACCCGCCTGCTGGACCACGAGCGCCTCGGCCAAGCGCGCGAACTCGAGAATCGTGAAGACCCTCGTCGCGGCCCGGGGCGACCGGCGGACGACGTCACGGCGGTGGCGGCGACTGGCCACGAGCACGAGGTCGGCGTCGTCGATGTCGGAGTCGTCGAGGGATCGGGCGGTGTGCCCGTCCAGTTCGACGCCCACGCGTCGGGCGGCCAGGACGGCCGCGGCCGGTGGGGTCGCCCCGGCGACGGCCCCTGTGCCCCGACTGGTGACGAC
Organism: Frigoribacterium sp. Leaf186; assembly: GCF_001423905.1. Lineage (GTDB taxonomy): Bacteria > Actinomycetota > Actinomycetes > Actinomycetales > Microbacteriaceae > Frigoribacterium. Next base: position 998,768 of record NZ_LMPQ01000010.1, on the reverse strand, counting down.
AGCGTCGCGGCCGAGGCGGTCGGCGAGCAGGGCGGCGAAGAGAGGCGATCGGCAGAGGTTGCCGGTGCACACGACGAGGATGCGCAGCGGGTCGGACGCGGTGGACACCGGACCGGCACCGGACGGGGTGCGGGTCATGACGCATCACGCTGGTTCGCGGCGAGCCGGGGAGCCGCCCCGGCAGCGCGCGCGGGCGCACCGATGAGGCCTCGGTACAACGCGAGCAGGGCCGCCTCTTCACCGTCCCAGGAGAAGGTCTCGACGACGGCCCGACGAGCATTGCGTCCGTGTCGGTCGAGCAACTCGGGGTCGGCGGCGTACGCGGCGACGGCCACCGCGATCGCGTCGGGGTCGCCGGGATCGACGAAGGTCGCGCAGTCGAGGTCGCCGAGCAGTCGGCGCCAGAGCGGGAAGTCGCTGACCACGACGGCGAGGCCTGCGGCCATGTACTCGAAGAGCTTGGTCGGCAGGGAGTTGAGGTGGGCCTCCGTCGGCTGGAAGGTGACCAGGCCCACGCGAGCCGAGAGCAGGAGGTCGCGCGTCGCCTGGGGGGACATCCGCCCGTGGAACACGAGCGGAAGCCCGTCGGTGCGCGGCCGGGCGGTCAGGTCGGACGCGTCGGGCCCCGCGACGGAACCCGCCATCTCGAGGCGCCACCCGGCGGGGAACGTCGCCGATCGGACCAGGCTCGCCAGGGCGCCCGACCCCCGGTTGCGGTCGAGCGAACCGACGAACGTGACGATCGCATCACGGCGACTCGCCGGCGGTGCGGTCGACTCGAGCGACCTCAGCCGGGGGTAGTTGCGGACGAGCACCGTCTTGCCCGCCGGGAACCTCTCGGCGATGGTCTCCGTGGCGACCACGACGCGGTCGGCGGTCGCCGCCACTCGCACCGCCGCGTGGGCGACGACCTGGGCGATCGGGGCCGACAGCGGCGAGAGGTAGGGCTTCGACCTCACCTGGTCGGGCAGGTCTTCGTGGGCGTCGTAGACCACGTGGCGGCCGACCAGCCGCAACAGCGGGATGCCCCAGACCAGCTCGGGATCGTGCAGATGACAGACTCGGGCACCCGAGCGAGCCGCCAGCCACAAGGCCTGGGCGCTGCTGAGCACCATGCGCGACAGGCGCGGCCGACGCGGGATGGTCACGACGTCCACGCCCGTGGACCCCCCGGTGACGTCGCTCTCGACGGCGATCAGCCGCACGCGGTAGCCCGCCCCCGCGGCACCGGCCGCCTCACGCAGATGGACGCGGTTGTCGGTCCAGGCGTGAGCGCTCGAGACGTGCGCGATGTCGGGTCGTGGCGTGGTCATGATCTTCCCTTCGATCGGATGAGCCGGCGTAGTCCTCGAGGAGCCCCCGAGGCCTCGCCGTAGTACTGGTAGCGCGTGTCGGATCGGCGGCGGGGGCTCATCGAGAGGACTGCCGCGCGGGGGGTCTCACCCACCGCGTCGAGCCGCTCGAGGGCCTTCTTGACGTGGGTGCGCTGCGTGCGCCCCGAGGCGACGACGAGCAGCATGCTCGTGACCATCTCGCTGAGGAGCACCGCGTCGGTCACCGACAGCAGGGGCGGGGTGTCGATCAGCACGACGGCGTAGCGGCTGCCGAGGTCGTCGAGCAGGGCTTTCATCGCCACGGAACCGAGCAGCTCGCTCGGGTTCGGCGGCACGTCGCCGGCCGGCAGCACGCCGAGGGCATCGCTGCCCCACGGCTGGAGCACGTCGTCGAGTTCGACCCGGCCGATCAACAGGTCTGACAGGCCCACGGCCCCCTCGATGCCGAGCACCTTGGCCAGGTTGGGACGCCTCATGTCGGCATCGACGATGACGACCCGGAGCCCTGTCTCGGCGAGTGCGACGGCGAGGTTGGCGGTCGTCGTCGTCTTGCCCTCGCCCGGCCCCGCGGAGGTGACGGCGAAGGTCCGGGCCGACGCCCCCGAGGCGAGGAACCGGATGTTGGTCCGGAGCATGCGGAAGGCCTCTGCGTTGATGCTGCCGCCCCCGTCGCCGACGACGACAGGGCGGCGCCGCACCTCGGGGTCGAAGGGGATGTCACCGACCACGGCCAGGTCGTGCTCGTCGGCGAGGTCGTCCTGGCCGCGCACCTTGGTGTCGAGCACCGTGCGCAGCAACGCACCCAGCGCACCGACGGCGAGGCCGAGCGCCAGCCCGAGGGCCACGTTCGCGGTGGTGTGCGGGGTGGCCGGCGACGACGACACGGCCGCGGGCTCGACGACCTCCATCGTGACCGAGGGCACCCCGGGCGCGAACTCGGGCTCGAGCTCGGTCGTCACCACCGACCGCAGGCTCTCGGTGACCGCGTCGGCCAGCTCGGCGGCGCGCCGCGGGTCGACGTCGGACACGGTGACCGACATGATCGTCGACGCGGTCGGCGAGCTCGCCGAGACCTCCGCCGCCAGCGACTCGAGCGTCAGCGGCGAGCCCACGTCGCGCACGACCGGGTCGAGCACCCGCGGCGTCGTGACGAGGGAGGTGTAGGTCTTGATCTTCTGCTGGGCCGCGTTCGAGCCGGACGCGATCTCCATCGCGGTGGTGTCGGCCTGGCCGCGCACGGCGACGAAGAGCTTCGTGCTGCTCACGTAGGTCGGGGTGGCCGACGCCGAGATCGCGACGCCCGCGCCACCCCCCACGACGAGGCCGATGAGCAGCAGGTACCACCCGGCGAGCAGGGCTCGGAAGATGTCGGTCACACGCACGGGTCGAGCCTTTCGGGTAGGACGCCACACTGGCAATGTTTCATATTCTACGATGGCACCTGCCGTATCACAAGCGGCCGTCCGGGTTTGCCGACTTCGTGACCCGCGTCAGCCGGCGAAACGGGCGAGCACGGCGTCGACGGCGCGGGTCGCCGCCCGCCCGTCGCCGTACGGCGTCGCGTCGGTCCGCGGGCAGGCGAGCCCGTCCAGCCGGTCGGCCATCTCGACCGGGCGGTCGCCGACCAGCTCGTTCCAGCCGAGGGTGACCGTCTCGGGCCACTCGGTGTCGCTGCGCACCGTGACGCACGGGCGCCGCAGCAGGAAGGCCTCTTTCTGCAGACCACCCGAGTCGGTCACCACGCCGTCCGCGCCGCTGAGCAGGTCGACGAGCTCGGGGTAGCCGACGGGCGGCGCGACGATGAGGCCCGGTCGGTCGAGCACGACACCGGACGCGGAGGCGCGGGCCCGCAACCGAGGATGCGCGAGCAGCAGCACGGTGCGTCCTGATCGCCCCACCGCCTCGAGCCCGTCGAGGACGTCGCCGAGCCGCTCGGGATCGTCGGTGTTGGCGGGGCGGTGGAGAGTCGCGAGGACGTAGGGAGCCGTGGGGGCGAGGGGCGCCGGAGAGGCGACCCGCGCCTCCTGCGGTCGGGCCGCGCGGTCGCGGTCACGGTCGCGGTCGCGCACCGCGTAGAGGACGTCGGTCATGACGTCCCCGACGAGGACGGTTCGGTCGCCGAGCCCCTCGGCGCGCAGGTGCTCGACGGCGCCCGCGGTGGGAGCGAGGCAGAGGTCGGCCGCGTGGTCGGTCATGACCCGGTTGTGCTCTTCGGGCATCGACCGGTTGAAGGACCGCAGCCCCGCTTCGAGGTGCGCCACCGGGATGCCGAGCTTGACCGCCGCGAGGGTCGCGGCCAGCGTCGAGTTCGTGTCGCCGTAGACGAGCACGGCATCGGGGCGACGACGCTCGAGCACGCCTTCGAGGGCCTCGAGCATGCGGCCGGTCTGCGCTCCGTGGGGAGCCGAGCCGATGTCGAGGTGCTCGTCGGGCCGGGGGATGTCGAGTTCGTCGAAGAAGACGTCCGACATCGCGGTGTCGTAGTGCTGGCCGGTGTGGACGACGACGTGGTCGCACCGACCGGCCAGCGCTCGGGCCATGGGGGCCAACTTGACGAACTGGGGGCGGGCGCCCACGACGCTCATGATCTGCATGTTGGTATTTTACATGCGGAACTCCGAGTCGACCAGGCCTTAGGTCTTGGCAGCGGCGTCAGGCCTCGAGATCGTCGAGATCAGCGGGGTCGGCGTCGCCGACGTCGAAGCGGTCGACGGTCAGCGTGTCGCCGGACGGGTCGACGTCGACGCGCACCGAGTCGCCGTCGACGACCTCGCCACCGAGCAACGCCATGGCGAGCCGGTCGTCGATCTGCCGCTGCATGAGCCGGCGCAGCGGGCGGGCACCGTAGATCGGGTCGTGGCCGCGCTCGGCGAGCCACGCCCGGGCGTCGGGGGTGACGGCGAGCGACAGGCGCCGGTCGGCCAGGCGGCGGCCGAGCCGGTCGACGTAGAGCGAGACGATCTGGCCGAGGTCGTCGGCCGTCAGCGTCGAGAACACCACGATGTCGTCGAGCCGGTTGACGAACTCGGGCTTGAACGCCTGGCGGACGAGCCCCTGCACGAGGTCTTCTTTCTCGGGGTCGCTCAGCGTCGGGTCGGTGATGACCTGCGAGCCGAGGTTCGAGGTGAGCACCAGGATCGTGTTGCGGAAGTCGACCGTCCGCCCCTGGCCGTCGGTGAGGCGGCCGTCGTCGAGCACCTGGAGCAGCACGTCGAACACCTCAGGGTGGGCTTTCTCGACCTCGTCGAGCAGAACCACGCTGTAGGGACGGCGGCGCACCGCCTCGGTCAGCTGGCCGCCGGCCTCGTAGCCCACGTAGCCGGGAGGCGCGCCCACGAGGCGGGACACGCTGTGCTTCTCGCCGTACTCGCTCATGTCGATGCGGACGAGGGCCTTCTCGTCGTCGAAGAGGAAGTCGGCGAGGGCCTTGGCGAGCTCGGTCTTGCCCACGCCGGTCGGCCCCAGGAAGAGGAACGAACCCGTCGGGCGGTCGGGGTCGCTGATGCCCGCGCGGGTGCGTCGGACCGCTTCGGAGACGGCCCGGACGGCCGCCTTCTGACCGATGAGGCGCCTCCCGAGTTCGCTCTCGAGGTGCAGCAGCTTCTCGGTCTCGCCGCTGAGCAGTCGACCGACCGGGATGCCGGTCCAGGCGGCGACGACCTCGGCGATGTCGGAGTCGGTGACCGAGTCGCTGACGAGACGGTCGTCGCTCTTCTCGAACGACTCGGCCTCGGCGAGGCGGCGTTCGATGTCGGGGATGCGCTCGTAGCTGATTCGCGCGGCGTCTTCGTAGCGCCCCTCGCGCAGGGCACGGTCGGCGTCGATGCGGGCCTCGTTGAGGTCACTGCGCAGGGTGCCGACGCCTTGCAGCGCAGCCTTCTCGGCCTGCCACCGGGCGTCGAGGGTGTCGTAGGCCGCCTGCCGCTCGGCGATGGTCTCGCGCAGGGTGGCCAGGCGGGCCTGCGATGCGTCGTCCTTCTCCTTCTTGAGGGCGAGCTCTTCGATCTGCAGCCGGACGAGACCGCGGTAGAGCTGGTCGAGCTCGACGGGCGACGAGTCGATCTCCATCTTGAGGCGACTGCCCGCCTCGTCGACGAGGTCGATGGCCTTGTCGGGCAGCTGACGGCTCGGGATGTACCGGTTCGACAAGGAGGCGGCGGCCACCAGGGCGCCGTCGGTGATCGTCACCCCGTGGTGCGCCTCGTACCGTTCTTTGAGGCCGCGGAGGATCGCGACCGTGTCCTCGACGCTGGGTTCGCCGACGTAGACCTGTTGGAACCGCCGCTCGAGAGCGGCGTCCTTCTCGATGTACTGGCGGTACTCGTCGAGGGTGGTGGCGCCGATCAGGCGCAGCTCGCCCCGGGCGAGCATGGGCTTGAGCATGTTCGACGCCGCGACCGAGCCCTCTCCACCACCCGCACCCATCAACGTGTGCAGCTCGTCGATGAAGGTGATGACCTGGCCGTCGCTCTTGGTGATCTCTTTGAGCACGTCTTTCAGGCGCTCTTCGAACTCTCCGCGGTACTTGGCACCTGCGACGAGGGCGGCGAGGTCGAGGCTGATCAGGCGCTTGTCCTTGAGGCTGTCGGCGACGTCGCCCTCGACGATGCGCTGGGCGAGCCCCTCGACGACGGCGGTCTTGCCGACGCCGGGCTCGCCGATCAGCACGGGGTTGTTCTTGGTGCGGCGCGTGAGCACCTGACTGATGCGTCGGATCTCGGCGTCTCGGCCGATGACGGGGTCGAGCTTGCCACTGCGAGCGATCGCCGTGAGGTCGACGCCGTACTTCTCGAGCGCGGACTTCTGCTTCTCGTCCGAAGCGGGTGCGCCCTGCAGGTTCGCCATGGGTGAGGCCTTTCTCGAACTTGAGTTGACGTGACTCAAGTCTACTGCGCGGTCGCGAGGCCGCAAGACGCACGTGGCACCACTCCCTGCACCGCCGCCGGCCACGAACGCGGCATCACACGCCCGTTCGCGGCTCGTCTAAATGCGATGTACAATATGTCAACACCTCATGTAGCGGCCTTCGTGGCCCCGATCCGAAGAGAGAACAACCACAGATGAGAAAAACCATGACCCGCTTCGGCGCGGCCGGGCTCGCCGCAGCCACGGTCGTCACCGGCCTGAGCTTCGGCGTGGCCCCGGCGGCCGCCGAGCCCGCCTCGACGAATGCAGCACTCGCCGCGCCGATCGTGCAAGGAGGGGGCACGTACCGAACCATCGAGGCCGGTGACTACAGCACGAACGGCTACAAGGCGAAGGTGGTCGGGCATTCCTCCTACGCCGAGGCAGTCGCCGACGGGCGCCTCTTCACGATGCCCGAGATCGACCAGCTGGGCCAGGTCAAGGACGTCTTCGGCAACTGCCTTGCGGCACCGGCGGGCACGAACCCTGATGTCGTCTTCCGCAAGTGCGACGACATCCCCGCCGGATGGACGTCCAAGTTCATCCCCAGGGCGAACGGCCGCATCACAGTCCCCATCGGCAAGTCCAAGGCTGACTACCCCGACCTCGCCTTCGCGGTGTGGAACGCAGGAGACGTGAAGATCTCGGGTGGTGGCGGGGCGATCTGGAACGGCGAGCACTTCGGTCTGCCGTTCTCGGCAGCAGTGGCGTCGGTGGACTCCGGTCGCCGTAGCGCCGTGGTGTCGGGCAAAGCCGTGCCCGGCGCGACCATCAAGCTGAGCGGCGGCGTCGAGGTCGTCACCTCCGACAAGGGTGAATGGTCGGCCACCCTGACCGACTTGTCCGCCGGCGCGAACGAGATCACCGTCGGTGAGTACGTCGGCACCAGCATGAAGCAGGAGACGACCGTGACCGCCCAGGTCGAGGACATCTTCTCGGGCTACGTCGACTCGGTCGACCTCCACAAGCGCACCGCGAAGCTCTCGGGCTACGCCACCCCCGGCGCCTACGTCGTGATCCAGAACCGTGACCAGGTCCAGGCCGATCCCGTCACCGGCGAATGGTCGTTCGAGAAGAAGGGCCTGAAGCTCGGCGCGAACCAGATCGCACTCGAGCAGTACGTCGGCGGCGACTCGACCGGCCAGCTGCTCATCACGGCCGAGCTGACCGTCGCCCCGGTCCGGGGCGCCGTGTCGTTCCCCTCCGACCTGGGCATGGAGGCCGTGGCCTCGGGCACGGCCGAGCCCGGCGCCACCGTCGTGATCCGCGACGTCGAAGGCACCGAGATCGCCCGCACCGCCGCCGCAGCCGGCACCGGCGCCTGGTCGACCTCGATCCCGGCACCCGGCAAGGGCGGCGACGCCGACCTGCGCATCCACCAAGAGATCGACGGCGAGGCCAACGGCGAGATCATCGTCACGGCCGCCTACGGTGCCGCGGTGTCGATCGAGTCACCGATCGACGACCTCATCCACCCCGGTGGCCGACTGGACTTCGTCGGCAAGGGTGAAGCCCTGGCCCAGATCCGCATCCAAGAACAGGGCAAGACGGGCATCATCAAGGCCGGCACCGTCCTGGCCTCGGGTTCCTGGCGCCTGGACGACATCGACCTCGACGGCGCCAAGCACACCCTCGTCGTCACGCAGACCGGCAAGGGCAACAACGTCACGACCTCCACGGTGACGTTGAACCCCGACGCGACNCCCGGCCCCCGCGGTCACCGTGACGAACCCCGCGAACGTCGCCGACGGCTACACCCCGAACGCCCCGTTCACCTTCGAAGGAACCGGCACCAAGGGCAAGACCATCCACATCGAGAACAAGTACGGCAGCGCCATCGCCACCACCACGGTGAAGGCCGACGGCACCTGGTCCTGGACCCGCGTCAACATGGGCACCTCGACCTGGTACCTGAACTTCATCCAGGACAAGGGCCAGGCCACCGAGACCGTCGCGAAGGTCACGGGCTTCAAGCCCAACGCCGCCCCTGCCCCCGTNGGTCACCGTGACGAACCCCGCGAACGTCGCCGACGGCTACACCCCGAACGCGCCGTTCACCTTCGAGGGCAAGGCCACCCCGGGCAAGACCATCAACATCGAGAACAAGAACGGCGTCGCGATCGCCACCATCACCGTGAAGGAGGACGGCACCTGGTCCTGGACCCGCGTCAACATGGGCACCTCGACCTGGAACCTGAACTTCATCCAGGACAAGGGCCAGGCCACCGAGGCCGTCGCGAAGGTGTTGGGCTTCAAGCCCAACGCCGCCCCTGCCCCCGTGGTCACCGTCACGAACCCCGCGAACGTCGCCGACGGCTACACCGCGAACGCCCCCTTCACCTTCGAGGGCAAGGGCACCCCGGGCAAGACCATCAACATCGAGAACAAGAACGACGTCGCGATCGCCACCATCACCGTGAAGGCCGACGGCACCTGGTCCTGGACCCGCTCCAACATGGGCACCTCGACCTGGAACCTGAACTTCATCCAGGACAAGGGCCAGACCGGCGAAGCCGTCGCGAAGGTCGAGGGCTTCAAGCCCCGCGCCTGACATCCCGCCCCGGCTGACACCGCCGCGTCACACCCGCGACCGGCGAACACCGGCCGACACCCGGTGCCGGGGTGGACCGTCTCGCGACGATCCACCCCGGCACCACCCCGAGGGCCCTGCTCCCGCGCATCCGGGCCGACACCCCCCCCGATCCGCTCCACGACCCCGATCCGAGGACACCATGACCAAGAAACCGCTCCTGCTGACCCTGGCCCTCGCCGCGACCCTGACCACGGGCCTCGCCGGCTGCACCCAGGGCACCTCCACTCCCTCCCCGAGCCCGACCGCCGACAGCCACGACGTCGCCGAGGCCGAAGCCCGCGAGAACACCTGCGTCGACGGCTTCGCCTGGATGACCTTCGGCGACGGCGAGGACGACGAGAAGACCCTGCCCGACGGCTGTGACACCGTCGTGGTCCAGGGCGACGGCGGCACCCTCACCACCGGCGACGCGCGAGTCGTCGTCGTGATGGGCAACGACGTCACCGTCCACGCCGGGGCCGTCGAACAGGTCGACCTCGAGGGCGACGACAACACCGTCACCCACGACGGCACCCACGAGGTCGCCGTCAACACCGAGGGTGAGGGCAACACCGTCACCACCGGCTGAACGCGTCACCCAGGAGGCGCCCCGCGAACACCGCCGCGGGGCGCCTCCCGCATCTCCCCCGTGACGTAGAACATCTCATCTGCTATTAATGACGAGTGCGTTTCCTTGCGCATGCCGCTGCAGAGAGGACTTCCATGACTGCCCAGTTCCGCCGCGCCACTGCCCTGACCGCGATCGCCGTCACGGCCACCCTCATGGGCGGGCCCGCCGTCGCCGGCGAACCCGACCCGGTCGGCGGGACGCCCCCACCCGTCGCCACCGAGGCACCTGCACCCGAAGCGGCCGACCCGACGGCGGACACGACCCCCTCACCCGACCACACGGTCGACCCCAGGGCACTCTCGGCCGAAGCCACCGTCGACGTCGATCGACGGACGGTCCTCCTCGTCGGCCGATCCACCCCCCGGGCAACCGTGGTCGTCGACGATCTCTTCGAGGTCGAAGCGGACGGCACCGGCGCGTGGCGGGCCGAGGTCACCGGTGTCCGCCTCGGTCCGACGACGATCACCCTCGCCGAGTACGTCGCCGAGACGTTGGTCGACGAGTCCACGCTCGACGTCTTCGTCGGTCAGCGCCTCCAGGCCTCCGGTCGCTTCCCCGACGACCGCACCCGACGGGCTCAGGTCGTGGGCACCGCCACGCCTCACGCCCGGGTCGAGGTGGTCGACTCCGCGAACCACGTCGTCGGGGCGACAGACGCCGCCGACGACGGCGCGTTCGAGGCCGACGTGCTCGCCCCCGACGCCGGCGGGCCCGCGACCTACGACGTCCGACAATCCCTCGACGGCGAGGGCATCGACCACGCCCCGGTCACCCTCGACTACGGTCGAGCCGTCGAGGTCACCCAGCCGGTCGACGGGGCACCCCACCCGGGCGGGCCGGTCGCCCTCGTCGGCGTCGGCGTGCCGCGGGGCGAGGTGCGCGTCCGGGAGAAGGGCTCGGCCACGTGGCTCGCCCCTGCGGCGACGGTCCTGGCGTCGGGCACCTGGCGACTGACCACCACACCACTCGACGACGCCGTCCACGAGCTCGAGATCGTGCAACTCGGCCGGGGAGGCAACCGGACGACCGACACCGTCACCGTGAACCACGCCGAGGCCCCCGAGCCACCCACCCTCCTGCCCGGCACGATCACGGGCCCCACGACCTACGTCTCGGGGCGGCCGACCACGATCACGGGCCGGGCGACCCCCGGCGCGACCGTCGCCCTGACGAACGCCTGGCAGACGCCGATCGCCCAGGGCATCCCGACCGACCCCGTGACCGGCGCCTGGCAGTACACCCGCATCCTCGTCGCCCCGAGCGTCTACACGCTCTACGTCACCCAGCAGCTGGGCGACCTCTCGGCCACGTCGGGGCCCTTCGTGATCACGCCCGAGACCGCCCGTCCCGCCTTCGCGGTGACGAGCCCCGACCGCGCCGCCGGCTTCACCTCGGGCCGCACCGTGACGTTCGCGGGCACCGGCGACCCCCGGGCTTCCGTCCGGATGCAGAACAAGTGGGGCACTCCGATCACCGGCCCGGTCCGCGTCTCGAGCACCGGCAGGTGGGCCCTCAGCCACCCGCTCTACGCGCCGTCGACCTACTACCTCACGTTCATCGAGGCCACCCCCGGCCAGCCCGAACGCCGCGTCGACTTCGGAGCCTTCGCCCCGCGCCCCTGAACCAGGCGTCGGCGGCTCGACGCCGGCGGCTCGGTGGCCCCGTCACGGGCCGTCGGCGAAGCGCGTGATCGTGCTCGACCTGCCGTAGACCGCCAGGGTCGTCGCCGACCAGTCGTTCCGCACCAGGTCGAGCACGTTGCCGGCGCCGGGCACCGAGACCCCTCTCACGGGCGACGGTGCGACTGCACCCACCTCGAACGTGTTGGCGAGCAGGGTGCCGGTGTTCGCCGTGCTGGTCAGCTCGATCGCCGCACCGATCGGTGATCCGGGCGAGAGCACGAGCCCGACGACCCGGTTCCGCACCACCGTCGTCCTGTCGTTCGAGTGGTAGAGCGCGATGCCGCGTTGCTCGCAGGCCTGGAGCACGTTGCCCCGCACCACGACGTCGCGGGTCAGGTACAGCAAGATGCCGGCCTCGCGCGTGCCACCGCCCATGCCGACGACGGCGTTGCCCTCGACCACGGCGGTGGCACGCTCGCTGGTCGACCCCACCGTCGACCCGGCGCCCTTGACGACGATGCCCGAGCCGGGGCGGGTGGCCTCACCCCGTTCGACGTGGTTGCCGGTCACCACCACGTCGGTCGGGGCGTACACGTACTGCCCGCGGGACTCGTCCTGGCACGGCACGATCGCGATGCCGACCGAGCACCCGGTGACCCGGTTGTCACGCACGACGATCGACTCGCCGGCATGGGTGTCGATGCCCTCCCAGTGCAGCACACGGGTCACCGTGTTCCCGTCGACGGTGACCCGGGCCGAGCGCGGCGAGTCGGCCAGCGAGCGCGACTCGTCCCGGGTGACGGCGATGCCGTACGAGTTGACGTAGCCCGCCGACTGACGGACGTCGGTGACGGCGTTGCCCCGGACGACGCTGTCGAGGCACGAGATGAGCAACACGCCCGCGTAGCCGACGTCCGAGATCGAGCACTCGACCACCTCGAGGCCGACCACGTTGCTCGCGAGGACCCCGTCGTGCGAGAAACCGGTGATGCGACACGCCTCGATCGACACCCGCTCGAGCGGCGACGCGGCCGTGCCCGTCGCCACGACCGCACGGCCCGCGCCGGCCGCAGACGCCCCCGCCCCCACGAGGACGGCGTCGACGATCCGGACGTCGGAGGCCCGCACGTCGACCAGCGTCGCGTGCACGGTCGAGGTGAGCGTGGCGCCGGGGGCGAAGAGCACGGTCATCGACCGGTCGACGACGAGCGGCCGGGCCACCCGCTCGGACCTGTCGACCAGCAGGGTGCCCGACGTCGGCACCGCACGCAACGCCTCGTGCACGGTCGCGTACGCCGACGACGACACGACCACGGTCAACCCGGGAGGCGCGGCGGAGGTCGCCGACGCCGGCGCGGCCGCCGCAGCGGTCGGGTCCGCAGCCGCCCGCGAGAACCCGACCGCGCCCGCACCGGCCGATGCGAGCGCCGCCGCCAGGAAGGTCCGGCGGCCCGTGGTGCCGCGGGGTGAGCCGGTGGTGGACGCCGGATGGTGATACGTCGTTCGCACGTGTTTCCTCCAGGATCAGACGCCATATTAATATGACGATCGTTCGGTTTATTAGGCCGACACTAACACCTGGAGGCTCCGAATCGATGCGTGGGCATAATGGCGTGATGATCGACGTCGACCTCGCCCGCCGCCTCCGCGATGCCGGACTCCGCTGGCACCCCCGCCCCGGCGACCGGTTCACCATCGAGCAGGGCGACTTCGACTCGGCCGAGGTCTTCACCATCAGCGACATGACGGTCGAGGCCCACGACTACCCGACGGGCACGGTGCTCGGCTTCAACGGCACGACCGAATGGGCGCTCGACTCGGTCGCCGCAACCGACGCCCTCTGGCTGCCCCGCGAGGACCAACTGCGCGACCTGCTCGGCCGGTCGTTCGAGTCGCTGGTCCGTCGCCACGCCGCGGGCCCCGGAGGCGCGGGTGACGACGAGACCGTCGCCTACGAGGTCCGCACCCGGGCTCCCGGCAGCCCCGCCGGATCGGACCTCACGAGCCACCTGGCCGGAGCCGCCGACGACGCCTACGCGCTCGCGCTGCTGTCGTTCGTCGAGGCGTCGCTGCGTCTCGACTGACACCCGTCGGAGTCAGCCGCTCAACGCCTGGTGGACACCGTGACGGTGAAGACCCGGTCGCGGGCGACCTGGCGGGTCGGCCCGACGATCCGCTCGAGCGCCGGCCGGTGGGCGAGGTGGCTGTTCCACACGCACCAGAGCTCACCCCCGGGCCGCAGCAGGCGGGCAGCGGCGGTGAAGAGCTTGTGCGAGATGCCCGTGTGCACCGCGGCCCCGATGTGGAACGGTGGGTTGAGCAGCACGAGGTCGGCGGACCCTCGGGGCAGCGAGCCTCCGGCGTCGTCACGGAGGACGCTCACCCGGTCGGCTACGCCGGAGGCCTCGACCGTCGCCCGCGCCGACGCCACGGCCGCGGACGACTGGTCGGTCGCGACCACCACGGCTGCCGGGTGGTCGAGGGCGTACGACGCTGCGAGCACCCCGGTGCCGCAGCCGAGGTCGACCACGCGCTCCGCCTCGACCGGGGCCGACGCCAGCGTGTCGAGCAACAACCGCGTGCCGACGTCGACGGTCGGCCCCGCGAAGGCGGCGGCCCGGGCGACCACGACGAGGTCGCCGTGCGGTTCGCGTCGGGGCCACCTCGAGGGGCCCGCGGCCGGACCGGCGGCCGTCAGCACACGGGACTTCCGGTGGGCGCGGCCCGCGCGCACCTCGGTGAAGTGGCGCCCGAGGACGTCGTTCATCGCGAGGGTCATGTGCTTCACCCGGCCCCCGGCGAACACCTGCACGTCGGGGTGGGCGTGGGAGGCGACGAGCTGGGCGATCTCGTCGAGGGCGTCGAGCCCCCGGGGCAGTTGGACCAGCACCACGCGAGCGCCCTCGACCAGGGACGGTTCGAGGTCGAGCGACGCCCACCGGGCCGGGCTGCCGAGGGCGCGAGCGTTGGCGGCCAGGGCGAGCTCGCCCGAGTACGAGTCCTGGTGGACGCGCAGTTCGTGCTCGCCGACCAGGGTGGCCGCCCCGAGCGTCAGGGCACCGTGGCGGTCGCCGACGACGGTGACGTGCCCAGGGTGGGCGACCAGCGCCTCCTCGGCCACGTCGAGCAGCAGGCGGTCGGTGGCGTCGTGCGCCACGAGCTCGGGAGCCTCGACGTCGGGCCGTCGGCGGAGCCGGTCGAAGTCGATCACCAGGCCACGCTAGCGGTCGTCGACCCCACGGCCACGCACGCGTCAGCGCAGCGGCCGCCACACGACGACGGACGTCTGGCGCGTGGGGCGCGTGCCGTGCTTGAGCGGGACGACCCCGCTCTCGCCCGCGGCGAAGACCCGGGCGCCGGGTCGGTTGACCAGCTCGTCGGCCAGGGCCCGCTCGAGTTCGCGGACCCGTTTCTGCAGCGAGGTCACCTGGTTCTCGAGTTCGAGGACGCGCCGGATGCCCTCGAGCGACACGCCCTCGCCGCCCAGCCGTGCGATCTCGCGCAGCTGCACGACGTCGCGCATCGAGTACCGACGCGACTTGCCGGCGGTGCGCTGCGGCACGACGAGGCCGAGCCGGTCGTACTGGCGCAACGTCTGGGCGTGCAGACCGGACAACTCGGACGCCGCCGCGATGGCGAACAGCGGGGAGTCCTCGTCCATCGGTGCGTCGTGCGGTTGCGAGCGGTCCATCGGCTGCTCCTTCGGCGGTGTCGGCCGACGCGCGAGCGACGTCGGGTTCGAGCGATCCGGCCCGGGCCGTCGGGCCCGGGGCGGTGTCAGGCCCGGGCGCGGGCGATCAGGTCGTCGCGGGGGTTCTCGGCGGGCAGGGCCGCGGCGAGCGCCTCGACGGCCTCGCGCGCCTTGTCGTTGAGGTGGGCGGGCACGGCCACCTGGACGGTGGCGAGCAGGTCGCCGACACCATCTTTCGCGTGGACGCCGCGGCCCTTGACGCGCAGCACGCGACCGGACGGGGTGCCCGGTGCGACGCGCAGGCGGACCGGGTCGCCGCCGAGGGTGGGCACCTCGATGGTCGCCCCGAGGGTGGCCTCGGCGAAGGTGACGGGCACGTCGAGCCGCAGGTTCTTGCCGTCGAGCTCGAAGACCGGGTGCTTGCGGACCGCGACGGTCAGCACCATGTCGCCGGCCTCGCCGCCGTCGGGGCTCTGCTCGCCCCGACCGCGCAACTTGATCTTCTGGCCGTCGTGGACGCCCGCGGGGATGCGGACCTTCATCGGCTTGCCGTTCGAGGCCTGCAACGTGATGGTCTCGCCGACGATCGCGGTCTGGAAGTCGAGGGTCGTGCTGGCCGTCATGTCGCGTCCCTTCGAGGGCCCGCCGAAGCCGCGGTAGCCGCCGTTGGTCTGACCGAAGCCGCCACCGCCGAACATGCCGCCGAAGATGTCGTCGAAGCCGCCTCCGCCGCCCTGGCGGAACTGCGTGCGCTGGCCGCCCTGGTTGAACATGCCGCCGAAGACGTCCTCGAAACCGCCACCCGCGCCTCCGGGGCCGCCGCTGCCGGCCGTGAAGCGGGCACCGTTGCCCATCGCGCGGACCTGGTCGTACTCACGACGCTGCTCGGGGTCGGAGAGCACCGAGTTGGCCTCGCTGATCTCTTTGAACTTGGCCTCGCTGGCCGCGTCGCCCGGGTTGCTGTCGGGGTGGTGCTTGCGCGCCAGCTTGCGGTAGACCTTCTTGAGCTCGGCCGGCGTGACGTCTTTGGAGACGCCGAGGACGGCGTAGAAGTCCTTGTCGAACCAGTCCTGACTCGCCATGCGGCACCTCCTTCCTTGACTGGAGGTCGCTGCCCGGCAGCGACCTGGAGAGAACGGGGGAGGCGGTGGGCACCTCGTCGAGGAGCCCACCGCCGATCGCGACTCGCGTCGCAGGGGGTGGTGACGGGCAGCCAAGGGGCCGCCCGTCACCGGGGTGTCACTGCGGGGTGTGGACCGCTACCTTGGCGGCCCGGATGACCCGGTCGCCGATCGTGTAGCCCGGCTCGATCACGTCGGCCACGGTGTTGACCGTGACGTCGGCGCTCGGCAGCTGGACGAGGGCGTCGTGCTTGCTCGGGTCGAAGACGTCGCCCTTCGCGCCGATCTGCGCCAGGCCGAACTTGTCGAGCCCGCCGCGGATCTTCTGCGCGATGACGGTCATCGGGCCCTCGGCCAGGTCACCGTGCTGTTCGGCACGGGCCAGGTCGTCGAGCGCCGGCAGCAACGAGCGGACGACCTCGGCGACCACGGCCTCGCGGTTGGCCTCGCGGTCACGCTCGACGCGCCTCCGGAAGTTCACCAGCTCGGCCTGTGCCCGCAGCATGTCCTGACGCATGTCGGCCACGAGGTCGGCACTCGCCGCGTCGAGGATGGCCTCGTCGTCGGCGCTGAGGGTCTCGGTGCCCTCGGGCGCCTGGGCCATCTCGTCGGCGGCCGCCTTGGCCCCGGCCGGGGCCTCGGCGTCGGCCGAGACCTCGACGTCGGGCGCCTCGGCGTCGACGAGCTCGTCGGGGTCGACGACGTCGGCCGTGCCCCCGTCTTCGGACGGGGTCGCGGGACGCGGCTCGTCGTCGGGCGTCTTGTTCTGGTCAGTCATGCCGACCGCCTCTACTTCTTGTCGTTGTCGTCGTCGTCCACGACCTCGGCGTCGACGATGTCCTCGTCGTCACCTGCGGCCTGGCCGTCGGTCGGCGCGCCCTCGCCGGCGGCACCGGCAGCACCGGCCTGGTCGGCCTGGCTCTGCGAGTAGATCGCCTGGCCGAGCTTCTGCTGGCTCTCGTTCAGCTTGTCGAACGCGGGCTTGATCGCGGACTCGTCGTCGCCGGCGAGCGCGGTCTTGAGGGCGTCGACGTCGGCCTGGACCTCGCTCTTGACGTCGGCGGGCAGCTTGTCGTCGTTCTCCTTGATCAGCTTCTCGATCGAGTAGACGAGCTGCTCGGCGTTGTTGCGGGTCTCGTTCGCCTCGCGACGCGCCTTGTCTTCGGCGGCGTTCTCTTCTGCCTCGCGGACCATGCGCTCGATGTCGTCCTTCGACAGCGACGAGCCGCCCGAGATGACCATCGACTGCTCTTTGCCGGTGCCCTTGTCCTTCGCGGACACGTGCACGATGCCGTTGGCGTCGATGTCGAACGTGACCTCGACCTGCGGCACGCCACGCGGGGCGGGGGCGATGCCGGTCAGCTCGAAGGTGCCGAGGTTCTTGTTGTCGCGGGTGAACTCGCGCTCGCCCTGGAAGACCTGGATCGCGACGGACGGCTGGTTGTCGTCGGCCGTCGTGAAGGTCTCGCTGCGCTTGGTCGGGATGGCCGTGTTGCGCTCGATGAGCTTGGTCATCGCGCCACCCTTGGTCTCGATGCCGAGGCTCAGCGGGGTGACGTCGATCAGCAGGACGTCTTTGCGCTCACCCTTCAGCACGCCGGCCTGCAGGGCGGCGCCCACGGCCACGACCTCGTCGGGGTTGACGCCCTTGTTGGGCTCCTGGCCGCCGGTCAGCTGCTTGACGACCTCGGTGACGGCGGGCATGCGGGTCGAGCCGCCGACCAGCACGACGTGGGCGATGTCGCCGACCTTGACGCCGGCCTCCTTGATCACGTCGTTGAAGGGCTTCTTGGTGCGGTCGAGCAGGTCGCTCGTCCACTGCTCGAACTGCGAGCGCGAGATCGTCTCGTCGAGGTTGAGCGGGCCGTCGGCCGTCAGCGTCAGGTACGGCAGCTGGATGCTGGTCGAGGTGCTCGACGACAGTTCTTTCTTGGCCTGCTCGGCGGCCTCTTTCAGGCGCTGCTTGGCGATCTTGTCGGTCGAGAGGTCGACGCCGTTGGAGTCCTTGAACTTCTTGATCAGGTGCTCGACGATGCGGTTGTCCCAGTCGTCGCCGCCGAGGCGGTTGTCGCCCGAGGTGCTGCGCACCTGGATCGTGCTGAAGTCGTCGTCCTTGCCCACCTCGAGCAGCGAGACGTCGAAGGTTCCGCCACCGAGGTCGAAGACCAGGATGAGCTCGTCTTCCTTGCCCTTGTCGAGGCCGTAGGCCAGGGCCGCGGCGGTGGGCTCGTTGATGATGCGCAGGACGTTCAGTCCCGCGATCTCGCCGGCCTCTTTCGTGGCCTGGCGCTCGGAGTCGTTGAAGTACGCCGGCACGGTGACGACCGCGTCGGTGACCTCTTCGCCGAGGTACTGCTCGGCGTCGCGCTTGAGCTTGCCGAGGATGCGCGCCGAGATCTCTTGCGGCGTGTACTTCTTGTCGTCGATCTCGACCTTCCAGTCGGTGCCCACGTGGCGCTTGACGCTCGCGATGGTGCGGTCGACGTTGGTGACGGCCTGGCGCTTGGCGGTCTCGCCGACCAGCACCTCGCCGTCTTTCGTGAAGGCGACGACCGAGGGGGTCGTGCGCAGGCCCTCGGCGTTCGCGATGACGGTGGGCTCGCCACCCTCGAGGACGCTGACGACCGAGTTGGTGGTGCCGAGGTCGATTCCTACTGCACGTGCCATGTGCTTTTCTCCTTCGATGGTGCGGGTGATGCGGGAAGTCGTGACGTCCGAGACGTACGGGGCCGACTGCTTGAGTCGAACAGGCTCAACTTTACTCACGGCTGACCTCAGGTCAAGCTGTGAACCTGAAAGTTGAGCCAGAAAGACTCAACTCTCGAACGGGGGGCGATCGACGAGGAGGCGCGACCCGCGTCGGTCACGTCCGCCCACTAGGTTGACCCCCATGACCGCAGCTCAGACGCTCGCCGACAGCAGCCCGATCCCGCGTCGACGGGTCGTGTCGTGGGCCCTGTGGGACTGGGGCTCCGCCGCCTTCAACGCCGTCGTCACCTCGTTCGTCTTCAGCACCTACCTGGCGAGCGGCGCCTTCGTCGACCCGGCGATCGTGGCCGCGGCGGGGGACGACGCCCAGAACCCCGCGCTGCAGCTGGCGAAGGCCGAGAACGCGACCGTCATCTCGACGGCCCTGACCATCGCGGGCGTGCTAATCGCCCTGCTCGCCCCCGTGCTCGGCCAGCGCAGCGACGGATCGGGCCGCCGCAAGCTCTGGCTGGCGATCAACACCGGCCTCGTGGTGCTGGCGATGGTCGCCATGGTCTTCGTGGCGCCGGCGCCCGGCTACCTGGTCTTCGGCGCCGCCCTGCTGGCCGTCGGCAACCTCTTCTTCGAGTTCGCGAGCGTCAACTACAACGCGATGCTCGTGCAGGTCTCGACGCCGAAGACGATCGGCAAGGTGTCGGGCTTCGGCTGGGGCCTCGGCTACGTCGGCGGCATCGTGCTGCTGCTGCTGTTGCTCGTCGCCTTCTTGCAGAGCTTCGGCGTCGAGGGGCGCGGCGGCCTGCTCGGCGTGGCGACGAGCACGGCGGGCGGCTCGTGGGACGTCCGCCTCTCGATCGTCGTCGCCGCCGTGTGGTTCGCCGTCTTCGCGGTGCCGGTGCTGCTGTCGGTGCCCGAGCTGCCCGCCACCGCCGCCCAGGCCCGGGTGGGACTGTGGCGCTCGTACCGCCTCCTGGGGTCGACGATCGCGAAACTCTGGCGCACCAACCGCCAGGTGCTGCTGTTCTTGCTGGCCAGCGCGGTCTTCCGCGACGGCCTCGCCGCCGTGTTCACCTTCGGCGCCATCATCGCCGCGGTGGTGTTCGGCTTCACGCCGGCGATGGTGATCTACTTCGCGGTCGGGGCGAACCTCGTGGCCGGCATCGGCACCTTCGTCGGCGGCTGGCTCGACGACCGCCTCGGGGCCAAGACGATCATCGTCGGCTCGCTGGTCGGCCTCGTGGCCGCGGCCTTCGCCGTGCTCGCCATCGGCACCTCGACGAACCTCTTCTGGGTGTTCGGCCTGGCCCTGGCGCTCTTCGTCGGGCCCATCCAATCGGCGAGCAGGTCTTTTCTCGCGCGCATCACTCCCCCGGGCCGCGAGGGCGAGATCTTCGGCCTCTACGCGACGACCGGCCGGGCCGTGAGCTTCTTGGCGCCCGGGCTCTTCACGCTGTTCGTCGGCGCCACCGGCGACACGCGCTTCGGCATCGTGGGCATCGCCCTCGTGTTGCTGGCGGGTCTCGTGCTGATGCTGCCCGTCAAGCCGGTCCAACGCGCGATCGACTGAGCCCACGGGCCCCGGGCGGCCGGCGGGCCGGTCCGTCGGCCCGACCGGCCCGTCAGCCGGCCGGGGTGGCCGAGGAGGCGCTGGCCAGGTAGTCTCCGACCGCGTCGTCACGCAGGGCCTCGCGCAACGCGTAGAGCCGGTCGACGTCGAACGAGACGTACGACTGCCCGTCCGCCGAGGTGCCCAGGCCCGACGTCGCCATCGTGAACGTCTTCAGGCCCGACGGCCGTAGCCCGCGGGCGCTCCAGGCGATCTCGGCCATGCGGGTCGGGGTCAGGCCCGGGTCGACGGCGACGTGGCGGGCCGTCGCCGCCACGAAGGCCGAGAGGGCTGACGGGTCGGTCAGGGTCCGGCGGTCGAGCACGCCGTCGACGAGACCACGGATGAAGGCCTGCTGGTTGCGCACCCGCTGGTGGTCGGCCTCGGCGAACGACTTCCGTTCGCGGACGAACGCCAGGGCCTGCTCGCCGTCGAGGTGGTTCTCGCCCTGGACGAACTCGTGGCCCCCGGCACGGAACGTGCGGGTGCTGACGACGTCGACGCCGCCGAGGGCGTCGGTCATCGCCTCGAAGCCGGCGAAGTCGACCTCGGCCACGTGGTCGATGCGCGTCTGCAACAACTGCTCGACCGTCTGGACCGTGAGGGGCACGCCGCCCCAGCTGTACGCGGCGTTGATCTTGGCCATGCCGTGCCCCGGCACGTCGACCCAGGTGTCGCGCATGATCGACATCACGTAGACCGCGCTGCGGTCGGCCGGCAGGTGCACGAGCATCATCGAGTCCGAGCGTCCGGACTCGCCGGCCACCCGCGTGTCGGAGCCGAGCAGCAGGACGTCGAGCGAGCCGTCATCGGCCGGGGCGGGCCGGTCGGCCTCGTCGGGGAAGGCCGCGCGGATCGTGGTCGCGCCGTCGTCCCAGGTGCGGGCGAGGTGCGCGAGGTAGCCCGCCCCGACGCCGAGCACCAGGGCGGGCAACCCGACGAAGACCACCAGCGCGGCCACGAGCGTGGTGACCACGCGGCGTCGACGGCGTCGGCTGCGTCGACGCCTCGAGCGCTCACCCCGCACCTCTTCTGGCGACGGTGCGACGCCCGCCCTCCGCTCGAGGCCGAGTCGACTGAGGGCGTCGCCGGCGGGGAGGTCGGGCTCGGACGGGTCGCGTTCGGGAGTCATCCTCACATGATATTTCACATCGTCCATGACGGCAAGACCCGGGGTCGGGAGGCGCGGTGACGGCCGGCTCTGCGCCTCCCCGGGGTTCCGCCTCACGGACGACGACAGCGTCGGCGGTGGTCCGTAGGCTGACCGGGTGAGCACCCTCGACGACGACTACGACATCCGCACCTTCGCGGCCGCGCTCGACCCCGAGGCGGGCGACGAGTCACCGCGGGCCGACGACGCGACCGCCGCCTGGGTCGCCGCCGAGTCGATGGGATTCCACGAGCCCGCCGCCGACGACGCCGCCCTGGGCCGTTCCGCCCGGCGGCTCGTCGCCGACGGCCGACGCCTCACCGGCGCCTACCGTCGCGAGGCGAACCCGGGTTCGCTCGACGCCGACGGGCGCCCCGTCGCCACGTTCACCTCGTTCGACAAGACCCTGCACGTCGGCGGCGGCCGCCTCGTCGAGGCCGACCTCGTCGCCGGCGTGACGGTCCAGCCAACGCACCGCCGCCGTGGCCTCCTGCGCCGCATGATGACCGACGACCTGGCGAGGGCGAAGGCCGCCGGCACCCCGGTCGCCGCCCTCACCGCGAGCGAGGCGTCGATCTACCGTCGATTCGGCTTCGGCGTGGGCGTCCGCGAGCGCACGATCGAGGTCGACGTGCGACGGGCCGGCGGCCTCCTGAGCGAACCAGAGGGCAGCACCGAGCTCGTCGCCCCGGCCTCGCTGACCGAGACGGCACCGGCCGTCTTCGCACGCTTCCACAGCCGCACCCCGGGGTCGATCGACCGTCACGCGGGGTCGTGGGACGCCGTGCTCCGTCGCGAACGCCCCGACGGCACCCCCGACCCCGCCGTCCGCGCGGCGGTGCACCGCGACGCCACCGGCACGATCGACGGCTACGTCACCTACCGGGTCGAGTCGGTGGGCGGCGGGCCCGGCTCGACCGGCGTCCAGAGGCTCGTCGTCGTCGACCTCGTCGCCGCCACCGACGACGCCTACCTCGGGCTCTGGCAGCTACTGCTCGCCGTCGACCTGGTCGCCACGGTGCGGTACCCGAACGCGCCGCAGCACGACCCGCTCGCCCACGCCCTGGTCGACGGCCGGGCGCTGACGATCGTCCACGACGAGGACCACGTGTGGTTCCGCATCCTCGACCCCGTCGCGGCCCTGCAGGCCCGGCCCTGGGCCGCCGACGGCGTGGTCACCGTCGCGATCGGCGACGCTCTCGGGCACGCGGCGGGCACCTACCGCATCACGAGCGAGGGCGGCGATGCCACGGTGAAGAAGGCCGCCGTGCGGCGCGCCGACCTCGAGCTCGACGTCGCGACGCTCGGCTCGCTCTGGCTCGGTGGCTTCGACCCGGTCACCCTGGCCGCGGCCGGCCTCGTCCGCGAACGACGGAAGGGCGCCGTCGCGCGCCTGCGGGCGATGCTGGCCCCCGAGCGCCCGGTGCACGGCATCACCTACTTCTGACGACGCGCCCCTCCGGCCACCCCGGCCAGGGCACCGACCGTGCCGGCCAGCAGCATGATCGTGGTCGCCGTCGCCAGCTCTCGCGGGTCGGTCGCCAGCGACCGGAAGCCCGCGACCAACGTGGCGGGGCCGACCGCCGCGCCGCCCCGGGTCGAGAGCACCATGACGGTGCCGCCGCCCACCACGCTGGCCGAGGCGGTCACGGTGGCGGCGACCACGGCGCGCGCGACGGGTCGGTGACGGAGCAGGGCGAGGGGCGACGGCACGGCGGCTCTTTCGACGGACGAGAACGTGGGTTATCTATATCATGCGCCTGCGCCTCGGCGGAACGCGACTCGGGCGACACCCGACACCCGACAGCCACGGACGCCGGTCACCCGGCCCGCGCCTCCTGAGGGTCGGGGACCGCGGCGCGGTCACAGCGGTCGGCGGAACGACGCACGCCGAACCGCACCGCCCCCACCGCCGACCCGGCCAGGACGACCATCACAGCCGAGACGAGCGCCAGGCGCGCATCGAGCCCGGTGAAGGCCAGCACAGACGGGGCACGGTCGGCCCCGGCCGGTTCGGCAACGGTCGAGCTGGCGTCGGCCTGCCCGGCCTCGACCGGCGAAACCGGCTCGATCGGAGTGGCGACGCCCAGGATCGGCACGAACAGGGCAGCGCGTGCCGACACCACGGCCCCGGTGCGCGAGGTCGCCTCCGCGACCGCCTCGTGCCGGATGCCATCCGCGTCGACGTCGGCCTGCCGGACGGGCCGAGGCGCGGACCGGCACGAGCTCGACGCCCCGCTCGCGAGGACGGTCGTCTCGCACGACATCGGGCCGTCGGTCGACTCGACGGTCAGATCGGTGAGAGTCGCGTTGCCACGATTGACCACGGTGTGCTCGAACACGATGTCGTCGCCGGGACCGGCCGTGCCGTCGCCGTCGGCGTCGGTCGTCAGCGCGGAACGGACGTCCATCGTGAGATCGTCGACCTCGGCCGCGAAGACCACGGCGGCCTGCGCCCCCGTCGTATCGACGCCGAGGCGGTCCGTCACGGACGTCGAGTCGACGACGTACCGCCCGGGCAGGCTCGACCCCACGTCGAACGACACCGTGCACGACGTGATGCCGATGGCCAGATCGCCGTCGACCCGCACCGATCCGGTGCCGGCCTCGGCCCCGACGTGCCCGGCGTCGCAGCTGGTCCGGGCGTGAGGGTCGGCGGCGACCACGAGCCCCTCGGGCAAGCTCTCGGTGAAGGCCCAACCGTGTTTCGCACCACCCTCGCTGGTGTTGTGGACCGTGAGGACGAGCCTTGCGACGTCACCGACGACGGGCGACGACCCCGCGAAGCGTGGCTCGACCGACGGTGTCGAGTCGAACACCCGCAGGTTGTCGATGGCACCGTCGTTGCCGTCCGCCGAGGACTGGGCGTTGCGGAGGACGACGCGGAACGAGTCGCCCCCGACGAGGAACGCCCCGTCGGACACGAACGACCCCGCCCGGATGTCGTCACCGTCGACGCGGTGGTCGGCCGAAGCCGGATCGGTGCACGGATCGATGGGGTGGGTCGACACGGGGTGTTCGACGTCGCCGTCGACCAACGAGAAGTCGAGCAACGGGTGGGCGTGCCCCCGACAGGCCCGGGCGGCCGCGTCGACACCGAACGAGACGAAGCGCCCGCCGACCCCGAGCGAGGTGGCCTCGACCGAGGCGAGCTGGACGGCCCCGGCCGGGACGGCTCGGTTGGCCGTGGAGGCGCTGACGACGTGGTTCGACGCAGGATCATCCGCCCCCTCGACCTCGCCGAGCGCCTGCGCCAGCCCTCGCAGCAGCAGGTTGTCGCCTGCCCTGCAGCCCTCGGCCGCCCGCGAGTCGTGACTGATCACGATCCCGTTGCACTGGGTCACGTCGAGCCAGGCCGGATCGGCGGTGTAGGTCTCACCCCGGGGCCCGACGTAGTCGACCAACGACACCGGCGTCGTGCCCATGCCGCGTTCGAAGCCCTCGTGGAAGACGAGGCGAGGGGCAGCTGGTGCCGTGACGGGCACGGCACCGCCCCCGGGCGGCGAGGCCAGCGCGGGTCCACCCGCGGACAACGCCAGCAGGAGGGTGATCGAAGACGTCGACAGGGCAGCCACGGTTCGCACGGTACGGCTCCGAGGAGCACGGTTCCGGGCAGCGGGGTTCCGGGCAGCGGGGACAGGGGGCATCGGTGACCTCTCGGCGACAGGATGGGACACGGCAACGTACCAGGTTCTACATTTCGGGAGTGAACGGCCGAGCGCGGCGGAAGGACTGACGCGACCAGACGGCGAGACGAGGAGGCGCGAGGTCGTTCGACGCCGAGCCAACCGTCAGGGGATGCGAGGGCCCGCACGACAGAATCGGCTCGGGGCGCCACCCCGACGCCCGGCACCCTCGTCACCCCGAGAGCGGAGGGACCCGCATGGCGAGCACGGCCCAGCTGCGAGCGCTGCGCGCCTCGCTGCCCGCGGTCGCCGACCGGGCACCCGACCTCGCCGACGACTTCTACCGGCGGCTGTTCGCGGCGCGTCCCGACCTGCTGCGCGACCGGTTCAACCGGGGTGACCTGGCGCAGGGGCGGCAGCAGCGTGAGCTGGCCCGCACGATCGTGACGCTGGCCGAGGCGGTGCTCGACGCGGCCCCGGGGTCGACGTGGGGCGGTGGGGCCGACCGGCACCCCGCCTCCTCGGGTGGCGGCACCGCCCGGCAGGCGGGGGCGCCGACCCTGGCCCCCGCGACGCCCGGCGAGATCGTGTCGAGGCTGGCTCAGCGGCACGCCGCCCTCGGCGTCACCCGCGACGAGTACGCGCTGTTCGGTCGGCACCTCGCCGAGGCCTTCGCGGCCGTCCTCGGCGCGGCGGCCACCCCCGCGGTCGTCGACGCCTGGGCGGAGGTGTACCGCGCGGCCCGCGACGAGATGGTCGCGATCGTCGAGGCGATCTACCGGCAGGCCGACCTCGAGCCGGGCGAGGAGTGGCGCGAGGCCCTCGTCACCGAGCGCCACGTCGAGGCCGAGGACGTCGTCGCGCTGACGCTCGTCTCGGCCGACAGCGAAGCGCTGCCCCGCTACCGCGCGGGTCAGTTCGCCTCGGTGCAGGTCCGGCTGCCCGACGGGGCCCGGCAGATCCGGCAGTACAGCCTGCGCGGCGGGCCCGACGAACAGTGGCGCATCAGCGCGCGGCTGCTGGTCGGCGAGCCGCCCGCCCCCGACGGCGAGGTCTCGTCGCACCTGATGCGCGAGCTGCGGGTCGGTGACGTCGTGGGCGTCTCGCCGCCGATCGGGTCGCTGACGATCGACGACCTCGACGACGCGCCCCTGCTGTTCGTGTCGGCGGGCATCGGCTGCACCCCTGTGCTCGGCATGCTCGACCACCTGGCCCGCACCGAGCCCGACCGGCCCGTGACGGTCCTGCACTTCGAGCGCACCCCCGAACGGCACGCCCACCGGGTCGAGCTCGAGGCCCTCGTCGCGTCGATGCCGAACGCCACCCTGCGGGTCAGCTACACGCAGGGGTCGCTGTCGGCGCTCGGCGCGCTGGCCGAGGCCTCGATCGACGGGCCGGGGGTCTACCTCGACCCGATCGACCTCGACCGGGTCGACCTCACCCCGGCGCACCGGGTGTTCTTGTGCGGACCCGTGCCGTTCATGGCGATCGCCCGCGCCGCCCTGATCGGCCACGGGGTCGACGCCGAGCGCGTGCACTACTTCGTCTTCGGGCCCGACGACGGCAGCGTGACCGGGGCCGACACCGGGCAGGGCGGGCTGAGGTAGGGCGGGCCGGCATCCGCGTTTGGCGGTGTCGGCGGCCCAGGGCATACTCGGTATGCACGGCCGCCCGGGGGCGGGGGCCGTGCCACGGGACAACCGTGACGTGTCGAGAAGCGGAGGGCTCCATGGCGGGACGACCAGACGACGTGGCGACCTCGTGACCGTCAGGCTCGGGTTGCTGGCGATCCTCGACCAGGCTCCCGGCTACGGCTACCAGCTGCGGTCCGAGTTCGACCGACGCACCGGGTCGACCTGGCCGCTCAACGTCGGCCAGGTCTACTCGACGCTCGAGCGCCTCGACCGCGACGGTCTCGTCGAGCGCGACGACCCGGCCGAGGGCGCGGCCCCGGGCGACGGGTCCACTCCGGGCGAGCAGCACCGGCTCTGGCGCATCACGGCGGCCGGCCGGGCCGAGGTCGCCCGCTGGCTCGGCACGGCGGTCGACAGCCCCGACGCGACCCGTGACGAGCTGCCGCTGAAGTTCGCCCTCGCCGCGACCCTGCCCGGGGTCGACGTCGTGACGCTCGTGCAGACGCAGCGCCGCGCCTCCCTGGCGAAGCTGCAGCGCCTGACCCGCGGCAAGCGCGCGGGCGGCGACCCGGGGGCACCGGGCGAGTTCGCCTGGCAGCTCGTCGTCGACTCGATGATCTTCGCGGCCGAGGCCGAGGTGCGCTGGCTCGACCACGTCGAGTCGCGCGTGCGCCGGGCGTCGCTCGCCGAGCGGCAGTGGGCGGTCGAGGCGACGCCGGGTGCGCCCTCGGCGGGCCCGACCGCGGCCCGGTCCGACCGGGGCCGCGGCGAGACCGTCCGGGGTCGGTCGTGACGGGCCGCGCCGAGGTGCTGACGATGCTCGCCGTCCGACACGAGCACGGCACCGGCGACCTCGCCCGCACCGCCCTCGACGGCGTCAGCCTGACCGTGCATGAGGGCGAGCTCGTCGCCGTGATGGGCGCCTCGGGGTCGGGCAAGTCGACCCTGCTGGCGATCGCCGGCGGCCTGACCACGCCGACCGCCGGCCACGTGCAGGTCGACGGCACCTGGCTGGCCGACCTGAGCCCGGCCGAGGTGGCGCGGGTGCGTCGACGTTCGGTGGGCTTCGTGTTCCAGCAGTTCAACCTCGTCTCGACCCTGACCGCGGCCGAGAACGTGGCCCTGCCGCTCGAACTCGACGGCATCGGGGCGCGGGCCGCCCGCCGCGCCGCCGACGACGCCCTCGCGGGCCTGGGGCTCGCCGGCCGGGGTCGGGCGTTCCCCGCCGAACTGTCCGGCGGCGAGCAGCAGCGCGTGGCGATCGCCCGGGCGCTCGTCGGCAGCCGACGCCTCGTGCTGGCCGACGAGCCGACCGGCGCCCTCGACAGCACGACCGGCGACGAGGTCATGGCCCTGCTGCGCGAGCGCGTCGACGCCGGAGCCGCCGGGCTGCTCGTGACGCACGACGCCCGCCACGCGGCCTGGGCCGACCGCATCGTGTTCCTCCGCGACGGACGCCTCGTCGACGAGTCCGCCCCGCGCGGCCCCGAGTCGCTGCTGCCCCCGGAGGCGCGGTGACGACGGGCGACGAGGGGTCGCGCCCCGGTCACGGCCGACCGCCGCGGCAGGCGCGGGCCACGGCGCCCGAGCGTGACGGCGGCGGTCGCGCAGGCCGCGCCTCCTCGTCCGCCGTCGACCTCGTCGCCCGGCGACAGGTGCTCAAGCGCCTGCGGCAGTACGTGATGGTCGTGCTCTTGATCGCCCTGCCGGTCGCGGGAGCGTCGGGCGCGGCCGTGCTGGTCGCCAGCGCGCAGCCGACCACCGGGCAAGAGATCGAGTCGACCCTCGGGCGGACTGCGGCGCGGGTGCAGTGGACGGGTGCCGAGACCCGTCAGTCGCCCGACACGACGAGCCAGGCCCAGGGCGAACCCGTCTCGTGGCGGCCGGCCGACGAGGTCGTGCCCGGCGTCGACCGCGTCCTCACGCTGCGCACGATCTACACGCGGGTCGGCACCACGTCGGCGAGCGTCGTCCTCGGCCCCGTCACCGACCCGGCCTTCGAGGGTCGCTACCGACTCGAGCAGGGCCGAGCCCCCGAGCAGGCCGACGAGGTGCTGGTCACGCCGAGTCTCGCCCGCGACGCCGACCTGGCCGTCGGCTCGACGACGACGCTGCACCGCCTCGTCGGCACCGACGGGCCCCGCGACGCCGAGGTCCGGGTGGTCGGCGTGCTCTCGCAGCGCGACGGCCCCGACCAGCAGGTGTTCGCCCCCGAGGCGCTCTCGCCCCCTGCGGCCGGGGCCCCCGACCCGAACGACACCTTCACCGAGCAGTACCTGGTCGGGCAGGGCGTCGACTGGTCCGAGGTGCGAGCCCTGGGCCGTGCGGGCTACGTCACCTGGTCGGCCGACGTGATCGCCGACCCGCCCGCGCCCGGCACCCCGGGCCTGATGAGCGACGTGGACGGCAACGCCGGCACCTACGCCGCCCTGGGCCTCGTCTTCGCCGTGTTCGCCGGGGCAGAGGTGGCCCTGCTCGCCGGTGCCGCCTTCGGCGTCGGTGCGCGTCGGCAGCGACGCACCCTGGCGGTGCTCGCGGCCGTGGGCGCCGACCACCGCACCCTCACGCGCGTCGTCGCCCGTCAGGGGGTCTGGGTCGGCGTCGTCGCCGCCGTGACCGGCCTCGCGGTCGGCGTCGACCTCGGCATCGCCGCCGTGGCGCTCGCCCTCCGGTCCGGGGCCGACCTCGGGCCGTTCTCCCTCTGGGGCGTGCACGTGCCCGGCGTCGTCGTCGCGGGCATCGGGCTCTTCGCCGTGCTCGTGTCGTGGGTCGCGGCCGTCGTGCCCGCTCGCCGTGCCGCCCGCGTCGACGTGATGGCCTCGCTGCGGGGCGGCACGACGGCGGGCGCGACCCGCACACCCCGATCGCCCGGGTCCACCCGTCGACTGCGGCGGCCGGTCGTCGCCGCCGCCCTCGTGGCCGTCGGCGTGCTCGCCTGCTTGGGTGCCGGCTGGGTCTCGTACGGCACCTCGGTCGCGGTCGGCTCGGGTTGGTGGTGGGCCGGTTTCACCGGGCTCGCGGTCGCGGCGGTCACGGCCCTCGTCGGCGTTCTGCTGCTCGTCCCGACCGTGTTGCACGCGCTCGGTCGGTCGTCCACCCGCGCCCCCGTGCCCCTGCGCCTGGCCCTGCGCGACGCGACCCACGGCGTGGCCCGCACCGCACCCGCCGTCGCCGCGGTGACCACCGCCGTGTTCGTCGCCGTGTTCGGCGCCTCGATGTCGACGGCGGCCTCGCAGCAGTCGAGCCTCTCGACGTACGTGCCCTTCCCCGACGGCACGGTCGCCGTCGCCTACGACCTCGCCGCCGACCTGCGGGTGCCCGCCGGGTCACCCGAGGCCGACCGCCTCGACGAGGCCGCCGTCGCCGCGGTGGCCCGCGAGTTGCCGGTCACCTCCGAGGTGACCTGGCTGACGCCGGTGCCGGGCGACTTCGACTCGGGCGGATCGTCGGTGCCGGTCGACGCCGTCACGCCGTGGGCCGTCGTGCACGTGCCCGACCGCTGCGACGCGTCCGGCGGCCGCCTGCGCGGCCTGTCGAGCCGCGAGATCGACCGGGCCACCCGGGCCGACCCGGCCTGCGCCTTCCCGCTCGGCGGGTCGTCGTACGACAACGTCGTCGTGACGGACGACCGTGGCCTCGAGGTGGCCCTCGGGGCGGAGCCGAGTGCCGAGGCGCGGGCAGCCTTCGACGCGGGCGGGGTCGTCGCCTTCGACCCCTCGCTCGTCGTCGACGGGCAGGTGACGATCGGGCTGGCCTCACCGGACGAGGTCGCCCGGGGCCACGACCTCTCCGACCCGTCCCGGTCACTGACGGTCGAGGGCGTCGTCCAGCGGCCGACCTCGTTCACCGACGGAGCCGTCGTGATGAGCGTCGAGACCGCCCGGGCCGCGGGGTTCACCCTCGATCAGGAGGCCGTCGTGCTGACGCTCGACCGGCAGCCGACCGTCGACGAGTTGACGACGGTCGGTGCCGCCGTCACCGCCGCGACCGACGGGCGTGCCTCGCTGCAGAGCTCGACCCACGGCTCGCCGTTCGACCTCGGGCTGCTCGTCGCGCTCGTCGCCGCCACGCTGGTGTCGGCGGCCGCGGCCGCCGTCGCCCTGGGGCTCGCCCGCGCCGAGGGGCTGAGCGACCAGATCACGATGCAGGCCGTCGGCGGCACCGACCGTCAGCGGCGGGCGATGTCGTTCTGGCAGGGCGTGGTCGTCGTGGGCCTCGGCGCGGCGCTCGGCACCGCCCTCGGACTGGTGCCCACGGCGGCGATGGTCTGGGCCGCCGACCTGCCGTTCGCGCCGCCGTGGTGGGCCCTGGCGGTGGTGGTGGTCGTCCTGCCGCTCGTGGTCGCGGCCGGCAGCGCCCTCACCAGCAGGCGCCCCGCGTCGCTGGTGCGGCGACCCGTGCTCGACTGACGGGCGACCTCGAGCCCGGCGACTCGGCGCCCGGTGACGGGGCGGTCATCGACTCAGCGACCGGTGACCTGACGCTCGCCGTTCTGGCGCTCTGCGGCCGTGCGGGGGCGACGGCGTCCCGCGACGAGACCCACGACCCCGAGGGCGACGACCAGCAACGCCGCGAGCGCCACCGGCCGGGGCTCGGAGCCCGTCCAGGCGAGCGAGTCCGAGGAGGCGCGGGTCGAGGGGGCAGGCAGCGCGCGACCCCGGTCACCCGCGTCCTCGACGACGGGCGTGACGCCGCCGACCGGCGCGACGGCCGGGTCGGACGGGGACGTGTCGGGCCCGGACGGCAGGCCCCCGTCGCCACCCCCGTCGGCGTCACCCTCGCCGGGGACCGGTGCCGGAGCCGCGTCGACTCCGAAGGGCACGACCTGCCCCGTCGCCGAGACGACGTCGTCCACGGTCCGCATGACGGCCGAGACCTGCCACTCCCCCGCGTCGAGGGCGTCGATCGTGGCGCGGAACGAGCCGTCCGGCTCGGCCCGGACCCTGAGGGACGTGGAGCCGCTCGCCGCGGCTGACGACGAGGCGGCTGACGACGAGGCGGCTGACGACGTGAGGGTGGACGGGGCTGTGCCCACCGCGGGCTCGACCGTGACGGTGACGAGGGCCGAGTCGAGGGCCGTGCCGGTGACGACCAGCGGCTGCCCCGACGGCGAGCGGGCGCCTGCGAGTGGTGACGTGACGACCGGGCCGGCCAGCGCCTCCTGCACCTCGACGGCGACGACGGCGGTCGCCCCCGACGAGCCGACCACGTCGAGCGAGAGAGGACCCACCAGGGTCTGCGGCGAGAGACGGACGGGCAGCTCCACGCGCCCACGGGCGTCGGCGACGGCGGGGGCCGCCTCGGCGAGCGCGGCGGACGCCGCCTCGACGGTCTCGCCGGGCGTGAAGCCGGCCCCGCGCAGCGTGGCGGGGGCCCCGGCCTGCAGGGTGCCGTCGGGGGCGACGACGATCGGGCCCCGCCCGA
This sequence comes from Frigoribacterium sp. Leaf186, assembly GCF_001423905.1. GTDB lineage: Bacteria > Actinomycetota > Actinomycetes > Actinomycetales > Microbacteriaceae > Frigoribacterium. The sequence continues at coordinate 966,746 of NZ_LMPQ01000010.1, read as the reverse complement.
GGTCTTCGGTCACGGCCGCGAAGGCGTCGACGAGCCCGGCGCCGAAATGCTCGGTGGGCAGCTGGCCACCGGCCTGACGGGTGAGCAGCGCGGTCAGTTCGGCCGGCGTCGCTCCGGGGTGCGCGGAGGCCAGCAGGGCCGCGACGCCGGCGACGTGCGGGGCCGCCATCGAGGTGCCGCTGAGCGCTGCGAACCCACCGCCCGGGACGGTGCTGACGACCGTGGACCCCGGTGCCGTCAGGTCGACGACGCCGTCGCCGTAGTTCGAGAAGCGCGACTTCTCGATCGAGCCGCCGAGCCCCTGCTGGGCCGACGAGACCGTGACGACGCCCTCGGACTCGGCCGGCAGCTGGACGCAGCCCTGCGACACGTCGCGCCCGGTGACCGGGGTCGAGTCGTTCGGGCTGCGCGAGTCGGTCGTCTTGTGGGCCAGGTCGACCGCGGCGGCCCCGGTCGCGGCGTTGCCCGCCGCGGCGACGTCGAGGACGCCTTCGTGCTGCGACCAGGCCACGGCCCGGCCGACCGCCTCGAGGGATGCGGCCTGGTCGGCGTCGGCTGCGCACCAGGCGGCCCACGGGTCGACGAAGAAGCTCGCGTTCGTGACGTCCATGCGCTGCTCCGCCGCCCACATGTAGCCGCAGATCGCGTACTCGGGGTAGATGAAGCCGGCGGCGTCGACGACCTTCACGCTCGCCAGGCGCACGCCGGGGGCGACGCCGACGACGCCCCGGCCGTCGTCGGCCGCGGCGATGATGCCGGCCACGTGCGTGCCGTGCTCGCGGGTGCTCGTCGAGGCCCCGGGCGACGGCGCCCAGGCGGCGGGGTCGGAGTCGGCGACGCCGTCGACGCTGCACCCCACCGACGCCGCCGGGTCGACCTGCGAGGCGAGGTCGGGGTGAGTGGCGTCGATGCCGCTGTCGAGCACGCCGACCAGCACGTCCGGGCTGCCGGGCTGCACGGCGCGGGCTTCGGCGGCGTGCACGGCCTGGTCGCTCCACTGACGCTGCTCGGCGGGGTCGGCGACGTCGGCAGCCTGCGTGGCCTCGTCGTCGGTCTGCCCGACCAGGCCGGTCGACTGCACGCCGGACGATTGCATGCCGGACGACGGGTCGGAAGCCGTCGGTGCGCCCTCGGTGCCGGAGTCGGAGGCCGCCCGGACGGCCGCCGTGCGGGTCGGACCCGCCGACTCGACGGCCGAGGAGGCGCGGAGCCGGTCGACGAAATCGGCCGAGGTCGACCGGGCGGTCACCACCCCGATCTCGTCCCAGGCCGCGAGGACCGTGCCCCCGGCCGCGACCACGGCCGCGGCGGACGCCGCGGTCGTCACCTCGCCGGGTGCGGAGTTCACGACGTAGTTCATGGCACCGACGGCGGCTGCAGCGGACGCCGTGTCCGCGGACGCCGTGTCCGCGGACGCCGGAGCGTCGGACGCCGGAGCCGCGGGTGACGCGGCGACCGGAGCCGCACTCGACACCGGCGCGGACAGCTCGGTCGTGGGAGTCGACGGTGCGGGTGACGCGGCGTCGGCGGCGAAGGCCGTGACCGGTGCGAGCACGAGGACCCCGGCCAGCGCGGCCCCCACCAGGGCACGGGTCGACCGGCGGGCGGAGGGACGTCGGCGTGGGCTGGTCACCTGGCCACGATAGGCGGCGCCGAGTCACGACGGGGTCACGATCATCCGACCTGTGGACGCAGTCGCGATCTGTGGACGCGGTGTCGCGCCTCCTCCCCAGCCGTCGAGCGGGCCCGTCGTTAAGCAGCGTTGCCTCGCCACCCGCCGCCGGGCCGCCTCGCCCGTAACGTGGGCGGCATGGCCACCAGCGACACCATCTCGAACCTGCTCGACGAGCGGCGGACCTTCGCCGCGCCTCCTGCCCTCGCCGAACGGGCGAACGTCACGTCCGCCGAGCACGCCCGGGCCGCCGCCGACCCGGTCGCCTTCTGGGCCGAGGCCTCGCAGCGACTCGACTGGCACACCCCCTGGACGATCGCCCACACCTGGAAGCCGGTCACCGAGGGGCCCGACGGCGAGCTCACGGTGCCCGAGGCGACCTGGTTCGCCGACGGCACGCTGAACGTCGCCGTGAACTGCGTCGACCGTCACGTCGAGGCCGGCCGGGGCGACAAGGTCGCCCTGCACGTCGAGGGCGAGCCCGGCGACCGGCGCGACGTCACCTACGCCCAGCTGCAGCGCGAGGTGGTCAAGGCGGCGAACGGGTTGCGCTCGCTCGGCATCGGTCAGGGCGACCGGGTGGTCGTCTACCTGCCCGTCATCGCCGAGACCATCGTCGTCACGCTCGCCATCGCCCGGATCGGGGCGATCCACTCCTTGGTGTTCGGGGGCTTCTCGGGCGAGGCGCTGAAGTTCCGGGTCGAAGACACCCGCGCCAAGCTGCTCGTCACGACCGACGGGCAGTTCCGCCGTGGAGCGGCCGTGCCGGTCAAGGCGAACGCCGACCACGCAGTGTCGGGCGACAACGAGATCGAGCACGTGCTCGTCGTGCGGCGCACCGGCGACCAGACGCCGGACGTGCCGTGGACGCCCGGCCGCGACCTGTGGTGGCACGACGTCGTCGACCCGCAGCCCGACACCGACGAGCCCGAGTACTTCGGTGCCGAGACGCCGCTGTTCATCATGTACACGAGCGGCACCACGGGCAGGCCCAAGGGGCTCGTGCACACGAGCGGCGGCTACCTCACCCAGGCGAACTGGACCCACTGGGCCGTCTTCGACGCCCAGCCCGACGACGTCCACTGGTGCACCGCCGACCTGGCGTGGGTCACCGCCCACACGTACGAGATCTACGGCCCGCTGTCGAACGGCCTGACCCAGGTGATCTACGAGGGCACGCCCGACACCCCGCACCCCGCGCGCCACCTCGAGATCATCGAGCGCTACGGCGTGACGACGTACTACACGGCGCCCACGCTGGTGCGCACGCTCTCGTCGTGGTTCCCCGAGGGGCTGCCCGACAGCTACGACCTGTCGTCGCTGCGCCTGCTCGGCACCGTCGGCGAGGCGATCAACCCCGAGGCCTGGGTCTGGTTCCGCGAGCAGTTCGGCCGCGGCGAGTGCCCGATCGTCGACACCTGGTGGCAGTCCGAGACCGGGGCCGCCGTCATGGCCCCGCTGCCCGGTGCCGACACCCTCAAGCCCGGTTCGTCGCTCCGTGCCCTGCCCGGCCTGTCGACCGCCGTGGTCGACGACGCGGGCCGGCGGGTGCCGAACGGCAGCGGTGGCTACCTCGTCGTGCAGCAGACCGGCCCGGCCCTCGCCCGCACGGTCTGGGGCGACCCCGAGCGTTACCGCGACAGCTACTGGGCGACCTACTGGCGGCAGGGCTGGTTCTTCTCCGGCGACGGCGCCAAGTACGACGCCGACGGCGACATCTGGGTGCTGGGCCGCGTCGACGACGTCATCAACGTGTCGGGGCACCGGCTCTCGACCATCGAGATCGAGTCGTCGCTCGTCTCGCACCCGGCCGTCGCCGAGGCGGCCGTGGTCGGCGTCACCGACGACCGCACCGGTCAGGCGATCGCCGCGTTCGTGGTCCCCGCCACCCGGCCTCGAGGAGGCGCGGTGCGAGACGCGGGCGACGCCGCCGAGCCGTCGGTGTGGGCTCCGCTCTCGGGGGCGCTCTCGCCCACGCTGCGGGCCCACGTCGCCGACCAGATCGGCCCGATCGCCAAGCCGGCCACCGTGCTGGTCGTGCCCGACCTGCCGAAGACGCGCTCGGGCAAGATCATGCGTCGCCTGCTGGTCGACATCGTCGACGGTCGTCCGCTCGGCGACACGACGAGCCTGCAAGACGAGACGGTGCCCGGTCGGGTGGCGGCCGTCCGCGAGGCGGTGGCCCGCTCGACGGCGTGACCACCACCCCGCCGTGACATGCTTCCCTTGCCACGTGAAGTACAGAATGTTAGTCTCTCGTCAGCGACCGCCCATCCAGCTGCCACGAGGTGACCATGCCCGAACCCGTCTCCGTCCCTTCCCCGCCTCCTGGTGCGCCCGACGGGGCCGGCGGGGCCGACCGGGGGTCGCCTGGCACCGCCACGGACGACGCCGGGGCGGCCTCGACCCGAACCGAGGACGCGGGCCGCTCCTCGGTCCGCCACCTGTTGCCCGCAGCCGACGCCGTCGCCTGGTTCGTGGCCGTGACCGCCACGGCCGGGTTGCTCGAGATCGCGACCGCCGAGACCTGGGCCTCGGTCGTCGCGGCGTCCGTGACCGCCGCCCTGCTCCAGGTCGCGGTGGGTGGCGTCGCCGGCGTCTACCGCTCGTCCTTCCCGTCCGGCAGCCTGCCCGAGGCACGCCGCTTGGTCGCCGGTGCGCTCGTCGTCGGCGTGCTGGGCAGCCTGGTCCCGCTGACGGCGCGCGGGCTCCTCCCCGGCGCCGTCGACTGGCCCACCGCCCTGACCGTCGTCGCGTTCCCGGTCGCCGCACTCGCCATGGCCGCGACCCGCAACCTGCTCCGCAGCCGGGCCGAGCGCCGGCTGCGTCCGGGTGACGACGCCACGCCGACGATCGTGTACGGGGCCGGCGCCCTCGGCCAGCACCTGGTCCGGCAGATGCTCAGCGACCCCGACAGCACCTACCGCCCCGTCGCCCTCCTCGACGACGACCCCGCTCGACGCAGCACCCGACTGGCCGGGCTCCGGGTCGTCGGCGGGCGGGACGCCCTCGCGGGCGCACTCCGCCGGTTCGGGGCCGTGACCGTCGTGTTGGCCGTCCCCCGGGCCGACGCGACGTTCGTCCGTGACGTCACCGCACGAGCCGAACGGCTCGGGGCCCGCGTCCTGGTCGCCCCGTCGGTCGACGAGATGCTGCGCGGTTCACGACCCGTCGACCTGCGCGACGTCTCGCCCGAAGAACTCGTCGGCCGACGAGCCGTCGACACCGACGTCGAGGCCGTCGCCGACTACGTGCGGGGCCGCCGCGTCCTCGTCACGGGGGCCGGAGGCTCCATCGGCAGCGAGCTCTGCCGCCAGTTGTCACGCTTCGCCCCCGCCGAACTGATCATGGTCGACCGAGACGAGACGGCGCTCCAGTCGGTCCAGGTGACCCTGAGCGGCCACGGGCTGCTCGACTCGCGCGAGGTGGTGCTCGCCGACATCCGCGACGCCACGGCGCTCACCGCGGTCTTTCGGGCGCGTCGACCCGAGGTGGTCTTCCACGCGGCGGCCCTGAAGCACCTGCCCCTGCTCGAGCAGTACCCCGCCGAGGCGTGGCAGACGAACGTCATGGGCACCCTGAACGTGCTCGAGGCCGCCCGGGCGGTCGACGTGCAGACCTTCGTGAACATCTCGACCGACAAGGCGGCCAACCCCACGAGCGTCCTCGGTCGGTCGAAGCGGCTCGCCGAGAGGCTCACCGCCGGCGTCGCCCAGTCCACCGGTCGGCGTTACCTGTCGGTCCGGTTCGGCAACGTGCTCGGCAGTCGGGGCAGCATGGTGCCGCTGTTCCGCGACCTGATCGCGCAGGGTCGACCCGTGACGGTCACGCACCCCGATGCGACCCGGTACTTCATGACGATCCCCGAGGCGTGCCACCTCGTCATCCAGGCCGGGGCGATCGGAGCCCCGGGCGAGGCACTCATCCTCGACATGGGCGAGCCCGTCAAGGTCCTCGACATCGCCGACCGGCTGATCGCCCTGTCCGGCCGCGACGTCGACGTGGTCTTCACCGGGCTCCGCCCCGGCGAGAAGCTGCACGAAGAACTGAACGGCAGCGACGAGGTCGACGCCCGCCCCGTGCACCCCCTGATCTCGCACGCCTCGATTCCCCCGATCGACGCCTGCTCCCTCGACGTCCGATCGTTGGCGGGCGAGCCTCCGACGCCCCCGGTGCACCACCTCGACGCGGTGTGACGCGCACGGCTCCGTCCGGCACCCCGCGCCGTCGCCCCCCCCACGGGGCGGCGCGTCACACATCCGTGAGACACCGGGTCGCCGACTGGTGCAACCCAGCCGGGGCTGCTTGGCTGGCCGCATGTCGATCTCCACGACGGCCGAGAAGGCCGAACTCCTCCGCTCCCTGCACGTCCCCGGCGACCCGCTGATCGTGACCAACGTCTGGGACGCGATCACGGCCCGCACCGTCGCCGGCGCACCCGGCGTCAGGGCCCTGGCCACCGCCTCCCACTCGATCAGCGAGGCGCACGGCGTCGAGGACGGCGAGGGCCTCGACGTCGACGACATGCTCGCCGCCGCGCGCATCGTGATCCGGGCCGTCGACCTGCCGGTCTCGGTCGACTTCGAGAAGGCCTACGCGACGGACGCGGCCGGCACGCTCGACAACGTGTTCCGCCTGATCGAAGAGGGCGCTGCCGGGCTCAACCTCGAGGACAGCATCGGCCAGGCCAAGGCCCCGCTCTACGACATCGACACGCAGGTGTCGAAGATCGCCGCCGCCCGCCAGGCCGGCGACCGCGCCGGGGTGCCCATCGTCATCAACGCCCGCGTCGACGCGCTGGCCGGCGACCCCGACTCGTTCGACGACGCCGTCACCCGCGCCAACGCCTACCTCGACGCCGGCGCCGACTGCGCCTTCGTCCTCGGCCTCGGCACCGACGACCTGGTCAAGGCCGCCCTCGACCGCATCCACGGCAAGGTGAGCGTCATCTCGAACCCGTCGTCCGTGCCGCTCGCCCGCCTCGCCGAGCTCGGCGTCTCGCGCGTCAGCTTCGGCCCCGGCACGCTCGGCCTGACGCTGTCGCACCTGCGCGACGCCGCGACCACCCTGACCGCGCGCGGCGAGTACCCCGCCGAGCTCGGCTTCTCCTTCTAGCCCCGCCCGCGCCAGCCCCACCCGCGCCGGCCGGTGACCGGTGCCGCGGCACGAGAGACGACCCGCGCCTCCTCAGCTCGTGAGAGCCGAGGAGGCGCGGGTCGTCAGGCACGCGGACGTCACCTAGTCGTCGCGGTCACCCTTCTTGCGCTCGTCCTTCTCGCGGTCGGCCTCGGACGGCTCGGAGCCGCCCTCGCCGTCCGGCTCGGGCACCTCGTCGCCCCGGCGTTCGATGGTCGCCGCAGCGGCCTGCCGCAGGCGCATGCCGGCGAGCTCGTCCTTGGCGAGGGCCGCGGCCTTCTTCTCGCTCTGGACGGTGTCGCGGGGCGGCAGCAGGATGTCGCGCTCGGCCCGGAGGCCGGCCTGCAGCTCACGCCCGCGCTCCAGCTCGGCGTCGAACTCGGCCCCGAACAGCAGGGCGTTGTTGGTGATCCAGAGCCACAGCAAGAACACGATGACCGCACCGAGCGAGCCGTAGGTCTTGTTGTAGTTCGAGAAGTTCGCGATGTAGAACGCGAACCCGACGGACGCGATCAGCCAGATGAGCAGGGCCACGAGCGACCCGAGGCTCATCCACTTGAACTTCGGCTGCTTGACGTTGGGCGCCCAGTAGTAGAGCACCGCGACGATCACGATGGCGATGACCGCCAAGACGGGCAGCTTGGCGATGTCCCAGACGAACACGGCCGTGCTGCCGAGGCCGACGAGGTCGCCGACCGTCTCGGCGACGGGCCCGCTGATCACGAGGATCAGCGCCGCGACGACGATGAGCACGACGGTGAAGGCCGTGACGCCGAGCATCGTCGGGCGCAGCTTCCAGATCGGACGCCCCTCGTCGATGCCGTAGACGCGGTTCATGGCCCGGCCGAACGCCCCGACGT
>NZ_LMPQ01000010.1:845331-959062 GCF_001423905.1 Frigoribacterium sp. Leaf186 | reverse complement strand
GGCCGTCAACTGCATGATCGGGTCGCGGAGCAGCGCCGCCACGTCCTCCGAGCCGAACTGGGAGACGAGGTCGAGCACCATCGTGGCCGTCGACCTGCCCTGCCCGACGACGCCGAGCAACGACACGATCGCCAGCAGCGCGGGGAAGATCGCGAGCACCGCGTAGTAGGTCAGCGCGGCGGCGAGGTCGGTGCACTGGTCACGGGTGAACTCGCGCAGCGTCTTGCCGAGCACGTAGCCCCACGAGGGCTTCGACACGTCGGTCAGCTCTTGCGGCTTGCGCGAGTCGTCCTCGTCGGGCGCCTGCTGCTCGCGCTCGGTGCTCTTCTGGGCCACGACTCAGCGCCTGACCGACTTGACGATGCCGGCCACGAGGGCGACGACCCCGACGGTTCCGGCCGCAGCCGCCGCGATGACGGGCTTCGGGTCGGTGTCGAGGCGACGCTTGACGCTCGCCTTCACCCGTCGCGCGTGAGCGGGGACGCTCAGCTTGTCCTCGATGGCGTCGAGCGTCGCGGCGAACTCCTCACGGGTCCGGGCGAGGTCGAGTTCGATCTCGGGGATGCTCGCGCCCGGGCGGGGCCCGGTGGCGTTCTCGGGGTCCTTGTCGGGCGAGACGTCGTCGGTGGAGTCGCCTCGCGCCTCCTCGGCCCGGGCACGAGCCAGTTCGTCGCGGGGGTCCGGCTTGTCCGCCTTCGACGACCGATCGCCGTCAGTGCTTCTCGGAGTCATAGCTGCCCTGCCCCTTCAACGCGCTGACGTCGGCCTTCACGCTGGCGACCGCCTTCTCGGGGGTCGGCGGCACGCCCTTCTTCAGCGCCTTGACGCCAAGCAGGGCCAGCACCGCGGTGATCACGAGCAGCACCGCCGCGACGATGAGCGCCGCGAGCCACGGCGCGACGACCGTCGACAGGCCGAGCACGCCGGCCGTGATGAGCACGGCGAGCAGGAAGAAGCCGAACAGGGCGGCACCGACCAACAGCCCGGCACCCACCCCGGCCTCTTTGGCCTTGGTGGCGAGCTCGGTCTTGGCGAGCGCGATCTCGCCCCGGATCAGGCGCGAGATGAGCTCGGGCAGGCTGCCGATCAGCGAGCCGAGCGAACGTTTGGTGCTCTGTTCGGGTGCCTTCAGGTCACTCACCGACCGTCACCCCCGGCAGCTTGTCGTCGTCGGGGCTGGTGCCGGCGGTCTGCTTCTTGACGTCTTCGGCCTTCTCGTTCACCTTGTCGGCGGCCTTGCGGGCCGCGTCGGTCGCCTTGGCGGCGGCCTTGTCGGTGGCGTCCGAGCCCTTGCCCGAGACGGACTTCGCCTTGCTGCCGACCGCGTGGGCGGCGTCGTTCGCGACGTCCTGGGCCTTCTTGGCGACGACGGGAGCGTTCTCCTTCACGAAGCCCTCGGCCTGGTGCACGCCCTTCTGCACGGTCGGGTTCTCCCACAGGCTCTCGGCCTGGCCTTTGATCTTGACGTAGGCGCCGCGGCCCGCGCGGGCTCCGAGGACGTACCCGACGGCCGCTCCTGCGACGAAGAGGATCTTGCCTTTCATGAGTGCTCCTTGGTTCGTGGTGGCAGGTAGGCCTCCCACGGTGGCACGACCGGGCCCGCGCGGCCCAGATTGGGCCACCCCGCGGGGTCAGGAGGCGCGGGTCGCCACGACGGGGACGCGCACCTCGACCGCGCCCTCGCGCACCGTCGCCACCGCCAGCCGCACCAGGCGCACCGTGCACCAGCAGAACAGCGCCACGAGCAGGGCGTTGCGGGCGCCGAGGACGATCACGGCCACGGGGTTCAGCTCGATCAGGGGCCGGTAGAGGATCGGGAAGACCAGGGTCGTGAGCCCCGCGGCCCAGGCCGTCAGCACGGCCGGCGTGCGGAACGCCTCGGGCCGGGACGCGTACCCGACGGCGACGATCGGGACGATCCAGAGCAGGTACTGCGGCGAGCCCACTTTGTTGAAGACGACGAACGCGAGGGTGAGGGTCAGGGCGCCGAGCAGCACCGTGCCGAACTCGTCGCCGCGAGCGGGGGCCGGGGCGAGGCCGACGGTGGCGGTCGACCGAGCCGACCCGCGCCTCCTCGTGTCGCCCCACCGTGGGAGGCCGAAGGTGGCCACCGCAAGCACGCCGGCCAGCAGCACGAGCACGGCGAGCATGACCTGGGTGCTGTCGTTGATCATCCAGGTGTCGCCGGGGCCCATGACCTCGCGCGTGGCGAGCGCCACGTTCTGGTAGATCGAGGCGCCGGGCACGCGCAGCATGGCCATCCAGAGCCAGGGCGTCGCGAGGGTCGACTCGAGCTGCAGGGCCCTGCCCGACTGCATCGAGACGAAGCTCGTGATGTCGTCGACGCCGCGACCGAGCAGCACGCACGAGACCACGACCATCGTCACGAGCACGCCGGCCCGCAGGACGACGGCCCGGTGCCGCGACCCGACGACGACCGCGGCGATCACCGCCGCCGGCCAGACCTTGATCCAGGTCGCGGTGGCCAACAGCAGCCCGGCCACGCGCGGACGCGTCGACAACAGCATGAGGGCGGCGACGACCAGGGGAGCGCTGAAGCCCTCGAGCCGCAAGAACGCGACGGGGCTGAGCACGAGCGTCACGAGCAGCCACCACCACGCCGCCCGGTTGTCGACCGCACGACGGCCGCGGTCGGTCAACAGCCACAGCGCGACGGCGTCGAGGGCGGTCAGCAGCGTGAGCCAGACGAACTGGTAGTGCTGCTCGCCGAAGACGTTCGGCAGCACCACGGGCACGATGGCGCCGGCCGGGTAGACCCACGAGAAGTCGAGCACGGGCCAGACGCCCTCGTGCAGCGCCTCGGTCGCCCAGAGCCGGTACAGGGGCAGGTCTCCGCTCACGCCCCCGCCGATCATCAGGGGGGTCAGGGCGAGGAAGACCGCCGCGTGCACCGAGGCGAAGCCGTAGAGCAGGCCACGCGGGTGGGCCTGCACCCGCGCCCAGGTTCGGCGCAGCCGCGTCGGGAGGGGCGCAGGCGCGACGGCGCTCGAGGTGGTCACGCCACGAATGTAGGGCCGCGGCCTTTCTTTTGTCTTGACGGCAGGTGAATCCGACGGAAGATCCCTCTCGAGGCGGAGGCCGGGGCGGTGTACGGTGCCGACCATGGACCGACGACGTTCCGCAGACGGGGGCGAGGTCACCCCGCCGACCGATGACACGGGTGTGCCGTTCGTGGCAGACGAGCGAAGCGGGGCGCAGGCTGCCCGCGAGGCGCCCGGCGACCAGGGCGGCGTCGACCTCCGCGCCACCGACCTCGGCAGCGTCGACGACGATCTGGCTCTCGACCGGGGCCGGCCGATCGGCTTCTGGCTGAAGCTCGTCGACGGGCTCGTCGACCGACGGTTCGACGAGGTGCTCGACGAGCACGGCGTCACCCGTCGACAATGGCAGTTGCTCAACCTGCTCGAGCGCGGGCCGGCGACGCGGGCCACCCTCGACACGGCCGTCGCCCCCTTCCTCGAGCCGGCGTCGGGCGAGTCGAGCGCCGACCACCTGTCCGAGCTCGTCGAGAGCGGATGGGTGAGCCTCGCCACCGACGGCATCGGAGACGGGCGCTACGCCCTGACCGAGCGGGGCGGCCTCGCCCACCGCAAGCTGGTCGACGTCGTCGAGGGCATCCGCGACGAGGCCGTGCAGGGTGCCGAACCGGGCGCCTACGCGACCACCGTGAGGTTCCTCCGCACGGCGGCGCTCAACCTCGGCTGGCGGCCCTGACGCCCGGTGCCGCGTCCGGCGCCGGTGCGGCGTGCGGTGCCGGCGAGCCCGGGAGGCGCGGCGTCAGGCGCGCAGGAACACCCACCAGATCATGAGCATCGTCACGACGAACCCGCTGACGAAGTTCAGCGCCAAGAAGCGTCGCCACCCCCGGTTGACCTCTTCGGCCCGGTCGTCGGTGACGTTCCACCAGGGCGCGCAGCTGATCGCGTAGGGCAGGGTCAAGAGGGCCGCCAACGGGCCGGGCCACTCGGTGAAGGTCAGCAGCACGCCGGCCAGCAGGTAGGCGACGACCGACAGGCGGACGGTCGCCCGTGCGCCGATCTCGGTCGCGATCGACGAGATGCCGCCTTCTCGGTCGGCCAGGACGTCCTGCACGGCGCCGAACGCGTGGCTCGCGACGCCCCACAGGAAGAACGCGCCGAGCAGGGCCCACAGCTCGGGCGTGAACGACGCCCCCGCGAGCACGAGACCGTAGACGGCGGGGCTGACGAAGTGCGTGCTCGACGTGATCGAGTCGACGAAGGGACGCTCCTTGAAGCGCAGGCCGGGTGCCGAGTAGGCGATCACGGCGAAGACGCTGACGGCCAGCACCAGCCAGCTCAGCGGACTGCCGACCGCCACCAGGAACACCAGGAACGGCACGTTCGTGATCACGGCGGCGCGCAACGTCGTGCGGTGCAGGCTGCGGTCTAGCAACGCGCCCTCGACGCCGCCCTTGCGCGGGTTGTGCAGGTCGCTCTCGTAGTCGAACACGTCGTTGATGCCGTACATCGCGAGGTTGTAGGGGACCAAGAAGTAGAGGGCACCGACGACCAGCACGAGCCAGTCCACCGGGCCGAGGCCGGCATCGCCGCTCAGGATGACGGCGACCGAGCCCGTCGGGGTCACCTGAGCGGGGTCTTGGAACTGGGCGAGACCGTCGGTCGTCGTGGGCGCGAGCAACGAGGTCAACACGTACGCCGCCGCGAACGGGAACGCCGTGTTGATCCAGCTCAGGGGCCGGGACGAGACGAACAGGGCCTTGAGCGTGTTCACGAGCGCGCCTCCTTCGCCGTCTGCTTCGTCGGCGTCGACGCCGCCGGCGCGCGGGGCGCCTCGGGCGCGCGAGGTGTCTTCGGCCCGCCGAGCAGCACCCACACCGACGGCAGCAGCACGAGGGCGGCGACCGCGTAGGCGAAGTCCTCGAGCGGGGCGATGCCCACGAAGACGCCGCTGATGCGGGCGGCGTCGTAGCCGACCAGCCCGATGCCGATCATGACGTTGTCGAACACCGCGGTCATGACGAGCAGCACCCCGGTCGCGATGCCCGCGCCCAGCACGACCTCGCGACGCCGACGCGTCGTCGCCGCGGACGACGAGGAGGCGCGCGCGGCCCGGCCACGGACCGCCGCGGTCACCAGCGCCAGCACCCCGACCACGGCGACGATCGCGAGGAACACCGCGTTCACGGCCCAGTAGGTCACGATGCCGCCCCGTCCGTCGAGCGTGCCGCGGGCGGACCGCCGGCGACCGCCGGTGACGCCGCACGGCGGTCGAGCACGGCCACCGCGAGCATCCGGGCCGCGGCCAGCAGGTTCATCGTCAGGTAGCAGAGCAGCGTGAGGAAGAACACCTCTTCGAGCGGCAGCTCGGTCGCCACCAGCACACCGGTCATGAACGAGGTCTCGCCGCGGAAGAAGATGCCGAGGTCGATGCCGACGACGTCCCAGATGAGGAAGAACACGACGCCGACCAGCAGCGTCACCGCCGCCCGGGGCACGTCGCGCCAGAAGAACAAGTGGAACCTGCGGTCGAGCATCACCATGCCGAACAGCGAGACGAGCAGCGCCGCGAGGTAGACGAAGCCCATCAGCCGGCGGCGGGCTCGGGGAGCGGTTCGGTGCTCGTGTCGCCTCGGAGGTTCTTGAGCAGCACCTCGGCGCTGATCAGGCACATGGGCAGGCCGATGCCCGGGCGCACCGAGCCGCCGGCGTAGAACAGCGAGTCGACGCGCCTCGAGACGTTGCCCGTGCGGAACAGCGCGCTCTGGGCGAGGGTGTGGGCCGGCCCGAGCATGCTGCCGCTCCAGGCGTTGACGTCGTCGACGAAGTCGCGCGGGCCCCGGGTGCGTCGCACGACGATGCGGTCGGCGAGGTCGGGCACGTGCGCCCACTCGGCGATCTGGGCGATGACGCCGTCGGCGAGACGCTCGATCATCGGGTCGCCGTCACCGTCGACGTCGCCCGAGCCCAGGGACGGGTCGGCAGGCAGCGGCACGAGCACGAAGAGGTTCGTGTGACCGGCCGGGGCCGTCGACGGGTCGACCGTGCTGGGCTTGCAGACGTAGAGCGACGGCGGGTCGGGGATGCGCTTCTCGGCGCCGAAGATGCGCTCGAAGTTCTCGTGCCAGTCGCGGGCGAAGAGCAGCGTGTGGTGCTCGAGCTCGGGGATCTCGCCCTCGACGCCCAGGTACATGAGCAGGGCGCTCGGCCCGGGGTTCTTCGTCGACCAGTACTTCTCGTCGTAGGTGCGCAGCTCACGCGGCAGCAGCGTCGTCTCGGTGTGGTGCAGGTCGGCGGCGCTCACGACGAGGTCGGCGTCGGCCCGGTGGGTCGCCCCCTCGGCGTCGGTCCAGTCGACCCCGGTCGCCTCGGCCGTGGCCTTCGACCCGCGGGGCAGTGCCGCGCCCTCGGCGCCGAGCGGCTGCGTGACGACGGCGGTCACCGTGGCACCGGTGACGATCGTGACGCCCGCCTCGACGGCCACGTCGCGGATGGCCTCGATCACCGAGATCAGGCCGCCCCGGGGGTACAGCACGCCGTCGTCGAGGTCGAGGGTGCTCATCAGGTGGTACATGCTCGGGGTGTCGAACGGCGACGAGCCGAGGAACACCGCGGGGTAGCCGAGGATCTGCCGGAGGCGCGGGTCGGTCACCGTCCGCGAGGCGAACGAGTCGAGGTTCGTCAGCAGCAGGCGCGCGAGCTTGGGCATCCGGACGAGCACGTCGCCGCGCAGCAGGGGCGAGAGGCTGCCGAAGCTCGTGTAGAGGAATCTCCGCTTGGCGATCTCGTAGGTGTCGCGGGCCGAGCGCAGGTACCGACGCATGCGCTCGCCGCTGCCGGGCTCGACGCGGTCGAAGAGCTCGACGTTCTGCTCGAGGCCGCGCGGCACGTCGATCGGTGCGCTGGCCGCGGGGTCGCCCGGCGTCGGCTCGAACAGCACGCGGTAGCCCGGGTCGAGTTCGACGAGGTCGAGCCGCTCGGCGGCCGAGGTGCCCATGAGGCGGAAGAAGTGGTCGAACACCTCGGGCATCAGGTACCAGCTCGGCCCGAGGTCGAAGCGGAAGCCCTCGTGCGACCACGACCCGGCGCGGCCGCCGACCTCGTCGTTCTTCTCGAGCAGGGTGACCTCGTGGCCCTCTCGGGCCAGCAGGGCGGCGGACGCGAGACCGCTGATGCCGCCGCCGACCACGACGACGCGACGGCCGTGCCGCGTGACGCTGAGGCCGTGCGAGACGTCGGGCGCTCCCGTGGCGGCACCCGTCGCGCCGCGGTCGACCGACTCGCGGCTCATGAGCGGGCCTCGGGCAGGCGCGTCACGCGACCGGCGGCGGCACCGGCCGCGATGCGCACCTTGACGGGGTTCGGCACGCGCACGCGCGCCCGGACCAGCGAGGAGGCGGGGGTCGCCTCGAGGCGCCGGTTCAGCTCGGCGAACAGGCCGTGGGCCAGGGCCACCGCGCGACGCGAACTCGTCGGCAGCACGGGGATGATCTCGCCGCTCACGCGGAGGTCGTCGTCGATGTCTCGCACCAGTCTCGTCTTGGTCTGCTCGTCGAACGAGGTCACGTCGACCCCGGGGAAGTAACTGCGGCCGAGCTGCTCGAAGTCGGCCGCGAGGTCGCGGAGGAAGTTCACCTTCTGGAACGCCGCACCCAGCCGGCGGGCGCCCTCCTCGAGCTCGGCCACGGTGCTCGGGGGGAACGCGTGGCCGTGCAGGAACGCCTTGAGGCACATCAGGCCGACGACCTCGGCCGAGCCGTACACGTAGGCGTCGAACGAGGCCTGGTCGTGCTCGCGGGCACTGAGGTCGGCCCGCATCGAGGCGAAGAACGGGGCGGTCAGCTCGGCTCCGAACCCGGTCGCCCGGGCGGTGCGGGCGAAGGCGTGGACGACGAGGTTCGGGCTGAAGCCCTCGACCAGGGCCCGCTCGGTCTCGGCCTCGAACCCGTCGAGCAGCCGCCCGGCGGCCTCGACGCCGAGACCCGCCTCGGTCGCGGGCCCGTCGACGATCTCGTCGGCCACGCGCACGAGCGCGTAGACGTTCTCGACGTGCTGACGCACGTCGCCGCCCAGCAGGCGCGAGGCCAGCCCGAACGAGGTGGAGTAGCGGCGGATGACGCCGCCCGCGGTCGCGTCGGCGACGGAGTCGTAGAGCGACAGGCCGGTCATCGCACCCTCTCGAGGACGTCCTGCACGACCGGCGTCAGCGCGTCGCGCAGCGCCTCGGACACCTCGGGTCGCTCGAGCACGTCCAACGCCCGGCGGGCGTGCTGCTCGACGAGGCCCTCGGCGAAGGCCCGGGCGCCGCTGACCTCGAGCCGACCCCGCACGTGCTCGGCCTCGGCCTCGCTGAGGTCGGCCTTGCCGATGAAGGGCTGGATCGAGAACCACTCGTCGGTGGTGGCGGCGTGGGCGACGAGCACGGTGCGCTTGCCCTCGCGCAGGTCGCCCCGCGTGGTCTTGCCGGTGGCCTCTTCGGTGCCGAAGACCCCGAGCAGGTCGTCGACGACCTGGTAGGCGACCCCGACCTCGCGACCGAAGTCGCCGACGGCCGTGACGACCGCCTCGCCGGCACCGGCCAGCACCGCGCCGGCCTGCAGGGGCGCCTCGAACGAGTAGACGGCGGTCTTGGCGCGCTCCATGTCGAGGATCTCGTCGACCGTGGGCAGGTCGGCGGACAGCGAGAACTCGACGTCGACCAGCTCACCACCGGCGCTGACGAAGATCGCCTCGTCGAGCAGGTCGAGCAGCCGGGTGCGGACGTGGTCGGCGCACCCGATGCCGAGCAGCACGCGACTGGCGCCCGTGAGCGCCAGGTCGCCGGCGATGACGGCGGCCGACATGCCCCGGTGCTCGGCCGCGGGCGTCGGGATGCCGGCCGTCGTGGCGGTGTCGCGGTAGCTGCCCGAGACGTTCGGGATGCCGCGTCGCGAGAAGTCGCGGTCGATGACGTCGTCGTGGACGATCAGGGCGGTGTGCAGCAGTTCGAAGGCCGCACCGACCCGGGCGACGGCCTCGTCGTCGTCACCCCCGAGGGCGTCGTACGCCGTGAAGACCATGCGGGGCCGGAACCGCTTGCCCCCGGCGCTGTTGCGCTCGAGCACCGACCAGAGGTCGACGTACCGCCACCCCACCGACTCGGCGCGGCGCTTGGCCAGCGCGAAGAAGTCGTCGAGGACGGCGTCGACACGATCGTGTCTCGCCCGCGTGCCTGCGTGCAGGTGATCACCGTCCACCAGGGCAGACTACCTCTCATGACCCGAGAGACCCCGACGACCCGTCCCCAGCCGACCTCCGGGGGCGACGGCGGCATGCACGACGAGCTCGTCGTGCTGCTGGCCGACGACGGCACGCCCGTCGGAACGACCGCCAAGGCGACCGTGCACACGGCGACGACGCCGCTGCACCTGGCCTTCAGCTGCCACGTCACCGACGACCTCGGCCGCGTCCTCGTCACCCGTCGCGCCCTCTCGAAGAAGACCTGGCCCGGCGTCTGGACCAACTCGTTCTGCGGCCACCCCGCCCCCGGCGAGACGCCGGCCGAGGCCCTGATGCGCCGAGCCCACCAAGAGCTCGGCATGGAGGTCCGCGACGTCGAGGTGATCCTGCCGGAGTTCCGCTACCTCGCGACCGACGCGTCCGGAGTCGTCGAGAACGAGATCTGCCCCGTCTTCACGGCCCGTGCCGTGGGCCTGCCCGACCCGTCGCCCGACGAGGTCGCCGAGTGGGCCTGGGTCGAGCCCGACGAGCTGCGCGACGCCGTCGCGGCAGCCCCCTTCGCGTTCTCGCCCTGGTTGGGCTGGCAGCTGGCCGCCTGGCCCGCCTGAGGGTGACCGACCCTCGAACCTAGCCCTCGTCGGAAGGGCTGACAAGCCCCTCGCGTGCGCCCCCGACCGCTCGTATCGTGTCGGTCGAGGCACCGGGCGCGACGTCCGGCCGACGACTGCGGGAGGCGATCGTGGAGTCCCATTACGAGAGCGACGAGACGACGTCGCCCCTCGCCATCCATCCCTACCCGAAGCAGCAGTCCCGACCTGCCGGCGGCGACGACCGCCGGGCGGCGGACCAGGAGGCGCGGGCCACGTCCGTCGGCGTGCGTCCCGTCCGCTACGAGGACTTCTTCGAGGACGACGAAGGCGCGAGCCGGTCCGCCTGACCCGGCCCGCGCCTCCTGCGCTCGTCCCGCCGCGCGTCGCCTAGCGCGGGCGCAGCGCGTATGCCGCGGGGCAGTCGAACGGGTCGCGAGCCGAGAGGCCGACGCGGTTGAGGTAGCGGATGACGATCGCGTACGACTTGCCGATCGTGGCCTCGGTGTAGGGGATGCCGTGCTCGGCGCAGTGCGCCTTGACGAGGGCGCTGGCCGCCCGCAGGTTCGGGCGCGCCATGCTCGGGAAGAGGTGGTGCTCGATCTGGTAGTTGAGCCCGCCCATGAAGGCCGTCGAGTGACGCCCGACGATGTTGCGCGAGGTGAGCACCTGCTTGCTGAGGAAGTCGACCTTGGCCCCCTCGGGGATGATCGGCATGCCCTTGTGGTTGGGCGCGAACGACGACCCCATGTAGAGCCCGAAGACGGCCATCTGCACCCCGATGAACGCGAAGGCCATGCCCACCGGCAGGAACCAGAACACGACGCCGAAGTAGGCGACGAGACGCACGGCGATCAGCGTGATCTCGAGCGCGCGGCCCTCGACCTTCTCGCGACCGAGCAGCGTGCGGAACGACGTGACGTGGAGGTTGACGCCCTCGCCGAGCAGCAGGGGGAAGAAGAAGTACCCCTGACGGCGGGTGATGAAGCCGAGCACGCCGCGGGCCTTCGCCGCGTCCTCTTCGAGGAACGAGATCGTGTCGAACGCGATGTCGGGGTCTTTGCCCTTGGTGTTCGGGTTGGCGTGGTGACGGCTGTGCTTGGTCATCCACCACGCGTAGCTGATGCCGACGACGCCCGCCGCCAGCACGCGGCCGACCTTGTCGTTGCGCGTGCCCGACTCGAACACCTGGCGGTGCGAGGCCTCGTGGGTGAGGAACGCGAACTGCGTGAGGATGATGCCGAGCGCACCGGCGATCAGCAGCTGGAACCAGCTCGAGCCCAACAGGACGAACCCGGTGGCCGCGCCGCCGAGGCAGGCCACGAGGACGACGAAGACGGTGACGTAGAAGCCGGTCCGGCGCTTGAGCAGCCCGGCCTCGCGCACGGACTTGAGCAGGCTCGAGTAGGTGCTCGTCGGCTTGCCGACCTGGCCGGCGACGGTGGGACGGAACCCGGCCGGCGCGGCACCCGCGGGGGCGTGGACGATCAGGGGACGTGAGGTTCGAGGGGTCGTGGGGACGGTGGCGGTCATCGGGGCTCCCGCGGCTGGTCGACTTCTCAGCCGGGTGGAGGGACCGGAGGCGGCCCACAGATGCTGCGACGTTAACGGCGCGGGCTGGGAAGAGGTCGGGAGATCGCCTCGCCCGGCTGAGTTTGCCGGACCGACATGTCACACGTAACCTACGAGGGTGACAGCCAGCTTCGTCGAACGCCTGAGCGGGGTCGTGCACGACCTCGAGCAGGTGCCCTACCGCACGGGCGAGCGCAACGCCCGGCAGGGCTTCGGCCTGCGCGAGAGCGCGATCGAGGCCGCCGCGTCGGACGCCCCGCCCCGGTCGATCGAGATCACGGGGCTCGAGCTGGTGGTCGAGATCTGGCCCGACGCCAAGGACGGCCACGGGTCGTGGGTCACGGGCGGCACGGTGGTGGGCACCGGGCCCCGGCCGGCCTCCGTCGTCGCCGGCTACGTCGACCTGCTGTTCATGAGCACCGAGGGGGTGCGTCGCACGTACTACCGCCTGCTGACCGTCGACGACCCGGATCCCGACGTCGCGACGGTCCGACTCGTCGAGTGCGTGAAAGAGGTGGGCCACGACTGGCGGTCCACCTGGGCCGACGCGTCGACGGCCTACACGCGGGTGAGCAGGCTGCCGACGGGCGTGCTGATCGCGGCCGAGCTCGACACGGCCGAGGGGCTCGCCTTCACCCGGCGCGTGATGGACGGCGTGCTGACCGGGCTGGCGCTCGAGTCCGAGGGCGTGCTCCGCGTCTCGCCCTACGGCATGGCCCGCCAGCTCACGACGCTCTCGGGCCGTGGGTGGCCGTTGACCTTCGGCACCGCCCGCCGCCTGGCGTTCAGGAGCGCGCGGTAAACTCTGCGGGTCCCCCACCCGTGAAAGAGGTCTCGTGTCGCCTGCGCACCACGACTCCGGCGCGAACGCCCCCGTGGCGTCGACCGACCCCTCGATCCGAGGCGTCGACGCGTCATCGTCGGCGTACTGGCCCGTCCCCGTGCTGCGCGCCGTGCCCGCCCTCGCGGCCGCCGCGGCGATCACGTTCAACCCCGACCACTCGCCCCAGGTGGGCCTCGTCGCGTTCGGTTCGGCGGCCGTCGTCGGCGGGGTCGTCCTCGCCGTGGGGTCGGCCCTGCGCCTCGCCGACCGTTCCAGCCGCACGATCGCCGTCCTGCAGGGCGTCGTCGGCGCCGTCATCGGCGCCCTCTGCCTCGTCTTCTCGCACGGGCAGCTGCCCGTGCTCGTCGCCTTCGTCACGGCCTGGGCCGTCCTGACCGGCGTCCTCGAACTGCTCACCGGCCTGCGTCGACGCCGCCGCTCGCCGTTGGCTCGCGACTGGACGACCGTGGGCGTGCTGACGCTCGCCCTCGCCGTAGTCTTCCTGGTGGTCCCGCCCGACTACAGCCAGCAGCTCGGCGGCATCGAGCAGATCGAGGGCGAACTGACGTCCTCGACCGTGCTCGTCGGCATCCTGGGCGCGTACGGCGCCCTCGTCGGCGTGTTCCTCGTGATCGCCGGACTCTCGCTCAAATGGCAGACCGGGCACCCGTCCGCTGCCGACACCCCTGACGACAAGGCACGCACGTCATGACCCACCCCACCTGGCGCGATCGCTTCCGTCCCGCCGAGTTCCTCGGCCTGTCGGCGGTCTTCGCCGCCTTCGTCGGCCTCGTCGTGCTGATGACGACCCGCGACCTGCAACTCGCGCTGATCTTCGCCTGCGTCGGCTTCATCGTCGCGCTCGTCGTGATCGCGATGCTCGCCCTCGCCGCGAAGCCGAACGACGACGAGCGACACGAGATCGACGACGCCGACAAGCCCCGCGGTCACTGACGCGAGCGGTCCGGCACCTGAGCGGGCCGATCTCGCCGGCCGACCCGCGCCTCCTCGGCGTCAGGCCAGGCGGTCGACCAGCTGCGAGGCGATGCCCGTGTAGGTCGCCGGGGTCAGCGCCACGAGGCGCGCCTTGGCGTCGTCCGAGACGTCGAGGCCCTCGACGAACGCGACGAGCTCGGCCTGGCCGACGCGCTTGCCGCGGGTCAGCTCCTTGAGCATCGCGTACGGGTCCGAGATCGCCGACCGGCCGGCGACGACCTCGGCGCGCACCACGGTCTGGATCGCCTCGGCGAGGACCTCCCAGTTGGCGTCGAGGTCGGCCTCGAGAGCCACGGTGCCCACGGCGATCTCGCCGAGGCCGCGACGCAGGTTGTCGAGGGCGAGCATCGAGTGACCGAACGCGACGCCGATGTTGCGCTGGGCCGACGAGTCGGTCAGGTCGCGCTGCTGGCGGCTGGTGACGAGGGTCGAGGCGAGCGAGTCGAACAGCGCCGACGAGATCTCGAGGTTGGCCTCGGCGTTCTCGAAGCGGATCGGGTTGATCTTGTGGGGCATCGTCGACGACCCGGTCGCCCCGGCCTGCGGGATCTGGGTGAAGTAGCCCATCGAGATGTACGACCACACGTCGGTGGCGAGGTTGTGCAGGACGCGGTTCGCGTGCGAGACGCGCGAGTAGAGCTCGGCCTGCCAGTCGTGCGACTCGATCTGGGTCGTCAGCGGGTTGAAGGTCAGGCCGAGCGCGTCCTCGACGAACGACCGGGCCGTCTCGGGCCAGTCGAGCGCGGGGTCGGCGACGACGTGCGCCGAGAAGGTGCCGGTCGCGCCGCTGAACTTGCCGAGGAACTCGGTGCCGACGATCTGGGCACGGAGGCGCTGGAGGCGGTGGGCGAAGACGGCGAACTCCTTGCCGACGGTGGTCGGGGTCGCCGGCTGGCCGTGGGTGTGCGCGAGCATCGGGACGTCGCGGGCGTCGGTGGCCCACGTCGTCAGGGCGGCCAGGACGGCGTCGAAGGCCGGCAGCCAGACGTCGACGAGGGCCGCCCGGACGGTGACCGCGTACGAGAGGTTGTTGACGTCCTCGCTCGTGCAGGCGAAGTGGGTCAGCTCGGCGATGCCGTCGAGCCCGAGTTCGGCGAGGCGGGCCCGCACGAAGTACTCGACCGCCTTGACGTCGTGGCGCGTCGTCGCCTCGAAGCCGGCGAGCTCGTCGATCGCCGGCTGGCCGAAGTCGGTCACGACGGCCCGCAGCGCACGCTTCTGCTCGTCGTCGAGCGGGGTCGAGCCGAAGGCGCCCCGGTCGGTCTGGGCGATGAGCCACTCGACCTCGACGTGCACCCGCGCCCGGTTCAGCCCCGCCTCGCTGAGGTGGTCGCCGAGCGATCCGACCGACGTGCGGTAGCGGCCGTCGAGCGGGCTGAGGGGCTGAGGAGGCAACGTCATGACTGTCCCTTGCGGAGTGCGGGTTCGATCTGGCGGAAGAGGGCCGTGCAGGCGCGCTCGACCATGTCGAGCACCTCGTCGAAGAGTCCTGCGTCGGAGTAGTACGGGTCGGGGACGTCGAGACCGCCACCGGCCGGCGCCGCGTCGGGGGCGAAGGTGAGCAGCAGCTGCACCTTCGAACGGTCGGCGTCGTCGCCTGCCCAGGCCCGGAGGATGCGTTCTTGGCCGCGATCGAACGCCACCACGAGGTCGTAGCGGGCGAAGTCGTCGGCCTCGAACTGCTTCGCCCGGTGCCGCGAACCATCGTAGCCGCGACGCTCGAGGGCCTCGACGGTGCGCGGGTCCGCCCCCTCGCCGACGTGCCAGTCGCCCGTGCCCGCACTGGTGACCTCGACGCGGTCGCCGAGCCCGGCGTCGTCGGCGAGGGACCGCAACACGGTCTCGGCCATGGGCGAGCGACAGATGTTGCCCGTGCAGACGAAGCAGATGCGGAACCGGTTCACCGCTCCCGGTCACCCCGCCCGACGACGGGGCGGACGACGACGCCGATGGCCCAGGCGAAGACGGCGAGCACGACGGCGCCGAGCACGCCCCACCAGAAGCCGTCGACCGTCAGCCCGAAGCCGAACAGGCCCGAGATCCAGGCCACGATCAGCAGCAGCAGCCCGTTGACGACGAGCGCGATCAGTCCGAGCGTCAGGATGTACAAGGGGAACGCCACCACGCGGATCGCCGTGCCGACCACGCCGTTGACGACCCCGAACACGAAGGCGATCAGCAAGAAGGTCAGGATCGTCTCGACGGTCCCCCCGTCGCCGTACGGCGTCACCCTCACCCCCGACACGAGCAGCGTGGTGAGCCACAGGGCCACCGCGTTGATGAGCAGCCTGACGACGAATCGGGTCATGCCCCCATCATGCCGACCTCTCGTCCACAGGCGGTAGTGCGCGAGCGGATCCCCGAGGAGGCGCGGTGCCCTGACGCGACGCGGGCCCCGCCCCATAGGCTGGCCGCGTGACCACTCGTGTACGACTCCGCCCCGAGATCGCCGCCCTGCCGCCCTACCGGCAGGGCAAGCAGGCGTCGCCCGACGCCTTCAAGCTGTCGTCGAACGAGAACCCGTTCGAACCGTTGCCCTCGGTGGTCGAGGCCGTCCGCGGTGCCGTGTCGCTCAACCGCTACCCCGACGCCTCGGCGACCGCCCTGCGGACGGCCCTCGCCACGCGCTTCGGCGTCACCGTCGACGAGGTGCACGTCGGCGCGGGCTCGGTCTCGTTGCTCGCCCAGTTCGTGCTCGCCGCGGCCTCGGTCGGCGACGAGGTCGTCTACGCCTGGCGGTCGTTCGAGGCGTACCCGGGGCTCGTCACGGTGGCCGGCGCGACCAGCGTGCAGGTGCCGCTACGGGCCGACGGCGGTCACGACCTCGAGGCCATGGCCGCCGCGGTGACCGACCGCACCCGCGTCTTGATCGTCTGCTCGCCGAACAACCCGACGGGCACGACGGTGTCGACGGCCGAGTTCGAGACGTTCATGGCCGCCGTGCCCGACGACGTGCTCGTCCTGCTCGACGAGGCCTACGCCGAGTTCGTCACCGACAGCACGGCCGTCGACGGCGAGACGCTCACCGAGCTGCACCCGAACCTCGTCCTGCTGCGCACGTTCTCGAAGGCCTACGGGCTGGCCGCACTGCGCGTCGGGTACGCGATCGGCGCCTCCTACCTGCTCGACGCCGCCCGGTCGACGGCCATCCCGCTCGCGGTGACCGAGCAGGGCGCGGCCGCGGCGCTGGCGTCGCTCGAGCACGCCGACGAGCTGCTCGCCCGCGTCGACCGCATCGTGCTGCTGCGCGACCAGGTGCGCCGTGCCCTGCTCGACCAGGGCTGGTCGGTGCCCGAGGCGCAGGGCAACTTCGTCTGGCTCGCCACGGGCGAGCACACGGCGGCCGCCGCGCAGGTCTTCGCCGACCACGGGGTCGTCGTGCGACCGTTCGCGGGCGAGGGCGTGCGGGTCACGATCGGTGAACCGTCGTCGGTCGACAAGCTGCTGCACGCGGCCCAGCAGGTCGTCGACCTCACATCCCGGTGACGGCATATGCCGCGGAATAGATTGGACGCCATGTCCCCCTCCGAAGCGAACGACGCGCCCGCGCCCGTCCAGCTGTTGTCGCCGTCGGGCGAGGTGGTCGAGTCCGCCGCGGCAGACGAGTTCCGCCCGTTCGTCGACGCGCTCGGCGACGACGACCTCCGCACCCTGCACCGCGACATGGTGCTGACCCGACGGTTCGACCGCGAGGCCGCGGCGCTCGCCCGCCAGGGCCAGCTCGCCCTCTGGGTGCCCAGCCACGGCCAAGAGGGTGCGCAGGTGGGCCTCGCCCACGCCACCCGCCCCCAGGACCACCTCTTCCCGTCGTACCGCGAGCACGCCGTCGCCCTGTCGCGCGGCATCGACCCGGTCGACATCCTGCGCCTGCTGCGCGGGCACACGCACGGCGGCTGGAACCCCGCCGAGCACCAGAACTTCCACGTCTACACGCTGGTCATCGGTTCGCAGACTCTGCACGCGACCGGTTACGCGATGGGCCTCACCCTCGACGGCAAGAGCGGCACGGGCGACCCCGAGGTCGACGAGGCCGTCGTGACCTTCTTCGGCGACGGCGCCACGAGCCAGGGCGACGTCAGCGAGGCCCTCGTCTTCGCCGCGAGCTTCCAGACGCCCGAGCTGTTCTTCTTGCAGAACAACCAGTGGGCGATCAGCGTGCCCGTCTCACGCCAGTCGCGCACGCCGCTGGTCGCCCGGGCCGGCGGCTTCGGCATCCCCGGCACGCAGGTCGACGGCAACGACGTGCTCGCGAGCTACGCCGTCAGCCGACGCGACCTCGAGGCCGCCCGCGCCGGGGGCGGCCCCCGCTTCATCGAGGCGCTGACCTACCGCGTCGGCGCCCACACGTCGTCCGACGACCCGACCAAGTACCGCACCGACGACGAGCTGCAGTCGTGGATCGCACGCGACCCGATCACGCGGTTCGAGGCCTTCCTGCGCGGTCGGGGCGAGGGCGACGGCTTCTTCGCCGACCTCGAGGCCGAGGGCGACGACCTCGGGGCCGACGTGCGTCGACGCACCGTCACCCTGCCGAACCCCGACCCGGGCCTGATCTTCGACCACGTGTACTCCGAGCCGCACCCGCTGATGGTCGAGCAGAAGCAGTGGCTGGCGACCTACGAGCAGAGCTTCGGCAGCGCGGGCGACACCGTGACCACCGACGAGGGGGCATCATGACCGACACCGTCGAGTCCGCGACGAGCGCGGACGAACCGACCCGCGCCTCCGTGCAGACCATGCCGCTCGGCAAGGCGATCAACGCCGGCCTCCGCAAGGCGCTGGCCGACGACCCCCGCGTGCTGCTGATGGGTGAAGACATCGGCACGCTCGGTGGCGTCTTCCGCGTGACCGAGGGGCTGCAGGCCGAGTTCGGCGAGAAGCGCGTCATCGACACCCCGCTCGCCGAGTCGGGCATCGTCGGCACCGCCATCGGACTCGCCATGGGCGGGTTCCGCCCGGTCTGCGAGATCCAGTTCGACGGCTTCATCTACCCCGGCTTCGACCAGATCACCTCGCAGCTCGCGAAGCTGACGAACCGGCACGAGGGTGCCCTCACGATGCCCGTCGTGATCCGGGTGCCCTACGGCGGGCACATCGGCGCCGTCGAGCACCACCAGGAGAGCCCCGAGGCGTACTTCGCCCACACGGCGGGCCTGCGCGTCGTCAGCCCCAGCACGCCGCACGACGCGTACTGGATGATCCAAGAGGCCATCGCCTCGAACGACCCCGTGATGTTCTTCGAGCCCAAGAGCCGGTACTGGCCCAAGGGCGAGGTCGACCTGAGCGACCCGCAGGCCCCGCTGCACGCCAGCCGCGTCGTCCGCACGGGCACCGAGGTGACCCTGCTGGGTCACGGCGCCATGGTCAGCGTGCTGCTGCAGGCGGCCGAGATCGCGGCGGCCGAGGGCGTCTCGGCCGAGGTCGTCGACCTGCGGTCGCTCTCGCCCGTCGACTACGGGCCCATCCTCGAGTCGGTCCGCAAGACCGGTCGGCTCGTGGTCGCCCAAGAGGCACCGGGGTTCGTCAGCGTCGGCAGCGAGATCGCCGCGACCGTCGCCGAGAAGGCGTTCTACTCGCTCGAGGCGCCCGTGCTGCGCGTCAGCGGCTTCGACACTCCCTTCCCGCCCGCCAAGCTCGAGACGCAGTACCTGCCCGACGCCGACCGCGTGCTCGAGGCGGTCGACCGGGCCCTGGCCTACTAGGAGTCACGACATGACCAGCGAATTCACCCTGCCCGACGTCGGCGAGGGCCTGACCGAGGCCGAGATCGTCGAGTGGAAGGTCGCCCCGGGCGACAGCGTCGAGATCAACCAGGTGCTCGTCGAGATCGAGACGGCGAAGTCGCTCGTCGAGTTGCCGTCGCCCTACGCCGGCGTCGTCGAGAGCATCCTCGTCGAGCCCGGCACCACGGTCGACGTCGGCACCCCGATCATCCGCGTCGGCGACTCGTCGGCACCGGCCACGCCGTCGGGCCGTGCGGCCGAGTCCGAGTCGCTCGAGTCGGGCGGGCTCGCCCGCACGGCCCAGATCATCTCTCAGGGCGAAGAGGCCCTGTCGGCCCAGCGCGCCCGTCAGGTCGAACCCGCCGCCGCGGCACCGACCGCGGCGACCCCGGCTGCGACCCCTGCCCCGGCTCCGGCGCCGGCGCGTTCGGCCGACGCGGTCAGCGCCGACGGCGACACCGGCTCGGTCGCCCACGCCCCCGAGGCCCCGGCCGACTCGGGTTCGGGCGCCGTGCTCGTGGGCTACGGCGCCGCCGGCGGTCACGGCTCGACCCGTCGCCGCCGCCCCTCGCAGACCGAGGTCGACGCCCGCCAGCTGCGCGTCGCCGAGCAGGCCCGACGCCGCCCCACGACGTCGGTGCCCGCCGCCCAGGCCCTGCCGATCATCGCCAAGCCGCCGATCCGCAAGCTGGCCAAAGACCTCGAGGTCGACCTGGCCGTGGTGCAGCCGACCGGGCTCGCCGGCGAGGTCACGCGCGACGACGTCATCCGTCACGCCCAGCAGGCCAGCGTCTTCCGCAACATCGAGACGCCCGAGTGGGGAGAAGAGCGGGTCGAGCGCATCCCCGTCAAGGGTGTCCGCAAGGCCATCGCCGCGGCCATGACGTCGTCCGCCTTCACCGCGCCGCACGTCAGCCTCTTCGTCGACGTCGACGCCACGCGCACCATGGAGTTCGTCAAGCGCCTCAAGGCCTCGCCGCAGTTCGCGGGCGTCAAGGTCTCGCCCCTGCTGATCATGGCGAAGGCCATCATCTGGGCCGTGCGTCGCAACCCGATGGTCAACTCGGCCTGGACCGACCGCGAGATCCTCGTGCGCCACTTCGTCAACCTCGGCATCGCCGCGGCCACCCCGCGCGGCCTCATCGTGCCGAACGTCAAAGAGGCCCAGTCGATGAGCCTGCTCGAGCTGGCCCAGGCCCTCGAACAGCTGACGCTGACCGCCCGCGACGGCAAGACGACGCCGACCGACATGAAGGACGGCACGATCACCATCACGAACATCGGCGTCTTCGGCATGGACACCGGCACGCCCATCCTCAACCCGGGCGAGGTCGCGATCGTGGCCCTCGGCACGATCAAACCCAAGGCCTGGGTGGTCGACGGCGAGGTGCGATCGCGCATGGTGACGACGATCGGTGCGAGCTTCGACCACCGCGTGGTCGACGGCGACGTCGCCAGCCGGTTCGTGGCCGACGTGGCGAGCGTCCTCGAAGAGCCGGCGCTGCTGCTCGACTGACGCCGCGCCTCCTCGGCCTCTTCCTCGTTCCTGGGAAGTCCGAGGGGGTCGGGTGCCCACCGGGCTGCGAGGGCCCGGCGTGCACTAACGTCGGAGGCAGAACGACCGGTCATGACCAGACGGGACCACCCTCGGGCACGACCGACGAGGGGCCCGCCATGACCGACCACATCGTCGACGGAGCCGTGCCGAAGCACGAGCAGCTCCGCACCATCGTGCAGCGCCTCGCGGCCGAGGCGCAGCCCGGCTCGGCCATCGCGAGCGAGCGCCAGCTCATGCTCGAGTACGGCGTCAGCCGCATCACGGTGCGCGAGGCCGTGGGCCAGCTCGTCAACGAGGGCTGGTTGACGCGGGTGCGTGGCAAGGGCACCTTCGTGGCGCACCGGGTGGTGCAGTCCACGCTGCACCTCGCCTCGTTCACCGACGAGATGACGAAGCTCGGGCACGTGCCGAGCACCGTCGTGCTGGTCAAGGCCGAGACGACTCCCCCGCCCGAGACGGCCGCCGCCCTCGGGCTCGGGGTCGGGGCACCGGCGTTCCACGTCAAGCGCCTGCGGTTGGCCGACGGCGTGCCGGTCAGCATCGACGACGGCTGGTACCCGCCCGAGCTGCTGCCGGGCCTGCTCGACCGCGACCTCAGCCGGTCGCTGTACCGCACGCTCGACGGCGACTACGCCACGCCGATCACGCGGGCCACCCAGACGGTCAGCGCCGAGGGGGCCGACGCCGACGTCGCCACCCTGCTCGGCACGAGCGAGGGCGCCCCGGTGCTGTACTTCGACCGCGTCTCGTTCGCCGGCGACGTGCCGCTCGAGCACGCCAAGAGCTGGTACCGCTCGGACCGGTACCGCCTGCAGATGCAGGTCGCGTCGGGGACGTCACCGGTCTGACGCCCGGCCACGGTCGCACGGCACCGCGTGTCGTGCAACGCACCGCGTCGAGATCGGGTGTGGTGCACGACACGCGGTGCCGTGCCGCCGGGGTCGGGCCCCGTCGGGCCGGCCCAGGCGGTGTCGGCCTCAGAGGTCGAAGAGGGGTGCGCCCGACTCGACGGTCGTGCCGACGGCCCGCTGCGAGACGCTGTCGGGCGCGCTGTCGAGCACCACGACCGGGACGACCGCCGAATAGCCGGCATCGGCCACGACAGCCGGGTCGAAGCTGACGACCAGGTCGCCCGCGGCGACGGTGGCCCCCTCGGCCACCGCGAGCTCGAAGCCCGTGCCGCCGAGCTTGACCGTGTCGATGCCCACGTGCACGAGCACGCCCGTGCCGGACCCGTCGACCACGACGAACGCGTGCGGGTGCAGCTTCACGATCTCGCCCGCGATCGGCGAGGCGACGTGGACCAGGCCACCGGCAGGAGGCGCGCTGGGCTCGACAGCGACCCCCGCGCCCACGAGCTGCTCGGCGAACACGGCGTCGGGCACGTCGGCGAGCGCCGTCACCCGACCGGCGACGGGCGAGACGACCGTGGTCACGGCAGCAGGTCGTTGATGTCTTCGGCGAGCGAGTCGGCGATCGTGCCGACGATCACCTGGACGCTGCCGCCCGCGTGGACGACCGCCGTGGCGCCGGCCGCCTTGAGGGCGGCGTCGTCGACGAGCGAGATGTCGCGCACGTCGGTGCGGAGGCGCGTGATGCAGCCCTCGATCTCCTCGATGTTGTCGGCGCCGCCGAGTCCGTCGATCATGGCCTGTGCTTTCGACATGAGCTGTTCTCCTCCGTTGGTCGGTCGCTCGAGGCGACGAGGGTGTCGTCCCAGTTGACACCACCCGTCGGTCTGAGGAAACTACCACTCACTGGTCATGACCGGACAGGACCGCAGGCTCCGCATTCGACCCGACCCGCGCCTCCTGGTCCGCTCCGCCCGCACGACCCCACCCCCGCACCACGGCTGCTCACCGACGAGAGGACCACCTGATGACGACGACGACCGAGTCGGCCCCGACCAAGAAGAGGGGCTCGGCCGCGTTCGCGGTGCTGCAGCGCCTGGGGCGCAGCCTCATGCTGCCGATCGCGGTGCTGCCCGCCGCGGGCATCCTGCTGCGGCTCGGCCAGGCCGACCTGCTCGGCGCGATCCCGGGCTTCGAGACCGGCGCCTCGGTGATCGGCGCGGCCGGCAACGCGGTCTTCACCTGGCTGCCGCTGATCTTCGCGGTCGGCATCGCGATCGGCTGGGCCAAGAAGAGCGACGGCTCGACCGCCTTGGCGGCCGTCGTCGGCTACATGGTGATCGACGGGGTGTTCAAGGCGATGTCGCCGGTCGTGCTCGCGGGTCGCGAGACCGCGACGGGCGACCCCGAGCTGATCAACTACGGCGTGCTCGGCGGCATCGTGATGGGCATCTTGTCGGCGATGATCTGGCAGCGCTTCTACCGGACGAAGCTGCCCGACTTCCTCGGGTTCTTCTCGGGGCGTCGCCTCGTGCCGATCCTGACGGCCGTCACCGGCCTGGTCGTCGGCGTCGTCATGTCGTTCATCTACCCGCTGTTCAACAACGCGCTCGTCTGGATCGGCACGGCCGTCGCCTCGAACGACGTCGTCGGCGGCGGCGTCTACGGCGTCGCCAACCGGTTGCTGATCCCCACGGGCCTGCACCACATCTTGAACTCGGTCGTCTGGTTCTTGGTCGGCGACTACACCGGGGCCGACGGCAAGCTCTACCGCGGCGACCTGACCCGGTTCTTCCAGGGCGACCCGAGCGCCGGCGTGTTCATGACCGGGTTCTTCCCGATCTTCATGTTCGCCCTGCCGGCGGCCGCCCTCGCGATCTGGCGCCACGCCCGCCCCGAGAAGAAGAAGCTGATCGGCGGCATCATGCTGTCGACGGCCCTGACGGCCTTCCTCACCGGCATCACCGAGCCGCTCGAGTTCTCGTTCATGTTCGTCGCCTGGCCGCTCTACCTGATCCACGCGGTGCTGACCGGCACGTCGATGATGCTGGTGAACGCACTCGACATCCACACCGGGTTCACGTTCTCGGCGGGGTTGATCGACTACGTGTTGAACTTCAACATCTCGCAGAACTCGATCTGGTTGATCCCGATCGGGCTCGGCTACGCAGTCGTCTACTACTTCCTCTTCAGCTTCGTGATCAAGAAGTGGAACCTCAAGACGCCCGGTCGCGAGGACGACGACGCCGCAGGCGCCGAGTCGGTCGAGGCCGCCACGAAGGCCTAGCGACCACGAGACCCCGGGTCGTGACCGAGACCCCCGTGCGCGCACGGGGGTCTCGGCGCGTTCCGGGGGTCTCGGCGCGTTCCGGGGGTCTCGGGGCGTTCCGGAATCTCGAGGAGGCGAGGAGGCGCGCTCGGCCCACCCGCGCCTCCTCGTTTTGACAATCATTATCAGTAGCAATAGCGTGACGGGCATGAAGAAGCGCTCGCTGCCGACCCTGATCGTCCTGCCCGCCGCGGCGGCCCTCGTGCTGAGCGGGTGCGCCACGGGCGACGCCGGTGCGACCGGCAGCGGCTCGGACGGAGGCGCGATCGCCGTGGTCACGTCGACCAACGTCTACGGCGACATCGCTGAGACGGTCGGCGGCGACCTGGTCGACGTCACGAGCATCATCAGCGACCCCTCGCAAGACCCGCACTCGTACGAGGCCGACGCGCGCACGCAGCTGGCCGTCTCGAAGGCCGACGTCATCGTCGAGAACGGTGGCGGCTACGACCCGTTCGTCGACACGATGGTCGACGCGAGCGGCACCGACGCCGCCGTGATCAACGCGGTCGACGTCTCGGGGCTCGACCCCGAGGTCGGGCACGACGACCACGACCACGGCGACGAGGCCACCGACGCCGCGAGCGGCGAGGCCTCCGACGACGCGACGACGGACGACCACGCGGACCACGACCACGCGGCCTTCAACGAGCACGTCTTCTACAGCCTGCCGAGCATGGCGGCGCTCGCCACGGCCATGGCCGACGAGTTCGGCGCCGTCGACGCGGCGAACGCCGACACCTTCACCGCGAACGCCGAGGCCTTCGGCACGAAGATCGCCGACCTGGAGGCGCAGGCCGCGTCGATCGAGGCGGCCCACGGCGGCGAGTCGGTCGCGTACACCGAGCCCGTGCCCGGCTACCTGTTCGACGCGATGGGCCTGGTCAACGTGACCCCCGACGCGTTCTCCGAGGCGATCGAGGAGGGCGACGACGTCTCGCCCGCCGTGCTCAACGAGACCCTGAAGGCCTTCACCGACGGCCAGGTCGACCTGTTGGCCTACAACGAGCAGACCTCGAGCCCCGAGACCGAGCAGGTCGAGCAGGCCGCGACCGACGCGGGCACAGCGATCGTGCCGGTCACCGAGCTGCTGCCCGAGGGGGA
Source organism: Frigoribacterium sp. Leaf186 (assembly GCF_001423905.1). Classification (GTDB taxonomy): domain Bacteria; phylum Actinomycetota; class Actinomycetes; order Actinomycetales; family Microbacteriaceae; genus Frigoribacterium. The sequence continues at coordinate 934,301 of NZ_LMPQ01000010.1, read as the reverse complement.
AGACTACGTGTCATGGCAACAGAGCAACATCGACGCGATCTCGGAGGCGCTCGGCAAGTGACCGAGACCGCCAGCGCGACCTCCGTCGCCGCCGCCACCCGCGCCTCCTCGGCCGGTGACGGTGGCGACGCCGTGCTGCGCCTGCGCGACGCCGGCGTGACCTTCGGTCGACGGACGCTGTGGTCGGGGCTCGACCTCGACGTGCGGCCGGGCGAGTTCATCGCGGTGCTCGGGCCGAACGGCGCGGGCAAGACGACCATGCTGCGGACGATCCTGGGGCAGCAGCAGCTGACCGAGGGCAGCATCGAGTTCCTCGGGCGGCCGGTCGGTCGCGGCCACCGCCGCATCGGGTACGTGCCGCAGCAGCGGTTGATGGAGTCCGGCACGCCGTTGCGCGCCCGCGACATGATCGCCCTCGGCGTGACGGGCCACCGCTGGGGCCTGCGTCGCGAGTCCGCCGCCGAGCGGGCCCGCATCGACGCCCTGGTCGACGAGGTCGGCGCCACGCCGTTCGCGACCTCGCCCGTCGCGAGCCTCAGCGGCGGCGAACAGCAACGCACGCGCGTCGGCCAGGCCCTCGCGGCCGAGCCCGCCCTGCTGCTCTGCGACGAACCGCTCATCTCGCTCGACCTGCGCCACCAGCGCGAGGTCACGCGCCTGATCGACGAGCAGCGTCGCGCCCGCAACGCCGCGGTCGTGTTCGTCACGCACGACGTCAACCCCATCCTCGACGTCGTCGACCGGGTGCTCTACCTGGCCGGCGGCCGGTTCCGCATCGGCACGCCCGACGAGGTGCTGCGGGCCGACGTGCTCAGCGACCTCTACGGCACCCCGGTCGACGTGATCCGCACCATGGGCCGCGTCGTCATCGTCGGCAGCCACGACGGGCACGACCACCACGTCGACGAGCACCTCGACGACGAAGGGCTCGTCCGATGACGGACCTGTGGTCGCAGCTGTTCAGCTTCCAGGACTTCGGCGAACTGCTCGTGCTCGTCAAGAACAGCGTCATCGCGGGCGCCGTGCTCGGCCTGGTCGGGGGCCTGATCGGCCCGTTCGTCATCACGCGCAACATGCCCTTCGCCGTGCACGGCATCAGCGAGCTCTCGTTCGCCGGCGCCGCCGCGGCCCTGCTGCTCGGCGTCAACGTCGTCAGCGGCTCGCTCGTCGGCAGCCTCGTGGCCGCCCTGCTGATCGGGCTGCTCGGCACCCGTGCCCGTGAACGCAACTCGATCATCGCCGTGCTCATGCCGTTCGGGCTGGGCCTCGGCATCCTCTTCCTGGCGCTCTACCGGGGGCGCTCGGCGAACAAGTTCGGACTGCTGACCGGCCAGATCGTGTCGGTCGACAACCCGCAGCTCGGCTGGCTGATCGCCATATCGGCCGTGGTGATCGTCACGCTCGTCGTCATCTGGCGCCCGCTGACCTTCGCGAGCGTCGACCCCGACGTCGCCGCCGCCGCGGGTGTGCCCGTCCGCACCCTCGGCATCGTCTTCATGCTCGTGCTCGGGCTCTCGGTCGCCGTGTCGGTGCAGATCATCGGCGCGCTGCTCGTGCTCTCGCTGCTCGTGACGCCCGCGGCGGCCGCCCTGCGGCTGACGGTGAACCCGCGTCTCGTGCCGGTGCTCAGCGTGACGTTCGCCGTCGTGTCGGTCGTCGGCGGCATCCTGCTCGCCCTCGGCGGCGGCCTGCCGATCAGCCCGTACGTCACGACCATCTCGTTCGCGATCTGGCTGGTCTGCCGACTCGTGAGCTGGCGGCGGACAGCCGCCGCCGTGGGGCCACGCAGGGGCCCGCGGGTACCCTTGGCCTCGACCGGGGCCTGACGCACACCGGGGCCCGATGCACCGGGGCTCGACGCACCGGGGCCTGACGCACACTCCGGGGTCTGACAGACAGAGAGGCAGGACGACGTGGTGGTCCGACGCAACACGTGGCAACGCGAGGCCGTGCGAGAAGCACTCGGCACGAGCGAGGGGTTCGTCAGCGCCCAGGCGCTGCACGCCCACCTGCGCGACACCGGCATCGGCCTCGCCACGGTCTACCGCGCCCTGGCCGACCTAGCCGCCGACGGCTCAGCCGATTCGCTGCAGCAAGAGGGCGAGAGCCTGTACCGCGCCTGCACCCCGGGCACGCACCACCACCACCTCATCTGCCGCAACTGCGGCACCACGGTCGAGATCGAGGCCGACGAGGTCGAGACCTGGGCCCAGCACATCGCCGCGAAACACGGGTTCACCGCGGCCCAGCACATCGTCGACGTGTTCGGGCTCTGCCCCGCGTGCACGCTCGAGGCCCGCGCGGCGGCCGACGCCTCCGCGGCCGGCTGACCCGCGCCTCCTCGGCTCTGACCGGCCGACGGCCTCACGGCCTCCGACCAGGGAGGCGCGGGTTGCGGGGGCCCGGGCGTGTCGCGTAAGCTGTCTCTTTGGTTGGGCGCACTCTGCGCCCATGTGCACCGCCTCCCGGCAACACCGCGCGATCCGACGATCGTGCAGGGGGATCGGCGCGCCGACAAGTGACCTTGGGTGAGGGCTCCGGCCCTCACGGTACCTACGGAGGAAAACCATGGCAGCAACCTGCCAGGTGACCGGAGCCGTTCCCGGTTTCGGACACAACATCTCGCACTCGCACCGACGCACCAAGCGTCGTTTCGACCCGAACATCCAGAAGAAGACGTACTACGTGCCGTCGCTTCGTCGTAACGTGACGCTGCAGCTCAGCGCCAAGGGCATCAAGGTCATCGACGCCCGTGGCATCGAGTCGGTCGTCAAGGACCTGCTCGCTCGTGGGGAGAAGATCTAATGGCTCGTCAACAGGACGTCCGTCCCATCATCAAGCTCCGCTCGACGGCGGGCACCGGTTTCACGTACGTGACCAAGAAGAACCGTCGCAACAACCCCGACCGCCTCGTGCTGAAGAAGTACGACCCGGTCATCCGCAAGCACGTCGAATTCCGCGAGGAGCGCTAACCATGGCCAAGAAGAGCATGATCGCCAAGAACAACCAGCGCGCCGAGATCGTGGCCCGCTACGCCGAGAAGCGCCTCGAGCTGAAGAAGGCCCTGATCGACCCGAACGGTTCGGACGAGAGCCGCGAGGCCGCTCGCCTCGGCCTGCAGAAGCTGCCGCGCAACGCGTCGCCGGTCCGCCTCCGCAACCGCGACTCGGTCGACGGCCGCCCCCGCGGTCACCTCAAGGCCTACGGCATCAGCCGCGTGCGTTTCCGCGACATGGCCCACCGTGGCGAGTTGCCGGGCATCACGAAGTCTTCCTGGTAGGTTTCAACCGGTTCCACAGGGCCCTCGGCTCTCTGGTCTCGATCGCACAGGCATGGTGAACGCCGTGTCTCGTCACACCGAATGAAGTCCGAGGAGGACATTTACATGGCTGACAAGTCACTGAACCGTACCGAGCTCGTCGCAGCTGTCGCATCCGAGTCCGGCCAGAGCCAGGCCGCCGTCAGCGGCGTCGTCGACGCGTTCTTCTCCGTCGTCTCGAAGTCGGTCGCCGACGGCACGAAGGTCACCATTCCCGGGTGGATCGCCTTCGAGAAGACGCACCGCGCCGCTCGCACCGGCCGCAACCCGCAGACGGGTGAGGCCCTCGAGATCGCCGCCAGCGACAGCGTCAAGGTCAGCGTCGGCAGCAAGCTCAAGGNNNNGGGGCGTGACGACCACCGGTCGTCACGCCCCTTCTCTCGTGCCGCCCCGCCTCCACCCCACACCACCCGCGTGCGGATCACTCGACGTCGAGCGACGGCCCGGACCCCCGCCTGTTCACCAGGCGATCCGACTTACCCTGGTAGACGATGCCCAGACTCGCCCGCACCACGGCCCCCGCACTCCTCGTGCTCGTGGCGTTCGCGTCCCTCCTCGCCGCCCTGAAGTTCGGCGGGGCCGCCGACGCGCCCCTCGTCGTCGACCCGGGCGAGGTCGTGCGCTACGGCCTGCCCATGGCCAAGATGCTGGGCAACGTCGGGGCCGCCCTGACCATCGGCACGCTCTTCCTGACCTGCTTCGCCCTCAGCCGGCGCGAGTCGGAGTACGACCGAGCCATGGACGTCGCGGCCGCTGCGGCCGGCTTCTGGGCGGTCGCGTCGGCCGTCACCACGTTCTTCACCTTCCTCAGCGTCGCCAACGTCCCGGTCACCTTCGACGACCAGTTCGGGCGCACGCTCGCGTTCTTCCTGACGAACACCGAGCTCGGCATCGCCTGGCTCGTCACGACGCTCGTCGCGGCGACCGTCACGGTGCTCTGCTTCGTCGTCCGCAACATCTGGCTGGTCGTCGCCGTGACCGTGCTGGCCGCCGGCGGGCTGATCCCCATCGCCGAACAGGGCCACGCGGCCGGCACGAGCGGCCACGACGCCGCCGTCACCGACCTCGCCCTGCACCTCGTCGGCGCCTCGGTCTGGCTGGGCGGCCTGCTCGCCCTCGTGCTGCTGCGCGGACACCTGTCGACCGGTCGGCTGGCCGTCGTGCTCGCCCGCTACTCGAGCATCGCGATCGTCTGCTTCGTCGTCGTCGCGGTCTCGGGCATCGGCAGCGCCGCGATCCGCATCGGCGACTGGGCGGCCCTCACCACCGGCTACGGCGTGCTCGTGCTGGTCAAGACGTTCGCGCTGGTGGCACTCGGCCTGTTCGGCGTGCTGCAGCGACGCTGGCTCGTCGGCCGTCTCGCGACCCACCCCAAGGCCACCGCGAAGCCCTTCTGGTGGTTCGTCACCGCCGAGCTCGCGTTCATGGGCTTGGCGTCGGGCGTCGCGGCCGCACTGGCCCGCACGGCCACGCCGGTCGAGCAGGTCGCCGCCACCGACCTGGCCGACCCGACCCCCGCGGTCATCCTCACCGAAGAGGCGCTCCCGCCCGAGCTGACGCCGCTGCGCTACCTCACCGAGTGGAACGTCGACCTGCTCTGGGGCCTGCTCTGCGCCTTCGGCGTCTTCTTCTACCTGGCCGGCGTCGTGCGCCTGCACCGCCGTGGCGACCGGTGGCCGGTCGGTCGCACCGTCTCGTGGGTGGCCGGCCTCGCCGTGCTCTTCTACATCACCTGCGGCGCCCCGAACGTCTACGAGGAGTACCTCTTCAGCACCCACATGCTCGCGCACATGGCGCTCGGCATGCTCGTGCCGGTGCTGCTCGTGCCCGGTGCGCCGGTGACGCTCGCGCTGCGCACCATCAAGAAACGCACCGACGGCACGCGGGGCGGCCGCGAGTGGATCATGATCCTGGTGCACTCGCGCGCGGCGACCGTGGTCAGCAACCCGATCGTCTCGGCCGTGCTGTTCGCCGGTTCGCTCTGGGCGTTCTACTACACGCCGCTGTTCAGCTGGGCGACGACCACCCACGTCGGCCACTACTGGATGATCGTGCACTTCGTGATCACCGGCTACCTCTTCGTGCAGTCGATGATCGGCATCGACCCGGTCAAGGGTCGCCTGCCCTACCCGGCACGGCTCGTCGTGCTGCTCGCGACCATGGCGTTCCACGCGTTCTTCGGCCTGGGCATCATGACCGCCACCGGGCTCTTCCTCGCCGACTGGTACGGCGCGATGGGTCGCACCTGGGGCGCGACGCCGATGCAGGACCAGTACGTCGCGGGCGGCATCGCGTGGAGCGTCGGCGAGATCCCCACGATCATCATGGCCATCGCGGTCGCGATCATGTGGCAGCGCAGCGACGGCCGCGAGGCGGTCCGCAAGGACCGTCAGGCCGACCGCGACGACGACGCCGAGCTCAGGGCGTACAACGAGCAGCTCGAGGCGCTGTCGCACCAGCGCGAGCGCACCCGCTGACCCGAGCCGCGAGCCGCAAGCCGCGACACAGCAACGCACCGCGGTTCGTGCACGGCACCGCAACCAGTCGGGGTGCGGTGCACGAAACGCGGTGCGGTGGGGATGGGGTGTGACCCGGGGCCGAGGAGGCGCAGGTCGGGCTACGCGAGCATCTCGCGCACCAGCGGCACGACCCTCGTGCCGTACAGCTCGATGCTGCGCATCATGAGCTCGTGCGGCAGGCGGCCCATGCTGTACCGCATGTCGAAGCGCGTCGCGCCGAGCAGGCGCATGTTCTGCGCGATCTTCGTGGCGACGGTCTCGGGCGAGCCCACGTAGAGCGCACCGGTCGAGCTGGCGCTGGCCTCGTACTGCGCGCGGCTGTAGGGGGGCCAGCCGCGTTCGCGACCGAGCTGGTTCGTCTGCTCCTCTTGGTAGGGGAACAGCGCCTCCTTGGCCTCGTCGTCGGTCTCGGCGACGAAACCGGGCGAGTGCATCGCGATCGGCTGCGAGTCGTGGCCGAACTCGCCGAGCGCCCGGCGGTAGAGGTCGGCGTAGGGCGCGAACTGGGCGGGCTGGCCGCCGATGATCGCGAGGAACAGCGGGAACCCGTAGTGCGCGGCACGGATGACCGACTGCGGCGACCCGCCGACGCCGACCCAGGTGCGAATCGAGCCGCCCTCGGTCTTGGGGTAGACCTCTTGGGCGTCGAGGCCGGCGCGCACGGTGCCCGACCAGGTGGTCGGGCCCTCCTTCAGCAGCTCGGCGAAGAGCTGGATCTTCTCCTCGAAGAGCACCTCGTAGTCCTGCAGGTCGAGGCCGAAGAGCGGGAACGACTCCGTGAACGAGCCGCGGCCCAAGATGACCTCGGCACGACCGTTCGAGATCGCGTCGACCGTGGCGAAGCGCTGGAAGACCCGCACGGGGTCGTCCGAGCTGAGCACGGTGACGGCGGAGCCCAGGCGGATGGCCTTCGTGCGGGCGGCGATCGCGGCGAGCACGACCTCGGGGGCCGAGACGGCGAAGTCCTTGCGGTGGTGCTCGCCGACTCCGATGAAGTCGAGGCCGACCTGGTCGGCGAGGACGGCCTGGTCGACCAGGTTGCGGATGGCCTCGGCGTGCGTGACCGGTCCGCCGTCGACGCGGTCGGTGATGTCGCCGAAGGTGTCGAGGCCGAACTCGAGGGGGTGTGCCATGCGGGTGCTCTCCTGATTCATACGTTTGCATCATTCTACGCGATCGGAGCCGCGGGCGGGAGGGGCCCCTTGACCGGGGGGTGCCGGGTCGGATAGACAGGTCTCGCATGACAACGCTGTCATCGACGACACGCGTCGCTCGTCGTGCATCGCGAGTCGCCCCGACCGGGCGACCGCACCCGAGATCACGGGATCAACCCAGGAGAGTGACGATGGCGTCAGGTCGTGTCCAGGTCATCCGGCAGCGCGGGGGCGCACGCTGGGTCGAGCGAGCGAGACGAGCGGGGGTGATGACGACGGCGACGGCACTCGCCCTCACGGGCACGCTGGTCGGGGCCGGCCCCGCGAACGCCGCGGACGGCGGCGGCGGCGACACCCGCCGGGCGGTGGCCGCCGGCAGCGACTGGCGCACCAGCTTCGAGGCCGCCGACGCGCAGCCGCTGGCCAGCACCCCGTTCGGCGAGCCCGTCAACGTGACCGGGTCGACCGGCTTCGTGCCCGGCAGCCTGCTCGGTCACGTCACCGACGTCACGGCGAGCGCCGAGAACGCCCCCGGCGAGACCGCCGTCAACCTCTCGGACGGCAACCCCGCCAGCAAGTGGCTCGCCTTCGAGCGCACCGCCACCGTGACCTACCTGCTCGACTCGCCGCAGACCGCGGCGGCCTGGTCGCTGACCAGTGCGAACGACGCGCCCACGCGCGACCCGCGCGACGTGACCCTGCTCGGCTCGACCGACGGCGGCACGACCTGGACGACGGTCGACCAGCGCTCGGGCACCGCGTTCACCGGTCGCGGCACGACCGTCGACTTCGCCGTCCCCGCCCCGGCCGCCTACGACGCGTACCGGCTCGACATCACGGCCAACGGTGGTGCGGGGCTGACCCAGCTCGCCGACTGGACGCTGAACGACGGGACCGACGCCGCGCCTCCTGCCGGCCCGATGGTGACCGTCGTGGGCTCGGGGCCGGTCAGCGGCCCGAACATGAAGCCGGGCGCCGGCTTCAGCGGCACGAAGTCGCTCCGCTACGCCGGCGAGCACACGGCCGCCGGGCCCGCCTCGGCCAGCAACGTGCTGTTCGACGGCCTCGACCTGGCCATCGGTGAGACGAGCGAGTTCTCGTACAAGGTGTTCCCCGAGCTGGGCGGCGACCTGCAGTACCCGGCGACCTACGCCGCCGTCGACCTGGTGCTCTCGGACGGCACGCGCGTCAGCGCCGCCGACGGCGTCGTCGACGCCCACGGCGAGGGCGTCTCGGCCGCGGCCCAGGGGTCGTCGAAGATCCTCTACGCCGACCAGTGGAACTCGGTGCGCGTCCCCCTCGGCGACCTGGCGGGCAAGACCGTCGAATCTGTCGTGTTCACGTACGACAACGCCGGCGGCACCGCCGACACGCGATTCCAGGGCTGGATCGACGACCTCGACCTCGACCCGGCACCCGCGCGCGTGGACGGGTCGAGCCTGGTGAACCACGTCGACACGCGCCGCGGCACGAACTCGACGGGCAGCTTCAGCAGGGGCAACAACATCCCCGCGGCGACGGTGCCGAACGGCTTCAACTTCTGGACGCCGATGACGAACGCGTCGAGCCAGACCTGGCTCTACGACTACGCCCGCGGCAACGACGCGTCGAACCTGCCGACGCTGCAGGGCATCGGCGTCTCGCACGAGCCGAGCCCGTGGATGGGCGACCGCAACCAGCTCGCGATCCTGCCCTCGACGACGGCTGCCCAGGCCGGAGGCGCGGGCGCGCCGGACGCGACGCTCACCACCCGTGCCCTGTCGTTCGACCACGGCGACGAGATCGCCCGGCCCGACCTCTACGCCGTGCAGACCACCAGCGGCCTCGAGGCCGCCGTCACGCCGACCGACCACGGCGCCGTGATGCGCTTCGCGTTCCCCGAGACCGCCGGCACCGACCCGGCGAGCGCCGCCCGCACGGGCAGCGTCATCGTCGACCGGGTGGCCGGCACGTCCGGCCTGGTCGTCTCGGCCGACGGCACGGTCAGCGGCTGGGTCGAGGGCGGCTCCGGCCTGTCGACGGGCGCGACGCGCATGTTCGTCAGCGGCACGTTCGACCGCACGCCCACCTCGGTGGGCCTGCCCGCGGGCGACCGCGACGGCGCGCAGTACGCGTCGTTCGACGCCTCGGCGACCAGCGCCTCCGGAAGCCCTGCCGGCGTCGTCGAGCTGCGGCTCGCGACGTCGTTCATCTCGCTCGAGCAGGCGACCCGCAACCTCGACCTCGAGGTCACCGGGCGCAGCTTCGACGAGGTGCAGGCCGATGCCGCCCGCCAGTGGGACGAGCGCCTCGGCGTGATCACGGTCGAGGGCGCCCGTGACGACCAGCTCGCGACCCTGTACGGCAGCCTCTACCGGCTGAACATGTACCCGAACTCGCAGTTCGAGAACACCGGCACGGCCACGTCGCCCGACTACCGCTACGCCAGCCCCGTCGCCCCGGTGCAGGGCACCGCGACCGACACGACCACGAACGCGCAGGTGAAGAGCGGCAAGGTCTACGTCAACAACGGTTTCTGGGACACCTACCGCACCGTGTGGCCCGCCTACTCGATGCTCTACCCCGACGTCGCGAGCGACCTCATGGACGGCTTCGTGCAGATGTACCGCGACTCGGGCTGGATCGCGCGCTGGTCGAGCCCCGGCTACGCCGACCTGATGACGGGCACGAGCTCGGACGTCGCGTTCGCCGACGCCTACGTCAAGGGCGCGGTCGACGGTGGTCTCGCCCTCGAGGCGTACGACGCCGCGCTGAAGAACGCGTCGGTCCAGCCGACCGAGAGCGGCGTGGGGCGCAAGGGCCTCGACCAGTCGCTCTTCCTCGGCTACACGCCGGCCACGACGGGCGAGAGCGTGTCGTGGGGGCTCGAGGGCCACATCAACGACTTCGGGCTCGGGCAGATGGCGGCGAAGCTCGCCGACGACCCCGCCACCCCGGAGGCGCGGCGTGCGCAGCTGAAGGAGGAGTCGGCCTGGCTGCTCGACCGCGCCCACGAGTACGGGTCGCTGTTCGACCCGTCGATCGGCTTCTTCCAGGCCCGCAACGCCGACGGCAGCTTTCAGCAGGCCGCGGACGCCTACGACCCCGAGTCGTGGGGCGGTGCCTACACCGAGACGAACGGCTGGAACTTCGCCTTCCACGCGCCGTTCGACGTCGCCGGCCTCGCCGCGCTCTACGGCGGCTCGGACGGGCTCGACGCGAAGCTCGCCGAGTTCTACGCGACCCCCGAGGAGGCCGACAAGCCCGGCGGCTACGGCGGCGTGATCCACGAGATGGTGGAGGCGCGGGACGTGCGGATCGGTCAGCTCGGCATGAGCAACCAGGTCTCGCACCACATCCCGTACGTCTCGGCCGCCAACGGCGACCCGGCGACGACGCAGCGGGTGGTGCGCGAGATCACGCAGCGCCTGTTCGTCGGCAGCGACATCGGCCAGGGCTACCCCGGCGACGAGGACAACGGCGAGATGTCGTCGTGGTTCGTGTTCTCGGCGCTCGGCTTCTACCCGCTCGCCATGGGCACCGACTCGTACACGATCGGCTCGCCGCTCTTCGACGAGGCGACGCTGCACCTGGGGTCGGGCAAGACGTTCACCGTGCGCGCCGAGGGCAACTCGAACGACGCCGTCTACGTGCAGTCGGCCCGCCTGAACGGCGAGGCGATCGACACCGCCTCGCTGTCGCAGGAGACCGTCGCCGCCGGCGGGACGCTCGAGTTCACCATGGGGACGACCCCGAGCTCGTGGGCGACGACCGCCCCCGAGCCGGTCGACGTGCCCACGCCGCTGGTCGACGCCACGACGCCCGGCCAGGGCGTGCTGAGCTCGAGCGACGGCACCGTGCTCGACCGCCTGGTCGACGACTCGGCGGTCACGCCCGTGACGTTCGACCTGCCCGACGCCGCCGTCACCTGGCGGTCGGCCTCTGGGCCGGTCACGGTCTCGCGCTACACGCTGACGAACGGGCCGACGGGCTCGGCGGCACCCACCGGGTGGACGCTCGAGGGGTCGACCGACGGCACCACCTGGCTGCCGCTCGACGAGCGCGCCGCGCAGACCTTCCCGTCCGCGCTGCAGACCCGACCGTTCACCGTCACCGACCCGCGGCCCTTCAGCTGGTACCGGATCACGACGACCGGCACCACCGACGGCCGAGCGGCGACGCTGTCCGAGCTCGAGCTGATGGCCGACACCACGGCGACCGGCGGCGAGTTCACCCTCAACGGCAAGCCGGGGCTGGGCGTCGAGGCGGGGACCGCGTTCGCGGGCTCCGTGGCGACGGTGACCAGCGCCTCCTCGTCCGGGGCGACGGTGCCCGACGGGCTCGTGGCGACGGTCGACTGGCTCGACGGCCGGGGGCCGCAGGCGGCGACGCTCACAGCGACCGCGCTCGGCGGCTGGGACGTGACGGCACCCGCCACGACCTTCGACGCACCCGGCACCTACACGGCGATCGTCACCGCGACCGACGGCACCGACTCGGCCAGCACCACGGTCGACCTCGCCGTCACCCGCACCGCCCCGACCCTCGTGGGCGCGTTCGACAGCGTCTGCCTCGGCGAGCCGGGCCAGGCCGCGAACTGCGACTACCTGCAGAACGGGTTCTCGCGTCCGTCGCTGGCCGACGCCGGCTTCGTGCAGGGGACCGTGGTCGCCGTGCCCGGCACCGCGCTCGACTTCGACCTGCCGGCGATCCCGGCGGGCGAGCCCGACAACGCGACCGGCGCCGGCCAGGTGCTGCCCCTGCACCTCGGGGACGACGTCACCCAGCTGTCGGTGATCGGCACGGCGAACGAGCGGGCGCAACAGACCGTCGGCACGCTGACCTTCGACGACGGCAGCACCCAGCCGTTCCCGATCGAGTTCGGCGACTGGACGGCGGGCGTCACCACGCCGGCCTTCGGCAACATCGTCGTCGCGACCTCGCAGGGACGCACGAACGGGGCGAACGGCTCGGACGGCGCCATCGCGGGCATCTACGCCACGGCACCGGTCACGCTGCCCGCGGGCAAGACGGCCGTGTCGCTGACGCTGCCGGTGCAGACGGGCGACCCCCGGGCCGCCGGACGCATCCACGTGTTCGCGCTGGCGACGGACGGGACGCGACTCGCGCCTCCGGCCGACCTGGCGGTGACCGGCAGCTCGGCGGGGCTCTCGGGCACCGCGGGCACCGAGGTCTCGGGCGCGCTGGCCACGGTGACCGGCGGAGCGGACGGCGTCGACGCCGTGCCGACCGACGGCACCGTGACGGCCACCGTGAACTGGGGCGACGGCACGGCCGTCACCGCGGGCACGGTCACGGGCGGCGTCGTCTCGGGGGCACACGCCTACGCGCTGCCGGGCAGCTACACCGTCACGGTCACGGCCGACGACGGACGCTCGAGCGCGGCGGGCACGACGACCGTGACGGTCGCGGCGGTGCCGGTCGACCCGGGGCCCGGCACGCCGGGCGACCCGGGGACGCCTGGTGAGCCCGGCACGCCCGGTCAGCCCGGCACGCCTGGTCAGCCGGGCACGCCCGGTCAGCCGGGTACGCCCGGTGGGCCCGGCACCCCCGGTGAGCCCGGCACGTACGCGCCCTCGCTGCGGGTGCTGGCGCAGTCCGCGACGCGCGGAACCGTGGTGCCGGTCGACGGCGACGGGTTCGCGCCGAACGAGACGGTCGCGCTGACCCTGTTCAGCGACCCGATCGCGCTCCGCACGGTGACCGCCGACGCGGACGGCGTCCTCCGAGGGTCGTTCACCGTCCCGGCCGACGCGACGACGGGCGCCCACGAGGTCGAGGCCCTGGGAGGCACGTCGCAGGTGGCCGTGCGCGTCGCGTTCCGAGTCGTCGACCTGGCACCGGCCGACACGGGCGCCGCTCCGGTGCGACCCGGCTCGTACGACGGCAGCCTCGCCTACACGGGCGGCACCGCCGGGCAGCCGCTGGACGCGGGCGTGCTGGCCGGCATCCTGCTGGCCGCGGGCGCCCTGGCGCTCGGCATCGAAACGGCCCGACGTCGCCGCCGCTCGCTGCTCGGGGCGGACACCCTGTAGCGGCGGGGCGGCGCGCCGCCCGGCTCACGACGACGACCCTCGGCCCCGGCGGCCGGGGGTCGTCGGCGTGCGGGGGGGGTGGTCGTCTTGCGTGGCGCCGGTCGAGGGCCGTCGTCGGGCGAGGCGCCGGTCGAGGGCGGTCGTCGTGCGTGGCGCCGGTCGTGGGTCGTGGCAGGTCGTGGCGCAGGCGGCTCAGCGCCAGCCGACCCCCGGGCCGACCTCGCCCGAGCCCCGCGGCACCAGCGTCGTGGGGATGACGACCCGCCGGGCCGCCCGCTCCCGCCCGGGCCCGGTCGGTTCGAGGGCCAGGCGTGCGGCCTCGCGTCCCATCTCGAAGGGCTCGTGCGACACGACCGTGACGCCCAGCAGGTCCGCGAGCTCGAAGTCGTCGAACCCGACGAGGGCAGGAGGCGCGGCGAGGCCCCTCAGCGCCGAGAGCGCCCCGATCGTCACCCGGTTGTTGCTCGTGAAGACGGCGGTCGGCGGCTCGGGCAGCGAGAGCAGGTCGCGCATGCCGCTGCGGGCCGACGCGGCGTCGTGGCGGTCCTCGCGCACCCACTCGCGCCAGCCGGTGACGCCCGCGGCGTCGAGCGCCTCGCCGTACCCGGTCAACCGTTCGAGGTGTGTCGACAACCGCGAGTAGTCGCCCACGAAGCCGATGCGCCGGTGGCCGTGGGCCAGCAGGTGCTCGACGGCGGTCCGGGCGCCGGCCGCGCTGTCGAGCAGCACCGCGTCGGCCTGCAGGCCGACGGGCGGGCGGTCGACGAACACGACGCGCACGCCGCGCTCCTGCAGCACCGCCATGTCGACGTGGGAGGCGCGGGTCGACGCCACGACGAGCGCCCGCACCTGCCGCGACACCAGCTCGTCGACGAGCTCGCGCTCGCGCGCGCCGTCTTCGTCGGTGCTGGCGACCACGAGCTGCATGCCGTGGCCGCGGAGCTCCTGCTCGAGGCCGGACGCGATCGCCGCGTAGAACGGGTTGGCGAGATCGCCCGTCACGAAGCCGACGACCGTCGACCGGATGCCCCGTCGCAGCATGCTCGCCGGCCCGTTGAGGCGGAAGGCGAGCTCTTCGGCGGCGACCACCACGCGGCGACGCGTCTCGTCCGCGACGTGCGGCTCGCCGTTCAGCGCGCGGGAGGCGGTCTTGAGGCTGACGCCCGCCCGCGCCGCCACGTCGACGAGGGTCGCCGGAGGCCGCGCCCCGTCGACCACGTCCTCGCCCGCCACGGGCACAGTATGGCAGCGGCGCCTCGGGGGCCGCGGTGCAGCGCGGGTGCCGCACGGGTGCCCCGCAGGTGCCGCGCAGGCGCCGCCCGAGACGGGTCGCACCACCGTCGCGTCGTCGAACCACGCAGGAGGGTGGTTCGACGACGCGAGCGTGGTGCGACCCGAGGCACGCGCCCGGCGCGCGGGTCAGAGCCGGCGCGCGCTCGGAGCCCGCGCGCGGGTTGCAGCCGGCGCGCGGGTCAGAGCCGGTCGAGCGGGTTCGCCGCGATCCGGTCGCGCATGCCCGCGCGGATGGTCCGCGCGGCCTCCGACCCGGGCTTGCGATGGGCCTGCGTCGACATCAGCCCGCCGAACTCGACGCCGAAGCCGTCGCGAGGCACGCGGTCGACGAGGGCCGCGACGAGCCCGGCCGGCCAGTCGTCGACGCCCACCCCCGACACGTCGAGGCTCGTCGCCCGCTCGAGCAGGTGCCCTTCGACGTCGAGGGCCGCCGAGACCGCGGGCCAGGCGTGCCGCACGATCACGTCGACGAGCCTCTGCCCCATATCGGCCGACCAACCCGCCCCGGACGCGAAGACCCGCGCGACCTCCGCCCCGGCCCGCTCGAACGGCTCGGCATGGCTGTCGAACGGGCCCGCGAGTCCCACGTCGTGCAGCGCCGCCGCCACGAACAGCAGCTCGTGGTCGAACGTCAGCCCCTCGCGGCGTCCGAGGTCGACGGCGAGCGCCGCCGACCGCCGGCTGTGCGCCAGCAGGGCCGGGCTCGACACGACCGCGGCGGCCTCGAGGGCGCGTGAGGCGACCGGCGAAGGAGGCGCGAGCAACTCGTCGAGGACGGCGGCGGTCGGTCGGGGCGCGGTGCTCATGGCACGAACCCTACGGGTGGACAGCACCGGCCACGAGTGGCAGTCTGGCCACCACTCGTCGACATCCCGCCACGCTCGAAGCCCGCCACCCCCGCCCGTTCCAGCACACCGCCGTCCCGCCACCCCGCCACCCTCGCCCACACCGCCACACGCCACACCGCCACGAAGTGGACACGACGCCACGAGAAAACGTGGCGCTGTGTCCATCTCGTGGCGGCGTGCGGCTCGACCCATCCCCAGGAGACCCCGTGCCCCCGTTCCGCACCGTCGCCACGATCGTCGCCGACGGCGTCGCGCCGTTCGAGTTCGGGGTGCTCTGCGAGGTGTTCGGCCTCGACCGGACCGACGAGGGCGCGCCTCCGTTCGAGCACCGCATCGTGACCGAGCGACCGGGACTCGTGCGGACGAACCAGGGCTTCTCGATCACGGTCGACCTCGACCTGACCGCGGCGGCCGACGCCGACGTCGTGTGCGTGCCCGCCCTGTGGAACCGGACCGACCAGGCCGACGTGGTCTCACCGGCCGTGCGCGAGCTGCTCGTCGCCGCCGAGGCCCGGGGCGCGTGGTTGCTCAGCGTCTGCAGCGGCGCCTTCGTGCTGGCCGAGGCCGGACTGCTCGACGGCCGACGTGCCACGACGCACTGGCGGTACACGGACGCGCTGCAACGACAGCACCCGGCCGTCGACGTCGACCCCGACGTGCTCTTCGTCGAGGACCGTCGGGTCATCACGAGCGCGGGCACCGCGGCCGGCATCGACGCCTGCCTGCACCTGGTCCGCCGCGAGCACGGCGCCGCCGCGGCGAACGTCATCGCCCGCCGCATGGTCGTGCCGCCGCACCGCGACGGCGGTCAGAGCCAGTTCATCAAGGCCCCCCTGCCGGTCGAGGTCGACGACTCGCTCGCTCCGCTGACGGACTGGATGCTCGGGCACCTCCGCGACGACCTGAGCATCGAGGGGTTGGCGGCGAGGGCGCACATGTCGCCGCGCACGTTCGCCCGGCGGTTCAAGGCCGAGCTGGGGGCGACGCCCGGGTCGTGGCTGACCCGCCAGCGCCTCCTGCGGGCGCAAGAGCTGCTCGAGGCCACCGGGCTCGGCATCGACGCGGTCGCCGACGAGGTCGGCTTCGGCTCGGCGGCCGTCCTGCGACACCACTTCGCCCGCGTGCTCGGCACGACGCCCCGCGCCTACCGCGCGACGTTCGGCGGCGTGGACGACGTGCGCGACCTCGAACGGGTCGGTGCGGCCACGGCGTGAGCCGGTCGGTACGGCCACGGCGTGAACCGGAGGCCTCTCGACGGGCCGACCCGCGCCTCCGTCCGCCGGCCCGGGGGACGCGACCCGCGCCTCCTGCGCCTCCGCTCGGCCCGACGGGCCGCGGGCGTCGGCCTACTCGAAGGTCAGCTCGTCGGCCGAGCTGATGCGCATCAGGTAGGTGACGGTGAACGGGACGTCCTCGTCGATCGTGTAGCGCCGGCCGTCGAAGAGCGACTGGGCACCGACCACGAGGTGCGCTGTGCCGGCCACGCCGGGCACCTGCCACTGCCCCGACGGGCCGGGCACGATCGAGACCACGGGGTGCTCGGGGACGGTCCAGGTCGGGTCGTCGGTGACCCGGTCGTCGACCTGGCGACCGAAGGGGCACCCGGCCGGCAGCAGCACCTGCTGGGTGACGCACTGTTCGTCGAGCTGACGGTCGACCATGTCTTGCACGGCCTCGACGAACGCCTCGCGGGGCTGCACCTCGACCGACACCCCCGAGGTCGCGCCCACGCTGACGACGTCGGCCTCGACGGTCGGCGCCTCGAGGTACCGCGACGAGTGCCCGATCTCGAACCGCGACGGAGCGAGCACGGTGAACCGCGTCGCGACGTCGGGGGCGTCGGTCGTGACCTCGCGGCCGTCGACCGTGAACCGGGCGTCGTGCTGCGGGGTCACGTCGAGCGAGGCGGTCGGCGCCTGCACGAACCGCCACGCGTGGAACAGCCCGAACCGGGTGCCCGCGCGCTGCACGACGAACTGCGACTGCGCCGGCGACGCGGCGGTGGCCGCCGTGCCCTGCATCGAGTACGAGAGCGTGATCGCGTGGGTGTCGTCACCGAGGTCGACGTCGCCCGCCTCGGTCACGTCGTCGATGCCGCCGAGCGAGGGCACCTCGAGCAGCGAGTCCGCCAGCTGGTCGGTCGGCGTGACGCCCGCGAGGGTCAGCGCGCTCGACGTGTCGCCCCGGTCGACGGCCGCCACGTAGCCGCGGGCGAAACCGGCGGCGCTGTAGACGGTGGCGTTCAGGGCCACCACGGTGACCCAGAAACCGATCAGCACGAAGAGCAGCGCCCCGCCCCAGATGGCGACGAACGGCCAACCGAGCGACGGGCGCGTCCCCTCCCCCACAGACGACGACATGACGACAACAATAGGAGGCGCGGGTCACGGAGAGCCGAGCGTCGCCTCGGTCGCGGGTAGATTGGTGCCCTCCCCCACCCCCCTCGAAAGGTGCTCGTCGTCGTGAGCGTGGCCCTCTCCGCCGAACAGCAGGCGCTGTACGACGCGATCGAGAACACCCGCGAGCACATCTTCGTCACGGGCCGGGCGGGCACGGGCAAGTCGACGCTGCTGAACCACCTGTCGTGGAACACCTCGAAGCAGATCGTCATCTGCGCCCCCACCGGCGTCGCCGCGCTGAACGTCGGCGGCCAGACGATCCACTCGCTGTTCCGCCTCTCGGTCGGGCTGATCGCCGACCACGACATCGAGCAGAACGCCGAGCTGCGCAAGCTGCTGAACACCATCGACACCCTCGTCATCGACGAGGTCTCGATGGTCAACGCCGACCTGATGGACGCCATCGACCGGTCGTTGCGTCAGGCCCGCCAGCGCAAGCACGAGCCGTTCGGCGGCGTGCAGGTGGTGCTGTTCGGCGACCCGTACCAGCTGCCGCCGGTGCCGGGCGACGCCGAAGAACGCGAGTACTTCCGTGACAACTACCGGTCGATGTGGTTCTTCGACGCCAAGGTGTGGGCCGAGGCGAGCCTGCGCATCTACGAGCTCGCGTTCATCCACCGGCAGACCGAGGGCGACTTCAAAGAGATGCTGAACGCCGTGCGGCACGGTCGCGTCACGGCCGAGATCGCGGGTGCGCTGAACGCCGCCGGCGCCCGCCCGGTGCCGACCGACGGCGGGGCCATCACGCTCGCCACCCGCAACGACACCGTCAACCGCATCAACAAGGTCGAGCTCGACCGCCTGTCGGGCAAGGTGCTGACCGCGAAGGCCGAGGTCAGCGGCGAGTTCGGCGGGCGCGCCTACCCGGCCGACGAGGCTCTCGAGCTCAAGGTCGGGGCGCGGGTGATGTTTCTCCGCAACGACTCCGAGCAGCGCTGGGTGAACGGCACCACGGGCGTCGTGACCCGGGTGCGCGACACCGTCTTCGTCGAGGTCGACGACGAGGTGCACGAGGTGCAGCCCGTCGTGTGGGAGAAGTACAAGTACTCGTACTCGGCGACCACCAAACAGCTCAAGAAAGACGTCGTGGCCGAGTTCACGCAGTTCCCGCTGCGCCTCGCCTGGGCGGTCACGATCCACAAGTCGCAGGGCAAGACCTACGACCGGGCCATCGTCGACCTCGGCTCGCGGGTGTTCAGCGCCGGCCAGACCTACGTGGCGCTCAGCCGCATCACGTCGCTCGACGGCCTCTACCTGTCGCGCCCGTTGCGGCCGGCCGACATCATCGTCGACCTCGACGTGCGCCGGTTCATGAGCGAGGCCTCGCGCGTGCCCGCCATCCGGGCCGCCGCGGACGCCGGTGCGGGCGAAGGTGCGGGCGCTGCGGGCGACGACACGGCCGCTGCGAGCTAGGCGGCGGCCTTCGCGGCGGCGAGGTCGGCGAACAGCTCGGTGCTGAAGCGGTAGGCGGCGCAGACCTCGTCGAGCACGTGCTCCCGCTCGGCGGCGGACCAGGCGACGGCGTCGAGCTGTCGGCGGTAGGTCGTCTTGAACGACTTCGGCTCGGCGATCTCGGCGAACAGGAAGAACCCGACGCCGTTCGTGTCGAACCCGAACCGGCGCTGCAGGATGCTGCGGATCAGGTGCCCGCCCGACAGGTCGCCGAGGCACCGCGTGTAGTGGTGGGCGATGAACCCGCCGGCCCAGGTCGACGCCCGCTCGATGCGGTCGACGTAGGCGCGGGTCGTCGGCAGCGGGGCCACCCGCGCCCGCCAGTCGGCACCGAGCAAGAACGCCAGGTCGGCCTCGATGGCCGGCAGCCGGGTCAGCCCCGGGGCGAGGAACGGCGCCACGACCGCGTCACCCGACCAGCGCTCGGCGGCGTCCTCGAGCGCGGCGTAGACGAAGTAGTGCTGGGCGAGCAGCTGCACGTAGTCGTCGCGCGTGCCGCGGCCGATCAGCAGGTCGGTCATGAACGAGCAGCCGACGTCGGCCGGCACGCGTTCGGCCGTGCGCTCCCGCACCGCCTCGGAGAAGGGGATGACGACGCTCATGGTGCGCACCTCCTGGGTGGCCTCGGTTAGGTGACCCTAACCATAGCCACGGAGGCGCGGTGCCGGTAGCCCCCGGGGTCGATCCCGGCGGACGTGCAGGTGACCCGCACGACCCGGGCGGCTTGCCGGCAGCGCGGCACCCCGTCACCCGGCGCAGAACCCCTGCCTAGGCAAATTGCTGAGCGCCGCTCCACGGGGTGCACCACCCAACCTCGGCGAAGCACCCCGTCACCCGGCGCAGAACCCCTGCCTAGGCAAATCGCCGGCCGCCGCTTCGCGGGGTGCACCACCCAACCTCGGCGAAGCACCCCCTCATCCGGCGCAGAACCCCTGCCTAGGCAAATCGCCGACCGCCGCTTCGCGGGGTGTGAGCGCGCGGCGCGGGCTCAGCGGCGGCGGCGCTCGGCGCCCGCGGCCGTCGCGAGCAGCAGGAGGCCACCGACCAGGTGCGTGATGTTGTCGCCGAGGTTGAAGGCCAGGAAGTTCACGTCGGTGCCCTCGAGGAAGAACCCGGCGACGCCGAACACGACGAAGATCAGGCCGACCCACGTGTTGATGTAGCGGGCGCTCGCCCGCGACGACGCCCCGGCGATGATCAGGGCGGCACCGGCCAGCACCCAGACCACGACGAGCGCCGGGTTGAGGTTCCAGACGAACCAGAGCGACGCACCCTGGGTCGAGAAGAACGTGCCCATGTCTTCGACCAAGAACCCGATGGCGCCGAGCAGCAGGAAGACCGTGCCGACGAAGAGGCCGGCCCCGCGGTTGGGCGACTCGCGGATCGTCGGCTCGTAGGGGGCCGGGGTCGCGGTGGTCGTGGTGCCGTGGGTGCTGCTCATGGTGAGGGTGCCTCTCGTCAGGTCGTCAGCATCCAGTATGCCCGCCGCGCCCGGCGGCCTGCCCGCGCCCGACAACCTGCCCGCGCCCCGCGACCTGCCCGCGCCCGACGGCCCACCCGCGCCCGCACCCGCACCCGGCCAGCCGCCCGGACCCGGCCAGCCGCCCGCACCCGTCGCCCGCCCGGCTGGCATGATCGTCCCCATGACCCCGACGCCCCTCCGCCTGGTCGTGGCGGTCAACCCCGGTGCCTCCGCCGGTGGCCGGTCCGGCCGTGGGGGCAAGGTGATCGACGACCTGCGGGCTGCCGGCCACACGGTCGTCCCGCTCACCGAGACGAGCTACGACGACCTGGTCGCCGCCGCCCGCCGAGAGCTCGACCGCGAACGGCCCGACGCGCTCGTCGTGGTGGGCGGTGACGGCATGGTCAACCTCGGGGCGAACCTCGTCGCCGGGACGGACGTGCCGCTGGGCCTGGTGCCGACGGGCACCGGCAACGACACGGCCCGGTCGTTCGGGCTGCCCCACGACGACTCCGAGGCGGCCACGCGCCTCCTGGTCCGTTTGCTCGAGGGCGAGCCGACCACCATCGACGCGGGACGCGTGCTGCAGGCCGACGGTCGGGCGACCTGGTTCGCCTGCATGGTCTCGGCGGGCTTCGACGCGGTCGTCAACGAGCGGGCCAACCGCCTGAGCTGGCCGAAGGGGCGTCGACGGTACGACGTGGCCCTGGCGATCGAACTGGTGCGCCTGCCGAAGATCTCGTACCGGCTCGAGCTCGACGGTGTCGTCTCGACGGTCGAGGGCACCCTGATCTCGGTCGGCAACGGCCAGTCGCTCGGCGGGGGCATGAAGGTCACTCCCGACGCCGTGCTCGACGACGGCCTGCTCGACGTGCTCGTGGTCGAGCGCCTGACGAGGTGGCAGTTCGTCCGGCTGTTCCCGAGCGTCTTCCGCGGCACCCACCTGAGCCACCCGGCCGTCACGGTGCACCAGGTGCGCCGCGCCGTCATCGAGGCGGACGGCGTCGCGGCCTACGCCGACGGCGAGCGCGTGGGCCCCCTGCCGGTCACGGTCGAGGTCGTGCCCGGTGCGCTGCGCGTCTACGCCGCGCTCGGCCGCTGACACCGACCCGAGGAGGCGCGCCCGGCTGCTTGCGCGCCTCACGCCCCGGGCCCCGCCGCCCTCAGCCGCGGTGCAGCGTCTCGCGGGGGTACTCGCCGAACCGCTCGTGGTACGCGGCCGAGAACCGGCCGAGGTGGGCGAACGCCCAGTGCCGGGCCACGTCGGCGACCGTCGTCGAGTCCGGGGCGGCCTCGCGCAGGGCGTGGTGCACGCGCTCGAGCCGGATCTCGCGCAGGTAGGCCGTCGGCGTCGTGTCGAGGTGACGACTGAAGGCCTGTTGCAGACCTCGGGGGGTGAGCCCCGCCTCCTGCGCGATGTCGGAGGCCGTGATGGGCAGGTCCGCACTGGCGTGCATGTACTCGACGGCGAGCCGCAGGCTCGCGTTGCGCGGCGCGAGCAGGGCCGCGGGCATCGGGGTCGAGGTGTGCGCGAAGGTGTCGAGCAGGGCGCTCGCCGCGAGCCGGGCCATCTCGGTGCGCATCAGGTCGCTCGGCTCGCCCGACCCGAGGTACGTGCGGCCGATCAGGCGGACGGTCGCGTGCCAGGCCTGCACGGCCGCGGCCGAGACCGGGGCGGCGTGGTCGAAGCGGATCGAGCCGGGCATGATGCCGTGCCGCTCGGCCGCGACCTCGTCGACCACGGCCTTCGACAGGTGCAACAGGCTCTGGTTGACGTCCTCGGTGGTGAACTCGAACTCGCGCCCCTCGGGGAAGAGGATCGGACGCCCGACGGCGCCGGCCACCTCGTCGCGACCGTTGTCGACGGTCGAACGTCCGTCGAGCAACCAGTGCACGACGTGCTCCTCACCGGCTGCCGCCTGCCCCTCAACCCGGCCCATGAACATCGTCGAGCGGAGGGTCATCGCCCCGTCGCCCACGATCGTGTGACGGAACGCGAAGGGGGCCTCGGTGGGGGTCACGCGGAAGCCACGACCGTGGTACCCGGCGCTCAGGATCTCGACGGCTTCGTCGAGTTCGCGTCCGCGCGCGTCGAAGCGGATCTTGTCGTCCCGGGAAGCCATCTCGACGAATTGTTGCACGCGCTCCAAACCGTGCACCAGTCGGATGGCGGGGGGTTGACAGCATCTCGGTGACGTGTCTACGAGCGGGCTCGCAGCGCATCGGCCTACCGTCGGGCGCATGAGCCTCGACGACATCACCCTGACCACGATCCGCGGCGAGTCCACCACGTTCGGCGCCTACGCCGACAAGGTCGTGATGGTCGTCAACGTGGCGTCGCGCTGCGGCCTCGCGCCGCAGTACGAGAAGCTCGAGGCTCTGCAGAAGCAGTACGGCGACCAGGGCTTCACGGTGCTGGGCTTCCCCAGCAACCAGTTCTTCCAGGAGCTCTCGAGCGGCGAGGCCATCGAGGAGTACTGCTCGGCCACGTGGGGTGTGACCTTCCCGATGATGGAGAAGGTCAAGGTCAACGGTCGCGGCGAGCACCCGCTCTACACCGAGCTGAAGAAGGCGTCCGACGCCGACGGCAAGGCCGGCCGGGTCAAGTGGAACTTCGAGAAGTTCGTCGTCACCCCCGGCGGTGCCGTGCACCGCTTCCGCCCGACGACCCAGCCCGACGCCCCCGAGGTCGTCGCCGTCATCGAGGAGGCGCTGGCCGGCTGAGCGGACCGGTCACCCGGTCAGCGGCCCGCCCGGTAGTGGTTGGCGACCTGGGTGGCGGACAGGGCGACGGTGTTCCAGACCTGGGTGCTGTCGAGCGAACCGGCGAAGTAGTTGCTGGTGGGGGCCGAGGTCCAGCCCGAGAGCGGCAGCTGGCCGATGCGCCACCAGCCGTTGTAGGCCTGCGCGCTCTTGGTGGCCGTGTCGGTGGCGACGCTCTTGCCGTCGACGTACAGCGCCAGGCCGTTCGTGCTCGACAGCGTGGCCACGACGTGGTGCCAGGCGCCGTCGTTGTACGACAGCGGCGAGACGACCGTCTTGACGGCACTGGGGTAGACGCCGAACACGAGCTTCCCCGCGTTCGTCATGTACAGGTGGCGGTCGTAGTTGCCCGGGGCACCCGCCTGCGAGTTCGAGAAGCCGACGAGCTCGCCGCCGGTGGTCGTCTTCGTCTTCACCCAGGTCTCGATCGTGACGTTGTTCGAGCCCGTGAACGACGTCGGGGTCGTGACCTGGCCGCTGGTGCCGTCGAGGGTCAGGTACGGGCTGTCGTCGACGGCGCACGAGCCGGCCGCGAACGAGGCCCCGCCGACCAGGGTGCCCGGTCGCGCGTTGCCCGAGCTGTCGGCGGCCGTGGTGCCCGACGTCTCGCCGTAGGCAAAGGCGAAGCTCGGGGCGTCGGCGAAGGTCTCGGCGAGGCAGTCGTACGAGCCGGCCGTCAGCTTCGACGTCGGGTTGGCGACGTTGGCGGCGAACGCGGCGTGCGAGCCGCCCGAGACGACGAGGGTGAGCGCGAGACCGCCACCGATCGCTGCCAGGCCGAGCGCGCCTCCTGCGGTCTGCAGGCGACGGAGGCGCCGCTCGCGTCGGCGCTGCACGCGGCGGCCGGTCGAGGCGGTCGCCGTGGTCGACGCGGCGCGCTCGTCACGCAGCAGGTAGCGGTCGCCCCGGCTGAGCAGCACGACGAGGACGAGCAGGCCCCCGGTGACGAGCAGGTACCCGTACTGGTGGTTCGCCGCCCACACGACGGGGGTGCCGACGTACGGCACGCGGAGGAAGCCCACGCCGACCACGGCGCTGCGGTCGATCGGCGTCGAGTCGGCGCTCGGGTTGGCGTCGCCCTTGGTGACGATCTGCCCGGCCTGCCCGTTGTCGTGGTACCGGTGCAGGCGCAGGTGGCCGGCCTGGTCGGGGTCGTCGAAGAGCAGCACCTGGCCGCGGTGGACCTCGGACGCCACGACGGGCTTCGCGACGACGACGTCGCCCGGGTGGATGCGGGGCTCCATCGAGCCGGTCATCACGGTGGTCGGGCTCCAGCCGAGGGCGGCCGGGGCGGCGGCGTAGACCATGAGGCCGAGCAGCGAGTACAGCACGACCCGTGACGCGGTGCCGAGGGTCAGGCGCGTCCAGTCGAGCCACGAACGAGAGGCACCCGCCGGCACGGTGATCGAGGCCGTGGCCGCGGGGGTGGGCCGCAGCTTCAGGTCGATCGTGCTCATGGGTGCCTCTGCTCGGGTGTGGTGCGGGTGGAGCGGTGTCGGGCCGCCTGGTGCTGTGGTGCGGTGGTGCGGTGGTGCGGTGTCGCGGTGTCGCAGGGAGGCGTCAGCCGGCCGTGGGGCCTCAGCTGTTCTGGGCCTCCCAGGTGAGGCCGAGGCTCGCGGTGCCGCCCTGGGTCGTGTTGGGCGCCGAGTTCGAGACGGTGTAGCTGACCTGGTAGGTGCGGGTCTCGGACGCCGTGCCGGTGGGGGCCCAGGTGCCGACGCCGTTGGAGTAGTTGGTGTAGCTGTTGCCGAAGGCGGCCAGCGAACCGCTGTAGAGGCTCGAACCCGACGCGAGCGGGGTGAAGCCGGTGCACGAGCCGAAGCCGCCGCCGGTGCCCTGCACGACGCTCAGCGTGATGTTCGACGCCAGGTTGTTGGTCGTGGCGGCGCTCGTGCCGTAGAGCTTCACGGCCGAGGCGAGCGAGCCGGTGCTGGTGACGGCGATGCAGTTGGTGCCGGTCGAGCCGGGCTTGAGGTTGGTGGCCGTGAACAGCGCGGTGTTGCTGTCGTCGTCGGTCAGGGCGACGGTGCCGGCGGTCCAGTTGCTGGTCGGGTTGACCGTGGTGGACGAGAAGGCCGAGTACGACGCGGTCGAGACGACGATGCCCGAGGCGACGAGTGCGGCGGGGATGGCGATCCAGGCGGCGATGCGGGCGATGCGGGGGGTGGGACGGGACATGGCGTGCTCCAAGGGGCGAGAGGGGGGAAGAGGGTGTCGTGCGGGGATGTCTGGGGCCACTGCGGCGACGAGGTTCAGGGACTTCGCCGGTGAGAAGCTCACCACCCGGACCGTTCCGGATTCGAGTGATCGTTGTTCTCAAGTGGTACGGCAATCAAATTACTTGCGGCCCGAGAAGCTTGCAAGCCGAATCATGTCCCCAGTGGTGGGGGTGTCACGATCATCGAGATTCTTGTTGACTGAGGCGGTGCCACGGACGGCACACCCCACGTGTCACGGAGGACCCCTTGCTCATCGCCCCACCTGCGCTCGACGCCGACGTCGTCGACCTCGCACCCGTCTCGACCCCCCTGGTGTCGGCCGCCGTGGACCGCGAGTCGGAAGACGCCCTGGACGCCGCGCGCGCCTCCTCGTCCCCGGCCGGACGGGCCGACGGCGGCCTCGGCTTCGACGACCTGGCCCGCCTGCTCAACTCGTTCCGGTTGCTGATGCTGAACCACTCGCGCGTGCTCGACCACCAGGGCGACCTGTTCGGGCTCGGCGACACCGACATCCGGTTCCTCTTCTACGTGTCGGCGACGGGGGACTCCGTCACCCCGAAGCGGGCCGCCGACTACCTCGACCTCTCGTCGGGCGCGATGACCAACCTCGTCGACCGCCTCGTCGACGCCGGCTACCTCGACCGACGGCGCAACCCCGACGACCGTCGCAGCGTCATCGTCAGCCGCACCCCGCGCGGCGTCGAGGTCACGGGTGCCATCGCCGCCGTCTACGGGGCCGCCTTCGCCGAGGTCGTGCCCGCCTCGCAGCACCGCGTCCTCGCCGACACGCTGCTCGACCTCGGCCAGGCCTTCGACCGCCACGGGGTCGGCTCGCTCGAGGGCGCGCACGCCGCGGCCTGAGCCATCGCACCGTCCGGACGGGACGGGACGACGACAGCGGCGACGACGACGACGACCGACCTACGGGATCAGGCGTCGCAGCCGTGCGGCGTCGGCCAGGTCGGCCCGGAAGCGGTCGAGCGTCGAGAGCGTGTAGAGCCCGTCGATCTGCTGGTCGACCCAGAGCTGGTGGATGCGCTTGAGGTCGGCCTGCCGGCTCTTCCAGCCGATGCCGTCGATGACGGCCATGACGGTCTGGCGGGGCAGGCGGACGTCGGCCATCTCCTCGATCTCGCGGACGGCGTCGGTGAGCTTCGACCCCGTCGAGTCGAAGCCCTTCGCCGCGACGACGATCGCCGGTTCGTCGGCCGACGGGATCACCAGGTCGCAGGGAGCCGTGCGGTTCGCCCGCCCGGTGAAGCGCGTGCGCGTGCCGCAGGCGAGCCCGAGGTCGCGGGCGATGGCCTCGATCTCGTCCTCGAGCCGCCGACCCGACACCCCCGCCCTGATCGCCGAGGCACGCGTGCCGGCCCGCGCCGCGAGCAGGTCGCCGAAGTCGTACGTGCGGTGTCGCTGCGACGCGACCAGGCGCACGAGCTCGAACTCGTCGTCGAGGTGGGCGACGAGGTCGTCGGCCCGCCCGCGGGCGAGCGTCAGCCAGCTCGGGGTGTCGAAGGCGTGCCGTAGCGAGTTGCGCAGCTTCTCCTGCGACAGCCCCACGGCGAGACCGAGCGCCGGCACCCACGCCGGGTGCTGACGGGCCCACTCGGCGAGGTGGTCGCGGTCGACCACGGGCAGCTCGCCGAGGCTCGCCGCGGCCCGGGCGAGGTCGGTCGCCGCGGCCGAGGGCGCCGTCGGATCGACGTGGGCGGTCATGCGGCCGAGCGAGGCCACGTACTCGTCGAAGGTGGGGATCGCCACGGTCAGTCCCTCCCGACGAAGACGTACTCGGTGGCCGCCGTGCGGGTCGCCGCCCGGTGGGTGCCGAAGCTGTAGGTGTGGTCGACGACGCGCACCTCGACGTGCGGCTTGACGGTGCGCATCAGCTGCTCGATGCGCTCTCGGGTCGGCACGGCGTTCGACGAGTACGACAGCACGAGGGCCCCCGCGTCGGCGAACTGCTCGAAGGTGCGCACGAGCGCGTCGTCGACCGTGCGCGGGTAGGCGAACGGCGTGAAGAGCTTCGCGATCTTCTTCGTCTTGGTCTCGGTCATGATCGTCTGGCCCCGCCAGTAGACGGCCAGCCCCTGCAAGAAGTGGTAGCGCTTCATGTAGTCCGCGTCGTCGCGAGGAGGCGCATAAGGCGGATCGAGGTACACCAGGTCGGCGGGTGGTCGCCTCAGGTCGGCCACGTCGCCCTCGACGGCCTCGTGCGCGAGGCCGTCGTCGAACACGGTCGAGCCGTAGGCCCGGACCGCCGCCCGGAACTGCTCGGCCATGGTCAGCCGCAGGTCGCGGCGACCGTCGTCGTACCGCGAGCCCGTGAAGGTGAAGACGCCGCGCGGCTGCTTGCGGGCCGCGGCCAGCACCAGGCCGGCGATCGCCAGGTCGCGCTCGGCGCCGCCCAGGCGGTCGACGTGCGACCAGGCCGAGTCGAGGAAGGCCCGGTCGTCGGCCGAGAAGAAGACCCCGTCGAAGGTGCGCCGGACGAGGTCGCGGTCGTCGGCGGCCGGCCCGCAGATCTCGTCGACGAGGTCGTCCGACAACGTCGTCGACCCGTTGATGACGGAGGCGCGGGCGATGACCGCGGGGAACGCCAGGAAGTCGTTGCTCACGACCCGGCGACCCTGCGCCTTCATCAGGTACGAGACGACGCCCGACCCGCTGAAGGCGTCGATCGCGCTCGAGGGCCGAGCCGCGCCTCCCGGGCCCTCGGGGTCGCCGGTCGGCACGGGCGCGACGCTCGAGAAGACGTCGTGCAGCACGGGCAGCAGCGCGTACTTCGAGCCCATGTAGCGCAGGCGGGGGAAGGCCGCGACGCGGGCGGGCACGGCGGTGGTGGCCTCTCTCGCGGCGGAGGGCACGAGCTCGACGGTCACCGGGCAAGTCTGCCCCACCTCAGCCGTCGGTCGGGCTCCAGGCCTGGGTGTCGAGGTCGACCCGCGAGGCGTGCGGCACGTTGCCGGTCGTGGTGCCGGCGATGCGCAGGCTCTCTTGGCGCAGCTCGAGCTGGGCGACCACGAGGGCCGCGAGGTCGGTCAGGTTCGCGACCTGTTCGTCGCTGGCCGTGCCCGGCTCGCGGTCGATGACCGAGAGGGTGCCGATGGTGTGGCCGTCGCGGCGGGTGAGCGGGACGCTGACGTAGAACCGCATGCCGAGCGGCCCCGTGACCAGCGGGCTCGAGGCGACGCGACGGTCGGTCGCGGCGTCCTCGATCACGAGGGGCTCCGACGAGTGCACGGCCCCCTGCGAGAGGTCGATCTGGCGCGCGACGTCACCGACCGCGGGGTCGTAGTGCGTGGTGAACCAGGTGCGGTCGTCGTCGGTGACGGTCGCCAGGGCGATCGGTGCCGAGAAGAGGCGAGCCGCCATGGCCGTCACGCGGTCGAGGGCCTCGTTCGGCAGGGTGTCGAGCACCTCGCTGTGGTCGAACGGCTCGGTGTCGCCGCCGCGCGTCGAGCCGTCGCCGACGGAGAGGTCGCCCACGCCGTCACGGTAGTCGGTGGTCTCGGTGATCACGACGTCGCGCATCAGCGCGACCAGTTCGGCGCGGGTCGGACGCTCGGCCGGGTCGCGTCGGGTCATCGCCCCGAGCGCGTGACGCCAGTGCTCGGGCAGCGGGTCGGGCAGCACCGGGTCGCGCGACAGGCGCGCGACGGCCGACTCGACGAGCGACCCGGGGAACTCCCGTCGGCGGGTGAAGCACTGCAGCAGCACGAGGCCGAGGCTGTAGACGTCGCTCGGCGGGCCGACCTCGCCGCCCACGGCCTGCTCGGGGCTGAGGTAGGCGGCCGTGCCGGTCGTGACGCCCTCGGCGGTGAGCCGTTCGACGTCGTCGGTGAGGGCGATGCCGAAGTCGGCGAGCTTGGCCCGGGCCCGCGCGGCCCCGTGGTCGCCGTAGTCGACCAGCAGGATGTTCGACGGCTTGATGTCGCGGTGCACCACCGAGTGGCCGTGGATGTAGTCGAGCGCCTCGGCCATGTCGTAGCCGATCTCGGCGATGTGGCGCGGGGCGAGGGCGCCGTGCCGCAGGCGGTCCTCGAGGTTCAGCCCGGCGATCAGCGGCATCACCAGGAAGCGCTGCGGACCGTTCGGCCCGTGCTCGACGCCCGCGTCGAAGAGGCCGACCAGGCCGTGGTGCTCGAGGCTCGAGAGGACGCCGAGCTCGGCCTCCTGTCGGGCCGGGTCGACCATGGCGCTGTGGAAGACCTTGATCGCGACCGTGCGGTTGAGGCTCTCGTCGACGGCCTTGTAGACCGTCGCCATGCCACCACGACCCACGACGGACTGCAGGCGGTAGCGCTCGGCGAGCACGCGGTCGAGCGCGTCGTCCTGCTGTGGCGCGGCCATCGCCTCCCCCTCGTGACTGGTGTGGTGACCATCCTGTCGCATGAGAGGCGTCCCCGTGACGATCGCATCGATGACGATCCGGTCACGACCGCACCCCCCACGAGGCCCGGCCGGGCGATCGCCACCTTGTGATGCCCTGGGAGAACGTCGCCACCGGGAAGGGAGCGAGCCGACCGCCGGTTGGGTTGCACATGACAACGTACGGAATCATCGGAGCAGGCAACATCGGCAGCCAGGTCGCGCGGGCGGTCATCGCCCACGGCCACGACGTCGTGATCAGCAACTCGCGCGGGCCCGAGACCCTCGCCGACCTCGTGGCCGACCTCGGCCCGAAGGCCCGGGCGGCCACCGCCGCCGAGGCCGGTGCGGCCGGCGACGTGGTCGTCGTCACCGTCCCCCTCAAGAACCTCGACCAGGTGCCCGTCGAGCCGCTCGCCGGCAAGACCGTGATCGACACGAACAACTACTACTTCGAGCGCGACGGTCACATCCAGGCGCTCGACGAGGGCACCGACACGACCGCCGAGATGCTGCAGCGCCACCTGCCCACCAGCACGGTGGTCAAGGGCTTCAACCACATCGAGGCGAAGGACATCACGACCGACGTCGCCCCCGCCGGCACCGCCGACCGCCGGGCCCTGGCGACGTCGAGCGACTCCCCCGAGGCCGTCGCCCTGATGACCGACCTCTACGACGAGCTGGGCTTCGACACCGTCGACGTCAGCCCGCTGTCCGAGAGCTGGCGCGTGGAGCGCGACCGCCCGGCCTACGTCGTCCGCCAGACGAAGGACGAACTCGTCGCCAACCTCGCGAAGGCGAACCGGGTGCCGCAGGCCTCGTGACCCGGCCGGGCGGTGACGCCCGCTGACGAACGCGACCCGCGCCTCCTGCACAGGAGGCGCGGGTCGCGTCGTCCGCCCCGAAGGTGCGGTTCAGAGCACCCAGCAGCGGTAGGCGGAGCCGGTCACCGCCCGTTCGCTCGTCACGAGCGAGGTCGTGTAGGTCTGGGTGTGGGCGTCGACGGCGGGCAGGTCGACGACCTTCCAGCCGACGACGGCACGGTTCTCGTTGAGCGCCTGCACCGCGCAGCCGACGTCGGTGCCGCGGGCGACGTTGATCGTGTACTGCACGTCGACTGCGTCGTCACCGGCGACCGTGAACCCGTAGTGACTCACCTCGAGCTCGGCCGAGTCGCCGTCGAAGGCGACGAGCACGACCCACGCCGTCACCACGAGGGCGACGGCCGCTCCGGCGACGAGGGCGACCAGTCGCGACCGCCCGGCCCGACCGGGCCGTCGCCCGTACCGGTCGTCGAGGCGCGCGGCCGGGTCAACGCGGGCCGGATCGGTGGTCTGCATGCCGACCAGGTTAGGAGGCGCGGGCTCCAAGGAACATGGACGCGGGCCCCCGGCGCCACGGGCCTCGCGACGCCCCAGGGCGTTCGGGCCTAGGCCCCGTCGATCTCGAACAGCATCGACAGGTCGATGGGCTCGGTGGGAGCCAGCTCGAGGGAGGTCTGGTCGTCGTTCACAGGAAGAGCCCGTTGCTGAGGAAGAGGGCGGCGACGAGGCTGGCGCTCGCGCCCACGGCGGCCGTGGCGATGACGAAGAGGGTCGCCTGGCGCTCGGTCTCGCGGACCTCGGAGAAGGGGCTGCGGCTCTCGTCGGAGCGGCGACGCGACGGGGTGAGGAGTGTCATGGTGTGTCCGTTTCTCGGCAGCCCTGTGCTGTCTGCCGGTGTTGCTGGTCTCAGGGGACCGCGGCTCGGGAGCCGCGGTCCGCACCGCCCGTGAAGTCGGTACACACGAATGAAACCATGGGGTAGCTAGACCTTCTAACTACATCGGCGTGCAGTTCGCATTGCGGACAACGTGCGCGTCGCGGCCGTCCACGGCGCCTCCGACGGCCCGTCGATTAGCCGTTTTCCGATGCGTGCCCCACGATGGGGGCCTGTCCTCTTTTCGGGGGACCACCAGACTGGCTACGGTCTCAGGACGAGACCGTCAGGAGCCGCGCCTCCTGCACCGCACGGATTGCGAACACTCATGCCCCTGGTCGAACCCCCGACCCCCCGCCGACACGGCCGCCTGATCGCGGCGGTCGTCCGGGCCGCGAAGCCCCTCTTCCGCCTCCACCTCGCCCTCTACCGGCGCGAACTGGCGCGAGCGCCGTTCCCCCGCGACGCCCGCCGCACCGTCATCGAAGGCCCCGACCCCGTCCGGCTGCTCTTCGTCGGCAGCATCGCCGTCGAGGGCTTCGGCGTGCTCGACCACGACCTCACCTGTGCCAGCCAGACGGCCCGGCTCGTCGGCTCGTCCCGAGGTCGCGGCGTCACCTGGCGCGAGGTCTCGGCGCCCGTGCTGACGGCTGCCGAGGCCGCGCGCATCGACCTGCCCGACGAGCCGGCGGACGTCGCCGTGGTGCTGCTCGGCATCTGCGACGTGCTGCTGGCGACCGAGGGCGACTCGTGGGAGGCCGACCTGCGCCGCCTGGCCGACCGCGTGCGCGGGACCGCCGGCCCGGACTGCCGGATCGTCTACGTCGGCATCCCGCCGATGGCCGAGTTCCGACCCATCCCCCCGGTGGCGAAGCGACTGCTCACGACGCAGATCGAACGCCTCAACGCGCTGACGGCCCGGGTCGCGCTCACCCTGCCCGGGGCATCGTGGGTGCCGTTCCCCGAGTGGTGCTCCGAGGGGCTGTACCACCAGGAGCTGCTCTCGTGGTCGACCATGCACCGGCGTTGGGGGCAGGCCATCGCGCCGGCGGTCGTGTCGTCGCTCGGCCACGCCGAGACCGCCGACGAACGCTGCGGCAGCGACGCCGGCCCCGGCGTCCCGGCCTAGGCGCCCCGGCCTAGGCGCCCCGGCCTAGGCGCCCGAGCCCGCCAGGCTGCCGACGCGCGTGGTGCCGTACGTGTAGAGGTAGCAGACGACCGACCGCTCGCCGTCGTCCCAACCCTTCTCGGTGGGTGCGAGCACGCCGTAGTCGACCAGCGACTCGTCGTACGACGCCCCCACGTAGTCGGCGAAGGCGGCGTCGCACTGCGCGGAGGCCTCGTCGAAGACCTCGAGGCCACCGGGGAACTCCCCGCCGTCGAGCTCACCGACGAGGTACGCCTCCTCGTCGTGGGCCTCGTCGCACGAGGCCGTCTCGACGTCGCCCGTGCCCTCGCGACCGAGGTCGCCGACGGTGAAGCAGGTGCCGACGTCGAGACCGTCGACGCCGGTGACGCCCGAGAAGTCGAGGGGGTAGAGGTAGTCGCCGTAGACCGCGTCGGAGCCGAACCACGTGGTGGGGTCCTCGTCGCCGTACGTCGAGCCGTCGCCGTAGCCGGCCTCGTAACCGGCCACGCCGCCGGCGAGCGACAACCCGCCGAGCAGGCCGGCACCGCCACCCACGACGAGCGCGACGACGGCCGTGCCCACGATCCCGACGATCCACGGGGTCCTCGAGGGCTGCGGCGGCAAGGCCGGCAAGAACGCGGGAGGCGCGGCGTAGGGGTCGTGGGCGGCCCAGGCCTGGGTGGGCGCCGGCGTCGCGAACGGGTCGTGCGGCGAGACGCCCGGCTGCGGCTGGGGCCAGGCACCGGACGGCTGCTCCTGCGGCTGCGGCTGCTGGGATTGCGGCTGCGGCCAGGCACCGGTCGGCTGCTCCTGCGGCTGGTCGGGCACGCCCGGCTCGATCGGTGTGCTCACGGTCGTCCTCCTTCGTCGACCGGGCCGTCGGGTCGGCGGGTCACGCCGGATCATATCCAGCGCGGGGCGACCCGATCGACCCCCTGTCCGGGCAGACGATCGTGATCCGGTTGCCCACCCCGTCGGCCTGACCTACACTCGATTCGTTCGAACACACGTTCGAACGAGCAGGAGGACGACATGAGCACGCAGACCACCCATGAGCCCGTGGCGCTCTGGTTCGAGCGCGACCTGCCCGCGCGGCTGGTCTGGTCGTGCCGGCGGTGGCGCGTGACCGACACCCCGACCGAGCTGCGGGTCGAGCCGGCCGTCACGCCCGACTTCATCACGCACCCGCCGCGTCGGTTCGTCGGCTGGCGGTTCCAGGCCACCGACGACGACGGCACGACGCACATGTTCGAGGTCGTCCTCGGCGCCGACGGCGGCTGGGTGCTGGGCCGCGTCTACGACTGAGGGGCGGGGCCGCCCGCCCTGTCCTGCGAGCGCCGATCCTGACGAGCCCTCGAGATGATCTTTTCTCAGTCGACCGGATGACCTTTCGCAACGAGCAGGTAACGCCGCCACCACGGGGCCGAACGCGCTCGTACGGTGGGGTCATCGAACCCCACGACGTCACGGTCGTCGGGGCTCAGGGGCGGGCCGTCGGTTCGCACCACGACCGACTCGTACGAGGGGGAACACCATGAAGAGATCCGTGCTCACGGCACTGGTCCTGCCGTCCGCGATCGCTGTGATGCTGAGCGGGACGGCACTGTCGGCGCAGGCGGCGCCGGCCGCGCCGACCAGCGCGGCGGCGACGGCGACACCCGCCGAAGGAGGCGCGGACCAGGCATCGACGTCGGCTCCCGTCACCGACGAGGCACCTTCCCCGACCGAGGCCTCGTCGGCCCCGGTCGAGGCCGCGCCCGCCGACCCCGCTTCCCCGTCGACGCCTGCTCCCGCAGACGAGGCGACCCCGGCCGACGACGCCGCCGAGACCCCTGCCACGGACGACGCGCAGGCGCAGGCTCCCGGGCAGGACGAGGCCCCGGCGGGCCAGGCCGCCCCCGAGACGACGACCGGTGCGGACGACGTCGTCGGGATCGCCGCCGCGACCGAGCCCGGCACGGTGACGATCTCGGGCGACACCGAGGTCGGCGACCTGCAGACCGCCGTGACCGAGGGCTGGCCCGACGGCACGACGTTCACCTACCAGTGGACCCGCGACGGTTCGCTCGTCGAGGGCGCCGTCGCCGAGACGTACGTGCTCACGCGTGCCGACGCGGGTCACGTCGTCGAGGTCGCGGTCACGGGCACCGGCCCGGAGGCCGACGACGAGCCGACGACGGTCACGAGCGACCGCCGCGTCGCCGCCGGGGTGGCGCCGACGTTCACCTCGCAGCCGGGCACCGACCTCACCGTCGTGGCCGGACAGCCGTTCTCGTTCACGTGGACGGCCACCGGCGACCCCACGCCCGGCGTCTACATGACCGCCGCCCCGAGCACGCTGGTCGCGACCCTCCCCGCAGAGGCCACCGCCACCGAGGGTGCCGGGTTCCTGACGATCGCCGGGACGACCACTCAGGTCGGCCGGTATTCGTTCGGCGTCACGCCCCTCAACCCCGTCGGCATCGGCGAGCTCCTCGTCGTCGACCTCGAGGTCGTCCCGGCACCGGTCGCGGGCATCGCGGTGCTGACGACAGGGGAGTACGACGGAGACGGCGAGTACGGCACCGCCTCGTCCCTCGACGGAGACAGCACGACCCTCGTCGTCAGCGACGGCGAGACCGCCTCCGTCGGCGTCTACTTCGTCGACGAGTTCTTCAACCCCGTCTCGCCCGAGGGCTACCCCGCGCCGGCCGACTCCACCCTCGTGACGTCGAGCGGCCGAGGTGACGTGGTCGGCGCGTCGGAGTACGGAGCCCCGGCGGTCACCTTCCACGGCCCCGGTTCCCGCTCCCTGACCGTCACGCTCGCGGGCTACACGGCGGTCGTGCCCGTCGAGGTGAAGGCCACGGCAGCCGTCGTGCCGGCGGGCACCGACGCCAGGCCCGTCGCCGCGTCGGGCCACCTCGCCTACACCGGAGCCGACGGCACCGGAGTCCTGCTCACCCTGGCCGGCGGCCTGCTCTCGGTGGGTACGGCCCTGACCGTCGTCCGACTCCGTCGCCGCGTCCGGCTCTGACCACCTGACACCGAGCAACGACCGAGGGCCCGTCGTCCCCCCAGGGAGCGACGGGCCCTTCGTCGTCCCCGAGCCCTCCTCGCCCTCGGGGAAGGACGACCTCGCCTGCCGACGCGACCGGCTCGCCCACCGTTGCCGCGCCTCCGAGTTTGTGCCATTGTTAGGACAATTGCTCCTCACCTGGAAGTTGTACAGAGACGTATGAACCAGTCCATCGCCCGCACCCTTCGTCCGGCCCACCGATGAAGGCCTCCGTCGCCGGAGCCCCGGTCAGCTTCGGCGTCTTCGAACTCACCCCCGAGGGCGCGGACGTCGTCGGGCCCGACGAACTCGTCGACGTCCTGGCCGAGAGCGGCTACGCCGGCGTCGACCTCGGGCCCGTCGACTACCTCGGCCGGGGCGACGAGCTCCGCGCACGACTCGCCCGCTCGGGCCTCGAACTCGCCGGCGGGTGGATACAACTGCCGTTCTCGGATGACGAGGCCTTCGAGGCAGCGCTCCCCCAGCTGGACGCGACGCTGCGCCTCTTCGCCGAGGCCTGCGAGGACGGGCCCGCGCGGCTGCCGTTGCCGACCCTCGCCGACGATGGGTCCGACGCGCGCCGCGCCGGCCCGGGCCGCGGCGCCACCACCGACCCCCTGGACGAGCGCCGGTGGGCGACCCTCGCCACCAACGTCGAGCGCGCCGTCGGCGTGACGCGGGCAGCAGGCTTCGAACCGACCTTCCACCACCACGCGGGCACGTTCGTCGAGTCGCCCGACGAGATCGACCGGTTCCTCGGAGCGGTCGACGTCGGCCTGACCCTCGACACCGGGCACCTGGTGATCGGGGGCGGCGACCCCGTGCTCGCGATCGAGCGCTGGGGCGACCGCATCAACCACCTGCACCTCAAGGACGTCGACGTCGCCGAGCTCCGCCGGGTGCTGCGCGAGGGCGGCGGGATGCGCGAGGTCTGGTCCTCGGGCGCCTTCGTGGCCTTCGGGCAGGGCGACGTCGACCTCGACGCGGTCATGACCGCCGTCGACCGCCGGGACTACGACGGCTGGATCGTCGTCGAGCAGGACGTCTTGAACGGCCCGGACGCCGACCTCTCCGAGTTCCGCGCCGCGCGCGGCGCCGACCAACTCGTCAACCGCGACGCCCTGCGCGCATGGGCCTGACGCGCCTCCTCCCCCTCCCGCCCCTCGGGGCCCCACGACGCCCACGGGCAGCAAGGACGACGACGTGACCACTCCGCTCCGCTTCGGACTCATCGGCACCGGCCGCATCGGCCAGGTCCACGCCGCGAACATCGCGGCCGACCCCGAGGCCACCCTCGCCTGGGTCTGCGATCCCTTCGTCGAGGGCGCCGAGGCCGTCTCGGCACGTCACGGCGGCACCGTGACGACCGACGCCGCCGAGATGTTCGCATCGGGCGACGTCGACGCCGTCCTCATCGCCTCGCCCACCGCGACCCACGTGGACCTGCTCGGGGCAGCGCTCGACGCCGGAGTGCCCGCGCTCTGCGAGAAGCCGATCGACCTCGACATCGCGCGGGTCGACGCGCTGCTCCCCCGCGTGCAGTCCTCGGGCGTGCCGATCGCCCTGGGCTTCAACCGCCGCTTCGATCCCGCGTTCGCCGCCGCGCGTGCCCGGGTGGCCGCCGGCGAGATCGGCGAGCTCGAGCAGCTCTCGATCGTCAGCCGCGACCCGGCGGCCCCGCCCGCCGCCTACGTCGGGGTCTCGGGAGGCATCTTCCGCGACATGACCATCCACGACTTCGACATGGCCCGGTTCTTCCTTCCCGACATCGTCGAGGTGACGGCGACCGGCACGACCGTCTTCGACCCGGGTGCCCGCGAGCACGGCGACTACGACACCGCGATGGTGACTCTCCGGTCGTCCACCGGGGCCCTGGTCTCGATCACGAACTCCCGGCACAGCGCCGTGGGCTACGACCAGCGCCTCGAGGCGTTCGGCGCCGAGGGTTCGCTGCAGGTGTCGAACGCGCTCACCAGCCTCGTCAGCGTCTCCACCGCCTCCCGGGTCGAGGCGAAGCCGCCGTACCAGGACTTCTTCCTCGAGCGGTACGCCGCGGCCTACGTCGCCGAGCTGCGCGCGTTCATCGACCTGGCCCGGGGCGAGGAGTCCGCGAGCCCGACCTTCGCCGACGGTCGCGCGGCCCTCGTCCTCGCCGACGCCGCCGCCCGCTCGGCGGTCGAGCGCGTCTCCGTCGCCGTCGAGCTCTGAGCAGGCGATGACCTACCGGCTGGCGGCCTCGGCCGAGATGCTGTTCCGCGAGCTCCCCGTCGTCGACCGCGTCCGGCGCCTCCACGAGCTCGGCTTCGAGGTCGAGATCTGGGACTGGTCCACCAAGGACCTGCCCGCGCTCGCCGCCACCGGGGCGACGTTCTCGTCGATGACCGGCTACCTCGCGGGCGACCTGACGACGACCGACGGCATCGCCGAACTGCTGCGCACGGCCGAGCTCTCCCTCGCCGCCGCCGAGGTCGTCGACTCGCCGAGGCTCAACCTCCACGGCACCGGCCTCGACCCGGACGGCCTGCCGGTGCACCCCGGCGAAGCGGTGACGCCGGGCGATCGCGAACGCGCACTCGACACGCTCGCCCGCCTGGCTCGCCTCGGCGAGCGCCACGGCCGCGTCTTCACCCTCGAGAACCTCAACACCGCCGTGGACCACCCGGGCACGCCCTTCGCCCGGGCCGACGACACCCTCGCGCTCGTGAGCGCCGTCGACAACCCGGGCCTGCGCCTGAACCTCGACCTGTACCACGCGCAGATCGGCGAGGGGAACCTCGTCGAGCTGCTGCGGCGGGCGCTGCCCTGGGTCGGTGAGATCCAGGTCGCGGACGTGCCGGGGCGCTTCGAGCCGGGCACGGGCGAGATCCGGTACCCGGCGATCGCCGCCGAGCTGCGGACGCTCGGGTACGAGGGCGTCGTGGGCCTCGAGGCCTGGCCGTCCGTCGACTCCGACACGGCGCTCGAACGGTTCCGCGCCTCCTTCGCCTGACGCCGCCCGCGGCGCACCGGGCCCGAGGAGGCGCGGGTGCGGCCGCGGGGGCCGTCCTGCCCACCAGCCCGGTGCGGCAGGCACCGCGGCTCAGAGGTCGTACGTCGTGGACCCCTCGACGCGACCCACGGCCTCCCAGGCGCGTGCCCTGTCGCTGCGGACGGCCGCCTCGACGATCTCGGCGGCCGACCAGGCGTCGGCGGCGGACGGCGCCAGCTGGCGCCCCTCGAGCACCGACCGGAGGAACAGCTGTGCCTCGATGGTCTTGAGGTCGTCGAAGCCCATGCTCGTGCCGGCGCCCGGCTGGAACCGGGCGAAGTCGCCGAAACCGGGCTGGGCCATGACGGTGCGGTAGCCGCTCGTGTCGTCGGCGACCTGCAGCTCGTTCAGCCGCTGGAAGTCCCAGCGCAGCGAACCCTTCGTCCCGTAGACCTCGAGCGCGTACTCGGCGCGCGGCCCGATCGCCACGCGGCTCGACTCCAGAACGACGACGGCGCCCGAGTCGAACCGGCCGAGCACGGCCGCGTAGTCCTCGTTCTCGACCTCGCCGGTCTCTCCGCCCTCTGCGCCCTTGCTGAAGTGGCCGGCGGAGCCCGAGCCCGGCAGAGGACGCTCGCGGATGAACGTCTCGGTGAGCCCGGTCACGGACTCGATGCGCCCGACCACGAACTGGGCCAGGTCCGCCCCGTGCGACAGCAGGTCGCCCAGCACGCCCGAGCCGGCCCGCTCGCGCCGGAAGCGCCAGGTCAGGGCACCGAGGGGATCGGCCGAGTAGTCGGCCAGCAGGCTCACCCGCACGTTGGTCACCGTGCCGAGCGCGCCCGAGCGGACGAGTTCTCGGGCGCGGGCGACGGCCGGCGCGTGCCGGTAGTTGAAGCCGACCGAGGTGACGACGCCCGCGCCGGCGGCGGCGCGGGCGATCTCGGACGACTCGGCCGCCGACCGGCCCATCGGCTTCTCGATCCAGAAGGGCTTGCCCGCGGCGGCCGCGGCGATGGCCACCTCGTGGTGCAGGAAGTTCGGCGCGCAGATCGACACGACGTCGACCTCGGGGTCGGCGACCACCTCGCGGTAATCTCCGGTGGTGCGGCGGTAGCCGAGCACCGTCTCGGCGCTCCGTCGCGCGTCGGCATCCGTGTCGGCCGCGGACACCAGTTCCACGCGGACCGGCAGCTCGGGGTAGTGCTCCGCGACCGCGCGGTACGCCCGCGAGTGGAGCCGCCCCATCCATCCGAGCGAGACGAGACCCACTCCTACGCGATCCGGTGTCGACATGGTTCTCCTGACGTCGTCGGCGGGGCCCCGGTCGAGCGGGGTCGGAACGAGCCTAGCCGAATGACAGAATGTATTGACAATC
Organism: Frigoribacterium sp. Leaf186; assembly: GCF_001423905.1. GTDB lineage: Bacteria > Actinomycetota > Actinomycetes > Actinomycetales > Microbacteriaceae > Frigoribacterium. The sequence continues at coordinate 894,260 of NZ_LMPQ01000010.1, read as the reverse complement.
ATGCACCCCTCGCACATACTCGGACCCGACACCGACGTCACCCCGGACCGTCCTGCGCGACGAGCTCCGCACCGAAGGGACTTTCAATGAAGAAGCGATTCCTCGCCGGCCTCGGCCTCGCTGCAGCGACCGGGTTCCTGCTCGCCGGCTGCTCGGGAACGGGCCAGGAGACGGCCAGCCCGAACACCGGAGGCGGCGACCTCACGTTCGCCGTCGTCACCCACTCCGGCCCCGGCGACGCCTTCTGGGACCGCGTGAAGTCGGGGGCCGAGACGGCCGGAGCCGACTACGACGCCACCGTCACCTACAACGCCGACTCCGACCCCGCGAAGCAGTCGCAGCTCATCGACAACGCGGTGGCGCAGAAGGTCGACGGCATCGTCGTCTCGATGGCCAACCCCGACGGCGTCGAGGACAGCGTCAAGAAGGCCGTCGCCGCGGGCATCCCGGTCGTCACCATCAACTCGGGCATCGAGCGCTCCGCCGAGTTCGGCGCCCTGACCCACATCGGCCAGAGCGAGACCGTCGCCGGCGAGGCCGTCGGCACCAAGCTCGCCGACGCCGGCCTGACCAACGCGCTCTGCGTCATCCAGGAAGCCGGCAACGTCGGGCTCGAGGACCGCTGCTCCGCCGCCGCGAGCACCTTCGGCGGGACGATGACGAACCTCCAGGTCGACGGCACGAACGACGCCGACGTGAAGGCGACGATCAAGTCGAAGCTGCAGGCCGACCCGTCCATCGACGGGGTGCTCACCCTCGGCGGCCAGTACGCCATCGACGCGGTCGGCGCGGTCGAGGAGTCCGGCAGCTCGGCGAAGGTCGGCACCTTCGACCTGTCCGAGGACGTCGTGTCCGACGTCGAGAACGGCTCCATCCTGTTCGCCGTCGACCAGCAGCCCTACGTGCAGGGATTCCTCGGCGTCACGGCGCTCGAGCTGTACGTCACCAACGGCAACGTCATCGGCGGCGGCCAGCCGGTCTACTCCGGCCCTGCCTTCGTCACCAAGGACAACGCGGCCCAGGTCGCCGAGTTCGCCGCCAACGGCACGCGCTAGGCATCCCCGGGGGCCGGCGCGACACGCGGCAGCCGGCCCCCTCCCTTCCTCGAACCAGGAGTCACCGTTGACGACCACAGACATCGTGACGATCGCGACGAGGCCACGCCTCGAGCGTCGCCCCCTCCGCAAGATCCTCGCCCGGCCCGAGACGGGCGCCTTCGTCGCCGCGCTCGCGGTGCTCCTCTTCTTCTCGCTCTACACCCCCCAGTTCCTGAGCTTCGCCGGGGCCGGCGTCTGGCTCGAGTCGGCCTCGACCTTCGGCATCATGGCGGTCGCGGTGGCCGTGCTCATGATCGGCGGCGAGTTCGACCTCTCCGCCGGCGTCATGACCGGCTTCTCGGCGTTGATCGTGGGCATCCTCACGACGCACTACGGCCTCAGCATCTGGGTCGCGGTCGTCGTGTCGCTCGTCGTCTGCCTCGGCGTCGGTGCCGTCAACGGGGTCCTGGTCATGAAGACCGGCCTGCCGAGCTTCATCGTGACCCTGGGCACGTTCTTCGCCCTCGCCGGCATCGACCTCGCCGTCACCAAGATCATCACCGGCCAGGTCGCCATCCAGGGCATGACCAAGGTGCCCGCCTACGACTCGATCCAGCCGTTGTTCGGAGCGTCGCTGCAGATCGGCGGCGGCACCTTCTACGTCTCGGTCCTGTGGTGGTTCGTCGTCGCCGCGGTGGCCACCTGGATCTTGCTGCGCACCCGTGCCGGCAACTGGATCTTCGCCGTCGGCGGGGCCCTGAACTCGTCCCGCCAGGTCGGCGTCCCCGTCTTCAAGACGAAGGTCGGCCTGTTCATGGGCACGGCCGGTGCCGCCTGGTTGGTCGGCATGATCTCGCTCTTCCGCACCTCGACCGTCCAGGCCAACACCGGGGTGGGCCAGGAGTTCATCTACATCATCTGCGCCGTCGTCGGCGGCTGCCTCATGACGGGCGGCTACGGCTCCGCGATCGGCGCCGCCCTGGGCGCGCTGATCTACGGCATGGTCTTCCAGGGCATCACCTTCGCCCAGTGGGACACCAACTGGCTGCGGACCGTCCTCGGCGGCATGCTGCTCGCCGCGGTGCTGCTGAACAATTTCGTCAGGACACGAGCAGGAGGCGCGAGATGAGCACCGAGACCACCCCTAACCGCGCGGACGCGCGTCCCGCGGCGCCCCGTGCCGCCGTCGGCACCACGATCGTCGAGGTCCGCGACATCGGCAAGACCTACGGGGCCGTGAACGCCCTCTCCGGGGTCTCGACGACGGTCGCGGCCGGCCAGGTCACCTGCGTCCTCGGCGACAACGGTGCCGGCAAGTCCACCTTCATCAAGATGCTGGCCGGGGCACACACCCCGAGCGAGGGCGAGCTGTTGCTCGACGGCGAGCCCGTCACCTTCGCCTCGCCGAGGGCCGCCCTGAGTGCCGGGATCGCGACGGTCTACCAAGACCTGGCCGTCGTGCCGCTCATGCCCGTCTGGCGGAACTTCTTCCTCGGCTCCGAGATGACGACCGGGGCCGGTCCGTTCCGTCGCCTCGACGTCAAGGCGATGAAGCAGATCACCTTCGAAGAGCTCGCCCGCATGGGCATCGACCTCCGCGACGTCGACCAGCCGATCGGCACCCTGTCGGGAGGCGAGCGTCAGTGCGTCGCCATCGCCCGCGCCGTCTACTTCGGAGCCCGCGTGCTCATCCTCGACGAGCCGACGGCCGCCCTCGGCGTGAAGCAGTCCGGTGTCGTGCTCAAGTACATCGCGCGCTCCCGCGACGAGGGCCTCGGCGTCGTCTTCATCACGCACAACCCGCACCACGCGTACCCGGTGGGCGACCGGTTCCTGCTGCTCAACCGCGGCACGAGCCTCGGCAACTTCGAGAAGAGCGAGATCAGCCTGCCCGAGCTGACCGCGTTGATGGCCGGCGGCGCCGAGCTCGACTCCCTCGCGCACGAACTCGAGCGCGAGATGCCGGGCTCGCCCGTCGCGCGCGAGATGGCGGCCGACGCCTCCGAGACCGTGCCGGCGCGAGAGGGCTGAGGCCCGACTCCTGCCGATCCACCTCTGTGGAAAGATGGGGGACCACCGATCAAGAGCGGACACGATGCCTCAGGACGAGCAGCTGCTGCCTCCCGACTTCTTCCTCGGGCTCGATCGCTCCGGCCCGGTGCCGCTCTACTACCAGGTGTCGAACCTGCTCGAGAGCGCCATCCACGACGAGACGCTCCCGGCCGGTGCGCGCCTCGAGAACGAGGTGGCGCTCAGCGCCCGGCTGGGTCTGTCTCGCCCGACGATCCGGCGGGCCATCCAAGAACTCGTCGACAAGGGCCTGCTCGTGCGTCGGCGAGGCATCGGCACCCAGGTCGTCCACGGTCGCGTCACCCGCAATGTCGAGCTGACCAGTCTCTACGAGGACCTCGAACGCACGGGGCAGAAGCCCGAGACGCTGCTGCTCTCGTCGTCCGTCGAAGGCGCCGACGAGAAGACGGCGGAGTCCCTCGGCGTCGAGGTCGGCAGTCCCACCCTGCACCTCGTGCGCCTGCGCTCCGCCGACGGCGTGCCCCTGGCCGTCCTCGACAACGTCCTGCCCGAGCCGTTCGTCGACCTCGACATGGAATCCCTCGAGAGGCACGGGCTCTACCAGCTGCTGCGTGGCCGAGGGGTGACGATGCGGGTCGCGAAACAGCGCATCGGGGCACGCTCGGCCACCGCCTCCGAGGCGCGCCTGCTCGACCTGCCCAAGAGCGGGGCCGTCCTGACCATGGGGCGCACGGCCTTCGACAACTCCGGGCGGGCCGTCGAGCACGGCCAGCACTGCTACCGGCCCGACCTCTACTCGTTCGAGATCACGCTCGTCGAACGCTGACCTCGGGTCGCGAGTCGCGAGACGGGAGCCGCGAGCCGCGGCCCCTGTGCGACCGGGCCGCGGCCCGCGACGTCAGCCGAGCAGCGGGCGGCGTGCGACAGAGTGCGTGACGTACTCCTCGCGTGCCTGCTGCGTGCCGGGCAGTGTCGACGCCTCGGCGACCGGCACGTCCCACCAGCCCTCGCCGCCGGGTGCGTAGAGCAGGGGGTCGCTCTCGACGTGGATGAGCGTCGCGGTCTCGGACGCCTTCGCGGCCGCCACGGCCCTGCCCAGGTCGGCCACCGCCTCCGGACCTGCGGCGATCTCGACGGTTTCGACCCCGTAGCTGCGGGCGTTCGCCGCCAGGTCGACGGGCAGGATCGACCCGCTGCCGTCGCGATACCGCGTGCCGAAGCGCTCCGAGCCGACCGTCTCGGAGAGGTGCCCGATCGACGCGTAGCCGTGGTTCTGGATCAGCACGACGATGATCTTGATTCCCTCGGCGACCGCGGTCACGAGTTCGGTGTGCAGCATCAGGTACGAGCCGTCGCCGACCATGACGATCACGTCGCGGTCGGGCGCTGCACGGCGGACGCCGAGGCCGCCGGCGATCTCGTACCCCATGCACGAGAAGGCGTACTCGACGTGGTAGCCCAGGGCGTCGCGCACCCGCCAGAGCTTGTGCAGGTCGCCCGGCAGCGAGCCCGCCGCCTGCACGACGACGTCGCGGGGATCGGTGGCGGCCTGCACGGCGCCGATGATCTCGGCCTGACCCGGCCGCGCGAGCCCCGAGGGCTCGAAGGCGCGGTCGACGACCGCGTCCCATCCGGCCTTCTCGGCGGCCGCCCGCTCGACCCACCCGGCCGGCGCACGCCAGTCGGCGAGCTCGGTGCGCAGGGCGTCGAGGGCCTCGCGGGCGTCCGCGACGACGGGCAGCTGCGTGCCGTGCTTGTACGCGTCGAAGGCGGCGACGTTGACGTTCACGAAGCGCACGCCCTCCGCCTGGAACGCGGTCCGGCTCGCCGTGGTGAAGTCCGAGTAGCGCGTGCCGACGCCGATGACCACGTCGGCCTCGGCGGCGAGGCGGTTCGCCGCGGTGCTGCCGGTCGCGCCGACGGCACCGAGGTAGCCGGGCTGGTCCCACACCAGCGAGCCGCCACCCGCCTGGGTGGTGCCGACCGGGATGCCGGTCAGCTCGACGAGGGCGCGCAACGACTCCTCGGCGCCCGAGTACAACACCCCGCCGCCGGCCACGACGATGGGCGCCTTCGCGGCACGGATCGCGGCGACGGCGCGCTCGAGCGGACCGCGCTCGGGCACGGGCCGGCGCACGTGCCACTCCCGCGGCGCGAGGAACTCGACGGGCACGTCGAGGGCTTCGGCCTGCACGTCCTCGGGCAGGGCGATCGTGACCGCTCCCGTCTCGGCGGGGTCGGTCAGCACGCGCATCGCGGCGAGTGCGATCGAGAAGAGCTTCTCGGGGCGGTCGACCCGGTCGAAGAACCGCGACAGCGGCCGGAACGCGTCGGTGACCTGCACACTCGTGTCGTGCGGAAGCTCGAGCTGCTGCAGCACCGGGTCGGCGACGCGGGTCGCGAAGGTGTCGCTGGGCAGCAGCAGGGCGGGCAGCCGGTTCGCGGTCGCCAGCGCGGCACCGGTGAGCATGTTGGCCGCGCCCGGCCCCACGGAGGCGGTGCTCGCGAAGGTGCCGCGGCGTCGCCTCGTGCGCGCGTAGCCGACGGCCTGGTGCACCATCGCCTGCTCGTTCCGGGCCTGGTGGTACGGCATGAGGCCCGGCTGCTCGACCTCGAGCTGCTGCAGCGCCTGGCCGATGCCGGCCACGTTGCCGTGGCCGAAGATGCCGAACGTGCCGGCGACGGTGCGCTCGCGGTGGTCGCCGTCGACCGTCCACTGGTTCGCGAGGAACTCGATCAGCGCCTGCGCGACCGTCATCCGCCTGGTGGTGCCCATGTCATCGTGTCCTGTCGTCGGTGCGGCGTCGTCGCCGCGGGTGGTCGTCACGCTGAGGTCGTCGTGCGCGTGCTCGTCGTGTGGCTGGTCGTCGTGCGTGTTCGCGTGCTCGCCGTGTGGGCGGTCGTCAGGGCCGGCGCTCGTACGGGAGGCGCGGATCGACGTCCTGCCCCTCCCACGTCGCGCGGATCCACCCGTGGGCCGGATCGTCCGAGATGTGCCACACCCGCTCGGGGTCGGGCCCGGCCATGACGTTGAGGTAGTAGAGGTCGTAGCCGGGGGCCGCGACGCACGGGCCGTGCCAGCCGTGGGGCAGCAGGGCGACGTCGCCGGTGCGCACCTCGGCGAGCACGTCGATCTCGCCCGCCGGGGACGAGTAGGCGCGCACGAACCCGAACGGGTCGGCCTGCGGCGGGGCGTCGAGGCCCCTCTCGACCGCCGTCTCGAAGTAGTAGATCTCCTCGAGCCGGGACTCCTGCCCGGCCTGCAGCTCGTCGTGCTTGTGCGGCGGCCAGCTCGACCAGTTCTCGGCGGGCGTGACGACCTCGCAGACGATGAACCGGCCGGCGTCGAGCGCCTGGGGCGTGCCGAAGTTGTGCACCTGGCGGCTGGAGCGACCCGCCCCGCGCAGTTCGACGGGCACCTCGTCGCGCCGGACGTGCCTGCTCGGGTGCACCTCGTCGGTGGGTGCCTCGGCCACCGCCACCCGCCCCTCCCCCTCGATCGTCGCGGAGGCGCCGGTCGAGAGGTACAGGACGTCGCTCGGGCCGTCGAAGACCGAGGCCCGGCCCGTCAGGTGCGTGGTCTCGAGCGCACCCGAGACCCGGTGCTCGACCGTGAACGACCCCGACAGCGGCACGACGAGGCGCTCGATGCCGGCCGCGGCCAGCGAGAGCTCGCTGCCGGCCGCGAGTTCGGCGACCCGCAGCCCGGTGTGCTGCCATCCCTCGAGCTCGTCGTCGACGACGGACTCCCAGTCGCCGCGCCTCAGGGCTCCCTTCGGGAACACCCACTCGTTCTGCGTGGTCATGTCTCTCCTGCTCGTCGTGGGGCCGGTGGGCTCGGTGCGCCTCAGTTCTGCGGGAACCCGAGGTCGACGCCGCCGTGCGACGGGTCGAGCCACCGTGAGGTGATCGCCTTCTGCTGGGTGAAGAACCGGACGCCCTCGGCCCCGTGGGCCTTGGTGTCGCCGAAGAGCGAGTCCTTCCAGCCGCCGAACGAGAACGTCGCGACGGGCACCGGGATGGGCACGTTGATGCCGATCATGCCGACCTGCACCTCGTTCTGGAACCGCCGCGCCGCGCCTCCGTCGTTCGTGAAGATCGCCGTGCCGTTGCCGAACGCGCCGTCGTTGATCAGGGCGACGCCCTCGTCGTACGAGGCGACGCGGACGATCGAGAGGACGGGCCCGAAGATCTCTTCGGTGTAGGCCCGCGACGTGGTCGGCACCTTGTCGAGCAGGGTCGGTCCGAGCCAGAAGCCCGCGGCGTCGCCGTCGACCTCGATGCCGCGGCCGTCGATGACGACCTCGGCGCCGTCCTCGTCGGCGATCGCGATGTACGAGGCGACCTTGTCGCGGTGCTGCTCGGTGACGAGCGGGCCCATGTCGCAGCCGCGGCGGCCGTCGCCGATGCGCAGCGTGGCGGCGCGGTCCTTGATCTTGCCGATGAGCTCGTCCGCCACGGGCTCCACCGCGACGACGACGGAGATCGCCATGCAGCGCTCGCCGGCCGAGCCGAACCCGGCGTTGATCGCGGAGTCGGCGACGAGGTCGAGGTCGGCGTCGGGCAGCACCAGCATGTGGTTCTTGGCGCCGCCGAGGGCCTGCACGCGCTTGTGGTTCGCGGTGCCCGTCTCGGAGACGTACCGGGCGATCGGGGTGGAGCCGACGAACGAGACGGCGCGGACGGCCGGGTGCGTGAGCAGGCCGTCGACGGCCTGCTTGTCACCGTTGAGCACCGTGAAGACGCCGTCGGGCAGCCCGGCCTCGGCCCAGAGGGCGGCGAGCCAGAGGGCTGCCGAGGGGTCCTTCTCGGACGGCTTGAGGACGACCACGTTGCCGGCGGCGATGGCGATGGGGAAGAACCACATCGGCACCATCGCGGGGAAGTTGAAGGGCGAGATGATGCCGACGACCCCCAGCGGCTGCTTCGTCGAGTAGACGTCGACGCCGGTCGACACCTGCTCGGAGTACTCGCCCTTGAGGTGGTGCGCGAGGCCGGTCGCGAACTCGACGACCTCTTGACCGCGGGTGATCTCGCCGAGCGCGTCGGAGACGACCTTGCCGTGCTCGGACGTGATGATCTCGGCGAGCTCGCCCTTCTTGGCCTCGAGCAGCTCGCGGAACCGGAAGAGGATCTGCTGACGCTTCGCGAGCGAGAGGTCGCGCCAGGCGGGGAACGCGGCCTGCGCCGAAGCGATCGCCGCCTCGATCTCGGCGTCGTCGGCGAGAGCGACGTGCTTCGTCACGACTCCGAGCGCAGGGTCGTAGACGGGGGCCGTGCGGCCGGAGCTCGACGGCGACTCGCGACCGTCGATCCAGTGCGGCACGACGGGCAGGTCGGCGGCGTGGGGTTTCGTCGAGGTGTCAGACATGGTCCTGCTTCTCTTCTTCGAGGGATCAGCCGTGCACGAGCGCGGCGGCGGTGTCGACGGCGGCGACCACGTCGCCGTCGGCCGGGTACAGCAGCGTGCGGCCGACGACGAGGCCGCGGACGCCCGGGAGCGCGAGTGCGGCCTCCCACGAGCCGTAGGTCTCGTCGGGGCGGCCCGAGGGGTCGCCGCCGAGCAGCAGGGTCGGCAGCGTGGTCGACGCCATCACCCGCTCCATCTCGGGCACGACGGGGAGCTTGAGCCACGACCAGGCGGACGTGGAGCCGAGGCCCGCGGCGATCGCGACCGAGGTGACCACCGCCTCCGGCGTGAGGTCGTTCTGGACGACTCCGTCGACCCAGCGGCTGAGGAACGGTTCGAGCATGATCGGCACCCGGGCCGCCGCGGCGGCGTCGACCGCCCGCGCGGTCGACTCGAGGGTGGCCACGGTCGCGGCGTCACCGAGGTTGATCCGGATCAGCAGCTTCGCGAAGTCGATGCCCGACGCCACGATGCTCGGCACGTCGTAGCCGGTGAACCGGTCGTCCATCTCGAACGAGGCGCCCTTGAGGCCGCCGCGGTTCATCGACCCCACCACGACCTTGCCCTCGAGGGCACCCAGCAGGGCGAGGTCCTCGATGACGTCGGGCGTGCCGAGCACGCCGTCCACCCCGGGTCGCGAGAGGGCGGTGACCAGGCGGGTCAGCATCTCGTAGCGGTCGGCCATCGCGGCGGGGTCGTCGCGGACGCCGAGCGCCCCGCGGGCGGGGTGGTCGGCGGCGACGATGAAGAGGCGTCCGTCATCGGCGAGCAGCGGCCGGCGTGCACGGTCGCGCACCCGCGGCAGCACCGTCTGCGGGGCGAAGGTGCGCACGTGGCGGAGCGCCTCGAAGTCGAGCGAGAGGGCGGCGGGGGCGACCTCGGGGAGGTCAGGCGTCGACATGTGCGATGCTCCTCACGATCTCGGCGACCTCGGCGGTCGAGGGCATGGCGGTCGAGCACTCGCGGCGACCGGCGACGATCGCCCCGGCGACGTTGGCGAAGCGGAGGACGTCCCGGAGCGACCAGTCCTGCAGCAGGCCGTGGCACAGGGCGCCGCCGAAGCCGTCGCCGGCGCCGAGGCCGTTGACGACCTCGACGACGTGAGGGGGCACCTCGACCGTCTCGTCGCGGGTCTTGGCGAGCACGCCGCGCGGGCCCTGCTTCACGACGGCCAGGTCGAGACCTCGGTCGAGCAACGCGTCGGCGGCGCGGTGGGGGTCGGTCTCGCCGACGGCGATCTCGCACTCCTCACGGTTGCCGACGGCCACGCTGACGTGCTCGAGGGCGAGCGCCACCTCGCGCCGGGCCTCGTCGGGCGACGACCAGAACATCGGACGGTAGTCGAGGTCGAGGACGGTGAGCGGCGTCCGTCCGCGCGCCTCCCAGGCCGTGTGGTGGGCCGTCCGGCTCGGGTCCTCGGACAGGCCGGTGACGGTGGCCCAGAAGATGCGGGCGTCGGCGATCGCGTCGAGGTCGAGCTCGTCGGCGTGGACGACCATGTCGGGGGCCTTGGGCGCCCGGTAGAAGTAGAGGGGGAAGTCGTCGGGCGGGAAGATCTCGCAGAACGTGACCGGGGTGTTGAGGTCGGGCACCGTGCGGACGAACCGGGTCGAGACCCCCAGGCGCTCGAGCTCGCCCGACACGAACCGGCCGAAGGGGTCGTCCCCGGTGCGGGTGACGATCGCGGTGCGGAGGCCGTGGCGCGCGGCGGCGACGGTCACGTTCGCCGCGCTGCCGCCGAGGTACTTGCCGAACGTCTCGACGGCCTCGAGGCCGACGCCGTCCTGCAGCGGGTAGAGGTCGACTCCCGAACGTCCGATGGTGACGAGGTCGAGGGGAGCCGCCGTCGCGGAGGCAGTGGTGTCGGTCATACGTCGCTGTACAACTCTCTGGTCGTGTCGATCGGGCCCGCCCTGTCGCGACGCCCATGTGCTTACATATGAACATAGCGCACGGGTGACGAGAAGTCACGGCCGACCGACCGGCTGGCCGGGTCAGGGCGCGATCGGCGCCTCCTCGTCGGCCGCGACGTCCTTCTGCACGGCGAACTGGGTCCGGTGCAGTTCTTCGTACCGGCCGGCCGCGGCCAGCAGCTCGTCGTGCGTGCCGCGCTCCACGATCGACCCGTCCTCGACCACCAGGATCATGTCCGCGCTGCGGATGGTCGAGAGGCGGTGGGCGATCACCATCGCCGTCCGCCCGTCGAGCGCCTCGCTGAGCGCCGCCTGCACGGCGGCCTCGGACGTGGAGTCGAGCGCCGCCGTCGCCTCGTCGAGGATGACGACGCGCGGCTGGGCGAGCAGGAGGCGCGCGATGGTCATGCGTTGACGCTCGCCTCCCGAGAGCCGGTAGCCGCGCTCCCCCACCATCGTGTCGAGTTGGTCCGGCAGCGAGCGGATCAGGGGCTCGAGCCGCGCCCGGCGGACGGCGTCCCACACCTCGTCCTCCGACGCCTCGGGCCTGGCGAGGCGGAGGTTGCTGAGGATGGTCTCGTGGAACAGGTGGCCGTCCTGCGTGACCATGCCCAGGGTGTGGCGCATCGAGGCGAAGGTGACGTCGCGGACGTCCGCGCCGGCGAGGCGCACCGCACCGCTGTCGACGTCGTACAGGCGCGAGAGCAGCTGCGCGATGGTGGACTTGCCGGCACCGGACGTGCCCACGAGGGCGACGGTCTGCCCGGGCTCGATGCGGAACGACACGCCGTGCAGCACCTCGTCGCCGCCGCGGGTGTCGAGGGTCGAGACCTCTTCCAGGGAGGCGAGCGAGACCTTGTCGGCGGACGGGTACGCGAAGCGGACGTCGTCGAACTCGACGCTCACCGGGCCCTCGGGGACGGACGAGGCGGCCGGCTTCTCCTGGATGAGCGGCTCGAGGTCGAGCACCTCGAAGACGCGCTCGAAGCTGACCACCGCGCTCATGATCTCGACCCGGGCGCTCGCGAGGCCGGTCAGCGGCACGTAGAGGCGGGTGAGGAGCAGCGCCAGGGTGACGACTTCCCCGGTGTCGAGCTGACCGGCGAGCGCGAGGGCGCCGCCGAGCCCGTAGACGAGCGCCAGGGCGAGGGCCGAGACGAGCGTCAGCGCGGTGACGAAGACGAACTGCAGCAGCGCGCTGCGGACGCCGATGTCGCGGACGCGGGCGGCGCGGACGCGGAACTCCTCGGCCTCCTCGTCGGGGCGACCGAAGAGCTTGACGAGGGTGGCGCCGGGTGCCGAGAAGCGCTCGGTCATCTGCGTGCTCATCGCCGAGTTGTGGTCGGCGGCCTCACGGCGCAGCGCGGCGAGACGGCTTCCCATGCGTCGCGCCGGCACGAGGAAGACGGGCAGCATGACCACGGCGAGCACGGTCACGAGCCAGGACGTGCTGAGCATCACGATCAGGGTGAGGACGAGGGCCACGACGTTCGTGACCACGCCCGACAGCGTGCCGCTGAAGGCCTGCTGCGCACCGATCACGTCGTTGTTGAGGCGGCTCACGAGGGCGCCCGTCCGGGTGCGCGTGAAGAACGCGATCGGCATCTTCTGCACGTGGTCGAACACGGCGGTGCGGAGGTCGAGGATCACGCCCTCGCCGATCCGGGCCGAGTACCAGCGCGTCGCGAGCGAGACGCCGGCGTCGGCCACGGCCACGACGGCGATGAGCAGGGCGAGCCGGACGATCGCCCCGACCTCGCCCCGCGCGACGATGACGTCGACCACCCGGCCGGCCAGCACGGGCGTCGCCACGGCGAGGAAGGCCCCCACGATCGAGAGGCCGATGAAGACCACCAGCTTCGCCCGGTAGGGCACGGCGAACGTCATGATCCGCCGCACCGACTCGCGCGAGATGCCGTGCTTGCCGTCCCTGGCGGACGAGATCTTGTAGAGCGAGCTCCAGGCCGCGCCTTCCATGCTCATGGCGGTTCCTTCCGTGGGGGGCAGGCCCAACCTACGTCGTCACGGCTGCCTCTCGAGCCACGGGGCCCGGTCGCCTCCGGCCGACACGCGGTCGTCCTCGACGTCGAGTCGCAGCACGGCCAGGGCCAGGCCCCGCCGCCCACGGGTCGCCCGGACCGCGACGACCGACGTGACGGCCAGAGCGAAGGCCACGACGGGCAGGAACGGCCCGTCGAGTGCGATCAGGGTGGCCCAGCCGCCCGAGCCGAGGGCCCAGCGCACCACCCGCGCCAGGGCGCCCGGCGACGGCGTCGGCCGGAGGCGGACGACGTGTTCGCCCAGCGTCCGGCCGGAGGCCAGGACGACGACGAGCTGCAGCGCCGGCGCGACGAGACCACCGATCGTGACGAGGGCCGCCAGCGACGGGTCCTGGTCGTCGCGGTCGGCCAGAGCCCAGGCCAGCGAGGTGCCGACGGTCAGCGCGCTCGACAGCAGCCAGATGGCCAGCACGTCCGAGAACATGCCGACGAACCGCCGCGACGACGTCACCGGCCGGGGCTCGTCGGCGTCGACCGGGTCCCGCGATCCCGCCAGCAGGCCCACGAGGGGCGCGAGCACCGTGCCGACGACCGCCCCGGCCGTGTTGGCGAGGAGGTCGTCGACGTCGAAGAGGCGGTAGGCGCACGGGTAGAGGAACCAGTCGCCGGTCAGCTGCGTGAGCTCGACGAGCAGCGAGACGACGAACCCGGCGCCGAGACCGACGACGAGGCCCACGACGGGCCGCCGCCGGGCGACGGCGTGACGGGCGAGAGCGCCGAGCGGCACGAAGAGCACGACGTTCAGCAGCACCTGGGCCGCCGCGGGGTTCGTGAGCAACGACCGGGGACCACCGATGCCACCCTCGCGCACGACGTCCCGGACGAACGCGAGCGGCGTGAGCTGCACCGACGCCGGCGTCGCGCACATCGTCGAGACGTCGGGCAACGGCAGCAGCGTGTAGGTGACCAGGGCCAGGGCGTAGACCACCGTGCCGAACGCCACGAGGCTGCGGCGGAGGCCGAGCCGGCCGTGTCGGCGGTACTCGAGCGCCGTCCACGGCACGAGGGCCGCGACGGCCACCGCCGACCCGAGCACGAACGCCAGGACCCCCGGCACGACGCTTCCCATGCCGCGACGCTACCCGGGTCGGGGCCCGACGGCAGCCCGCGCACGGGACGAGGCCGGACGGCAGCCGGTGCACGGGACGGGGACCGCAGGAGGCGCGGTGCCGGGACGTCCGACACCGCGCCTCCTCGGGGTGGTCGGCTAGGGGACGATGACGGCCCGGCCGCGGACGGTGCCGGCGGCGAGCGCCTCGTAGGCCTTCGGCCCGTCGTCGAGCGAGTACCGCTGCGTGGCGACCTCGACCTGGCCGGCCCGCGCGAGGTCGAGGACCTCGATCAGCTCGCTGCGGCTGCCCCAGTAGGGGATGCGGACGGCGACGTCGAAGGCGACCGTGCCGAACCCGACCTCGACGGTGCCGCCGCCGATGCCGACGATGGTCACGTCGGCATCCGGTGCGGCGACCGCGACGGCCGTGGCCATCGTCGGCCCCGCACCGACGAAGTCGAAGACGGCCTGGACGCCGAGGCCTCCGGTGATCTCGCGGATCGCGTCGGCGGCGTGCTCGTCGCTGATGACGGTGTGGTGCGCGCCGACGTGCTTCGCCAGCTCGAGCTTCTCGTCGGTCACGTCGAGCGCGATGATCTGCGCTCCCGAGAGCGCCCGCAAGATCTGGATGCCCACGTGCCCGAGGCCTCCGGTGCCGATGACGACGGCGTAGGTGCCGGCCCCGAGCTTCGGCAGCGACGTCTTGATCGCGTGGTACGGCGTCAGGCCGGCGTCGGTGAGCGAGACGTTCTCGACCGGGTCGAGGTCGCCGAGCGGCACGAGGTGGCGGGGGTCGTCGACGATCATGTACTCGGCCATCGAGCCGGGCGCGCCGAGCCCGGGGGGCTTGATGCCCTCGGCGGCGGCGTTGACGCAGTAGTTCTCCTTGCCCTGGGCGCACTGGTGACAGCGACCGCAGCCCCACGGGCCGTAGACGGCGACGGCGTCGCCGACCTGCAGGTGCTCGACGCCCTCGCCGAGCTCGGCGACGACGCCGGCGCCCTCGTGCCCGAGCGTCAGCGGCAGCGGGTAGCCCTGCGCCGCGTAGTCCTCCGCGCTGAGGCTCATGACGTACTCGTCGCTGTGGCAGACGCCGGCGGCCGTGACCTTCAGCAGCACCTGCCCCGGGCCGGGCGACGGCTTCTCGATCTCGACGACTTCGGGGTGCTGACCGACGGTGGTGTACTGGAGTGCCTTCATGCGGCGCAGGCTACGCCGGGCGGCTGGAAGACGATCGACAGGTGTCGCATTACTCGGGCGGGCGGTGCGACGGACCCGCTCGGGCGGGGCGACGGCGGCGTCCGGTCTTTGCGACGGCGGCGCTCGGACGGCGCGACGGCGTCGTCGACGACGGTGGTCGGCCCTACGATCGTCGGCATGGCACACCTGCACCGGGCCGGCATGGACCCCAGCAAGATCGCACTGCTCGACGCCTGGGTCCCCACCCAGCCGTGGTTCGAGGGCCCGGCCCCGTCGTCGGGCGACGACGGGCTGCGGAACGTCGCCGCCTTCCGCTTCGACGACCCGGCGGGCGAGGTCGGCGTCGAGACGATCATCGTGGCCACCGCCGACGGCGTGCAGCTGCAGGTGCCCCTGACCTACCGCGCGGCTCCGCTCGCCGGTGCGGACGCCCACTTGGTCGGCACGACGCAGCACTCGGTGCTCGGCGAGCGCTGGGTCTACGACGGCACGGCCGACCCGGTCTGGGCCGCCGCGCTCGCGACGGCCGTGCTGACCGGCGGCACCCAGGCCGAGGCCTGGTTCGAGGTCGACGGCGTCCGCGAGGTGCGCGAGCCGAACTCGACCGTCGTCGGCAGCGGCAGCCCGGGCGCGTCCGTGCCCGACGTCGACCGCGTCACGGTCGACCAGGTCGAGGGCCGCACGGTCGTCACCGGCGCGGCGGTCCGCATCGTCGTCGCCCGCGTCCTCGGTCGGCACGACGCCGGCGCCCTCGCCTCGACCGGCGGCCACACGGGCGACCACGGCGTCGAGGTGCTCACCGGCACCTGGACGGGCCACGACCAGCCCGAGACCCTCGCGGTCGTGCTCACGGCCTGACGGCCGGCAGGAGGCGCGGTGCCGGTGCGCGGGAGGGACGGGTCTCGGGGTCGCGACCCGCGCCTCCTCGTCTCGTCCCCAGACGGTCGCCGGGTGTCGGGACGGTGAACGATCGTGCACGGGGCTTCGCCCGATGGCACGCTGCCGCTACGGTGGCCCGATGACGGCGACCGACACCACCCTGACGACCGGGTCCTCCGTGACCACCGCGCCCGGCACGCCCTTCTCAGGAGAGGCCTCCCCGGCCGTCCAGAGGCCGGAGGCGACCGCCACGGGCTCCGTGCTCGCGACGCCGCCGACGGCCGAGCTGCACCTGCACGTCGAGGGCACGCTCGAGCCCGAGCTGGTCTTCGCCCTCGCCGAACGCAACGACGTCGACCTGCCGTTCGCCTCGGTCGACGAGCTGCGTGCCGCGTACTCGTTCGGCTCGCTGCAAGAGTTCCTCGACCTGTACTACGCCTGCACGGCCGTGCTGCAGACCGAGCGGGACTTCCACGACCTCGCCTGGGCCTACCTCGAACGCGCCCACGCCCAGGGGTTGCGACACGTCGAGATGTTCTTCGACCCCCAGGCGCACACCTCGCGTGACGTCGACGTCGACGAGGTGATCGACGGACTCACCCGGGCGT
This sequence comes from Frigoribacterium sp. Leaf186, assembly GCF_001423905.1. GTDB lineage: Bacteria > Actinomycetota > Actinomycetes > Actinomycetales > Microbacteriaceae > Frigoribacterium. The sequence goes on along the minus strand of NZ_LMPQ01000010.1, from coordinate 878,071 downwards.
TGGCGGAGGCCCGCGAGCGGTTCGGCATCACGGGCGGGCTCATCCTCTGCTTCTTGCGGCACCTGCCGGTGGGCGACGCGGCCGCGACCCTCGAGTCCGTCGCGCACCGCGCCTCCGACCTGGTCGGGGTCGGGCTCGACTCGTCCGAGGTGGGGTTCCCGCCGGCGGCGTTCGCCCGCGTCTTCGAGCGCGCCCGCGGGCTCGGCCTGCACGTCGTCGCCCACGCCGGCGAAGAGGGGCCGCCGTCGTACGTGACCGACGCCCTCGACCTGCTGCACGTCGAACGCGTCGACCACGGGGTGCGCAGCCTCGAGGACGACACCCTCGTCGCCCGCCTGGTCGCCGACCGGGTGCCGCTGACCGTGTGCCCGCTGTCGAACCTGCGCCTCGCGGTGGTGTCCGACCTCGCCGAGCACCCGCTGCCCCGCATGCTCGCGGCCGGGCTGCTCGTCACGGTCAACAGCGACGATCCCGCCTACTTCGGCGGCTACGTCGGCGACAACTACCAGGCACTGCGCGACGTGCTCGGGCTCGACGACGACGCGCTCGCCCTGCTCGCCGAGAACTCGGTCGAGGCGTCGTTCGCCGACGCGGGCCGCAAGGCCGAACTCGTCGCCGAGGTGCGGGCCTGGCGCGAGGCGCGGCGCGCGGCCTGAGGTGACGGGCTCGGGCTCGCGTGCGGGCTCGGGCTCGCGTGCGGGCACCGTCCCGGGCCACCCCGCCAACCGGCGCTCACCCCCTGCCTAGGCAAATCGCTGAACGCCGAACGCGAGGGTCCCGGCCCGACCCCCGCCCGCACAGCACCCACCACCCCACCAAGCGGCGCCCAACCCCTGCCTAGGCAAATCGCCCAGCGCCGAACGCGAGGGTCCCGGCCCGACCCCCGCCCGCACAGCACCCACCACCCCACCAATCGGCGCTCACCCCCTGCCTAGGCAAATCGCTGACCGCCGAACGCGAGGGTGCGGGCCCGACGACTAGAGCGTGCGGCCGGCGTTCGCGTCGAGCCAGGCCTTGGGGTCGACCTGCGTCGAGCCGCCGAGCAGCACCTCGAAGTGCAGGTGTTCACCGGTCGCGACGCCGCTGCGGCCGACCTTGCCGACCAGCTCGCCCACCGCGACCGTCTGGCCCGCGACGAGCGGGCTCGAGCCGACCTGCATGTGCGCGTACAGGGTGCTGACGCGTTGCCCGTCGATCACGTGGTCGATGACCGCGTACTGACCGAACTGGCCGTGCATGCCCGAGGTGCGCACGACGCCGGCGGCGACGGCTCCGATCGGGGTGCCCCCGCCCGGAGTCATGTCGAGGCCCTTGTGCATGCTCGAGCAGGCCGCGCACGGTGCCGTCCGCGGGCCGAAGCCCGAGCTCAGCACGACGGTGCCGGCGAAGGGCCACCGGATGTCGCCGGTGCCCGAGTTCACGATGGTGCCGGCACCCGAGGAGGCGCGGGGCGCGCTCGTCCCACGCGAGAGGGCCTGCGACGTGACGACCGGTTCGGGCTCGGGGGGCGGAGGTGGCGGAGGCGCGTCGGTCACCCCGAAGGCGTCCCGCTCGGACACGGTCAGCACGACGAGCGACGCCGCGAGCGTCTGGGTCGGCATCGGCGCGGCGCCCGCGGTCGGGATGTTCGACCCGCCCAGGTCGCTGGCCGACGCAGGAGTGAGGTTGGACGTGAAGAACAGCATCACGGCGAAGACTCCCAGCACGGGCAGGGTCGCGGCCCGGACCCGGGACGCGGCGGCGCGCAGACCCGAACGACGTGACGTGCCTTGCGATCCGCCGCGCGGCGTCGCGCCGGGGCTCGGGTGCCGGTCGCCGCCGACGTGGGCCCGACGCACCAGGGCCGGTACGGAAGCCCGCGGGCGCCGGGTCGCGGCCGACTCACGGCCGGGCGTCGCGGGTGCCGACGGCGCCGAGGCAGGTGCCGTCGAACCCGCTTTCGAACCATCAACCCGGTTGCTTTCGGGTTCATCGTTCGAAACGGGGTTCTTCGTGGCATCGGCGACTGGTGCGGGTGCAGGTGCGGCAGCAAGTGCTGCAGGGGCAGTGGCGGCGGCGCGCTCGCGGGCCAGGGCCTCGCGGCGCGTGAGAGGAGGCGCGGAGGCGACGGCAGGCGTCTCGCCGACGGGCGAGTTCGAGGGGTCGGTCATGAGCGCTTCCTGGGACGGATGGCGCTTCGACTCACGGTTCTCCTCGACGGGGCGGACCGACCGAGTCTACGATCCGAGCTGCCCGCTGACCAGGGGTGGAGGCGATCTTTCACGAACTGCACCCTTCGTGGTCGTCCGGCACCGCGCCTCCTGACCGGAGCAGCTCGCCGAGATGCGGGCGACGTTACGCACCGATCGGCGGGGCGGTCACACCCAGAACGCGGCACAGGCAGGAGGGACGCGACCCCACCTCGCGGGGGTTCCGCCGGCCGCCGGGCACCCCTACCCTCGGGCCGTGACCTTCGTGCTTGCCGCCCTGCCCTTGCTGCTGATCGTGGGGGCGCTGGTCGACATCGTCACCCGGCCGGAGGGCGACGTCCGCCACCTGCCCAAGGCCCTGTGGATCATGATCGTGCTGTTCCTGCCGCTGATCGGCAGCATCGTCTGGTTCGCCGCCGGCCGCGAGTACGGTCGGCGCGACGAGCAGGTCGGCCCCCGCGACCAGAGCCGCTACCACGAGGACGCGGCCCGCACGCTCGACCGCCGCGTGCGCACGACCGAGCAGCAGCTCGCCGACCTCGACCGCGAGGCCGAGCACTACGAGCGACTCGCCCGCCTCGCGAAGCTCGAGGCCGAGGTCGAGCAGCGCCGGGCGACGACCGGCGACGACATCCCCGCCTGACCGGCACCGCCCCTCCTGACCGCGCCTCGCGTCGCGCCTCGTGACCGCGAGAACACCGCCGGATGGACAAGACACCGCGGCAGAACGCGGTGCACCGTCCACTCGACGGTGTTCTCGGGTGCGGGTGCGGGTGCGGGTGCGGAGGCCGGTGCAGGGGCGCGTGCTGGCGTCAGGCGCGCAGCCAGGCGGCCGTCTCGCCCGGCAGCTGCCCGGCGTCCGAGAGCGGCCCGCTCGCGACGAGCACCTCGGCACCATCGGACACGGCCCCGCCCGACGCCGCACCGCCCAGCCCGAGCGCGGCCAGGTCGACCGGCTCCGTGCCGAACACGCACACCACGTGCCAGCCACCGGGGCGGACGAAGTGCAGCACGTCGTCGCGGCCGTCGACCGGCAGCCACTCGAGCGTCTCGTCGGTCTGCAGGTCGCGCCGGGCGGCGAGGGCCGCGCGGTACAGCGCGAGGGTCGACGCCGGGTCGGCGTCCTCCGCCTCGACCGAGTACTCGCCGAACCAGCTCGGCTGCGGCAGGTGGGCGTCGCCCGGGCCGAAGCCGAACGACGAGCCCTCGCAAGCCCAGGGCAGCGGCACGCGGCAGCCGTCACGGCCGATGTCGACGCCGGGGTTGCGGAAGAACGAGGGGTCCTGGCGCTCGTCGGCAGGGATGTCGGCGACCTCGGGCAGGCCGAGCTCCTCGCCCTGGTAGACGTAGGCCGAGCCGGGCAGGCCGAGCATGAACAGCGACGCCGCGCGGGCCCGGCGCAGGCCCGTCTCGACGTCGACCTCGGGCGAGGTGCCGCCCGACAGCAGCCACTCGGCCCCCTGCTTGACGTCGCGTCCGTCGAGCGCGGGCAGGCCGTAGCGGGTCGCGTGGCGCACGACGTCGTGGTTCGAGAACACCCACGTCGTCGACGAGCCCGACGCCTCGGCCGCGTCGAGGTTGTAGGTGATGATGTCGTGGAACTGCGTGGCGTCGAAGTCGGCCTCGAGCAGGTCGAAGTTGAACGCCTGCCCCAGACCCGAGGCGCTGGCGTACCGGGCGCGGCGCGACGGCTCGACCCAGGCCTCGGCCACGGCGATGCGCGGCGGGTCGTACTCGTCGAACACCTCGCGCCACGACGCGTAGATCTCGTGGACCTCGTCGCGGTCCCACAGGGGGTGGTCGCCGTCGGCCTTGGGCAGCGCGTCGAGCTCGGCCTTCGAGGGCAGCACCTCGGGCAGGCTCTTCGCCAACCCGTGGGCCACGTCGACGCGGAACCCGTCGACGCCGCGGTCCGACCAGAAGCGCAGCGTGGTCAGGAAGTCCTCGCGCACCTCGGGGTTGTCCCAGTCCCAGTCGGGCTGCTCGCTGGCGAACGAGTGGAGGTACCACTGGCCGTCGGCGACGCGCGTCCAGGCCGGACCGCCGAAGATCGACGTCCAGTCCGAGGGCGGCAGCTCGCCGCCGTCGCCGAGGCCGTCACGGAAGATGTAGCGCGCGCGGGCGGGCGATCCGGCCGGGGCGGCCAGCGCCTCCTGGAACCAGACGTGCCGATCCGACGAGTGGTTCGGCACGAGGTCGGCGATCACGCGGATGCCGGCCGCGTGCAGCGCGTCGATCATCTCGTCGAACTGGGCGAGCGTGCCGATCTTGGGGTCGACGTCGCGGTAGTCGTCGACGTCGTAGCCGCCGTCGGCGAGGGCCGACGGGTAGAAGGGGCTGAGCCAGACCGCGTCCACGCCGAGCTGCGTCAGGTAGGGCACCTTGGCGGTGATGCCCGGCAGGTCGCCGATGCCGTCGCCGTTCGAGTCGGCGAAGCTGCGGGGGTAGATCTGGTAGACCGCCGCCTGGCGCCACCAGGTCGGGTCGTCGGTCAGCAGCTCGGTCGAGGGTGCGGTGCGGAGCGTGTCGGTCATCGTGGAGCGGGGTCCTCTCGGGGGTGGTGGGTTGTCTCGAGGGTCGGGAGGCGCGGGTGGCGCCCCCCACGGACGCCTACTTGATGGCGCCCTGCGTCACGCCCGCCATCACCCAGCGCTGGGTGAACAGGTAGACGACGATCGCCGGGGCCATCGCCATCAGGTACGAGGCGAAGGCGACGTTGTAGTTGTTGCTGAACTGCGTCTGGAAGATCTGCTGCAGCACGGGCAGGGTCTGCAGCGACGGGTCGGCGGTGATCAGGGACGGCATCGCGAAGTCGTTCCACGACGCCAGGAAGGCGAAGATGCCGACCGTGGCGCTCATCGGTGCGAGCAACGGGAAGACCAGGCGCCAGAAGACCTGCCAGGTGGTGGCGCCGTCGAGCCGCGCGCTCTCTTCGAGCTCTTCGGGCAGCGACCGGAGGAACGCCGTGAACAACAGGATCGAGAACGACAGCTGGAACATGACGTGCAGCAGCGCGACGCCGACCGGGTTGTCGAGGCCGACGATGCCGGTCAGCTTGATCTGCGACAGCGCCACCACCGGGAACGGCAGGAACATCGCGGCGAGCAGGTAGAAGAACGAGAAGCGGAACAGCTTGCGGTCCCAGTTGCGCGAGATCGCGTACGACGCCATCGAGGCGAGCACGACCGTGCCGACCACGGTCGCGGCGGTGACGAGGGTCGAGATGCCGAACGCCCGGGGGAAGTCGGTCAGCTGCCAGGCGGCCGCGAAGTTCGAGAAGTCGACGGGCGCCGGCAGGCTGAACGCGTTGCCGTCGACGGCCTGCGCCGTCGTCTTGAGCGACATCGTGACCGTGACGTAGATCGGGATCAGCACGGTGATCGTGCCGAGTACGAGCAGCGCGGTGACGAGCCGGTTCGGTCGCTCCTGGCCGACGCGACCACGTCGACGACGGGGCGCGGCGTCGACGTCGCGACCCGCGCCTCCCGGGGTGGGGGCCGACGAGGCGGCCGGGGTGACGAGTGCGGTGTTCGCCATCAGACGGCCGCCTTTCCGCGCGTGATCCGGAGTTGGACGAACGCGATCGCGACGGCGATCACGAAGAAGATGGTCGCGTTGGCCATCTGGTAGGCGTAGTCGCCGCCGGTGAAGCCGGTGAAGATCGTCATCGCGATGCTGCGCGTCGACGTGCCGGGGCCGCCGTTCGTCAGGCCGACGATGATGTCGTACGAGTTCAAGAAGTTCTTGAAGCCGATGATCGTGTTGATCACGACGTAGCCCGCGACGAGCGGCAGCGTGATCGAGCGCAGTTGCTTCCAGCCCGAGGCGCCGTCGAGGCTGCTGGCCTCGTAGACCTCGCCCGGGATCGCCAGCAGGCCCGCGATGTAGATCAACAGCGTGCTCGGGATCGCCTGCCACGCGGTCACGACGACGATGCCGATCCAGGCGGTGTCGGCGTTCGCGAGGATGCTGTCCTGCAGGCCGGGGATGCCCAGCGAGGCGCCGAGGGCCGGCAGCGAGTTCGAGAACAAGAACTGGAAGACGAAGGCGATGATTATGCCCGAGATCACCATCGGGATCACGAACACCGCCCGCAGCGCCGTCTTGGCCTTGATCTGCGAGGTCAGGCCGATCGCCAGCAGCAGCGCGACGACGTTGACCGCGACCACCGTGACGAGCGCGAAGCCCATCGTGAAGCCGTACGAGCCGAGGATCGCCGGGTCGGTCGCCATCGCGAGGTAGTTCGTCACGCCGACCAGGTCGAACTCGCCGAAGCCGATCGAGTTCGTGAAGCTGTAGAACACGCCCATCACGGCCGGCAGGGTGATCGCCAGCGAGAACAGGACGAGGGTCGGCAGCAGGAAGAGGTAGAAGACCGGGTCGACGCGTCGACCGCGCCGCCGGGGGTTGCCGGCCGTGCTGCCGGTGAGCGAGGTGCGGGCGCCTCGCGCGACCGCGGGGGTGGTGGTCGTGGCCATCGGGTCTCCTTCGACTCGGCCGGTGGTCGGGATGGCGCTCATGCGCGGAGCGCCAGTCGGCGCCAGTCGGCGTCCATGGTGCGCAGGGTGCCCTCGGCGCTCGCGCCCGTGACGATGCCCTGCACGTAGTTCTCGGCGGGGATCGTCAACGGGATCGCCTTCGAGGCCCCCTGGTAGAAGCGCGCCTCGTCGTAGTAGCTCTGCATGCCGACGATGCGCTCGTCGGTCACCGCGGGGGCCGAGGTCGTGGTGCCGAACGCCAGGAAGTCGCGGTTGTAGGCGTCGTGGATCTCGGGCTGCATCAAGTACGTCAAGAACTCTCGGGCGGCCTCTTGCTTGCGCGACTGCTGGGGCACCCAGAGGGCCAGGTCGAGGTTGACCCGCACCTTGCGGTCGTCGGGGTCGTCGGTCATCGGCAGCGGGAACGTGCCGATCTTCGCCTCGGGGTTCGCCTTGGTGATCTCGCCGAGCGCCCACGGGCCCTGCATGAGCATCGCGGCCTCGCCCTGGGCCATCGCGAGGTTGCCGTCGCCGTAGCCGCGGCTGTTGCGGTTCGCGTTCGACAGCCCGGCGAGCTGCACCATGCGCTCGACGGGCTCGCGGAAGTCCTTCTCGAACGAGACCGACCCGCCCTCGCCGACGCTCGTGCCCTCGGCGTTCATCTTCTCGTAGAAGGCGGCGACGTCGAGCATGCCGCCGGTCGTGTAGTCGAACAGGCCCTGCGCGACCGTCCACGGCTCGCGGAAGGTGCTGTAGATCGGCGTGACGCCGGCCGCCGTGAAGGTGTCGCACGCGGCCAGGAACTCGTCCCACGTGGTGGGCACCTCGACCCCGAGGTCGGCGAAGATCTGCTGGTTGTAGATCACCGACGCCGCCGTGATCGAGTACGGCAACACGCTCGTGCGGCCGGGGTAGGTCGCGTACTGGTCGACCAGCTCTTGCACCTCGGGCCGGATGGTCGCCGCCTCGGGCAGGTCGCCGAGGTCGCTGAGCGCCCCGCGCTCCATGAAGCGCGCCATCTCGAGGTTGTAGGTGAAGGCCGCGACGTCGGGCGGGTTGCCCCGGACGAAGCCGGCCGAGATGCCCGAGGTCGAGTCGTGGATCACGCGGACCGCCGACTGCGACTCGTTGAACCGCGAGACCAGGTCGGAGAAGTAGGGGATCGCCTCGGGCTTGGTGGCGTAGAAGGTGATCTCGGTGCGGCCGCCACCCGAACCCGAGGGGGCGCAGCCGGCGAGCAGCAGGGCGGCACCGGCGGCACCGATGCCGCCGAGCAGGGTGCGTCGGCTGAGGCCGGCACCGGAGGGCAGTGGGGGTGTGGGCACGTCGTCGTCTCCCGGGGGTCGCGACCTCGGCGTCAGCGCCGCGGTCGAGTTGATCTGGTGTGTAGATTTAGACCCTAGATCAATTCGGGGCATGGCACCATGGGTCGTCGACGAAAAGATCCGCCGTGTCGCGAGACGCCGGCCACAGCACGAGGAGGCGCGGGTGGCGTTGAGCACCGGGGTGTCGTCGCCGAGCCTGCTGCGACGCATCAACGCGGCCGAGGTGCTGAGGCACGCCTGGTCGGTCGACGCCGTCACGGCCAGCGACCTGATCGCCCTGACCGGACTGACCCGCTCGACCGTCCTCGGCGTCTGCGACGACCTGATCGAGCGCGGCTGGATGGTCTCGCTCGCCGACGCCCGCTCGACCGGCGAGTACCGGAAGGGCCGACCGGCCCGCCGGTACGCCCTCGCTCGCTCGGCCGGTCACGTCGTCGGGGTCGACGCGGGCCAGCACCACCTCACGGCGGTCGTGGCGGACCTCCGCGGCCGGGTGGTGGCGCGCGTCGCGCGACGGATCGACCCCGGCGGCACGGCCGACGACCGCCGCCGCATCGTCTCGCGGCTCGTCGACGACGTCCTCGCCGAGGCCGGACTCGACGACGCGGACGTGTTGGCCGTCACCCTCGGGGTGCCCGCGCCGACCGATGCCGAGGGGCGCTCGCCGGTCGAGGTCGGTGCCGACTTCTGGGTGCTGATGAACCCCGACTACACGGGACTGTTCGCCGACCGCGGCTGGGCGGTCGTCGTCGAGAACGACGCGAACCTCGCCGCCGTGGCCGAGGCGGCTGCCGCGGCCGCGGGTTCCGGAGCGGGAGCCGGCGACGCCGCCCCGGCCTCGTTCGTGACCCTGCTGGCCGGCGAGCGCTTCGGCGCCGGGTTCGTGCTCGACGGAGCCCTCGTGCGGGGCAGCCGCGGTGCCGCGGGCGAGATGCGCCTCCTCGACCTGGTCGAGGGCGTCGGCTCGGCCGACGGCCTCGGGGCCGTGCTGCGCGACGCGGCCCGGGCGGCTCGCGAGCTGGGCACCGTGCCCGCGTCGTCGCCGCTGCGTGACATCCCGCTCGACGAGCTCGACGCCCCGGCCGTGCTCGCCGCCGCCGACGCCGGCGACGCCACCGCGCTGCGCCTCGTCGAACGCGCCGCCGAACGGTTCGGGCGCGTCTGCGCGATGCTCAGCGGCATGCTCGACGTCGACCGCATCGTCGTCGCCGGGGCCGTCGCCCCGTCGATCGGCCTGCTGCTCGAACGGACCACCCCGTGGCTCAGCCGGTTCACGCACCGGGCCGCGCCCGAGGTAGTGGCCTCGACGCTCGGCGACGCGGTCGTGACCACGGGCGCCGTCGAGCGGGCCCTGGCCCACGTGCGCGGCCACGCACTCGAGCTGACGTTGCGGGGGGCGGCGGACGCGAGCCGCGCCTCCTAGGGGCTCGGGCGAGCAGCCGGCCCGCGAGCGAGCGGCCGGCGCGCGAGGAGGCGGCCATGAACCCGGTTCCGAACCATGAACCCACGAGCGATCGGGTTCATGGCTCGAAACCGGGTTCATCGAGCGTCGGGGCAGGAGGCGCGGGCACAGGAGGCGCGGGGCCGCCGGGCGCGCGCCGCTAGGCTCGCGGGATGGTCACCGTCGTGCTCCCCTGGCGTCCGCAGCCGAGTCGGATCGCCGCGTTCGAGGTCGTCCGCGACTGGTACGCCGAGGCGCTGCCCGAGGCCGAGATCCGCACGATCGACTCGCCCGACCCGGTGTTCAACCTGGCGCAGTGCCGCAACCTCGGGGTCGCGTCCCTGGCCGACGACGAGATCGCCGTCATCGGAGACGCCGACACCCTGCCGCAGCGCGAGCCCCTGCTCGCGGCGATCGAGGCGGCCCGCACCAGCGGCCGGGTGCACCTGCCGTACACCGATTACCACTGGCTGGGTCGCGACGGCACCGCGCAGGCGGCCGCGGGCACGCCCCTCGAGCGGTGCGACTTCGAGCTCGTCCGCGGGGCCTGCTCGGGGGTCTACGTGACCCGCGCCTCCTCGTGGCGGGCGCACGGCGGTCAGGACGAACGGTTCCGGGGCTGGGGCTTCGAGGACGCCGCCTGGTACCTCGCCCACACCACCCTGCTCGGCGAGGCCCCGCGACGCCACGAGGGCATGGTCTTCGCCCTGCACCACCAGGCCGAGGTGCGCGAGGGACCGCAGTACGACGCCAACGCCGCGCTCATGCAGCGCTACCGAGACGCGTCGGTCGGCGTCGACGCGATGCGCGCGGTCGTCTTCGGGGGGTAGGGCGGCCGCCCCGCCTCAGTCGGTGCGCACGGTGTGCAGCGGCCCGAGCGCGTGGTCGAGCGCGGCCTCGAGCGGCCAACCCGCGCGCTCGGACTGGCTCAGCAGCAGTCCCCCCTGGATCGCCGCGATGATCGCCGTGGCGACGCGGACCGGGTCGGCGCCCTCGTCGACCGAACCCGCCTGCTGGAGCCGCCGGACGCCCGCCGCGAGCTGCGAGCGCCAGGCGTCCCAGCTCGACCTGATCATCGTCTCGAGCTCGGCGTCGAACGCCGCCGCCTGCGAGGCGAGCGTGCCGATCGGGCAGGCCCAGCGACCGAGGCTGATGTAGTACTCGACGAGCGCGGCGCGCCAGCGCTCCCACGACGCCCAGGTGCCGAGGTCGTGGATCTCGGGCTCCTGCGCCTCGAGCAGCTGCCGCCCCTCCCACAGGGCGACCTCGCGGACGAGTTCGGCCTTGCCACCGGGGAAGTAGTGGAACAGCTGGCTCTTGCTCGTCAACGTCGCGGCCCGCACGGTGTCGAGGGTGGTGCCGCCGACGCCCGACGCGAGGATCTGGCGGCCGGTCTCGTCGATGATGCGCTGACGAGTGAGGCGGCCCCGCTCGGTGATCTTGGTCTCTTCCACCCGTCGAGCCTAGACCCGGTGGACTCCGTGGTCCAGAATGAGTGGACTCGCGGGTCCACTCCATGCTACGAATGGACCATGCAGTCCAATCAAGAGATCCTCGACTCCCTTCCCACCGACACCCGCCTGGCCGGTCGCACCGCGATCGTCACCGGCTCGACCAGCGGCATCGGCGAGGCGATCGCCCACGTGCTCGCCGCGTCGGGTGCCACCGTCGTCGTCAGCGGACGCGACGCGACCCGCGCCCGACGGGTCGTCGACGCCGTCACGGCCCGCGGCGGCTCGGCGCTGGCCGTGCCCGCCGACCTCGCCGGCTCGTACGACGACCTCCGCGCGTTCGCCCGCGACGCCACCACCGCGCTCGACGGCCGGGTCGACGTGCTGGTCAACAACGCCGGCGTCTACCCGACGATGCCGACCGCCGCCCTGACCGACGACGACCTCGACGCGATCCTCCGGACGAACATCCGCGCGCCGCACGTCCTGGTGGGCGCACTCGCCCCGGCGATGGCCGAGCGCGGCTCGGGTGCCGTCGTGAACATCGGCTCGTGGATGTCCCGCGTCGGCGTCCCCTTCGGTGCCATGTACACGGCGTCGAAGGCCGCCCTCGAGCAGATGACCCGCACCTGGGCGGCCGAGTTCGGCCCGCACGGGGTCCGCGTCAACAGCGTGGCACCCGGCGCGACGTCGACGCCGGGCAACGCCGAGTCCGCCGCGGTGCTCGACCAGCTGACCGCCGTCACCCCGGCCGGGCGCCCCGTGCGACCCGTCGACGTCGCCTACGCCGTGCGCTACCTGGCGTCGGACGAGGCGGCCTTCGTGCACGGGACGCTGCTCGACGTCGACGGAGGCATCCTCGCGACCCGGTCGATGTAGCCGAGCCGCGCCTCCTGCCCTCGGGCCGGAGTCGGGCCGGGGCGGTCAGCCGGTCGCGGTGAGCGCCGCGTGGGCTCGTGCCCGCCCGGGCGCCTCGCGCAGCGACGACGCCAGCCCGGCCAGGCGCCCGGCCGCACCGGGGTCACGCGTCGACAGGTCGAGCACGTGCCTCAGCGCCTCCGCCAGCTCGTCGGCGGTCGCCGTGTTAGGGGCCAGAGCGACGCCGACGCCGGTGCGCTCGAGGGCCGCGGCCCCGGCGAACTGGTCGGTCGAGAACGGCAGGACGACCACGGGCACTCCCGCGGTCATCGCCTCGGTCACGCTGTTGTTGCCCCCGTGCGTGACGGCCGCGGCCGCCGCGTCGAGCAGGGTCACCTGCGGCAGGAACTCGCGGACGAGCCAGTCGGCCGGCACCTCGCCGAGGTCGGCGCGGGCCCCGGAACCGAGCGCGATCGCCGCCCGCACCCCGACCCTCCGCAGGGCCTCGGCCACGCGCCCGAGCACGTCGGACCGCACCGACAGGAAGCTGCCGAAGCTGACGTAGACGAACGGGGCGGCGTCGGCGTCGGCCAGCCAGGCGGCGACCTCGGCGTCGACGGGCTCGGCGCGGACGGCCGACCCGAGCCAGACGTGCGGCGGCAGCAGGGCGTCGCGGGCCGGGTCGGCGAGCTCGCCGGGGTAGTTGTAGAGCAGCAGGTCGCCGTGCTCGCCGAACGCGCTCGTCGACGGCGGCAGGTGTGGCGCGAGCTCGGCCAGGGCGGCGTTCCACTCGGCGGTGAACGAGGCGTCGACCCGTTCGCAGAGCTCGCGCAGGCCCGCGATGCCCGCCGGAGCGGGCCCGGCGTCGAACCGGGCATCGGTCGCGGACGGCACCGCCGACTGAACGTCGAACCGCCGAATGTGGCGGTGCGACGTCGATTCGGCGGTGCGACTCGAGTCGTCGGCGGGTCCGGCGGCGCCCGCCGCACCCGCACCCGCCCCGGCCCCGGCACCTGCCCCGGCACTCGCACCTGCACCCGCACCGGCCCCGCCGAACGCGGCGGGCCACTCGGGCGGGCAGCCGTAGACCTCGTCGCCCACGGGCAGCGCCGTCGGGTGGCCGAGCACGACGTCGGCGAACGGCACGCCGCCGGCCACGAGGGCGAGCCGGGCGCTGAAGGCGAGGTGGTCCACCACGATCTGGTCGGGCCGGACGGCGGCGACCACGTCGAGCACGGCGCGGGCCGTCGCGACCGGCTGCCACATGAGGTCGGTGAGGCGTTCGCGCGCCTGGTACGACAGCGTCTCGACCATGCCGAGGCGGGTGGCGTCGAAGAAGCCGCGCAGCGACGCGTCCTCGTCGGCGACCTGCTCCTCGGCACGGATCACCCCGGGGTTCGAGCCGCGCCCGAGCTGCAGGTGCACGCGCTCGAAGCCGAACGACTCGACGATCGCGGCGGTGGCCGGCCCGGTCGCGACGACGACGCGCTCACCGCGGTCGCGCCACTCGGTGGCCAGGGTCGCGAGCGGCAGCAGGTGCGAGGCGTAGTCGGGGCTGATGACGAGCAGGGTCATCGTGCGCTCACGCTCCACTCGCGCTGCTCGAGTTCGTCGTGGTGCACCGTGTCGTAGACGCCCGACAGCGACCGCGCCATGGCCTGGATCGTGAAGGACCGCTCGACGGTGTCGCGCGACCGAGCCGCGCGCGCCTCCGTGGTCTCGGCCGCGGCCGCGGTCAGGGCCTCGCCCATGGCCTGGCGCAGGGCGTCGACGTCCCAGGTGCGGGTGAGCCAGCCGGTGTCGCCCTGACGCACGTAGGTCGACGGACCGCCGCCCTGCGGTGCGACGACGAGCAGGCCGGAGCCCATGGCCTCGAGCAGGGCGATGCCGAACTCCTCCTTGAGGCTGCCGCAGACGTAGACGCCCCGCGGAGCCGCCAGCCCCGGCAGGCCGAACCGGGCCGCGGCGACCCAGCGGGCGACGGTGTCGTTGGGGCGGTGGCCGGGCAGCAACAGTCCGGAGGCGCGCTGCCGGCCCGCAGGGACGATCGCGTCGATCAGGTCGAGCTGTTCGCGCTCGTCGGCGCTGGGGTGTTCGAGGTCGCCGCCGATCAGCAGCAGGTTCGCGCGGTCGCGCAGCGGCACCCCGTGCGCGTCGGCCCCGTCGACACTGGCGTCGGCCTCCGCGGCGCCGGGCGCGCCGGCCGCGCCGCCGGCCCAGGCCTCGACGATCGTCGCCATGCCCTTCACCCGGTGCAGGCGGCCGACGCTGACGAGCAGCGGCAGGCCGCGGCGCTCGGGCGGCAGCGACTCGAGCAGGGCGCACAGCTCGGCGAGCGGCGGGGTCGCGGGGCGTCCGGCGGCGTGCTCGGCGGCCTCGGCGACCGAGCGGTCGACCACGTCGAGGTCGATGCCCTCTGGCACGATCGTGTGCCGCTCGGGGTGCGAGGTGACGTCGATGCCGACCAGCTCGCGCATGTCGCGCTCGAGCTCCGGCCGGGGGAAGAGCACGGTGTGCGAGGCGTTCGAGGCGAGCTGCTGCACGAGTCGCGTGCGGAACCAGAAGTGCTCGACCTCGTCGACGTCGCCGAAGGTCTCGCGGGTCAGGGCGCCCGACAGGTCGAGCGACTGGATGACGGCGTGCGGGTCGGGCGCGACCGTGAACACCACGGGGATGTCGAGCTCGCGCGCCACGTCGGCCGCCGCCAGGCTGCCCACGTCGGCCATCCGCAGGTGCAGCAGGTCGACCCCGCCCGCGGCCCGCAGCACCCGCCGGATGCCCCGGCGCGCGGCGACCCGCAGCGGCCAGGCGGTCGCCGACGAGACGGGGTCGCTGAGCAGCGGCACCCGCCCGTAGACGTGCCCGGAGGCGCGGGTCGCCAGGTCGTGCACGCTCGCCACCGCCGCGTCGGCCGAGCCGCGCGACAGGGTGACGACGCGGTCGACGCCCCGGGCGCCGGGTGCGTCCACCGCGCCTCCCGGGCTCAGGGCCGCGAGCGCGGCGAGGGCCTCGCGCGCGACGAAGGCGTCGGCGCCGGAGGCCGCCTGACCCGAGGAGGCGCCCGGCCCGTCGGACGCGGAGGGCGCCGCGGCCAGGGCGTCGCCGAGTCGCACGAGCAGCGTCGCGATGCCGCCGTTGTCCCCGCTGCCGGCGTGCGTGAGCCCGGCATCGATGTCGGCGTGCAGGAAGAGCTGCGCGATGGTGAGGCCCTCGCGACCGGCCGGGTCGGTGCCGTCGAGCTCGGGGTCGAGTCCGCGGTCGCGCCGGCGGTCGCCGTCGGGCACCTCGTCCGGGGCCGACAGGTCGATCGTCGAGAGGCGGGCCACGTCGCCGAGGTAGCCGTCGTGGCGAGCGAGCTCGCGGACGGCGGCCGCGACCCCGTGGTCCCCGCGACGTTGCCCCAGGGCGGAGACGGCGGCGACGCGGACGTGCTCGTCCTCACCGGCGTCGAGGGCGATCGTCAACAGGGGACGCGAGGCGATGCGGGCCCGCACGAGGCCGAGCGTCTCGACCAGGCGGTACCGCGCGCCGGGCTCGTGCACGCCGATCAGGGTGCCCTCGAGGGCGACGCCGACGACGGCCGGAGCGGACGACGACCACTGCTCGAGCGTGCGCTGCGCGACCATGCCCGTGAACCCGCCCGCGACGACGAGGCCGATCAGCCGGCCCACCGTGTCGTGGCGCGGCAGGCGCTGGCTGAGCGCCGACGCGGCGTGCTCGCGCAAGAAGGTGCGGTCGCTCGACAGCAGGTCGCTCAGCACGACGTCGGCCTGCTCGTCGAACACCTGGGCGAGGGCGTTCGTCGCGGCGATGGCGACGAGCTGGTCGTCGCTCTCGAGGGCGCCGCGCAGCACCCGGATCGTGCGGGCGCCCCCGGTGCGGGCCGCGTCGAGGGCGAGGTCGTCGGCGAGGCGCATCGAGTCGACCAGGCGGTCGGCCTCGTGGATCGCGTCGAGCGAGGTCTGGATGCCCATGACGGTGCCTCTCGGTGGTGCGGTGGGGTGCGGTGTGGTGCGGGGTGGCGGGTGTGACGGTGGTGGCGGGTGCGGCGCGCGGCGCACGGGGCGCGGGGCGGCCCGCGTGCCCCGGGCCTGGTGGAGCCTATCGCCGCCGGATGGCCTATCGGTGCGGGGTCGGTGCGGGGTCGGTCCGGGGTCGGTGCGGGGTCGGTTCGCGCGAAGACACCGCCGAGTGGACACGGCACCACGGCAGTGCGCGGTGCGGTGTCCGTTCGGCGGTGCGCTCGTCGGTGTCCTCGCCGGTGCGTTCGGCGCCGCGGGGGTCCGGTACCGTCGTGGGCGGCATCGATCCCGCTGCCGAGACCCGCAGCGAGAGGCCCCACCCGTGCGAATCGTCACCATCGGAGACGTCGGCGTGCTCGACGGCATGGTCCACGTCGGCGACGAGGCGATGTTCCACGAGGCGACCGTGCAGCTGCGCGCCCGTGGCGCCACGATCACCGGCGTCTCGTCGAACCCGGCCGAGACCGCCGAGCGCTACGGCATCGACGCCGTGCCCGCGATCGGGTTCCACCCCGCGACCACCGGTGGCCGACTCGGCCAGCGCGAGCGCCGGGCCCGCGTGCTGTCGGCGATCGACGGAGGCGCGGGTCACCTCCCCCAGGACGACCCGGCCTGGCAGCTGATCGAGGCCGTCCGGGAGGCCGACGGCGTCCTCGTCGCGGGCGGCGGCAACATGGCCTCGCTCTGGCCGATGCACGTCTACGAGCGCAACACCCTCGGGCTGATCGCCCGCCGTTTCGGCAGGCCGCTGGTGGTCAGCGGGCAGACCATCGGCCCCGTCCTCGACGGCGAGGACCGAGAGCTCGTCACCGAGCTGCTCGACGCCGCCGCCCTCGTCGGGCTGCGCGAGGGCGCGTCGCTCGAGCTGGTGCGCTCGCTCGGGGTCGACGCCGCCAAGACCGTCGGGACGGTGGACGACGCGAGCTTCCTCGCGGCCGACGCCGCGCCTCCTGCGCTCGGCTCGGCGGGGCCGGACGCGCCGTACCTCGCGGTCAGCCTGTCGGCGCACGTGGGCGACGCCGACCGCGGCGAGTTCGCGGCGGCCGTGGCCCGGCTGCTCGACCGGGTCGCGGGCGAGGCGGGGCTCGAGGTGGTGTTCCTCGCGCACTGGGCGTCGCTCGACCCGACCGAGGAGCGCGGCGACTCGCTGCTGCACCGGGCCGTCCTTGACCGGCTGACCGTGCCGGCGCGGGTCGAGCCGACGACCGACTCCCCCGCGGCGGCGCGCTTCGCCCGGGGCGCGGCCCTGCACCTGACCAGCCGCTACCACCCGGCCGTCTTCGCCGTCGCGGGCGGCGTGCCGACCGTCGGGCTCGCGGTCGACGACTACACGACGATCAAGCTGACCGGTGCGCTCGGCAACTTCGGCCAGTCGAGCGTCGTCTCGGCCGCGCAGCTGCTCTCGGGCGAGGCCGAGGAGGTCGCCCTGACCACGTGGGCCGGACGCGACGGCGTGCGGACGGCCTGGGCCGGGAGCCTCGACGAGACCCGGGCCGCGTCCTCCGCGTGGTGGGACCGCGTCGCCGCCGCCCTGCGCGCCTGACGCGACCCGCGCCTCCCGGGCCCGGCCCCGCACGGCACGCACGCCCCGGGTGACGGCACGCGCCCGCGGGTGACGTCACCGCGCCAGGACGTGGTCACAGCGCCAGGCCTCGTCGTGGTGCTGTGCCCACCTCCTGGTGTGGTGGGCGACGAGCTGGCCACACCCCGCCACGAAGTAAACACGCCGCCACGCGATGTCGTGGCGGCGTGTGTACCTCGTGGCGGGGCAGCCTGCGATGCGACGGAGCAGAGGAGGCGCGGCGCGGGTCGCCCTCGCAAGTCCCCGGCCCCGAGCCGCGGCGTGGGCAGCCGCCAGAACGAGTGCACCGCGCCAGCACGTGGTCACAGCGCCAGGCCTTGTCGTGGTGCTGTGCCCACCTCCTGGTGTGGTGGGCGACGCGCCGGGCCGGGCCCGGCCCCGGCTCAGTGCTGCAGGGTCGCGCTGGGGTACTCGCCGAACCGCTGGACGTACGAGGCCGTGAAGCGGCTCAGGTGCGTGAAGCCCCAGCGCTGGGCGACCGCGGCGATGGTGGCCTCGCCCGGGGCCAGCTCGAGCAGTTCGGCCCGCACGTGGTCGAGTCGGACCGTGCGCAGGTACTCGGTGGGCGTGACGCCGAGCTGCCGACTGAACGCCTGCTGCAGGCCGCGGGGCGTGAGGTGCACGATCTCGGCGACCTGCGTCATGTTGACCGGCAGGTGCGCGTGGGTGTGCAGGTACTCGACGGCTTCGCGCAGGCGGGCGTTGCGGGGCGCGAGCAGCGCGGGCGGCAGGTCGATCGAGCGGTGCGTGAACGTGTTGAGCAGGGCGATCGCCGACTGGCGGTTGAGCTCTGAGCGCAGCAGCTCGGTCGACTCGCCACCGAGGATGGTCTTCGCCGCGTTGGTGATCGTCGCCTGCCAGCGACGCAGGTCGCCCAGGTCGGGCACGGCGGTGTGGTCGAACTGCAGGGGCCCGGCGAGCGCGCCCTCGTGCTCGGCCGCGATGCGCTCGAGGTAGGCGGCGTCGAAGTGCACGAGGTTCTGGCGGTACTCGCGCACCTCGAACTCGAACGCCTTGCCGGTCGGGAACATCAGCGGGCGGCCGATCTCGAACGCGGCCTCCTCGGCCCCGACGTCGACGCGTCCCTCGCCCGCGGTGATCCACGCCACGACGTATTCGCGCTCGGGCTGGATCGCCCCGCGGATGTCGCCGAGGAACATCGACGAGCGCAGCGTCATCTCGGAGTCGCCGGCCGTCGTGTACCGGTAGGCGAAGGTCTCCTGCCGGGCGTCGGTGCGGAACCCGGCGCCGTTGTAGGTGTCCTCGAACAGAGCGCGCGCCTGGTCCAGGTCGCGGCCGCCCATCTCGGATCGCACCGGGGGCAGAGTCTGTTCGGGTTCCATCAGAGTGATCCTGCCATGCCGGGGACGGCGGAAGGACGCCCCGACCGGGCCGGACCCCCGAAGCGGGGGCGACGGGGCTCGGGGCTCACGCGACCGGCGGGGTCGTCGCCGGGCCGAAGGCCTTCGCGAACGCGGCTCGCAGCACGGCCTTGAAGCCCGAGGGCAGGCGCGTGCGGTGCAGCACGTCGGCCTCGACCACCAGCGCGAAGAAGGCCTCGCCCTCGACCAGCCACCACGACCGCACGGAGTCGGACGCGAAGACCGCCTCGCCGTCGGGCTCGTCGGGGCTCTCGACGATGACGCGGTCCTCGTAGAGGGCGACGGCACCGTGCTCGCCGTTGATCGAGGCCGAGCACTCGAAGATCAGGTCGGGGTCGAGCGGGGGCGCGAAGTCGCCGAAGAACAGGTCGGCCGCCGGCGTGCGGGCCGCGTCGCCGATCTGGCCGAAGTCGCTGGCGTCGTTGAAGTCGCCGAACGCGGCGTCGAGTTGTTCCGGCCGCCCGGGTACGCGGCGCGACTCGTCGCTCTCTGCGTCCACGGGGTACTCGACTCTCGTCCTGGTGCGGTGTGATCAGAAGCGTGCGGGGTGATCAGGACCGCCGTGCAGCTGCTGCACCTGTGCCATTAGACAGCCTAGCTACCGGCCGGTGCACCTCGAGGGCCCCTCAGTTCGGTTTGTGGCCATGCGGCCGCGAGGCACGCAGGAGGCGCGACCCGCGCCACCGGCGCCCGTCACCAGGAGGCGCGGGTCGCGTCCGTCAGGCGACGCGCGTGATGCGCTCGACGGCCTCGCGGGTCAGCTCCCGGCTCGGCGGCGAGGGGTCGAGGGCGCGGTGGATCGAGAGCCCCTCGATCAGCGCGTCGACCTGCCGGGCGGTGTCGGGGTCGAAGTGGCGCTCGAGCTCGACCCGGCTGCGTCGCATCCACTCGCGGGTGATCTCGCGGAACCGGGGCTCGCGGGCGGCCAACGTGTAGAGCTCGTAGCTGAGCACCTGGTCGCGGACCGCGGCAGGGCCGGTGAGGTCGTCGTGGACCAACGCGACCACCGCCTCCTTGGCCTCGTCGCGGCTGGTGGCGGCGCCGAGCCGCGCCTCGAACCGCACGATGATCGTCTCGGCGAAGCGCGAGAAGGCCTCGTGCAGCAACTCGTCCATGCCGTCGAAGTGGTACGTCATCGAGCCGAGCGGCACGTCGGCACGCGCCGCGATCTTGCGGTGCGAGGCGCCGGCCACGCCGACCTCGGCCACGACGTCGAGGGTCACGTCGATCAGGCGGTCGCGACGGTCGGGCTCGGTGCGTCGGGTGGTGCCCACGGCTAGAGGCTCCTCACCACTCGCGCCGGGTTGCCGACGGCGACGACGTTCGCCGGGACGTCCTTCGTCACCACCGCCCCGGCGCCGACGACGCTGTTGTCGCCGATGGTCACGCCGGGCAGCACGATGACGCCGCCGCCGAGCCAGACGTTGTCGCCGATGGTGATCGGCTTCGCGGCCTCGAGCTTGTCGCGGCGCGGCTGCGGCTCGACCGGGTGCGTCGGCGTCAGCAGCTGCACGTTCGGGCCGATCTGGCAGTCGGCCCCGATGGTGATCGGCGCGACGTCGAGCGCGGTCAGCCCGTAGTTGACGAAGGTGCCGGCCCCGATCGTGACGAAGCTGCCGTAGTCGACGTACACGGGCGCCCGGACGTGCGCCGTCTCGTGCAGGCTGCCGAACAGCTCGCGGGCGACGGCCTGTGCGGCGTCGACGTCGTCGGCGTACACCGCGGCGAAGCGGGCCTGCAGCGTGATCGCCCGTTGCTGCTGCACGGCGATGTCGGGATCGTCCGAGACGTACAGGTCACCCGCGAGCATGCGCTCGTGGTTGGTGCGCGGGTCGCCGGCGAAGTGGTCGGGGGTGGCCTCGACCTCCGGTGAGGCGGACGAGGAGGCGCGGGTCACGTCGGTCTGGTCGGCTGCGGTCATGCTCGACACCCTAGACGACGAGCGTACGAACGTACACACTGGACCCATGAGCACCCGCCCGCCGTTCAGCCCCGAGCTCGCCCGACGTCGGGCGGCGGTGTTCGTCTTCATGGCCGTCGTCGGCGTCTCGCTGGCCTCATGGGTCGTGCGGACCCCTGCCATCCGCGACCTGCTGCAGGCGTCGACCGGCCGGATGGGCCTGGTCATCTTCGG
Organism: Frigoribacterium sp. Leaf186; assembly: GCF_001423905.1. Taxonomy (GTDB): domain Bacteria; phylum Actinomycetota; class Actinomycetes; order Actinomycetales; family Microbacteriaceae; genus Frigoribacterium. The sequence continues at coordinate 857,209 of NZ_LMPQ01000010.1, read as the reverse complement.
GCTCTCGGTCGGGTCGATGGGCGGCATCCTGTCGTCGGCGCCGATCGTGCGCCGCCACGGCGCCCACCGCGCGGTCGCGATCGGCGGCACCTCGCTGGTCGTCGGCGTCGCGCTCGTCGGCCTCGCGGCGTCGCTCTCGCTCACGCCCGGCGTCTTCGTCGGCCTGGCCCTGGTCGGGGCCGGCGTCGGGCTCGCCGAGATCGCCGTCAACATCGAGGGCGCCGCCATCGAGACCGCGTCCGGGCGGTCGGTGCTGCCCGTGCTGCACGGCTGCTTCAGCCTCGGCACGGTCGCGGGCGCCGGCCTCGGCATCCTGCTCACGGCGACGCACGTGCCCGTCCAGTGGCACCTGCTCGGGGTCGCCCTCGCGGGCGGAGCCGCCCTGGCCTGGGCGGTGCCGGTCGTGCCGCGCTCGACGGGACGCTCCGACGCGCTGGCCGAGCGCGCCTCCGGGGTGCGGGACCGCCTCGCCGGGTCGCTCGCGGTCTGGCGCGACCGCCGGCTCGTGCTGCTCGGCCTGATCGTGCTGGCGCTCGCCCTGGCCGAGGGCTCGGCCAACGACTGGCTGCCGCTGCTCTTCGTCGACGGGCACGGCGTCTCGCCGACGGCCGGCACGGTCGTCTTCACGGCGTTCGCGGCGGCGATGACGGTCGGGCGGTTCGCCGGCGAACCCCTGCTCGCCCGGTTCGGCCACGCGACCGTGCTGCGGGCGAGCGCCCTGGTCTCGGCGGTCGGCATCGCCCTCGTGGTGTTCGCCGACTCGGTGGTCGTCGCGGGCGTCGCCGTCGTGCTCTGGGGGCTGGGCGCCGCCCTGGGGTTCCCGGTGACCGTCTCGGCCGCGGCCGACGGCGACGACCCGACGTCGGCGGTCGGAGCGGTCGCGACGATGGCCTACGTGGCGTTCTTGGTCGGCCCGCCGTTGCTCGGCTTCGTCGGCGAGCAGGTGGGGCTGCGGAGCGCGATGATCGTCGTCCTGGTGGTCGTCGTGGGCGCCTCGCTCATCACGTCGGCGGCGCGGCCCCGCGCGCGGTCCTCGGCTGCCCGGCCTTAGTGTACGTTCGTACACCATGACGTCACCGACGACCTCTCCCGCCGCCCCGGCCCGCACCGTGCCGACGCGCGAGGACCGCCGAGCCCGACTCGGCGTCGCCCTGCTCTTCTTCACCAACGGCGCCCTGTTCGCGAACATCCTGCCGCGCTACCCCGCCATCAAGGACGGCCTCGACCTCTCGAACGCCGACTTCGGCCTCGCGGTCGCCGCGTTCCCCGTCGGCGCCCTCGTCGCAGGTCTCGGGGCCGGGTGGCTCATCCGCCGCTTCCGGTCGTCCCGCGTCGCCGTGATCGGCACCGTGATCACCGGCGTCGCCGTGCTGCTCGCCGGCCTCGCGCCCGTCGGCGGACTCCTCGCCGCGGGGTTCCTGCTCGCGGGGGCGATGGACGCCATCGTCGACGTCTCGCAGAACTCTCACGGGCTGCGGGTGCAATACCGCTACCGACGGTCGATCCTCAACTCGTTCCACGCGGTCTGGAGCATCGGCGCCGTCCTCGGCGGCCTCATGGGCGGCGCCGCGGCGGGCCTCGGCATCCCGGTCGTGTGGCACCTCGGGGCGTCGGCGGTCATCTTCGCGATCGTCGCGCTCGTGTCGTACCCGCTGCTGCTGGCCGGGCCCGAGCCGGCCGAGGGCGCGGCCGAGTCGACCGAGGGCACGGCCGACGGTACCGCTGCGTCCGCGTCCGTCGACGGGACCGTCGCACCGGGTGCCGACGTGACGGCGGGCGCCGGGCCGGGCGCCGCACCCGTGGCGAGCGGCCCCGGGGACGCGACCCGCGCCTCCTCGGCTCGAGGTGGTCGCCCGGTCTCGGTCGGGTTCGTCGCGAAGTGGGGAGTGCTGCTCGCGCTCGTCGTCATCGCGTCGTCGGGCGCGGTCGTCGAGGACGCGGGCAGCACCTGGGCGGCGCTCTACCTTGGCTCGCTCGGAGCCGGCGTGACCGTCGCCGCCCTCGGGTTCGTCTCGCTGCAGGGGGCCCAGTTCGTCGGGCGGCTGCTTGGCGACGGCATGGTCGACCGCTTCGGACAGAAGGCCGTCGCCCGGGCCGGAGGCGTGTTCGTCGCCGTGGGGATGGGCGTCGCCCTGGCGTTCCCGTCGGTGGTCGGCACGATCGTCGGCTTCGCGGCGGCGGGGTTCGGCGTCGCGACGTTGATCCCGGCAGCGATGCACGCGGCGGACAACCTGCCCGGGTTCCGTGCCGGGACGGGGCTGACGCTGGTCAGCTGGTTGCTGCGGCTCGGCTTCTTGGCGTCGCCGCCGATCGTCGGGTTCGTCGCCGACTCGGTCGGGCTGCGGTTCGGACTGCTGCTCGTGCCCGTGGTCGGGGTGGCCGTCGTGCTGCTCGCCGGGGTGCTCGAGGGGCGCCGGGCGCGCGGGTCGGCGCCGCGCGGCAGCTGACCCGGCACGGGTCGGAGCGACGTCGCACCGCCCGCGACCCGGGCACCCAGAACTGGGGAGGGCGCGGCGGCGGCCGGGCGGGCAGACTCGGTCGAGCCCAGAGCCCGAGGAGGCCCGTCCGTGCTGTCCACCGTGTACGTCAGCCGATCGTCGTACCCGTTCACCGACGACGATCTCGCGAACCTGCTGATGACCAGTCGCGCCAACAACGCCCGCCAGGGCATCACCGGCATGCTGCTGCACCGCGAGGGCCGCTTCATCCAGGTGCTCGAGGGGCCCGAGGAGGCGGTGCGAGCGCGCCTCGCGGTCATCGCGCGCGACCCCCGGCACACGGGTGTGAACACGATCGTCGACGAGCACGTCCCGGACCGGCTGTTCCCCGCGTGGACGATGGGCTACCGGGCCGTCACCGACGACCTCGCCTCGTCGATCCCGGGCTACGCCGACGTCTTCGACGCCGCCACGGCGGAGATGGTCGACGGCACGGGCGGCCTGTCGCCGTCGTCCGCCTACAAGGTGCGCACGCTGCTGCGCTGGTTCCGCGAGCAGCCGACCACGGTGACCGACGAGCTCTTCGCGCCCCGCGCCTCCTGACCCCGACGGGGTTGTGACGTCGGCTCGACGTCGGGGATACTTTCAGGACGAAAGTAAGTCTCGCCGTCTGGAGCCACCGTGTCGCACCCCCTCTCGTCGCCCGCCGTCGCACCCTCGGGCGCACCGGACGCGTTCGTCCACCTGAGCAGCGCGGGCGTCAGCCTGCTGCTCGACGTGACCGCCGGGCGGCTGCCCTCGGTCGTGCACTGGGGTGCCGCCCTCGGCCGGCCGGACGTCGACGACGTGCGGTCGCTCGCGGCCGCGGCCGTGCCGCCGTACGTCAACAACCTGATGGACGAACCCGTGCGCCTGGCGATCCTGCCCGAGCACCACGCGGGCTGGTCGGGCAAGCCGGGAGTCGGCGGCCACCGGTCCGACGGCGCCGACTGGTCGCCGCGGTTCACGGTCGACGCGTTCGACGTGACGGGCGGGGCCGAGACGACCCGCGCCTCCTCGGGCCCCGTGCTGATCGACGCGGGCGCCGCCCTCGTCACGGTCGGCGCGCACGACGAGGTCGCCGGGCTCGCCCTCGTGCTCGAGGTCGAGCTCACCGGGAGCGGGCTCGTCCGCATGCGGGCCGAGCTGACGAACGTGGCCGGCCGGGCGGGCAACGCGTCGGCCCGCACCGCGAGCTCGGCGGCCCACGCCGCGAGCGCGGCCGCCGACGTCTACACGGTGACCGACCTGCACCTGGCGCTGCCGGTGCCGCCGCGGGCGCGCGAGGTCCTCGACTTCGCCGGCCGCTGGGGCAGGGAGCGCACCCCGCAGCGTCGCGAGCTCGTCGTCGGCGTGCACGAGCGCGAGGGGCGGAAGGGCCGCACCGGCCCCGACGCCGCCACCGTGCTGAGCGTCGGCGTGCCGGGCTTCGGCTTCGGGGCGGGCTCTGGGGAGGTCTGGGGCCTGCACGTCGGCTTCAGCGGCGGCCACCGTCACTACGCCGAGCGGCTGTCGACCGGCACGCAGGTGCTCGGCGGCGGCGAACTGTTGCTGCCGGGCGAGGTGCGACTCGAGGTCGGCGGGTCGTACCGCAGCCCCTGGGTGTACGCCTCGTACGGCGACGGCCTCGACGACCAGGCCCGACGGTTCCACCGCTGGCTGCGGTCGCGCGAGCAGCACCCGACCCGCCCGCGCCCGACGACGATCAACGTGTGGGAGGCCGTCTACTTCGACCACGACCTGGCCCGCCTGCGCGACCTCGCCGACCGGGCCGCCGCCCTCGGCGTCGAACGGTACGTGCTCGACGACGGCTGGTTCCACGGCCGACGTGACGACCACGCCGGACTCGGCGACTGGGTGGTCGACGCCGACGTCTGGCCCGACGGCCTGGCTCCGCTGATCGACCACGTCACCGGCCTCGGCATGGAGTTCGGCCTCTGGTTCGAGCCCGAGATGGTGAACGAGGACAGCGACCTGGCCCGCGCCCACCCCGAGTGGATCCTGCAGACCGGCGACCGCCTGCCCCCGCGGTCGCGAGACCAGCAGGTGCTCGACCTCGGCAACCCCGAGGCGTTCGCGCACGTGCTCGGCCAGATGTCGGCGATCCTCACCGAGTACGACGTCGCCTACCTCAAGTGGGACCACAACCGCGACCTGGTCGACGCCGGCACCTGGCCGACCGGCGCCGCGGGCGTCCACGAGCAGACCCTGGCGGCCTACCGGCTGATGGACGAGCTCAAGGCGCGGTTCGCCGGCCTCGAGATCGAGGCGTGCTCGTCCGGCGGCGCCCGCGTCGACCTGGGCGTGCTCGAGCGGGCCGACCGGGTCTGGGTCAGCGACTGCATCGACCCGCTCGAGCGGCAGCAGATGAACCGGTGGACGATGCAGCTGCTGCCGCCCGAGCTGCTGGGCTCGCACGTCGCGTCGGGCGTCAGCCACATGACCGGCCGCTGGCACGAGCTGTCGTTCCGGGCGGGCACGGCCCTGTTCGGCCACCTCGGCATCGAGTGGGACCTCGCCCGGGCCACCGACGCCGAGAACCGCGACCTCGCCGAGTGGATCGCCCTCTACAAGCGGCACCGCCACCTGATGCACACGGGCGACGTCGTGCGGGTCGACGAGGCCGACCCGTCGTTGCTCACCTACGGCACGGTCGCGGCCGACGCGAGCGAGGCGCTGTTCTTCCTCGCGTACGTCGGACGCTCGGACGTCGCACCGCTCGGCCGCGTCCCCCTGCCCGGCCTCGACCCGTCACGGCGTTACCGGGTCGCCCCCGTGCTCGTCGGGTCGCCCGACCACGGCCTGACGCCGCCGCCGTGGTGGGGCGCGGCGGACGCGGACGGCTCGTACCCGGGCGTCGTGCTCGACGGGCGCGCCCTGGCCGTGGTCGGGCTGCAGGCACCTGCGTCGTTCCCCGACCGGGTGGTGCTGTTGCGGGTCACCGCCGAGGGGTGAGGGGTGCGGGGCGATGAACCCCGAACACGAAGACGAACCCCGATCGATCGGGGTTCGCCTTCGTGTTCGGGGTTCTCCGCGCGGCGAGCGCGGCGAGCGCGGCGGACGTGAGGCGCGGGGCCCGCAGGAGGCGCGGGTGGCGCTCCGAGGACGGCCGGCGCGGCGAGCGCGGCGGACGCTCTCAGCGACCGAGCGCGTGCATCTGGATCGCGACGGCAGCGGCGCCCCGGGCCCACTCGTCGAAGCGGAACCGCTGGACGACGAGTCGGGGTGCGGGCGTCGACTGGTGCGTGCTGCTCGCGATCGCGCGGTCGACCGCGGCGGCGGCGACCGTCGCGAGCCGCACTCCCTCACCCGACAGCAGGACCGCCTCGGGGTCGAGCACGTTGAGGACGCCGGCGATCAGCTGACCCAGGACGTCGGCGGCGGCGTCGACGACGACCCGCGCCTCCTGGTGCCCGTCGGCGGCGAGGTCGAGCAGGTCGTCGTAGCCGACCGAGCGGCCGAGGGCCCGAGCAGCGGCGGCTTCGACGGCGGACACCGTGACGAAGGCTCCGGCGCAGTCGTGGTGGCCGAGGTCGCAGGTGGGGGCGGGCGCGACGGACGGGACAGCTGCCGGCACGACGACGCGCTGGTGGCCGATGCTGCCCGCCGACGAGTGCGCCCCGCCCAGCACCTCGCCCGCGGCGACGAGGCCGAGGCCGACCCCGGCACCGATCGTGACGAGCGCGAACGAGCGCAGCCCGCGGCCCTCGCCGAACCAGAGCTCGGCCTGCGTGAGCGCGCGCACGTCGTTCTCGACCCAGGTCGGCAGGCCGGCCGCGGCGGTCACCCGTTCGGCGAGCGGCACGTCGTCCCAGCCGAGGAAGGGCGCGTGCCGGACCACGGCCCGGTCGACGACCTGCCCACCCACGGTGACCCCCAGCGCACGGATGCGGTCGTCCTGGTCGCGGGCACGGCTCACGACCCGGGCGATCTGGGCGACGACGGCGTCGGGTGACGGGGCGGGGAGGCGCTCGTCGCGTTCGGACAGCACCTCGCCCCGTTGGTCGGTGACGACGACGAAGAGGCGGTCGTGGGTCAGCTTGACGCCCACGAAGTGGTGCGCGTCGGGGTCTAGGTCGAGCGGGATCGCCGGCCGGCCCGAGCCCGAGGCGGCCCGGGAGGCACGCTCGACGAGCAGGCCGCTCTCGAGCAGGGGCTTGGTGATGCGCGTGAGGCTCGGGCCCGAGAGGCCGAGGCGCTCGGCGAGCTGCGTCCGGGGGCGGGGGCCGTGCACGAGGATCTCGAGCACCACGGCCTGCGCGCTGCCGGCGAGCGGGGCCCAGCCGTCGACTCCGGGGCGGGGGTGCGGGTCGGCCGCTCCGACGGCGGAGGGCCGTGCGGCGCCGGTGTCGCGGGAGTCCGTCACGCGACGATCCTATGCAGCCGACCCGCGCCTCCTGACTCCGGCCCCGCGGCCCGGTCGGCGGGTCGTCGCCGCCCCGCGGCGTACCCCGGCACCCGAAGTGGGGGACAACGAACCGCCACCCGATGGCCGAACATCAGGTGTGGCGATGCGGACGGGTGACGAGGCGCTGCCCCCGTGCACCCTCTGCTCGGCACCGACCCGGCGCGAGCCGAACCCGTTCTACGGCACGGCCCTCTCGGTGCACCGTCACGTGCTCGTCTGCACGGCGTGTGCGACCGTCGGCTTCGCTCCGGCTCCGGACGACGACACCCCCGAGGAGGCGCGGCGCCGGCCCTACCGCGTCGGCCTGCGTGCCCGCGTGGCCGGCTGGTATCGCGCGCTGCCCTGACCACCCCGACCGCACCACGCCACGACGTGGACACGGCACCACGACATGTCATGGCGCGGTGTCCACTTCGTGGCGCGGTACCCGGTCGCGGCCTCAGCCCTGCTGCTGCGGGCCGCCGCGGGTCGCCGCCGCGTGCTCGGCGTCGGCCTGGAACCGGCCCGCGGCCTCGGCGTCGAGCTCGGTGCCCGCCCCGCAGTAGGCGCAGGTGTAGACGTGCTTCGTCGAGTACGGGATCACCGGGATGAAGAACAGCGTGAACCATCGACGGTGCTTGACCAGGCGCTGCGCAGCCTCGTTGCCGCAGACCCGGCAGACGAAGAAGAGGACGCCGAGCAGGGCACTCGTGCCCTTGGTGCCGAAGATGATCATGCGCCTCACCCTAGGCGGGCCCGGTCGGCGGTCGTCCTCGGACATCCGCCTCCTCCTCTCGGTGTTCGCGCCGGCGGACACCGCGAGAGAGCCAGGGACCCACCCGTGACGTGGACGTTTGCACGTCGATCGTCATGGGATTACACTTCCGATCAGATGAAGCGGGATCTCTGTTGGGTCCCTGGTTCTCTTCACGGAGAGCACATCGAAGCCCGAGATCGGTTGGACGGTCTCGGGCTTCGCCATGCCCGGGGGCCGTTCCGGCGATGACGACACCCGACAACCATTTTACATATCGGTCGTCGATCCACGGGGATCGACTGGCGGCGAGTGGGTGTCGCACCGCGAGGTGAGCAACGCACCGCCGAACGAGGCGGTGCGACGTCCAGCCGGCGGTGCGACACGAGCCGCTTGCGCAGCGCGCCGCACGCAGCCGCTCAGCCGGCGCGGAACCTCCGCAGGCGCAGGCTGTTCGTCACGACGAACACCGACGACGCCGCCATCGCCGCGCCCGCCAGCACGGGGTTGAGCAGCCCGAGCATCGCCACCGGGATCGCCGCGACGTTGTACGCGAAGGCCCAGAACAGGTTGCCCTTGATGGTGCCGAGGGTCGCCCGCGACAGCCGGATCGCGTCGGCCACTCCGCCCAGCTCGCCGCTGACGACGGTGAGGTCGCCCGCCGCGATCGCCGCGTCCGTGCCGGTGCCCAGCGCGATGCCGAGGTCGGCCGTGGCGAGTGCGGCCGCGTCGTTGACGCCGTCGCCGACCATCGCGACGACGTGACCGTCCGCCTGCAACCGGGCCACCGCCTCCACCTTCTGCCGGGGGGTCGCGCGGGCGACGACGTCGGCGGCGTCGATGCCGACCTGCCGCGCGACGTGTCGGGCCGCGCCCTCGTTGTCGCCGGTCAGCAGCACCGGCGTCAGGCCGAGGCGGCGGAAGCGCTCGACGGCCTCGCGCGCACCCGGCTTGACGGTGTCGGCGACCGTGACGACTCCGCGCACGACGCCGTCCCAGGCGACGGCGACGGGGGTCGCCCCGGTCGCCTCGGCCGCGGCGAACGCCGCCTCGAGCTCAGGAGGCGCGGTGACCGACCACTCGTCGGCCAGCCACTCGGGGCGGCCCACCAGCACGAGCGTGCCGTCGACCAGGGCCTGCACGCCGGCACCGGCGTGCGCGGCGAACTGCTCGGCGGGTGGGACGCGGACGCCACGGCGGGCTGCCTCGGCCTCGACGGCGCGGGCGACGGGGTGCTCCGATCCGGACTCGACGGCGGCGGCCCGGGCCAGGACGTCGTCGGCACCGGCCTCGCCCTCGACCACCTCGCGCACGCCCATGCGCCCGGTCGTGACCGTGCCGGTCTTGTCGAGGACGATCGTGTCGACCGTCCGGGTGCGCTCGAGCACCTGCGGCCCGCGGATCACGATGCCGAGCTGCGAGCCGCGGCCCGTGCCGACCAGCAGGGCGGTCGGCGTCGCGAGCCCCAGCGCGCACGGGCAGGCGATGATCAGCGTGGCGACGGCGGCGGTGAACGCGGTCTGCAGCGACCCGGTGAAGAACCCGCCGGCCCCGCCCGCCGCACCGCCGGCGACCGATCCGCCGACCAGCCCGCCGAACGCCAGCCAGCCCACGAAGGTCAGCACGGCCAGCCCGATGACGACCGGCACGAACACGGCCGACACCCGGTCAGCCAGCCGTTGCACCTCGGCCTTGCCGCTCTGGGCCTCCTCGACGAGGCGGCCCAGGCGGGCGAGCTCGGTGTCGGCGCCGACGCGGGTGATCTCGACGAGCAGGCGCCCGCCGACGTTGAGCGTGGCCCCGACGACGCGGTCGCCCGGGCCGACCTCGACGGGCACGGACTCGCCGGTGAGCATGCTCAGGTCGACGGCCGAGGTGCCCTCGCGCACGAGGGCGTCGCTGGCGATCGACTCTCCGGGACGGACGACCACGAGGTCGCCGGGCACCAGGCTCGCGGTGGCGACCCGCGCCTCCTGACCGTCGCGCAGCACGGTGGCCTCCTTCGCGCCGAGCTCGAGCAGGGCGCGCAGGGCCTCGCCCGAGCGACGCTTGGCGCGGGCCTCGAGCCAGCGCCCGAGCAGGATGAACACCGTCACCGCCGCGGCGACCTCGAGGTAGATCTCGGTCGGGCCGCCGTGCGTCGCGACCAGGCTGAACGACATGTGCATGCCGGGTCGACCGGCGTCGCCGAAGAAGAGCGCCCAGAGCGACCAGGCGAATGCGGCGATCACGCCGACGCTGACGAGGGTGTCCATGGTGGCGGCACCGTGCCGCGCGTTCACGGCGGCGGCGCGGTGGAACGGCCAGGCGCCCCAGACGGCGACCGGCGCCGCCAGGGTCAGCGCGAGCCACTGCCAGTTCGTGAACTGCAGCGCCGGCACCATCGAGAGCACGACGACCGGCAGCGCCAGGGCGGCGCTGACCAGGGTGCGGTGCCGCAGCGCGTCGACCTCGGCGGCCCGGGCGTCGGGGGCGACGCCGTCCGCGCCGGACGCGCCGTCGGGCGAGGACGCAGGAGGCGCGGGCACGGTGGCCCCGTACCCCGCCGCGGCCACCGTGGCGATGAGCGCCGCGACGTCGGGCACCCCGGGGCCGCCGTCGCGTGCCTCGTCGGCCGCACCGGCCACGACCCGCACGTGGGCCTTCTCGGTGGCGTAGTTCACCGACGCCTCGACGCCGGGCAACTTGTTGAGCTTGCGCTCGATGCGGTTCGCGCAGGAGGCGCAGGTCATGCCGCTGATGTCGAGCTGCACGGCGCCCGGCTGCACGGCGTCCGGCTTCACGGCGTCGCGCTCGGCCGCGTCGAGCGGTGCGGTGGCCCGCGGGACGCTCCCGCCCGGCCGACCCGCGCCTCCTGCGGTGGTCATCGTGCGGACAGCTGGTAGCCGGCCTCTTCGACGGCGGCCCGCAGCTGGTCGTGCTCGACGGTGGCGTCGGCCGAGACCGAGACGGTCGACGCGCCTCCCGGGTTCAGGTCGACCTCGACCGAGTCGACGCCGTCGACCTCGGAGAGCTCTTCGGTGACGCTGGCGACGCAGTGCTCGCAGGTCATGCCGTCGACCTGCAGGGTGGTGATGGTGGAGTCGGTCATGCGCGGTCCTCTCGATCGGCCCTCAGGTTATACCCCCTAGGGGTATCACGGCCAGGGGCTCGGCCGGTTGTCCCCCACCTCCGAGAAGCCTCCGCGTCGAGGCGGCGCCCGGTGACGCGGACTACGAACAGAGGGGAGCCCGCCCACCCGGCGGGAGAGAGAAGGCACCCGACCATGACCGAGATCACCGCACACCACGGCCTCTTCAAGGACACGAACCTCCACGTCGACGACACCGGCGGCTCGGGCCGCACCGTCGTCCTCATCCACGGCTGGCCCCTGTCGGGCGAGTCCTGGAGCAAGCAGGTCCCCGCGTTCGTCGAGGCCGGCTACCGCGTCGTGACCTACGACCGCCGCGGTTTCGGACGCAGCGACAAGCCCAAGACCGGCTACGACTACGACCACCTCACCGAGGACCTGCACACCGTCCTCACCGAACTCGACCTGCAGGACGTCACGCTCGTCGGCTTCTCGATGGGTGGCGGCGAGGTCGCCCGTTACTTCAGCAAGTACGGCGCCGAGCGCCTGCACAGCGTCGTCTTCGCCTCGGCCGTGCCGCCGTACCTGATGAAGACCGACGACAACCCGGACGGCCCCCTCACCAAGGAGGCCGCCGCCGACATGACAGCCGGCCTGACCAAGGACGAGGACTCGTTCTACGACGAGTTCACGACCGGCTTCTTCTCGGTCGACGGTGTGCTCAAGGTGTCCGAGGCCGACCGCCAGGACGCCCTGCGCCTCGCCAAGCAGGCCTCGAAGCCCGCCGCCCTCGAGGCCATGGCCTCGTTCGCGAACACCGACTTCCGTGACGACCTGACCAAGGTCACCGTGCCGACGCTGGTCATCCACGGTGACGGCGACGCGACGGTTCCCTACGAGGGGTCGGGCGCCCGCACGCACGCCGCCGTCGCGGGCTCGGAGCTGCACGTCATCGAGGGCGCACCGCACGGTGCCAACGTCAGCGACGCCGAGGAGTTCAACCGCGTGGTGCTGGAGTTCCTGAAGAAGTAACACTCTTCGCGACGCGACCCCCAGGAGGCGCGGTGCCGGTCTCGAGGACCGGCACCGCGCCTCCCGCGCGTGCGGCCTGTGTGCCTCTTCCGCGTGGGCCCGGGGGCTGGCCCTCGTTCGGGGGTGAAGATCACGAGCGGGTAACGAACCGGGACTCG
>NZ_LMPQ01000010.1:845064-845174 GCF_001423905.1 Frigoribacterium sp. Leaf186 | reverse complement strand
CACGTTCGCGTTCCCGATCACCGGCGGCAACGTCGACTACTACGACCCCAACGGCGACGTCCGACCTTACGTCCAGGGCGAGATCGACCACGACGGCTCCGGCCTGTCCC
>NZ_LMPQ01000010.1:844773-844925 GCF_001423905.1 Frigoribacterium sp. Leaf186 | reverse complement strand
ACCGACGCCGTCCAGGACGAGATGCTCGTCGGCGTCGCGAAGATCACCGCCGCCACGGAGTAGTGCCGTCTGGCCGGCTCCGCCGGCTTGGCCCGCCTGGCCGGCTACCTGCCGGCCCGGCCCCAGGGCCGCGCCCTTCGGGGTGTGACCCA
>NZ_LMPQ01000010.1:808407-844734 GCF_001423905.1 Frigoribacterium sp. Leaf186 | reverse complement strand
GGGTCGGCGATCCCGGTGGACCCCGCCTCGTGCCCCCGCACGAGGCGGGGTTTTCCCGTCCCCGGCCCGCGTCCCAGCCGCCCATGAACCCGGTTTCGAACGATGCACCCCGATTCTTCTGGGTGCATCGTTCGAAACCGGGTTCCTCGCGCGCGGACGAGCCCGGGTTCAGGAGGCGCGGCGCCGGGCAGAGGGCTCGGGCGGCGCGGGCGGCGGCCACGGGTCGGGCTCGGCCGTGCTGCGGGCGATGAGCGCGCGGACGTCGGTGTCGTGCTGAAGCGTCCACGCGACGGCCGAGTTCAGCGATGCCGCGGTGTGCAACCACGGCCGACGCCCGCCCTCGTCGCGGCAGTGCGCGTAGACGTCGAACGCGAAGCCGCCCGTGACCGGCCGCTGCCGCACGTAGCCGAGCGGCGCCGCCTCGCCCTGCCGGATCAACCACAGCCCCTGCCCGCCCGGGATCGGCGGGATCGCGCACGGGTGCTCGGCCGGCGGCTTGCGCAGCGCCGCCCGCGCGTTCTCGAACTTCGTCTGCACGCCCATGTCGGTGACCATAGACGCGACCACTGACGTCGGCCGTACCGTCCGCGTGCCCGCGCCACACCTCCCGAGGCCCGCGCCGCCACGGCGCGTACGACGAAAGTCGTACGGCAGGTCCCGACTCCTGCACCCGGTGTCGCGGCGGCGCAGCCGCGAGCGTAGAGGCATGATCACGACACCGACTCGAGAAGCCCCTCCGTCCCGCCGGCGCCGCCTGCGCCTCCTCGTCCGCACGACCCGCACGACCCGCCTGGCCGCCGCCGCCGCCGTCGTCACCCTGGGCGTGACGCTCGCCGGGTGCGCGTCCGGGGCGACGGGCGCGTCCGCCGAGGCCGCGCCTCCTGCCCCTCCGCAGCACCAGCCCGGTGGGCACTCGCTCACGCAGGACGACGTCGACACGTGGCTCGACGGTGCCGTCGGATCGGCGCTGCAGACCACGGGCATCCCGGGGGCGACCGTGTCGGTCGTCGCCGACGGCGAGCTGCTGACCGCCCGCGGCTACGGCATGGCCGACACCGGCACGGGCGACACGCCTGCCGCGGCCGTCGACCCCGAGCGCACGCTGTTCCGCGTCGGCTCGGTGTCGAAGGTGGTCTCGGCCACCGCGATCATGCAGCTCGTCGAGAAGGGCGACCTCGACCTCGACGCCGACGTGCAGCAGTACCTCGACTTCGACCTCGACACCCCGAAGGGCGCGGTGACCCTGCGTCACCTGCTGACGCACACGGCCGGCTTCGAAGAGGTCATCTCGGGCCTGATCGGCACGCCCGGCAGCGAGAAGACGCTGCGCGAGGCCGTGTCGGACGCCCCTCCGGCCCAGGTCTACGCCCCCGGCACGACCCCCGCGTACTCCAACTACGGAGCCACCCTGGCCGGTTACGTCGCCCAGCGCGTCAGCGGCGTCCCCTTCGACGAGCTCGTGCAGCAGCAGGTGTTCGACCCGGCCGGCATGACCTCGTCGTCGTTCGCGCAGCCGCTGCCCGCCGAGCTCGACGCGCGCCTCGCCCACGGCTACCCCGACGACTCGAAGCCCGCCGTGCCGACCGAGGTCGTCAACGCGGCCCCGGCCGGTGCGATGTCGGCGACCGCGACCGACATGGCGCGCTTCATGTTGGCCCACCTCGGCGACCTGCCCGACGAGCAGGCCCTGCTGCAGCCCGCGACCCTCGACGAGATGCACCGACCCGCGCTCGACGCCGACGACCTCGGCACGCTCGTCGCCGGCCAGCGCATGGACCTCGCCTTCTTCGACGACAGCACCCCCGGCTTGGCCGCCTTCGGCCACGACGGCGACACGCAGGTCTTCCACTCCGCGATGCGGATGTTCCCGGGCCACGACACCGGCATCTTCGTCGGACTGAACGGCAGCGGACGCTCGGCCACGGCCTCGCTCGACCTGCGCACCACGGTGCTGGACGGCTTCGCGGACCGCTACCTGCGCGACGGGTCGGCCGCGGCCGACGGCGACGACCGAGGAGGCGCGGGCACGGTCGACGACGCGACCCCCGCCTCCGACGCGGTCGCCTCGGGCACCGGCGCCGACGGCTCGTCGGACGGCCCCGTGGCCGCCGACCTGGCCGGCACGTACCTCTCGTCGCGCTCCCCCGTCACCAACCCCGGCGCCCTGCTCGCCCTGAGCGGCCAGACCACGGTCGCGGCGCGGTCGGACGGCACGGTCGCCGTGACCCCGAAGCCCCTCGGCGTGACCACCGGCGTCTACGAGAAGGTCGGCACGGACCTGTGGCGCGAGGTCGGCGGCGACGCCGTGCTCGCGACGCGGACGGCCGGTGCCGAGGCCGGCACCGACGGGGACGCGACCGTCGAGGCGATCTCGTGGGGCGCCTCCTTCACCATGCTGCGGGCGCAGCCCTGGCAGGCGGCGTCGGCCGTGCTGCCGAGCCTGGCCCTGGCCGTCGTCGTGCTGCTCGCCTCGATGGTCGTCTGGCCGGCGACCGCCCTCGCCGGAGCCGGACGTCGGCGCCGCGACCTCCGGGCGGGCGTGTCGGGTTCGTCGCCCGCCACCGCCCCGCGTCGCCGTGACCGCACCCTGCTGCTGTCGCGCCTGGGGCAGGCGTCGACGCTGCTGGCCCTCGTCGGCTGGGCGGTCGTCGCCGTGCAGGCCCTGTCGTTCGCCGAGGTGTCGGCCGTCACCCTGCGCGTGCTGCAGGGGCTGCAGCTGCTCGGCGTCGTCGCGATCGTGCCGGCGGTGCTGGTCGCCTGGCAGGCCGTGCGCGACCGTCGCGGCTGGGCCGTCGTGACCGGGCGGGTGCTCGTCGTCGTGTCGCTGGTGGCCCTCGCCGGGTTCGCCTTCGGCTTCCGGCTCATCGCTCCGAGCGTGAGCTTCTGATGGCTCGCCCCCCACGCGACCCCCGGGCCGACGGTGCACAGCCGTCGTCGGCCCGGGCCCGGGAGGCCGTCGGCACCTGGCATGCTCGGACGGTGACCACGAGCCCTGAGACCTCGCCTGCCGGGGGTGCCGCGAGCGCTGGGGGCGCTGCGAGCGCTGCGAGCGCTGCGAGCGCTGGGGGCGATGGGGGCGCTGCGGGCGGCGACCGTGGCTCGACCGGCTCGACCGGGCCCGGCGTCGCGACGGTGCGCCGCGTCCTCGACCGGGTGGGCGTGCGCACGACGCTCGGTCGCGACGTCGTCCTCGCCGCCGTCTGGGCGCTCGTCACGATCGCCTTCCTCGTGACGCTGCTCGCGGCGGGCGAGTTCTACGGCGCGAACCGCAGCATCCCCACCGCCCAGGTCGTCGCCGTGATCGTGTTGGCGCTCGTGCAGCACGTGCCCCTGGCGCTCCGGCGGGTCCGTCCGGTCGCCGCCCTGCTCGCGGTCGCCGTCCTGCAGGCCGCCCTGCTCGCGGTGCTGCCGACCGGCCTCGCCCTCTGGACGGCCGCGCCCGTCGTCACCGCCTACACGGTCGCCACCCTGCGGCCGACCCGGGCCGTCGTCGCGGCGGTGCTCGCCGCGGTCGGCATCGAAGCCGTGGGGGCCGCCGTCGGGGCCTCGGCCCTCGTGAAAGACCGACTCGGCGCCCCCACCGGGCTGGGCGAGGTGGGCGCGGTCGTCGAGGCGCTCGCCCTCGTCGCGACCGCCCTGCTGATCAACGGCGTGAGTGCCGCCGTCGGCTCGTGGGTGGCCCTGCGCCGCGCCCACGACCGCGATACCCGGGCCCGCGCCGCCGAGACCGTCGAGCACCAGGCGACGCTCACCCGGGCCGCGGTCGCCGCCGAGCGCACCCGCATGGCCCGCGAACTGCACGACGTCGCCGCCCACCACCTGACGGGGCTCGTCGTGCAGGCCGGAGCCGCCGAACGCCTCGTCGACGGCGACCCCGAGCGCGCGAAAGAGAGCCTGCGCAGCGTCCGCGCCCAGGGCCGCGAGACCCTCGACGCGCTGAGGTCGATCGTCGGCATCCTGCGCGAGACCGGCGACGGGCCGAGCGGCACCGTGCCGGTGCCCGGCCTCGGTGACGTGGGCGACCTCGTGGACCAGGCCCGCGCCTCCGGAACCGTCGTCGAGTCGCACGCCGACGGGACGCTGCCGTCGCTCGCACCGCTCGCCGACGTCACGGCCTACCGCACGGTGCAAGAGGCACTCGTCAACGCCCGTCGGCACGCGCCGGGGGCGACGGTCGAGCTGCGCCTGCTCGCCACGGCCTCGGCCCTCGTGGTCGTCGTCGAGAACGACCTGCCCGTGGCTCGCGACACGTCGCGGGGCGGCGGCTTCGGGCTGGTCGGCATGCGCGAGCGGGCCGACCTGATCGGCGGGCGGCTCGACACCGGGGTGACGGCCGAGGGGCGGTGGCGCGTCCGGCTCGAGCTGCCGGTCGAGGCCGAGACCGACGTGCTCGTCTCGCGGTCCGCTGCGTCGCCCGGGCCCGACTCGGGGCCCGGTGCGGGGCCCCACGCCGGGCCCGACGCGGGGCTCGTCGGCGGAGGTTCGGAGTGATCCGGGTGGTGCTGGTCGACGACCAGTCGATCGTGCGCACCGGATTCCGGGTCGTCCTCGAGACGGCGGGAGGCATCGAGGTCGTCGGCGAGGCGTCCGGCGGGCGCGAGGCGGTCGAGGTCGTGCGACGCACCCGACCCGACGTCGTCGTGATGGACGTCCGCATGCCCGGGGGCGACGGCATCGAGGCGACGCGCGCGATCGTCGACGCCCGCGGCGGGCCCGGTGCTGCCGGCGGTGCCGGTGGTGCCGGTGGTGCCGGTGTTGTCGGTGGTGCCGGGGCGGTCGACGGGCAGGAGGCGCGGGTCGGGTCGGCGAGCGCCCCCGCGGTCCTCGTCGCCACCACCTTCGACCTCGACGAGTACGTCTTCGGGGCCCTCGAGGCCGGTGCGAGCGGGTTCGTGCTGAAGGACGTCGAGCCCGACGAGTTCGTCGGCGCCGTCCGGGCCCTGGCGTCGGGGCGGGCCGCGATCGACGGTGCCACGACGCGGCGGGTGATCGCCGAGTTCAGGCGGCGGCGGCGGACGTCGGTGGTCGAGCCGTCGCCCGACGTCCTGACCGAACGCGAGCGCGAGCTCGTCCGCCTGCTCGGCGAGGGCCTGTCGAACGACGAGATCGGCGAGCGCCTGGTCGTCGAGACGAGCACGGTCAAGTCGCACCTCACGCGCATCACGACCAAGCTCGGCACCCGCGACCGGCTGCAGACCGTCGTCTGGGCCTACCGCTCCGGCCTGCTGCCCTGACCTGGGTGGCCCGACGCCCGGGCCCGAGTCGGGCGTCCCGTCACCGGCCCCCCGTCGCACCGCCATGGGGACGTCGCACCGCCATGTGGACGTGGCACCGCCATAGGGACGTCGCACCGCCATAGGGACGTCACACCGCCATGTGGACGTGGCACCGCCGAATTCGGCGNNCCCGCCAGCCCGCCAGCCCGCCCGCCCGGGTCGGCGTCGACACCGTCGCGATCGTCGGGTCGGACCCGTCGTCGAACGCCTTGAACGTGCCGCTCGCGACGGCGTCGACGCCCTCTGGTCGGCCGACCCCGGGGGCCGTCGCCGCACCGCCGTCGGCCTCGCCGAGGTTCGCCGTGCCGACGGGGCACCGCCGAGTGGACAAGACACCGCGGCGTTCGGCGGCGTCCTGTCCACTCGGCGGTGTCGTCCAGGCGGAGCTGGCTAGGCGACGGGCTCGACGAGCGTGACGTGCTGCGTCGCGACGCGCACGGGCTGGCCGGCGAAGGCGGCCGCGCGCGCCTCCGACTGGAGGTAGGCGGCCTCGACCTCGGCGAACCGCGCGGCGTCGCCCGGCGTGCTGACGGCCCAGACGAACTGGTTCGCGTCGCGGTCGGCGTAGGCGAACTCGATCTCGAACCCCTCCGAGAGGCGTGCGGGGATCAGCGTCGACGTGAACCACGCGACGAAGTCATCGAGCACCCCCTCGACGAGTTCGTAGCGGCGCAGCTGGACGGTCTTCGACGAGTCGTTCATGCCGCCACCCTACTGACGCCCGCACGCCGCCACGAGACGCTCACTGCACCACGAGATGGGCACCGCACCCCTACCGCACCACGGGATGGGCACCGCACCACGACTAGTCCTGGCGCGGTGCCCATCACCTGGCGTCGTACTCGCACGCCGCAGGTCGCACGCCGCCACACCGCACGCTGCAGCCCGTAGCCCGCACGCCGCCACACCGCACGCCGCACGCCGCACGCCGCACGCCGCAGGCCGCAGGCCGCACGCCGCACCCCGCACCCCGCACCCCGCACCCCGCACCGCAGGAGGCGCGGCACCGGCCGTCCACGCCGCCCCGGTAGCGTGGCCGGGTGACCCCGCTGACGCTCGCCCTCGCCGCCGCGGCCATCGTGGTCGGTGCGCTCACGCAGCGCATGGCCGGCATCGGCTTCGCGTTGACCGCGGCCCCCCTGCTCGTCGTCGTGCTCGGGCCCGAGGCCGGGGTCTCGGTCGGCAACGCCCTCGCCGCCGTCCTCGCGCTGGTCGTGCTGGCGAGCACCTGGAGGACGGTGCGGTGGCGGACGGCGGCCCTCCTCGTCCTGCCCGCGCTCGTGACGATCCCGATCGGCGCGTGGGTCGTGCAGACCGCCCCGACCGGACCGCTGACCGTCGCGGTGGGCGCCCTGGCCCTGGTCGGAGTGCTGGTGATGGCGTTCTCGAGCCGCGCGCGCCTCCTGCCCGGCCGGGTCGGCGCCGTCGCCGCCGGCGCCCTCGGCGGGTTCATGAACGTCACCGCCGGGGTCGGCGGCCCGGCCCTCACCGTCCACGCGACGAGCGACCGCTGGCCGCGCGAGGTCTTCGTGGGCACGGGCCAGGTCTTCTTGCTGGCGATCAACCTGACCTCGGTGCTGACCAAGGGCATCCCGACCGAGCCGCTGCCCGTCTGGGCGGGCGCACTCGGCCTGCTCTTCGTCGGAGCCTTCGTCGGGCACCACCTCAGCAAGATCGTCCCGGCGCGGGTCGGGCGCATCCTCGTGCTGACGCTCGCGGCCCTCGGCAGCGCCCTCGCCCTGATCCGCGGCATCACCCAGCTCTGACCCGGCCGCCCCGGCGACCCCGGCCGCCGTCGCGCCCCGCCCCGCGCCCCGCCCAGCCGGCGCCCGACCGACCCGCCCAGCCGACCTACCGCCGAACCGAGGAGGCGCGGGTCGCCACCCCCCGCACCTCGCCTAGACTCGGCCCGCCATGCAGTGCGACTACTTCGACGCGGGGCTGTGCCGGTCGTGCACGCTCCTCGACCGCCCCTACCCGGTGCAGGTCGCCGAGAAGGAGGAGCGCGTCCGCGACCTCCTCGGCCCACGCCACGTCCCCGCGACCTGGCTGCCGACGTTGACCAGCCCCGAGGCGGGGTTCCGCAACAAGGCGAAGATGGTCGTCGGCGGCACGATCGACGAGCCCACGCTCGGCATCCTCGACGGGCGCGGGCAGGGCGTCGACCTGCGCGGGTGCGGCCTGCACACCGAGGGCATCCAGGCGGTGCTGCCGACGCTGGCGGCGTTCGTGACCCGAGCGCGCCTCCTGCCCTACGACGTGCCGAAGCGGCGCGGCGAGGCGAAGTACGTCCACGTCACCGAGTCGCCGTCGGGCGAGCTGATGGTGCGCTTCGTGCTGCGGAGCGAGCAGGCCCTGCCGCGGCTCCGTGCCGAGCTGCCCTGGCTGCTCGACGAGCTGCCGCAGGTCGCCGTGGTCTCGGTCAACCTGCTGCCCGAGCACAAGGCCGTCCTCGAGGGCGCCGACGAGATCGTGCTGACCGAACGCGAGACGCTGACCATGCGGCTCGGCGGGGTCGACCTCGAGCTGCGACCGCAGAGCTTCTTCCAGACCAACACCGCGATCGCCGCCGGCCTCTACGACCAGGCGGCCCGGTGGGTCGACGACCTCGACCCCGCCCGCGTCTGGGACCTCTACTGCGGCGTCGGCGGCTTCGCCCTGCACGTCGCCCGCCCGGGCTCCGGACGCACGAGCCGACACGCGCACCGCGAGGTCGTCGGCATCGAGACCAGCGAGGAGGCGGTGGCCAGCGCCCGGGGCAGCGCCCGTCGCGCAGGGCTCGAGCACGTGCGCTTCGCGGCGGACGACGCGACCCGGTTCGCGACGTCGTCGGGGTCGGGATCTTCGGTGAGCGCGGAGAACGAGGTGCCCGCATCCTCGGGGTCGGCGTCCTCGGAAACCGCGGGGCCGGAAAGTGCGGGGTCGGCGAGCGCGGGGAACGCGGGGTCGGCGAGCGCGGGGCCGGCGTCCGCGGGAAGCGGCGTGCCCGCATCCTCGGCGAGCGCGTCGTCGGCGAGCGCGTCGTCGTCGAGCGCATCCTCGGCTGCCGACGCCGCGCCTCCTGAGCTCGTGATCGTCAACCCGCCGCGGCGCGGCATCGGCGCGACGCTGGCCGGGTGGCTCGAGGCGTCGGACGTCGAGCACGTCGTCTACTCGAGCTGCAACCCCGTGACGCTGGCGAGCGACCTGGACGCCATGCCCTCGTTCGAGGTCGTGGCCGCCCGCGTGTTCGACATGTTCCCGCAGACGCCGCACCTCGAGGCCATGGCCCTGCTGCGCCGCCGCTGACCTGCCCGAGCCCGAGCACCAGCCCCAGCCCCAGCCCCGGCCCGCCGTGCGCCCATGAACCCGGTTTCGAACGATGCACCCACGAGCTTCTGGGTTCATCGTTCGAAAACGGGTTCATGGGGCGGCGAGGGCGAGGTGCGGCCAGTCGGCACGAGGCACGAGCGCAGACCTCAGACCTCAGACCTCAGACCTCAGACCTCAGACCCCAGACCCCAGACCCCAGACCCCAGACCTCAGAGCACGACGGTGCTGCTGCGCCAGCCGAGCGAGTCGTCGCCCGTCTGCCAGACGACCGTGAGGCCCCGGCCGGCCCCGCTCGACTCGCCGACCTCGGTCGTGAAGCGCTTGCCCGACCCGGCCGACACGGCGTCGATCGACCCGAGCTGCTGCCCGTCGACGAACGCCCAGAGCGTGTCGGGGTAGCCGACGACGCTCGGCTCGGTCTGGTCCTGGCTGAACGGACTGGCGAACGAGATCGACGCGGGGGTCGTGGTGTCGTACGCCGCGCCTCCTGCGGTCTGGTCCTCGGCCCCGGCGGCGGGGTTCGTCCACTCGTAGAGGGAGTCGCCGGTCGGCGGGACGCCGGCGTCGTCGACGCGGAGGCCGTCGGCGGTCTCGCGGACGACCCAGGCGTCGGCGAGGTCGTCGGTCGTGGCGCCGACCAGGGTGAACGCGCCCTCGGGCCCCTCGGCCGAGACGAGCTCGGCGTCGCGCAGCACGTCCGCCTCGTCGGCGGTGACCGTGCCGTCGGTCGGCGAGACCGAGGCGTAGGTCTGCTCGGCGCCGTAGAACTGCTGCGCCTCGGGGCTGAGCAGCGCCCAGGCGGCGGCCGTGTCGCCGTCGGCGATCGCGTCGAGGTAGCGGGCGACGGTCGCCTGCTCGGCCGAGGCCGGTTCGGCGTCGGCCGGAGACGCGTCGGCCGAGGAGGCCTCGGTCGGGGTCGCCATCGACGCGCTCGGCGTCCCCGAGGCGTCGGCGGTCGGGGCCGCGACGTCGGGGTCGGACGTGCACCCGGTGGCGGCGACCAGCGCACCGACGGCGAGGGTCGAGGTCATGAGAAGCTCTCGTGTCTTAACCATGCGTGGCACGGTAGCGAGAGCCGCGGCGGGCTCGTCGCGACTCCCAGGGGACGCGCAGACCCCGGGAGGCGCGGGCCGGGTCAGGCGCGCGCGACCACCGCCCAGCCGTGCGGCCCGACCGACAGCACGTCGCCGTCGAGACCGGCGTCGCGCCCCGCCAGCCACTCGCCCGGGGCCGGGTCGGCCACGCGCAGTTCGTCGTTGCCGAGGTTGAGCGCGACGACCAGCGACTCACCGGGCCCCGCGCCGGTCAGCTCGAGCACGAGCGACTCGTTCGCGACCGACACGGTGCGGCTGCGCGCGGTGTGCAGCCACGGGTGCCGACGCCGCACGCCGATCAGGCGCTGGTGCAGGGCGAGGACCTCGGGGAGGGCGCCGGGCACGCCGGCACCCGGGGCCTCGGCAGGCGTCGAGGGGAACGCGGGGCGCACGGCGTCGTCGCCGCCGACCCGCGCCTCCTTGACGGCCCGCAGTCCGAACTCGTCGCCGTAGTAGACCGAGGGCGTCCCGCCGAGCACGAAGAGCAGGGCGATCGCGTGGTCGTGGTGGCGCTCGTCGTCGATCTGGCTGGCGATGCGCGTGACGTCGTGGTTGCCGACGAAGGTGAGCGGGACGAACTCGTCCAAGAACTCGTCGTGACGCCGCAGCGCCCATTCGAGCTCGAACAGGTTGACCTCGGCGATGCCGTGCCAGACGCCCTGCCACAGCTCGTACTGGGTGACCGAGTCGAGGCCCCCGTCGCGGACGGCCGCCGCGTAGTCGCCGTGCAGCACCTCGCCGACGACGTAGACGTCGGGGTGCCGTTCGCGGAGCGGCGGCAGCACGGTCGCCCAGAACTCCGACGGCACCGAGTAGGCGGCGTCGAGGCGCCAGGCGTCGGCACCGCGGTCCGCCCAGTGCGTCAGGACGTCGGTCACCGTGCGGGCGACCTCGGGCGACGAGTGGTCGAGGGCGATGAGCCCGCCGTGCCCCTCGAAGGTGCCGAGGCTGCCGTCGGCCTCGCGCCGGAACAGGCTCGCGGCCGCCGACGACGGGTCGCGACGGGCCTCGACCAGTGCCGGGAACTCGGGGCCGACGTGGTTAAAGACGCCGTCGAGCATGACCATCACGCCCTTGGCGTGGGCGGCCTCGATCAGGGTGACGAGGTCGGCCTCGGTGCCGAGCCGCGGGTCGACGGTGAACCAGTCGATCGTGTCGTAGCCGTGCGTCGACGACGCGAACACCGGCCCGAGCGCGAGGCCGTTGGCGCCGAGCGCCAGCAGGTGGTCGAGCCACGGCACGAGTTCGAGGAGGCGCGGTGCCGGCGAGCGGTCCGCTCCGGTCGTGTCCGCCCCGACGAAGCCGAGGGGGTACACGTGCCACCAGACGACGTGCTCGGTCCAGGAGGGGCCCGCCCACGCGGGCGCCGTCACGGGGTGCTGCTGTTCGCTCATTCGCGCCACCCTAGTGACGGGCGGCGGGGAGGCGTCCCCCGCTCAGCTCGCGGGGCCGAGCAACACGGCGAGCAGCGCCTCCCCCGCTCAGCTCGCGGGGCCGAGCAGCACGGCGAGCAGCGCGGCCGCCCCGCCGACGATGAAGAGCATCGTGCCGGCCTGCATCGTGCGGGTCTTGTTGCGGTCGGCCGTCGGCACGTCGACCTCGAGGATGGGGCAGCCCGACCAGCCGATCAGCCCGACGCTCAGGGCGACCAGCGCCGCGCCGACCCAGAACAGCGTCGCGAGCCCCGCCGACAGCAGGGCCGGACGCCAGCCGGTCGAGAGCAGCAACCCCAGGGCCACCGCCACGCTGCCGACCGCGGCGACGAACCAGATCGTGCCGGTCCACATGATGCGTTGGACGTTCTTCTCGGGGGTCATCAGGTCGTGCAGCTCGTGGGTCACCACAACATCTTTCACCCTCTGCAGCGATCCGGCGCACACGGGGTGCGGACCGCGAGCGCCGCGACTACTTCGTGGCGCCCTCGAGCAGCGGCACCAGCTTCTCGAGCGCGTACTGCCGCGACAGCGCCGAACCGAGCGAGTACGCCGCGGCGACGTCGCCGTCGATGACGACGGCGTGCCCCTCCTGGACGGCCGGCAGGGCCTTCCACTGCGCGTCGTCGGTGATCTCGGTCGTGTCGATGTAGATCGGGAACGCCACGATGACGTCGGCGTCGATCTCGTCGAGCTGCTCGCTCGAGATCGAGACCGAGAAGCCGCCGGCGTTCGGGGCCAGCGCCGCGATGGCGGGGTTCTGCTCGAAGCCGAGCGCCTCGAGCTGCTCGACCCGCTCGCTGTCCTCGACGTAGGCGCCCCAGCCCTCGCTGGTCTTCGTCGCGGCGGTGATCGTCTTGCCCTCCCACTCGGGGTGGGCGGCGGCGACGGCCTCGACGGCCTCCTCGTTCTCGTCGACGAGCTGCTCGCCCTTCGCCTCTTCGCCGAGCGCCTTCGACACGAGCTCCATCTGGTCGTCGAAGTCGGTCAGGTAGCTGTCGCCGCCCTCGGGCACGCCCACGGTCGGGGCGATGCTCGACAGGCGGTCGTAGCGGTCCTGGTCGCCAGAGCTCTTCGTGTCGAGGATCACGTCGGGCTCGAGGGCGGCGATCGCCTCGTACGAGGGCTCGAGGGTGCCGATGATCTCGGGGGCCTGGTCGTAGAGGCCCTGCGCCCACGGGCCGACGCCGTCGGCCGCGTCGCCGAAGGCCAGCCAGTCCGAGGCCCCGACGGGCTGGACGCCCAGGGCCAGCGCCGCCTCGGCGTCGCCCCAGCCGAGCGCGACGACGCGCGTGGGCTTCTGGTCGATGGTCACCTCGCCGAACTTCGTGTCGATCGACACGGGGAACGCGCCCGACCCGCCCGAGGCCCCCCCCGAGGCGTCGTCGGAGCCGGAGTCGGAGCCGGCCGAGCAGCCGGCCAGGGCGAGGGTGGCGACCGCGACGGTGGCGGCGATCGAGAGTGTCTTGCGCATGTGTTCCTCAGGGCTGTGACGTCGGTGCTGTGACGTGTGTCGGGCGGAAGGTGATGTGCTGGGACGATGCCGGTGACCACCGGCACGACTCCAAGTGAGGGTAGCCTAAGCTAATCATCATGGCGATGCCCCGAGCGCTCACGGTCGGCCGTGCCCCGCGACCGACGCGAGGCTCCCGGCGCACCCGCACGCGCCTCCTCGCCCTCGTCGCCGCCCTCGCCCTGCTGGCCCTCGCCGTCGTGCTGGGCCTCGCCGTCGGCGCGCGGCCGGTCGCCCTCGACGACGTGCTGCGCATCCTGACCGGCGCCGCGAGCCGCG
Organism: Frigoribacterium sp. Leaf186; assembly: GCF_001423905.1. Taxonomy (GTDB): domain Bacteria; phylum Actinomycetota; class Actinomycetes; order Actinomycetales; family Microbacteriaceae; genus Frigoribacterium. Next base: position 831,827 of record NZ_LMPQ01000010.1, on the reverse strand, counting down.
ACACGGCCGACGCCACCGCCGTGCTCGACCTGCGCCTGCCGCGCACCGTCGCCGCCATCGTGGCCGGTGCCGGGCTCGGGGTCGCCGGGGCCGTCGTGCAGGCCGTGACCCGCAACCCGCTCGCCGACCCGGGCATCCTCGGCGTGACCTCGGGCAGCGCCTTCGCCGTCGCCCTCGCGGTCGGCTTCGCCGGGGTCACCTCGGCGAGCGGCTGGGTCTGGTTCTCGTTCGTCGGCGCGGGCTTCGCGACCGTGGCGGTCGCCCTGATCGGCGGCGCCGGACGAGGAGGCGGTGGCCCCGCCCGCCTGACCCTCGCCGGCCTCGCGCTCGGGTCGGTGCTCGCGGGCATCACGTCGTCGATCGTGCTGGCCGACCCCCGCCGCTTCGACGCGGTGCGCGCGTGGGAGGTCGGCTCGCTCGCCGACCGCGGCTGGGAGCCCGTGCTGACCGTGCTGCCCTTCGTCGCTGCCGGGGTCGTCGTCGCGCTGATCGCCTCGCGCCCCCTCGACGCCGTCGCGCTCGGCGACGAGCACGCCGCGTCGGTCGGCGTCTCGGTGCCCGCCGTGCGGGTCGTCTCGTTGGTCGTCGTCACCCTGCTGGCAGGAGGCGCGACCGCGGTGGTCGGGCCCGTCGCGTTCGTGGGGCTCATGGTCGCGCACGCCGCCCGTGGCGTGGTCGGCCCCAGCCAGCCCTGGATCACCGGCCTGTCGGCCGTGCTCGGGCCGGTGCTGCTGCTGCTCGCGGACGTGCTGGGCCGGGTGGTGGCTCCCCCGGGCGAGCTGGCCGCGGGACTCGTGACGGCCGCGATCGGGGCACCCGTGCTCATCGCGATCGCCCGCCGCCGACGGGTGGGCAGCGCATGACACGGGCGACGGGGCCGGGCACACGGACGGGCCGGCCGGGCACACCGGCAGGGCCGGGCCCGCGGACCGGGCCGGGCACGCGACCGACGGCCGCCGCGCCGGGTGTCGGCCCGCGCCTCCTGCGCTCGTGGCGTACGACCGGCGGGCGGCGCCGCACCGCGACGCTCGTGCTGGTCGTCGTGGCCGTCGTCGTCGCGATCGTCGCCCTCGGCATCGGCGACTACCCGCTCAGCCCGCCCCAGGTCGTGCGGGCCCTGTTCGGCGGCGACGGGTTCGCGTCGACCATCGTGCTGAACTGGCGGCTGCCGCGCGTGCTCGCGGCCCTCGTCTTCGGCGCCGCCCTCGGCGTCTCGGGCGCGATCTTCCAGTCGTTGACCCGCAACCCGCTGGGTTCTCCGGACGTGATCGGCTTCTCGACCGGGGCCTACACGGGGGCGATCGTCGTCATCGTGTCGGGCGCCGCGTCGACGGTCGGCACCGCGGCCGGAGCCCTGGTCGGCGGGCTGGCGACGGCGCTGGTCGTCTACCTGCTGGCCTACCGCCGGGGCGTGCAGGGACTGCGGCTGATCATCGTGGGCATCGGCGTCACGGCCCTGCTGCACTCGGTCAACAGCTGGCTGCTGCTGCGCGCCCAGACCGAGGTCGCCCTGACGGCGTCGTTCTGGGGCGCGGGCTCGCTCGCCCTCGTCGGCTGGCAGCAGCTCGTGCCGGCCCTCGTGCTGCTCGTCGTGCTGACCCCGCTCGTCATGGCGCTGTCACGACCACTGCGACAGCTCGAGCTCGGCGACGACACCGCCCGGTCGCACGGGCTGCGCACCGAGGGGTCGCGGCTGGCGCTCGTCGTGGTCGGCGTCGCACTGACCGCCGTGGTGACCGCCAGCACCGGGCCGATCGCCTTCGTCGCCCTCGCCGCGCCCCAGCTCGCCCGGCGCCTCGTGCGCTCGGCCGGGGTGCCGCTCGTCGGCGGCGGGCTCGTCGGCGCGGTGCTGCTGCTCGTCGCCGACCTGATCGCCCAGCACGTGGCCGCCAACCCCGTGCCGGTCGGCCTCGTCACGCTCGTGATCGGCGGGGTCTACCTGATCACGCTGCTCGTCTCGGAATCCCGGAGGTCCGCGTGAACGCCGACGACACCCGCCCGCCCCGCCTGGTCGCCCGGCAGGCACACCTCGCCTACGACCGTCGCACGGTCAGCGAGGCCGTCGACGCCGACGTCCGCGAGGGCTCGTTCACGGTGATCGTCGGGCCGAACGCCTGTGGCAAGTCGACGCTGTTGAGGGCCTTCGCGCGCCTCCTGAAGCCCCGGTCGGGGTCGGTGCTGCTCGACGGGCGCGAGCTCGCGGGCGTGCCGGCCAAGGAGGCGGCGCGGATCGTCGGCCTGCTGCCCCAGACCTCCACCGCTCCCGACGGCATCACGGTCGCCGAGCTCGTGGCGCGCGGCCGGTACCCGCACCAGGGGCTGTTCCGGCAGTGGACCGCGAACGACCGCGAGGCCGTGGACGCCGCCCTGGTCGAGACCGACCTGACCGAGCTGGTCGACGTGCCCGTCGATGAGCTGTCGGGCGGGCAGCGGCAGCGCGTCTGGGTGGCGATGGCGCTCGCGCAGCAGACCCCCGTGCTGCTGCTCGACGAACCGACGACCTACCTCGACGTCGCGCACCAGTACGACCTGCTCGACCTGTTCGCGCGGTTGCACGGCCAGGGCACGACGGTCGTGGCGGTGCTGCACGACCTCAACCAGGCCGCGCGGTACGCGACCGACCTGATCGTCATGGCCGACGGCGACGTCGTGGCGACGGGCACCCCGGCCGAGGTGCTGACCGAGCAGCTCGTCACCGACGTGTTCGACCTGCCCTGCGTCGTCGTGCCCGACCCGGTGACGGGGTCGCCGATGGTCGTGCCGCGCCGCCGCTGAGGCCGGGGTGGTCGCGCCCGACGCCCTGCCGCGCCGCGAGGCGTCCGGCTCAGGCCTGGGCTTCGGCGATGACCTCGGCGCTCCAGCCCTCGTACCGGCCGCCGGCCCGCTGCACGACGTCGAAGACCTCGCGGGTGAAGGTGACGGCGCGATCGTCCTCGAGCGCGTCCTCACGACCCGCCTCGAGCGAGGCGCCGAGCAGGCCCCGGCGCGTGACCGTCACGTCGTAGCCCGACGTGCGCAGCTCGTCGGCCGCCCGTTCGGCGGCCGCCCGGCGCGGGAAGTCGGCCGTGTGCGTGACCGTCCGCGCCAGGTCGAACCGGTCGCGGAGCTGGTTGCGGGTCACGAGCTGCGCGGCGCAGCGCTGGAGGTGGACGGCGATCCCCGCGTCCGTCGGTGCCACGGACGCGCCCTAGCGGGTGCGGGCTGCGGGGCGTCCGCCGCGACCGCGACGACCGGCGCGCGGGGCCCGCGAGGGCAGCACCGCCGCGACCAAGAAGAAGACGATGCCGAAGATGACGACGATCGACCCGATGACCATGAGGGCGATGATGACGGTTTCCATCCGCCCATCCTCCCGGGCGGGCGGGGTGCGCACAAGGCGCGACCGCTGAGCATCCCCTGCCCGCGCCTCCCCGGTTCCCGCTCGGTGCCGTCGAGTGGTCGCTGATCGTCCTCCCGAGGCGCCCGGACCGCGATCTGCGACCACTCGACCGACCCCGACACCAGGAGGCGCGGGTCGGCGGGGTACGCCTCCCAGCGTCCGGGCCCCGGCGACGGGCAGTCAGTCGTACCACCGGTGCGGTCCGCCCGCCCTCATCTGGCCCGATGTCGGTGGCCGGACGTAGCGTCGAGGTCGCCGGCGCGACGGGGGACGTCGCCCGGCCCCCGCCTTCTCCGAGGAGCCCAGTGACCAGCGACACCACCACCACACGCCCCACCCTGTTCTGCCTGCACGCGCTCGGCATGAGCCGTCTCGAGTACGGCCCCGTCACGGACGCGCTCGGCGACGACTTCGAGGTCGTCGCGCTCGACCTGCCGGGCTTCGGCGACGCCACGACCGTCGACGGCGTGACCGTCGACGACATGGTGCGTCAGGTCACGCGTCAGATCCGACGGCACGGTGCCACCCGCTGGCTGCTCGTGGGCCACAGCATGGGCGGCAAGATCGCCTCGATCGTCGCCGCCCGCACCCTCGCCGGGCAGGGCGGCCTCTTCGGCCTGGCCGGCGTCGTCCTGCTCGCGGCGTCGCCTCCGTCACCCGAGCCGATGGACGACGAGAACCGCCGGCAGATGATCGCCGCGGCCACCGACGGCCCGCTCGACGCCGACACGGCCCGCGGGTTCGTCGACGACAACGTCGGCGCCCCGCTGCCGACGCCGCTCGACGACCAGGCCCTCGCCGACCTGCACCGCACCTCCCCCGAGGCCTGGACGGCCTGGTTCGACCGCGGCAGCCGCGAGGACTGGACGGCCGAGGTCGGCACGCTCGACCTGCCGGCCCTGATCGTCGCCGGCGGTGCCGACGGGCCCCTCGGCGAAGACGCCCAACGCCGCCTGAACGGGGCCGTGTACCCGCGCGCCACGCACCTGACCCTCGACGGGGCCGGCCACCTGCTGCCGCTCGAACGCCCGACCGAGGTCGCCGCGGCGATCACCTCGTTCTGGCGTGACGACGCCGGCCGGGCGCCCATGATCTCGGACGACTTCGCGCGGGTCATCGCGTCGAGCCGGACGGCCTCGAACACGCGCGGCATCCTGGCGAAGCGAGCGGTGGCCGACGACCCGCGCTACGTGCCGCAGGTGCTGACCGAGGCGCAGCTGACCACCCTGCGGGCGGTCGCCGCCCGCGTGGTGCCGCAAGACGACCCCGACCACGCCGTCGACCTCGCCGCCCGCGTGGACGCCCAGCTCGCCGCCGGCCAAGGCGACGGCTGGCGCAACGCCGACCTGCCGAGCGACCCCGAGGCCTACGCGCTCGGCCTCGACGCCCTCGCCGACTTCACCGGCCTCGCGCCCGAGCAGCAAGACGAGCGTCTCGCCGTGATCGTCGCGGGCGACCCCGACGACACCCTCGAGACGGTCGGCGACAGCGGTGGCGGCGACTCGCACCACGGGGGCGACCAGGGCGACGCGGGCCTCACCGGTGGCACGTCCGGCGACACCGACCACCCCAGCGACGCCGAGGCCCACCCGTTCTCGGTCGAGCAGCTCACCGCCTGGTTCGAGGACTGCCGCGTCGACCTGGTCAAGGCCTGGCTCGCCCACCCGGCGACCATGGAGCGCATCGGCTTCGACGGTTTCGCGAACGGCCGTGCCGGTCGCGCCCTGCAAGGATTCAGCCGGCTCGGTGCCGGCCAACGAGAGGGCTGGGAACCAGCCATGGAGGTCACCCGATGAAGCTCGACGCGCAACGCACCTACGACGAGTCCGAGGTCGTCGACGCGGTCGTGATCGGCACCGGTGCCGGTGGCGCCCCGATCCTCGCGAAGCTCGCCCTGCAGGGGCTCAAGGTCGTCGCCCTCGAGGCCGGCCCGAACTTCGAGCCCGACGAGTACACGCAAGACGAGATCGAGGCCGTCAAGATCAACTGGATGGACGAACGCCTGAGCGGCGGCGAGACCCCGACCGCGTTCGGCCAGAACAACAGCGGCAAGGGCGTCGGCGGTTCGACCCTGCACTGGGGTGCGTTCACCCCGCGCCCCGACGAGCGGGACCTGAAGCTCAAGACCCTCACCGGCAAGGGCGAGGACTGGCCCGTCGACCACGCCGAGCTGATCGGGTACATCGAAGAGGTCGAGCACTTCGTCGGCGTCTCGGGCCCGGCCGACTACCCATGGGACCCTCAGCGTTCGTACCTCATGCCGCCGCCCGCACGCAACGCGTCGAGCGACATGATGATCCGCGGCTGCGAGGCCGTCGGCATCCGGGCGACCGACGCCCCGGCCGCGCTCGTCAGCCGAGACTGGCGGCAAGAGCACGTCGGCACCCGCCCGGCCTGCGTCGGCTGTGGCAGCTGCCACCAGGGCTGCCGCAGTGGCGCCAAGGTCAGCATGGACACCAGCTACCTGCCGATGGCCGTCGCGAACGGGGCCGAGATCCGCCCCGAGTCGATGGTCACGGGCATCGAGCTCGACGAGGCCGGCGAGGTCTCGGCCGTCGTCTACGTCCGCGACGGCGTCGAGCACCGTCAGCGCACGGCCGCGCTGTTCCTCTGCGCGGGCGGCGTCGAGACGCCGCGCCTGCTGCTGCACGCCGGCATCGCCAACAGCAGCGACCAGGTCGGCCGCAACTTCATGGCCCACGGCGCCACCCAGGTCTGGGGCACCTTCGACACCGAGATGCGCGGCTACCGCGGCTACCCGTCGTCGATCATCACCGAAGACACCATGCGTCCTGACGGCGTCGACTTCGTCGGCGGCTACCTCATTCAGAGCCTCGGCGCGATGCCGCTGACGCTGGCGACGACCCTCGCCCGGGGCGCCGGCCTCTGGGGCCCCGAACTGGTGAAGGCCCTTGACGACTACCGCTTCATGGCCGGCGTCGGCATCAACGCCGAGTGCCTGCCGAGCGAAAAGAACCGGCTCACGCTGTCCGACGAGCTCGACGAGAACGGCATGCCGAAGGTCGTCGTCACGTTCACGCCCGGCGAGAACGAGAAGGCGATCGACGACCACGCCGTCGAGACCATGACGGCCATCGTCGAGGCGGCCGGCGGACGCGACATCCGCGTCCTGGCCCGCACCGCCCACACGATCGGCACCTGCCGCATGGGCACCGACCCGGCGACGGCCGTGGTCGACCCCGACGGGCGCAGCTTCGACGTGCCGAACCTCTGGATCGCCGACAACTCGGTCTTCCCGAGCGCCGTCGTGGCCAACCCGGCCCTGACGATCATGGCCCTCGGCCTCCGCACCGCCGACCGCTTCCTGGCGAGCGCCGGCCTGTCGGGTGCCGTCGCCGGTGAGCGCGTCGGGGCCGACGTCTCGCGCGTCGTCGACGCGGCCTGACCCGCTCGACGCGACCTGACCCGCTCGACGCGACCGCACCTCCTGAGACCCGAACCCAGGAGGCGCGGGTCGCGTCGGTGGGGAACGCCCCCGTGACGCAGGGTCACGGGGGCTCCCATTCCTAGCCCTTGCGCCACAGGTCGAGCGCGAGCCGCGTCACAGTCACGAACAACGTCGCGATCTGCAGCCACGGCACGGTCTTCCTGGGCTGGCCCTCGATGTCTTTCGACATGAGGATCACCTCCTGGTGTGCGCGCCGGCGGACACGAGGAGCGGAAGGTGCCAGGGATGCAGTCCGGCCAGGGCTGGACTACCATGGACCCGAGTTCTCGACTCGGGGATGGGTTTGCATCCCTGGTCTTCCACTCGGAGGACAACCGAAGCCCACGATCGTTCCTGCGGTCGTGGGCTTCACTCTTGCCCGGGGCCGTGACCCGGCGGTGCCCGACCCCGCCCGCTAGCCTATGTGACATGTCAGGGGACTCAGGGCGACGCGGTGACGCGGGTCGAGGCCTGCGCGAGCACCCGCGCCGGCGTGCTCCACTCGTCGTGGCCGCCCTCGCCACGGTCGGGCTCGGCATCGCCGCCGAGCGGCTGGTGCCCGGGCTGACCGGCGACCTGCTCGGCTCGGCGCTCTACACGGTGCTGCTCGGCGTGCTGCTCGCACTGGTCGCGCCACGGCTGACCGGGCTCGTCCTCGCGACGGCGGCGACCGTCGCGTCGATCGCGGTCGAACTGCTGCAGCTGACGGGCCTGTCGGCCGCCGCCGTGGCCGCGTTCCCTCCGGCGGCGTGGGTGCTGGGCACGACGTTCGCCGCGACCGACCTGCTCGGGTACCTGCTGGGCGGGGTCTCGGCGCTGGTGCTGCTCCGGGTGCTGCGCCGCGCCTCCTGACCCCCTACTGGTGGGAGGCGCGGGTCAACTGGTCCGAGATCGTCCTTCGTCGACCGGTTGAGGATCTCGGACCACTCGACCGGCGAGCGGCGGCCTGGGCGGCGGCCTGGGTTACGGCCCGGGCGGCGGCCGGGGCGGCGGCGGCCCGGGCGTCAGCTCGCGGAGGCCCGCCCGCGCCAGAGCAGCCAGACGAAGTACGGCGTCCCGATGACGGCCGTCAGGAGGCCGGCGCCGAGCTGGGCCGGGGCGATCACGGTGCGCCCGAGCACGTCGGCGGCGCAGACCAGCAAGGCGCCGAGCAGCACGGCCACGGGCAGCACGCGGGCGTGCCGCCGTCCGACGAGTGACCGGGCCGCGTGCGGGGCGACGAGCCCGACGAACCCGACCACCCCGACGGCGGCCACGGCCGTCGCCGTGAGCAGCACGGCCAGCGAGAGGAACACCATCCGCGACCGCGAGAGCGAGACCCCGAGGAGGCGCGGTGTGTCGTCGTCCACCCCCACCAGGTCGAGGCGGCGACGCTGCAGCACGACCACGACGAGCGCAGCCGCGAGTGCCAGCGACACCGGCATGGCGTCGTCCAGGGTGCGACCGTAGGTCGACCCCGACAGCCAGGTGAGCGCCTTCGCGCCGTTGAACGGGTCGGTCAGCACGATCAGCAGGCTGATCGCCGCCGCCGTCGCGGTCGAGACGCCGATGCCGATCAGCACCAGCCGGTTCTGCGGGAACCCCCCTCGCGAGGCGAGGCCGAACACGACCACGGCCGCGACCACGGCCCCGACGAACGCGGCGCCCGCGATGCCCCAGCCGGTGGCGAGCGGCACGGTGGTGACGAGCAGCACGGCGCCGAGGCCGGCACCGCCGGTCACGCCGAGGATGCCCGGTTCGGCGAGCGGGTTGCGGGTGACGGCCTGCACGAGGGTGCCGGCGAGGGCCAAGGCGGCTCCGGCGACGACGGCCGCCACGACCCGGGGCACGCGGGTGTCGAGCACGTAGCTGACGACCCGTCCCGACCGGCCGGTCACCCAGTTGGCGACGTCGCCGAGCAGCAGCTTGGCGTCGCCGAGCAGCACCGAACCGAGCACGACGGCGACGAGCACGGCGACCACGACCGCGACGACGACCACGAACCGCAGCCGCGAGACCACGGGGTGCCGGTCGGTCGGGCTGACGCCGCCGTGGTCGCGGGCACGGAACGCCAGCACGACCAAGAACACCGCGCCGAGCAGCGAGGTCACGACGCCCGTGGGCACCTGCACCGACGTCTCGGCACCGACGAGTGCGCGCAGCAGCACGTCGGCGCCCAGCACGAGCGCGGCCCCGGCGAGGCCGGCGAGCGGCATCGAGACGACGAACCGGCGGACGGCGGGCACGGTCCGCCGCAGCAGCCGCACGAGCGCGGGGGCGCAGAGGCCGACGAAGCCGATCGGCCCGGCGAGGGTGACGGCGGCGGCCGAGAGCAGCACGGCGGCCAGCACGGTCACCACGCGGGTGGTGCGGACGTCGACCCCGACGCTGCGGGCGGCGTCGTCGCCGAGGGCGAGGGCGTCGACGCGGACGTTCACGGCGACCAGCACGAGCAGCCCGACGACGACCACCGGGCCGAGCTGCACGACGCCGTCGAAGCCGTTCTGCGAGATGCTGCCCTGGCCCCAGGCGTAGAGGCCGGCGGTCTGCTGCGGGAAGAGCAGCAGCAGGGCGCTCGTCACCGAGGCGAGGCCGAGGGCCAGGGCGCTGCCGGCGAGCACGAGCCGCACGGTGCCGGCGCCGAGCCCCGACAGGGCGAGCACGAGCCCGGCGGCGAGCAGCCCGCCGACGAACGCGACGCCGGACGAGGCCAGCAACGGCAGGCTGAGCCCGGTGACGGCGGCGATCGCGAGGGCGACGGAGGCGCCGGCGTTGACGGCCAGGGTGTCGGGTGAGGCGAGCACGTTGCGGCTCATGTGCTGCAGGGCGGCGCCGGCGGCTCCGAGGGCGACGCCGACCAGCAGGCCTGCCACCATCCGCGGGAGGCGCGAGGCGACCACCACGGACGAGTCGCCGGCCGTCGCGGTGCCGGTGAGCGCCTGCCAGACCTGCCGGGCACCGACGTCGGCGGTGCCCTGCGTGACGTCCACGAGGGCGAGCACCACGACGACGGCGACCAGCGCGACCGTCACGCCCACCGACCCGGGCGTGAGCCGACGGGGGGCGGCGAGCCGCGCCTCCTGGGCTCGTGCCGCGCGACGCGCGCGCTCGTCGCGGCCCGGTGCGGCGGGCTCGTCGAGCCGGGGCGGCGCGGGGTCGGTGGGGGTGACGGTCGTGCTCACGGTGCGGCTTACTTCGTCAGGGTCGACACCAGCGAGTCGACGTAGGCGGTCATCGCGGCGGGTCCGCCGAACATCCAGATGCCGTCGTCGAGGCGGTGCACGTCACCGGACTGCACGAACGGCAGCGACTGCCACACGGCGTTCGAGGCGAGCGAGACGGCGAACGGGTCGTCGGCACCCGCGGCGGTGTTGTCGATGTACAGGAACTGCACGTCGGCGGGCAGCTGCGTGAGGCCCTCGACGTCGGTCGTGGCGAGGCCGTACGCCTCGTCGCCCTCGACGGTCCAGGCGTTGGTCAGGCCGAGCTCTTCGGTGACGTCGGAGACGAGCGAGCCCTTCGCGTAGGGGCGGATGCTCACCTGGCCGGCGTCGACGTAGCCGTCGGCGAAGGCGAAGGGCTGGCCCGCGAGGCCGGCGTCGGCGAGGGCCTGCTTGCCTGCGGCGAGCGCGTCGGCGAACTCCTCCTTCACCTCGGTCGCCCTGTCTTCGGTGCCGGTCGCCTTCGCGATCAGGTCGAGGTTGTCCATGCTGTGCTCGATCTGGCGCGAGGCGTCGGCCGAGGTGACCACCAGGACGGGCGCGATCTCCTTCAGCTGCGTCACGGCGTCGGCGCTCAGGCCGTCGGTCGCGACGATCAGGTCGGGTGCGAGCGAGGCGACGGTGTCGAGGCTCGGCTCGCCGCGGGTGCCGATGTCGGTCGGCTCGTTCGTCAGCGGCACGGCCGAGTCCCAGTCGCCGTAGCCCTTCACGTCGGCGACGCCCACGGGCTCGACGCCCAGGGCGACGAGGTCTTCGACGACGTTCCACTCGGTGCCGACGACCTTCGTCGCGGGGCCGTCGAGGGTGATCTCGGCCCCCGTGCCGTCGGTCAGGGTAATCTGCTCGCCGCTGCCCGAGGTCGCGCCGGCGTCGGCGGACTCGGTCGTGCCGCAGCCGGCGAGGGTCAGGGCCGCGGCGGCCGCGACGGCGGTCACCGTCAGCAGCCGGCGGGCCGCGGGGCGGCGGGCGGAGCCGCCGGAGGTCGGGGTGCCGGAGGTCGGGGTGTGGCGGGGCGTCGTCAGAAGGCGCTGGGTCACGGGTGGTGTCTCTCTCATCGGACGGGCGTCTCGGCCCGGGTGTGGTGTCGGCCGATCGCGCGGGTGCGCAGGTGGCCGGTGGTGGGGTCGGTGTCGACGTCGATGCGGATGCCCCAGACGTCGGTCAGGAGGCGCGGCATCAGCACGTCCTCGGGGTCGCCCTCGGCGACGATGCGGCCCTCGCTCAGCACGACGATGCGGTCGGCGAGCGCGGCCGCCTGGTCGAGGTCGTGCAACACGACGCCGACCGCGATGCGGCCCGAGTCGGCGAGGTCGCGCACGAGGTCGAGCAGCTCGACCTGGTAGCGGAGGTCGAGGTAGGTCGTGGGCTCGTCGAGCAGCAGCACCCCGGTGTCTTGTGCGAGGCAGCTGGCCAGCCAGACGCGCTGCAGCTGGCCGCCCGAGAGCTGGTCGACGCCGCGGCCCGCGAGGTCGGCCACCCCGGTCAGCTCGAGCGCCCGGTCGACGGCGGCGGGGCCGTCGGGGTCGGAGCGTCCCCAGCGGCCGCGGTGCGGGTAGCGGCCGAACTCGACGACGTCGCGCACGCTCAGCCCGCCCGGGGTCGGGCGCCCCTGCGTCAGCAACGCGACCCGCCGGGCGAACTCGCGCAGCGACAGGTCGAACCCGTCGACGGTCTCGCCCGGGCCCTCGCCCTTGCCCCCGCTCGCGCCCGCGCTTGTGCTCGCGCCCTCGCCCCCGCTCGGCCGGTCGAGTGGTCTCGAATCGTCCTTCCCGTGCGGGCGGACGACGTTCTCGGACCACTCGACTCCCGCAGGAGGCGCGGCGAGGGTCAGCGACCCCGAGCGCGGCTTCTGCAGACGGGCCAGGGCGCGAAGCAGGGTCGACTTGCCGCTGCCGTTCGGGCCGACGAGGGCCGTGACGCAGCCGGGGCGCAGCTCGACGCGGGCGCCGTGGACCACGTCGACGCCGTCGTAGGCGACCGAGACGTCGTCGGCGAGCAGGGCGGCCGAGGCGGGGGCGGTGGCCGCGAGGGGCAGGTCGGTGGTCACGCGCTTAGGTTAGCCTAACCTCACCCCGGGGCCGCAACCCGACCTCTCGACGTCGAGCCGGCCCGCGCCTCCGCGTCCCTCCTGCCGACGCCCTCCTGCCGACGCCACCCCGCCGTCGCCACCCCGCCGTTCGGCGCCAAACCCCTGCCTAGGCAAATCGCTCGGTGCCGCTCGACGGGGTGCCCGCCACCTCCCACCGAAGCCACCCCACGAACCGGCGCAGACCCTCTGCCTAGGCAAATCGCTCGCCGCCGCTCGACGGGGTGCCCGCAACCGCCGCCTCCGCCTCCCGCTCGCCCCTCGCCCCCGCCCGCCACCGCTCGCCCCGAGCTCCGGCTCGACCGGCTCGCCTATCGTGGTGACCGCTCCTCCGCCCGACGACGAAACGAGCCGCATGTCACGCCGAGCCCTGTCGACCTCCCTCGCCATCGCCGCCACCCTGGGCCTCGGCCTGGCCGCCTGCGCGTCACCCGGTTCGGCGACCCCGACCGTCACCCCGAGCGCGAGCGACACCCCGGTCCCCCTGCCCAGCCCGATCGCCGCACCCGACCTCGCCACCCCCGAGGTCGAGGCCGCGCTGGTCGACCTCGAGTCCCGGTACGACGCCCGCGTCGGCCTGAGCGTGCTCGACACCGGCTCGGGTGCCACCCTTGACCACCGCGCCGACGAGCGCTTCGGCTACGCGTCGAGCCTCAAGGCGTTCGCCGCGGCGGCCCTGCTCGACGCCACCGACGACGCCGACCTCGACCGCGTCGTCACCTGGACCCAGGCCGACGTCGACGCCGCCGGCTACTCGCCGCTCACGAGCCAGCACGTCGCCGACGGGCTCCCGTTGCGACAGCTGGCCGAGGCCGCCGTGCGGCAGAGCGACAACACGGCGCTGAACCTCGTGCTCGCCGAGCTCGGCGGCCCGGCCGGGCTCGACGCCGCCCTCGCCGCGCAGGGTGACGACGTGACCGACGTCGTGCACACCGAGCCCGAGCTCAACACGCCGACCCCGGGCAGCACGGCCGACACGACCACGCCCGCGGCCTTCACGGCGACCCTCGCCCGCATCACGGACGGTGACTGGCTCGCCGCCGACGACCGCGCGACCGTGCGCGACTGGATGTCGGGCAACGCGACCGGAGACACCCTGATCCGCGCGGGTGCCCCCGACGGCTGGCAGGTCGCCGACAAGTCCGGAGGCGCGGGCGGCATCCGCAACGACGTCGCGATCGTGACGCCCCCCGCGGGCGACCCCGTGGTGATCTCGGTGCTCACCACGCGCAACGACCCCGCCGCGACCTACGACGACGCCCTCGTCGCCGAGGCAGCCCGCATCGCCCTCGCCGCCGCGGCCGCCGCCCGCTGACGCGCGCCGCACCTCTCCCGGCCGACGCACCGTCGAGTGGACACCACGCCGATTCGTTCCGCGGTGTCGTGTCCACTCGACGGCGCCCTGCCCTGCGCCGCACCCGCACGGCGCCCCGACCGCCCATCACCCCGGCACACCCCGCCACCACCTGTTCGCCCCGCGTTCACGCGACCTCCCCCGGGACGTCGTCGCGCCTCCTTAGCGTGCCCACCGGGCCGTCCGGTCCCCCGTCGCCGCTCCCGGCGAACCCCGGCCCCGCACCCGAAGGACCCCCACCGCATGATCGACAAGCGCCTGCTCGTCTCGGCCGCCACCCTCGGCATCGCCGCCCTCGCCCTGACCGGCTGCTCGGCGAGCGCCGACGCCGACGGCACAGGAGGCGCGGCGAACGGCACCGACGCCGCGACCGCCACCAGCGCCGAGGACTTCGGCGGCATGGACGCCCTCGTCGCGGCCGCGCAGGCCGAGGGCGAGCTCAACGTGATCGCCCTGCCCGACACCTGGGCCAACTACGGCGAGATCATCGACGGCTTCGAGAAGGAGTACGACATCACGGTCAACTCCGACAGCCCCGACGTCTCGAGCGCCGAAGAGATCACGGCGGCCCAGAACCTGAAGGGGCAGGACACCGCCCCCGACGTGTTCGACCTCGGCTCGGCCGTGACGCTCGCCAACCTCGACCAGTTCGCGCCCTACAAGGTGTCGACCTGGGACGACATCGCCGACGACCACAAGGACGCCGACGGCAAGTGGGTCTACGACTACACCGGCCTGATGTCGGTCGGCTACGACGCCGACGCGGTGCCCGCCCCCGAGAGCCTCGACGACCTGCTCGGCAGCGACTACAAGGGGAAGGTCGCGATCAACGGCGACCCGACCCAGGCCGGCGCCGCCGCGGCGGCCGTCGAGTGGGCCGCGTTGCAGGAGGGCGGCAGCGCCGACGACGTCAGCACGGGCGTCGACTACTTCTCGCAGCTCGCCGACGCGGGCAACTTCCTGCCCACCGACCCGACCCCGGCGACGATCGCCTCGGGCGAGACGCCGGTCGTCTTCGACTGGAGCTACAACAACCTCGCCGCCGCGGCCGACGCCGGCGGACGCGACTGGAAGACCGCCGTGCTGCCCGGCACCGCCCTCGGCAGCTACTACAACCAGGCGATCAACGTCGACGCACCGCACCCCGCCGCGGCCCGCCTCTGGCAGGAGTACGTCATGGGTGACGACGCGCAGAACCTCTACCTCGCGGCCGGCGCCTACCCCGTGCGCCTCGCGGCGATGACCGAGGCCGGCACCGTCGACCAGGACGCCCTCGAGTCCGTCGGCGAGCAGCCTGCCGACACCGTGCAGTTCACGGCCGAGCAGACCGAGGCCGCCTCGAAGGTGCTGGCCGACACCTGGGCCACGGCGATCGGCTGATGGTGACGACGTCGACCCGTGCGGCGGACACGACCGCCGACGCGCGGTCGGCACACGGAGGCGACCGCGGCGACCTGCCGGACCGCGCCTCCTCGTCCCCCGACGGCGTCGGCCCCTCGCGGGGTCGGCGCCGTCCGGCGGCGTGGTGGGGGCTGACCCCGTTCGCCGTCTGGGTGCTCGCCTTCTTGATCGTGCCGTGCCTGCTCGCGCTCGGCACGGGCTTCGTCGACGGCGACGGCGCCCCCACCCTCGACAACCTGGTCGCCCTCGGCGACCCCCTCATCGTGCGGGCGTTCGCCAGCTCGGCGGCGGTCTCGGCCGTCACCGCGCTGGCCGGTGCCGTGGTCGGTGCCGTCGTCTGCTGGGGGCTCACGTCGCTCCGACCCGACGGAGCCGTCCGCAGCGCGATCGACGCCGCCTCGAGCGTCCTCGCGCAGTTCGGCGGGGTGATGCTCGCGTTCGCGTTCATCGCGACCATCGGCATCCAGGGCGTCGTGACCCGGCTGCTGGTCGACGTCGCCGGCGTCGACCTCTACGCGGACGGCGTCTGGTTCTACCAGGTGCCCGGCCTGCTGCTGCCGTACCTGTACTTCCAGGTGCCGCTCATGGTGATCACGTTCATGCCCGCCGTCAGCGGCCTGCGCCCGCAGTGGAGCGAGGCCGTCGCCACCCTCGGCGGCACCCGGTGGCAGCACCTCGTCCGCGTGGTCGTCCCGGTGCTCGCCCCCGCGTTCGTCGGCAGCCTGCTGCTGCTGTTCGCCAACGCCTTCTCGTCGTACGCGACCGCCGCCGCCCTGATCAGCCAGGGGGCCCAGATCGTGCCGCTGCAGATCCGCGCCGCGCTGATCAGCGAGACCGTGCTCGGCCGGGAGAACGTCGCCGGGGCCCTCGCCCTCGGCATGGTCGTCGTGATGGCCGTGCTGATGACCGGCTACTCGCTGCTGCAGCGCCGCACCGAGCGGTGGCAGCGATGAGCGCCCCTCGGGCGCCTCGGGCCACGAGCGCGTCGAGGTCGACACGCGCGTCGAGGTTCACGAGCGCAGGAGGCGCGGGCACGGTCGCGCGCCGCACCGCCCTGGTCATCGTGGGAGCCCTCTTCGCGGTGCCGATCGCGGCGATGGTCGCGTTCTCGCTGCGCAGCGCCGACGGCACGGGCCACGACCTGAACCACTGGCGGGCGATCGTCGACCCCGAGAACGAGCGGATGTACCGCAACCTCGTCGAGGGAGTCACGAACTCGCTGCTGCTCGCCGTCGTCTCGGCGCTGCTCGTGCTCGTGCTGCTGGTGCCGGCCATGGTGCTCGTGCACCTGCGCCACCCGCGTCTCGTGCGCCCGCTCGAGTTCGTCTGCCTCGTGCCGATCACGGTGCCGGCGATCGTGCTCGTGGTCGGTCTCGCGCCGGTCTACTCGGTCGTCTCGCGGGTCGCCGGGTCGGGCGCCTGGACGCTCGCGCTCGCCTACGGCGTGACGGTGCTGCCCTACGCGTACCGCGCGGTGCAGTCCGACCTCGCGGCGACCGACCTGCGCACGCTCACCGAGGCCGCCCGCACGCTCGGCTCGGGCTGGCTGCGGACGATGGCCTTCGTCGTCGTGCCGAGCCTGCGCCGCGGCCTGCTCGCAGCGGCCTTCATCACCGTGGCCGTCGTGCTCGGCGAGTTCACCATCGCCTCGCTGCTCAACCGCGTCAACCTGCAGACCGCCCTGGTCCAGGTCTCGCGCTCCGACCCCTACGCCGCCGTGATCTTCGCGTTGCTCGCCCTGGGCTTCGCGTTCGTGCTGCTGCTCGTGATCGGCCGCGTCGGGGCCCTCGGCGCCGCCCGCCCGATCCCCTCTCGAAAGGCCCTCTCGTGACCGCCACGCTCCCCCGCCCCTCCGTCGCGAGCCCGACCGGCGCCGTGACGGGTGCGACCGTGACCTTCCGCGACGTGACGAAGCAGTTCGCCGGCCACCGGGCACTGACCGGGCTCGACCTCGAGCTGCAGCCCGGCGAGCTCGTCGCCGTGCTGGGCCCGTCGGGCTGCGGCAAGACGACCGCGTTGCGCAGCCTCGCCGGGCTCGAGGACGTCACGACCGGACGCATCACGATCGACGGGCACGACGTGGTCGGCGTTCCGACGCACCGCCGCGACGTGGGCATGGTGTTCCAGGCGTACTCGCTCTTCCCGCACCTGACCGTGCGGCAGAACGTCGAGTTCGGGCTGCGCATGCGTCGCGTCGACAAGGCGGCCCGGGCCACGCGGGCGGGCGAGATGCTCGACCTGGTCGGGCTCGGCGACCTCGGCGAGCGCTACGCGCACCAGCTCTCGGGTGGCCAGCAGCAGCGCGTCGCCCTGGCCCGGGCGCTCGTCACGCGCCCCCGCGTGCTGCTGCTCGACGAGCCGCTCAGCGCCCTCGACGCCAAGGTGCGGGTGCAGCTGCGCGACGAGATCCGGCGCATCCAGCGCGAGCTGTCGATCACGACCCTCTTCGTCACCCACGACCAGGAGGAGGCCCTCGCCGTCGCCGACCGCGTCGCCGTCATGCGGGCCGGCTCGATCGAGCAGGTCGGCACGCCCGAAGAGCTCTACTCGGCCCCCGCGACCGCCTTCGTCGCCGAGTTCGTCGGCACGAGCAACCGGGTGTCGGGCGAGGTCGTCGGCACGCTCGTGCGACTGGCCGGCTGCCCCGAGGTGCCGGTCGTCGGAACGCCCGCCGAGGGGCCGGTCTGGGCCTACGTCCGCCCCGAGGACGTGTCGTTCGTCGAGCAGGGCGGGCTCGCCGGGGTCGTCGAGTCGGTGTCGTTCTTGGGGGCCGTCTGCCGCACCCGCGTCCGCGTCGACCCCGAGACGCTGCTCGTGGTCGACCACCGGGCCGACGAGCGACGCGAGCCGGGGTCGCCGGTGCGCCTCTCGTTCACGCCCGCCCGCGTCGCGGTGACGACCCGCGCCTNNCGAGTGGACGAGACACCGCGGCGTGCGCCGGTGTCTCGTCCACTCGACGGTGCCGTCCGGTCAGTCGGGCGACGGAGGCGGCACGCCCGAGCCCGCCGCTAACCTCGGGGGATGCCCTCGGTGACCGACCCCGACGACGTGCCCCGCGCCTCCTCGGTGTGGCAGGCCGAGATCGTCACCACACGGCGACCGAAACCGCTCGTCGCCGGACGGTGGCTCCTCTCGGTCCTCGCCGCGTTCTTCTTCGGCTCGTTCGACGGCGAGTGGCCGGGCTTCGACGTCGTGGTGCGCGAGCGTTCGACCGGTCGCGAGATCCACCGGCTGGCTCCTCAGGGCCTCACCGGCGCCGACGAGTCGAAGGTCGACATCGAGGCGGACCTCGACCGGCTCACCTGCGACGAGTACCGCGCCGAGTGGAAGCTCGCCTGACGCCCATCTGATGCGCCGGGCGTCCTGACCCGCGCCTCCTCGAGTCCCGCGGTCGAGCGGTCCCGCGGTCGACCGGTCGAGTGGTCGCGAATCGTCCTCCACGCGCACCCGAACGACGATTCGGGACCACTCGATACCGGGCCGGGTAGGACCGACGGCGACTAGCGGCGGTTCCAGGAGGCGCGGACGACGGTGTCGAGGGCGCCCGAGAGGTCGGTGCACCACCAGCGGCGTTCGGGTGCGGCGGCGAGGGTGAGTTCGTAGCCCGCCTCCGTCCGGGCGACCGAACCGACGACGACCAGGGCACCGCGTTCGGAGCGTCGGACGTCGACGACGCGCCAACGGCCCCGACCGACGACGTCGAGCCTCAGGTCGAGCGCACTCGCGACCGGGCCGTGCCCGGGCCAGGCCGTGCCCGACCGGCCGCTCCCACCGTCGATCAGCATGGTCGCCTCCCTCGCGGCCCGCCCCTGCGCGGTCCGACGCGGTGCACGGTAGACACGCGACCTGACAACGGGCGGGGTTGACGCCGGAGGTCTCGCGTGCTGCACGTACCCCGACGCGCCGTCGAGACGACCGAGGCCCACGGCGGGCTCCTGGGATCAGGAGCCGCCGTGGGCCTCGGTGAGTGGGCCAGGGTCTCAGGCCTGGACGTCTCCGCGCCAGCCGCCGTCGACGTTGCCCTCGCGCTCGATGAACTCCTTGAAGTTCTTGAGGTCCTTCTTGATGGCGTGGTTGTCGGCGCCGAGGCTGCCGCCGAGCTTCTCGAGGAAGCCCTCGGGCGTCCAGTCGATCTGCACCGTGAGGCGGGTCTCGTCGTCGCTCAGCTTGTGGAACGTGATGACGCCCGCGTGGTCGACCTCGCCGCCGGTGCTGTTCCAGGCGACGCGCTCGTCGGGGTGCTGCTCGGTGATCTCGGCCTCGAAGGTCTTCTCGACCGGTCCGACCTTGACCTTCCACACCGTGAGGGTGGGGGTGGTCTGGGTGATCGACTCGACCTCGTCGAGGAACTTCGGGAACTCCTCGAACTGGGTCCACTGGTTGTAGGCGACGCTGACGGGGACGTTCACGTCGATGGTCTCGATGGCCTGTGCCATGGTGCACTCCTTGCTGACGGTGTTCGTGATCTCTCGGTCGGCACCGGATCGGTGCCTGACCTGTCGTGAACGGTAGGAGGCGCGGGTCGCCTCCGCCCACGTGCGGAGGCAACGGTCAGGTGACGGGTGACGCCCGCCGACCGGGGCGCACACCCTACTCGCGTGCCCGCGACCGCACCCGCATCCGCATCCGCCCCCCGCATCCGCAACCGCCCCCCGGCTCAGCGGATGCCGCTGCGTGCGAAGCCCTGCACGAAGTACCGCTGGAACACCAGGAACAGCACGACCATCGGGGCGACGTTGACGAGGGCGAACGCCATGGTGCCGCCGTAGTCCGAGCCGAACTGCCCCTGCAGGTAGAGCAGGCCGATCGGCAGCGTGAAGAGCTCGTTCTGCTTCAGGGCGATGAGCGGCCACGAGAAGTCGTTCCAGGTCGACAGCAGGCTCATGAAGAACAGCACGGCGATCAGCGGCTTCGACAGGGGCAGCACGATGCTGCGCAGCACCCGCAGGTGGCTGGCGCCGTCGATGCGGGCCGCCTCGATCAGCTCGGTCGGGATGCCCAGGATGAACTGCCGCGCGAGGAACAACCCGAACGCGGACGCCGCGGTCGGCAGGATGACCGCCCAGTAGGTGCCGTAGAGGTCGAGCCGCGTCACGAGGGTGAACAGCGGCACCATGATCACCTGCACCGGGATCATCAGCGTGGCGAGCGCGACGAGGAAGACGGCGTTCGACCCGCGGAACTTCAGCCGGGCGAACGCGTACCCGCCCAGGACGTTGATCGTCACCGTGATCAGCGCCACGACGATCGCGATGGCCGTCGAGTTGCCGAACCAGGTCACGACCGGGAACGCCTCGAAGACGCGCTCGAAGTTGGCCGTGGTGAACGTGCTCGGCCAAATGCGCAGGGCGCCGCCGAGCAGGTCGGCGCGCGTCGAGAACGCGACGACGACCATCCAGTACAGGGGGAACAGCACGACGAGCGACACGACGATCGCGGCGCCGAGCCTCAGGACGAGGAGGCGCCGCTCGCGGACGGCACGCCCGCCCGGTCGCGAGGTGCGCACGGGGGCCCGGTCGGCCGGCCCGGGGGCGTCGGGGGCGATGGTGGCGGTGGCGGTGGTCACGGGGTCCCTCTCAATCGACCAGGTCGCGCGAGCGCCCGGTGTACCAGCGGACGACGGTGAACGCGAGCATGACGAGCAGCAGCACGACGCCGATGGCGGCGGCGTAGCCCTGGTCGCGCGTGACGAAGCCCTGGTCGTAGGCGTAGGTCACGATGACCGACGTGGCGTTGCCGGGGCCGCCGCCGGTCATCACGAAGACCAGGTCGAACACCTGGAACGAGTAGATGACGTTGAGGATCAACAGGAAGAACGACGACGGCCCGACCAGCGGAACGGTCAGGTACCGGAAGCGCTGCCAGCCGCCCGCGCCGTCGAGGCGTCCGGCCTCGTAGACGCCGGCGTCGACCGACTGCAGGCCGGCCAGGTAGATCAACATGTTGAAGCCGACGCGCCACCACAGGGTGATCAACACGATCGAGACGAAGGCGGCGGTGCCGCCCGACTGCCACGGCACGCCCGGCAGGCCGACCGCCCGGACGAGCTTGTCGATCAGCCCGCTGTTCTCGTCGAACAGCAGCACGCCCATCAGCGCGGTCGCGACGCCCGAGATCGCCATCGGCAGGATGAGGATCGACCGGAACAGCCCGCGCGCCGGCAGCACCGAGTTCAGCAGCACGGCGGCCCCGAGCCCGAGCGCCATCGACAGCGGCGTGACGATCAGCGTGAACAGCACCGTGTTGGCCGCGGACCGCCAGAACACCGGGTCCGAGACGAGGCGCTGGTAGTTGTCGAGCCCGGTGAACGTGCCGCCGCCGAAGCCGTCCGTGCGCTGCAGGCTGACCACCACGGCCCAGACCAGCGGGATCAGCACGAACAGGGTGAGCATGAACAGGTTGGGGGTGAGCAGCATCCACGCCACCGCGGCCTCGCCCCGCGAGCGCGACCGGCGCCGCGGACGGGGCGGGCGGGCCTCGGTCACGGGCACCGCGCCTCCTCGGGTCCGCGGCCGCGTCGCGGTCGTCACCGTCAGGCCCCCGTGGCGGCGGCGATGCCGTCCGAGATGCGCGACAGGGTGTCGTCGGTGCTCTGACCGCCGACGAAGGCCTGCTCGAGCTCGTCCTGCAGCACGGTGATGATCGCCGCCATGTCGGGCGAGGCGACCTGGCTCGAGTCGCTCGCCTGCACCGTGCCGGCCTGGCCGATGAACACCGGCGAGAGCTCGGGGCGGACGTCGAACTCGATGCCGCCGTCGATGAGGTCCTGACGCGTGGGCAGCAGCGAGGCGCCCTCGCAGAAGGCGCGCATGGCGTCCTCTTGCGTGACGAAGTCGAGGAAGGCCGCGGCGAGGGCGGGGTCCGCGGCGTCCTTCGTGACGACGAGGGCGTTGCCGCCGAAGTCGCTGGCAGACCGCTCGTCCCGGGGCGCGAAGGTGGCGCCCCACTCGAAGTCGAGCGTGTCGGTCGCGTCGGGGATCGAGAAGGCGCCCGAGAACACCATCGCGGTGGTCTGCGAGTACCAGGAGTCCTGCGCGTAGGTGGCCGACTTGATCGAGTCGTTCTGCGGGACGTACTGCTTCTCGAAGAACGAGCGGGTGAAGTCGACGGCCTTGCGACCGGCGTCGGAGTCGATGGCCGGGTCGGTGAGGTTCTCGTCGAGGAAGCGCCCGTCGGCCTCGAACAGCCAGGTCAACCAGCGCGTGACGCCGTTGCCCTGCCAGTTGTAGGCGAACGGGTACTGGTCGGCGGGCAGGTTCGCCCGCAGGGTGGCGGCGACCTCGTCGAACTGGTCCCACGTCCAGGCGTCCTCGACGCTGGTCGGCACGTCGGTGATGCCCGCGGCCTCGAGCATCGTCTTGTTGTAGAGGATCGCCGTGGTGTCGGTGTGGTGGGGCACCCCGAACGGCTTGCCCTCGTTCTGCACCGCGGCCCAGGCGCCGCGCGTGAAGCGGTCGCCGAAGTCGCCGGGCAGCTGGTCGCTGAGGTCGAGCAGCTGCCCGCGCCCGGCGTAGCTGCCGAACGTGTAGTACGGCACGCGGAAGACGTCGGGCGGGTTGCCCGCCTGCAGCTGGGCGTCGATGTTGGTGAACATCTGCTCGTACGGGACGGCGTTGAGGTCGATGGTCGCACCGGCGTTCGCCTTCTCGAAGCGCGAGATCTGGTCGCGGAAGCCCTTGAGCTCGGCGTCGGTGCCCCAGGTGGTGAAGGTCAGGGTGCCTTCGGCCGAGCTGGTGGCCGGCTTGCTGAAGCCGGCGCAGCTCGCGAGGACGGCGGTCAACGAGACGGCGCCGCTCGCGGCGAGGAAGGTGCGTCGGGTGAGGGTCATGGCGTGTTCTCTTTCGGGGTGACGAGGGTGCCGGATCAGCCTTGTACCCCACTCGAGCATGCATCGGGGTACGCGACCTGGAGTGACACTCAACTCTTCTGCGGCGCGATGCGCCGCCCGGATTCCGCCTCGTGGGGCCGTGGCCGCGGTGGACCGCCGCCGCGGTGCTGGCCGTCTCGCCATCGCGCCACGGGGTGAACACGCCGCCACGTCATCTCGTGGCGGCGTGTGCACTCCGTGGCGGGATCGGCAGGCCCCGCATCGACACGACGTCGCCGGGTGCGTGCGGCCCGGCCGGAGGGGGGAGAAGAGAGCGAGTGACGGGAATCGAACCCGCGCTATCAGCTTGGGAAGCTGAAGTTCTACCATTGAACTACACTCGCGCAGCGCCTCGAGGGCGCGTCAGACCACTATAGCGGCCCGCGCCTCCCGTGCCCCTTCCAGCCCGCCTCGCGGTGTCGCACCGCCGGGTGGACTCGGCACCGCCGCATTCGGCGGTGCGATGTCCACTCGGCGGTGCGACACCTCGGGAGCCCCCAGGAGGCGCGCTCAAGCTCCAGTCGCGACCGAGACGATGCGCAGGTCGACGGATGCCGGCGGCACGGGCTCCCCGCTCACGCGGTCGAGCAGCGCCTGGGCGACCGCACGGGCCACGAGCGGCCCGGAGCCGCTCTCGTCGACGGCGATGTCGAGCGTGATGCGGGTCTCGAGGTCGGCCACGGCG
>NZ_LMPQ01000010.1:796815-808389 GCF_001423905.1 Frigoribacterium sp. Leaf186 | reverse complement strand
CGGCGCGCTCGGCGTCGGAGACCTCGGGTGTCGGCACCGCGCCTCCTGCGGCCGAGCCGGTGCTCCGCGCGGTCGAGCCGTCGCTCTGCACGGTCGAGCCCACGATGCCGCCACCGCCGACGACGGTGCTCAGCCCCTGCAGCGCGGAGCGCACGACGCTGCCGAAGCCGGGCCGGGCGCGCACGTGCACGACGCCGTCGACCGAGGCCGCGATCTCGCCGAGCTCGGCCGCGAGCAGCGAGAGGTCGGCCGGGCTGATCCCGGCGTCCGGGTCGTGGTCGTTCATGCCGCGCCTCCTTCGCCGTGCAGGTGCACGTCGTCCACGGTGACGTCCACGCTCTCGATCGTCAACTCGGTCTGTCGCGACAGTCGTGACGAGACGGCCTCGCGGACGGCGTCGGCGAGCGCCGGCAACGACCGACCGAACAGGCCGCTGACGACGACCTCGACGCGGACGAGGGCCCCGGGCACGCTGACGTCGCCGCGGATCGTGCACGAGATGACCATCGCCCCCTCGACCCCGTCGCCGGCCTCGCGGATGAGCGCGCGCACGGCGCCCTCGGTGATGTGCAGCGTCGACCGGTCGTCGATCGAGCTGAGCGGGATCTGCCGCCCGGCCCGGGACTCGAGGCGCACGCGGTCCATGACGCCGGCGATCCAACTCGGGTCGGGTGCGGGGGTCGCCGCGGCGTCGGCCTCGAACAGCCGGGCACCCATCGACCGCAGTCGCTCGAGGGCGGCGAGCTGCGCGACGGCCTCCGGCGACTCCTCGATCTCGGGGTCGTAGGGCTGCCGGCCGGCGTCGAGGTAGTCGACGAGGCGCTCGGGCGAGATGGCGTCGTCGTCCGCGTCGTCCGCGTCGCCGTCTGCCACGTCGTCGTCGGCCGCGGTCGCGTCGACGACGGCCTCCTCGAAGGCGTCCTCGGGCAGCCGGTCGCCGTCGGCGGGCTCGCCCGCGTCGGTGGCCTCGCTCAGGTCGACGGCCACGTCGGGCGGCGTCGGGTCTTCGTGGGCGTGGTCGGTGCCGTGTGGTCGGTCACTCATCGCCAGGCCTCCATCTCACGGGTCAGTGTCTCTCGGGCCCGGGCGAGCTGCCCCCGGACCGCCGTCACGGTGCTGCCCGTGCGTTCGGCGATCTCGGTGTACGACTCGCCTCCGACCTCGCGCAGCGTCCACACCTGTCGCTGGCTCGCGGGCAGTCGGGCGAGTGCCGCGCGCAACGCCGTCATCGCGTCGTTCGACGCGGCCCGGCGTTCCGGATCGATCGTCGGCGTCGCCGAGGGCAGCTCGAGGTCGTCGACGTCGTCGGTCGACCGGCGCGACCGGATCAGGTCGAAGGCCTTGCGCGACACGATGCGCATCATCCAGCCCTTGACGGCGGCGGGCGTCTGCAGGGTGGGCAGTTCGCGCCAGATCGTGATCGACGCCTCTTGCACCGCGTCCGTCGCGTCGGCCCGCGAGCCCGTCAACCGGGTCGCGTACGCGGTCATCAAGCCCAGGTGGCGCCGCAACAGCACCTCGAAGGCCCGCTCGTCTCCCTCGGCAGCGCGCGACGCGAGCACCCCGTCGGTGGCGTCGCTCAGGTCTGCCGACATGCCCGCCCCTTCTGGTGGTGCGTCCCTCGCCCGCCACCCTCGAGACGAGGAGGCGCGGGCCGGGACTGGTGAAAAAGTGCTGACGGACTCCGCGACGTCCGCATCGCCGGACCCGTCACCCTCTTGGATACACCAGAACCGGCCCCGCCGGGGCGAGGTCTCCGCGCCTGGCGGGACCCGCGCCTCCTCTGCCCTCGGGGTGCGCCGCGTCCGCGGGTGCGCCGCGTCCGCGGGGTGCGGTCAGCGCACCGCGAGCAGGATCTTGCCGCTGTGGCCGCCGGACTCCATGCGCTTGTGGGCCGTGGCGACGAACTCGAGCGGGTAGACGCTGTCGAGCACGGGGCGGACCGACCCCGCCTCGACCAGCGGCCAGACGTGCTCGCCCACCTCGGCCATGATCGCGCGACGCTCCTCCAGCGGACGCGCCCTCAGGGTGGTGCCCCAGACCCGGCCGCGCTTGGCCATCAGGAGTGACAGGTCGACCGTGGCCGACGCCCCGCCCTGCACCGCGATCACCATGATCCGCCCGTTCGGGGCGAGCGCCTCGACGTCGCGGGCGACGTAGTCGCCGCCGACCAGGTCGAGCACGACGTCGACGCCGCGCCCCTCGGTCAGCTCGTCGACGACCGCGACGAAGTCCTCGGACTTGTAGTCGATGCCGCGCGCGGCCCCGAGCTGCTCGCAGAACGAGGTCTTGTCGGGCGTGCCGGCCGTGGCGTAGACCGTCGAACCCAGGGCCACCGCCATCTGGATCGCGATCGACCCGACCCCGCTCGACCCACCGTGCACGAGCAGGGTCTCGCCCGGCTTCAGCCCGGCGCTCATGAACACGTTCGACCAGACGGTGGCGACGGCCTCGGGCAGGCCCGCCGCCTCGACGAGGTCGACGCCGCGGGGCAGGGGCAGCACGAGCCCCTCGTCCACCTGCACCCGGTCGGCGTAACCGCCGCCGGAGAGCAGGGCGACCACGTAGTCGCCGACGGACACGGCGGTGACCTGCTCGCCGACCCGGACGACGGTGCCGCTGACCTCGAGCCCGGGCCAGGCGGGGGCCCCGGCGGGTGACGGGTAGTGCCCCTCGCGCTGGTTCACGTCGGCGCGGTTGACGCCCGCGGCCGCCACGTCGACGACCACCTCACGCGGGCCGGGCACCGGCTCGGCCACCTCGGAGACGACGAGGGCCGAGGGCCCTCCGGGCACGGGGACGGTGATGGCACGCATGCGACCATCCTCCCCCTCGGGGCCGACAGCCGCTGACTAGGCTTGGCCCGTGCTGCTCTCCGACCGCGACATCAAGCTCGAACTCGACGCCGGGCGAATCGGCCTCGACCCCTACGACCCGACGCTGATCCAGCCGTCGAGCATCGACGTGCGACTCGACCGGCTCTTCCGCCTCTTCGACAACCACAAGTACCCGTTCATCGACCCGGCGGAAGACCAGCCCGAGCTGACCCGCCTGGTCGAGACCGGGGCCGACGAGCCGTTCATCCTGCACCCGGGCGAGTTCGTGCTGGGCAGCACCTACGAGTTCGTCCGCCTGCCCGACGACGTCGCGGCCCGCCTCGAGGGCAAGAGTTCGCTCGGCCGCCTCGGGCTGCTCACGCACTCGACGGCCGGCTTCATCGACCCGGGCTTCGGCGGGCACGTCACGCTCGAGCTGTCGAACGTGGCCACCCTGCCGATCAAGCTCTGGCCCGGCATGAAGATCGGCCAGCTCTGCTTCTTCCGCCTCAGCTCGCCGGCCGACCACCCCTACGGCTCGGCCGAGTACGGCTCGCGGTACCAGGGCCAGCGCGGCCCGACCGCCAGCCGGTCGTCGCAGGGCTTCGTCCACACGGACGTCTCCGCCCGCGACTGAGTGCCGGGCGCCGGGCGCCGGGCGCTTTAACGAGAAGGGGGTGCGGAAGGAACCCGACTCCCTCCGCACCCCGGCGACACGAGAGAAACCCGACGTCGATCTCGTGCGCTGTGACTCGCGGTCCTGAACCTTTCACCGCGAGGCTTTCTCATTCTGCGACGACGTGCCCATCAGGCAAACCCCGCTCTGTCCGGAAAACGAAACGAAGGCCCTGGGTGCGAAGCCGGGCCCGAAACTCATCCGTCAGGCTTCGAGGGTGTCGCGGGGTGAGCGTCCGAACTCGACGGTGTACTGGGCCGCGAAACGTCCGGGGTGCGCGAAGCCCCAACTCAGCGCGATGCCGGCGACCGTGTGGCCGAGGGTCGGGTCGGCCATGACGAGGTCGCCGTGCGCCCCGCGCAGCCGGGCCCGCCGCAGTTCCGCCATCGGCGTCGAGTCGAGGTGGCGCCGGAAGGCCAGCTGGAGTGCCCGAGGCGTGACCCGGGCTGCCTCGGCGATCTCGACGACGCCGATGTCGTCGTGGGCGTGCTGTTCGATGAACTCGCGTGCCCGACGCACCGTCGACGGCAGCGGTGCCTGCCCGTCGTCGCCCCCCAACGCGACGACGTTCGTCTCGAAGGTCTCGAGGTAGGCGGCGACCAGCGACCGGAACGCGGAGGCGCGCACGAGCGGGCTCGCCATCGCCGCGTCGTTGCCGACGACGTTCTGGTGCACGTGCAGGACGAGGTCCGACCAGTAGCGGCCCAGCGCGGTCGAGACCGCCTCGGTCGCCGTGGAGCGCAGACCTCCGGGGGCGGCGAGCCGCATCGCACCGAGCTCGCGTTCGACCGCGGCCCGATCGAGCAGCACCTGCCCGAGGACGAGGTCGAACGACTCCATCGTCTTCGCGTCGTGCGAGGGGAACGCGAAGGGGGTGCCCGGGGCGAACCGCAGTTCGTGGCCCCGCGTCGTGAGCGACAGGCGGCCCGCCGTCACGCCGCCCGCGACGAGGAACCCCGCCGGGTCGCTCTCGGTCAGCAGCCGGCCCCTCCGGTACTCGAAGCGGCACAGGGCGAACCGGGTCTCTCCCGACACGGCGCGGCTGTAGGTGAAGGGGGCGGGCCCCTCGCCCTCGAGTCGGGTGATCCGGTAGTTCTTGCGGATCAGGGCGTGCGCGACCTCGCGGTCGTTCGTCGACACGCTGCGGATGCGCGGGTCGACCTGCGCCGCCA
This sequence comes from Frigoribacterium sp. Leaf186, assembly GCF_001423905.1. GTDB lineage: Bacteria > Actinomycetota > Actinomycetes > Actinomycetales > Microbacteriaceae > Frigoribacterium. Next base: position 803,725 of record NZ_LMPQ01000010.1, on the reverse strand, counting down.
GCGGCGTCGTCGTGGGGCGGGTGGGGCGGTCGGTTGCTGATCCGGCGGCCGGTGCGGCCGCCCGGGGTGGTGATGACACGGTCGTTCCCCTCGGGTGGGACGGTGACCCGGGGTGGTTGGTCCCGGGTTCGGTCGGGACCGACGTCGGCGTCGGACGACCATCTGCAGATTATCCACCTGACGAACCGTCAGGCACGCAGCATCCCCGAGGGTTGTCAAGCACCCACGGCCGTGGTCCCACCCGCGTAGCGTCGGGTCATGGACTACAGAACCCTCGGAAACAGCGGTGCCTCGGTGTCGGAGCTGACCCTCGGCACCATGACGTTCGGCGCCGAAGCCGACGAACCGACCTCGCACGCGATCCTCGACGCCTTCGTGGCGGGCGGCGGGACGCTCGTCGACACCGCCGACGTCTACAGCGCGGGCACGAGCGAGACCATCATCGGCCGCTGGCTGGCGAGCCACCCCACCGACGCCGACCAGGTCGTCCTCGCGACGAAGGGGCGCTTCCCGATGGGAGACGGCCCCAACGACGTCGGCCTCTCGCGCCGCCACCTCGCCAAGGCCCTCGACGCGTCGCTCTCGCGGCTCGGCGTCGAGCACGTCGACCTCTACCAGATGCACGCCTGGGACCACCTCACCCCGATCGACGAGACCCTCCGGTTCCTCGACGACGCAATCAGCGCGGGCAAGATCGGCTACTACGGCTTCTCGAACTACCTCGGCTGGCAGGTGACGAAGGCCGTCGGCCGTGCCGATGCTTTGGGCTTCGCCCCGCCGGTCACGCTGCAGCCGCAGTACAACCTGCTCGTCCGCGACATCGAGCACGAGGTCGTGCCGGCCTCGCTCGACGCGGGCATCGGCCTGCTGCCCTGGTCGCCGCTCGCCGGCGGCTGGCTGAGCGGCAAGTACGTCCGCGACCAGGCTCCCACCGGTGCGACCCGCCTCGGCGAGGACCCGAAGCGCGGCATGGAGGCCTGGGAGGCGCGCAACGCGGACGAGCGCACCTGGACCGTCCTCGACGCGGTCACCTCGATCGCCGCCGCCCACGACGCCTCGGCCTCGCAGGTCGCCCTCGCCTGGCTGTTGCGCCAGCCCGCGGTCACCTCGGTGATCCTCGGAGCCCGCTCGGTCGAGCAGCTCGACGACAACCTGGGCTCGTCCGACCTGGCCGCGGCCCTCACCGACGACGAGGTCGCCCGCCTCACCGCGGCGAGCGCACCCCGCGTCGACGACTACCCCTACGGCACCGCCGGCGTCGCCCAGCGCGACCGCAAGATCACCGGCGGCCGCTGACGAGGAGGCGCGGCGCGCCTCCTGCACGCACCGCGCCTCCCGCACGACGAGGCCTGGGCTTGGCCGACGGCATCGCCACGTACGACACACGCCGCCACGAGTTCTCGTGGCGGCGTGTGTCGTACGTGGCCAGTCAGCCCATTCTGAAGACCGCTGAAGGAATCGGAGAGTCGACGGGCGAGACCCAGAGGCCCCGGCACCCGGCGGCGGTCACGAGGACCCGAAGGACTCCTCCCGCATGAATGGGAGGCCTTGTGGATAATAAATGTTTGACAGATATGTCGGTCTAGGGTTGAGTATGGGTGGGACGGGGTTCGTACCCCGTACCCACCCGGGACCACACGGTTGCAGCCGTGAGGCCCCATCCCGGTTGCTCGAGGGTCGAGCTACCGAGAAGCAGAGAAACACGCGGATGGTTCAGCGTGGTCATTCAGGCAATCAAGCAGATCCCCTCTTTGCTCAGAAAGGTCAGCAGCGCCGCAAAAAAGGGCTACGCCTACTTCGTCAACACGGCTTGGCCCAGCATCAAAGCAGCAGTAGGAGCGATCAGTGACCTCGTCACGGCGTGGGAGATCTGGAACTACTTCAACTAGGCGAGATTCCCCGGGTCAGGTGAACAGCCTGGCCCGGGGCCCGACAGGAGGCCCACGGCATGCCACGACATGATTTGACCACCCATGACGACACCGCACGACGATCACGTACCCCCTTGCTGGTCGCCGTCGTCACTTTGATCCTCGCGGCCTCGTCCGTCGCCCTGATCTTCCTTCAGAAACCGTTCGCCGTCGCTCCAGCGGCGGTCGCAATGAGCGCGCTCATGGTGACCTCGACGAGACACCTGAATCGGCGTGCCCTTCGTCTCGCAGAGTTCATAACCGTCCCTGTGTGTCTCGCGGCCATCATCCAGACGCTTCTTCGATGACTGCGGCAGAAGATCCGGCCATCGAGGTGAAGGGACTGACGAAGACCCGCCACGGCCGCGCGATAGTCGACAATGTTTCCTTCAACGTGCCCTGGGGTTCGATCACTGCACTCCTTGGACCGAACGGAGCGGGTAAATCGACGACTCTAGACATGATGCTCGGACTCACCGCTCCCACGTCCGGCACAACTGCTTTCGAGGGCCTTGCCTATCGTGCCTTACAGCACCCATCAGCCGTCGTGGGCGTTCTCCTGGATGCGGGCGCCGGTCATCCCGGTCGCTCGGTCGACGAGACCCTGCACCTGTCTGCCCGACTTGGTGGCGTCGACCGCGAACGGCGCGAAGCATGTCTCGACCTCGTCGGCCTCTCATCCGTTCGACACCGAATGGTCGGAGCTCTGTCGCTCGGCATGCGGCAGCGCCTGGGTCTGGCGATCGCGCTCCTTGGCAATCCGCGCATCCTGGTCCTCGACGAACCCGGCAACGGACTCGACCCCGACGGACTGCTTTGGCTCAACACGTTCATGACCGATTTCGCGCGACGAGGCGGCGCGGTCTTGCTGTCGAGCCATCACCTCGGCGACATGGAAGAACTCTCGGACAATGTGGTGATCCTCGATCGGGGCCGCGTCGTTCACACAGGTCGAGATTCGGGCCCGCCCTCAGTCGAATTCAGTTCGGCGAACGATGACGCTCTTCATGCGGCCCTACGTAGCCGAGGCATCACCACGACCAACGGCGAAGCTCGCAACCGGGCAGAGACCACGGCCGAGGTGGTGGGCCTCACGTCGGTCGACATCGGAGTTCCCTTGACCCACTTGAGATCGGAGGACGGAAGGTTGCAGCAACTATTTCTCCAGAGCACCAATGGTGAGCACTCATCTCGTCCAACGGCTGACGGGCACGGCAGATGAGAGGCTGGGCAGTGATCCTCCAGGTCGAGCTCATGCGTACGACTGACACCCGCGCCTCGCGGTGGTTGCTCGTCAGCATTGCTGTCGTCGGCGTCGGCACCGTCGCATTGTCGAATGGAGAAGAAGCCACGATGGCCGACTTCGTCAACGGCGCTGCCATTCCCTTGGCTGCCCTTCTCCCCGCTCTGGCCGTGCTCGTCGCCACGAGCGACTGGAGCACTCGTGCAGCCATGGCCACCTTCATCTCCGAACCGCGTCGTCTTCGCATCCTGGTGACACGTGCGGTAGCGCTGATCCTGCTCGTGACAGGGCTGTCCCTCGTAACCTCGATCGTCACGGCGATCGCCTTCGTCGCGCTCCATCCCGACCGAGTGATGCTGCACGCCTCGCTGTCGGCCCTCGTGGCAGGCGGCCAGCTCTATGCCCTCGCGATCTCGACCTCCATGACAGGTTTCGCCGTGGGATCTCTCCTGCTGAACACCCCGGCTGCCATAGTTGTGGCCTTCCTCGTACCCGTGAGCCTCGACGTCGGGGCCGGTGTCGTCGCACCCGACCTCGCACCCTGGATTTCGACCCTGGCGTTCTCCGCGTGGCTCGGTTCCCCGCACCTCTCATGGGGCGACACCCCGGACGGCCTTCCCGGCATCGGGCGGGCAATGGTTTCGTTCCTCCTGTGGACCGCAGTTCCGACGGCAGTCGGCTTCTGGAGACAAATGAAACGAGACGTGCGCTGACATCAGGGCCGACAGAAACGCCGACTTGAGCGGTCACGCGGGGGCACGGACTAGGAGACGCGGNGGGGAGCCGCATCAGGCGTCCAGGCAGGCCGCCACGATGTAAACGGCCCGCCACGACATTGCGTGGCGGACCGTTTACTTCGTGGCGGCGTGCGGCGACGTGATCCGCGGGCGGCGCGGCGCGGCGCGGGGCAGCGCTGAGCCGCAGGGGCGCGCGGTGGGTCAGCGCTGCAGCGAGGCGGTGGCGCCGACGCGACCGCGGGCGGCCCGGACGGCGATCGTCACGAACAGGACGACGACGGCCGCGACGATCGCCGCCACCCCCGCCACCACGTTCTCGGGTTCGCCCGTCAGGCGCCCGACCGCGATCCAGGCGAGCCCCCACGACAGCGACAGCGCCGGCGCGATGCGGCCCCGACCGGCCAAGGCCAGCACGACCCCGACGAGCGCGGCCACGCCGAGCACGACCGACGACCAGAACCCGGCGGCGAAGCCGAACCCGTCGAACCCGGCGTCGACCAGGCCGGCGGCGATGTTGGCGACGGTCGCGACGCTGACCCAGCCGAGGTAGAGGCCGAGCGTCCCGTCGGTGACGACGGCGTCGACCCAGCCCGACGACGCGGTGTGGAACAAGATGACGAAGATGCGCGCGAGCACGAGCAGCAGGGCGACGATCACGACGGCCCCGAGCCACACGCTGCCGAGCTGCACGGCGGCGAACAGCCAGGCCGCGTTGAGTAGCAGCGACGCCGCGACCCAGTAGCCCAGGCGGCGGTGCCGGGTGACGGCCCGCTGGCCGGGCAGCGCCTGGTAGATCGCGTAGGCGACCAGGCCGAGGTAGATGACGCTCCAGATGCCGAACGCGGTGGTCGCGGGGGCGACGGTCGTGGCCGTCGCGCTCAGTGCTCCGCCTGCGGCGTCCGCCACCGAGACTCCCCCGAACGCGCCCGAACCGACGGCGGCCAGCACGATGGCGAGCACCGCGGTGACGACCACCACGATCTGGCGCACGACGTCACGTGACGTCGCTGCTTCGGCGGGGGCGTGGGTGCTCGTGTTCGTGGTCATGCCGTGGACGCTAGTCGCGCCTCCGGCCCGATCTCTTAGTTGCTAAGAGGATTGCCAGGGAGGCGCGGTGCCAGCGGGTGCTGCAGCGTGCAGGAGGCGCGGTGCAGCCGGGTGCGGCGGCGTGCGGGAGGCGCGGTGCAGCCCGTCAGCCCACCTGCACCGGCGGCCCCGCGGCGAGCAGCACGGCGAACACCACGACGACGGCCGCGACGAGCAGCACGAGGGCCAGCACGAGGTGCCCGAGCATCCAGCGCAGCAGTCGATCGAGCGGGCGACGGTCGCGCGGGTCGTCGGTGGCCGTGCGGCGCCAGTCCCCGGCGAGCAGGCCGCGGCGGTCGATCCACCGCTCGACGGGCAGCGAGGCGAAGGGCACGACGGCGCTCGCCAGGGCGGCCACCGTCACGCCGGCCGACCACCGCTGGTTGACCGCGACGACCACGCCCGCGACCAGGTAGGCCAAGAACACGAACCCGTGGATCGGCCCCGCAACGCTCACCGGCCAGTCACCGACCCGCACCGCGTACTTGAGGACCATGCCCACGATCAGCAGCGACCAGGTCACCACCTCGGCGACGGCGAACGAACGGAAGAGGGTGCGAGGCGACACGAGCTGCTCCTGGTGAGGGGGCCGACGGGGTACGACCCCATGGTCGCAGCCCGCGCCTGGACGGTGGCCGTCCGGGCCGCGGCCGACGAGAACGAGGAGGCGCGGGGCGACGCGACCGCGCACCTCGCGTACCCCTCTTGCTGGGTGCCGACTCGCGCCTCCTCGTTTTGATGGGACGCATGACGACACTCGCGATCATCGGAGCAGGCAAGGGGCTCGGCGCTGCCGTGGCCCGACGGTTCGGCGCGGAGGGGTTCAGCGTCGCCTTGATCTCACGGCACCAGGGCCGACTCGACGCCCTGGCCGCAGAACTCGGCGGCGACGGCATCACCGCCCGGGGCTTCACGGCCGACGTGCGCGACCCGGCGAGCATCGCCGCCGCGCTCGAGCAGGCGACCGAGCAGCTCGGGCCGATCCAGGTCATGCAGTACAGCCCGCTGCCGCAGAAGGACTTCATGCGCCCCGTGCTCGAGACCATGCCCGCCGACCTGGTCGGACCGGTCGAGTTCTCGATCTACGGCCCCGTCGCAGCCGTCCACAAGGTGCTGCCCGGCATGCGCTTCCTGCCCGACGGCGGGGGCACCATCCTCTTCGTCAACGGCGGCTCGGCCGTCACCCCGGGGGCGAAGGTCACCGGCACGTCCATCGCCTTCGCCGGGCTGACCGCCTACGCGCAGCTGCTGCACGACGAACTCGCCGACGAGGGCATCCACGTCGGCCAGCTGATCATCCCCGGCGGCATCGAGCCCGAGAGCAGCGACAAGAGCCCGGAGGCGCTGGCCGAGCTGCTCTGGCAGCAGCACGTGACCCGGGGCGAGTTCCGCACCACCGCGCCCGAGAAGGGCTCGCCCGCCTGACGCCTGGCACCTGATCCAGCCCGGCTGCGCGTTGTAGCCGGCCCCGGCTCGGCACCTCGGCCACGAACCCGGTTTCGAACGATGAACCCGACAGCTTTCGGGTTCATCGTTCGAAACCGGGTTCGTCGCTGATCCGGTACGGACCGGATCAGAGGCCGCCGAAGCGCTCGGTGCGGACGCGGGTCGGCGCGTGCCCGAGCTCGACCAGCCACCCGGCGACGACGGCCACGAACGAGTTCGCCCCGCAGACGTAGACCAGCGGGTGCTCGGACGCGGGCAGCACGAGCCGCTCGAGCTCGTCGCGCGTAAGTCGGCCAGCCTGCCGATCGTGCCCCTCGGGAGCGACGCGGCTGTAGACCCAGTCGACCGCGAAAGGTGCCGGCCGGCCGAGCCGACCGCCCGCGTCGGGCGCTGCGTCGGGCGGCACGGCCGCAGTCCCAGCCGAGGAGGCGCGCGCGGCCTCGTCGAGCTCCGCCACGAACCACCGTGAACCCGGGTCGCGCACCGAG
>NZ_LMPQ01000010.1:777786-796799 GCF_001423905.1 Frigoribacterium sp. Leaf186 | reverse complement strand
CCCCCGAGCCGCCGCCGATCAACTGCACGGGGGCCGAGGCCGGCGGGGTCGCCCCCTCGGGCTCGGGCAGCACGGCGTGCACGGCCGAGTCGGGTTCGAACTCGGTCGGCGGCCAGACGAACCAGCCGCCGATCGGGCCGCGCACCTCGACCGGGTCGCCCGGCTCGGCCGTGTCGACGAGGTACGGCGACACCTCGCCGTCGTCGAGCCGCTCGACGGTGACCTCGACCTGCGGGACCCGGCCCGCGCCTCCTGCGCCCGCCGCGCCTCCTGCGTCGGCCACGCCGGTCACGGCCCCCGAGGCCCGGACGTCGCTCAGCGAGTACGACCGCACCGCCGGTACCCGTCGTCGGCGGTCAGCCGCAGGTCGACGTGCTGCCCGGCGCGGGCGGGCCGCAGCCCCGGCACGGCCAGCGTCAGCGACCGGGCTCGTGGGGACTGCGCGACCGACGACACGATCGTGGCCGGCAACCAGGCGTACGCGTCGGCGGCGAGGTCTGCCTCGGCACCGCCCTCGGCGTCGGACCCGCTCACGCGTACCGTTCTTCCTTCCACGGGTCGCCGTGGGGGTGGTAGCCCATGCTCTCCCAGAAGCCGCGGCGGTCGGTGGCCATGGTCTGGATGCCCTGCAGCCACTTCGCGCTCTTCCAGAAGTAGAGCCCGGGTACGAAGAGACGGGCGGGTCCGCCGTGCTCGGCGTGCAGCGGCTGGCCCTCGTAGGTGTCGACGACCCACGCCTTGCCGCCGAGCAGCTCGTCGAGCGGCAGGTTGGTCGTGTAGCCGCCGTGGCTGGTGGCCATGGCGAACCGGTGCGTCGTCTCGAGACCGTCGAAGAGGGTGTCGAGCGAGACGCCGCGCCAGTGCGTGCCGAGCTTCGTCCAGCTCGTCACGCAGTGGATGTCGGTCTCGATCGCCTCGTGCGGCAGGGCCTGGAAGTCGGCCCAGCTGAGCGAGCGCTGCCCGGTCTCGGTCGCGACCTGGAGCTCCCACCGCTTGATGTTCGGCGTCGGGCCGGCCGACAGCACCGGGAACCCGCTCTCGAGGTACTGCCCCGGGGGCAGTCGCGGGTCGGCCGCGCGCCGCTTGCCGAAGCCGGTGAATCCTGCCATGGTGCGCCTCCTCGGGGTGGGTCGTGCGTCCGTCAGCCTACGCACGGGCACCGACGTCGAGGGGCCGTGAGGCTGCGTCCGCGCTGGGAGAACCTCGACACCGGCATGGGTGGAGGTCGTACGGTGGATGCAGGTCAATTCGAAAGGACCCCACATGGCTGAGTACACCCTGCCCGATCTGCCCTACGACTACTCCGCTCTGGCGCCGCACATCAGCGCGAAGATCATGGAGTTGCACCACTCCAAGCACCACAACACCTACGTCACCGGCGCGAACACGGCCAACGCCGCCCTCGCCGAGGCCCGCTCGACGGGTGACCTGGCGAACGTCAACAAGCTCGAGAAAGACCTGGCCTTCAATCTCGGCGGCCACGTCAACCACTCGATCTTCTGGACGAACCTCACCCCCGAGACCAGCGAGCCCACCGGCGACCTGCTCGAGGCCATCGGCCGCGACTTCGGCGACCTCGAGAAGTTCAAGGCCCACTTCACGGCCACCGCGCTCGGCGTGCAGGGCTCGGGCTGGTCGGTGCTCGCCTACGACGTCCTCGGCCAGCGCCTCAGCGTCTTCCAGCTCTTCGACCAGCAGGGCAACGTGCCGTTCGGCCTCGTCCCGCTGCTGATGCTCGACGTCTGGGAGCACGCCTACTACCTCGACTACCAGAACGTGCGCGCCGACTACGTCAAGGCCTTCTGGAACATCGTGAACTGGAGCAACGTCGAGGCCCGCCTCGCCGCCGCGACGACCAAGACCGACGGTCTGATCACGCTCTAGTCCGACCCTCCGCACCACGCCGACGGCGCGTCCCCACCCGGGGGCGCGCCGTCGTCGCGTGTCCGGCGCGACGTCTCGTCCCCACCCCCGGCGCGTTCGTCCTCAAGGATGAAAACCCCGAGGAGGCGCGCGCGGCCCGCCGACGACGCCTTACGGTCGTCGACATGGACACCATCCCCGACGACCTGCGCACCTGGGTGCCGCGTCTCGCGGCCCCCGTCGCCGCCGTGGTCTTCGTGCTGCTGTGGACGATCGCCGAGACCGGTCGGGGCGACCTCGTCGAGAACGTCGTCGTCTTCGCGCTGTTCGGCATCGCGATCGGCCTCGCGGTGTGGATGCCCTGGACCGCCGTCGCGGTGATGACGGTCGTTCCGGCCCTGCAACTGGCGGGGTGGGTCGAGCCGCCCGAGTCGACGACGTGGCCCACGTACCTCGCCATCGCGTTCGTGGCCTTCTTCGCGGCGTTCGCCCCCTCGATCGCCGTCCGCCTGGTCGCCCTCGCCGCGGCCGGCCTCGCCTCGGGGCTCGCCGCGATCGCGATGGCCGTGCCCACCCTGGCCCGACCGTACGTCTGGTCGTCGTGGGTCGGCGGCGGGCAGGGCACGCGCACCGACGTCATCACCCTGGCGGCCTCGCTGTTCGGCGCCGCCGCCGCGGCCTGGGCCGTCGGCATCTTCCTGTCGAGCGTGCTGCGGGTCCGCCGCATCGGGCAGGTGCTCGAACGCACCGAGACGCGCTTCCACGAGACCGACGTCGAGCTGCGCCTCGCCCACGACCGGGCCCGCATCTCGCGCGACGTGCACGACGCGCTCGCCCACTCGCTCGCCGTCGTCGTGTCCCAGGCGCAGGGCGCCCTCGCCCTCTCGGCCACGCGCCCCGAGGTCGTCGACCAGGCGCTGCGCACCATCGCCGACGTCGGCCGTACGTCGCTGGTCGACGTGCGCCACCTGGTCGAGCGCATCCAACAAGACGCCGACGACACCTCGCCCCGCGAGACGATCGCCGACCTCGACCGGTTGGCGACGACCATGCGCGACGTGGGCATGACCGTGACCCTGCGGCACCTCGGCGACGCCGCCGAGCTGCTGCCGTCGCAAGAGCTCGCGGTCTTCCGCATCGTGCAAGAGAGCCTGACCAACGCCCTCAAGCACTCCGGCTCGTCGAGCACGGTCGACGTCGCGCTCGACTGGCGCGGCCCCGGCCTCGCCCTGCTCGTGACCTCGTCCGGCGACGCTCCGCTCGTGGCCGCCCGTCGGGGCACCGACCGGGGCACCGGCATCGCCGGCATGACCGAGCGCGCCCGGTTGGCCGGCGGCTGGTTGACCGCCGAGCTCGGCGACGACGGCGTGTTCGTCGTCACCGCGTTCGTGCCCACGCCCGAACCGATCGGCGTGCTGCAGTCCTGGACGGAGCAACCCGCATGACCGACGTGACGAGCGCGGTGACGCGCACCGCGCCTCCTGCCCTGGTGCGGGTGGTCGTCGTCGACGACCAGCCGCTGTTCGCCTCCGGGCTGCAGATGCTGATCGAGGCGCAGCCCGACCTGGTCTGCGTGGGCACCGCCGTCGACGGGGCCGCCGGCGTGGCTCTGGTCGAGCGCGAACGGCCCGACGTCGTGCTGATGGACCTGCGCATGCCCGTGATGAACGGCCTCGAGGCGACGACCCGCATCGTGGCCGCGGCGGGCAGCGACCCCGATGCGACCCCGCGCGTCGTCGCCCTGACGACGATCCAGCGTGACGAAGCCGTGTTCAGCGCGTTGAAGGCCGGCGCCTACGCGTTCTTGACCAAGGACGCCACACCCGACGAGGTGCTGACGACAATCCGGGCCGCGGCGGCCGGCGAGCCGGTGCCGACGGCGGCCGCGGCGCTCGACGTCGTACACGCGTTCGCCGTGCCGACCCGCTCGCCGACGAGGCGCACCGCGCCCCTCGAGGTGCTGTCGCCGCGCGAACGCGAGATCTTCCTGCTTGTGGCGCGGGGCCTGAGCAACGCCGAGATCGCCGAGAGCGCGTGGCTGAGCGAGGCGACCGTCAAGAGCCACGTGCGAGCGGTGCTGCAGAAGCTGGGCATGCGCAACCGGGTGCAGATCGTCGTCTTCGCCTACGAGAACGACCTGGTGGGCCCGGCACCCACCGACGAAGGGGGCACCCGATGAGCGACCGGCACGGCACGGCGCACCACGCCGTCTCGACACGGCAGCGGCGCGCGAAGCGCCTGACACTCGGCGCCGTGGTGGCGGTCGTCGTGGGCGTCGTCGCGTACGGCATCCCCGCGAACGCGGCCTACGCCCTGCCCGACCTGCCCGAGAAGGACGTCGACGCGTGGACGATGCCGCTCGACCGGTACGTGCCGATCGGTCAGAGCTCGTCGAACTACGCCGAGCTGCTCGTCGTGCAGCCGTGCATGCTCGACGCCGGCTACGACGAGTACGTGCTGCCGTGGCGTGACGTGGCGGCAGCCGACCGGGCGGACGAACTGTCGATGAACGGCTCGCTGCGCCTCCGGGCCTTCGACCTGGCGACGGCCGAGACCCGCGGCTACCACGCCGCCTCGGTGGTCGACCCCGGGGCCGCGGACTGGTACGAGTTCGCGATGCAGTCCTGGACCGCCGAGAAGTCCGACCAGCTCGACACCTGCGTGCAGCGTGCTCACAAGACCGTGCCGTCGTTGGACGACTACTACAACCGGACCCAGTCGCTCGTCCGCCTCAACAACGCGGCGTTCGAGGGCGCTCGGCACGACCCGTCGGTGACCGCCACCTGGGCCGACTGGCGCTCGTGCATGCAGGCCGCCCGGGTCGGCGACGTCGCGGACGACCCCTCGGGCATGCCGACCCTCGACATGGTCGACCGCTTCGAGACGCTCGACTCGAGCACGCCCCCCTCCGTCGACGAGCTCGAGATCGCGACGGCCGACGCCCGGTGCCGCGAGTCCTCGGGCTATCGCGACGCCCTCTACGAGGCCGAGTGGCAGCGTCAGCTCACGGTGCCGCACGACGACGGCGAACTGCTGGCGCAGATCGACACCGCCGCCCTGGCCGCGGACGACGCCGAGGTGCGACGCGTGCTCGCCGAGCTCACGCCGGCCCGACCGACGACCTGACCGGGGGCGCACCCCCCCGTCGAGGGACTGGAAAACCGGACGTCCAGTATCTATTCTGGGTCCGCAGAGGACACGTCGGGGGACGGGGGAACGTCCGACGGCCTGATCAGCGGGGGCAACGAGCTGGTCAGGCCCTCGCGACCGGGGGACACCACGGTCGGCAGCACGAACGCCCACATGTCGCGCAGCCGGTCGAAGAGGTCGGCTCGGCCGGTGAGGGCCTGCGACACGATGTGGACGCCGGCGTACGACCCGACGACGAACCGGGCGACGCTCTCGACGTCGGTGTCGGCGCGGAAGTCCCCCTCGGCGACGGCCCGGTCGACGAGCCCCGAGATCTGGGCCTGCCAGTCGAGGTAGGGGTGCTCGACCTGCAGGTCGCGACTGGGCGACTGGGTGGTCAGGCGGATGCCCGCCGTGACGAGCACCTCGGTGGTCAGCTGCGTCGCGAGCGACGCGCACGAGAGCATGAGCGCCTCGGCACCGCTGCCGGCGGTGGCGGACACCTGGTCGGCGTACGCCCGAGAGAGGGTGTGCTGCTCGGTGATCACCGCGTTCGCCAGGTCGGCCTTCGACCGGAAGTGGAAGTACAGCGCGCCCTTGGTCACGGCGGCGGTCTCGGCGACGAGGTCGAGGGAGGCCTCGCTGTAGCCGTGCTCGTCGAAGACCATGGCGGCCCCGCGGATGATGGCGGCACGGGTGGCCAGGGCACGTTTTTGCTGGGGCATCGGGTGGGTTTCTCCTGCGGGTCGACACGGTGCCCTGCGAGGCACCGCACGGCCTCCCCCCGACGGCCGCTGCACACGTTACCGGGGCGACCTGCGCCCTCCGAACGCGGCCGGGGTACGCGCGGCGAAGCGTTTCGGGGTACGACCGACCGGTCCGCCCGGGGCGGACGTCCAGCCCCGCTCTGCGCTGGCGGGCGGGCGGTCCGCTCGGCCACGAGACCACCACGGTGCGGACGGGGGAGCCCGTCAGCGCCTGACGGCCGGCCCGGGAGGCGCGGTGCCGGTCTCCGCGACGGCCACCGACCCGGGCGGGGCGACCCGCGCCTCCTCGGGGTCGTCGACCACCGCGCGGCCGTCGTCCGCGGTGCGGTCACCGTGGGCAGGACGGTCGTCGCCCGCGGCACGACCATCGCCCGCGCCGAGGTCGCCGCCGGTCGGGCGTGCCCGGGGCACGCGGCTGGCGTAGAGCACGCCGCCGACCACGGCGACCCCGGCGACGAGCTCGACCGTGTCGGGCACCTCGCCGAACGCCAGCCACGACGCCAGCACGCCGACGACCGGCACCAGCATCGAGAACGGTGCGACGGTGGCCGAGGGGTAGACCGAGAGCAGGCGGGTCCAGATGCCGTAGCCGACGAGCGACGCGATCAGCACGAGGTAGAGCAGGCAGAGCACCGAGGGCAGCGCCTCGAGCGTGAAGACGGTGCCGAGGCTCTCGCCGATGCGAGCCGGCCCTTCGACGGCGAACGACAGGGCGAGCATCGGGACGGGCGCCACGATCGACATCCAGAGCGTCAGGTGCAAGGGGTTCGGCGGCGCGGCCCGGCGCACCGCGACGTTGCCGATCGCCCACCCGAGGGCCCCGCAGAGCGTCAGCACGACGGGCAACAGCGCGGCGACCTGCGACCGGTGGCCGGCGATGACGACGAGCCCCACGACGGCGATGCCGATGCCGACGGCCTGCCGACGCGTGATGCGCTCGCGCAGCCACACGCCGGCGATCACGACCGTGAACGGGGCGGACGCCTGCAGCACGAGCGAGGCGAGCCCCGAGGGCATGCCCGCCGCGATGCCCAGGTACAGGAAGGCGAACTGCAGCATGCCCAGGGTGGCCCCCACCAGAAGGAGGCGCGACCACGGGATCGCCGGACGCGGCACGAGCAGCACGGTCGGCACCGCGAGCAACGTGAAGCGGAGGGCCACGAGCAAGAACGGCGGGAAGTGCTCGAGGGCGATCGCCGTCACGGGGAAGTTCACACCCCAGCAGACGGCGACGACGAGGGCGAGGAGGCGGTCGCGGACGGTCACGGGTCCATCGTCGTGCACCACACCGTTCAGGACCAGGCCCGATCATCGCGTCGTCTTTGTAGGCTGCCTTCATGGACTTCACCCACCTCGACCTGCTGCGCGAGCTGGCCGATCGCGGCAGCGTCACGGCGGTCGCCGAGGCGACCCACCGGTCGCCCAGCGCCGTGTCGCAGCAGCTCAAGACGCTGCAGCGCCAACTGGGCGTCGAGCTCGTGCGCCGGGTCGGGCGCGGCGTCGAGTTGACCGAGGCCGGACGGGCGCTGGCCCGGGCCTCGGTGGGCGTCGCGACCGCGGTCGCCGAGGCCGAGGCCGCGTTCGAAGCGGTTCGCGGCGGCACCGGGGGCGTCGTGCGGGTGTCGATGTTCGCGTCGGCGGCCGAGCTGCTGCTGCCGGGGCTCCTGCACCGCATGCGGGCCCACGCCGGCATCGAGCTCGAGGTCGCCGACCGTGACGTGTCCGAAGACGAGTTCGCGCCCCTGACGGCCGACTTCGACGTCGCCCTCGCCCACCGGTCCGACGGCGTGCTGCCCCCGGGCCGCGAGGCGCTCACGGTCGTGTCCCTGCTGCGCGAACCGCTCGAGGTGGCCCTGCCGCTCGACCACCCGCTGGCGGACCGCTCGCACGTGGCGATCGACGACGTCATCCGCGAACCCTGGATCGGCGTGCCCGAGGGCTACCCGATCGACCGCGTGCTGGTGTCGATGGCCCTGCAGTCGGGCGTCGCGCCGCTCGTCGTGCACCGCACCGTGCACCTGCCCCTCATCGAGGACCTCGTGGCCGCCGGCCACGGGGTCGCCCTCGTCCCCCGCCACACCTCGGCGTCACGGGCCCCCGGCAGGTTCCACCTGGCGACGCTCGAGAACGTCCGGGCCGGCCGCCACCTCGAGGCCCTGATGCGCCCCGACCGCGCCGCCCGCCCGGCCGTCCGCACCGTCGTCGACGAGATCCGGGCCGAGGCGTCGTCGATCTTGTGACGCGAGTCCTGGTGACGTACAATTTCCTGTACTCAGGAGGTGCCATGAAGACACTCACGTATTCCGAGTCCCGCGCGAACTACGCGGCGACGCTCGACTCGGTCACCGACGACCGCGAAGAGGTCGTCATCACCCGGGCCGGGCACGATCCCGTCGTGCTCGTCGCCTTGGACGACTACGAGTCCCTGAAGGAGGCGGCGTACCTGTTGCGCAGCCCGGCGAACGCCCGGCGACTCCTGGGGGCAGTGGAGCGCTTGAGCGACGGTGGCGGGAGTGAGCGCGAGCTGCACGAATGAGGATCGTCTTCGACGAGGACGCGTGGGACGACTACCTGTACTGGCAGACACAGGACCGGAAGGTCCTGAAGCGCATCAACGGCCTGATCCGCGACATCGAACGCAACGGGAACGAAGGCATCGGGAAGCCAGAGGCACTCAAGCACGGATTCCACGGTTTCTGGTCCCGACGCATCACCGACGAGCACAGGCTCGTCTACAAGGTGACCGAGACGGACGTCCTGATCGCTCAGTGCCGGTACCACTACTCGGACTGAGGCCGGCCGCTCAGCGCACGCCCTTGGTCGCGAGAAAGGCCACGGGGTCGGTGGCGACGCCGCCCCGGCGCACCTCGAGGTGCAGGTGGCAGCCGGTCGAGCCACCCGAGGTGCCGACCCCCGCGATGTTCTGACCGGCCTCGACCTGCTGGCCCACCGAGACGTGGACGCCGCTGCGCTCCATGTGGGCGTAGGCGCTGCTGACGCCGCCGCCGTGGTCGACCACGATCAGGTTGCCGTAGCCGCTCGACGGCCCGGCGTAGCTGACGCGGCCGGCCGAGACGGCGTAGATCGGGGTGCCGCAGCTCGCACCGAAGTCGGCACCGGCGTGCAGCGCGTACTCGCCCGTGATCGGGTGAATGCGGTAGCCGTAGGCCTGGTACGAGCTGTACGACCGGATCGCGGTGACCCACCCGGTGCCCGGGTCGGGCACGGTGACGCCCGGGCCGGGGCCGCCCGTGCCGGGAGCGATGGGGCCGGTGCCGGTGCCGGTGCCGCCCCCGGCGACCGGCGCGGGTCGGGCGGCCGCCGCCGCCGCGGCCGCGGCAGCCGCCCGGGCCTGGGCGTACGCCTGCTCGAGCGTCAGACGGTCGTCTTCGAGCAGGGCCGCCTGGGCCGCGAGGGTGGCCCGCTCGTCGTCGACGGCGGCGAGGTCGGCCTCGGACGTCACGCTCGCAGCCGCCGCCTCGTCGAGGGCGGCCTGCGCGTCGTCCGCGAGTCGATCGCGTTCGGCGAGCGCGACGGCGGCCTGCTCGGCCAGCGAGGTCGCCAGGCTGTCGGAGGCCTGGGCGCGCTCGCGCAACCGGCCGACGTTCTCGCCGAGCTTGCTCGACAGGCTGAGGCCCCGCAGGACGTCCCGCGCGCCGTCGCCCGCCGACAACAGGTCGCCCACCATGCCCCCGCTGCCGGGTCGGGCCATCAGGGCGGCGGCCTGGCCGACGACCCGGCGCGCCGAGTCGGCGGTCTCGCGGGCCTCGGCCCGGCGCGTCTCGAGGTGTTCGTGTCGCGCCGTGGCCTCGTCGACGGCCGCCTGCGCGTCGCCCAGGACGCGGCCGGCCTCGTCGGCCGACGCCCGTGCGGCGTCGGCGCGGGCCGAGGCGTCGTCGAGCGCGGTCCGGATGACGGCGAGCGCCTTCTCCGTCGCGGTCTCGTCGTCGCGCGCCGCGACGACGGCCTGCCAGGTGGGGACCGCCGCGACGGCAGGGTCGGGGACGACCACCGTGGCCAGCAGGGCCAGCACCAGGACGAGGGAGGCGGCCCACCCCCGGCGGGGCAGGGAGGCGGCCCACCCCCGGCGGGGCAGGGCGGCAGTGTGACGGGAGGGGCGGTCCGAGGGGTGCATGGCTCTCCGTCTGTCTGGTGCGGACGCGGTCGGGTGCGGACGCCGTCTGGTGTGGACGCGGTCGGGTGCGGACGCGCGTCGGCGGCGGTGCAGGGGGTCCGCGCTCGGGCTCGCGGATGCTCGACCGTATCGGGGCGGGCAGGAGGCGACGGACGCGGGCGCCGGTCACCGCGCCTCCTCGGGGGTGGCGTCGGGCTGGGGACGAGTCGTCGACGCAGAACCCGGCGAGGTACGGCGGTGTCCCCCTTTCGGCCCCTGTGGGCGAGGGGGCATCCGTGGTCGACTGTCCCTTCCACCACCGTCGGGGCAGAACCCCCGACTGCGCCGAGAGAGGCGCCGATGGCATCGTCCCGCCCCACCCCGGCCACGCTCGGACTGTTGGCCGCGGCGGTCGTCCTCGCGCTGACGGCGTGCTCGTCGGGCGACAGCACCCGCCCCGAACCGACCGACGGGCCGTCCACGCCGAGCCCGACCCCGACCTCGCAGGCGACGCGCGTGACGCCCGACACGATCCGGACGGCCCCGACCGGGGCGGTGTTCCACGGCGGCATCGCGCTCGAGCCGAACTCGCTGGCGGTGCGGGCCGAGGCGACGCTGAGCGCCGACGGCGAGACGGACGCCGCCCGAGCCGCCGCCCTGATCGCGAAGCGCCCGGTCGCGATGTGGATCGGCGACGGGTACGACGACGCCCGACTCGTGTCGGTGATCACCGACTACCTCGCCGCCGCCGAGCGGCAGGGCGCGACGCCCGTGTTCGTCACCTACGCGATCCCCGACCGGGACTGCGGCAACTACTCGGCCGGCGGGCTGTCGGCCGAGCGCTACCCCGCCTGGAACGCCACCATCGCGGCCACCCTCGCCGGGCACCGCGCCGTCGTCATCGTCGAACCCGACTCGCTCGGCATGCTCAGCCGGTGCCCGCAGCTGGCCGACACGCGCCTCCCGCTGCTGAAGCAGGCGGTCGCCGACTTCGCGGCGGCCGGCGTGCCCGCGTACCTCGACGGCGGCAACTCGCACTGGGTGGCGCCCGAGGTGATGGCCGAACGACTCGAGGCGGCGGGCGTCGACCGGGCACGCGGCTTCTTCACCAACGTCGCGGGGTTCTACCCCGTCGGCGACGAGCAGCCCTACGCCGAGGAGCTCGCCGCGATGACGGGCGGCAGCCGCTACGTGATCGACGTGTCCCGCAACGGTCGCGGCTGGAAGGGCACCTGGTGCAACCCCGAGGACGTCGGCCTCGGTCAGGACCCCCGCGTCGTCGAGGACGACGGACGCCTCGACGCCCTGCTCTGGGTCAAGACCCCCGGCATCAGCGACGGCACCTGCAACGGCGGCCCGGCGGCGGGAGAGTGGTACCCGTCGTACGCCGAGATGCTCGTCGACCGGCGGCCGGAGTGGGCCCGCAGCTGACCCGCGGCCGGCCGCCCGGCCACCGCGGCGGGCCGACACCCGCGGCGCTCAGCGCAGGCGGGCGCGCAGCAGCTCGAGGAACTCGTCGGCCATGGCGAGTTGCCGCTCGAGCTTGGCGCGGCGTTCGACGGTCTCGTCGACGAAGGCGGCCAAGGAGGCGCGGGTCGCCTGAGCGTGCCCGTCGCCCTCGTCGTCGTGGTCGTCGGCACCAGCGTCGAGCGCGCCGACGACCCGCAACAGCTCGGCCATCTCGTCGAGGCTGAACCCCAGCGGCTTCATGCGCCGGATCACCATGAGCCGCAGGTAGTCGTCGTGCGTGTAGAGCCGGAACCCGCCCTCGCTGCGGCCGGACGGCGTCAGCAGGCCCACCTCGTCGTAGTGCCGGATCGTGCGCAGCGACATGCCGGTGCGGTCGGCCAACTCGCCGATCTGCATCGTGGCGGTCTCGTCGGGCATGGGGTCTCGTCTCATCTCTACCCTCACGTGAGGGTAGGGTTGCATCGTACGGCAGTGTCGCCGGTCCCCATTCTTCCGCACACCCCTGGAGTCCCTCGTGACCGCTGCCCCCGACGCCGACCGCGCGCGCCCCGAACCCGACGCGCGATCGGCCCGCCCCGCCGACACGGTGCTGTCCGTGTTGCGCAACCCGCGCCTCCTGACCCGCGAGGCCCTGGCCGGCGTCGTCACGACGCTCGCCCTCGTGCCCGAGGTCATCTCGTTCTCGGTGATCGCCGGGGTCGACCCGATGGTCAGCCTCGTCGCCTCGATCGTGCTGGCGCTGGTCATGTCGGTGCTGGGCGGGCGGCCGGCGATGGTCACGGCCGCAGCGGGGTCGGTCGCCCTCGTCATCGCGCCGCTGGTGCGCGAGCACGGCACCGACTACGTGCTGCCGACGGTCGTCCTGGCCGGGCTCGTGCAGCTCGCGTTCGGGCTGGCGGGCCTCGCCCGCCTCATGCGGTTCATCCCGCGGTCGGTCATGATCGGCTTCGTCAACGCCCTGGGCGTGCTGATCTTCGTGGCGCAGGTGCCGCACATCATCGACCAGCCGTGGGTCGTCTACCCGCTCTTCGCGTTGACGATCGCGATCGTCGTGCTGCTGCCCAAGGTGACCAAGGCCGTTCCGGCACCGCTGGTCGCGATCGTCGTCGTCACGGTGATCGCCGTGGCCGCCCGCCTCGACGTGCACACCGTCGGCGACGAGGGCCCGATGGGCGGCGGCCTGCCGGGGCTGACCCCGTGGCTCGCGCCGTTCACGCTCGAGACGTTGCAGATCATCTGGCCGACGGCGCTCAGCGTCGCCTTCGTCGGTCTGATGGAGACCCTGCTGACCGCCAAGCTCGTCGACGACATCACCGAGACGCCGTCGCACAAGGGCAAGGAGTCCTGGGCGCTCGGCGTCGCCAACATCGCGGCCGGCTTCTACGGCGGCATCGCCGGGTGCGCCATGATCGGGCAGACCGTGGTCAACGTGAAGATCGGCCGGGCGCGCACGCGGGTGTCGACGATCGCCGCGGGGCTCTTCCTGCTGCTGCTGGTCACCGGGCTGAGCGCCGTGATGTCGACGATCCCGATGGTGGCGTTGGCGGCGGTCATGATGATCGTGGCGATCACCACCGTCGACTGGCACTCGCTCAGGCCGTCGACCCTCCGACGCATGCCCGTGCCCGAGACACTGGTCATGGTGGTCACGGTCGCCGTGGTCGTCGCGACGAACAACCTCGCCCTCGGCGTCGCCGTCGGCGTGCTGCTCGCCATGGTGCTGTTCGCCCGCCGGGTGGCGCACGTCATCACCGTCGAGCGCCACGTGACGCCGGGCGCTGTGGCCGACACCGAGGCCGGCTCTCGCACCGCGGAGGCCTCGAACGCCTCGGAGGCCTCGGGCGCCTCGAACGCAGGAGGCGCGGGCGCCGTCGTCGACGGAGCCCCGGTACCCGAGACGGTGCGGTACGACGTCGTCGGCCCACTGTTCTTCGGCAGCAGCAACGACCTCGTCGAGCACTTCTCCTACGGCGACGACCCGGCGACCGTGGTCGTCGACCTGTCACGCGCCCAGGTCTGGGACGCGTCGAGCGTCGCGGCCCTCGACTCGGTCGACGAGAAGTTCCGGGCGCACGGCGTGACGGCGACCTTCGTCGGGCTCGACGACCGGAGCGAGGCCTTCCACGGGAGGCTGACCGGCCGCCTCGGGTAGCGGGTCGGTGCGGGGGCTCGACCCGCGCCTCCTCGTCGTGTACCGACGCCCGCCCTGGCCACTGCCGGCCGATGACCGTTCAGGAACGACCCGCAGGAGTTCGACGGTCGGAGACCGACGGGCCGTGCCGACGGGTCGACCCCGTCCGCGCTCAGCCGTCGATGCGGACGAAGTGGTGCGCCTGGTTCCAGATCGGGCGGACGTCGACGAAGCCGCCGGGCTTCGGGGCGTCGAGGATCATGCCGTTGCCGGCGTAGATGCCGTCGTGGGCCAGGTTGTCGAAGACGACGAGGTCGCCGGGCACCGCCTCGGACTCGGGGATCGTCCGGCCCTCGGTGTTCTGCGTGGGCACGTAGTGGGTCAGCTTGATGCCGAACTGCGCGTAGACGAAGGTGATCAGGCCCGAGCAGTCGAACTTCGACGGGTCTTCGCCGCCGTGCACGTAGGGCGTGCCGATGTACTGCAGCGCCACGGCGAGCACCTGGTCGCGGTCGAGCTCGGGGTAGAGCGGGGTCGCGAGGTAGTCGGCCGTCGTCGGGCCCTCGTAGGTCGTGTTCGCGGCGGCCTTGCGGTTCTGCAGGTTCTGCGTGACGACGTCGACCATCGAGGTGGCCGAGTAGGCGTCGCGGGCGGTTTCGTCGGACTCGTCGGTCAGCGACGCCGTGTCGACCGAGAAGCTCTGCGAGCCCAGCGACGACCGGGCCGAGGCACCGGACGCGACGGCCTGCGCCTCGTCTCCGGTGGTGGCGAGCAGGGGCAGCACGCCACTGGCGGCGAACCCGACGATCGCGGTGACGATCGAGAGCTTCTTCACGGCGGTGCCGACGGTGCGGGCGGCTCCGGCGCCGGCCGTGCCCCCACGGGGCGCCGAGGCCGGACGGGCGGCCACAGCCTGGGCTCGCCGGGCACGACGCGACAGGCGGGTCGACACGGCGCGGGTCGACGCGGTTCGGGTCGACGCGGTTCGGGTCGAGGCGGTTCGGGTCGAGGCGTCGCGAGCGGCACCCGAGGAGGCGCTGGCCGAGGCCGACGCGCGACCCGCGTCGGTCTCGGCCGAGGTCTCGAGGCCAAGGGTGGGGCTGATGCGTGCGGGGGCGTCGCTACGACGAGGGCGGACGCGGGGGGCGACCGCGGCCTCGGCGGCGCCGACGAGGGCGGCGCACTCGACGAACGACTCGCGGTGCGAGGTGGGGAGGACGTCGCGACGGGCGCGCCGTTCGCGACGCTCGACGGCGAGTCGGGCCGAACGCTCACCGAGCGGACGGGGCCCGGTGGCAGCCCGTGCCGTTGGGGCCTGACCAGCACTTTCGTCGTGACCTGAGGTCGCGCCACCCTGACTCGTGGAGGTCGGGTCGGCGGGCTTCGTCACGCGTGCGGTCCTCTCGTCAGGGGGTGGTGCGAACACTCGACCCTAGCGCGCATCATCCTTCAGGTGTAGTTGAGCCCAGAAAAAGGTCACAGATCGGTCACGGGATCATGCGGGTGATTCGTCGGCGGGTGATCCGGGGTCACCCCCACGCGACATCGGATCGTCGGAGCCCCGGCCCTGGCCGCGGCTCTGGTCGCGACCGCCACGGCGCTCGAGCTCGCGCCGGTCGATCTCACGCCGCCGGAGCTCTCGCCGCAGCGCCCGCCGCTCGCGCCAGCTCGGCGGCGGGGGCGGCACGGCGGCGGCCTCGGCGGCACGCCGCGCCTGCCGTCGCTCGTGCCAGAGCAGCACCTCGGCGTCGACGTCGCGCGTCGGCGTCACGACCGGCGGACCCCCCGACAGCTGACGTCGCGCCTCGACGATGCGGGCGTTGAAGTCGTCGAGGTGCGACCGCACGGCGGCCTCGGAGCGCAACCGGTCGAGCTCGGCGTGCAGCCCGCTGCTCTCGGCCCGCAGCGACAGGGCCGGCGGGGCGAGCCCGGTGAGACCCTCGCGCTCGATCAGGCCGCGGATCCACCAGTCGGGGTCGACCGTGCCGCCCGCGAGGCCGGGCAGCGGCTTGCCGGCGAGCGGCAGGTCGTCGAACTCGCCGCGGGCGATCGCGAGGTCGATGGCCGTGCGCGCCCAGGCCCGCATCTCGGCGGCCGTGCGGGTGTCGCGGGGCGCGTCGTCGCTCGGCACGTCGCCGTCGACCCGGTAGCGCGCCGCCTCGACGCGGTGGTCGCGACCGGGCGGTCGACCTTCGGGCCGTCGACGTGGGGGATCTGGGGTCATGCGCCGCGCCTCCTGCGCTCGTCTCGTCGGGGCGGGCCGTGCCCGGCCGCCACCCCCGGCCTCTCGGGGGAGGCTGGTTCGTGGCGTCGAGGTTACGCCGCACCACCGACACCGGCCGGGCCTAGCCTGGAGGCCCTACCCGCCGCCCGAGGAGGACCGATGCGCGACGCCGCCCCACCCGCCCCCGCGACGATCTCGACGGCCCACGTCCTGTGGATCGTGGTCGTCGCGCTGGGAGTCGTGGGCGCGGTCGTCGTGATGCTGTTCGGCGGCCCGGCGCGGATCTCGACGTCGGGCGGCACCCTCGCCAGCCCCCGCGGAGCCGACATCGCGGGCGGCGTGTTCGCCATCGTGCTGGCCCTCGTGCAACTCGCCATCGCCCGGTCGATGCGCGACGGGCGGCGGTGGGCGCGGACCGCGCTGCTCGTCCTGACGATCTTGCAGGTGCTCGGCACCCTGAGCGGGGCGAACGGGGGCGGGGTGCTCACCTGGGCCTCGGTCGCCTGCGCGGTCGTCGCCTGCCTGCTGATGCTGCTGCCGCCGTCGACCGCGTTCTTCGAACGGCACGCCCGCTAGCTCGGGCCGGGCGTCGCCGAGGAGGCGCGGGTCGCGTCGCCGAGGAGGCGCGGGTCACGTCCCGAGGAGGCGCGGCGCACTGGCCGGGCGGGCCGGCGGGCCGCGTCAGACCGAGCGCCCCCGTCCGCGGGCACGCAACACGTCGACGACGACGGCGCCGACCACGGCCCCGGCACCGAGCAGGGCCAGGACGGTGCTCGAGCGCACGAAGTCCGAGCGGCGACCGCGCGGCAGTCGACCGGAGGCCAGGTCGTGCAGCAGCTGCCCGGACGCAGCCAGGCAGGCGGACTCGGCCTCGGCGTCGTGCAGCGACCAGTCGGGCACCGACACGTCGCCGATCACCGTGACGTCGCCGTCGTCCGCGTCGAACCAGACGTCGATCGGAGCACGTCGCGGGCCCGTGATCGTCAGCACGCGCGACTGCCAGCCGACCCGGCGCAGGGTAGTGCCCGGCACCTCGTCGCCGACCCACGAGTGGACGACGCGAAGGCGTCCGCTCTCTTCGGCGGCGGCCAGGTCGAGTGCCCGCCGGAGCCGGTCGACGAACGGCGGACGCTCGGGCTCGGGCAACGAGATGGTCGGCATGCCTCGGTACATGCCGACAGTGTGCCCCGCCCGCCTGGACGCCACCGCACCCGCCGCACCCCCGCCAGCCCGGTCCCCGACCCGACACGCACGCGAACAGCCGGCAACTCAGGAAAACGACGACCCCGACACCGCCAGGAGGCGCGGCGTGCGCCGATCCCCTGACTTGCCGACACCAAGCGCGCAGCGACCGCAGCGGGCGCGGGTCGGACCGAGGCACCGGTCGTGCGCGTCACATGCTTGGCACGGAGGCCCGCAGGCAGTTGACTGTGTCCACCGCCCGGCCCGCACAGCCGGCACCCCACAGCACACCCGTTCCCGGAGGTCCCGCCTCATGCCCGTCCGCCCCGCCGCACCCGCAGCCCCCGCAGCCCCCGCCGCCGCACCCGCAGCCCCGGCACGCCCCACCACCCGCTCTCGAGCCGGCCGCGCCGGGCACGGTCCGTCGTCGCGCCTCCGCCACCCGCGCCTCCTCGGGGTCGCCGGCGGCCTCGCCGGCCTGGCCCTGCTGGCCGGCTGCGCGAGCGCTCCGTCCGAGGCGGGCCCCTCGGGCAGCGCCGCCGCGGGAGAGAACTGCGCCCGCATGGTGACGAACTCGGGCGGCCTCGACGACCGGTCGTTCAACCAGTCGAGCTGGGCGGGCCTGCAGAAGGCGGAGAAGGACGACGGCATCCAGGCCCGCGTGCTCGTCTCGACGACCGAGAACGACCTGGCCCCGAACGTCGCGCAGGCCGTCGGCTCGGGCTGCGGCTTCGTGCTGACGGTCGGCTACGAGCTCGCCCCCGCCACCGAAGAGCAGGCCGCGGCCAACCCCGACATCGACTTCGCCATCGTCGACGAGACCGTCGACGCCCCGAACGTCAAGCCGATCCTGTTCGACACGGCGCAGGCCTCGTACCTCGCCGGCTACCTCGCGGCGGGTGTCAGCAAGTCCGGCAAGGTGGCGACCTTCGGCGGCGGCAACCAGCCCCCGGTCACCCTGTTCATGGACGGCTTCTCGGACGGCGTCGACGCCTACAACGCCGCGCACGACACGAGCGTGCAGCTGCTCGGGTGGTCGAAGGAGGCGCAGGACGGCTCGTTCACCGGCGACTTCGAGGACGTCAACAAGGGCAAGCAACTCGCCCAGGCCCTGATCGACCAGGGTGCCGACGTGATCATGCCGGTCGCCGGCCAGGTCGGCGAGGGTGCGGCGTCCGCGGCACTCGCCACCGGTGGCGTCAACGTGATCTGGGTCGACAACGACGGCTACGACACGCTGCCCGCCGAGTACCGGCCCGTCGTCCTGACCAGCGTGATCAAGGACACCGAGAAGGCCGTCCAGCAGATCGCGGTCTCGTCGACCGACGGTACTTTCACGAACGAGCCCTACGTCGGCACGCTCGACAACGGCGGCGTCGACATCGCACCGTTCCACGACCTGGAGTCGTCGGTCAGCCCCGAGCTGTCCGCCGAGCTGGACGCCCTGCGCGACCAGATCGCGAGCGGCGCCGTGACGGTGACCTCGCCCAGCCAGCCGTAGGTCGGGCAGGGCGTCGGCGTCGAGGGCCGGCGCGCCCCGGCCCGAAGAGGGGGTGCGGCCGGGCTCGAACGGCGGGCGGCCCCTCCCCTACGATCGCCCTCATGAACCGAGCAGACCTCAGGACTCAGGGATCGGCGTTCATGCTGTCCCACCCCTACCTGATGGCCCTGATCGGTCTCGTCTTCGTGGCGACCATCGTGTCGATGGGCTTCGGCGTCGGGTGGGACCTCTCGGCCGACGTCGGCGGCGGACGCCGCCACGCACCGCTCTGGGTCATGGTCTTCGTCGGGCTGCCCTTCTCGGCTGCCGTGATGGTGGCCGGTGTCGTCCGCCAGGTCCACCTGAACCGTGCCGCCCGGCAGCAGCGGGCCGAGGCCCACGCACTGGTGTCGTCCCCCGGGCGCATCGTGCCGGGTCGTGAGGCGCGAGCGGGTCGTGACGCGCCGGGTCGTCAGACGGCTGAGGATCGCGACGTGCCGGGTCGTCAGGCGCCCGCGGGTCGGGCAGGGGCCCGGGCGGCGTCGCGGGTGACGGTCGCGCCCGCGGCGGGACGGTCCGCGCGTCGGGCGCCTGCGGCGTCGGACGCGGCCGAGTCCCCGTTCGCCCCGGGGCGGGCGGTGGCCCTCCCGTCG
>NZ_LMPQ01000010.1:542906-777777 GCF_001423905.1 Frigoribacterium sp. Leaf186 | reverse complement strand
CCGACCCGCGCCTCCTCGACTCGTCCGTCCTGAGCCGACCCGCGCCTCCTCGACTCGTCCGTCGAAAGCCCGACCCGCGCCTCCTCGTCCGGGCCGTGGTCGAGTGGTCCCGGATCGTTTTTCCCGACGAGAGGGAGGACGGTTCGGGACCACTCGACGACCGACCGACCGGCCCGACCCGTCAGGCTTCGAGGTGCGAGTAGTCGGGCAGGTCGAGCGCGTCGGCCGGCGGGGTGGAGAAACGGGCCCCGAGCTGGCCCGCGAACCGGGTCGCCGCGAGCCGGACGCCCGCGTGGAACAGCGCGACGCCCGCACGCGACGTCGGGTTCGCGACCCGCGGCACCCCCGGCGGCAACTTCTGGGCTTGCTCGACGTAGGGCCGCATCAGGCGCTCGTAGCCGGCGAACGCGTCGCGGTGGTGGCGGTGCGAGGCGAGCTCGCCGGCCAGCACGTAGGCCCCGGCCAGCGACAGGCTCGTGCCCATGCCGCTCACCGGTGAGGCGCAGTACGCCGCGTCGCCGAGCAGGACGACCCGGCCCGACGACCACCGCGGCGCGTGCACCTGCCCGATCGACTCGAAGTAGAGGTCGTCGGCGTGGTCGAAGCCGTCGAGCACGCGGCGGGCCTCCCAGCCGGCGTCGCCGAAGATCTCGCGCAGGCGGGCCCGCTGCTCGTCGACGGTGCGACGCTCGGCCCCGGCCCGCTCGCGGGTGCGGTCGGTGACGAACGACATCGCGGCCCGGATCGTGCCGTGGGCGTCCGGGCGCAACGTGATCGAACGACCCCCGGCGGCGTTGTACCAGCGCCACCAGTCGTCGTCGGTGGTCGTGCGGGGGATCGTCGCGTACGAGGTCTCGAGCCCGAGCGACCGGATCGTCGGCTCGTCGCCGAACACGAGGCGCCGCGTGCTCGAACCGATGCCGTCGGCGGCGACGACGAGGTCGAAGCGCTCGTCGGCTGAGTGCTCGAACGAGACGACGACGCCCTCGTCGTCTTCGCGGATGCCGGTGATGCGGTCGCCGAAGCGGTACGTGGTGCCACCACCCGGGCCGTCGCCCGTGGTGCGCCCGACGAGGAGCCGCGCGAGGTCCCCCCGCAGGATCTCGAGTTCGGCGGTTGCGCCTCCTGAATCCGAGGTGCCGGCGGGGAACTCGGCGACCGTGCCGCCCGTCGGCCCGACGAAGCGGGTGCCGACCTCGCCCGTGGTGGCGGCTCGGATGTCGTCCTCGAGGCCCATGCGGCGGGCGACCTCGCGGCCGGCCCCGCGGACGTCGACGTTCTGCCCGCCGGTGCGCAGCTCGGGGGCCCGTTCGACGATCGTCGTCTCGAAGCCGTAGCAGTCGAGCCAGAGGGCGAGGGCGGGACCGGCGATGCTGGCGCCCGAGACGAGCACCCGGGTGCGCGGGAGGGATGGGGTCACGAATTGCTCCCTGGATTGATTATCAACGAGATTGGCAATCTACACGGTTATCCTCGAGTCGTGACCGACATCGATCCCCGCGAGCAGCCCGGGCAGCCCGAGCGAGACGACCGCACCGATCGCGACGACCGCACCCGGGCCCGGCGTGACGGGCGCGAGCTGCCCGTCGACGACATCCGCGCCCGGGTACAGCAGGTGGCCGTCCGACAGCAGCGGTTCGAGCGGCACCTGGCCGAACGCCTGGGCGTCGACCGGGCCGGGCTCGACGCCATGGACCACCTGATCACGACCGGCCCGGCGACCCCGAGCGAGCTGGCACGCCGCGTCGAGGTGTCGACGGCGGCGATGACCCTCGTGCTGAACCGGCTCGAGTCGGCCGGTCACGTGCGGCGCGAGCGGCACCCCTCCGACGGCCGCAAGCTCGTCGTCACGGCCGAGCAGGCGTCGGCCGACCGGGCCTACGAGCAGGTGCTGCCGATGATCGAAGGCATCGAACGGCTCGTCGAGGGCATGGACGACGCTGAGCGGGCCGTCGTGCAGAGGTTCCTCGACCGGCTGATCGGCGTGTACGACGACGCGACGCCCTGAGGCCGCGGGGAGCCGCGGGCGCGGGCCCGATCGGTGACGCACCCACGGCACCAGGAAGTGGACACCGCACCAGGACAAGTCGTGGCGTCGTGTCCACTTCGTGGCGTCGTGCCGGAGCAACGGCCGCAACGGCCGTACCGGCCAGAGGGGCGACGACGGGCCTGCTCTTCGCCAGCGTCGACGGTCGCCGCCTCTACGAGGGCCTCGGCTGGAGCGAGGTCGCCGAGCTGGGCACGTGGCGGGGCCGCGGCGTCCCGGGCTGACGACCCGCGCCTCCTTCGCCGGGCTCGGCGCCGACCACGACGCAGCCCGCGCCCGCGCCCGGCCGTGCCCGACCCCGAGCCCAGCCCCGACCCCGCCCGAGCCCGGCGAGGCACCGCCGCACCGCCCGCGCCCCGTGTTGTGCTGGGGGCATGCCGTTCGACCAGACCCTCGTCCCGTGGATCATCGCCGCCGTCCTGCTGGTCGCCCTGATCGTCGTCGCCGTCGTGCTGCGGGCCCGCGCCCGACGTGCCGTGGCCGCCGCGAAGGCCGCCGCCGACGAGCAGGCCCGGGCCGCCCGTGAGCAACACGAGGCCCTCGCCGCAGCCCACGACGACGCCCTCGCCCGGACCGCCGCCGAGCACGCCCACGAGCGCGACGCCCTGGGCGCCGAGCGCCAGGCCGCCCTCACCGAGGCGAAGCAGGCCCGCGACCTCGTCGCAGCCGGCCTGAAGTGGGAGGCCACCTCGCGCGACGACATCGCCGACGCCTGCCGTCAGCTGGGGGTCGACGCCGTGTTGCTGACCAACGTGGTGTTCGTGCCGGTGGCGACCAGCGCCTCCTCGCGGTTCGTCGCGCAGGTCGACCACGTCCTGCTCAGCGAGACCGGCGTGATGGTGATCGAGAACAAGGGCTGGAACGGCATCGTCTTCGACGGCCTGGCGCCGAGCAGCGTGTTCCCGGCCTTCGCGGGCCTGTTCGACGAGAGCACGATGACGCCGCCGTTCGCGCTGCAGGTCGTCAAGGACTCCCCCACGGTCCTCACCGTGCGGACGCACCTGGGCCGCGACGCCCCCGCCTCGCAGGTGCGCCGGCAGGCCCAGCGGTTGTCCGACCGGGTGCAGGCCGAGGTCGGGGCGCGCGTCTGGTTCGACACCTGCGTCTTCTACTCGCACCGCGACGCGACGGTCTTCGCGACCGAGCGCGACGCCACCGACGGAGGCGCGGCCACGGCGATCGTCTCGCACCGCTCCCAGCTCGCGGGCGTGGTCCGCGAGCTGACCTCGCGCCCGACGAAGAAGCTGTCGCAGGCCCGCGTGACCGACCTGGCCGCCCTGTTCGCCTCGTACGGAGCCGACGTGCTGCGCTTCGGCGCCTACGCCCAGGAGGCGCGGGTCACGTCGGCAGCGTCCGCCCGGGAGGTGCCAGCGCAGGAGGTACCGGCGCAGGAGGCGCGGGTCGTGCCGGCCGCGGAGGCGTCGGTCGAGTCGGACGCGTCGGGCGAGTCGGGCGAGTCAGTCGCGTCGGGCGGGTCGGGCGAGTCGGTCGAGTCGACGCCGGACGCCCCGGCTCCCTCGGCCCCGGACGCACTCCGGCCCGACGCGACCGCCTGAGGCTTTCCCCGCAACCCGCCACGATGTGAACACGCCGCCACGAGATCTCGTGGCGGCGTGTTCACATCGTGGCGGCGTGACCCGCGGTCAGGACTCCGGTGAGGGTGCCACCGGGAAGGTGAAGCCCGCGTCGACCGGCCCCGAGGGCAGCTCGACGAAGATGGGCTCGACGACCTGGCCCGGAGCGGTGAAGCCCGGGTCGACCGGCCCCGAAGGCTGCTCGGCAACGATCGGCTCGACGGCCTGACCTGGGAAGGTGAAGCCCGGGTCGACCGGCCCCGAGGGCAGCTCGGCGAAGACCGGCTCGGCGGCCTGCCCCGGAGCGGTGAAGCCGGGGTCGACGATCACGGGGTTCGGGCCCGCGACGACGGGCAGGGTGAAGCCCGCATCGACGGGACCGGGCACCGGCTCGGCGGTCGGCTGGTCGACCTCGCCCGCGCCCGCGCCCGCGCCCGCGCCCGGGCCGGTGCCGTTGCCACTGCCCGGGTTCTCGGGGAAGACGACGCCGGTACCGCTGCCGCTGCCGCTGCCCGGGTTGCCCGGAAGAACGACGCCAGTACCGCTACCACTGCCATTGCCCGGGTTGCCGGGAAGAACGACGCCAGTGCCAGCACCGCTGCCGCTGCCGGGGTTGCCGGGAAGGACAACGCCAGTACCGCTGCCGCTGCCGCTGCCCGGGTTGCCCGGAAGGACGACGCCAGTACCGTTGCCGCTGCCGATGCTGCCCGGAGGAGCCCAGTTGCTGTAGTCGCCCGATTCGTCGTACGCGCTGGTGGCGACGGCGGCGGACGCGGTGGTGGCGCCGGCACCGACCACCGCGACGAGCGCGACGAGACCGGCGGTTCCGATGCGCGAGGCCAGGTGTTTCTGGTCGACAGAACGTGAAGAACGCATGAGTGCCTTTCTGTGTGGAAATGCACATGGTATGACATATTTCATGTGTTGGTAAACCATGGGGTCGTTCTCTCCGTGGGGCCCGACTCCTTTCGGCCGGACCCCACATCCCTCGCCGAGGGCTGGCTTGCCGCTCGCGTCCCGAGGCGACCCGACGCCTCGTCCCCAGGAGGCGCGGTGCGCGTCGGTCGCACACCGCGCCTCCTGCGGTCCCCGGCCCGACGGCCGCACCCTGTAGCGTCGCCCTGAAGACGAGGCAAGACGACACCCGTGGTCGACGGTCGACCCGGGGCGAGGGGATCAGCATGCGGCGTGTCACGGACGGTGCCGACGCCGTCGGGCAGGCGCTCAACCGGGCCCTGCGGAGCGTCCCGGTCGAGAAGGTCCCGCTGTTCCGGCAGTCGTTCATCTCGGTGCTGATCGTCTCGGCGGCCGTCCTCAGCACGATCCTGCCGTGGCTCGTCGTCACCGACGTCGTCACGATGTGGCTCGGCGTCGTCGTCGCGCTCGCCGCGTCGGCGTTCACCGGCCTGATGGCCCGCCATGCCGAGTTGCGCCGATGGGAGCTCGTCGTCCCCGCGGCCGACTTCGTCGCCGTGGGCCTGCTGCGCTACGGCACGGGCGCCGAGCGGTCGGTCTTCCTGCCGATCGTGCTGCTGGCGGTCATCTGGATCGCCTCGTGGCCGGGCCGCCGCAACGTGCTGCTGCCCCTCGCCGGCACCTGCGTCACCCTGCTCATGCCGTACCTGTTCGACCCGGGTGGGCGAGGGCCGAGCGAGTTGATCCGGCTTGCCTTCGCCCTGGTCGTCTACGCCACGGTCGCCGCGTCGGTCAACGAGCTGGCCCGCCAGGCGAAGGCACGCCTCGAACGGGCCAGGGCCCAGCAGCACGCCGTCGAGCGCGAGCTCAACCGGGCGGCCGTCGTGCAGCAG
This sequence comes from Frigoribacterium sp. Leaf186, assembly GCF_001423905.1. Lineage (GTDB taxonomy): Bacteria > Actinomycetota > Actinomycetes > Actinomycetales > Microbacteriaceae > Frigoribacterium. The sequence continues at coordinate 772,348 of NZ_LMPQ01000010.1, read as the reverse complement.
TCGCTGCTGCCCCCGGACGCCTCGACGCTGCCCGACGCGTTCGCCGTGTTCGGGGCCTGCGTCCCGGCGCGCGAGGTCGGCGGCGACTTCTTCGACTGGTACCCGACCTCGACCGGCATCGCCGTGACGGTCGGCGACGTCATGGGCAAGGGCGTGGGCGCCGGCATGATCGCGGCCGCTGTGCGCTCGGTCATCCGCAGCAGCGTCGACGACGCCGACCCGTCCGAGGCCTTCCGCCGCGCCTCCGTGGGGTTGACGACCAGCGCGTACGACACCGAGACGCAGTTCACCACGTCGTTCCATGCGCGCATCGACGCCGACGGCGGCGTGCTGTGGGCCGATGCGGGGCACGGCCTGGCGTTCGTCCGACGGGCCTCGGGCCGCGTCGACCGGCTGAACTCGGCTGACCTGCCCATCGGCGTGGGCACCGGCTGGCAGGGTCACCGCTCGCAGCTCGGCGAGGGCGACGTGTTCGTCTGCGTGAGCGACGGCGTGCTCGACCTGTTCCCGGTCGAACTCGAGGCACTGAACGACCTCGAGCGACTGCTGGCCGCCACCCCCGAGCCGGCCCGCATCGTCGAGGTGGTCGAGCGGCTCGCCCTCGAGCGCGAGCGCAGCGACGACGTCACCGTGGTCGCGACGGCGCTCGCCCCCACGTCCGTGCCCGTCCAGCCCTGAGCCCCGGCGGCTGCTGGCCTTGGCGCACCGTCGCCGCGGGCCGCTTCTCTCCGCCACCTCGCCATCCCGCCAGCCCGCCACCTCGCCATCCCGCCACGAAGTGGGCACAGCGCCATCTTTTCGCGTGGCGCTGTGTCCACTTCGTGGCGGCGTGCTCGTTCTGTGGCGGGCTGGCGACCGGACCCCGGGAGGCGCGGTGCCCGCCGGACGCCCACCGCACCTCCCCGTCCCCACCCGGGGAGTGCGCGGCCCGCCCGCCCGACGTGCGCCGCGCCTCCGCGGCCTGCCCGCCCGACGTGCGCCGCGCCTCCGCGGCCTGCCCTCCCGTCGTGCGCCGCGCCTCCGCGGCTTGCCCGCCCGACGTGCGCCGCGCCTCCACCGCCCGCCCGCCCGCCCGACGTGCGACGCGCGGCGGACGAGGCCGGGGTGTTGACTTCGAGCGATCCGCGGCTGCGCGGTCGATCTCTCCGAGGCCAGCACCACCTCGACGCTCCTCCACCTGACCGCTCACCACTTCACCGCTCACCACCTCCCACCGAAGGTCGACACGATGACTGCTCCCCTGAAGGTCACGACGGCGGACGTCGTCATCCCCACCGAGGTCCCGACCGCGACCCGCGGGCTGAGGGGGCTCCTGGCGCTGCCCGACGGAGCCGGGCCGTGGCCAGCCGTCGTCATGGTGCACGAGGCGTTCGGACTGACCGACGAGATGCGGACGCAGGTCGTCCGGCTGGCGTCGGCCGGGTACGTCGTGCTGATGCCCGACCTCTTCACGGCAGGTGGGGCCCGGAAGTGCCTCGTCGCGACGTTCCGGGCGCTGATGTCGGGGTCGGGCCGGGCGTTCGACGACATCGAGTCCGCCCGTCGCTTCGTCGCGGGCCGGGCCGACGTGACGGGCGGCACCGGCGTGATCGGGTTCTGCATGGGTGGTGGCTTCGCGCTGATGACGGCGTCCCGGGGCTTCGCCGCGTCGTCGGTGAACTACGGCCAGCTGCCGAAGGAGCTCGACGCCGTGCTGGTCGACGCCTGCCCGATCGTCGCGAGCTTCGGCGGACGGGACAAGTCGCTGAAGGGCGCCGCGGCACGGCTCGAAGCCGGGCTCGAACGGGCCGGCGTGCCACACGACGTCAAGGAGTACCCGGCGGCCGGCCACTCGTTCCTCGACGAGACCCTGCCGGGCCCGGCCCCGCTCAAGCCGTTGCTGCGCGTGATGGGCGCCGGGCCGAGCCCGGTCGACGCGGCCGACGCCTGGGGGCGCATCGAGTCGTTCTTCGCCGAGCACCTGGCGCCGGCCGGGACGCCGTCGCCCGGATCTCGCTGAGCCCGGGAGGCGCGGTGCGGGTCGGATGCGCNNNNGCCAGCCCGCCAGCCCGCCAGCCCGCCAGCCCGCCACGAAGTAAACATGCCGCCACCCTTTCGCGTGGCGGGATGTGTACTTCGTGGCGGCGAAGCACCCGCACCTAGCACCACACCACGACATGGGCACAGCACCAGGTCTAGTCCTGGTGCTGTGCCCATCTCCTGGCGCGGTGCGCGTCCTGGCCGGGCACGGCCGGGCCGCCGCATGCGTCAGCCGACCCGCTACCCCCGCGCAGCCATCCCGGGCGCCGGCCCGCTCGACCCCGCCACGTGCAGCACGCACGGCAGCAGCACCTGCGTCAGCTCACCCGCACCACCTGCACCCGCACCCGCCCCCGCACCCGCATCCAGCCGGGCGACGAGCGACTCGACCGCGAGCCGCCCCATCTCGACCCCCGGGGCGTCGAGGGTGGTCAGGGTGGGCTCGGTCGCGGCTCCGTTCGCCGTCGACGAGGCCAGCGAGACGACCGACACGTCGTCCGGCACGCGGCGCCCGGTCGCGGCGAGGCCGCTGAGCAGGCCGCCGGTGGCGTCGTCCTTCATGATCAGCACGCCGGTCACGTCGGGCAGCGCCGCCACCAGGTCGTGTGCGGCCCGACGACCGCCCGCGGCCGAGGGCCCGCACGTGACGAGCGCCGACCGCAGGCCCCGCCGAGCCGCCGAGAGCCGGAACGCCTCCTCGGTGCGGGCCGCCGGGCCGTAGCCGACGATCGGGCTGGCCGAGAAGTCCTCGAGCACGAGGCCGACGCTCTCGTGCCCCAGGGACTCGAGGTGGTCGAGCGCCTGCTCCACCCCCTCCTCGAAGTCCATGTCGACGAACGGCACGCGGTCGTTCTGCGAGGTGCGCCCCATCGACACGAAGGGCAGGCCGAGTTCGAGCAGGGCCTCGACCCGGCTGTCGTGCAGTTGCACCTCCATCACGAGCACGCCGTCGACGAGGCGCCCCGACACGAGGTCCCGGACGTCCTGGTCGGTCTCGCCGCTCGGCCAGAGCACCAGGTGGTAGCCGAGTTCGGAGGCGCGGCTGGCGGCGCTCATGAACATCCGCAGGGCGATGCCGCCGAGGCGCTCCTCGAGGGCGGGGAAGAGCAGCGCGACGATGCGGGTGCGCTTGCTGGCGAGGGCCCGGGCGACGACGTTGTTCGTGTAGCCCAGATCGGCCATCGCGTCGGTGACCCGCCGGTGGGTGGCCGGCGAGACGCTCCTCGAGCCGTTGACGACGAACGACACCGTCGCGATCGACACCCCGGCCCGCGCGGCCACCTCTCGCATGGTCGCCACGGCGCCCTCCCTTCCCTGCCGCTCAGGCTAGTGCGGCACGGCCGCCGCCCCCGACCGCCCCGGCGAGGCGGCACGACCGACGCCCCGGCCCGCCCCCGCGCAGCGGCACGGCGGCCACCCCGACCGTCCGGACGAGGAGGCGCGGCCCGGCCCCCGCGATCGCCACCGCTCCCGGCGACTTCGGTTAACCGCTTTACAAGCTAAGCGGTTAACTGCTACTTTCTCGGCAACGGAGCCGCGACGTCGCACTCCGCCTCTCGGGCCCGGCCCGGGTGGCCGACGTCGCGGGCCGCCCACCAGTCGCCAAGAGAGAGCTGAGCAATGAAGCCTGCATCGATCCGCAGAAGGTCCCTGACCGCGACCGCCCTGGTCGCCGTCGTCCCCCTCGTCCTCGCCGGGTGCACCGGTGGCGGCGGGGGCACCAGCGCCGGCGGCGAGGTCACCAAGCTGACCGTCGTCGACTACTACGGCGAGAACGACGAGAAGGTCATCACGTCGTTCCTCGAGAAGTGCGGCACCGAGAACGGCGTCGAGATCGAGCGCACGATGGTGCCCGGTGGCTCGCTGATCCAGCGCGTGCTGCAGCAGGCGTCGTCGCGCACCCTGCCCGACGTGCTGATGCTCGACAACCCCGACCTGGCCCAGATCGCCGAGACCGGCGCCCTCGCGCCCCTGTCCGACTTCGGCCTCGACGCCGACGGCTACGCCGAGGGCGTCGTCCAGTCGGGCACCTACGACGGCGAGCTGTACGGGCTCGCCCCGACCGTCAACACGATCGCGCTGTTCTACGACAAGAGCGTGCTGGCCGACGCCGGCATCGAGCCGCCCACGACGTGGGACGAGCTCGAGAGCGCCGCGAAGGCGCTGACCTCGGGCGACCGCTACGGCATGGCCGTCGACGCCAACGCCACCTACGAGGCGTCGTGGCAGTTCTTGCCCTTCATGTGGTCGAACGGCGGCGACGAGAAGGACATCGCGACCCCCGAGACCGCCGAGGCCCTGCAGCTCTGGACCGACCTGGTCGCCGACGGCTCGATGTCGAAGAGCGTCCTCAACTGGACCCAGGCCGACGTCAACGACCAGTTCATCGCCGGCAAGACCGCGATGATGGTCAACGGCCCGTGGCAGCTGCCCGCCCTCGACGCGGCCGGCGCCGACTACGGCGTCGTGACCATCCCCGTGAAGGACGCCTCCGACACGGCCGTCGCCCCGCTCGGCGGTGAGGTGTGGACCGTGCCGCAGACCGGTGACGCGGCCCGCCAGGCCGTCGCCGCGAAGGTCGTCGCCTGCCTGAACTCCGACGAGAACCAGCTCGCGATGGCCGAGCAGCGCAACACCATCCCCTCGAAGACCTCGGTCGCCGACACGTACGCCGAGCAGCAGCCCGACCAGCAGGCCTTCGTGACGCTCGTCGCGAGCGCCCGCTCGCGCACGGCCGAGCTCGGGGCCGAGTGGCCGACCGCCGCGACCGCCATCTACACCGCGATCCAGGCGGCCCTCACCGGCCAGGCCTCGCCCGAAGAAGCGCTCGACGACGCCCAGGCGAGTGAGTGACGTGACCACCGCCACCCCGCTCGCCCCCCGGCGGGCCGCCGACGACGACGCCACGGTGTCGCGTCGGCGGCCCGGCCGGGCCGGGCCCCGCTCGCCCAGGCGCCGCGCCCTGACCTGGGAGCGCGTCTCGCAGCTGCTCTTCGTCGTGCCGGCCGCCGTCTTCCTGGTGCTGTTCTTCGGCTATCCGGTCGTCAAGAACCTCGTCATGAGCTTCCAGGCGTACACGACCACCACGTTCTACACGGGCGAGGCCCCCTGGGTCGGGTTCGCGAACTACGCGAAGGTGCTCGGCTCGCAGCTCTTCGGCACCGCCCTGCTCAACACGGCGCTGTTCACGATCGGCTCGATCGTCGGACAGTTCGTCATCGGCCTGCTGTTCGCCCTGTTCTTCCGCCGGGCGTTCCCGCTGAACGGCGTGCTGCGCTCGTTGCTGCTGCTGCCCTGGCTGCTGCCGCTGATCGTCTCGAGCGCGGTCTGGAAGTGGATCCTCGACCAGGACTCCGGCGTGCTCAACCAGTTCCTCGGGTCGTTCGGCGTCCCCGCGGTGCCGTGGCTGACCAGCCCGAGCGTCGCGCTGCTGACCGTCGTGCTCGTCAACGTCTGGATCGGCATCCCGTTCAACACGACGATCCTCTACGGCGGACTGCAGGACATCCCGACCGAGCTCTACGAGGCGGCGTCGCTCGACGGCGCCACCGGGTTCAAGGGGTTCCGTCACGTGACCTGGCCGTTGCTGCGGCCGGTGGTCAGCGTCGTGCTGGTGCTCGGCGTCGTCTACACGATCAAGGTGCTCGACATCATCCTCGGGTTGACCAACGGCGGGCCCGCGAACGCGACGCAGACCATCGCGACGCAGTCGTACTCCCTGTCGTTCCAGCAGTTCGACTTCGGCTCGGGTGCCGCGCTCAGCAACGTGCTGATCGTCATCTCGGCCGTGTTCGCCGTCGTGTACCTGCGACTCAACCGGAAGGCCGTCGATGAGTGAGACCGCCCTGCGCGTGCCGAGCACCCGGGCCGTGGCCCGCGGCGCCCGGTCACGTCGACCCCGGGCCGAGGGCCCGAAGAAGTACCTGCTCACCGCCGTCGGCGTGCTGTTGCTCGCCGTCATGCTGTTCCCCGTCTACTGGATGGTGAACATCTCGCTGCAGCCGGCGGGCTCGGCCATCGAGGCCGACTGGTTCCCGTTCCAGGCGCAGTTCGGCGGCTACGCGCAGGCGTTCGCCGACCAGGGCCGCAACCTGGTCACGAGCCTCGTGATCGCACTCGGCAGCGTCGTCCTCAGCCTCGTGATCGCGACCCCCGCCTCCTACGCCCTGGCGCAGTTCAAGGTGAGGGGCGTCGGGGCGGTGCTCTTCGCGATCTTGATCTCGCAGATGATCCCGGGCATCGTCGTCGCGAACGCGCTGTACGCGGCGTACAACGACCTCGGCCTGCTGAACTCGATCCCCGGGCTGATCCTCGCCGACTCGACCGCCGGGGTGCCGTTCGCCATCTTGATCATGCGGGCGTTCATGCTGAACATCCCCACCTCGATCGTCGAGGCGGCGAAGGTCGACGGGGCCGGCAACTTCCGGGCCTTCCGCAGCATCGTGCTGCCGATCAGCCGCAACGCCATGATCACGGCCGGGCTCTTCACGTTCCTGTTCACCTGGAGCGATTTCCTGATGGCGCTGACCCTGACCACCACGACCGACATCCGGCCGATCACGCTGGGCATCTACCAGTACATCGGCACCTACACCGCCGACTGGTCGACCGTCATGGCCGCCGCGGTGCTCGCCTCGCTGCCGGCCATCGTGCTGCTGCTCGCGGCACAGAAGTTCATCGCCGCCGGTGCCACCGGCGGAGCGGTCAAATGACACACGAGAGGACCACCATGACCACCACACCGTTGCGCGTCACCGTCTGGGGCGAGAACGTCCACGAGAAGGTCGAGCAGCACGTCGCCGACCGGTACCCCGACGGCATGCACGGCGCGATCGCGGCCGGCATCGCCGAGAACCTGCCCGACGCCGTCGTCCGCACCGCCACCATGGACGAGCCCGAGCACGGCCTCACCGAGAGCGTGCTCGAGCAGACCGACGTGCTGACCTGGTGGGGCCACGCCGCCCACGCCGACGTCGACGACGAGGTCGTCGAGCGGGTGCACCGCCACGTGCTCGCCGGCATGGGCCTCGTCGTGCTGCACTCGGGCCACTGGTCGAAGATCTTCACCAAGCTGATGGGCACGACCTGCACCCTGCGCTGGCGCAGCGAGCACGACCGAGAGCTGGTGTGGACGGTCAACCCGCAGCACCCGATCACCCGCGGCGTGCCGAACCCGATCGTCATCCCCGAGCAAGAGATGTACGGCGAGTACTTCGACGTGCCGACGCCCGACGAGCTCATCTTCATCTCGGGCTTCACCGGCGGCGAGGTGTTCCGCAGCGGCATGACCTACCGCCGCGGCTTCGGCAAGATCTTCTTCTTCTCACCCGGCGACCAGGACTTCCCGGTGTACTTCCACCCCGACGTCCGCCGCGTGATCTCGAACGGCGCCGAGTGGGCCCGCCCCGAGCGCGAGCGCGCCACGCCCACCCTGCTGCGCTACGACCTCGGCGAGTACTTCGACGGCAAGGACTACTCGGGCCCGATCGACGAACCGGTCGAGGCGTGACCGCCCCCGAGCCGGCGAGCGCCGGCGCGTCGGCGAGCGCCGGCACCCCCGGCGGCTTCCGCCGAGTCGAGGGCCGAGGAGGCGCGCTGCGGGTCGTGCAGGTCGGCGCCGGTGAGATGGGCCGAGCCTGGTTGCGCACCGTGGCCGAGTCGGCCGACGTCGAGCTGGTCGGCATCGTCGACCTCGACCTCGACGCCGCCCGGGCCGGAGCCGTCGCGGCGGGCCTGCCCGACCTGCCCGTCGACCGCGACCTGGCGCAGCTGGTCGAGCGCACCTCCCCGGATGCCGTGCTCGACGTGACCGTCCCGGTCGCGCACCACCCCGTCACGATGCAGGCGCTGCGCCTCGGCCTGCCCGTGCTCGGCGAGAAGCCGGCCGCCCAGACCGTCGCCGAGGCCCTGTCGCTGACGGCGGCGGCCGAGGTGACGGGCGAGCTGTTCATGGTGTCGCAGTCGCGGCGCTACAACGACCAGCTCGTCGCGCTGCGGGCGCACGCCGGGCTGCTCGGCGACGTCGGCATGGTGTCGACGTCGTTCGCCCGGGCACCGCACTTTGGCGGGTTCCGCGAGCAGATGGACGACGTGTTGCTGCTCGACATGGCGATCCACGCCTTCGACTCGGCGCGGTACCTGATCGGTCGCGACCCCGTCTCGGTCTGGTGCGACTCGTGGAACCCGTCGTGGTCCTGGTACCGCGGCGACGCGGCCGCGAGCGTCGTGGTCGAGTTCGAGGGCGGCATCCGGTACCGCTACGACGGGTCGTGGTGCAGCCCCGGGGCCGAGACCTCGTGGAACGGCGCCTGGCGCGTCTCGGGCTCGGGCGGCACGGCCCTCTGGTCGGGCGACGACGAGCCCACCAGCGACCTCGACGGCACGCCGGGGGTCGCCGAACCGCAACCGACCGTCGGCGTCGAGATCGCCGGGTCGTTGGCGGCGTTCACGCGGGCGCTGCGGTCGGGCGAGCGGCCCGACGGCGAGGTCCACGGCAACGTGATGAGCCTGGTGATGGTCGAGGCGGCGATCGCCTCGACGCGCAGCGGCCAGCGCGTGATGGTCGACGAGGTGCTCGAGAACGCGCACCGCGAGGCCGTCGCGGCCGAGCGCGACCCCGAGGTGCGGGCACGCCTCGAGTCGTGGCGGTCCGTGCGGGGTGCCCTGCAGGGCGACCCGGCGGCGGACGGTGGTGGCGTCGGCGGGCCGGCGCGCGCCTCCTCGGCGGCGGACGGCGTCGACCTGCAGGAGGCGCGGTGACCGGAGCGGGCGAGCTGCGGTTCGCCCTCGTCGGACACGGTTTCATGGGTGCGGCGCACTCGCAGGCCCTGCGGGTCGCCCCGGCCTTCGTCGACCTGCCGCTCGCTCCGGTGATGGCGACCCTGGTCGGCCGCGACGTGGCCGCCACCCGGGCCGCCGCCACCCGGTGGGGCTGGCGGTCGACCGCCGCGGACTGGCACGACGTGCTCGACGACCCCGACATCGACGTGGTCGACATCTGCTCTCCCGGGTCGACCCACGTCGAGATCGCGGTGGCGGCGCTCGAGGCCGGCAAGCACGTGCTCTGCGAGAAGCCGTTGGCCAACACGGTGGCCGAGGCCGAGCGCATGGCCGACGCCGCGGCGAGCGCCGCCGAGCGTGGCGTCTTCGCGATGGTCGGCTTCTCGTACCGTCGCGTGCCCGCGGTGACGCTCGCGCGCGACGTGGTGCGGTCGGGGCGCCTCGGCGAGGTGCGCCAGGTGAGGGCGCAGTACCTGCAGGACTGGCTGGTCGACGCCGACGACCCGATGACCTGGCGGCTCGACAAGTCGGTCGCGGGGTCGGGTGCGCTCGGCGACATCGGGGCCCACGCGGTCGACGCGGCGCAGTTCGTGACGGGCCTCGGCGTGACCGAGGTGTCGGGCACGCTGCACACGTTCGTGACCGAGCGGCCGCTGGTCGACGAGTCGGTGGCGACCTCGGGCCTCGGCGGCGTCGCGGGCTCGGAGCGCGGCGCGGTGACCGTCGACGACGCCGCCTGGTTCACGGCCCGCATGGACGGAGGCGCGATCGCGTCGGTCGAGGCGTCCCGGTTCGCGACCGGCCGGAAGAACGCCTTCCGGCTCGAGGTCTCGGGCTCGCTCGGAGCCGTGGCGTTCGACCTCGAACGCCCGAACGAACTCGAGCTGCTCGAGGTCGACGGCCCCGACTCGGGCTTCCGCCGCGTGCTGGTGACCGAGCCCGAGCACCCCTACGTCGGAGCGTGGTGGCCCGCGGGTCACGGCCTCGGCTGGGAGCACGCGTTCACCCACCAGCTGAGCGACCTCGTGGCGGACCTGGCCGCGGGCCGGCAGCCGAGGCCGTCGTTCGCCGACGGACTGCAGGTGCAACGGGTGCTGGACGCGGTCGAGCGGTCGTCCGGGGCCGGGTCGGTCTGGACGCCGGTCGGCTGAGCCGCCGGTCGGCCGGACGCGCACGCCGCACGCTGCAGGCCGCACGCCGCACGCTGCAGGCCGCAGGCCGCCACGATGTAAACACGCCGCCACACTTAAACGTGGCGGCGTGTTTAGTTCGTGGCGGGGTGACGCGAGCAGGCGCTCCCGCCGCCGGCTAGTCGCGCCGGCGGCTCGCCACGAGCGCGACGACGAGCCCCGAGATGACGGCGGCCCCCACGGCGTTCGTGACGCGGGTGCGGTGACGGTAGCGGCGGTGCGCGTCGTCGGTGGCCTCGCGGGCGGCGGTGGCGACGGTCTCGGCGGCGTCGCGGACGGTCCGTTCGGCGCGGTCGGCGAGGTCCTCGGCCCGGTCCACGAAGTCGTGCGCGGACGAGCCGGCGCGGTCGGTCACGTCGCGGACCGCCGTCTCGGCCCGGTCGGCGAGGTCGCGCAGAGCGCCCCGGGCGTCGGGCGGCAGGACGTCGGCGGTCTCGATCAGCTCGCGGGCCCGGCGTGCGGCACGGGTGACGAAGTCGTCGGGGTCGGTGGTGCTCATGGGGTCGTCTCCGATCGCCCGCGCGCGCCGCGGGTCCCCGCCATCGTGCTCCTTCGCGGCGTGCCCCGGTGCCGACGCCGGGACGCGAGGAGGCGCGGGTCGCCTCCCCCGCGCCTCCTCGCCCTCGGCGCGTCGTCTGCTGGGCCGCGCCGCCCCGCCGTCCGGCACACTGGGCGGGTGCTCAGCAGCGTCGGTGCCCTCTCGGTGGCGTTCCTCGTGTGGTCGATCGTCGTGCTCGCCCGCTCCCGGCACCGGAGCGGGCACGCGGGTGCCACTGCCCCCGACGTCGCGAAGAAGCGGCGCGGCGCCTGGATCGTCGTCGTGTTGTCCACCCTGACGCTCGCGGCGACCTTCGTCGTCGGGACGGTCGTCGTGCCGACGCTCTAGGACCAGCTCGAGGTGGCGGTCACCACCATGACGACCGCACCGATGCTGGTCAGGGCGACGACGCCGAGCCAGCGGCCACTCATGACGGGTGCTCCACCCTGCCGGCGCAGGCGGAGGGCGAGCGCGAACCCGGCCACGAAGAGCACGGCTCCGACGACGAGCAGGACGACACCGGCGGTTCCCATCCCCCGACCCTAGCGACGCCCGACCCTGCCCCGCCCCGCGGGACGAGCACAGCACCACGAAGTGGACACCGCACCATCCCTTGTCGTGGTGCGGTGTCCACTTCGTGGCGTCGTGCGACCCGCACCCCCGCACCTGCACCCGCACCCGCACCCGCCGCACCCGCCACCCGCGCACACACACCCACCCGCGCACACACACCCGCACCCGCACCCGCACCCGCACCGCCGCCGAGCGCGCAGACTGGCCTCCGACCCCCGACGGAACGAGCCCCTCCCATGACCACCACCGTCCTCCTCGCCGGCGCGACCGGCGACCTCGGGCAGCGCATCGCCCGCGAACTGCTGTCCCGCCGCGACGCCCCCGACGACGTGCGCCTGCGCGTCCTGACCCGCCCCGGAAGCACCGGCGCGACCACGCTGTTCGGTGACGACGACCGGGTCGAGGTGACCCGCGCCTCCTACGCGGACGTGCCGGCCCTGACCGAGGCCGCGCGCGGGGCCGACATGGTGGTGTCGGCCGTCAGCGGCGTCCGTCCGGTGATCGTCGACGCGCAGCGGGCGCTGCTGACGGCGGCCGTGGCGGCGGGCGTGCCGCGGTTCGTGCCGTCGGACTACTCGGCCGACTACCGCAGCATCCCGCCGGGCAGCAACCGCAACTTCGAGCTGCGGCGCGAGTTCGCGGGAGTGCTCGACGCGGCGCCGATCCGGGCGACGTCGGTGCTCAACGGCATGTTCACCGACCTGCTGACCGGGGACGCGCCCATGGTGCTCTTCGACCGGAAGCGCGTGCTGTTCTGGTCGTCGGCCGACCAGGTGCTCGACTTCACGACCAAAGACGACGTCGCCCACGTCGTCGCCAGGGTCGCACTCGACCCCGAGGCGCCGCGCGTGGTCGAGGTCGCCGGCGACCGGGTGACCGCCCGCCAGGTCGCCCGCACGATGAGCGAGCTCACGGGCACGCCGTTCAAGCCGCAGTGGGCCGGCACGACCGGCACGCTCTCGGCGATGGCGGCGGTCATGCGTCGCACCTCGAAGGACGACGACGACACCTTCCCCGCGTGGCAGGGCATGCAGTACTTCGTCAACATGTTCAGCGGTGACGCGCAGTTGCGTCACGTCGACGGCGCCCGCTACGCGCCCGCCCGCTGGACGACCGTGCGCGACGTGCTCGCGACGCGCGTCGGCGCCGCGGCGGCGACCGCCACGGCCGTCTGACCGGGGGACGAGGAGGCGCGGTGTCCGTTCGTCGGTCGACGCGCCTCCTCGCCTCGTCCTGCTCTCGGTGACGAGGCCGAGGGTCGACCTGACGACCGCAGGAGGCGCGGGTCGGTGACGGACGCCGGCCCGCCTCGAGCGCGCGTCAGGGCCGACCGAGCCGGCGGCTCCCGGTGTCGCCGCCGATGTCGCCCTCGGCGGTCGTCGCCTGCGTCAGCAGGCTCAGGGACGGTGCCCGCCCCTTCTCGATGTGGGTGAAGGCGATGGACTCGGCAAGCCGCTCGTTGCCGGCGCCGATGGCCTCGAGCATCTCGTGGTGCTCGTCGGACTGCTGGCGCTGGTCACGGGCCGAGGTCAGGTAGAAGAGCCACGTCATCCGACCGGTGACCGCCCTCATCAGAGAGTTCAACAGGGCACTGCCGCCGATCCGGACGATGACCTCGTGCACGACCGTGGACGTCTCGGCGACCTCGAGCCAGTCGTTGCCGTCGAGCGCCCGGTGCTCGTCGGCGATCGCCTTCCGCAGGGGTTCGAGCGAGGCACCCCCCGCCGCCGCGCGGGCCGCCAGCCGGGCGGCAAGGGTCTCGAGGCTCAGGCGGGCGTCGAACAGTTCGGTGATGTCCGCCTCGGTCCACTCGACGACGCGGGACGACCGACGGGGCAGGGTGCGGACGAAGCCCTCGTTCTCGAGCTGTGGCAACGCCTCGCGGATGGGCAGGCGCGACACGTTCAGCTCGGCCGCGAGGGTCGCCTCGACCAGCCGGGCACCCTGGGTGTAGTCGCCGAGGATGATCCGCCGTCGGAGCGTCCGGTAGGTCTGCTCGGCGAGCGAGGACTCGGGGGTGACGGCGGTCATGACGTGGTCCGTTCGGAGGGGGATCACCTCATTCAACACGAGCCGCCGCCCGGGGCGGACCGGGCCAGCTGCGCGCCTTGGCCAGCGGTGTGGCGTAGCTGTCGATCTTGCTCGTCGTCAGGCCCTGCCGCGCGAGCGTCTCGACGAGCGAGGCGGCGGCCGCGACACCGTCGACCACCGGGACGGGGAGGCGCGCCCCGACGTGCTCCTCGAGTCCGGCCATGCCCGCGCAGCCGAGGCAGACCACCTCTGCACCCCGGGCGACGGCACGGAGGCCCGCCGCGACGAAGGCCTCGGCGGTGGCCGCGGGATCCGCCTCGAGCTCGAGGACGCCGAGGCCGGTGTCCTCGACGGCGACGCAGTGCTGCATCAGCCCTGCCGTGGTGAGGCTGTCGGTGATCTGGCCGACCGCGCGACGCACCGTCGTCACCACGCCGAACCGCCGTCCGAGCAGCATGGCGACGTGCGCCGCGGCCTCGGTGATGTCGACCACGGGGATGTCGAGCAGCTCACGCGCGCCCTCGCGACCGTGTTCGCCGAACCCGGCGAGGACGACCCCGTCGACGTCGCTCGGCAGGCTGCCCAGGGTGTCGAGCACGGCCGCCGCGCTGACGAAGCTGTCGTACCACCCCTCGGCCGAGGCCACGCCCCAGCTCGGCGTGATGCCGACGACCGTCGTGCCGGGCGCGACGGCGAGACGTGCCCGGGCGACGGCCGATTCGGTCATCGACTCGGTCGTGTTGCAGTTGACGACGGCGATGCGGAGCCCGCCGGCACCGCCCGTCACGCCGGTACCGCCCGTCATGCCGGCACTGCCCGTCACGCCGGCACCGCCCGTCACGCCGGCACCGCCACGGGCGCGAGGTGACGTTCGTCGCCCACCCCGCGGGCCCGGGCGAGGTCGATGACGGCAGCAGCCACCGCCAGGTCCTGCGCCGCGAGGCCGACCGAGTCGAACACGGTCACCTCGTGCGCGGACACCCGCCCGGGTGCTATGCCCGCGACGACCTCGCCGAGCTCACGGAGGCGCGTGTCGGTCGGCAGGGCCCCCTCACGGAGGGCTTCGAGCAGGTCGCCGGACTTGGCCCGGGCCGTCGCGGCGCCGTCGACCACGAGGGTGCCCAGGGCCATGGCCTCGCCGTCCAGCTCGCGATGGGTCGGCCTCGGGCGGGCCCCGACGGCGTTGACGTGCTGCCCCTCGTGCAGCCAGGCACCTCGGACGACGGGGTCCACCGAGGGCGTCAGGGTGCAGAGCACGTCGGAGGACTCGACGACGGTGCGGACGTCGTCCACCACCGTCACCGCGAGCCCCGGGGCGAGGTCGCCCACGGCGTCGACGAAGCGGTCGACGGTCGACGACGAGCGGGACCACACCACGACGTGGTCCAGCTGCGGGGCGACGCGGGCCGCCCGCAGCGCGCGGACGTGCGCGACGGCCAGGTTCCCGGCCCCCACCAGTCCGAGCACCCGCGAGTCGGGGCGTGCGAGGTGCCGGGTGGCGACGGCCGACGCGGCGGCCGTCCTGACCCGCGTGATCATGGCCCCGTCGAGCACGGCCACGCACTCACCGGTCTCGACGGACGAGACGACGATCGTGGAGCGCTGGGAGGGCAGACCCCGGGCGGTGTTGCCGGGGACGTCGGCCATCAGCTTGACGGCGGCCAGCCCGAGACGATCCGAGCGCACGGCCATGGGCAGGAACACCGTGTCGTCCGACCCGGCCAACGTCACCGGGGCCGGCTGAGTCATGGCCCCCGTGCCGAGGTCGGCGTGCACCGCCTCGACGGCGGCGAACACGTCGACCCCGGACAGCAGGTCGGTGATCTCGGTCGAGGCGAGGACGAGCGTCACGACACGGCGCCCGCCGTGCGGACTGCGTGGCCGCCGGTGAGCTCGTCCAGGGTGGGGGCGCGTCCGACCAGGCCGCCGTCGACGAGGATGCGCATCCAGCGGTCCGAGGCGTCGGCGTCGATCTCGGTCGTGTCCCACACGCCTCCCTCGGCCATCTGCTCGACGGCCGAGCGGAGCAGCGCGGCGTCCTTCTCGGGCCAGCGGGCGGCGAGGACGGTGGCGATCTCGGCGTCGGCGTCGCCCGCCGTGATCTTCCGCATGCCCTGCTCGACGGCGCCGACGAAGCGCTCGACCTTGTCGGCGAGCTCGTCGACCCGGTCGGTGCGCACGTAGTAGACGCTGTTCGGCATGACGCCACCCTCGGCGAGGTGGCTGAAGACGATCGTGCCGTGGCCGGCCGCGACCAGCTCGGACGCCGACAGCAGGTCGAGCACGATGGCGTCGCCGAGACCGCCCCGGTAGAGCTCGATCATCATGGCGGTCGACAGGTCACGCACCCAGCGGGTGGCCGCCGGGTCGAGACCGGCCTCGCGGATGAGGCCCGCCGTGAACTCGTACGGTGCGCTGCCGCCGGCCCCCGGGGCGAGGGCGACCTTCCCGGCGAGCCAGTCGAGACCGACCGGCCCCGTGGCGTCCCGGGCGACGATCGTCATGGGGAACCGGTGGTTCAGCTGCCCCACGACCGTGACGCGACGGTCCATGCCGGCGTACATGCCGGGCACCCACAGACCACCCAACGCCACGTCGGCCGCGCCCGACTCGAGGTCGTCGAGCACTCCGGTCCACGGGTCGCGCGCAGTGGCGGTGACCTCGAGGCCGGCGGCGGCGAAGAGTCCGCCCACGTCGGCGACGTATTCGGGCAGGTAGTTCAGGCCGTTCGCCGTGGCGGTGACGTTGAGCTGGTCCATGGGGTTCCTCCTGGGGTGGTGGTGTTCGGTGCTGGTGGTGTCGGCGACCCGCGACACCGTCGGGGGTCAGTCGGTCGCGCGGGTCGCGGCCGGGGTCGGTGCGGGGGTCGAGGCCATCAGGGCGTTCTCGTTGACGTCCTCGAGCGAGCGCCCCCGGGTCTCGGGAGCGAAGCGGGCGGCGACCACCAGGACGGCGTACATGGCGGCGGCGAGACCGAAGACCCCGGCGAAGGCGTACGAGCCGTAGAGGGCCACGGCGAGGAACGGCATGATCGCTCCGGCGATGTTGCCGATTCCGTTGACGATCGAGGCCCCGGAGGCGCGGATCGCGGTCGGGAAGACCTCTGCGGTCCACGTCGCGAGGGTCGTGTTCGTGACCATGGTGAAGTACTGGAACAGGGCACCGAGCACCAGGATGGCCCCGGTGCCGTTGCCGAGCGCCGCGAAGGCGAGGGCGGTGACGCAGCCGAGCACACCGGCGGTGGTGACCGCGGTCCGGCGGCCGACCCGGCCCGCGATGAGGGCGGCTGTGGTGGCGCCGAGGAGCGAACCGATGTTCATGATCATCGTGTACAGCAGGCTCTGGGTGACGGAGTAACCGCGCTCGACCAGCAGCGTGGGCATCAGGAAGTTCAGGGTCACCTGCGATCCGAAGGCCATCCACGACGCGACCCCGAGGGCGACGGTGCGGCGCAGGACGAACCGGTGGAACACGGCGGCGGGGTTGGCGTGGACGGGCATGGGCGGCAGGTCGTCCGGCGACAGCTGCACGGGCGGCTTCGCGTCCGTCGGGCGCAGCGAGTTCGACGCGAGGATCGCGAGCGAGCGGTTGGCCTCGTCGACGCGGCCCTTCGAGAGCAGGAACCGCGGGGTCTCGGGCAGCCGCCGCCGGTAGAGGACGACCAACAGGGCGGGCACGGCCAGGATGACGAAGGTCCAGCGCCAGACGACGTCGGGGCCGCCGAGGCTGATCTCGAGCGGGCCGAGCAGCAGCAGGAACAGTCCGTACGAGATGAAGTTGCCCAGGCCGCCCGCACCGACGTTGATCATGCCGATGGCCGTGCCCCGGAACTTCGTGGCCACCATCTCGGACAACATGACGATGCCGATCATGAACTCGCCACCGATGCCGATCCCCACGATCAGCCGGCTGACGAGCAGCCACTCGTAGTTCATGGCGACCGCGCTGAGCAGCCCACCCAGCGTGTAGATGAGCAGGTTCAGGCTGAGCGAGAAGCGTCGACCGTACTTGTCGGCCAGGTACCCGGCGAGCAGTCGACCGATGAGGCCGCCGATGACGGTCGCCGTGTTGATGCCGGTGAGCTGGACGTCACCGATCTGCAGGGAGTCCTTCAGGTGGCTGCCCATGGCGCCGACCGAGTTCTGTTCCAGGGTGTTGAAGAACTCCCCGGCGAGGATCAGCAGGAAGATCCAGAACTGGGCCCGGGTGAACCCGATCGAGTCGAGGACGGAGGCGACGGACGCGCCGGACGAAGACGGGGGTGCGGTGGTGCGGGATACAGCAGTCATGAGCGACTCCACGGCAGGTGAGGGTTGAGTGGCGACTGGCGACGAGGTCAGTTGCACGAAGTCCTCACTTTGTATCCCGGAATCGATTTCGGACAGGTTACGTCGACAATACGCTTTGTTTCAGGCCCGGCATGACAGGGGATTCACCTCGGCGCTGCTGCTGGATCGCAATCATCGGTATCCCAGATTCGCGACCTCGTCCGTTTCGCCGTCTCCTTCGACTCGATGCGGGCGACGTCGTGGTCGACGTCGTGGTCGACCGGGGCCGGCGCGGACGCCCACGAGAAAACGGTGGCCCCTCCCCCCGACGGGTGGGGCCACCGTTCGTCGCCGAGATGGCGACGGCCCCGGCGCTCGGTGGTGTCGGCCCATGAGCGTGGACGACCCGGAGGTGTTCGCGGCACATCGCGTGGCGACGTGCCGTGGCGTCGACGACGCGCGACGGGTGCTCGGCGAGGCCTTCCTGCCCGTGGAGTTCCCGACCGCGGGCACCTCGGGCCGACTCGGCCTCGAGCTGAACGCGCTGAGCACGGGCCGGTTGACCCTGGGCTACATGCGGTTCGACCGGGCCGTCCGCATCCGGACGTCCGAGCCGGACAACTACCACGTCGACATCCCGACGGCCGGTCGGGCCGCCCTGTGCGCCGCCGGCGGGCGCCCGGTCGAGGCCACGCGGCGGTCGGCCGCCGTCTTCATGCCGGGCCGACCGGTCGACCTCGACTGCGGCGACGGCTTCGCGCAGGTCGCCCTGATGATCCCCTGCGCCGAGGTGCAGCGAGAGATCGAGAGCCTGCTCGAGTCGACCTCACTGGCTCCCGTCGAGTTCGACCCCGAGCTCGACCTGACGGCGGGCGGGCAGCTCGTGCTGCAGGCGGTGCGTGTCGTGGACGAGGCGTCCCGGCACGTGGACGCGGTGCTGCAGCACCCGCTGGCCGTGCGGCACCTCGAGCGGTCGCTCGTGCAGGCCCTGCTCTTCTCGCAGGGGCACAACCACTCCGAGGCGCTGCGGGCGCCCGTGCCGGCGGCGGGTGCCGGGGCCGTCTCGCAGGCGGTCGACCTGCTGCGCGACGACCCCGCCCGCGACTGGAGCGTCGCCGACCTCGCAGCGGCGACCGCCACGAGCGTCCGCAGCCTGCAAGAGGGGTTCCGGGCGTCGCTCGACACGACCCCGACGGCCTACCTGCGCCGGCTGCGGCTCGAGCGGGTGCGTGACGACCTCGTGGCGGCGGCACCGGGCGGGGCGAACGTCACCGCCGTCTCGGCCCGGTGGGGCTTCACCCACCACGGCCGTTTCGCCGCGGCCTACGCGGCACGCTTCGGCGAGCGCCCGTCCGACACGCTGCGCGCCTCGACCGGCCGCTGACGCGGACGGCCCCGGGAGGCGCGGGTCACCCCCTCGAGGCGCCCGTCGTCAGCGCCGCGACCGGTCCGGACGAGAGCCGTCGACGCGATGGAGCGTCGCCGCCTCCTTCGACTCGACGCGGGCGACGTCGGGGTCGACCGAGGCCGCCGCGGACGCCCAGGCTCCCGGGCGGGTGCCCAGCGCCTCCTGCAGGAAGGCCGTCGTCGTGCGCCGGACGGCGTCGACGCGCGCGGGGCTCTCGTCGGTGGTGCTCGCCGAGCCGTAGGCGTGGATGCCGCCGAGGCTGTGCTCGCCGCCGACCAGCGTGACGAGGTGGCGCGAGCCCGGGCTCAGGTGGTGGACGTCGGTGAACCAGTCCGGGCCGCGGGTCGACAGGGCCGACTGATCGTGGTCGCCGGCGACGACGATCGACGGCACGGTCAGCTCGGCGAAGTCGGGGCTCATGAAGGAGAAGTGCTCGGCGGCGAACGGGGTCAGGTCGTCTCCGCCGAGACCCGTCGTGGCGAGCAGGACGCCGGCCGTCACCCGGTCGTCGCGACGACTCGCCCCCGGCCGGCCGTCTGGGCCCACGACGCGGGCACCGAGCAGCATTCCGACCGTCTGCCCTCCCCACGAGTGGCCCGCGGCCGCGATGCGCCCGAAGTCGACCCGCCCGGCGAGACCCGGCAGGGCCGCGACGAGGGCGTCGAGTTCGTCGAGCACGCGCTCGAGGTCGTCGACCCGGGTCTGCCAGATCGTCGGGGTGCGCGAGTCGTCGGGTGCCAGGCCGAGCGTGGCCGAGTCGAGGAAGGTCGGCTGGACGACGACGAAGCCGTTCGCGGTCCAGTGGTCGACGAGCGGGTCGTAGTCGGTCATGGACTGCGCGTAGCCGTGGGCGAAGACGATGACCGGCAGGTCGGTGCCCGTGGCGGGGGCGGAGACGCGCACCTGCAGGTCGTCGCCGCGGGCGGGCGCGGGCAGCACGACGGGGCGGACGCTGTGGGTCGGGACGGGTGCGGTGTCGGGCGCGGTCGCAGTGCTCGTGGCGGTGGCGGATGGGACGGTCGGCATGTCGGCCTCTCGGATCGGTGGAACGACGCCCGAAACGGAGCGTCGTTCCGTCACGATACGGAACGACGATCCGTTCCGCAAGGCCATGTGGAACGATGTTTCGTTTCGAGTGCCGCCGTGGGATGATCGCGGGGTGACCGCCTCCGACCCCGCGCCTCCCCCGGCTCTTTCGGCTCTTCCGGCTCCGTCGACCGCGCGACCCCGCCGTCGCGACGTCGAGCGCAACCAGCAGGCCTTGCTCGACGCGGCCGGTGCCGTGTTCGCGACCTCAGGGGTGGACGCCCCGGTGCGCGAGGTGGCCGCGGCCGCCGGCGTGGGGGTCGCGACGCTGTACCGGCACTTCGCGACGCGGTCCGACCTCGTCGTGGCCGTCTACCGGCACCAGATCGACGCCTGTGCCGAAGCCGGGCCCGAGCTGCTGGCCTCGGCGCCGTCGCCGTTCGACGCGGTGCTCGACTGGGTGCACCTCTTCGTGGACTTCCTCGACACGAAGCACGGGCTCGGTCGGGTGTGGGACGGCGACGCGGCCGAGTTCTCGTCGCTGCACGGCCTGTTCGTCGACCGCCTGGTGCCCGTGTTGTCCGACCTGATGGAGGCGGCACGCGCGTCGGGCGAGATCGTCGCGCCCGCGACGGCGTACCAGTTGCTGCGCGCGATCGGCGACCTCGTGGCGTTCAGCCCGCGCGACCCCGACTACGACGCGCGCCGGATGATCACGCTGCTCGTGACCGGGCTGCGCCAGGAGCAACCGCAGGCCTAGGCACGGCCTCCCCGCTACCGTGGCCGGATGGACACCGACGAGTGGGAAGACCGCGTCGCCGCCCTCTGGGCCGACGAGACCGTCGACGACGAGCAGCGCATCGAGCGGATGACGGCGCTGGCCGCCGCCGCCCCGCACCCCGCGCTGGGCGAGTTCGAGCTCGGCGGCGCCCACGACTCGGGCGGCCGCGAGGCCGAGGCCCACGTGCACTACGCCGCCGCGGCCGAGGCGGGCCTCGACGCCGCCGACCCCGACCGGGCCGCCCGCTTGGTGGTGCAGCACGCCTCGACCCTGCGCAACCTCGGCCGCGTCGACGAGGCGATCACGATGTTGCGCGACGCCCCCGCGCACCCCGCCACCGGAGCCGCCCCGAGGGTCTTCCTCGCGCTCGCCCTGCACAGCGCCGGCCGCCCCGCCGAGGCCCTGCGGGTGGCGCTCGAGGCCGTCGAGCCGACCCTGCCGCGCTACCACCGGTCGGTCCGCGCCTACGCGGCGGCCCTCACCGAGGGCTGAAACGGAGGGGGCGTGCGTCCCTAGAATCGCAGCATGCCTTTCGACGAGTGGTACGACGACGCGACGCGGGAGGCCGCGACGGCCCGCGTGCTGCAGCGGCGGATGACCAACCCCACCGACCGCAACGTCCTGACGGTCGTCGCGGAAGAGTTCAGCGTCCCGCGCCAGACCCTCAGCGACTGGGTCGACGAGGCGTCGCCCGAGTCCCCGAAGGCGCCGCGGAAGCCCCGCCCCAAGTTCTCCCAGGTCGTCAAGACCAGCAAGGAGGCGCGGGTCGAGTCCCCGACGGACGACGAACCCGCCGAGGCACCGCAGTCCGCCGCACCTCCGGAGCCGGCGAACGAACCCGAGCCCGCGAGCGAACCGGAACCCGCGAGCGAACCCGAGCACGACCCCTGGGCGGAGTCCGACCCTGCCCCGGAGCCCGAGCCGGCACCCGAACCCGCTTACGAGTCGGCACCCGAGAGCGAACCCGAGCCGCAGCCCGAGCCCGCACCCGCTCCCGCCCCCGCTCCCGTGCCGATCGACGCACCCGAGCCGGCACCCGCACCCGCACCCGCAGCACCAGAACCTGCCGCTCCCGCTCCCGTGCCGATCGACGCGCCCGAGCCCGCGCCCGCACCCGCCGCACCGGCACCCCCCACCACCCGCGTCGCAGCCCTCGAGGCCGAGGTCGCCGCCCTCCGTGCCGACAACCGGGCCCTGATCCAAGCGATGCGCGTCCTGCTCGACGTCTGATGGAGATCGCCGAGCTGCTCGTCCTGCTCGTCACGGGCTTCGTGGTGATCGCGGCGGCGACGGTCGTCGGCCCGCGGCTCGGCGTGGCCGCTCCCCTGCTGCTCGTGGCCGTCGGGGTCGCGGCGAGCTTCTTGCCGGTGTTCGCGTCGGTCGAGATCGACCCCGAGCTGATCCTCGCGGGCGTGCTGCCGCCGCTGCTCTACTCGTCGGCGGTCTCGATGCCGGCGATGAACTTCCGGCGCGAGTTCGGGGCGATCAGCGGCCTGTCGGTGGTGCTGGTCGTGGCGACGGCGCTGGTGCTCGGCGTGTTCTTCCAGCTCGTCCTGCCCGACCTGGGGTTCGCCTGGGGCGTCGCGCTCGGTGCCGTGATCAGCCCGACCGACGCGGTCGCGACGTCGATCGTCAAGCAGACGTCGGTGTCGAAGCGGGTCGTCGCCATGCTCGACGGCGAGAGCCTGCTCAACGACGCGACCGCGCTGGTGCTGTTGCGCACCGCGATCGTGGCGACCGCCGCCTCCTTCTCGTTCTGGGGCGCGCTCGGCACGTTCGCCTACTCGGTCGTCGTCGCGCTGGTGATCGGGCTGGTCGTCGGCGCGGCCAACCTGGCCGTCCGGCGGAGGGTGACCGACTCGACGGTCAACACGGTGATCTCGTTCGCGGTGCCGTTCGTCGCGTCGCTGCCGGCGAGCGCCGTGGGTGCGTCGGGCCTGGTCGCGGCGGTGGTCGCCGGCCTGGTGACGGGGTTCCGGGCACCGCGCGAGCTGTCGCCGCAGAACCGGCTGTCCGACTCGCAGAACTGGCGGACGGTCGAGCTGGTGCTCGAGGGCGCGGTCTTCCTCACCATGGGGTTGCAGATCAGGTCGATCATCATCGACGTGCAAAAGGACCACGCCGGGGTGCTGCCGGCCCTGCTGATCGCGGTCGGCGCGCTGGTGCTGACGATCGTCGTGCGGGCGGCGTACGTCGCGCCGCTGCTGCGGGTGCTGTCGGCGCGCGCCCGCCACGCCGAGGCGATGCAGCCGCGGGTGCAGAGCATGAAGGAGCAGAT
Source organism: Frigoribacterium sp. Leaf186 (assembly GCF_001423905.1). Taxonomy (GTDB): domain Bacteria; phylum Actinomycetota; class Actinomycetes; order Actinomycetales; family Microbacteriaceae; genus Frigoribacterium. Next base: position 749,456 of record NZ_LMPQ01000010.1, on the reverse strand, counting down.
CCAGGCCGAGGGCGCCGGCGGTTCGTTCGCCGAGCTCAACCGGCGGGGTCGAGGAGCCCCCCAGCAGCTCGAGGCCGGCGTCGCCGACGACACGACCCGAGGAGGCGCGGCTGACGACGACGAGCAGGTCGCGCCGGTCGACGGGTCGCCTCGCACCCCGCGCCGCGGGTCCCGCCGCGGTTCGCAAGGTGACCACACCCCGCGCACCCGGGCCCCGCGCACCCGCACCGCGCGCACCCCCTCGCAGCGCACGCTCGACCAGTTCACGAGGCGCGTGACGCAGGGCCTGGCCGACATCGAGTACTTCCTGCGGCAGCCGCTCGGCTGGCGCGACGGCACGGCGGTCGTCTGGGCGGGCATGCGCGGGGCGGTGACGGTCGCGGCGGCGCAGACCCTGCCAGAGGACACCCCGCAGCGCCCGGTGCTGGTGTTGATCGCGTTCGCGGTGGCGGCGCTGTCGCTGCTGCTGCAGGGCGGCACGATCGGCCCGCTGCTGCGGCGCCTCTCGCCGCCCGTCGACGAGGCCGCGGAGCACGCGCAGAACGAGTCCGAGCGCACCAAGATCTTCGAGCTGATGCGGAAGAGCGCCGACGCGGTGCCCGGCCCCGACCCCCGCACGGCGGACCGCTCGAAAGAGGGCTTCGACGCCTCGATGGCCCACACCCTGGCGATGCTCGCGGCTCAACGCGAGGCCCTGCTCGACGCCCGCGACAACGGCCTGTTCGACGCCGACGTCCTCGCGGACGCCCTCGCCAACCTCGACGCCTCCGAGATCGCCATCGAGCTCCGCGGCCGCCTCGCCGACTGACCCGCGGCGCCTGACGCCTCGCGCTGTCCCCCGACTGGCCGATTCGCGAGTGCCCGGCGCGCGATGGCTGGACGCCGGCTGGGGGTCGGTGACGACGGGGGTGCCCGCCGCGTCCGAATGGTGTGTCCGCATCGCGGCACAGCGATCCCCGGCCACCGCCCCGAGTGGCCTCAGCGAGAGAAGGACCACCATGAGCACAGCCGACGAGAAGCAGGGCGAGGCCGGATTCGCCGGTCGGTTCCGCGACCAGCTGGGCACCCGGGCCATCGAGCCCTTCGTCAAGGCCGTCCGTGCCGAGCTGAGTTCCGCACGCGACGAGATCGCCGGCCGCGCCCGCGACGCGCGATCGGGCGTCGTGATGCTCGCCGTCGGGGCAGTCCTCGCGATCGTGACCGTGATCCTCCTGGCCGGCACCGCCGTCGCCCTGCTCGCCCTGGCCGTGCCCCTCTGGGCCGCCGCCCTGATCGTCTTCGCCGTCTTCGCCGTCGTCACCGCGGTGCTCGTCGCCGCGGGCCTCCGCGGCGTCAAGCGAGGCGTGCCGCCGGTCCCCGTCGACACGGTGAAGAACCTCACCTCGTCCGACGACTAGCCCGTCTCCCCGACACTCACGACACCCACCACACACGAGAGAACCGCCATGCCCCGCACCCCCTCCGCCAGCCGGACCACCAAAGAACAGCGCACCCACCACGCCGAGACGTACACGCCGCTCGCGCGCTACGCCTCCGAGGCGTTCGGTGCGTTCCTCCTCGTGCTCGGCGGCGTCGGCACGGCCGTCTTCGCCTCGTCCTTCCCCGACGAGGGCAACGTGCTCGGCGTGGGCTTCCTCGGCGTGGCCTTCGCGTTCGGGCTGAGCGTCATGGCGGGCATCTACGCCGTCGGCCACATCTCGGGCGGCCACTTCAACCCGGCCGTGACGGTCGGCTTCGCCCTGGCCGGTCGCACCCCGTGGTCGAGCGTGCCCGGTTACGTCGTCGCGCAGCTCGTCGGTGCCGCCGCCGGGTCGAGCGTCGTCGCACTCGTCGCCGCCGACGGCCCCGCCGGCTACCTCGCGGCGGCCCGTGACTCGGGCTTCGCGTCGAACGGCTTCGGCGCCTCGTCGCCCGGTGGGTTCGGCCTCGGAGCCGTGCTCGTCACCGAGATCGTGCTGACCGCCGTCTTCGTCGGAGTCATCCTCTCGGTGACCGCGAAGAACGAGTACAAGGCGCTGGCGCCGCTCGCGATCGGACTCACGCTGACGCTGATCCACCTGATCAGCATCCCGGTGAGCAACACGTCGGTGAACCCGGCCCGCTCGTTCGCGGCAGCCCTCTACGGCGGCCCCGACGCCCTCGCGCAGCTCTGGGTCTTCTTCGTGGCACCCCTGGTCGGCGCCGCCGTCGCCGGCCTCGCGCACCGCGCCCTCCGCCGCCGCGGCTGACCCGTCGGGTCGCACCGCCACCGCGACGACCGCAGGAGGCGCGGGTCACGTGACCCGCGCCTCCTGCGGTCCCTTGGTCCCCCGGCCTCAGGCCCGGGCGAGGCGGCGGTAGTGCTCGACGTCCCGCGGGGTGAACGCGAGGGCCTCGGGCGGCGTGAGGCCGGCCGCGTCCCAGGCGTCGGCGGGCGCGAGATGGTAGTCGCGGGACACGCTGCGCACGAGCTCTCGGCCCTCGGGTGCCAGGGCGGCCTCCGCCTCGGCCAGCGTCAGGCTCGCGGTGGGCATCGCGTCGACGAGCCCGTGACGGACGAGCAGGGCGAGCAGGTCCGACACGCTCGTCGGCCGGGGCAGGGCGGCGATCACGCTCGGCGGCGAGCCCGGGGGGCTGGCGTCCGCCCGCCGCGACAGCGCGGCGACGAGGGCCCCCAGGTCGTCGACATGGACGACGGACTTGAGCGCCCGCCCCTGGTCGATCGTCGCGCCGAGCTCGAGGGTCGCTCGCCGGATCGTCGGCACCACCCACCGGTCGCCGGCGCCCACGACCAGGGCGGGACGCACCGAGAGGCCGCCGGCCGCCTCGACCACCTGCTCGGCGAGCCGCCTGCTGGCGCTCAGCACGGACACGGGCCCCTGGGGCGTCCCTGCGCCCCGGTGCGGGCCGGCACCCAGGACGGCCGCGGTGCTGAGGTAGACCAGGCGGGACACCCCTCTCGAGGTCGCGCCGTCGACCACGTCGCGCGTGCCACGGACGTTCACCTCGGTGCAGAGGTCGGTGTCGTAGCCGACGTACGAGGCGGCGTGGACGACGGTCGCGACGCCGTCGAGGGCCCGTCCGAGCGCCCGAGGGTCGCGCAGGTCGCCGACCACCGTCCTGCCGACGGGCGGGACGCCGACCGCGCTGCGGACCAGCACGGTCGTCCGGGCACGCTCGTCCGGGGTGAGCGACCGCAGCACGCCGCTGCCGACGAACCCGGTCGCCCCGGTCAGTAGAATGCCGTTGTCCACGTCGTCCTCCTGGCTACGAGATCGAGCCGGTGCGGGTAGACCGTGGCCACGAAGGAGCGCAATGGCCAGGCAGGCTCGGGCAATAGCCACTCGCGAGGCGATCGTCCAGGGCGCCGGCATCGTGTTCGGCGAGGTCAGCTACGCGACCGCCACCCTGCAGGACGTCATCGCCCACGCGGGCGTGACGCAGGGCGCGCTCTACTTCCACTTCGACTCCAAGCTCGACCTGGCCCACGAGGTCATCCGCCAGCAGCACGAGTTGTCGATGCGTGCCGCCGGGCGCTTCGCCGGCGACGACCTGCCGAGCCTCGACGCCCTGATCCTGCTGTCGGGTGAACTCGCCCGACAGATCCGCAGCGAGCCGGTCGTGCAGGGCGGGTTGCGGCTCACGACCGAGTCGGGGCAGCTGTTCCCCGACCACTCGCGCGGGCCGTACCTCGACTGGATCGAGAGCACCGAGCACTTCCTGCGGGGGGCCGCCGCCCAGGGGCAGCTCAAGGCCGACCTCGACCTCCACGCCATGGCCCGGTACGTCATCTCGGCCTTCACGGGGGTGCAGGTCGTGTCGAGGTCGCTGACCGGCTGGGCCGACTTCGTCGACCGCCTCGAAGAGATGTGGCTGCTGCAGCTGCCCCTCGTCCTCGACGCACCGCCCGAGGGCGAGATCGAGCGCCTCGCCGCGCTCGCCCGCTCGGCCGGCGAGTAGGGCCCCGGCCGTCACCGCAGGCGCAGCTCGGCCGCGAGCCGGTCGTCCTGGTGCACGGCCAGCAGCACGTCGTCGGGCGGGCCCGCCCCGTCGCCCGGGACGTGGCTGACGAGGACGGGCCGGTCCAGCTCGAGGTACGACAGGAAGGTCCCCTCGAAGGACGACGACGAGAGGCCCGACTCCCCACGGACGGCGTCCACCGCCTGCCGGGCGGCCTCGATCACGAGCATCCCCGGCACGTGGTCCAGGGGGTGGTCGAAGAAGACCGGGTGCTCGAGGTCCATGTCCACGAGCCAGGTCGGTCGGGTGCCGGACGCGACGGGCACGAGACGCACCCCGCGACGCATCGGCGAGCTCGGGGCCAGGGCGTCCGAGCGCACCGCCGTGGGGCGCATCCGGGCGTAGAGGCGACTGTCGAGAACCTGCAGGTCGCCCGTGCCGCGAGCGACGACGACTCCCTCGTGCACGAAGGTCAGGTGCGCCCGGAACGACGTCACCCCGCGTGAACCGGATCGGACGCCGTCGATGCCGACGCGGATGTCGATCTCGGTGGGCACCAGCGCGTGACCGCCTCCGGCCCCCGTCAGCTCGACCGACAGGCCGCGCATCGAGAACGCGTGGTCGAGGGGCACGTCGTAGTAGCGGTGCGCCGTCAGGATCACGGCCTGGCGCAGCGTCTCGGCCGCGAGGACGAGGTCGCCGCCGCGGCGTTCCGGGCTGAAGAAGTGGTGACGGCGGGGCCACTGGGCGTGGACGGTGTAGTCGTCCGGCCCCAGGACGCCCGAACCCGTCAGGTACACCTCGGACATCGCGACCCGATGCACCAGTCGTCGGTCGATCGGCTCCACGTCCATGGTCGCGGCCCGGCCCAGGGCCCCGCCCACCGCCTGGCCCACGGCCCCGCCCACCGTCACGTCCGCCACGTCCGCGGCCACCCCCGCGTGCACTGGACTTCCCGGCATCTCTATCCCCCACGTCTCCGCATCGAGCGACACAGCCCCCACGGCTCGAAACAAACATTGTCGTGGGTATCATATGGTTCGAGGAAGAAGGAGCCTGCGGTGCCAGCCGTGCCGCGGGCCTCCAGTTCGGGGGCCGACGCCCGGGCGGACGGGGACGGTCGATCGCGATGCGCGGTCGCCGGTCCGCCCGGGCGATCGGGGACGCTCAGCCGCGGATCGCGGTGGCCGGGTTCGCCCGGGCGGCGACGAGCGCGGGGTAGGTGGCCGACAGCACCCCGGTGACGCATCCGGCCACCAGCCCCACCCCCACGATGCGGATGTCGAGCGTGGGCGTCCACCGCTGCACCGCGCAGACGACGAGCACGCCGCAGAGACCCACGACGCCGCCGGCGACGCCGCCGGCCGCCCCGACGATCAGGCCCTCGAGCGTGAAGATCCGCCAGATCGACGACCGGCTCGCCCCGATGGCCCGTCGCAGGGCGATCTCGGAGGCGCGGGTCTGCACCGAGAGGTACATCGCGGTCGCGGCGCTGAGCGAGGCCAGGGCGAGCAGCACCCACGAGATGAGGGCGATGAGCGTGCCGAGGTCGGTCGCCACCCCGGTCTGCAGCGACCTGAGGTCGGCGACCGTCTCGATCCGCACCGACGACGGGTCGCCCGGTGCGACGGCGAGCGGGATGGCGTCGGCGAGCGGGGCGGGGTAGCCCGAGACGGTCCGCACGACGAGGTGCGGGTCCTCGAGCCGCATCTCGCCCGCGGCGGCCCGCGAGAGGACGACGGAGTCCGAGAGCAGCGGGTCCCGTCCCGTCGTGTCGAGCACCCCGACGACGTCGATCGGCGTCCCGTGCAGCCAGACGACGCTGCCGGGCCCCGCTCCGGCGAGGCCCAGCTCGGCCGCGGCGTCCTCTCCGACCACGGCGACGGCACCACCCCACGTGTTGTCGAGCAGCGTCGCGGCGGTGCGCGGGGCGGTGGTGGCCCCCTGCGTCCTCAGGTAGTCGGCGTCCGCCACGCGCAGCTCGCCGGTGAACGCGTCGCGCGACCCCGAGGCGTCGGGCAGCAGCGTCAGGCCCGCCTCGCCCGCGGGAATGCTCGCGACCGACCCGACGAACTCGACCCCGTCGAGGGCCTCGACGTCGGCGATCGCCCCGCCCGGGCTCGTCCGGTCGTAGAAGCCGTCGGCGGCGGCCTCGGCGCTCGAGGTGCGGACGACGACCTCGTCGAGGCTCGCCGCGGTCAGCCGGGCCGCCACCTGCGTCGCCGCGCTCTGGCTGATGCCGAGCGAGCAGACCAGCCCGCCCGTGCCCAGCAAGAACGCCACGAGCAGCAGGGCTGTCCGCCCGGGGCGGCCGCTGTGGCTCGACACCGCGTCGAACACCTCGTCGACGAGGCGCCGCCAGTGGGCGCCGCGTGACGTCCCGGGACGAGGAGGCGCGGTGCCGGCGCCCGAGGCACCCGACGTCCCGGCGCGGTCGCCTCCGCCGTCGTGGTCGCCGTCACCGTCACCGTCGCCGTCGCCGTCGACACCGAGACCGGCGAGGCCGAGACCGCCGAGGTGACCCGCGCCTCCGAGGTGGCCCGCGCCTCCGGGGCCGACCTCGTCGACGCCGACCTCGTCCGGGCCGCTGCCGTCGTCGAGGACGCCGTCGACGAGCTGCAGCCGCCGGCCCGCCGCCGCCGCGACCGTGGTGTCGTGGGTGATGACCACGACCGTGACCCCGGTCGCGTTCAGGGCCGTGAGGTGGTCGATGATGTTCTGCGAGTTGACGGTGTCGAGGGCGCCGGTGGGCTCGTCCGCCAGCAGCAGCGAGGGGCGGGTGGCCATGGCCCGGGCGATGGCCACGCGCTGTCGTTCTCCGCCCGAGAGGTTGAGGGCGTCCTCACCGGCGCGGTGCCGCAGGCCCAGCTCGTCGAGTGCCGAGGTGACGGCGGTCCGGCGTTCGGCGAGCGACGCGCCCCGGATCTTCAGCCCGAGGGCGGCGTTGCTGGCGGCCGACTCGTCGAGCAGGACGTGCGAGTCCTGGAAGACGAACCCGATGACGTCGGACCGCAGCGCGTTCCGCTCGCGTTCGCGCAGGGTGCGCACGTCGACGCCGTTCAAGCGGTGGGTGCCGCTGGTGGCGACGTCGAGCAGCCCGAGGATGTTCAGCAGGGTCGACTTGCCGGCACCCGACGGCCCGACGATGGCGACGAACTCGCCGGGCCGCACCGTCAGCGTCACCGACGACAGCGCGGTCGTGCTGCCCGTCCCGGAGCCGAACGACCTGCCGACCCCGGCGAGCTCGAGGACGGGGACGTCGTCCGGGCCGGGGGTGGTCGCGACACGACCGGTGGTCACGACTCGACCGGTGGTCACGACTCGACCGGTGGTCACGACTCGACCGCCAGGCGCTGGCCGATCGGCAGCCGCTCGGTCTCGGCGATCGAGGCCCAGCCGTCCGCCTGGGCGAGCACGGTCACGTCGACCTCGACCGGTGGTGCGGGGCTGCCCCTCTGGTCGGCGTCGTCCGGGGCGGCGTCGCCCGAGGTGGCGTCGCCCGAGGCGGCGAGGACGACGAAGGTGCGGGTGCCCTCTTGGCGCAGGGCGACGAGTGGGATCGCCGGGCCGGCCTCGGCCTGGGTGGCGGGCGTCACCTGCAGCGCGGTGCCGGCGTCCGCCCCGAGGCCCTCCGGCACGGCGAGGGTGATCGGGTACCCCGACGAGGTCGTCCCGTCGCCGGCGACGAAGTCGCCCACGCTCAGCACGGTGGTCGGGATCGGCCCCGACGTGGGGCTCGACACCGTGACCGTCGTCCCGGTGGTCACGACGTCCCTCTCGACGGCCGTGATCTGGGCCGTCAGCACGGGGGCCGAGGTCTGCAGGCGGACGACGGCGACGTCGCTCGACAGGGTCGTGCCGACGCCGGCGGCGGCCAGCACGGTGGCGGACGCCGTGGGGACGCCCGCGAACTCGTGGACGGCGAGACCCTGCACGCCGGGGGCGACGTAGGGCAGGCGGTAGCCCGCGTCGGCGTAGAGCCGACCGAGTGCCCGGACCGATCCGCCGTCGAACGCCCCCGAGGCGGTCACCCCGCGGTAGCCGAGGTCGATCAGCGTCTGTTGCACGGCCTTCACGTCGTTGCCCGACATGCCGGGCAGCAGGTCACGGTAGAGCGGCACCGAGGTCGGCAGGGCGAAGAGGGGCCTGCCCGACACCTCGGCGAGGAGTCGCCCCGTGCCCACGACGTCGCCGACGGCGACGGAGGCGCTGGTCACGACGACGCGTTCGGTCGAGCCCTCGGCGCCCGAGGAGGCGGCGCCCGGGTCGGCGGCGGACGAGCCGGCAGCCGCCGCACCGGTCGTGGGGGCCTTGTCCCCACTCGTCGGGGCCGCCGTGGACGACTCCTGGACCGAGGCCTCGGTCACCGTGACGTCGAAGGTCGTCCCGCCGGTGAGTGCGGCGGGGAGCGCGTAGCCGGGCGAGACGACGCGTCGGTCGACGGTGGCCGTCACGGGCACGGTCGCGCGGGCGCCCCGCAGGGCCTCGTCGGTGGGCGAGGTCACGAAGCGTCCGGCGACGAAGGCGCCGGCGAGCAGGGCCGCGAGGACGACCAGGAAGACGACGATCCGGACGGGGTACCGCAGGCGTGGGATGCGGACGCCCCCGTCGGCCGCCGCCCCGCCGTCCCCGTCGGGGTCACCGGCGCGGGTCATCGGCCGGCGATCACGTCGTCGAAGAAGGTCTCGACTTCTTTCCGCTCCTCGGCGAACGCCTGGATCTGGGCTGCTTGTTCGTCCATGTAGGCCGCTTCGTACCGGGCCTGGGTGTCGTAGAGCGTCTGGACGGCACCCGTCGAGGAGGCGCACTCGGCCTCGGTGACGGCGGCGTCGATCTCGGACTCCTTGCCTTGGGCGGCGTACTGCGCCGAGGGCCGGCCGTCGTCGGGGTCGAGCACCAGTCCGGCCTGTTCCATGCAGGCCTCCCAGTCCGCTCGTGCTTTCTGACCGGCGTCGCTCGCGCGGGCGCGACCCTGCGCCTCCGTGCGGATGCGCCAGTCGACGTTGGGGCCCTGAGAGAAGGTGAGCTGGTCGGTCATCGAGGTCTTGGCCTTCTCCATGCAGACTGGGTACGCCTTGTTGAACTCGACGCCGAGGGGCAGGGTGTCCAGGGTCCGCGGGCCGGTGCCGGTCGCGAGGCCGACGCCGAACCGGCTGGCGTAGGGGACGCTCCAGAGGCCGTAGGTGCGGTCCTCCTCCATGACGTAGGGCGACCAGTCGAGGCGTTCGGCGACGGCGTCGTAGCCCTGCTCGGTCATGCAGTCGTCGGCGCGGACGGCGAGGGCGTGCAGGACCTTCGACACGTAGGCCGGGGACGACAGGCTGAGCTCGTCGAGCGGCAGCGACGGGATCGCGTGCTCGAAGTCGAGTCGGGCCGCGGCGCCCTGGTACCCGTCGATGTCGACCGCGGGCAGGTCGTCGGAGGTCGTCGCCGGCGGCGACGGCTCGGACGAGCAGGCGGCCAGCCCGACGGCCGCGACGATCGAGAGAAGGGCTGCGACGGTACGCGGCTTGTGCAAGGGAGTGCTCCTACGAGGATTCGGACCGGGCGGAGGGAAGGGGCTGCCAGGTGGCCCTGGCAGCCCCCGTCCGAGGACTAGCCGATGCTGCTGGTCATGTTGTCGAAGTTCCACTGCGCCAGGTTCGGGGCGCCGGTGTAGAACTTGCCGGTCTTCGCTCCGCCGTAGTCGCGGTTCTGGTACAGGACCGCGTAGTTGGCCGGCGAGGTGACCTTGATGGACGACGTCAGGTTGTCGTAGCTGTCGCCGACGTAGGACGTCCCCGTGCCGAAGTCGGTCAGGTACGTCTTGTAGTCGGCGTAGCGCCAGGTCTGGATGCCCGCCTGCGCCGGAGTGGCGGCGAGCAGAGCACCGCCGGCGAGCAGGGCCGTCGTCGCGGCGGTCGCCGCGACCTTCTTGAGAAGTGACTTCTTGAACATTGTTTCCCCTTGTTCTGTGGCGCACGGGCGGTCGCCCGTGCGTGATCACCCGTCTTCGGCGTGGAACCCCCCGCCGCCCGAATTGATCAAAAAGTAGCGCCTACTTTGTTACGGGGCAAGTCGCCCGTCGCACGTGTCCGAATCGTGATCACGCGGGCGATGTCGTCCATCCATCGGCCACTGCTCTGGGCGGGGACGATCTCCGGCACACTGTCCCGATGAGGAGAAGCCGCCCGGCCCTCGTTCCCGTCGAAGAACTCGACCCGCGCGTCCCCGCACTCTCGACCTGGCCGCATGACGGCGACCCGCGCCTCCTGCAGTCCCCCATGGCCGGGCAGAAAAGGCTCCCGGCTGGCCGCTACGAGCCACTCAGCTCGGCATCCACGGGGACTTCTGGGGTCTTGATGGCCGAAAGCCAGGTCGTGAGCCGATGGACGGCTTCGATTCCCGACAAGAGGTTCTCATCCGGGTCGTCGAAGTGAGCAATCAAATTGCGCAGCAGCCGCGTGGAATCGAGCCAGGAGATGAATTCGTCTCGCGAGAGCGACCAACCCAACTGGGACCAGTTGTCCGCATAGAGGTGTTGAAGGTTGCCGAAGGTGTACTCGTCGAGAGCCTTGCCGGACGACGCGATGGCGTCGACCAGGAGCGACCTTGCAACCCTCTTGAGTTCTCGTTCGCATCGACCGACAGCCAGGAATGGCAAAGCCAGCTCCTCGAATTCCAAGGCGAGGTCCGACGAGGTGACGATCCCGGACAGCAGTCCGCGGTAGGTGACCACCACATACCCTCGGTCGGTCACGGGGCCGACACTCGCGAAAAGATCCGAATGGAGATCCACGGGTGGTGTCGGCATCGTCACTTCGCCGACAGTGGTGGGACTCTCACCCCGCAACGTCGACTGCCCGAACGACTCCCAGGTGAAAATTCCGACCACCGCGGGGCGATCGAGTGATTCCACGACAGGCAGCTGCGAGAAGTCGTGACGCATCATCAGGGTGAGCGCGTCCGAGACGAGGGTTTCCCTGGTGACGAATCCGCGCACGGCTCCCTGATCGCGGAGACGCAGGGCGTACATAGCGGAGTCGATTCGAGACAGGGTGAGGAGATGGTCCGCTGGCTGTTCTGAAACGGCCAGCACCACCTGTTCCGGGCTGTCGCGCTCGATGAGAACTTCGAGATCAAGATGCCCACCGTCGAATGGCGGATTGGTTCGCAACCCCATCTTGGCTAGGTCGCGATAGATCGTCTGGACCCTGTTCTTGCCGCGACTCTCGTAGCCCCAGTAACCGATGAGCCGTCGAATTGTGATGGGCTCCCAGCGAACTACGACGTGTTGTTCGTCCTCTTCGCCGGACTGGTCATCGTTGCAGCGGCAGCGGCGATCTGGTGGATCGCCGGTTACGTCAATCGGCGCCGAGCTACCGCGAGAAGACAGCCAAGGAACTAACCAGATGGGCCCCCGCATCCGCCGGGGCCCATCTGCGCGATTGGTGGGAGATCGTGGCCGGAGGTAGGCCCGCGTTCATACCCGGCGCACCGCACCCTCCGTGGGCCGCGACGGACGAGCCAGGCACAGGGACGACGACGACGGTGGGGACATCGGGGGCCCGACCTAGACGACCGTCGCGCTCCGGACCCGGTCGGCGGCGGTGGCCATGTGGTCGCGCATCGCCGCGAGCGCGGCGTCGGGGTCGCGCGCCTCGATCGCCCGGAAGACGGCCCGGTGCTCTCGGTAGGCGGCCTCGGCCTGGTCCTTCTCGGTCAGCCCTCGCTCGACCCACAGCCGCAGCAGCGACCGGGTGCTCTGCAGCAGGTCCTTGAGCACGACGTTGTCGGCGCTGAGGGCGATCTGCAGGTGGAACCGGATGTCGGCCTGGAGGAACGCGTCGATGTCCTCGAGCGAGTCCGCCATCACCTCGACGAAGCCCCGCAGCTTCTCGACGTCGGCGTCGGTGGCGCGCTCGGCCGCGTAGGCCGCGGCCTGGATCTCGAGGCCGCCGCGCACCTCGATGAGTTCTCGCGTGCGTGCCGCGTTCAGCATGAGTCCCCAGCTGAGCGTGGTCGGCAGCAGTTCAGAGGTCTGGTCGCGCAGGTAGGTGCCCGAGCCCGGCCGCACCGTGACGATGCCGAGGATCTCGAGCGCAGCCAGGGCCTCGCGCACGGCCGACCGGCCGACGCCCAAGCGCTCGGCGAGCTGCCGCTCGGGCGGGAGGCGCGACCCCGGGGTCAGTTCGCCGGCGGTCAAGAGGGCCACGAGCTGCTTGACGACCTCGCTGACCGCGGTGCCGCGCGGGACCATCTCGAGCTCGAGATCGAGGCTCGTGGGGTCGCTCTCTGGGTAGGCCGGCACGGTCCGAGCTTAGTCAGCGGGGGCTCGTGGTCCTGCCGTCGCCGACGAGCTCGCCGGCCTTCCGCATCGCCCAATTGGTCAACCGGTTGACAGATTTGGACGGAAAAGGCACGATGGTCCCTGCGCGCCACCGGCATCGGTCGAAGGCGTCATCCAACAACGTCGTTAGATCCGAAGGAGTCGATGTGGACACCACAACCCGAACGTCCGCGCCACAGAGCGCGGTCGAGAAGTCCGCGATCAAGAAGGTCGCCGTCCGGCTCGTCCCGTTCGTGGCGTTGATGTTCTTCATCAACTACCTCGACCGCACCGCCATCGGCTTCGCCGCTCCGAACGGCATGGAGTCCGACCTCGCCCTGTCGGCCGCCCAGTTCGGCTTCGCCTCGGGCGTGTTCTTCATCGGCTACATCCTGCTCGAGGTGCCCTCGAACCTCGCCCTGCACAAGTTCGGCGCCCGCAAGTGGCTCGCCCGCATCATGGTGACCTGGGGCATCGTGGCGTTGCTCTTCACCTGGGTGCAGAACTTCGAGCAGCTCGTCGCGCTGCGCTTCCTGCTCGGCGTCATGGAGGCCGGGTTCTTCCCCGGCGCGATCCTCTTCCTGAGCCTCTGGGTGCCGGCCGCCCACCGCAGCAAGATCCTCGCCCTCTTCTACCTGGCGCAGCCCCTCACCACCGTCATCGGCGCCCCGCTCGCCGGCTGGCTGATCAGCCACGACGGCGTCTTCTTCGGCCTCGAGGGCTGGCGCTTCATGTTCATGGGCGTCGCCATCCCCGCGATCGTCGTCGGCATCGTGGCCTGGTTCTACCTCAAGGACAAGCCCGCCGACGCCAAGTGGCTCACGAAAGAGGAGCAGGTCTGGCTCACCCAGGCCCTGGTGAAGGAGGCCTCGACCAAGACGGGTGCCGTCTCGACCACCGGCAAGCACCCCGGCCTCGGCGTCGTCTTCAAGAACGGCCGCGTCTGGATGCTCTCCTTCATCTACTTCGGCTTCATCTACGGCCTCTACGCGCTCGCGTTCTTCCTGCCCACCATCATCGGCGGCTTCCAAGAGCAGTTCGGCACCGAGTTCACCGTCACCCAGCGCGGCTTCATCACGGCCATCCCCTACGTTCCCGCCGCCCTCGCGCTGTACTTCTGGTCGCGTGACGCCTCGCGTCGCGGCCTCAAGACCTGGCACATCGTCATCCCCGCCGTCGTCGGCGGCCTGAGCATCCCGCTCGCGCTCTACGCCCAGTCCCCCGCCCTCACCATCGCGGTGATCGCGGTCACCGCCATGGCGATCTTCGCGGCCCTGCCCAACTTCTGGACCCTGCCCACGCAGTTCCTGACCGGGGTCGCGGCGGCCGCGGGCATCGCGCTCATCAACACCGTCGGCAACCTCGCCGGCTTCAGCGCGCCCTACATCACGGGCCTCGTGACCGACGTCACCGGCGACTACAAGGCGCCGATGTTCATCGTCGGGTTCTTCATGCTGCTGTCGGCCGTGTTGATGGTCGCCCTCAGCCGGATGAAGAAGCCCGAGGGCACCCTCAGCCCCCGCGAGCAGGCCGACCTGGCCGCCACCGCCGGGCTCGACTGACCGACGGTCACACCCCACCCCCGCGGGGCCCGGACGATCACCGACCCGGGCCCCGCCCCCCTCTTCGCCCCGTCGCCGTGCCGTCGCGCCGTCGACCGGACCACCGCCTCCTGGAGTTCTCATGACACGCCTCTTCAACGATCCGGGCGACTTCGCCGACGAGATGATCGACGGCTTCGTGGCCGCCAACCAGCGCTGGGTGCGACGGGTCCACGGCGGCGTGGTCCGGGCGACCCGCTCGACCCCCGGCAGCGTCGCCCTCGTCGTCGGCGGCGGCTCCGGTCACTACCCGGCCTTCGGCGGGCTCGTCGGCCAGGGCCTCGCCCACGGCGCCGCCCTCGGCAACCTCTTCGCGTCGCCCTCGTGGCAGCAGGTGCGGTCCGTTGCCAAGTCCGCCCAGAACGGCGGGGGCGTCCTGCTCAGCTACGGCAACTACGCCGGTGACGTCCTCAACTTCGACAAGGCCCAGCAGAAGCTGATCGACGAGGGCGTCGAGACGCGCACGGTCGTCGTCACCGACGACATCTCGAGCGCGTCGATCGCCGAGAAGCACAAGCGTCGTGGCATCGCCGGCGACCTCACCGTCTTCAAGTCGGCCGCGGCCGCCGCCGAAGATGGTGCCGACCTCGACGACGTCGTCCGCGTCGCCGTCAAGGCGAACGAGCGCACTCGCAGCGTCGGCGTGGCGTTCTCGGGCTGCTCGCTGCCCGGGGCCGACGAGCCGCTCTTCACCGTGCCCGAGGGCCGCATGGCCGTCGGCATGGGCATCCACGGCGAACCGGGCATCGGCGAGACCGACGTCCCCACGGCCGACGGCCTGGCCGAGCTGCTCGTCGAGTCGCTGCTCGCGAGCGACGAACTGCCCGACGGCGTCGACGAGGCGCGCGGCGGGCGCGTCGCCGTGCTGCTCAACGGCCTCGGCTCGGTCAAGTACGAAGAGCTCTTCGTCGTCTACGCCCGGGTCGACGCCCTGCTGCGCGAGGCGGGCGTCGAGGTCGTCGAGCCCGAGGTCGGCGAGCTCGTCACGAGCTTCGACATGGCCGGCGTCTCGCTGACCCTGTTCTGGCTCGACGACGAACTCGAGCGCCTCTGGGCGGCCCCCGTCGACGCACCCGCCTACAAGAAGGGCTCCGTCGACGCCGCGCTGCGGGCGGACGACGCCGAGCAGGAGGCGCGGGTCGCGATCACGATCCCGCCCGCGACCCCCGCGTCGCAGCAGACCGCCCACCTGGTGCTGGCCGCCCTCGAGGCGGTTCGGGCCACCGTCGAGGAGAACGTCGACGAGCTCGGACGCATCGACGCCGTCGCCGGGGACGGCGACCACGGCATCGGCATGCAGCGCGGGGTCCACGCCGCCGTCGCCGCGGCTCGTGAGGCCGTGCTCGCCGGTGCGGGGGCGGGCACCGTCCTCGACCTCGCCGGCGACGCCTGGTCCGACCGTGCCGGTGGCACCTCCGGTGCCCTCTGGGGTGCGGCCCTCGCGAGCCTCGGCGCGGCCGTGGGCGACGAGGCGGCCCCCGACCGCGCCTCCGTGGCCCGAGGCGTCTCGGCCGCGACCGAGGCGATCCTCGAGTTCGGCGCCACGGTCGGCGACAAGACCATGGTCGACGTGCTCGTCCCCTTCGACGCGGCGCTCACCGCCGCGGTCGACAGCGGGGCCGACCTCGCTACGGCCTGGGCCACGGCGGCCGAGGTCGCCGTGACGGCGGCCGCGGCGACGGCCGACCTGCTGCCCAAGATGGGCCGCGCCCGGCCCCACGCCGAGAAGAGCCTCGGCACGCCCGACGCCGGCGCCACCTCGCTCGGGCTCATCACGCGAGCCGTCGGACGCGTCCTCGCGCCGCAGCCCGCCGCGTGATCCCCTCCTCAACACCCTCCACGAAAGGCACCACCATGGCTGACCAGCTGCGCATCGTCGTCGGATCGGACGACGCCGGGTACGACTACAAAGAGGTCCTCAAGAAGGACCTCGAGGCGAACGACGGGGTCGCGAGCGTCGCCGACGTCGGGGTCGCCGCCGACGGCCACACCGCCTACCCGCACGTCGCCGTCGAGGCGGCCCGCATGGTCGCCGACGGCCGCGCCGACCGGGCGATCCTGATCTGCGGCACCGGGCTCGGCGTCGCCATCGCGGCCAACAAGGTGCCCGGCATCCGGGCGGTGACCGCGCACGACACGTTCTCGGTCGAGCGCGCCGTGCTGTCGAACGACGCGCAGGTGCTCTGCATGGGCCAGCGCGTGATCGGCGTCGAGCTCATGCGCCGCCTGGCGAAGGAGTTCCTCACCTACCGCTTCGACACCTCGAGCGCCTCGGCCGAGAAGGTCGCGGCGATCTGCGGCTACGACGGCTCGGGCGAGCCCGTCGGCATCGACGCGGCGTGACCGACGTGGCGACCGCACCCGTCCGGCCCCCCTCGGCCCGCTTCACGATCGGGGTGAGCCTCAAGATGTACTTCTCGCACGCGAAGACCCTCGCGTGGAGCACCGAGGTGGCCGAGATCGCGCGGCGCCACCCCGCCCTGCGGCAGGGCGTGGTCGAGCTGTTCGTCGTGCCGACGTTCCCGTCGCTCGTCCCCGTGCAGGAGGCGCTGGCCGGCACCCCGGTCCGCCTCGGTGCCCAAGACCTCGCGACCGACGACGCCGGGGCCTTCACGGGTGAGGTCAGCGGCGCCGAGCTGGCCGAGATCGGCTGCACCCTCGCCGAGATCGGCCACGCCGAACGGCGCGCGCTCTTCCACGAGGACGATGCGGTCGTCGCGGCCAAGACGGCCGCGGCGCTGCGCCACGGCATCACCCCGCTGCTCTGCGTGGGCGAGGCCGACGAGACGTCGCCCGCCCTCGCGGCCCTCGAGGTGACGCAGCAGCTCGACCTGGCCCTGGCCGCGGCCGACGAGGCCGGGCTGGCCGGTGCACTGCTCGTCGCCTACGAGCCCCTGTGGGCGATCGGCGCCCCGGTCCCGGCGTCCGCCGGCCACATCACCGCGGTGGTCGCGGCCGTCGAGGAGCACCTCGCCGGCCTGCCCGATCGCGCGGGCAGCCGGGTGATCTACGGCGGCAGCGCCGGTCCTGGGTTGCTGACCGGTCTGGGCGGCCAGGTCCGAGGGCTGTTCCTCGGCCGCTTCGCCCACGACCCCTCCGCCGTGGAGCGCATCCTCGACGAGGCGCTGGCGCTCGCGCTCGACGAGACGCTGGCCGACGACGACGACTCGGCCGACGCGACGGCCACCGCCGACACTGCCGCGCCCCGAGACCGGGTGACCTCGTGATCGGCCTCAGCACCTACGCCTACTTCTGGCGCGGCAGCGACCTCGTCCCGGGGCCGATGACCCTCGACGACATGCTGCGCGACACGGCTGCGCAGGGCGTCCGGTTGTTCCAGATCTGCGACCACGAGGCCCTGACCGGCTACTCCGACGAGCAGCTCGCCGCGCTGCGGGGCCTGGCCGACGAGCTCGGGCTGACGCTCGAACTCGGCACCCGGGGCACCGGGCCGACCGTCTTGCGGACGTGGCTGCGACTCGCGGTGGCGCTGCGCGCCTCCCTGGTCCGCAGCATGTGGACGGCGGGCGACGACCGCCCCGACGCGGCCGAGACCGAGCGCCGGCTGCGCGAGGTGCTGCCCGAGTACGAGGAGGCGGGGGTCACCCTCGCCCTCGAGACCTACGAGCAGGTCGGGTCGACCGAGCTCGTGGCCGTCGTGCGTGCGGTCGGCAGCCCGCGGCTCGGCATCGTGCTCGACCCGGCGAACACCGTGGCGAACCTCGAGCACCCGGCCGACGTGACGGCCCGTTGCCTGCCGTTCGTCGCGAACTGGCACGTGAAGGACTTCGCGTTCTCGCGGAAGGACGGCTGGGTCGGGTTCGCCCTGACCAGCACCCCGCTCGGCGAGGGACGACTCGACTACGACGGCATCCGGGCGGCGCTCGACGAGCGCGACGGAGGCGCGACGAGCGTCAACCAGGTCGTCGAGCACTGGCTGCCCTGGCAGGGCGACCCCGAGACCACCACGCGGCTCGAAGCCGAGTGGACGACACGAACCATCTCTGAACTAAGGAGCAAGAACAATGACTGACACCCTCGACACGACCGCCCCCGAGAGCACCGTCACGTACGCCGACGGTCAGGGCTCGTCCGACGTCACCGTCGCCGTCATCGGCGCCGGCGGCAAGATGGGCCAGCGGGTCTCGAACAACCTCGCCAAGAGCGCCTACACGACCCTCTACAGCGAGGCGTCGCCCGCCGGCGTCGAGCTGATCGAGTCGCTCGGCCGCACGGTGACCGCGACCGACGTGGCCGTGGAGGACGCCGACGTGGTCATCCTGGCCGTGCCCGACGTGGTGCTCGGCAAGGTCTCCGAGCAGGTCGTCCCGGCGATGAAGAGCGGCGCCGTCATCTTGACCCTCGACCCGGCGGCCGCCTACGCGGGCCTGCTCGCCGTGCGCGAGGACATCCACTACGCGGTGGCGCACCCCTGCCACCCCAGCGTGTTCCTCGAGCGCACCACGAAAGAGGAGTGGGCCGACACGTTCGGTGGCGTGGCCGCCCCGCAGGAGGTCGTCGCGGCGCTCGAGGGCGTGGCCGACGACTCGCCCGTGCGTGAGCTGATGACGCAGGTCATCTCGACGATCTACGCACCCGTCATCGCCGTGCACTACGTGACGGTCAAGCAGCTGGCCGTGCTCGAGCCGACGCTGGTCGAGACGATGGCCTGCATGATCGGTGCGTTCTTGAAGGAGGCGCTCGAAGAGACCGTCGACGGCGTCGGGGTGCCCTACGAGGCGGCCCGCGCGATGCTCTACGGCCACACCTGGATCGCGCTGACCAACGGCCTGCGCGGCTCGAACCCGTTCAGCGACGCCTGCCACATCGCGATGGACTACGGCCGCGAGTCGATCGTCAAGGACGACTGGAAGAAGATCTTCGACGACAGCCAGCTCGACAGCGTCATCGCGCGGATGCTCAAGATCGACGCCGTCCGCCGCTAGGCCGCGTCGACCGGACGCAGGAGGCGCGGGTCGCGTGACCCGCGCCTCCTGCGTTCGCGCGTGGTGCGGTGGTCGCTCGGGCCGGCCCCTCGTGCGGTGCCCGTGTCAGGATCAGGTGACCTGCCGCGTCGAGCAGCGTCGACTGGAGGGTTCGCGGATGGCCGAGACGGACGAGATCGTGCACGTGGTGCTGGTCGAGTGGGCCGAGGGGGCGCCGGCCGACGCGTCCGAGCAGGCGTCACGCTTGTCGACCGAGCACCTGACCGGCATCGACGGCGTGCTGTCGGTGTCGAGTGGCGAGAGCGTCAGCCCCGAACAACTCGAGGCCCGCTTCGACTGGATGCTCGTGGTCCGCTTCCGCGACGCCGCCGCGCGCGACGGCTACCTCCCCCACCCGTCGCACCAGCCCGTGGCGACCTACCTCGGCGACGCGTCCGCCCGCGTCGTCGTCTTCGACGTCGCGGCCTGACGCGACGGACGACGAAAGGAGGCGCTGGTCACCCGACCAGCGCCTCCTTCGCTCCTGCCTCGACTAGAAGGCGATGTACTCGCCGTTGTCGTAGAGCACGAACGACTGCGCGGCCTCGGGCACGATGTAGGCGGTGTATCCGGTGAAGGACGAACCCGGGTACAGGGTGGGGCCGTCGTTCATCGAGGGCATCCCGTCACCGAAGACGACGTACTCGCTGTCGTAGCGGTTCCCCTCGGGGGTCGCGAGCGAGAGGTCGTACGAGGCCAGCGACGGCTCGACGCCGTCCGGGTCGATGCCCGTCATCGAGAGTTCGGCGACGACGTACTTGAAGCCTGCCGGGGCTTCGTCGTTGAACATGTTCCATTGCTCGACGAGTGCACCGGCGTTCGCGTCGACGATCTTCGCGGTCAGGCTGTACTTCTCTCCCCCGAGGAAGCCCTTGGCGACGTGGGGCTGCGGTGCCGGGTTCTCGATGGTGCCGGTCGCGACGGGTGCTTCGCTCGCCGCGGGCTCGGGCTCGGACGTCTCGGGCGCGGCTGCCTCCTCCGTCGGCTCGGCGGGTTCGCTGACCTCGGCCGTGGCCTCGGCCGTCTCGATCACGCTTGCTTCGGTGGCCGTCGTGCCGGGGCCGGCCAGCGCGGCCGACGTCGCGATGATGCCGGTGAGCAGGGCGACGCTACCGAGGGCGAGGCCCGTGATGGCGGCGTTCTTCTGCTGCTTCTTGACGAGCGCAGAGATGCCCAAGGCGACGCCTCCGAGAGCCAGGAGGAGGCCGAGCACGGGGACGAGACCGGTGAGGAAGGCAGCGATCCCCACGAAGAGGGCTGCCAGAGCCAGCTTCCGGGATCGAGCCCCCGGCGCAGCTCCGTTCGGTTGGAAGGGCGGAGCCTGCTGCGCGTCAGGACCGGGTTGAGCGGGCGGAACCTGCATGGCGTCGGGACCCGGTGCGGGCATCGCCGGCACTTCGGCGACCGTCGGAGCTGCGTCGTACCAGCGCTGTCCGTCCCAGTAGCGCGGTTCGTTGTTGGCGTGCGGGGCTGGGTACCAGCCGGCGGGCGTCTCGTGAGGCAAGGTTCGAACTTTCGGGTCAGGTCGACAAGGGCGCGCAGCGACGCCGAACGTCCGTCGGGCGTTCGTCGCGAAGACTGGTGGAGCCCGAGAGAGGATGGCTGCACCAGAAGGTCAGGAGTCGGCGATCGGAGGTTCCTCGACCGCTTCACCACTGCCTGCTCGCCACACGCTAGTGGAAAACGAATAATCCTCGCAGCCCCCGTTCGTGTCACTCCGGGTCGACCCGACGAGGCCGGCAGCGTGGCGGTAGGTTCACCCCATGAAGCTCCTCGCCGGCCTTCTCACCGCCGTACTGGTGGTGACGGTGCTCCTGGTGCTCGCGGTGCGGGCCGACCCGGACGTGCCGCTGTCGTTGTCCGGGGCCGACGCACGCATCCCGTACTGCACGACCTACGAGCCGGTGATCGTCGCCGACCTCACGACCGACACCCTGCCGACCTGCGCACCACACGGGGTCGAGATGCGGTTCCCCGACGGCTACGTCATCGATCTGCCCGACGAACCCGGCACCGGAGGCCGCTCCGACGGCGGCCACGACTACACCTACGTCGACGTCGGCGCCTTCGGCATGTACGCCGCCCGGGCCGACCACGCCTGCGAGCAGATCGAGCAGTGGGGCACGCCCGAGGCCATCCGCCGCGTCACCGAGGCCTTCGGCGACGACTACGTCTGCGTCCCCGACCGCCCCTGACCCGAGGAGGCGCGGGTCGGCCCCCCGAGACACGCGTGACATGCTTCGATTAGGGGTCGCAGGAGGTCCTTCGCCCACAGACAAGGTTGACGCGACAGCAACTCATCCGGCGTTATACCGCCAAATGTGAGGAATGACTCCAAATTCTCGGCCCCGCCATCAGCCCCACTGGTCGTAGGAGGACACCTACAAGAGGGCACGGACGTTTGCGAGTGTCGTCCGCAATGACGACGCGTCAAGATCAAAAACACGGGGTGGCAGGTAAAGCTACTTGCGCCCTTGCTAAGGCTGCAAGGAGAGGAGATATGACGATGCATAAGACTGCGAGGACGGTGCCGACGGCGTCTCGCGAGAAAGTCTTCGAGGGCGCATCGGACGTTGTAGTGCGCGGAAGTGATCACAAGGCCAGTGGCGACGTCATCGCCGCATGCGGACTGTGCCAGCAGGATCGACCCCTTCAGTTGAGCCACGTTGTTCCTAAGTGGGCGGGGCAGTGGGCAAAGCGTGAGGGTCGGCCTATCGGGAGCTACCTAACGCTCGGAGTCAAGACACAGACCAACGACTACCCGAAGCACTACCTACTTTGCACCGTCTGTGAGCAGTGGCTGGGCCGCGCCGAGCAATATCAAGCCTCGATCACAAAGGGACGCCCTCAGGACCTTGCCGATGTGCGCGTCAGCTTGCGTCGGGAGAGCGATGTCGTGGTCCTCCGCGGCGTTGAGGCACGCTTACTGTACAGAGCAGCCGCTGGGCTGATGCTCAAGTCGGCTCTCGCGCCAAGCGCCCTTTTCCGCAAGGCGACTCTAAGTCGACGTGAACTTCGTGAGCTGCGAAGAGCGATCCTCGACGATGACTACGACCGGTCACGGATGACTCTGTTTGTCACGAAGTGGGTAAACACTAGCGTTCAGGGAGCCAACCCGCGCAGCCTGCTGAACGTTGGATGGGAACGCCAGGACGGCGGCGTTCTGAACGATGTGCTGATGGGCGGGTTTTCCTGGACTTTCTTCCTGGGTCCCACAACCCGGTTTGAGAGTACGGCGTTTCCAACTTTGAGTGATGCAGACGCAGATCGTTGGTTTCTCAATGTCGGCGGGCGAGCTTGGGTGGTTCCGGTGGCTGAATGGTCCATTCATCGATACGTTGCTCACCTTATGGGTCTGGATGGCCCGGACAAACAGGAACACGACCACACGACATTAGATGTTGACATGGAGTGTCCGTGCGGAATAGGCAACGTAACCCTCAAGGACTGCTGCTTAGCACGATGGCTACCCGCGTCGCTTGCCGCATCAGGCTCTGCGGGCGATATGGAGCTAGATATGTAGCACCAATAACAGCTGCGCTGGCGGCGAGCGATGTCGTGCATGGTGCAGCGACCAGTTGACGAACTCGTTCATGGAATATCGCAATGATCCGCCGCGCGCCGCCGAAATGGGGCAAGGACTGGATGTGGCAAGGAAGCCCACCGGCGAGGCTCAACTCTTCCGACGAGCCAACGTGAGTCGTTCACTCGGAGGCGAGAAACACTGAATGCGTGCTGATGTAAACCAACAAACTTGACTCCGTGTCGCACTCGGCTGATGTCAAGCTCTTATCGGTCGTCGCAACCGTCGGCTGCATACCAGTTGCTCGTCAATGACTTGACGAGTCATGCCCGTCACCCGTTCGGCGCGACCAGCACCTTCGCGTGCTCGGTCTTGCCGCTGTCGAGCTCCTCGAGCAACCCCGGCAGGTCGTCGAGCCCGACCGTCCCCGTGATCAGCGGCCCCGCCTCGACCGAGCCGTCGGCGAGCGCGCGCATCGCGCCGACGAATTCGGAGTGCGTGTAGGCGAGGCTGCCGACGACGGTGAGCTCGCGGCTCTGCCAGTCGCCGTTCGAGACCTCGGAGGTGGTCATCGGGTAGCCGAGCAGCGCGAGCGTGCCGCCGCGGCGGACGAGCTCGGCGCTCGGCTGGAACAGTGAGGAGGCGCCGGTGCACTCGTAGAGGACGTCCGCCCCGAGTCCGCCGGTCAGCTCGAGCACCCGGGCCGTGAAGCCCGCGCCGGGAGCGTGGACGTCGGTGAAGCCGAGGCGGCGGGCGGTCTCACGCCGCGCCTCCATGGGTTCGACGACGATGACGGCTCCGGCACCGGCGTGGCGGGCGTGCTGGGCGGTGAGCAGGCCGATGGGGCCGGCGCCCTGCACGATGACGACCGAGCCGAGTCGCTGGCCGGCGCGGCGGACGGCGTGGAACGTGACGGCGGTGGGTTCGACGAGGCCGAGTTGTTCGTCACTGAGGCCGTCGAGGGCGCGTTGGACGCGGCGTTCGTGGACGGTGACGTGTTGGGCGAAGGCTCCGTGGGTGGGGGCGTCGGGCGAGATGCCGTTGGCTTCGGCGAAGGCCGTGTCGCAGTGGTCGGGGTGTCCGGCGCGGCACATGGCACAGGCGCCGCACGGCGGGCCGACGCTGGCGACGACGCGGTCCCCCACGGCGACGGTGGTCACCTGGTCGCCGGCCGCGACGACGGTGCCGGTCCACTCGTGGCCGAACACCGCAGCGGGGATAAGCCCGCCCGACGCCCACCCGTGGGTGTCCGTCGCGCAGACGCCCGTGTAGCGGATGCGCACGACGACCTGCGACCCGACCGGAGCCTCGAGGTCGGCCTCGGCGAAGGCGACCGAGCGCTCGGCGTCGACGGTGGCGAAACGGGTGCGGGTAGGCAGGTCGGTCATGCAGCCCAGGGTAGGCGTGGGCGACAGGTGTCGCCCAGTGGGCTGAGTGGAGAGTGGCAGTCAGCCGTCAGTCCGTCGTCAGCCGAGCCCGCCGCAGCGGCCCGACGAAGAGGGCCATCGCGGCAGCGAGAACGACGAGGGCCGCGCTCACCGTGAACGTGACTTCGAGGGTGGACACGGCGACACCCTGGCCGAAGAGCACGTAGGCGATGGGAGTCAAGCCGAGCGCGGAGAAGTTGACGAGTGCCATGACGCGTCCCAGGTAGTGGCGGTCCGTACGCGCCTGGATGAGACCGACGAGCAGTGCGCTTCCTGGTCCGAACGCGAAACCGGCGAGGGCGACGGCGAGCGCCGCGAGCGGAAAGGTCGGCGCGAACGGAACGAGCCCGAGGGCGGACCCGCCGAGCATGATCCAGAGGAGCGCATTGAGTGCCGGGCGTTGGACGCGCTTCTGGAAGGCGACGGTCAAGGCACCCGAGATGGCACCGAGAGCGTAGGCGCTCAGCACCAAGCTGTACGTCGCGGCCCCCCAGCCCCGCTCGTCGCTGAGGAGGACCAGTCCCACGTTGAGCGGGCCCGCCAACCCGAGGTTCAGCACCGTGACGACGATGAGTGTGCTCAGTAGAGCCCTGTCCATCGCCGCGTACCTGAGTCCGCCCGTCAGGGAGGCCCGGATCGACTCGTCGCCGGTTCGTTCGGACAGGCTCGTCGGGCCGTCCGTGACTCGACGAAGAGATCGCAGCATGAGCCACGCCAGCAAGAACAGCACCACGTTGACCACCATGGCGGTGGGTAGTCCACCGAACGCGACGACGAGGCCACCGAGAGGCGCCCCGGCGACGAGAGCGCCTCGCTCGAGGGTCTGTACGAAGCCCTGCCCGGCGGGCAGGTCACCCGGTGCGAGGAGTTGGGGCGGAAGGGCCGCGGCGGCTGGCATGTGCGCCGCGTCCAGCACGCCGAAGAGGACGGCGACCACCAGGAGAGGCCACAACTCGTCGACACCGAGCGCGAGGACGAAACCTGCGCCGGCCCCCATCAAGAGGATGCGGCCGATCTGACTGCGGAGCGCCACCGTGAGCGCTCCGAAGCGATCTGCGGCAGCACCACCGACCAGGAGGAGGACCGCCCGGGGAATCGAACCGGCAGCCAAGACGAGCGCGGTCTGCCCCGAAGACTCCAGCTGGCTCGCAGCCCAGGCCAGGGAGACGAACCAGATCTGGTCGCCGACGAGGGAGGCACCGAAGCCAGCCAGGTACCTCCTGAACGCCCGGTCGGACAGCGCGTGGCCGCGCTTAGGCCCCCCGGTCATGAGGACGGCCCCCTCTTCGGTGATCGGAGGGGCCGTCAAGGCGCTTCCTGAGGCCCTCTTCACGACCCGGTCCTGGATGGAGCGATGCGCCAGTCACTCATGGCGCCTCGACACGTCGACTGGCCCCGGCTGCGCCTCCTTCGACGGACGTTCGGGCCGTGTCGCCTGGACGATCTGCCCGATCATGAGGACGACGACGAAGAGCCCCCAGAAGACCGACCCATCGACATCGACCGCGTAGACGCAGGCGAAGCACGCGATGACGATGCAGTTGAGGACGACCATCCACTGCAGTTCATAGCGGGACACGGTCGGCCTCACCCGACCCGGTTGCACTCGTTCGCGAACATCGACGCTCCTCCTTCAGCCAGAGCCCGCCCCGCACGAGCCACGACCACCCTATGACAATGCGACATATTGGCAACAGACCAGGGGTGCTCGAAGCGCAGGCGGCGGACACGGACGCCATCGGCGAGGGATACTCAAAGCATTCCCGACAGGGCGGGCCGACCTCGGTCGCCTCCTCCCCCGGCACCGACCAGAACCGGATCACCCATGCGCGCCTCCGCCGCCTCCCGCCGTCCACCTCGCCTCCTGGCCCGTTCGCTCGCGCTGGTGGCTGCGACCGCGATCGCGGGGCTCGCCGCGGTGGTGCCGTCCCAGGCCGCCCTCGCCGCCCCGATCGGCATGACCGGTGCCGTGGTCACACCCGTCGCCGCCACGCCGGCCGACGTCCCCACGACCCTGGCGGCGACGTGCGGGTCGAGCCTCGTGAACACGGGCCGAGTGCGCTGCGGCGCGGCCGTCACGATGCGCTACGGCCAGGGCACGCAGCAGCAGCTCGTGTCGTACCAGGCCGGTGGGCGCACGTTCACGGTGCTGCCGAGTGACGACACGGCCGTGAACGCCGAGGTGCTGCGGGTCGACAACGCGACGGCGACGGGTGACCGCGAGAACATCTGGGTCGCGAACTCCCCCGCCGGCTCGCCCTTCACCGGCGTCTCGGGCGACCCGACCGGCCGGACGATGGCCGACGTGCTGAGCAGCCCGTTCGTCACCGAGGGCTCGGACAACCTGTTCGGCAACACCGGAGGCGTGACGACCAACGACGTCGAGCGGTTCAGCGTGCTGCGCGAGTCGCCGCTGACCGCTTCCGACCCGGCCGCCGTGGCGGTGTCGATCGTCGAGCGTGGCGGCAACGACGCGTTCAAGCTGGCGGCCGTGACGGCGGTCGACGGGGCCGGGGCGCCGGTGGCGTGGGGTCCGATCGTGTCGGTGCCGAGGTCGGCGTGGGGTCCGATCCTGACCGGGGTGACGTCGACCGTGTTGCAGCAGCTACCCGGCACGACCGGTTACCGCCCTCTGGACTACACGGCAGCGCAGACCATCGCGGGCGTCTCGGTCTCGCTGACCGATCTGGGCGTGCAGCCCGGGCAGCCCCTGTACGGCGTCTCGCTGGTGGGCAACGACGAGACCTCGATGACCGGTCCGTTCACGACGACGACCAACGAGACCACCGACGGAGGGCTCGACCTGGTCAGCACCGTCTTCGCGACGGCCGTGCAGCCGGTCGCCACGCCCACCGCCGTGACCGGCACGCAGGGAGCCCCGCAGACCCTCCCGGTCGTCGCCACCGGCGGGGACCCGCTGGTGCCGCTCGACCCCACGGCAACCCGTCTCGAGGCGCCCGCGGGCGCCACGGTGGACGCCGACGGAACGGTCGTGGTGGTGCCCGGTGAGGGGCGTTACGAACTCGACCGCGCCTCCGGAACCGTCACCTTCACGCCGGAGCCCGCCTTCACGGGCACGGCGACGCCGGTGCCGTACGTGGTGACCGATGCGGCCGGCGCGACCGCCACCTCGACGCTGACGCCGACGGTGACCACGGTCGCGACGCCCGACACGTCGACCGGTGTGCAGGGGGTGGCCCAGCGTCTCGCGGTGACCGACAACGATGGAGGCGCGGTGTCGGTCGACCCCGCCACCCTCCGTCTCGTCGACGCGAACGGCCAGGACGCCACGACCGTGGTGGTGCCCGGGGAGGGCACCTGGACGGTCGACGGTGAGGAGCTGGTCTTCACGCCCGAGCCCGACTTCGTCGGAACGGCGACGCCGGTGTCGTACCGGGTGGACACCCTGGCCGGTGATGCAGTCGAGTCCACGGCGACGCCGACGGTGACCGCGGCGCCCGTGATGCCGGCGCCGGTGGTGACGGTGCCCGACGTCGTGGTGACGCCGCCTGCGGGTGCGCCGGCGGTCTTCGACCTGCCCGCGGCCGTGCCCGACGTCGTGCCCGAGTCGGTGGTGTTGATCCAGCCGAACGAGGCACCCGCCACCGAGGTCACGACCGACGACGGCACGTGGCAGGTGCAGCCCACCACCGGCGAGGTCGTCTTCACGCCCTCCCCCACCCTCGTCGGAGACCCGGACCCGATCACCTTCGCCGCCGAGCGCACCGACGGCACCGCCGTGACGGGCCGCCTCGTGGTCGACTACGTCGCGGCAGCAGCCGGGCCGACGCCGACGCCGGCACCAGCGGCTGGTGCCGATGCCGCTGCCGCTGCCGCTGCCTTCAGCGGAGCACTGGCGTTCACGGGTTCGGACGCGGGTGCGACGTCAGCTGCCGCCTTCATCGGGGCCGGTGCCCTGCTCGCGGGCCTGGGCCTCATCCTCGCGGGCCGACGTCGTCTGCGGCGCTAACGAGCAGAGCATCGAACTCAGCCCATCGGGCTTCATGGCCGTGAGGGCAGACCGAGCGGACCTACGGCGGCCTGCTCAAAGTCGCACAGCGGGCAGTTGGTTGCCGAGGAGCCGTGGTCGCAGGCAGGAACAGCGGCCTGGCGTTCTCGTGGCCTGAGCGTCGAAGACTCGCCGCGGGACCGCCCCCCGAAACGACGCTTGCGTCTAATTGGAACAAACTCATGTTCTAGAGGGCAGGTGAGAACTCGTTCCGAGAACACCCGTTTGAGGGCTGGCTAGCACCCTGAGACGCCAACCGTTGTGAGAAATATCCCCCTCGCGACTGATTGTGCGGTCTGGGCGGTTGCAGGAGGTTTGACCTCACGGGGGACGCCCCTCACTGGTGATCAAAGGAGGAAGAATGCCCAAACCAAAAAACACGCTGATCATGACAAGCATCGGTCTGCTGTGCGCCGCGGCCATTGTGGGGACGTCCACGGTGGCGCATGCTGAGGCGTTACCTTCCGATGAGTCGATCGAGGCTATTGCCGCTGTCGCTCCGGACGTCCTCGACGCAGCCGCGGACGCGTTCACTTCCCCAACCAAGGCAGCTACCTTTGCCACTGACGACGTCAGGGTGAGCGTCCCCGTCGATGCTTCTGACGGAGCCTCTCTACGCACGAATGATCAAGAGCTGACGGTGTCGCTGCCATTCGCTGATCAGGCCACTGAAGCAACCGTGACCGAGTCCGGGGTGGCGACATTTGACAATAACAACTCGTCCACCACCACCCCAGTGGTTCGCGACGATGGCACCTTGCAAATTCTTACAGTAATCAACGATGCAACTGCGCCAGCTCTATACGATTACGAGCTGTCCGTACCGGCCGGTGGGACCATGGCCATTCGCGAGGATGGTGTAGTCATCCTCACTGACGCGGACGGCGGGTTCGCCGGGACCGTCGCGCCGGCGTGGGCAAAGGACGCAGCCGGCGCCCCGGTGGCCACTCATTACGAAATCAACGGGAACACACTGACCCAGGTGGTCGAGCACGGCGCAGGCACGCAGTACCCCGTCGTGGCGGATCCGTGGCTGGGAATCACATTGTTCCAAAGCTTCAGGCGGGACTCGTACCAAGGCGATTACCGCTACAGCGCCTGGGTCACCGGGCCCGGCGCAGTCGTTCTTAGCGGCGGCGGCGGGGTTGGCGGTTACCTTGCTGGCCAAGCAGTGTTCCGCGGTGCCGGTTGGGCCGAATGGAAGGCAAAATGGCCTGCGATCACGAACAAGGCCACGTTGCAGCAGCAATACAACTGCCACGTCGCGGCAGGCTCATACGGATTGCCCTTCACACAGGACTACAACCTCGAACGTTTCCGCGCGAACCGTACGGACTGGGCCGCCGGCATCGTCTCTCATCGCTGTAATTGGTGACAACTACACCCATCTCGAATGAAGGCTGAGCAAATGAGAAATTCCATCATCGGGTCTGTCATCACCGTAGTAATTGGCACGGTGGTCACCGTCGCTTTTCTCATCGCGATCGGCATGGACTACCGTCACCAAGAGGACCGTGGAGTCGAGCCGGGTTATACGCCAGATGCCCTACTCAGGGGCTTCGACGCCGGCCTATGGATCGTCGGCATCGGTCTTGTGGCCCTCATTGTGTGCAGCATCGTCGCACTTGCTCGACGTCGCGGGGGTCCCACTCCGCAGTCCACGGCATCTCACTAGCCCGACACTTCGACGCCAGTGATGCCCCGGCCTTCACGTGCCGGGGCATCGCTGCATGCCTGCTGCCGGGGCTGCTGCCGGTCTAGCCTGCGGCCGTGCCGGACGTCGTGCCCGAGTCGGTGGTGTTGATCCTGCCGAACGAGACGCCCGCTACCGAGGTCATGACAGACGACGGCCCGTTGCAGGTGCAGCCCGCCACCGGCGAGGTCGCCTTCACACCCACGACGGCCACCGCAGCCGGTCGCCTCCCCACCGCCGTCACCAGCACGCAGGGAGCCGCGCAGACCCTGCCCGTCGTGGCCACCGCGGCTGACCCGCTCGTGCCGCTCGATCCCGCGGCCACACGTCTCGAGGCGCCCGCCGGGGCAACGGTGGATGCCGACGGCACGGTCGTCGTGGTCCCCGGTGAGGGACGCTACGAGCTCGACCGCACCGCCGGAACCGTGCTCTTCACGCCCGTGTCCGCCTTCACGGGAACGGCGACGCCGGTGCCCTACGTCGTGACCGACGCGGCCGGAGCGACCGCCGCCTCCACCCTGACGCCCTCGGTGACCAAGGGCGCGAGCCTCGACACCTCGACCGGCGAGCAGGACACCCCCCAGCGTCTCGCGGTGACCGAAAACGACGGAGGCACGGTGCCGGTCTCCCCCGCCACCCTCCCTCTCGTAGACCCCGCCGGTGTCGACGCCGCCACCGTGGTGCTGCCCGGTGAGGGCACCTGGACGGTCGACGGTGAGGAGCTGGTCTTCACGCCGGAGGCAGCGTTCGTGGGCACGCATGCACAGTCTCCGCTTTCGGACGTTCACCTCGGCCCTCGCCATGTCCACATGCTTTCTACGTTGGCAGCCACCATCCCCACCGTGGCTTCGATGATTTGCTCTGACATAGTGATGTCAAGCGTCATATCCCACTCAGGACAATGGGTAGTGGACGCGAACCAGTCGCGCTGCGTGGGTAGTGGGCGCTTCCTTCTGTACATTGGCCGCACGTTAAGTCGAGCGCCAAGAGGCCGAGGTCGGGACTGCTGTCGGTCTAGTTGACTCGTCTTATTTGAGGTTTTCAAGCCGACTGAGCGGCTTGCGTAATTAATTAACTCGAACTCGATCGGGGTGAGTTGGCCGATTCTTCGTTGCCGCCTGCGGCGGCGGTAGGGCCGCTCGATCCAGGTCACGATCGCCAGCCGCGGGTCCTGCCTCGACTGCCATCGCTGTCTTTTCAGAACGTTCTTCTGCAACAGCGAGAAGAAGGACTCCATCGCCGCGTTGTCCGCGCAGGCGCCGACCCGACCCATCGACCCATCGACCCATCGATCATGAATTGCGTGAGTTGCTCGACGAATTTCCTTGACCGGAACTGAGATCCACGGTCCGAGTGCAGCGTCGTGCCGACGGGTTCACGCAGGGCGGCGGCGGCGTTGCGGAGCGCAGCGACGGCCAGGTCGGCCGTCATCCTCGAGTCGTTCGAGTAACCAACGATCCGGTTTGAGCAGACATCCTTGATCGCGCAGAGGTAGAGCTTGCCTTCATCGGTCCAATGCTCAGTTATGTCAGTCAGCCGTTACCCAACTCGACCCGGGGCCAGTCGGTCCGTGCTGGCGCCGAGGTCAATGGAGCCGAGAACCGGCCTAACCGAGAGCTAGCCCCCCGAAGTCCGAACGGAAGCCTTCGACATCGTCCTGGATCTCGCTATCGAAACCTTGCTGGTAGCTGACCATGCGGACGCTCGCACCTTCGGTACGGTTGTAGAAATAGGTCGTGTACTGCGCGTCCCGTGGAGCTGCCCTTAGCTGCACGAACTGTCCCAAACGCAGCGGTGACTCGGATTCGTCCCTTACTAGGTAAAGTTCCCCATCAACCATCTCTTCGCCGACGCTGAACTCCTTGATTTTGAAAGGTGACCGCGTTCCGACGGCAACCTCCGCCGCCTGAACGCGCCCGTCGCGTCGAAGCTTCGAGCCTCCGGCTCGAACTAGAAGAAGTTGCGTCCAAACGGTTCCGAGGATTTGCCGAAGTTCGCTGAGGTCGCCCTGGAGAGAAAGGACCTGCCGTCTCCACTCTTCTTCTGAGGTGTAGCCGGTGTGCCCGAGCCATCGGTTTCGCTTCGTATTTACCTCATTGATCTTCTTCACAAATTCCTTCGAGGTCAGCCGCTCGATACCGGTTTGAGTCAGGCCGCCAAATGCCCGTCGGATACGAGCAACCTCATCGGCGCTCCCCGCTTCGAGTGCGCTACGCAGTTCCTTCGTGACTCTTTCGATGATGACCACCCACGTGCCGAATGAGGCCCGCTCGATGCTGAGATGCTTCTCGTTCAGCGTCTGGCGGATTCCCGCTTCGACCCCGCTACGGCTTCCGGGGTCAGTCCTACTCGCGGAGAGCAAGACGGTTGCGTGAAAGGTTACGATCGCCTCCCAGGCGTGGATGTAAGCCCGTTGCTGCTCGCCAGCCGTCGACGCTGTCTCCGCGGTCCAAAGCGCTGACGCCACTGGGTAAGGCAGGTGGTCCAGCCAGCTGCTGAGCGAGTCATCGAAGGCGCCAGCGATTCGATTCACCACGTCCTCGGCGCCTTCCGGAGAAGCCCAGACGCTCTCGCGCTGGGCGGACAGCGCAGCTTCGAACGATAGAAGACGTACGTCGGCCGAGGAGAGCGCGAGCTGCGTGCCGTGGTCCGGCACAGGGACGATAAGCTCATCCGCCCAGCGCATTAGGGAGCTGGCATCCGATCGCAGCGCGTTGATGAACGTTCCCCTGCTGCTGGCTCGAATGGCCCGCCTGCGGCTTGCCGTGCCTTGTTCCGTATTGAGCCAGGCCGCTAAGAATCCAGGATCGACTATCTCACCGTCGAGCGAAAGCGACAAAACACGACCGTCTGAGCGTGTACCAGCCATCTCCGCGGCTGCCTTGCCCCCGAGAGTCGTCGGAACGTAGAGATGTCCGACCGACTCAGCTTCAGCAGAGGCTTTAAGCAACTCCGGCTCGCGCGCGATCAGACTGCTCAACCGTCGCCCAGGCCATCCCTTCGACTCGATGTCTCTAAGGAGTTCGCGCGACTCGTCCCCGAAGATGCGGCTGGGATCGAGGTCGACGGTCTCCTGCGGATCATCGATGATTGACACTCCAGAGGCCGGACCGTACCGAGACTCCAGGAAGCGAACGTCGATTGGCGTGTCGCAGTAGGTCGAGAGGCGCCAGGACAGCCGCTTACTCTCGGCGGAAACTCGTTCCAGGCGAGCATCTCGTCGAGTGAACTGGCGTACGGAGATGCTGCGGTTGCGGGGCCCGGACTTTCCAGTTCTCAGCCCCGCCTCGAGTTCCTGGAAAGCCGAGATCGGCATCGAGCGGTACCGATGCTCAGTGGTGAACTCAGTCTGGAGATCGGCGATCATTGCCTTTCCCCGACGAGCATCCGTCGCTCTGTTGGTGAAGGTGACGAGATAGAGCGGGATTGACGTATTCGGTGCAAGACCATCGGGCAACCGTGTGACCGACTCCAGCATCCCCGCCTCGACGATCTTCTGCCTTACGGATGCAGAGTCGCCTCCGGCCGATAAAGCGCCTGGGGCCACCAGCGCGGCCACTCGCCCTCCGCCGTCGGCGACCGGGCGCAGCTTCTCGAGGGCGAGCGAGATGAAGAGCCATGTGCTGTCTGAGCGCTGCGGCAGGCCGTATCCGAAAGAGCCGGATTCCCGACGGGCGTCCACCTGCGAGTAAACATCCCCCCAGGCCAGGCCCCAAGGGGCGTCGACAATAACGAGGTCGGCCTGGAAGTCTTCGAACTCGTCGTGCACCAAGGTGTTCCCCACCGCAATCGCGGCGTCGGGCACGGCCTCGAATCGCCGCCCGCTCAGGGAGACAGCTTGATCGCTAATGTCCTGACCGCGGTAGCGGACGTGCACCCCGTTTGACCTCAGTGCATCAGTGAGCAAGAAACCAGCGAAGCCTGATCCGGCGGTCGGATCCCAGACATCCAATGAAACGAGACTCGGGTCTAGCCGGCTGAGACATCCGACGGCAAGTGCTCGGGCTAAGGTCAGGCTCGTCGTGTGCTCCGACCCGATTAAATCGGGATCGACATCGGACACGGGTACATAGCTCGTATTTTGCAGAACGGCGCCAATAGCGGGGTGGTTAGAACTCCTCGTCGACGTCCTTTGCTCATTCGGCATTGGTCTGGCCCTTCAAATACTCGTAGAGCATTGCAGGCAGCGCTTTGCCGATCTCCTCAAACAGACCGTTGTCGGTGAAGAGATCGTCGATAAAAGCCGGGGTCTCGTCTCGGACCCCGAGCAGCGCCTTCGTGAACGCCTTCGGCAGGGCCGGGGATTCCGCGAACTGCTGCTCAGTATTGACTGAAGCCTGCCCCTTGAGGTCCTCATCGAGGGCGAGCTTGCCGATGATGTGGTTCATCTGGAGGTCGATCACGCCGACGCCGTACTTATCCCCGAGACGTTCGTTGATTTTTAGGATGATCTCCTCGAGCGCGCTGCGGTGCTTCTCGTGGATCGCGCCTGACCCAATGGCAATGATCGGGTCCAGTCCGGCGCCCTGCTCGAGGTGCAGCTTCACTGCTTCACCGGCGCTGATGTTGTAGCCCACGAGAGACACGTCCGAGATGTCGATCCGTTCGAGGATCGTTGCGGTCGAGAGTTGCGGAAGGATGCGGCGGAAGAAGTAGTGCCGGCGGGGCAGGTCGGTGTCCTCGAGGTTGCGGGCTTGGGAGATGAAGTCGTAGAACTTCACGAAGTTTTCTACGTCCGCTTTGAAGAGTCGAAGTTCGTCCTGCTCGGCCTTGTCGTCATCCAGCACCGCCGCGACCCATCGCTTTTGGAACCGGTCAACTGCTGGTGCGGTCGCGGCCGATACCTTCGAGTTCACGTTCAGCCCGCCGATGAGTGCGGCATCGAATGCTTGCTCGACCTCGATCATGTCGTACATCCCGGAGGAATCGAGCTTTGCCACGAGGTCGTAAACAAGGTTCGGGTCGGTCGTCGTCGTGAGAGTCGCCTTCCGGTAGTAAGGCAGGAACGCTTTCAGCACCTCTTGAGGGTCGTTGACGAAGTCAAAAACGAACGTCTTGTCCTTGCCGGGGTGGGTGCGATTCAGCCGGGACAGAGTCTGTACTGCCTGTACGCCGCCAAGTTTTTTGTCGACATACATCGCGACAAGGCGTGGTTGGTCGAACCCTGTCTGAAATTTCTCCGCCACGATCATGACGCTGTAGGTGGCTGGTTTGAACGCCTCCGCGAGGTCTGACTGGACGCCTGGGTTCTGAGTGTGCTCCGACAGTCCCTCGCCGACATCCATCGGGTCTTCAACCGTGCCCGAGAACGCGACGAGCGACCGAACACCCATCACGCCGGCATCGAGGATGTAGGCGTCGAGGTACTTCTTCCACCGGACGGCCTCAACGCGCGAACCGGTGACGACCATCGCCTTCGCCTTGCCGTCCAGCAGCGGCTGCACGAAGGTCCGGAAGTGGTCGACGACGATCTTCGCCTTCTGACTGATGTTGGTCGGGTGCAACCGCACGTACCGGACGAGCGCCTTCACCGCGGTTGACTCGTCGACCTCCCCGGCGCCGTCGTAATCACCATCCGGGTGTTGCAGCTTCCACGCCACCTTGTACGGGGTGTAGTTCTGCAACACGTCAAGGATGAAGCCCTCCTCAATCGCCTGCTGCATCGAGTACAGGTCGAATGGCTCCGGCATCGCATCCGGCCCCGCGCCCTCCTGTACTCGCCCGAACAGCTCCAGGGTCTTCGCCTTCGGGGTGGCGGTGAACGCGAAGTAGGAGATGTTCGGTGCGGACGCGGTGACCGTCATCGCCCACCGCAGGTATGCGTCTGAATCGATCGGCGCACCCTGAGCGACGGCGGCCAGCTCGTCCGGAGACAGCACCTTCGCCACCGCTCCGGCCGTCGACCCGGTCTGGGACGAGTGCGCCTCGTCTGCGATCACCGCGAACCGTCGGCCAGCCAGTTCGGGCAGGGTCTGGATTGCGGTGATCAGCGCCTCGAACGACTGGATCGTCACGATCACGATGTTCTTGCCGCCGGTGAGTGCCGCGGCAAGTTGCTTCGACTTCGACTCGCCCGCATCCTTCGTGATCGACTGCACCACGCCAGCCTGCTTCTCGAACTGTCCGATCGCATCCTGCAGCTGCTTGTCCAGCACCGTGCGGTCCGTGACGACGACCACAGTGTCGAACAACCGCTGATTCTCGTCATCGTGCAGTTGGGAGAGGCGGTGGGCGAGCCACGAAATCGAGTTCGTCTTCCCCGATCCCGCCGAATGCTGCACCAGGTAGCGGTTCCCGGCCCCCTCAGCCCGGGCCGCCTCAACGAGCCGGGTCACGGCCCTCCACTGGTGATAGCGGGGGAACAGCACCTTCTGCGTTCTTGTCTTCTTGCCGGTGTCCAGATCGACGCCAACCTCGACCTGCAGGTGCACGAACGACCCCAACAGCTGCAGCCAAGTGTCGCGCTGGAGGATCTCCTCCCAGAAGTACGCGGAGGCAGACCCATCCGGGTTCGCCGGGTTTCCTGCCCCCTCATCCGCACCCTTGTTAAACGGCAAGAACCGGGTCGCGAGTCCGGCAAGTTTGGTCGTCATCCGCACCTCGGAGTTTGACACGACAAAGTGCACCAGCGATCGCTTCGCGAACCCGAACAATCGCTCACCCGCCGACGAACGGTCGAACCTGTACTGATCAACCGCGTTCCCGATCGGCTGCGTGAAGTCAGTCTTCAACTCAACAGTCGCGACCGGAATACCGTTCACGAACAGCACCAGATCCAACGCCTTGTTCGGCTGCTTCACCGAGTAGTGCACCTGACGGACCACCCGCACCCGCATCTTGGCGTACGCGTCGATCGTTTCCGGGTTCTGCGTGGTCAACGGGCGGAACTGCGCCAACCGGAACTTCACCGCACCCCCGTGCAGCGGCACTATCGAGAAGCCCTCGTGCAGAATCCGGATAGTCCCGCCGTTCTTCAACGGGTCGAGTTCCAGGGACTTGGCAAGACGGTCCAAGATGCTTCGACGAGCGGCCTCCCGCTGATCATCGGTGTCTTGCGGGCGAACGACCTTCGCGAACTCGGTTGCCTGCGACGCCTCCAGCCAACCGAGGACATCCTCGGGAAAGAGGGCAAGGTCCCGGTCGTACCCCGCGCCGGTTGGCGAGTACAGCCAACCATTCGACGCAAGATGCTCGGCGATCTCCTCCTCCAGCACCGACTCCAAATGTGCTCCTGCAACGCCACTCACAACTTCACCCCTACGTCGATCTTCCCTGTTACCGCGGCCCCGATGAGCGCAACCCGGCGCTCGCGTGCCAGGTCGCGACCTCGTCGCGCAGCGTCTATGGCGCGATCAATTTCCCCGATGGCCTGGTCCAGGCGCGCAACAACTTCACCCTGCTCGTGCATCGGAGGAACCGAGATCCTCACCGTCAAAAAGTCTCCATAGCTGAGATTCTGCATGCTCAAGCTCGCCCCGACGCTCAACCCTCGGAGTTGCGAACGATATGCGTCTGTTCTTGTCCAGTAGTGCATGTAGGCGGCGTTGGCCGACTCGAACGTAAGCTGCCACAGCTTGTCTGAAAGGTACAACGTGGGGTGGCTCTCGACGACGAGACCGGCGCTACCTACGAGCTCAGGCGTGTTCGCGCGATTCACGATTAGCGACCCACCGCGAACAGGGGACGCCACGCGACCCAGGTCGTCCGCAACGACCCGCTTGTTCTCAGCCGGGTCAAAGAAGCCCTTGGAGACCGCCCCGGTCTTGAGGACTCCAATTTCGTCGCCCTCCGCGGGGACCGAGAACCCGTTGACGCTGACGCCAGACTGACTCTTTGGACCGAGCCGACGGATTTGGACCGAATCCCAGGTCGCCGGCAACTCTCGTGGTGCCACCGCAAGCTCTATCTCCGCAGCGCGGCGTTCTGTGAGGAGGGCAATGATTTTCTCGTTCTTCGCGATGAACGCGTCGATCTGTGCCGTCTCCCGATCCAGATAGTCCGCAATCAACTGCTGGTGTTCAAGTTGCGGCGCGACAATCGGCAGTCGCGCAACCTTTTCGGCTGTGAAGTGGGGGATCGTCGCGGTATTGACGAGCGAATCGATCTCGCCCGACCGCAGAGCGGCTTGTATGGCATAGTCGAGAAAGCGTCCGTCCGAGCGCGTCCGAACTGGTCGAACTCGGACGATCGAGTTCTGGAAACCCCAGTCATAGAGGTCTTTCCGGAGAACAGCAGAGCGACCGTAGCCAGCTCCCCCTTCGACAATTACCACGTCATCCCTGCGCAGCGTCAGCGTTCGAAGCTCGGCGTTCGTGAACCACATCTGCTGATCAGGTAATTCGATCAGGCGTCCGTTCGGTTGCACGTGCGCAGCCCGGAGGTACGGCGCCTGAGTGGAGCCGTCCGTCGGTGACGACTGGACCATCTTGCCGAGGGTGCAGGTCGCGACTCGTTTGAGTTGCACTCGGTCACCCGTGCTCACCGTTCGACCTCGGCGAGCATTGCGCGAAGTTGGTCCATGACGGTGTCGAGGTCGCGGTCGATCTCCTCTAGCGGTCGCGGCGTGACGTATTGGTAGAAGTGGCGAGTGAAAGGAATCTCCGCGCCTTCCTTGGTTTTGGATTTGTCGACCCACGCGTCCGGGCCGTAGGGGAGGACTTCGCGGGCGACGTAGGAGTCGACGTCTTCGTCCCATGGCACGTTCTCGGTGTCGCGAAGGGAGGCGTCCGGTTCAGGGTTGCCCTTGCTGTCGGCGCAGGTGTCGGCGGTGCCGTCCTGTTCGCCAAGCTCGGTGGTCACGGTCTTGAGCAACGCTACGGAGAGGGTGAAGCCTTCGGCGTTCGCGGCGTCCTTCAGCGCCTTGTGGAATGCCGTGCGGTTACTCCACACCGTGACGGTGCCGAGCCGGTCGAGCGTGGCACGCAATGCTGCGGCATCCGCCTCGTTCAGTTTCTGGATGGCCTTGGCTTCGAGGACAGTGTCGATGCGTTCACGGGTGGCGTGCCAGTTGAGTCTGAGGGGTCGCTCGACGGTGATGGTGCGGTACAGGAAGTCCTCATTGCGGAAAATCTTTGAGTGCTCCCCATCCTCGAATCCGGCGTAGAGGCCAACGATCGTCTCGATATTTTGCGGCGAGAGCTCGTTGCGCTTGGAGCCGAGGCCTTTGCGGAGCTTGGTAAACATCTCGCGGCCGTCGATGAGCTGCACCTGGCCCTTACGGTCGCCGTCCTTGCGGTTGGTGAGGATCCAAATGTAGGTGGAGATGCCGGTGTTGTAGAACATGTCCTTCGGCATTCCGATGATCGCTTCGATGAGGTCGTTGTCGAGCAGCCACTTGCGGATGCTCGACTCGCCACTGCCAGCTCCACCGGAAAAGAGCGGCGATCCGTTGAGGACAATCGCCATGCGGGAGCCGCCGTCTTCGGGCTTGCGCATCTTTGAAACCAGGTGCAGCAGGAACAGCATGGCCCCGTCGCTGACAGCGGGAGTACCGGGGCCAAAGCGTCCGTTGAAGCCGAGCTTGGTGTGCTCGTCCTCGACGTATCCTCGCTGGTCTTTCCAGTCAACACCGAACGGCGGGTTCGACAGGCCGTAGTCGAACTTCTTGCCGTCGAAGGCGTCCTCGGTCAAGGTGTCCCCGAGAGCGATGTTATCTACGTCCTGGCCTTTGATAACCATGTCGGCCTTGCAGATCGCGTACGAAGCGTCGTTGTAGTCCTGCCCGTACAGGCTGAGCTGGATGCCTGGGTTCATTCTGCGGAGGTACTCGTCCACGACGGAGAGCATCCCGCCGGTCCCGGCGGTTGGGTCATAGATGGACCGGACCACTCCACACTTCGAGAGGGCGTCATCGTCGAGGGCGAACAGCAGCTGCACCATCAGCGCGATCACCTCGCGGGGCGTGTAGTGATCGCCTGCAGTCTCATTGGATTTCTCGTTCGCGAACCGGATGAGTTCCTCGAACACGAGTCCCATCTGGATGTTGCTGACTGTGCGGGGGTGGAAGTCGGCCTGCGCGAACTTTTCCGCGACCGCGAACAACCTATTCTTCTCGGCGAGCTTGTTCAGCGCCTTGTCGAACTCGAACCGGTCGAAGATGTCCCGTACGTTTGCCGAGAACCCGGCCAGGTAAGACGACAAGTTCGCGCGGAGGTCCTGCGGATCAGCGACGAGCTTGCCGAGGTCGAACGGAGAGGTGTTGTAGAACTCGTGCCCCGACGCTTCGGTGAGCTTCGCCACCTGCAGCAGGTCGGGAAACGATGCGACCATCCCCGCGGTCTCGAGCACAACAGGCTTCGTGTCAGCCAGTACAGCGTCTAGCCGGCGAAGCACCGTGAACGGCAGAACGACCGACCCGTATTCGGAGGGCTTGAACGGGCCACGGAGGGACTCAGCGATGTTCCAGATGAAGGCGACGTGATTCACCAAAGGTGGGCACTCCTGCTCTAAGGCGACAAGGATGCGGCGCTAGCGCCGCGAACCCTCCCATCCTGGTCCACAAGAGCCGAAACGCATGAGTTGCCGACGCCCTATTCGCCGGCATGTATCCTCCCGCACCCTTTGGGATAGCTTGGACTCGTAGACGTGACACCAGCCGGTGTTGAACTCGTAGTCGAACCGAGAAACAAGAATCCCATCGGAATCCCAAGCAGCCGCCTTGGGCAATAGCCACGAGGCTGCCGCACACCCGACTTGTGTCGGCGACGGACCGAAGGGACGGCTGAGGATGCCCCAACCCGAATGCCGACCCGAAGGGGAACGTGTCGGGAGCGGGACAGCCCTGACGACTGACGCGACAACTAGATGCCATACCGCTCGCTCGCCTGGCAATATCGTCAGATGGCAGATCTCACCTCGCTCGCAGACCGCATGGACGAGATCGCCTGTGAGACCTGGGATCGTGTCGTCCGCGAAGACGGCCGTGGCGGTCGCTTCGGTGAGGTAACCATTACCGAGCTGAATGTCAGCAAGCTCCGTGACTTCGCCACCGCCCATCCGAGCATCCCACTCAGGTTTGACCAGCTCGACCCTAATAAGGAGAACGAGCGTGGACTGGACTTCGAGATCTGGATAGAGCTGGCCGACCATGGCTGGCTCGGCTACTCAATGCAGGCCAAGCGCATAAATCCCACGCCTCCACCTGAGTCCTACCTCGAGCTATCACACAAGGGCGGCCTGACGGACCCGGCTAAGCCAGAAGGCCGAACCAACCCTCGTGACCGCTTCCAGTACGAGACGCTGATTCGCCATGCGGAGTCGGTCGGCAGCAACCCCGTCCACCTCTTCTACAACGGCTGGGCCAACGGCGGCCAACCTCAACTCGGCAGTACTCCCCTGTCGGTGCCCCCGCTACAAGCTGGGCTGTTCGGCTGTGCCGCACTGAGTACCTATCAGCTCGTAGAGCTTCGAGGGCAGAAATCTCGACATCCTCGCGAGGCAAACCTCTTCACCCCGTCGATGGTTCCATGGTCGGCGCTTTTCCGCCTAGCGCCTCCCGCTGCCGGGACTCCACTCGGGTATCCGCCATCGCCTGGCAAATCCGGCTTAAGCGGTGTCCAACCCAGCGGCGGCCCGCCCCAAGTCACCCCGGGTGATGGCATCGACACTGCACAGATGGATCAGGTAGAAGCTGCGGCACGGGTAGTTATGCACGGCAACCAAACAGTGGCGATAGCGGATGCCCTACCGTCCTACCTCACTGGGGACTCGACCCGCGTGACGCTCGGCAACCTCGTCCCCGGCCAGATCCGACCTCGTCACGCACTTGTGATTCGCCAGGATGAGTCCTAGAAAGTAAGCCCATTTTCCAGAGCCCACGGAGGCATCGCCAGGGAGCACGGTCCTAACACGACTACAGGTGCCTAGCTGGGCATGTCCACGAACCGCGAGAACATGCCGTGGAACGCCACCGTGATGGTGTCGGTCGGGCCGTTGCGGTGCTTGGCGACGATGAAGTCGGCCTCGCCCTGGCGGGGGTTGTCTTTCTCGTAGGCGGACTCGCGGTGCAGCAAGATGACCATGTCGGCGTCCTGCTCGAGCGAGCCGGACTCTCGCAGGTCGCTGATCGCGGGCTTCTTGTCGGCACGCTGCTCGGGACCACGGTTCAGCTGCGACAGCGCGATCACCGGCACCTGCAGCTCTTTCGCCATCAGCTTCAGCGCACGCGAGAACTCCGACACCTCTTGCTGACGGCTCTCGACCCGCTTGCCCGACGTCATCAGCTGCAGGTAGTCGATCACCACGAGCTTCAGGTTGTGCTGCTGCTTCAGCCGGCGGCACTTCGCCCGGATCTCGACCAACGTCATATTGGGCGAGTCGTCGATGAACAACGGAGCGTCGTTGATGCGCCCCCGCACCTGCGCGATGTTCGTCCAGTCACGCGCGTCGACCGTGCCCTTGCGCATGTTCTGCAGCGGCACACTCGACTCGGCCGACATCAGACGCATCGCGATCTCGCTGCGCCCCATCTCGAGCGAGAAGAACACCGACGCCTGCCCGTGCTTGATCGACGCCGCACGCGCCAGGTCGAGCGCCAACGTCGACTTGCCGAGCGCCGGTCGCGCCGCCACGATGATCAGCTGACCCGGGTGGAACCCGTTCGTCAGGGCGTCGAGCTGCGCGAACCCCGTCGGCACACCCGTCATCTGACCGTCACGACCCTTGGCCGCCTCGATCTCGTCGATCGCGACCGTCACCGCCTCGTTCAGCGGCACGTAGTCCTCGGTCTGGACCCCACCGGCCACGTTGTAGACCTCGGCCTGCGCGTTGTTGACCAGGTCGACGACCTCGCCCTCGCTCGCGTAACCCATCTGCACGATGCGCGTGCCGGCCTCGACCAGACGACGCAACACCGCCTTCTCGGCGACGATCGACGCGTAGTACCCCGCGTTCGCCGCCGTCGGCACGACACCGGTCAGCGTGTGGAGGTACTCCGCTCCCCCGGCACGCGACAGGTCGGCCGACTTCATCAGCTCGTCGCTGACCGTGATGACGTCGGTCGGCTCACCGTGCGAGTACAGCCCCAGGATGGCGTCGTAGATGACCTCGTGCTTGGGCACGTAGAAGTCCATGCCGCGGACCGTCTCGATGACGTCGGCCACGGCGTCCTTGCTGAGCAGCATGCCCCCCAGCGCGCTCTGCTCGGCGAGCAGGTCGTGCGGCGGCACGCGGTCCATGTTGACGGGGCCACCACGGTCACGATCGCGGGCGTTCGACGCGTCTGGAGCGAGACCGAGATGGGCGATCGACATGGGTCCTCCAGCGAGAATCGGGCGGGTGCGGGGCAGCACCGAAGACGCTCAAGGCAGTTGTACGACAGACCCCCGACATCCCCGTGCCGAACCGCCGTGACCCACCCCTGACGAGCGCGGGTACACCTTATGGACACCGAGTTCTCCACAGCAAATGCACCTGTGGATAACTCTGGGGAGAACCGGTGAGCAACGCCGGTCGACCCTGGGGAGAACTGTGGATCACGCTGTGGACAACGAGATACTTCAGTTCAATTACCTGGCCTTGATCAGCATTTTCCGTTTCCCACACCTGTGTGGAAAAGATTGTCTAAACCGGGGGTTGAGACATCCGATTTGACATCCGCCTGTGCACAAAGAACTTGACAAGGAGGCGCGGCGACCGATACCGACACATCTCGCGTTCAGCTTCCCGTAACCCCCCGATGGGGGACCCGCGAAGCCCCTGGTCAGGGCCGCATCCGCCCTCCCGCACCGCGCCTCCTGCCCTTGCCCGCCCGCCCCGACCCGCCCCCACACGACGAAGAACCCGGTTTCGAACCATGCACCCGTTTGCTTCCGGGTTCATGGTTCGAAACCGGGTTCATGGACGGGCCGGCGCGGCCGGGCCGGGGGGAGGGACAGTGGGGGAACGTGGAAAAACCCCGTTCACGAAGACGAACCCCGATTGATCGGGGTTCACCTTCGTGAACGGGGTTCGAGGGGGAGCAGGCGCCTCAGAACGGGACGCCGCAGCGCAGCACGACGTTGGCGTACGGGGTCGCCTCGCCCGTCCGGACGAGGAGGCGCGCCCCACCCGACAGCCGCTTCAGCTCGTCGTGCGAGACGTAGGCTACGTCGTCGAAGCGGGACGTGATCTGCTCGCCGGCGGGGGAGTCGTGGCTCTCGTCCGCGGCCGTGCAGGCCTCGAACACCACGTCGGCCGTCAGCGCGTCGAGCACGTCGGCGAAGGCAGGCAGGCCGTGGACGACGGCGAGGTCGACCACGGGGACTCCGGCCGGCAGGGGCAGGCCGCAGTCGGCGACGACCACGAGGTCGCCGTGACCGAGACCGCTCACCGCGTGGTTCAGCTGCGCGTTGAGCAGACCGCCGCGCTTCACGAGGTCACCCCGGCAGTCGAGTCGGCATCCGCCGACCCTTCCGTCGAGGCGGCATCCGCCGCGGCAGGCAGCTCGTCGTCCAGCGTCGGGTACGACGCCTGCGTGCCCACACCCGTGACCGAGTAGGCCCCGACGCGCACGGCGTCCTGGGCGGCCTCGAGCAGCGACGACCCGGCGGCCAGCCCGGCGGCGAGGGCGCCGACGAAGGCGTCCCCTGCTCCGGACGAGTCGACCGCCGCGACGCGAGGCGACGCCACCAGCACGGTGCCGGACGCGTCAGACACGATCGCGCCGGCGGCACCGCGGGTCATGACGACCGAGGTGACCCCCTGGGCGCGCAGGGAGGCGACGACCGACTCGTCGTCGACCCGCGCCTCCTCGTCCGAGACGGCGGCCGACGCGGCCGACGCGCCAGACGCGGCAGCGCCCCACGCTGCCAACAGCAGCCGACCCTCGTGCTCGTTGACGACCAGCGGATCCGCGGCCTTCACCACGTCCGCCGGCACGTCGATCACCGGGGCGAGGTTGAACACCACGCGCCCTCCGGCGTGCTGCACCGCGGCGGCGATGCCGTCGACGGGGATCTCCCCCTGCAACACGACGACCGCAGCCTCGGACAGAGCAGCAGAGTGCCCTGCGACGAACGACGCACCGACGGCACCGTTCGCCCCGGGGACGACGACGATCGTGTTCTCGCTGTCGCCTCCGACGCTGACGACGGCCAGGCCCGTGGGCCCGGGCACGGTGTCGACGCCGCTGACGTCGACACCGCTCGAGCGGAGGTAGGGCAGGGCGTCGTCGGCGCGTCCGTCGTCGCCGACGGCACCGATCATCGCGGTGCGGGCGCCGCGACGAGCAGCCGCGACGGCCTGGTTCGCGCCCTTGCCGCCGGGGGAGAGGGTCATCGACGAGCCGATCAACGTCTCGCCGGGCAGGGGCAGGCGGTCGACGGTCACGACCTGGTCGACGTTGATCGACCCGACCACGACGACGGAGCCACCCGCGCCAGCCGCGCCAGCCGAACCGGCCGGTACCGACCCGTCCGCGCCGACCGCGCCCACGCC
This sequence comes from Frigoribacterium sp. Leaf186, assembly GCF_001423905.1. Lineage (GTDB taxonomy): Bacteria > Actinomycetota > Actinomycetes > Actinomycetales > Microbacteriaceae > Frigoribacterium. The sequence continues at coordinate 704,557 of NZ_LMPQ01000010.1, read as the reverse complement.
TCCTGCCGTGCTGGCGTCGCCTGCACCGCTCACATCAGAACCGGTCATTCGGTGAAGTCACCCACGTTCTCCTTCGTGACGGTGATGACCTCGACGGCCTGGTCCGAGGGGCCGTCGTCGCCGCTGCCACCGTCGATCGCCTTGACCGCCTGGTCGACCGCGAGGGCGCCGAGCTCGGCGGGCTGCTGCGCGATCGTGCTCGAGAGCGTACCGGCCTCGATGGCCTTGAGGCCGTCCTCGGTGCCGTCGAACGCGGCGACCTTGACGTCGGTGCCGGCGCGCGAGCCGAGGGCCTGGATCGCGCCGAGGCCCATCTCGTCGTTCTCGGCGAAGACGCCGACCGCGTCGGGGTGCGCCTGCAGCAGGTTGGTCGTCACGTCGAGCGCGGTGGCGCGGTCGAAGTTGGCGGTCTGCTGCGCGACGACGGTGATGTCGGGGTAGGCGGCGATGCCCTTGGTGAAGCCCTCACCGCGGTCGCGGCTGGCCGAGGTGCCCGCGACGCCCTGCAGCACGATGACCTCGCCCTTCTCGCCGATCGCCTCGGCGAGGGCCTTGGCGGCCTGCTCGCCGCCGGCGACGTTGTCGCTCGCGACGAACGAGGCGACGTCGGCGCCGTTGACGGCACGGTCGACGGCCACGATCGGCACGTTCGCGTCGTTCAGCGCGGCGGCGGCGGGGCCGGCGGCGTCGCTGTCGACGGCGTTCAAGATGACCGCGTCGGCCGTCGAGGCGGCCGTGGCGAGCTGGTTGGCCTGGGTGGCCGAGTCGTTCTGGGCGTCGACGATCTCGAGGTCGACGTTCTGCTTCTTCGCCTCGGCGGTGGCGCCGTCACGCAGTTCGACGAAGAACGGGTTGTTCAGGGTGCTGAGCGACAGGACCACCGTGGGGCGGTCCGCCTCTCCGGCGGGGGTGCGGTTGCAGCCGGCGGTGCCGGTCGCGACCAGGGCGGCGATCGCCGTGACGGTGGCGGCCTTGCGGAACGAGGTCAACTTCATCGTGTGTCCTTCGGGGGGTTGGGGTGGTGAGGGTGGAAAGGGAGGGGAAGATCAGGAGGCGCGGCTCGGCTCGCGCAGACACGGGCCGGTGGCCGCGGCGACGGCCGCAGGGCCGGGCCCCGCAGCTGCCGCCGCTCCGCTGAGGCGCGACGCCGCGCGTCCGGCTCGCACCGCGCCTCCTCGGCTGTCGGTGCGTGCCGCGCGGCCGCGCCCTCGACGGGGCCCGGCGGGTCAGCTGCTGCGGGTCTTGCGCCGCAGCACGTCGACGCCCACGGCCAGGGCGATGACGAGGCCGATGACGACCTGCTGCCAGAACGACGTGACGTTCAGCAGGTTGAGGCCGTTGCGGATGACCACGAGCACCAGGGCGCCGATGATGGTGCCCGAGATGCGACCGACGCCGCCGGCCAGGCTCGCGCCGCCGATGACGACCGCGGCGATGGCGTCGAGCTCGTAGCCCGAGGCCGCCTGCGGTTGGGCCGAGTCGAGGCGACCGGCGAGCAGCAGGCCGGCCAAGGCCGCGAACAGCCCGGCGAGGCCGAAGACCGTGACGACGATGCGCTTGACCGGCAGGCCCGAGAGGCGCGCGGCCTCGGCGTTGCCGCCGACCGCGTACATCGAACGGCCGATGACGGTGCGGTTGAGGATGAACGACGCGACGATCGCGGCCAGCACGAGCACGATGATCGGCACGGGCACCGGGCCGATGTTGCCGCCGAGGAAGGACACGGCCGGGGGAGTCGCGATCGGGCGACCGTCCGAGACGACCAGGGTGAGGCCGCGCGCGACGCTCAGCATGGCGAGCGTCGCGATGAACGATGGCAGCTTGCCGTACGCGCTGGCGAAGCCGTTGACCAGGCCGGCCACGAGTCCGGTGCCGAGCCCGAGGGCGAGCGCCAGGCCGCCGGGCAGCCCCGCGGTGGCGAAGAACCAGCCGGAGACCATCGCCGACAGCGCGGCGACCGAACCGACCGAGAGGTCGATGCCGCCCGCGACGATGACGAAGGTCATGCCGAACGCCAGCACGGCGACGGTCGACACCTGGATGCCGATGTTCAGCAGGTTGCGGCCGGTCAAGAAGTCCGGCGTCGCGATGAAGAGGGCCAGGCAGAGCACGACGAGCCCGACGAGGGCCCCGTTCGCGGCCAGGAAGGTCTTGATGTCGAAGGAGCGTCGCTGCGCCTTCACGGTGGTGGTGGTCATGGGGTGTCTTCCTCGGTCCGTGCTTCTCGGGTCAGTTCGTCGGGGGGACGTCGCGCGCCGCGAGCGTCATCAGCGTGTCTTGGGTGGCGTCGGCCGCGGCGACCTCGCCGGCGACGACTCCGTCGCGCATCACGAGGATGCGGTCGCTCATGCCCATCACCTCGGGTAGTTCGCTGCTGACCATCACGACCGCGCCTCCGGCGTCGGTGATGCGGTTCACCAGCTCGTAGATCTCGACCTTCGCGCCGACGTCGACGCCGCGGGTGGGCTCGTCGAGCAGCAGCACCGTCGAGCCGGCGATGATCCAGCGGCCGAACACGGCCTTCTGCTGGTTGCCGCCCGACAGCGAGCCGATCTCTTGGTCGATGTCGCGCATGCGGATCCGCAGGGTCGAGGCGACCTCGTCGGCCTTGGCGCGCTGCCCGGCGAAGTCGACCAGGCCGGCCTTCGCGCTGGACGCGAGCGTCGCGTAGCCGAGGTTGTCGTTGACGGAGGCGCCCAGCACGAGGCCCTGCGCCTTGCGGTCCTCGGGCACGTGGCCGACGCCTGCGGCGATGGCCCCGGCGACGTCGCCCTTCTTCAGGCGCTTGCCGCGCACGGTCACGCTGCCCGAGTCGTACTTGTCGACCCCGGCCACGGCCCGCACGACCTCGGTGCGGCCGGCGCCGACGAGCCCGGCGATGCCGAGCACCTCGCCCGCCCGCACGTCGAACGACACGTCGCGGAACACCGACCCGGTCAGCCCACGCACCTCGAGCACGACGGGGGAGTCGCCCTGGCTGCCGGGCGTCCGCGGGTACTGCTGCTCGATGTCGCGGCCGACCATCAGGCGGACGAGTTCGTCTTCGTCGGTCGAGGCGGGCAGCTCGGCGACGAACGCGCCGTCGCGCAGCACGGCCACGGTGTCGCCGATCTCGGCGATCTCGTCGAGGTGGTGGCTGATGAACAGCATGCCGACGCCGCGGGCCCGCAGCTGCTCGACGACGCGGAAGAGGATCTCGGTCTCGTGGCGGGTCAGCGCCGCGGTCGGCTCGTCGAGGATGAGGATGCGCGCGTCGATGCTCAACGCCTTCGCGATCTCGACCAGTTGCTGGCGGGCGATGCCGAGCTCGCCGACCTTCGAGTCGACGTCGACGTCGAGCCCGATCAGGTCGAGGGCCGCACGGGCGCGCTTCTTCAGCTCTCTGCGGTCGACGAGGCCGAATCGCGTCGGGAACCGCCCCATCATCACGTTCTCGGCGACGCTGAGCGACGCGACGAGGTTCAGCTCTTGGTGGATCGTCGCGATGCCGAGCTTCTCGGCGGCGTGCGTGTTCGGCAGGTGGACGGCCTCGCCGTCGACCAGCACGCGGCCGGAGTCGGGCTGGTACACGCCCGACATCATCTTGATCAGGGTGGACTTGCCGGCGCCGTTCTCACCGAGCAGCACCTGCACCTTGCCGGGCCGGACGTGCACGGTGACGTCGTCGATGACCCGCACGGGGCCGAACGACTTGCTCACGTTCTCGAGCGTGAGCAGGGGGCGATCGTCGTCGATCGAAGGGGGCATGGTCAGTTCCTACCGAGGGGTCGGGGTGTGGTGGGGCCGGTCGGGTCTGTCGGGCCGGCCGGGTCTGTGGGGGACGAGGAGGCGCGGGTCGTCGACTCGCGCACGATCAGTTCGCTGGGCAGCACGACCGACTCGGGGGTGAACCCGTCGATGACCTCGTGCAGCAGCTGGACGGCGATGCGGCCCATCTCCTCGACGCTGTGCGCGATGACGGTCAGGGCCGGGTCGAGCAGCGAGAACCATTCGATGTCGTCGAAGGCGATCACCGAGACGTCGGTGCCCATGCGCATGCCGAGGCGGTTGAGCATGGCGATGGCTCCGACGGCCATGAGGCTGTCCGCGGCGAGGATCGCCGTCGGCGGCTCGCCCAGCTCGAACAGCGCGTGCACCGCGGCCGAACCACTGGCCGACTGGAAGTCGCCGACGTAGACCAGGTCGGGGTCGGCGCTGAGGCCGAGCTCGGCGGCCGCGGCGGTCCACGCCTCGAGTCGCTCGCGGCCCGTCGACACGCTCTGCGGCCCGGCGACGTAGCCGACGCGCTCGTGGCCGAGGTCGACCAGGTGCTCCACGGCGGCCCGGATGCCCGGGGTGCTGTCGGTCGTCACGCTCGGCACGTCGACGCCCGGGATCGTCCGGTCGACGAACACGGTCGGCACCTCGCGGGCGAGCAGCGAGTCGATGCTGGCCGAGTCGGTGCCCTGGGGGGCGACGATGACGCCGTCGACGCGGCGCGAGATGAGGGTGTCGAGGTAGCGGTCCTGCTGGGCGCGGTTCTCGTTGGCGTTGCCGAGCAGGGTGACGTAGCCGAGCTCGAGCAGCGACTGCTCGATGGTGTGGGCGAGGTCGGCGAAGAACGGATTGCGGACGTCGGAGACGAGCAGCCCGACCGTGTCGGACCGCGTGGAGCGCAGCGCCCGGGCCTGCGCGTTCGGGCGGAAGTCGAGCTCGCGGGCGGCCTGCTCGACCTGCGAGCGGGCCTCGGGCGACGTCGCGGGGTTGCCCGACAGGACCCGGGACGCCGTCGCGGCCGAGACGCCGGCGCGCTGCGCCACGTCCCTGATCGTCACGGTGTTCATCGGGCTCTACCTCGTCGTAGTGGTGTTGCTGGTTCGTCGTGGAATCGATTCCATGGAACCGATTCCACGACAGTAGACGAGCCACCGCGCCCTGTCAACGCGAACCCGCCTCGCGCCCTCCCGCTGCCACACGCACCCCTCTGCGTCGGCCTCTGCCTCGCGTCTGCTCATGCCCCTGCTGCCCCCCGTGCCTTGCGCCCGCCCATGCCTCTGCTCGCCCCTCTGCCGATGCCGAAGCCGAAGAGCCCGGTTTCGAACGAAGAACCCGGTTGCGAACGGGCTCATCGTTCGAAACCGGGTTCATGGCGACCAGAGGACGCCCCGAGGAGGCGCGGCTCCCGCCCCAGCCGCCCCGCGCCTCCTCGTCCCCCCGGCACACCACGAGAAGAACCCCGTTCACGAAGACGAACCCCGAGAAAACGGGGTTCATCTTCGTGAACGGGGTTCATCGCGAGCCGACCCGACGGCCGGCACCGCACCCCGGCACGCAGAAGAGCGGCGGCCCCCGAGGGGACCGCCGCTCTCGCGTACAGCAGGCGCCGAGGCGCCGAGGCGCCGGAGCGCCCGGGTGCTACTTGGCCGAGACGACCGTCAGCGTGATCGTCGCGATGACGTCCTCGCGCAGGCGGAGGGTGGCTTCGTGCTCACCCGTCACCTTGATGGTCGAGGGGATCTCGACCTTGCGCTTGTCGATCGTCGCGACGCCCTGGGCGCTGACCGCGTCGGCGACGTCGGCCGGGCGGACCGAGCCGAACAGTCGGCCGTCGGCACCGGTCTTCACCGTGAGGCGGATCTTCTGGGCCTCGAGACGCTGCTTGAGGTCGTGGGCCTCTTCGATCGTCTTGAGCTCGCGGGTCTCGCGGGCCGTGCGGATCTGCGCGACCTGCTTCTCGCCGCCGCGGCTCCACGCCACGGCGAAGCCCTGGGGCACCAGGTAGTTGCGGGCGTAGCCGTTCTTGACGTCGACGACGTCACCGGCGGAACCGAGGCCGGAGACCTCGTGGGTCAGGATTACCTTCGACATGGTGGTCCTTCCGATCAGCGGCCGGAGCCGGCGTAGGGGAGGAGCGCCATCTCACGGGCGTTCTTCACGGCACGGGCGATGAGGCGCTGCTCCTGGACGGAGACGCCGGTGATGCGACGGGCGCGGATCTTTCCACGCTCCGAGATGAACTTGCGCAGGGTCGCGACGTCTTTGTAGTCGATGACACCGACGCGGATCGACTTCGCGGGAGCGGCGTTCTTGCCGCCCTTGCCGCGGAGGGGCTTGCGGCGGTCGCCGCTGCTCTTTCCAGCCATTGGTTTCTACTTTCGATGAATGAAGAAGTTCTAAAAGGGGGAACGACAGGCCTAGAAGGGCGTCTCGTCGTTGTAGGTGCCGTTGCCACCGGGGGTGTTCCAGACGTCGCCGCCCGAGGTGTTGCCACCCTGGCCGCCGGCGGGCTGACCCCACGGTTCTTGCGCCTGACCGCCGCCGACCTGAGCCGGCTGGCCACCACGGCCGCCACCGCCGCCACCGTTGCCGCCCCCGAAGGAGCCGCCACCGGCAGCGCCGTCGCGGGACGAGGAGGCGCGGGTCACCTGAGCGGTCGCGTAACGCAGCGAGGGGCCGATCTCGTCGATCTCGAGCTCCATGCTGGTGCGCTTCTCGCCCTCTTTGGTCTCGTACGAGCGCTGCTTGAGTCGGCCCTGAGCGATGACCCGGCTGCCCTTGGTGAGGCTGCTGGCCACGTGCTCGCCGAACTCGCGCCACACGCTGGCACGGAGGAAGAGCGCCTCGCCGTCCTTCCACTCGTTCGACGCGCGGTCGAACGTGCGGGGGGTCGACGCGATGGTGAAGTTCGCGACCGCGAGCCCGTTCTGCGTGTAGCGCAGCTCGGGGTCACTGGTGAGGTTGCCCACCACTGTGATGACGGTCTCGCCAGCCATCGGACTACTCGGCAGCCTTCTCGGCGGCGGGAGCAGCCGGGGCGGCGGCGGCGTTGGCGGCCTTGCGGGCGGCCTTCTCGTCGCTGACCTTCTTGGCGGCGGCGACCATGGCGATCGCCTCTTCGGCACGCAGGACCTTGGTGCGCAGCACGGCCTCGGAGAGACCCAGCTGGCGGTCGAGCTCGACCGTGGCGGCCGGGTTCGAGGTCAGGTTGACGACGGCGTAGATGCCCTCGGTCTTCTTGTTGATCTCGTAGGCCAGACGGCGGCGTCCCCAGATGTCGACGTTGTCGACGGTGCCACCGTCGTTGCGGATGACGTTGAGGAACTTGTCCAAGCTCGGGGCGACGGTGCGCTCATCGATCTCGGGGTCCAGGATGACCATCAGTTCGTACTGGTGCATGACTAACCCACCTCCTTCGGACTTGACGGTCACAGACGGTCTGTGACAGGAGGGTGTTCATGACGCTGCGTCGGCCGAGAGGCAGACGCAACCTTCCCAGCGTAGCCGAGCGCGCCTCCTGAATCAATGCCGGGCCCTCGGGCGCGAGGCCGGACACCGCCGAGGAGGCGCGGGTCGACACCCGCGAGCCCGGTTACGCCCCGGCGCCCTCGCGTGCGGCCCACCAGGCGAGCAGGCGCTCGGTGGCGACCTCGGCCCCCAGCGGCCCCTCTTCGGTGCGCAGCTCGAGCAGGAACCGGTAGGCCTCGCCGACCTCGCGGCTCGGCCCGATGCCGAGGACGCGCTGGATCTCGTCGCCGTCGAGGTCGGGCCGCAGCGAGTCGAGCTCTTCGCGCTCGCGCAACTCGGCGATGCGCTGCTCGAGGTCGTCGTAGGCGAAGCCGAGCCGGTCGGCCTTGCGGCGGTTGCGGGTGGTGACGTCGGCGCGGGTCAGCATGTGCAACCGCTCGAGCTGGTCACCGGCGTCGCGGACGTACCGGCGCACGGCCGAGTCGGTCCAGGCGCCCTCGGTGTAGCCGAAGAAGCGCAGGTGCAGCTCGATCAGGCGCGACACCGCCCCGATGGTGTCGTTGTCGAAGCGCAGCGCCTTGAGCCGCTTCTTCGCGAGCTTGGCGCCGACGACGTCGTGGTGGTGGAAGGTGACGACCCCGCCCGGCTCGAGGCGCCGGGTGGCCGGCTTGCCGCAGTCGTGCAACAGGGCGGCGAGGCGCAGCGTCAGGTCGGGGGCCTCGCCCGGGTGCCGCTCGCGCTCGTAGCCGATGGCCTGGTCGAGCACGGTGAGGCTGTGCTCGTAGACGTCCTTGTGGTGGTGGTGCTCGTCGACCTCGAGGCGCATGGCCGCGAGCTCGGGCATGACGTGGTCGGCCAGCCCGGTGTCGACCAGCAGGCGGACACCGTCTCGGGGGGTTTCTGTCTTCAACAGCTTCGACAGCTCGTCGGCGACGCGCTCGACCGAGACGATCGACAGGGTGTCGGCGCGCGAGGTCATCGCCTCGCGCACCTCGTCCGAGACGGTGAAGCCGAGCTGCGCGGTGAAGCGGGCGGCCCGCATCATGCGCAGCGGGTCGTCGCGGAACGAGTCGACGGCCGTGCCCGGGGTGGCGAGCCGGGCCTGCAGCAGGTCCTCGACGCCGCCGGAGGGGTCGACCAGCACGCGCTCGGGCAGCCGCAACGCCATCGAGTTGACGGTGAAGTCCCGGCGGACGAGGTCGCCCTCGAGGGTGTCGCCGAACTCGACGACGGGCTTGCGGGTCTCGCCGTCGTAGACGTCGCTGCGGTAGGTCGTGATCTCGACGGTCTCGCCGTCGACGCGGGCGGCGATGGTGCCGAACGCGCGCCCGACGTCCCAGTGCGCCTCGGCCAGCGGCACGACGATCGCGAGGATCTGATCGGGGTCGGCGTCGGTGGTGAAGTCGAGGTCGTTGACCGGCCGACCGACGAAGGCGTCGCGCACCGGACCACCGACGAGGGCCAGCTCGTGACCGGCCGCGGCGAACGCGGCGGCGAGCTTCTCGATGCGGGGGGTGGCGGCCAGCTCGTCCAGTCGCGTGAGGGCCCGTGCGACGCTGTCCATGACGGACAACCTTGCCACAGCCGAGGAGGCGCGGGCTGAGTCCCCCGCGCACCTCGCGGTGCGTCCCTCTCCCCCTCGCAGGCGCTTCGCCGCTGCTTCCCGGTCCGCGTTGCCTAGACTCGGCATGCTCGAGCGGCCCCTGACGCCGTCGACACCTGACGCCTATGAGACTCTTCTTCGCCGTGATCGCCGCCCTGCTGGCGGTGTTCGTCGTGTCGGCGGGGTCGCCCGCGACGTCGGCCCGGGCGGCGTCCGCTCCCACCGGCGACGGGGTCACGATGACCGTCGAGCCGGCCTCGGACGGCGTCCTGCGGGCAGGCGACGACCTCACCCTCGGCGTGACCGTCACGAACGGCGGCGACTCCGACCTCGCGGCGAGCACGGCCAGGGTCTACCTCGACCGCGAACCGTTCACCACCCGGTCCAAGCTCGCCTCGTGGCTCGACCCCGACGACGTCTCGGGCGACGACTACCTCGGCCGCCAGCTCGTGCAGGTCGACGTGCCGGCGGTCGCCGCCGGGTCCTCCGTCGCGCTCGACACGGTCGTCGTGTCGGCCGACCGCCTCGGCCTCGCCGGCCGGACCTTCGGCGCACGGGCCCTCGGCGCCCGCGTGCTCGACGCGTCGGGCGAGCAGGTGGCCCAGACCCGCAGCAGCGTGGTCTGGTACCCGGCCGACAGCTTCCAGCCGACCCGCGTCGCGGTCGCGGTGCCGATCACGACGCCCGAGAGCGAGACCGGCGTCCTCGACGCCTCGGCCCTCGCCGCCTACACCTCCGAGGGCGGGGTGCTCCGACGCGAGCTCGACGCCGTGACGGGCACCGGGGCGACCCTCGGCGTCGACCCGATGATCGTGGCGTCGATCCGCCTGCTCGGCACCGAGGCGCCGCAGTCGGCCCTCGACTGGCTCGCCGAGCTCGAGGCGCTGCCGAACGACATGTTCCCCCTGGCGTACGCGGACGCCGACCTCGCCGGGCTGCGCCAGGCCGGCGCCTCGACCGTGCCGACCGTCACCTCGCTCGACACGCTGGTCGACCCCAGCCGCTTCGAGGGCATGGCGGCACCCACCGAGACCGCCACCGACGCGCCGACCGACGAGACGCCCGCCGCCGACGACGGCTCGGGCACCGGCGTCGCCGGGTCGGACCCGACCGCCCTGCCGACCGACGGGTCCACCGGCGAGCCGACCGACGAGCCGACCCCGTCCGAGACGCCGGGTGACGGCGTGACCCTGCCGACCACCGAGCAGCTGCTCGAGTTCCCGTGGACCCAGCAGGGCGTCGTCTGGCCCAGCGGGTCGTCCGTCGTGTCGGACGACCTGACCGCCTTCGCGGCGGGCTCGTACACGTCGACCATCGTCTCGAGCGGCAACGTCGACGTCGAGGGCGACTCGACCGAGAACGCGGCGGTCACGATCGACGGTGTCCCGGCCGTCGTCTCGGACGACCCGCTGTCCACCCTGCTGACCCAGGCGGCCGAGGCGACCACCCTCGCCGAGTGGCAGTCCACGATGGCCCGGGCGTCCGCGACGATCGCCACCGTCGCCTACGAGCGGCCGAGCGACGCCCGCACCCTGCTGACGACGCTCGAGCGCGAGTGGCCGTCGACGGGGCAGTTCCTCACCCGCACGCTGCAGGCGGTCGACGCCCTGCCGTGGGTGAGCGGTGCCACGGTGACCGACGCGCTGGCGAGCACCCCCTCGACGGCGACCGTCGTCGACAGCCCCGAGAGCGACGCCCGCCTCGCCCGGCTGCGCGACCTGGTGTCCGCCGACCAGAAGGTCGTCGACTTCTCGACCGCCCTGGCCGAGCCGCAGCTGGTGACCGAGACGGCCCGCCTGCGCACCATGGCCCTCGCCTCGCACGCCTGGCGCGACAACGTCGACGGCTTCCCCGCCGAGGTCGCCTCCGCCGTCGCCGAGGCGACCGCGACCTCCGGTCTCGTGGCGGTCGTCCAGGGGTCGCCGATCTCGATCCTCGGCGACCGGTCGGCCCTGCCGCTCTACCTCGAGAACCGCACCGACTCCGTCGCGACGGTCATGCTGGCCGTCACGCCGTCGAACTCGATCCTGTCGATCGAGCGCAGCCCCATCGAGGTGACGATCCAGCCGCAGTCGCAGACGCGCGTCAGCGTTCCGGTGCAGTCCGTGGCCAACGGCACCGTCTCGGTGCAGCTGCAGCTCGTCAGCCTCTCGGGCATCGCCATCGCGACTCCCGTCGAGCTCCCGCTGTCGGTTCAGGCCGGGTGGGAGACCGCCATCACCTGGATCTTCGGCGTCGCCTTCGCCGCACTGTTCGTCGGCGGCCTCTACCGCACCTTCCGCAAGCGCCGGAAGGCGCGCGACGAGGCGAGGGCCTCCGAGCCCGGGCCGTCATCCGATGCGGCCGCCGCGCCGCCCGTCCAGGAGTCCATGTGAGCAACCAGGGCGGTCTCGGTCGCGCCAGCATCCTCCTCGCGTCCGGGACGATGGTCTCGCGCGTCCTCGGCTTCGTGAAGGCGGCCGTGCTGGCCGCGGCGATCGGGCAGTCGGCGAGCCGGGCGGCGGACTCGTTCGCCCTCGCGAACCAGCTGCCGAACAACATCTACGCGCTGATCGCGGGCGGTCTGCTCAGCGCGGTGCTCGTGCCCCAGATCGTCCGGGCGGCGACCTCGGACGACGGCGGGCAGCGGTTCGTCAACAAGATCGTCACCCTCGGCACGATCGTCTTCGCGGTCGTCGGCCTCGTCGGCACGCTGCTCGCCCCCGTGCTCGTCCGGCTCTACGCCCAGCAGAGCACCGACGGCGGGGCAGGGTTCACCTCGGACCAGCTCGCCCTGGCCACGGCGTTCGCCTACTGGTGCCTGCCGCAGATCTTCTTCTACGCGATGTACTCGCTGCTCAGCGAGGTGCTGAACGCCCGGCAGGTCTTCGGGCCGTTCACCTGGGCTCCGGTGCTCAACAACGTCGTGGCGATCGTCGGCCTGGTCGTCTTCATGGTGCTGTTCGGCGGCGCCGTCGAGAACTCGGTGGTCGACGTCTGGACGCCCGACCGCATCCTCGTGATCGCGGCCACGGCCACCCTGGGCGTCCTGGCACAGGCGGCCTTCCTGCTGCTCTTCTGGCGGCGGGCCGGCCTGGGGTTCCGACCCGACTTCCGCTGGCGGGGAGTCGGCCTCGGCGCCACCGGCAAGGCCGCGGGCTGGCTCTTCGGCATGGTGCTCGTGACCCAGCTGGCGGGCCTCGTGCAGAGCCGCGTCGCGACCCTCGGCAGCGAGGTGGGTGCCTCGAACGCCGTGCTGGCGAACGCCTGGCTGCTCTTCATGCTGCCGCACGGCATCATCGCCGTGTCGATCGGCACCGCCTACTTCACCCGCATGAGCGGGCACGCCTCGCGCGGCGACCTGCGCGCCGTGCGCGTCGACATGTCGCAGTCGCTGCGGGCCATCGGCATGTTCATGGTGTTCGCGGCCGTCGCGATGTGCGTCGTCGCCTACCCGTTCGCCCGGTTCTTCGAGGTCGACTTCGCCGGGTCGACCCGCACGGCCCAGGTCATCCTCGGCTACATGCCGGGTCTCGTCCTGTTCAGCGTGCTCTTCATCGTCCAGCGGGTCTTCTACTCGATGCACGACCAGCGCACCCCGTTCTTCCTGCAGCTGGTCCAGTCGGGCATCTTCGTGGCCGGCGTCGCGATCTCGGCGGCCGTCGTGCCGCCCGAGCGCATCGCGATGGCCATCGCCATCACCACCTCGATCGCCGGGTCGAGCCAGGCCGTCGTCGCCCTCTGGGTGGTCAAACGGCGACTCGGCGGCATCGACGGTCGGTGGGTGCTGCGCCGCTACGTGCAGTTCTTCGTCTTCTCGCTCGTCGCAGGCGTCGTCGGGCTCGTCGTCGTGACCGCACTGGGGGGTTTCTCGGCAGACGGCTTCGCGCAGTCGGGCCGCGTGCCGGGCGTGCTGACGGTCGTGGTCGCCGGGGCCGTCATGGGGCTGGTCTACGGTGCGTTGCTCTGGTTCACGCGGATACCCGAGTTGCGGGTGCTGACCACGCCGGTGACCTCGCGCCTCGCACCCACCGTCTCGCGCCTCCTGCGCCGCTGATCCCGGCTGCCAGGCCGGCGGGAATGCGCCGTCGGTAGGATGCGTTCCACCAGACGATCGAGGGATCCGACCGTGCGAGCCACCACTCGCCCGTCGTCTTCCCGCTCGTGAAGTCCATCCCCAGGAAGGTGCCCATGCGCCAGGTCATCATCATCGGCTCCGGCCCCGCCGGCTACACGGCCGGCATCTACGCCGCCCGCGCCGGTCTGCGCCCCCTCATCGTCGCGAGCTCGGTCGAGGCCGGCGGCGAGCTCATGAAGACCACCGAGGTCGAGAACTTCCCCGGGTTCCCCGACGGCATCCAGGGCCCCGAGCTCATGTTCAAGATGCAAGAGCAAGCCGAGAAGTTCGGTGCCGAGGTGCTGCTCGACGACGTCACCGCGGTCGACCTGACCGGCGACGTCAAGAAGGTCACCCTGGGCAACGGCACGGTGGAAGAGAGCCTGACGGTGATCTTCGCCACGGGCAGCGCCTACCGCAAGCTCGGCCTCGCCGACGAAGAGCGCCTGAGCGGCCGCGGCGTCAGCTGGTGCGCCACGTGCGACGGCTTCTTCTTCAAGGAGAAGGCGATCGCCGTCGTCGGCGGCGGCGACTCGGCGATGGAAGAAGCGACGTTCCTGACCCGCTTCGCCTCGAAGGTCTACGTGATCCACCGCTCGAGCAGCCTGCGCGCGTCCAAGATCATGCAAGACAGGGCGCACGCCAACGACAAGATCGAGTTCCTGTTCGACAAGCAGGTCACGGCGATCCTCGGTGGCGAGAAGGCCACCGGCGTCACCCTGACCGACACGGTCGACGGCAGCACGAGCGATCTCGACCTCGACGGCCTCTTCATCGCCATCGGCAACGACCCGCGCGTGCACCTCGTGCACGGCCAGGTCGACCTGACCTCGGACGGCACCATCGCCGTGCAGGGCCGCAGCTCGAAGACCAACCTCACCGGCGTCTTCGCCGCGGGTGACGTCATCGACGCGACCTACCGACAGGCCGCCACCGCCGCGGCCTCGGGCACCGTCGCGGCGCTCGACGTCGAGCACTACCTGGCCTCGCTCGACCAGACCTTCCTGGCCGAGCAGACCGTCGGATCGGCCGAGGGCGTCGAGACGTCCGAGTCCGTGGTCGCCTGACCCGCGCCTCCTGAAGCCAACCCAGATCACCCTGACGAAAGGAACACCATGAGCAGCGCCAAAGCAGTGACCGACGCGTCCTTCGAGGCCGACGTCCTCAACTCCGACAAGACGATCCTGGTCGACTTCTGGGCCGAGTGGTGCGGCCCGTGCCGCGCCGTCTCGCCCATCCTCGACCAGATCGCCGCCGAGCACGGCGACAAGATCGAGATCGTCAAGCTCAACGTCGACGACAACCCCCAGACCGCCATGAAGTACCAGATCACCTCGATCCCGGCCATGAAGGTCTACCGCGGCGGCGAGGTCGTCAAGACCGTCATCGGCGCCAAGCCCAAGCCGGCCCTCGAGGCCGACCTGGCGGAGTTCATCGCGTAGTCGACGCCGACACCACGACGAGAGCCCGCCCAGCACACGCTGGGCGGGCTCTCGTCGTCCCCGGCCCGGACGGGCATAGTCTTGACCGCAGCACTCTGACAGAACAGGGACATCGATGAGCGACAAGGGCACCAACCTCGACCCGTGGTACGACTCGTACGCCGACCGTACGGCCGGCCTCAGCGCCTCCGAGGTCCGAGCCCTCTTCGCCGTGGCCTCGCGGCCCGAGGTCGTCTCGCTGGCGGGCGGCATGCCTTACGTCTCGGCCCTGCCCCGTGAGCTCGTCACCGGTGCCATCGACCGCGTCATGGCCGACGGGGGAGCGATGGCGATGCAGTACGGCAGCGGCCAGGGCACCCCGGCCATCCGAGAGCACATCATGCAGATCATGGCCATGGAGGGCATCCGCGGCAGCGCCGACGACGTCGTCGTGACGACCGGCTCGCAGCAGGCCCTCGACCTGGTCACCCGCCTGTTCGTGAACCCCGGCGACGTCGTGCTGGCCGAGTCGCCGAGCTATGTCGGGGCCCTCGGGGTCTTCAAGGCCTACCAGGCCGACGTGGTCCACGTCGCGATGGACGAGCACGGCCTCGTCCCCGAGGCGCTGCGCGAGGCCATCGCGGGCGTCACGGCCCGCGGCGGCCGCATCAAGTTCCTCTACACGATCCCGAACTTCCACAACCCGGCCGGCGTGACGCTCACCTGGGCCCGACGCGTCGAGATCCTCGAGATCTGCCGCTCGGCCGGCATCCTCGTCCTCGAGGACAACCCCTACGGGCTGCTCTACTTCGACCAGCCCGCGCCGCAGGCGATGCGCTCGATCGACGACGAGGGCGTCATCTACCTCGGCTCGTTCTCGAAGACGCTCGCACCGGGCTTCCGGGTGGGGTGGGCGCTGGCCCCGCACGCCATCCGCGAGAAGCTCATCCTGGCCAACGAGTCGGCCACGCTGTCGCCCAACTCGTTCGGGCAGTTCGTCATTACCGAGTACCTCGACCAGGCCGACTGGCGCGGTCAGATCGAGACCTTCCGGGGCCTCTACCGCGAGCGACGCGACGCCATGATCTCGGCGCTCGGCGAGTACCTGCCCTCGCTCAGCTGGAACGTCCCCGACGGCGGCTTCTTCGTCTGGGTCGGGCTGCCCCCTGAGCTCGACTCCAAGGCGATGCTGCCCCGTGCCGTCAAGGAGCTCGTCGCCTACACGCCCGGCACGGCCTTCTTCGCCGACGGCCAGGGCCGCCAGAACATCCGACTCTCGTTCTGCTACCCGACCCCCGAGTCGATCCGCACCGGCGTCGCCCGACTCGCCGCCGTCGTCAACGGCGAGCTCGACCTGCTGCGCACGTTCTCCGGCGCCAGCCTCTCGAACCCGGCCGCACGCCCGCAGAGCGTCGTCGTCCCGCCGCCGAACACCAACTGACCAGCACTTTCCACGCATCGCGGTCGATCGACGCCAGCCCTGGGCTCGGCGCCGTGACACCAGAGGAGGGCCCCACCATGGCATCGAGCCCGCTGCACACCGTCACCGTCCTCGCCGGCGGCATCTCGCACGAACGCGACGTGTCGTTGAGATCCGGGAGGCGCGTGGTCGACAGTCTCACGACCCACGGCATCGAGGTCGAGCTCCGCGACCCGGACGCCTCGTTGCTCGGACACCTGATCACGTCCCGCCCCGACGTGGTCTGGCCCGCCCTGCACGGCGCCAGCGGAGAGGACGGCGCCCTGCGCGGATTGCTCGAAGCGCTCGACGTGCCCTTCGTCGGCAGCACGGCGGCCGCAGCACGACTGGCATGGGACAAGCCGACGGCCAAAGAACTGGCCCGGCGGGCCGGAGTGTCCACACCTCGCGGCATCACCCTCTCGCACGACGCGTTCCGTGAGCTCGGAGCCGTGGGAGTGCTCGCTGCCATCGCCGACGAGCACCCGGTACCCGTGGTCGTGAAACCTGCACGAGGCGGGTCGGCGCAGGGCGTGACGGTGGTCGACGACGCCGGATCGCTGCCGAGGGCCATGGTCGACGCCTACACGTACTGCGACGACGTCATCGTCGAGCAGAAGATCACCGGTACCGAGATCGCCGTCGGGGTGATCGACACCGGCGACGGGCCCCTCGCCCTGCCGGCCGTCGAGATCGTCCCCCGCCAGGGGTTCTACGGATTCGAGGCGCGGTACAACGCGGGGGAGACCACCTTCTACACCCCCGCTCGCCTCGACCCGTCGGCTGCCGACGCCGCCGCCCGGGCCGCCGTGGCCGTCCACGTGGCGCTGGGCCTCCGCCACCTGTCTCGGGTCGACCTCATCGTCGACGCCGCCGGCACCCCGTGGTTCCTCGAGGTCAACGTGTTGCCCGGACTCACCGAGACGTCGCTCGTCCCCATGGCCCTCGAGTCCGCCGGCTACGAACTCGGCATGTTCTACGCGGCCCTGGCCGAGAAGGCGGTCAGCGACCACGAGCGCTGATCTCGTGCACCGGCAGGTGTTTCACGTGAAACGTCTGCCGGCGCCGAGTGGTCCCGCTTCGTGCCGCCGCAATGCTCGCGAAGAGTGACCAGCAACAGAGCCCAGCAGCAGAGGCCTCGTGAATGCGTGTCATGGACGGCACGTGTGGGGCTGCAGATTGAGGCGACGTGTCTGTGGGGCCCTGGCGGTCGTCATCGATGACCAGGCGTTGACCCTGGCTCGAGTGAGCGACCGATAGGACCGTGATCGTCCGGTCCATGGGAGGTGATCTCGCATGGGCGGGACCTGACCACCGGAGTCACGCAGCGAGTCATACCGAGAAGTCGGGTCCTGAGACCGTGAGCGAAGACGTGGCGTGGAGACTTCCGCGCCTGCGCCGTCTTCCGGCATCTTCGGGGACGACAACGACATCGACCTGCTGATCGCCTACTTTCCTGAGTGATCTGGGTATCCGCGGTGCGGTGGTGGAGGTGGACAGGCGGCGTGGCTCGATCATCGAGGCCGCTTCAGGCGTGAGCTGGTACGAGGCAGCTTCCGCAGAACAGTTCGCATGGCGAGATCTGCGCGGCGTCGACCGGTCTGCCGCCGCCTCGCGACGGGGGAGCGGTCTGCACAATCCCGCTGCAATTGGTCACCCCCCCTCGACCCCCGGTTGGTTTCACGTGAAACATGAGGTGGTATCCGATGACGTCGGCCTCGGCGTCGATCACCATGTCACTCTGGATGGCTCACGGGCGCACCATGTTTCACGTGAAACCGAAGGCTTTCCCAGCGGTGGTCAGCCCTCTTGCTCGTGACCGAGCTGGCCGAGGATGCGATTCAGGTCTTGCATGGAGGCGAAGTCGATCGTGATCGACCCCTTGCGAGCACCCAGTGACACCTTGACCCGGGTCTCGAAGCGGTCGCCAAGACTCTCGGCCACCTCATCGAGGTGAGCCTGGTGCTTGCCGGGGGTCGCCGTGCGGGTCGACTTCGGTTTCGCGCTGCCACCGGCAGCGATCGCTTCGGCCGCACGGACGCTCAGGTCTTCGTTGACGATGCGATCGGCGAGACGTGCCATGAGGACGGGGTCACCCGTGCTGAGAATGGCGCGGGCATGCCCAGCCGTCAAGACACCGGACGCCACACGTCGCTGAACCGCGGCCGGCAGGCGAAGCAGCCGGAGGGTGTTGGTGATCTGGGGACGACTGCGACCGATGCGCGTCGCCAACTCGTCCTGCGTGATGCCGAAGTCGGCGAGAAGTTGCTGATAGGCGGACGCTTCTTCGAGCGGGTTGAGCTCAGCCCGGTGCAGGTTCTCGAGCAGGGCGTCGCGCAACATGGCATCGTCGGCGGTGTCTTTGACGATCGCGGGGATCGTCGCCAGGCCCAACTCTTTGGTGGCTCGCAGCCGGCGCTCACCCATGACGAGTTCGTACTGCGCGGCGCCCTTGCCGGCCTTCTTCACCGGCCGGACCACGATGGGCTGCAGGACCCCCACCTCGCGGATGGACGTCACGAGTTCGGCGAGCTCTTCGGCGCGGAACTCGGCGCGGGGTTGCTGCGCGTTCGGCGTGATGTCGAGCGGGTTGAGGTTCGCCAGACGGGCACCAGGAACGGCGATGAGCTCGTCGGCCGTCTGCTGGGCGGTCGGGAAGAACACGTCCACGGGACGATCCTGACTCTCGTCCGAGACCGGGATGAGGGCTCCGATGCCGCGACCGAGGCCGGTTCTCTTGGTTGCCATTACTGGGGTGCTCCTCGACGTGCTAGTTCGGCGGCCGCCTCGAGGTACGAGATCGACCCGGGGGAGTTGGTGTCGTAGCTGATCACGGTCTGGCCGTAACCGGGTGCCTCACTGATGCGCACCGACCGCGGGATGAGCGTGTTGAGTGCCTCATCAGGGAAATGCTCGCGAACGTCGGCGACGACCTGCTGCGCCAAGTTCGTCCGGCCGTCGTACATGGTCAACAGGATGCTCGACACCTTGAGCTGGGGGTTCAGGTGCTTCTCGATCAGTTGGATGTTGCGCAGCAGTTGACTCAGGCCCTCGAGCGCGTAGTACTCGCACTGGATCGGGATGAGCACCTCGCTCGCCGCGACGAAGGCGTTGATGGTCAACAGCCCGAGCGACGGAGGGCAGTCGATGAAGACGTAGTCGTACCGTTCTCCGGCCTTCTCGGTCTCGGCCAGGTACTCGGACAAGGCTCGGCTCAGACGCTGTTCGCGGGCCACCAACGACACCAGCTCGATCTCGGCGCCGGCCAAGTGGATCGTGGCCGGGATGCAGAAGAGGGTGTCGAACTCAGGACTCTTCTGGACGACGTCGGCCACGGCGCCGTCGTTGACCACGACGTCGTAGACACTGGGCGTCTCGGCACGATGCTCGACTCCCAGGGCCGTCGAGGCGTTACCCTGCGGATCGAGGTCGATGACGAGCACCCGGGCACCGCTGCGCGCGAGGGCAGCCGAGAGGTTGACCGTGGTGGTGGTCTTGCCGACACCACCCTTCTGGTTCGACACGGTGATCACCCGAGTCTTCGCCGGGGCGGGCAGGGGCTCACGTGAGAGAGCCTGCTTCCGGCGGTTCAGATCGGCGAGCTCTCGAGCCAGGGGAGTGCTTCTGTCGTCGTCAGCCGAGGAACTCACTGAGGGATCTCCGTATCGCCATGTTTCACGTGAAACGATCAGCCCGGAGGAGTGACCACGCCGGCCGGGAGGCGGGTGGGTGGTCGTCGGGGATCGAAGGCCGAGTCTATCGTGAGCACACGACATCGCCGCGGGACACGACGGGGTGAGCCTTGACGCCCTCGTACCGTTCAAGTCCGTCGCCGGACTGGTGCGTCACACCGAATTGCCTGATGAAACGGCAATTGACTCGTGGCAAGGACTAGTCCAGCGTGGCGATGAAGACGCGGGTGGTCTCGTCCACGAGACCCACGCCCAGTTCGCGGGCCTCGACGTCGATGAGGTGGTGGCGTGCGATGACCTTGCGCGCCGCAGCGATCTCGTCGTCGACGCGAGCGCCCTTCATCAGCAACAGCTGCCCGCCGGTCTTGACCAGAGGGGCGGTGAGGGGGATCAACTTCGAGAGGGCGGAGACGGCCCGGGCCGTCGCCTGGTCGAGCCACCCGTCGAGCTGCACGTCTTCGGCGCGGGCCCGGACGACCTCGACGTTGTCGAGCCCCATCCGCTCGGCTTCAGCCGTCAGCCAGTCGACCCGCCGCTCCATGGGCTCGATGAGGACGAGCGTGGAGTCCGGCCGTGCCGCAGCGAGGACGAGGCCCGGCAGGCCGGCACCCGATCCGATGTCGCCGACGCGGCCGGCGACGAGCAGGGGAGCCAACAGGCCACAGTTGACGACGTGGCGCGTCCACAGGCGCGGGAGTTCGAGCGGGCCGATCAGGCCCAGCTCTTCGCCGTGCTGTGCGAGGTCGGCGACGTACCGCCGGACCACGTCGATGCGATCACCGAAGATCTCGGTGGCGACGGCCGGCTCGGCCTCGAGGGTCGACGTGTCGGTCATGCGTCGGCTCAGGGACGCGTGATGACGGTGTGCCGGTCGCGGCCCTCGCCCTCGGACTCCGAGGTGAAGCCGCGGGCGGCGACGACGTCGTGGACGAGCTTGCGCTCGTACGACGACATCGGGGGCAGGGAGGCCGACGTGGCACCGTCTTCGAGCTTGGCGACGGCGTGGTCGACCAGGCGCTCGAGTTCGGTCTCACGGGTCGCACGCGACCCACCGATGTCGAGGATCAGGCGGGAGAACTCGCCCGTCTTCGTCTGGACGGCGATCCGGGTCAGCTCTTGCAAGGCGTTCACGGTGTCGGGCTTGGAGAGCAGGCGGAGCTTCTGCTCGCCGCTCGAGTCGACCGAGATGTACGAACGGCCTCCGCGCACTTCGATGTCGATGTCGCCGTCGAAGTCGCAGATGTCGAGCAGCTCTTCGATGTAGTCGGCCGCGATGTCGCCCTCGTCGAGGACGTCGGCCTCGCCGTCGGAGCCGACCCGCGCCTCCTGGGTGTCGGTCGAGGCGGCGTCGTCGCCGTTCTCGGCGGCGGGCTCGACGATGTCGGTCGTGGAGTCGTCAGTGGTCATTTCTTGGGGCCGTTCTGCTTCTTGGCGCGGTTCTTGCCGACGGGCTGCGTCCGCTGGGTCGTCTTGGGCATGGCGGGTGCCGACTCGATCTCGGTCACGGTGATGGTGGGCAAGCCCTTGCGCTGCTGCTTGCGGGCCAGGCGCTCCTCGCGGGCGAGCGCCGCCTCGCTGCCGGGGGTGGGCATGTTCCGGATGACCAGGAACTGCTGCACCATCGTCCAGACGTTCGAGGTGAGCCAGTAGAACATGACGCCCAAGGGGAACGAGAGACCCGAGAAGATGAAGACGAGGGGGAGGAAGTACAAGAGCATGCGCTGCTGCTTGAACATGGGGCTCGCCTTGGTCTCGGGCGACATGTTCTTCGAGACGATCTGCAGCTGGGTGATGAACTGCGAGGCGGTCATGATGACGACCATGGCACCGGCCATCAGCCGCACCTCCCACGTCGTGGCACCGAGGAAGGTCTCTTTCAGGGGGGCGCCGAAGAGCGCCGACTCACCGAACGAGTTCGAGAGGGCGGCGTTCAGCAGGCCGATGCCCACCTTCTCTTGCTGGGCGTTGTGCAGCACCGTGTAGAGGCTGAAGAAGATCGGCATCTGGATCAACAGGGGCAGGCACGAGCTGAGCGGGTTGGTGCCCGTGTCCTTGTAGAGCGCCATCGTCTCGCGCGACATCGCCTCGCGGCTGAACTGGTCTCGCTTGCCCTTGTACTTGTCCTGGATCTTCTTCAGCCGGGGCGCGATCTCCATCATGCGGCGCTGGCTCTTGATCTGCCGGACGAAGATCGGGATGAGGCAGGCGCGCACCACGAGGACGAGTCCGACGATCGACAGCACCCAGGTGCTGCCGGCCGCGGTGTCCATGCCGAACGCCGTGAGGACGTTGTGGAAGCCGACGAGGATCGCCTCGACGACCCATCTCAGGGGCCAGAGGATGGTGCCGATGAAGTCCATGGTGTTCGGGTCAGCCCTTTCCGTGGCTCTGAGCGACGATCCGGCCGGATCCGACGAGGTCGGCCGTGGCGGTGGTGGATCGCGGTGTCACGAAGCCGGACTTCGTGACGTGGTACTTCTGTGTACGGGGTTCGGGGACGTCGTCGACGCCTCCCGCTGCCCAGGGGTGGCACCGGGCGATGCGCCAGCTGCCCATCGCCACGCCGCGCACGACGCCGTGCAGCTGGATGGCCTCGAGGGCGTACCTCGAACACGACGGGTAGTAGCGGCAGACGTCACCGTAGAGCGGGGAGACGACGGCGCGGTAGACGCGGAGGAGGAGCACGCACGCGTTGCGGGGTAGCAACCCCACGAACTGCACCGCTCTCGTCACGCTCTCACGCCCCTGTCGACCACCTCGGAGATGTCCGTGAGCAGGGTAGACCACGCAACGTCAGGGCTGCCTGGCAAGGCTCTGATCACGACGTCGACCCCCGGGGGGAGCGTCGGCAGCAGTTCGTGGCAGACGCCCTTGAGCCGACGACGGACCGTGTTGCGGACGACCGCGTTGCCGACGGTCTTGGCCACGATGAAGCCGAACCGGACCATGCCGTCGTCACGACGACGCACGTAGACGACCGAGTGCGCCGTGCCCGACTTGCGGCCACGGCGCACGGTGGTTCGGTAGTCGTCTGCGCGGACGATCCGGTTGGCCCTGGCCAACACGGGAGTGGCTACGCCGAGAGCTCGGTGCGGCCCTTGCCACGACGGGCGGCGAGGATGGCGCGGCCGGCGCGGGTGCGCATGCGAGCACGGAAGCCGTGCTTCTTGGCGCGGCGACGGTTGTTCGGCTGGAACGTTCTCTTGCTCATGGGGGTCCTCCAGGAAAGCGGACCAGGCCTGTTGCCACGATCCGAGAAGTCTTGTACAGCCAACGCGGCTGAAATCAACTGATTAAAAGTACGCGTGATCGGAGCCCTGGTCAAACGGCAGCCTCGGAGGCGGTTGTCCACACTGTTGAAAACTCCTGTTGCGGAGTCCACACCCTGGCGAACTAAGGTGGGTACTCCTCGCGGTGCATCCGCGTGACGACGGGGAACGCACAGCACTCCCGGCCCCGGACGGAGCCAGCCGATCGGTGGAGAAAGCTGTGCACAACTCGTCCCGCACTCGTACCCTTCGAACACCCGCGGGTGAACGCGACCCGCACGCGGAGGCACTCGGACCAGTCCGACGCCCGCACCGCGAGAAAGAGACTCCCAGTGGCGCACACCGTCGACCCGGTCCAGGACCTGTGGCGTTCCGTCCTCGCGACGTTGACGACCGACGACCGCATCACGCCCCAGCTGCACGGCTTCATCAGCCTGGTCGAGCCGAAGGGCGTCCTCGGCGGGACGCTCTACCTCGAGGTGCCCAACGACCTGACGCGCGGCATGCTCGAGCAACGCATCCGTGAGCCCCTGCTCGAGTCGATCGCCGGGCTCGGCGACGCGTCGGTCTCGAGCTTCGCCATCACGGTCAACCCCGACATCACCCCCGACACCCTCACCCAGCAGGTCGAGCAGTCCGAGCCGGTCCACTACATCGAGGCCCCGTTCGTGCCGGCCCCGGTCGAGTCGAGTGCCAGCGGCAAGCGCAACGACTCCCGCCTGAACCCGAAGTACAGCTTCGACAACTTCGTCATCGGCGCCTCGAACCGTTTCGCCCACGCGGCCGCGGTCGCCGTCGCCGAGGCCCCGGCCAAGGCCTACAACCCGCTCTTCGTCTACGGCGAGTCGGGGCTCGGCAAGACCCACCTGCTGCACGCCATCGGCCACTACGCCGAGACGATGTACCCGGGCATCCGCGTCCGCTACGTCAGCAGCGAGGAGTTCACGAACGACTTCATCAACTCGATCGCGAACAACCGCTCCAGCCTCTTCCAGCAGAGGTACCGAGAGATCGACATCCTGCTGATCGACGACATCCAGTTCCTCCAGGGCAAGGACAGCACCCAAGAGGCGTTCTTCCACACCTTCAACACCCTGCACGACCACGACAAGCAGCTCGTCATCACCAGCGACCTGCCGCCCAAGCACCTCACGGGCTTCGAGGACCGCATGCGGTCGCGCTTCGAGTGGGGCCTGATCACCGACGTCCAGGCCCCCGACCTCGAGACCCGCATCGCCATCCTGCGCAAGAAGGCGCAGAGCGAGAAGCTGCAGATCCGCGACGAGGTCCTCGAGTTCATCGCGACCAAGGTGTCGAGCAACATCCGCGAGCTCGAGGGCACCCTGATCAGGGTGACGGCCTTCGCGAGCCTCAACCGGACGGCCGTCGACCTCGCCCTCGTGCAGACCGTCCTGAAAGACCTGATCACGCTCGACGAGGACAACATCATCGCGCCGGTCGACATCATCAACCACACGGCGGACTACTTCAAGCTCACGGTCGACGACCTCTACGGGTCGTCCCGCTCGCAGGCGATCGCCACGGCTCGTCAGATCGCCATGTACCTCTGCCGCGAGCTCACCAGCCTCTCGCTGCCCAAGATCGGCCAGCTCTTCGGCAACCGCGACCACACGACGGTCATGTACGCCAACAAGAAGATCAGCGAGCTCATGAAGGAGCGCCGTTCGATCTACAACCAGGTGACCGAGTTGACCAGCCGCATCAAGCAGGACACCCGCTACAAGTGAGTGGTCGGCGGGCCAGGCCGGCCCGTCCGCCCCGACCGCCTCGTCCGGGCGCCGACCACGTGTCGGCGCCCGTTCGTCGTCCTCGGGGGTGCCCAGCGCCTCCTGGTGGGCCCTGGGGAGGCACGTTCCACACAGTGTGGATAACTTGTGGAAACTCGTGGATAACCGCGTCGACGCTGTTCAGGGATCCGTCGCACCTGTGGGATCCCGCTCGGAGCGAGGTGGGGACCGCGACGGTTCCTGTCATTCGGTTCCACACGCCCTCCACAAGTCACACGCGTGTAGTTCGCCTGAGCCACGGGGTTTTAAACAGGTTATCCACACTGTGCACAACGGTTAAGACTGTTAATCCTGGTTACAAGAAATTGATCGAGAGACAACCTTGTGGATCGATCCGGGGCTCGGGCCTCGGCTTTCTCCTCCCGGAAGGGCTGACCCCGATGCTGTGCCAGTATTGAGCGGCCATCCACGAGTGCGAAGTCGATAGGGGTCCCCGCGTGAAGTTCCAGGTCAACCGTGACGTCTTCAGCGATGCGGTCTCCTTCGCCGTCAAGCTGTTGCCCCAGCGCACCACCCTGCCGATCCTGAGCGGCGTGCTCATCGAGGCGGACGCCGACGGCCTGACGCTCTCGTCGTTCGACTACGAGGTCTCGGCCCAGACGAGCATTCCCGCAGAGATCGACGAGCCGGGCACGATCCTCGTCTCGGGGCGCCTCCTCGCCGACATCGCGAGCCGGCTGCCGAACGCTCCCGTCACGTTCTCGACGGACGAGAACCGGATCGCCGTCAGCTGCGGATCCGCAAACTTCTCGCTGTTGAGCATGCCCGTCGAGGAGTACCCCACCCTGCCCACGGTCGGCGACCGCTCGGGCGTCGTGCCCGGTGACTCGTTCGCCCTGGCCGTCTCGCAGGTGGCCGTCGCGGCCTCGCGCGACGACGTCACCCCGGTGATCACCGGCGTCCAGCTCGAGGTCACCGAGAACGCCCTCTCGCTCGTGGCCACCGACCGCTACCGCGTCGCCGTCCGCGGCATCGAGTTCGACCCGGGCACCGTCGCCAGCCAGACCACCACCACGGCCCTCGTCCCGGCACGCACCCTGCAAGAGGTCGGCAAGACCTTCGGCAACGCTGGCACCGTCGCCGTCTCGATCACCGGATCCGACGAGCGTGAGCTCATCGCGTTCCAGGCCGACAACAAGACCGTCACCTCGTTGCTCATCAAGGGCAACTTCCCCCCGGTGAAGCGTCTTTTCCCCGACACCGTCGAGAACTACGCCGTGATCAACACGGCCGAACTCGTCGAGTCGGTCCGCCGCGTCTCGCTCGTGCTCGAGCGCGAGGCGGCCCTCAGGTTCACGTTCACGATCGACGGCCTCACGCTCGAGGCCATCGGGAGCGAACAAGCGCAGGCGTCAGAGTCGATCGATGCGTTGTTGACGGGTGAGGACACGGTGGTCTCGTTGAAGCCGCAGTTCCTCCTCGACGGTCTCGGAGCGGTTCATTCCGAGTTCGTCCGCATCTCCTTCACCAAGACGGAGAACCCGAACAAGCCCGGTCCCGTGCTGATCACCAGTCAGTCGTCCAAGGACCAGGCCGGGNGCTGACAGCTACAAGTACCTGCTGCAGCCCAACCTCCTCCTGCGCTAAGAGCGCTCTGCACGCAACGGTGCCGCCCTCGGGCCCCACCGCAACGAACAAAGGATCCTCATGCACATCGGCCTCGTCGGTCTCGGCAAAATGGGCAACAACATGCGCGCCCGCCTGCGCGACAGCGGCATCGAGGTGACCGGTTACGACGCCAACCCCGCCGTCTCCGACGTCGCCAGCCTCGCCGAGCTCGCCAGCACCCTGCCCGCACCCCGCATCGTCTGGGTCATGGTGCCCGCGGGCGACATCACCGCCGGCGTCATCGAAGAGCTCTCGAAAGAGCTCTCCGAGGGCGACCTCGTCATCGACGGCGGCAACTCGAAGTTCACCAGCGACTTCGCCAACGAGAAGCTGCTCGGCGGCAACGGCATCAAGTACGTCGACGCCGGCGTCTCGGGCGGCGTCTGGGGCAAGGACAACGGCTACGGCCTGATGGTCGGCGGTTCGGCCGAGAACGTCGCCATGGCCCAGCCCGTCTTCGACGCACTCCGCCCCGAGGGCCCCCGCGAAGAGGGCTTCGTCCACGCGGGCGACACCGGTGCGGGCCACTACGCGAAGATGGTCCACAACGGCATCGAGTACGCGATCATGCAGGCCTACGGCGAGGGCTACGAGCTGCTCGAAGCCCGCAGCGACCTCATCAAAGACGTCACCGGCACCTTCAAGGCCTGGCAGCGCGGCACCGTCGTGCGCTCGTGGTTGCTCGAGCTCATGGTGCTGGCCCTCGAGGCCGACCCGAAGCTGGCCGAGATCTCGGGCTACGTCGAAGACAGCGGCGAGGGTCGCTGGACGCTCGAAGAGGCGATCAACCACGCCGTACCCATGCCCGCGATCAGCGCTTCGATCTTCGCGCGCTTCGTCTCGCGCCAGGGCGAGGGTTCGCCGACCATGAAGGCGGTCGCCGCCCTTCGCAACCAGTTCGGCGGCCACGCCGTCAAGAAGGCCTAGCGCCTCCACCGGCCCGCGTGCGAGTACTGCATCTCAGCCTGACCGACTTCCGCAACTACACGTCTGCCGAAGTCAGCCTCGCGCGCGGGCCGAACCTCTTCGTCGGCAGCAACGGCCAGGGCAAGACCAACCTGGTCGAGTCGCTCGGGTACCTCTCGAGCCTCGGATCCCACCGGGTCTCGTCGGATGCGGCCCTGATCCGTCAGGGCCGCGACTCGGCGGTCGTCCGGGCACGACTGCTCGCCGACGACCGCGAGCTGCTCGCAGAGGTGCAGATCAACCGGTCCTCCCCGAACCGCGCACAGGTCAACCGGGGCGCGATCAAGCCCCGCGAGCTGCCGCGCTACTTCACCAGCGTCCTGTTCGCCCCCGAGGACCTGGCGCTCGTCCGCGGAGAACCGTCCGGTCGACGGCGGTTCCTCGACGAACTGCTGGTGGCCCGCTCACCCCGCTTCGCCGGCGTCCAGACGGACTACGAGCGGGTGCTCAAGCAGCGCAACACGCTCTTGAAGTCGGCCCGCGCCTCCGGGGTGAAGGCGGCCCAGCTCGGCACCCTCGACATCTGGGACGAACGCCTCGTCGCCCTCGGCAGCGAACTCGTCGTCGCCCGTGACCGGCTCGCGGCCGACCTGGCCCCCGAGGTCGCCCGGGCCTACGCAGCGGTGGCCGGGGCCGACCACGCCGCGCGGCTCTCGACCGTGCTGAGCATCCGGGGCGCGACCCCCGACGACGAGACCACGGCGGCCGAGGGGCCGACCGAGACGATCCCCGCGGACGACGTGCCCGAGGTGTTCCGCCAGGCGCTGGCGCGCGTCCGCCCGACCGAGCTCGAGCGCGGGCTGACCCTCGTCGGTCCGCACCGTGACGACCTCTTCCTCTCGCTCAACGGACTGCCGGCCCGCGGGTACGCCAGCCACGGCGAGTCGTGGTCGTTCGCCCTCGCCCTCAAGCTGGCCTCGGCCGCGGTCGTCCGGGTCGACTCGCCGACCGGCGACCCGGTCATCGTGCTCGACGACGTCTTCGCCGAACTCGACGGCTCCCGTCGTGAACGCCTCGCCGACGCCG
Organism: Frigoribacterium sp. Leaf186; assembly: GCF_001423905.1. Classification (GTDB taxonomy): domain Bacteria; phylum Actinomycetota; class Actinomycetes; order Actinomycetales; family Microbacteriaceae; genus Frigoribacterium. Next base: position 676,385 of record NZ_LMPQ01000010.1, on the reverse strand, counting down.
TGGCCGACTACGAGCAGGTGCTCATCACCGCCGCTGTCGAGGCCGACGTGCCGCCGCGCCTCAAGGCCCACACGGTCCGCATCGCGCGAGGCACGATCGTGGAGGAGGCGGACGAGGCCGGCGACGTCGTCGTCGACGAGACCAGCCGGCCCGACGACGAGGACGGCGGCGGCGAGCCGCCGACCGAGGCCGACCCCGAGGAGGCGCGGTGAGCGCCGACGACGCACCGCGACCTCCGGCGTCCACGCCACCCGCGCCTCCTGAAGCCGAGGCGCAGCCCGACAGCGAGGCCCAGCGGGTCTACCTGCGGTTCCGGCGGGTGTTCGGCGACCCGAACTCGCGCTCGCGCGACGCCCGGAAGCGCAAGTCGATCAAGCTCGGCTCGCCGAGCCAGCCCTTCGGCACGGGGCGTGAGCCGCGGGGCATCGCCGACGTGCTCTCGGCCGTCACGAGCGAGCTGGGCTGGAACAGCCCGCTGGCCCAGTCCGAGCTGATGACCGCCTGGCCCGACATGGTCGGCGCCGAGCTGGCCGCGCACTCGGATCCGGTCTCGATCGACGACGGCACCCTGACCGTGCAGTGCGACTCGACGGCCTGGGCGACGCAGCTGCGGCTGATGCGCACGCAGGTCACCACGAGCATCGTTCGGAGGTACCCGGACGCGGGCATCCAGTCGGTGCGTTTCTTGGCACCCAACGCCCCGACCTGGAAACGCGGCCCCAGATCGGTTCCAGGGCGGGGCCCTCGCGATACTTACGGTTGACCGGGGTGAATCGTCCAAGTGCGGTGGGAAAATCCGTCTGAGGGCGGATTTCGCCCCGTGACGGACGGGCCTGCGGTAGACTCGGAAGGTCGTCCGAAGGCCGCTGAGAGAGCGGTCGCGACCGGTCGGCGCACACACGTCCCGTCCGGCAGGAGCCCCCACGCACATGTCAGCTGATCCCACCGACGCCCAGCCCGACGACACCTACGGCGCCAGTGCGATCCAGGTCCTCGAGGGTCTCGAGGCCGTGCGCAAGCGCCCTGGCATGTACATCGGTTCGACGGGCCCCCGAGGCCTGCACCACCTGGTCTACGAGATCGTCGACAACTCGGTCGACGAGGCCCTGGCCGGCCACTGCGACCACATCGAGATCACGATGCGCGAAGACGGCGGCGTGCGCGTCGTCGACAACGGCCGTGGCATCCCCGTCGACGTGCACCCGGTCGAGGGCCGGTCCACCGTCGAGGTCGTCCTGACCGTGCTGCACGCCGGCGGCAAGTTCGGCGGCGGCGGCTACGCGGTGTCGGGTGGTCTGCACGGGGTCGGCAGCTCGGTGGTCAACGCACTCTCGAGCGAGCTCGACGTCGAGGTCCGCCGGCAGGGCAACGTCTACCGCCAGAGCTTCACCGACGGCGTCCCCGTGGCGCCGCTGGCCAAGGGCGAAGAAGACGGCACCACCGGCACGACCATCACGTTCTGGCCCAACGCCGAGATCTTCGAGAGCGTCGAGTTCGACTACGAGACGCTCCGTACCCGGTTCCAGCAGATGGCGTTCTTGAACAAGGGCCTGCGCATCGAGCTGAGCGACGAGCGCGTGCAAGAAGACGACGCCGAGCCCCGCCACGACGTCTTCCACTACGAGAAGGGCCTCGTCGACTACGTCGAGTACCTGAACACGACCAAGAAGGTCGAGACGGTCCACGACGACATCATCGCCTTCGAGCAAGAAGACACCGAGAAGAAGATCTCGCTCGAGGTCGCCATGCAGTGGAACACCTCGTACCAAGAGAGCGTCCACACCTACGCCAACACGATCAACACGCACGAGGGCGGCACCCACGAAGAGGGCTTCCGCGCCGCGCTGACCACGCTGATCAACCGCTACGCGCGCGAGAAGAACCTGCTCAAGGAGAAGGACGACAACCTCTCGGGCGACGACGTCCGCGAGGGGCTGACGGCGGTCATCTCGATCAAGCTCGGCGAGCCGCAGTTCGAGGGGCAGACCAAGACCAAGCTCGGCAACACCGAGGCCAAGTCGTTCGTGCAGAAGGTCGCCGGCTCGCAGCTGAACGACTGGTTCGACCGCAACCCGAAGCAGGCCGCCGAGATCGTCCGCAAGGGCATCCTGGCGTCGCAGGCCCGGCTGGCCGCCCGCAAGGCGCGCGAGCAGACCCGCCGCAAGGGCGTGCTCGAGTCGAACGGCATGCCCGGCAAGCTCAAGGACTGCCAGAGCAAAGACCCCTCGCGCAGCGAGATCTTCATCGTCGAGGGCGACTCGGCCGGTGGTTCGGCCGTCCAGGGGCGCAACCCCGAGACCCAGGCCATCCTGCCGCTGCGGGGCAAGATCCTCAACGTCGAGAAGGCCCGTCTCGACCGTGCCCTCGGCAACAACGAGGTGCAGGCCATGATCAAGGCCTTCGGCGCCGACATCGGCGAGGACTTCGACCCCGACAAGGCGAGGTACCACAAGATCGTCCTGATGGCCGACGCCGACGTCGACGGGCAGCACATCACGACGCTGCTGCTGACCCTGCTGTTCCGGTACATGCGTCCGCTGATCGACCTCGGCTACGTCTACCTCGCCCAGCCGCCGCTCTACAAGCTCAAGTGGAGCAACGCCGCCCACGAGTACGTCTACAGCGACGCCGAACGTGACGCAGTGCTCGTGTCGGGTCGTGCCGCCGGCAAGCGCATCCCGAAGGAGAACGCGATCCAGCGCTACAAGGGCCTCGGCGAGATGGATTACAAAGAGCTGTGGGAGACCACGATGGACCCCGACACCCGCACGCTGCTGCAGGTGACGCTCGAGGACGCCGTGGCCGCCGACACCATCTTCGACACCCTGATGGGCGAGAACGTCGAGTCGCGCCGCAACTTCATCCAGCAGAACGCGAAAGACGTCCGCTTCCTCGACATCTGATGCGCGCCTCCGGCTGATCCGGAGCACGCCCGCGCCCCGACGAGCACCACGGGGCAGACCACGACAAACGGAGAATCATGGCCGACGAGCCGACAGACACCCCCGAGGGCACCGACGCCGAGGCGGCCCAGACCTTCGCCGAGGCACCGAAGCGCGACAGCATCGAGCAGGTCGACCTGCAGCTCGAGATGCAGCGCTCGTACCTCGACTACGCGATGAGCGTCATCGTCGGCCGGGCCCTGCCCGAGGTGCGCGACGGCCTCAAGCCCGTGCACCGCCGAGTCATCTACGCGATGTACGACGGCGGCTACCGCCCCGACCGTGCGTTCTCGAAGTGCTCGCGCGTCGTCGGCGACGTCATGGGCCAGTTCCACCCGCACGGCGACACGGCCATCTACGACGCACTGGTGCGTCTCGTCCAGCCGTGGAGCCTGCGCTACCCGCTCGCGCTCGGCCAGGGCAACTTCGGCTCGCCCGGCAACGACGGCGCCGCCGCTCCTCGGTACACCGAGACGAAGATGGCCCCGCTCGCGCTCGAGATGGTGCGCGACATCGACGAGGACACCGTCGACTTCCAGGACAACTACGACGGTCGCACGCGCGAGCCGGCGATCCTGCCCAGCAGGTTCCCGAACCTGCTGGTCAACGGTTCGGTCGGCATCGCCGTCGGCATGGCGACGAACATCCCGCCGCACAACCTGCGCGAGGTGGCCTCTGGTGCCCAGTGGTACCTCGAGAACCCCACCGCCACGCGCGAAGAGCTGCTCGAGGCGCTCATGCAGCGCGTCAAGGGCCCCGACTTCCCGACCGGCGCGCAGATCCTCGGCGTCCGCGGCATCCAGGACGCCTACCGCACGGGCCGCGGCTCGATCACGATGCGCGCGGTCGTCAACGTCGAAGAGCTCCAGGGCCGCACCTGCCTCGTCGTCACCGAACTGCCGTACCAGGTCAACCCCGACAACCTCGCGATCAAGATCGCCGAGCTCGTCAAAGACGGCCGCATCGGCGGCATCGCCGACATCCGCGACGAGACCTCCGGTCGTACCGGCCAGCGACTCGTCATCGTGCTCAAGCGCGACGCCGTCGCCAAGGTCGTGCTGAACAACCTCTACAAGCACACCAGCCTGCAAGAGAACTTCGGCGCCAACATGCTCGCGATCGTCGACGGCGTGCCCCGCACCCTCGCGCTCGACGGCTTCATCTCGGCATGGGTCGACCACCAGATCGAAGTCATCGTCCGCCGGACCCAGTTCCGCCTGAAGAAGGCCGAAGCCGACGCGCACATCCTGCGCGGCTACCTCAAGGCGCTCGACGCCCTCGACGAGGTCATCGCGCTCATCCGCCGGTCGCCGACCGTCGAGGAGGCGCGCGCGGGCCTCATGGACCTCCTCGAGGTCGACGAGATCCAGGCCTCGGCCATCCTGAACCTGCAGCTGCGTCGCCTGGCCGCCCTCGAGCGTCAGAAGATCCAGGACGACGCCGACAAGCTCGAGCGCGAGATCGCCGACTACCAGGACATCCTGGCCAAGCCCGAGCGTCAGCGCACGATCGTCAGCGACGAGCTCGCCGAGATCACCGACAAGTTCGGCGACGACCGCCGCACCGAGATCATGTTCGGCTTCGACGGCGACATGAGCGTCGAAGACCTCATCCCCGAAGAAGAGATGGTCGTCACCATCACGCGTGGCGGCTACGTCAAGCGCACGCGCAGCGACAACTACCGCAGCCAGCACCGCGGTGGCAAGGGCGTTCGCGGCGCCCAGCTGCGGGCCGACGACGTCGTGGACCACTTCTTCGTCACCACGACGCACCACTGGCTGTTGTTCCTCACGAACAAGGGGCGGGTCTACCGCGCCAAGACGTACGAGCTGCAAGAGGCCGGACGTGACGCCAAGGGTCAGCACGTGGCCAACCTGCTCGCCCTGCAGCCCGACGAGCAGATCTCGCAGGTGCTCGACATCCGCGACTACGAGGTCGCCGACTACCTCGTGCTCGCCACCCGTGGCGGCCTCATCAAGAAGACCGCGCTGACCGAGTACGACACGAACCGCACCGGCGGCATCATCGCCATCAACCTGCGCGACGACGACGAGCTCGTCTCCGCTCTGCTGGTCGACGAGCACGACGACCTGCTGCTCGTCTCACGACACGGCATGTCGCTGCGCTTCACGGCCACGAACGACTCGCTGCGGCCCATGGGGCGCTCGACGTCGGGCGTGAAGGGCATGACCTTCCGCGACGACGACACTCTGCTCAGCGCCTCCGTCGTCGGCGAAGAGGGTTACGTGTTCGTCGTCACCGAGGGCGGCTACGCCAAGCGCACGGCCGCCGACCAGTACCGCGTCCAGAACCGCGGTGGCCTCGGCATCAAGGTCGCGAAGCTCGCGGAGGCGCGGGGCGACCTCGCCGGCGCGCTGATCGTCGGCGAGGACGACGAGGTGCTCGTGGTCCTGTCCGGAGGCAAGGTGGTCCGGTCGGCCGTCTCCGAGGTGCCCGCCAAGGGCCGCGACACCATGGGCGTGGTCTTCGCCCGCTTCGCGAGCGACGACCGCATCATCGCCGTCGCCCGCAACAGCGAGCGCAACCTCGCGGCCGAGGTCGACGAGAGTGCGGACGCCGTGGCCGAGGCCGTAGTGTCTGTCGAGGCCGTCGACTCCCTCGACGCCGACAACGAGATCCCCACGACCGACGCCACGTCGGTCGAAGCCGAGTCGACCGACGACGAGGCCACCGGAACCGCCGGAGAGGAAACGAACAATGAGTAGTGTCGCCGAGAGACTGCAGAAGAAGGCGAAACGACCGTCCGGCACCAAGCAGGTCCGCCTGAAGCTCGTCTACATCGACTTCTGGTCCGTCGTGAAGCTGGCGTTCCTGATCTCGGTCGCGATCGGCATCATCACCGTCGTCGCCACCTTCCTGATCTGGGCCATCCTCAACCAGACCGGCATCTTCGACGACCTCGACGCCCTCCTGCGAGACATCCTCGGCGACTCGAGCTTCTCCATCCAAGACACCTTCAACGTCGGCCAGATCATGCTCTTCTCGATCGTGGTCGCCATCCTCAACGTGGTCGTCGGCACGGTCCTCGGGGCCATCGTCGCCGTCCTCTACAACCTGAGCGTCCGCATCACCGGTGGTCTGCTCGTCGGATTCACCAACAACTGATCCACCGCTCGAGTCGGCGCGACCCGCCGATTCGAGTTCGCCGTCGTGGTGCTGTAGGCTTTACGACGGTCCGGGGGCTATAGCTCAGGCGGTTAGAGCGCTTCGCTGATAACGAAGAGGTCATAGGTTCAAGTCCTATTAGCCCCACGCAGTTCCGGTCTCGTCTCCACCTCGGCTCACGCCGACGGCGAAGGCCAGATCGTGCTCGTTCCCCCGGCGACCGGGGGGCCGGGGCCTTAGCTCAGTTGGTAGAGCGCCTGCTTTGCAAGCAGGATGTCGGGAGTTCGATTCTCCCAGGCTCCACGAAAGAATTGCTTTGCCCCTGCTTGCCGACTTCGTCGGCTTCGCGGGGGCAATTTTTCGTCGTGCTGGTTCGGGGGCCCTCCGGGCCCGTGTCGGCTTCGCCGACGAGGAGTGCGACGTTGCGTCGAGACGATGTCGGGGTCGGCGCAAGGGCTGGGGGCTCGGGCCAGCTGTTGCGGGGGCGGGGACGACGAAGGGCCCGCCTCGGGGGAGGCGGGCCCTTCGTGGGGGTGCGGAGCGACTAGGCCTTGGTGTCGGCGTCGTCGTCGGCGACCCAGAGCTCGTCGTCGGCACGCAGCGTCTGCATGGCCGCGAAGACCAGGGCGCCGAGGGCGATGACGCCGACGCCGATCAGCAGGACCCCACCGACTCCGGGGCCCGACTTCTGCTGGTGGGGCACGTACTTCGACGCGGCCTTCTTGCCCTGCTTCTTCGCGTTCTTGACGGCCTTCTTGACCCGCGGGTCGTTCGCGAGGTCGATGTTGCCGAGCGCCGACGAGAACGCGGGGTAGACGTCGTGCTTGAGGCGGTCCTGGGCGACCGAGGCGTAGTGCGAGCCGGTCGACAGGCCCTGCGAGACGACGGGACGGACGTTCGAGTCCACCGCGTGCTTGATCTGCGGGACGACCTTCTTGTTCGCGACCTTCACGGCGTCGTCGCGGTACCCGCCGATCACCTTGCCCGCGTGGTCGATCACGCCGCGCTGTTCACCCCACACCGCCGCAGCGTGCTTCTTGAACTTCTTCAGTTCTTTCTTCTGCTTGCGTGACAGGGCCATGAACGTTCCTCCAACGAGTAGGCAGTGGAGCCAGAGTTGCTGGCCCGTCCCAGTGTGGCACGGAGCTTCCTGACAGGTCACGGCACGGTACCTGAGGACTCGCTGGCGCGTCGAGGTCGCTGTGGAAGAATGACGGCATGTCATCGCACACCGCTGTCGCCACCCTCACGACCAATCACGGCACCATCAAGGTGAACCTCTTCGGCGACCACGCCCCGAAGACCGTCGCCAACTTCGTCGGCCTCGCCACCGGCACCAAAGAGTGGACCCACCCCGCCACGGGCAAGGTCAGCACCGACAAGCTGTACGACGGTGTCGTCTTCCACCGCATCATCAAGGACTTCATGCTGCAGGGCGGCGACCCCCTCGGCCAGGGCGTCGGCGGACCCGGCTACCAGTTCGACGACGAGATCCACCCCGAGCTGAACTTCAACGCTCCCTACATCTTCGCGATGGCCAACGCCGGCTCGCGCGGCGGCAAGGGCACCAACGGCTCGCAGTTCTTCATCACGACGGTCCCGACCCCGTGGCTGCAGGGCAAGCACACCATCTTCGGCGAGGTCGCCGACGACGAGTCGAAGAAGGTCGTCGACGCCATCGAGGCCGTCAAGACCGACGCGCGCGACAAGCCGCTCGACGACGTGGTGCTCCAGAGCGTCACCATCGACGAGGTCTAGGTGACCGATCCGCACGACCGGGCGAACTACTGCTACCGGCACCCCGACCGGCAGAGCTTCGTGCTGTGCCAACGGTGCGGTCGCACCATCTGCGGTGAGTGCCAGACGCCCGCCGCCGTGGGAGTCCACTGCCCCGAGTGCGTGAAGGAGGCGCGGGGCAACGCTCCGCGCCTCCAACCGCAGGTCGTCACCCGCGTCCGCAGCGCCTCCCGACGTGGGGCGCCGGTGGTCACGTACGCCATCATCGGCGTGACGGTCGCGGTGTTCCTGTTGCAGCTCGTGACGGGTGGGGCCGGCAACGGCCTCGTCACGCAGAGCCTGGCGTTCTACGCCCCGCTCGAGATCAGCCAGCCGTGGCGGGCCGTGACGACGATGTTCGTCCACGGCAGTTTCTTCCACATCCTGTTCAACATGTACTCGCTGTACATCTTCGGGGCCGAACTCGAACGCCAGCTCGGCCGGGGGCGCTTCGCCGCCCTGTACCTCATCTCGGGCATCGGCGGGTCGGCCGCCGTGGCCCTGTTGGCACCCGGCAGCCTCGTGGTCGGTGCCTCGGGCGCCATCTTCGGTCTGATGGCGGCGTTCTTCGTCATCGCCCGCAGCCTCGGCGGCCGCAGCATCCAGCTGCTCGTGCTCGTGGGCATCAACCTGGCGATCGGGTTCATCATCCCGGGCATCGCGTGGCAGGCCCACCTCGGGGGCATCGTCGTCGGTGGGGCCATCGCGTTCGTGTTCTCGAAGACGCGTCACCGGTCGAAGCACGCGGTGCAGATCGCCGTGCTCGTCGCGATCGGGGTGATCGTGCTCGCCGCGCTGCTGGCGCGATCGGCCCAGCTGGTCGGCCTGATCTGACGGCTCGACCCCACGAACGACGAGAGGCGGCTCCCCCCAGGGGGAGCCGCCTCTTCTCGTCGGCCGACGACACCTCACCCGCCTGACTTATCCACAGACAAGTTATCCACAGGTTTTCCCACAATGGGGATAGTTACAGGCGTGTAAGTTCGAAGGTGCGTTCTAGCGCCAGCGAGTGGTCATCAAGAAGCCGATGAACATGATGCCGAAGCCGACCAAGATGTTCCACGAACCGAGCGACGCCACGGGCAGCGTGCTCTGACTGACGTAGAACACCACGATCCAGGCGAGCCCGATCAGCATGAAGCCGAACATGACGGGCTTGAACCACACGGGGTTCGGCGCGTCCTCGGCGGTGCGGGCGGGCTTCGTGCTGCGGTTCGTGTCTTTGGCCATGGCGCACAGTGTACCGTGGGCCCCTTTTCGGTCCTGGGAGGCCCGTGTCGTCGAGCCGACGGCCGACGGACTTCTCCACATCCTCTCCACAAGTCCTCCACAGAGGGGCAGCCACCTTCTCGAGGGGACGGGAGCCCCTCTACAATCGACACATGACGGACCACGGGGGCGACGCTCCGCGCGCACGACGCACGAGTCGCCGGCCACGGCCCCGCGCCTCCTTCGTCAGCGTCCTCGGTGAGCTCTTGATCACGGCCGGCGTGCTGGTGCTGCTCTTCATCGGATGGCAGCAGTGGTTCAACGACCTCGTCGTCGCGGACGAGTACAAGGACGACGCAGCCCAGCTGAGCCAGCAGTTCGCACAGTCGGCGACCGAGGCCCCTGCCCCCGACGCCGACGGGTCGTATGGCGAACCGCCTGCCGGGACGCCGCCGGCCGAGGCCGAGACCTTCGCGAACTTCTACGTGCCGCGGTTCGGCGCCGACTACGCCGTGCCGATCGCCGGCGGCACCAGCACGGTGCGCACGCTGAACAAGATCGGCATCGGTCACTACGACGAGACCCAGATGCCCGGGCAGGTCGGCAACTTCGGCATCGCCGCCCACCGCACGACCTACGGGGCGCCCTTCAACAAGATCGCCGACCTCCGAGAGGGCGACAAGATGTACGTCCAGACGCAGGACGGGTGGTTCACGTACTCGTTCCGCAACCTGCAGTACGTGCAGGCCACACAGGTCTCGGTGCTCCAGCCGGTGCCCGACGCCCCTGACGTCTCGGCGACCTCGGGTGACCGGCTCATCACGCTGACGAGCTGCAACCCCATGTTCACCGCCCAAGAACGCATCGTCGCGTACGGCGTATTCGACTCGTGGCAACCGCTGACGGCCGGCGCCCCCGCCGAGCTCGCGGCTGCCGGGATCGGAGGCTGACGATGTACTCCGCACTGTGGCGTCTGCTGCCCGGCCCCTGGTGGGTCCGGTTGCTGCTCGTGCTCGTCCTCGTGGCCGCGGTGCTGTTCGCGCTGGTCGAGTGGGTCTTCCCGTACGTCAACGAACTCCTGCCCGCCCCCGACGTCACCGTGGAGCAACCATGACGCGCATCCTCGTCCTCGACAACTACGACAGCTTCGTCTACACGCTGAACGGGTACCTCCAGCAGCTGGGGGCCGAGACCGACGTCGTCCGCAACGACGCGTTCGACGCGGCCGAGACCGCCGACCGCATCGCCGAGTACGACGGCGTGCTGCTGTCTCCCGGCCCGGGGACGCCCGCAGCGGCCGGCGTCTCGATCGACGTCGTGCACGCGGCCGTGGCGGCGGACAAGCCGCTGCTGGGCGTCTGCCTCGGTCACCAGGCCATCGCCGAGGCCCTGGGGGCCACGGTCACCCACGCCGACGAGCTGATGCACGGCAAGACGTCGAAGGTCGAGCACGACGACAGCGCGTTCTACGACCGCGTCCCCCAGCCGTTCACCGCCACGCGGTACCACTCGCTGGCGGTCGTGGACGACACGGTCCCCGAGACGCTCGAGGTCACCTCACGGACCGTCGGCGGGGTCATCATGGGCCTGCGACACCGGTCCTCGCCGCTGTACGGCGTGCAGTTCCACCCCGAGTCCGTGCTCACCCAGGGCGGTTACCAGATGATCGGCAACTGGCTGTCGGTCGCGGGCCTGCCCGGCGCTGCCGAGACGGCCACGGGGCTCGACCCACTCGTCGACCTCGGCTGACGGCTCGGTCGGTCGGCCCGGTGTCGGTCGGCCCGGTGTCGGTCGGCCCGGTCGGTCGACGCCGCGACGACCGACCCGGAGATCGTGTCGGCGCCCTCAGCCGGTGCAGATGCGGAGGGTCACCGCGGACCCCTGTGCGACGTCGCCGGGCGGCACGCTCATGCCGGACACGGTCTCGCCGGTACAGCCGGGGTCGGACTGCGGGGTGACCGTCAGGCCGAGCTGGTCGCGGAGGGTCGTGATCGCCTCTTCGGACGGCTGTCGCGTGACGTCGGGCAGTTGTACGAGGCCGTTCGAGACCACCAGGTCGACGCTCGAACCGCGGGCCACCTGGGCCGCCGCCTCGGGGTCGCTCGACAGGACGGAACCCGCGGGCACCGTGGGCGAGTAGTCGGTCTTCTGCTGGCCCCGCTCGAGACCCGCGTCGGTGATCGCCTGCCACGCGGCGTCGACCGTCTGGTCGGTGACGGTGGGCATCGAGGTGAGCTCGGGCCCCGACGAGACCGTCACCGTGACGGCGAACTCTTTGGGCACGGAGGTACCGGGCTGGGGGTCGGTCGAGATGATGTCGCCGGCGTCGATCGTCTGACTGGTCGAATCGGCCCGCACGGCCGTGAGGCCGAGGTCGTCGAGGCGGGCGGACCCCGTCTCGAAGCTGACGCCGACGAGGTCGGGGATGCGCGACGACTGCGCGTTGTCGACCGTGGGCGGGGTCAGGTTGACCACCCAGAACACGACGGCGACGATGACGACGGCCACGAGGACGATGCCCGCCCAGATCCACGCCACCGGAGGTCGTGTCTGGGTGCGCTGCGGCCGCCCCGTGTCGTCGGACCGGAGCTCTTTCAGTGCGGCCTCGGAGCCGGCGCTCGCATGGGGGTTGACCCCGAAGAGCGTGGAGCCGGCGTCGACGGCGTGCGGACGGCGTGCCGGGGCACGCCCGGCGGCGGCGGCCTCGAGGTCGTCACGGAACTCCGCGGCGCTCTGGAGGCGGTCGAAGCGGTCTTTGGCGAGGGCGTGCAGCACGACGGCGTCGAGGGCGGGGCTGACGGCCCGCTGCACCGTGCTCGGAGGGACCGGGGGCTCGCTGACGTGGCGGTAGGCGACCGCGACGGCGGAGTCGCCGGTGAAGGGAGGCCGACCCGTGAGCAGCTCGAAGAGCATGACGCCGGTCGAGTAGAGGTCGGTGCGGGCGTCGACCGTCTCGCCGCGGGCCTGCTCGGGGCTGAAGTACTGCGCCGTGCCGAGGATCGCGGTGGTCTGGGCGACCGTGGCCGCCGAGTCGCTGATGGCCCGGGCGATGCCGAAGTCCATCACCTTGACCTGACCCGAGTTGGTCAGCATGACGTTGCCGGGCTTGATGTCGCGGTGGACCACGCCGGCCCGGTGCGAGTACTCGAGTGCCGTGAGCACGCCCGCGGTGATGCGGACGGCTTCGTCGGGGTCGATCGGACCCTCGGCCACGATGTCCTTGAGCAGGCGCCCCTCGACGTACTCCATGACGATGAACGGGACGACCACGTCGAGCCCCCGCTTGTCGCGGACGACCTCTTCGCCGGCGTCGAACACGCGGACGATGGTCGGGTGCGCCATGCGAGCGGCGGCCTGGGCCTCTTGGCGGAAGCGGGAGCGGAAGGCGGGGTCGGTGGCGAGGCTGGGCTTCATCAACTTGACGGCGATCTTGCGACCGAGTCGGGCGTCGGTTCCGACGTGGACGTCGGCCATGCCACCGCGGCCGATCAGGTCACCGATCTGGTACCGGTTGGCGAGGAGATGGATGCTCTCTCTCACACCTTCAGCCACGCCTGTTCTCCCAACGACCCACCCCCTGCCCGACGACACGGTAGGAGCCAGTGTACCGGGGAGGACTCCCCCGGACTGGGTACGGAGGTCAGCCGGGCGGATGATTGTCAGGGCTTCGTGACCCGGGCCGGGAGGGCCCGGGTCACGACGCGGTCACTGGTCGTCGGGCCCGCCGGTCGGGCTCGGCGTCGGGGTGGTCGGAGCCGCGGTCACGGTCACCGTCACGCCGGGAGAGGGCTCCGAGGCGATCTGGCCGCAGTTCGCCACGTAGCTGACCGTCAGGTTGCCGGCCGCCGAGGCCGTCACCGAGAGCGAGGTCGCGTTGGCGCCGAGACCGCCGGCCGACTGGCCCGAGGTGTCGGTGCCGCCCGTGATCGTGTACGAGTAACCGGTCAACGAGTAGCCGGTGGGGCAGCCCGTGTAGGCGGGCCAGCTGATGGTGGCCGTGTCACCGGCCTCGATCTCGCCCGGGCTCGCCGTGGGGGTCGACGGCTGCGCCGGCGTCGGGGCGGCTCGGTAGACGTAGATCGTCACGGACGACCCCTTCTCGAGCACGCCCGTGGGGTCGATGCTCGCCACCGTGTCGACCTGGTCCGGGCTGGGGGCGCTCGAGCCGGCGTCCGTCGAGTCGACCTGGAGACCGAGGTCTTCGAGGGCCGCACGGGCTGCGGCCTCGGTGAGGCCGACGTAGTCGCCGGAGGAGACGGTGACCGTCGTGGGCGTGGGCGACGGGGTCACGGTCGTGCGGCTGGGCGAGGGCGTCGAACTGGACGTCGTCGGCACCGGGGCCGGGTCGTCGGTGTTGCCCACGGCGAAGACGATGCCCACCACGAGGGCGATGACCGCCAACACGGCGAGGACGATCAACGGCCAGAACCAGGGACTGCGCTTCTTCGTCTCGTCGAGGTCGTCGTCACCGCCGCGGAGGGCGTCGGGGTCGGCCGAGCCGGCCACGTAGCCCGCGGCCGCACCACCGGCGGCGCTCTGGGCGCGCGTGGCGAGGGGGTCGAAGAGCTGGGTCGTGGCGTCCTGGGCGTTGAAGGCCTGGGTCGGGGCGTCGACCGGCGTGTTGGCGGCGGCACCGATCGCCGGGACGGCGACGGTCGCCGCGGCGACGTCACCACGGCGCAGGGCGCGGGCCGCCTGGGCGAGGGCCGACGCCGTGGCCGGACGCTCGCCGGGCTTCTTGGCGATGCACGACAGGACGAGACGGCGCACGGGCTCGGACACCGTCGACGGGAGGTCGGGCGGCTGCTCGTTGATCTGGGCCATGGCGATGGCGACCTGGGACTCGCCGGTGAAGGGGCGACGCCCGGCCAGGGCCTCGTAGGCGACGATGCCCAGCGAGTAGATGTCGGTGCTGGGCGACGCCGGGTGGCCGCTGGCCTGTTCGGGCGACAGGTACTGCACGGTGCCCATGACCTGGCCCGTGGCCGTCAGCGGCACCTGGTCGGCGATGCGTGCGATGCCGAAGTCGGTGATCTTCACCCGGCCGTCGGGGGTGACGAGCAGGTTGCCGGGCTTGATGTCGCGGTGCACGAGACCCGCGGCGTGGGCGGCCTGGAGGGCCGACGCGGTCTGCGCGACGATGTCGAGGACCTTGTCGGTGGGCAGGACGCGATCGCGCTCGAGAACGGTCGACATGGCCTCGCCCGGGACGAGCTCCATCACGAGGTAGGCGCTGCCCTCTTCTTCGCCGTAGTCGAAGACGTTGGCGATGCCCTCGTGGTTGACGAGGGCGGCGTGGCGCGCCTCGGCGCGGAAGCGCTCGAGGAACCCGGGGTCGCCGAGGTACTCGTCCTTGAGGATCTTGATGGCGACCGTGCGGCCGATGACGAGGTCGGTGGCTTCCCACACCTCGCCCATGCCGCCGATGGCGACTCGGGTCGACAGCTGGTAACGCCCACCGAAGGTGACTCCGCCGGATGGTCTCATTTGTTCAGCACCGCCTCTAGTACTTTCTTCGCGATCGGTGACGCGACACTGTTGCCGAATGCGGACTGCCCTTGCCCGCCGCCGTTCTCGACGACGACGGCGATCGCCACCTCGGGGTCGGCCGCGGGCGCGAACCCGGTGAACCAGAGGGTGTACGGATCGCCGGGGCCGTTCTCGGCCGTCCCTGTCTTGCCGGCGACGTCGACGCCGTCAATTCTTGCATTGCTCGCCGCACCGTTCGCGACGTCCTGCACCATCATGTCGGTCATCGTGGCCGCAGTCTGGGAGCTGATGGGCTTGCCGTACTCGGACGGCGAGAAGTCCTCGACCGGGCTGAGGTCGGGGTTGAGGACGCTCTCGATCAGCGTCGGGTCCATCTCGGTGCCGCCGTTGGCGATGGCGGCCGAGACCATGGCCATCTGCAGGGGGGTCACCCGGTCGGAGCCCTGCCCGAACGACTGCAGCATCAGGGTCGCGTCGTTGATCGCCTGCCCCTTCGAGTCCTCGATGGGGAACTGGCTCGGCGTGACGGCCTGGGGGATGCCGATCGAGTCGTCGCCGAAGCCGAACTTCTGAGCCTGCTCCTGCAGGGCCTCGGCCCCGAGTGCCTGGCCGAGCTGGGCCATGGGGATGTTGCACGACAGCCGCAGCGCCGTGGCGATGGTCGCCGTCTCGCCGCCGCCGCAGCTGCCACCCTCGGCGTTGTTGATGTCGGTCGTGGTGCCGGGCAACGTCAGAGTCGACGGGTTGGGGAACTCGCTGTCGGGCGTGTAGTCGCCGCTCTCGAGGGCCGCCGCGGTCGTGATCAGCTTGAACGTCGAACCGGGTGCGTAGAGGTCGCCCTGGATGGCACGGTTCTGCAGCGGCGCCGAGGGGTCGGCGATCAAGGAGTCGTAGGCGTCGGTGACGGTCTGGCGGTCGTGGCTGGCCAGTGGGTTCGGGTCGTAGCTGGGCTTCGACACCATGGCGAGGATCTTGCCGGTCTTCGGGTCCATCGCGACGACCGCGCCCGAGTTCGAGCCGAGGGCGTCGTAGGCGGCCTGCTGCACCGTGGGGTCGAGCGTCAGGTTGACGGTCGCGCCCTCGGGGTCCTGCCCGGTCAGCAACGAGTTCACCTGGTCGAAGAACTGCGAGTTCGCGTTGCCCGTGAGGTAGCGGTTCATGGCGTCCTCGATGCCGCGCGCACCCTGGCCGAGCGTGTAGTAGCCGGTCACGGGCGCGTACAGGTCGGGCTGCGAGTAGGTGCGCTGGAACTCGTACTGGTCGTCGACCGGGGTGGACTGCGCGACCGCCTGCCCGCCGACGAGGATGGGCCCGCGCTGTGCCGAGTAGCTCTCGAGCAGCGCACGGGAGTTGCGGGCGTCGGCGTTCAGGGCGTCCGCCTGGAACGCCGTGATGTAGGTCGTCGAGAGGAAGAGCGCGACGAACATGGCGAGCACCACGTAGCTCACGCGTCGGAGTTCTTTGTTCATCAGCCGATCACCAGCCTCGGTTGGTCGCGGACGGAGTCGGACAGTCGCAGCAGCAAGGCGACGATGATCCAGTTGGCCACGAGCGAGGAGCCGCCCGCGGCGAGGAAGGGCGCCGTCAGGCCGGTGAGCGGGATGACCCGCGTCACGCCGCCCATGACCACGAAGACCTGCAGGGCCACGACGAACGCGACGCCGACGCCGAGCATGCGACCGAAGTCGTCCTGCCCCACGAAGCCGATGCGGAAGCCGCGCGAGACCAGCAGCAGGTAGAGCGCGAGGATGGCGAAGAGGCCGGCGAGGCCGAGTTCTTCGCCGAGCGACGCGAAGATGTAGTCGCTCTCGGCGAGGGGCGTCGTCTCGGGTCGGCCCTGGCCGAGCCCGGTGCCGATCAAGCCGCCGTTGGCCAGGCCGAAGAGCCCTTGGACGAGTTGGAAGGACCCGCCGACGGCGTCGTACTCGGACTGGGCGAAGGGGTTCAGCCAGGCGGCGAAGCGACCCTGCACGTAGCCGAGGAAGGTGCTCGCGACGAGTGCACCGCCGACGAAGAGCCCGAGGCCGAGGATGATCCAGCTCGCGCGCCCGGTGCCGACGTAGATCATGACGAGGAAGAGCCCGAAGTACAGCAGCGACGTGCCGAGGTCGCGCTGGAAGATCAGCACGCCCATGGCCACGAGCCACACGATCAGGATCGGCCCGAGGTCTCGCGGCCGGGGGAAGCGCATGCCGAGGATCTTCGGCCCCATGAGCGACAGGTTGTCACGGGCGGTGACCAGGTAGCCGGCGAAGAAGATCGCCAACGTGATCTTCGCGATCTCGCCCGGCTGGAACGAGAACGGTCCGATGTCGATCCAGACACGGGCGTTGAGGCCTTCACGGCCGATGCCGGGCAGCAGCGGCAGCAGCAGCAGCACGATCGAGACGAACATGGCGATGTAGCGGTACCGCGAGAGCACGCGGTAGTTGCGGATGACCAGCAGCACGGCGAGGGCGATGACCATCGCCAAGACCGTCCAGACCATCTGCTTGATGCCGAGCGCCGCCCAGCCCTCGCGACCCTCGGCCAGGTCGAGGCGGTAGATCATGGCGATGCCGATGCCGTTCAGGGTGACCGCGATCGGCATGACGAAGGGGTCGGCCTCCCGGGCCACGACGCGCAGCACGACGTGGAAGATCAGGGCGAGCCCGAGCACCATCGACCCCGCGATCAGCACGGTGGGGTCGACCTCGCCGGTCGCGCCGAGCTGCACGAGCACCATCGCCCCGGCCGCGACGCCGCAGGCGATCAGCAGCATGAGCAGCTCGAGGTTGCGCAGCCGCGCGGGTTCGCGCAGGCGCAACGAGATCGCCTGCGTCATGTTCGTGGGACGCGAGGCCTTCGCGGACGACGCGCGCGCGCCTCCTGGTCGACCGATGACCTCGGTGGCGTCGCCGCCCGGTGCGTCAGGGGTTGCTGGCATCGGCCAACCTCTCGACGATCGCCCGGGCGTCCGCGAGGGAGCCGGCGTTGATGGTGTCCTCGACGGTCGTCTGCGTGTAGTTCGGCAGGTCGTCGACCTGGACGTCGGTCGTCTCGTAGACGCTCGACAGGGTGATCGGCCCGAGGCTCTGCTGTACGCCCTTGTAGATGACGACGGTGCCGCGTTCTTCGCCGACGTAGTAGTGGTCCTGCGTCCACTGGTAGGTGAGCACGAGGCCCGCGACGAGCGCGGCGACCGCCACGATCAGGGCCGTCAGCCAGGTGATGCGGCGTCGGCGCCGACGGCGTTTGTCTTCGGCGATGAGCTCGGCGAGGTACTCGTCGCTCTCGGGCTCGAAGTGGCTGTCCTCCGGCGTCGTGGCGACCTTGAGCGGGTGCAGCAGGATCGTCGGCAGGCGCAGCTGCTTGCGTCCGGCGTCGCTGTCGAAGCTGAGGGGAGCGGAGGCCGAACCGACCGTGACGGGCTCGTCGAGGGCCGAGTCACCGGACTCGTCGACGTCGACGATGACGACGGTGACGTTGTCGGGTGCGCCGTGGTCGAGGGTCTCCTTCACCAGGCGCTTGGCCGTCTGCTCGGCGTCGAGGCCCATGGCCAGCGCCTTCTTGATGCGTTCTTCGGCGAGGTAGCTGCTGAGGCCGTCCGAGCAGATCAACCAGCGGTCGCCGGGCTGCGTGCCGAGGGTCGCCGTGTCGATCTCGGGGGCCGCGTCGACGTCGCCCAGCACGCGCATGAGCACGCTGCGCCTCGGGTGCACGGCGGCCTCTTCGGGCGTGATGCGGCCGCTGTCGACCAGGCGCTGCACGAAGGTGTGGTCGGCGGTGATCTGGCTGAGCTCGCCCTCGCGGTACAGATAGATGCGCGAGTCGCCGATGTGGGCGATGGCCATGCTGTCGCCGACGCGCAGCATCGCGCTGACGGTCGTGCCCATGCCGGTGAGTTCTTGGTGTTCGAACACGGTCTCGGCCAGCAGCTGGTTGGCCGCGATGAGCGACGACTGCAGGGCGAACTCGGCGTCGCCGGGCGAGGTGTAGACGCGGTCGGTCTCGCGGATCCGTCGGATCGCGATGGCCGAGGCCACGTCGCCGCCCGCGTGCCCGCCCATGCCGTCGGCCACCACGAAGAGCTGCGTGCCGGCGTACCCGCTGTCTTGGTTGTTGGAGCGGATCTTGCCCACGTTGGACAGAGCGGCACTCTTGGCGTGAGTCGTCATGAGTGCCTACCGTCGGAGCTCGAAGCTCGTCTGCCCGATCGTCACGGTCGCGCCGGTGGGCACGGGGGTGGGGACCGACACGCGCTCACCCGCGAGGAACGTGCCGTTGGTGGAGTCGAGGTCTTGGACGACCCAGCGGCCGTTCCAGAGCATGAGGCGCGCGTGGTGGGTCGAGGTGTAGTCGTCGCGGATCACGAGGTTGCTCTCTTGCGACCGGCCGATGGTGAGCGGACCGTCGCCGAGCGGCATCTCGAGGCCCGCCTTGGCGCCCTTCGTGATGACGAGGCGCGTCGCGCGGCCGTCACCCTGCGGGGCCGACGCCGGCGCGGCGGGCGCCGGACGGGGAGAGGGCGCAGGAGGCGCGGTGGCGGTCGAACTCGCCTTGCCGGGTGTCGCGTCGGCGGGCATCTTGCGCGCCCGCTGCCCGAAGAGGTCGCTCCTCAGCGCGAAGACGATCACGAAGACGAACAGCCACAGGACGGCCAGGAAGCCGAAGTGGAGCACGAGCAGGGTCAGGGCTGAGGTCATCGTCGGCCACCCGTCGGGTCGGGCCCGTCGAAGGGGTCGGGCGTCGATGACTGGGGGAGCACGCGGAACACGATACGCGTACGACCGATCTGGATCACCGAATCGGGCTGCAGGGGGGCCTTCGTCAACGGGTTGCCGTTCAGCTTCGAGCCGTTCGTCGAGGCGAGGTCGCGGACCTGGGCGCGCGAGCCGTCCCAGAGGATCTCGACGTGCTGGCGCGAGGTGCCCGTGTCTTGCACCGTGATGTCGGCGTCGCTGCCGCGGCCGATGATGGTGCGCGCGCCGCTGAGTTCGCGGCGCTTGCCGTCGATCTCGACGAAGGGCTTCCACTGCACCTCGCCACGCAGGTTGCGCGAGTCGACCGACATGATGCCGACGCTGAGCGAGTCGTCTTCTCGGAGGCGGATGCCGAGCGGGCCGGCGAACTGGTACCCCTGCGCCGTGGCGTGCCGCTGGGTGAGCTGCGTCAGCTCGTCGATCAGGGCCGGACCGATGCCGGACATCTTCTCGTAGTCGATCGGGGCGAGGCGCACCTGGAGCTCGTTGGGCACGAGGATGCGGTCACGCGAGACGACCGCCGCCTTGGTGTCGAGCTCACGACGCAGGGCGTTCGTGATCTCGAGGGGTTGCACGCCCGAACGGAACGTCTTGGCGAAGGCGCCGTTGACGGCGCGCTCCAGCCCGCGTTCGAAGTTGTCGAGCAGTCCCATGGGTCTCCAGGTTCGGGGTCTCTGGTCGCCCGATCTTAGCCCGAACGAGTGAAAGGTCCTCACCCGTGCTCTTCCGCTCGTCCGGCGCGTGCTAAAGTCTACGAGTTCGCGCGAGTGGCGGAATTGGCAGACGCGCTGGCTTCAGGTGCCAGTGCTCGAAAGGGCGTGGGGGTTCAAGTCCCCCCTCGCGCACGAACGTGAAGGCTCACCTCCGGGTGGGCCTTTTCACTTCCCCCGACGAGGTGAGGCGGGGGGCCGAGCGTCCGCGGGGAGGCGACCCGCGCCTCCTCGGTCGACGGGTCTCGGGCTCGCGACGGCCGGGCGGCGGGCGTCAGCCCAGGGGGTCGATCAGGTGGGGGCCGTTGTTGCGGACGTTGTTGGCGTCGCGGCTGACCTCGTGCTGGACGAGGTCGTGGGCGACCTCGAACGAGTCCCGGTCGAGCAGCGCCAGCAACTCGTCGCCGTCGAGGCCGTCGCCGAGCCAGTCGTCGTACGAGTCGGGCGTGAGGCAGGCCGGCATGCGGTCGTGCACCTCGCCCGGCGCCACGTGGGCGTCGCGCGTGATGATCGTGGTCGACAGCACCCAGCGGTCGGGGTCGTCCTCGGCCTTGGTCGGATCCGGCCAGGCGCCCACGAGGCCGGCCATGGCGAGGCCGGCGTCGGGCTGGTGCACGTAGTGCGGTTGCTTGCCTGTCTCGGTGACGACCCACTCGTAGTAGCCCTGGGCGGGCACGATGCAGCGACTCGTGGCGAAGGCCCGGCGGAACATGCCGCTCGTCGCGACGGTCTCGATGCGGGCGTTGATCGGTTGCGGCCGCTTCTTCAGGTCGGGGTACCACGAGGGCACGAAACCCCAGCGGGCACCGGGCAGCTGCCGTTCGCCGTGGCGCTCGCGGACGACCGGCACGACCGTCGTCGGGGCGACGTTGAAGTCGTCGGGCAGGGGCCCCAGGCCGTCGAGCAGGCTCGGCAGCAGATCGGACGTGGCCCGGGCAACGACGTAGCGACCGCACATGCCGCCAGTCTGCTCTTCCGCGCGGGGGTGCGGCGGTGGTTCACTGTGGCCGTGTCGCCGCGCGAGGTGGCGGCCCGGTGAGAGGGTGGTGACCATGTCCGACGAACGCATCGAGAGTCACGGCTTCGTCGTCGCGGGCGTCGTGTCGAACTCGGGCGAGGCCGTCGTGGCGACCGCCGCCGACCTCGCCGCCCGCTTCGGCACCGGTCTGCTCTGCGTCACGGTCGAGCCCGACCGGCTCGCCTTCGCCGAGGGCATCGACGGCACCGTCCTGTCGTACCCGCTCGACCCCGACGACTACGGCGAGACGCTGTCCTTCGACGTCGACCTGGAGGCGCGGCTGCGGCCGATCGCCTCGGCTCGCGGCGTCGAGCTGCGCACCCTGGTCGTCGCGGGCGAGCCGGCCCAGTGCCTCTCGCACCTGGCGGAGCAGCTCGACGCCCCCCTGATCGTCGTGGGCAGCCGGGAGGCCGGCCTGCGGGGCAGCGTCCGCGAGTTCTTCGCCGGGTCGGTCGCCCTCCACCTCAGCCACCGGCAGCGGCGCCCCGTGGTCGTCGTGCCGCTCGCCCCCGTGCCCCGCAGCCAGGCGCTGCCGTGGGAGGACGAGCTGTGACGCGAGTGCGCCGGTGACGGGGGCTGCGCGCCCGCGTGCCCCGCACCTCCGTCCGTCCTTGATCGCCCTCGTCGCGCTGGGCGGGGCGCTGGGCACGGTCGCCCGCGTCGGCGTCACCCTGGTCGTGCCGGCGTGGGGGGCCTTCGACACGGCGATCTTCGCGATCAACGTGGTCGGCGCCTTCGTGCTCGGCCTGCTGCTCGAGCGGCTGCTGCGCGCCGGCCCCGACGACGGCGCTCGCCGACGGGCCCGACTGTTCGTCGGCACCGGCGTGCTCGGCGGGTTCACCACCTACAGCTCGCTCGCCACCGAGACCGCGCAGCTCGTCGGGGCGGGCGGAGGCGACCTCGCCGTCGCCGGGCTCTACGGGCTGCTGAGCCTGGTGTTCGGGGTGCTCGCCGCGGCGGCCGGCATCCGGGCCGGCGCCCGTCTCGCCGGACGGGCCTCGTGAGCCCGCTGCTCGTCGTCGCCGTCGCGGTGGCCGGCGGGATCGGTGCCGCCGTCCGCTTCGTCGTCGACGGGCTCGTCAAGGACCGCCTGGGCGCGGCCTACCCGTGGGGAACGACCGTCATCAACGTGTCGGGCTCGTTCGCGCTGGGGCTGCTGACCGGCCTCGCCCTGCAGGGGGTCGTCGCGCCCGAGTGGAAGGCCGTCCTCGGCACCGGCCTGCTCGGCGGGTACACGACGTTCAGCACCGCGAGCGTCGAGACGGTGCGACTGCTGGCCACGGGGCGACGCGGGGCCGCGGTCGCGAACGGCCTGGGCATGCTCGTCGCGTGCGTCGGCGTCGCGTCCCTCGGCCTGTGGCTCGGCTCGCTGGCCTGAGCGGGCCCCGGCTGGCCCTGCCCACTCGACCCGCGCCTCCCGGGGGAGGCGCGGCACGAGTCAGGCGTGCGTCTCGCGTTCGTGCCCGGCGTGGTCGGCCGGC
Source organism: Frigoribacterium sp. Leaf186 (assembly GCF_001423905.1). Classification (GTDB taxonomy): domain Bacteria; phylum Actinomycetota; class Actinomycetes; order Actinomycetales; family Microbacteriaceae; genus Frigoribacterium. The sequence continues at coordinate 653,891 of NZ_LMPQ01000010.1, read as the reverse complement.
TCGAGCTGGAACGTCGCGTGCTCGACCGAGAAGTGGGCGGCGAGGCAGCGGTCGAGGGCGTCGAGCGTCTCGTCGACCTTCATGTCGCAGAACACCTCGCGTTCGACGACGACGTGCGCCGAGAACACGGTCGCCCCGCTGGTGATCTGCCAGGCGTGGACGTCGTGCGCAGAGACGACACCCGGGGTGTCGCCGATGTGCGTGCGGACGGACTCGAGGTCGATGTCGCCGGGTGCCGAGCCGAACAGCACGCGGATCGCCTCGCGCAGCAGCGACCACGCCCGCGGCACGATCATCGCGGCGATGATCAGCGACCCGACCGAGTCGGCCTGCGTGAAGCCCGTGGTCAGCACGACGACGGCCGCGACCACGACGGCCGCCGAGCCGAGCAGGTCGCCGAGCACCTCGAGGTACGCGCCACGCATGTTGATCGAGTGCGTCGCCCCGCCGCGCAGCACGAGCAGCGCGGCGACGTTGGTCGCGCCGCCGACCAGGCCGACGACCAGCATGGGCAGGCCGAGCACCTCGTGCTCGCCGACCGCGACCAGCCGGGACACCGCCGCGACGGCGACCGAGAGCGAGACGGCGAGCAGCACGAGCCCGTTGACGAACGCGGCGAACACCTCGGCGCGTCGGTAGCCGTAGGTCTGGCGCCCGCTCGCGGGCCGGGCGGCGACGATCGTCGCGACCAGGGCGATGACCAGCCCGGCGAGGTCGGACAGCATGTGCCCCGAGTCGGCCAGCAGCGCGAGCGAACCCGAGAGCCAGGCACCGACCAGCTGGGCGACGAGGCCGAGCGCGACGATCGCGATGGCGAGGCGCAGGCGACGCCCGTCGGCGGCGACGTGTCCGTGACCGTGGTCGTGGCCCATGGGCGCCTTTCGTCGGGTGGTGGCCCGGGGTGCCGGACCGGCGTCGAATCTACCGTCGCCCAGCGACCTCCGCCGTCGATCCGCCCAGTCGATAACGAGTCTCGATCCCTGCAACGGCGGCGATCCGACCCCCGCGTGCCGCGGTCGACCACCCCGGACGCCGGACGAGGAGGCGCGGGTCGACCCCGCCTGGGAACTCGCGCCCCCTGCATGGTTCAGTGAGGCATGACCGACTCGACCGAGACCTCGTCCGCCCGCGTGGGGGACCCCGCCCGCGCCTCCTCGTCGCTCGTCGCCGTCACGGGCGCGACGGGTGCCGTCGGCGGGATCGTGGCCGCGCACCTGTCCGAGCGCGGCGTCCCGCTGCGACTCGTCGTGCGCGACGCCGCGCGGGCACCTCGACTCGACGGGGCCGAGGCCGAGGTCGCCGTGGCGACCTACGGCGACCGCGAGGCGTCGGTCGAGGCCCTGCGCGGCGTCGAGACGCTCTTCATGGTGTCGGCCGCCGAAGCCCCCGACCGGGTCGACCAGCACCGCGCGTTCGTCGACGCGGCCGTCGAGGCGGGCGTGCGGCACGTGGTCTACACGTCGTTCGCCGGGGCGTCGGCCGAGTCGGTGTTCACGCTGGGACGCGACCACTTCGCGACCGAGCAGCACATCCGCGCCTCGGGCCTCGGCTTCACCTTCTTGCGCGACAACTTCTACCTCGACTTCGTCCCGTTGTTCGCGGACGAGCAGGGCGTCATCCGCGGCCCGGCCGGTGACGGGCGCGTCGCGGCCGTGGCCCGGGCCGACGTCGCGGCCGTCGCGGCGGTGGTGCTGCTCGACCACGAGTCGCACACGGGCGCGACCTACGACCTGACCGGGTCCGAGGCGTTCACCCTGACCGAGGCCGCCGCACGGCTGACGGCCCTGGGCGGACGCTCGTTCACCTTCGTCGACGAGACCGTCGACGAGGCGTACGAGTCGCGACGCGTCTTCGAGCCCGAGCCGTTCCAGGCCGACGCCTGGGTCAGCACCTACACGTCGATGGCCTCGGGCGAGGTGGCGACGGTGACGACCGCCGTGCGCGACCTCACCGGCCGCGACCCGCTGACGCTCGAGGTGCTCTTCGCCGGGGGAGTGCGGGGTTGAGTCGGGAGGCGGCAGGCGTCAGGGCACCCGCCGCGACGACAGTACGCCGCTGACCCCGAGCACGACGACGGCCGCGGCGACGCCGATCATCGGGATCTGCCAGTTGCCGCTGACGTCGTGCAGTCCGCCGATCGCGAGCGGGCCGAGGGCCGCGATCGCGTAACCGCCGCCCTGCACGAGGGCCGACAGGCGCCGCGCCTCGACGTCGGTCGACGCCATGCGCACGATGACGATGAAGATGATCGTGATGCCCCCGCCCTGGGCCGCCCCGCCGAAGACCGACCACAGCAGCCAGTGCTCGGGGGCGAAGAGCAGGCCGAGCGGCATCGCGGACCAGAACACGGCGATCAGGCCGATGACCACGGCCGGCCGCACCCGCAGTGCCAGGAACGGCACGCCGAGGGCGCCGACGACGGCCAGGATCTGGAAGACCGACGAACTCGCGCCCGCGGCCTCGCGCGTCAGCCCGACCTCGTCGCGCAGCAGCGTGGGCATCCAGGCCGTCAGCCCGTAGTAGCCGAAGGCCTGGCCGGCGAACGCGAGCGTCAGCCCCCACGTCGTCGCGCGACGCAGCAGCGGGGTGGCGGTGCGACGGCGCTCTCGGGCGTCGGCCTCGGCCTCGCCCGGATCGACGACGTCGATGCCGCCGGTGAACACGTCGGTGGCCGAGGAGGCGCGGTGCCGGTCGTCGACGTCGGCCTGCGACCCCGGCACCACGGCCACGCTGCCGCCGAGCACCGCCACGCGGGGCCCGACCGCGACCGACCAGACCACGGCGGCGAGGACGGCCAGGAGCCCCCACGTGACGAGGGCCAGGGGCCAGCCCACGACCGAGGCGATCGGCGCCGTGGCGAGCGAGGTGATCATCGACCCGACGTTGAGGGCCGAGGTGTAGATGCCCGTGACGAAGCCGGCGCGTTCGGGGCTGAAGTCGCGGCGGATGACGACGGGCAGCACGACGTTGCCGATCGTGATGGCGATGCCGATGACGACGGTGCCGACGTAGAGCCACACCGTGCCGCCGGCCGTCCGCAGCAGCGTGCCGAGCAGCACGCCGGCCAGGCCCAGGGTGACGGCCCGTTCGGCACCGATGCGGCCGATCAGGGCCGAGGCGAACGGGCTCGCCACGGCGAAGCAGAGCACGGGGATGCTCGTGAGCAGCCCGGCCACGACCGCGGTGAGCCCGAGGTCGGCACTCATCTGGTCGAGAACGGGGGCCGGGGCCACGATGGGCCCGCGCATGTTCAGCGCGATCAGGACGATCGCCAGGGTGAGCAGCCAGGCGGCCGGCGACCGGACGACGGTCGCGGCGCGGGTCACGCGGCGCCGCGCAGCAGCGTGACGCCGAGCAGCTCGGCCAGCTGGTCGACGTCGTCGACGACGGCGATCGCCCCGACGTGCTCGTCGGGCTCGCCGTAGCCCCAGCCGACGATGATCGTGGGCACGCCGTGGACGGCGGCGCCCTCGACGTCGTGGTGGCGGTCGCCGATCAGCACGGGCCGCGAGACGTCGGCGCCCCGCGCTCGCAGTCTCGTCAGGGCCTCGGCGACGACGTCGGCCTTGGTGTTGCGCACCTCGTCGTCGGAGGCGCCGGTGATGACGTCGAGGTAGCGGTCGAGGCCGTGGGCCCGGAGGATCGCCGTGGCCGGCGTCTCGGGCTTCGAGGTCGCGGTCGAGGTCGGGATGCCGGCGGCGTGGACGGCCGCCATGAGGTCGGGGACCCCCGGGAAGACCTCGCCCTCGAGGGCGCCGTTCGCCAGGTAGTGCGAACGGTAGAGGCGCATCGCCTCGACCAGGCGGTCGCCGTCGAGGCCGAGGCGCACCTCGAAGCTCTGGGGCAACGGCGGGCCGACCCAGGCCATGAGGTCGTCGGCCGAGGGGACCGCGAGGCCGAGACGGTCGATGGTGTGCGCGAGGCTGGCGGTGATCGCGGGCGCCGAGTCGGCGATGGTGCCGTCGAGGTCGTAGAGGACGGCCGTGTAGGGGAGAGTCATCGCCCTCAGCTTACGGAACCGCGTCAGCAGGTGATCGTCCGCAGCGGCCACGTCGCGACGTCGGTCACCGCGGAGCGGCTCGAGGTCTGGCGGCGCACCGCGGCCTCGCGAGTCGGCGTGCCCCGGGTCGGGTCGTCGCGGGTCGGGTCGCCGTCGGCCCGGCTGCCCCGGGTCGACGGCGGCGCCATCGTCTCGAACGACCACATCGGGTCGTCGAGGCCTCGGGTCAGGGACTCGAACACGGGTGTCGCCTCGCGCTCGGCGGAGAGGGTGTCGAAGATGGGTGAGGTCACGGGTTGCTCCTGCGGTCGATTCGTCGTAGGAGAAATATAACCCTGATATGTGACGCTCACAAGGGTTCGTGCCGACCGATCAGAAGAGGCGCGAGTGCGAGTCGTCCAGTCCGCGCATGGCGTCGTAGTCGAGCAGCAGGGTGCGGATGCCCCGGTCGTGAGCCAGCGTCCGCGCCTGCGGCTTGATCTCTTGGGCCGCGAAGACGCCGGTCACCGGGGCGAGGTGCGGGTCGCGGTTCATCAGCTCGAGGTAGCGCGTGAGCTGCTCGACCCCGTCGATGTCGCCCCGTCGCTTCAACTCGACCGCCACCGCCGCACCCTTCGCGTCGCGCGCGAGGATGTCGACCGGGCCGATGGCCGTCATGTACTCGCGCCGGACCAGCGTGTGGCCCTCGCCGAGCAGGTCGATCTGCTCGGCGAGCAGCTTCTGCAGGTCGGCCTCGACGCCGTCCTTGGTCAGGCCCGGGTCGACCCCCATCTCGTGCGACGAGTCGTGCAGCACCTCGTGGATCGACACCGCCAGGATGTCGGCGGTCTTCGCCTGGGTGACCTTCCACAGCTCGACGACGCCGGCGGCGCGCTGGTCGTCGTCGGGTTCGACCGAGCGGATCGTGCACGGCGGGCTCATCCAGTTGAGGGGCTTGTAGCTGCCCCCGTCCGAGTGCACGAGCAGGCTGCCGTCGCTCTTGATCATGAGGAGGCGCGTGGCCAGGGGCAGGTGGGCGGAGAGCCGACCGGCGTAGTCGACCGAGCAGCGGGCAATGACGAGGCGCACCCGACGATCCTAGGGCGCGGTAGCACCCGACGAGATGACGCTTGACGAACATGCAAATGTGAAATACGTTCATTCCAGATGGTCGGCAGGACGACCTCACCCCGAACTCGACCCGGAGGAACGATGAGCACCCCGATGCACTCCACCAGCACCAGCACCAGCACCCGCACCGCGACCCGCACGCCCGTCCTCCACGACGCGGGCGAGCTCGTGCTCGTGGACATCGCCCGCGGTCGGTACGCCCCCGGCGACACCCTCGACCTCGCCACGATCGTCCGAGAGCACGGCGTCACCCCCGGCGACGTCCAGCTCGCCTTCTACGAGCTGCGGCGGATGCGCGTGGTCGTCCGGGCGCCGTTCAGCCACGCCCACGTCGTCGTCTGGCACCGTCGCTTCAACGAGGTGCTGCTCGACGATCTCGTCCGCATGATCGCGATCGCGGCGACGCGGGCCCCGTCGTTCGAGCAGCTCGACGAGCCGGCGCACCGGGTGCCCGCCTGCGTCGCCCACGGCCTCGAGCTCGAGCCCGACGTCGCGCACTTCCTCGACCTGGCCCGCTCGATCGTCCAGGTGCTGTCGCCCTCGGCCCGACAGCACGTCCTCGACGACGTGCTGCTGCCGCTCGAGATCCTCTGCAGCACGAGCGCCGTCGTCGCCCACGGCATGACCCCCGCCCTCGGCGCGACCGTGCGGGGCGCGATCGTCGACCTGATGGAGGTCGCGGCCCACTACGGCGACTGGGCCCAGGTGCCCGCGCTCGCGGCGGACTACGTCACGGCGCTCGGCCTCGACGAACCGCGCGTCACCCAGCACGACTGAGGCGATCCGGCCCCCGAGGCGTCGTCGGCTAGGCTGCGGCACCATGAGCCGGGCAGAGGGCGACGACGCCAGACCGACCCTCGCGTCGGTGGCGCGGGCCGCCGGCGTCAGCGCGAGCACCGCCTCCTTGGCCTTCAGCGGCACCGGCCCCGTGTCGGACGAGACCCGCGCGCGGGTGCTCGCCGCGGCCGACGCCCTCGGCTACGCCGGCCCCGACCCGCGGGCGAGGTCGCTGCGCCGAGGTCGGTCCGGCATCGTCGGCGCCGTCCTCGAGTCGACCCTCAGCACGGCGTTCCGCGACCCGATCAACGTCGCGATGCTCGACGGCATCGCCGACGTCACCGGGCCGGCCGACGCCTCGCTGCTGCTGCTCACCGAGACCGCGGGCGAGCGCTCGCGGCTGCTCGACGCCCCCGTCGACGCCGTCGTCCTCTTCGGCTGCAGCACCCGCCTCGACGAGTCGGTGTCGATCATGCGTCGCCGGGGCATCCCCGTGGTGTCGATCGAGGCCCCGCCGACCGAGGGCGTGCTCGACATCGCCGAGGACAACGTCGGGTCGTCCCGCCTCCTGGCGCAGCACCTGCACGACCTCGGCCACCGCCGCGTCGCCGTCGTCGCCCTCGAGCTCGGCCCCGGTCGGTCGACCGGCGACACGGACGACGAGCTGACCGACGAGCGCGTGGCCCGGGGCACCTCGTGGCCGACGCTCGAACGGCTGCGCGGCACCCGCCAGGTCTTCCCCGGCGTGCGCGGACTGGCGACGCGCGGCAGCTGGACGAGCGAGGGGCACCGGGCGGGACTGCGCCTGCTCGACGTGCCCGAGGCCGAGCGGCCCACGGCGATCGTCGCCCAGAGCGACCTGCTCGCCTCGGGCGTCATCGCGGCGGCGCACGAGCTGGGCCTGTCGGTGCCGGGCGACCTCAGCGTCGTGGGCTACGACGGCGTGCGCCTCGACGACCCGCGCGCCGCGGACCTCACCACGGTCGTGCAGCCCGCCGTCGAGAAGGGCCGCGCGGCCGGTCGCGCCGTACTCGCCCTGCTGGCCGGCGAGGCCGCTGCGGGCACGACCTTCACGAGCGTGTTCCGGTCCGGCTCGACGACGGCGCCACCCCGGCGCTGACGACGGGCCCGGTGGGTCGCACCGGCCCGTCCGCGCCGGCCCGGCTCAGTCCTTCCCGACGACCATCCACCGGTCCGACCGCGCCCGCAGCCCGAGCGTCACGGCGCGGACGCCGATGTACCCGAGGCCGAAGGCCAGCCACAGGGCGACCGTGCCCTGCGCGCCCGGCTCGATCCGCGCCTCCAGCGGGATCAGGATCGCGAGGTACACGACGGTGTTGAGGACTCCGGCCAGCGCCAGGTAGCGGGCGTCGCCCGCGCCGAGCAGCACGCCGTCGAGCACGAAGACGAACCCGGCCAGCGGGATGCCGACGGCCATCGCCAGCACGACCCGCGGCAGCAGCTCGCGGACCGCGTCGTCTCCGCTGAAGACGGGGGCGAGCAGGGGCGAGACCGCCGCCAGCAGCACGCCGAGCAGCAGGCCGCCGCCGACGCCGAACAGCATGAGTCGGCGGGTGATCGCCCGCACCGCGTCGCGGTCGCCCCGACCGAGCGAGTGACCGACGAGCGCCTGACCGGCCACGGCCAGCGCGTCGAGGGCGAACGCCAGCGTGCTGAACAGCGTGAGTGCCACCTGGATCGTGGCGAGCCCCGTCACCCCCGAGGAGGCGGCGGCCCAGACGGTCGCGATCATCGCGACCCGGAGCGACGCGTTGCGCACGAGCAGCCACGCCCCCGAGCGGGCCGTCCGGCCGACGCCGGCCAGCCCCGGGCGCAGCGGAGCCCCGACCGCCCGTGCGGCCCGGACGGCGATCACGACGTAGACGGCCGCCATGCCCCATTGCGCGACGACGGTGCCGGCGGCCGAGCCGGCGACGCCCCAGCCGAAGACGTAGAGGAAGACCGCGTTGAGGCCGGCGTTCGCCGCGAAGCCGACGGTGGCGACGACGAGGGGCGTCCTCGTGTCCTGCAGCCCGCGCAGCAGCCCCGTCGCGGCGATCACGAGCAGCATGCCCGGCAGGCCGATCATCGACACGGTCAGGTACGTCGCGGCGGCGTCGACGACCGCGGGGTCGGTGCCGAAGAGACCGACGAGGGGGCGGGCGACGACGGCCCCGACGCCGGCCAGGACGACGCCGATCAGCAGCGCGAACCACAGGCCGTCGACGCCCGCCCGGATCGCCCCGGGGCGGTCGCCTGCACCGAGCCGCCGGGCCACGGTCGGCGTCGTCGCGTACGCCAGGAAGATCAGCAACCCGAGGGCGGTCTGCAGCACCACGCTCGCGATGCCGAGCCCGGCGAGCGGGACGGTGCCGAGGTGCCCGATCATCGCCGTGTCGGTCAGCAGGAACAGCGGCTCGGCGATCAGCGCGCCGAGCGCCGGCCCCGCGAGGCCGACGATGCGGCGGTCCCAGGGCGAACGGAGGCGCGAGGTCGTCGTCGACGACGGCTCGGCGGGGTCGGGCGCCACCGTCAGTCGGTGCCCCGGGCCCGACCCACGGCCGACATGAGGTGGTAGACGACGATGGCCGCGACGGTGCCGAGGATGATGCCGCCGAACGTCGCGCCGCCGAGGGCGAGGGTGAAGTCGGCGATGCCCATGATGAGGGCGATGCCGGCGGTCAGCTGGTTCTTCGGGCGGCTGAAGTCGACTTTGTTCTCGACCCAGATGCGGATGCCGATGACGCCGATCAGGCCGTAGAGCGCGGTCGTGACGCCGCCGAGCACGCCGGGCGGGATGGTGAAGATCACGGCGCCGATCTTCGGCGACAGGCCGAGCACGATGGCGACGACGCCGGCGACCCAGTACGCGGCGGTCGAGAAGACGCGGGTGGCGCTCATCACGCCGATGTTCTCGCCGTAGGTGGTCGTCGCCGAGCCCCCGCCGAGGCCGGCCAGCACCGTGCTGAGGCCGTCGGCGAAGAGGGCGCGACCGGTGAGCGGGTCGAGGTTGCGCCCGGTCAGCTGGCCGACGCCCTTGACGTGGCCGACGTTCTCGGCGATCAGGGCGAGCACCACCGGCAGGAATCCCAGGTAGACCGGCAGCGCGCCCGGGTCGAAGGCGGGGGCCGTGAAGGTCGGCAGGCCCACCCAGGCCGCGTCGCCCACCGCACCGAAGTCGACCTCGCCGAGCAGCAGCGCGGCGACGTAGCCGACGACGACTCCCACGAAGATCGACAGGCGGCCGAGGAGGCCCCGGAACAGCACGGCGCTGAGCACGACGGCGGCGAGCGTGATGATCGCGGTGAGCGGGGCCTCCGCGAAGTTGTCGCGGGCGGCCGGGGCCAGGTTGAAGCCGATCAGCGCGACGATGGCGCCGCTGACGACCGGCGGCAGCAGCGCGTCGATCCACCGGGTGCCGGCCAGGTTGACGATCACGCCGACGATCGCGAGCAGCACGCCGACCACCACGATGCCGCTGAGCGCGAGGGGCATGCCGCCGACGTCCTGCGCCGCCGCGATCGGTGCGAGGAACGCGAACGACGACCCGAGGTAGCTCGGCAGCCGGTTCTTCGTGATGATCAGGAAGAGCAGGGTGCCGATGCCCGAGAAGAGCAGGGTCGTGCTCGGCGGGAACCCCGTGATGATCGGCACCAGGAAGGTCGCACCGAACATCGCGACGACGTGCTGGCCGCCCAACCCGATGGTGCGCGGCCAGGTGAGTCGTTCTTCGGGGGCGACGATCTCGGTTGCGTCGACCGTTCGTCCGTCGCCGTGCAGCGACCAGGGGAGTGCCATGCCCAGAACTGTAGCGGCGGGGCCGCCGTAGGCTGGCGGGCATGACGAGCGACGCACTGAGCAGCGGAATCCAGACCGACGAACTCGACCCTGCGGTCCGCCCGCAGGACGACCTCTTCCGGCACGTCAACGGGAAATGGATCGACCGCACCGAGATCCCCGAGGACAAGGCGCGCTACGGCTCCTTCTACCTGCTCGCCGAAGAGGCCGAGAAGGCCGTCCACGAGATCGTCGTCGAGTCGCAGTCGGCCGAGCCCGGCACCGAGGCCCGCAAGGTCGGCGACCTCTTCACCAGCTTCACCGACGAGGAGCACGTCGAGGCGCTCGGCGCCGCACCCCTCGAACCACTGCTGGCCCAGGTCGACGAGGTGACCGACGTGACCTCGTTCACGCGCCTCCTCGGCTCGCTCGAGAAGCAGGGCGTGCCGAGCGTCGTGCAGCTCTTCGTCGACAACGACCCCGGCGACCCCGAGCGCTACGTCGTGTTCGCCGAGCAGGGCGGGCTCGGGCTGCCCGACGAGTCGTACTACCGCGAGGAGAAGTTCGAGTCGGTGCGCACCGCGTACCGCGCCTTCGTCGAGCAGATGCTCGACCTGGCCGGGCTCGACGAGGCGAGCGCACGGGCCGACCGCGTGGTCGCCCTCGAGACCGACCTGGCCTCGCACCACTGGAGCAACGTCGCCACGCGCGACAGCGACAAGACCTACAACCTGATGCCGTGGGCCGAGTTCGACGCGCTCGCCGAGGGCGTCGACCTGACGGTCTGGCGGGACGCCGTCGGCGGGCCGGCCGGCGTCTTCGACGAGCTCGTCGTGCGCGAGCCCTCGTTCGTGACCGGCCTGGCCACGCTGCTGACCGACGACCGCGTCGACGTCTGGCGCGACTGGCTGCGCTGGCAGATCGTCCGCTCGACGGCGGCCTACCTGTCGACGCCCTTCGTCCAGGCCAACTTCGGCTTCTACGGTCGCACCCTGACCGGCACCCCCGTGCAGCGCGCCCGCTGGAAGCGCGGCGTCTCGCTCGTCGAGGGCGCGCTCGGCGAGGCCGTGGGCCGCATCTACGTCGAGCGGCACTTCGCGAACGAGGCCAAGGCCGCGATGGACGTGCTCGTCGCCCACCTCGTCGAGGCCTACCGGCAGAGCATCTCGCAGCTCGCCTGGATGACCGACGAGACCCGCGCCCGCGCCCTTGACAAGCTCGAGAAGTTCACGCCCAAGATCGGGTTCCCCGAGAGGTGGCGCGACTACTCGGCGCTCGAGATCGACCCGACTGACCTCGTCGGCAACGTGCGGGCGACCGCCGCGTTCGGGTTCGACCGCGAGCTGGGCAAGATCGGCAAGCCCCTCGACCGCGACGAGTGGTTCATGACGCCGCAGACCATCAACGCGTACTACAACCCCGGCATGAACGAGATCGTGTTCCCGGCGGCGATCCTGCAGTTCCCGTTCTTCGACGAGACCCGCGACGCGGCCGCCAACTACGGGGCGATCGGCGCCGTCATCGGCCACGAGATCGGCCACGGCTTCGACGACCAGGGCTCGAAGTACGACGGCGACGGCAAGCTGACCGACTGGTGGACCCCCGCCGACCGCGAGGCCTTCGAGGAGCTGACCTCGTCGCTCATCGCGCAGTACGACGCGCTCGCCCCGAAGCAGGTGCCCGACCACCACGTCAACGGCGCCCTGACCATCGGCGAGAACATCGGCGACCTCGGCGGCCTCTCGATCGCCTGGAAGGCCTACCTGATCTCGCTCGACGGCACCGAGCCGCCCGTGATCGACGGCCTGACCGGCGCCGAGCGGTTCTTCCTCAGCTGGGCCCAGGCCTGGCAGATCACGCTGCGCGACGAGGAGGCCGTCCGGCTGATCTCGATCGACCCGCACTCGCCGAACGAGTTCCGGTGCAACCAGATCGTCCGCAACATCGACGAGTTCTACGACACCTTCGGCGTGACCGAGACCGACGCGCTGTGGCTGCCGACCGAGGAGCGCGTCACGATTTGGTAGACCCCGGGCCCGGCCGCCGCGCCCGACGCGGGGGCGACGACGGAGACCACGAACCGCGTCACGGCGGCGGTCGCGCGCTCGAGTCGTTCGCCTCGTCGTTCGCGGCGCTCGGCGACCTGGCGCTCGCGGGCGGGCAGGTCTCGGCGTCGGTCAGCGACCTCGACTCGGGCGACGACCTGCTGAGCGTCGACGAGCACCTCGCGTTGCCGGTCGGACAGCTCGGCGCCGTGCTGCTGCTGATCGAGGTGTCGGCCCGCATCGAGGACGGCACGCTGCGTCCGCTCGACGAGCTCGAGCGCCCCGGAGCCCCCGGCGACCAGGGCCCCGGCGGCCTCTGGCCCTACCTGCGGCGCTCGCGCCTGCCGGTGACCGACGCGGCCACCCTCGTGGGGGCGTTTCGCGACGCGGCCGCGATCGACGCCCTCATCGGCCTGGTGGGCCTGGCCGCCGTCCGCGCCCGGGGCGAGTCGCTCGGCCTGACGAAGACCGCGTTGCTCGACGTGACGCGGTCGACGCGCGGCCCGGACGACGCACCGGCCCTGGCCGTCGGCACCGCCCACGAGCTCGCCGGGCTGGCGGTCTCGCTGGCCCGCGGCGAGGTCGTCGACCGCGCCGTGTCGAACCGGGTGCTCGGCTGGTTGTCGCTCGGCGCCGACACCTCGCTCGTCGCGGCACCGTTCGGCCTCGACCCGCTCGGGCACCGGCGGCTCGACCACGACCTCCAGATCGTCCACGCGACCGGTGGTGACGCGGGCGTGCGGGCCGAGCTGGGCGTGCTGCGCGGGCCCCGGCGCAGCGTCGCCTACTGCGTCGTCGTGACGTTCGACGACCTCACCCTCGCCCACCGCCTCCGGGCCCTCGAGGCGCTCCGCGCGGTGGGGACCGATGCGCTCGAGTACGTGCACTGACCCGCCTCGGGCCCTCCGCGACCCTGCCCTGCCCTGCGCGGTCGGCCACCCCGGCGACCCGTGCCCGGGTCAGTCGACCAGGTCCAGCGCCCGCAGGCGGTCGAGCGTGGCGACGCCCGCCGGGGGGCAGCGGTCGGCGTCGGCCGACGTCACCCAGTGCACCGCGCCCACCTCGGCCGCGGGTGCCGGCTCGGGGCTGGTCGGGGCGAGGTCGGCCGCGAAGACCGTCATCGCCACCTGACGCCCCTCCGGCTCGCCGTGCGCCTGCGTCACGACGGTGAACAGCTCGGCCACGGTCGCCGGGTCGAGCTCGACGCCGACCTCCTCGCGCGACTCGCGGACGAGGGCCTCGGCCGCCGTCTCGCCGGGCTCGAGCTTGCCGCCCGGCAGGTACAGCACGTCGCGGCCGCGAGCGGTGACCATGAGCATCCGCCGGTCGCGGACGAGGGCGAGCGCGCTGACGACGATGGTGTCCATCAGGCCATCTTCGGGCACGACGACGACGGGCCGGCGCACGGCCGACCGGCGGGCGGTCAGCCCGCCGAGGCCTGACGGTCGTCGTCGACGGCACGCAGGCTCGAGGACGAGGAGGCGCGGCGCGCGTCGGTCACGCCGAACAGCGCCTCGAGGCCGTCGCGGAACTCGTCGCCGCGGCCCTCGCGGGCCAGCTCGCGCGCCCGGACGGACGGGGTGTGCAGCAGGACGCCGGCGAGGTGGCGGAGCGCCGACTCGGTGCGCTCGGACGAGTCGCCGCGCGACCGGGCCCGCTCGATCTCGGCGTCGAGCAGGTCGAAGACGTGCTTGCGCAGCGCGACGACCGAGGGGGTGAGCGACTGTTCGGCGGCGACGGCCTGGAACTCGGCGGCCGCCGACGACACGAGGGCGCGGGCGTCGTCGGCCGCACTGAGCTGGGGCAGCGGGGCGTGCAGGCTGATGGTCTCGAGGTCGAGCAGCTCGACGCCCTCGACGCTCGAGACGAGCGGGTCGACGTTGCGGGGCAGGCCGAGGTCGATGACCAGGCGGCGGCCGCCGGGGTGCACGACGTCGCGGGTGACGACCGGCTCGGTGGTCGAGGTGCAGGTGATCAGCACGTCGCTCCAGGCGACGGCGGTCGCGAGGTCGTCGTAGGGCGTCGCGGCGTGCTTGAGTCCGAACCACTCGGCGCGACCCGAGCCCGAGTAGACGGCGAGCTGGTCGGCGCCCCGGTCGCGGAGGGCCGCGACGGTGGTGGCCGCGTACTGGCCGGTGCCCACGATGAGGACGCGCGCCTCGGACCAGTCGGTCACGCGCGAGGACGCCAGCTCGAGGGCGAGGCGGACGAGGGACCGACCCGCGCCTCCGACGTTCGTCTGGTTCTTGATGCCGCGCGAGGTCTGCGACGCCTTCTGGAAGAGCCGCTCGAGGTCGCGCGAGGTGGTGCCGTCGTGACGGGCGCGCTCGAGCGAGCGTCGCACCTGGCCCGAGATCTCGTCCTCGCCGACGACGACCGACTCGAGGCCGGTGCTGACGGCGAACAGGTGCTCGACGACCTCGTCGCCCGTGATGACCCGGACGCTGTCGCGCAGGTCGTCGGCCTCGACGCCGCTGGCGGTGCTCATCGTCTCGATGGTCGCCTCGACGGCGAGGGCGCTGCCGGCGGTGAGGGGCTCGTCGACGTCGAGGTAGGCCTCGAAGCGGTTGCAGGTCGCGAGCACGACGGCGCCGCTGACGAAGTCGCTGCCGTCGACCAGGGTGCCCACCGCCGAGGGTGCGCCGATGCTCAGCCTCTCGAGGAGGTCGAAGCTGGCGTTCCGGTGGGACGCCGTGAGGCAGATGAGCACTGGGTGATCCTAACTCTGATCGGCGTTTTCGGCTGGGCGTTGACTCGACGTCGAGTGGCCGGGAATGCCGCACGACGGTTGCAGCTTGCAACACGAGGGCCCGGCCTCGCATTCCGACCGGGCCCGCCCCGCACCGACCAAGGAGACACCATGACCTCGACCACCAGCATCCAGTGGCAGCTCGTCGCCCGCCCGCACGGCGAACCGACCCCCGACGACGTCGCCCGCGTCGAGGTGACGCTGCCCGAGCTCGCCGACGGCGAGGTGCGCGTGCAGAACGAGTACCTCTCGGTCGACCCCTACATGCGCGGTCGCATGAACGACGTGAAGTCGTACGTGCCGCCGTTCGCCCTCGGCGAGACCATGACCGGCGGTGCCGTGGGGCGCGTCGTCGAGTCGCGCTCGGACGACCTGGCCGTCGGCACGGTCGTGCTGCACGAGCAGGGCTGGCGTGACGTGGCCCAGGGAGGCGCGGCCGCGTTCCGTGCCGTGCAGCCCGTCGACGGCGTGCCCCTGTCGGCGTACCTGGGCGTGCTCGGCCTCACCGGGCTCACGGCGTACGTCGGCCTGACCGAGATCGCCGGCATCCGCGAGGGCGACGTCGTCTTCGTCTCGGGCGCCGCCGGGGCCGTCGGTACGATGGTCGGCCAGATCGCCCGGCTCAAGGGCGCCTCGCGCGTCGTGGGCAGCGCCGGCTCGGCCGAGAAGGTCGACCTGCTCACCTCGAAGTACGGCTTCGACGCCGCCTTCAACTACCGCGACGGCGACGTCACCGAGCTGCTCGCCGAGGCCGCGCCCGACGGCATCGACCTCTACTTCGACAACGTCGGCGGCGACCACCTCTCGGCCGCCCTCGCCTCGTTCCGCACCGGCGGTCGCGCCGCGCTCTGCGGTTCGATCGCGAACTACAACTCGACCGGTGCCCCGGTCGGCATCACCGGCCTGACGAACATGGTCACCCGCGGTCTGACCATGAAGGGCTTCACGCTCGGCGACTACCGCCACCTCGCCCCGGCGTTCCAGGCCGAGATGGGCCCGTGGCTCGCCGCCGGCGACGTCGTGTACGACGAGACCGTCGTCGAGGGCGTCGACAAGGCGTTCGACGCCTTCACCGGTCTGATGCGCGGTGACAACGTCGGGAAGATGGTCGTCAAGGTCTCGTGACCCGCGCCTCCTCGACGCGACGCGCCTCGTCGACTCGGCGCCCAGCGGGCGATGGGAAGATCGTCCCCGTGACCCAGAACCCCGCCCTGCCCGATCAGCACCCCCTGGCCACCGGCCTCACGACCCGGTCGCCGCTCGTCCGCGCGCTACGGGGCGACCGGCCCGAGACCCTGCCGGTGTGGTTCATGCGCCAGGCGGGGCGCTCGCTGCCCGAATACCGCGAGCTGCGCGTCGGCACCAAGATGCTCGACGCCTGCCTCACCCCCGACCTGGCGAGCGAGATCACGATGCAGCCGGTGCGCCGCCACGGAGTCGACGCGGGCATCTTCTTCAGCGACATCGTCGTGCCGATCAAGCTGGCGGGCGTCGCGGTCGACATCGTGCCCGGTCGCGGGCCGGTGCTCGAGACGCCGATCCGCACGGCGGCCGACGTCGCGGCCCTCCGGCCGATCGACCAGGAGGCGCTGGCGCCGATCGCCGCGGGCGTCGCCCAGACCGTCGCGCAGCTCGGCAGCACGCCGCTGATCGGGTTCGCCGGCGCCCCCTTCACCCTCGCCGCGTACCTCGTCGAGGGCGGCCCGTCGAAGGACCACATCCGGGCCCGCGCCCTGATGCACGGCGACCCCGAGACCTGGGACGCCCTGCTCACCTGGGCGGCCGACGTGACGGGTGCGTTCTTGCGCGCGCAGGTGCTCGCCGGCGCCAGCGCCGCCCAGCTCTTCGACTCGTGGGTCGGCTCGCTGTCGCTGGCCGACTACACCGCGCACGTCGCCCGCCACTCGGCCCGCGCCCTGTCGCACGTGGCCGACCTCGACGTGCCGCGCATCCACTTCGGCGTCGGCAGCGGCGAGGTGCTCGCCGCCATGCGCGACGTGGGCACCGACGCCGTGGGCGTCGACTGGCGCATCCCGCTCGACGAGGCCTCGCGCCGGCTGGACGGGGCGACCCCCGTGCAGGGCAACGTCGACCCGGCGATGCTGCAGGCGCCCTGGCCCGTGCTCGAGGCCCACGTGCGCGACGTCGTCGAGCGCGGTCGGGCGGCCCCCGCCCATGTGCTCAACCTCGGCCACGGCGTCAGCCCCGAGACCGACCCCGACGTGCTGACCCGCATCGTCGAGCTCGCCCACACGCTGTGACCGCGCCCGTCGCCACCCCGGGCGGCGCCGTCGACGTCGCCGTGGTGGGCGGCGGCATGGGTGGCATCGTGCTCGCCCGCGACCTGGCCGCCGCCGGGCTGGGCGTCGTGCTCTTCGAGGCGTCCGACCGGCTCGGCGGCGAGGTCTCGCGCCACGTGGTCGCCGGCATCGCCCTCGACGCCGGGGCCGAGAGCTTCGCGACCCGTGGCGGCACCGTCGCCGGCTTCGCGACCGAGCTCGGCCTGGGCGACGACATCGTCCTGCCCGACCCGCGCGGCGCCTGGCTGCACGAGGCCGACGGCGAGTCGTTCCCCATCCCGCGCACGGGGCTGCTCGGCATCCCCGGCGACCCGACGGCGCCCGACGTCCGGGCCGTGGTCGGCGAGGCCGGGGTGCGGCGTGCGCTCGCCGACGCCGAGCTGCCCGCCGAGGTCGGCTCCGAAGAAACCACGCTGGGGGGTCTCGTGCGCGCCCGTATGGGCGACGCCGTCGTCGACCGGCTCGTCAGCCCCATCGTCTCGGGGGTCCACTCGCTGCACCCCGACCTGCTCGCCGCCGACCGGGTCGCCCCGGGGCTGCGCTCGGCCCTGCAGCGCGAGGGCAGCCTCGCCGCCGCCGTGCTCGGGTTGCGCGCGCTCGCCCCGGCCGGTTCGGCGGTGGCCGGCATCCGGGGCGGCCTGGCCCGGTTGGTCGACCCGATCGTCGCCGACCTCGAACGCCTCGGAGTCGACGTCCGCCTCGGCACCCGGGTCCGGTCGATCGACGAGACGGGCGTCGAGACCGTCGGCGGTGCGCACGTCCGGGCGCGACGGGTCGTGCTGGCCGTCGGAGACCACGACGCGGTGGCCCTGACGACCCGCGCCTCCTCGGTGCCGCCCGGCGCGATCACGCTCGCGACCCTGGTCGTCGAGCGCCCCGAGCTCGACGCGGCCCCCCGCGGCACGGGCGTCCTCGTCGCCCCCGGCTCGACCGGCCTGCGCGCCAAGGCGCTCACCCACGCCACGGTCAAGTGGAGCTGGCTCGCCGATCTCGCCGAAGGGCGCCACGTGCTGCGGCTCAGCTTCGACTCGCCCGTCGTCGACCGGGGCACACCCGACGCCGAGGTGCGCGACGCGGCGCTCGCCGACGCCTCGACCCTGCTCGGCGTCGACCTCGCCGACCGCCACCTGGTCGGCTTCGGCCGCGCCACCTGGGACTCCCCGCGCCGGGCCGAGGCGGCGGCCGCGACTGCACCCGTGGTCGAGGTCGTGCAGGCAGGAGGCGCGGTGGCGGGCCGCGGGCTCGCCGCGATCGTCGCCCACTCGCGTCGTCAGGCCGCCACCCTCGTGGCGTCTCTCACGTCGCCCCCGCCGCGCGACTGATGCCTCGGGGTCGGTCGGGTTCGGTCCGGCGCGGGCGTCCGGCAGCCCGCTCGGGCTACATTGGACGGACGTGTGCGGCACATGCCGTCGCGCGTACGACCACGAATGGAGTCCCCGTGCGAGGCAAACTGATCTTCGTCGCCGGAGCCGCTGTCGGATTCGTGCTCGGCGCCCGCGCCGGTCACGACCGGTACGAGCAGATCACCGAGAGGGCGTCCAAGGTCTGGAACAGCCGGGCG
This sequence comes from Frigoribacterium sp. Leaf186, assembly GCF_001423905.1. Classification (GTDB taxonomy): domain Bacteria; phylum Actinomycetota; class Actinomycetes; order Actinomycetales; family Microbacteriaceae; genus Frigoribacterium. Next base: position 635,572 of record NZ_LMPQ01000010.1, on the reverse strand, counting down.
GTGCAGCGTCAGGTCGTCAAGGGCCAGGACTTCGCCGGCGCCAAGACGGCCGACGGCGTCGACGCCGTCGTCACGGGCATCACCCGCGGCATCTCCAAGCTCTTCGGCGGCGGTCGCAAGAAGTGACCGACTCGACGCGCAGCGACAAGGTGCGGCACAAGACGAAGCCGCGGTCGCTCTTCGCCCTCGTGCAAGACGTCCCGTCTCTGGTCACCGACCTCGTCAAGGGCGAACTGGCCCTGCTCAAGTACGAGGTCATCGGCACGCTCAAGGCGTTCGGCATCGGCGCGGGGTTCCTCGTCGGGGCCCTGGTCTTCGTCTTCGCGATGCTCGGCGTGCTGCTGACCGGCATCGTCCTGCTGCTCGCCATCTGGCTGCCCGGCTGGGCCTCGGCGCTCATCGTCGCGGGCGTGCTGCTGCTCGTGGCCGCCCTGCTCGCGTTCCTCGGGTACAAGGCGATCAAGAAGGGGCTGCCTGCCGTCCCCGAGAAGACCATCGCCAGCCTCAAGGCCGACCTGAAGGCCGTCAAGGGCGTGGGCTCGATCCCCGGCGCCCGCCTCGACGAGCGCTGACGCGCCTCCTCGACCCTCCCGCCTTCCCCGTTCCCGACAGGAGCCCCATGAGCGACAGCAGCGAAATCCAGGCCAACATCGACCGCACGCGCGCCGAGCTCGCGGCCACTCTCAACGAGCTCGAAGACAAGCTGAACGTGCCCAAGCAGCTCGGCATCGCCGGCCACCGGGCCAAGTCGTCGTTCGACCGCGACAAGACCCCGTGGCTCGCCGCCGCCGGGGCGGGTGCGCTGGCCGTGGCCGGCGTCGTCGTCGCGGTCGTCAAGCGACGCTGACCGGCTGCTCGGCTCGTCCCCAGCCCGGGCCCCGGCCCCGTTCGCTCGACCGGGAGCAACCTGGTTGGGCTCCCAGCGAGCCGAGAGGGAGAATGACTGCATGAGTTCCAGCGCCGACGCGGCAGCGCCCGTACTGCCGACGTCCGAATCACCCGCAGCACCCGCACAGACCGACGCCGACGAGGCCTCGTCGAGCACGCCGCCCCCGGCCGAGCGACTCGGCTACACACTCTGGGCCGTGCTGCGTCGCGACCCCCAGAACCCCTACGCCCCCGAGCTCGACGACGTGCCGCAGCTCGACGCGGTCGTCGACGCCCTCGCCGGCCTCGGCGTCACCGTGCGCGGCTTCTACGACGTCAGCGCGCTGCGTGCCGACGCCGACATCATGATCTGGCTGCACGGCGAGGTGCCCGAGGCCGTCCAGTCGGCCTACCGGCAGTTGCTGCGCACCGACGTGCTCGGCGGCCTGCTGCCCACCTGGAACGCCATGGGCATGCACCGCGAGGCCGAGTTCTCGCGCAACCACAGCCCGGCCTTCATGCGCGGCAAGGCGCCAGAGACCTGGCTCACGGTGTACCCGTTCGTCCGCAGCTACGAGTGGTACCTGCTGCCCGAGGCCGAGCGGCGTCAGATGCTCGCCGAGCACGGCAAGCAGGGCTCCGAGCACCGCGCGGTGCTGACCAACACGGTCGCCAGCTTCTCGCTCGGCGACTACGAGTGGATCCTCGCGCTCGAGGCTCCCGAGCTCGTCCAACTCGTCGACCTCATGCGCGACCTGCGCTACACCGAGGCCCGCCGCCACGTCCGCGAAGAGATCCCGTTCTACACGGGCCGACGCATCCCCACCACCGACATCATCGAGGTCTTGTCGTGACCGACACCAGCCACATCACCAACGGGCAGCTCGTCCGCAACGCCACCCCGGCCGCGGCCGCAGGCCCCGAGCACGTCTCCGAGCCGACCGACTACGACGCCATCCTGCTCGCGGGCTTCGGCGGCCCCGAGGGGCAGGACGACGTCATCCCGTTCCTGCGCAACGTCACGCGCGGTCGGGGCATCCCCGAAGAGCGGCTCGAAGAGGTCGCCACCCACTACCGCCACTTCGGCGGCGTCAGCCCGATCAACGAGCACAACCGCGAGCTCAAGGCCGCCCTCGAGGCCGAGCTGGCGAGCCGCGGCATCGACCTGCCGGTGATCTGGGGCAACCGCAACTGGCAGCCGTACATGGCCGACGCCGTGCGCGAGGCCGACGAGCGCGGGTTCCGCAAGCTGATCGCCGTCGCGACCAGCGCCTACTCGTCGTACAGCTCGTGCCGCCAGTACCGCGAGGACTTCGCGATGGCGCTCGACGCCACCGGCCTCGAGGGCACGATGCAGATCGACAAGGTGCGCCAGTTCTTCGACCACCCCGGGTTCGTGCAGCCGTTCATCGACGGCGTCCGTGACGCCCTCGTCAAGGCCCGCGCCGAGAACGAGGGCCTCGACCTGTCGACCGAGGTGCAGGTGCTGTTCGCGACGCACTCGATCCCGTCGACCGACGCGGCCAAGAGCGGCCCCGAGGCGCGCGGCTTCGACGCCGACGGCGCTTACGCGGCGCAGCACAAGGCGGTCGCCGAGGTCGTCATGGCCGCGGCCGAGGCGGCCCTCGACCTCGACCTGCCCGAGGGTGGCGGCACGACCGTGCCCTGGCAGCTCGTCTACCAGTCGCGCAGCGGCCCGCCGTCGATGCCCTGGCTCGAACCCGACATCAACGACGCCATCGACGACCTGGCCGGCGGGCCCACTCGTGCCGTCGTCATCGTGCCGCTCGGCTTCGTCAGCGACCACATGGAGGTCATGTGGGACTTGGACAACGAGGCGATGGAGACCAGCGAGAAGAACGGCTTCTGGGCGACGCGCACCCCCACGCCCGGCATCGACCCGACCTACGTCGCCGGGCTCGTCGACCTCGTGCTCGAACGTCGTGACGGGGTCCCGGCCGAAGACCGGCCGCACGTGACCGACCTCGGCCCCTGGTACGACGTGTGCCGCCCGGGCTGCTGCGAGAACGTGCGACTCGGGTTCAAGCCGGCCCTGTCCGGTCTGGCCCCCTGACCCGTGGCGACCATCCGCATCGGCACCCGGGGCAGCGCGTTGGCCGTCGCCCAGTCGACGACCGTGGCCGACCGCATCGCGGCCGCGACGGGGCGTGACGTCGAACTCGTCCGCATCAAGACCGAGGGCGACCGGTCGCAGGGTTCCGGCGAGTCGCTCGCCTCGCTCGGTGGCACCGGGGTCTTCGCCAGCGCCTTGCGCGAGGCCCTGCTGGCCGACGAGTGCGACGCGCTCGTCCACTCGCTGAAAGACCTGCCCACCGCAAACCACCCCGGTCTCGTCATCGGGGCGACCCCCGCCCGGGCAGACGCCCGCGACGCCCTGTGCGCGCGTGACGGCCTCACCCTCGAGGGGCTGCCCGAGGGCGCCCGGGTCGGCACCGGCTCGCCCCGGCGGGCCGCCCAGCTGCGGTCCCGCCGCCCCGACCTCGAGGTGGTCGACATCCGGGGCAACGTCGACACGCGCCTCGGGCGGGTCGGAGACGACCTCGACGCCGTGCTGCTGAGTGCCGCCGGTCTCGGCCGGCTCGGCCGTCTCGACGCCGCGACCGAACTGTTGGGGCTCGGCTTCTGGCCCAGCGCGCCCGGTCAGGGCTCCCTGGCCGTCGAGGTGCGCGAAGGCGACCCGAACGAGTCGCTCGCCCGAGGGCTGGCCGCCGTCGAAGACGTGGACACCCGGCTCGTGGTCACGGCCGAGCGTGCCGTGCTGGCCGGTCTCGAGGCCGGTTGTGCCGCACCCGTGGGCGCCAGCGCGGTCGTCGACGCCGGGCTGCTGTTGCTCAGCGCGACGGTCTACAGCCCCGATGGCAGCAGGCGACTCAGCTCGTCGCACGCCGTCTCGCTCGACGACGGTCCGCTCGTCGCCCGCCTGGCCGACGTGCACGAGGTCGCCGGCCGCGTGGTCGACGAGCTGCTCGACTCCGGTGCCGCCGAGTTCGCCCCGCTCGGGGGCGGACCGTCCGGCGGTGACCCCCTGGGCAGCGCCTCGTGACGGCCGACAAGCCCCTGAAGGGCGTCCGCGTCCTCGTGCCGCGCGGCGGCAAATGGGGCGACGGAGTCGCGGCCTCGCTCCGATCGCGCGGTGCGGCACCGGTCATCGCCCCGCTCATCAACTTCGCCCCGGCCGAGACCCCCGAGCTGCTGGCCGCGGCGCTCGCCCGTCTCGAGGCCGGCGTCTACGAATGGCTCGTCGTCACCAGCGCCACGACGGTCGACGTGCTGGTCGGCAGCGGCATCCGGCCCCCGGCGTCGACCCGCGTCGCCGCCGTCGGCGAGACCACGGCCTCGGCCCTGGGCCTCGCGGGCGTCCGCGTCGACTTCGTGCCCGAGGGTGACAACTCCGCCCGCGGGCTGGTCAAGGAGTGGCCGGCCGACGAGGTCACCGGTCGCGTGCTCGTGCCCCAGTCCGACCTGGCCGAACCGACGCTCGTCGCCGGGCTGTCGGCCCGGGGGTTCGACGCCGAGTTCGTGTCGGCGTACCGCACGGTCGGCGTGCCCGTGTCGGACGAGGTGCGCGACGGCGTCGCCGACGGCTCGATCGGCGTGCTGCTCGTCACCTCGGGCAGCGTCGCCCGCCAGATCGCCGCCCAACTGGCCCCCCTGCCCGCGGCCACGCTCGTCGCGTGCATCGGCCCGCGCACCGCCTTCGACGCCCGTGCCGCGGGACTGCCCGTGCACCTGATCGCCGAGACCCGATCGGCGGCCGCCCTCGTCGAGGCCGTGGTCGACCACGCCCTCGACGGCCCGACCGCCGGAACGCCCCCCACCGAGAAGGACTGATGTCCGATTTCCCCCGCGTGCGGCCCCGCCGCCTGCGCGCAACGCCTGCCCTGCGCCGCCTGACCGCCGAGACCCGCCTGCACCCCGCCGACCTCGTGCTGCCGATGTTCGTCCGTGAGGGCATCGACCAGCCCAGCCCGATCTCGTCCATGCCGGGCGTCGTGCACCACAGCCTGTCGAGCCTGCCCCGGGCGATCGAACAGGCGGCCGAGGCCGGCGTCGGCGGCGTCATGCTGTTCGGCGTGCCGCTCGAGAAAGACGCCGTCGGCTCGGGGGCGACCGACCCCGAGGGCATCCTCAACGTGGCCACCCGCGTGGCGGTCGACGCCGCCCAGGGTGCTCTGGTCGTGCAGACCGACCTCTGCCTCGACGAGTTCACCGACCACGGCCACTGCGGCGTGCTCGCCGCCGACGGCTCGGTCGACAACGACGCCACCCTCGTGCGCTACGACGAGATGGCCGTCGTGCAGGCCGAGGCCGGCTCGCAGCTGATCGGCATGAGCGGCATGATGGACGGCCAGATCGGCTCGGCCCGCGACGCCCTCGACGAGGCCGGATTCGGTGGCACGGCACTGCTCGCCTACGCGGCGAAGTACGCGTCCGCCTTCTACGGCCCCTTCCGCGAGGCCGTGCAGTCCACCCTCGTCGGCGACCGCCGCACGTACCAGATGGACGCCGCCAACGGGCGCGAGGGCCTCCGCGAGGTCGACCTCGACATCGCCGAGGGTGCCGACGTCGTCATGGTCAAGCCCGCCATGAGCTACCTCGACGTCCTCGCCGAGACCGCCGCGACCAGCACCGTGCCGGTCTGGGCGTACCAGATCAGCGGTGAGTACGCGATGATCCACGCGGCCGCCGCGAACGGCTGGATCGACCTCGACGCCGCGTCCTACGAGAGCGTGCTCTCGATCAAGCGGGCCGGTGCCGACGCGATCCTGACGTACTGGGCCACCGAACTGGCCACGCGCCTCCAGAAAGAGCGGTTCTGATGACCGAGCAGAGCAACGACACCTACTTCGCCCGCGCGAAGCGGTCGATCCCCGGCGGGGTCAACTCGCCCGTCCGCGCCTACGGTTCGGTCGGCGGCACGCCGCGGTTCCTCGTCGGAGCGAAGGGCGCGTACGTCACCGACGCCGAGGGGCGCGAGTACGTCGACCTCGTCGCGTCGTGGGGCCCGGCCATCCTCGGCCACACACACCCCGAGGTGCTCGAGGCCGTGCAGCAGGCCGCCGCACGCGGCCTGTCGTTCGGGGCCTCGACGCCTGCCGAGACCGAGCTCGCCGAACTCGTGCGCGAACGCGTCGCCGTCGACGACCAGCGCCCGATCGGCAAGCTGCGCATGGTCTCGACCGGCACCGAGGCGACCATGACGGCCATCCGGCTCGCTCGCGGCTACACCGGCCGCGACCTGCTCGTGAAGTTCGCCGGCCACTACCACGGCCACTCCGACTCGCTGCTGGCCGAGGCCGGCTCGGGCGTCGCGACCCTGTCGTTGCCCGGGTCCGCCGGCATCACGGCCGAGACCGCCGCCCAGACGCTGGTGCTGCCCTACAACGACCTCGACGCGGTCCGCGCGGCGTTCGACGAACACGGCCCGCGCATCGCCGCCGTCATCGTCGAGGCGGCCGCCGCCAACATGGGCGTGCTGGCGCCGCACCGCGGCTTCAACCGCAGCCTCTCCGAGATCACGCGTCGCCACGGTTCGCTGCTGATCGTCGATGAGGTGCTCACGGGGTTCCGGGTCGGCCGAGCGGGGTGGTGGGGCCTCGAGGCCTCGCAGGTCGTGCCCGACGGCGCCGGCTGGCAGCCCGACCTCGTCACGTTCGGCAAGGTCGTCGGCGGTGGCCTGCCGCTCGCCGCGCTCGGTGGTCGGGCCGAGGTCATGGACTTCCTGGCACCGCTCGGCCCGGTGTACCAGGCGGGCACCCTGAGCGGAAACCCGGTCGCCGTGGCCGCCGGGCTCGCCACCCTGCGGCTCGCGACGCCCGAGGTCTACGCCCACCTCGACGCGGTGTCCGACACCCTGTCGCGAGCCGTCTCCGAGGCCCTGTCGGCCGAGGGCGTCGAGCACACCGTGCAGCGCGCCGGTTCGCTGTTCTCGTTCGCCTTCACGGCGACCCCACCCACGAACTACGACGACGTGCGGGCACAAGAGACCTGGCGCTACCCGCCGTTCTTCCATGCCATGCTCGACGCCGGGGTCAACCTGCCACCGTCGGTCTTCGAGGCGTGGTTCGTGACGGCCGCGCACGACGACGAGGCCGTGTCGCGCATCGTCGAGGCCCTGCCTGCCGCGGCTCGCGCGGCGGCTCGCGCCGTCGTCCCCGGCTGAGCTCGACCGACGACGGCTCGGCCCGGCTCCCCTCGGCCGCGCCCGGCTCCCGTAGGCCTCGCGATGGCTAGGCCGCGTGGCCGCGTGGCCGCGTGGCCGCGTGGCCGCTGGACCCGCTGGACCTGCTGGACCTGCTGGACCTGCTGGACCTGCTGGACCCGCTGGACCCGCTCGACCCGCTCGGCCCGCAGCGTCTTGCACGACGAACGACGCCGCCACCTCTCGGGTAGCGGCGTCGTTCCCGTCTCGGGCCACCGTCGCGGGTCGGCCGTGATCGACCCGCGAGGGTCTCAGGCGGGGAAGGTGCCCTGCTCGCGCAGGCCGTCGAGCAGCTGCATGGCGTAGTCCTGCGTCTCGGGACCGACGAGCACGGTCGCCGCGGCCTCGCCGTCGCCCTGGTCGATCGCCCCGACGAGCGAGTCGGTGAAGGCGACGGCGTTCTCGACCGAGAACGCCGGGCCGGAGAGTCGCAGGATCAGCGCCGTGCGCGCACCCACCGTCTCTTCCATCCGGGTGAGCGAGGGGCTCGCGGCGTAGCCCACGAGTCCGTCGATCAGACGCTTGAACTCGAAGGCGTGGTCGGACTTCTTCGCCTTGAGGGCGGACGTGACCGACTTGGCCAGCGCCCGGAACTCCTTGCGCTGGGCGTCGTCCATCGTGACGGCGGCCCGTCGGGCGGCGAGGCTCCAGACGCCCAGCGCGGCGTGGAGGGTGTCGTCGACCTCGGTCATCGACGGCTGCACGACCCGCGTGTAGCGGTTCGCCTCGATGTCGACCAGGCCGAAGTCGCTGAGCTTGGCGATGGCCTCGCGCACGGGGGTGCGCGAGACGCCGAGCCAGCTGACCAGCTCGTCGTCGTTGAGTCGTTCGCCCAGCTCGAGCGTGCCGTCGCCGATGGCGGCCAGCAGCTTGTCGAAGACGACGTCGCGCAGCAGTCGGCGCGGTGCCGGGGTGGTCTCGGGGGTGGGGATGGGCATGGGCTCCCTCTCGGATGCTCGGTCGTGGGCTGCGGCCGTCGTCGGGGCGGCCGCTCGGGTCAGGGGCGTCGGGACTCGACCGGGTAGAGGCCGGAGGCCTCGACGTCGCTGAAGAACTCGGTCCAGCTCTCGGGCTGGGTGCGGATGAGGCGTCCCACCTCGGTGGCGTCGCGGTCGGCGAAGGCCGTCCGCAGGTCGCGGCTGAAGGTGAGAGCCGCGTCCCAGGGGAAGAACCCGGCGGCGAAGGCCCGGCGCACGAGCAGCAGCAGTCGCGGTCCGCTCGCCAGCGACAGGCGCACGAGCGAGGGGCTGCCCGCAGCCGAGAGCAGCAGCTCGTTCATGGCGTCGAGCGCCACGGCGTCTTCGGGCTCGCGCTTCTCGAAGGCGGCCACCCGGGCGTCGAGCACCCCGAGCACCGTCGAGAGCTGCTGGTCGGTCAGGGCGGGGGTCGCGCGCTCGGCCGACATCGCCCAGACCTGATAACCGATCTCGACGGTGTCGACGAACTCGGCCATCGTGGGGGCGACGATGCGCGTGTAGCGGTTGGCCTCGATGTCGACGATGGCCTGGTCGGCCAGCTTGGCGATGGCCTCGCGCACGGGGGTGCGGGAGACACCCAGCCAGGCGACCAGCTCGTCGTCGTTCAGCCGTTCGCCCAGTTCGACCGTGCCGTCCATGATGGCGACGAAGAGCTTGTCGTAGACGACGTCGCGCAGCAGGCGACGAGGGGCGGGAGGCGCGTCTGAGGTCTGGGGGATGGGCATCGGGGCTCCTGAGCTCGGGTCGTCGACGGCTCCCTACGCCGCCTGGGGGTGCATGTCGCACCTTCCATGCCCGACAATCTATCGCGTATCCGGTACTTCAGGCGAGAGGTCCCGGCAGGCTCGGAGCAACGGGTCAGGCACCGACCCTGACCACGGTGCGCCCGCGGGTCTCGCCGGCGAGCACCCGTCGACCGGCGTCGACGACGTCGGCCAGGTCGACCTCGGTCGTCGCGGTGTCGAGCAGGTCGAGGTCGAGGTCGGTGGCCAGGCGCCGCCAGGCCGTGCGCCGGAGGGCAGGAGGCGCGTCCACCGAGTTCACGCCGGCGAGCGTCACGCCGCGCAGGATGAACGGCAGCACCGTCGTCGGCAGGTCGGACCCCTGGGCCAGGCCGCACGCCGTGACGACGCCGCCCCACGAGGTCTGGGCGAGGAGGGTGGCGAGGGTGCTGCTGCCGACGCCGTCGATCGCCCCCGCCCATCGCGCCCGTTGGAGGGGTCGCCCCTCGCTCGCGAGCTCGGCGCGGTCGATCACCGACGTCGCCCCGAGCGACCGCAGGTAGTCGGACTCGGTCTCGAGCCTGCCCGACGAGGCCGTCACCGAGTAGCCCAGACGGCTCAGCAGCATGACGGCCACCGAGCCGACGCCCCCCGCCGCCCCCGTGACGACGATCTCGCCGTCGCCCGGTGCCACGTCGCGTTCGAGTCGCAGCACGCTGAGCATCGCCGTGAAGCCCGCCGTGCCGACGGCCGCCGCCCGACGGGGCGAGACGTTCTCGGGCAGCACCACGAGCGACTCCGCGGCCACGACGACGCGGTCGGCGTAACCACCGTCACGGGTCTCGCCGAGACCCGCCCCGTTGACGACGACCAGGTCACCCTGCGCGACTTCACCGGAGGCCGCGACGACGCGCCCCACCACGTCGATGCCCGGGACGAGGGGGTCGATCTTGGCCACCCCGGGGTCGCCGCGCAGGGCGAGGCCGTCTTTGTAGTTCACCCCCGACCAGAGAACCTCGACGAGGACCTCGCCGTCGTGGGGTTCGGGCTCAGGACGGTCGAGCAGGGCCGGGCCCCGGCCCTGCTCGACGACGACGGCACGCATGGCTGGAGGCTACGCGCCCTCGGTGGTGCGGGGGCGCGAGGCCGGGACGCCGTCGGCGGACCCGGTGCGGGCACCGAGGAACCCGCCGAGCGCGCTGACCAGGTCGAGCCCGGTCGTGGCCTTCACGACGTCTTGCAACTGCGTCATGTTGTTCGCCACCGACTTCGTCAGTTCGTTCGCGCCGTCGGTCGAGACGACCGTGAGGGCGTCGATGTTGCCCATCGGGGCCGCCATCTCGCGAGCGATCTCGGGCAGGCGCGAGATGACCTGCGAGGCGAGGGCGGCCTGCCCGAACTTGCCCTGGGCCTCGGCCAGGGCGTCGACGGCCTCGGCCTCGGCCAGACCCTTGGCCTTGATGGCGGCGGCCTCGGCGCGACCGGCCGCCTCGACGGCGGCCGCCTCGTTCTCGGCCGCGTTGCGGGCGGCGTCGGCGAGCTGCGTGCGACGGAAGGCCTCGGCCTCGACGGCGGCGTTGGCGGCGTCGCGCTCGGCCTCGGCGTTCTGCACCGACGCGTAGGCCGCGGCCTCGGCCGGCTGACGGACCTCGATGTTCAGGCGTTCTTGGTTGACCTTGGCCTGCTCGGCGACGGCGATGCTCTCTTGCTCGGCGACGAGCTTGTCTTGCATGGCCCGGGCGAGCTCGCCCGCCGCGGCGGCCTCGGCCTGGGCCCGGTCGGTCTCGGCCTTGATCTGCGCCTGGCGGACGTCGAGCTGCAGCTGGCGCTCGGCCGTCTGCTGTGTGTTGCCGATGCGGGCCAGGGCGGCGATGCGCTCGGCCTCGGCTTCGGCGACGTCGGCGTTCTGCTTCGCGACGGCGGCCTCGGCTCGACCGCGGTCGGCGAGGTAGGTGCTGCCGGGCGTCTCGATCTCGCGGATGTTCATGGTCTCGATCTGGAGGCCGAGTTCGGCGAGCTCGCCCTTGGTCTCGTTGACCGCGTCGGCCGCGAGCCGCGAGAAGTTCTTCACCAGGTCGTCGACCGGCTGCCCGCCGATCAGGCCGCGGATCGAGCCCTCGAGCGACTGCTGCACGATGACGGGCAGCTGCTGCTGCTGCAGCAGGTAGCGCTGGGCCGCGCGGCGGACGCCGTCCTCGGTGCCGGTGACCTTGAAGTTGACCGTCGCCTTGACCGCGGTGCGGATGTAGTTGGCGTCGATCGCCTGCACCTCGACCGGGGTCTGGTACTGCTCGAGCGAGAGCTTGAACCCCTCTTGGAAGATCGGCCAGACGAACGTGCGGCCGCCGATGATGACCTTCTGGGGGCTCGAGATGCCGCCGCCCTCGGAGCGTTCGGCACCACGGCCGACGACGATGAGCGCCTCGTTCGGCGGGACGCGGCGGACCCGACTGGCGACGAACGACAGCAGGGCGAGCACGATGACGACGGCGACGACGATGGCGACGACGCTGACGTTGGAGGAGATGAAGTCCACGGGGCTTCCTTTCAGTTGGTCTGGGGATCACCGGGTGCCGGGTCGCCGAGCGGCGCGACCTCGACCCGCGGGCCGTTCTCGGCCACCACGCGGACCCGGACGCCGCGCTCGATGCGCTCGGCGCTGGTGGCCAGTCGGCGCTCGAGTTCGCGGACGCCGTCGAGGCGCACCTCGCCCCCGCCGGGGCCGGTGGCCTCGGTCGTGACGCCGACGAAGCCGACCGGCGACCAGTGGCCACCGCTCTCGCGACGGGTCACCCGACGCACGACGAGCTGGATCAGCACGAGCGCGGCGAGGGCCATGCCGACCGCGACGGCGTACGTCCACCCCGGCGCGAGGTCGGTCTGCGACGTGACGACGCCCGCGAGCCCGAAGATGGCCAGGGCTGCGCCCAGGGCGACGCCCGACACGAGCCCGTCACCGACGTCGAACACGTCGAGCAGGTCGCCCACGACGATGCTGACGAGCAGGAGCAGGAGCCCGATCGCCCCCACCACGATGAACGTGATCATGCGTCGAGACTGTCAGAGTCCGGCCGCGAGCACATCGGCTGCGCGACGGACCCGGGAGCGGTGAGGGGGTCGCCGGGCCTGGGGACGAGCCGTCGGCCCGCCCGGCGCCGCCCGGCCCCACCTCACCCGAAGAGGATCGCGGCCTCGTCGTAGCGGTTCTGCGGCACGACCTTGAGGCTGTCGAGCGCCTCCTCGAACGACACGTGCACGATCTCGGTGCCGCGCAGGGCGACCATTCGGCCCCAGCGCCCCTCGACGACCGCGTCGCTCGCGGCCATGCCGAGGCGGGTCGCGAGCACACGGTCGTACGAGGTGGGCGTGCCGCCGCGCTGGATGTGGCCCAGCGTCGTGGCGCGGGTCTCGATGCCGGTGCGCTCCTCGATGACGGGGGCGAGGCGCTCGCCGATGCCGCCGAGTCGCGGCCGCCCGAACGCGTCGAGGCCGCGCTCGGAGTGCACGTCGCTCTCGTGGTCGGGCACGAAGCCCTCGGCCACGACGACGAGCGGGGCGCGCCCCCGGTCGTAGGCAGACTGCACCCACTCGACGATCTGGTCCATGCTCGTCGCCTGCTCGGGGATGAGGATGGCGTGGGCGCCCGCGGCCATCCCCGAGTGCAGGGCGATCCAGCCCACGTGGCGGCCCATGACCTCGGCGACCATGCACCGGCTGTGCGAGTCGCCGGTCGTCCGCAGACGGTCCATGGCGTCGGTCGCGATCTGCACCGCGGTGTCGAAGCCGAACGTGTAGTCGGTGGCGCCGAGGTCGTTGTCGACGGTCTTGGGCACGCCGACGATCTTGAGCCCGGCGTCGGTCAGGCGCTTGGCGGCGGCCAGGGTGCCTTCTCCGCCGATCGCGACCATGGCGTCGATGCCGAAGCGCTCCATGTTCTCGGCGATGCGGTCCACGCCGCCGTCGCCCTCGAAGGGGTTGGTGCGGCTCGTGCCGAGGATCGTGCCGCCCTGCTTGGCGATGCCCTGGATCTCCTTGCGGGTGAGGGGCATGACGTCGCCGTCGACGACGCCGCGCCAGCCGTCGCGGAACCCGACGAACTCTTGTCCGTGGATCTGCGTGCCCTTGAGCACGGCTCCGCGGATGACCGCGTTGAGACCGGGGCAGTCGCCGCCGCTGGTGAGAATGCCGATTCGCATCGAGGGGCTCCATCGCATCAAGGGGCCCTGTCGACGGGCCGAGGTCGAGTCCCATCATGGACCACGAGGAGGCGCGGCACCCGTCCGCGACGCCGGTCGCCTCGCGGCCGGGGCGCGCAGGCGGTCGTACTACCCTCGCCTGCATGAGCAACGAGCAGCCGGCGCGCCCGCCGTCGCCGTGGGCGCGCTTCGCCCGACCCGCGTCGGGCGAGCCCGAGCGCCGCGAGTTCCCGTTCGGTCCGCCTCGGCCGGTGCACCCCGAGGCGACCCCGACCGACCACGGCTGGCCGCTCGACGCCCCCGTCGCCCCGCAGCCTCCCGGCGCGCAGCAGCCGTTCCCGTCGCCGCCCGTCGGGCAGCTCTCGGGCTCGCCCACCTGGGGCCCCGACGGCCGCCAGGCGTGGACGCCCACGGCGGAGCCCGCGTCGGCCACCGGCGTCGCGACCGACGCCCGCCCCGAGAACGCAGGCCTGGGTTCGTACTTCTTCCCCGCGGACGACGACTGGTCGTCGTCGCCGCCCCGGTCCGACGACGGGGGGCGAGGCCTCGCCGTCGCGGCGGTCGTCTTCGGCGTCTTCTTCGCGCCGCTCGGCCTGGTCTTCGGCATCGTGGCCGCCCGCCGGGCACGGGCCGCAGGCCGCCCGGCCACCCTGGCCCTCGTCGGCGTCGTCGTCGCCTCGGTCGTCATCGTGCTGAGCATCGCCTGGGCCGTCTCGGCCCTCGACTACTACTCGCAGCTCGCGACCGCGTGCGCGCAGCTCGGTCCGGGCGACTACGTCAACGACGACGGCCAGACCGTCACCTGCGGCTGACCCGGCGGGGCAGGCGCGCGAGCCGTCCCGGACGACCCGCGCGCGCCTCCTCGGCTACAGCGTGACGGTGCCGGTGTCGGCGACGTTCTTCGGGTGCCCGCCGGTCACGGCGGCCTTGGCGTACTTGAAGAGGGTGACGGCCTTGGGCTCGTTGCTGACCCAGTACTCGGCCGTGTCGACGTCGACCTCGAGCAGCGCCACGCCCGGGTCGTCGCGGCCCTCGTCGAACCAGGCCTCGGCGCCGGGCGTCCACAGCTCGTCGATGAGGGCGGGGTCCTTGACGACCGACGCCGTGCCGGCCAGCGAGAGGTAGCCCTTGCCGGTCTCGACGGCGACGTTCACCTGAGGGTGCGCCGTGACGTCGTCGACCTTGGGGGAGGGGTCGCGCGTGAAGAAGTACACCTTGCCGTCGAAGTCCCGGTCGACCAGGGCGAGCGGACGGCTCACGAGGTGGCCGTTGCTGCTCTGGGTGGTGAGGATGCCGATGCGGCCCGCGTCGAGGACCTCGCCGATCTTGCTGCTGTCGTTGGTCTCAGTCATGCCGCGGACCCTACGCCCGGGGCGTGGCCGTGGTCCCAGACCGCCGCGTGCACGCGTCACGGGGTACGCCGGGTAGGGCATGTATGCCCTATGCTTTCATGCGACATGTGACACACGCCGACGAGGAGAGGTCGACATGCCCGTCCCCACCACCGCCGAACACGCCATCCCGCGACGTCTGCACAAGGACGCCGTCTTCGACCACCTCGTGGCGGCGATCCTCGACGGGTCGCTGGCCCCGGGCGAGCGCCTCCGCGACGTCGACCTCGAACGCTGGTTGGGCGTCTCGCGGACTCCCATCCGCGTGGCGCTGGCGAGACTCGCCGGCCTGGGGCTCGTCGAGACCGGCTCCACGCGCGAGACCCGGGTGGTGCGACGTGGCGCCGGGGCTGCCGCCGACGTGCTGGCGACGGGCTGCGTCCTGGCCGGCCTCGCGGTCGTCGACGCCTCCGCCACCCGGGGGCGCGCCGTCATGGCCGACCTGACCGAGGCCCTCGACGGCCTGCCCGACGGCACGCTCGACGGCCTGCCCGACGGGCTGCAGGCGGCATCCCGCCTGACGGGCGTCGCCGGGTCGAACGAGCTGCTGCGGCGGCGGCTCGAGACGACCGGACTCGTCCTGCGCCACCACCTGCCCGCCCTCGACCGCGAGGCGGGCGACGCCGTGCTCGAGGCCCTCGGCGACCTGCGCGCGGTCCTCTCCGCGCCTTCGCCGATCGACGCGGCGACACGTTCCGGCGACACCACGGGCGGCGCCACCGACGGCACCACCGACGACACCGCCGGGGCCGACGTCGCGGCCGTGCTGGCCGGGCTCGCCACCCGCCTGACCGCGACGGCGGGCCCCCGCCCCGTCGCACCGGACCCGACGTCGCCCACCGTGATCGGGCCGGGCCGCCCCACGTTGAGCTCGGGCGTCCACGCCGTCCTCTCGCGGGCCGTGCTCGACGGGGTTCTCTCGCCGGGCGAACGCCTGGTCGACGACGAGCTCATCGCGTGGCTGGGCGTCTCGCGGACACCCATCCGCACCGCCCTCGAACGCCTCGGCGACGGGGGGCTGGTCCAGCTCGCGGCGAACCGGTACACGCGGGTGGCCCTGCCCGACGCCGACGCCCTCGACGACGCCCGGGCGCTCTACGCGCACCTGCTGGCCTGGTCGATCAACCGTCCGGCGGCCGACGGCGGCCCCGACCCCGCCGAGGTCGACCGGCTGTTGACGAGGGTGCGCCCCTGGGCCCGGCGCGTCGAGGGCCGTCCGCTGACCGCGGTCTCGCTGCGTCCCGCGTCGACCGTCCTGCGCCTCCTGGCGGCGGTGCCGGCGTCGGGTGCCCTGGCGCGGACCCTCGACGACGTCGGGCCCCGTCTCGGCCACGCGGTCGTCAGCCTGGGTCTCGAGTCGCCCGTGGGTGCGTGGCAGGCCTTCGAGACCAGCGTCCGCGCGGGGCTGACGCGCTCCGACGGCACCCGCGGCCGGGCCGTGACCGCGCTGCTCGACGCGCTCGCACCCACCGCCGCCGCGACGCCGACGAGCGAACCGTGAGCGTCGGCGGGCCGGGTTATCATCACGGCGTGCCCTCGTCCGTCCACGCTCCCGTCGCCGACCCCCGCCCGGTCCGGCGCGTCGACGACGTCTACCGACCCGAGGCTCCTGTCGACGTGCGCGCCGCGCTCCGGCCGTTGGGCCGGGGCAGTGGCGACCCGACGTTCCGCGTCGACGGCGACCGCGTGTGGCGGGCGTTGCGGACGCCCGAGGGGGTCGCGAGCCTCGTCGTGTCGGCGAGCCGCGCCTCCTCGTCCGTGGCGATCAGTGCGTGGGGGCCGGGCGCCGAGTGGGCCGTCCACCACGCCCCCGAGATGCTCGGGCGGGGCGACGACTGGTCGGCGCTCGACGTCTCGGGCAACGCGTTCCTGGCGGCGGCGCGGCACCGCTCGCCCGGCCTCCGGCTCACCCGCACCAACCAGGTGCTGCAGATGCTCGTCCCCGCCGTCCTCGAGCAGAAGGTCACGAGCGTCGAGGCCTGGCGTGCGTGGCGCGAGCTCGTCCGACGGCACGGCGAACCCGCGCCCGGCCCGGTGCCCGAGGGGCTGGTCGCCCCGCCCGACGCCGAGGGCTGGAGGCGCGTGCCCAGTTGGGAGTGGCACCGCGCGGGGGTGGGCCCCCAGCGCTCGGCCACCGTCATGCGGGTCTGCGCAGTGGCACCGGCCCTCGAGCGCACCCTCGCCCTCGGCCGCGGGGGCGACGAGGTCTCGCGGCGCCTGCGCTCGATCCCCGGGGTCGGCGTGTGGACGGCGGCCGAGACGACCCAGCGCGCCCACGGCGACCCCGACAGCCCGAGCGTCGGCGACTACCACCTGCCGGCCCTCGTGGGGTGGGCGCTGATCGGCCGCCCGGTCGACGACGACGGGATGCTCGAGTTGCTCGAGCCGTGGCGCGGTCAGCGCGAACGGGTCATGCGACTGATCACCGGCAGTGGTTTCGCGAAGCCGCGCTTCGGCCCGCGCATGACCATCCAGGACCACCGCTTCCACTGAACGGGGCCCGGCCCACGCGACCTCGGTCAGACGGCGGAGCGGGCGCAGTCGCTGGTGTCGGCGTCGTCGGCGGCCCCGACCTGCTGGTCGAGGCGGCTCGTGCGGTCGCCGGTGCCCGGGCCGACGACCCCGTCGGGCGACGCGTCGGTGCCGATCGCCTCGAGCACCCGGTGCGAGAAGTCACGCACGACGTCGTCGTCGCCGGCCAGCACGTCGGTGAAGTAGCGCTTGATCGCGGCCGTGTGGCCCCGGGTCGCCGCGAGCATGGCCCGGCGGCCGTCGGGGGTCAGCTCGACCCACGTGCCGCGGGCGTCCGACGAGCACTCGGTCCGACGCACGAGGCCCCGACGTTCCATGCGGGTCACCTGGTGGCTCACCCGGCTCTTCTCCCAGCCGATCTGCTCGGCGATGTCGCGGACGCGTGAGCGCCGGTCGCTGCTGCGACCCAGCCCGACGAGGATCTCGTACTCGGGTGCCGAGACCCCGGAGTCGCTCTGCAGGCGCACCTCGAGCGCGCGGTCGAGTCGCCGTCTCATGACGTAGAAGGAGTCCCAGACGACCCACTCCTCGTCGGTGAGTTCGTCGGCCATTCGCCCAGTGTAGGGACGGTGGTGCGGCATATCCTCGACCCATGTCCGATGTCCAGGCCGACGAGGTCACGCAGCAGACCGTCGAGACAGCCCGCCGTTGGTGGGACGCCGCCCGCGCCGTCCCGGTGCAGGGCTCCGCCGCCCGGCTGGCCGAGGTGCTGCGCGACCCCGAGGGCCTCGACTTCGCGCGGGGGTTCGCCGACCGCGTGGTGCGCCCCGAAGACGACCGGGTGGCCGCCGCCGCACTCGACGCGCTGAGCCGCCGGACCCCGGCCCTGCTGCCCTGGCACCTGCGGGCGGCGATCTCGTTCGGCGGGGGCTTCGGCCCCATCGCGCCTCGACCGATCATGCCGGTCGCCCGCCGGGCGCTCCGCCACATGGTCGGCCACCTGCTCGTCGACGCGCCACCCGAGAAGCTCGGGCAGGCCCTGGGCGCACTGCGACGTGACGGCGTCCGGCTCGACGTCACGGCCTGGGGGCCCACGGTGTCGGGCCCGGCCGAGGCCGACCGACGGCTCGCCGCCACCACGGCGCTCGTCGAACGGCCCGACGTCGAGCGCGTCACGACGACCGTGCGCGAACTCGTGGGGCCCACGTCGCCGTGGGCGTTCGACGAGACGAGCGACCTGGCGGTCTCGAGGCTCGGGCCCCTCGTCGACCTCGCCGCGACCTCGGGCACCCTCCTCACGTTCGGCGTCGACCGTCACGCCGACGTCGACCTGACCATCGACGTCTTCACGCGCCTCCTCGACCGGCCGGGTCACGAGTCCGACACGGCGGGCATCGTCGTGCAGTCGTACGTCCCCGAGGCGCTCGACTCGCTGCGGCTGCTGACCGACTGGGCCCGGGCGCGCGTCGACGGTGGCGGCGCCCCGATCACGGTGCGGCTGGTGAAGGGCGGGTCTCGGCTCGACGAGATCGTCGACGCCCGCCTGAACGACTGGCCCGTCGTCACCTTCGACGCCAAGCACGAGACCGACGCGAGCCACCTCCGGCTGGTCGACTTCGCCCTCCGACCCGAGAACGCGGCCGTCGCGCGCGTAGGGCTCGCGGGGCACGACGTCTTCGACGTGGCCCACGCGGTCACGCTCGCGCGTCGCCAGGGCACCGAGCACCTGCTCGACGTCGAGCTGTGGTCGGGGCTGACGCCCGGCCTCGCCGAGGTCCTGCGGTCCGAGCTGCCCGGCCTCGTCCTGCAGGTGCCGGTGATCGACCCCGACCGGTTCGACTCCGCGGTGCGGCACCTCGTCGGCCGGCTCGACGCGCTCGCCGACCCCGCCGGGTTCCTGGTGAGCACCCTCGACGTCGACCACGAGGCGGCCTTCGCGCGAGAGACCCGTCGGCACGAGCGGGCCCTGGGGGCGGTCGACGAGCTGACGACCACCCCACGTCGTCGACGTGACCGCTCCGGCCCGCTCGACGAGGGCGCCGACCACGTCGTCGACTTCGTGGCCGAGGCCGACACCGACCCGTCGCTCGACGGCAACCGGCGCTGGGCCCGCGGCGTGCTCGGGCGGGCCCGTCGGTCGACCGCCGGCGTCGACACCGCCGACGCGGCGCCCACCCTCGAGGCCGACGCCGTCGAGGCCCTGACGACCCGCGCCTCCCAGGCGGGCGCGGCCTGGGGCGGGCAAGAACCGGCCACGCGGGCCGAGCTGCTCGACCTCGCGGGCCGCGAGCTCGCGCTCCGTCGCTCGCGACTGATCGAGGTGTCGATCAGCGAGTCGGGCGCGACCCTGTCCGAGGCCGACCACGAGGTCGGTGCCGCCGTCGACGCCGCGCACCGGCTGGCCGGCCTGACCCGCGACCTGGCGACAATCGTCACCGCCGAGCACCGGCCTCCGCGCCTCACGGTCGTGCTGCCCGACCCCGTCACCCCCGTGGCCAGCACGGTCGAGGCGACGCTCGCCGCGTTCGGGGCGGGCAGCGCGGTCGTCCTCCGGCCGCCACGCAGCCGCCGGCGGACGGTCGCCGTCGTCGCCGAGGCGCTCTGGGCCGTCGGCGTGCCCGACTCGCTGTTGGCACTCGTCGAGGCCGACGACGCCGACGACCCCGACGGCTCCGACGGCTCCGTCGACGACCGCGCGCTGCTCGTGCACCCGTCGGTCGACCGGGTCGTGGGGCACTCGACGGTCGCCGCCGTCGTCGCCCTCCGCGAGGCGCGCCCCGAGCTCGACCTCGCGCTGCGGACGACGGGGGTCACCTCGATCGTCGTCACCCCGGCCGCCGACCTCGAGCGCGCCGCCGCCGACGTCGTCACGAGCGTCGTCGACCACGCCGGTCGCGGCCACGGAGCGCTCGACCTCGTGATCGCCGTCGGTTCGGTGGGCCACGGCACGACGTTCCCGCGACTGCTGCGCGAGGCGTTCGAGGCGGTCGCCGTCGGCCCGGCCGACCTCGTCACGACCACGGTCGGCCCGCTCGGGGCCACGCCCACGGGCACCGACCTCGACGCCCTGACCGTGCTCGGCCCCGGCGAGTCGTGGCTGATCGAGCCCCGGCCGCTCGACGAGACGGGGTCCCTGTGCTCGCCCGGGGTGCGCCTCGTCGTCGACCCCCGGGGCGCCTTCGCCCTGACGCCGCACGCCGTGCCCGTCGTGGGTCTCGTCGTGGTCGAGACGTTGGCCGAGGCCGTCGCCCTGCAGAACGCCGAGAACGGGGGCGACGTGGCGGGCCTGCACACGCTCGACGTCGACGAGGTCGACGAGTGGCTGCACACGGTGCGCGCCGGCGACCTGGTGGTCGGCCGCCCGACCACCGCGGCCCGGGTCCGTCGTCGCCCAACCGGGGGCTGGGGCCGGCGCGCCCTGGGCCGAGGGCTCAAGCCGGTCGGCCCCCACGCCCTCGTCGGCCAGGGCTCGTGGCGCCACCTGCCGCACGAGCCCCGTCCGTCGCTGCGGCTGCACGACGTCTCCGAGGGCGTGACCCGTCTCGTCGACGCCGCCCGCCCGACCCTGTCGTTCGAACAGTTCGACTCGCTCCGCACGGCCGTCGAGAGCGACCAGCACGCCTGGGAGGCCGAATTCGGCCTGGCGCGCGACGTGTCGGGGCTCGTGGTCGAACGCAACGTCCTGCGCTACCGCCCGCACCCGGTCACCGTGCGACTCTCGGCCGACGCCGACCCGGCCGGGCTGATCCGTCTCGTGGCCGCCGCGGCACGAGCGGGGGCGGCCCTGACGATCAGCTCGGCCGTGCCGCTGCCGGCCGGGCTCGTGCACCTGTGGCGCGCCTCCTCGTCCCCGGTCCGGGTGCGCGACGTCGTGGTCGAGAGCGACGCCGCGTTCGTCGCCCGCGCCGCGGCGGGGGCCCTGCAGGGCGAGGCGGCCGACCCGGCCGGCCCCGACGTCCTCGACCTGCTGGCCGAGGCCGCCGGCGGCGAACCCGCGTCGCGCGAGGAGGCGCGGGTCGACGACTCGAGGCCCGTCGCGTCGCCCGAGGCGGTGCGGGCCTACCGCGGGCTGCGCATCCGCCTGGTCGGCGGTGACCCGGCGGCCCTGGCCCGGGCGGTGCAGGGCAGCCCCGACGTGACCATCGTGTCGGGCGAGGTCACCGAAGAGGGCCGCATCGAGCTGCTGACCTTCGTCCGAGAGCAGTCCGTCTCGATCACGGCCCACCGCTACGGCCGACTCGAGCCCGCGCTGGCCGACCTCCGTCTCTGAGGTGCGGCCCGGCGGGCGACGGAGAGCGGGTGCTACCGGGTGCGGCCCGGCGGCGTCCGGCGCGGCCCGGCGTGGCCGACGGCGGCCGGCGTCAGGCCGAGCGGCGGCTGATCAGCTTCGACAGGACGATGGCGCTGCGGGTGTGGTCGACGTTCGGGGCGTTGCGGACGCGCTCGAGGGCCTCTTCGAGCGAGGGGATGTCGCGGCTGCGCATGTGGACGATGGCGTCGGCGCTGCCGGTCACCGTGCCGGCGTCGACGACCTCGGGCACCGTGCCGAGGATGCGCTGCAGTTCTTGGGGCGAGACAGTCCCCCGGCAGAAGAGCTCGACGTAGGCCTCGGTGCCGAGCCCGTCGACGGCCGGGTCGACCTGGACGGTGAAGCCCTTGATGACCCCGTCGGCCACGAGCCGGTCGACGCGACGCTTCACGGCCGAGGCGCTGAGGCCGACCGAGGCGCCGATGTCGCCGTACCCGGCGCGGGCGTTCTGGCGCAGCAGGTCGATGATGCCGTAGTCGAGGTTGTCCACCCGACCACGATACGCCCGAAAACTGCATGAAGGCTTACAAATACGCAAGAATAGTGCGTCGGAGCCCGGCATCGTGCGCGCCAGCGATGTGACACTGATCCGGTGAGCCTGACGATCGAACCCACCGACCTGCCCGACGCGACAGCCCGACGGGACGCCGCCCGCGTGGCGAGCCACCGCACCGTCCTGATGTGCCGACCGGAGCACTTCACCGTCAGCTACAAGATCAACCCGTGGATGGACCCGGCCCAGCCTACCGACACGGCACGGGCCCTGGAGCAGTGGCAGACGCTCTACGACACCTACGTCGGCCTCGGCTTCGACGTCGAGCTGATCGAACCCGAACCGGGTCTCCCCGACATGGTCTACTCGGCCAACGGCGGCTTCGTCCTCGACGGCGTCGCCTACGGCGCGCGGTTCACCTTCCCCGAACGGCAGGCCGAGGGCCCGGCGTACATGCGATGGTTCGCCGCGGCCGGCTTCGAGGTGGCCGAGCCCGCCGAGACCAACGAGGGCGAGGGGGACTTCCTGCTCGTGGGCGACGTGATCCTCGCCGGCACCGGGTTCCGCAGCGACTCGAGCTCGCACGACGAGATCGGCCGCGTCTACGGCCGCGAGGTGGTCAGCCTCACCCTCGTGAACCCGAGCTTCTACCACCTCGACACCGCGATCGCCGTGCTCGACCCCGAGCCCGTCGACGGCCGGCACACCATCGCCTACCTCGAGAGCGCCTTCGACGACGCGTCGCTCGCGATCCTGCGCACGCGGTTCCCCGACGCGATCCTCGTCAGCGAGGAGGACGCGGCCATCCTGGGCCTCAACTCGTACTCCGACGGCCTCAACGTCGTGATCGCCGCCCGCGCGAAGGGCTTCGAGCGCCAGCTGCGTGAGCGCGGCTACAACCCGATCGGCGTCGACCTCTCCGAGCTGCTGCTCGGCGGCGGTGGCGTCAAGTGCTGCACCCTCGAACTTCGGCGCTGACGACCGGGCCGGGCGATCGGCAGGGCTCGCGGTCGGGCGACCGGATCGGACGCCCGGCGTCGCCCCGCCGTGCTCGACGGTGTCGTTAGGCCTGCGGCCGGACGAACAGGTAGACGACGCTGCGACCCGTGCGGTGCTCTTGTCGGATCTCGTAGCCCTGGTCGCGCAGCTGACGCAGGTCGGCCTCGCTGAGCACGTCGACCGACAGCCGCGCGATCCACAGCCGGTCGACCGACGACAGGCGGTCGGCGAGTTCGGCGGCGTCGTCCTCGTCGTCGAGTCGCAGCGTGACGTCCGAGTACGAGCCCGAGGGCAGCCCCGAGCGGACGAAGGCGACGTCGTCGAGTTCGGCGAAGCGGCCGGGGTAGGCGTAGACCGCCTGGCGGGGGCGGGTCGAGACCGTGCCGGTCGCGTCGAGCAAGAACGCGTCGCCCGGTCGGGCCTGGCTCTCGATGTAGCTCGAGAGCTGCGAGAGGTCGCTGCCGCCGCCCTTGCCGGTCGGCAGGCGCTGCAGCACGTACGTCGGGGCGGAGGCGACGACCAGCAGGGCGACGAGGGCGATGCTGATCCACCGGCGACGGAAGCCCGTGACGGCGACGGCCAGCAGCAGGCACATGCCCGGGGCCGAGAACGTGACCAGCCGCGACGTGAACACGGGCGAGAGGGCGAGCCCCAGGGCGAGCAGCATCCCCGCGGGCAGGGCCACCCAGAGCGCGCCCAGCAGGACGACGCTGCCGGGCGTCCGCGACCGGTCGCGCAGGCGCGTCCCGAGCAGGATCAGCAGCGCCGCCGAGATCACGGCGAACGCCAGTCCGGTGACGAACCAGGGCTCGACCAGCATCGTGAACCACGTGATGTCGGCGCCCGTCGACGGGTCGGCCTCGCCGAGGAGGCGCGATCGCTCGGCGAGGACCGTCCCGATGACCGGGGCGGTCGCGAACAACGCGGCCCCGGTCGAGACCGACCAGCCGAGGAGGCGGTGGCGGGCTCCGCGACGCCGGCGCTGTGCCGGCGCCAGCAGCAGGAACACCCCGTGCACGACGATGATCAGGCCGAGAGGCACGAACGTGGCGATCGAGCCGGCGAGGACGGCGCCGTAGCCGATCCACCACCGCCGTCGGTGCCGCCGGGACGCGACGAGCAGCAGGACGGTCACCCACACGGCCAGGGCGGCCGAGAGGGCGTAGGGCCGGGCCTCGGCCGCCTCGAGCGTGAACCGCGGCAGCACGGCGAAGAGGGCGGCGGCGATCAGGGCCGTGCGACGCGTCGTCAGCATCCGAGTCAGGACGAGCACCCCCGCGGCACCGGCCCCGACGAAGACGGCCGAGGGCAACCTCGTCACCACCTCGGCCTCGCCGAAGGCACCGATCCAGAAGTGCATGATCAGGTAGTAGACGGTGTGCACCGCGTCGCGCTGGTCGACGAAGGCCAGCAGCTGACCGAGGGGCAACCGCGCGACCTGCAGCGTCGTCGCCTCGTCGCTCCAGTACGAGGGCACCCAGCTGGCCGCCGCACCGAGCAGCAGCGCCGCGAGGCCGGCCACCAGGGGGTCGAGCCAGCGGCTGCGCGGCGGGACGACGGCGGGGTCGTGGCCGATGCTCACGCGACCGCCCGGCGACGAACCGTGGTGGCTGCCCCGTTGAACGAGCCAGGCCCGTGAGACGAGTAAGCCCCGTTGAACGAGCCAGCCCCGTTAAACGAGTCAGGCCCCGCCTGAGCGGGGCCTTCTGTGGCTGGACACGGCATCGATCCGTGGACCTTTCGATTTTCAGTCGAACGCTCTACCAACTGAGCTACCCAGCCGTGAGGGCGAGAAGCCCCCAGGCGATGAACTCGCCTTGGCGACCCTGACCGGACTTGAACCGGCGACCTCCGCCGTGACAGGGCGGCGCGCTAACCAACTGCGCTACAGGGCCAAACTTGCTGCTGTGAGACAGCGTACTCGATGTTCTCTTGTGGTTGGTGCAGGTGGTGCGGTGTCATGGTGCTCGGCGCTGGTGACCCCAACGGGATTCGAACCCGTGCTGCCGCCGTGAAAGGGCGGTGTCCTAGGCCACTAAACGATGGGGCCGTGTCCGAGGACGTCATAGCAACCGATCACAGAGCATACGGATGATCGGGGCCAAAAGCAAAACGGGGCGACGCCGGGTCGGCGGACGCGCCTCCTCGTCCCCCGTTCTGGTCACGCGACTCGCCCGCCACTCCGCCGCGATTGCCCGGGGACGGCCCACCCGGCGGCTAGTTTCAAGTCGTTCTTGAGAGTTCGGGCCCGCCCTCGGGTCGGCCCGCCCGCGCGCGCCGTCCACCCGGTGCTGTACGGGACCGCCCGCCCGGGTTAGCGTGTGACCACACGGCGACCACCGGCACGACGGACTCGACGCCGTCACGACGAATCGGACCCATTCGATGCCCCACACCCGCCGACCCGGCCGAGCCCGCCTGGCGAGCCTCACGTCGGGCCCCCTCGCGCCGTCCTCGCGACTGGCCCGGGTGGTCGTCTCGATCGCCGCCGCGTCGCTGCTGCTCACCGCCGGAGTCGTCGGCCTGCCCGCGTCGTCGGCCAGCGCCGCGACCTACCCCTCGTGGGAGGACGTCCAGAAGGCCCGGGGCGACGAGGCCGCGAAGCAGTCCGAGATCACCAACCTCGAGGGCATCCTCACGCAGATGCAGTCCGACCTCGACGCGAAGAACACCGAGGCCGAGAAGCGCGGCGACGAGCTGCAGAAGGCCCAGTCCGCCTACGACGACGCCCAGTACAAGACGGCACAACTGCAGTCGCAGGCCGACGCGGCCGACACGGTCGCCGCCGCGAGCGAAGAGCGCGCCGGCCAGCTGGCCGCACAGCTCGGGCGCTCGGGCGGCACGAACGGCGTCAGCGGCAGCCTGATCGCCGACCCGGGCGAGGCGGGGCAGCTGCTCTACAAGCTCGGCGCGATGAGCAAGCTCACCGAGCAGGCCGACGGAATCTACGCGCAGGCCACACAGGACCGCAACACCGCCCAGGGGCTGAGCGACCAGGCCGCCGTCGCCGAGGCCGCCCTTGCCGTGCTGGCCGACAAGGCCCAGCAGGCGCTGGCCGACGCGAACGACGCCGCCCAGGCTGCCAGCGACGCGCTCGACGCGCAGCAGGAGAACCAGGCGCGGCTGCAGGCCCAGCTCGAGACCCTGAAGACGAACGTCGACCACACCGAGGCCGAGTATCAGAAGGGCGTCGAGGAGTCGCGTGCCGCCGCCGCGGCCGCCGCGGCGGCGACCAACGGCACGGCCCTCGGCGTCGTCTCGCCCCAGGGGTGGACCCGCCCCGCCGGCGGCAACATCTCGAGCGGCTTCGGCATGCGGGTCAACCCCGTCACGCACGCGTACATCCTGCACGCCGGCACCGACCTCGCCGCGGGCTGCAACACCCCCATCTACGCGGCCACCGCGGGCGTCGTCACCTACGCCGGCTGGTACGGCGGCTACGGCAACTTCGTGCTCGTCGACCACGGCAACGGCGTCACCACCGGGTACGGCCACCAGCCGAACGGCGGCATCATGGTGAGCGTCGGGCAGGCCGTCGGAACCGGCCAGCAGATCGGCCACGTCGGGTCGACCGGCAACTCGACCGGCTGCCACCTGCACTTCGAGACCCGCGTCGGCGGCGTCGCGCAGAACCCGCAGCCGTTCATGTCCGACCGGGGCATCCGCCTGTAGGCGTCGTCCGCGGCCGGCGGCACGACGAAGGGCCCGACACCACGTGGTGTCGGGCCCTTCGTCGTGCCGGGGTGCGAGAGGTCAGTGACCCTCGTCGGCGAGCTTCTTGATGCCCGCCTCGACGATGGCCTCGGCCTCGGCGGCGTCGCCCCAGCCCTCGGTCTTGACCCACTTGCCGGGCTCGAGGTCCTTGTAGTGCTCGAAGAAGTGCTCGATCTCCTTCCGGAGGTGCTCGGGCACGTCGGTGACGTCCTGGATGTGCTCCCAGCGCGGGTCCTTCGCAGGGACGGCGATGACCTTGGCGTCGCTGCCGCCGTCGTCGGTCATGTTGAAGACGCCGACCGGGCGGACCTTCACGCCCACGCCCGGGAACAGCGGGTAGTCGAGCAGCACGAGCACGTCGACGGGGTCGCCGTCGAGGCCCAGGGTGTTCTCGAAGAAGCCGTAGTCGGTCGGGTAGACGAACCCGGTGAACAGGACGCGGTCGAGGTAGACGCGACCGGTCTCGTGGTCGACCTCGTACTTGTTGCGGCTGCCTTTGGGGATCTCGATCACGGCGTCGTACGCGGCCATGGGTGTGCTCCTTGCGATGCGTCGTTGGGGTCCGACCCGACGGGTCGGCGGTGTCGCTAACGTTACAAGATGCCCGACAGACCCCGCCTGACTCCCGCGACGGCCGACGTCCGACGTGCCGTGCGCGCCTCCTTGTCCGGTCACCGCGAGGGCGACCTCGTGCTCGTGGCGCTCAGCGGCGGGCCCGACTCGCTGGCGCTCGCGGCGGGCGTGGCGTTCGAGGCGCCCCGTGCGGGGCTCCGCGCGGGGGCGGTGGTCGTCGACCACGACCTGCAGGGCGACTCGCGCACCGTCGCGGCCCGCGCGGCCGAGCAGGCCCGTGGCCTCGGGCTCGACCCCGTCGTCGTCGTGCGGGTGTCGGTCGGCACCGAAGGAGGCCCCGAGGCCGCGGCCCGCACGGCCCGGTACGCCGCCCTGGCCTCGACCGCCGCCGAGCACGGGGCCCGCACCGTGCTGCTCGGCCACACCCGTGACGACCAGGCCGAGACGGTGCTGCTCGGCCTGACCCGCGGCAGCGGCGCGACCAGCCTGAGCGGCATGGAGGCGCGGTCCGGCCTCTACGCCCGGCCCCTGCTCGGCGTCGGTCGCTCGACCACGGCGGCCGCGTGCTCCGACGCCGGCCTCGAGGCGTGGGCCGATCCGCACAACGACGACCCCGCCTTCACACGGGTGCGGTTGCGGCAGACCGTCCTGCCGATGCTCGAGCGCGAGCTCGGGCCGGGCATCACCGAGGCGCTCGCCCGGACCGCCGACGCCCTTCGCGAGGACTCCGCCGCCCTCGACCACTTCGCCGACGAACTGGCCGAAGAGCTGGCGGACCACGCCGAGGCCGGCATCTCGCTCGACGTCCGAGGCCTCGCCGCGAACCCCGCGGCCCTGCGGCAACGGCTGATCCGGCTCGCGGTGCAGGGCGAGTTCGGCGTCTCCCTCTCGCGGGCGCAGACCCTCGAGGTCGCCCGGCTCGTGACCGACTGGCACGGCCAGGGGGCCGTGTCGCTGCCGGGCATTACAGTTGTACGCACCGGAGGCGCGCTGCACTTCTCGGCGACCGGCGCCTCCTGAGATCCCCCCCTCGGCACCCCACGACCCCTGGAGCACGACACCACCATGGAACTCAGCGACATCGAGGCCGACCTGACCAGCGTGCTCTACACCGAAGAGCAGATCCACGCCAAGAT
The DNA here is from genome assembly GCF_001423905.1 of Frigoribacterium sp. Leaf186. GTDB lineage: Bacteria > Actinomycetota > Actinomycetes > Actinomycetales > Microbacteriaceae > Frigoribacterium. Next base: position 607,500 of record NZ_LMPQ01000010.1, on the reverse strand, counting down.
CGCCGAGGTCGCCCGGCAGGTCGAGGCCGACTACGCCGGCCGCGAGCCGCTGCTGGTGGGCGTGCTCAAGGGCGCGGTCATGGTCATGGCCGACTTCTCGCGCGAGCTCAAGCTGGCCGCCTCGATGGACTGGATGGCCGTCTCCTCGTACGGCTCGGGCACCAAGTCGTCGGGCGTCGTTCGCATCCTCAAAGACCTCGACAGCGACCTGCACGGTCGCGACGTCATCATCGTCGAGGACATCATCGACTCGGGCCTGACCCTGTCGTGGCTGCTCGAGAACCTGCAGAAGCGCGGCGCGGCCTCGGTCGAGATCTTCGCGCTCTTCCGCAAGCCGGCCGCCGCCAAGGTCGCCGTCGACGTCCGGTACGTCGGCTTCGAGATCCCCAACGACTTCGTCATCGGCTACGGCCTCGACTACGACGAGAAGTACCGCAACCTGCGCGGCGTCGGGGTGCTCGCGCCCCACGTCTACAGCTAGCGGTCCGCCCCTCGGCGGGGCGGATCAAGCCCTCGGCGAACACCCATCCGGCGCATAGCGGCTCCGATGTACCCTTTTGCTCACGTTCTTCCTGCAGAAAGGTGTCGGGCGTCGCCCGTACTGACATGGACTTCAAGAAACTCTTCCGCGGTCCGATCATCTACATCGTGATCGCGGTCATCGGCATCGGCATCGGGTGGAGCCTGATCAGCGGTGCCGGCACGACCCAGATCTCGACCCAGAAGGGCCTCGAGGCCATCCAGGGCGACCAGGTCAAGTCCGCCACGATCTTCAGCAACGAGCAGCGCGTCGACCTCGTCCTGAAAGACGGCGACAAGGCCGAGCAGTTCTACTACGCGACGCCGCGTGGCTCCGAGGTGGTCGACGCGATCAACGACGCGAACCTCGAGAACTTCGACGACACCGTCACGCAGACCAGCTGGTTCATGTCGCTGCTCGGCATCCTGCTGCCGTTCTTGATCATCGGCGTCATCTTCTGGTTCTTGCTCTCGTCCATGCAGGGCGGCGGCAGCAAGGTCATGCAGTTCGGCAAGTCCAAGGCCAAGCTCGCGTCGAAGGAGACGCCGCAGGTCATGTTCACCGACGTCGCCGGCGCCGACGAGGCCATCGAAGAGCTCGAAGAGATCAAGGAGTTCTTGAAGGAGCCCGCCAAGTTCCAGGCCGTCGGGGCGCGCATCCCCAAGGGCGTGCTGCTCTACGGCCCTCCCGGCACCGGCAAGACCCTGCTCGCCCGTGCCGTCGCCGGCGAGGCAGGCGTCCCGTTCTTCTCGATCTCGGGGTCGGACTTCGTCGAGATGTTCGTCGGCGTCGGCGCCAGCCGCGTCCGCGACCTGTTCGAGCAGGCCAAGCAGAACAGCCCGGCGATCATCTTCGTCGACGAGATCGACGCCGTCGGCCGCCACCGCGGTGCCGGCATCGGCGGCGGCAACGACGAGCGCGAGCAGACCCTGAACCAGTTGCTGGTCGAGATGGACGGCTTCGACGTCAAGACCAACGTCATCCTGATCGCGGCGACCAACCGTCCCGACGTGCTCGACCCGGCCCTGCTGCGTCCCGGTCGCTTCGACCGCCAGATCGGCGTCGACGCCCCCGGCCTCGACGGTCGCAAGCAGATCCTCGAGGTGCACGGCAAGGGCAAGCCGCTCGCGGCCTCGGTCAACCTCGAGGTGCTGGCCCGCAAGACGCCCGGCTTCACCGGTGCCGACCTGGCCAACGTCCTCAACGAGGCCGCCCTGCTGACCGCACGGTCGAACGCCCAGCTGATCGACAACCGCGCCCTAGACGAGGCGGTCGACCGCGTGATGGCCGGCCCGCAGCGCCGCAGCCGCATCATGAACGACCACGAGAAGCTCATCACCGCGTACCACGAGGGTGGTCACGCCCTCGCGGCGTCGGCGATGCGGCACACCGACCCGGTGACCAAGATCACGATCCTGCCCCGCGGCCGTGCCCTCGGCTACACGATGGTCCTGCCCCTCGAGGACAAGTACTCGGTCACCCGCAACGAGCTGCTCGACCAGCTGACCTACGCCATGGGCGGCCGGGTGGCCGAAGAGCTCGTCTTCCACGACCCGACCACGGGCGCCTCGAACGACATCGAGAAGGCCACGGCCACCGCTCGCAAGATGGTGACCGAGTACGGCATGAGCAACAAGGTCGGCTCGGTGAAGCTCGGGCAGGCCTCGGGCGAGATGATGATGGGCCGCGACGGCAGCTCGCGCGACTACTCGGAGAACATCGCCGAGACGGTCGACGCCGAGGTGCGCGTCCTGCTCGAGCAGGCGCACGACGAGGCGTGGCAGGTCATCAACGACAACCGCGACGTGCTCGACTTCCTCGCCCGTGAGCTGCTCGAGAAAGAGACGCTCGACCACGACGAGCTCGCCGTCATCTTCAAGGACGTCAAGAAGCTGCCCGAGCGCCCGCAGTGGCTCTCGAGCGACAAGCGCCCGGTGTCCGACCGTCCGGCGATCCCCATGCCGACGAAGTCCCCGGTCGACGCCGAGGCCGTCGACGGTGGCGTCGACTCCGAGCCGACCACCAAGCCGGCCCGCACGCGCCCGCCCCGCACGACGCCGGGCATCGCCACGGCCTGACGCACGATCGGCCCGACCGGCTGCGCCACGGCGCAGCCGGTCGCTAGCCTGAGGGCTCGTCCCCAGCACCGAACGGAGGTACCGCCCCGTGACCGACCAGTCCGGCGGAACCCCCGCCGCACCCTCCGAGGCACCGCTCCGGCGGCCCCGGGGTCGCGAGCGTTACCCGGCCGACGTGGTGGTCGACGCACCCCCGGCGTCGGCCCGGGTCACCGACGACGAGACGGCCGAGGGGATCGTCACGCAGGGGCGACTCGTCCTGGCCCTCGACGAGACCGCGGCCGTCCGCCCGCCCGCCCAGTTGCCGCCCGTGACGCACACTCCCGCGACCACGCCGGCGTCCGGTTTGCCGTCCGGGACGCCCACGACGCGTTCGGCGGATGCCGGCTCCGAGATGTCAGAGACGGCGACGGGCGAGGCTGCCGCGTCGCCTGCGACGTCCGCGGCGGAGACCCCGGCCGTGGCCGCCGTGACCGCTGCGCCCGGCCCGACCGCGATCGCCGACCCCGAGTCCGTGCCAGTCCCCGACCGAGTCGCCGCGACCCGGTCCGGGCGTCGGCTCGTGGCCGGCGGCCGGTTCGAGGGGCCGTTGCACGAGCGGTCGTTCGACGACGTCGGCCCCGCGGTCGAGGCCCGGGCACGACCCGAGCGGCAGCGCGAGGCGTCGCACGCGGCACCGGTGGTGCGTGATCGGGGCGCGACCGGCCCGGGGTCGCACGCCGCGCCTCCTGCGTCCGAGCTCCGGCGATCGCGCGACCGCGCGGTGCGGCGCCGACCGGGGCCCGTCGTGATGGGGGTGCTCAACGTGACGCCCGACTCGTTCAGTGACGGCGGACGGCACCTCGATGTCGACGCCGCCCTCGCCCACGCGCGGACGCTCGTCGCCCAGGGCGCCGACGTCGTCGACGTGGGCGGCGAGTCGACCCGGCCCGGTGCGGCCCGCGTCGAACCGGCCGACGAACTGCGACGGGTGCTGCCCGTGGTCCGCCGGCTCGCGTCCGAGGGTGTGCGCGTCAGCATCGACACGATGAACGCGTCGACCGCGGCCGCCGCGGTCGAGGCCGGTGCCGAGATCGTCAACGACGTGTCGGGCGGTCTCGCCGACGTCGACATGGCGCGGGTCGTGGCCGAGAGCGGGCGCACCTTCGTGGTCATGCACTGGCGCGGGCGCCTCGACGGCTCGGGTCACGCACCCTCCGCCGCGTCGCGCGACTACGACGGCGACGTCGTCGGCACGGTCGTCGACGAGCTCGCCGCCCGCGTGGACGCCCTCGTCGCCCAGGGCGTCGACCCCGCCTCGATCGTGCTCGACCCGGGCCTCGGCTTCTCGAAGGTCGGCGCGCAGAACTGGCAGCTGCTGGCGCACCTCGACGTGCTCGGCCGGCTCGGGTTGCCCGTGCTCGTGGCGGCGTCGCGCAAGCGCTTCCTGGCCGACCTCGTGCCCGAGGGCGCACCGCCCGCCGACCGCGACCCCGCGACCGCCGTCGTCAGCGTGCTGGCCGCGCAGGCCGACGTCTGGGGCGTGCGCGTGCACGACGTCGCCGGCACCCGGGCCGCCCTCGACGTGCTGCAGGCCTGGACCGAGGGTGCCGCCGCACCCCGTCGACCGGCGAGGCACGCGTGAGCGGCCGCGCGACCGGACCCGACGGGCTGCCCGACGCCTCGCCCGAGGACGACGGCGTCGAAACGCCCGAGAGCGCCTCGAGCGACGTGCCCGGCTCGGCGAGGGGGCCGGTCGCCCTGCGGGCGCGGGGCCTCGACGTCCTCCGCCTCGAGGGCGTCCGGGCCACCGGACACCACGGCGTCTTCGACCACGAGCGTCGCGACGGGCAGGAGTTCGTCGTCGACGTCGTCGTGCACCTCGACACGGCCCCCGCGGCCTCGGGTGACGACCTCGGCGAGACCGTGCACTACGGGGTGCTGGCCGAAGAGCTGGTCGCCGCCGTCGAACGCGACCCCGTCGACTTGATCGAGACCCTCGCCGAGCGGTTGGCCGCCGTCGTCCTCGCCCACCGGGCGGCCGTCGCGACCGAGGTCACGGTGCACAAGCCGGGCGCCCCGATCACGGTGCCGTTCGGCGACGTGTCGATCACGATCAGCCGGGAGCGCGCGTGACCGGGCCGGTGCCGATCGGCCAGCACGCGGCCGTGCAGCACTCCACCGGGCCGGTCCCGGCGCCTCGCGAGACCGAGCCGCGCGTCCGGCGGGCCGTGATCGCCCTCGGCTCGAACCTGGGCGACCGCGACACCCTGCTGCGCGAGGCTGTGCGGGCCGTCGACGCGACCCCGGGCGTGACGGTCGTCGCGGCCTCGGCCCCGGTGTCGTCCACCGCCGTGACGCTCGACGGCCCCGACCCGACCAAGCCCACCTACCTCAACGCGGTGCTGCTGGCCGACGTCACGCTCGACGACGACGCCCTGCTCGACGCCCTGCAGGCGATCGAGGCGACGCACGGACGCACCCGCGACGTGCGCTGGGGCGACCGGACCCTCGACCTCGACGTCGTCGCCCTCGACGACGAGCGCATCGACACCGAGCGCCTGCAGGTGCCGCACCCCCGCGCCGCCGAGCGCGCGTTCGTGCTCGAGCCCTGGCTGCAGCTGGACCCGGAGGCGCGGCTCGCGGGAGCAGGGCGCGTCGCCGACCTCGCGTCCCGCCTCACCGAGCACAGCCGCCCCGTGCCCGGGGCGACCTCGCTGCTCGGCCCCGCCCCCGACCCCGAGCCCGTCGGCGCCCCCGATCCTGCCGGCGCCCCCGACCCCGCCGACGTCCCCGACCCCGCCGACGTCCCCGACCCCACCCCCGACCCCAGCCCAGGAGCCCCGTGAAGCACACCCGCCCCTCGACCCTGGTCGGCCTGGTCATCGTGGCCGTGGCGGCCGGGTTCGTCCTCGACTCGGTGCTCGTGGCCATGCGGCAGCCGTCGATCGTCCTGCCCGCCGCCACCGGCCTCGTGCTGCTCGGCATCGGAGCCGTCGTCGTCTCGATGGCCGTGCCGGTGCGACGGGTGGCCCAGGGCTCGATCAAGGAGCGCGTCGACCCCTACTACGCGACGCGCGTGCTGCTGCTGGCCAAGGCGAGCAGCCTGGCCGGCGCCCTGTTCGGCGGCTTCGCCGGGGGAGTGCTGCTGTTCGTCCTGTCACGGGGCGTGGGGCTCGCTGTAGGCTCCCTCGTGCCCACGATCGTCGCCGTCGTCGGCGGCGCCGGGTTGCTCGCGGCCGGCATCGTCGCCGAGCGGATGTGCACCGTCCCGCCCGCCGACGACGAGCGCGGCTCGGGCTCGGGCACCCAGGCGGTCTGACCGGCCGCGGCCACGCCACCGCACGACACCGACGCCGACCGGAAGAGACGCCGACATGGACCGACTCGACATCCCCGACGCCCAGTGGACCGGCGTCTCGCCGAAGTACGTCTGGCCCGAGCTGATCGGCTACCTCGTCACCGGCCTGATCGTGGCCGCCGCGACTGCCCCGCTCTGGCTGATCGGCCAGTGGTGGACCTACGCGATCACCGCAGTCGTCGTGGTCGTCACGATCGTCGTGGCCGCCCTCACACCCCGCCGCGTCCGGGCGATCGGCTACCAGCTGCGCGAGGACGACCTGCTGCTGCGCAAGGGCATCCTCTTCTTGCGGGTCGTGGCCGTGCCGTACGGCCGCATGCAGCTGATCGACATCAACCGCGGGCCCGTCGTGCGCGCGCTCGGCCTCAGCGACCTCAAGTTCGTCACCGCGGCCGCGGCGTCGGCCGTCACGATCCCCGGCGTGCCCGCCGACGAGGCCGAGCGGCTGCGCGACCGCCTCGTCGAGCTGGCCGAGTCGCGTCGGGCCGGCCTGTGAGCGACCCCCGCACCGGGTCGGACGGGAGCGGGGCCCGACCCGCGCCTCCCGAGGTCGCCGCCCTCACCGACGGCGAGTGGCACCGCCTGCACCCGGCGACCCCGCTGCTCAAGGGCGGCATCGCGCTCGTCGCGGTGATGGTGATCCTGTTCAACAACGCGCGCGAGTACGTCGTCGAGTTGTTCGTGCCCGGCGGCCGGCGCGGCGACGAGGGCGACCCGTTCGCCTACGTCGTCGACCAGGGGTGGCTGGGGTTGCTGCTGCTCGCCGTGTTCGTCGTCATCGCGCTCTTCGTCGGCGGGGCCTGGCTGTCGTGGCGGATGAACACCTTCCGGGTCGGTGACGACGTCGTCGAGGTGCGCAGCGGCATCGTGTTCCGCACGAACCGCCGGGCCCGCCTCGACCGCATCCAGGGCATCAACATCCAGCGCCCGCTGCTCGCCCGGGTCTTCGGCGCCGCCAAGCTCGAGGTGAACCAGGCCGGGCAGGACGCCAACGTGAACCTCGCCTACCTGCGCTCGGCCTCGGCCGACGACCTGCGCCGCGAGATCCTGCGGAGGGCAGGAGGCGCGCAGCAGAAGCACGCGCCGGTCACGACCGAGGGCGGCCCGGCCGACGCGACGACCGCCTCGCACGCCGGTCCGACGGCATCGGCCACCCTCGACCCGGCCTCGGCCTCGGCCGGCCCCGGCACGCACGCCCCGCACCGCCCGGGCTTCGGCGGTCTCGTCGAGCAGCGCGCGAACGAGTTCCTCGCGCCCGAGCTCGACCCTGACGAAGCGCCGCCGCAGTCCGTCGTCGAGCTGTCGCCCGGGCGGCTGATCGGGTCGATCGTGCTGAGCGGGTACACGCTCTTCCTCGTGGCGGCGGTGGTCGCGATCGCCGTCAGCGTGATCACGACGGGCGAGTGGTTCCTGCTCTTCGCCCTCTTGCCCGCGGTGCTCGGCTCGGGCGGGTTCTACGTCAACCGCATCACGAAGTCGTTGCGCTACACGATCGCCGGCACGCGCGACGGCGTCCGCATCGGCTACGGGCTCTTCTCGACCTCGAACGAGACGCTGCCGCCCGGACGCATCCACTCGGTCAAGGTCAGTCAGCCGCTGCTCTGGCGCCCGTTCGGCTGGTGGGACGTCAAGATCAACCGGGCCTCGCGCTCCAGCACCAAGGGCGCCGCCGGGCAGGAGAACACGACGATCCTGCCGGTCGGCGACGAGGAGGACGTCCGCCGCGTCCTCGAACTGATCCTGCCCGAGCTGGTCGGCGTGGCCGCCGTCGGCGTCGCCGCCGAGGAGGCGCGGGTCGACTCGACCGCGCCGGCGGGCGTCCCCGAAGCGGTCGCCTCGTCGACCGAGCACACCCTCTCGCTCGTCGAGGGGGGCCTCCGGTCGAGCGGCACCGACGGCGGCTTCACGGTGTCACCCCGGCGGGCCGCCGTGCTGCGCTGGTTCTCGTGGCGGCGCAACGGGTTCCGCTCGGCGCCGGGCGCCCTGCTGCTGCGCAAGGGTGCGATCTGGCGTCAGCTCGTCATCGTGCCGCTGCCCCGCGTGCAGAGCGTCGGGCTGGTGCAGGGCCCGCTGCGTCGCCGGCTGCGGCTCGCGACCGTGCACCTGCACACCGTCCAGGGGCCGATCGTCGCCGAGATCGGCGCCCTCGACCAGGACGACGCCCTCGGCTTCTTCACCACCGCCAGCCGCGAGGCCATCGCCGCCGCCCGCGCCGACCGCAGCCACCGCTGGAGCGAGGAGACGCCGTGACCGACCCCCGCAGCTCCGACCCCCGCGCCCCATCGCGCGGCGGCGACCGACGCAGCGGCCGCCTGGGCGTCGGCATCGTCGGTGCCGGGCGGGTCGGTCCGGTGCTGGGCGCCGCGCTCGCCGCCGCGGGGCACGCGATCGTCGGCATCTCGGCCGTGTCCGAGCGCAGCCGCGACCGGGCCGAGGCGATCCTGCCGGGCGTGCCCGTGCTGACCGTCCCCGAGATCGTCGAGCGGTCGGAGCTCGTGCTGCTCGCGGTGCCCGACGACCAGCTCGCCGACCTCGTGCAGGGCCTGGCCGCGACGGGCACCTGGCAGCCGGGCCAGCTCGTCGTGCACACCTCGCCCCGTCACGGGCTCGAGGTGCTGCGGCCCGCGCTCGCCGCCGGGGCGATCCCGCTCGCGATCCACCCCGCGCTCGCCTTCACCGGCACGACCATCGACCTCGTGCGGTTGCGCGACGCCTGGTGCGCCGTCACCGCCCCCACCCCCGTGCAGCCGATCGGGCAGGCGCTCGTCGTCGAGATGGGCGCCGAACCCGTCGTCGTCGCCGAGGCCGACCGGGAGCGCTACGCCGAGGCGATCGCGACCGCCACCGAGTTCTCGGCCGCGATCGTCCAGCAGTCGGTCGGGCTGCTGACCGAGCTGGGCCTGCCCGAGCCCGGCCGCCTGCTCGCCCCGCTGATGCGGTCGGCCATGGACGCCGCCCTCGGCGAGGCCGGCGGCTCGGCCGGCCCCGGTACCATCGACATGGCCTCGTTCGACGACGGCCCCACCGCGTTCGGTGACCCGCGCGCCTGACCCGGCCCGCGCCTCCCGCCCCCTCCACCACCCCAGGAGCACCTGACACATGACCGCCGCGCCCGATCCGACCACCACCCCCGACGACGAGGCCGCCACCGCCGCCCGCGAGGCGTCGGAGCAGAAGCAGGTGCGGCTCGACAAGCGCGCCCGCCTGCTCGAGTCCGGTGTCGAGGCGTACCCGGTCGGGGTGCCGATCACCGACACGATCGGCGCCGTGCGGGCCCGGTACGCCGAGCTCGAGACCGACAGCCGCTCGGGCGACGTCGTCGGCCTGGCCGGTCGCGTCGTGCACGCCCGCAACACGGGCAAGCTCTGCTTCGCCGCTCTGCAGGCGGGCGACGGCAGCCGCATCCAGGCCATGGTGTCGCTCGCCGAGGTGGGCGAGCAGCGCCTCGCCGACTGGAAAGATCTCGTCGACCTCGGCGACCACGTCTTCGTGCAGGGCGAGGTCATCTCGTCGCGTCGCGGCGAGCTGTCGATCATGGTGTCGGAGTGGTCGATCGCGGCCAAGGCCATCCTGCCGCTGCCGAACCTGCACTCCGAGCTCAGCGAAGAGACCCGCGTGCGTCAGCGCTACCTCGACCTCATCGTGCGCGACCAGGCCCGCGCCACCGTGCGCGCCCGGGCGGCGGCGGTCTCGTCGCTGCGCCGCACCTTCGACTCGTACGAGTACCTCGAGGTCGAGACGCCCATGCTGCAGACGATGCACGGCGGCGCCGCGGCCAGGCCGTTCCAGACGCACAGCAACGCCTTCGACACCGAGCTCTACCTGCGCATCGCGCCCGAGCTGTTCTTGAAGCGCGCCGTCGTGGGCGGCATCGACCGCGTCTTCGAGATCAACCGCAACTTCCGCAACGAGGGCGCCGACTCGACGCACTCGCCCGAGTTCGCGATGGTCGAGGCGTACCAGGCCTACGGCGACTACGACCAGATGGCCCGCCTGACCCAAGAGCTCGTGCAGAACGCCGCGATGGCGGTCGCCGGGTCGCACCTCGTCACCCTGGCCGACGGCACCGAGTACGACCTCGGCGGCGAGTGGGCCCGGGTGCCCATGTACGAGTCGCTCAGCGAGGCCGCCGGCGTCGAGATCACGCCGTCGACGACCGTGGCCGACCTGCAGGCCCTGGCCGCCACGGTCGACCTCGTCGTGCCGCACGAGACGCACGGCAAGCTCGTCGAAGAGCTCTGGGAGCACTTCGTCAAGCCGTCGCTCGACCGGCCGACCTTCGTGGTCGACTTCCCCGTCGACACGAGTCCGCTCGTCCGCCAGCACCGCTCGACGCCCGGCGTGGTCGAGAAGTGGGACCTCTACGTCCGCGGCTTCGAACTCGCGACGGCGTACTCCGAGCTGGTCGACCCGGTGATCCAGCGCGAACGGTTCGTCGAGCAGGCCGCCCTGTCGGCCCGCGGCGACGCCGAGGCCATGCGCCTCGACGAGGACTTCCTCACCGCGCTCGAGCACGGCATGCCGCCGAGCGGCGGCATGGGCATGGGCATCGACCGCCTCCTGATGGCGATCACCGGCCTCGGCATCCGCGAGACGATCCTCTTCCCGCTCGTCAAGTAGCCCCGACGGTCGGCCCGCGTCGGGCGACCGCCTCGAGCGCAGGAGGCGCGGTGCCGGTCGGGCACCGCGCCTCCGTCGTGTCGGCGTCCGTGTCGTCTGCGTGGCTGTGTCGTCTCGGCGTCGAGAGGTGCCCGTGGTGTTCCCCAGCCGGGCGACGTACCCTGGGCGGGTGCCTGAGTCCCTCGCCGGAGCCATCGTCTTCTCCGTGACGCCCACCATCGTCGTGGGCCTCATCTTCTGGTTCATCGTCCGGGCCCTGCTGCGCTCCGACCGCACCGAGCGTGCCGTCTACGCCAAGGTCGAGGCCGAAGAACGCGCCAAGGCCGAGGCCGACGAGCGCGGCGAGTCGCGCCGCGAGGCCGGCTTCGGCGCCACCGACCGCGGCGCCACCGACCGCAGCGCGGTCTAGCCCCGCTTCATCGCTCCTGCCGAGCCGCCTCGCCGACGCGGGCGTCCTCGGGTCACGGCACCGCGCCTCCTGGGATCGCGGTGCCGTCGTGCGTACCCCCGACAGATCTGCGGCCGAGTTTCCGGTGAGCGACCTGAGAATGTGTACCCCCGCCCTGCTAGTGGCCGCCTATACCCGTTTCGAGCTGCTGTCAAACGTCGTCCGTCTTCGTACCCCGTCGGCGTCGAAACTCTGGACGTGCGCTCCGAGATGGCCCGCGAGGGGCTGCACCGACTTCTGGCCCGACGGTGGTGCACGCCAGACTTGAACCACGCCGAAGAGCTTCACGAACTAATCGACGCGACATCAGGTCAGTACTTCGAGCAGGGAGAGAACGATGACGACCACTTCCGTCACCACGCGCAACACCACCACGGCCACCGACGACACCGAGGTCGAGGTCTTGTCGCAGGTCCGCGGGGCCTCCACCGACCAGGTCGGCGACTACCTCCGCCACATCGGTCGCATGCCGCTGCTCGACGCAGCGGAAGAGACCGAGATCGCCCGCCGCATCGAGGTCGGCCTCTTCGCCGGCGAGAAGCTCAAAGAGCTCCAGGCGGCCGACGCGGTCAAGAAGAACCGCACCAAGGCGCACGCCGAGATGATGCGTGACCTCCGCTGGCTGCAGCACGACGGCGAGCGTGCGAAGGACCGCATGATCACCGCGAACCTGCGCCTCGTCGTCAGCATCGCGAAGCGCTACACGCAGCGCGGCCTGCCCTTCATGGACGTCATCCAAGAGGGCAACCTCGGCCTCGTCCGCGCCGTCGAGAAGTTCGACTACACGCAGGGCTACAAGTTCTCGACCTACGCCACGTGGTGGATCCGCCAGGCGATCGCCCGCGGCCTCGCCGACAAGGCCCGTGCCATCCGCATCCCGGTGCACACGGTCGAGCGCATCAACCGCATCTCGCGTGCCGAGCGTGACCTCACCGTCGACCTGGGCCGCGCGCCCACCGTCGACGAGGTCGCCGAAGAGGTCGCCATGGAGGTCGCCGACCTCATCGAGCTCAAGTCCCGCTCGCACGAGCCGGTGTCGATCCACACGGTCGTCGGCGACGCAGAAGACAGCGAGCTCGGCGACTTCATCGAGGACGAAGAGACCCCTTCGCCCACGCAGGCCACCGAGAGCTCGCTGTTGAACCGCGACATGCACGCCCTCGTGGCGACGCTGCCCGAAGACGAGGCCCGCGTCATCCGCATGCGCTTCGGCCTCGACGACGACCAGCCGATGACCCTCGACGAGATCTCGAAGCGCGTCCACTCGTCGCGTCAGGCCGTCTCGCGCGTCGAGAGCCGTGCCCGCCTCCGCATGTTCGCCAAGGCCGTCAGCCAGGACCTGCAGCTCTACCTGCAGTAGGACCTCGCGGCGCTCGCCGCAGCACGCACCACGTCAGGGCCGCCGCCCGGGATCGCCCGGGTGGCGGCCCTTCGTCGTGCCCGGGCTCGATCGGGCGGCTCCCCTCGCTGCCGCTCCGCACCTCCTCGGCACCGGGCGTCGCCCGGCCTGCCGAGTGGGCAGAAGGTGCTCTGTTTGCGTTGACGAGCAGCATCTTCTGCCCTCTCGAGAGCGCCGTCGTCTCGCCCCCAAAGCCGAGGTGCGAGCATCCGTCCCCAGGGTCACGGCATCAGGAGGTGCGGTTGTGGCCTCGACGACAGTCTCGTCAGATGTCGCGCATCACCGTCCCCGATCCTTTCGCCGACCGTCCGTTCACCGTCGCCGAGGCTCGTCGTGCAGGTCTCGGGGTCGGTCGCCTCCGGGGGGCTGACCTCGAGGCCCCGTACCGTGGCGTCCGGCGTCTCGTCGACCCGGGCCGTGACCGGCACGGTCTCGCCCTCGACTTGATCGAGGCGGCCCGGTCGCTGCGTCCGCTGATGCTGGACGACTGGCGTTTCTCCCACGTGACGGCTCTCGGTCTCTGGGGTCTCCCGGTCCCGTGGCGGGTCCGCGACGGCAGAGAACCCCTGCACGTGACCTCGACCGACGGACGGGGCCCACGACGGCCCGGTGTCGTGACGCACCGGGTCCGGTCGATCACCGACGTCTCGGACGCGAACGACGTCGGTGCCGCGCGGTTCGAGCCAGGCCGTCGGCGACTGCTCGTCGACGGTCTCTCGGTGGACGATCCGGTCACGGCGTGGGTGGAGAGCGGGTCGTTGCTGACGCTCGACGACCTCGTCCGTGCCGGGGACGCGATCGTCGGCTCCTGGTCCCGGTACGGTCCGGCACGCGAGCGCACCGTCGACGAGCTCGAACGTGCGGTTCGATCCGCTCGGGGTCGGCGTGGCGTCAGCCGGGTCCGCGAGGCCCTCGAGCTCGTGCGACCCGGGGTCGAGTCGCCGAAGGAGACCGAGCTCCGCTTGCTGCTCGCGCGGGCTGGGCTACCCGAGCCCGAGATCAACGCCGAGACGTACGACGACAGCGGGCGTTACCTCGGCAAGCCCGACCTCCGGTACCTGTGGTGCAAGGTGGCCGTCGAGTACGAGGGCGACGAGCACCGTCGTGACCCCTGGCGGTTCCGCACCGACATCCTGCGGAGAGAACGTTTCGCCGACGCAGGCTGGAGGACCATCCGCTCCACCGACGACGACCTGCACGGGCGTCGTGCCGACGAACTCGTCGCCCGGGTGCGTCGATGCCTCGCGTGAAGCGCTCGAGTGGGCAGAAGTTGCTCCTCCGTCCCGGTTCACGAGCATGTTCTGCCCACTCGCGTCTTCGCGAAGCGGGACCCGCCATCGACAGGGGAGGCGCGGGGCGGTACCGTGGGCGGACCCGGGCACCAGGTGGCCGGGCCACGAGACGCTCCACGAGAGGGGTGATGAGCATGACTGCCGTCAACGCACACCACGCGTACCCCACTCACCCCGAGACCCTCCGCTCGTAGCCGGCCCCCGCCGCGTCGAAGCCCGTCGCCCCCGTGCGACGGAGCCCGCGCCCCCGTGCCCTCCGCCGGGCAGGTCTCACGTTCCCCTGGAGCACAGCTTGACCTTCTCCGACGACTTCGTCGTTCCCACCTTCTCCACCGTCGACCCCGACGTCGACGCCGACCAGCGCTGGTCCACCTGGCCGGCCGCCACCCCCACCGAGCGAGGGCCCCGGCCCTGGCCCGCGTGGGTCGTCACCTCCGCTGCCGCGATCGACACCGAGCTCGGCGTCGTCAAGACCGGCAAGGAGGCCGACGTCCACCTGATCGACCGAGCCGTGCCGACGGACGTCGTGCTGGGCCCCGGTGACGGTGCCCGCGCCTCCTTGCTCGCCGCGAAGCGGTACCGGGGCGCCGAGCAGAGCGACTTCCACCGCTCGTCCGAGTACCGCGAGGGCCGACGCGTCCGCAACACACGCGACGGCCGGGCGATGGCCCGCGGTTCGCGGCACGGCCGGCGCGTGCAGGCCGGGCTCTGGGCCGCGGCCGAGTTCGACGCTCTGTGCCGCATGCACTCCCTCGGCGTCGCGGTGCCGTACCCGGTGCAGATCAGCGGCACCGAGATCCTCATGGAGTTCGTCGGTCACGGTGCCGAGGCCGCTCCGCGACTGGCGCAGGTCCAGGCCGACGGCGCCGAGTTGTGGCCGCTGTTCGAGCAGGTACGCGAGATCGTGCTCGGCTTCGCCCGGGCCGGCTTCGCCCACGGCGACCTCTCGCCGTACAACCTGCTCGTCCACGACGGACGGGTCGTCGCCATCGACGTGCCCCAGCTCGTCGACGTCGCCAGCAACCCGAACGGAGTCGACCTACTCGAACGCGACTGCCGCAACGTCTGCGCGTGGTTCGCCCGCCGCGGGTTCGTCCGTGACCCCGAGCAGGTCTTCGCCGAGGCGCTGGGCGAGGTGTTCTAGCCGGGGCCGGGCACGAGTCGGCGCCGGGCCCGGCACGAGTCGGCGCCGGGCCCGGCACGAGACGGCGCCCGACCCGGCACGAGACGGCGCCCGACCCGGCACGAGACGGCGCCCGACCCGGCACGAGCCGGCGCCGGGCCCGGGCCCCCGCCGGCGGCAGACCGCAGGAGGCGCGGTGCGCGACCACAGCGCACCGCGCCTCCTGCGGGCGGTCGCGTCAGCGCACGGGGCTGATGCCGGTGACGGCGGTGTCGTCGTCGTGCGGGACCCCCGCGATGCCGCCCGCACGTTCGGCGCGCTCACGGAAACGGGCCCGCACGTCGGTCGGGACGAGCTCGAGCAGCTGGTCCTCGCGGAGCGGCAGGTCGAGCAGGCTGAGCTTGAGGCGGCCCTTGCGACCGTGCCGGTCGGCGTCGAGGCGGATCACCTGGCCCGCGTCGCGCCGCAGCACGAGCCTGATGACGCAGCCCTCGCTGACGTCGGCGACGACGCGTCCGTCGACCTCGAGCGCCGCCGAGTGCGTGCCGTCGCCGATCTCGAATCGCAGCCGCTCGCGCGGGCCGAGCACCACCGAGCGGTCGATGCCCGACATCGGCGCCACCGGCGTGACGACGACGGCGGCGATGGCGGGCGACAGGATGGGCCCGCCCGCGGCGTAGTTGTAGGCGGTCGACCCGGCGGGGGTCGCCGCGACGATCGCGTCGGCCTTGTAGTAGCCGTAGGGCGTCTCGTCGAGCACGAGGTCGGCCGTCACGACGCCCTCGCCCGGGCGGCGGGCGACCGAGGCGTCGTTGAAGGCGAGGTAGGTGTTCTCGAAGCCGGTCGTGGTGTGCGTGACCTCGAGGGCGTGGTGCGGTTCGAGCGAGAACTGCTTGTCGCCGATGCGGTCGAGGGCCTCGGGCAGGTCGCGCGGCTCGACCTCGACCAAGAAGCCCACGTTGCCGTAGTTGACGCCCAGCACGGGCACGGGCCGCTCGGCCACCAGGCGCATCGCGCCGAGCATCGTGCCGTCGCCGCCCAGCGCGACCACGACCGAGACGCGGTCGCGGAAGGCCCGCTCGTCGACCAGCTCGACGCCGTCGCCGACGCGCGTGGCGTCCGACGTCATGGCGAGCAGGTGTGCCTCCGACCGGGTCGTCCAGTCGCGGATGATGTCGACGCTGTCGAGCACCGACTTCGTGGGGTGCGGAACGAGACCGACCGTGAACTTGCCCATGTGCGCGAGGCTAGCCGCCACCCCTGTCAGCGCGCCCCGTCGGCCCGCCCGCGCACTGCTCTATGCCCCCAGCGAACAGGGGCAGATTAAGCCGCGGGCCCTGGTTACTCTCTCTGTAAACCGGTGCCGTACCCTGCGGGCGCCAGATGCACATTCGGTGGCGACAACCACCCCGCCACCTAGGGAGCAAAGAAGATGTTCGAGAGATTCACCGACCGTGCCCGTCGCGTCGTCGTCCTCGCCCAAGAAGAGGCGAAGATGCTCAACCACAACTACATCGGCACCGAGCACATCCTGCTCGGCCTCATCCACGAGGGCGAAGGCGTCGCCGCCAAGGCCCTCGAGTCGCTCGGCATCTCGCTCGACGCGGTGCGCGAGCAGGTGCAAGACATCATCGGCCAGGGCCAGCAGCAGCCCACCGGCCACATCCCCTTCACGCCCCGGGCGAAGAAGGTCCTCGAGTTGAGCCTGCGCGAAGCGCTGCAGCTCGGCCACAACTACATCGGCACCGAGCACATCCTGCTCGGCCTCATCCGCGAGGGTGAGGGTGTCGCCGCCCAGGTGCTCGTGAAGCTCGGCGCCGA
Organism: Frigoribacterium sp. Leaf186; assembly: GCF_001423905.1. Classification (GTDB taxonomy): domain Bacteria; phylum Actinomycetota; class Actinomycetes; order Actinomycetales; family Microbacteriaceae; genus Frigoribacterium. The sequence continues at coordinate 590,859 of NZ_LMPQ01000010.1, read as the reverse complement.
CCTCAACCGGGTCCGCCAGCAGGTCATCCAGCTCCTCTCCGGCTATCAGGGGAAAGAGGCGGTGGCCGTGGGCGGCGAACAGACCCAGGGCGCGCAGGGTGGCAGCCAGGTGCTCGACCAGTTCGGTCGCAACCTGACGCAGGCCGCGCGCGACAACAAGCTCGACCCGGTCATCGGGCGCGAGAAAGAGATGGAGCGGGTCATGCAGATCCTCTCCCGTCGTTCGAAGAACAACCCCGTGCTGATCGGTGAGCCCGGCGTCGGCAAGACCGCCGTCGTCGAGGGCCTGGCCCAGGCGATCGTCAAGAACGAGGTCCCCGAGACGCTGAAGGACAAGCAGCTCTACTCGCTCGACCTCGGTTCGCTCATCGCCGGCAGCCGTTACCGCGGTGACTTCGAAGAGCGCCTCAAGAAGGTCACGAAAGAGATCCGCACGCGCGGCGACATCATCGTCTTCATCGACGAGATCCACACCCTCGTGGGTGCGGGTGCCGCCGAGGGCGCGATCGACGCCGCCTCGATCCTCAAGCCGCTGCTCGCCCGTGGTGAGCTGCAGACGATCGGTGCGACGACGCTCGACGAGTACCGCAAGCACTTCGAGAAGGACGCCGCCCTCGAGCGTCGCTTCCAGCCCGTCCAGGTCAACGAGCCCTCGCTGCCGCACGCGATCAACATCCTCAAGGGGCTGCGCGACAAGTACGAGGCCTTCCACAAGGTGTCCATCACCGACGGCGCCATCGTCGCGGCGGCGAACCTCGCCGACCGCTACGTCAGCGACCGCTTCCTGCCCGACAAGGCCATCGACCTGATCGACGAGGCCGGCGCCCGCCTGCGCCTCTCGATCCTGTCCGCACCGCCCGAGCTGCGAGAGTTCGACGAGCGCATCGCCGGCGTCCGCGGCCAGAAAGAGGGCGCGATCGAGGACCAGGACTTCGAGAAGGCCGCCTCGCTCCGCGACGAAGAGAAGAAGCTGCTCGGTGAGCGCCTCCGTCTCGAGAAGCAGTGGCGTTCGGGTGAGGCCGGTGCCGGTGGCACCGTCGACGAGGGCATCATCGCCGAGGTGCTGGCCCAGGCCACGGGCATCCCCGTGTTCAAGCTCACCGAAGAAGAGACCTCGCGCCTCGTCTTCATGGAGAAGGCCCTGCACCAGCGCGTCATCGGTCAAGAGCAGGCCATCGCGGCCCTCTCGAAGACCATCCGCCGCACGCGTGCCGGCCTGAAGGACCCCAAGCGTCCCTCGGGTTCGTTCATCTTCGCCGGGCCCACGGGCGTCGGCAAGACCGAGCTGGCCAAGGCGCTCGCCGAGTTCCTGTTCGACGACGAGGGCGCGCTGATCTCGCTCGACATGTCCGAGTACGGCGAGAAGCACACCGTCTCGCGGCTGTTCGGTGCCCCTCCCGGGTTCGTCGGCTTCGAAGAGGGCGGGCAGCTGACCGAGAAGGTCCGCCGCAAGCCGTTCTCGGTGGTGCTGTTCGACGAGATCGAGAAGGCCCACCCCGACATCTTCAACTCGCTGTTGCAGGTGCTCGAAGAGGGGCGTCTCACCGACGGTCAGGGTCGCGTCGTCGACTTCAAGAACACGGTCATCATCATGACGACCAACCTCGGCACGAAAGACATCACGGGTGGCCCCGTGGGCTTCCAGATCGAGGGCGACACGGCGACGTCCTACGAGCGCATGCGCTCGAAGGTCACCGAAGAGCTCAAGAAGCACTTCAAGCCCGAGTTCTTGAACCGCGTCGACGAGACGATCGTGTTCCCGCAGCTCAACCAAGAAGAGCTGCTGCAGATCGTCGACCTCTTCATCAAGCGCCTGTCCGACCGTCTGCTCGACCGCGACATGACGGCCGTGCTCTCGCAGTCCGCGAAGGAGCGCCTCATCGAGATCGGGTTCGACCCGTCGCTCGGTGCTCGCCCCCTGCGTCGTGCCATCCAGCACGAGGTCGAAGACCGGCTCTCCGAGCGCATCCTGCAGGGTGAGCTCAACGCGGGCGACCACGTCCAGGTCGACTTCGTCGACGGTGAGTTCACCTTCGCCACCTCGCGTCAGCCGGGTCGCGAAGAGGTGCTCGTGGGCGACGCCCCCGAGATCGAGAGCTAGGCGCGAACGCATCACCAGCACGACAGCAACACCGTAGGAGGCGCGGGTCGCCTTCGACGCCCGGGGCGGTCTCTCAGCAGAGAGGCCGCCCTTCGGCGTACCCGGGGCCGGGTCGCGACCGCGTCGCTAGGCTGGGCGGCGACCCGCGCCTCCTCGGGTCGTGTGCTTGAGGGAGCCTGATGTCTGACGCCGCCGACGCGACGACCGCTGCCGATGCGACGGGTGCCGCCGACCGGGTCGGGCGTGCGGGCGGGGGCGGCGATGCCGGCCAGCTCAGGGGTGCGGGCGGGCGTGCGGGTGCGGACCGGCACGGCATCACGGTGCGCGACGCCGTCGTGAGCGACGTGCCGCATATCCAGCGGCTGTGCGAGCCGTTCGTGCAGAAGCGCATCCTGCTCGGCAAGGACCTCGTCACCCTGTACGGCGACGTGCAGGAGTTCCAGATCGCCGTCGGGCCCGACGGGGTGCCGATCGGTTGCGGTGCGCTGCACGTCATGTGGGACGACCTCGCCGAGGTGCGCACGCTCGCCCTCGACCCCGCGTGGATCCGCAAGGGCGTCGGGCACCGCCTGCTCGAGTCGCTCGAGGGCGCGGCCCGCCGACTCGAGATCGGCCGGCTGTTCTGCCTGACGTTCGAGGTCGACTTCTTCGAGAAGCACGGGTACCTCAACGTGGGCGACGAGGGGCTCGTGCCTCCGGACGTCTACGGAGAGCTCGTGCGCTCGACCGACGAGGGCGTCGCGGAGTTCCTCGACCTGGCGCGCGTCAAGCCGAACACGCTCGGCAACTCGCGCATGCTGAAGGCGTTGCCGGCGCTCTAGTCGTTCCGGCTGGGCTCAGGCCCGCGTTCGGGCCCGACCTCGATCCCACGTCCACCGTGGCCGGTCGAGTGGTCCCGTATCGTCCCTCGACCCGCGGGGAGGGACGATTCGGGACCACTCGACCCGCGCCTCCTGGGCTCGGTGCCCGGGGCTGCCCGGGGGTGCTGCTAGCCGAGGGCCTTGAGGAGGTCGTCGGGGTTGGCGGCCATGGTGTGGGGGCCGGCGATGTCGAAGAAGACCTGCTCGATGACGTCGAGGTGGGCCTCGAGGAACGCCCGGAGCGAGAGGGCGTCGTAGAGCATGACCTGGCGGTTCGGGTCGTCGGGGACCATCGCGGCGTAGGTGTCGTCCGACGAGAAGAGCAGCAGGATGCGCTTGTCGGTGTTCTCGCGGCCGAAGACGCGCACCTGGTCGCCTTCGTCGGGGACGGCTCCGTCGTCGGGGCCGCCGGTCGAGGGGGCGCCGGTCGGTTCGTTCGGCAGCACGAGCTTCGGCACCACGACGACGTCGTGCCGGAGGGCGAAGGCGACGGCGGCGACGTCCTGGGCGGCGAGGGCGTGCTCGAGCGACTCGGACCGGAAGGTGCCGTTGCGGTCGGCCGGGTCGACGGGGTCGGAGGGCGTGGGGGCAGCAGGGGTGGCGTTCACGGGTGGGTCACTGTCAGTTCAGGATCATCTGGGCGGTGTCGGCGGAGGTGATGTCGCCGACCGAGACGGAGAGCCGGTAGGTGGCGCCGCCCGCGGTGACGGGGGTGCGCGAGGCCGACTCGCACGTCTCGGCGGACGAGCGGGTGCGGTCCCAGGCGATCGCCGGGGTGCTCAGCGTCTGGCCGGCGGTGAGCGTGACGACCTGGTTGGTGCCGTTGACCTGGCAGTCCTTCGACGACCAGTACTGCTCTTCGCCACTCGAGACGACGAGCGTCTGCTGCGCCGAGCCCAGGTCGATCGAGCAGTCGGAGCGACCCGAGTTGGTGATCGTCATCGAGATCTGCGGCAGCTCGGTGGCGGCGTAGTTCGTCTTGTCGGTGACCGGCTTGAGGTCGATGTCGCGGGCCGAGCAGGTCGGGGCGTCGGAGGCGCCGGCCGCGGCGTCGTCGGTCGGGTCGTCGGCTGGGTCGGCGGTGGCGTCGGCCGCGGGGGCGGTCTCGCTGGGCGCGGGCGAGGGGGTGGCCGCGTCGCCTGCGGGTGCGGAGGTCGTCGCGGCGGCACCGGGTTCGGCCGAGCCTGATCCGGGACGGACGACGATCAACACGATGATGACCACGACCGCGATCAGACCGAGCGCGAGCACCGCGCGACGACGCCAGTAGACCGAGGGCGGTTGCGGCCCGACCGGGTTCTTGAACGTCGACATGGGCACAGGTTAAGGGCCGGTCAGGGGGTTGGCCGGGACCACCGCGGCGTGTGGGCTGAGAATCCCCGTGGAGCGGGGTGCACGCGCCGGCGGTGGCGCCGAGCCGGGCGTACCCCGGTGCGGGGGATGTCGGGCGGGGCGGGGTGCTCGGGTGGTCGGGAGGTGGAGGCCGAGTGGGCAGAAGATGCTCGTCGCGTGCGTGGGAGGAGCATCTTCTGCCCACTCGTGCCCTGGTCTCGTGCGGGCCGGGCAGGTGTGGGCAACTCGCCTTCTGGAGGCGCGGGTCGAGTGGTCGCAGATCGTCTTTCGGGTGGGTCGGAAGGACGGTTCGTGACCACTCGACGGGCTGATGCTCGTGGACGCGGGGGTGCAGGCGTCGAGCGGGTAGAAGGTGCTCGTCGGGTACGAGGGAGGAGCATCTTCTGCCCACTCGCGCCCGGTGTCGTCCGTGCCAGACCGTGCGCCCGGCCCCGACCCCAGCCCTGGCTCAGGAGGCGCGGGTCGCTTCGGCCTAGAAGGCCCGGTCGAGCTCGCGGTCGCGTTCGGAGCCGGCGGCGCTGAACGCCCGGCGGAGCGCTTCGCGCAGGTTGCCCGCTTCGGCGTCGACGAGCTGGGTGAAGCCGAGGCGTCGGGCTTCGGAGGCGCGCTGCTTGGGCGAGGAGACGGGTCGGATCTCGCCGGCGAGGCTGATCTCGCCGACGGCGGCCATGGTCTGGGGGAAGGGCTTCTCGCGGCTGGCGCTGGCGAGGGCGAGCGCGATGGCGAGGTCGGCGCCGGGTTCGGTGATCTTGATGCCGCCTACGGTGCTGACGTAGACGTCGGCGTCGCCGAGGCGGATGCCGGCGCGGCGTTCGAGCACGGCGAGCAGCATGGCGACGCGCGACGAGTCGACGCCGTTGACGACGCGGCGGGGCTGGGGCGTCGAGCTGGCGACGATGAGCGCCTGGACCTCGACGGGCAGGGCGCGGCGGCCTTCCATGGCGACGGTGATGCAGGTGCCGCTGACGGGGGTGCCGTTGCGTGACATGAAGAGGCCGCTGGGGTCGGCGACCTCGGCGATGCCGTCGCCGGTCATCTCGAAGCAGCCGACCTCGTCGGTGGGGCCGAAGCGGTTCTTGTGGGCGCGGATGAAGCGGAGCGCGGTCTGGCGGTCGCCCTCGAACTGGCAGACGACGTCGACGAGGTGTTCGAGCAGGCGGGGCCCGGCGATGGTGCCGTCTTTGGTGACGTGGCCGACGAGCAGCACGGGCAGGTTGCGGTCTTTGCTGACGCGGATGAGGGTCGAGGCGACCTCGCGCACCTGGGAGGTGCCGCCGGCGATGCCGTCGATGGTCGAGGACGAGACGGTCTGAACCGAGTCGACGATGACGAGTTGGGGGTCGACCTGGTCGATCTGGCCGAGGATGACCGAGAGGTCGACCTCGGCGGCGAGGAAGAGGTTGTCGTGCATGGCGCCGGTGCGTTGGGCGCGGAGGCGCACCTGCGAGGCGCTCTCTTCGGCGGTGACGTAGAGGACGCGGGCGCCGGTGGCGGCGGCGCGAGAGGCGACTTCGAGCAGCAGGGTCGACTTGCCGACGCCGGGTTCGCCGCTGAGCAGGATGGCCGCGCCCGGGACGATGCCGCCGCCGAGCACGCGGTCGAACTCGGCGATGCCGCTCGGCCAGTAGGCGACGCTGTTGGCCTCGACCTGGGTGATGGGTCGCGCGACCCGGTCGCCGTCGACGCGGACCGAGGCGGTGCCACGGGCGCTGACGAGGGCCGAGGTGACGTCGACGACGGTGCCCCACTGCTGGCACTCGCCGCAGCGGCCGGCCCACTTGAGCGACGTCCACCCGCACTCGGTGCAGCGGAACGGGGGAGTGGTGGGGCGAGCCATGCTGTCAGCCTAGGAGGCGCCTCCGACATCCGACGGGGCGCCTGTCGGGGACGTGGTCGCGCCTCCTGCGGTGTCTGCCTTCGAGGTGTCGCTGCTGCTGCCAGCAGCCGGGGCGGCGGACGCGGCGGCGCTGTGCGCGGCGACCGCTTCGGCTTCGCGGGCTTCGTGAGCGGTGGCGGCTTCGTCGGCGGCGATGCGGGCGAGGCGGGCGGTGATGGCGGGTGCGAAGGCCGAGGCCCAGACGCGGTAGCCGCGGTCGTTCGGGTGGAAGAGGTCTCCGGCCGAGTTGCGGTACGTGCGGAAGAAGCCCTGCTTGCGGGTGGTCTCGTAGAGCGGGGCGACGGTGAGACCGAACTCGCCGGCGACGCGGCGGACGATGGCGTTGGCCTCGACGAGCTTCTTCTCGCGGTCGGGAATCCACATGGCGGGCAGGTCGCCGACGATGGCATGCGAGGGCAGGGCGCCGTAGATGACGCGGAGGTTCTTCTCGAACGACTCGGGGTTGAACTGGATGATGTCGTTGGCGCCGATGGCGACGGTGACGACGTCGGGTTCGTACTTCTCGAACTTCGGCAGCTGGTCCTTTCGGCAGAGCCAGGTGGTCGAGCCGCTGACGCTGAGGTTGACGACGCGCAGCGAGGTGTGGCTCTGGCGGCGGATCGAGGCCGAGATGCGGCCGACGTAGCTGCGGGCCGGGCTCGAGGCACCGATGCCCTGGGCGGCGGAGTCGCCCATCGCAACGTAGAGCAGCTTGCCCTTGCGGTCGAAGCGGTCGCGCCACCAGGCGGAGTGGACGGGCAGCAGCGCGTTCAGTTCGGAGGCGGCTGCGTTGCGGCGCTGCATGAAGCGGGTGACGCCGGCGCCGGCGGCGGCCGTGGAGGCGAGGGTGACGCCGACGCCCGAGACGAAGGCGAGGACGGTGTGGCGTGAGGGCATGGGCCGAGGTTACGCCGGGCTCCGATGCCCGTGCCGGGCGTCTGTGCGCCCTGTGCACAACCCCGAGGAGGCGCGCGCCTGTGGGCGACGAATCGCCCGGTTTCGTCCCTGCCGCCGGATGTACTAAACTTGTCCTCGGTACCGTGTCCGAGCGGCCGAAGGATCATGTCTCGAAAACATGTGTGGGGGTTAACTCCACCGTGGGTTCAAATCCCACCGGTACCGCCAGAGGGTTGTTTGCGCATCAATCGGAATCCGTTTGCGGAACGCAGCCCAAGAAGAAAGCCCCCGAGTAGTTCGGGGGCTTTCTTCCGTTTGAGGGCCGAGAATCGCTTCCCGGCGAGGGGTTCGGGATCTCTTGGCAGCTCCTTCGGGGCCACCGGCTGCACAGTCGGCTTAAACGACGAAGCGGCCCGCCCGTCTGGGCGCGCCGAATTGACTCGTGAGCGTTGGGGGAGAGCAGGAAGCTCGCGTGTCGTGTCTTGGAACGGGCGTGGGCCTACGTTCGCGGAGGCGGATCGACAGCGGGTCCACTCGTCGGGAACGGGGACAGTTCGGGCCGAACGTAGTCGGCGCGGTAGTTGCTCATGCCTTCGGCATCACGACGGCGGGTGCGCTGTGCAGGCACCGGCGTCAGGCCCTTCGCGACGCGGCGGTCGCGGTCCTTCGGCGCTCGGTGCTTGGCGGCGAGGAAGGTGACGATCTTGCGGATGTTCGCGGCCGTCGTGAGCATGGCGAGAAGGAACTGCTGAGCGGCGAGACCGCGCAGGCGCCGTGCGCTGGAGTCGGCGATGCGCTCGGGACCGGTCTTGATGAAGGCGTTGAAGCTCTCGATGCTGTTGCGGTCGCGGCGGTAGGTCTTGGACCACTCCTTGCTGCCATAAGGCAGCATCTGGTTCATCTTCTCGCCGTCCTCCGGGCGCACCGTGATCGAGGTCTGGCAGCAGACCTTGTCTGTCTGCTTGGGGACGTTGGCGCGCAGCACCTGCCGGCGTTCCTTGTCAGGCGATGCACGCTTGTCGAGCTTGCGGAGCGGGCACTCGGCCGTCGCACTCGGGCCGAGGGCTGGGCAGCGCATCTTCACGTTGCCGTTGGCGTCGGGACCCTCCTTCTTGTGAAGTCGGTATGCGTCACGCTCGTCGATCTGCTGGGACCACTCGACGTTGTCGATCTCCTTGTTGTTGCGCCGCACCGTTGCATCGAGGAGCCGCTTCGGTGTACCGGGGCAGAACTGACCGCCTTCGACGAGCTTGGCTCCGCCGACCTGGCCCCGCACACCGGTCTGGTTCGCGCGGTTGTAGTCGAAGACGAGGCCGACGCCGAGCTCTCTCATCGGACGGTGGAAGTCCTCCATCGTGAGACCCGCGGAGTACCCAAGGTCGGACGACAGGCGCGCGATGTCGTAGCCGCGTTCCTGGATGTTCTTCACGAGCTCGACGGTGTGGAAGCCGATGCCCTTGTTGGGCGTCGTCAGGCTCGCCCCGCGGATCAGCTGCGGTGCTTCGGTGGGGTCACCTGTCGGGTCCTCGTTGACGTCGATGATGAGGTTAGCCGTGTAGGCGAGCAGCCACCGGCTCCGTGCCTGCTTGACGCTCGCCTTGCCGTTCTCCTTGGTGTGCTTGCTGAAGACGCGTTCCTTCTCTCCCTTGTCGATCGGGTAGAGGTCAGCTTCGAGTTCCATCGCGTACTTCGGCTGTTCCTTGTCCGTGCCCGCGATGAACATGGGCTGCTCGACGCCGTTCTCCCGCGGCCAACGGTTCTTCTGGCTCGGTGCACGCAGCACTGTCTGGTCGACGGAGAGCGCGAGACGCTGACGTCGCACGGCTCGAGGCAGGTTCTGGGCCGTGGCTTCCAGCAGCGTGTTCGTGAAGGTCATGCTGCGCTCGTGTGCCCGGCGTTCGATGTTCTTGTCCCGGAGCGCGTCAAGGCTGCTCCGCTCGTCGCGGGTGAGCAGGCGGCGGGGCGCCGGCCAGGCATCCCAGAGGTCGATGATGCGGTGCATCGCCCGCCATGCCAGGAAGTACCAGTCGTTGGGCTTGTCGTTGTCGTACAGGTGAGCGATGCCGAGCTCGCGACGGGCTTCATCGTCGAGACGGTGTTCGAAGACGCGGCCCATCTCGCGCACGAAGATCATGGACTGCTCCGATAGGAGCATCATCACCACGGTCAGGATGGCCAGGTCGTCGATCTTCGGTTTGACACCGCCCGGGGCTTTCTTCTCGCGGTCCTCCGCGCGCCAGGTCGCGAGGAGCTCGATGACGCCCGATGAACGGAGGAAGGTCATCCACTCACGGGCGTCGGCGCCGCGGAACCTGGTGGTCTTGGTCGACCCGCTGACGATCCGGTCGGCTGTGTAGATGCCGTTGAAGAACTCCTCGTCGTGGAACGAGGGCTTGCCGGTCACTGAGTCGCTCCCGTTGAGCGGAGAAGCGTGTGAAGCTCAACCTCGGGCATGACCTTGGCCAAGGGCGCGTAGCGAAGGAGGGACGAGACGTTCTTGAAGCCAGCCGCGTAGACGATGCTCGCCAGGGGCAAAACGTTGATCTGGTCCACGATCCAGGTGATGCGGAGGCGGCGAATAGCAGGACCGTCGTATCGGGCGCCGTAGTGCATGAGCGCGATCTCCCGGGAGGACTCCTTGCGGTGGGGGATGACCGCGTAGTCATCGTCGCCGAGTCCCTCGAAGGCGATGTCTGCGTACGAATCCCACCCGACACGGATGGGGATGCTTCGCGGCGCCTTTCCGGTCACACGGACGACCCAGCCAGCCGGAGTGCGCGTCAAGTCGCGGCCACGGACCGCGGCGATCTCGGTTGCGCCGAGGCCTGCACCACCGGCAAGCGCGAGAAGCCCGTAAGAATCCCGGCGGGCTCGGTCGGTGGACCTCGACGCGGCCCAGCTCTCGAAAGCGGGAAGCTCGGCGTGCGAGAAGGGTCGTATCTCCCGGCTCTGCTTGTTGAGGCGGTGAGGAGACGGTTCGTAACCGAGCGCTTCAGCGAGGTTCAGGAGTCTGGTCTCGGCAAGCTGCTGCGTCTTGGCACTGGGGTAGGTGCGGGCGAAGCGGTAGATCATGGACGGGTAGAAGAGGTCATCGCGGCGCAGCTCCGCACCGGCGTCGTGGAACGCCCACACGACGTACCGACTCGCGAAGGTCAAGAGGATCCTCGTGTAGAGCATGTCGTGGGGTTTGGCGTCGAGGATGCACGCGAGCGTGAAGTCCCGCACAGGCAACCACTTGGTCGGGGCGATACGGCGCGGGTGGTAGCGCAAGATCGCCTCCTGAAGCTCCAGCGTGGCGTGGTCATTAGATTGACCAAAGTGTGCTACGGCACGCTCGAGTTGGGAAGAGGGGGAGGTCGGAGGTTGTGTCTCGTCAGGGGTGGTCACGAGAGATGGACATGCGACAAGACAAGGCCATCACGCGGTCTGGTGCGCTTTCAGCGCACATCTAGACTGCGGAGGTGCCTGATCCACGTTTCGAGCCGCGCTCCTACCTACGTGAGCCAGGCCGCTTCGGTCGCGACCCCGAAGCTCAGTGGGTCTCGGCGGTGTCGTTCTCGTCAGGCCAGCTCGACCAGTGGGGTGCTGCACGCATTCAGCATCGGCTGGCGTGCAGCATCCGAGTCGAGATAGCGAGACGGTTCCGCTCGGTCGGGACGTACGCGGCTGCCTCTGGGCAGAGTCCTGAGCGGCTGGGGCGTCTGCTCAGGGGTGAGGTCGTGATGCGTCTGGAAGACGTGGCAAATGCCCGTCGCCATTTGGGCGTCTGAGGGAACCTGGCCGACGCGGGAAGTGATCGTCCTGTCCCTATACGGACGTCATGGCCGCAGCCTCGGCTCGCGCCGGGGTGGTAGCTATCACCGAAGTGAGTCCCGCCGGGGGTCGTCGTCCGCTCTGGCGACGTAGGGCAAGAGCCGGTCGAGCGCTTCGGCTGACTGCAAGCCGGCGACCTCCAGCAATAGGTCGAGGGGCGTCCCCCGCCGGAGGTGTTCCACGATCCAGGTCGCTCGCATGCGTCGGGACTGCAGCTCGACCGTGGGGCGCGGATTCCGACTGACGAAGTCAGTGACGAGATTGATGTTCCCGCCTCGCTGACCGCTCCGGAATGCCCACCGGGAGGCTGCCTTGGACGCCGTTCGGCACTGCAGGAGGGGGGCCCACTGGGCAAGAACCGGGACGTCTCTCGCATCGTCACCCGACACGCGCACCATGACGCCCCGACTATCTGAGGTGATGTCCACGAGTTCTAGATCGATGATCTCCCGCCCCGTCAGTCCTGCCCCGAGTCCGAGCGCGAGGAGTGCGCCGGCGCTGGTCGTCCGTTCCTCGTCGTGCTGGCTACCGGCCCACGACAACAACGAAGCCACCTCGCTCGGGGTGTACGGACGTGACGCCTCAGCCTTGCCCAGGGCCCGGAATGTACCCGCAGCTTCGTCGCCCAGGAGCGCCTCCGACGTGCGTCTCAACCGAGCGCGCAGGGTGTTCTTGCCGGCCCTGCTGTACTGCCCGAGGTGATGTTGCACGAAGCGGTTGATGAACCGCGGGTCGAAGACGTTGTCATCTTCGAGGGGAACGCTCGCTGTCGCCCAGGCGAATAAAGCGAGACGGGAAACGGCCGGGTAGAGCTCCTTCTCGGAGTACGGCGTTCTGTGGGCTGTTTCTCGGACGACGCGCTGCACGTAGGGGCGGATGGCGGCCCACTGATCAGCAGGCATCTTCGGCGTGTACTGGTAATGAGCCGCAGCCGGCACCTCAGGCTCCCTCTCGGCCATGCGCCTCACCGCGTCGAGCTGCCGTTCGCGGCGTTCGTCAGCTTCATCGCTCACCAGCGCTCATCTCCAAGCTCGAAGGTGGTCATTACAATGACCAATTTGTGATACGTTCGACGGGGCGGCCGTGCGTGCGAGCTGGCGCGCCTAGCCTTGCGGCATGGGTAGAACTGCGCGCGCGAAACCAGCCGCGTTGGCCCCGTCCCCGTGGCCAGACGTTCGCTCGAACGACCCGATCGGGGAAGTGGCTCGCAGATTCGCGCAGAACCTTCGTCAGGCCGTCGGCAGTCGCAGCATCCGGTCGGTAGCCGAAGCTTCAGGTGTCACCCATACGACCCTGCTGAGCGTCCTTGCGGGCCAGGTGTGGCCGGACCTCGAAACGATCGCGAAGCTCGAGCGGGGGCTCGGCGTATCCCTCTGGCCGCGCCACAGCTGATCGTTCCAACGTGGCGGTCTCGGTCATGTCGATTCATCAGGCCTTTGCCCGCCCCCGGGGGCTGTCTGCGGCGAGGCTCTGTCGGGAACGTCCACCATGGTCACCTCGTCGGCCCTGGGGATTGGTGCGAACCGTTGCTGGTCGGCAGTGGGAAGTTCGTCGAGCCAGACTGCTCCTCGCTCTACCAGCCGGGCTCGAAGTGACGTTCCGGTGATGTTCTCTGCGGCGTCAGTGACCGGAGTTGCCTCGAGTTGGAACTCGCCGAGCCTGAGGCACAGCTCGAGATAGGTCAGATAGGTCTGTCGCACATGGGCCAAGAGCTCGTCGGGGGCATCTTCGGTACTCGTCTCGCGGAGCACGTCCGACGTCGGTGCCCAGCTGATCGACGCCTCGTGCTCATCTGTGGCTGCTGTGAGGCCCGAGAGTGGGCCGGCAGGATGAGCTCTCCATGTGACGCTGCTGCTTGGCCGGGCTAGGAGCGAGTCGCTCAGGTCCAGGACTAGCCCTTGAATGGTGATGATGCCGAAGGCCTTGCGCTGCCCCGAGGTCGGCTTCGCTTGTTTGCTTGCATTCATGGTCATTACTATTACCACCATCCATGCGAAGGGTCCAGGATCACGAAAAGTTAGAAGGTGGCGGGGTGGCCGAGGGCGAGCAGGCTGGAGGGCAACACGCGATTGTCGGATTAGGCGCGAGCCCGCCGCGCGTGGTCGTGTGGGGGGCGGATGTCTCGCGCGAGGCTCCAGGCTGGCGACTTGTTGGAGTCGATCTGGGAATGAGGGACGGGAGGCCCTTCGGGTCTCTCCACTTCGAGGCGGTTGACGGATCGCGCCGCGCTCGGGTCGCTGTCCGGTGGGACCACGTGTACGACCAGTTGCAGTGCTTCGTCACGGATCGGAGCTTTGCGGCGGAGGGTGAGCGCCTCGAGCGAGATGCTCGGCACCGTGTCGGCACGCTGATGGCCGCGTACGCGCAGATCGGGCTTGCAATCGTCGCTGGAACTGTCGCAGAAGGCTCACTGAGGGCCGCTTCGAACCTCGTGCCGATCGGTCCGAGGCATCCCGATTGATTGCCACTCGGGGGGTGGCGCGGTGAGCCCAGAACCCTTCGCAGAGCATCGGCCCAAGGTGATCACTCCTCGTAGTCGACTGCGCCTTCGATGACGAGAAACAGCATGAATAGCTGTTCTGCGAGCACTGCCAGGTCATAGGCGACGTCTTCCACCTGTGCCACGGTCAATGGGCGGTCCACCGTCCCTTTGGCCCTGACCCGGCTCGCCGAAGCTGGTCCTTTACCCGGTGTGGTCCACGCCCCGTGCAGCAGGTGGTTCCGGCTCTCCATCGCAACCCTCGAGTCGGCGGACAATCGCGTGAACATGTCGCGGACCTGCCCCTCGAAGCGGTGCAGCTTCACGAGCTTTGCGCCCAACTCGAGCAGGCCGCTGAAGGAGGCTCCCCGAGTCACCACAATTCCTATTTCGTTTGTCTCGCGGTCATCGTCGCTGACGAGGGCCATGACTGTGAACGCCAGCGTGCGCTCCAATCGAGCAGACCAGTACGCGACCTCGCCCATCGCGACCAGGTGCTCTCGATCGAGGCTGGTGGCGCGTACTCGGGCACGGTGTTCGGGAGAGGGGCGCTCGATCATGCATCAGCTCCGAGGGAGGCGGGCACCGATGCTAACGGGGTGACCGTCAACGGCTTGACTGGCGATAGGTGCCCAGGAGCCGACCGGGTGGCCAGGTTTCTTCCTGGCCCGCCCTCGCTTTTCTGCATCGGCTGGGCCGACCCTCCAAGACCTGCCTGGGCGTCATGCGGGGCTGTGAGGTAGGGAGCGACGATCGGCGAACAGGCGCATTCGAGGAGGGGCGACGAGGTCATTTCGGCAGTGTCACATAGGGGCCCGTCACCGGAATCTGTTTCGGACCACCTATCTGCGACAGTCGGATCAGTGCAGCTCTGAGGAAATGGTCGAGGTTGGCGATCGTCCGGTTGACGATCGCTAAGCCGCTTCTCTACTCGTTCTGCTTGAGCGTCAAAGGCACGGGGGTCCAGGTGCGGCCGTTGTCGTGACTGACGACAATGGCTCGATCATCGACGGCGAATTGAACGGTCTTGTCGCCTATGTCGATGATGTCGAAGGCTTGCGGTTGGCCTTCGAGCTGTCCGACCTGTGACCAGGTTGCGCTCCCTGGATCGAGAGACCATACGGTGCCGTCAATGGTTGCGCCAGCGATCGAATATGCAGATGAGGCGACGTGCACAAGTGGCGGCGCCTCGGGGCTAGGGGTCAGGGTGGCGCCGCGGTCGGTGCTGCGTTCCAGACCATCGGGACCTGCGGCCCAAAGGATCTCGGGGTTGGCCGAGTCGACGGCCAGTGACAGGGCCGTTGTTGTTGCTTCCGTTGTCCAGGTCGCACCGTCATCGTCGCTCCGAAGGATGGCCTGGGTGGTCGAGTTCAGCCCAAGGACGCTATCGGCGGCCGTCGTCAGGTCGTGAAAGTCGGCTTTGCCCTCCAGGCTGATGGTCTGCCACGTTGTCCCCGAGTCCTCACTGCGAAGCAGCCCCCGGTTGGACGGCGCTGTCGTCGGAGCGGTGACTGCGGGGTGGCCTGAGGCGATGAGTACGTCTTGCGGCGTGGTCGTGAGCCCCATGACGTCGAACCGGTCGTCACCGACCGGGATCAACGGTGCCTCTCGGGGGCGATCAGGGTCGACCGCGGTCAGGGCGAACTTCCACAGGCCGGTGTGTGTGCCCACGAGGACAACGGGGGAGTTGTCCACGTGAGCAAACGCGTGGACGTGTTCCAGGGATGCGTCAGCCGTCGGAGGGGCGGTGGTGGCGTTCGTGCACGCGGCCATGCCGAGGATCACTGCAGTCGTAGCGGCGAGTCCGGCGAGGGCTTTCGTGGGGCGCATGTGTGACGTGGTGATGGTGATTTCCTGTCGGGCGGGCGGTCAGCCGAGTCGAATGCCGCGGGCGGACATGAAGGGCGCGGGGTCCGTGGAGGTACCTCCTGGTCGCACTTCGTAGTGCAGATGGCAGCCGGTGGACCCGCCTGTCGAACCGGCACGAGCGATCAGTTGCCCGGCTTCGACCCGCTGGCCGCGGCTGACGAGCAGCCCACCGTTTTCGATGTGGGCGTAGCCGGTCTGAATGCCGTTAGCGTGTTCGAGGAGGATCCAGTTGCCGTAGCTGCCGTAGACCCCTGAGTAGGCCACGGTGCCGGCCGAAGCGGCGTAGATCGGTACCCCGCATCCCCCAGCGATGTCGATCCCGGAGTGCAACTTCCAGACCCGTTGAATGGGGTGAATTCGGTACCCGTAGGCGCTGACCATTCGACCGGTGGTGGGGTTGGCCCATCCGCTCCCGGCTACTTGACCGGCAGACGTTGCAGCCGCGGCCGCAGCGGCAGCCCGGGCGGCTGCTTCCGCCTGGATGCGTGCCCGTTCTGCGGCGCGGGCAGCTTCGCCGGCGGCGAAGTCCTGCTCGGTCGCGGCACGCTGATCCGTGAGCACGGCAAGCTGCGCTTGCAGCTCAGCTTGCTTGTCGACTTGCACTGCCAGTGCCTCATCGGCTGCCGCGGAGGCAGCCTCGGCGTCCCGGCGGGCGTCATCGGCTTCCTGGCGGAGAGCGTCGCGGGCGTCCCGGGCGAGGGCCGCCTGATCGCCGAGGCCCTGAGCGATGTTCTGATCCTGGCTTGCGTCGACGTAGATGCCTTGGCTTGTTTCAGCGAGCTTGTCGGCAAACCCCAGCTGAGAGAGAAAATCGTCCGGGTCCTGGGCGCCGGTGAGCAGGGTGCTGGTCAAGTCCTGGCCGCCGCTGCGTGCTTGCGACGCGATGATCTGAGCTGCCCGGTCTCGAGACTGGGTGGCGGTGGCCTCGGCTGTGCGGGCCTGCTCCTGGAGTGTGTCTGCTTGGTACGCCGCGTCGAGGAACTGAGCGTCTGCTTCCTCGTACTCGGCGCCACGGGTCAGAGCGAGCTCAGCGCTGGCAGTGGCCGCGGAGTCGAGTTCTGCGATCTGCGTCGTGATCTGCGCCACGAGGGCCTGGCCTTCCGTTTCGGAGGCACGAGCTGCTTCGACCTCGGCCCACGTCGGGTACTCAACTGCGGACGCCTGCCCCACCGGGGTGAGGACGGCAACAACCATCGCCACCACCGTGATGCTCCCCAGAACGAGCCTCACCCGGAAGGGACGGATGATGTGGCCACGACCGGGTGGCTGTTGTGCGGGCGTCATGTCAGAGCACCCGGCCGGCGTTGGTTTCGAGCCACAGCTGCGGGTCGATCTGAAGTGTGCCGCCAAGCAAGATGCTCAGGTGCAGGTGCGCACCGGTGCTGACCCCGCTGTTGCCTACCCGGCCCACCAGGTCCCCGACATTGACACGGTCTCCGACCCGCAGGGGGCTGGAACCGAGGACCATGTGGGCGTAGAGGCTGCTGACGGTCTGGCCATCGATCTGGTGGTCGATGATGGCGTACTGCCCGTACGCCCCGCCCATCCCCGACACACGAACGGTGCCGGCAGCGATCGCCCCGATGGGGGTGTTCTTGCCCGGGACCATGTCGATTCCCTCGTGCATGGCCGAACACGCACCGCACGGCCGCGCCCGGGGCCCGAAGTCCGAGCTGAGGGGGGTTACCCCAGGGAAGGGCCACCGAATGTCCCCGGTCCCGGTATTGACCTGGGCTGCTGCTCCGGCACCTCCCGAGGTAGCACTTTGTGTGGTGGCGAGTGCTTGCTCGGTCACGGCGTAGCCGTCTCGACCGTCAACGGACAATGCCACCACGGAGGCGGCAAGGGATTGTCCACTGATCGGGGCAACAACACTCGTCGGGGTGGCCCCGCCCGCCAGATCAGAGGCAGTAGCCGGGGTCGTGTTTGCGGTGAAGAACATCGCCACCGCCAGCGCCCCGATAACAGGACCCAGGGTGCGGAGCTTGCGGGGACGAGCCGGTACCGACCAGGCGCTCTCGGGGAGCTGCTCCACAGCCCACGGCCGGGCTCGAGGTGCTGCTCCGGGAAGTGTTGCTCGAAGCTTGGTTCGGGCGGTGGATGGGAGCGGTTCTGCTGCTTGGTAGGTGCGTCGGCGGGGGGCCGACGGTGAGGAGGAGGGGCCGGCGGTGCGTTCGCGGGCGAGCGCTTCCCGGCGAGTGAGGGCGGCAGGAGGCACGGGGGCAGAAAGATTTTGGGGCACCAGGAAGCTTTCGATGGTGTGAGAAGTACGACGGGTGCGCGGGCACAGGGCACCGCCCAGGGGCAAGGCACCGGCTGGGTGCCTCGCCCCGTGGAAGGGTCAGAGGGAGCTGAGAAGGCTGTCCATCTGGTCGATCTGTGCCGTCTGAGATTCGACGATGTTCTTCGCCATCTCGACTGCGTCGGGGTTTTCCCCGCCGTCGACTTCCTGCTGCGCCATGTCCACGGCGCCCTTGTGGTGCTCGGTCATCTGCTCCAAGAACAGGCGTGACGCCTCCGTGCCCGAGGCATCCTCGAGGGAGGTCATGTCGGATTCGCTCATCATGCCGTCCATGGAGTGATCCATCGACGCAGACGTGTCCTGACCCCAGTCACCCAGCCACGTGGTGAGCTGATCGATCTCAGGCCCCTGCTCGTCCTTGATGGTTTCTGCCAGCGCGAGGACGTCGGAGTCGACGGTGTCGCCCTTGCTGATGAGGGTGTCGCTCATCTCGACGGCCTGCTCGTGGTGGGGCAGCATCATCTGGGCGAACATGACGTCCTGGTCGTTGAACACCGCCGCCTCAGAGGCAGCGGACGATCCCGAGGACGTGTCGGAGGTGGAAGTGTCGGCGCAGCCAGCGAGGGCCAGCGCGGCGATGACGGCGGTGGCGCCAACGAAGAAAGTTTTGGTGCGGTTCATGGTGTGTGTCCCTTGGGGTGAGAAAGTGTGCGGCACGCTGAACGGCCGCGGGTCTCGTATCGGGGAGCTGGTCCCCAAGGGGCAGGTTTAGACGCGGAGAATGCTGAGCTGCGCCAGATTCGGAGCAGGGCGCAGGACGGTGATTGTCGGCAGTGCCGGCATCGCGCCCAGGGTCTTAGACAGGATGAACAAGGCGCGGGCTCCCCGGCGTCGCAGGAGCGCCCAGGTGGACACGATCAACACCATCAGGCAGGCCATGCCCATGATCGCGCAGAGCATCGCGCAGAGCCCGCCGCAATCATCAGCGCCCGCCACGGTGACGTCGCCTGTGCCCGCAGGCGCAGCCGAGAACGCCGTGGTGGTCGCGGTGGTGTCGTGGGCTGTTGCGGCGTCGTGTTCGTGACTGGCGGTTGTGGTGGCCGTGTGGGTTCCGGTGTGACCGGCGAGCGTGTGCATTAACAGGGCACTACCGACCAGAAGAAGAATCAGCACCACCGCGGTCGCCAGACGCCCCAACCCCGTAGGGATGCGCGTCGGGTGGCCGGTCATGACTCTCCTTTGGTGTAGTCGGTCAGAGTGTACAAGTCGAAGACGAGTGCACCCAGTGGGTTCCGGGCGTCGCGAGCTGGGGTGAGACGCCGGTCAGCGGTGGCGGTGCAGGACCGTCTCGACGCTCGCTTTGGGGCTGAGATCCAAGCGTCGAAGCAGTTGAGCATTGAGGGCGACAACGATCGTGGACACCGACATCAGGAGCGCGCCGATCGACATGGGGAGGATGAACCCGACAGGGGCGAGCACCCCGGCAGCGAGAGGCACGGAGAGCAAGTTGTAGCCAGCAGCCCACCAGAGGTTCTGGGTCATCTTCCGATAGCTGCTGCGGGACAGTTCGATGACGGACAGCACCGACCGTGGGTCATCCGAGGCCAGGATCACCCCTGCGGAGGCAATGGCGACGTCTGTTCCCGCACCGATTGCAATCCCGACGTCGGCCTGCGCGAGGGCCGGGGCATCGTTCACCCCGTCACCCACCATCGCCACTTTGTGACCCTCCGTCTGGAGCTGTTTGACCTTGGAGGATTTGTCCTCGGGGCGGACGCCGGCGAAGTACCGGCTGATGCCCAGCTCCCGGGCAACGGTCGAGGCGACAGCGTCGGCGTCGCCGGTGATCATCACCGGCTCCACACCGAGCGCTTTTAGCGCGTCGATCGCGTCGCGGGACTCCGGGCGCACCTCATCAGCCAGCGCAAGCGCGCCCGCCACATGCCCGTCGATCACGATGTGCAGAATGATCGAACCGTCCTCCCGCCACGTGTTCGCGATCTCAAGTTCGGTCCCGTGTTCCTGGGTCAGCAGGGCAGGGCCACCCACCTGCACGTGCCGGCCGGTCACCGTGGCGCTGACACCGACCGCGGGGGAGGAGGTGAAGTCAGTTGCCGGCGCCAGGGCCAGGTGTCGTTCGCGGGCGGCAGTCACGATCGCTTTCGCGAGGGGATGCTCGGAATCGTTCTCCGCGGACGCCGCGAGGGCGAGGAGTTCGTCCGCGGACATCGTGCCAACAGGTTCGATGGCGGTCACGGCCGGGGTGCCTCGGGTCAGGGTGCCGGTCTTGTCGAACAGGACAACGCTGACGGTCCGCATGCTCTCCAACGCCAGGCGGTCCTTGACGAGTACCCCGCCCCGGGCGGCGCGCTCGGTCGCGATCGACACGACCAGGGGAATCGCCAATCCCAACGCGTGAGGGCACGCGATCACCAGCACGGTGATCGTCCGAATGACGGCCTCGTCGGGTTGTCCCACCAAGCTCCACACGATCGCGGTGATGATTCCCGCACCCAGGGCTAACCAGAACAACCAGCCCGCCGCGGTGTCGGCGATCCTCTGCGCGCGGGAGGAAGAGTTCTGTGCGTCTGTGACGAGGCGTTGAATGCCGGCCAGGGCGGTGTCGTGCCCGACTGCGGCGACGGTGACTCGGATACCGGAATCGGTGGCCACGGTTCCCGCGATGACCTGGTCGCCAGCCGCCCGGCGAACGGGGCGAGATTCCCCGGTGATCATCGACTCATCCATGCTCGCCGATCCGTCCGTGATGACCCCGTCAGCGGGCACTCGGCCCCCAGGACGGACGACGATCACATCCCCTACGACAAGAGATTCCGGCGGCACGGTTTCGGTGGTGTCCCCAGTGACACGTTCGGCTTCGTCGGGGAGGAGGGCGGCGAGAGAGTCAAGGGCTGACGTGGTCTGGGCAAGGGAGCGCATCTCGACCCAGTGACCCAGGAGCATGATCACGATCAGGAGCGCCAGCTCCCACCAGAAATCGAGCGCCGCATCCAGAAGCGACAGGCTTGCCCCAAGGGATGCGATGAACGCCACCGTGATCGCCAACCCGATGAGGAGCATCATCCCCGGTTTCCGTGCCCGCAGCTCCGACACTGCCCCGACGAGGAACGGCTTCCCGCCCCACACGTACATCACGGCTCCCAGGAGCGGCGAGACCCAGGGAACCCAACCTGCGTCGGGGAGGCCATAGCCCAAGAGCATCGAGAACATGCTCGAGAACCCCACGACTGGGACTGCGATGACGAGCATGATCCAGAACAGTCGGCGGAACTGCGCCACATGGTCGCCGTGCCCACCATGACCTGAGCCGTGGTCATGACCGGAGGTGTGCCCCGACTCCTCGGAACCTGCATCGTTGGCCTCGAGAGTGCCGTGAGTGTGCTGGTGTTTGGACTGCGCCATGAGCGTGCCTCCCTGCGTGCCCACAGATGGGCACTCGCGGCCTACCACCATGCCATTTGCATGGCCATCACCGGACCCAACCATATACCCCCCCAGGGTATATTCCCGTTTTACTAGGTTCGATTCGTGATGGGCGAGCAATTGATGAATGCACCGGTGAGCGACCGTCTCGTTAGACGGTCGTTCACCGGGACACCCTCTGGCCCTTTGGGTTGAGTGTCCCGACCCTGGAATCACGTGAGAATCACGTTCCCATTAGACCGGTCCGCAAATAAGCCCGGTGAAGGTGCCTTATTCGCTACAGTGACGCCATGCTCATCGGATACGCCCGCGTCTCGACCTCTGGACAGGACGTCGCAGCGCAGCGTGACGGCCTGCTCGCCCTTGGTGTCGCCGATCGGGACATCTACGTCGATCACGGCATGACCGGAACCAACCGGGCGCGCCCGGGTCTCCGAGAGGCATTGGCCGCGTGCCGTCAGGGGGACACTCTCGTCGTGACGAAGCTCGACCGCCTCGCGCGGTCGCTGCGAGACGCGACCGACATTGCTGACGAGCTCACAACGAAGGGCGTCGCGCTCAACCTCGGGGGAGCCGTGCATGACCCGACCGACCCCGTCGGCCGGCTGCTCTTTAACGTGCTCGGCATGGTTGCCGAGTTCGAAGCCGACCTCATTCGGTCTCGGACCCGCGAGGGCATGGCGATCGCGAAGGCCGCAGGCAAGCTCCGTGGACGGAAGCCCAAGCTGAACCTGTCGCAGGAGAAGCACATGGTCGACCTCTACCGAGCCGGCGCGCACACCACGAGTGAGATTGCGGCTCTCTTCGACGTCGCTCGTTCGACGGTCTACCGGGCTCTGCAACGCGCCGACCAGCAGTAGCTCGCCACGCGATCTGGCCCAATTCCCGGTGAACCATCGTCTATCGAGACAGTAAAAGCACATCGACGGCAAGGGATATCATCGGCTTGTGCCGATCATAGAAGAACTAGCTGCAGCGGTCTCGCTGTTCCATTCGCTGGCTGACCCGAGCCGTTTGCTCATCCTGCGCCGACTCGGCCAAAGCGAAGCGCGTGTCCGGGATCTCACTGACGAACTCGGGTTAGCCCAGTCCACTGTTTCTGAGCATGTCGCCTGTCTTCGAGACTGCGGCCTTGTCACCGCTCGCGCCGAGGGGCGGCAGAACTTCTACTCAGTGGCCACGCCGGAAGTCCTTGACGTCCTCGAATCCGCCCAGCAGCTCCTTGCCTCTACCGGGCACAAGGTCGACTTGTGCACGACTTACGGAAGCCAGACCCGATGATCGGCACCATCGTCGCTGCGGTCGGTCTTTTCGCGGCCACCAACATCGACGACATCGTCGTCCTGACCGTTCTCTTCGTTGCCTCGGCACGAGGCTCTCTGCCCGCGTGGAAGGTCGTTGCCGGCCAATACGCCGGGTTCGTGACCCTCGTCGCCATCAGCGTGGTGGCCGCCGCCGGGCTCACCATCGTTCCGGATAAATGGGTCGGATTCCTCGGCCTCATTCCACTCGCCATCGGCATCTACGGTCTCGGTCGCACCCTTCGGCGCCGAGGCGATGATGACGACGACAATGACGCAATTTCCGCAGTTGGTCTCCTAGGAGTCGCCGGCATCACAATCGCCAACGGTGCCGACAACATCTCGCTCTACACGCCCGTGTTCCGGACAAATCCTGTGCAGGACACCGTCGTCACAATCATCGTGTTCCTTGTCCTGGTGGCGGTATGGTGCCTCATCGCTCGGTTCATCGGAACGAGCAAAACCGTCAGTGAGCTGCTCGAAAGAGTCGAGCACTGGCTCGTGCCTGCAGTGTTCATCGGCCTCGGGCTTTACATCCTGATCGACTCCGGCGTGCTTATTCGGCTCGTCGAGGCCTTGTCGTGACGGCCGGGGGGCGGGTCGCCGGTGCAGCCGTGATCGCTGCGGCTGCGTTCGTTCTTGATCAGGTGTCGAAGGCGTGGGCGCTGTCGTATCTCGGCGCAGAACGTCAAATCGATTTAGGACTCGGCGCAAGTCTCCGGCTCGTGTTCAACCCCGGTGTCGCGTTTGGTCTCGGGGGCGAGTTCGGCCCAGCCCTGACAGTTGGCATCATCGCGATCGTTGCGGCCCTCGCCGCCTGGGTCATTGTTCGGGCAGTGAAGGGAAGAGGGACGTTTGCGACGTTCCTTCTCGCCGTCGTTCTCGGCGGAGCCATGGGCAACCTTTGGGACCGCATCTCGCGAGCGGACAGAGGCCCATTGTCCGGTGAGGTCGTCGATTTCATTGCGATCGACTGGTTTGCCATCTTCAATGTCGCGGACATCTTCACCACGGTCGGTCTCATCAGCTTTGCCCTCGTATCCGCTGTGTCTGGTTCAAAGCCCACCTCTCATCGAGCGTCTGGCACGCCTCCGACGGTCTAAGAGGCAGGCGAGCACACGGTGACCATCTGCAATGCGCGAAGAGCAGCACGAGTCACCGGGCGAGGTGTGGTCGCGACTATGCGTCAGCCTTAGCATCCAGGCGTCGCTGTACCGATCGGGAACCTCCCCTTGTGCCAGGTGCCAAATGCCGCCAGGGCCAGGGCCAGGCGAACCCCGGAGACTGCCACCAAGACTTTCAACGCTTCCAGGTTTCCCAAAGCAGGAAGCACACGACTTGTAAACTCGCGAACGACCTAACCTCAGGAGATCGCATGCCCGCCACCCACGCCCGACCCCCGCTGGGTCTTGGGCGTTTGGGCATGGCTGTCCTCTTGATTCTTGTGCTCACCGGTAGCGCATTCCTGATGCATACGCTTGCGGGCCCTGCCGAGGGGTGCCCTCCTTCCATGGCCGGCCATCACACCGAGACCGAGAGCGCGCATACTGCCTATGCAGAAGCTGTCCCCGTCGCTTCCTCTGCGATGCAGGACGACTGCGCGATGCTTTGCGCAATCATGGGCATGGCCTGCCTCATGGTCCTCGTCCTGTTCGCTTGGTCAGCAACTTGGCGACGTCGGACACGTGCGTTGTTCACCCTGTCCAAGACCCTCAACACACGCCCGATTGCCCCGTCCTTCACGCTCCCACGTCTGACACCAGACTTGACACAGCTGAACATTCTCCGCATCTAAACGACCCTTGAGGATCGCTCCCCGCATGAGACCCGCGATCGCGTCACCGCGTCGTCACTTTTCTCACCCCAAGGGACAACTATGAACCGCACCAAAACACTGCTCACCAGCGCCACCGCCATCGTCAGCGCCCTCACGTTGGCTGGCTGCGCCGACACTGCCGGCAATACCTCATCCGATAGCTCTTCGTCGTCGGAGTCAGCGGTCTTCAACAACCAGGACGTCACCTTCGCTCAGATGATGCTCCCGCACCACGAGCAGGCCGTGGAGATGAGCGACATGTTCATCACCAAGGGCGACGCCGTCGACTCCGACGTTCTCGCTTTGGCGGAAACCATCAAGGACGAGCAAGGCCCCGAGATTGACCAGCTCACCACATGGCTAGATGACTGGGGTCAGGACACGTCCGCGTCGATGGATCACTCCATGGACGGCATGATGAGCGAATCTGACATGACAGCCCTGGACAACGCCGAGGGTGCTGAGGCGTCACGCCTGTTCCTGGAGCAGATGACCGAGCACCACAAGGGCGCAGTGGACATGGCGCAGCAGGAAGTCGACGGCGGGGAGAACCCCGACGCAGTCGAGATGGCGAAGAACATCGTCGAGTCCCAGACGGCGCAGCTCGAGGAGATGGATGCCCTCCTCAGCTTTCGTTGAACCCGGCAGATATACGGCGCACTAGGCGACTCACATGGCGACCGCATACGTGGCTTACGAGCCTCCAAGAAGCGGTTCGTTGAACTTGTGCAGGTTTGACAAAGCCCTCATTTGTCCGTGCCTTGGCGCGTGATCTTTGAGGCATCCCTAATCCTCACCCCCTTACAGAAAGACCTTTTAGTCATGAATGGTGACATGTCCTCTATGGATCCCCTTTTCCCCGCCTGGGTGACACCCGTTTCCTGGTTCTTCGTTGGCCTCGGGGTGATCAGCGCAGCCGTTGTGCTGCTGCAGATCATCACCCGAGGGCGCCACCAGCGAAAGCAAGACTTAGCCATGAACGTCGTCTGGCCGGTAGCTGCTCTGTTCTTGGGCCCAGTTGCAATCTGGGCCTATGACCGATGGGGTACAACCAACCCTGGGCGGCCGAACTCAGGGCCGAGCGATGACCAAGAGGCCGCACAAACGATTGCAGGTAGCGCACCTGGGGGAGCAGCAGCAACTGTCGGTCACTTCATTGGCGTGCCACTCGTGGTCGCTAGCGGCCTCACCATTGCCGGCACCAACCTCTGGGTACTCATCATCGTCATCGCCGCCCTAGCGATCAGCCTCCTCTTCGTTTTCGAATACGCCGTTGGCTCCAGTGCTTCCGGAGGAGCCAGGAAGAGAAACATCGGCGTCATGCTCATCACCGCCACCCTCACCGTTTTGGCATTCGACATCGGAATGGGGGGATGGATGCTTTTCATGCACTTCGGAAACTTCATGCCTTCTCCTACCGACGTCCGGTTCTTTTTCCTCATGCAGGTCGGTTTGGTCCTCGGACTTGTCACCGCCTACCCAATGGTCAAAGCGCTCCTCCGTCGACGGGCGGCAGCCACCTCATAACTCCGGGACGAAACTGACGGCCCACCAGGAGCTGTCACAGGAAACGCAACCGTTGCTCACGGATAGACACCTTGGTGTGTTTAGGGCACGTTTCTGTGGCAGCTCCGCGAGGTCAAGCGCGGTCTGTGGAGCACGAGAAACGCGCCGATAAGTGACCCAAAGCCCAGAACGGCAAGAGCCGTTTCGATTTCTCCACCCCAGCGTGCGGCGGGTGTTACCGAGTTTGCAAGCGGCACATCAGCGATGAGGGCGCCAGAAGCGTGCCACGGCAACTCCTTCGAGATTGACCCGTCGGGAGCGATTACCGCGCTGCGCCCCACGGTGGAGATGTTGACGATGCTTCGCCCCAGTTCGATGGCTCGAATCTGGGCGATGGCGAGCTGTTGGGCGCTCTGGTCGGAGCGTCCGAAGTCGGCGTTGTTGGACGACGAGAACAGCACCTGGGCCCCTTCAGTGACGGACTGACGGAGTACGTCGTCGTCGACGATGTCGAAGCAAATGCTGATGCCCACTGGGACCCCGGAGATGTCGAAGATGGGGTCGGTTGTCCCTGGGGTGTAGTCGCGAGCGACCATGTCGACCAGGTCAGGTGCCAGGGAACGCCAGAACGCCCGGTCGGGGACATACTCCCCGAACGGGACGGGGTGCTTCTTGTCGTAGAAATCGACAGGGCCACGGCCTGGCTCCCACTGGATCTCCGTGTTGTAGGTCCGTCCGTCACGTTCCGTGATGGCCCACCCGATGAGGGGCGCCGCCGTCGCTCGAGCGATCGCGTCAAATGTTGCCGCGGTGTCGGCGTCAGTAAGGGGACTTCGATCCGTGGCACCTTCGGGCCAGAGAACAGCATCGAGACGTTCATCGAGAAGGGGCGTGGTGGCGTCGACTTGGGCCTGGGTGAGGTCCCCGGGGTTGCTGTCGTCGAAGTAGCCCGCTGGACCATTCCCTTGCACAGCGCCCACCCGCATCGTCCCTGTCTGCGCGATCGGCCACGCCGGCAGACCCACGAGCACTGTCGCGGCGGCCACCGGTGCAATCCACCGGCTGGGGTGTCGCAGTCCTCTGGTGCTGACGATCTGCAAAATCATCGCGACAACGAGGACCATGACGAACCCGACACCAGACATCCCTAGCCACGCGAAGGCTTCTCGGAGAGGGCTGATGGATTGTGACATCGCGGCCCGGCCCCAGGAGAACCCGCCGTACGGCCAGGTGCTCGACACCGCCTCACGCGCGCACCACACTGCCGCCGCCACGGCCGGGACCCCGAGGCAGGCTCCCCACGGGCCTGGCCACAGCCGGGGGAGCCACCGATACGCCAGGGTGATTGCCGTGCATCCGGCCGCGAACAGCAACGCCTGCAAGAGAACTAGCGCTGCAATCGGGACGGGCCCGAGGAAGAGCGCTACCCACTGAATGTGGAAACCGTAGAACGAAACGCCCGCGACAAGCCCGACAGCGAACGCTGCCCCTGCGCGTCGTCCGGGGAGGGCCGCCAGGATCACCCCGATCCCCAGGAAGGCTAAAGGCCACCAGTTCTTGTCGGGAAAGGCGCCATCAAGAATGGCTCCACCTGCTGCCGCGGCCGCGAAAGCAGCAGGCAGCGGCATGACCGCGAGAGGCGTCGATACCTCAACTGGCGGCCTCATGTACCGTCGGGGTTTTCTGGCGCGTCGCCACGTTGGTGCGCGGCCCGCTCGCGTTCTTCTTTATCGATCGCGGCGTAGGCCTGCCGTTCGTTGCGGTCGGCGCGCACGAGCGCCCGGACGACGAACCAGAAGATGAGCCCCACAACCAGGCTCGGGACGACGGAGAAGATAGCTGAGCCCCAAAACGATTCAGGCATGAGTGGCGTCCTTCGTTGCGACGGGTGGCTGAGGGAGACCTGTGGCCCGTGCCGGTGGCCGACGTGTCCTAGTCATTTCGGCCGCCATGGTTGATGTTCCTGAGGTAGGCGTTGTAGTCGTCGAGTTCGGTGTCGCCTTCGACGTCGGCACGCCTCGCCGCTCTTGCGGCTTTTCGGGTGTCCTGTCGCTGCCAGCGGGCGAGGCTGACGAGGAGGATCACCACGACGGGGAGTTCCCCGTACGTCCACACCAGGGCACCGGCGAGCTGCTGATCGCGGAGGGCATCAATGCCAAGGCTGGGGGAAGGGGAGCTGAACGCTGCAACGAGGGGGCTGCTGCTGAAGATGAGGGTGAGGCCGAAGGCGGCGTGGATCTGCATCTCGAGGAACGCGTCGAAGACCCGAATGACGTAGGACGTCTGTCGAGGCAGCGGGTCTGTGGACACCAGGGGAACCATGATCACCACGCCCACAGCGACGAAGCCGATTTGCAGGGCCGCTCGTCCCACTTCCGTGGCGAGGAGCGCGTCGATGGCGCCGGTCAGGTAGAGCCCGAACAGCGGAACCAGCAGCAGAGGGAACACGGCGATCGGGTTCACGACTGCACGGGCGAAGCTCGATCTGAGCGACCCGACAGCTGCCCGAAGTGCGACAAGTCCTACGCCGTGCCGGGGCAGGCCGCGCAGGAGCACCGTTCCTGGTCGTCCGAGGATGAGCAGCGGCGGCACGATCATCAGCAGCGTCAGCTGCTGGAACATGAACGCCGAGAACAGTTCCAGGCTGTAGGTCTGCACCCCCGTTGCGGTGACCAGGACGATGAGTACGCAACCCAGAACGAACACCGCTGCCTGTCCGACACCAGGGCCACGCCGGCCAGGAGCAAGGGCCCGGTCTCGGCGTCGAGCCCGGCGAAATAGGAGCACGTAGCCGGCTGCCAACAGGGCGGCGCCGATCGCGACAGGGGACACCGGCCCCTGGGCCCAGCCCAGCAGAACGGCGAGGTCAAGTGCCGGCATCTCAGGCGCCCTCCTTCGAGCGGGTCACCGTGGCCAGGGCTGCCGCGAGTTCGTCGGGGTGCCGGGTGGACACAAGCCAGTACGGTGCCGGGTCTGTCTCGTCGAGAAGCTCGATCTTCACCACGGGATGCACCCACCCCCGGAACAGCGTCCACGCCCGGGCGTCCAAGCGGGGCCCGCGTTGTTGTGTGGCGTCTCCGCCGGTGTAGGTGGTGATGGTCCCGATCTCGTCGGGTGTGAGGCGGGCGGGACCGGCGAAGAACCCATCTGGCGTGACCTGGACGACGGGCGAGGTGCCGATGAAGGCTGCGACAGAGCCGAGGTAGAGCACGGCCGCGACGATGATCCCGGCGGTGACGTTGATGGGCAGGAACACCAAGAAGGTGGCGGGGATCACGAGCACGATCGCGAGGTAAAACGCCGGCGAGGGGGTGAGTCGTTCGCGGTGCAGAGGGAGGGAAGTCATAGGTTCCTGGTCGGTCAGAGGGGCAGGACGAAGCCGTTGATGAGGCCCTGGAGCTGGTAGATCAGGGCGGTCCAGATGCCGGTGGCCATGGCGATGCCGACGGCGATGAGGACGGCGCCGCCGGCGAGGTTGATGGCGCGGATGTGGCGTTTGACGAACGCCACAGATCCGGTCACCCAGGACAGGCCCAGGGCGACCAGCACGAAGGGCAGCCCGAGACCTATGCAGTACGCCAACCCGAGGAGGGCCCCGCGTCCTGCGGAGCCACTGCTGAGGCTGAGAGCGGAGATCGCGGCAAGGGTCGGCCCGAAGCAGGGGGTCCATCCCAGGCCGAAGACGACTCCGAGAAGCGGTGCGCCGGCAAGGCCGGTGACGGGCCGCCACCGCGGAGTCAGGGAGCGTTGCAGGAAGCTGACCTGCCCGATGAATACCAGCCCCATCAGGATCACGACGATACCGAGGATGCGGGTGACGAGGCCCTGCCACTGGATCAGCCACACGCTCAGCGCCCCGAACAGGGCCCCGTAAGCGATGAACACCGCAGCGAACCCCGCCACGAACAAGCCCACTCCGATCAGGAGACGTCTTTTGCCTGTCTTCGCGGTGGGGTCGGCAAGACCCCCGACGTAACCGAGGTAGCCGGGGACCAGGGGTAGAACGCAGGGGCTCACGAAAGAGACCAGCCCGGCCAGGAGGGCGATCGGGACGGCAAGGAGGAGCTGGCCGTCGAAGACGGTGTCGGCGAGGTTCACGGGGTCTCGTCGAGGACGGTGGTGATGAGGGAGTTGAGGATGGATTTCTCGGCTCGGCCGGTAATCCGGGCGGCTGCCCGGCCCTCTCGGTCGACGACGATCGTGGTGGGAACGGCGTTCGGGGACACCTGGCCGGCGAAGGCCAGCTGCACGGCGCCGTCGTTCGCGTCGATAACGGACGGGTAGGTGATGTCGAACCGCTTGGCAAAAGCAACCGCGGTGTCCGCTTGATCGCGGATGTTCACTCCGATGAAGGAGACGTCTTGGTCCTGGTACTGCTGGTGCAACACTTCAAGATCGGGTGCTTCGGCTCGGCACGGGGGGCAAGCGGCGTACCAGAAATTGACCACCATCACGTCGCCGTCGTAGTCGGCTGAGTCCAGCGGTTCGCCGAGATCCGTGGTGCTGGTGAAGGAGATCGGTTCACCCCTGTTGGCCGGAGGGATCTCCACCACGGTGCCGTCGCCGCCGATGTAGTTCTTCGTGGACCCGTCCGCGTACTGTTCCGCGACAGAATCGCTCGAGCCGCAACCCGACGTGACGATGGCCACCGTGGCGACCAGCGCGGCGGCGACAAAGGTTCGGATGGTGTGATGTGTCATGAATGTGAGTCCTCCGAAGTAAGGGACGGGGTGGCGGCGCGGGGCCCGGTGAGCGCACGGAGGGCCAGGACTGCCGCGGTGAGAGCCGTGGCGGCGGCGCTGATGAGGAGGATGACGCTCCCGAGGCGCTGATCGGCGTCGGCGGCGGGGTGTCCGCCGGGGTTCATCGTCTTAAACCAGTCGAGCATCACGGTCGACCCCAAAAGAGTCACCGCGGTACCCGCAAGAGCACAGGCGGCGAGGCCGCCGATCAGGGCGATGTCGCCAGCTCTGCGGCCGGTCAGTGCCCGTCGGAGAGCGGACCCCATCACGGCGCCAGCGACAACGACAGCCGTCAGGACGACGACACGTCCGAGGGGCTCGGTCACCGCCCAGCGCATGCCCGCCGGGATCATGGCCAGCACCACGGTCACCAGCACGACCAGGCCGACCCCGAGCGGGCTGTCGTCGAACAGACCCAGGGGCCGGCGAAGGAGGAACGTGGCCCACTCTCGGGGGCCTCTCGTCCCGTCTTCTCTGAGTCTGAGGGTCGCTAGAGCAAGATGCCCCGGGCGTCCCTGAGCGATGCAGGCCCCCGCGAGCAGAAGCGCCACGATCGTCACCACGTAGGAGCTGAGGAGGTACGTGGCGTAGATCGACAGCGGCCCACACGTCACCCACAGGACGACGAGCAGGCCCGCTAGGAAGGGCGCACTGCGATGCCACGACCAGGGCGTCCCGGCCCGGCGTTGCGCACGGGTGGCGAGGAGGTAGGTCGCTGCGGAGAAGATGATGAGGAGGAGCCAGAAGGGATCTGGTTGACCTTGGAACACGGTGACCCAGCTCGGCGGCGGTGCAGGGAAGACCGACCCGGTGAGGGATTCAGCCGCGGTCACTGGACCCGTCTCGTAGATCTCTTGCTCAGCGCCAGGAGGCGCGGTGCGGGCGAGGACGCCGGCAAGACCGGACGCGACACCCATGAACGTGACCTCCACGGCAGCTAGAGCCCAGAAGAGACGCGTTCGGCCGGTGTGGATGTGCGGCAGCAGCCACGTGCGGAAGAGGGCAGCGAGGATGCCGGCGAGGACCAACACAACGACCTTGCCGAGGACGATGAGGCCGTAGGAGGTGGTGGTGAGCGTTGCGGGGTCGGTGATGCGGATGGTGGCACTGACGAGGCCCGAGAGTGCCACGGCGACGAAGGCCGCGAACGCGATTGCCGAGTAGCGGCGGAGGACGACGGGGAACAGGTGGCCGGGGAGGGTTCGTCTGAGCCAGACGAGGGCGACGAGGCCGCCGACCCAGATCGAGGCGAACAGGACGTGCATCAGGATCGACACAACCGCGAGGTTGTGGGACGCCGAACCCGCTGCATGCCCTTGCTGGGCCAGAGGTATCAGGGCCAAGGCGCTCACCCCCGCGAGGGCTGCTGCGTGTCCGGGGGAGTGGGTGAGTGACGCCCACACGGTGACGAGGACTGCTGCGGCAATGGTGGTCGTCCACGCCTGGCCGAGCTCGATGCCGGTGCTGTAGAAGGAGAATTGCGACCAGAAAGCGGCAGTTCCTGCTTCGTTGAGGGGAACGCCGCTGATGTTGGCGAACGTGAACACGCTGGCAACGAAGCCCGCGATGGCCCAGACAGCAGCTGAGCTGCGCAGCAGGCGGAACAGGCTTCGCCGTGAGGGCTCGTGAACGGGGACGGCGGCGGCCAGGAGGAACGCAGTACCCAACGCGATCGCGGCCGCACTGTTGCTGATGGTCTTGCTGACCGCATACCCAGACCTGACGATTTCTCCTGGGTCCACGATCAGCACGATTTCGCTTGATTTCACCGCCACCAGCAAAACCGCGACGGTCGCCAGGGCCGCAATCGCGGCCACAACCAGGGTGATTCCTGGTCGGGGATTGCTCGTGATGCGGCGAGCATGAAGTGGCGTGCTCACTCCTCAGTGCCAGCTGTCTCCGGGGCCGCCATCTCGGCCTTCTTCCGGCGGCGGGCTCGAAGGAGGCGGACCACGATCAAGGGAATCAACATCAACGCAGCGAATGTCGTCACCCCAATGATGAGTGGAATGCTGTTGGTCGAGGCGGGCCCAGCGGCCGTCTGAGTCGGATCTGGTGCCGTCGGTTCTGCCGTGGCGGAGGGCGAAGCGGCGGGTGTGCTCGCGGCGGGGGCCGGTGTCGTAGGGGCAGCTGCGGCGACGGGGCCGGCGTAGGTAAAGGTGTAGGTGCCGGAGATGGTGTGTCCGTCACTCGACACGCTCTGCCACGTCACGGTGTGCAGACCTGCCTCGCTGACCTCGACGGGAACAGAGAGGGTTGTTCCTTCCGCCACGGGGGCGCCTGTGGTGACGGAGGCCCCGGTGGGGTCGGTGACGTTCAACGCGATGGCGTTGGCGAACTCCGCCAACGGTGTCTCCGAGAACGTCAGGGTCACCGAGGACAGTTCGGTCGTCACGGTCTCATCAGCCGCGGGAACTGCTCGGGCGAGGGCGTCATGGGCGGCGGCAGGGCGAGCGTCCAGGACAGCGAGGCCAGCAGCGAGGGCGAGCATGACGAACAGTGCCGTCACGAGGTTTCGAAGAGGGGGGAAGGTCATGGGCTTTCTCAGTTCTCGGGGCAGGTGAAGGTGCCGAAGGCGCCGTCGTGGTCGCCGGGGCCGAGCTCGGCGCAGACACCGGTCTGGCCGGCGAAGACGGCTTGGAAGTAGATGACCCCAGCGACGAACGCCGCAGTCGTGGCCAGGCCAACGATCATCCCGACCAAAGCGACCGTGTTCTTTTCACCTGCTCGACGCGAGCGGATGAACGCGACAAGGCTGACGACGAAACCGACGGGGCCTGCGATGCAGGCCAGCAGCAGCCCGAGGACGGCCAGCGTGCGGAGGTTCGGCGGGGGAGCAGCGACGGGTTGCGCTTTCCGGGCGCGCCCGCGGTTCCTAGCCACCGGCGACTGCGCTCTCCACGGCCTTGTCGAGGTCGTCGACGGCGGTGAGTTCGATCATCTGACCGTCGACGAAGAACGTCGGGGTGCCGGTAACTCCGAGGGCGGTGCCCTCCGCCCGGTCGGCCACCACACGCTCGAGGGTCACCGGGTCGGCCACCGCCTCGTCGAACGCCGCCATATCGAGCCCAAGGTCCTCGGCGAACGTGCGGAACAGGGCTGCCTCGGACTCCTGCTTCTCGCCCCACTCAGCCTGGGTCTCGTACATGCGCGCGTACATCGCCTCGAGCTGGCCCTGCTCGGCAGCAGCCTCGACGGCCACGGCCGCGTTCTCCGAGTTCCGGTGCGACGGAATCGGGAAGTAGCGGACCGCGACGTTGATCTGCCCGGCGTACTTCTCCCGAACCTGCTCCACGTAAGGGTACATGGCCGCGCACGACTCGCACTCGAAGTCCAGGAACTCGACGACGGTGACGGCGTCACTTTCGACTTGGTCGAGGTAGCGGGTGTCGTCACGAACGACCTCCGCACTGGCCGGTGCGACGGTGGGGTCGGCGGCGAGGGGCTGGGCGGTGTCGGTGCGGGTGCCGTTGTAGATGATGACCGCGACGACCACGGCGGCGGTGACGATCAGCGCGATGACGGCGACAATGAACTGGTTCTTGACCATGGTCAGACTCCCTTGGTTCTGAGGTAGGCGATGGGGTCGGTGGCAGCTCCGCCCTGGCGGAGCTCGAAGTGGAGGTGGCAGCCCGTCGAGAGGCCGGCGTTGCCGACCTGGGCGATCTGCTGACCGGCGGTGACCTGCTGGCCGACACGGACTTGAACGCCAGAGGAATACATGTGGCCATAGTTGGTGGAAACCCCGCCGGCAGACGTAACCGTGATGAGGTTCCCGAATCCGCCGTAGGCGCCGGCATAGGTGACGGTGCCGGCGGTGGCGGCGTAGATCGCGTTTCCGCAGGAGGCCCCGAAGTCCGCCCCAGCATGCAGTTTCGGGTAGCCCAGGACTGGGTGGATGCGCATGCCGTAGGCCTGGTAGCTCGAGTACGCCGTGATCGGCATCGTCCATCCCGAAGGCGACACGGCGGAGGATGTGGGGGCTGCAGGAGCCGAGGTCGCCGCGGCTGCTGAGCGGGCGGCTGCGGCGCGAGCTGCCGCCTCGGCGGCCGCCTTGGCTCGCGCGGCTTCGGCCGCTGCGTACCCTTGTTCGGCGGTGGCAGTCTCTTGCTTCAACACGGCCAACTGAGCCTCGAGCTCGATGCTCCGTGTCTCTTGTTCCGCGACGGCGGCTTGCGCGGTGGTCGCCGCGGCAAGCGCGTCGTCGCGGGCTGTCTGCGCGAGACCCTGGAGTCGGTCCCGTTCGGTCGTTGCGACTTGAGCTTGATCGCGAAGGCTGCTGACGGTGTTCGCTTTCGCGGTCGCGTTTTCTAGCATCCGGTTCGAGGTTTTCGTCAGCTGCGAGGCCGTTCCGAGCCGGGAAAGCAGGTCATCGGCGTCGCCGCCGGCGACGGCGATGTTCATCGACACATCGGTCCCGCCGGCACGGCTCAGCGACGCAGCCCACTGGCTGATCTGCCGTTCTGCATTGTCGGCGTCCTGCTCGGCGCGGGCGACGTCGTCAGAAAGGGAACGAAGGGCTTCCGTTGCGGCGTCAGCGGCATCCTGAGCCTCTTGAAGCTCAAGGCCACGCTGATCGGCTGCAGTGGTCAGCGTCTCGGCTTGTTGCCGGAGGCCATCCAGTAGGCCGGTCAATTCGGTGATCTTGTCGGCGGTCGCCGCCTCGTTTGAGCGGGCGGCGATGACGTCATCCCAGGTTGGATAGGCCGCAGCGCGAGAAGGGGTGGCGGTAAGAAAGGTGGCGGCGAGAACGGCTACAAGGGCCGGCGCAGTCACCCTGACGATGCGAAGCATGTAAGGGGTGTCCTCGGTCTCGAAGGAGCACGCCGAACGCCTGATGACTGATCGTCATCGTCCGCCGACGCGCAGGTCGCGATCGGGGAGTGTCTAGATTCGGGAGATGCCCAGCACGGTAAGGCTCACGATCGCCGGGCGTCGCGCATCCGGGACGGAGGGCACTGTTGAGTCGGGGCCGGCGAGTGGATCGAGCGTTCGGGCGGCTGCGCCCCGCATCCGCACCAGGGCAACAGCGAGAGTCACCACGCAGAGGAGGGCCAGGAGGGTACAGGCCAGAACTCCACCGCTGTCAGTGAGCCCGGTCATGGCCTCGTCGCCGACTGACAGTGGAGGGAGGGAAGAGTCTCGAGGGGCCGGGTCGTCGACCGACACGGCCTGCGTCACGCTCGACGCGGCTTGCACCCCGCCGGAGAAGGCGTTGTCGCCGAGGGTGTGGATGCCCAGAACTGCTGCGAGGGTCGCGGCTGTGATGGACAGCAACAGTGCCCAGACCCCGACGGACCACCGTGAACGGGAGGCGCCGGACGTAGTTCTGAACATCACGCCTCCTTCCAGGGCTAGGTCTGATCAAAGGCTAATCAACAACAGGGGTACGTCGCTGCAGAACTGCCCCAAGACTCTAGACATCGAGGCAACGTCGTGTGACCATCTTCGCATGCACGAAGATACGCATCAAGAGGAGCTTCACCCGGATGACGCGTTCGTGGAACTCGCCGTCGAAGTGTTCTCCATGCTTGCCGACGCAACCCGTGTCCGGATGATCCTTGCTCTCCGCGACGAAGAGCTATCGGTGAACCACTTGGCCGACATCGTCGACAAGTCGC
Source organism: Frigoribacterium sp. Leaf186 (assembly GCF_001423905.1). Classification (GTDB taxonomy): domain Bacteria; phylum Actinomycetota; class Actinomycetes; order Actinomycetales; family Microbacteriaceae; genus Frigoribacterium. The sequence continues at coordinate 554,939 of NZ_LMPQ01000010.1, read as the reverse complement.
CGACGGCTGTATCTCAGCACCTCGCCAAGCTCCGGATGGCCCGGATGGTCTCGACGCGTCAGGCCGGCAACCGTGTCTTCTACAGGCTCGTCAACGATCACGCCAGCAAGCTCGTGCAAGACGCCATCTTCCAAGCCGAGCACTCCGTCGGCGCCGCTTACCGTCACCACCACGAAGGACACTGACATGGGCGCAGGCCACGATCACGCGGCACCCGGCGGCACCGACCACCGCCGCCGCCTCGCCATCGCTTTCGGGATCACCACCTCGATCCTGATCGTCGAAGTCATCGGCTCGATCATCACGGGAAGCCTGTCGCTCCTGGTCGACGCAGCCCACATGCTCACCGATGCCGGCGGCCTCTTCATGGCGCTTCTCGCAGCCACCCTCATGAAGCGAGCCGCAACGTCCAAAAGAACATGGGGCTTTCAGCGAGCGGAAGTCCTCGCCGCTACGGCCCAAGCCACGGTGCTCCTTGCAGTCGGCCTCTTCGCTCTCGTTGAAGGCGTCCGGCGCCTGTTCGAGCCTCCTGCTGTGCCCTCTTCTGAGCTGCTGATCTTCGGCATCATCGGACTTGTGGGGAACATCGTGTCCATCACTGTTCTCACTGCCGGCCGCTCGGCCAACATGAACATGCGGGCAGCGTTCCTCGAGGTCGTCAACGACGCCCTCGGCTCAGTGGCCGTTATCGCCAGCGCCCTGATCATCATGACCACCGGATGGGGCCAAGCCGACGCACTCGCCGGAATGCTCATCGCCGTGCTCATCATTCCCCGCACCATCAAGCTGCTCCGCGAGACAACGGGGGTGCTGATGGAATCGACCCCCATCGGCCTTGACCTCGACGACGTTCGGGCTCACATGCTCGAGCTGCCACACGTCACCGAGGTCCACGACCTGCACGCTTCGCTCGTGGCAACGGGGCTGCCGATCCTGAGTGCGCACGTCACCGTCGAGGATTCCTGCTTCCAAGACGGGCACGCACCTCAGATCCTCGACGACCTCCAGAAGTGCGTCGCTGAACACTTCTCGATCAAGGTCGAGCACTCGACCTTCCAGATCGAGCCCGCCCAGCACGCTCAGCACGAGCACCACACCCACGTCTGAGCTTCCCCAGGGTCAGCAGCAATCGCAGGCCTCGACCTGGCGCTCGCCCGTCAGGGCCGACACGGGTGTCTTGCACGCGTCACCGCGCCAAGCCTCGAGGCCCTCCCGGACGGCGAACACGACGATGACGAGTCCCGCCACTGGATCAGCCCAGGTCCAGCCGAACGCGAGGTTGAGCACGAGGCCGACGAGGACCGCCGCCGACAGGTACGAGCAGATCAGGGTCTGCTTCGAGTCGGCCACGGCGGACGCCGAGCCAAGCTCAGTGCCGGTGCGGCGCTCGACCAGGCTGAGGAACGGCATGATCGCGAGACTGACCGCGGCGAGCACGATGCCGACGGGGGAGTGGTCGGGCTCGCGGATGCCGGTGAGGGCCAGCACCGCGTCGACGGACACGTACGCGGCGAGGCCGAAGAACGACACGGCGATGACGCGCAGCGCGACCCGTTCCCGCTTCTCCGGGTCGGGGGCGGTGAATTGCCACGCGATCGCGGCGGCCGAGAGCACCTCCACGATCGAGTCGAGGCCGAACCCGATCAGGGCCGTCGAGGAGGCGACGGTGCCGGCGGCGATCGCGACGATCGCCTCGATCACGTTGTACGTGATCGTGATGGCGACGATGATCCGAATGCGGCGCTGCAGTAGGAGCCGGCGGGCCGGGGCGAGCAGGGCAGGAAGCGCGGCCGTGGTCATGCGCCGGTTCCGCAGCAGAGGGGGACGTCGCAGCTGTCGTCGGTGCAGGGCTCTCCGTCGTCGACAGCGAGCACAACGTCTACGAGCGCGGTGAGTGCTTTGGTGAGGTGAGCGTCAGCGATCTCGTAGCGGGTCGACCGGCCCTCGGGGACGGCAACGACGATGCCGCAACCGCGGAGGCACGACAGGTGGTTCGACACGTTGGACCGTGTGAGATCGAGCTGCTCTGCCAGAGCGCCGGGGTAGCCGGGCTGGTTAAGGAGGTGCAGCAGGATGCGCGATCGCGTCGGATCGGCCATGGCCCGCCCGAGGCGGTTCATGACGTCGACACGCGAAGAAAGAGTCAGCATGCACTGACTATACAGTCACTGCTGACGCGATGGTTTGGCCACTCATCGTTTGCCAGGCAGTGGGTCTCGGTGCGCTAACTACCAGCCGTGCGCGCGAATGAAGAGATGGCAGCGCGAAGCTGATCAGAAGAGGGAGAACCAGCAAGCCCGTCGGGCGTGAGGTAGACCCGGCACGCTAAGCCGGGTGGGGCATCCGGGACAGGGAAAAGTGGCGTGCCGTCGATGAGTACTGTCGGTGATCCGCGGAAGTCTGACGCTTCTGCGTCCGCCTGTGTCTCGATGACCTGCCGGATCACGGTCAAGTCCTCCCGTTCGGACTCGATGGCGGCGAGCCGTTCGGCTGTGGTTTCCCAGTTCGGGCACCCATCGAAAAACTGCAAGGTGATCTGCATTCCTAGACGATAAACGCAGATCGAATATCCGGGACCTATGTCACCGACGTGCTCGTTCCTGCGGGGGTGGATGACGTCGGCTTGGCACGAGGCGAGGGATGAGTCGGACGAAGATCACCATGCCGATGAGTTCGACGAGTGTCTGCGTCACGACAACCACCGGAGCAAGCGATAGTGACGCCGGCAGGGCCAGTGCGAGCGGCAAGACCACGAGCGAGTTCCTGGTCGCACCGCTGAACACGAGGGCTCGGGTGGCTGGCACGTCGAGTCGGAAGATGCGGCCGGCGCCGATGCCGAGGCCTGCCATGACGACGAGGAACCCGGCGTAGATCGGCACCAGCACGAGCAGCTGCCCCAGGGAGTCTCCGACAGCTCCGGCTTGCGAGGCCACGACGGTGAACAGGGTCGCCATCATCAGCGGCACCATCAGGCCCAGCATCGTCCGCTCGATGACGACCCCGGATCGGTGTCGCCGGGCGAGTGCATGCACGAGTGCGGCCGCGGTGAGCGGGACGACGATCAAGAGGAGGAACGCGCGGGCGAAGGGGCCGATCTCGACCGCGGCGACGCCCTGGGGGCCGATGAACAACAGCAGGTACAACGGCAGGAGCAGGATCTGCGCCAGCATCAGCAGCGGTGCAGCGGCGAGGAGTCGTTCTGACGCGCCGCCGGCAAGGCCGGCGAACACGATCACGTAATCGATGCATGGGGTCAGCAGCACCAGCAGCACCCCGAACAGCAGTGCCGGCTCGTGCGCGACGAACCGGGACAGCCCGTACGCGACGAGGGGGACGACGACGAAGTTCAGCACCCCTACCGCGGCGAGGAACCGTCCGTCGCGGAGGGACTTCCCGATCGCGGCGAACGGGACCCCGAGGAACGTCGCGAACAGCAGCAGCGCGAGCACGGGCTCGATCGCTCCTTCTAGGTGGTGTGCTCCCGGCACGGTGAGGCCGACGACGCCGGCAGCCAGGATCGCCACCAGGTAGAGGCCGATCTGCCGGTGTTCGAGCCAGGAGACGATGGCGTTCACAGCTGGACTGGTGTGGAGGAGGAAGGCACGTCAGTGACCGTAGAGGTTCGAGCCGCTCGAAGGCCAAGCGGCGCCAGCAGCTCTAGGGTCGCGGTGTGCGAATCTCCGAGGTCAGCAAGCGCAGCGGCGTCCCCGCCACGGCGCTCCGCTACTACGAGTCCATCGGGCTTTTGACCCCTGCCAGGGCCCACAACGGGTACCGCGACTACAGCCCGGACGTTCTCAGTCGGCTCGACCTGATCGAAGCCAGCAAAGAACTCGGCCTGCCCCTCGACCAGATCGGCGCGCACCTCAACACCATGGAATCGACGTCCTGCACCGACGTCCGAGAAGCGCTGCGCCCACTTCTGGCTGAGCAGGTGCGTCAGATCGAGGAGAAGCAGGCCCGGCTCGACCGGCTCCGGTCGCGCCTTGCTCGTGCCGAGCACGACCTGGCCGAGTGTCCCGACCGGGAGGCGCGTTGCTCAACTGAGTGCGTTCTCCGCGGTATGAGGTGATCGGGGACTCACGCAGTCGCGTGTAGTCCCAGGCGAACGCGGCGACGGCCGGTCAGTGACTGGCAGCTGTCAATCGCGAGAGGAGGTGGAGCTTAGGAGGCCTGCAAGGGAATCGAGCGCGCCAGGATTCAAAGAGAAATATGCCCGTGTGCCACGCTTCTCACGGTGGAGCGTGCCCGCATCGACAAAAACCTTGAGATGGTGCGAGACGGTGGGTTGGGAAGGTCCGAGTGGATCCATCAAGTCGCACACGCACGCCTCCGCGCCGGGTTGAGATGCCACCATCGAGAGCAGTCTGAGCGGCGCCGGGTCAGCGACAGCTTTGAGGGCCTGGACGACTGATGCGGTCCGTCCGCTCCGAGGGGCCGTGGATGCTCGAATCGCCTCGGAGCCCCTCACTTGCTAGGAGTTGCTCTGGTCCAGCTGTCGGCATCCGAGGAATTTTCAGGCTGCGTGATAAGTTAGATCACACGAACGGTCAAGAGGCCACGGGGACAACGCCAGGTTTGCTGTCAAACCCTTCTGGACATCCAGTTGAGGTGCCCCGGGCTCCTTGGCCGTTCGTCGTCTTACAGACCTCCAGCGGGCCACCAGGGGTAGCTCTGCAGGGTCACCTGCTGTGTCATGGTCTTGAAGCCGTAGCCCGCGTTCGAGCCCGACGAGGATCGTCGGATCTGCGGTCTGATGGACAGCAAGTGCTGCGCCTCGTAGCCGCCGAATCGGTCCACGTTCATGGCGGCACTGAGCATGCCGGCGTACTGGTCGGCCGCTTGCATCCCGGAGTTCGTCGACATCGCGAGGAACCTCGGAGTCCCCTCCAGGAGCGACCACCGGGCCGGGCCCTGGCCTTGCTCCTTCTTGATGCGGAAGTAGTCGAGTGTCTTGTCGTGATCGAAACCTCGGACGTGACCGAACGAGACGCGAACATCCCGAGTCTGGCCGGGCCAATACTGGCCAGTGAGCAGCAGTCGCTCCATCATCAGCCCTGCCGTGTAGTTGTAGAACGTCGACTGATCCGAGCGCATGCCGGCCGTGTGGGGGATGGCGGCCTTCTCGAAGATGACGTAGTTGACGATGAGCCCTGGGATGCTGCTCAGCTCACGCGTGACGAACTGGCGGCGATCGAAGGTCTTGACGTGATCTTTCCAGTGGAGGGGCTTGGCCTTCTCGACCCCGAAGCGGGCTTTGATCCCGATGATGGCCGCTGACAGGGCTGCGTAGTCCTCCTCGGCTACGACCACGCCGGCCATGCTGAAGAACCGTGATGCGTTCGGTCCGGTGCCACGGTCACCTGTCTCGTCGACGAACGCGAGCGCCTTCTTGCGCGGTGTCGCCGGCGCTGTCCTAGGCGTGAATGAGTGCGGCATCGATCTCCCCGGTCGGTCGTAGAACCAACCCCCGGGGCAGCTCCAAGCAGATCGATTTTACTTGAAGGGTTGTCACTTGCGTGGCGGACGTCCCTCGTGTCGGCGTCTCAGTCAAGGTGTGCCACGAGTTCACGCAGGTCTCCGCAGTCGAGCCGCGCATGGCATGGCCATGAACAGGAGCAAGCACGAGGCGGGAGTTGCGTTGACACACGACGGGACCTTCAGCGCGGGCAGGCCCGAACTCGACGCCAACACGGTCGCCCGCGGGCGACGCGTTCAGCAGGCCTCAGAGCGACGCAGTACCTGGCCGGGGGAAAATGGCGAGGTGCTCGGGGGAAACTCAGCCTGCCGCTTCGCGAGCAAGCCCGAGTTCAGAGGGATCGCGAGGTTGTGCAAACAACCCGCCAGAGCGAAAGCCCTGAGAACCCTGCCTTTTCAGGGGCCTCGGGGCTTTTCTCATTCCGCGCAGATCGCGCCGGCACCCGGTGCGGCAAGGTTCCGACGGGTCGCTCTCGGTTCTCAGAGGACGGCATAGGCGATGGTGGCGGCCGCGACGGCGCCGGCCGCGCAGAACGTCACGAGCGTGCGACGAGACAGGGAGCGCTCAGCACGGATGTCCCTCACCGCGAGCACGATCGCCACGACGGCGATGACGACCATCACGCCGACGCCCACGAGGATCACGATTCGCATCATCACTGGTCGACCGTAGCGGAGGACTCGCTGCGCCACGCTCGTTGTCGCCCCGAGGCATCTCGACGTCGTGGGGCCTTGGAGGAGCGGTCGCTGCGCTCACTCATGGCTGCCGGACGTCGGGCCGTGGCCCAGTGGATTCCGAGCATGAATGCCGCCAACGCCGTCCTGATCGTCATCGGAGCAGCACTCCTCGCAGCAGGTCTCGGTCGAGCGCTCGCGCTTCGCCGCCGCGCCACCCGGAGCTAGGGCAGCGGTTTGGACGACTTCCGGAGGTGCAATACCCCTAGGAAGGTGTTCACGACCCCCAATGCCAGGACGAACCAACCGAAGGCCGGACCTGAGCCGAGCACGATCCCCAATCCTGCGAACACCGTCACGAGCGCGCAGACGATGAAGAACTGGGCCTGTCGTCTGGTCACCTGAGCAGTATGGCGCTCAGAGGTGGCCGCTGTAGAGCAGATCAAGGCGACCGCACGTGGGTCAGCCTCCGGCCACGAAGTCCCTCACGATGCCTCGCAAGACGGGATTGGTGACTTCTTGCTGCGTCATGTGGGTCAGCCTCTGGGCGTGATGACGCACCAACGACGGGGCGCGCCGCCGGTGCATGGGGCAAAGACGGCCACCGGCTCACCTGCAGTGCCCTGCCGAACCTGGTCCCGACAGGGCCTGGCTGCCCCGAACCACCGACCGTAGGGTCGGACGCATGGACAACCGAGCCGAGGTCCGCGACTTCCTCGCCAGCCGCCGCGCACGCCTCTCGCCCGAACAGGCCGGCGTCGTCAGTGCCGGTGGCCAGCGACGCGTGCCGGGGCTCCGACGCGACGAAGTCGCACGCCTCGCTGGCGTCAGCGTGGACTACTACACGCGCCTCGAACGCGGCGCCCTCGGCGGCGTCTCCGACAGCGTCCTCGACGCCATCGCCCGCGCCCTCGGCCTGGACCAGGCCGAGACCGACCACCTCTACGACCTCGCCCGCGCCTCCGTTCCCTCACGCCGCAAGGCCCCGGTCACCAGCGAACAGAAGATCGCACAGTCCCCGGTGCAGCACATGCTCGACGCCATCACCGGCGCCATCGCGATGGTCACCAACACGCGCATGGACCTCGTCGCCGCCAACGCCCTCGGCTTCGCCCTGTACTCCGACATGTACCGCGGCACCCTGCGGCCCGCCAACCACTCGCGCTACATCTTCCTCGACCCGGGCTCCCACGACTTCTACCCCGACTGGGAGCGCGCCGCCAACGTCAACGTCGCCATCCTCCGACGCGACGCCGGCCGCAACCCCCACGACCCCGGCATCGCCGCCCTCGTCGGCGAACTGTCCATCCGCAGCGACGAGTTCCGCGCCCGCTGGGCCGCCCACGACGTCCGCCGCCACTACACCGGCGCCAAAGAGTTCCGGCACCCCGCCGTCGGCCTGCTCGAGCTGGACTTCCAGGTCATGGAACTGCAAGACACCCCCGGGCACTCGCTCACCGTCTACACGGCCGCCCCCGGCTCCGCGTCCGACGAGGGGCTGCGCCTCCTCGCCTCGTGGGCGGCGACCGAGGACGTCGTCGACCGCGCGCGGTCCGCCGGCCCCGTCACCTGACCCGCACCTCCCCGCTTCCTCCCGCACCCCTGGGCCCACCCCCAGGAGGCGCATCCCCGCGCCCGAAAGGACCTCACCATGTCGACAGCGCCCGTCCCCACCCGCGTGCCCCGCGCCTCCGTCGCCGGAGGGCCCGCCGAAAGGCTGCCGCTGTTCTCGCTGGTCGTGCTGGCGACGACGGGGTTCATCCTCGTCGCGATGGAGACGATGCCGGCCGGCCTGCTGCCCGTCATCGCGGGCGGCCTCGGCACGAGCGAGGGGGCCGTGGGGCTACTCATCAGCGCCTACGCACTCGGCACCGTGGTCGCGACCGTGCCCGCCATCACGCTCACCCGGGGGATGCGTCGCAAGCCGCTCCTCCTGATCGCGATCACCGGCCTGATCGTGGCGAACACCGTGACGGCCCTCTCGCCCGTCATCGCCCTCGCCCTGGTGTCGCGGTTCGTGGCCGGCGCGTTCTCGGGCGTCATATGGGGCATGCTCGCTGCCTACGGTCGGCGGATCAGCCCGCCCGACCGCGCCGGGCTGTCGCTCGCGATCGTGTCGGCGGGTGCGCCCGTCGGCTTCGCGTTCGGCACGCCGCTGGGCTCGTGGCTGGGGACGGCCTTCGACTGGCGGTGGTCGTTCGGCGGGCTGACCCTGCTCGGCGTGGTGGTCGTCGCACTCGTGGCGAGCGTCGTCCCCGACGCGGCGCCGGCGCCGGCGGGGGCGCGGCTCTCGCTCGGGCGGGTGTTCCGCATCCCGGGGATCGCGGTGATCCTGGCCGTCATCGCCGCGTGGATGCTCGCCCACAACACGATCTACACGTACGTCTCGCCGTACCTGCGGGCCGGTGGGTCGGGGCTCGGCGTCGACGTGACGCTGCTGGTCTACGGCGTCGCGTCCATCGGCGGGATCGTCGTCACCGGGGCGCTGCTCGACCGCCACCCGCGGGCCCTGCTGCACGGCAGCGTCGCCCTGTTCGTCGTCGCCGGGGTCGTCTTGCTCGTCGGCCACGCGTCGGTGCCGGCCGTGGTCGTCGCGGCGGTGCTCTGGGGCGTCACGTTCGGCGGTGCCTCGGCCCAGTTGCAGGCGGCCCTCACCACGGTCGGGGGCGACAACGCCGACGTCGCGAACGCCTTCCTGCCGGTGGCGTTCAACGTGGCGATCTTCTTCGCGGGGATCGTCGGGGCGGCCCTGCTGACCGTGGCCGACGGGCTCGTGCTGCCGGTGCTGATGATCGGGTTCGGGGTCGTGGCGCTGGCGCTGACCGTGTACGGGAGACGCAACGCGTTCCCGGCGGGGCTCTGACCGCGGCCGTCGCGCGCAGCCATGCCGAGGAGGCGCGGTGCCGGATCGAACGGCACCGCGCCTCCTCGGCGTTCACACCCCAGGAAGTCGCCGAGGCCCTAGCTCGCGAGTGGGGGTCTCGGCGGCTTCCGGGGGTCTCGGCCGACGTACGCCGACCTAGGGTGAGGGCGTGCCCTACGAACCGGACGCGACCGCAGCCGCGGCCCCTGACGCGTCGCCCTTCGCGCATCGGCTCGCCGATCGCTTCCTCGACGACTACGTGCCCGGCCTCACGCTGGAGCACGGCTCGTACCGCGTCACGGCGGAGGAGATCGTCGACTTCGGCCGCCGGTTCGACCCGCACGACATGCACGTCGACGCCGAGCGGGCCGAGGCGACGCCCCTGGGCGGACTCGTGGCCAGCGGCTGGCACACCACCGCCGTGATGATGCGCCTGATGGTGGAGTCCTACCTCAACCAGGCCGCCAGCGTCGCGTCACCCGGCGTCGACGAGCTGCGCTGGTCGGCTCCCGTCCACCCGGACGACGTGCTTCACGCCCGGTTCACCGTCGTCGACGCCCGGCCGTCCGCGTCCCGCCCCGACCGGGGCGTGGTGCGCACCCGGATCGAACTCGTCAACCAGCACGACCGAGCCGTCATGACACAGGTGATGACGAACCTGGTCCTGCGCCGACCCGACGCGGAGGCGCCGGGTGCGGAGAGGCGACCCGCGCCTCCTCGTCGCACCGCCGACTGAACGTCGCACCGTCTGATTCGGCGGTGCGATGTTCAGCTGGCGGTGCGATGTCCAGCCGGCGGTGCGACACGGGGCGTCACAGCCGGCTGCTCGGCGGTCAGGCGGCGGCGGTCAGGCCGCGGCGGTCAGCCGTCGGGGTGCAGGCTCGCGTCCGCCTCGGTCGAGCGCCACGAGGTGAAATGTACGGTGAGGTCGGCGCGCGAGGGGGCGCAGCAGAAGGGGCCGGCGCTGACGTCGGCGTCGGGGGCGAGCGGGGCGACCCGGACGAGGCGCCAGGGCTCGTCGTCGACCCGGGCCCGGATCGTGAGCGCGTCGCCCGAGCGGCTGGCGCGGATCGTCACGGTGCGGCCCGCCCACTCGACGGGGGAGAGCGACCAGTCGGACTGACCTCGCGTCACGACGGCTCCGAGGCTCTGCTCGCCGTCGCTCAACTCGACCCCGGCCTTGACCCAGGTCTCGGGGTCGACCGAGACGAAGACTCCGGCCTGGTCGAACTGGGCCGTGAAGTCGAGGACGAACGACACCTCCATCGCGGTGCCCTGGGGCAACGGCGCGACCAGGGCGTGCTCGGTGTCGTGCACGAAGCCGTACGACGTGATGCGCCAGGCGTCGCTGCCCTCGGCCGCCGTGACGCGCATGCCGTCGTCGGCGACGTCGACCGCGGTCGGCTCGGTGGTCCAGGTGCCGGTGGCCCAGGGGATGTCGGTCATGAGGTCCTCGTCGTCGGGGGTGGTGGCGGCGGTGGCGGCGCCGAGGGCACGGCCGCCGTCGACCGCCGTCGACCGCCGTCACCGGAGGATATCCCCGCTCTTCTACCCGTCGGACTCCTCGTCGGTGAAGAGGGCCTCGGCGACGCCCATCGCGGCCATCCCTCGGGGCCAGCCGGCGTAGAGGGTCACGTGCGTGATCGCCTCGACGAGCTCGTCCTGGGTGACTCCGTTCTCGACGGCGCGGCCGAGGTGGAACCGCAGCTGGTCGGTGTCGCCACCCGCGGTGAGGACCGCGACGGTGACGAGGCTGCGGTCGCGCGCCGACAGCTCGGGTCGGTTCCAGACGTCCGCGAAGAGGACGTCGTCCGTGAGCTCGGCGAGCTTGGGGGCGAACTCGCCGAAGAGGGCGCGCCCTCCGCCGACCTGGACGGGCTGATCTGACATGTCGTCACTCCTGGGGTGGTGGGTGTCGGGACCGGGACTCCCGGTGCCGGACGCCGGCTCGGGGCGAGAGGGTCGCCGCCCGATCGGGTCGTGCTCGACGCTAGGACGCCGCGGCCGGGGCAGGGAGGCCCGGCCAGGGACTCCCTGCCGCGTGACGGGCACCGCGCCTCCTTGGTTGTCTGGGGGCTGCGGCACGCGTGAGAGACGGTGCCCCGACCGAACGAGAGAAGAGACCACATGTCGACCTGGTTGATCACCGGATGCTCCACGGGGCTGGGGCGCGCCTTCGCCGAGGAGGCGCTGGCCCGCGGGCACGACGTCGTCGTCACCGCGCGCGACGCCTCCGCCGTGCAGGACCTCGCCGACGCGCACCCCGACCACGCCCTGGCCGTCGCCCTCGACGTGACCGACGCGGACCAGGTGACGGCCGCGGTCGCCGCCGCCACCGACCGCTTCGGCGGCGTCGACGTGCTCGTCAACAACGCCGGCTACGGGTACCGCTCGGCCGTCGAGGAGGGCGACGACGCCGACGTCGCCCGCCTGTTCGACACGCACTTCCACGGCAGTGTCCGCACGATCAAGGCCGTGCTGCCCGGCATGCGCGCCCGCCGCGGCGGCACGATCGTCAACCTGTCGTCGATCGGCGCCCGCCGCACCGGCCCCGGCTCGGGCTACTACGGCGCCGTCAAGGCCGCGATCGAGCAGATGACGATGGCCCTGCGCACCGAGCTCGCGCCCCTCGGCATCACCGCGACGGTTGTCGAACCGGGCTCGTTCCGCACCGACTTCTCGGGCCGGTCGCTCACGCAGTCCGCCACGCCGATCGCCGACTACGCCGAGACGGCCGGCAAGCGCCGCATCGAGGCCGACACCTCGGACGGCACCCAGCCCGGCGACCCGGCCGCGGGCGCACGCCTGCTCGTCGACGCGGTCGAGTCGGGCTCGTCGCCCTACCTGCTGCTGCTCGGGTCGGACGCCGTCGAGATCGTCACGGGCGCGCTCGACGACCTGCGGGGCGACATCGACTCCTGGGCGGAGCGCAGCCGCGGCACCGACTTCGACGCCTGAGGGGCGCCGCTGGCGTGAGGGCGTGCTGCGGTCGGTGGTCGGTGGTCGGCGTGCTGCGG
>NZ_LMPQ01000010.1:542682-542901 GCF_001423905.1 Frigoribacterium sp. Leaf186 | reverse complement strand
TGGGCGGTCGGTGCTCGGTGTCGCACCGCCGAGTGGACGTCGCACCGCGGCATTCGGCGGTGCGACGTCCACATGGCGGTGCGGCGCGCGAGGTGACCACCCCGGGAGGCGCGGTGCCGGTCGGCCTGGCACCGCGCCTCCTCGGGGCACGGCGTCGGCCACCGGGGAACTCGCACGGCGGTGCCGGTGTCGCACCGCCGAGTGGACGTCGCACCGTCA
>NZ_LMPQ01000010.1:414017-542657 GCF_001423905.1 Frigoribacterium sp. Leaf186 | reverse complement strand
CATTCGGCGGTGCAACGTTCAGGTGGCGGTGCGATGCAGCCGTGGCCGCAGGGTGCGCGGCTGCGGCTGCGGCTGCGGCGGCGGTCAGCGGGCGAGGGTGTCGCGGGGGTACTCGCCGAAGCGGGCGACGTAGGCGGCCGAGAAGCGGCCGAGGTGCACGAAGCCCCAGCGCGTCGCGACCTCGGACACGAGCGTGGTGCGCGGGTCGCCGTGCAGCAGGTCGAGCCGCACCCGGTCGAGGCGGACGCCGCGGACGAAGCGGGTGGGGCTGGCGCCGAGGTACTCCTGCATCTGCTGCTGCAGGGTGCGCGGGTGCATGTCGACCGCGGCCGCGATGTCGCTCGAGCTGATCGCGCGGTCGACGTACGCGTGCACGTACTCGGCCGCGAGCCGGAGCCGACGCGTGCGCTCGGTCCGCAACTCGGCGGGCACGGCGACCGGACGCCACGGGAAGAGGTCGAGCAGCGCCTCGGCCAGCGCGGTCTGCGCGAGCAGGCGGTCGGACGCACCCGTCTCGGGCGAGACGACGACGGGCGTCACCTCGGCCAGGACTCCGCGCCAGGCGGCGAGGGCGTCGTCGGCCGGGACGGCCGCGTGGTCGAAGTCGACACGCTGGGGCGGACCGCCGTGGCGGGTGGCCGCGACGTCTTCGAGGAACCCCGCGTCGAGCTGCACGATGCTGTGCCGGTGCGGGGTCATCGCGAACGAGTACGAGGTCTCGGTCGGTGTGAGGAAGGGTCGGCCGCCGACGCTCGTGAGGTGCCCCTTCGGGTAGTCGATCGTCACCGAGCCGGTGGGGAACCACGAGACGACGTAGTCCCGTGACCAGGGGATGATGCCCTGCAGGTGCCCGGTGAAGGTGCCGGTCTGCAGGCTCAGCCGCCGGTCGCCCGCGGTCGCGAAGCGGAACGAGAACGGCTCCGCGCCCGGGCGCGCCCGGAACCGTCGGCCGCCGAGCGCCACCTCGAGCTGCTCCCGCGCCTCCTCGACGTCGGTGGCCGACCAGGCGTCGCGGTGGAACTCGTCGATGGGGGGCAGCGGCGGTACGGGCGCCGGCACGGGCGTCGGCCCGGCGAGGCCGGTGGCGAGGCCGGCGTCGAGGTCGCGCGCGAGGTCGAGCGCGTCGTCGCGCTCGTGCCCGCCGCGCGCCGGGTCGGCCGGACTGCGTGAGGTCGTCGGGTCGAGGCCCTGCGTCGTGTACGTGCTGGTCATGGTGGTCTCCCGTCCTCCTCGCGTCCGGCGCGGCACGTTGGTGAGACGAGGCCACTCTTTCAGGACGAGGCGGGGTCGCCGTTCGTCACAGATGCGCAGGACACGAGGTCGGTCACCACCCTGCCCGACCGGCGGCCGGAAGTCCCGACCCCAGTCCGCGTGACGGCCGACCCGGTGCGTACCCCGCGGCACAACGCGACCCCGCGACCCCGCGGTCGCGACCACGCCGAGGAGGCGCGGTGCCGGTCGGACCGACACCGCGCCTCCTCGGGGCCCGCGACGTCAGTCGGTCGGGGGCGTGTAGAACTGCAGGTCGTTGCCCTCGGAGTCCTTGAAGGGCAGGATGCGGCCCCACGGGTGCTCGCTGATCGCGCCGGTCACGTCGGCGCTGCGCGACTGCAGGTCGGCCAACGCGTCCTCGAGGGTGCCGTCGGGCTGGAACGTGATGACCGCTCCGCCCTCGCTCGACGCCGAGGCCTCCTCGCGGCCGTTGAGGCCGATCATCAGGCCGTCCGCGTCGATCTCGGTCCAGTCGTCGCTCTCGTTCTTCACCGTGAGGCCGAGCGCGTCACGGTAGAACGCCGTCGCCCGCCCCATGTCGGTCACGGGCACCCACACTGTTGCCACTCCGCTTGCCATGTCGACTCCTTCGTCCGGCACCGGACCACCCGGTGCTGCGTCTGGCTCCTTGCTACGCCGACCACCGCGCGAGCCGTGTCGCGAGTCAGGGCACTTTCCCACCCGGATGCGTGTCTCACGGTGACCGCGACGGCCGCGACGGCTGCGGCGACGGACGCGACCACCCGCAGGAGGCGCGGTCCCGGTCGGACGCGCACCGCGCCTCCTGCGGGCCGTCGCGCCGCGCCTCGTGCCCGGTGTCGCCTCGGGGGCCCTGTCAGGGCCTCCCACCGTCGGCGCGGGGGCGTAGCGTCGAGGTCGGGGGCGCTCGTCGTCGAGCACCGTTCCGACCCGCCCCTCGATCCCCGTACCGAACACACCCCCAGGAGACCCATGCGCACCGTCAACGCCTACGCGGCACCGTCCGCCACCGAGCCCCTCGTCAAGACGACCGTCGAGCGTCGCGACGTCGGCCCCAAGGACGTCATGATCGACATCGCCTACGCCGGCATCTGCCACAGCGACATCCACACCGTCCGCGGCGAGTGGGGCGAGATCCAGTACCCGCAGGTCGTCGGTCACGAGATCGTCGGCACCGTCGCCGAGGTGGGCTCCGAGGTGACCAAGCACAAGGTCGGCGACCGCGTCGGCGTCGGCTGCATGGTCAACTCGTGCGGCGAGTGCGAATACTGCAAGCGCGGCGACGAGCAGTACTGCGCCAAGGGCAACACCGGCACCTACACGAGCGTCGACCCGATCGACGGCACCATCACGCAGGGCGGCTACTCGCAGGCCGTCGTCGTCACCGAGGACTTCGTGCTGCGCGTCCCCGAGTCGCTCGACTACGCCGCCGTCGCCCCGCTGCTCTGCGCCGGCATCACGCTGTACTCGCCGCTGCACCACTGGGGCGTCACCGAGGGCACCAAGGTCGCGATCGTCGGCATGGGCGGCCTCGGCCACATGGGCGTCAAGATCGCCGCCGCCCTCGGCGCCGACGTCACCGTGCTGTCGCAGACCACCTCGAAGAAAGAGGACTCGCTGCGGTTCGGCGCCAAGGCGCACTACGCGACCAGCGACGAGCAGACCTTCACCGACCTGGCGAACTCGTTCGACCTGATCGTCAACACCGTCTCGGCCAAGATCGACATGGGCGCCTACCTCGGCCTGCTCGCCGTCGACGGCACGCTCGTCAACGTCGGTGCGCCCTCCGAGCCGCTCGAGGTGCCCGCGTTCGCGCTGATCCCCGCCCGTCGCAGCTGGGCCGGCTCGGCCATCGGCGGCATCCGCGAGACGCAGGAGATGCTCGACTTCTGCGCCGAGCACGGCATCGTGCCCGAGACCGAGCTGATCGACGCCGAGCAGATCAACGAGGCCTACGACCGCGTCCTGAAGTCTGACGTGCGCTACCGCTTCGTGATCGACGCGGCGACCTTCGCCTGATCCGAGCCCGTTCCGCCGGACGCCCCCGCACCGAGTGTGCGGGGGCGTTCGTCGTGTCGCGGCGTCGGCCCCGGCCCCGGCGCACCACACCGCGTTTCGTGCACCGCACCCGGACCAGTCGCGGTGCGGTGCACGAAGCGCGGTGTGCTGCGCGGGCCGGGTCGGGTCGGGCCGGGCCGGGCCGGGTCGGGCCGGGCCGGGTCGGGCCGGACCGTGTCGGGCCGGACCGTGGCGGAGGCGACGTCCTGATGCGAGTTCACCCGCCGGACACCCGCCGCCCCTAGGCTCACCTCGACAGCGCCTAGGGTTCCGGGGTCCCACGACCCGACTGGTCCGAGCGGCGCCACGGTCGGGCGCCATCGCCGGGCCGTCATCTGAACGGACAAAAGCCTGGAGGACCCGTTCGGCGCGCCCCGCGCCGGGCCGATGGGTCCTCGCATGTCCACCACCGCCCTCCTGCTCGTCTTCGCCGCGGCCGTCTGCCACGCGGGCTGGAACGTCGTCGCCCACGGCGTCAGCCGCCTCGGCGCACCCTTCCTCTGGTGGGGCGCCGTCGCCAGCACGGTGCTCTGGCTGCCGGTCGTGCCGTTCACGGGCGGCCTCGGCGCGAGCGTCGGCGGACTCGCGGTCGGTGCGGGCGTCTCGGCCGTGCTGCACGTCGTCTACATGACGGTGCTGCAGCGCGGCTACGCGGTCGGCACCCTGTCGACCGTCTACGCCACGGCGCGCGGCAGCGGCCCCGCCGTCAGCGCCGGCCTCGCCGTCCTGCTGCTCGGCGAGCAGCTCTCGGCGACGGCGGTCGTCGGCATCGCCGTGGTGGTCGCGGGGGTGGTGGCGACCGGGCTGATCGACCGCCGCCCGAGCGCGTCACCGTCGCCGCGCCTCCCGGACGCCGTCCAACCGACCCCGGGCCGGTCGCGCCGTCGCCTCGACCCCGGCATCGCCTGGGGGCTGCTCACCGGCCTCGCCATCGCGAGCTACACGATCTGGGACGCCCACGCCCTGCGCACCTGGGGCCTCTCGCCCGTGTCGTTCATGGTCGGCGTGACGCTCGCCGAGATCGCCTTCTACAGCGCGACCCTCGGCCGACGCCACGGGGAGGTCGTGGCCGTCGCCCGGGCGCACTGGCCGCGCGTGTTGGCGTTCGGCGTGCTGTCGCCGCTGTCGTACATCCTCGTGCTGACGGCCATCCAGACGGCACCGGTCGCACTGGTCGCCCCGGCCCGCGAGACGAGCGTGGTCATGGTCGCCGTGTTCGGGGCGCTCGTGCTGCGCGAGGGGTCGCTCGTCAAGCGGCTCGCGGCCTCGGTCGTCGTGCTCGGCGGCATCGCCCTGCTCGCGCTCTGACGAGGAGGCGCGGGTCGGCCTACAGGAACCCGGTCACCGCGACGGCGATCGCGGCGAGCAGCGCCACCGCCGCCAGCACCTTCGACGACCCCATGACGAGCCTCGGCCGAGGGCCGCCGTCGTAGGGCGAGTCGTCGGCGTCGCGCAGCTCGGGCGGCAGCTCGGCCTCGCGCCGACGACGCTCCCGGTCGAGGGTCGCGGCCCGCTCGGCCTGTTCGGCCAGGGCGCGGCGCTCGATCTCGTGCCGTCGGGCCGCCTCGACCTCGCGATCGCGGGCGACGAGCAGCTCGAGTTCGCGGTGGGCCTCGTCCGACCAGGTCGCGAGGTCGTCGCCGGACGGTTCGGGGGTGCCGTCGTCGTGTCGCATGGGTGGATGCCTTCGTCGCGGGGCAGGGCGGGGTCGTCGTCTGAGGTTAGACCGCGCCGCCTGGACGCGCCACGGGCCTGCACCCGGTCCGCCCGGGACGGCGACACCGGCCCGCCCGGCCCGGCCGCCTAGGCAGACAAGAGATGAACTTTCGCTGAACGAGGCCGGAGTTAGGTTCCTACGTGGGCGACCTGCGTGTCACCATCGTGTCGTCCTGCTCCCACCCGAAAGGCCGTCATGACCCTCCGCCGCCCCCGCGCCGCGACCGCCCTCGTCGGCGCCGCCCTGCTCGCCGTCACGCTGTCCGCCTGCTCGACCCCCGCCTCCTCGGCCACCGGCTCGGCCGCGGGGTCGGACGGCTACGCGGTCGACGACAGCACCCTCGTCTTCGGTGTCGTGCCCGACTCGGTCGACACCGAGACCAACTACCAGCCGCTGATGGACTACATCGCGGAAGAGACCGGCAAGACCGTCGAGTACCACGAGTCCACCGACTACGCGGCCCTCATCGAGGCGAGCATCGCCGGCCAGATCGACGTCGCGTCGTTCTCGGGCTTCACCTACGTCACGGCCACGAACAACGGCGCCGAGCTGACCCCGATCTCGTCGATCACGACGGCCGAGGGCCAGGAGCCCGGCTACTACTCGCAGGCCATCGTGCCGAAGGGCAGCGACATCACGTCGATCGCCGACATGAAGGGCAAGAAGATCTGCTTCGTCGACCCGTCGTCGACCTCGGGCTACCTGTTCCCGAGCTACGCACTGCTCGAGGCCGGCATCGACCCCGAGGACGACATCACGCCGGTCTTCGCCGGCAAGCACGACGTCAGCGTGCAGAAGGTCGGCGAGGGCACCGAGTGCGACGCCGGCTTCGCCGAGGACAGCGAGGTCGCCAAGAGCGACGCCGTCGACGTGATCGACCAGCAGATGGTGCCCGGCGCCCCGATCGTCGAGTCGGACTCGCTGCCCGACGACGTCAAGGCGCAGCTGAAGGACATCCTCTCGAACGTCACCGCCGACCAGATCGCCGCCGCCGGCATCGACGGTGCCGACAGCGACGGGTTCCGTGCCGTGTTCTTCCAGACCACGCCGGTCGACGACGCGTACTACGACCAGATCCGCGACATCTGCGAGAAGACCGACGCCTCGCAGTGCCAGGCCTGACCCGCACGACGTAGCCGCTCCACACCCCAGGAACTCGCCCAGACCCTCCCGCGCGCGTGGGGGTCTCGGCGACTTCCCGGGGTCCGAGCAGAACGAACCGGAGACGAACATGAACCCGCACACCGCCCCCGCCGAGACCGTCGTCTCGCTCGCCGGCATCACCAAGCGCTTCGGCGACACCGTCGCGCTCGACGGCGCCTCGCTCGACGTCCGCCGCGGCGAGGTCGTCGTGCTGCTGGGGCTCTCGGGCTCGGGCAAGTCCACCCTGCTGCGGCACGTCGACGGCCTCGAACGGCCCACCGACGGCCGCGTCACGGTGCTCGGCCGCGAGGTCACCGGCCTCACCGGCCGGGCCCTGCGGCAGCTGCGCCGTGAGGTCGGCTTCATCTTCCAGCAGTTCGAGCTCGTGCCGTCGCTGACGGTGCTCGAGAACGTGCTGACCGGGTCGCTCGCGAGCGTCCGCGGGCCCCGGCTCGGGCTCTGGTCGTACGGGCGGCCGGCCAAGGTCGAGGCGCTGGCCCGGCTCGAGCGCGTCGGCCTGCTCGACCGCGCCTACCAGCGGGCCGACACCCTCTCGGGCGGTCAGCAGCAACGCGTCGCGATCGCCCGCGCCCTCATGCAGCGCCCGCAGGTGCTGCTCGCCGACGAGCCGGTCGCCTCGCTCGACCCCGAGTCGAGCGACCAGGTGATGGCGCTGATCCGCGAGATCGCCGCCGACGAGGGGCTCACCGTCATCTGCAGCCTGCACCAGGTCGACCTCGCCCTCTCGTGGGCGGACCGCATCGTCGGCCTCCGCCACGGTCAGGTCGTGCTCGACACCGAGACCGAGGGGCTCGGCAAGGCCCAGGTGATGGAGATCTACGGCCGCGTCGCCACGAGCACCGACCAGTTCGAGGCCATCGAGCTCGAGCTGAGCGCGGCGGGCGCGGCGGGTGCGGCGGGTGCGCCGGGTGCGGCGGGCGCGGCGGGTGCGGCGCGGACCGTCGGGGCAGCGGCCCCGGCGAGCGGCGCGGCACCGGCAGGAGGCGCGTCGTCGGTCTCCGGGGACGCCGTCCGATGACCGCCGTCACCGAGCGCCCGCGGACGAGCGAGCGCGTGCTAGCCCCCGTCACCGCGCCTCCTCGACGCCGGGTCTCGCCCGAGCGCGTCGCGGCCGGCCTCACGCTGCTGGCCCTGCTGATCGTGAGCCTCGTCGCCCTGCGGAGCGTCGACGTCGACCCCGCCCGCATGCTGCAGAGCTGGTCCAACGCCGAACGGTTCTTCGGCCGGGTGGGCGCGATCGAGTTCCCGCCCGCGGGCGAGCTGCTGCAGCTGACCGCCCTCACGCTCGGGCTCGTCGTCTGCGGCACCCTGCTCGCCGCCGTGCTGTCGGTGCCGGTCGCCGTGCTGGCCGCCTCGAACACGACCCCCGGCCCGGCCTGGCGTGCCGGCGCCCGCTTCGTCACCGTGCTCGCCCGGGCCGTGCCCGACGTCGTGCTCGCCATGGTCTTCGTGCTGCTGTTCTCGCTCGGCACGCTGCCGGGCATCCTCGCCATCGGCCTGCACTCGGTCGGCATGATCTCGAAGCTGTTCGCCGACGCGATCGAGCAGATCGACGAGGGCCCGCGCACCGCGATCCGCGCCGCCGGAGGCACCCGGCTGCAGCAGTTCACGGCGGGCGTGTTGCCGCAGGTGCTGCCCTCGTGGGTCGCGACCGTGCTGCACCGCAACGACATCAACCTGCGCGGCAGCGTGATCCTCGGCTACGTCGGCGTGGTCGGCCTCGGCATGGAGATGTCGTTCGCCTTCAAGTCGCTCGACTACGGCCTCGGGCTCGGCTACGCGCTCGTCATCTTCGTGCTCTGCGTCGTGATGGAGGTCGTCTCGAGCAGCGTCCGCGCCGCCATGCTCGGCGTCGCTCCGACCGGTCGCGGCCTCGGCGACCGCGTCGTCCGCCGGGCCACAAGGAGGCGCGGTGCCGGTCTCGCCGCCACCTCGCGTCCCGAGGCGGTCGGCCCCGCCACACGGCCCACCGGCGCCCGGGGCGCGACCGCGTCGCCCGACGCGACCCGCGCCTCCCGCGTCGAGGCGGCCCTCCGCCGCCCGTGGGACCGCACCCGTCGGCGCAACGTCTCGTGGGGCTGGCTCACCGTCGCCGTGGTGGTCGCGAGCGTCGTCGTCTGCGACGTCGCCTGGTCGGACCTCGTCACCGTCTGGGCGAAGGTGCCCGCCGTCGCCACGCAGTTCTGGCCGCCGTCGTTCGGCAGCTACGAGGCGTCGACGATGGTCGCCGCCCTGGGCGAGACGATCGCCGTCGCGCTCGCCGCGACCGTGCTGACCCTCGTCGCCTCGATCGTGATCGGATCGCTCGCGGCCCGCAACGTCGCCCCGAGCCGCGGGGTGCGCAGCGGCATGCGCCTGCTGCTGGTCGGCATCCGTGGCGTGCCCGAGGTGATCCTCGCCATCGTGCTGATCGTCGTGACCGGGCTCGGCACCCAGGCCGGCACCCTCGCTCTCGCCCTGGGCGGCGTCGGGCTGCTCGGCAAGCTGCTCGCCGACTCGTTCGAGGAGGTCTCGCCGGGCCCCGAGCGCGCCCTCTCGGCGACCGGGGCCAGCCGCGTGCAGGTCTACGCCGGGGCGACCCTGCCGCAGGGCACCCGCGCCCTGATCGGCCACACCTTCTACATGCTCGACACCAACCTGCGCGCCGCGACGCTGCTCGGCATCGTCGGGGCCGGGGGAGTCGGCTACTACCTGCTCAACGCCAGCCAGGGCTCGAACTACGGGACGGTCACGGCCATCGTGCTGATGATCCTCGTCACGGTGCTGGCCGTCGAGGGGCTCGCGATCTGGATGCGGAGGGTCTTCCGATGACGACGACACACGATGCCGGCCGGCCCGTGCCGGCCGGGCACGCCGCGGCACCGCACGCCGCGGCACCGCACGCCGCGGCACCGCACGCCGCCGCCGCGCCGCACGACGTCGTCGTGGTCGGGTCGGGCATCGTCGGCCTGGGGGCCGCGCTCGCGGCCGTCGACCGGGGGCTCTCGGTGCTGGTGGTCGACCGCTCGTCGGTGATCGGCGGGTCGACGGTGCGCAACTTCGGCCACCTGTGCCTGACCCCGCAGAGCGGCGAGGCCCGCCGCCACGCCCTCACCGCCCGCGAGCTCTGGCTGCGGCTGGCCCGCGACGCCGGCTTCTGGCTGTCGCAGCGCGGCACGCTCGTCGCCGCCCGGCGCGCCGACGAGCTCGCCCTGCTCGACGAGCTGGCCCTCGCCCGCACCGACCGGGTGCTCGGCGACCGCCCCGAGATCGAGCGGCTCGACGCCGCCGCGCTGGCCTCCCTGGCCCCGGTCGCCCCCGGCACGGTCGTGGGTGGCGCCCTGCTGCCGTACGACCTGCAGGTCGACCCCCGCCGGGCCGCCGATGCGATCCGCCGGCACCTCGAGACGCGGGGGGTGCACTTCGCGACCCGCACCTCCGTGGGGTCGGTCTCGTCGGGGCGGGTCGAGACGAGTCGCGGCCCGATCGAGGCCGGGACGGTCGTCGTCGCGACCAACCACGACCTCGACCAGCTGCTGCCCGACCTCGCCGACCGGCACGCCCTCGAGCGCTGCGGCCTCGACATGCTGCGGGTGCGGGCCGACCTGCCGCGGCCGCTCACGGCGCCCCTGCTGACCGGCTGGTCGCTGATCCGCTACAGCGCCTTCGCCGGCACGGCCGCGGCCGACACGGTCCGGTCGCGGCTGCACGCCGAGCGGCCCGACCTCGCCGCCATGGACCTCAACCAGATGTACACGCAGCTGCCCGACGGCTCGGTGATCGTCGGCGACAGCCACCAGAAGGGACCGGCGATCGCCCCGTTCCAGGACGAGCGCGTCGCCGACGCGTTCCTCGCCGAGTTCCGGGCGCTCTTCGGTGCCGAGCCGGTCGTGACCGAACGGTGGCAGGGCGTGTACGCCTCGGGCCGCGACGAGTTCGTCGTCGACGAGGTCGCCCCCGGCGTGCTCGTCACGGTCGTCTCGACCGGCATCGGCATGACGACCGGCCTCGGGCTCGCCGAGCACGTCGTCGGCACCCACCTCGACGGCGGCCGCGACCGCGCGCTCGACGGCCCGGCCGCCACCTCGACCGCCACGTCGGCCGCCAGCTCGGCCCTCCCCGCGACGCCCCCGCCGAGACCCATCTCGTCCCCCGCCCCGCCCGTCACCTCGCCCGCCACCTCGCCCCTCACAGAGAGCCTCAGCGCATGACCACCACGACCACGACCGTCCCCACGCCCGACCCGGCGACCCCGATCGAGCTCGTCGTGCTCGACATGGCCGGCACCACCGTCGTGGACGACGGGGTCGTCGAGCAGGCCTTCGCCCGCGTCGCCGACCGCGTCGACCTCGGCCCGACCCTCACCCGTGACGAGGCGCTGCAGTACGTCCGCGACACGATGGGCCGGTCGAAGATCGAGGTGTTCCGGCACCTGACCGGAGGCGACGAGCAGCTCGCGCAGCGCGCGAACGAGCAGTTCGAGGTCGCCTACGGCGAACTCGTCGACGAGTCGGGGGTCGAGCCGATCGAGGGCGCGGGCGGCGTGATCGACGCCCTTCGCGCCTCCGGGGTCTCGGTCGTGCTGACCACGGGCTTCTCGCCCGTCACGCGCGACCGCCTGCTCGACTCGCTGGGGTGGACCGTCGACGCCGCCCTCTCTCCGGTCGACGCCGGCCGTGGACGCCCGGCCCCCGACCTCGTGCTGACCGCCCTGCTGCGCACGCGGGCCTCGTCGGTCGCCGCGGTCGCCGTCGTCGGCGACACCGTGAGCGACGTGCTCTCGGGCCGGTCGGCGGGGGCGGGCCTCGTCGTCGGCGTCACCACCGGCGCGCACACCCGCGAGCAGCTGTTCGCCGCCGGGGCCGACGTCGTGCTCGACGGCGTCCGCGACCTCGTGGGCCTGCCGGCCTTCGCGTCGGTCGTCGGCGTCTCGGCAGCCGACGCGTCGGTCGTCGGGGTCTCGCAGGTCGCGGTCGCGTGACGACCGCCCTGCCGCGGCCCGCGGACCAGGAGGCGCGGGTCGCCTCCCCGACGGACGCCCCGGCCGCCTCGGCCCGGCGCCTCGACCCGGCCCCGACGGCCATGGTGTGGCTCGAGCCCGGGCGCCCGCACGAGGCCGTCGCGGTGCCCTCGGTCGTCCTCGCGCCCGGTGACCTGCTCGTCGAGGTCGAGCTGGCGACCGTCTGCGGATCGGACGTCCACACCACCCGCGGCGACCGTGGCGCGCCGGCCCCGCTCGTGCTGGGCCACGAGCAGGTCGGCCGCGTGGTCGCCCTCGGCCCCGACGCGCTGGCCGTCGACGGGACGCCGCTCGCCGTCGGCCAGCGCGTCGTCTGGTCGTTGACCGTCTCGTGCGGCGCCTGTGCGACCTGCCTGCGAGATCTGCCGCAGAAGTGCGGGACGGTGCGGAAGTACGGCCACGAACGACTCGTCACCGGCTGGGAGCTCAGCGGCGGCTTCGCCACGCACGTCCACGTGCGGGCGGGCACGGCGGTCGTGCCGGTCGACGCCGACCTGCCCGCCGAGCTGCTCGCCCCGGTCTCGTGCGGCACGGCGACCGCCGTCGCCGCACTCGACGCCGCGTCGACCATCGTGCCGCTCGACGGTGCCGTGGTGCTCGTGACGGGAGCCGGCCTGATCGGCCTCACCGCGACCTCCCTGGCCACCGACGCCGGGGCCCGGGTGGTCGTCGTCGACCCCGACCCCGCTCGCCGACGACTCGCCACCCGCTTCGGAGCGGTCGCGACGGCCGACCCCACGGCCGAGCCCGGGTCGGACGCCGGCCTCGCCACCGCGTTCGCCGCCGCGGGCGGCCCGCCGCTCGTCGCCGTCGAGGCCTCGGGGTCGCCGCACGCCGTGGCCTCGGCGCTCGCCGAGCTCGGTGTCGGCGGCGTGGCCGTGCTCGTCGGCAGCGTGTTCCCGGCACCGGCGGTGCCACTCGACGCCGAGGCACTCGTGCGGCGGCTCGTGACCGTCCGGGGCGTGCACAACTACGCGCCGCGGCACCTCGTCACGGCGGCCCGTTTCGTCGAGCGGCGCCACGGGGCCTGGCCGCTCGAGGCCCTCGTCGGCGAGGTCGTCGCGCTCCGCGACCTCGACGCGGGCATCGTGTCGGCCGCGGCCGGCGGCTCGGTGCGGGTGGGGGTCCGACCGGAGTGACCGGGGGCCGGGGCGGTCTGCGGGGGCCGCACCGCGCCTCCCGGGGTGTGGTCACGGAGGAGGTCCCGCGCGACCGGCCGCCGGACGTGGTCCGGCAGGGGCGGGTCAGGGGCCGATCGCGCGGATGAAGTGGTCGCCGGCCCGGGCGCGGCCCGAGGCCGAGACGGTGAAGCGGACGATGTCGCTGCGGTAGCGGTCGTCCGAGGCCTCGAACGTGCGACCGTCGGCGCCGCGCGTGACCCGGTGCAGGCGCAGGATCGGCGTGCCCGGCTCGACCCCCAACAACTCGGCGTCGAGGTCGTCGGCGGCGACCGCGTCGATCTCGTGGTCGATGTCGGCGTAGCCGTAGCCGCGCGAGTCGAGGTACTCGGTGATCGACACCGTGTCGAGGTCGACGTCGAGCAGCACGCGCCCGACCTCCTCGATGAAGGTGAGCCGCTCGAGCATCGTGGGGCGACCGTCCACGAGTCGCAGGCGGACGACGTCGACCACGAGGTCGCCGGGCTCGATACCGAGCGAACGGGCCTTGTCGTCGTCGGCACGGCGCAACGAGATCTCTTGCGTGCGGGCCCCGGGCTCGCCGCCGACGTCGCGCACCCACTTCGTGAAGGGGATCGACACGTCGACCGGGTGGTGCGCCTTGCGGGCGACGACCCGTGCCGGACGACCGCGCCGGGTCTCGACCAACCCCTCGGAGCGCAGGGCGGCCAGGGCGTTGCGGATCGGCCCGCGCGAGGTCCGCCACTGCTCGGCCAGCTCGCCCTCGCTCGGCACGTCGTCGCCGACCGCGAGGTCGCCGCTCAGGATGCGTCGACGCAGGTCGTCGGCGATCTGCTCGTAGAGGGTCGAGGGCACGTGCGGATCTTACCGAGCGGGTGGCAGCTGAGGAGGATGTCGAGCTCCGGGCGTTCGACACCGCAGGTGTAATGACCATTTCTTTTGCGAAGGAGCGCTTGAGCAGTGTTCCGGCTGCCATCACGAGAGCGGCCGCCCCGGTGCCGCTCGGTGAGAGCGGCCGGTTGACGGGGCCTTGCGCGACGCGGTCGGCTGACGCCTGGCCCAACCACGTCGACAGGGCGGCCGAAGGGGTCACCGCCAGGGCATCCCACCGCGCCCCGCCCGCGTCGTAGCGTGTGGGCATGGACACCGAGAGCGAGATCCGTGACTTCCTGACCAGCCGACGGGCGCGGGTGCGGCCCGAGCAGGTCGAGCTGCCGGGCGGACCCGGGCGCCGCGTGCCCGGACTGCGGCGGAGCGAGGTGGCGCTGCTCGCGGGCGTCAGCGTCGAGTACTACACGCGACTCGAACGCGGACACCTGGGCGGAGCGTCCGAGGCCGTGCTCGACTCGCTCGCGACGGCGCTGTTGCTCGACGACGCCGAACGCGAGCACCTGGCCGACCTCGCCCGCGCCGCTGCCGAGTCGCCCGTGCGCGCCCGGCGTTGCCGCCGTGCGCCCGAGAGCGTCTCGCGCAGCATGCAGCTCGTGCTCGACGCGGTGACGGCCGGGCCCGCGTTCGTCCGCAACGGCCGGATGGACGTGCTCGCCGAGAACGCCCTGTTCCGCGCCCTGTACTCCGACCTCTACGCGCTCGACGAGCGGCCGGTGAACCTCGCCCGCTTCGTCTTCCTGCACCGCGAGCTCGCCGAGGCCTTCTACCCGTCGTGGTCGGTCGCGGCCGACATCAACGTGGCCATCCTGCGCACCGAGGCGGGCCGCGACCCGCACGACCGGGCGCTGCACGACCTCGTCGGCGAGCTCTCCACCCGGAGTGACGAGTTCCGCACTCGCTGGGGCGCGCACGAGGTGCGCCACCACGCCTCGGGCCAGAAGCTCTTCCACCACCCCGTCGTCGGCGACCTCGACATGGTCTACGAGGCGATGGAGCCGATGGGCCGCCCGGGCCTCAACTTCTTGGTCTACAGCGCCGAGCCGGGGTCGCCCACCGAGGACCGCCTCCGCCTCCTCGCCAGCTGGGCCGCACCGCAGGCCGCCGCCCAGGCCGCGCCCGGGCCGGCCGGCGAGGCCGTCGACGCGACGCGCGCCTCCGGGGACGACGCGACGCGCGCCTCCGGGGTCGACGCGACCCGCGCCTCCGGGGCCGCCTCGTCCCCGCAGGCGGGGGAGGCGCGCTCGTGAAGTACACGCGCCTCGGCACCACAGGCCTGCAGGTCAGCCGCATCGGGCTCGGCTGCATGAGCTACGGCGACCCCACCCGCGGCCTGCACTCGTGGACGCTCGACGAGGAGGCGTCGGCGCCATTCTTCCGCCAGGCCGTCGAGCTCGGGGTGACGTTCTGGGACACCGCGAACGTCTACCAGCAGGGCACCGGCGAGGAGTTCGTCGGCCGGGCGATCCGCGAGTACACGAGACGCGAGGACGTCGTGCTGGCGACCAAGGTCAGCGGTCGGATGCACGACGGCCCGGGCGGCTCGGGCCTGTCGCGCGCGGCGATCCTCGAGCAGGTCGACGCTTCGCTGACGCGCCTCGGCACCGACCACGTCGACCTCTACCAGATCCACCGGTTCGACCCCGAGACCCCGGTCGAAGAGACCATGGAGGCGCTCCACGACCTGGTGGGGGCGGGCAAGGTCCGGTACACGGGCGCGTCGAGCATGTACGCCTGGCAGTTCGCGAAGATGCAGACCGCCGCCGTGGTCAACGGCTGGACGCCCTTCGCCACGATGCAGGACCAGTACAACCTGCTCAAGCGAGAAGAAGAGCGCGAGATGATCCCGCTCTGCGCCGACCTCGGCGTGGGGCTCGTGCCGTACTCGCCGCAGGGCAAGGGGCGGCTCACCCGACCGCGCGGCGCGACCACCGAGCGTTCGGCGGTCGACGAGGTCGCGAAGGCCTTCGACAGCGACGACGACGGCCCGATCGTCGACGCCGTCGAGCAGGTCGCCGACGAGCACGGGGTGTCGATGGCGCAGGTCGCGGTGGCGTGGGTGCTGCGCAACCCCGTCGTGTCGGCCCCGATCGTCGGCGCCACGAAGCCGCACCACCTCGCCGACGCGGTCGCCGCCCTGGACGTCGAGCTGACCGACGACGACGTCCGCCGGCTCGAGGAGCCCTACCGCCCGCAGGCGCCGTTCTGGTGGTGACGCCGCGGCGCTCCGTTCGTCCGTGACCGGGCCCGTCAGGCCGTGGCTCAGGCCGGGCGGGCAGCGACCGTGACTCAGGCCGGGCGGGCCGCGACGCCGTCGAAGAGCAGCCCGACGGTCGCCTCGAGCGCGGCCGGCCCGGGGTCGCGGCGGGTCACGACGTGCAGCAGCACGGTGCCGATCAGCGACTCGACCAGGGCGTCGAGCGGCGCGTCGTCCCGGAGCTGCCGCGCGCGCCTCCCGGTCTCGAGACGGGCCAGCAACGCAGCCCTCGTGACCGAGGTGACCCGGTCGTCGTACTGCTCGGCGACGGCGGCGTCCTCGGCGGTCGCCGCGATCGACGCCCGGACCAGCCCGCCCGCCGCGGGCGAGGCGAAGGCCGCGAAGGAGGCGCGGAGCCAGTCGAGCACGTCCCGACGCACGTCGCCCGTGTCGGGCACCTCGAGGTGGGGCAGCAGGTGTCCCGTGAGCATGCCCTCGGCCACGAGTGCCGCCTTGGCCGGGTACCAGCGGTAGATGGTCGCCTTGCCCACCCCGGCCGCCGCCGCGATGCGGTCGAGCGACAGCTTGTCGTAGCCGCGCTCGGCCAGCTCGTCGCGGGTCGCCTCGAGGATCGCCAGACGGGCGGCCTCGCTGCGGGCGCGACCGGGGCGGGCGGGGCGTGCGGTGCTCATCGGTCCATCCTCGTGCACCCCTCGTGCCGTCTCCTGCCCGCCCGGTCTCGCCGCCGCCGGCGGCCGCCCGGTCTCGCCGCCGCAGGCCGAGGCCCGCCGCCGTCCGCCGCTACTGCACCGACCAGCCGCCGTCGCTGGCGAGGATCGCGCCGTTGACGTTCACGGCGTCGTCGCTCAGCAGGAAGGTGATCGACGCGGCGAGCTCCTCGGCGGTCGCGATCGTCGGGATCGCCGCCTGGAAGGGCCGCAGCCGCGCCGACCCCGCCTCGGACACGTTCGCCGGGAAGGGGATGCCCGTCGCGACGCCGCCGGGGGCGACCGCGTTCACCCGGATGCCCTGCGTCGCGTACATGAACGCCGCGGACTTCGTCAGCCCGACCACGCCGTGCTTCGACACCGTGTAGGCGTTGCCCGACGCGTTGCCGCGCAGCCCCGCCTCGGAGGCGACGTTCACCACCGAGCCGCGCCCGGCCGCGAGCATGACGGGGATCACGGCGCGCGACAGCTTGAACGCGCCGGTCAGGTTGATGCCGATGACGCGGTCCCACATCGCGTCGCTGGTCTCGTGCAGCGGCGAGAAGTCGTCGTTGACGCCCGCGATGTTGGCGAGGGCGTCGATGCGGTCGCCGGCGGCCGCGACCACGGCGTCGACGTCGTCCTGCTTGGTGATGTCGCCGACCACGGTCACCAGGTCGGCGTCGGGCAGGGAGGCGACCAGCGCCTCCAGCTTGTCGGCGAAGAGGTCGACGGCGACGACGCGACCGCCCTCGCGGGCCACACGCGACGCCGTCGCGCGGCCGATGCCGGACGCGGCACCCGTGACGACCACCGTCCGGCCCGCGAAGCGCCCGGGCGTGACGGTCTCGCGCCACGGGCCGTCGGCGTCGTCCGCCTCGTCGGGCACGACCCCTCCGTTCACCTGCAGCACCAGTCCGTCGACGAGTTCCTGCGGCACCTGCCCTTGGCTCATCACGACGAGTTGCTGCAGCGGCAGGCCGCGGACCGGGGCCAGCGCGCTCTCGTCGAACGCGCCTCCCTGGCCGAGGGCGGCGCGGATCGCGGGGCCGCCCTCGGGGTGGTCGAGCCAGGCGCCGACGGTGCTGGAGCCGGTCAGGGGGGCGGTGGCGTCGGACATGTCGTCTCTTCTCTGAGCGGGGAAGTCATTACGAGACAGGTTGTCTCGCATCGAGACGGTACCGCGGTTCGAGCCCCCTCCGGCTGAGTGCCCGCCGAGAGATCGCCGACCGCCGCCCGGCCGCGGGGCATCCCGCCTAGCGTCCCCTGCATGACCGTCACCCTGCCTCCCGCCGCCCGCCTCGACGACCAGACCGTCGTCGTCACCGGGGCCAGCTCGGGCATCGGCCGCGCCGCCGCCCACGAACTCGCCCGCCTCGGCGCCACCGTCGCCGTCGTCGGCCGCAACCCCGACCGCACCCGCACCGTCGCGCACGAGGTCGGTGGCCGGGCCTACCTCGCCGACTTCTCCGACCTCGCGAGCGTCCGTGACCTCGCAGAGCAGCTGCTCGCCGAGTTGCCGCGCATCCACGTCCTCGCGAACAACGCCGGGGCGACGATCCCCGAGCGGTCGACGACCGTCGACGGCCACGAGACGACGTTCCAGGGCAACCACCTCGCACCGTTCCTGTTGACGGCCCTGCTGACGCCGCGCCTCCTCGAGACCGCGAAGGACGCGCGGCCCGGGTCGGTCCGCATCGTCCAGACCTCGAGTGCCGGCAACCTCTTCGGCAAGGTCGACCTCGACGATCTCGACAACTCGGCGGGGCCGTGGGCCGGCGGGTTCCGTGCCTACGGCACCTCGAAGCTGCTCAACGTGCTGTTCACGCGCGAGCTGGCCCGACGCCTGCCGCGCGCCGGCGGCGGGGTCGACGCGTACGCGTTCCACCCCGGGTTCGTCGCCTCGGGCTTCGGCGGCACCGGCGCGTTCATGACGGCCGCCAAGCGCCTCGCGGTCTCGACCGAGGACGGCGCCGAGCCCCTGATCCGCCTCGCCGGGGCGACGACCGTGCCGGCACCGAGCGGCAACTACTTCGACCGGCTCAAGGCGCCGGGCCGCGTGGCGCGCCAGGCGAACGACGCGGACCTCGCCCGCCGCCTGTGGGACGAGAGCGCCCGCCTGCTCGACCTCGACGAGACGATCTAGCGCAGAACGCGCCCCCGCCCGCCCACGATCTCGCCTCGGGCTGGTCGAGTGGTCGCGAAACGTCCTTCCGCGGGATGCGAAGGACGTCTCGAGACCACTCGACCCTCGCGTCGCCAGGGCGACAGCGGGAACGAGGAGGCGCGGGGCGGGCGGGGTACGGACGCCGCTTCCGGCCGCCCAAGTCCCAGCGACTGCCCAGCCGAGGTGGGTGCACCGAGTGCGTCGCTGCACTTAGTGTAGGCAGGTGACCGTCAAGAGCCTGGTGCCCGACCGCCGTGCCGCCCTCAAGGCGAAGCACCGCCAGGACATCGTCGACGCCGCCGACGCGCTCATCGCCGAGCGCGGCGCACCCCGGTTCAGCGTCGACGAGCTCGCCGAACGCGCCGACGTCTCGCGCCGCACGGTCTTCAACCACTTCTCGTCGCTCGACGAGGTCGTCATGACGGCCTGCACCCGAGTGCTCACCGGTGCGGTCGACGAGTTCCGGGCCGCGACCGCCGCGGCGCCCGTCGGGGACGGCAGCCGCGCCTCCTTGTTCGCCGAGATCATCCAGGCCATGCAGGTCATCGACCTGCCGGCGGTCGTCTCGTACCTCTGGGGCGTGCTCGGCGACGACGGCAGCGACCCTCGGTCGCACAGCCTGATCCAGGACGTCTTCACCCGCGTCACCGAGCAGCTCTCGGTCGAGACGGCCGAGCGCAGCCCCGCCACCGACCCGCTCGAGGCCGAGGTGCTCGTCAGCTCGCTGATGAACGGCATCGCCGTCGTCGCCCGGCACTGGATCGTCCGCACCGGGGCCGTCGTCGACGACGACAGCCGCGCGGTCTGGGCCGACCTGCTCGACCGCATGGTGACGAGCATCCGCACCGGCTACGGGCCCACCCCGACCACCCCCTGACCCGTCGGCCGGTGCGCCCGGCCGACCCGCACCTCCTTCTCGACGACGCGACGTGAGGCCCACCCCCCGCAACCCGCATCACCCCGCACCACCCTGGAGGAACAGACACCCATGGCATCCCTGCTCTATCGACTCGGCCGGTTCTCGGCCCGGCGGGCCTGGCTCGTCATCGTGGCCTGGCTGGTCGTGCTCGGCCTCGCCGGCGGCGCCTTCGCGCTGTTCGGCGGCACGCTCACCACGGCCGTCAGCATCCCCGGCACGGCGACCCAGAAGGTCAGCGACGAGCTCGCCGAGAAGTTCCCCCAGGCCAGCGGCGGCACCGGCACGGTCGTCTTCACGACCACCGACGACTCCGCGTTCACCGACCAGCAGAAGTCCGACATCGCGGCCCTGCTGACCGATGCCGAGGGGCTGGACGACGTCAAGGGCACCACCGACCCCTTCGCCACCCAGCAGCAGATCGACGACCAGGCGCAGAAGATCACCGACGGCCGCGCCCAGATCACCGCCGGCGAGGCGCAACTGACCTCGGGTCAGCAGCAGATCGACGCCGCGACGGCCCAGATCACCGCCGGCCAGCAGCAGCTCGACGCCGCCAAGGCCCAGGCGCAGGCCGCCGGCGAGGCCGCGCTCGCCGCCGCCACGCCCCAGCTCGAGGCGCAGCAGGCCCAGCTCGACGCGGGCACGCAGCAGATCGCCACGCAGCAGGCCACGCTCGACGCGAGCAAGGCCGAGCTCGAGACGCAGAGCGCCACGCTCGAAGAGGGCGCGAAGCTGCTCGAGCTGACCGACGGCATCCGCCAGGTGTCGACCGACGGCACCACCGCCGTCGCGAACATCCAGTTCGACAAGGCCCTCAACCTCGTCACCAGCGAGAACAAGGAGGCCGTCGTCGAGGCGATGGACGACGCGTCGATCGACGGCGTCGCCGTCGAGGTGTCGAACGACATCGCCTCCACCATCCCCGAGGTCTTCGGCCCGGGCGAGGTGGCCGGCGTCTTGATCGCCGCCATCGTGCTGTTCGTCATGCTCGGCACCCTGATCGGTGCGGGCCTGCCCCTGATCAACGCCCTGATCGGCGTCGGCGTCGGCGTGCTCGCCTCGCTGTCGCTGTCGGGCGCCGTGGAGATGCTCTCGGTCACCCCCGTGCTCGGCGTCATGCTCGGGCTCGCGGTCGGCATCGACTACTCGCTGTTCATCCTCAACCGGCACCGCACCCAGCTGAAAGAGGGGGTGCCGCTGCACGAGTCGATCGGCCTGGCCAACGGCACGTCCGGCAACGCCGTGGTGTTCGCGGGCTCGACGGTGCTGATCGCCCTGCTCGCGCTCAACCTGACCGGCATCCCCTTCCTCGGCCTGATGGGCACGGTCGGCGCCGTCTGCGTGTTCGTGGCGATCCTCATCGCCATCACGCTCACGCCGGCGCTGCTGCGCCTCGTCGGCCTGCGCATCCTGACCAAGAAGGCCCGGAAGGCCGTCGGCCACACCGGCGCCGTGCGCGTCCCGACGAAGCCGATGAGCACCGTCCGGGCCGTGCTGACCCTCGTGGCCGGGGTCGCCGTGCTGCTGATCATCGCGATCCCCGCGCTGTCGATGCGCCTCGGCCTGCCCGCCGGGTCGTCCGAGCCGGTCGACTCGAGCGCGTACAAGGCGTACAAGCTGATCGACGAGAAGTTCGGCGCCGGCGTCAACGGCCCCCTGGTCGTCGTCGCCGACCTGCCGACCGCGATCTCGGACGACGACCTCGTCTCGGAGCAGGTGCGCATCGGCACCATCTTGAAAGGCCAGGACGACGTCGCCGCGATCGCCCCGATCGGCGCCTCGGACGACGACACGCTGCTGGCGTTCCAGGTCGTGCCGAAGGGCGGGCCGACCGCCGAGTCGACCGAGCAGCTCGTGCGCGACCTGCGCGGCCTCGACATCGACGACGTCTCGTCGCTCGGCGTCGCGGGCAACGCCTCGGGCAACATCGACGTGAGCGAGAAGCTGGCGGGTGCCCTGCCGCTCTACCTGCTCGTGGTCGTCGGGCTGTCGCTGATCATCCTGATCTTCGTGTTCCGGTCGATCCTCGTGCCGGTCACCGCCACCATCGGCTTCGTGCTGTCGCTGTTCGCCGCGTTCGGTGGCGTCACCGCGGTCTTCCAGTGGGGCTGGCTCGGCCCGGTGTTCGGCGTGCACGACCCGGGGCCCATCCTGAGCTTCCTGCCCATCCTCATGGTCGGCGTGCTCTTCGGCCTCGCGATGGACTACCAGCTGTTCCTGGTCAGCGGCATGCGCGAGGCGCACGCCCACGGCTCGTCCGCCCGGCTCGCGGTGCAGCGCGGCGTCCACGCCGGACGCACCGTGGTCACGGCCGCGGCGCTGATCATGACGGCGGTGTTCTCGGGCTTCGTGTTCTCGAACTCGGTGCTGATCCAGTCGATCGGCCTGGGCCTGGCGCTGGGGGTGCTCTTCGACGCGTTCGTCGTCCGCCTCCTGCTGATCCCGGCCGTGATGCACCTCCTCGGAGAATCCGCGTGGTGGCTGCCGAAGTGGCTCGACCGCATCCTGCCGGACGTCGACGTCGAGGGCGCCTCCCTCGAACGGTCGCATCCGCACGCCTCGGCCGCGGACGCCGGCTCGGGCGGGCACGTCTCGCACGTCGACCCGACCGTCCCCGTCGACGCGGTGCCCGACGGCAGCGACCCCGACCACCACGGGCGTCACGCCGGCTGACCCCCGCACGTCGCACCGCCGAGTGGACGTCGCACCGCCGAATGCGGCGGTGCGACGTCCACTCGGCGGTGTCGTCCGACCGTGACCGGCCTTCGGAGCGCCACCCGCGCCTCCTGACCTCGGCGCCGTCGGGGCGCAGGAGGCACGGGGCGCAGAAGACACGGGGCGCAGGAGGCACGGGGCGCAGAAGACACGAGGCGCAGGAGGCGCGGGTCGGCCTGCCCACGGAGCCCGGCGGTACCCTGGGGCCATGTCGTCCCCCGCCTGCCCGAGCCGCGCCCCGCGCCGGGTGCGCACGGCACAGCAGGCGTTCCCGAAGCGGTTCGTGCTGACGAAGCGCACCTGCGGAACGAACGGCTGGATGAGCCTGTGGGGCAGCAACGCCCACGGCGAGATCGCCGGGTGCCCGCCGCCCGTGGCGTGACGCCGCTCCTCGTCGTCGACGGGTCGAGCGGTCGTGCCGCCCTGCCCACCTTCGCTCTCGAAAGACGACGACCATGACCCAGCCCACCCCTGCCGACCCGACGGCCACACCTCCCTCCCCGACGCACGCCCCGCACGCCGAGGGTCGGGGAGCCCGCCTCTCGCGGTTCCTCAGTCGTGACACCACCGGTGGCCTGCTGTTGCTCGGTGCGACGGTGCTCGCCCTCGTCCTGGCCAACAGCCCGGCCGGGGCGTTCTACGCGCAGGTGCGCGACGTCTCGTTCGGCCCCGAGGCGCTCCACCTGAACCTGAGCGTCGGGGCCTGGGCGGCCGACGGCCTGCTCGCGATCTTCTTCTTCGTGGTCGGCCTCGAGCTGAAGCAGGAGTTCGTCGCCGGCTCGTTGCGCGACCCCCGGGTCGCCGTGCTGCCCATCGCGGCGGCGGTCGGCGGGGTCGCGCTGCCGGCGCTGATCTTCACGCTGGTCAATCTCGGCGCCGGGCCCGACGCCCTGCAGGGCTGGGCGATCCCGGCCGCCACCGACATCGCGTTCGCCGTCGCCGTGATCGCCGTCGTCGGCAAGCGACTGCCGCCCGCCCTGCGCACCTTCTTGTTGACCCTGGCCGTGGTCGACGATCTCATCGCCATCACGATCATCGCGGTGTTCTACACGGCGGGCATCGCCTTCGTGCCGCTGCTGCTCGCGCTGCTGCCGCTGGCCGCCTTCGCCCTGCTCGTCCGCCGCGGGGTGCGGTCGTGGAGGCTGCTGATCCCGCTCGGGGTCGTCGCCTGGGCGTTGGTGCACGCCTCGGGGGTGCACGCCACGATCGCCGGTGTCGTGCTCGGGCTGCTCGTGCCCGCGGTGGCCACGGCGCGGGCCGGCGTCACGCACGTCGGCCCCGACGGCCACGAGGAGCGGCACCCGCTGACGCACCACTTCGCCGAACGCTGGAGCCCGGTCTCGTCGGGTGTCGCCGTGCCGATCTTCGCGTTCTTCTCGGCCGGCGTCACCGTCGGCGGCTTCTCGGGCCTGGTCGAGTCGCTCGGTGACAGCGTCGCGTTCGGCATCGTCGTCGCGCTCGTGCTCGGCAAGTCGATCGGCATCACGGGGGCGTCGCTGCTGGTCACGCGGCTGCCCGGCATCCGACTCGACCCGACCCTGCGGTGGGGAGACGTCGTCGGCCTCTCGTTCGTGGCCGGCATCGGGTTCACCGTGTCGCTGCTCGTCGGCGAGCTCGCCTACGGAGCCGGCAGCGCTCAGGACGACGTCGTCAAGGTCGGCGTCCTCGTCGGCTCGCTCGTCTCGGCGCTGATCGGCGGCACGATCCTCGCCGTGCGCGGTCGGCGGCGCGCGGGCGCCGAGGCCTGAGCGCAGGAGGCGCGGGTCAGCCCGCGGGACGCGTCGCGACGATCGCCTCCGCGGCCGCGACGAGCACGCGCTCCAGATCCGGCCCATGCGCGTTGCCTGATCCGACCTGCAGCCAGGACCCGTCCGTCAGCACGTTCACGGAGCACGAGCTGCCCTCGCCGTAGAGGCAGACGTATTCGGCACCGTCAGCCCCGGCCACCGTCGCCGGTGAGCGTTCGATCGAGTCCGTCGAGGTCGTCTCGTCGACGGCCCAGCCGCTGCCGGTGCCCAGCGACACGTACACCTCGCCGACCTCGGTGGTCGGGCTGTCGGCGACGGACGGGACCATCCACTGGCACAGCAACGCCTGATCGACCTCGGTGGACATCCGCCCCGGGGCGTAGAGGGGGCTGGGGAACGGCCCCTCGAGTCGGGGCGAGCCGATCACCTCGCCCAACGCCACGCCCGGGGCCAGCCGCGAGCAGTCGTCGACCTGGCTCCACGACGAGGCAGGTCGCGTCCAGGCGGGTCGTGGCACGAGCCCGTCGAGTCGGTCGACGACCAGCTGCAGGGACGCGGTCGTGTTCGCGGCGCGCGTCTCGGCGGTCACCGCCCCTTTCCAACCGTCGACGTCGGTGGACTCGAACTGGACCCACCAGGGCCCGGCGACCAGGCTCGCGAAACAGCCGTCTTCGCTGCAGTTCATGGCCGAACTGTCTCCGACCCCCACCGACCTCCAGCCGGCTCCGCGGAGCGGGTCGACGTTCTCGAGTCCCTTGTCACGATCGGCCGACACCGAGACGATCACGTCCGAGTGCGACTGCACGGACGAGTCCCATGTGCAGGTCAGAACTCCGTTCTCGAGCAACGAGGCCGCGGTCGGGTCGACGAGATCGGGTGCGCCCAGCTCGGGCGACGGGATGAACAGGTCCATCCGGACGCCGCTCGCGAGCGTCGCGCAGTCGATCGGCACGGACGGTTGCGGTGCCACCACGGGTGCCACCGTCGGCGTCGGCCGCGGCGTCGCCGTCGGGGTGACGGTCGGCGACGGCGTGGGCGTGCCGGTCGGCGTGGCCGGGGCCGACGCCCGGAACGGCGAGGGCAGCATGCCGAGGGCGAGGGCTCCCGAGCCGCCGCCGATCGCGAGCAGTGCCGCGAGGCCGAGGCCGAGGCCGAGGTTGCGGTGGCGCTTGCGGCGCGGGGACTCCGTGGTGCGTTCGAGGACGTTCTGCTTCATCGTGACGAGCAGGCGGGCCAGGTCGTCTCCGGTGGGGGGCTCAGAGTTCATCGTTCATCACCGCCTTCTTCTTCAGTCGCGATCGGGTGCGCGACACGCGTTGGGTGACGGCGCCGAGGCTCAGGCCGACCTGCGCCGCGGCCTCGCCGTAGGGGCGTCCCTCGATCAGGCAGAGCTCGACGATCTGCCGGTCGACCGGGCCGAGGGCGTCGATCTCGTCGCGGACCCACCTCAGCCGGTCGCGCGCCTCCTGGCCGTCGTCGGGTGCGACCAGGTCGTCGGGGAGCGCGTCGGCGGCGGTGCGGGCCTGCTTGCGGCGCAGGTTCGCGGCGTGGTTGCGGCAGACGACCAGCAGCCAGGGCAGCAGCGAGTCGTCGGGCAGGTCGATCTGGTCGACCTTCTTCCAGAGGGTGACGAAGGTGTCCTGCACGATCTCCTCGACGTCCATGCGCGTCTCGGCCAGCGCCCAGGCGTACCGGGTCACCGTCGGCGCGTGCCGGTCGAACAGCGCCGACAGCGCGCGCTGGTCACCCCCGACCGTGCGCCTGACGAGCTCGTCGTCGCCCTCCGTGTCGTGATCCACGTCCACCCCCTCACTAGAGGAGTGTCGCGGAACGGACGAACCTGACACGGGATGTCGGACGGGTCGGCGGACGGCCCGTCCCGACGACCGGGGTCCCGGTCACCTGCGGTCGGTAGGGTGCCCGCATGACCCCGACCCGCGCCTCCGTCCTGTTCGTCTGCCAGAAGAACGGGGGCAAGTCGCAGATGGCCGCCGGCCTGATGCGCGACCTCGCCGGCGACGAGGTCGCGGTCGTGTCGGCCGGCACGACGCCCGGCACCGCCCTCAACGCCCAGTCGGTCGCCTCGCTCGCCGAACTGGGCATCGACCTCGGCGACGAGCACCCCAAGGCGCTGACCGAGCAGATGGTGCGCGACGCCGACGTGGTCGTCGTCCTCGGTCAGGAGGCGCGGGTCGACGAGGTGCCCGGCACCCGGTTCGAGACGTGGGTCACCGACGAACCCTCGGAGCGCGGCATCGAGGGCATGGAGCGCATGCGCCTCGTCCGCGACGACATCCGCGCCCGCGTCACCGACCTGCACGCCCGCCTCTGACGCCCCACGACGAACGGAGGCGGTGGTGACCTCTCAACGTCACCACCGCCTCCCGGGCCGCCGCTGCCACGGCCACGGCCCACCCGCGCCGACCTCCACCGTGAACCGGCGGTCGGGCGGGAGCCTGCCCGCTAGCCCTTCACGCCGCCGGCGCTGAGGCCGGACTGCCAGAAGCGCTGCAGGAACAAGAACGCCACGACGAGCGGCAGGATCGACACGAACGACCCGGTCAGCACCGTCGAGAACAGCACCTGGGCGCCGCCGCCCCCGGTCGCCGCCTGCTGCCACTGCGCCAGGCCGACCGTCGCGGGGAAGAGCGACGGGTCGTTCAGCATGATCAGCGGCAGGAAGTAGTTGTTCCAGGTCGACACCAGCGCGAACAGCAGCACGGTGACGATGCCCGGCGCGAGCAGCCGCGACGCGATCGTCAAGAAGATGCGCAGCTCGCCCGCCCCGTCGATGCGGGCCGCCTCGAGCAGGCTGTCGTCGACCGCCTCGCTCGCGTAGACGCGCATGAGGTAGACGCCGAACGGGCTGACCAGCGACGGCAGGATGATCGCCCACGGGGTGTCGACCAGGTTCGCCGCGCTGAACAGCAGGTAGGTCGGGATCGCCAGGGCCGTCAGCGGCACCATGACCGCGCCGAGGATCAGCCCGAAGACGAACGACTTGCCCTTGAAGACGTACTTCGCCAGCGAGTAGCCGCACATCGTCGCGAGCACCGCGGCACCGACCGAGCTGACGACGGCGTAGAGCACCGTGTTGCCCATCCACTGCACGAAGATGCCGTCCTGGAAGGTGAACAGCTGCGCCAGGTTGTCGCCGAGGGCGAAGGTGCGGCCGAAGGCCAGGCCGAACGTCGAGAAGATGTCGCCGTTCGTCTTGGTCGCCTGGATCGCCAGCCAGACGAGCGGCAGCAGGAAGTACGCCAGCGTGATCCAGAGGATCACGGTGAGGATCGGCGTCTTGCGCTTCGACCGCTCGACGCGACGTCGCGGGCGTCGCCGACCCGCGCCTCCCGAGGCGTCGAGACGTCGGGCGGGGCGGTCGACCGAGGTGGCCCCGGCGGTGTCGACGGGTGCGGGTGCGATCGTCACGACAGTCGCTCCTTGCGTGAGGTGGCGAGCTGCACCACGTAGCTGATGATCATGATGAGGAACCCGAGCAAGAAGGCGATGGCCGCGGCGTAGTTGACGTCCTGGTTCTTGAACGCGACGTTGTACGCGTAGAGGTTCGGGGTGAAGTCCGACCCGATCGCGTTGGGCGCGATGCTGTAGAGCAGGTTGGGCTCGTTGAACAGCTGGAACGAGCCGATCACCGAGAAGATCACGGTCAGCAGGATCGCCGAGCGGATCGCCGGGATCTTGATGCTCCACGCCACCCGGAAGGGCCCGGCACCGTCGATCTCGGCCGCCTCGTACATCTCGGTCGGCACGCTGCGCAGTGCGGCGTAGAGCACGATCATGTTGTAGCCGATGAACTCCCAGCTGACGATGTTCATCGTGCTGCCGAGCACGTTCTGCGGCGAGAGCAGGTCGGGCGGGGTGAGCCCGAGACCGCTGATCACCTGGGCGATCAGGCCCGACTCGCGGCCGTAGAGGTAGCCCCACATCAGCGTCGCGACGACGCCGGGCACGGCGTAGGGCACGAAGATCGCCAGGCGGACGAACTTGCTGCCGGCCACCCGACCCGTGTCGAGGGCGAGGGCGACGAACAGGGCGATCACGAGCATGATCGGCACCTGCACGAAGAGGAACAGCGCGACGCGGCCGAGGCCGGCCCAGAAGCTGGGGTCGCTCAGGGCGCGGCTGTAGTTGGCCAGGCCCGAGAAGACCTGCCCGCCGACCAGCTGCGAGGTGAAGGTGCTGAGGTACCCCGCGTAGCCGAGCGGCACGAGGAACATCGCGGCGAACACGATCAAGAACGGGATCGCCAGCGCCCAGGCCGCGACGAGCTGCGGACGGTGCAGCGAGCTCGTGCGCCGCGGGGTGGCGGGCTGACGGGACGAGGAGGCGCGGGTCGCGTCTCGACGAGGGGTGACGGAGGTGGACATGGGGCTCCTTGCCGGGCTGGAGGGGGTGCCGCCCGCGGGCGGGCGGCACCCCCGTGAGCACTACTTGACGGTGAAGCCCTGCTGCTTCGCGTAGGTGGTGACGTCGTCCTGCCACGCCGTCAGCGCCGCGGACAGGTCGGAGTGGTCGGCGATCGCCTTGCCGAGCGTGTCGTTGAAGCTCGAGTAGACGTAGTCCATGAACGGCAACCACTGGAAGTCGGTGCTGACCGTGTCCGAGACGCCCGCGAAGAGCTCGTTGACCTTCTGGCCGCCGTAGAAGTCCGAGGCGGTGTCGGTGAAGTCGCTGCTCGACAGGGTGTCGGTCGTCGTCGGGAACAAGAACTGCTTGTTAGCGAACGCGAGGGTCGACTCGGGGTCGCTGTTCAGGAACTTGCTGAACTCGGCTGCGGCGATGGGGTTCTGCGTGCCCGTGATGACGGCGTCGCTCGACCCGCCCCAGTTGCCCGAGACGTCCTCGCCGGCCTTCCACTGCGGGATCTTCGCGGCGGTCCACTTGCCGCTCGTGTTGGCGGCGGTGCCCTGCAGGAACACGGGGCCCCAGGCGGCGGTCTGCCAGCTGGCGTACTTGCCCGACGAGAAGCCCTGGTACCAGGCGTCGTTGAAGTCGGCGTCGGTCGAGACGAGGTCCTTGTCGATGAGGTCCTGCCAGAAGGTCACGACCTTCTGCGTCTCGGTCGAGTCGAGGTCGATGCCGACGGTCTTGTCACCGTCGTACGAGAACGGCTTGGCGCCGGCCTGCCAGAACAGCCCGACGACCTGGCCGGGGTCGTTGCCCGGCAGGTTCGAGATGTACGAGCCGGTCTTGTCCTTGATCGTCTGGGCGTCCGAGGCGAAGTCGGCCCAGGTCTCGGGCGCCTCGGTCAGTCCGGCCTGCGCGTAGATGTCCGAGCGGTAGAGGTTGCCGAGCGGGCCGGAGTCCTGCGGCACCGACCAGACGCCGGTGTCGTCCGCGACCTGGTTCCAGACCCACGGGACGTACTTCGACTCGAGGTCCGCGCCTCCGTAGGGGGTCAGGTCGACGAGGCTGCCGGTCTGACGGAACGACGGGATGTACTGGTACTCGATCTGGGCGACGTCGGGCGCGCCCTTGCCGGCCTTGAGCGCGGTGCGCAGCTTCGGGTACTGCGCGGTGCCCGTGCCGACGTTCACGACGTCGACCTTGATCTTCGGGTACTTCGCCTCGAAGAGGTCGACCTCTTGCTGGATGTCGGGCACCCAGGTCCAGAAGGTGAGGGTGGTGTCGGTGTCCATGGCCTTGTCGATGTCTGCCTGCGACACGGGGGCGGTGGTCGACCCGCCGCCCGATCCGCCGGACGGCGCGCAGCCGGTCAGCACGAACGCCGACACGACGGCGAGTGACACGAGCGCCTTTGCTGTGGTCTTTCTCTTCATGGTGGTTCTTCCTCGAGGGGGTGGGGAGCGGGAGTGGTGGTTCAGGGGAGGTGGTGCGGGGTGGGTGGTGCNGGGTCGGGTCGCCTACGCCGTGGTGTCGGGCGCCTCGTCCTGGTCGGCCGCCTCGACGAGCTCGTAGACGTGGGCCGAGCGCGGGGCGAGCGTGAGGGTGGTGCCCGCGGCGACGACCTCGTGGGTCTCGAGGTCGCACACGGCCGCGGGGGTGGTGACCGTGGCCTCGTGGGCCGACCAGTTCGACACGAACGCGAGCCCGGGGGCGTCGGTCCGTGAACCGGTGGTGACGGTGACCGTCTCGGTCGCCGCCCAGTCGCCGGTCGCCGTGGCCGGCACGAGCCAGCGCGCGATCGAGCGCGACAGCTCGGGGTTCGGCACCGTCGCGACGTAGCTGACGCGGCCGGCTCCGGAGGCGCGGGTCGTCAACAGCGCGTCGGCCCCGATCTCGGTCGGTGCGGCCCGCAGCACGACCGTGGCGTCGTCGACCTGCAGGACGTCGGCCCAGCGGGTGCCGGCCGAGCCGGGCTCGAGGACGAAGGGGGCCTCGGCGGCCTGGGTGGGGGTGCTGGTGCCGGGACCGTCGGTGGTCTCGGGGACCGCGCCCGCGCCTCCTGGGGTCGGGGCGTCGGCGACGGTGCCCGCGCCTCCTGCGGTCGGGGCGTAGGCGCCCTCGACGTGGACGGCGAGGGGTTCGTCGAGGTTCGTGTACTCCTCGTACCAGACGCCGGCAGGGCCCGAGAGGCGGGCGGGCGCGGGGTCGCGGCGGGCCCGGGCGAGCTCGTCGCCGTAGGCCGTGCGGATGCCGACCACGAGGTGCCCGCCGGCCTCGGCGTAGGCGGTGAGCGCGGCGAGGGCGGCGTCGTCCACGACGTACAGGGCGGGCACGACGAGCACCGGGTACCGCGCGGCCAGCTCGGCCGGGTCGGCGGCGACGAACTGCGCCACGTGCTGGATGCGCACCTGGGCGCCCACCTCGGCGAGCCCGCGGTAGTGCGCGTCGAAGAGGTGCAGGTACGACTCGGGGTCGGGGGTGCCGTCGGCCCGCGCCAGCGGCGGGTACGTCTCGAACGACCACTTGGTGTCGGTCGACCAGAGCATCAGCACGTCGGCGTCGGGCTCGAGCCCGTCGATCGCCCCGCCGACGGCCTTGAGCGTGGCCCCGAGCGCGGCGACCTCGCGGTAGATGCGGCCGGGACGCTGGCTGTGCGGCAGCACGCCGCCCCAGTAGGTCTCGACGCCGAAGTGCAGCGTGTGCCAGTGCCAGTACTCGACCATGCGGGCGCCGCGGGCGACGAGCGCCAGCGCGGCCTGCTTGATCTGACCGTCGAACGGCGGGTGGTTCTGCCAGGGGCCGCCGATCGACTGCGCGTTGGTCTCGGTGACGAGGAACGGCGCCTGCGCCGACGAGAAGGCCCGGTCGCCCCACTGCTGCAGAGCCCAGACGCCCGTGTGCCACCAGCCGGCCTCGCGGGGGACGTCGACGCCGACGGTCAGGCCGTCCTGCATCTTGTAGTACGGGTTGCCGGCGGTGACGTCGAGGCTCTCGACCAGGCGGTCGTCGGCGACCTGCGGCCGGGAGTACGAGATGCAGGTGGTCACGAACTGGTCGTCACGGGCGTACTCGCGGACGACCGCGGCCTGCCAGGCGATCAGCTCGTCGGCCAGCTCGCCCTGGAACCGACGCCACTCGAGGTCGTACTGCGGCTGCACGTTGCCGTCGGGGCGCCAGAGCTGCGACCACTCGGTCAGGCGGTGGGACCAGTAGACCAGGCCCCACTCCTCGTTCAGGCGCTCGACCGTGCCGTACTTGCGTTGCAGCCAGGCCACGAAGCGGTCGAACACCTGGTCGTTGCGCGGGCGCTCGTTGCCGGGCTCGTTGTCGACCTGCCAGCCGATCACGGCCGGGTGCTGCGCGTAGCGCTCGACGACCTTCCGCACGACGCGCTCGGCGTAGAAGCGGTAGGCGGGGTGGCTCTGGTCCATCTCCTGCCGGGCGCCCCAGCCGGCACGGACGCCGGTCGTGCGCTCGGCCGCGATCTCGGGGTGACGCACCTGCAGCCATGGCGGCACGGCGTAGGTGGGCGTGCCGAGCACGACGTCGATGCCGCGGGCGTGGGCCCCGTCGAGCACGGGCTGCAGCCAGTCGAGGTCGAACTCGCCTTCGCGCGGCTCCCACGTCGACCAGACCGACTCGCCCACCCGGATCACCGTGAAGCCCGCCTCGACCATCAGGTCGAGGTCGCGGTCGAGGGTGCCGGCCTGCTGGTACTCGGCGTAGTAGGCGGCTCCGAAGAGCACCCCGGAGTGGCGTGGAGCAGAAGTCATCGTTGACCCGTTCGTGTGTGTCGGCTGCGGTGGCGACGGTCGATGTCGACGGGAGGCCGGGGTGGTTCCGGCATGGTGCTGGGGGTGGTGCCGGGGTCGTGCCGGGGGGTGGTGCCGGGGTCGTGCCGACCATGGCATTCGCTGTGGCGTCCCTGGATGTTGTCGATAACATCGGTGTCTGCGGAGAACGTAACCCACGCCCCGCCACCCGCGCAAGACCCACTTTCGACGGCGGCCCGCGCGCCCCCTCTGTGGGACGTGGAGGCGCGGGTCCTGTGGTGCGGACCCCGCGGTCCGGCGTGGAACGCGCGCCTAGGCAGGGGTTCTGCGCCGGACGAGGGGGTGCGCCGGACGTGCTGGCAGGAGGGCGCAGGTCGTGTGGTGCGGACCCCGCGGTCCGGCGTGGAACACGCGCCTAGGCAAGGGTTTCTCGCCGAATGAAGGGGTGCGCCGGGCGTGCCGGGCGGGAGCCGCAGT
Source organism: Frigoribacterium sp. Leaf186 (assembly GCF_001423905.1). GTDB lineage: Bacteria > Actinomycetota > Actinomycetes > Actinomycetales > Microbacteriaceae > Frigoribacterium. Next base: position 510,373 of record NZ_LMPQ01000010.1, on the reverse strand, counting down.
TTGTGTCGTGTGGACCCCGCGCTCCGGCGTGGAACGCGCGCCTAGGCAGGGGTTTCGCGCCGGACGCGGGGGTGAGCGGCGGCGGACGGGGCCCGAGAGGCGCGGGTCGGCCGGCGCCCCATGCCTCAGCCGCGCGCGGGAGCCGTCGAGGCCCGGGCGACGAGCGTCGGCACCGGCAGGCGGGCGGCCGTGTCGGGGCTGCGCCCCTCGATGCGGGCGATCAGCGACGTGACGACGTGGGCGCCCTCGAAGCCGAAGTCGAGGGCCACCGTCGAGAGCGAGGGAACCATGAACCGCGCCTCCGGGGCGTCGTCGTTGCCGACCACGCTGACCTCGTGCGGCACCGAGACGCCTTCGGCGGCGAGGGCGGCGAGCAGCCCCATGGCCATCGCGTCGTTGGCGACGGCGACGGCCGTGAAGTCGTCGGTCCGGGTGGCGAGGCGCAGCCCGATGTCGTAGCCGGCCGCCGCGGACCAGTCGCCGACGTCGGTGACCGTCACCGCGCCTCCTGACGCGGCGATCACCTGACGGAACCCGTCGGCGCGCTCGCGGGCGGCCAACCACTGCTCGGGCCCGGCCACGTAGGCGACCCGGCGGTGGCCGAGCGAGACGAGGTGTTCGGCCGCGACCCGGCCGGCGTGTTCGTTGATCGACTCGGTCGTGCCCTCGAGGATCAAGCCGAAGTCGCGCGCGACGGGCACGGTGATCGCCCGCCGTTCGAGGGCCGACCGGGCCACCGCGGTCTGCGCCGTGACGACGATGCCGGCGATCTGTTGACCGAGCATCAGGTCGAGGGCGTCGTCGACCGAGCGTTGGTCGCCGCCGTCCATCGACACGATGTCGGTCACGTAGCCGAGCGATCGGGCGGCCTCGGTCGCCCCGGCGATCGTGCGGGCCGGGCCCGACTGGTGCATGTTGTCGGCGAGCAGCCCGATGCGGTTCGTGCGCTGCAGCCGGAGGTACCGGGCGGCCGAGTTCGGGCGGTACTCGAGCTCGGCGAGGGCCTGCTCGACCTTCTCGCGCGTGGCGGGGCGGATGCCCTCGAACCCGCGCAAGAACCGGCTGACGGTCTGGTGCGAGACGCCCGCGCGCTTCGCCACGTCGTAGATCGTGGCGTCCTTCATGCCCCGAGGGTAGCGGTGACGCGCGCCACCGTGGGGTGCCCGGCGCCAGGGAGGCGCGGGCAGCGTGGGCGAGGAGGCGCGGGTGCGGTGGGCGCGGCGGCGCAGTCGCGGTGGGTGAGGAGGCGCGGGCGCGGTGGGTGAGGAGGCGCGGCCGCGGTCGTCAGCGCCGGCGCTTGTCGGGGCGCACCACGAGCCATAGCACGGCGCCGACCGCGATGCCGCCGGCCATGCCGAACCCGATCGCGAGCCCGACGGACCACCCGAGCACGAGCGCGAGGACGACCCCGGCGAGCAGCCCGAGCACGAGGCCGGAGAGGACGTAGGCGGGCAGTCCGCGATCAGGAGGCGTCGACATGCCCTGGACGGTATGCGTCCCGCCGTCCGGCCGACCTGTGAGCTGACTGACCGGTGACCGCAGATCTGCTTCGTGAAGGGTCCACACGGAGCCCCCGGCGGACGCTCGGCTGATGCCCGGCACCCTCACGGCCGGTTCATCGATAGCGTCGGGGCATGGACGTCGACACCCTCGTGAACATCGGCCTCGTCGTGGTCTTCGTGCTGATCGGCGGGGTGTTCGCGGGCACCGAGATGGCGATCGTCACCCTGCGCGAGAGCCAGGTGCGGGCCATCGAGACCCAGGGCGAGCGCGGGCGCCGGACGGCCGCACTCGTCCGCAACCCCAACACGTTCTTGTCGGCGGTGCAGATCGGCGTGACGCTGGCGGGCTTCTTCTCCTCGGCCTACGGCGCCTCGACCATCGCGCCCGACCTGGTGCCCGGGCTCGAGTCGCTCGGCCTGTCGCCGGGTGCCGCCTCGACGGTGTCGGTCATCGGGATGACCGTCGTCATCGCCTACCTGTCGCTGGTGTTCGGCGAGCTCGTGCCCAAGCGCATCGCGATGCAGAAGTCGGTCGCCTTCACCAAGGTGCTCGCGCCTCCGCTGAACGGGCTCGCGACGCTGATGCGTCCGCTCATCTGGCTCTTGTCGGTGTCGACCAACGGCGTCGTCCGCCTGCTCGGGCTCGACCCGAAGGAGCGCGGTGACGAGGTCTCGGCCGACGAGGTGCGCGACCTCATCTCGAGCAACCGTGACATCCACGAGCAGAGCCGGACCATCTTGACCGACGTGTTCCGGGCCGACGACCGCCGGGTGGCCGAGGCGATGCGGCCACGCCACGACGTGGCGTTCCTGACCGGGGCGACCCGCGCCTCCGAGGGGTACCACGAGGTGCTCGACCTGCCCCACTCGCGCTACCCCGTCACGGGTCGCGACGTCGACGACGTGCTCGGCTTCGTGCACGTGCGCGACCTCATGGCCGCGGTGCCGGCCGCGCGCCGCGAGAGCGTGGCCGACGAGCCGGCCATCGCCGACATCGTGCGTCCGATCCTCGCGCTGCCCGGCACGACGAAGGTGCTGGCGGCCCTCACGACGATGCGTCAGGACGGCCACCAGATCGCCGTCGTCATCGACGAGTACGGCGGCACCGACGGCATCATCACCCTCGAAGACCTGCTCGAAGAGCTCGTCGGCGAGATCTACGACGAGTACGACGCGGGCGCCGCGACCGAGGTCGGCTTCGAGCCGGGCGGCACGCGCGACGTCGAGGGCGGCCTGATCGTCGAGGGGCTCGACGAGATGCTCGGGCTGACCCTGCCCGACGGGCGCTACGAGACGGTCGGCGGGTACATCCTCGACCGGCTGGGAAGGCTCGCGGTGGTCGGCGACTCCGTGTCGGTCGACGAGCACACGCTCGAGGTCGTCGAGACCGACGGCTACCGCATCGCGACGGTCCGGGTCACGCCGCCTCCGTCGCACCCCGAGGCCGCGGCCCAGGGTGGGCCGGACGAGCCGGGCGGCGGCCCGGCGGCCTGAGCGGCCGGCCGGGCTCGGACGACGGCCGGGCGGGCTGGTCGGACGGCGGCCGGGTGACCTAGGCGGCCGACTGGCCGACGCGTTCGACCTCGCGGGCGATGCCGACGAGGACGCGACGCATGTACGGCGCCCAGGCGAACCGCACGATGCCGCGGACGATCAGACCACGCCCCGGGCGGGCGAAGAACGAGTAGGTCCAGTCGACGCGGGTGCGTCCGTTCGGCGTCGACGAGTAGCTCCAGTCGGCACGCCCGCCCGTCACGAGGCGACCGAGCAGGCCGGTGAAGCGGCTCAGCTCGTAGACGAAGACCCCGTCGGGCTCGACGCGCACGAGGCTCTCGACGACGCTGCTGCCGTCCGACAGCTCGAGCCGCCGGGTCCGACCGACGGCGTCCCACGGCCCGGTCTGGTCGTGCACGGCCACGACGGCCGGGATCACGCCCGCCCTCGGGTAGAACCCGACGGGGGTCAACGGCGTCGCGACGCGCCACGTGTCGTCGAGCGCGGCGGCGACGACGCGGGCGGTGCTCGCACTCGCGGTGACGGTCATGCCGAGGTGTTCGGAACCGAGGGCGCGAACGACGGGACGTCTCGTCCCCAGGTCGCCCGCGCCTCGTCGACGTCCACCGAGGAGGCGCGGGTCGACACGGCGAGGCCGCGGACGGGGCAGACTGGCCGCGTGAAGACGACGACGTTACCCACCACCGACCGCCCGGCCTCGACCATCGTCCTCGGGCTGATGCGCATCTCGGGCATGACCGACGACGCGATCCGAGAACTCGTGGCCGAGGCCCGAGACCTCGACATCGACTTCTTCGACCACGCCGACGTGTACGGCGACCACCCGCACCACTGTGAGCAGCGCTTCGGTGACGCCGTGTCGATGAGCTCGTCCGAGCGCGACGCCGTGCAGCTGCAGAGCAAGGTCGGCATCCGCGACGGCTTCTGGGACTTCTCGACCGAGCACATCCTCGAGTCGGTCGACGCCTCGCTCGCCGCACTGCGCACCGACCGCCTCGACGTGCTGCTGCTGCACCGCCCCGACGCCCTCGTCGTGCCCGACGAGGCCGCCGCCGCCTTCGACCAGCTGCACACCAGCGGCAAGGTGCGCCACTTCGGCGTCTCGAACCACACCCCGGCCCAGGTCGAACTGCTGAAGCGCAGCGTCGAGCAGCCGCTGATCGTCAACCAGGTGCAGCTCAGCATCACCCACGCGCCGCTGATCGCCGCGGGGGTCGCCGCCAACATGGCCGGGCTCGACCAGTCGGTCGACCGCGACAACGGCATCCTCGACTACAGCCGTCTGAACGACATGACGCTGCAGGCCTGGTCGCCGTTCCAGAAGGGGTTCTTCGACGGCGTGTTCCTCGGCGACCGCCAGGGCTACGCCGAACTCAACGACGTGATCGACGAGCTGGCCGCGAAGTACGACGTGCCGCCGTCGGCGATCCCGGTGGCCTGGATCACCCGGCACCCGGCCGAGATGCAGGTCGTGCTCGGCACCACGAGCGTCGCGCACCTCCGCGACAGCGCCGCGGGCTCGGACGTGCCGCTCACCCGGCCCGAGTGGTACCGGCTCTTCACAGCCGCCGGTCACACGCTGCCGTAGCGGGCCGGGGGCCGCACGCGGCACGCCGCCGTCTGGCACTCCGCGCGCGCCGCAGCCCGCCACCCCGCATCCCGGCATCGCGCCGCGACGAAAACAACCCGCCATCCTTTTGCGTGGCGTGTTGTTTACGTCGTGGCGGGGTGGCAGGCCGGCAGGCCGGCAGGAGGCGCGTGGTCGCGGCAGGTCATGCAGCGACCGCCGTCGGGGGAATGTCCTAGGGTCGACACGGCGTTGGGACGCACAGATCGGTGCAGCGCCGACGCGACCCCCGCGCCCCGCCCGCACCCCGAAGGGACCATCGTGACCCAGCCCAAGATGAACGTCGAGTCGTTCAACCTCGACCACCGCACCGTGGCCGCGCCCTACGTGCGCGTCGCCGACCAGAAGACGCTGCCGCACGGCGACGTCATCACCAAGTTCGACGTCCGGTTCGCGCAGCCGAACGAGGGCCACCTCGACATGAAGTCGGTCCACTCGCTCGAGCACCTCTTCGCCGAGCACTCGCGCAACCGCTCCGGTGACGTGATCGACTTCTCGCCGATGGGCTGCCAGACCGGCTTCTACCTGATCCTCCAGGGCGACCCCGCGATGGACGACGTCCTGTCGCTCATCGAGGGCACCCTCACCGACATCACCACCGCCACCGAGGTCCCCGCGGCCAACGAGGTCCAGTGCGGCTGGGGTGCCAACCACTCGCTCGAGGGTGCCCAAGAGGTCGCGCGCGACTTCCTCGCGGCCCGCGACGAGTGGTCGACCGTCACCCGATGACCGGGACGCACGCCGCGCCTCCTGCCGACGGGGTCGCGGCGCTCGCCGTGCCGTCGATCATCGTCGTCGTGGCGATGGCCGACGAGGCCGAGCCCTTCGTCTCGCGTGCCTCGCGGGTCGACGAGCCGGTCGCGGTCGGCGGGTCGTTGCAGCGCGTGCTCGAGATCGACGGGGTCGAGCTGCTGCTCGTGCAGAGCGGCATCGGCTTCGTCAACGCGGCCGGGGCGGCGACGTCCGCCATCGTGCGGTCGGGGTCGCTCGAGGGCGTCGTGCCGACCGTGATCAGCGCGGGCACCGCAGCGGGCATGGGCGCCGGCATCGAGATCGGCGACGTCGTCGCGGGGTCCGAGTACCTCAACCTCGACGCGGACGCGCGCGTCTTCGGCTACCGGCTCGGGCAGGTGCCCGGCATGCCGGCCAGCTTCCACGCCGACCACGGACTGATGGAGGCGGCGGTCGCCTACGACACGTCGGTCTCGTCCCCCGCGGAAGGATCGGTCGAGTCGACTGGCTCTGGTTCGGGCTCTGGCTCAGGCGATGCCGCGGGCTCGGGCTCGGCCTCGGCCTCGGACTCGGACTCGGACTCGGACTCGGACTCGGCCGAGCCTGCCGCAGCGCGCGGCGGTTGGGCCGTGCGCCCGGGGCTGATCGCCTCGAGCGACGCGTTCATGACGGCCGAGCGCGTGATCGGCGTGCGCAGCGCCTTCGCCGACGTGGTCGACGTCGACGCCGTCGACATGGAGTCGATGGCCATCGCCCAGACCTGCCACGTCCACCACGTGCCGTTCGTCTCGGTGCGCGGCATCAGCGACCTCGCGGGGCCGGACGCCCACGACGTGCACGACGAGAACCTCGCCCTCACGGCGGGCCGGTCGGCGGACGTCACGATGCACCTCGTCCGCGCGATCGCCGCGGGCTGAGTCCGGACGCCGGCTGAGCCCGGCCGTCCCGCCCGCTCGCACCGTGCCTCCTGCGCCTCGAACCCCGTTAACGAAGAAGAACCCCGACAAAACGGGGTTCTTCTTCGCGAACGGGGTTCGTCGGCGCGATCCCGCGAGACGACACGAGCCTGAAACACGCGTGCCGCCCCGTCGAAACGCGCGTTTCGTACGCTGACCGCGACAACCCGACATCCCCACGATCAGGAGTTCCGATGTCACAGCCCACGCCCACCGGCGCCGCACCCGTCGAGACGACGCACCCCGTCGACCGCGTCCCGCCGCTGCGGAGGCTCTTCCCGCTCGGCCTGCAGCACGTGCTCGCGATGTACGCCGGGGCGGTCGCCGTCCCGCTGATCGTGGGCGGCGCGCTGGTCGGCATGGGCCAGCTCGAGCCGGGTGACATCGCGTACCTGATCAGCGCCGACCTGTTCGTGGCAGGCATCGCGACCATCGTGCAGTCGGTCGGCTTCTGGCGGTTCGGCGTGCGGCTGCCGCTGATGCAGGGGTGCACCTTCGCGGCGGTCGGGCCGATGATCGTGATCGGCGGCGAGTACGGCATCACCGCGATCTACGGGTCGGTCATCGCGAGCGGGGTGTTCATGATGCTGCTCGCACCGTTCTTCTCGAAGCTCGTACGGTTCTTCCCGCCGATCGTGACCGGCACCGTGATCCTGATCATCGGCGTCTCGCTGATGGACGTCGCCGCGGGCTGGGTCGGAGGAGGCGCGGGTTCCGACGACTTCGGACGCCCGCTCGACGTCGCCTTCGCCGCCGGCACCCTGCTGCTGATCGTCCTGATCGAGCGGTTCGCGCCTCCTGGCCTCCGTCGCCTGTCGATCCTGCTGGGGCTCGTGGTCGGCACCCTGGTGGCCTGGCCCTTCGGGCTGACCGACTGGAGCGGCGTGGCCGAGAGCAGCTGGTTCGGCCTCGCCCTGCCGTTCCACTTCGGGCTGCCGACGTTCCCCGTGAGCGCGATCGTGTCGATGTGCATCGTCGGCCTCGTGATCATGACCGAGACCACCGGAGACATCATCGCCGTGGGCGAGATCGTCGACCGACCGGTGACGCCGCGCCGCCTCGCCGACGGCCTGCGCGCCGACGGCCTGTCGACCGTCATCGGTGGCGTGTTCAACACGTTCCCGTACACGGCCTTCGCGCAGAACGTCGGGCTGGTCAGCATCACCGGCGTGAAGTCCCGGTACGTCGCGACGCTGGCCGGAGGCATCCTCGTGGTGCTCGGGCTGGTGCCGGCGCTCGGCGCGGTGGTCGAGGGCGTGCCGGTCGCCGTGCTCGGCGGGGCCGGCGTGGCGCTGTTCGGCATGGTGGCCGCGAGTGGCATCCGGACGCTGTCGAAGGTGCGGTTCACGAACTCGAACATCTTGATCGTGGCGATCGCCCTGGGCGTGAGCCTGCTGCCGACCGTCAGCCCCGAGATCTACGCGCAGTTCCCGACCTGGTTCACCATCGTGTTCGACTCGGGCATCAGCGCCGGGGCGATCGTCGCCGTGCTGCTCAACCTGCTGCTCAACTCGCCCCGGGTGCAGGCGCGGGACGGCGGGGCCGACCGCGACGTGTCGGCGCACGACGCCGTCCGCGGGCCGGCCGCACCGGCTGCGCACGAGGGCTGACGCGCCGAGCCCCGAGCGGCACGTCGCACCGTCGTCTGAGCGTCGCACCGCCACATTCGGCGGTGCGACGTTCATCTGACGGTGCGACGTCGATCCGGTACGTGACGGATCACGCCTCGAGCGAAGGAGGCGCGGCGCGAGGCCCCGACACCGGTGCCGTTCCCGGCGGCAGCGGCGGCCGTGCCGACCCGATCGTGCCGTCGGGTCCGAGCTCGCCGGCCCCGGCGACCCGACGGCCCAGCGCCCGCGGCCCAGTGCCCGACGGCCCAGCGCCCGCGGCACAGCCCCCACGGCCCAGTGCCCGACGGCCCTGACGACTCGCCGGTTCGACGTCTGCGGGTCAGCGCCCGCCGGCCAGGCGCCAGAGGCGGTCGCGTGACATCGGCAGCTCGTGCGGGCGCACCCCGAGCGCGTCGCGGATCGCGTTCGCGAGGGCCGGGGCGACCGGGTTGTAGGGCGCCTCGCTCATCGACTTGGCGCCGAGCGGCCCGAGGTCGTCGTGCGTGGTCGCGAAGTGCACCTCGGTCTGCGGCACGTCGCCGAACTTGGGCATCCGGTAGTTGCGGAACGCCGTCGTCAGCACGCGGCCCTCGTCGTCGAGCACCATCTCTTCGTAGAGCGCCGTGCCGATCGCCTGGGCCGTGCCGCCCTCGACCTGCCCGCGCAGCTGTTCGGGGTTCAGCACGACGCCGGCGTCCGCCGCCTGCACCGAGCGCAGCAGTCGCAACTCGCCGCTCGCGCGGTCGACCGCCACCTCGAAACCGTGCACGTTGAACGCCACCGAGCGCGGCGTGCCGTCGTGGGCGCCGTCGGCGGCGAGCGGACCGTCGGCCAGCAGCCGTTCGGCGGACACGAGCACGGTGGCGTCGGCGCCCGGGCCCACCCGCACCACGACGCCGCCGGCGACCACCTCGGGGGCGGTGCCGGTCTCGACGGCGTGACCCGCGCCTCCTGCGATCGCCAGGGCACGGTCGACCATCGCGGCCCGCAGCTTGTGCGACGCGGCGAGCAGGGCCTTGCCCGCGACGACGACGCCGGCCGAGCCGTAGGCGCCCGTGTCGTAGCGGGCGACGTCGGTGTCGGACTGCCGGACGACGACCCTGTCGGGCGTCGTGCCGAGCGCCGAGGCGACGAGTTGGGTGTGCACCGTCGTCGTGCCGTTGCCGAACTCGGCGGTGCCCACGCCGATGTCGTAGCGGCCGTCGGGCAAGAGCTCGATCGAGGTGTCGGCGAAGTGCCCGCGCGGGGGGATCGTCGCGATCATGGCCAGGGCCATGCCGCGTCCGGTCGACCAGGTCGGGCCGACGGGGGCAGGAGGCGCACCCACGGGGGCAGGGGACCCCAGCGCCTGCTCGACCAGGTCGAGGCACTGGTCGAGCCCGTAGCTGCCGATCAGCAGATCGCTCTCTTCGTCGGGGTCGGTGACCACCATCGGGTCGCCCGGGACGATCACGTTGCGACGGCGCAGCTCGAACGGGTCGATGCCGAGCTCGCGGGCGAGTTCGTCCATCGCGGACTCGACGGCGAACACGACCTGGCCGAGCCCGTAGCCGCGGAACGCCCCCGAGGGCAGGTTGTTCGTGTACACCGACTCGGCGTCGACGCGTTTGTTGGGGCAGCGGTAGACGCTGGTCGACTCGTGGACCGAGTGGTACATGACGCCGACGCCGTGGTTGCCGTAGGCGCCGGTGTCCATCAGCTGGTCGACGTGCAGGGCGGTCAGCACGCCGTCGCTCGTCGCCCCGACCCGGACGCGCACCCGCATCGGGTGGCGGGTCGGCGCGATCGTGAACTCGTCCTCGCGGGTGAACTCGTACTGGACGGGCTGCCCGGTGCGCAGGACGGCGAGGGCGACCAGGTCTTCGGTGATGAGCTCTTGCTTGCCGCCGAAGCCGCCCCCGACGCGGGCGGCGAACACGCGCACCTGCTCGGGCGGCAGGTCGAAGACGTGCGCCAGCTCGTCGCGCACGAGGAACGGCACCTGGCTCGCCGTACGGATCACGAGGCGACCGTCGTCGTCGAGCCAGCCCCGTGAGGCGTGCGTCTCGAGGGCTCCGTGCGAGACGCGCTGCGTGCGCCAGGTGCCCTCGACGACGGCGTCCGCGGCGGCCAGGCCGGCCTCGACGTCACCCGTCTCGTCGTGCATGGCGGCGACGGTGTTGCGCTCGGGGTAGGCGATGCGCGACACCTCGGTGGTCTTCTCGCCGTGCAGCAGCGGGGCCCCGGGCGAGCGAGCGGTCTCGGGGTCGAACACCGCGGGCAGCGGCTCGTAGTCGACCACGACGGCCGCCAGGGCCTTCGTCGCGGTGCGGACGTCGTCGGCGACGACGGCGGCGACCCGCTGGCCGCGGAACCTCAGCACGGGGTCGAGCACGAGGCCGTCGTCGGGGTCGTCCTCGCGGTCCTCGTGCCGCCCGGTCGAGAACAGCGTCGCGGGGGAGTCGCGGTGCGTCAGCACCAGGTGCACGCCGGGCATCGCCTCGGCGGCGGTCGTGTCGATCGACGTGATGCGCGCGTGGGCGTGCGGGCTGCCCAGCACGGCCAGGTGCAGCAGCTTCGTCGTGCTGCGGAAGTCGAGCGTGTACGGCTCGGAGCCCGACACCACGCGCATCGCCGCCGGGGCCGCCACCGACCGACCGGCCGCCTCACCGTCGGCCGGTGCCACGGTGTTCTGCACGCCGCAGATCGCGTCGCCGATCGCCCGGTACCCCGTGCACCGGCAGAGGTTGCCCTTCAGGAGGCGCGGGAGGTCGTCGCGGTCGGCCTCGGTGAACGTCGAGGCCGTCACCACCATGCCCGCCGTGCAGAAGCCGCACTGGAACCCGGCCGCATCGGCGAACGCCTGCTGCACGCGGTGCGGGTGGTCGGGTGTACCGAGCCCGGCCGCCGTCGTCACGGCACGGCCCTCGAGGCGGTGCGCCGGGTAGATGCACGAGTGCACCGGCTCGCCGTCGACCAGCACCGAGCAGGCGCCGCAGTCGCCCGCGTCGCACCCCTTCTTGACCGAGTGCACGCCGTGCTCCCGCAGCAGCGTGCGCAACACCTGCCCCGGGGCGACGTCGGTCTCGAGGGGGAGGCCGTCGACCTCGAACGTGACGTGCCTCTGGCTCATCGCGCGCCTCCTGGGGTCGTGCCGGTGCGGGGCGTCGGCCTCGCCCGGGCGGTGGCGCTGCGGGGATCGTGGGTCGGCTCACGCGGAGGTCGCACTCCGCTGCCGCCGGTGCCGATGCGACCGGTGCCGGCGGTGGCGGGGCGGCCGAGCTCGACGCGCAGTTCGTCGGCGAAGCGGGTGCTCATCGCGCGGCGCCAGTCGGGGTCGCCGTGCGGGTCGGAGTACCAGCAGTCGACCCCGGCCATCGCGTCGGCGAGCGACCGTTCGCCGGGCACCTCGTCGAAGCGCAGCTGGACGGGACGGGTCGTGCCGGCCGTCACCGTCACGACGAACTCGCCGTCGAGGCCGAGTCGCGCCGTGACCAGGGTGCCCGAACGACCCAGCGGGCTCAGCGAGATGCGCCGGAACCCGGTCCGTGACCGCAACGAGTCGATCGGCACCTCGAGCGACCGCAGCACCTCACCCGGCTCGAGGGCGTTCTGCACCACCCCGGTGACGAAGGTCGAGACGGGCACGCGGCGCTCGCCGCCGTCGGTGGTCCAGACGACGGCGGTGGCGTCGAGTGTGGCCATCAACGACGTCATCGCACCGGCCGGCAATCCGAGGGCGACGTTGCCGCCGACCGTGGCGACGTTCCAGATCTTGAACGAGGCGAGCAGCGAGTCGACGCACTGATCGATCAGGGGGTGGCCTGCCCAGTCGTCGTCCGAGGGCAGGCGCAGCAACTCGGCGATGGTGCAGGTCGCGGCCACGGTGACGACGTCGGTGGCCCGTTCGATCGGAGCCCAGCCGAGCGAGGTCAGGTCGACGAGGCCGGTCAGCCCGGGTTGCCGCTCGGAGAACAGCCAGGTGCCGCCGCCCAAGGGGCGCTCGCCGGGTGCGAAGACGACCTCGTCGCGGTGCGACGGGGTGCGGATCTCGCGAACGGTGGTCAGGTCCATGGGAGCCCCCACTCTGCACGACCGGGGTTTCGAGCATGTGTCGGCTCGCTCGGCGTCGAACGACCGCCGCGCCCGCCACCCGCCACGAGGCGGACGGGCACCGCGTCACCCGGAGCCGAGGAGGCGCGGGTCGGTCGGCCGCGCCCCGCGCCCCGGAGCCACGTCGCTAGGGTGTGCGTCATGATCGACCTCGACCGAGCCGACCTGCGCTCGCACCTGCTGGCCGCCCTGAACGTCGAGCGGTGGGCCGACGACGTCGCCAAGCAGGCGCCGTTCGCCGACGCCGACGCCCTGATCACGGTCGCGGCTGCCGCCGCCACGCCGCTCAGCCCGGCGGAGATCGACGAGGCGATGTCGCACCACCCCCGCATCGGTGAGAAGCCGGTCGGCGAGGGGGCGGCGCAGCAGTTCAGTCGACACGAGCAGGCGTCGGCCGCCGACGCCGACGACGCGAACCTCGCGCAGCTGCTGGCCGAGGGCAACGCCGCGTACGAGGAGCGTTTCGACCGTGTGTTCTTGATTCGCGCCGCCGGTCGGAGCCGGGCCGAGATCGTCGGCGAGCTGCACCGGCGGCTGCGACTCGACGACGAGACCGAGTCGCGCATCGTCGGTGCCGAGTTGCGCGACATCGCGCTGTTGCGGTTGCAGTCGACCTTCGCCGAGCCCGCGGCCGACGGGGCCGCAGCGTCCGCGTCCGCCGAGCCTGACCGAGCCGAGCCCCACCCGGCCGAGGGCGACGCCGAGGCCCGCGCATGAGCCACGTGACGACTCACGTCCTCGACGTCGCACTGGGTCGCCCGGCGTCCGGCATCGCCGTCGCCCTCGTCGACGCGCGCGGCGACGAGCTCGCGACCGGGGTGACCAACGCCGACGGTCGGGTGCCCGATCTCGGCCCGGACGCCCTGTCGGCGGGTGACTACCGGCTCGTGTTCGAGACCGCCGCCTACTTCGCGGCGGCTCGGCGTGACACGTTCTACCCCCGCGTCACGATCGACTTCACCCTCGCCGACGAGTCGAGCCACTACCACGTGCCCGTGCTGCTGAGCCCGTTCGCCTACTCGACCTACCGCGGCAGCTGACCTCTCGACCCGCCCGTCGAGTTCGCGGGCGGGGTGACCCGGGGACATCGATCGCCTCAGTAGTCGGTGCGGTGGTCGTGGGTCGCCCACGCCTCGAACGGTGCCGGCGCGTTCGACGGGCGGACCTCGTCGACGGGGAGGTCCCAGGTCGACCGGTCGCGCGCGAACAGTTCGTAGAACTCGAGGTCGTCGAAGCCGCCGCGTGCGGCGTCGTGCCGGTCGGCCGCGTAGACGACCCGGTCGACCCGCGCCCAGAGCGAGGCCGAGAGGCACAGCGGGCACGGTTCGCACGAGGTGTAGAGGGTGGTGCCGGCCAGGGAGAAGTCGCCGACGGCCTGGCAGGCCGCCCGGATGGCCGTGACCTCGGCGTGGGCGGTGGGGTCGAGGTTCGCCGTGACCCGGTTCTGCCCCTCGGCCACCAGTTCGTCGCCGCGGACGACGACGGCCCCGAACGGCCCGCCCCCGTTCGCGACGTTCTCGACGGCCAGCTCGATGGTGCGGGCCAGCCAGCGGGCGTCGTCGGCGTCGGTCACGGTGTCTCCTCGGGGTGCTGCGGGCGTGGGTTCGGTCGCGTCGACGAGGCTCATGCGAGACCTGCCGAGACGCGCCAGGCGTCGTGGGCCGGTGGGGCGTCGTCGCGCAGCACCGTCGCCTCGATCAGCCCGTAGGGCCGGTCGGCCGCCCAGAAGACCTCGCCGGGGTTCTCGAGGCCGAACGGGGACAGGTCGTAGGCGAAGTGGTGCTTGTTCGGTGCCTTGAGCCGCACCTCGACGATCGAGGGGATCGCCTCGAGGACGGCGGTGCCCATGTGCCAGAGGGTCTGCTGCAGGGCGAGCGACTGCAGGGTGGCGAACTCGCGGACCATCAGGCGCTTGACCTCGGCATAGGTGGCGTCCCAGTCGACGTCGGTCGTGCCGAACCGCCATTTCGCGTCGAGCGCCGTCGCCATGACGCGGTCGTGCGTCTCGGGCAGCGTCGTGAACTCGTCGGTCAGGAAGCCCGCGAACTCGGAGCCGGTCGACTTGAGCAGCACGAGGTCTTTGAGCCCGCCCACGACGTGCTCGCCGCTGTCGTCGACCGTCACGGCCGCGGTGCGCACCTCTTGACCCGACCGGAGCCAGGTGTGGTCGTGCTCGGTGCCGTCGACCACGGCCCGCTGCCAGTCGTACTGCTCGATCTCGATGCGGGCACCCGTCACCGGCTCGACGTCGTGCACGAAGTGCCGGGCCAACTCGAGCCCGAAGGCCTCGACGGCCTCGACCCCCTTCGACTTGGCGAACGCGAACGCGGTGTTCTTCTGGGTGTCGGTGGGCAGCACGGCGCTCTGGTCGCCGTGGAGGTACGCCGCGTCGAACGGACCACGCAGGGCGGTCGTGACGTTGACGTCGCGGATCTCGTGTCGTGGCCCGTCGCGGGAGAAGCGCACGAGTCGTGATTCCGCCTTGCCGTACTGGTTGTCGCCGAGGATGATCGCCATGCCGCGATGATCACACAACCGTGTGAACGACTTGTTTCACGATCGACCATTTGTGAACAACTCGTTTCAGAAGGCTTATCGGGACGAGGCGTCCACTCGCTACTGTGCTGGGCATGGCGATCTCCGAGGCGACCCCCGCACCCCCGTCAGGCCCCGTTCCCGCGACCCCGATCCTGCAACCGCTGCCCTCGGGCGACGGCGACGGCGAAGGCCGCCACAAGGGTGACCGGGGCGTCCCCTACCTGCCGGCGACGCTCGAGACGACCTTCTGGGGGCGCCTGCCGTGTGCCGGCGACGAGCCCGTGCTGACGATCGAACCGGGCACCGCCGTCGTCATCGACACCCTCAGCCACGAGGGCGTGCTCGACGACCAGGGGCGTGACCCGCGGGCCTTCTTCGCCCGCCACGGGGTGCCCGCCGAGCACGTGCTCGACGACGCCGTCGAGCTGGCTGCGGCGAGCGACGCCGTGCACGGTCGCGACGCGACGGCCGACGGCCCCCACGTCGTCACGGGGCCCATCGCCGTGCGCGGGGCGCAGCCCGGCGACCTCGTCACCATGACGCTGCTCGACGCCACGCCGCGCGTGCCGTACGGCGTCATCTCGAACCGTCACGGCCGCGGCGCCCTGGCCGGCGAGTACCCGCTCGAGGCGGGCCCGGTCAGCGTGTTCGCGGCCGTCGACCACGACCCCGACGGGTCGCTGGTCGGCACCCTGCCGCTCGTGCCGGGTGGCGACCACACGGTGAGGTTCCCCCTGCACCCCTTCCTCGGCATCATGGGCGTGGCCGTCGCGGGCGACGAACGCCCGCACTCGGTGCCGCCGGGGTCGCACGGCGGCAACGTCGACATCGCCCTGCTGACCGAGGGCGCGTCGCTGCACCTGCCGGTCCAGGTGCCCGGCGCCCTCGCCTACGTCGGCGATCCGCACTTCGCCCAGGGCGACGGCGAGGTCGCCCTCACCGCGATGGAGGCCAGCCTCCGCGTCACGGTCCGCTTCGACCTCGTGCCCCGCGCCGAGGCCGTCGCGCTGTTCGGCGAGATCGCCGGTCCGCTCGCCGAGACCGCCGAGATGCTCGTGCCGACCGGTCTCGACGAAGACCTCGACGAGGCGGTGCGAGCCTGCGTGCGGGCGGCCATCGACCTGCTCGAGGCCCGCTACGGCATGGACCGCAGTATCGCCTACGCGTACCTCTCGGCCGCGACCGACTTCGACATCTCGCAGGTCGTCGACCTGGTCAAGGGCGTGCACGCCCGCATCCGCAAGGCGGACTTCGGTGGCTGAGGCGGCCGGCCCCGAGGAGGCGCGGGTCGCTCCGGGCACCGTCCCCACGTCCGTCGAGGGCGACCTGCCCGACGGGCTCCTCGCCGCGTTCGACGCCTACGAACGCGCGCTCGGCGCCGACGACCAGGCGGCGCTCGCCGCAGCCTTCGAGCCGACCGCCACCGTCCTGCGTGCCGACGCCGGGGGCCTGCTGGTCGGGCACGAGGCGATCACGGCGTTCCGCGGCAGACGCGGCTCCGGGCCCGTCCGTCGCGTGGTCGAACGGCACGTCCGGGTGGTCGATGCCGACACGGCACTCATCGTGTCCGTCAACGCTCCCACCGGTGGTGGGCGAGGGGTCGTCACGCAGCTCTGGCGGCGTGCGCCGGGCGTCGGCTCGGGGGGTGCTCGACCGTGGCGCGTCGCGTCCGCGCAGGTGCAGGCACCACCGCCGGCCGTCGACCGGCGGGTGTGGCGGGTCGTGGGCGAGCCGCTGGTCGCCGGGCGGCGAGAGGCGGGGGCGACCCCCGCCGCGCCTCCTGCGGGGTCGGGATCGGGGCCCGGGCTCGCCGGGCCGTCCGGGCCGTCCGGGGCGACCGGAGCGGTCGGGGGTGCCGACGGCGGCGGACCCGATGCGTCGTCCGTCGGCACGCTCGCGGGCGAGACCGTCGCCGTGAAGGACCTCTTCGCCGTCGCGGGGCACGCGATCGGTGCCGGGGTGCCCGCCCGGCTGCACGACGCCCCCGTCGAGCCCCGCCACGCGGCCGCGGTGCGGCACCTGCTCGACGCGGGGGCCGACCTGCGCGGCATCGCCCAGACCGACGAGTTCGCGTACAGCATCGCCGGGCGCAACTCCGCCTACGGCACCCCACCCAACCCGGCCGTTCCCGGGGCGATCTCAGGGGGCTCGACCAGCGGTCCGGCGACGGCGGTCGCCCTCGGGCAGGCCAGCATCGGCCTCGGCACCGACACCGGCGGGTCGCTCCGGGTCCCGGCGTCGTACCAGGGCCTCTGGGGCATCCGGACGACCCACGGGGCCGTCGACCGCACCGGGCTGCTGCCCCTCGCTCCGACCTTCGACACGATCGGCTGGCTGACCCGAGACGTCGACACCCTCCGTCGGGCGGCGGGGGCGTCGCTGCCCGCGGCCGACCAGGTGTCGGTCGAGCCGTCGTACGTGGTCGACCCGACCCTGCTCGCCTCGGTCGCCCCCGAGGTGCGGGTCGAGTTCGGGCGGACTCTGGACGAGGCGACCGCGGCGGGCCGGGTCGAGCGTCCCGGTCAGGTGCAGCTGGGCGACGTCGCGCAGCTGTTCGAGCTGTTCCGCGTGCTGCAGGCGTTCGAGGCCTGGCAGTCCGACGGCGACTGGATCACCGCGCATCCCGGCGAACTGGCCCCCGACGTGGCGTCCCGGTTCGCGTTCGGTTCGACGATCACGTCGCAGCAGGCCGAGGAGGCGCGGGTCGCGTTGGGGCACGAGCGTCGCCGTCTCGAGGCCCTCCTCGACGGGCGGGTGCTGCTGCTGCCGAGCGCGTCGTCGGCTGCTCCGTCGCTCGGCGCGACCGCGGCCGAGGTCGACGCCGTCCGCTCGGCGACGCTCGGCCTGACGTGCATCGCGGGAGTCCTCGGTGCTCCCGCCGTCTCGGCCCCCGTCCTCGAGGTGCCGCTCGCCTCCGGGCGCCATGCACCCGTCGGGCTGTGCCTCGTGGGGCCGCGGGGCACCGACCTGGGGCTGCTGGGTCTGGCGGCGTCGTGGGCGACGTGACCCGCGCCTCCTCGGCCACGGGCGCGACCCGGTCGACAGGTCGACTCGTTCACCTGCCTGAAACACGGGTTGCGTAGGGTGGGTCAGGTGAAACGAGTCTTCCAGCCGATCGATCCGCCCGCCCGCCTGCTGATGGGCCCCGGCCCGATCAACGCCGACCCGCGCGTGCTGCGAGCGATGTCGGCCCAACTCGTCGGTCAGTACGACCCCGCCATGACCGCCTACATGGACGAGACGCAGGCCCTCTACCGCGAGGTGTTCCAGACCACGAACCAGCAGACGCTGCTCGTCGACGGCACCTCGCGTGCCGGCATCGAGGCGTCGCTCGTGTCGCTCATCGAGCCCGGTGACAAGGTGCTCGTGCCGGTCTTCGGGCGGTTCGGCCACCTGCTGCGCGAGATCGCCGAGCGCTGCGGTGCCGAGGTCCACGTCATCGAGGTGCCCTGGGGCCAGGTCTTCACGCTCGAGACGATCGCTCGTGCCATCGAACAGGTGCAGCCCAAGCTGCTCGCGGTCGTGCACGGCGACACCTCGACCACCGTCGCCCAACCGCTCGAGGGCCTGGGCGAGGTCTGCGCCCGCCACGGCGTGCTGTTCTACACCGACGTCACCGCCTCGATCGTCGGCAACGCGTTCCGCACCGACGAGCTCGGTCTCGACGCCGTCAGCGCCGGCCTGCAGAAGTGCCTCGGTGGCCCCTCGGGCTCGTCACCGGTCACCTACAGCGAGCGGGCCGTCGAGGTCATCCGGGCCCGCACGTCGATCGAGGCCGGCATCCGCGGCGACGGCGACACGACCAGCGCGCACCGCATCGCCTCGAACTACTTCGACCTCGCGATGATCTTCGACTACTGGGGCCCGCAGCGCCTCAACCACCACACCGAGGCGACCACCATGCTCTGGGGTGCCCGGGAGTGCGCCCGCGTCGTGGTCGACGAGGGCCTCGACGCCGCGGTCGCCCGGCACGAGCTGCACGGCCGGGCGATGCTCGCCGGCGTGCAGGGGCTCGGGCTCGAGACCTTCGGCGACCTCGAGCACAAGATGAACAACGTGGTCGCCGTGGTGATCCCCGACGGGGTCGACGGCGACCGGGTGCGCGGGGCCATGCTCGCCGACTTCGGCATCGAGATCGGCACGTCGTTCGGCCCGCTGCACGGCAGGGTCTGGCGCATCGGCACGATGGGCTACAACGCTCGGCGCGACACCGTGCTCACGACGCTCGCCGCGCTCGAGGCCGTCCTGCGGCGCGAGGGCGCCCCGATCACCGGCGGAGGCGGCGTCGGCGGGGCGTACGACGTGTACCTCGACGTCGATCGCGGCCTCGACGGAGGCGCGGCGTGAGCTCCGAGGCCCGTCTCGTCCTCGAGCGCTGTGACGCCCTCGCGGCGGTCTCGAGCAGCGCGACCGGCATCGAGCGCGTCTACCTCTCGCCCGAGCACGCCCGGGTGAACGCGATGGCCGGCGAGTGGATGCAGCAGGCCGGCATGACGACCTGGCAGGACGCCGCCGGCAACCAGCGGGGTCGCTACGAGGGCACCGAGCCCGGGCAGCCCGCCCTGCTGCTCGGCTCTCACCTCGACACGGTGCCCGACGCCGGTCGCTACGACGGCATCCTCGGCGTGCTGCTCGGCATCGCCCTGGTCGGCCGTCTCCACGCCGCCGGCACCCGCCTGCCGTTCGCGATCGAGGTGCTGGCGTTCGGCGACGAAGAGGGCACCCGGTTCGGCACCGCCCTGCTCGGTTCGCGTGCCGTCGCCGGCACCTGGCTGCCCGAGTGGTGGTCCCTGGTCGACGCCGGCGGCACGACGTTGCGCGACGCCTTCCGCGCGTTCGGCCTCGACCCCGAGCGGGTGGCCGACGCCGCGTACGACCCGTCCGACGTCGTGGGCTACCTCGAGACGCACATCGAGCAGGGGCCGTACCTCGAAGAGGCCGACCGCGCCCTCGCCGTCGTCTCGTCGATCGCCGGCGCTCGCCGTTTCGAGCTGACGTTGACCGGCGTGGCCGGTCACGCCGGCGGGGTGCCGTTCCACCGCAGGCACGACGCCCTCGCCGGGGCGAGCGAGATCGTCCTCGCCGTCGAGCGCCTGGCCCGCGAGGCCGACTGCGTCGCGACCGTCGGCCGGTTGCAGGCGTTCCCCGGCGGGGTCAACGTCATCCCCGGGCTCGTCGAGTTCAGCCTCGACCTCCGCGGCGAGCACGACGACCGTCGAGACGAGGTCTGGGCCGGCATCCAGGCCGTCGCCGCCGAGGTCGGCGAGCGTCGTGGCCTGACCTTCGCCGTCGACGAGACCCACCGGGCGCCGGCCGTGGTGGCCTCGCCGCGCCTCCGTGGTTTCGTCCGCGAGGGCGTCGTCGCCACCGGAGACACCGACCCGATGGTCCTGTTCTCGAAGGCCGGGCACGACGCCATGGCCGTCGCCGAGCTGACCGGGTGGGCCATGCTGTTCGTCCGGTGCGGCAACGGCGGCATCAGCCACCACCCCGACGAGATCGTCACCCTCGCCGACGTGGCCGTCGCGCTCGACGCCTTCGAGGCCGCGGTCCACGCGGTCGCCGCGGGGCACCCGGTCGCGACGCGGGCCTCGGCGTGAGCGATCCCGTCGTTCCGACCGGCGACGACCTCGCCGACGAGGTCGGGGCAGGAGGCGCGGGTGCGGTCGAGGGGGCCGGCATCCGTGACCGCATCGACTCGGGCTACGGCCGGCTCTCGCCGCAGGAGCAGCGCGCGGCGGACTTCATCCTCGACCACCTCGACGACCTCGCCGTCTACACGGCGACCGAGATCGCCGAGCAGAGCGGCGTCTCGAAGGCGACGGTCTCGCGGCTCTTCCGGCGGCTCGGCTTCAGCGACGCCCAAGAGGTGCGCGACCAGGCGCGGGCGTCTCGCAGCCGGGGGGTGCCGGTCGGGCCGACCCGCGCCTCCGGCGGTCTCGCCGAGCACGCCGAGGCCGAACGCCGCAACCTCGACGCCCTGCTCGCAGGGCTGGCCGACGGCCGCCTCGAGCGCGCGGCCTCACTCGTGGCGGCGGCCGACCGCGTCGTCGTCGCCGGGTTCCGCAACAGCTACCCGGTCGCCCTGCACCTGCGGCAGCAGCTCGTCCAGGCACGCGACGACGTGCGGGTGGCGCCCCAGCCCGGGCAGTCCATCGGTGAAGAGCTGGTCGGCCTGGGCTCGGGCGACGTCGTCGTGCTCGTGGGCTTCCGACGTCGGCCGGCCGGGTTCGCCGGCGTGCTGTCGGCGCTGGCCGCCCGGGGCGTCCCGGTGGTGCTCGTCGCCGACCCGTCGCTGCGGGGCGTCGACGTGACCGTGCGGCTCGACTGCCCCGTCGAGACGCCGGCCCCGTTCGACAGCTACGCCAGCGCGATGAGCCTGGCCGCCCTGCTCGCCGGGGCGGTGCTGACCGAGACCGTCCGCGCGGGTCGGCCCGAGGGGGGCCGCAGCCGCGTGGCCGAGGTCACCGAGCTCTACGCCGAACTGAGCGAGCTCGAGTAGGTCGGGGGCGCCGGGTCGGCTTCGACCGCCGGTCGCCAGGCCTGCGGAACGAGTGAAGCCCGCGACTGCAGCAACAGTCGCGGGCTTCGGTCGGCCTCCGAGTAGAAGACCAGGGATGCGCACACGCATCCCGAGCTGAACACTCGGGACCAGTGTCATCAGGTCCGCCTGATCATGCATCTCTGGCGCTTCCGTTGCGCATCCGTCACCGGTGGCGCGACCGACCGGCACCCTGTCGGCCGGTGGACCGCCGTGCGCCGCCGGACGTCAGCGCAGCAGCGCCGGGCCGTGGCCGGGCAGGACGACCCGCGCGCGGTGCTCGACGAGGCGGCCGTAGGTGCGGCCGGCCTCGGCGAGGTCGTCGTGGAAGATCGGGTGCAGCATCTGGACGCCCTCGAGCCGCGAGGTCGGGTGGCCGGTCACGAGAGCGTCACCGGTGATCAGCACGTCGTCGTCGGGCAGGGCGAACACGGTGTGCCCGGGGGTGTGGCCGACGGCGGCGGTGGGCACCACCCGGTGGCCGCTGAACGTCCGTGGCGTGCCCGGGACGAGCGGCACGACGTCGGCCACGCCGACGTCACCCAGGCCACCGGCCCGCACCGCGTGCAGCACCCACCGGGCGAAGCGCGGCTTGTACAGGTGCGGCAGCACGTCACCGACCGTGACCTGGTGCAGCTCGTCACGCGTCACGTTCGGCACCTCGGCCGGAGCGGCGAGGACGTCGAACTCGTGTCGCCGACGCAGGGCCGTCACCGTCCCGATGTGGTCGCTGTGGCCGTGCGTCACCAGCACCGACGTCAGACGGGGCAGCTCGGGGCCCGAGCCCGCCGCCACGGAGCGCAGCGACGCCTCGACCAGCTCGAGGTCGGCCGGGTACCCCGCGTCGACCAGGGTCAGCGTGCCGTCGCCCGACAGGATCGTCCAGTTCGACGCGGGCCCCTCGACGAAGTGCACCCCGGGCGCGACCTCGACCGGTGCGACGGTCACGCGCCCCACGGTGCGACCCCGTGGACGGCGCCGGTCACGACGCCACCCCGGCGTCGGGGCGCACGAGCAGTCGGGCAGGAGGCGCGCTCGGCCCCGCCAGCCGGCCGCCCACCCAGGTCGCCGCGACCTCGCCGAACAGGCGGGCGTCGTCGTACGCAGTCACGGGGTTGCGGTGCGAGAGGTCGTCGACGTCGATCGTCACCGGCGTCTCGGGGGCGAACGCCACGAGGTCGGCGTCGGCCCCGACGGCGATGCGGCCCTTGGCGGGCAGCCCGACGAGGGCGGCCGTGCCCCGCGACATCCAGCCCACGACCGTCTCGAGGGCGATGCCCCGCTGCCGTGCCCCGGTCCAGACCGCGCGGAAGCTCAGCTCGAGGCCCGAGATGCCGCCCCAGGCGACGTCGAAGTCGCCGTGTGCGCCGTCGGTGCCGCCGGCGAACTTGAGCTCGCGGGTCGAGGGGGAGTGGTCGCTCGCCACGACGTCGATCGTGCCGTCGACCAGCGCCTGCCAGAGCAGTTCGCGGTTCGCCTCGCCCCGGATCGGCGGGCAGCACTTGAACTGCGTCGCCCCGTCGCCGATGTGTTCGGCGTCGAAGGTCAGGTAGTGCGGGCAGGTCTCGACCGTCAGCCTCAGCCCCTCGGCCTTCGCGGCCCGGATGGTGTCGAGGGCGGTCGCCGACGACAGGTGCAGCACGTGTGCCCGCCCGCCGGTCGCACGCAGGGCGTCGACCACGTGCTCGATCGCGGTGCGCTCGACCACGTCGGGGCGCGAGCGGACGAAGGCGTCGTACGCCGCGCCTCCGGCGGGTGCTCCGGACGATGCGGCGCCCGCCGCGGCGTCGAGCCCGTCGGGGTCTTCGGCGTGGACGATCAGCAGGCCGTCGAACTCGGCCAGCTCGGCCATCGCCTCGTGCAGCTGCGCGGTCGTGAGGTGGGGGAACTCGTCGACGCCGGACGGCGACAGGAAGGCCTTGAAGCCGAAGACCCCGGCCTCGTGCAGCGCCCGCAGGTCGCCCGTGCCGAGGTTGGCCGGGATCGCCCCACCCCAGAACCCGACGTCGACGACCGACTGCGGGCCCGCGGCGGACCGCTTCTGCTCGAGGGCGTCGACCGTCGTCGTCGGCGGGATGCTGTTGAGCGGCATGTCGACGATGGTCGTCACCCCGCCGGCGGCAGCGGCTCGGGTGGCGGTGGCGAAGCCCTCCCACTCGGTGCGGCCGGGCTCGTTGACGTGCACGTGGCTGTCGACGACGCCCGGCAGCAGCACCTGCTCGTCGGGCAGGGTCACGTCGACGGTCGCGGACACGTCGTCGCCGAGGTCGCCGATCGACACGACCCGGCCGTCACGGACGACGACGCTCGCCTCGCGCCACCCGCCGTCGACGAGTGCGCGGCGGGCCCGGACGACGAGGTCCGCTCGCGTGCCGTCAGCCACGAGCGGCACCGTTCGCCTCGCTGGTCGCCGGGCGCGCCTCCCGGGTCTCGGCGTCCGCGGCGGCG
The DNA here is from genome assembly GCF_001423905.1 of Frigoribacterium sp. Leaf186. Taxonomy (GTDB): domain Bacteria; phylum Actinomycetota; class Actinomycetes; order Actinomycetales; family Microbacteriaceae; genus Frigoribacterium. The sequence goes on along the minus strand of NZ_LMPQ01000010.1, from coordinate 486,812 downwards.
GCGGCTGCCGCCTCGCGGGCCTCGAGCTCTTTCCTCCGCTCGCGCAGCAGGTGGCCGGTGAGGGCGACCAGCAGCGTCAGACCGCCGGCGACGCCCATGCCGACGCCGATGTGCACCTGCAGCAGCAGCGCACCGACCCCCGCGCCGGCGAGGATCAGCACCACGGCGAGCACCCTCCGCGGGAAGTTCTTGCCCGTGCCCCCGGCGAGCTTCGACTCGGACGCCAGGCCGACGATCGTCGACGTGACCACGACGGTCGTGACGTCGGCGACGGCGATCTTGCGGGCCGCGGCCGCCTGCAGGCCCATGGCCGCACCGAGCAGGCCGGTGATCGTGAACGCCCACGGCGTGTTCTCTTCGGGCACGAAGTAGAAGGTCGAGACGCCGAGCCCCAGCAGCACGCCGCCGGTCACGCCGAACGAGGTCGTGCTGCGACCCGACCAGCCGGCCCGGCCGCCACGCAGCACCCGCCCGCCGATCGCGGCCCCGAGCAAGAAGGCGGCGAGGGCGACGATCGGACCGACGATGGGCAGCCCGTCGGCCTGCGCGATGGCCATGCCGAGGATGACCACGTTGCCGGTCATGTTGGCCGTGAACACCCGGTCGAGGCCGAGGTAGCCGACGGCATCGATGATGCCGGTCGTGAACGTCAGCGTCAGCATCATCACGAGGTGCATGCGCGCCTGGTCGCGGCGGAACTTCTTCACAAGGGTCCTCTGGTGCTCGGCGCCGCGGCAGGCACGGCGGGGAGGGCGACCACGGCGGCGTCGGCGTGTCTGGTCTGCCGTCGATCGTATGGTCGCGACGCCGCCCGGCGCGAACACCGTGCCGAAAGTGTGGAGAGACGGAGGCGCGGGCCGGCTGTGGAGGGACGGTCCGATCCGGCCACCCCGTGCACCGGCGGTCGACTATTTGCCTAGGCAGGGGGTCAACGCCGGACGAAGGGGTGGCGCGGGGCGTCAGGAGGCGCGGCGCGGGGCGTCAGGACGGGCGGCGGTCGACGACGAGGGTGTCGGCGAGCCCGGCGGTGGCGTCGGCGGCGACCGTGCCGGTGCGGGCGAAGTCGGCCCAGACCTGACGCACCTTGCGGCCGCGGCGTTCGACGTCGTCCCAGTCGGTGGTGCCGATCAGGCGGGTGTGCCCCCAGGCCTCGCGGCCGCCGAGCAGCAGCGGCAGCTCGGTGATGTGGGCGGCGCCGAAGGTCGTGCCCTCGGGCTCCCAGGTGAACCGGAACGTCGAGACGCGGCCGCCGGCGGCCCGGTGCCGCTCGGCGAAGGCCCGCCCGGCCCGGTGGTAGACGGCCTTCGTCGTCGCGTCGATCAGCACGCGGCGGATCGCGCGGCCGACCAGGGGCAGGGAGAACGCCCGCTGCAGCGGGGGCGAGAACTCGGCGAACACCGCCGTCTCGTCGGTCGTCGAGCCGATCAGGAGGTCGATCTCGGGGGCGACGTCGCGCCACGCGTCGTCGGCGTCCGACTCGGCCGGCAGGGGAGCCCGGCCGTACTGCACGCCGAACGCCATGCCGCCGCGCAGGCCGAACCGCTTGGCCGCCCGTTCGGCCACGGGCTGCCCGGCGAGCACCTCGTCGATCGGGGCGTCCGTGCGGGGCGTCCCCACCGCCTCCGTCATCGCCGCGATCATCCGGGTGCGCCCGCGCACGATGCCGAGCGGGGCGCTCTGCACGATGGCCCGGGCGAACAGGCCCCTGGCGCCCTCGCTGATCATGAGGTGGGCGATCGCGTCGCCGCCCGCCGACTGGCCGAACAGCGTGATGCGAGACGAGTCGCCGCCGAACGCCTCGATCGTGTCGTGCACCCAGCGCACGGCCGCGAGCTGGTCGAGCAGGCCGAGGTTGGCGGGCACCGCGCCGCCGTCGCCGAAGAAGCCGAGCATGCCCAACCGGTAGGTCACGGTCACGACGACCACGCGCTGCTCGGCGACGAGTGCCCGGGGGTCGTAGACCCGCAGGTCGCCCGCCCCCGAGACGTACGAGCCACCGTGGATCCACACCATCACCGGCACGCGCTCGTCGGCCGGCAGGTCGGCGGGCAGGGTGATCGAGAGGCGCTGGCAGTGCTCGTCGTCGACCATGCCGACCGCGGCGCCCTCGATCAGGGCGTCGAGCCCCGGGGCGGGCAGCTGCGGTGACGCGGGCGCCCGGTCGAACGCGAGCAGCGGCGACGACCACGGCGCGACCGGCCGCGGCGGCTCGAACCGGCTCGCCTCGGCGTAGGGCACGCCCAGCACGCGCACGACGTCGCCGTCGACCCGGCCGACGACGCGGCCCGAGGGGGTGTCGAACTCGCGGCGTGCGGCACGCTCGTCGGTGTCGACGACGGGCTCGCCCGGGGTGGTCGGGGTGCTGGCGGTCGAGCGGGGAGCGTCCTGGGTCACCCGACCCATCGTGGCCCGCGTCGCCCGTCTAGGCTCGCGGCATGAGCGCCGACACCCCTCCCGCCCCCGGGCCGTACCGTCACTTCAAGGGCGGTCGCTACGAGGTGCTCGGCACGGCCCGCCACAGCGAGACCGACGAGTCGCTCGTCGTCTACCGCGCCCTGTACGGCGAGCAGGGCCTCTGGGTGCGTCCGCTTGCCGCCTGGTCAGAACGGGTCACCCGCGACGGGTACGACGGCCCGAGGTTCGCGCCCGAGGCCTGACTCCGGCCGGTCCGCACGCCGGCCCGCGGCCGTCGGGCGTCCTGCCCGACACCCCGAGCCCGGGAGGCGCGAGGCGGGTCAGCGAAGTCACAGCCGGTTGATAGCCGCGCGGCCGGACACTCGGCTCATGAAGTTCTCACGTCGCTCCCAGCGCACCCAGGGTGCAGCCACAGACGGGAGCGCCCCGGACGACGCGACCCGCACCCCCGACCGCACCGTGCCCGCCTCACCCGCGCCCACCGCGCCCACCGCGGCCGCGCCCGCGCCCGCCGCCCCCGCCACGACCGGTGCCGTCCCCGCCGACCCGGCCCGCGCCTCCTTGCCCCCCGGCATGCTCGTCGCGGGCGCCTGGGCCTGGCGGCTGCTCGCGGTGGCGGCGGCGCTCGCCGTGCTGTTCTGGCTGATCGCGACGCTCGAGGAGATCGTCGTCCCGCTGCTGATCGCGATCCTCGTGTCGGCGTTCCTCGTGCCGGTCGCCGGCTTCTTGCACCGGCACCGGTGGCCGCGCTGGCTGGCGATCGTGGCGGCGTTGCTGGCCGGGGTCGTCGTCGTGGGCGGGCTCGTGCTGCTCGCGGTGACCCAGATCCGTGCCGGCCTGCCGCAGATCGAGAAGCAGTCGGTCGCCCAGTACGACCAGCTGACGACGCTGCTGCAGGGGCCGCCCTTCCAGTTGACGAACGCCGACGTCGACGGCTACCTGAAGGACGCCCAGGACGCGTTGCAGACCGAGAGCAAGGCGATCCTCAGCGGTGTGCTGTCGATCGGGACGGCGGCCGGGCACCTGCTCGCAGGCGGGCTGTTGACGCTGTTCGCCACGATCTTCCTGATGATCGACGGTCGGGGGGTGTGGGCCTGGACCGTCCGGCTCTTCCCGAAGGCGGCCCGACCGGCGGTCGACGGCGCCGGTCAGGCCGGCTGGCACACTCTGACCTCGTTCGTGCGCGTGCAGATCGTCGTCGCCGCCGTCAACGCCGTCGGCATCGGCCTGATCGCGGCCTTCCTCGGCCTGCCGCTCGCCGTGCCGATCGCGATCCTGGTGTTCTTGGCGTCGTTCATCCCGGTGGTGGGTGCCATCGTCACCGGCGCCCTCGCCGTCGTCGTCGCCCTGGTCTTCGCCGGGCCGTTGCAGGCCGTCATCATGCTGGCCGGCGTGCTCGTCGTCCACCTGCTCGAGGCGCACGTGCTGCAGCCGCTCGTCATGGGCTCGGCCGTGCGCGTGCACCCGCTCGCCGTGGTCTTCGCGGTGGCGGGCGGATCGTACGTCGCGGGCATCCCCGGAGCGCTGTTCGCCGTGCCGACGGTGGCCGTGCTCAACGTGATGGTGAAGCACGTCGCGACCGGGGCGTGGCGTCGCTCCCGGGTCGCGGACGACGTCGCCGCCGGGGCGTCGGGGACGACGTGATCGCGGGCGGCTGACCGGCGCGACCCGCGCCTCCTTCGCTCGGATGAGGGAGGCGCGGGTCGATGTCATCCGCTCGGCTGATGCGCCGGACTACGTGGTTCGACACCGGATTGTGTGCTCCTACTCAGGAAGTCTCTGCATACTCGTCACTTCGCCCGGGCGCGTGCGCCCCTCCCGACCGAGTCACGCTCGGCCGAGCAGCAGCGGCGGACGAGTCGGGGCCCCACGGCCCCGCGAGACCGACACCGACCTGTCACGGCCCCTCGCCCCCGTTGCGTGGAACCCGGCCGCCCCGCGTGCCTCGAGCGCCCGGTGCGGTGCGGCCGTGTGCGCCCCGCCCGACCGGCGGCGCGGGTCGGCCGAGCACGAGGACCACATGACACCCGAGAACACCCCTGCCCCCGACGGGGACGCGTCGACCACGACGCCCGTCGAGGCACCCGTCACCCGCCGTTCGCTCGCCGCGGGCCGCCGCCGCGCCGCTCGTCGCCGGCTGTCGCTGATCGGGGGCGTGGCCGCCGTCGCCCTCGTCGCCGGCACCGGCTTCGCCGTCACCTCGATGACGGCCGCCGGAGCCGACACGACCATCTCGGCCGAGCAGCACGCCGCCGCCGTGAAGCAGCAGGAGGCCGACATCGCGACCTCGCTGGCCCAGGCCAAGGCGAAGTCGACCATCCAGATCGCCAACCAGGTCGTGGCCTCGACGTCGAGCCGGACCGACGCGAGCGACCTGCAGACCCAGGTCGCGTCGCTCGCCGACTACGAGAAGCTCGACGCGTCCACCCTGAACGCCCGCGTCGAGAAGACCGCCCTCTCGGCACAGACCGTGCAGGCCGCCGCCGCCGAGGCCGACCGCCAGGCCGCGGCCGCTGCCGCAGCGGCCGCCGCAGCCGCTCAGGCCGCCGCCGACGCCCAGGCCGCCGCCGAGGCGAAGGCCGCTGCCGAGGCCGCCGCTGCCGCCGAGGCCGCCCGCGCGGCCTCCGACAACTCGGTCGCGGGGGCCAAGGCGACCGCCCAGTCGCTCGCGTCGTCGCAGTACGGCTGGGGCAGCGACCAGTTCTCGTGCCTCGTCTCGCTCTGGACGAAGGAGTCCGGCTGGAACTACAAGGCCTACAACCCCAGCGGGGCGACGGGCATCCCGCAGGCGCTGCCCGGCAGCAAGATGGCCTCGGCCGGCAGCGACTGGGCCACGAGCGCCAAGACGCAGATCACCTGGGGCCTCGGCTACATCAAGTCGGTCTACGGCAGCCCGTGCGGCGCCTGGTCGCACTCGCAGTCCGTCAACTGGTACTGATCGAACGATCTGGCTCGCTGACCGGACGCCACACCAGGGAGACCCGTGTGGTGGCGTCCGGTTCGTGCTGCCCTGTGCGGCGAGGTGCGTGTGCCGCGCGGCGTGCGTGCGAGGCCGGGGCGGCTAGTTCTGCGGGGGGATCGTCTGCCGGTCGGTCGGCTTGTCGGTCGTCACGGGCGTGGGGCTCGGAGTGGTCGGCGAGGGTGCGGGCGTGACGACGCCGTCGGTGGGAGGCGCGGGGGCCGGCGTCGGGCTCTCGGGGGTCGCCGACGGGCTCACGATGGGGCTCACCGTCACGACGGGGTCGTCGTCGTCGTCGTCACCGCCGCAGGCCGTCAGCACCCCGAGCGTGAGCGCCGCCGTCGCGGCGACCGCCACCGCCCGCGAGGTCGTCGCCCGCACCGTCCGCGTCGTCGTCCCCATGGCGCGAGCCTACGCGTGGCCGGCGCGCGGCACCGAGGTGCTTCCGCCGCGCGGTCATCCGGTCCGTGCCGGATGGGGCCGACGGGCCCACGGGTCCGCCGGCCACACGATCCGGTACGTGCCGGATGAAGCCGGCAAGGACTCCACGACCGAGGAGGCGCGGTGCCGGACGCCACGGAGGCGACCGTGCGCAGAACGGGCCATGGACCCGTCGGCCGGACCCGCGCCTCCCGGGGGCGTCACCGCGCTCGGTTCAGCCCCGTCCCGGCGAGCTCGAGCACCTGATCGCTCGCGGCGATCACCCGTTCGTCATGCGTCGCGACGACCACGACGGCACCGTCCTCGGCGAACGTGCGCAACAGGTCGACGACCATCTCGGCGTTCGCGTCGTCGAGCGACGCGGTGGGTTCGTCAGCCAGGACCACCCGTGGCTCGTGCAGCAGGAGGCGCGCCAGGGCGACCCGTTGCCGCTCGCCCCCACTCAGCCGGGACACCTTCGTCGTCTGCGCGCCGTCCAGCCCCACGCGCCGGAGGGCTGCGGAGCGTCGCCCGGCCCGCTGTCGACGAGGGGCCCGCCGAGCGACGAGGGCGACGTCGAGGTTCTTCGCGACGGTCCAGTCGTCGACGAGGCCGTGGTCCTGGAAGAGGAACCCGAACACGTCTCGATGCAGACGTCGGCGCGTGCGACCTCGGGTGCGCGTGAGTTCGTCGCCGTCGAGCGTGATCGACCCGGACGTCACCGTGTCGAGCAGTCCTAGACACGCCAACAGGGTGGACTTCCCCACCCCGCTGGGGCCCCAGATCGACGTCGTCGTCCCGGCGTCGAACGTCGCGGACACGTCCTTCCAGAGCTCACGTCCCGAACGGAGCGCGGACAGGTCCGAGACGACCAGGCGTGGGCGGGGCCCGGCTGGTGCCGCCGTGCGACGGATCGTGGTCGGGGCGTCAGGACGCGCCATGGACGTCTCCTTCGAGTCGGTGCCGGACGGTCGAGCCACGTGCCCACCTGGCCCGCGCGCCCGGACGACGCTCGCACCAGACGGCCGTCGGCCAGGCGAGCAGGGCGAAGGCCGCAGCGAGTGCCAGGCCGGTGGTGATCGCTCGCACGAGGGGGATGTCGGGTACGGCCATCGGGTGTGGACCGAAGAACGCCATGAGGGGTGCCGTGCCTCCGAGCGCTGCGACGACGGCCAGCAGCCGGCCGTGACGACGGAACGGTGAGAAGCCGTGGACACGGTGCACCGCCAGCGAGCGGGCACGCGATCGGACGGACGACCAGACGAGGAGGCAGATCATCGCGGCTGCCAGGAGGGCCGAGAACCACAGCGTGACGACGGTCTGGGACCTCCACGCGCGCCACTGGGGGACGAGCGAACCGGTCTCGTCCTGGACATCCGTGTCGGCGAAGACGAGATCGCGGACACCGTGTTCGTCGAGGGCTGCCTCGAGCTCGACCTCCGAGCCGGTGTACAGCTCGTCGCCCGTGCTCAGGGCCGCCAAGTGGTAGTCCACGCTGAGCACTCGGCGTGCCGGAGGAACGACGACCAGCACGGGGTCGACGAGCACGTCCCTGCCCGAGTCGGTGCGCGGGTAGGCCGTCAGCAGAGGGAGCTCGAGTCGGGAGGAGTACGTCTGGACGGTCACCGCCGCGACGGGGACGTCGTCGAGGCAGTCGTCGTCGGGGCAGGCGAACCGCGTCTCGACCTCGCGTTGGAACGCGACGAACTCCTCGACGGCGGACTTCAGGGCGCCGGTCTCGATCGCCGAACTGCGCGGCACGAGGACTCGCACACGATCGTCGGCGTCGTGGACGAGCCCGTCGATCCCGTTCGTGCCCGAAGATGCCACCTGCTGCAGATAGGTGCTGCTGACCACCACGCAGTCGACCGGCAGCGAGAGTCCCTGACACCCGGGGTCGAGTTGGTCGAGCAGGAGGTGCCCGGCCGCCTCCTCGGTGGCGATGAGACGGGACCAACCCGGTGCTTCACGCTCCACGACGGGCTCCTCCGTCGCGCGCAGCGAGATGATGCGAGCCGATCGGCCGTGCCAGGAGTCGTGTTTCGCCACGGCGGCGTGGAGGCCGTGGTCAGCCTGTTCGAGCGTGTACGAGGCGACGGACAGGGACGATCCGATCCCCAGGAGGGTCATCCCCGCCGCCACCCCGACGACGGTCGTCGTTCGACGGTCGCGAGATCGCGGCCCGGGACGCGACGCACCGTGCGTCACCACGGCCGCGAGGGCGACGACGGCGACCGTCCCCCCGCCACACAGAGCCGAGATCCGCGCGACCAGGAGACCCGTGGGGCCGAAGGTCGGTGCGGTGCCCCACAGGACCGTGGCCGTCACCAGCCAGCCGAGACAGGTCGTCGCCCAGGCGGCCACGACGAATCCTGCCGTCTTGGTCAGGTCGCCGCCGGACACCCGGCAGCGAGAGAGACCGTGGACCCGACGGACCCTCCGTGAGCCGGCGGTCAGGGCCCACGCGGCCGACGACGTCGCGAAGAGGAAGAGGGCGACCGTGAGCACGAGGAGGGGTGGGGTCACCGTGACGGCTTGCGTTGCCGCTGCCGCTGCGTCGTTCCACACGACCTCTGCCGTGAAGCCGTCACGACGGAGGGCTTCGGCTGCGCCCTCGATGTCGTGGTCGGAACCGAAGACCGTCCACTGGCCGTAGATCGTGTCCGCGTCCGTGTCGAGCACGCGGGTCTGCGTCGACGCCAGACGGGTGCCGAAGGCGTGGACGTCCTCGCCGGGAGCCACGGCGTCGGGGGCCCCGGGCTGTCGCGCGAAACCGGGAGAGAGGACGAGGACGCGTCGAACGCCAGCGGGGGTGGCGTCGAAGGTCACGAGCGCTGCGGCGAGGTCGTTCCCCTCGAGGTCCGCGATCACGGCCGCCGGTTCGGCCGATCCGCCCGGGCCCGACGTGATGTGGATCTGGGCCGGGGCCGAGAGGGGAAAGAGTTCTTCGATCCTCTCGGCGACGAGGTGTGCGGCCAGGGTCGAGGCCACCGCGACGAGGACGACGGCCGTTCGGAGGATGGCATGCATCGGGGGCCTCCTGACGAGAGGTCGGACGGAGTCGGGATCAGTGGTGCGTCACGCCACGACGTGACGCACCACGTGGATCAGCTCGTGATGCGGTAGTACGCGAAGTCGACTCGGCCCGGAGTGGCGATGCCGTACGCGTAGGACCACTGCCCCGGGCGCGTGTTCGCACTCTGCGTGATCCGGCCGGCGTTCGTCTTGACCGACGAGCCGTGCCACCTGCTGCGGTGGAAGTAGTTCGAGTAAAGGCGGGGCTTCGTGCCGTAGGTCCAGGACGACTCGACCACGAGGCTTCTGCCGTCCCTGCTCGTGGTCGTGGCCTCCGTCTCGGGCTGGACCGCCACGGAACCGTGTTCGACGGTCGTGCCTTCGGTGGCTGAGAGGGTTTCCGCGTTCGCCGCGGTGGTGCCGGTCGCCAGCAGGGCGAGCGCAACGGCGCCAGTGGTGAAACGGGACAGGATCTTCATGCAATGCCTCTCTGGAAGGGCCGAGCGAACGCCCGACCCGTCCAGGAAAGCATTAAAGTGTGAACCGCGTCATGAAGAACATCAGACTGCACTCACCAACGTCCACGCCCCGCCGTCGCGACGCGTCACGCGCCCCTGGACGACGTCGGCCAGCTCGCCGACGGCAGCCTCGACGACGGCGCCGATGCGGTGTGCGGGCTCGTCGGCCGGGCACTCGTAGCGCACCACCAGGCGTGGCTCGCCCCGGACCAGCGTGACGTCGCTCGCCTCGACCGTCGTCAGGCCCGCGGCGCTCGCGGCCGCCGCCGGCAGCACGGAGTCGGGCCGCACCCCGGGCCGCAAGGTGCCGACGGTGAGCGTGACGCGGTACGAGGGCATGCGCTCATCCAACCCGGCGCCACCGACATCGCGGCGCCTCGCCGACGAAACACGCCGGACCCACGGGTGTGCCACCCTCTCGTCATGAAGCGCACCGCGTCCGCCCGGCTCGAGTTCGACGTCGACGGCCCCGCCGAGTTCGTCCTGTCGGTCGCCGCCTCGCGCGCCTACGCGGCCGCCCCCGACGCCCTCGGCACGGATGCCGACGCCCCCGGCACGGACACCGCCGCCCCCGGCACGGACGCCGACGCCCCCGGCACGGCTACCGCCGCCCCCGGCGCCGCCCGCATCACCGAGGAGGCGCTGGCCGTGACCCAGCACGGCGCACCCCTCGAGGTCCGCGAGGTGCACGACCACCACGGCACCCTCCTCCACCTGTGCGAGGTCGGGGCCGGCCGCGTCACCGTCGACTACCGGGTGGTCGTCGAGGGCCGTCTCGACGAGCCGCCCGTCGACGAGCTCGACCTGGTCCGCTACCGACGACCGAGCCGCTACTGCGAGTCCGACACCCTGAGCCCGACCGCCCGAGCCGAGTTCGGCGGCCTCGAGGGGCGCGACCTGCTGGCGGCGGTCGCGACCTGGGTCGGCTCGCACCTCGCCTACGTGCCCGGGGCGAGCGCGCCGACCGACGGCGCCGTGCAGACCCTGCTCGACCGGCAGGGCGTCTGCCGCGACTACGCCCACCTCGTCATCGCCCTGCTGCGCGGGCTCGACGTGCCGGCCCGGCTCGTCAGCGTCTACGCGCCGGGGCTGTCGCCGATGGACTTCCACGCCGTGGCCGAGGCCTTCGTCGACGGCGCCTGGCACGTGGTCGACGCCACCGGGCTGGCCCCGCGCCAGACGCTGCTGCGCATCGCGACCGGACGGGACGCCTCCGACACCGCGTTCCTGTCGAGCCACGGCGGACGCGTCACCGTCGCGGGGATGCAGGTCGGTGCCGTCGCCGACGTGCTGCCGCGCGACGACGTGACCACCTTCGTCAGCCTGGGCTGAGCGCCCGCCGGCGCCGCGCCTCCTGCGCTCGCCGCTCCGTGCCCCGCCGCCGCCCGGCGACCCCGCCGACCCCGCCGCCGCCCGGCGACCCCGCCAATCCCGCTGATCCCGCCACGAATTGAACAGCCCGCCACGTGATTGCGTGGCGGGCTGCTTACTTCGTGGCGGCGTGGCGGCGTGCCGGTGCCGCGGCGCGCCTCAGTCCTCGCGGTGCGCCAGCTTCGCGCCCTCGCGGGCCCGCACGGCCGGTTCGTTCTGGTGCACGCCGGCCGGCCACGACGACGGCCCGGCCGACCCGGCCGGGTACTCGTCGATGGCGACGTCGCCGGACGTCCAGGCCTTGACGACAGGGGCGACGATGCGCCACCCCTCCTCCGCCGAGTCGCCGCGCACCGACAGCGTCGGGTCGTCGTCGAGGATGCCCTCGAGCACTTCGCCGTACGCCGTCAGGTCGGCCGCGCCGAAGTCGGCGTGCAGGGAGGCGCGCGACAGGTCGTACGAGTCGCCCGGCCCGTTGACGTTCAGCTCGAGCGACATCTCGTCGGGCGAGATCGCGATGCGCAGGCGGTCGGGGGTGCCGCCGCCGACGAACTCCTTCGGCACGTGGGTCGGCGGGCGGAACGTGATGACGATCTCGCGGCGACGTGAGGCGAGCGCCTTGCCCGACCGCAGCAGGATGGGCACCCCGGCCCAGCGCCAGTTCGCGACCTCGACGACGACCTCGGCCAGGGTCTCGGTCTCGAGCGACGGGTCGACGCCGTCCTCGTCGACGTAGGCGGGCAGGGTGCGGCCGTCGACCTCGCCCTTCGCGTAGCGGGCGCGACGGGTGTTGGCGACCGCGTCGTCGTCCCAGACGTGGGTGGCGCGCAGCACGAGTTCTTTCTCGTCGCGGAGGTCGGCGGGGCCGAGGGTCGCGGGGGCGTTCATCGTCAGCACGGCCATCACCTGCAGCAGGTGGCTCTGGATCATGTCGACCATGGCACCCGCGTGGTCGTAGTAGCGGGCGCGGTTCTCGAGGCCGAGCTCTTCGTCGTAGACGATCTCGATGCTCTCGACGTGCTGGTTGTTGAGCATCGGTTCGATCAGGCGGTTCGCGAACCGCAGGCCGAGCAGGTTGAGCACGGTCGACCGGCCGAGGAAGTGGTCGACGCGGTGCACCTGGTCCTCGTGCACGAGCTTCAGCACCTCGCGGTTCAGCTTCTTCGCGCTGGCGAGGTCGGTGCCGAACGGCTTCTCGAGCGCGAGCGACGTGCCCTCGGGCAGGTCGACCTTCCGCAGGGCGGCGCAGGCCTTCTCGGTGATCGCGGGCGGCAGGGCGAAGTAGATCGACGGAGGCGCGTCACAGGCCTCGACGAGGCTGCGGAGGCCGTCGACCCCGGTCACGTCGGCGGTGATGTACGTCGTCGACTCGAGCAGCGCGTCGACGGCGGGGCCGCTCGCGTGGACGCTGTCGAACGACGTCTTCACACGCTGCTTCCACTCGGCGTCGGTGTACTCCTCGACGCCGGCGCCGATCAGCTGGACGCGGCGCTTCGGCTCGAGCGCCAGCAGGCCGCCCAGGCCGGGCATCAGGAGGCGCGCGGCGAGGTCTCCGCTCGCCCCGAGGATCAACAGGGTCGCGGGCTCGGGGGCCTTCTTCGCCGTCATGCCGTGCACGGTAGTGGTTCGGGTCCCGGCGTGCCCGGGGGTCGGCGCACACCGCCGGGGCCGGTGCGGCGTAGCGTCCACGCCATGAGCGACCAGACCTACACCGCCCGCTTCGTGGGCCACGACGAGACCACCACCGAAGAACTCACCCTCATCGACGGCCTGCCGCAGAAGAGCGTCACCCGCCCCGGGGCCTCGGACGGCGAGGACCTCATGTGGGAGCTCGACGCCGACGCCAGCGAGGGCGGCGAGTACGTCTACCGCTCGCTCGGCGTCTCGGGCCACGACTACAGCTGACCCGGCCGCAGGTCGCACCGCCGAACGGACATCACTCCGTGGTGTGACAGCAGGTCGGTCACCCGCCGACGCCTCACCAGCCAGGGGGAGGCGCGGGTCGCCTCCCTGGCCCTAGCCTCGAGGGCATGTGGTTGCTCCTGTGGCTCGTGGTGCTCGTCTTCGGCGTCGCCCTGTCGACCCAAGCGACGGCGCGTGAGCTGGCCGCCGTCGGTGATCGTCGGTTCCCGTGGTGGCGGCAGTCGCCGAACGTCCCCCCGGGCCTCCGGTGGGGACGCGCTCTCGGCACCGGTGTGATCTTGCTCGGCGTCTTCGGCATCCGTGAGACCACCGACCTCGGCTTCTCGACCGTGGTCGTGTTCCTCGCCGTCGCCGCCGCCCAGTGCGGGCAGATCGCCTGGCACAACCGACGCGCCGCCCGTCTCGCCGCCCCCGAGCACGACCCGACCGACGGCTCGGACGCAGCCCGCACCTCCTGACCCGGCCCGCGCCGCCCGATGCGCCCGGCGCGGGCGCAGCGGGTCAGGCCCGGCGGGTGGGGCGCACCGAGACGACCTCGGCCGTCGCGCCGTGCGGCAGGTCGACCACGAGGCGCACGGCGTCCGCGACCGACTCCGGCTCGAGGTAGAGCGAGGCGTCGTAGGTGCCGCCTTCGGCGGTGACCAGCTCGTGCTGCATGTCGGTGTCGACGCGGCCCGGGTGCACCGAGCTGACGCGCACGCCGTTCGGGCGTTCTTCCTCGCGCAGGGCGTCGGTCAGGGCCCGCAGGGCGAACTTGCTCGCCGCGTAGGTGCTGCCGTTCGGCCCGGCGGTGAAGCCCGAGCCGCTGTTGATCGCGACGACGGTGCCCTGAGCGGCCCGCAACGCCGGCAGCAGCTGACGCGTCACCTCGGCGACGGCGAACACGTTGACCTCGAAGACCCGACGCCAGGCGTCGCGGTCGGTGTCGGCGACGGCCCGGCCGCCGATCACCCCGGCGGCGTGCACCAGCACGTCGAGCTCGTCGAGAGCCGGCATCGTGAGGGCCGGGCCCGAGAGGTCGGCGGCCCACGCCGTGGCGGACGGGAGGTCCGCGGTGATCGCCCGCAGCGCCTCCTCGTCCCGGCCGTGGACGATCACGTGGTGCGTGCGGGCGAGGTCGCGGACGACGGCGAGGCCGATGCCCCGCGAGCCCCCGGTGACGAGTGCGGTCTTCATCGGTCCAGTCTGCCGGTCCAGGGGCGCCGTCAGGCCAACGGGTCGTGGCCCCAGTTCATCAGCGACCAGCGCCACTTCGTGTCGGTGACGTCGCCCGAGGGGCGCTGCTTCGAGTGGCGCGCGACGTAGCCGTGCACCTTCTCCATGTGCTGCCAGTCCGCGTCGGTCAGGTCGGCCTTCTTCTTCTCGAGGATGCGCACGATGTGCCGACCGCTCTCGTGCCCGACGGACTCGCCGCCGTCCTTCTGCCCCACCTCGCGCGACTCGTCGGTGTCGAGCCAGTCGCGGAGCGTCGAGGCCGTCATGTTCACGTCGTCGTGGAACTCGTCCCAGGTCTGCTGCCGGTCGTCTGCCATGGACCGAGCCAAGCACGCCCGCCCCCGCCGAGCCCGGGAGGCGCGGGTCGCGGCCTCGCGCCCGGTGCGTCCTCCGGCGCGTCGCCTCGGCACCACGGCCCGCCCGGATCGGCGAAGATGGCACGGTGCGCACCCTGACCGCCGGCACCGCCGCCCTGCTGCTCGCCACCTCGCTCGCCGTCACGCTGACGTCGTGCTCGGCCGACGGCACCAACCCGACGGTCGCCCCGCAGGCGAAGATCCCCGCCGGGCTGGCCGTCGAGGGCTACGCCATCGCCTCGCCCGACGCGACCACCGCGGCCGTCGACGCGCTCGACCGCAGTGACGACGCCGTCGACGTCGTCGGCGTCTCGGGCGTCGCGATCACGACCGGCGGGGCCGGGGTCGCCCCGAGCGACGAATCGGCCAACGCGTTGCGACAGGCCGCCCAGTCGGCGGGCAAGCAGGCCGAGCTGCTCGTCGTCAACGCGGGGCAGGACGGCTTCAGCGGCGAGCTCGCGACGCAGCTGCTGTCGAACCGGGCCAACCGCGAGTTCGTCGTGTCGGGCCTCACCGGCGAGGTCGTCAACGGCGGCTGGGACGGCGTCCAGATCGACTTCGAGTCGCTCTCGGCCGACGACGCCCCGGGCCTGGTCGACTTCGCCACCGAGCTGCGCGACGCCCTGCCCGACGACGCCACGATCTCGATGGCCGTGCAGCCGAGCACCGACGAGGCCGGGTACCTCGACCTCGGCTACGACCTCGCCGCACTCGCCGACCCGGTCGACCGCTTCGTGCTCATGGCGTACGACCAGCACGGCGCCGGCTTCAGCGACCCCGGGCCCGTCGGCGGGCTGCCGTGGGTCGGCGAGGTGCTCGACGCCGCGCTCGGCCTCGTCCCGGCCGACCGCCTCGACCTCGGCGTCGCCGGCTACGGCTACCGCTGGACCGGCGAGGGCACCGCAGGAGGCGCGGTGTCGGTCGCCGAGGCCCGCACCGCCGCGCGGTCCACGGGTTCGTGGGACGCCGACCAGGCCGAGTACACGGCGTCGCCCGGCGACGGGTCGACCCTCTGGTGGTCGGACGGCCGGTCGATCACGGCCCGCGCCGAGCTGGCCGAGTCGAAGGGACTGCACGGCGTCGCGATCTGGCAGCTGACGACGGGCGACCCGATCCGCCGCGGCTGACGCCTCGGCATCGCACCGCGTTTCGTGCACCGCGACCCGACTAGTCGCGGTGCGCTGCACGAAACGCGGTGCAGAGGCGGGCGGGGCGGGTGCGGCTGCGGGCGGGGCGGGTGCGGGCGGGGAGAAGGCGGGGGGCGCGAGGGCCGGGGCGAGGCTACGGCTGGACGACGCCGATCGGGCCGGTCAGCTGCGGGATGTCGCGGTCGCTGAGCAGCCAGTGCTCGCCGCGGCCGGTGATGAGCAACGCGAGGGGCCCCGGCCGGCAGACGACGAGCGCGCCGCCGTCCTGGTGCAGCACGCCGTCGAGCGCGCCGCCGAGGTCGCGGTCGTCTTCGGAACCCGCGGCCGACAGGACGGCGCAGCGGCCCTCGGCCCCCATCGCCTGCAGCAGCCGGCGCATGCCCTCGGGGTCGCTGCGGTCGGGGCCGAGCGGGTGGGCCACGGCCATGTCGACCCATTCGACCGAGCCGGTCAGGTCGGCGAGGGTCACCTCGGCGGGACCGGACGGGTCGACCGCGAGGTCGTGCACGGATTGCTTGCGATCGGGCGCGGCGAAGGCCTCGAGTGCGGTGATCACGGAAGGGGGGAGCGACGCCACGGGGGTTCTCCTGTCGAGCGGTTCCGACCATCCTCCCACCCGGGGTGCCCTCACTGGTCCGTCCACAGGCGGAAACCCGAGCGGGCGTCGGGTGGAGCCGCCGCACTACGCTGCCGGAGAGCCGCGCGACGCGCGCCACCCCGACCCCGACCGACACCCACCACGACGACGACGGAGACACCGTGAGCGACGCCCCCGGCCAGCAGCCCTGGCAGAACCCCCGGCACCCTCAGCATCCCCACCCCCAGCAGGGCCAGCCGCCGTACCCGCAGCACGGCCAGCAGCAGCACCCGCAGCAGGGCCAGCAGCCCTACCCCGGCCCCGGTGGGCGCACGGACCTCCTGAAGAACACCAACCCGGGTGCCTCCACGTCGACCCCGTTCGTCTGGGTGCTCGTCGTCCTGCCGCTGGTGCAGCTGGTCGGCCTCGCCTTCTGGGACATCCCCGACTACCTCGAGCGCGCCACGACCTTCACGCCGGGTGCCTACCAGTCGCCGTTCACGCCCGGCTACCTCGCCTACATGGGCGTCGCGCTGCTCGTCTACGCGCTCATGGTCGTCTTCTCGTGGCTGGACCACCGTGCGCTGGTGGCCAAGGGCATCGTCAAGCCCTTCCCGTGGCCGTGGGCCTTCCTCACGATCGTCTACGTCATCGGCCGCTCGGTCGTCGTGAAGCGCCGCACCGGTGGCGGCCTCGCCCCGCTCTGGCTCTTCATCGCCGTGTACCTGATCACGATCGTGGTCGCGTTCTCGGTCTTCATCTCGGCGTTCGTCGAGTTCGCCCAGACCGTGCCCTCGCTGCCGACCGCGCCGTAGCCGGTCCGACTGCGAGGATGGACCCGTGACCCCTCCCACCGCACCCCGCCTCGGCCTGCTGCTCGACGTCGACGGCCCGATCGCCAGCCCCGTGACCCGCAGCATCGCGCTGCCCGAGATCACCCGCGACCTCGTGGCGCTCGCCGCCCTCGGCGTCCCGATCGTCTTCAACACCGGCCGGTCGGACGCGTTCATCCGCGACGAGGTCGTCGGCCCGTTGCTCGCCGCCGGCCTGCCCGAGGGGTCGCGCGTGCACGGCGTCTGCGAGAAGGGCGCCGTCTGGTTCACGATCGGCCCCGAGCACGGTGCCGAGGGCATCGGCCCGATCGAGGTCGACCGGTCGCTCGCCATGCCCGCCGACTTCGGCGACGAGATGCAGGCGCTGGTCGCGGACGAGTACGCCGACCTGGTCTTCTACGACACCACGAAGCACGCCATGGTCTCGATCGAGCAGCTCACCAGCGTCGAGTCGTCGACCTACCTGGCACGGCAGCGCGCCCTCGACGAGCGGGCGATGGCGGCGCTCGTCCGGCGCGGCTTCGGCGTCCGACGGCTCGACGACGTCCGGCCCGACGCGTCCGGCGAGGTGCAGTGGCGCGTCGACCCGACCATCATCTCGACCGACGTCGAGTCGGTGCGGCTCGGCAAGGACCTCGGCGCCGAGCGGGCGCTCGCGCTGCTGGCGGCCGACGGCGAGCCCCCGCTCGCCTGGCGCACGGTCGGCGACTCGCGCAGCGACTACGCCATGGCCGACTGGCTGCACGCGCAGGGGCACGCGGTCGCCCACGTCGACGTGCGACCCGCCGACGGCGTCCCGGCGACGCCCTACCCCGTGCTGACGAGCACCACGGGCGCGATCCACGACGAGGCCGGTGCCGAGTTCCTCGCCGCGTGGCTGGCCGACCTGACCGCCTAGACCCGCCGGCCGACGCCCCCGGGCCCGCCGACGCGCCCGGCGCCGGCCGACGCGCCCGGCCCGGGCAGGCCGACACGCCCGGCCCGGGCCCGCCGGGCGACCCGACCGCCCGGGGTCGCGGGTCGACGCGACACGCCCGACCCGCGCCTCCGCGTCCGGCGTGTCGAGCCGCGTCGGCGTGCCCCCCCGGACGGGTGAGGCGGGTGAGTCTGGGTCGCGGACGGGTGTCACCCACCCGCTGACCTGGCGGGCTGTGACCCGTTCGAGGGGGCGTGCCCCCCGAACGGGTGTCGCGTCGGAGCCGGATCGACCCTGTACTGTTTCGTCACGTCCCCGGAACGGTCCCCCGAAAGGCCCACACCGGAGGCGAGCCCGTCGATCGAGACGACTGACCCCTCTCGCAGTCGACGGACCCGAACAGGGAGTCCCTAGCTCCCACCCGACCGCCGCCCACCCCGGCGAGTCACTCGAGTCGCCGCTGTCGCCGACGCCCCTCCGGACGTCCGACGGCAGCTCTCACCGCCTGCCGGCGTCCGGTCGTCTCTCAGACCCGAACCCGGAGAGAACACGCATGTCCCGAACCATGCGCGTCCGCGACAGCGACGCCGAAAACCGACCCACCACCGGTGCATCCGACACCGGCCCCGCCCTCGACGCGGCACCCCGCTCGCGGGGCGAGTTGAGGCGCCTGGCACAGCGCGACGAGGAGCGAGGGGCGCGTGTGCGCCCCTCGACCCGCATGACGAGCGACCACCACGCCTCGGTCGTCTCGCGGACCGAGGGCCGTGCCCACTCACCGTTCATGGTGCTGTTGGTGCTCGCCTGCACCATGGGCATCCTGCTCTACGGGCAGTTCTTGCTGAACCCGGCCAACCGCGGCGACCTGCTGCCCTACGTCGCTGTGATCATCGCCGAGGCCGTCCTCGTCCTGCAGGCGCTGTTGGCCATGTGGACGATCCTCTCGGGGGGCCAGAACCCCCGCGACTTCGACTTCCACTCGACGCAGGACGCGCTCTACGACGAAGAGGCCATCGACCGCCTCGGCGTGCGCGACCAGCCGCACCTGTGGCCGATCGTCGTCGACGGCAAGACCGTGGTGGTCGACGTGTTCGTCACCGTCTACGGCGAGGAGCTGTCGAAGATCGCGATGACCGTGCAGGCAGCGCTCGCGATGCAGGGCGAGCACCGCACCTGGGTGCTCGACGACGGTCGCAGCGACGAGGTCAAGGACCTCGCGGCGACCCTCGGCGCCCGGTACATCCGTCGGTTGACGAGCAACGGGGCCAAGGCCGGCAACGTCAACTACGCCCTGTCGGTGGCGAAGGGCGACTACTTCGCCATCTTCGACGCGGACTTCGTGCCCAAGCCGATGTTCTTGCACGAGACCGTGCCGTTCTTCATCGACGAGAAGGTCGCCTTCGTGCAGACCCCGCAGTCGTACGGCAACCTCGTCAGCATCGTCAGCCGCGGCGCCGGCTACATGCAGGCCGTCTTCTACCGGTACATCCAGCCGGGTCGCAACCGCTTCAACGCGGCGTTCTGCGTCGGCACCAACGTGATCTTCCGCCGGGCGGCGATCGACGAGGTCGGCGGCATCGACACCGACTCGAAGTCCGAGGACGTCTGGACCAGCCTGTTCCTGCACGAGGCCGGCTGGCGCTCGATCTACATCCCGATGACGCTCGCGATCGGCGACGCCCCCGAGACCATCGAGGCCTACAGCAAGCAGCAGCTGCGCTGGGCGACCGGCGGTTTCGAGATCCTCTTCCGCCACAACCCGCTGAGCCCCCGTCGCACCCTCACGATGGACCAGCGGTTCCAGTACACGCTGACGGCGACGCACTACCTGACGGGCATCGCCCCGCTGCTGCTGATCATGGTGCCGCCGATGGAGATCTTCTTCGACCTGCGCCCGATGAACCTGCACATCTCGGTGCTGCAGTGGCTGCTCTTCTACTCGGGCTTCTACCTGCTGCAGATCGCCCTGGCCTTCTTCACGCTCGGGTCGTTCCGGTGGGAGGTGCTGATGCTGGCGTCCGTGTCGTTCCCGATCTACGTCAAGGCGCTCTGGAACGTGCTGAGCGGCAAGGACACCGCCTGGCACGTGACCGGCGGCGGCAAGGCGGCGAGTCCGTTCAACGTGCTCGTGCCCCAGGTGCTGTTCTGGCTGTTCCTCACGCTGACCTCGCTCGTCGCCATCTGGCGAGACTGGGACAACCGCGTGCTCACCCTGGCAACGGTCTGGAACCTCATCAACACCGCGGTGCTGTCGGCGTTCCTGCTGGCGGCGCTGCGCGAGGCCCGCTCCATCAAGCGGGCGGCCCGCTCGGGCTCGAGCGCCCGGACGACGATGGCGCACCCGATCGGCACGCAGCCCGAGCCCGACCGCACGCTCCGCACCCAGGTCGCCCGGCCGTTGCCGCGCAGCCACGACGAGTTCCTCGAGCTGTCGGCAGAGCAGCGTTCCGAGCAGCTGCGCCGCGACGACGAACGCCGCCACCTGCTCGAGGCCGAGCTGGCCATCGTGGACGAGCACCACGCCGACGAGGCCGAGCACGAGCCCGGCACCCCCCGACCCGACCGACACGACACGAACGACCGAGAGAAGGTGGTCTCATGACCTGGGGCAACAGGATCAAGATGACCGTGGGCATCCTCGTGGTGATCGCCCTCGTGGCCGTCTTCACCGTGATCTTCACGCAGCGTCAGGCGCAGGTGATCAGCACGAGTGCCGCCATCGCGAGCCAGGACTTCCCGGTCGGCACCGACTACAGCGGCACGGTCACCTCGACCGACGCCGAGGTGGGCGACGTCGTGAAGAAGGGCGACGTGCTGTTCTCGCTGCAGAGCCCCTCGCTGCAGAAGGACCTCGCCGACGACGTGGTCGTCCCCGACACCGAGGCGTACACCGTCGCGGACGACGGCACGATCACCTTCATGGCCACCGTCGACGGCACCCTGTCGCGCCTCGACGTCCGTGAGGGTGGGTTCCTCGGGTCGGGCACGTCCGTCGCGACCATCGAGAAGGCCGGCACGCTCTTCGTGGACGCCGACTTCACGCTGACGCCCCGCGACTACGAGCGCATCCAGGACGGCGCCACCGTCGACGTCATGCTGCCGAACCAGGTCGTGGTCGAGGGCAGCGTCGACCTGGTCAGCGTCGAGACGAAGGACGGCGCGGCCGCGGCCACGGTCCGCGTCGTCAGCGACCAGCTGACCGAGGGCGCCTACAACGGCCTGGTCGCGAGCGGCACGCCGGTCGAGGCGACCATGCACCTCCGTGACGACGGCATCCTCGCCGGTCCGGTGGACACCATGCAGGACTTCCTGCGCCAGATCGGGGTCTGACGATCCGCGGCGCAGCGAGAGAGACGACGGGTCGGTCCGACCGACGGGATCGTTCGGGATCACCGATCGACGCCGGGCCGGCCCGTCACCCCCGGGAGGCGCGGGTCGAGACCCGACGCGCCCCGCGCCTCCCGGCCCTCCGCCGCCTGGTCACCGGCGTCGCCCTCGGCACCGCCGGCGCGCTCGTGCTGGCCGGCTGCACCGGCGGCTCGGGCACGGACGGCGACGGCGACACGACCGGGCGGCCCGACGCCACGGGCGACGTGCTGCCGGCCTCGCAGGTCGACCCCCTCGTCGCCGCCCTGCCGCAGGAGTCGGTCGGCGCCGTGCCGACCATGCGCCTCGCCGACGGGCTCGTCCCGCCGACCAACGCCTGGTTCTCGGGGCTCGTGTTCGGCGACCAGCCGCAGCCGGTGTTCCCGTTCCCGTTCTCGTTCCAGCTGACCGACGACGGCTTCGCCGCGGGGCTGCCCATGCCCGTGGCCTCCGAGAAGGCGATCGTCGGGCCCGCCCTGCCCGACGTCACCCTCGACGTCGGTGCCACCGCGACCGAGGTCAGCGCCTACGACAAGGTCTCGGTGACGGTCGCGCACCTCGACGGCGACACGGTGCTCGGCCACACGACCGTCGCCGAGGGCTCACCGCTCGTCTCGTACACCGCCGCCTCGGCGCAGACCGACACCCTCGGCGCCGCCGTGACGAGCACCGGCGACGGACGCGGCACGCTGACCGTCGGCGACGCCACATGGGGCGTCGTCGTCACGGGCGGTGACCTCGACGGCACGTCCGTCCGGCTCGACGAGGGCGGCTCGGTCGTGCTC
The DNA here is from genome assembly GCF_001423905.1 of Frigoribacterium sp. Leaf186. Lineage (GTDB taxonomy): Bacteria > Actinomycetota > Actinomycetes > Actinomycetales > Microbacteriaceae > Frigoribacterium. The sequence continues at coordinate 464,995 of NZ_LMPQ01000010.1, read as the reverse complement.
GTGCCGGTGCCGGACGGCGCCACCGACGACCAGGTGGGGACGGTGCTCGACGCGGCCGCCTCGCCGCTGGTGTCGGTGACCACCGGGCACCGCGCCTCCGGGTCCGGGTCGTCGGCGGTCTCGACCACCGAGCTCGGCTACGAGACCGCGGCCGGCGGCGACACCCTGCTGGTGTCGGCGCCGCACATGGGCGGCTCGGCGACGGGTGGCGACACCGGGCTGAGCTACGAGACGATCTACGGCACCGTGCCGCTGGCGGTCGGCACGTCGCTCTCGTTCGACGCGCCCGTCACGACGGCCTCGGCCGGACTCGACCTCTCGGGCCTGGGCGACGACCAGCGGCAGCAGCTCGGCGACCAGGTGCGGGCCGACGTCGCCTCGACGACGGAGCCCGCGGCCGACACCTACTTCGGCGGCAAGGCGCTGTACCGGTCGGCGATGCTGATGCAGCTCGCCGAGCAGCTCGGTGACGACGCCTCGGCCGACACCCTGCGCACGTCGATCGTCGACCGGCTCGACACCTGGACCGACCCCTCGGGCTGCGAGACGCGCGAGCAGGAGTGCTTCGTCTACGACCCCGCCGTGAAGGGCGTCGTCGGCAAGGTGGCGTCGTTCGGGTCGGACGAGTTCAACGACCACTACTTCCACTACGGGTACTTCCTCTACGCCGCCGGCGTCGTCGCGGCCGACGACCCCGAGCTGGCCGAGCGGTGGCAGCCCGTGATGGACCTGCTCGCGGCCGACATCGCCTCGGGCTCGGGCAACGGGTCGTTCCCCGACCAGCGGGCGTTCGACCCGTACTGGTCGCACAGCTGGGCCTCGGGCTACTCGCCGTTCGCGGACGGCAACAACCAGGAGTCGTCGTCCGAGGCGGTCACCGCCTACGCCGGGCTGTCGCTCTGGGCGGCCGCCACGGGCGACGACGCACTCGGCGGCGAGGCGTCGTGGATGCTCAGCAGCGAGGCGTCGTCGGCGCTGGCCTACTGGCTGAACCCCGACCTGAGCGGCCCGACGGCGGACGGGTACGACCACGCGATCGTCTCGCTGACCTGGGGTGGCAAGCGTGACTACGGCACCTGGTTCTCGGCCGAGCCGTCCGCCATCGCCGGCATCCAGCTGATCCCGCTCGCCCCGAGCTCGGTGTCGTACCTCACGTCGTCGGCGGCCGGCGGTGCCGAGCAGATCGCCCGCGTGGTCGACGAGGCCGCGGCCTCGGGCTTCGACGCGCCCCTGGGCGACTACGTGCTGATGTACTCCGCCCTGCAGGGGCCCGACCAGGCCGCCCAGGCCCTGTCGACGCTGGCCGACCTGCCCGAGTCGGGCATCGACGACGGCAACTCGCGGGCCTACGCGATGGCGTACGTCATGAGCGCCGGCGCCCGGTAGCGCAGGGCGCAGGCGCAGGAGGCGCGGGTCCGGTCACGGGGACACCGCCGAGTGGACGACGCACCGCGGCATGCCGCGGTGCCCTGTCCACATCGCGGCGTCGGAGCGGCGTGTGGCCTCAGCCGACCTCGCGCACCGGGTCGACCAGCCGCACCGGGTCGACCAGGCGGTGCACGCTGCCGTCGGGCCGGTTCGCGACGAGCGCGCCGCCCCAGAAGCCGAGCTGGTCGCCGTCGCTGTCGAGCTGCCAGAGGCGGTGGCCGTCGGCGAGGTCGAACGCCGTGACGACGGAGGTGCGACCGCCCGACGGCGAGGTCGTGGCGTACCCGGTCGTCCGGCCGACGAGGGCGATCTCGGATTCGCCCGGCACGGCGGCGCGGGCGACTTCGTCACCGGTGGTCGCGTCGAGCAGTCGGACGGTGCGTTCGTCCGCCTGGTCCGACGTGAGGTCCCCCGAGGCCGCCGCCGCGCCTCCCGGTTCGAAGGTCTGGGCGAAGACGAGCGAGCCGCGGCCGCCGGCCGGGTCGGTCGTGACGCGGGCGAGGCCGTGGCGGCGGTCGCGCGGCGGGGTGGTCCAGAGCTCGGCGCCGGTGCGTCGGTCGACGCAGACGACCCCCGGCGTGGTCGAGAAGACGAGGCAGTCGTCGGTCGGCTGCACGCCGCGGTCCTGGCGGTAGCCGTGTCGCCACCGCTCGGTGCCGTCGAGCGAGAGGGCGACCACGGTGCCGTCCGTGTCGCCGGTCGAGGTGGGGATCGCGGGGTCGAGGCCGACCACGACGAGGTCGCCGTCGACGGTGAGGGTCGTGGCCGTGGGCAGGTCGGGGCCCCACGGGGTGGTGTCGCCGGTCCGCCCGTCGACCGCGGTGATGTCGCCGTCGTCGAGGACGAGCAGGCCGTCGGGCGTGAGCGCCTCGTCCTGCCGGCCCGTCGTCTCGCCCGTCCACACCGCGGTGTCGAGGTCGTCGGCGCGGTAGAGCGAGAACTCGCCCGTGCCGGGCTCGGAGTCGTAGTAGACGGCCGAGTCCTGGTACGAGAACTCGGGGTCGCTCGAGACGAGCACCCAGGAGGCGGTGGCGTCGGTCAGGCGCGAGCGCCCGTTCGGCGAGGTGGTCACGTCGGTCAGCTCGCCCGTCGCGAGGTCGAGGCGGCCGTAGGCCGACGCGAAGCCGTCGTCGCCGAAGCCGAGCGACGAGACGAGTGCCGTGCCCGTGGCCTCGTCGGCCGGCCAGACCTGGACGAACCCGCTTCCCGCGTCGAGCTCGGCGCCGAGGTCGACCCACCAGCGGACCGTCCCGTCGAGGGGGTCGACGCGCGCCAGTCGGCTGGAGGTCTGCGCCGTGCCGCCGAAGCCCCCGTCGAAGCTGCACCCGGTGTCGCTCGCGGCGCTCGTGGTGGCGCCGTCGTCCGTGCCGTCGCCGCTCGCGCTGACCAGCACGTCGCCGTCGAGCCCGCCGGTGCCCACCCCGGGCTCGGCCTGCCAGAGCAGGCACTCGGCCCGGTCGTCGGGCACCCCGACGTCGGCGGGGGTGAGGGTCCACGACGCGGCGACGGGCTCGTGCCGCAGGTCGTCGCCGTCGACGCCGTCGAGCGCGTCGGCCGACGAGTACCGGGGAGCCTCGGCCAGGCCGACGGTGGTGACCAGGGCCGCGGTCGCGACGACCGCGGCGGCCACGAGCGCGAGGCGACGAGCGCGGGAGGCGCGGTGCCAGGCGGCCCCGGAGCGCCGGCGGGCGCGCGCGAGCGGCTGGTCGCTCGGCGAGGCCTGGTCCGTCACCCGGCCATGCTACGAGTCGGGTGCGCGCACGGGCCGTGAGCTCGCCCGGGGCCCCGACCCGCGCCTCCCGGGCCCTCGGGGTCGCCCGTTAGGCTGGTGCAGGCCGTCCGGTCACACCTGGAGCGCCCTAACGCCGTGTGCGCCCACGCCCACGCCCGCCCCGCCCGACCCCGCCCGACCCCGCCCGAAGGAGCCGCGCCATCGAAGCCGTCGTCATCTCGATCCTCGCCCTGGCGATCGTCGTGCTCGTGGTGATCCAGGTGATCTACCGCCGCCGCGTGCTGCAGCGCCGGGAGGCGTCGGGGCAGCGCGTCGTCGGCCGCGGCACCTACGTCGTGTTCGGCGTGATGGCGGCGTTCTTCCTCTTCGCGGTGTTCGTGTTCCCGCTGCTCGTGCGGGGGTAGCGAGATGCGCCCTGGTGAGGCGGCCGACGTCGAGGCGTGCGTGGCGGTCTGGGTCGCGGCGTGCGCGGCCCGCGATGGGCGCGCCATCGAGGGAGTCGCCGAGAGGGCCCGGCCGAAGTTCGATGCGGCCGTCGTCTGGCTGGTCGTCGACGGCTCGGACGGCATCGACGGCTTCGTGCTGGCGACGCGTCCCGGCAGCGGTCTGCCCGGCGATCCCGCCGACGCACCGGTCCTCGGCCTGCTGGCGACGCGTCCCGGGGCCCAGACACGAGGGACGGGGCGCTCCCTGCTGAGGGCGGCGACGCGAGAGCTCGCGGCTCGCGGTCACGAGCGCGTCCTGCTGCACGTGCTCCTCGACAACGTCGGGGCCGTCCGGCTCTACGAGTCCGAGGGGTGGGCGGCCGCAGGCGCGCCCTTCGAGCACTCGTTGCTGAAGCGGCCCACGCAGCGTTTCGAGCGGGTGCTCTGATCGGTCCGGGCTGGGCCGGACCGTCGACGGCCGGGAGGCGCGGTGCGCGCGGTCGGGCACCGCGCCTCCTCGTCCGCTGCCGGCCACCGCCCGCCCACAGCGCCACGTCCTGGACACAACACCACGACTAGTCGTGGTGCTGTGTCCACAACGTGGTGTCGTGCCCGCCCGCGCCGCGCCGTCACCCGCGGTCGGCCACCGCCGTCGGGTCGTCGAGGCGGCGGACGACGCCGTCCTGCCCCGTGACCACCAGGTGCGGACCCCAGAAGCCGACGTCGATCGCGTCGGTGGGCGAGGTCCGCCAGAGCTCGCGGTGGCTGTGCCCGTCGAAGGCGACGACGGACGTCCGGCCGTCGACGCCGAACGCCAGCTGGTAGGCGGTCGTGCGGCCCTGGGCCAGGGGCGCCGAGTACCCCGGCAGCGTCGCCTCGAAGGCCACGTGCCCGTCGTCGGCGTCGAAGGTCGTGACGGTCGAGGTCTCGTCGCCGAAGCTGCTCGAGGGCGAGACGGACACCTGCACCTGGTCGAACGCCGAGTCCGGCAGGGGGTTCCAGCCCGACTGCACGGTCTGCCCGCTGCGGACCGGGACGGTCGTCGTCCAGCGGGTCTCGCCGGTCGAAGGCGACAGGCAGGTCACCGAGACCCGGCCCGTGGGGTCGTCCGCGTCGTCGTCGCCGCCGCCCCGCGGCCCCTCGACGACGGGGTCGCCGCTGACGACGGTGGCCGTGACGGTGACGCAGCGGTCCGACACGATCAGCGAGGCGTCGCCCGGCAGGTCGGCGGACCAGCCGATCGCGCCGGGGTCGTCCTGCGAGAACGCGACGAGACGCTGGCCGTCGTTCGCCGCGAACGCCACGACCACGTGGTCGCCGGCCTGCTCGGGCCAGCCGTAGGTGTCGTCGTCGATCGGCACGGGGTGTTCGGCTCCGGTCGCGGCGTCGATCACCCGCGGCCCCTCGCCCGCCGTCGTCAGCACGTAGAGCTCGTCGTCGAACAGCGTCACGGTCGCCTGCGCCGGCTCGTCCCCGCGCCAGGTCACGGCGTCGAGGTCGTCGAGGGGGTGCAGCTCGAACACCGTCCGGTCGCCGTCGTTCGTCGTCGGGCCCGTGCCGTCGGCCCCGAACCGCGACCGCGGCTGGTGCGAGACGAGGACGCTCGACGAGGAGACGCCCTCGATGCGCGTGACCTGGTCGGCGTCGGTCGACTCGACGGCCGCGGACCGGTCGGTGACTTCGCCCGACGCGAGGTCGAGGCGTGCGAGGGTCGAGCCGGTGTCGACCTCGACGGTCAGGGTGGCCGCCCGGCCGTCCTCGTCGGGCGTGACCGACACCGAGCGCACCGCCCGGCCGAGGGCCGTCGCCACGTTGGCGCTCCAGGCCACGTCGCCGGTCTCGCCGTCGACCCGCGCCAGCCGCCCGCCCGCCCCGCCGCACCGGTCGGACAGCTCGGCCGACAGCGCCGCCATGATCGCGTCGTCGCCGACCCCGCCGACCCGCAGGTAGTAGGCGCAGCCGTCGGGCGTGCCCGGCGTCAGCTCGTCCGTCAGGTCGGTGCGCCAGACCGTCGTGGTCGGCTCGCCGCGCAGGTCGTCGACCAGCATCGCGGGTCGCGCCGGTTCGTCGTACCTGGGTTGCACCGCGAGCCCCGCCCCGGCGACGACCGCGGTCACGGCGACGACGGCGGCGATCGTCAGGCCGAGGCGACGAGCGCGGGAGGCGCGGGCCCAGAACCGGCGCACGGCACCCGGAGCACGGTCGCCCGGCGTCTGCCGCGGTGCCCGCCGCCCGCGCCGGTCTGCTCCGGTCGCCTCCCCGCCGTCGTGGGCCTCGTGCGTGTGGTCGTGGTCGTCGTAGGTGTCGTGGTCGCCGTGACCGTCGACGACGGTCGTGCGGTCGCCCAGGTGACCAGGCGCCGAGGCGGGCGTCGTCGCGGAGCCGGCCCGCGCCTCCCACGCTGTCGGCGGGCGCCCGGGACGCACCGGCTGCCACGACCGTCCGCTCATGCCGACCCCCTCTGGTCGCCATGCTACGAGACCGGGCCGGTCCACCGGTATGCTGGCGCGTCGTCCCCCCCGCAGGGAGCCACGACCGGCCCGCACCACCCCGGCCCGCACGAACCGCAGCCCGCACCACCCCGCCGCACCGACCAGCCCGCACCACCCAGGAGGCAGCATGAGCACCGTCCCCAAGGCCCGGGGTCTCGGCACCCTGTGGCGCACCAAGTCGGTCGAGTCGTCGCTCGCCGACTCGACCGGGCCCGAGAACGGGCTGAAGCGCTCGCTCGGGGTCACCGACCTGACCCTGATGGGCATCGCCGTCGCCGTCGGGGCCGGCATCTTCTCGGTCGGCGCCAACGCCGCCGCGAACTTCGCGGGGCCGGGCGTCACGCTGTCGTTCCTGCTGGCTGCGGTCACCTGCGGCCTCGCGATCATGTGCTACGCCGAGTTCGCCTCGACGATCCCCGTCGCCGGCAGCGCGTACACCTTCACCTACGCCACCCTCGGCGAGTTCCTGGCCTGGATCATCGGGTGGGACCTCATCCTCGAGACCCTCACCGGCGCGGCGGTCCTCGCCAAGTACTGGGGCATCTACCTCAGCACGGTGTTCGAGGGCTTCGGCCTCGACGTGCCCGCCACCCTGTCGATCGGGCCGCTCGAGCTCAGCTGGGCACCGTTCGTCATCGTCGCGTTCTTCACCGTGCTGCTCGTGCTCGGCACGCAACTCAGCTCGCGCGTCGGCAGCGTCTTCACCGTGATCAAGGTCGCGATCGTCCTGTTCGTCATCGTCGTCGGCTTCTTCTTCGTCAAGGCGTCGAACTACACGCCGTTCGTGCCCGAGTCGCAGCCCCGCCCGGCCGGTGAGGGCGACGTCTGGACGCAGTCGCTCTTCTCGTTCGTCTCGGGTGCCGAGCCGGCGCAGTACGGCGTCTTCGGGCTGCTCGCCGGTGCCTCGCTCGTCTTCTTCGCCTTCATCGGCTTCGACGTCGTCGCGACCAGCGCCGAAGAGGTCAAGAACCCGCAGAAGACCATGCCGCGCGGCATCTTCCTCGGACTCGCCATCGTCACGGTGCTCTACGTGATGGTCTCGATCGTGCTCACCGGCATGGTGTCGTACCGCGACCTCGCCTCCGTCGAGGCACCCACGCTGGCGACCGCGTTCGAGCTGGTCGGCGTGGGTTGGGCGGCCCAGGTGATCGCGATCGGCGCCCTGATCGGCCTGACCACGGTCATCATGGTGCTGCTGCTCGGCCTCGCCCGCATCGTCTTCTCGATGGCCCGTGACGGCCTCCTGCCCCGCTGGCTCGCGAAGACCTCGGCGGTCCGCAAGACGCCCGTGCGGGTGCAGGTCATCGCCGGCGTGCTCGTCGCCCTGATCGCCGGGTTCACCGACGTCGGCGTCCTCGAAGAGATGATCAACATCGGCACCCTGTCGGCCTTCGTGCTGGTCAGCATCGGCGTGATCGTGCTGCGCCGGACGCGCCCCGACCTGCCCCGCGCCTTCCGCGTGCCGCTGTCGCCCGTGCTGCCGATCCTCTCGGCCGTGCTCTGCGTCTGGCTGATGTTCAACCTGACGACGCTGACCTGGGCACGGTTCGCGGTGTGGCTCGTCATCGGCGTGGTCGTGTACTTCGCCTACGGGCGTCGGCACTCGCGCGTCGGGCTCGGTGAGGACGCCGCGGCGCCCGCGCCGGCCGTCGACGCGGGTGACCGACCGCGCTGAGCGGCACCGCCGATCGACGGAGAACCCCGTTCGCGACGATGAACCCCGATTGTCCGGGGTTCATCGACGTGAACGGGGTTCTTCGCGGTGTGCACGGGGGTGACCGGCGCGACCGGGCCGAGCGCGCCTCCTCGGGGCTGTGAGGCGCGCGGGGGGCGGGAGGCGCGCGAGGGTCAGGAGGGGCGGGGCGCGTCGAGCGCGTCCACCGCGGCCACGACGTCGTCGACCTCGGTGCGCGTCGTGTAGTCGACGTGGACGTCGGCGAAGACGACCTTGCCGTCACGGTCGACGACCAGCACGGTCGGGAACGGCACGTCGGCCGTGGCGTCGGCGTTGCTGTCGGCGACGTCGAAGCCCAGGTCGGAGTGCACCGCACGGGCCCCGGCGGCCGGTTCGGTCTGGATGCCCAGCGCGCGCACGAGCACGTTGCCCGGGTCGGACAGCACGGGGAATTCGAGCCCGCCGTTCGCGACCGATCGCTCGCTGCCCTCGGGCGTCTGGGGGCTGATGGCGACGAGGGCGACGCCGCGCTCGCGCAGGCGGGGCAGCAGGTCGGCCTGGTACGTCTTGAGGGTCAGGTTGCAGTACGGGCACCAGGCACCCCGGTAGAAGACGAGCACGGCGGCCGACTCGCCGACCGTCTCGGACAGCGACACCTCGTCGCCTGCCGTGTCGACCAGGGTGGCGTCGACGATCGTGTCGCCGAGTCGCACGGCCGAGGCCGGGACGCCCGCGTCGCGCAGGCCGGACTGCTCGTCGTCGAAGACCTTGGTGGCGTCGGCACCGATCCGGGCGTTGAAGCCCTCGGTGAACTCGCTCACCTGGTCGGCGATGGAACTCGCGGCGCTGGCGTCGTGGGTCGACATGTGGTCCTCTCGGCGGGGCGGTGGCTCGTCGGGTGCGTGCCCTCGGCGACCGGCCTGCGGCGTCGACCCCGGGAGGCGCGGCGCGGGTGGGGACGTGGGGTCACGTCCGGTCGCCGGGGTCGATCGTAGACGGTGCGACCGGTGTCGTCCGTCCCGCACCGGGCGCCGTTCGCTTTCGTCCCCGGGGCGCCGCGGGCGTCCGGTCGGTCCGGGGGACGGGCGGCAGGGCGGGCGTGTTGGCTTGTCGGATGCAGACGTTCCTTCCCTACGCCGACCTCCGAGCGAGTGTCGAGGTGCTCGACGACCGGCGCCTGGGCAAGCAACGGGTCGAGACACTGCAGGTCATGCGGGCGCTCGTCGTCCCCGGCTACGGCTGGCAGAGCCACCCGGTCACGGCCATGTGGCGCGGCTTCCGACCGGCGCTGATGGCCTACCAGGTCGAGACCTGCGCGGCGTGGGTCGCCCGGGGGTTCGCGGACACCTGCCTCGACAAGACGCTCGCCACCCTCGACGAGGTGCCGGCCGACGCCGCTGCCTTCCGGGCGGGTCAGTACGACCTGCCGCCCTGGTTCGGCCGCGACGACGTCCACCGTTCGCACCGCTCGAAGCTGCTGGCGAAGGCCCCGGAGTCGTACGCCGAGGCCTTCGGCGACGAGCCCACCGACCTCGACTACGTCTGGCCGGTGTCGTCGGCACGCGGCACCTCGACCTGATCGGGGGCCGCCCGCCGGCGCGGTCAGGCCGCGCGCGCCTCCAGCAGGTCGAGGGCGGCGACGATCTCGTCGACCTCGGTGCGGGTGGTGTAGTCGGTGTGGACGTCGGCGAAGACCACGGTGCCGTCGCGGTCGATCACGAGCACGGTCGGGAAGGGGATGTCGCCGGTCGCGTCGGCGTTGCTGTCGGCGACGTCGAAGCCGAGCTGCGTGTGCACCGCCCGCGCGTCGGCGCTGGGCTCGGTGCGGATGCCGAGGGCGCCGGTCAGCACGTTGCCGGGGTCGGACAGCACCGGGAACTCGAGCGCGCCGTTCGTCACGGACGCCTCGGAGCCCTCGGGCGTCTGAGGGCTGATGGCGACGAGGGCGACGCCCCGCTCGCGGAGCCGGGGCAGCAGCTCGGCCTGGTACGTCTTGAGGGTGAGGTTGCAGTACGGGCACCAGGCGCCGCGGTAGAACACCAGCACGGCCGGCCCCTCACCGACGGTCTCGGCGAGCGAGACCTCGTCACCGCGGGGCGTCAGCAGTGTCGCCTCGACGAGCGTGTCGCCGGGCGCGACGGCGTCGTCGGGCACGCCGGCCTCGCGCAGGGCGCTCTGCTCGTCGGCGAAGACCTTCGAGAAGTCGGGGCCGATCTGGGCGCTGAAGCCCTCGTCGAACTCGGCGACCTGGTCGGCGATGCGGCGGTCGGGGGTGGGGGTGCTGGCGTTCGACATGGTCGTCCTCTCGCGGTGACGGGCTCGCCGGGTACGGCCGTCGGGTGCCGCCGATCGTAGGCACGTCGCACGAGGCCGAGCTGCGGCGTCGTCACGGGGCGTCACACACGGGTGCGGGCGCGGGCGGTGATCAGCTCCAGCGGCGATCAGCTCCGGCAGTGATCAGCTCATTTGGTGATCAGCTGCGGCCCTGATCAGCTCTGGCAGTGCGGGCACCAGTACGTGTCGCGCAGCTCGAGCTCGCTCTCGCCGAGTTCGCCGCGGACGATCTTCGTGCCGCAGCGCAGGCAGGGCTTGCCCGCCCGGCCGTACACCCAGTCGGTCGTGCCCCGCAGGTTGCCCGTGGTGGTGCGGTCGACGCGGTCCTTGTTGGCCTGGATCAGCCGGTGGGCCAGGTCGATCATCTTCGGCCGGTTCTCGACCGCGCCGACGGGCCGCGTGGGCAGCACGCCCCGCAAGAAGCAGAGCTCGTTGCGGTACACGTTGCCGACCCCGGCGAGCACCCGCTGGTCGAGCAGGGCGAGCCCGACCTCGCGAGTCGGGTCGGCCTCGAGGTTCGCGAGGGCCCGGGCGGCGTCCCAGTCGGGGCCGAGCAGGTCGGGGCCGAGGTACGAGACGACGCTGTCGTCGTCGTCGCGGGCCACCAGTTCGACGATGCCCAGGTCGAAGCCGACGGCCACCCACTCGGCGGTCTCGAGCACGACGCGGGCCTGGTAGGCCGGTCGCTTCCACCTCGTGCCGTGGCGGTAGACGTGCCACGACCCCTCCATCTTGAGGTGCGTGTGCAACGTCACGTCGCCGATGTGGTGCAGCAGGTGCTTGCCCCGCGCGATGACGTCGTCGACGACCTCGCCGGTCAGGTCGACCGTGGCGAACGCCGGCACCCGGAAGTCGCTGGCCGTGAGCGTCTGGCCGTGCAGCACCGCGTCGAGGTTCTTCGCGGCGCGGTAGACGGTGTCTCCCTCGGGCATCGGTCAGGACCTCAACCGGATGCCGCTCGGCGTGGGCGCGAAGCCGGCGTCGCGCAGGGCGTCGCCGAGCGGGGTGCCCAGCACGAACTCGCCGTCGACCCGCTCGACGGCCAGCTTGCCGAGGCGCGTGCGGACGGTGGCCGCGAGCGACGCGGCCGCGAGGGCGAGCTCTCGTTCGTCGGGTTCGCCGAAGGTGAGGACGGTCTTGCCGCCGCGCTCGACGTAGACGACGAGTCGGCCGTCGACGAGCACGACCAGCGACCCGGCCTTGCGGCCCGGCCGGTGCCCGGACTTCTTCTTGCCGCCCGCTGCGGTGTCAGCCGAGTCGGCGCGATCGGACCCCGAGGAGGCGCGGGTCGTGCCCGCCGTGGAGCCCGCGTCGTCGCGCGTCCCTGCCCCGGTCGCCGTGGTCGCCGCCGCCGAGGTGGCGGCTCGTGCCGCCGCGCTCGCCACGGCCGCGGCCTCGTCGGCGGACGCCCCGTCGAGCGTCTGGCCGGGCCATGGCAAGGCGGCGCCGTAGGGGTTGGCCGGGTCGGTCGCGGCGAGCGTGACCACGGGCACGTCACGCTGACGGCCCGCGGCGACCAGGGCGTCGTCGTCGCGCCGGTCGCCCTCGTCGCGGACGAACGAGCGCAGGCGGTCGACGGTCGGCCCGGTCGCGAACTGTGCGGCGCCGAGCCCCTCGACGAAGTAGCCGCGACGAGCGCGGCCGGTCTCTTCGAAGCCGCTCAGCACCTTGTAGGCCGTCGAGAAGCCGCCGCGGACGCCCTCGTTGACGACTGCGCCGCGCGTGACGACGCCGTGGCGTTCGAGCAGGATCTCGGCCGTCGCGGCGGCGCGCACCGTGCCGTCGGGTTCGGCGAGGGGCAGCAGCGACCACCGCCCGCCGACGGTCGGCGGGCCGGCCTGGCGTGGCATGGCCACGCGACCGCGGCTGCGGTACGACGAGCGGGACCGGGTGGGCGTGCGCGGCTTCGGCGTGCGTCCGCCGCCGACCTGGGTGCGCAGCGGGGCGAACGTGTCGTTGGTGATCTGGCCCGCCCAGACGAGTTGCCAGATCGCGGTGACCAACGAGTCGTCGTCGGTGCTGCCGACGGCGTCGGAGAGCTGCCGGAAGAAGTACGCGCCACCACCGGCGAGGGCGGCGAGCACCTCGCGCTGCAGGTCGTCGGTCTCGGCCCCCGACGGTTCGGGCAGGGTGACCTGGGCGCCGTCGGCGAGGTGCAGGCTGACCCAGCCGTCGTGACCGGGCAGGGTGCCCGTGCCCGACCAGATGACGTCGCCGGTCGCGGTGAGCTCGTCGAGCATCGAAGGGTTGTAGTCGGTCACGCGGGCGGGCAGGATCAGGGACTCCCACGCCGAGGCGGGCAGCGAGACGCCGCTCAGCTGGTCGACGACCTGGACGACGCCGTCGAGCCCGCGCAGGCCCGAGCCCTTGAGCCCGGTGGCGACGTGCTGCCAGGCGGGCAGGAAGCGGCCGAGGGTCTCGGGCGCCACGGGTTCGACCTCGTGCCGCAGCGCGGCGAGCGACTTGCCGCGCAGCCGACGCAGCACCTCGGAGTCGCACCACTCGCTGCCCTGCTGCCGTGGTCGGAACTCGCCCTCGACGACGCGACGCTGGGTGGCGAGCTTGCGCAGGGTGTCCAGGACGACGGCGGTGCCGAGGCCCAACCGGTCGGCCACCATGGCGGGGGTGAACGGCCCGTGGGTGCGGGCGAACCGGCCGATCAGGTCTCCCAGCGGGTCGTCGACGGGTTCGACGAACGCGGTGGGCACGCCGATCGGCAGGGCGACCCCGAGGGCGTCGCGCAGGCGCGAGGCGTCTTCGATGCCGGCCCAGCGCACGGTGCCGGCGTGGGTGAAGCGCAGCACCCGGTTGGACCAGGCGAGGTCGGTCAGGGCCGTCTCGAGCGACCGGTGGGCGTCGTCGCGTGCGGCGACGTCGCCCGTGACCAGGGTGGCGGCCAGCCAGCTGCGGTCGATGATCTCGTCGGTCGTCAGCGGGCCGAGCAGACGCAGCAGGTCGACGACGCCCTCGATGTCGCGGGCCCGACGATCGGGCGCGAGGCGCTGCAGCTCGAGTTCGTGCTGGTCGATGACGTCGGCGTCGAGCAGCTCGCGCAGCTCGGCCCGGCCGAGCAGCTCTTGCAGCAGGCTCGAGTCGAGCGAGAGGGCGGCGGCCCGGCGTTCGGCCAGCGGCGAGTCGCCCTCGTACATGAAGGCGGCCACGTAGCCGAACAGCAGCGAGCGGGCGAAGGGCGAGGGCACCTCGGTCTCGGTCTCGACGATGCGCACGGTGCGGCTGGCGAGGTCGCGGGTGAGGCTCATCAGGGCCGGCAGGTCGTACACGTCTTGCAGCACCTCGCGCACGGCCTCGAGCACGATCGGGAACTGCGGGTACTTGCGGGCGACGTCGAGCAGTTGCGACGACCGTTGGCGCTGCTGCCAGAGCGGGGACCGCTTGCCCGGGTTGTAGCGCGGCAGCAGCAGGGCCCGGGCGGCGCACTCGCGGAAGCGCGACGAGAACAGCGCCGAACCGCCGACCTCTTCGGTGACGATCTCGTCGAGGTCGTCGAGCTCGAACGAGAACAGCTCGGCCCCGGGAGGCTCGGCGTCGGTGTCGGGGATGCGCACGACGATGCCGTCGTCGGCTGCCATCGCGCCACCGTCGACCCCGAGCTGGTCGCGGATGCGGGCCGAGACGGCCAGGGCCCACGGGGCGTGGACCTGCATGCCGTACGGCGAGTGCAGGATGAGCCGCCAGTCGCCGAGCTCGTCTCGGAAGCGTTCGACGACGAGGGTGGTGTCGGTCGGCACGTACGAGGTGGCGGCCTTCTGCTCGGCGAGGAACGCGATCAGGTTGCGGGCGGCGCGCTCGTCGAGGCCGCCGGCCGCGACACGGGTCGTGGCGTCGGCCTCGTTCGAGTTCGACAACTCGCGGACGTAGCCGCCGATCGCCTTGCCGAGCTCGGCGGGCCTCCCGATGCCGTCGCCCTTCCAGAAGGGGACGCGGCCGGGCTGGCCGTACGCGGGCGACACGAGCACGCGGTCGTGGGTGATGTCTTCGATCCGCCAGCTGGTCGCCCCGAGGGCGAAGACGTCGCCGACCCGTGACTCGTAGACCATCTCTTCGTCGAGCTCGCCGACGCGAGCGGCCTTCTCACCGACCATGAACACCCCGAAGAGGCCCCGGTCGGGGATCGTGCCGCCGCTGGTGACGGCGAGGCGCTGGGCGCCGGGCCGACCGGTCAGCGTGCCGTGGACGCGGTCCCACACGATGCGGGGTCGCAGCTCGGCGAACTCGTCGGACGGGTACTTGCCGCTGAGCAGGTCGAGGGTGGCGTCGAAGGCCGACCGGGGCAGCGTCGCGAAGGGCGCACTGCGCCGCACCGTGTCGAACCAGTCGTCGGCGTCGAGCTCGTCGAGGGCCACGGCCGCGACGGTCTGCTGGGCCAGCACGTCGAGGGGGTTGGTCGGCACGCGCAACTCTTCGATGAGCCCGGCGACCATCCTCTCGGCCGCCACGGCGGAGTGGATCAGGTCGGCACGGTGCTTCGGGAAGAGCACGCCGCGCGAGGTCTCGCCGACCTGGTGCCCGGCCCGCCCGACGCGCTGCAGGCCGCTGGCGACCGAGGGTGGCGACTCGACCTGGATCACCAGGTCGACGGCGCCCATGTCGATGCCGAGCTCGAGCGAACTCGTCGCGACGACGCAGCGCAGGCGGCCGCTCTTGAGGTCGTCCTCGATGAGGGCCCGCTGGTCTTTCGACACCGACCCGTGGTGGGCCCGGGCGAGCAGGGGGTCGCTGCCCGCGGTCTGGCCCGAGCCGCCCATCAGCTGGGCGGGGGCGCCGCCGCCGACGGCCGGGTTGCGCTGCGACGCGGGGGCCGGGGCGAACGGGTCGACGGTGTCACCGGCCGCGCCGTCGCCGACGCGACCGGCCGCGACCAGCTCGCCCCGCGCCTCCTGGTCGTCGTCGTGGTCGTCGCCGTCCGTCGAGGAGGCGCGGGCGGCGGAGGCGTCTGACCGTGCGTTCTCGGTCGCGCGCTCGGCGGCCTCGAGGTCGCCGCCCTGACGTACGATCCAGATGTCGTTGAGCCGGGCCGTGAGGCGTTCGGCCAGGCGGCGCGAGTTCGAGAAGACGATGGTCGACCGGTGCGCGGCGATCAGGTCGACGATGCCCTCTTCGACGTGCGGCCAGATCGAGCCTTGGGGCGCCGCCCCGGCCGCCGACCCCTCGAGCGGAGCGGCGGTGCCGAGTTCGGTCATGTCGTCGACGGGCACCACGACGCGCAGGTCGAACTTCTTGTCGGCGCGCGGGTTGACGATCGTGACCGGTGCCGGCCCGGCGAGGAATCGCGCGACCTCTTCGGGCGGCCGCACGGTGGCGCTGAGGCCGATGCGCTGGGCGGGCTTCTCGAGCAGGGCGTCGAGTCGTTCGAGCGAGAGGGCCAGGTGGGCACCACGTTTGGTGGACGCGACGGCGTGCACCTCGTCGATGATGACCGTCTGCACGCCCTTGAGGGTCTCGCGCGCCTGAGACGTGAGCATCAGGTAGAGGGACTCGGGCGTCGTGATGAGGATGTCGGTGGGGGTGCGGGCGAGGCGACCCCGGTCGCTCGAGCTGGTGTCGCCCGACCGGACGCCCACCGTGATGTCGGGAGCCTCGGTGCCCAGCCGCCGGGCGGTCTGGGTGATGCCCACGAGCGGCGAGCGGAGGTTGCGCTCGACGTCGACGCCGAGCGCCTTGAGGGGCGAGATGTAGAGCACGCGGGTGCGGTGCAGCTTCTCGTCGGGCGGGGGCGACGAGGCCAGCGAGTCGATCGACCACAGGAACGACGCGAGCGTCTTGCCCGAGCCGGTGGGCGCGATGACGAGGGCGTGGTCGCCCTGGCTGATGGCCGTCCAGGCGCCCTCTTGTGCCCGCGTCGGCGCGGCGAAGGCCCCCCGGAACCACTCGCGGGTCGCGGGGGAGAAGCGGTCGAGCACGTCGGTCATCGGTGCCATCCTGCTCTGCACCACCGACATTCCGCCGGGGGTTCAGCTGAGCGCGGTGGCCTCGCCTCGGCGTCCGGAGCGTGCCGCGAAGGCGTCGAGCGCCGAGAGGACCTCGTCGGCTCGCCAGATCGTGCCCAACTTGTACTCGGCCTTCTGCTTGAGGACGCCCGACTCGACCAGCCGACGGAGCAGCGGGTAGACGTTGCTCGGGGCGAGCGACAGGCGGCTGGCGGCCGTCGCGGCGTCGACGACGGGCTGGTGGACGAGCAGGTCGAGCAGGCGCCAGACCGACGAATCGCTCCGTGCCGTCACCCGGGTCGTCCACGACGCCCTCACGTCGTGGAGATCGTCCACGAGCCTGCGGGCGTTCGCGACCGCCCGCAGGGACGCCTCGGCCGTCAACCGCACGATCGGGTCCAGCTCGCCTGCTCGGTAGGCGGTCAGGGCCCGGTGGTAGGCGTCGACGTCGGTCAGCAGGCCGGCCGAGACCGGCACGGTCACGGATCGCGTGACCCCCTTGGAGCGCAGCATCGCCTGGGTCAACGATCGCCCCGTCCTGCCGTTGCCGTCCGTGAAGGGGTGGATCGTCTCGAACTGGGCGTGGGTCACGGCCGTCTGGACGAGGACCGGCAGGTCGTCGCGCCGCGCGAACGCCAGACAGTCGTCGAGCAGGGCCGGGACCCGGCTGCTGACCGGCGCGACGAACTCGGCGCCGACCGGGCTCGAACTGCTGCGACCGATCCAGACCTGTTCGTCGCGGAGGGCCCCTGGCGTGTGGCGTGCGTCCGAGGCCATCAGCGTGGCGTGCATCGTGAGCACGGAGGCGCGGGTCAGGTCGTCAGCCAGGTCGATCGCTGCCGACATGGCCCGCGTGTTCGCGGCGATCAGGGTGGCGTTGCGCTTGCGCTCGTCCCCGAGTTCGGCTGTGAACACGGAGCGCGCGGTCGCGGTCAGGTTCTCGATGCGGGACGAGGCCACCGCCTCGCTTCGCAGCAGGAGTGGCGCGAAAGCGGCCACCTCGCCACCGAGGGTGGCGTCGAACCGCGTCAGTTCGAGTGACGCGTCCTCGGCCAGGGCGGCGACCTCGGCTGACGGGGCGGGACTCGAGTCGTGGATGAGAGGAGGCACCGCTGCCTCGAAGACGACCGCCCGGAGCGGCTCGGCACGGAGGCCCACCGTCGGTCGTCCGGACGGGACCCAGTCGACCTTCTCGTGACCGATCGGTGGCCAGGGTGTCGACACGTCACCTCGCAAGTCAGAACGGGACCGGAGCATTTTATGAGCTGTGCATCGATCTCACAAAACACCACGACGATGCTACGGCGCTCTCCTAGACGGCGCAACCGGCCGGCGGCGTCGGCGGCCCCGGCTACGGTGGGCGCATGCCGAACCTGTTGCACCTCGACTCGTCCGCCGACCTCACGACGAGTCGTTCGCGCGCCATCACCGCGGCGTTCGCCGACGCCTGGCGCGACCTCGGCGACGACCACGCCGTCACCCGTCGCGACCTGCACGTCGACCCCCTGCCGCACCTGAGCGACAGCGCGCTGCACTGGCCTCCGCGGTTGCGGCGCGCGGGCGACGCCCCCGACCCCGCGCACGAGGCCCTGCAGCAGGCGCTCATCACCGAGCTCGTGGCCGCCGACGTCGTGCTGATCGGCGCCCCGCTGTACAACTACTCGTTGCCCTCGACGCTGAAGGCCTGGGTCGACAACATCCACCTGCCCGGGGTCACCGCCCCCTTCGACGGCGACGACCAGCAGCCGATGCTCGGACGCACCGCGGTCGTGGTCACGAGCCGCGGCGGCTCCTACGACCCCGGCACGCCCACGGCGGGCTATGACCACGCCGTCCCGGTGCTCGAGATCGTCCTCGGCGCGACCCTCGGCATGCGTGTCGAGACCATCACCACGAACCTCACGCTGAGCGATCGCCTGCCCATGCCCGACGAAGCGCGCGAGCGTGCCGTCCGCGAGCTCGGCGAGGCGAAGGAGGCGGCGGTCGCCTCGGCCCGTCGCCTCGGCTGACGGTGTCGTCGCGTCCCCGGGGCGGTCGCCGGGCCGGTGCCGCGCGTCGCGTGACGTCCGTCGTCGCTCGGGTCTTCGGCATGCTGTCCGCGGCCCTCGCCATCATCGGGCTCGTCCGGCTGCTGCAGGGGCAAGCCGGGTTCGGCGCCGCCTTCCTGTTCGCCGCGTTCGTCTCGGTCGTCGTGTCGTACGCGCTCGTCCGCAGCGTGAACGCGTCCCGGCAGCGTCCCGCCGGGCAGCGTCGTCCCGACGGGCAGCGACGTACCGACGGGCAGCGACGTCCCGACGGGCGGCCTCGTCCCGACGGGCGGCCTCGTCCCGACGCGCAGCCTGGGCGGGGCGACGACCGGCGTCGCTAGGCTCGGCGGCATGCAGAGCCGCACCCTCGGAACCCGTTCATCCTTCCTCGCCGACCGACCCGTCTCGGTCGTCGGCCTCGGCACCTGGCAGCTCGGAGCCGACTGGGGCGACGTCTCCGAGAGCGACGCGCTCGACGTGCTGAGCGCCTCCGTCGAGTCGGGGGTGACCTTCTTCGACACCGCCGACGTCTACGGCGACGGCCGGAGCGAGCAGATCATCGGGCGCTTCCGTGCGTCGAACCCCGACGTGCCGCTCACCGTCGCGACCAAGATGGGTCGTCGTCTCGAGCAGGTGCCGTCGAACTACGTCAAGGAGAACTTCGTCGCCTGGACCGACCGTTCGCGTCGCAACCTCGGCGTCGACACGCTCGACCTGGTGCAGCTGCACTGCCCTCCGACCGCCGTGTTCGAGAGCGACGCCGTCTACGACGCGCTCGACGAGCTGGTCGAGGCCGGGGCGATCCGTGCCTACGGCGTCAGCGTCGAGGAGACCGCCCAGGCCCTGACCGCCATCGCGCGGCCGAACCTCGCGACCGTGCAGATCATCCTCAACGCCTTCCGGCTCAAGCCGCTCGACGAGGTCCTGCCCGCCGCGCAGCGCGCCGGGGTCGGCATCATCGCCCGCGTGCCCCTGGCCAGCGGCCTGCTGTCGGGCAAGTACACGACCGAGACGACGTTCGCCGAGAACGACCACCGCAGCTACAACCGTCACGGCGAGGCGTTCGACCAGGGCGAGACCTTCAGCGGCGTCGACTTCGAGCAGGGCGTCGCCGCCGCGCAGGAGTTCGCCGCCGCCGTCCCCGACGGCGTCACCGTCCCGCAGGCGGCCCTCGCCTGGATCGTCGAGCAGCCGGGCGTCAGCACGGTGATCCCCGGCGCGCGCAACGTGGCCCAGGCGACCGCGAACGCGGCGGCGGGCAGCGTGGGCGACCTCGACGACGGGCTCGACAGCGAGGTCGTCCGCATCTACGACCAGTACTTCCGCGAGGCCGTGCACGGCCGCTGGTAGCCCCGGCACGACGCCGCGCACCCGCATGACGGGTCGGGTCAGCGCGGGCCCGGGGTCGCCACGAGACGGCCGATCAACGCCACGCCCGAGCCGATGATCAGCCCGCCGACCACGTCGGACGTCCAGTGAGCCCCCACGTGGAGGCGCGACCACGAGACCGCGCCGGCCAGTGGCACGAGGGCTGCCGCGGCCCCGGGCGACTCGATCGCGACGCCGGTGACGAAGCCGGCGGCACACGCCGCGTGGCCGGAGGGGAACGACGCCGAGAGCGGCTGGCTGCGCAGCCGTCGCTCGATCGGGACGTCGTCGATCAGCGGGCGGTTGCCGCCGAAGATGCGCTTGCCCACGATGTTCGCCATGGCGCTGGCGAAGCCGAGCGAGAGCGCGCCGCGGACGGCGGCCCGCCGCTGGCCGACGAGGGCCAGGCCCGTGGCCACGGCCGCCCACAGCAGCCCGTGGTCGGCGAAGTGGCTGAGGCGGCTGAGGTTCCGGTCGACGACGGGAACGCCGCGGACCGCGTTGATGCGCTTCGCGGCCCGACGGTCGGCACGCAGCACCCAGGCGGGCAGGACCTGACGGGGCGTCTCGGAGGGCAGGGGGAGCAGGGGCACCGGTCCACCGTATCTTTCCTCGGGGACGGTGCCCGCGCCTCCTCGGGGTGGACGCACGAGGCGGCGGACGGGTCGAGGGGTACAAGCTGGCCGGTCGGCGACGGCCGCCGCGTACACCGGGGACATGGCAGACAACATGTACACGCCCCAGAACCCCGTCACCCAGTACCCGCAGCCGCCGTTCGAGCACCAACAGCAGAGCGCCCCCGGCGACGTCCACGCCATGAAGCCCGAGCCCGACCACGGCGAGACCAGCTACGTCGGCAGCGGCCGCCTGGCCGGCCGCAAGGCCCTCGTCACCGGTGCCGACAGCGGCATCGGTCGCGCCACCGCCATCGCCTTCGCCCGAGAGGGTGCCGACGTCGCGCTGAGCTACCTCGCCGACGAGCAGTCGCAGGCCGAGGAGGTCGCCGCCCTCGTCCGTGAGGCCGGTCGGACGGCCGTCCTGCTGCCGGGCGACCTGCAGGTCGAGCAGACCAACGTCGACGTCGTCGAGAAGACGGTCGCCGAACTCGGCGGGCTCGACATCCTCGCGATCATCGCCGGCGTCATGCCGACGGTCAGCAGCATCGACGACTTCGAGACCCAGACCCTCGACCACGTGCTGAAGGCCAACATCTACCCGCTCTTCTGGCTGACGAAGGCCGCGTCGACGCACCTGAAGCCGGGTGCGTCGATCATCACCACGTCGTCGATCCAGGGCTTCCAGCCGTCGCCCGACCTCGCCGAGTACGCCGTGTCGAAGGCCGGCATCGCCAACTGGACCCGCGCCATGGCCCAGCAGCTCGCCGAGCGTGGCATCCGCGTCAACGGCGTCGCTCCCGGCCCGGTCTGGACGCCGCTGCAGCCGGCCTTCGTGCCGAACGAGAAGATCGAGAGCTTCGGTTCGGAGGCCGCCTACGGTCGCCCCGGCCAGGCCGTCGAGCTCGCCCCGTCGTTCGTCTTCCTGGCCAGCCAGGAGTCGAGCTACATCAGCGGCGAGACCATCGCCGTCACGGGTGGCACGCCGATCCACTAGGTCACTCAGCCTCCGAGGACACCGTCGAGTGGACGAGGCACCGCTGAACACCGCGGTGCTTCGTCCACTCGACGGTGTTCTGATTCGGGGCGTGCCGCGCCGGGCCGGGCCGCGCCTGGCCACGCGGGCCCGGGATCAGGGGTGCCGCACGCCCTCGCCCGCGATCACGGCGCGGTACCCCTCGCGGTGGGTCGGGTACGTGAAGGCGAACCCGGTGCCGCGCAGGCGGGCGTTCGACAGTCGCTTGTCGCCCCCGGCCTGGCGACCCCGAGGAGGCGCGCTCGGCGGCACGGGCACCCCCAGTTCGCCGGCCACGAACGTCAGCACGTCGTCGAGCCTCGACGGCTCGTCGTCGACCCCCACGTACAGGTCGTCGGTCACGCCCGGGGTCGTCGTGAGGTGGACGATCGCGGCGGCCGCGTCGTCGCGGTGGATGCGGTTCGTGTGCGGCGAGCTGCCGGCCGGCTCGGCCGACCGGGCCTCGCCCCCTCGCACCTGCTCGATCAGTCGCTCACGGCCGGGGCCGTAGATGCCGCCGAGCCGGAGCACGATGCCGTCGGGTCGGCGCTCGTGCAGCAACGCCTCGGCCTCGAGGATGACCTCGGCCGTGGGCGAGGCCCCGGTCGCCGGGGTCGCCTCGTCGACGACGCTGCCGTCGTCGACGTCGTACACGGCGGTGGACGAGACGAACAGCACCCGGGCGTCGGCGGCACCCGCCTCGTCGAGGGCGTCGAGGACGTTCCGCAGACCATCGACGTACGACGCGCGGTAGGTGTCGACGTCGCGCGACCCTGCCGAGAGGGCGACGACGACGACCTCGGTGTCGGCGGGGATCGTCGGGCGGGTCGTGCTCAGGTCGACCGACACGCCCTCGATGACGTCGGGCAGCAGGTCGGCGGACCGCCGGAGCCCGATCACCCGGTGCCCGAGCGATGCGAAGCGGAGCGCGGCCTCGGTGCCGAGGTCGCCGCAGCCGGCCAGCACGACCGTCATCGCGAGGCCTCGTCGGCGGAGCCGGCGAACCGGTCGGTCGCCGCGATCAGCGCGTCGAGGATGCCCGGCTCGTCGAACGCGTGCCCCGCGTCGTCGACCAGGACGAACTCGGCGTCGGGCAGTGCGGCGTGCAGGTCGAAGGCCGTGGTCGCCGGGGTGCACAGGTCGTAGCGGCCCTGCACGATCACCGTGGGGATGTGCGCCACGAGGTGCGCGTCACGGATCAACTGCCCCTCGTCGACGAAGCCGCGGTTGACGAAGTAGTGGTTCTCGATGCGGGCGAAGGCGAGGGCGAACGCCGGGTCGGAGTAGCGCTCGACGAGGTCGGGTCGGGGCAGCAGCGTGATCGCCGAGGCCTCCCACGTCGACCAGGCCACGGCGGCGGGCCCGTGCACGGCCGGATCGGGGTCGGCCAGCAGGCGCGAGTAGGCCTCGATCAGCCCGCCCGGCCGACGTTCTCGCACCGGCACGGGGGCGAGGTACCCCTGCCACCGGTCGGGCAGCACGTTCGAGGCGGCACCCTCGTAGAACCAGTCGAGCTCGCTCTGGCGCAGCGTGAAGACGCCTCGCAACACGAGCTCGGTGACCCGGTCGGGGTGGCTCTCGGCGTAGGCGAGGGCCAGCGCCGAGCCCCACGAGCCGCCGAAGACCTGCCATCGCTCGATGCCGAGGTGCTCGCGGAGCACCTCGAGGTCGGCGACGAGGTGCTGCGTCGTGTTCGTCGAGAGGTCGGTGCCGAACGTGCCTGCGTGCGGCGTGCTGCGGCCCGCCCCGCGCTGGTCGAGCAGCACGATCCGGTACCGCGCCGGGTCGAACAGCCGACGGTGGGCGGGTGACGAGCCGCTGCCGGGCCCGCCGTGCAAGAAGACCACGGGCTTGCCGTCGGGAGCGCCGCATTCTTCCCACCACACGTGCTGGCCGTCGCCGACGTCGAGCAGGCCGGAGTCGTACGGTTCGATCTCGGGGTAGAGCGGAGGCATGTCGACGAGCGTAGCCGGGGGCACCGACGCCGGACGGCGAGGTGACGGACCTGTGGGTGGTGACCCGCGCCTCCTCGGCTGGGGACGAGGTGACCTGTGCCGGACGGTCGCGGGGCTCAGAGGCGGGCGAGCGTCAGGTCGTCCTCGTCGCCGTCGAACCAGCGGTCGAGCACGGCGCGGAACACCGGTTCGGACGGGTCGGCCCGCCCGAACAGCGTCATCGACGAGCGCAGCTTGATGGCGTCGACGCCGCCCATCAGGTCGTCCGCACTCGGGGCGGGTGCCTCGGCGACGACGCCGGCCGCCTCGCGCAGCCGGGGGCCGAGCACGGGGTGTTCGAGGTAGGCCCGTGCCTCGTCGAGCGACCGGATCGAGTAGGTGCGGTCCATGCCGCTGTGGCCGAGACCGGCGATCTGGGGCAGGACGAACCACATCCAGTGCGACGACTTGCGTCCCCTGCGCAGCTCGCCGAGTGCTCTCTCGTGCGTCGCGGCGGCGTCCTGGGCGTCGACGAAGCGCTGCAGGTCGTAGGGGACGTCCATGAGTCCGTTCTACGCCGCGCCCTCACCGCAGGTGCTCGCGTGACGGCGGGCCTCGACGCTAGGCTGGCGGGCTGCCCGACCGGGTGGCAGGCGGGTGGCCGCCGACCACCTCCAGCCCGGGAGACCCCGTGACCGACCTCGTCATCGACGAACTCGTCGTCCCCACCACCCTCGAGCCCGGCGGGCACGCCGCCCGTGTCGCGGACTACGTCGAGGCCGTCGCCCTCGAGAACGCCGTGCAGGCCGAGGTGCTCGGCTTCGGCGACCTCGACTTCGGCCCCGCCGAACAACTCCCGCAGTGGCACGACCCCTTCTCGCCTCGGCGGCTCTTCGTCGTCCGGTCCGGGGGCCGCATCGTCGGGCAGGCGACGTACGAGACCCTCGCCGACCCGGCGGTGACGACGTGCTGGCTCGGGGTCGCCGTCGCCCGCGAGCACCTTCGTCGCGGCGTCGGCACGGCCCTGCTCGACCACGTCGAGGCCGTCGCCCGGGCCGCCGGTCGCACCGACGCCATCTCGTTCGTCGCCTCGGCCCAGGGCGCCGCGCCGGCCGACCGCCTCGAGGCCTCGACCGGTCACGGCGGGGTGCCCCGCGCCTCCTCGGAGGTCCGCTTCGCGCTCGCCCGCGGCTACGCGCTCGGCCAGGTCGAGCGCATCAGCCGACTCCCGCTGCCGGTGGACGAGGAGGCGCTGGCCGCGATCCGTTCCGAGGCGCGGGCCGCGGCGGGCGACGAGTACCGCGTCCACACCTGGTCGGGCCCCACGCCCCGGCCGTGGCGGTCCGACGTCGCGGCGATGGCGACCGCGTTGAGCACCGACGCGCCGACGGGTGACGTGCCCGAACCCGAGGACGTCTGGACCGTCGAACGACTCGTCGAGGCGGAACGGCGACGTGCCTCGACCGGACGGGCGTCGCTGACCGCCGCGGCGGAGCACGTGCCGTCGGGTCGACTCGTGGCGTGCTCCGATCTCGCGGTGCCCGACGACGCCTCCCGCCCGGTGATGCAGCAGATGACCCTCGTGCGGCGGGACCACCGCGGGCACCGGCTCGGCTGGCTGGTGAAGGTCGCGAACCTCGACCAACTCGCCGTCGAACGCCCCGGGCGGTCGGCCGTGCTGACCTTCAACGCCGAGGAGAACCGCCCGATGCTCGCCGTCAACGAAGCCGTCGGGTTCGTGCCGGTCGGCGTCGAGGGGGTCTGGCACCGGCTGCTCTGAGGCACGTGCCGAACCCCACCGGCGGATCGTGCCGAGGCATGCCGAACCCGAGCGGCGGACGGTGCCGGCCCGCGAGGGCCGGCCGGGTCATGCGACGAAGTCGGCGCTGACCTCGGCGGTGACCTCGATGTCGTCGGGGTGCAGGTCGAACGTGGTGGGGCCGCCCGTCGAGAACGTCGCGGCGGCGCGGGCGAGGCCGAACGGGCTGCCACCACCCGACGCCCCCGGCCGCAGCCCCGGCTCGAAGACCGACTGCAGCGTCGGCTGCCCGAGCCCGAGGGCCTCGGCGTAGTCGCCGGCCCGGCCGACCGCGTCGGCGATCGCGGCGACCCGCACGGCCTTCTCGACCTCGGGGCGTCGGGCGTGGCTCAGCGACCACTCGATCCACTCGATGGTCACCCCGGGCTCGACGGCGACGTCGCCCACCCACGACGCCAACGCGTCGAAGTCGCTGAACCGGACGTCGACGGCCGCCCGCGTGCGGAACCTCACGACCGAGGAGGCGCGGCTCGGCTCGCCGCCGTCACTGCGGTCGGTCACCGCCTCGGTCACGACCCCGACGGTGACGCTCTGGGCGCTCCACCAGGTGGCGGCCTCCTGTCGGCGCCAGGCGGTGGCCTGCTCGGTGAGGCGGGCGTGCACCCCGGCGGTGTCGCGCACGACCTTCTCGCGGTCGTCGCCCTCGAAGCCGACGCTGAGGTGGACGACACCGCGCTCGGCACGGTGGCGGTGGGTGGCGGAACCGGACACCGAGAGCGTCGCCATCGCGCGCCTCCTTCGTCTCGACGGGTGCTGCAGGGTCTGTCAGGGGGGGGCGTCGGCGGCCGTGGGCGGCCGGCCCGGTCGACGCCCGGCGGCTCACCCGGCCGGGTCGGCCGCGGCCACCGGGGTGCCGGCGTCGGTGATCGGTGTCGCCATGACGCGACCGATGAACGCGTTGAGGTCGTCGAGTTCTTCTTGCGAGACGCCGTGCGCGAGCCCGGGGTAGACGGTCTGCTCGGCGTCGGCGTGTTCGTCGAGCCAGGCCTGGGTGCGCTCGACCGCCTCGACGGGGATCACCTGGTCGACGTCGCCGCGACCGTAGAACACCGCGGGTCGCGCGGCGGCCAGGGCCTCGTCGCGCGCGCCGGCACGCTCGAGCGCGTCGTCACCCGCGGCGGGGACAACGAAGCCGGCCAGCACGGCGGCGAAGGCGAACCGCTCGGGCGCGTGCCGCAGCAGCTGCAGCGACAGCGAGCCGCCCTGCGAGAAGCCGAGCAGGCTGACGCTCGGGTGGACGTCGGGCAGGGTGTCGAGCCAGGCGAGGACGGCCTCGGCCGCGTCGTCGACGGCGCCGGGGTCGGGTGCGCCGGGCGTCGAGAGCGGGTACCACGAGAAGCCGTCGCCGTGCGGCAGCGGTGCCCGGAGCGACGCGGCCACGAACTGCTGCGGCAGGTACGGGGTGAGGCCGATCAGGTCGCCCTCGTGCGAGCCCACGCCGTGCAGCAGCACGAGCAGCGGTCGCCCCTCGCGCTCGGCCTCGACGGCGGACCACTGGACGAGGGACGGGTCGATCTGCACCATGGGCCGAGCCTAGCGACGGGTGCCGACATCGGGGCCGGTGCTGTTCGCCCGTAGCGTCACGCGCCGCGATCGCGCTGCCGGACCGGTAAGAATGGCGCATGAGTTCCGTGCGGACACCCGACCCCGACCCCAATCCCGGCTGGCTCTCGGAAGACGAGCTCTTCCACGCGCGGCAGCACCTGCCGATCCTGTACGTCGAGGCCGTGCCCGTGCGGACCGACGGCATGGGGGTCGTGACCGAGGTCGGGGTGCTGCTCCGCGCCTCCGACGAGGGGTCGATCTCGCGCATGCTCGTCTCGGGCCGCGTGATGTACGGCGAGAGCCTGCGCACCGCTCTGTTCCGCCACCTCGAGAAGGACCTCGGGCCGATGGCGTTCCCGCAGCTGCCGGCGTCGCCCGTGCCGTTCCAGGTGGCCGAGTACTTCCCGCTGCCCGGCTCGTCGGTCTACACCGACCCGCGCCAGCACGCGGTGTCGCTCGCCTACGTCGTGCCCGTCACCGGCACCTGCGACCCGCGGCAGGACGCCCTCGAGCTGACCTGGCTGACCCCGCACCAGGCCGCCTCCGACGAGGTCGCGGCCGAGATGGAGGGCGGCCGCGGCTCCCTGCTCCGCAGCGCCCTCGCCTCCGTCGGCGCCCTGCACTAGCCGCCCCCACCACCCCAGACCCCAGCAAGTCGCTCAGACCCCTGGGCGCGAGCAGGGGCCTCGGCGACTTTCTGGGGTCTGGTGCAGTTGTCCACAGGCAGGCGGCTGCGGGAGGCGCGCGTCGCGACGATCGGCCAGGCTCGAGTCCGTGCCTGCCTCCGACGACGACCTCATTCGACGGACGACCTGGCTGCGCGGTGGTCGTGACGACCACGAGCTCCGCCGCCGTGTCCGAGTCGGCGAACTCGTGCGAGTCGCCCCCGGAGCCTTCGTCCCCGCATCGACCTGGACCGAGGCCGATCCACGTCAGCGACATGCCTTGCGGGTCCGGGGTGTCGTCGGCCGGCTGACGTCGGACGTCGTCGTCTCGCACGAGTCGGCACTCGCCCTTCACGGGTTCCCACTGCTCGGCCAGTGGCCCGAGCGCGTGCACGTCGTCGACCGACGGCGCTGCCGCACCCTGACGTCGTCGACGCTCGTCCGGCATGCCGCCCGTGTCGGCGCCGGCGATCTGACGACCAGGTGGGGCATGCCCTCCCTCGTACCCGTCCGGGCAGCTCTCGACGTCGCCCGCACCCGTGACCTCCGCGGGGGTCTGGTCGTGATCGACCACGGGCTCCGTTCGCGGGCGTTCGACCGGGTGGTGGCTCGTTCGTACCTCGAGGCCCGTTCCGCGTTCCGGGGCACCAAGGTGGCCGCCCTGGCCCTGGCACTGGCCGACCCGCTCTCCGAGTCTGCGGGTGAATCACTCAGCCGGGCAGGCATGTACGAGGCCCGGCTCGCGCGACCGGTCCTGCAGAAGTGGTTCCACGACGCCGAAGGACGCATCGGCCGGGTCGACTTCTGGTGGCCGTGCTGCGGGGTCGTCGGAGAGTTCGACGGCCTCGTGAAGTACCTCGGCCGAACCGAACGTGGCGGCAGGACACCTGAGCAGGTCGTGGTCGACGAGAAGCTCCGCGAGGACCGCATCCGCGCCGTGCCCGGCGTCCGTGGGTTCGCCCGGTGGACGTGGGACGACGCCCTGAGGCAGCGCCCCATGATCGACAAGCTGTCCGCTGCCGGCCTGGCCCGCTGTTCGCACGGGCCGTGGATCGCCGAAACCCCATGAAGTCGCCGAGACCCCCGTGCGCGCGTGGGGGTCTCGGCGGTTTCGTGGGGTCTGACGCGAGCGGCTACTGCTCGATGTCGGAGAAGAGCGCCTTCAGGCCGGCCTCGCCGAGGGCGAAGACGGTCGGGAAGAACTCGGCGGCCTCGGGGCCCGCGACGGCGGCACTCGCGGCGTCGTAGTCGGCGAAGTACAGGTCGAGCGTGCGGTAGGCCGGCGTCTCGGTGCCGTCCTCCTTCGGCCAGACCTTGGCGGACTCGAGGCGCTCGAGGCCGGGCAGCTTCCGGGCCAGCTCGAGCGATGCGGGGTAGTCCGCCTCGAACGCGGCGGGGTCGGTCGGGTTGTCGTAGACGATCGTGATCTTGGTGGGCACGGGGCGGCCTTTCGTCGGAGGATGGCGCGGACCGTCGGCGGTCCGATCGACACCCAACCGGCGGAGTCTGTGCGCAGTCTGCACGTGGCCGCTAAACGAACGACCCCGGGCCGGGCGACGCGACCCGAGCCTTCGGGTGCGTCGTCCGGACCGGGGTCGGTCCGTGTGTCAGAGCTCAGGAGGCGCGGGTCGTCCCGTCAGGACGGCCCACCCCACCGGCGTGGTCGCCTCAGCGACCGCCGCGCTGGCCGCCGCCGGTGCGGGCCTTGCCGCCGACGAGGCCGCCGACCTTGAGCGAGCCGGGACGGCCACCCTCGGAGGAGGAGCGGCGTCCGCCGGAGCGCTGGCCACCGCTGCGCTGCTCGCCGTCGCGCGAACCGCCGAGCGACGCGGCGAACTCGGCCTGGTCGTTGCGGACGGCGTTGGTGCGGCTCTGGCCGCCGTCGCTCTGGGTGCCGCTGCTCTGGGCGCGGCGACCGGTCTGGCGGGTGCCACGGGTCTCGTCGCGAGCTCCGTCGCGGCCACCCCGGGCGTCGTCGGCGACCGGGGTCACGGCGCCGCGGCCGGACTCGGTCGAGTAGAAGGTCGAGGCGCCACCGCGCGGGGCGGCGTCGCGACGCGCACCCTCGCGGCCACCCTGGCGGCCGCCGTCACGCGAGCCGGCCGAGCGACCCGCACCGGCACCGGCGCGACCGGCCTCGGAGCCGCGACCCGCGCCTCCTTGGCTGGGACGACCCGAACGGTCCTTGCGGGCGATCGGGGCCCCGGTGCTGTCTTGACGGGCGGCGCGCTTGCGCTGGGCGTTGGCGCCCTGCGAGCGTCCACCGCCACCCTGCTGCTGCTGGACGGCAGCCTTGGGCGAGGGCTTGACGTAGGCGGCGACCTGGCCGACGAGGGCGTCGACCTCGGGCGAGTTCGGCGTCACGGCGGTGATGGTCGGGCGGATGTCGGCCTTCTTCATCAGCTGGGCGACGTCGCGCTTCTGGCTGGGGATGACGAGGGTGACGACGTCGCCCTCGGCCCCGGCGCGGGCGGTGCGGCCCGAGCGGTGCAGGTACGCCTTGTGCTCGGTCGGCGGGTCGACGTGGATGACCAGCTCGATGTCGTCGACGTGCACGCCACGGGCGGCGACGTCGGTGGCGACGAGGACGCGGGCGCTGCCGTCCTGGAAGGCGGCGAGGTTGCGGTCACGCTGCGGCTGCGAGAGGTTGCCGTGCAGGTCCACCGAGGGGATGCCCGACTCGGTGAGCTTCTTGGCGAGCTTCTTCGCGTGGTGCTTGGTGCGCATGAAGAGGATGCGACGGCCCTGGCCGCTCGCGAGCTTCTGGATCAGCGCGTTCTTGCTGTCGACGTCGGGCGTCTCGAAGACGTGGTGGGTCATCTTGGCGACGGGCGAGTTGGCCTCGTCGACCGAGTGCAGCACCTCGTTGTGGAGGAACTGCTTGACCAGCTTGTCCACGCCGTTGTCGAGGGTGGCGCTGAAGAGCAGGCGCTGGCCGTCGTTGGGGGTGGCCTTGAGGATGCGCGTGACGCCGGGCAGGAAGCCCAGGTCGGCCATGTGGTCGGCCTCGTCGAGCACGGTGATCTCGATGGCGTCGAGCTTGACGAAGCCCTGCTTCATGAGGTCTTCGAGGCGGCCGGGGCAGGCGATGATGATGTCGACGCCGGCCTTGAGGGCCTGCACCTGACGGTTCTGCGAGACGCCGCCGAAGATCGTGGTGGTGCGCATGCCGTAGGCCTCGGCGAGCGGGGCGAGCACGGCGTCGATCTGGGTGGCGAGCTCGCGGGTCGGGGCGAGCACGAGGCCGAGGGGGCGGCCGGCGCGGCGGTTGCCGCCGGCGAGCTTGCCGCCGAGGCGGGCGGCCATGGGGATGGAGAAGGCGAGGGTCTTGCCCGAGCCGGTCTTGCCGCGGCCGAGCACGTCGCGGCCGCCGAGCGTGTCGGGCAGCGTGTCGACCTGGATCGGGAACGCGGTGGTCTTGCCTTCGGCGGCGAGGGACTTCACGATCGGGGCGGGCACGCCCAGCGAGCTGAAGGTGACGGCGTCGGCCGTCTCGTCGACGGTCGTGGCGTCGGTGTTCTCGGGGGCGGTGTTCGCCTGGTCGAGGGTGTTCGTTGACATGTGGTGCACCTTTCGGGGCATCGGTGTCGAGCCGGGCCGAGGCTGCCTGACCACCTGCTGGTGCGATGGCACGTCGGGGACGTGCTCGCACGAGGGCGGGGCAGTGCCGGGAGAACGGCTGTCGTAGCCGGGCTCGAGGTGTGGCGACGGTGCAGGTGTGCACGATCGTTTCGCCGCAGAGTGAGCTTCGCGCGCCTGCTGTTCTGCCTGGGTGTGTGCCAGGACGGAGAGGCGGTGAGGGGCGTGCTACGACGCAGGGAGCCGATCGGACCGGCTCGCAAGTGACCCCAGCCTAGCGGCTGGGGCCCGAAAACGCGACGGGTGTGGTCTGCACGGGTGTGCAGTGCGCGTCACGCCGGTGTTGCGGACGAGCCGAGGAGGCGCGTGTCGCGCCCTCAGGACGCCTCAGCGACTCGGCGCCGCGCCACGCCTCAGGGCCGAGGGTGGGCTGTGTCCGACACCGCGCCTCCCGGCGTCCGTCATCTAGGAGAACAGGCCGCGGATCATCTCGACGTGGTGACGTGGCGTCGTCGTGCGCCTCAGTGCGCGCGCCCGTACCGTTCGCCGACGGGGATCTCGACCGCGACCGTGTTGCCCGGCTGCGCGAGCGGGCACGCCCAGGCCGGGTCGTAGGCGCAGCTCGGGTTGTAGGCGAAATTGAAGTCGAGCACGATCGTGCCGGGCTCGCCGCCGGCACCGAGGTCGGCGCCCTTGACCGAGTCGATCAGGTACCGTCCGCCGCCGTAGGTGCCGCCGGGCTTGCCGGCCAGGGCGTCCTTGACCGGGATGAACAGGCCCCCCGCGTACTGCGCCAGCTTCCACACGTCGAGGCTGCCGACGCCGGGCACGTCGACGACGCCGACCAGGTCGAAGAGCACGTCGCCGTCGGTGCCGGTCTCGACGACCATCCGGCGCGGCTCGGCGGGCTCGACCGCGACCTCGAAGCGCCAGGCCGGGTCGTAGGGCTTCGTCGGCAGGCCGGTGAAGTCGGGGCGGTCCTCGGGCAGCAGCGGGGTCGACGGGTGCGTCGAGAACAGCTCGTCACGGGTGCGCCGCCACAGGTCGTGCGCCGCCGCCAGGTCGGTCGCCTCGCGCACGTCGCGGTAGAGCCCGTGGATCGTCCGGCGCCACGACGCGATGTCGAGGGCGCCCTGGGCGGGCGTCGATGCGGGCGCCGGCGCGGTGGTCTCGGCCGAGGTGTCGGCGGCGGTGTCTGCGGAGGTTTCGGCGGGAGACGAGGAGGCGCTGGTCGGGTCGGTCACCCCTGCCACCGTACGCAGGCGGTCACCGCCGCGCCCGTGGCTCCCTCACAGGTCGTGCACCCGTCCACACCCCACCCTCACGGCCCCGGGCACGGGCGACCCGTGGCTACGCTCGCCCCATGACGACCGACACCACGACCACCGATCCCACCGTCACCCCGGCAGACCTGGTGCAGCTGCACCGCGCGATCGAGGTCGCGCAGGATGCCCGCGACCACGGCAACCACCCGTTCGGCTCGCTGCTGCTCACGGCTCGCGGCGACGTCGTCGAGGCCGAGAACACCGTCGTCACCGAGGGCGACCCGACCGGCCATGCCGAGACGAACCTCGTCCGGCTCGTGGCGCAGCGGTTCGACAAACCGACGCTCAAGGCCGCGACGCTCTACACGAGCACCGAGCCGTGCGCGATGTGCGCCGGCGCGATCCACTGGGCCGGCATCGGCCGGGTCGTCTACGCGCTCGCCGAGCAGCAGTTGCTCGGCATGGTGACCGAGCAAGAAGGCGAGTCGACCCTCGACCTGCCCTGCCGCGAGGTCTTCGCGCGAGGCGGAGGCGCGGTGTCGGTGTCGGGCCCTGCCCTGTTCGACGAGGCGTCCGCCGTGCACGCCGGCTTCTGGGGCTGACGCCGGCCGTCATGCGGGCGACCCTGCCGTCCGGCGCGGACCCCCTGCCTAGGCGGATCGTCGGACGCCGCTCGAGGGGGTCGGTGCCGACCGATGGTCAGGCGTGCTTGGGGTGGGTCGAGGCGCCGCGCCAGGTGGGGGCGAGGGCCTTCATGCGCAGGGCCCGCCACTGCCAGGTCGCCCAGAGCCCGGGCCAGAGCAAGACGCCCAGCGGACCGGCGTGGAACTCGAGGCGGTCGCGCAGCAGCGTGTGCCCCGCGCCGTCCGGCACGACGGCCATCCGGTGGTTGATGCGCATGCGGGCGAACTGGCCGCTCGTCCCGCGTCCCGTGTCGCGCTGGATCCACGCCCCGTCGCGTTCGTGCCAGTCGAGGTCGACGTGCGTGCTGCCGAGCGGCAGGACGCCGAGGATGCTCGCCGACACCGGGTGCGCCTCCTCGGTCCAGCGGTCGGGGAAGCCCGACGGCGACTCGGACCGGTAGACCACGAGCGGCTTCGTCACCGCGACCATCACGCGGGGGTCGCGCAGGGCGTCGGTCGCGACGTCGACGGAACAGGCGAGGCGGAGCTTGAGCTGCACGTGCATGCACCGATCCAACTCCCGCCGCCTGATCGCGGCCGTCGGCCCGGTCCGGGCTGCTCTGCAGGAGGGCAGGAGGGCAGGAGGGCAGGAGGCGCGGTGCCGGTCGAGGGCACCGACCTCCGTCACGGCGCGTCACGCACGGGCGACGCCCCGCAGCGGCTGCCTAGGCTGGTCCGATGAGTTCGCACGGCCAGCAGAAGTACCAGGTGAGGTTCGACCAGGGGGTGGCCGGAGCGGCCCGCGTCGCACCCGGGGCCCACGTCGTCGTCGTGGTCGACGTGCTCGACGGCCACGGCACGCTGAGTCGTGACGAGACCGTGCGGGCGGTCGCCGAGCTCACCGACGTCGCTCGCGACGCCGACCTGCTGCTCGTCACCGGGGCGGACTCGGCGGCCGACGTCGCCCGGCACGTGGTCGAGCGCCAGGCCCGCCGAGGCGACCGGGCCCTCGTCGCGATCGTCGCCGCCGGCGCGGTCGAGCCCGACGGGTTCCGGCCCGCCGTCGAGGACCAGCTCGCCGCCGGCACGGTGGTCGACGCGCTCGCCGCGGTCGGCATCGACTTCTCGTCACCCGAGGCGGCTGCCGCGTGCGCCGCCGCCGTGGCGTTGCGGCGGGCCTCGTCGCACCTGCTGACGGCGTCGGCCTCGGCGGCCGAGCTGGTGGCGACCGACCGGGGCGACGTGGTCGACGCGGCCCGCGCCTCCTCGTCCGATGGCGGCGTCGCAGTGGTCTTCCGGGCAGGCTCCGTCGAGGAATCAACCCTGCCGGCGTAGCGTTGCAGCGAGAGCGACCTGACGTCGCCCCGACCCGCAGGAGGAACCATGAAGGCAGTGCTCACCGACGGAACCGTCGTCGCCGAGGCCTCGAAAGACGAGCTGATCTCGATCGAGGGCAACTGGTACTTCCCTCCCGCGAGCGTCCACACCGAACTGCTCACCGAGAGCCCGACCCAGTACCACTGCCCGTGGAAGGGCGACACCCAGTACTTCAGCGTGAAGTCGGGCGACGACGTGCTGCAGGACCGCGCCTGGAGCTACCCCACGCCCATCCCGACCTCGTTCGAGCGCGTGGGCAAGGACTACTCGGGCTACGTCGCCTTCTGGAAGGACGTCTCGGTCGTCGACTGACGCCGGACGCCGGACGCNNCCGCCACGAACTGAACACCCCGCCACGAGATCTCGTGGCGGGGTGTTCAGTTCGTGGCGGCGTAGCGCAGTGGGGCAGGGCAGGGCGGGCAGGGTCGGGCCAGCCGGTGTCGGCGCCGACCGTCGCGGCCGACGCCGCCTCAGCCGCGGGCGGCCCGTGCCCGGTGCGCCCGCACCTTCGCCCGGTTGCCGCACCGCTGCATCGAGCACCAGCGGCGGCTGCCCGCCCGCGACTCGTCGAAGAACACGAGCCCGCACGCCTCGTTCGAGCACCGACGGAGGCGCGAGTCCGGTCCGCCGCCGAAGCCGACGGTCGTGAAGAGGGTCACCGCGTCGCGCGCCACCGACGCCATCGCCTGCCCGAGCCGCAGGCGCCCGGCGCCGGCCTGGCGGCGGCCGCCCTCGAGCGAAGGAGGCACATCCGGCAGCGCGGCGAACAGGTTGAGCGTGTCGACGTCGTCCGGGTCGGTCGAGGTGCCGTCGGCCGCGGCCACGGCGAGCCGGGCGATCGCGTCGCGCAGGCCCCGGGCGTCGGCGAGCTCGCGGTCGCCGGCCGAACCGGCGATGCCGTCGAAGCGTTCGCGCGTCCAGTCGTCGAGGTCGGCCGGCAGCAGCAGGCCGTCCCACGGCGTCGACCCGTCGGCGGGCAGGTCGAGGCCCGACTCCGGGCCGAAGCGCGACCCGGCCCGGAACCCGCCGAGGTACGCGAAGTCGAGGCTGAGCGCCCCCGAGTCGAAGAACCACCGGGTGTCGGTGTCGGATCTGAGCCACTGTCCGGTCTGCACCTGACCACCCTAAGCGGTTACGCGCCTCCTGCGTACCGACTCCCCGTCGCACGGCACGAGTACGGGCAGAGCACGGACACGGCACGGCACGGCACGGCCGCCGCGGCGCGGCCCGGCCCGCCACGGCCCGGCACGGCCCACCCCGGGAGGCGCGGCGTCAGACCTCGCGCTTCGTCCAGGTGATCAGGTGCGCGGGGTCGTACCGCCGCGAGCAGCGGCCGCAGGCGAGCGGCCGGGCCGGCTGGCGGTACCGGTAGTGCTCGTGCCCGGCGGGGCAGACGCCGACCCAGGGGGCGAGTTCGCTGGCGATGGCTCCGTCGTGCAGGCGCGAGCCGACGTAGCCGAGGTCGGTCGCCACGGCCTTCCACCTCGGGCCGTGGCCGGCACGCGACCCGGCGAGGGCGTGGGCGACCTCGTGCAGCAGCACCTGGTGGATCTCGTCGTCGTCGTAGCGGCCCGCGAGGTGTCGCGAGACCGTGATGCGCTTGGTCGTGTAGTTGCACAGGCCCGCGCGGGTCTTCGCGTTGTCGAAGCCGAAGCTCCACACGGAGGGGTCGAGGTGCAGGTCGATGAGCGCGGCGGCCCAGCGCCGCACCCGGTCGAGGTCGGCCACGTCGGGGTCAGGAGGCGCGGGTCAGCGACGCGGGAACGGCCAGGTGGTGGGCTCGTCGTCGCGCGGGAGGCCGTCGACCACGCCGGTCACGCCGGTTCCCCCGGTGCGGGGTCGGTCGCCGGCCGGCCGCCCGTCGCCGTCGGTGGGACGCGGGGCGGCACGGCGCTCGGCGTCGAACTCGTCGGAGTCGCGGTCGCGGTGGCCGGCGGCGCGCTCGGCGAGGTGGCTGATCTTGCCCCAGAGCCCCCCGTCTCGCGGAGCCGCGGGAGCCGTCGCCGCGACCTTCTCGGCCCGGGCGGCGGCGGCCTCGGCGACGGGCGACGCGGCGGCCTCGTCGGGCATCGACTCGGGGTCGAAGCTGATCGCGGCCGTGCGGGCGGCGTCCATGGGCGGACGGGCCGGCACCGCGCCTCCGTCGTCGACGGGGGTGGGGGTGGAGGCGGAGGCGGAGGCGAAGTCCGAGTCCGAGTCGGCGCTTGACTCCGACGACGCAGAGGACGCCTGGGCCGGGGCCGACGACCCTCCGTAGAGCCCGGCGATGCCGTCGAAGCGGGGGACCTGCACGCGCCCCTGGGCGGCGTTCGCCCGGGGAGCGGGAGCGGGGGCAGCCGGCGAGGCGGGGGCGAGCGGCTGGACCGGCACCGGGTTGGTGTCGCCCGCGGCCGGGGCCTCGAGGCGGGGCTGGGGGCCGGTGTCGCTGAGGTAGGCGCGCATGACGCCCTCGATCGCGACCCGCAGGCCGTTGGTGCGGTCGCGCGGAGCGCCGGAGGCCTCGTACGCCTCGAGCGCCTTCGCGAGCGTCTCGCGGGCTTCTTCGTTGCGGCCGAGGTCGTAGAGCGTGTAGCCCTCGAGCTCGGCGGCGGCCGCCTCGAGCTCGCGCCACTCTTCGGTGGCGGACGTGATGCGGCTGGTGTGCAGGTCGTTCAGGGCCCGGTCGAGCTTGCCCTGCTCACGGAAGATGTGGGCCCGGCGGATGCGGGCGGCCGTCGAGTCGGCGCGGTCGCCGGTGAAATGTGCCAGGCGGAAGGCCTCTTCGGCGATCGCCAGGGCCTCGTCGAGTCGACCGAGCAGGCGCAGCAGGTCGGCCCGCTCGCCGAGGGCGTCCGTGCTGCGGCTCTGGCCCAGGGCGGCGAGCCGGGCCTCGGCGGCCGGCACGTCGACGGCCGTGCGCAGGCTGATCGGGTCGAATCCGCCGGCGCCCCCGATGCCCCGGACGACGGGCGCGGCGAGACCCGGCGGCACGGTCTGGGGGCGGGCGCTGCCGGGTGCTGTCGTGTCGGGTCGGTCGTGCTGGCTCATCGAGTACGAGGGTAACCGCCCGGCCCCCGAACAGGCCGCGCGGCGCGCAGCGTGTGGGGGAGTGTCGGGGCCGGTCTGCGGAAGCCGACCCGCGCCTCCTCGGGGCGCGTGTCGGACGCGACCCGCGCCTCCTCGGGTCGGAGGGGCCGCTACGGGAGCGGGGTGAGCGGGACGCTGACGATGCGGTCGTCGCCTGCGGCCGGGGC
This sequence comes from Frigoribacterium sp. Leaf186, assembly GCF_001423905.1. Classification (GTDB taxonomy): domain Bacteria; phylum Actinomycetota; class Actinomycetes; order Actinomycetales; family Microbacteriaceae; genus Frigoribacterium. The sequence goes on along the minus strand of NZ_LMPQ01000010.1, from coordinate 427,897 downwards.
TCCGCGCCCGTCGGTGTTGTTCGTGACGAGCCAGAGGGTGCCGTCGGGCCCGGGCAGGACGTCGCGGATGCGGCCGAGCGAGGCCGAGCCGGTGAACATCTCGACCGGCTGCGCCTCGGAGCCGGGGGCGGCCTGGATCTCGAACAGCTTCTCGCCGCCGAGCCCGGCCAGGTAGAGCGTGGTGCCGACGGCGGTCAGCCCGCTCGGGCTCGCCTCGTCGGTCGACCACTGCAGCACGGGGTTCGAGAAGCCGTCGACCTCGCCCCGGCCCTCGACCTCTGGCCAGCCGTAGTTCGCACCGGGCTCGAGGGCGTTCAGCTCGTCGTAGGTGTTCTGGCCGAACTCGGCGGCCCAGGCCGCGCCGGTGGCGTCCCAGGCGATGCCCTGCGGGTTGCGGTGACCGAGCGTGTAGACGAGCGACCCGGCGGACGGGTTGTCGTCGGGGACTCCGCCGACCGGCGTCGCCCTCAGGATCTTGCCACCGAGCGAGCCCGGGTCCTGGGCGTTCGGTCGCTGGTTCGCGTCGCCCGTCGTCACGTAGAGCAGGCCGTCGGGGCCGAAGGCGATGCGGCCGCCGTCGTGGTTGCTTGCCTTGGGAATGCCCGTGATCACGGCCTCTTGTTCGCCGAGGCCGTACGAGCCGACCTCGCCCGTGATCGGCGCCCGCACCACGCGGTTGTCGTCCGACGTCGTGGCGTAGGCGTAGAGGTACGACGGCGACCCGGCCAGGACGGCGAGGCCGAGCAGCCCGCCCTCGCCCTCGTGGACGACGCCGTCGATCGTGCCGGCCTCGCGCGTGCCGCCGTCGGCGAGCAGCTCGAGCACCGTGCCGGTGTCGCGCAGGCTGACGAACGACGACCCGGTGTCGAGTCGCACGACCGACCAGGGGGCGGCCAGGTCGGTGGCGACGTCCGTCGGCTCGGCGTCGGCCGCGACGGTGACGCCGGACGTGTCGGTGGTCGGCGCGACCGGGCCGGGGCCCGCGACGGCGGTCGGGTCGGTCGGGGTCTCAGACGCCGGGCGGGTGGCGGCCTGGCCGCCCGAGCCGGGGGTGTCGGCCCCCGCGGTGCAGCCGACGAGCAGGACGGCGGTGACCGCCGCCATCGTGCCGACGGCGAGCCGGTGCCGTGTGGTGCGGGGTGTCGTGACCATGATCGCGCCTCCTGCGGTCAAGGCAAGCGGACGGCCGACGCGACCGCACCCGTCGTCACCACACCGTGACCGGCTTCGCAGCCGGTGCCCAGCCCGGCGACCGAGAGGCGCGCCCCTACGCGCGCGGGCTCAGCTCGGCGCGCAGCGGCCAGTCCTGGCCCTCGAGGATCAGCTGGGCACCGGCACCGGTCCGCACGTTGACGACGATCGGCGCCAGCAGGTTCACCGTCATGCCGGTCGCCGCGGGGGTCGCGACGACGAGCAGCAGGGCCTCGGCGGCGTCCTGCAGGTCGAGCGACAGCGTCTGCTCGTCGCTGACGACGGGCGAGTAGTCGGGCAGGTGGACGGCCGCGTCGAGCACGAACAGCCGGACGTCCGAGTCGGCGGCGCGCAGGGCGTAGAGGCCGTCGGCCCCCTCGATGCGTTCGAGCGAGAAGTCGACGAGCGGCTCGAGCCCGAACGGAGGCGCGACGAACGAGACGACGGAGCCCACGACGGTGCGGGCGGCCTGGGCGCTCATCGGAGGAAGTCCATCAGCGTCGGCTGCAGCACCTTCGCCGTGACGGCGAGGGCGGCCTGGTACGACGTGTTCTGCATCTGCAGGTCGAGCACGGCCTGGCCGAGGTCGAGGTCCATGATGCCGGCGCGCTGCGCCTCGAGTGTGGTCTTGGTGTCCAAGAGGGTGTCCTCGGCTCTCAGGATCTGGGACTGTCGTGCCCCGATGTCGGACTGTACGCCGCGCACGGCGGTGAGTCGGGCGTCGACCTCGGTGAGCCGTGCACCGACGTTGACCCCGCCCCGCAGGTCGGCGGTGAGGCGGTCGAGCATGCTGAACACCGAGTCGGCGCCCGTGCCGAACGCGGCGGCGCCGTCGGCGTCGACCCGGACGCTCGTCTCGGTGCCGATCTGGCGCGTGACGGACGACCCGGGGGTGCCCGTGTAGCTGAAGTCGGGGCGGAAGGCGACGCCCGCGTCCGAGGTGCCGGCGAAGACGCTGCGGCCGGCGTACGACGTGTTCGCGACGGCGAGCAGGTCGGCCTTCAGGCCGTCGATCTCGGTGGCGATGGCGTCGAGGGCGGTCTGCGACAGGCTGCCGGTGTTGGCACCCTGCACGGTGAGGTCGCGCACCTTCTTCAGCACGTCGTCGGTCGACGACAGGGCCGCGTCGGCGAGCGAGAGCCAGCCGTCGCCGTCGCCGACGTTGCGCGAGAACTGGGCGTTCGCGGCCTGCTCGGCCTTGACCCGCAGCGCGGCGGCGGTGCCCGCCGGGTCGTCCGACGGCTTGGCGATCTTCTCGAGCGACGAGGCGCGCTGCTGCGCCTGGTCGACCCGGTACGAGCTGGTCTGCAGGTTGCGCTGCGCGGTGAGCATCGCCATCTGGTTCGTGGTGCGGGTGATCATCGGTTACCTCCCGACCCGTCCCATGCCGTTGATCAACGTGTCGAGCATCTCGTCGATCGCGGTCATGACGCGGGCCGCGCCCTGGTAGGCGTGCTGATAGGTGAGCAGGTTGACGTTCTCCTCGTCGAGGCTGACCCCGGCGGTCGAGAGCTGACGGCCCTTGGCCGACGTGGCGGCGAGGTCGGTCAGCGTCGCCCGGTCGGCCTCGGTCTTCGCCGTGGCGCCGATCGTGCTGACGGTCGAGCCCCAGGTGCGGTCGGGCGAGCCGGTCGACAGGCCGATCTGGCCGATCGCCCGGGCGACCGAGCCGTCGAGGGCGCCACCCGTGCCGTTGCCCGACGCGATCGTCGAGGCGCCGGTCGGCAGCACGGTCAGGCCGCGGGCGGCGGGCACCCCGGCGGTGAAGGCGAAGAAGTCGTGCCCCGTCGTGCCGTCGGCCGTCGTGCCGGTCGAGTGCACGGCGTTGACCTGGGCGGCGAGCTGGGTGGCGAGGGCGTCGTAGCTCGCGGCGGCCTCGGCGAGCACGCCGCCCGAGCCGCCGGGCCCCGCCGGTGCGAGCACCGACAGCGAGCCGGCGATGCTGCCGCCGTCGAGCGGGACGGCGTCGCCGGGGCGGTGGGTCCACTCGAGCGAGACCCCCGAGGAGGCGCTGGCCAGGGTGTAGTCGCCGGTCACGCGCACCTGCCGGGCCGAGTCGCCCGACACCAGGGCGTTGCCGCCCACGACGACGTCGACCGTGCCGTCCGCGTTGTCGCGCACCGTGCCGCCGGCGAGCGTGGCGATCTTCTCGGTGAGCACCGAGCGGGCGTCGACCAGCTCGTTCGTGCTGACGCCCTGCTGCTGGGCGGTGCGGATGCGCACGTTGAGGTCGGCGACCTGCGTCGCCGCGTCGTTGAGCTGCGAGGCGAGGCCGTCGAGCTGCTGGCGCTGGGCGGTCCACTGGTCGTCGACGGCCTTGTAGCCGGCCGAGATCGTCTGGGCGATGGTGTTCGCCTGGCCGAGCAGCACGGCGGCGGGAGCCGCGGCGGCCGGGTCGTTCGAGACGTCCTGCCAGGCCGACCAGAACCGGGTCAGCTGGGTGGCGAGGCCGGTGGTGCTCGGCTCGTTCAGCGAGGCCTCGAGCGCGGAGGTGACCGAGGCGCGGACGCCCTGGTAGCCCGCGGCCCCGGCGGCGCCGCGCACCTGGGCGTCGGCGAACCGGTCACCGATGCGGGCGATGCCGTCGATCGAGACGCCCTGGCCGGGCTGGACGCCCGTCGAGAACAGCCCCACCCGCGCCGCGGCCTCGATCGAGGACTGCGTGATGCGCTGCCGCGTGTAGCCGTCGGTGTTGACGTTGGCGATGTTCTGCCCGACCACGTCGAGGCCGGTGCGGGCGGCCGTCAGCCCGCGGTACGCGGTGTTGAGCCCGCCGAAGGTGCTGCCCACGTCAGAGCCGCCCGTCGAACAGGTGACCGCCGGAGGCGCTGGCCGAGTCCGCGTGGCCGGTCCGGCCGCTCGCGTCGTACGTCGCGGCCGCGGTGCCGTTCTGGGCCGTCGCCAGGGTCTCCTGGGTGGCCCGGGCCGCGGCCCGGAGGAAGCGCTCGTTCTCGTCGCGCAGCTGCGCGATGCGGCCGGTCAGCTCGGTCATGGCGCGCAGGTGGGCGGTGAAGATCTCGCCCCACGGTCCGGCCGGCGCCGCCGAGATGATCTCGCGGAGCGGCGCCTCCTCGTCGGTTCCCCACTCGCGGGCGACCGACGACACCTCGACGCTGCGCTCGAGACCCGCCGAGCGCAGGCGACCGAGCACCTGCTCGACCTCGCGGGTCGCGTGGTCGACCCAGCGGCTGCGGCCCGCGGTGAGCAGCAGCTGCTCCTCCTCGAGCTTGAAGGTCAGCAGCTCGAGCAGCTCGCGCTCTCGCCAGAGCAGCGCGGAGAGTTCGTTCGCGCCCATGGGGGCCTCCTCGGTCGGGACATCGGGTGGTCTGTGTACGGCAAGTCGTCGGCGAGGAGTGCCTGACGTCCTCTGCACCGGTCACTATCGGCGGAGGCGCGGCGGGCGTTAGCGGCCGCCGCGAGCGCCCTCGCGGTGCCGCCTAGCCTCAAAGCACCGCTCGAAGGAAGGGGCGTTCCGACCCAGTACGGGGGTGGGGGCACGGGGTGTGTCCCCCGAAGGGATGACGGCCGTTCCCCCGCACTGGGGGCAGCTCCGGCCTGCCGCTGCCCCCCTGCTCCTCGATAGCGTTGCAGAGCAGCGACGGGCCCCGACGGTCGGTCGCCGCAGCACCACCCGCGGTCCCGCCGTCCTCTACTCACGGCGACCCGCGCCTCCTCGGCGAACCCTGTCGACGTGCCCTGATCAGAGGGCTCTTCGTCGCGCCCGGAGTCACGATCACCGGACCCGAGAGGTCCCCTTCGCACTGGGAGTCGCGATGAACCGCACCGAACGAAACGCCATGGTGGTGGAGAACCTGCCGCTGGTGGGCTACCTCGTCTCCGAGGTGTGCGCCCGCGCCACCCACCTGTCGCGTGACGACCTCGCGTCGGTCGGTGCCGTCGCCCTCGTCCAGGCCGCGGACGCCTTCGACCCCACCCTGGGCATCCCGTTCGGCGCCTACGCCCGCACCCGCATCGTCGGCGCCTTCGCCGACGACATGCGCTCGGGCGACTGGGCCAGCCGCGGCACGCGCAAGCGCATCAAGGAGACCCTCGCCGTGCAGGAGGCGCTGACCGCCTCGCTCGGTCGCACGCCCAGCGTCGACGAGGTCGCCGGCGCCCTCGGCGTCGACCGTCAGACCGCGGCGAACGCCCTGACCGACGCGGCCCGCACCGTCTCGGCACTCGACGACGCCGTCGCCGACCACCTCGCGGCCGACATCCCCCTGCCCGAGGAGAACCTGCTCGTCTCGGAGCGCAGCCGCTACGTGGCCGCCGCCGTCGAGGCCCTGCCCGAACGCATGCGCCTCATCGTCGAGGGCGTCTACTTCGGTGACCGGACCGTCACCGAGATCGCCGACGAGCTGGGCATCACCCACTCGGCCGTCTCGCAGCAGCGCACCGAGGCCGTCCGCCTGCTGCGCGACGCCCTCGAGGCGCACTACGCCGACGACCCCGACGTCGAGTTCGCGCCGGTCTCGAAGACCGCCCCGGCCCGTCGCAGCGCCTACCTGTCTCGCGTCGCGACCAACGCCGCCGTCGGCATCGCCCGGGCCATGCGCGAGCCCGAGGCGACCGCCGTCGCCACCGCGGTCTGAGATCGCCGAAAAAACTTCTGCGGCTGACTAACAGCCGCGGTCGACCGGCCGACAGTAGCCGGTGTCAGCCCACGGACGGGCTGACGAACACCACCCAGTCACGGAGGAGAACACCATGGGTATGCAGATCAACACCAACCTCGCGGCCAACAACACCTACCGCAACCTCAACGCCACGCAAAACGACCTGTCGAAGAGCCTCGAGAAGCTCTCCAGCGGTCTTCGCATCAACCGTGCCGCTGACGACGCAGCAGGTCTCGCGATCTCCGAGGGCCTGCGCTCGCAGGTCGGCGGACTCACGGTGGCCGCACGCAACGCCCAGGACGGCATCTCGGTCGTCCAGACCGCGGAAGGCGGACTGACGGAGGTCCACTCGATCCTCCAGCGTGTGCGTGACCTCGCCGTTCAGTCGGGCAACGACTCGAACAATGCGGACGCTCGCACGGCGATCCAGACCGAGGTCACGGCCCTCGGCGACGAACTGACCCGCATCTCGGGTTCGACGAACTTCAACGGCATCAAGCTGCTCGACAGCGATGCCGACCTGACGTTCCAGGTCGGCGCCGGCTCCACCGCCGCCAACGACCAGATCACGGTCAGCCTGACGAACATCGCGACGGTCGCCACGGCGATCAAGGGCCTGACCTTCGACTCGTCGGCCAACGCCCTCACCTCGATCGCCGCCATCGACACCCAGATCAAGAACGTGTCGACGGCCCGTTCCGAGCTGGGTGCCGTCCAGAACCGCTTCGAGCACTCCATCGCGTCGACCAACGTCGCGAAGGAGAACCTCACGGCGGCCCAGTCGCGCATCCGCGACGTGGACATGGCCGAAGAGATGGTCAAGTACACCCGCTCGAACGTGCTCAGCCAGGCCGGCACCGCGATGCTGGCCCAGGCGAACCAGAGCACCCAGGGCGTGCTGTCGCTGCTGCGCTAGTCGTCGCCGCGTGACGGCCCGTGCTCCCAGCACGGGCCCGACCCTCCGCCTCGCCGCGGTCCGAGACCGGGTGGTGTCGACGGTGCAGCTGATCCTGCGCCGTCGGGCCACCCGGTCTCAGCACTACCCCCCCCACTTCGATCTTCCCCACGGTCCGACCCCGGACGCCCACCCCCCTCGACAGGAGCACCAGATGGCCTCGCTCGGCATCGACGGTCTCGTCAGCGGGCTCGACACGACGACGCTCATCAACACGCTGATGCAGTCGGAGGCCGTGCCCCAGACCATCCTGAAGAACAAGGCCACCGCCGGTCAGACGCTCGTCGCGGCCCTGCAGGGGCTCAACACCCGGATCGCCGACCTGGCGACGCTCGCGACCTCGACCGCGAAGGCCGGCTCGCTGTCGCTCTTCACCCCCACCAGCAGCTCGACGGCCGTCACCGCCAAGACGTCCGCGGGGGCCGTCTCGGGTTCGATCGACCTCGTGGTCGGCGCCACCGCGTCGTCGAAGACGGCGGTCACCGCCGCGATGACGGCCTGGCCCGACTCGCCCCCGACCCTCACCTTCGTCTCCGCCGCGGGCGTGAAGACCGAGGTGACCGCCGCCTCCTCGTCCCTCGACGACGTCGTCAAGGCCGTCAACGCCTCGGGCGCCGGCGTCTCGGCCGTCAAGGTGGCCTCGGGCAAGGACGCCTCGGGGGCCGTGCAGTACCGCCTGCAGCTCTCGAGCACGACGAGCGGGGCCGCCGGCGGCTTCGACGTCCACCGCGGCACGGCCGCCGAGGTCGACGCCGGCACCGCTCCCGACCTGATCGCGCAGCCGGGCGCCGCCGTCATCTCGCAGGCACGCGACGCCTCGATCACCCTCTGGGCCGGCACCGCCGCCGAGCAGGTCGTCACCAGCGGCAGCAACACCTTCACCGACGTGATCCCCGGCGTCTCGGTCACCGTCTCGGCCGCGTCGACCGAGCCCGTGCACCTCTCGATCGCCCGCGACGCGACCGCCGCGACGAAGGTCGCCACCGACCTGGTCGCCGGCGTCAACGCCGCGCTCGGCCTGATCAGCACGCGGAGCGCGGCGACCACCTCGACCAACGCCTCGGGCGTGACCACCGTGACCGCCGGCGTCTTCGGCGGCAACTCGACCACGCGCGGCATCACGCAGCGGCTGACCGACGCCGTGCTCAGCCCGGTCGACGGGCAGTCGCCGAGCACCGTCGGCATCTCGATCGACGCGAAGACCGGGCAGTTCGCGGTCGACGCCACCAAGTTCGCCGCCGCCCTCGCCGCCGACCCCGCGAAGGTGCAGGCGACGATGAGCGCGATCGCCGCCCGGGTCGCCTCGACCTCGACGGCCGTGTCGGACAAGTTCGACGGGTCGCTGACGAGGGTCATCACGGGTCAGCAGTCGGTGGTGCGCGACCTGAACGACCGCGTGAGCGTCTGGGACGACCGGCTGGCTGCCCGGCGGGCGGGCCTGCAGAAGACCTACTCGGCGCTCGAGACGTCGCTCAGCGCGTTGACCGCCCAGCAGAAGTACATCACCAGCCAGCTCGCCACCCTCTCGACGAGCAGCAGCTGATGGACGCCACCTCGTTCGCCGCCTTCGCCGCGGCCTCGGCGGGCCCCTCGGCCGTCGTCCAGAAGCAACGCGCCCGGTACACGAGCGACGCCGTGCTCTCGGCCACGCCCGTGCAGCTCGTCACGATGCTCTACGACCGGCTCATGCTCGACCTGGCCCGCGCCGAGACCGCGCAGGTCGCCGCGGACTGGGGCACCGCCTCCGAGCAGCTGCTGCACGCCCAGGCGATCATCGCCGAGCTGTCGTCGTCGCTCCGGATCGACGTATGGGACGGCGGCGAAGGCCTGCTCGCCCTGTACACGTACACGTCCACCGCCCTCGTGAACGCCAACGTCCACCGCGACGTGGCGCAGACCCGCGAGGTCGCGGGGCTGCTCGAGCCGCTGCGCCAGGCCTGGCACGAGGCCGCGGCCTCGCTGCAGGCCGGCGCGGCGACGACCACGCCCGGGGGCTTCGGTGTCGCCTAGGGGCGAGCAGACGCACGCCGCGTGGCGTGCGGCCCTCGACGAGCTGGAGGCGCTGGTCGCCGAGGCGGACGTCCCCGGTCTCGAGGGCGACGGCGGCCCGACGGCTCTGATCGCGTCGCCGCGACGCTGGACGCCCCCGACCGGGCTGGGTCCGCTGCCGCACGAGCTCGCGAGCCGCGCCTCCTCGTTGGCGGAGCGCCAGCGCGGCGTGCTCGACCGCCTCGAGGCCGCCCGCACCGCCGTGCTGCAGCACCTCGGCGCCGTGCGCTCGGTCGAGGCCTCGCACGAGCCGTCGCGCCCCGTCTACCTCGACGCCACCGGCTGAGGCCGAGCGCGGGTCGACCCGGGCTGGCTAGGCCCGGCTCGGCCCGGCTCGGCCCGGCTCGGAGCCTCAGCCGAAGGGGATCACCCCGACGAGCACGGCCACGACGAGCATCACGACCGAGACGACGGCCGCTCGCCAGAGCACCTTCTTGTGGTGGTCGCCGAGGTTGACGTTGGCCAGGCTGACGAGCAGCAGGATCGCCGGCACGAGCGGGCTCTGCAGGTGCACGGGCTGACCGATCACCGAGGCGCGGGCCATCTCGACCGGGTCGATGCCGAACGCCGACGCGCTCTGGGCGAGCACGGGCAGGATGCCGAAGTAGAAGGCGTCGTTGCTCATGAAGAAGGTGAGCGGCAGGCTGAGCAGCCCGGTGATCACGGCCAGGTACGGGCCCATCTCGTTCGGGATCACCTGCACGAGCCACTGCGCCATCGCGTCGACCATGCCCGTGCCGTTGAGCACGCCGATCAGCACGCCGGCGGCGAAGACCATCGAGACGACGCCGACGATGCTCGGCGCGTGGGCCACGATCTCGGCCGACTGCTGCTTGACCTTCGGGAAGTTGATCAGCAGGGCGACCGCGACGCCGACCATGAACACGTAGGCGAGCGGGAAGAGGTCGAGCACCAGCAGCACCATCACGACGACGGTCAGCGCGAAGTTGAACCAGATCAGCTTCGGTCGCAGCGTTTCGCGCGTCGGGTCGAGCATGGTGTCGGCCATCGTGCCGGCCATCGGGGTGCCGTTCTCGCTGCCGGCGGTGCCGGGGTTGTCGATCGCGCGCTCGCCGGGGGCGTCGGCACGGCTGCCGTCGGCGCGACCGCCGCGGAGGCCGAGCGCGACCGTGGGGCTGGTGAACATCGAGACGCCGACGCCCGCCTTGCCCGGGCCACCGCCGCGGGCGGCCGTGGCCAGCTCGCGCGACAGGGGCGACATCTTCTCGGCCGCCGCGGCGAGCACCGAGCCGCCGAGCTCGACGGTGCCGAGGCGGCGACGTTCGCGCAGGCCCATCAGCCAGGCGAAGGCGAACACGATCACGAGGCCGACGATCAGCGACGGCACGAGCGGCACGAAGATGTCGGACGGCGCGACGTTCAGTGCAGCCGCGGCGCGGACGGTCGGCCCACCCCACGGCACGATGTTGAGCGTGCCGTTCGCCAGGCCGGCGACGCAGGTCAGCACGACCGGGCTCATGCCGAGCTTGAGGTAGATCGGCAGCATGGCGGCGGTGGTCACGATGAAGGTGGTCGACCCGTCGCCGTCGAGCGAGACCGCACCGGCCAGCAGGGCCGTGCCGAGCACGATCTTCGCGGGGTCGTTGCCCGTGACGCGCAGGATGAACCGCACCAGCGGGTCGAAGAGGCCGACGTCGATCATCAGGCCGAAGTACATGATCGCGAACATCAGCAACGCCGCGGTCGGGGCCAGGTCGCCGATCGCCTCGATCACCATGTCGCCGATGCCGAGACCGGCCCCCGCGAACAGGCCGAAGATGGTCGGCACCATGATCAGGGCGAGCATCGGCGACAGCCGCTTGGTCATGATCAGCACCATGAAGGTGGCGATCATCAGATAGCCGAGGATGACGAGCATCAGGACTCCTTCGTCCAGTTCGTGTGTCCGGGCACGCTAGCGGCGGCCGGGCAGCCCCGTCGCGCTTGTGCGCATTGGCCGACTATCGCGCGTTCGGGGCGTTCTGCGCGTTCTGCTCAGGTGACGACGGGTGCGCGGGCGTGGGCGGCGTCGCGTCGAACGGAGTCCACTGGACGAGGCCGCACCCGGCGGCCCACACGAGTGGAGGAGAACCCCATGGGTCTGATGGACAGCGCCAAGGACGCACTGAACAGCGACAAGGGCGAGAAGCTCAGCGACGCCGGCATCGAGAAGGCCGAGCAGGCGGCCTCGTCGAAGACGGGCGGAAAGTTCGACGAGAAGATCGAGAAGGCCGGAGAGACCGCCGACGGCAAGGTCGGCGACGGTCACTGACCTCGGTCGGCGGCCGTCGACCGAGGTCGGCGACCGCTGACGTCGCCGTCGCGCCCGGTACCCTGGCGGGCGTGACCGACGACAGCTCACCCCGGAGTCGCCGCACCCCGGTGCGCCGTCGAGCGGGTGTGCGACGCGACGGGGCCCGGGTGCCGACGCCGCACCTCCGGAAGCGCCGTTTCGCCACCGAGGTGCTGCTGCTGCAGCTCGCCGTCGTCACCGCCATCGTGCTGCTGACCAGCGCCGTGTTCGCGGCCATCGCCGTGCAGCGGCTCGCCCGCGAGGCCGAGGCGACGGCGCTCGCGGTGGCGCAGAGCGTCGCCAGCGACGCGGACGTCCGCGAGCAGGTCGCGCGGCTGAGCGTCGACGGCACCGAGATCGACCAGGAGGCGCTGGCACAGGGAGCCCTGCAGCGCACCGCGGTCGCCGCCCAGCAGCGCACCGGGGCGCTCTTCGTCGTCGTGACCGACGACCGCGGGGTGCGGCTGGCGCACCCGGACCCCTCGCGCATCGGCGAGCGCGTCAGCACCAGCCCCGACGCCGCCCTGCGGGGCGAGGAGGTCGTCGCCTGGGAGCGCGGCACGCTCGGCGACTCGGCCCGGGCGAAGGTGCCGGTGTACGCGCCCGGGGCCTCGGTCGGAGGCGCGTCGGACGTCGTCGGCGAGGTCAGCGTCGGCTACGCGCCGGCCCGGGTCTACGACACCCTCGTGCGGGACGCCCTGCCCGTCGTCGGGGTCGCCGTGCTCGCCCTCGCGCTCGGCGTCGTCGCGTCGGTGCTCATCCGCCGGCGACTCGACCGGGCGACCCTCGGGCTGCAACCCGAAGAGCTGTCGACCCTGGTGCAGAACCAGCAGGCCGTGCTCGGCGGGGTCGGCGAGGGGGTGCTCGCGGTCTCGGGCGACGGGGTGGTGACCGTGTGCAACGACCAGGCGGCCCGGCTGCTCGGGCTCGACCCGACGGCCGTCGTGGGGCGCCCGCTCGCCGGGCTCGACCTGCCGGAGGTGCTCGTCGGGATGCTCGGCCCGGGCAGCGCCGGCGTGCCTCCCGGCTCGCGGGCGCGGCCCGACGATGCGAACACGACGCCGACCGACACCACCCTCGTGGTCGACCACCACGTGCTGCTGGTCGACGTGCGCCCGGTCTCGCGCGACGGGGTCGACCTCGGTCGGGTCGCCGTGGTGCGCGACCGCACGGCCGTCGAGGCGCTCACCCGTCGGCTCGACGCGGTGGGGGCGATGACGACGGCCCTCCGTGCGCAGCGGCACGAGTTCGCCAACCGGCTGCACGCCCTGTCGGGCATGCTCGAGCTCGGTCGCGCCGAGCAGGCCCGCGCCTACCTCGCCGACGTGCTCGACCACGGGCCGCTGCGCTACCCGGTCGCCCACGCCGACCGGCTGACCGAGCCGTACCTGCAGGCGTTCCTCGGGGCGAAGGGCGTCGAGGCCGCGGAGCGCGGGGTGCTGTTGAAGCTCGGGCCCGAGACCCTCGTCACGGGGTCGGTCGTCGAACCCGGCGACGTGACGACGGTGCTCGGCAACCTGGTCGACAACGCCGTGCGGGCCGCGGTCGCCGGCCGCGTCACCCCGGCCTGGATCGAGGTCGAGGTGCTCGACGACGGCACCGACCTGCACCTGTCGGTGATGGACTCGGGCGACGGTGTGGTCGATGCGGGGCTGTTGTTCGACCGCCTGCCGCACGACCCCGGCGGCGAGCCCGGCAGCGGGCCCGGAAGCGGGCCCGGCGGCGACGCCGACCCCACGCGCGTGCACGGTCTGGGCTTCGGGCTGCCGCTGTCGCGCGACATCGCCCGGCGGAGGGGCGGCGACGTCTGGCTCGGCTCGCCGGGCGGCGACGAGCACGGTGCGGTCTTCTGCGCGAGGCTCGTGGGCGCGGTCTCGAGCGAGGCGGTGGTGACGGGCGGGTCCGAGCCGGCCCGCGCCTCCTCGTCCACCGACGCGCCGACCGCCCGGCCCACCGTCGGCAGCACGCCCGGCATCCCCGGCCGCGGCAGCACCCCCGGCAGCCCCGACACCCCCGGCGCCCCAGAGAGGACCACCCCGTGACGACCGAACTCACCGTGCTCGTGGTCGACGACGACTTCTACGTCGCCGACCTGCACCGCCGCCAGGTCGAGCAGCTGCCCGGCCTTCGGGCGCTGCCCGCGGTCGGGACGGTCGCCGAGGTGCGCCGCGTCCTCGCCGAACGACCCGTCGACCTGCTGTTGCTCGACGTGCACCTGCCCGACGGCAGCGGGCTCGACCTGCTGCGCGAGGTCGACGTCGACGCGTTCGTGCTCAGCGCCGCGTCGGACGCGGCGACGGTGCGGCGCGCCCTGCGACGAGGAGCATTGGGCTACCTGATCAAGCCGTTCGCGTCGGGCACGCTCGTCGACCGGCTGCGCGCCTACCAGCGGTACCGCAACGTGCTCGACGAACGGACGACCGTGGACCAGGAGGCGCTCGAGCGGGCCCTGCGCATCCTCCATTCCGGCGACGCGGCGAAGGCGGCCTCGCCGTCTCGGTCGGCGACCGAGCAGGCGGTGCTCGAGCAGTTCGGTGCGGACGGGGGTGCCGGGGACGCCGGAGGCGGGGGCGACGTCGGTCCGCTCGAGCTCTCGGCGGCCGACGTCGCCGCCCGGGTCGGGGTCTCGCGCGCCACGGCCCAGCGCTACCTCGCGGCGCTCGCGGCCGACGGCCTCGTCACGATGAAGCTCAGCTACGGCACCACCGGCCGCCCCGAGCACCGCTACTCGCGCCCCTGACGCGACCCGCGCCTCCTGCCGGTCGCCCCGCCG
>NZ_LMPQ01000010.1:413852-413973 GCF_001423905.1 Frigoribacterium sp. Leaf186 | reverse complement strand
CCGCGCCGCCGCGCCGCTGCCCGCTGCCCCGCCGCCCCGCTGCCGCTGCCGCTTCGCACCGCCGACTGGACATCGCACCGCCCAATTCGGCGGTGCGACGTCCAGTCGGCGGTGCGACACC
>NZ_LMPQ01000010.1:368617-413817 GCF_001423905.1 Frigoribacterium sp. Leaf186 | reverse complement strand
CCGCCCTCGTCTCCGCTCCACCTTCCATCGCCTGCTGCCAGTCAAGAGTTCCTCCCCCTCCTGTCCCTCCGCCGCTGATCCGGTACGTACCGGATCAGCGAAGGAGAGTTCGTCCCTCCCTGGCTGTACGTCGACGCGGCCGCAGCGGCCGTCCGGTGGAGCGAGCAGGCGCGGGGCGGCTCACACCGGCGGCAGCGGGTCGTACTGGATGCCGCGCCGCACCTGCCGGGCGCGCTCCACCCCGCCGAGGCGCGCCACCAAGTGCAACGCCATGTCGATGCCCGCCGACACCCCGGCCGAGGTGATCACGTCGCCGTCGTCGACGAGGTGGGGGCGGGTCTTCGTCATGCGGCCAGGCCAAGCGCCCCCACTACGGGGCAGCTGCCCGCCCGCCGCTTACGTCGCCCCGTGCCCCGCCGATAGAGCGCCGTGAGCACGGATCGCTCGCACACCCCGGCCACGGATCGGCCCCCCGCACTCCACCGACCCCACCGGGACAGGCATGCCACTCGAATCCGTGACGCAAGCGGCGCTGCAGAGCGCCCTCGACGGTCTCTCGCTGCGCCAGAAGACGATCGCCGCGAACATCGCGAACGTCAACACGCCGAACTACACCGCCAAGCGGGTGCAGTTCGAGGAGGCGCTGGGCCGGTCGGTCGCGGCCGGCAGCGGGGCGGTCCAGGCGTCCACGTCGCGCAGCCTCGAGCCCACGCGCCTCGACGGCAACAACGTGAACCTCGACACCGAGACCCTGTCGAACGTCGACACCGTGCTGCGGTACCAGTTCGCCACGCAGGCCATGAACTCCGAGCTGACGGCCGTCCGCGCCGCGTTCAGGACGAACTCGTGACCGCCTTCGACGCGATCGGCATCGCGAGCACCGGCCTCACCGTGCACCGCAAGTGGCTCGACGCCGTCTCGGACAACATCGCCAACGTCAACACCGTCAAGTCGATGGACGACACCGCGTTCCAGGCCCGCTACGTCGAGGTGCAGGAGGGCGCCGGCACCTCGGGCGTCTTCGTCAAGGCCGACCGCTACGGCAGCGAGGCCGGCCGCGTCACGTACCTCCCCGACCACCCGCTGGCCGACGCCGAGGGGTACGTGCGCATGCCCGACATCGACCTCGGCGCCCAGATGGGCGACCTGATCATGGCGCAGCGTGGCTACCAGGCCAACGCCGCCGTGGTCGACCGTGCCAAGACGGCCTACGAGGCCGCACTCCAGATCGGACGTGGCTGATGCCCATCGCAGGAATCCAGGCCCTCGGGGCGGTGCAGCAGTCGGGCTACGCCGACGTGGGCTCGCTGATGCGGGCCGGCGGCGCGTCCGACGTGACGGGCGCGACCGGCACGACCGGCGCCTCCTCGGCCTCCGGCGCGACCTTCGGCGCGACCATGACCGGTGCCGTCGAGGGGTTGCAGCAGCTGCAGTCCGAGGCGAAGACCCTCGCCGTCAAGGCGGTCACGGGTGACCTGACCGACATCCACGACGCGACCATCGCCGCGACGCGCGCCCAGGTGACGCTCGAGCTGGTCAGCGCCGTCCGCAACAAGGGCGTCGACGCCTTCAACGAGATCATGAGGATGCAGGCCTGATGCCCACCGCCGTCAAGGGCCAGCTCGCCAAGCTGGGTGCCGCCCTGAAGAGCTTCACGGTCGCGCAGCGCACGATCGCCGTCATCCTGCTCGCCGCCCTCGTGCTGGGCGTCGTCGCGCTCGTCAGCTGGCTGGGCAAGCCGACCTACACGCCGCTGTTCAGCGGCATCGACCCCACCGACGCGAGCGCCATCGTCGAGCTGCTGCAGGCCGACGGCGTGCCCTACCAGCTGACCGCGGGCGGCGGCACGATCCTCGTGCCCGAGGGCGTCGTCTACGACGAGCGCCTCAAGGCCGCCGCCGCCGGGCTGCCCGCCGCGAGCGCGGACGGCGGTTACTCGCTGCTCGACACGATGGGCGTCACCTCGTCGGAGTTCCAGCAGAACGTCACCTACAAGCGCGCCATCGAGGGCGAGCTCGCCAACACGATCAAGGCGATGGACGGCGTGCAGAACGCCAGCGTCCAGCTCGCGATCCCCGAGGACTCGGTCTTCGTCTCGGAGCAGCGCGACCCCACCGCCTCGGTCTTCGTCGAGACGCGGGCCGGCGCGACGCTGGACTCCAAGCAGGTGCAGGCCATCGTCAACCTGACCAGCGCCTCCGTCGAGGGCATGAAGGCCACCGACGTGGCCGTCACCGACGCCTCGGGCACGGTGCTGTCGGCCGTCGGCAGCGGAGCCGTGGGAGGCGCGGGCGGCGACGCGAGCGACTACGAGTCGAAGGTCCAGGCCTCGGTGCAGGCGATGCTCGACAAGATGGTCGGCCCGGGCAACTCGTCGGTCGTGGTCGCCGCCGACCTCGACCAGAGTTCGGGCACCAAGGTCACCGAGTCGTTCTCGCAGCCCGAGAGCGGCCCGATCGCCCTCAACGAGTCGGGCTCGACCGAGGAGTACGGCTCGGGTGCGAACGGTGCCGGCGGCACCGGCGCGACCGGCGTGCTCGGCCCCGACAACATCGCCGTGCCGACCGGCACCGACGGCACGACCACGGCCGGCACCGGCACCGGCGCCGACGGTGGCTACACCAACGAGTCGACCACCAAGAACAACGCCGTCGACAAGGTCACCGAGAGCCTGAACGTGCCGGCCGGCGAGGTCAGCCGACAGACCGTGTCCGTCGCGCTGAACTCGGCCGCGGCCAACGGCGTCAACATGCAGAGCGTGCGCGACCTCGTCAGCGCCGCCGCCGGCATCGACGCGGCCCGCGGCGACACCGTGCAGGTCGCCCAGGTCGACTTCGACACGACGGCCGCGGACGCCGCCGCCGAGGCGCTCAAGGCCACCGACGCGGCGAGCGCGAGCGAGGCCATGTGGGGCACGATCCGCACCGTGGGCATCGTCGCGGCCATCGCGATCGCCGCCGTCGTGGGCCTGATCGTCTTCGCCCGCCGCAGCCGTCGCCAGGACCGCGAGGATGTCGACCTCGGCGAGCTCGCCCCGCAGAACGGCGCCCAGACCTGGGACGCCACGATGCCGCTGTCGCTCGACGACGCCGTCGCCACCTCGCGCCTGACCCTGCCCGGCATGGGCGAGGCCAAGACCGAGCTGCTCGAGGTCGACGCCCCGACGCCCTCGCCCGAGTTCGTCTCGGCCGAGCGCCGCCGGGCCGAGATCGACGCGATGGCCGAGCGCGACCCGGGCAAGACCGCCGAGCTGCTGCGCGGCCTGATGGACGACCGGCAGCCCGCATGAGCCTCGTCCCCACCGCGTTCGGCGCCCCCGCGGCGCCCGGCGTCGGCAAGCCGCTGACCGGGTCGCAGAAGGTCGCCGTCATCCTGATGCAGATGGACCAGGCCCGCGCCGCCGCCGTCATGAAGGAGTTCAGCGAGGTCGAGGCCGAAGAGATCGCGGCCGAGATCGTGCGCCTGCGACGCGTCGACCCGTCGCTCGCCGACGCGACCGTGGCCGAGTTCCACGACCTCAGCGTCAGCGGCCGCTACCAGCGCCGGGGCGGCCACGACGTCGCCGTCGGGCTGCTCGAGGCCTCGTTCGGCTCGGAGCGTGCCGCCGGCGTCATGGAACGCATGGCGTCGAACATGGCCGGCAAGTCGTTCGAGTTCCTCGACGAGGCCGAGGCCGGCCAGGTGGTGACGCTGCTCGACGGCGAGCTGCCGCAGACGATCGCCCTGGTGCTCGCGCACCTGCGCCCCCAGCAGGCGTCCGCCGTGATGTCGGGCCTCGACGTCGAGCTGCGCGCCGACGTCGCCCAGGCCATCGCGACGATGGGCACGGCCACGCCCGAGTCGGTCGGCATCGTCGCGGCCACGCTCAAGGTGCGGGCCGGCGCCGTCGTCGCGCCGCGCGAACAGGTCGAGGTCGTCGGGGGCATCCAGCCGCTGATCGAGATCCTGAACCGCAGCGACGTGGCGACCGAGAAGGCGTTGCTCGAGGGCCTCGACGAACGCGACCCCGAGCTGGCCGAGGAGGTCCGCTCGCGCATGCTGACCTTCGAGGACGTCGTCAAGCTCGAGTCGCGCGACATCCAGCAGGTGCTGCGCGGCATCGACGCGGCGATCCTCGCCACGGCGATGAAGGGTGCGCCGACCGCGGTGACCGAGGTCATCCGCGGCAACGTGTCCGAGCGCAACCGCGAACTGCTGGACGACGAGCTGCAGTCGATGGGCCCGGTCCGCAAGTCGCAGATCGAGGAGGCGCGGGCGTCGGTCGTGCGCGCCATCCGCGAGCTCGAGGCGATGGGCGCGATCACCATGCATCGCTCCGACGACGACGCCCTCGTCGAGTAGCCCACCCGCCGTCCCGCGCCGGTGCGGGACGGCGGCCCCCCTTCGGGGCGAGGGCTAACGCCCACCGGCCGCAGGCCGAGAGTCGCCTCTGAGCACGGATCGCTCACCCACCCCAGGCCACGGATCGGCCGTCACCCCCGAACGCCGAACGGCCCGTGATGCTCGAATCCGTGATGACCCCCGAGGGCGCTGCCCCGGCCTTCGCGCGCGTCAGCTACCCGTCCGTCTCGCTGCCGGGGTCCGACGCCGCCACCTCCCGTCAGGCGCACGACGCCCGGGCCGAGGCCCGCGGTCACGCCGCCGGGTACGCCGCCGGCCTCCGCGCCGCCGAACTCGAACTCGCCGCCCGCCGCGCCGTGCTCGAGGCCGAGCACTCCGACCTGCTGCACCGGCTGCAGGCCGCGACCGTGTCCGCCGTCGGGGCCCTGGCCGCCTCGGCCCGGGCCCTCGACGCCCGCGTCGCCCCGGTGCTGGACGACGCCGAGGAGGCGCTGGTCGCGACCGCCTTCGAGCTCGCCGAGGCGGTCCTCGGGTACGAACTGCGTGCCTCCGAGTCCGTCGACGCCGTCTCGCCCGGGGCCGACGCCACCGCCCGGGGCGCGGGTGCCACCGACCCGTCGACGCGCACCGCCGACCCCGCCCCGGCCGACCCCCGCGCCGGGCGCACCGCCCGCGCGGCCGTCGCCCGGGCGCTCGCCGTGACCGACCCCGGCGATGTCGTGACCGTCCGCCTGCACCCCGCCGACCTCGCGCAGCTCGACGCCGCGACGCTCGACTCCGTCGCCGCGGACGTGGCGTTCGTGGCGGACGCCTCCCTCGCCCGCGGCGACGCCGAGGCCGAGCTGCGCGTCGGCCAGGTCGACGCCCGACTCGGCACGGCGCTCGACCGTGCCCGGACGGCGCTGCTCGGCGACCCGGCGTCGGACGGGGGCGCCTCGTGACCCTCACCGCGCCTCCTGCCCTCACCGCGCCTCCCGCCCTCACCCTGTCTGCTGCCCTCACCGCGACGGGCGACGTCGCCGCCTCGGCGGGCGTCGCCGTCGTCGACGCGCGTCGCCCCCGCGTGCCGGCCGTCGTCGCCCCGCGCCTCGCCGCCGCCCGTGCCGCGTCCCGCCCGCAGCGCGTCGGCCGGGTCAGCTCGGCCGTCGGCCTCGGCCTCACCGTGCGCGGCCTCGACGCGGCCGTCGGCGAGATCGTCTCGGTCGGCGACGGACGCGCCGACGCCGGCTCGGACCTCGCCGAGGTCGTCGCGACCACCCCCGACGGCGTCCGCTGCATGCCGCTCGGCCGCCTGACAGGCATCACCACGGGCACGCCCGTCCGTTCGACCGGGCGACCCCTGCTCGTCCCGACCGGCACCGGCCTGTTCGGGCGCGTGCTCGACGGCCTCGGCCGACCGATCGACGGGAAGGGGCCGCTCGTCGGCTCCGACGGCGGCCGGGTCGACCTCGTGCCGCTCGACCACGAGACCCCGTCGGCCATGCACCGCGCCCGCATCGACACGCCCCTGCAGCTCGGCGTGCGCGTGCTCGACACCCTGACCACGGTCGGCAAGGGCCAGCGCGTCGGCCTGTTCGCCGGCTCGGGCGTCGGCAAGTCGTCGTTGCTGTCGATGATCGCCCGCGGCTCGGACGCCCAGGTCAGCGTGATCGCCCTCGTCGGCGAGCGCGGCCGCGAGGTGCGGGAGTTCCTCGAGGACGACCTCGGGCCCGAAGGCCTCGCCCGCTCGATCGTCGTCGTGTCGACGAGCGACGAGCCCGCCCTGATGCGTCTGCGTGCCGCGTTCGTCGCGACCCGCATCGCCGAGTCGTTCCGCGACCAGGGCGCCGATGTCGTGCTCATGATGGACTCGCTCACGCGCGTGGCGATGGCCCAGCGCGAGATCGGCCTCTCGGTCGGCGAACCGCCCGCGACCCGGGGCTACCCGCCGTCGACGTTCTCGGTGCTGGCCGGCCTGCTCGAGCGCGCCGGGACGGACCGCGTCGGCTCGGTGACCGGCCTCTACACGGTGCTGGTCGACGGCGACGACCACAACGAGCCGATCGCCGACGCCGCCCGCAGCATCCTCGACGGGCACGTCGTGCTCGACCGGAAGCTCGCCGTCACGGGGCACTTCCCGTCGGTCGACGCCCTCGGCTCGGTGTCGCGCGTCGCGTCGAAGGTGACCAGCCCGCCCCAGCGCGCCGCGGCGACCACGCTGCGCAAGGTCATGGCCGCGCGTCGCGCCGCCCAGGACCTGCTCGACGTCGGCGCCTACCAGCGGGGCAGCAACCCGCTCGTCGACGCGGCCGTCGACCACCAGGGCGCCATCGACGCGTTCCTGCAGCAGGGCATGGACGACCGCGCGGCCTCGGCCGACTCGTGGAACGCCCTGGCCTCGCTGACCTCGCGCCTCGGAGGGATCTGATGGCCCGCCCGTTCTCGCTGCTCGGCCTGCTGAGGCTGCGGCACGCCCAGCAGGACCAGGCCGGGGCCGTCCTCGCCGACGCCAACGATCGCCTCCGCGAGGCCGCCGACGAGCGCATGCGGGCCAAGCGCACCCTGGCCGACGAGCCGTCCGAGGTCACCGACGCGGCGATGCTGAGTGCCCTGGCGGCATCGCGGGCCTCGTCTCGCGGCATGCTCGCCGAGCTCGACGCGGTCACGCAGCGGCGTCAGGCCGACGCCGACGCCGCACAGGCGGCCTTCACCGAGGCCCGCCGTGCCGCGCTCGGCCTCGAGAAGCTCGAGGCCGTGCACGTGGCGGCCGAGGCGGCCGCCGACCTGCGCGACGAGCAGATCGCGCTCGACGAGATCGCCTCGCGCCCCCGGCCCGACGGCTCGCCGTCCGGCACCGACCCCGAGAACCCAGGAGGCGCGGCGTGAGCCCCGTGACCGAGGTCCTGTCACGAATCCAGGACATCCAGTCGACCATCGCCCAGCTGCGCGCGGGAGCGACCGGTGCGGCGACGACCGCGACGGCCACCGCCGCGTCCACGACGTCGGCCACGGCGTTCGCCGACGCCCTCGCCGGGACCTCCGGCACGGGCGCGACGGCGACCAGCGCCTCCGTGGACGCCGTGGCCGGATCGGTCGCCGGCGGCAGCGGTGCCGACGGCTCGGACGTCGTCGAGGCCGCGAAGAAGTACCTCGGGGTGCCCTACGTGTTCGGCGGCGAGGACCGCACGGGCATGGACTGCTCGGGCCTCGTGCAGACCGTGTTCAAGGACCTCGGCGTCAGCATGCCGCGCGTCGTGCCCGACCAGGCGAAGATGGGCGCCGAGGTGTCGTCGCTCGCCGAGGCGAAGCCCGGCGACCTGCTCGTGCCCAAGGGCGAGGGCCACATCGTGATCTACCTCGGCGACGGCAAGGTGCTGCACGCACCCCGCCCGGGCAAGGACGTGCAGATCGTCGACAACTGGTACAAGGACTCCGACCTCGGCACCATCAGGCGGATCGTGCCGGCCGAGGGGACGGCGGGTGCCGCGTCGGCGTCGAGCGCGTCGTCGGCGCTGTCGGGCCTGTCCGGCCTGTCCGGTCTCTCGGGTCTGTCGGGCTCGTCGGGTCTGTCGGGCCTCGGGGGTCTCTCGGGTCTGTCCGGCGCGTCGGGTGCGGCGTCGTCGGGGACCGACCTGACGACCGCGGCCCTGCAGAAGCTGATGAGCGCGGGGGTGGCCTCGTGAGCCTGTCCCGTGCGCTGCCGTTCGCGCCTCCCGCGCTGTCCGACGCGTCGTCGCTGCGCGCCCCCGCCGGGTCGCGTGCGCCGGGCGCCGGTGGTGCACGAGACGCCGACCGGGCCGCGGCCGGTTTCGGCGCGGCCATGCGCGACGAGCACGCGTCGACCCGGGCCGCCGACCGGCGTGACGCCGGGCCCGCCGAGCGTGACGGCCGCCCGGTCGACAAGAACGCCGACCGGAACGCCGACCGGAACGCCGCCCGCACCGCGGACCGGAACACCCCGGTCGCCCGGGAGGCCTCGACCCCCGTCTCGGACGAAGCAGTGGCCTCGTCGTCGCTCGACCCTGCGTCCGTCTCACCGTGGCGCCGGTCGTTCGCCGATGCGACCTCGGCGTCGACTGGTGCAGCGGGCGAGCCCGGAACCGCGACGGCCGCCGACGAGCCCACCCCGACGACGGACGGCGAGTCCGCCGCGTCGACGGTCGCCGCCGGCGAGACGGTCCCCGAGACTGCCGCCGGTCTCACCGGCACGGGCCTCGGCGCTTCCGCCCTCGGCGCCGCTGCGGCCCTCTCCGCTGCGGCCCTCACCGACCCGGCCTCGGCCCCGACGGCCTCGGCCGCGCTCTCGTCGCGCCCCTCCGCCTTCGGCGATCCGGCACGCACCGGAGCGTCGACCCCCGGTGACGCCCCGGCCGTGACCAGCGATCCGGTCCGTACCGGATCGGGCGCCTCGTCGACGTCCGCCGTGCCCGCGTCCGCCACCGCCTCCACGGCACCCGGGACCGACTCGGTGCCCGACCCGTCTGTCGCCGGCTCGGGCGCCGCGTCGTCGTCCGCCGTCACCTCGACCGGAGCTGCTGCCTCCGCTGCTGCTGCCGCCGGGATCGCTCTGCCCGCCGCCACCGTCGCGCCCGCGGCCCTCGCCGCCTCCTCGTCCGTCGGGATCGGGGCCCCGTCCGCGACCGACGGCACGGGGGCAGCGAGCGCGGGCGCAGCCGGCACTCCCGCCGAGTCGACTCCGGTGAGCCCGCTCGATCCGGCCCGTGTCGGATCGTCCGTCCGTCCCGACGCGTCCTCCGTCAGCGGTGATCCGGTCCGTACCGGATCAGCACCCGCGAGCCCTGCCCCCTCGACCGCCGCGTCGTCGGACGGCGGCCCCCTCGCCTCGTCAGCCACCCTCACGTCCGGCGCGACCGGCGCGACCGGCGCGACCGGCTCGACCGGCGCAGCCGGCACGTCCGGTCCCTCGACCTCGTCGTCGACGGTGCCCGGTGCCGCCACCGCCTCGGCGTCGACCCCGGCGACCGCACCCGTCGACCCGATCGTGCTCGCCGTCCCCGGGGTCGGCGCGACGTCCGCGGCCCCTGCGACCAGCGCCTCCTCGTCCGCGACGACGGCCTCGGCGGCCACGCAGCCGGCGCCGCTCACGCAGCAGCTCTCCCGCCCGCTGTTCACGCTGGCGGCCGCGGGCCCCGGCGTGCACGTGGTCACCGTCGACGTCGCCCCCGAGGCGCTCGGCCCGGTCACCGTCCGCGCCCACGTCTCGGCCCAGGGCCTGCACGTCGAGATGTTCGCGGCGTCGGACGCCGGTCGCGACGCCGTCCGGGCGATCCTCGGCGACCTGCGCCGCGACCTCGCGACGGCCGCGAACGCGGCTGGCACGGGCCAGGGAGGCGCGGGTCAGCAGACCAGCGTCGACCTCTCGTCCCAGAACCAGCCGTCCGACCCCCGGGGCGACCGCTCCGGCCAGGCCGGAGCGGCCGGCGCCCAGGCCGGCGCCGACGGCGGCTCCGGCCGTCAGGTGCGCGACGCTGCCCGTTCCGCCCGCGCGCTGCGCGACGCCACCGACCCCCTCGACGCGACGGGTGCGGTCGACCGTGCCCGCGCCTCCTCGTCCCTCTCGACGTCGATCGACGTCCTGGCCTGAACCGGAGACCCCATGCCCTCGATCGACCAGATATCGGGAACCGTCGACGTCGCGACCCAGATCGCCGCCGCCAATGCCGCGAAGGGCGGCTCGAGCCGTTCGACGTCGAACACGATGGACAGCGAGATGTTCATGAAGCTGCTCGTCACGCAGCTGAAGAACCAGGACCCGTCGACCCCGATGGACACCAACGCCATGATGTCGCAGACCACCCAGCTGGCGATGATGGAGCAGGTCACGGCCCAGACGACGACGGCCAACGAGAACTTCTCGCTGCAGATGCGCATCGCCGCCTCGAACCTCGTCGGTCGCGAGGTCAGCTACACGGGCGCCGACGGCGCCGAGGTGACGGGCACCGCCACGAGCGTGTCGTTCGCCGAGGCCGTCCCGAAGGTCACGGTCGGCGGGAAGGAGGTCGCGTTGGATCTCGTCTCGGGCATCGCCGCCACGAAGGCGTGACTCGACCCGCACCACCCGCGACACCCGCAGCACCCGCGACACCCGCAGCACCAGCACCACCAGCAGCACCCCTCGAACCACACCGGGAGCAGGACGCGACCGGACCCACCCGCGCAGGACGCGCCTCCAGAGTTCTCCCCAGCTGAAAGGCAGCACCCATGCTCCGCTCCCTCTACTCCGGCATCTCGGGCCTCCGGTCGCACCAGACGATGCTCGACGTCACCGGCAACAACATCGCCAACGTCAACACCGCCGGCTTCAAGTCGTCGACCACCCAGTTCCAGGACACGCTGTCGCAGATCACGCAGGGCGCGGGCGGCCCGCAGACCGGCATCGGCGGCACGAACCCCGCCCAGATCGGCCTCGGCGTGCAGGTCGCCGGCATCTCGACCAACTTCTCGCAGGGCTCGGCGCAGGCCACCGGCAAGGCGACCGACCTGATGATCTCGGGCGACGGCTTCTTCGTCACGCGCCTCGGCAACGACACCGTCTACACGCGGGCCGGCGCCTTCGACTTCGACGCCGACGGCCGCCTCGTCTCGGGCGACGGCAAGATCGTGCAGGGTTACTCGGCGACCAACGGCGTCATCAACGACGGAGGCGCGCTCGGCGACATCACGCTGCCCCTGAACGCGGCGGCCCCGGCCTCGGCGACCTCGAGTGCGACCGTCGGCGGCAACCTGCCGAGCGAGTCCGCGGTCGGCGACAAGATCGTCCGCGACACGAAGGTCTTCGACGCCAACGGCCTCGAGCGCACCCTGACCCTGACCTTCACCCGCACGACCGGCGGCTGGGACGCGAGCGCGACCGACGGCAATGGCGGGGCCACGACCTCGCTCGCCTTCACCGACGGCAAGCAGACCGGCGCGGCGGCACTCAACCTCAACGGCGTCACCGTCGACCTGTCGGGCGTCACCGGCTTCGCTGCGCTCAACACGACCTCGATCACCGACCAGAACGGTCGCGCGGCCGGCACCCTGCAGGGCTTCTCGCTCTCGAAGGACGGCACCCTGATGGGCCAGTTCAGCAACGGGTCGACCGTCGCCCTGGGCCGCGTCGCCCTCGCCACCTTCGCCAACCCCGGCGGCCTCGAGAAGGAGGGCAACTCGGGCTACCGGGCGACCGCCAACTCGGGTGCCGCGACGGTCGGCGCCCCCGGCTCGCCCGGCATCGGCTCGCTGGCCAGCGGCTCGCTCGAGATGTCGAACGTCGACCTCTCGCAGGAGTTCACCAACCTGATCGTCGCCCAGCGCGGCTTCCAGGCCAACGCCCGCATCATCACCACCTCGGACGAGGTGCTGCAAGAGCTGACGAACCTCAAGCGCTAGTCGCAGGACGCTGCGGCGGCCCACCGCACCCTTCGCACCGCGTTCCGTGCACCGCACCCGATCTCGTCGCGGTGCGCTGCACGGAACGCGGTGCGTTCGTCATGCGGAAGCGCGGCGCCAGTCAGGAGGCGCGGTGCCGGTCAGGAGGCGCGGCGCGCGTCACCGGGGGACGCGCGCGAACGCGGCGCGCAGCCGGGCCCCGCGCTCGGGGTTGAGCTGTTCGACCCAGCCGATGCGACCCCACAGCTGGGCCGCGAAGTCGGGGTGCCCGGCCCGGTTCTGCGCCTCGAGGCCGGTGCGGGCCGCGTTGTGCAGCACGGCCCGCAGCCGGTCGTACTCGGAGCGCACCGTGTTCGTGCCCTGGTTGACGACGACCCCGGTGACGACCTGCCGCGTCGCCGCGCCGCGCACGCGGGTCTTCGCCGGGTTCAGCTCGTGGCCCTCGTCGCCGACGATGCGTCCGACGCCCCGCACGAAGGCGTCGGCTCGCCCGGCGAGCGTCGCGTCGCCGCTGAAGGCGAGGTCGTCGGCGTAGCGCGTGTAGGTCGCCCCGGCCGCGCAGGCGTACCCGGCCAGCCGCGAGTCGAGTCGTCGCAGGGCGACGTTCGCGAGCGCCGGCGAGGTCGGCGCGCCCTGGGCGAGGTGGGCGACCGAGAGCGCGTGGCGCAGGGCCGAGCGCTGCTCGGGGCTGCCGCCGGCGGGCATGCCCGACAGGACGCCCGGCGGCACGGAGTTCGTGCACAGCCCGGTGAGCACGTGGGCGACGGCGTCGGTCAGCCCCTCGCGACGCAGCGCGCCGAACACCTGCCCGGCGGTCACCCGGGCGAAGAACGAGGTCAGGTCGAGGGCGATGACGACCTCGCGGCCGACGTGTCGGCGGGCACCGCTGATCGCGCCTCGCCCCGGGACGAATCCGTGGGCCGCGTCGTGCAACGGCACCGCGGCGAGCACCTCGTCGAGCACGATGCGCTGCAGGTCGCGCAGCCGGAAGCCGGGCACCTCGAGCAGCCGTGGCGTGCGTCCGGGGCGGGTGCGCCACTCGTACCGGTGGTGCTGCAGGGGTCCGCGTTCGACGCGGCGGTTCCAGCGACCGGGGTCGGCGAACCAGTCGAGCTCGCCCACGGTCAGGTGCAGCAGTCGGGCGACGTCGGCCACGGTGCCCACGCGCAGGAGGCGCGGGTCGGCCGAGCGCGCCTCCTGCGTCACCGGCGCGTGGTGGACGATGCGCAGCGGGCGGCCGTGCACCCTCGCGTCGGCCACTGCGTCGCCGAAGGCCGGGTCGCGGGCGATGAGGGTGACGAGGGTCCGCGGGTCGTCGTGGGGTGCGCGGGGCAGGGCACGGACGAGAGCGCGGGCCAGGGGCCGCCAGAACCGGGTCGGCCCGTCGATCGCCTCGCCGGCCGCGGCCGTGAGCCCACGGACCGTCCACTCGGCGGCGAGCAGGGCGTCGGCGAGGCCGACGGCCACGGCGTCGGGCCCCGGGTCGGGCTCGCGGGCCAGGGCCGCCGACGCGGGGGAGGGGCCGCTCACCCGGTCGCCGTTCGCGCGACGGCTGCGAGCCCGGCTGCCGTTCGCCGGTCGGCGGTCCGCCGGCCGGTGGCGCGGGCGGCCGCGTCGGGGACGACGGGGTCGGGGTGGGTGCGGCGGTGCCTCGGCGACTCGTGCATCGGTGCGGGCCCCTCGCCGCGCGGAGCGCGGTCTCGGGCTGGCGGAGCGGTGCCGTGGTCGATCTGCGTGCCCCGGGGTAGCCCCGGAGAGGAGGGCACGACGCGCGTGCCGCCCACCTCGCCGAGACACCGTCGCATGCGGTCACGCTAACGGAGGCCACCGACGCCCGTGATCCCTCGCGGGGTGGAGCCGGTGCCGGCCGGGGTGCCCGCCCGGGACGCGAAGGAGGCGCGGTGCCTGCCCTGCAGACGCCGCGCCTCCTCGGCTGCCCGGCTGTGGTGCCGGGGCTCGACGACTAGTAGGTCGTCGGCATCGAGTTCATGAGGGCGGGCACGACGGCGACGACGTACACGATGCTCAGGATGATGAAGACGGCGCTGAGGATCACGCCGGCGAGGGCGAGGCCGTGGCCGCGCTCGCCGGTCTTCTTGATCTGCGACAGGGCGATCAGGCTGACGATGAGGCCCGCGAGGCTGAAGACGAACGCGAGGATGAACCCGACGATCGAGAGGACGTTGTAGCGCGCGGCACTGCCGGCGGACTGGGGCATGGCGGTGTTGGACATGAGGACTCCTAGGTGTGGTGACGTCGGGTGACGTGAGGCAAGACGAGATGGACCGCTTTGAGACGAGAATGCCTCAAACAGACCGGTCGCGCACGGAAGTCTGACAGAAACCTGAGATCACGTGTGGCCGACGTACCGACCGGCCTTGTGGTTCATCGCCAGCACGAGGTTGAGCACGACGGCGCCGAGGGCCGAGAGCAGGACGATCCAGGGCGAGACGACGGTCAGCGAGGTCAGGACGATCAGCACGTCGAAGCCCATCTGCACGTAGCCGGCGCGCAGCCCGGCCCGTTCTTGCAGGACGAGGGCGAGGATGTTGATGCCGCCGAGGCTGGCCCCGTGGCGGAAGAGGATCAGCAGGCCGACGCCGACGAGCAGGTTGCCGGCGAGGGTGCCGTAGACGGGGTTGATGCCGTCGATGTCGAACATCAGGGGGTGCAGGTACGAGAACGCGGACAGCATCACCACGGTCAGCACCGTGCGCAGGGTGAACGGCCAGCCCTTCTTCCACACCGCGAGGGCAAAGAACGGCACGTTCACCAGGACGAACAGGACGCCGAAGGTCCAGCCCGTGGCGTAGCTGGTCAGCAGGGCGAGGCCCGCCGTGCCGCCCGAGACCGCCCCGCTGGCCTTCAGCAGGAACAGCCCGAACGACGCGAGGAACACGCCGGTCACGACGCCCATCACGTTCTCGCCGAGCGTGTGCTTGGTGGTGTCGACGGTCTCGATCGAGCCGGTCAGGGCCGGGTCGTCGATGCCGTGGCGGGCGGGGGCCACGGCGTCGGGCGTCGCGGCGTCCGGTAGCCCGGCGGGCGACGACTCGGTCGGGGCCGACGAGGCGTCGGGTGCGCCCGGTCTGGCGGCGCTCGTCGTCGGTGCGTCGTAGCCGCGGGCGGCGGGGGAGGAGGCGGTGGTGACGTCGTCGGCGCGGGCGGCGGGGGTGGTGCCGGGGCGCGACTCGTCGAGGGGTTCGTGGGTCACCGGCACATCCTGCCAGCCCCTCGTTTCGCGCACGTGACGCGCCGCGCCCGCCTGCCGCGCGGCCTGCCGCGCCTGCCGCCCAGCCTGCCGCACCGTCGAGTGGACAAGACGCCGCCGCACTCGACGGCGTCTCGTCCACTCGACGGTGTCGTGCAGCAGTGGTCAGGCCGCGCCGGCCACGACGACGGCGAAGGGCACGATGACGGCGAGCAAGGCGACGAGCGCCACGAGGGCGCAGAGCACCGGGCGTCGCGTAGTGATCGGAATGACGCCCGGGACGACCTGGGCGGCCTTCTTGCCCGAGAAGACCTGATCGGCGGGCATGATCGTGAGCCGTGCATGCTGGGCGATCGCGCGCAACTGTTCGCCGGGCCAGTTGGCCTCGGTGAGGACGATGCGGCGGCCCTTGCCGTCCCGAACGGTGAGGTATGCGAGGTTCTGCACACCCAGGTTGAGGGTGCACAGGATTCCGCGCTGTGAGCCGTCGAGCTCCACCGTCGTGGTGCGTCCCCACCTGCGTCTGCTCACGGCACTGTCGGACACCGTGAGGCGCGTCGTTCGCAGATACAGCCACAGTCCGATCCCTGCGATGGCGATCGTCGCAATGACGACGGGGATGAACGCACCACCCAGGCGGTATCCGCCGAGGAGGAACGCCACGGGAATGAAGATCAGGCGAGCTTTGGCCTTCGACCAGAAGTGCGACCAGTCGGGGCGGTATGTCACGGGCGGGGTGGTCGTCGCGTTCATGCACATTCTTTCTGTGGGGAGGTTCGGTGTGGGGATCGGGGTTCAGGACGCCAAGACAGGCCTCTCGCGAGATGGTTGACGAAAGTGGCTGGCTCGCTCGTCATGCGCTCGACGCCGCGACGACCGAGGGAGTTCTGAGTGACCAGATGGCCAGGCCGAGAAGGACCGCGGCGACCATCGTCAGGCACACGGTGATGACGAGCGTCGCCCAAGGGTGCCGCTGGAACGGCGACAGCATGCCGGGCGCCAAGGCGTCTGCCTCCGCAGGGCTCAACAGGCCGTTCCCGTTGGAGTACCTGAGTGGAAAGTGGCGCGAGATCCGTTCCAGGTCGGGAGTGGACCAACAGGCGCCGGTCAGCCGCATGATCGGCTGCCTGCCCCGTCCCAGAATGAGCCGGAGAACGGGCCGAGGGCCGTCAACGTTGGCAAAGATCCCCGAAGTCGGGCGTGTCCTCGCGATGTGTCGAGCCACGAAGAAGCGTGAGTAGCTCAATCCGTCGTCCAGCAAGATGACGCGGGTGGTCAACATGTAGATGCTGATGCCACCGAGGACGAATGCCAGGACTACTGCGGCAAGCGCCCAGCCCAGCGCTGAATCCCGGACGGTGAACGGGATCAGGCCCGTTGACCCGACTGAGATGATCACGTTTCGTGCGTAGTGTCGCCACCGTGGACGCAGAACACGATTCACACCGCTGCCCTTCCACGTCGGTGACGCCTGATCACTCACGCCGACCTCGAGATCCGGAGGTGCCGCGCGATGTCGTCGACCTCGGGTACGACGAGATCCGCGGGTCGGGGGTGGGGGCACTCGGTGACGAGGAGAACGACCTGGCGGGCACCGTCCGCATCGGGGACGACCCAGGACCACGTGACGCGCGTGACCGCAGCACACGACGTCGGGTCCAGGCAGGGTCCGAGAATGCGCACGTTCTCGGTTCGGCAGGCGGGGCCCATGATCGTCGAGGGGTGGTCGTGGTCGGGTCGGTCGATCCTCCGGCCTCGACCGAGAGCATCGAGGTGCGGACAGGAGACATCCTCGGCGTCTTGCACGATGACCACTGCGGCCCAGCCGATCAGGCCGGCTGAGGCGTCGATGCGCGCCAAGGCGAAGTCGAAGTCCACCAATGCGGCCATGAGCTCTTCCACACCCTGCAGCCCTCCACCGTCGGACAGATCGACGCGCTGGGGCGAGTGCCTGTCGTGTACGAGTCGCCAGGCGTCGTCATGGGTGAAGGTGATGTTCACGGAGCATCCCCAGTTCGTGAGCCCTGGACCTCTCGAGTCGTCCGAGACGTCGATCGGGACATGGCGATCAGGCGGGCGAGAACGCTCGTGAACGCGACGACCGAGATGACCGTGGAGACCGTCGCCACCCCGACGAGCAGCTCGGTCTGCGAGGACTCGAGAGTCGGGCCAGCGCCGGAGCGGAGGAAGACCACGCCCACGATCGACAGGGCGATGAGGCGGATGCTCGGGGCGAGCATTCGTGTCTGCAAGGCACTGTTCCCGGCGGCTGCGTCGACGTGCAGCCCCCGGTTGAACTCGGGCCCGAACGAACAGGCCTGCTGGGGCGCTGGCCCGGGCAGCTGCGTCTTCGTGAGTCCGGCCGAGTTCAGGACTTCGAACAAACGGTTGCGACTGGTGTCGTCCGGGGCCCAGAGCGTCATGGGCAACGTCACTCGTTCGACCCCCGAACGGTCGACGAGCGCGAGGGACCCCGCCGTCTTGCGAGAACGAAGGGCGTACGACACCAACTCGGTGTCGGAGGCCACCCGGCGGGTGCCTGTGACGAAGGCCATGCTCACGGAGAGTTGATCTCGCAGGTGCAACCCGTCTGCTTCCGCCCAGAGACAGGCTCGGTGCGCGAAGCGTCGCGGCGATCGGGGGCGGACGGCGTGTTCGCGGCGGTAGCGCCTCGTCGGGACCGGTAGCCATTCGACACAGGACGCCGAGACCGTCACACCCGTGCAGGCGAGTGCGACGCTGAGAACGGTCTCACCGACCACGAAGGGTGACGCGTCCTTCAGCTGCACGGTCAGCCAGGAGGTCACGGCGACCACGACGAACGCGAGAACGACCGTGATTGTCGCAGCCACCTCGACGCCGAGCCAGAAGCGCTTCTCTCGAGTGGGTCGGAGGCCGACGAGGACGAGGTCGCCGGGGGCCGGGGTTCCCGACAGGAACGGGTCGGCAGCGACCAGGGGTACGTCGAGCTGCTCAGCGAGTGACGCGAAGCCGGCACTCCGCATCATGAGGTCGGGACGCAGGTATCTGTGCCCCGGCCACCATTCGTGCAGGGGCCAGACGAACGTGCCCTGTCGGGTCTCGATCCACGCTGCGCCCTCCTGGCCGAACGGCGTCAGCGGAAACGTCTGCGACTCCGACGAACTCCAGCCGACCCGGATGACGTCCTCTCGGGGGGAGAGCACGCGGAGGCGCCCCCGAGCATCGACGAGGACGAGGGCGCCCCGATCGTCGAGTCCAGCAGCGACGTGCGCTCGAGCCCCGGCCAGGAGGGGGCTCCTCGACGTAGCGGTGACGAAGGGGACCGCTGCCCGTGTCGACGTCAGCCCGTCCACGAGAACGTCCTGACGATCGAGTCGAGATGGGCGATCTGCGCTCCGAGCAGCGACGTCCCGAGAGTGGACCCGGACAGGACGAGGAAGTTTCCCGGTGAGTCCCGGATGTCCGTCGCGTAGTGGACGGTGCCCTGCGACAAGGAAGCCGACGTCCTCGCTGTTCCTGCAGCGATCGCATCGAGGTCGAACGCGTCGTGCAGGACACCTGTCCACTCGTGCACCGATCGGCTCACCCGCTGGACGCATCGAGACCAGGCGACCTCTGCGTCCTCGAGAGCTCCGATGGAAGACGGGGGAAGTCCCAGTCGGAGCAGAGCCCTGGTCGGGTCGCCCTCCTGCGGGCCCGCACGCACGACGAGCGACATGAGCGACATCGGTCCGATGCCCGTCCGAGATGTTCCGGCGAAGAAGTACAGATCGAGTGCGCCGACCGCACGTGCTCGCGTGACCGGTGTCACGAGGGCCTCTCGGTAGCGGCGCCGCGCCAACGTGACGTCCCGAGAATCCCTGTCGGGGAGTCCGTCGAACGCTGCCCTGGCCAGTCGTTCGCATTCGACCGAGCTGTCGTTCCTCAGATCGGCACGTCGCCAGGACGCGGGAAACGTGAGCGAGAAGGTCTCGCTCACAGGGAGCCCACGACCGGTTCGCGTCGTTTCTGTCGATACGACCCGTCGGTGAGGTCGGACACGATCGTCTTGATCGTGACCACGTCTCCGACGTGTCCCACGAGTCCCACTGGTCCGCTGATGCCAGCCCAGAGCATCCCGGGGCCGTAGTGGGCGGTGGCGGAAGGCCCACCCCGTGCCAGGCGTCGGACGAGGAAGAGCTCGAGGCCACCGCCGCCCACCAGCTCGTCCACGAATCGGACCGTCGGATTGCGTCCGATGGCATCCGCTCGGGCCAAGAGCTCACGACGAGCCTGCGCCCTGACGGCATTGGCATGCTTCGGTGCGGCCGCGTTGGCTCGAACGGCCGCCCCGGAGTGGGTCACCGACGTCTTCGTGGCCGTCACGGCCCGGCTGACAGCGCGGAGTCCGCCCAGGCCGACGCAGGCCATCCCGAGGTTGGCGATGTCACCGAGCACGTCTGCGGGTGTCGCGTCGCCGGCCACGGCCTGGGCCAGCGTGATCAGGAGTGAGAGGGCCGCCACGGCGATCGAGAGTCCGAGCAACAGCGGAGCCAAGGGGCCGGCGAACATCGCGGCGAGGCCGAGGACGAAGCCGAGAATGCTGAGGACGTCCTTGGTGATGTTCAGGGCTTCTTGCGCGTCGTGCACCACCTGCTTCACCCCGTCCCACCAGGTGTCGCGCAGCTCGTCGTCGCCGGCCAGGCGGATGGCCGCGATCGCGCGGTCGTTGAGGGCGCCGTACTCGCCCGAGGCGTCGCCTCCGCTGCCGACGAGGCGAGTGATCACCGCCTTCGCGTCGGCGAGGTCGGCGTCGGCGAGCTCGACGGCCCGCGTCCGGGCCGCCTCTTGTCGCTCGACCTCGACGGGGTCGGTCTCGCCGGGGACGACGAACCTGTCGGCCGTGCGCCGCGCCTCCTTCGCGTCGTCGGCGTCGAGGCGGGCTCGATCGGCCTGCCGCTGCAGGTCGTCGAGGCCGTCCGCGTACGTGTCGAGGGCGGCGGCGAGATCGAGGTAGCGCTGCTTCGCCCGGTCGATCGCGTCGGCGAGGGGTTCGGCCGACGTCGTGAAGGTGCGCCCCGACTCGGAGTCCCACCCGTCGGCCTTCGCCAACCGCCGCAACCGTCGCGACTGCGTCTCGATCGACGTGCCCGTGGCCCGAGCGGCGGCGGCCGACGACCGGATCTCGGTCGGATCACCGGGGACGGGGTGGGCGGGCAGGTCGAGGGGGCTCCAGTCCCACGGGCGACTCACGACGCACCCGCCGCGTCCGACGGCTCGAGGGCCCGGGCGAGGTCGCCGTCGACCTGCGTGAAGGTCTTGCCGGCGCTCTCGGCCATGGCGCCCACCGCCGCGACCGACTCGAGCATGCGCCCGCGGGCGATCGCCCAGTCGTCGGAGAACGCCTCGACGGCCGACCGCAGTCGTGGCGAGCCGATGCCGTCACTCGCGGCACCGGCGCTGCCGGACGACAGCTCGGCGTGCAGGGTCTGGAGGTCGCGCGACAACGCGGCCAGCGCCTCCAGATCGATGTCGATGTACCGCGCCACGGCGGCTCCCCTCGTCGATATGAGCAATGTCACACACCATAGCGAACGTGATGGCCGCAGCGGCAGCCCTGGGGACAACTCCCTGCGATGCCGCCGAACCCCCACACCTAACGCCCCGCCACCACCGGCCGATAGTGCTCCGTAGCCGCTCAGGACGAGCAGCGACACCTGCCCCCACGGACGGAGGCAGCGGACACAGACCTAGGACGGGCCGATGATCGTCGTCACGCGACTCAACGACAGCAGATTCGCTGTCAACCCTGACCTCATCGAGCGCATCCACGAGACGCCCGACACGGTCCTGATCATGGTCGACGGCGCCAAGTACGTCGTGACCGAGCCGATGGCCGAGGTCATCGAGATGATCGCCCGCTACCGGGCTCGCATCGTCTCGCTCGCCTACGACGAGCCCTCCGCGACCGCGCCGGCCAGCCGGGCGCTCGGCAACCGCACCTCGACCGGCCCCCAGCTCGGCATCGTCCGCGGCTCGAGCGGCTCGGGCGGCTCGAGCGGTTCAGGAGGCGCGGGTCGCGTCACCGAGTTCCGTCCCCCCGTGCAGGCTCCCGCCGTGCACGCCCCGTCCGACACCACGCAGGGACGCTGACCGTGGATCCCGCAACGATCATCGGCATCGTCCTCGCGCTGGGCGCCCTGTTCGGCATGATCCAGCTCGAGGGCGTCAGCATCGCCGGGCTGCTGCTGCCCGCCCCGATCATCCTCGTCTTCGGTGCCACGATCGGCGTCGGCATCGCCGGCACGACGATCAAGGACGCCATCCTCAGCTTCAAGAAGATCCCCCGCGCGTTCACCGGCAAGGTCGTCCCGCCGCAGTCGGTCATCGACGGCGTCGTCTCGCTCGCCGAGAAAGCCCGCAGCGAGGGCCTGCTCTCGCTCGAGCAGGAGGCCGAGAAGCTCGACGACCCCTTCATGAAGGGCGCCCTGCAGAACATCGCCGACGGCACCGACGGTGAAGAGCTGCGCATCCTGCTCGAGGACGAGATGGAGTCCCGCCTCGCCGCCGACCGCACCGCCAGCAAGTTCTTCATGAGCCTCGGCGGGTACGCCCCGACGGTCGGCATCGTGGGCACGGTCGTCAGCCTCACCCACGTGCTCGAGAACCTCGCCGAGCCCGACAAGCTCGGCCACATGATCGCCGCGGCGTTCGTCGCGACCCTGTGGGGCCTGCTGACGGCGAACTTCCTGTGGCTGCCGCTCGGCGCCCGCCTGAAGAAGCTCGCCGACCTCGACGAGGCCCGCATGACGCTGCTGCTCGAGGGGGTGCTGGCCGTCCAGGCGGGAAGCCAGCCGCGCCTCCTCGGCGAACGCCTCAAGGCGATGGTGCCGACCCACGCGCTCGAGGGCGCGGCGGGCAAGGGCGCCAAGGCGAAGGTCGGCGCGAAGAAGGCCGGCGACGACCAGGGGCTGGCGGCATGAGCGGCTCGCGCGGCGCCCGGAAGAAGAAGGGGCACGGCGAGGACGAGCACCCCGACGAGCGCTGGATGGCCTCGTACATGGACATGATCACCGTGCTCATGTGCATGTTCATCGTGCTCTACGCGATGTCGACCGTCGACCAGGACAAGTACATGGCCCTGCGCAACTCGCTCGCGACCGGCTTCGGCCAGACCGAGGTCGGCAAGATCGACACGGCCTCGGGCACGGTCGTCGCCGCCGACGACGTCACGCCCGAGGGCGCGGGCTACTCGACCGGCACCGAGACCGACATGAGCAAGACGGCCGCGTCGGGCGAGGAGCAGACCGCCGAGCAGGCCGCCGCCGCCTCGACCGCGGCGCAGGCCGAGCTCGACGACCTCACGGCGATCAAGGCGGCCGTGGCGGCGAACCTCGAGGGCTCTGGCCTCAGCAGCGACGTCGAGTTCGCGGTCGACGCCCGCGGGCTGACGATCCGCCTGATCGGGTCCGAGACGTTCTTCGGCACGAACAGCGCCGACCTCAGCGGCACCGCCGTCAGCGTGATGAACGCGATCGGCCCGGTCCTCAAGACCGCCGGCCACGACGTGTCCGTCGAGGGCCACGCCGACCAGCGCAGCTCGACCGCCCCCTTCGCCACCAACTGGGAGCTCTCGTCCGCCCGCGCCACCCAGGTGCTGCGCGACCTGGTCGAGCGGGGCGGCATGGCGCCCGACCACATCCAGTCCGTCGGCTACGGCTCGTCGCGGCCGCTCAGCACCGGCACGGCCGACGCCGACCTCGCCGCGAACCGTCGCGTCGACATCGTCGTCCTGTCGAACCAGTCCGACGCGGTCAGCGCCCTGCTGCCGCAGCTCGAACAGGCGGCGGCCGCCGGGGGAGGCGCGGTGACCGACGGTCGCAACCCCACCGTCCAGCAGGCGGCCGACACCTCGACCACGGCCGAGGCTCCCGCGCAGAAGCAGCCGAAGGCCGAGACGAAGGAGCACGCGACCGAGAAGGAGGAGACGTCAGGGCACTGACCCCGTCGACCCAGTACGGGGGGTACGCGTGATCCTGGGCTAACGCTCAGGTGGGGTGGGCCGATAGCTCCGTCCGTGACACTCCTCGACGCCCCGACGGGCAGCACCGCGACGACCGTGACGGTCGGTGCGTCGGCGCGCCCGCAGAAGACCGTCGAGGTATACGACTTCCGCCGCCCGACGACGCTCGCCCGCGAGCACTCGCGCGTCCTCGAGCTGGCCTTCGACACCTTCGCCCGCCAGTGGGGCACGCAGCTCACCGCCAAGGTGCGGGTGCTGTCGTCGGTCACCTGCGAGCAGGTGCAGATGCTCACCTACGACGAGTACGCCTCGTCGCTGCCGGCGACCACCGCGATGGTGCTCTGTGCACTCGAGGGCGTCTCGGCCAAGGCCGTCATCCAGTTCCCGTCGTCGGCCGCCCTCACCTGGGTCAGCCACATGCTCGGCGCGGTGAAGCCCACGGCGCTGCCCGAGCGCACGTTCACGCCGGTCGAGCAGGCCCTCGTCCGCCGCCTGATGGACGACGCCCTCGACGACCTGCGCTACTCGTTCGGCACGATGCTCGCCGACCCGATCAGCGTCGGCGGGTTCCAGTACAACTCGCAGTTCGCCCAGGCTGCGCAGAAGTCCGACCTGATGATCGTGGCCTCGTTCGAGATCCGCGTCGGCGAGCGCGTGGCGCCCGGCACGGTCGCGATCCCCGCCGACGTGCTGCTGTCGCAGCTCGGCGAGTCCAACCCGACGATCGACGCCGCCGACGCCCGCGACCTGCTCGGCGCCCAGCTGGCCTCGGTGCCGGTCGGCGTCTCGCTGACCTTCGCCCCCGCCGCGGTGCTGCCGAGCGTCGTGCTCGGGCTGGCCGTCGGCGACCTGCTGCCGCTGCCGCACCCGCAGCACCGCCCCCTCGAGATCAGCGTCGACGGTCAGGCCGTCGGGCGTGCCGCCGTCGGGGCCGCGGGCTCGCGACTGGCCGGCATCGTCGTCTCCACCTCCCTGACCGGCACCGAAGAAGGAACCTCATGACCGGCACGACCATCACCCTGCACACCGCGGCGGCCGAGGCGCTGGTCGCCCAGCTGCCGACCCCCACGCCGCTGCGTGCCGTGGCCGTCGACGCGGCGTCCGCCCCCGGTCTGAGCGTCGCGGGCTCGTCGGTCGTCGTCACGTCGTTCGTCGGGTCGGTCTCGGCCGACACCGCGGTCGTCCTGACCGACATGGACCAGCTCGCCGCCGCCGCGGGCACCGACAACCCCCTGGTGTCGGTCTCGGACGTGCTGCGCCCCGCCCTCGAGGCGGCGACCGGCGTGCTCGGCACCGGAGTGCTCGGCGAGAGCCGCCGCGAGTCGGCCGACGCCCTGCTCGCCGACCCCGAGACGGTCGTCTTCGAACTCACGGCCGCGGGCCAGCCCGCCGGCTGGTTCGCCCTGCGCCTCCGCGAGACCGGCACGATCGCCGGCCCGTCGTCGGCGTCGCCGAGCGCGGGCGCGGTGTCGACCGGCAACCTCGGCCGCATCAACAACGTCGAGATGGCGCTGACCGTCGAGATCGGCCGCACCCGCATGTCGGTCCGCGACGTCCTCGGCCTCGAGCCCGGCGCCGTCATCGAGCTCGACCGCTCGGCCGGTGCGCCCGCCGACGTGCTGCTCAACGGCCGCCTGATCGCGCACGGCGAGGTCGTCGTCGTCGACCAGGACTACGCCGTCCGCATCACCAAGATCCTCGACGTCGCCGACGGTCTCGCCTGATCGTGGACACCGTCGTCGTCGGCCTGCGGGTCGTCCTCTCGTTGGGCGTGGTCCTCGCCCTGCTCTGGGTGCTGCAGAAGCGCCTGGTGAAGGGCGGTCGTGCGGGCACCCGCGCCACGTCGCAGGTCTCGGTCGTCGCCCGTCAGGGCGTCGGGGCGAAGGCGAGCGTCGTCGTCGTCGACGTCGAGGGCGAGCGCCTGGTGCTCGGCGTCACCGAGTCGTCGGTGACCGTGCTGGCCGCGGCCGACCGTCCGGTCGACGCCGGTGCCCTCACGCTCGTCCCCGAGCCCCGCGTCGACGATGTCGCGCCCGAGGCCCAGGAGGCGCGGGTCACCCCGATCGCGCCCGTCGCCTTCGCGTCCGTCCTGTCGGCCGAGAGCGCCGCGGTCCGCGACGAGCTGCCGGCCCGTCACGTCGACGCGACCCCCCTCGACTCCACCCCCGCCGAACTGCTCCGCCCCCGCGGTGCCGCCCGTCGTGCCGCCGCCTCGCGGCCCCGCGACCTCGCCGAGCGCCGCAGCGGCCGCGGCCGTGCCGCGAAGTCGATCGAGGGCTCGATCCTGGCCCCCGACACGTGGCGCCAGGCGGCAGCGGCCCTCCGCAGCGGACGAGCCGGATGACCGGCCGTCGGTCGTCCGCCCCCTCGACCCGCCCCTCCTTCGCCGTCGCCCTGCGTCGGCTCGTCCGCCCGACGCTCCGCGACGGCCTGCACGGCGCCCCGCTCGGCCGCTCGGTGGTCGGCACGGCCCCGGTCCGCTTCGCCGAGACGCGCTTCGCCCGGGCGGTCGTCGTCACGCTGCTCGCCCTCGTCGTGGCGTCGGCCCTCGTCATGCTGATCGGTCAGCAGGCGAACGCCGCACCGGTCGCCCCGACGGCCCCCACCGCCCCCACGGCCCCGGCCACGGACGGCACCGGCACCGAGGGCACCACCGGCACGACGCCCACCGACTTCACCGAGACCGACCAGACGACGTCGGACGGCACGGGCACCGGCGGCCTGAACATCGACATCAACGGCCCCGACGGGGCACCCAGCCAGGCCGTCGTCACCCTGATCGGCATCACGCTGCTGAGCGTCGCCCCCGCGCTGCTGCTCATGATGACGTCGTTCACGAAGATCTTCGTGGTGCTCGCGATGACCCGCAACGCCCTCGCGCTGCCGTCGATCCCGCCGAACCAGGTGCTCGCCGGGCTGGCCCTGTTCTTGAGCCTGTTCATCATGGCTCCGATCCTGACCCACATCAACACGGACGCCGTGCAGCCCTACCTCGACGGCCGCCTCGACCTGCAGGGCGCGATCGACGCCGGCATCGCGCCGCTGCGCGAGTTCATGCTCGCCCACACCCGCGAAGAGGACCTCGCGCTGATGACCCGCTCAGCGGGCCAGCCGAACCCCGACAGCCAGGCCGACGTGCCTCTGCTGACGCTCATCCCGTCGTTCATGATCAGCGAGCTGCGCGCCGCGTTCATCATCGGCTTCGTCATCTTCATCCCTTTCCTCGTCATCGACCTCGTCGTCAGCGCCGCCCTCATGTCGATGGGCATGATGATGCTGCCCCCCGTGATGATCTCGCTGCCCTTCAAGATCCTGCTGTTCGTCCTCGTCGACGGCTGGGGACTCATCATCAAGAGCCTCATCGAGAGTTACCAGGTGGGTGCCTGATGGATTCCAACGCCGTCCTCGACCTCTCGATGCAGGCCCTCATCATCACGGGCAAGCTCGCCGCGCCCGTGCTGATCACCTCGCTCGTGGTGGGGTTCGCCATCTCGCTGCTGCAGTCGATCACGCAGATCCAGGAGGTCACGCTCTCGTTCGTGCCCAAGGCCGTCGCCGTGGGCATCGCCCTCGTCGTCTGCGGGCACTGGATGATCAGCGAGATGGTGTCGTTCACGACGACCGTCTTCGACCGCATCCCGCAGCTGCTCAGCGGCGGGTAGGGGCGACCGTGTCGTTCGACCTGAGCTGGCTCGAGGCCACGCTGCTCGCCGCCGTCCGCATGACCGCGTTCATCGTGGTCGCGCCTCCGTTCTCGTACCGGGCGTTCCCAGCGCGGGTGAAGGCGATGCTCGGCATCGGCCTGGCGCTCGCCGTCGCCCCCCGGGTCGCCCCCGGCTACGTCTCGCTCGAGACGGGCCCGTTCGTCATGGCGCTCGTCCTCGAGATCGTCGTCGGCGCCGTCCTGGGCTTCTTGGTGTTCGTCGCCTTCGCGGCGGTGCAGGCCGCCGGCAGCCTGATCGACCTCTTCGGCGGCTTCACGCTCGCCCAGGCGTTCGACCCGCAGTCGATGGTCAACGGCGCGCAGTTCACCCGGTTGTTCCAGATGACTGCGCTGGCACTGATGTTCGCGACCGGCGGCTACCAGCTGATCATCGGCGGGCTCACGCGCTCGTTCGACGCCGTCCCGCTCGGCCTCGGCATGGACCTCACCCGCCCGGTCGAACTGCTCACCACGGGCGTCAGCCAGCTCTTCCTCTCGACGATCCAGATCGCCGGGCCGCTCTGCGTCGTGCTGTTCCTCGCCGACGTCGGCCTCGGCCTGCTCTCGCGCGTCGCGCCCGCCCTCAACGCCTACGCGATGGGGTTCCCGCTCAAGATCCTGATGACGGTCATGCTGGCCGGCGGCGTGTTCCTCGCGCTGCCCGGCGTCGTGGCCTCGCTCACCGGCGACGCCGCCGACATGCTGCTGGGGGTGGGCTGACATGGCGGACGACTCCGGCGAGCGTTCAGAGGCCGCGACCGACAAGCGCATGAAAGAGGTCCACTCGAAGGGCCAGCTGTCCCGGTCGCAGGACCTCAGCGCCTGGGTGGGCGTCGGCGCGGCCGCCGTGATGATCCCGTCGACCATCGAGCGGGCCTCGTCGGCCGGAGTCGACCAGATCTTCTCGATCCGTCAGGCGATCGCGCACCCCGACTCGTCGACGGTCGTCACCGAGCTGATGCAGGGCGCCGGGTCGATGGCCGCCACGATCGGGCCGATGCTCGCGGTGGTCGGCGTGGCCGTTCTCGCCACCGCGATCGTGCAGGGCGGCGTCCACATCAAGCGCATGACCGGCAACTACGAGCAGTTCAACCTGCTCAACGGCCTGAAGAACACCTTCGGCACCCAGGCGCTCTGGAACGGCGCGAAGGCCCTCATCAAGACGACCGTCGTCGGCCTCGTGCTCTGGTTCGCGATCCAGGGCCTCATGCCCGTGCTGATGAGCGGCGGCGGGCTCAGCGTCTCGGCCGTGCTCGAGGAGGCCAAGGCAGGCACCGGCATCCTGATCAGGGCGGCGATCGCGGCCGGCCTGCTGCTCGCCTTCGCCGACGTCTTCGTCGTCATGCGTCGCAACCGCAAGAAGACGCGCATGACCAAGAAAGAGGTCAAGGACGAGAACAAGTCGAGCGACGGCGACCCCCTGGTCAAGTCGCAGCGGCGGTCCCGCCAGCTCGCGATGAGCCGCAACCGCATGATCGGGGCCATCGCCGACGCCGACGTCGTCATGGTCAACCCGACCGACTACGCCGTCGCCGTGAAGTACGAGCCCGGCAAGTCGGCCCCCCGCGTCGTCGCGAAGGGCGCCGGCACGGTCGCGGCCCGCATCCGCGAGCAGGCCACCGCCGACGGCGTGCCGCTCGTCGTCGACGTGCCCCTGACCCGCGCCCTGCACGCCGCCTGCGGCCTCGGCGACGAGATCCCGGTCGACCTCTACACGCCCGTGGCCCGCGTGCTCACCTTCGTCATGGCGCTCAAGGCCCGCGGCACGCTGACCGGCACGCACACCCCGCCCCGCGTCACGACGGCCGACGAGGTCGCCGGCGTCCTCGCCCCCGAGTCGCTCGAGGCCGACGCCGTGCCGCGCCGCATCCGCATCGCCCGCGAGGTCGCGACGGCCGCGACGGCCGCGACCGCCGCGGGCTCCGCGGGCTCCGCGACCTCCCGCACCGCGCCTCCCGCGCCCCCACGCTCCGTCCGCCCCGCCACCTCTGGAGGCACCCGATGAAGTCCACCCTGCCCAAGCTCGCCGTCCCGGTCGGCATCGTCGGCATCGTGCTGTTGCTCGTCGTGCCGGTGCCCGCACCGCTGCTCGACGTGCTGATCATCCTCAACATCCTGTTGGCGCTGGTGATCCTGCTGACCACGCTGTTCGTCAAGAAGCCGCTCGACTTCTCGGTGTTCCCGTCGCTGCTGCTCGTCGCGACGCTGTTCCGCCTCGGGCTGAACGTCGCGTCGACGCGGCTCGTGCTGGGCGACGGCTACGCGGGCGACGTCATCGCCGCGTTCGGCCACGTCGCGGTGAGCGGCTCGATCATCATCGGCTCGGTGATCTTCCTGATCCTGGTCGTGATCCAGTTCGTGGTCGTCACGAAGGGTGCCGAGCGCGTCGCCGAGGTGGGCGCGCGCTTCACCCTCGACGCCATGCCCGGCAAGCAGAT
This sequence comes from Frigoribacterium sp. Leaf186, assembly GCF_001423905.1. GTDB lineage: Bacteria > Actinomycetota > Actinomycetes > Actinomycetales > Microbacteriaceae > Frigoribacterium. The sequence goes on along the minus strand of NZ_LMPQ01000010.1, from coordinate 384,769 downwards.
GGCGATCGACGCCGACCTCAACGCCGGCCTGATCACCGACGAGGTCGCCAAGCAGCGTCGCGCCGACGTCAGCGCCGAGGCCGACTTCTACGGTGCGATGGACGGCGCGTCGAAGTTCGTCAAGGGTGACGCCATCGCCGGCATCATCATCATCATCATCAACCTGGTCGGCGGCATCGCGATCGGCGCCCTGCAGAACGGCATGGCCATCGGCGACGCCCTGTCGCACTACGGCCTGCTCACCATCGGCGACGGCCTGACCACCCAGATCCCCGCCCTGCTGATGGCCGTCTCGACCGGCATGATCGTCACCCGCTCGGGCGCCGACACCGAGATGGGCGCACAGGCCGCGTCGCAGCTCGGCCAGTCGCGCATCGCGCTCGCCGTCGCCGGCGTCGCCGCGATCGGCATGGGGTTCATCCCCGGCATGCCGATCGTCGCCTTCCTGCTGATCGGCGGCGGCTTGCTCGTCGTCGCGTACCGGCTCGGCGTGGCCGCCAAGGCCGAGGAGGCGCGCGCGGCCCTCGCAGAACAGCAGGCGGCGGTCGTCGCCCCCACCGACACCACCGACGACCTGCTCGAGCAGATGCGGGTGCACGCCCTCGAGATCCTGCTGGCGCCCGACCTGGTCGACATGGTCGGCGGCGGCTCGGACGACCTGCTCGGTCGCGTCAAGGCGCTGCGCCGCAAGATCGCCGTCGACCTCGGCATCGTCGTGCCGCCGGTCCGCACCCGCGACAGCGTCGACCTGCCGCCCGCGACGTACTCCATCCGAATCGCGGGCGTCGAGGCCGGCCGCGGCCAGGCCCCGGCCCGCTCGGTGCTCGCCCTCGGCGACCAGCTCGACGGGCTGCCCGGCACCGCGACCGTCGAACCCGTCTTCGGCCTGGCCGGCAAGTGGGTGCCCGCCGAGATGCGGCACAGCGCCGAGATGACCGGCGCGACCGTGATCGACCGCGTCTCGGTGCTCGTCACCCACCTGTCGTCGATCATCGCCGACAACGCCGCCCGACTGCTGACCCGCGAGGACGTCCGCGTGCTCACCGAGGGCGTCAAGCAGGTCAACGCACCCGCCGTCGACGACCTCGTGCCGAACATGCTCTCGCTCGCCGAGCTGCAGCGCGTCCTGCAGGGGCTGCTCGCCGAGCGCATCCCGATCAACGACCTCGCCCGCATCTGCGAGGGGCTGACGCTGCGGGCCAAGGTGTCGACCGACCCGGAGGGACTCGTCGAGGCGGCCCGCGCCTCCTTGGGCCCCGCGCTCACGGCGCAGTACCTCGACGGGCGCGTGCTGCGGGTCATCATGATCGACCCGACCCTCGAGCAGTCGATGCTCGAGGGGTTGCGGCCGAGCGACCAGGGCACCCAGATCCTGCTCGACGGCCACCGGGTCGAGCAGGTGCTCGGCTCGCTGCGCGAGGCCGTGCAGGCGGTCGAGGCGCAGGGGCTCGGCGCGGTGCTGGTCTGCGCGCCGGCGCTGCGACCGGCGATCCACCGGCTCGTCTCGGCCCAGCAGAACGGCCTGCCCGTGCTCTCGTACCAGGAGGCCACCGCCGCCGGGTCGACCATCGAGACCGTCGGCGTCGTCCGCGCGACCGACTCGATCGTGGCCTGAGATGGCGACCACGATCGTCATGACCGGCGACTCGCTCGACGAGCTGCGCCGCGAGGTGCGGGCGACCCACGGCGCCTCGGCGCGCATCGTCGCCGCCCAGAAGGTCACCGTCGGGGGAGTCGCCGGCTTCTTCGCCCGCAAGCACTACGAGGTCACCGTCGAGGTGCCCGACCCCGCGATCGACCTGCCCGTCGCCCGCGTGCGCATCACGACGCCGGTGCCGGCCGAACGCGCGGGCATCGCGGCGCTGCTGGCCTCGGCCGACGAGGCCGAGGACGCCCTGCGGTCGGGCACGCCCGTGCCGCGGGCCGCGTGGTCGGCGTCGATGGCCCCCGGTGACGCGGTCGCCTCGAGCACCCCGGTGCGTGACGGGTTCGACGACGTGCTGACCGGGTCGGCCGCGCCGGTGAGCCCCCGTCGGGCCGCCCGGGCGGCCGCTGCGGCGGGCGGGGGCGCTGCCTCGGCGGCGGCGACCGCCTCGACGGCCTCGGCGGCGACCGCAGGAGGTGCGGTGCCGGTCGCGCCCCCGGTCGACGTGTCGACGCGCACCGACGCCTTCGCCTCGATCATGGACGACCTCACCTTCAACGGCATCGCGCCGGCGGCCGGTGCTGCCGGTGCTGCCGCCGGTGCCGCGGGCGCCTCCGCCTTCGCCGACGGTGACGCCGCCGACCCCGACGCGCCGTACGGGGCCGCTCCCCGCCGCACGGCCGCCTCGCTCGCGGCCGCCGCCGACGCCCTCGCCGCGCAGGCCCGGGCCGTGGCCACCCCGGGCGTGCCGCCCGCCCCCGACGTGTCGCGCGGGGCAGGCGACCTCGTCGTCGTGGTCGGTCGCCCCGGCGACGCGTTCCGCGTGGCCGCCCAGATGGCGTCGACCTTCGGACTCCGGTCGGTCGACGTGTCCGACCGTCGCAGCGGCATCCTGGCCCGGGCGACCGGCGTGCACGAGAACTCGGCCGTCGTGACGGCCCTCGCCTGGGACGCCGCGGCCCCCGCCACCCTCGAGGCGATCGCCGCCGACCAGGTCTGGGTCGCGGTCGACGTCGGACGCAAGCACGACGACACGGCCCGCTGGGTCGAGGCCGTCCGCGCGGTCGCGCCCGTGGCGGCGGCCGCGGTGGTCGGCGAGGACGACACGGCGACCCCGGGCACGGTGCACCTGCTCGGCGTGCCGGTGGGCTGGCGCGAAGGAGGCGCGGGCCGCTGAGCCGCGCCTCCTGCGGTCGCCGTCCTGCCGCGGTGGTGCCCCGTGGCCGCCGCCTCCTCGTGGTCGCCGACCCGCGCCTCCTGCCTGTCGTCGCGACCGGACGGCCCCGCGCTCAGTAAGCTGGCCCGATGCTGGTGCTGACACGCAAGGTCGGAGAACGCATCGTGATCGGCGACGACATCGTCATCACGGTGCTCGACTCCCGTGGCGACGGCGTGCGCATCGGCATCGACGCGCCCCGCGGCGTGAAGATCCAGCGCGAAGAGGTCATCAAGGCCGTGACCGAGGCCAACGTGGAGGCGGCGAAGGCCCCCGACGACGCCGAGGCCCGCCTGCGCGCCGCCCTCGGCGCCCCCGCGCCCCGCGCCGACCAGTAGGACCGCACTCGTCGCATGGGCCCGGTCGGACCGTGACGCCGCCACGCCGCCACGAAATGAACACACCGCCACCCTTTTGCGTGGCGTCGTACCCACATCGTGGCGGGATGCGGCAAACAGGCCGCGCCCCGGTCAGCGCGCCCCGAACACGCTCCGCGACGGCTCGGGCGACGGCACGGCCGTGGCGTCGGTGACGACGGGCGCCCCGGCGACGAAGTCGCGCAGCTCGCGGCCGTGGACGACCTTCGCCGGCAGCGGGTCCGACGAGTAGAGCCGCGGCATGCGGTCGGTCGGCAGCGGCGACGGCGACCCGATCAGGACGACGTTGCCGAAGCGGCGGCCCTTGAGCGTGGCCGGGTCGGCGACGGCGACGACGTGCTCGAAGACGGTGGCGAGGGTCGACGCCTGCCCCCGGGCGAAGGCCAGGCCGGCGCCGTCGGCCGAGTTGACGATGAGCATGCCGGTCGGCGACAGGAACTCGGCCGCCGCCGTGTAGAACTCGAGCGACGTCACGTGCGCGGGGATCTGCGAGCCCCCGAACACGTCGACGATCAGCAGGTCGACCGTGCCACGCAGCCCGGCGGGCAACTTCACCATGACCTCGCGGGCGTCGCCGTAGCGCACCCGGATCGAGGCCCCGCGCGGCAGCGGCAGCGTCTCGCGCACCAGGGCCACGAGGTCGGCCTCGAGCTCGATCACCTGCTGGCGCGAGCCCGGCCGGGTGGCCTCGACGTAGCGCGGCAGGGTCAGCGCGCCCGCCCCGAGGTGCAGCGCCGTCACCGGCCCCTCGGGCAGCAGGTCGACGGCGTGGCCGATGCGTCGGACGTACTCGAACGCCAGGTGCGTCGGGTCGTCGAGGTCGACGTGCGACTGGGGCGTGCCGTCGACGACGAGCGTGTACGAGCCCGGCCGGTGTCGGTCCTCGTCCACGCGGGCGAGGCCCGCCTCGATCGAGATCTCGACGGGCGGTTCGTCGTGCTGTGCGGCCATGCGTCCAGCCTCCCATCACCCGGACCAGGAGGCGCGCGCGGTCCCGCATCCCGAGGAATGCCTGTGCATGCGCCCGGGTTATACCGAAGCTCGAGCGAAAGGTCAACGACAGGGCTTGCCAGGCGTGTCCGGGGCGACCTAGTATGGACCTTTGCGCTCCCCGTGCGTCCTGTCGTCATATTGCGGTCGACAACGTCTCGAGACACCCACCCCCGAATATGACGGCGGGGTGGATGGTGTCCGCCGGGTAGGGCCGTTCACACACTCACCACATACTGTCCGACAGTGATGACCCGACGGGGTCCACGGAGGTTACTTCCTTGGCTGCTGCGAACAACGCATCCACCAATTCACCCAAGAACGGTCGCAACGCATCGCGGCTCTCGTTCGCCAAGATCACCGACACGCTGACGGTCCCCGACCTGCTCGCGCTGCAGACCGAGAGCTTCGACTGGCTCGTCGGCAACGACATCTGGAAGGACCGCCTCGCCGAGGCGACCGAGCAGGGTCGCACCGACCTGGCCCTCCACTCGGGCCTGGAAGAGATCTTCGAAGAGATCTCGCCGATCGAAGACCTCGGCGAGACCATGCAGCTCTCGTTCACGGCTCCCGAGCTCGAAGAGCCCAAGTACACGATCGACGAGTGCAAAGAGCGTGGCAAGACCTACGCCGCGCCGCTCTACGTGAACGCCGAGTTCATGAACCACCTCACCGGTGAGATCAAGACCCAGACGGTCTTCATGGGCGACTTCCCGCTCATGACCGAGCGGGGCACGTTCATCATCAACGGCACCGAGCGTGTCGTCGTCTCGCAGCTCGTCCGCAGCCCGGGCGTCTACTTCGAGCGCGCCTCCGACAAGACCAGCGACAAGGACATCTACTCGGCTCGCGTCATCCCGAGCCGTGGTGCCTGGCTCGAGTTCGAGATCGACAAGCGCGACCAGGTCGGCGTGCGCATCGACCGCAAGCGCAAGCAGAGCGTCACCGTCTTCCTCAAGGCCCTCGGCCTGACGAGCGAAGAGATCATGGAGGAGTTCAAGGGCTTCGCCTCGATCGAGGCGACCCTCGAGAAGGACGCCATCCTCACCAAAGAAGAGGCGCTCAAGGACATCTACCGCAAGCTGCGCCCGGGCGAGCAGGTCGCTGCCGAGGCCGCGCGTGCGCTCCTCGACAACTTCTACTTCAACCACAAGCGCTACGACCTGGCCAAGGTGGGTCGTTACAAGATCAACCGCAAGCTCGGCATCGACGCGCCGCTCGGCGACTCGGTCCTGACCGTCGACGACATCGTCGCGACGATCAAGTACCTCGTGTCGCTGCACGCCGAAGAGAAGTCGATGGACGGCACGCGCGACGGCGAGCCCGTCCAGCTGCGCCTCGACGTCGACGACATCGACCACTTCGGCAACCGTCGCATCCGCGCGGTCGGCGAGCTGATCCAGAACCAGGTCCGCACCGGCCTGTCGCGCATGGAGCGCGTCGTCCGCGAGCGCATGACCACGCAAGACATCGAGGCGATCACGCCGCAGACCCTGATCAACGTGCGCCCCGTCGTCGCCGCGATCAAGGAGTTCTTCGGTACGTCGCAGCTGTCGCAGTTCATGGACCAGAACAACCCGCTGTCGGGTCTGACGCACAAGCGTCGCCTCAGCGCGCTCGGCCCGGGTGGTCTGTCGCGTGAGCGTGCCGGCGTCGAGGTCCGCGACGTCCACCCCTCGCACTACGGCCGCATGTGCCCGATCGAGACCCCTGAAGGCCCGAACATCGGTCTGATCGGTTCGCTGGCGTCGTTCGCCCGCATCAACTCGTTCGGCTTCATCGAGACGCCGTACCGTCGCGTGGAGAAGGGCAACGTCACCACGACGATCGACTACCTCACCGCCTCCGAAGAGGACGACTACGTCGTCGCCCAGGCGAACGCGCCCCTGAACGACGCCTTCGACTTCGTCGACGACAAGGTGCTCGTCCGCAAGAAGGGCGGCGAGGTCGAGCTCGTCGACAAGGCCGAGGTCGACTACATGGACGTCTCGCCGCGCCAGATGGTGTCGGTGGCCACGTCGCTGATCCCGTTCCTCGAGCACGACGACGCGAACCGCGCCCTGATGGGTGCCAACATGCAGCGTCAGGCCGTCCCGCTCGTCCGCAGCGAGAGCCCCCTCGTCGGCACCGGCATGGAGGGCTACACCGCGATCGACGCCGGTGACGTCGTCACCGCCGACGCCGCGGGCGTGGTCTCCGAGGTGTCGGCCGACGTCGTCACCGTGCAGCTCGACGAAGGCGGCACGCAGGACTACTACCTGCGCAAGTTCGACCGTTCGAACCAGGGTGCGAGCTACAACCACCGCGTGATCGTCGACGCCGGCCAGCGGGTCGAGGTCGGCGAGGTCATCGCCGACGGTCCCGCGACCGAGAACGGCGAGCTCGCGCTCGGCAAGAACCTGCTCGTCGCGTTCATGCCGTGGGAGGGCTACAACTACGAGGACGCGATGATCCTGTCGCAGAACCTCGTGAAGGACGACACGCTCTCGTCGATCCACATCGAGGAGTACGAAGTCGACGCCCGCGACACGAAGCTCGGCAAGGAGGAGATCACCCGTGACCTCCCCAACGTCAGCCCCGATCTGCTGGCCGACCTCGACGAGCGCGGCATCATCCGCATCGGCGCCGAGGTGCGCCCCGGCGACATCCTCGTCGGCAAGGTCACGCCCAAGGGCGAGACCGAGCTCAGTGCCGAAGAGCGCCTGCTGCGTGCGATCTTCAACGAGAAGAGCCGCGAGGTCCGCGACACGTCCCTGAAGGTGCCCCACGGCGAGCAAGGAACGGTCATCGGCGTCAAGGTGTTCGACTCGCAGGACGGCGACGACGAGCTCGGCTCGGGCGTGAACCAGCGCGTGGTCGTGTTCATCGCCCAGAAGCGCAAGATCACCGCGGGTGACAAGCTCGCCGGTCGTCACGGCAACAAGGGCGTCATCTCGACGATCCTCCCCGTCGAGGACATGCCCTTCCTCGCCGACGGCACCCCCGTCGACATCATCCTCAACCCGCTCGGCGTGCCCGGCCGCATGAACTTCGGCCAGGTGCTCGAGATCCACCTCGGGTGGATCGCCGCGCAGGGCTGGAACGTCGAGGGCATCCAGGAGTGGGCGAAGAACCTGCCGGAAGAGGCGCTCAGCGCCGCTCCCGGCACGAAGGTCGCCACCCCGGTGTTCGACGGTGCCGCCGAGCGCGAGATCGAGGGTCTGCTCGACTCGACCCTGCCGACCCGCGACGGTGAGCGCCTGATCGGTTCGTCCGGCAAGGCGCGCCTGTTCGACGGTCGCTCGGGTGAGCCGTTCCCGAACCCGATCTCGGTCGGTTACATGTACATCCTGAAGCTGCACCACCTCGTCGACGACAAGATCCACGCGCGTTCGACGGGCCCGTACTCGATGATCACGCAGCAGCCGCTGGGTGGTAAAGCACAGTTCGGTGGTCAGCGCTTCGGCGAGATGGAGGTCTGGGCCCTCGAGGCCTACGGCGCCGCGTACGCGCTGCAAGAGCTCCTGACCATCAAGTCGGACGACATCCTCGGCCGCGTGAAGGTGTACGAAGCCATCGTCAAGGGCGAGAACATCCAGGAGCCCGGCATCCCCGAGAGCTTCAAGGTCCTCATCAAAGAGATGCAGTCGCTCTGCTTGAACGTCGAGGTCCTCTCGGCCGACGGCCAGACGGTCAGCCTGCGCGACACGGACGACGAGGTCTTCCGTGCCGCCGAAGAGCTCGGCATCAACATCTCCTCCCGCTTCGAATCGTCGAACGTCGACGAGATCTAAGCCCCCTTCCCACAACGACACGTCGATACATCTGACAAGGGATTAAATTTTGATCGAAGCAACAACTTTCGACGAGCTGCGGATCGGCCTCGCCACTGCCGAGAACATCCGTGCCTGGTCGCACGGTGAGGTCAAGAAGCCGGAGACCATCAACTACCGCACGCTGAAGCCCGAGAAGGACGGCCTCTTCGGAGAGCAGATCTTCGGGCCCTCGCGTGACTGGGAGTGCGCGTGCGGCAAGTACAAGCGCGTCCGCTTCAAGGGCATCGTCTGCGAGCGCTGCGGCGTCGAGGTCACCAAGTCGTCCGTGCGTCGTGAGCGCATGGGCCACATCGAGCTCGCCGCCCCCGTCACGCACATCTGGTACTTCAAGGGCGTCCCCTCGCGCTTGGGCTACCTGCTCGACATGGCCCCGAAAGACCTGGAGAAGGTCATCTACTTCGCGGCCTACATGGTCATCTCGATCGACGAAGAGGGCCGTCACGCCGACATGCCCGGGCTCGAGAACGAGCTCCGCCTCGAGATCAAGCAGCTCGAGTCGCAGCGCGACACGCGCATCGCCGACCGCCTGAAGAAGCTCGAGGACGACCTGGCCGTCCTCGAGGAAGAAGGCGCGAAGAGCGACCAGAAGCGTCGTGCGAAGGACGGCGCCGAGAAAGAGATGTCGCAGACCCGCAAGTCGTTCGACGAGGACATCAACCGCCTCGAGCGCGTGTGGGAGGACTTCCGCAACCTCAAGGTCGGCGACCTCAAGCCCGAGGACGCCGTCTTCCACGAGCTGCAGGACCGCTTCGGCATCTACTTCGAGGCCCACATGGGCGCCGAGGCGATCAAGAAGCGCCTCGAGGCCTTCGACCTCACCACCGAGGCCGAGAACCTCCACCTGCAGATCTCCGAGGGCAAGGGTCAGAAGAAGATCCGCGCCATCAAGCGCCTGCGCGTCGTCAGCTCGTTCCTGGCCACCGGCAACTCGCCGGCCGCCATGGTCCTCGACGTCGTCCCGGTCATCCCGCCCGAGCTGCGCCCGATGGTGCAGCTGGACGGTGGCCGCTTCGCGACCAGCGACCTGAACGACCTCTACCGTCGCGTGATCAACCGCAACAACCGCCTCCGTCGCCTGCTCGACCTCGGTGCCCCCGAGATCATCGTGAACAACGAGAAGCGCATGCTGCAAGAGGCCGTCGACGCCCTGTTCGACAACGGTCGTCGTGGTCGCCCCGTCACCGGTACCGGCAACCGCGCCCTGAAGTCCCTGAGCGACATGCTCAAGGGAAAGCAGGGTCGCTTCCGCCAGAACCTGCTCGGCAAGCGCGTCGACTACTCGGGTCGTTCGGTCATCATCGTCGGCCCGACGCTGAAGCTGCACCAGTGCGGTCTGCCCAAGCAGATGGCCCTCGAGCTCTTCAAGCCGTTCGTCATCAAGCGCCTGATCGACCTGAGCCACGCTCAGAACATCAAGTCGGCCAAGCGCATGGTCGAGCGTTCGCGCCCGCAGGTCTGGGACGTCCTCGAAGAGATCATCCGTGAGCGCCCCGTGCTGCTGAACCGTGCACCCACCCTGCACCGTCTCGGCATCCAGGCGTTCGAGCCCCAGCTGGTCGAGGGCAAGGCCATCCAGCTGCACCCGCTCGTCTGCGCGGCGTTCAACGCCGACTTCGACGGTGACCAGATGGCCGTGCACCTGCCGCTGTCCGTCGAGGCCCAGGCCGAGGCGCGCATCCTGATGCTCGCGTCGAACAACATCCTGAAGCCGTCCGACGGTCGTCCGGTGACCCTGCCCGCACAGGACATGATCATCGGCCTGCACTACCTCACGACGGTCACCGAGGGTGCCGAGGGCGAAGGCCGTGCCTTCTCGTCGGTCGCCGAGGCGATCCTCGCGAAGGACCAGGGCTCGCTCGACCTCAACGCGATGGTCAAGATCCGCATGAACGGCGTGCACTTCGCCGAGGGCGAGGCTCCCGAGGGCTACGAGGTCGGGCAGGACATCCTGCTCGAGACGACCCTCGGTCGCGCGCTCTTCAACGAGAACCTGCCGGCGGACTACCCGTTCGTGCAGCAGGTGACCGACAAGGGCATGCTCTCGACGATCGTCAACGACCTCGCCGAGCGCTACCCGAAGGTCGCCGTCGCGGCAGCCCTCGACAACATCAAGGACGCGGGCTTCTACTGGGCCTCGCGTTCGGGTGTCACCGTGGCGCTGTCCGACGTGCTCACGCCTCCCCGCAAGCCCGAGATCGTCGCGGGCTACGAGAAGCAGGCCGCGGCGGTGCAGTCCGAGTTCGACAAGGGCCTCATCTCCGACGCCGAGCGTCGTGCCGACCTGATCAAGATCTGGACGGAGGCCACGAACGAGGTCGCCGCCGAGATGCGGTCGAACTTCCCGGTCGACAACACCATCAACCGCATGGTGACGTCGGGTGCTCGTGGTAACTGGCTGCAGGTGCGCAACATCGCCGGCATGCGAGGCCTGGTGAACAACCCGAAGGGTGACATCATCCCCCGCCCGATCATCTCGTCGTACCGCGAGGGTCTGTCGGTGGCCGAGTACTTCATCGCGACGCACGGTGCCCGCAAGGGTCTGGCCGACACGGCCCTCCGTACGGCCGACTCGGGGTACCTGACCCGTCGTCTCGTCGACGTGTCGCAGGACGTCATCATCCGTGAAGACGACTGTGGCACCTCGCGTGGCCTCGAGATGCCGATCGCCGCACCCGACGTCAACGGCGTCATGGTGCGCGACGCGACCGTCGAGAACACCGTGTTCGCACGGTCGCTCGCGGCAGCCGCGGTCGACGCCAAGGGCACGGTGCTGGCCGAGGCCGGCGCCGACGTCGGAGACGTGCTGATCGACGAGCTCGTGGCAGCAGGCGTCGAGACCATCAAGGTCCGATCCGTCCTCACCTGCGAGGCCGCCGTCGGCGTCTGCGCCCAGTGCTACGGCCGTTCGCTGGCCACCGGCAACCTGGTCGACATCGGTGAGGCCGTCGGCATCATCGCGGCCCAGTCGATCGGTGAGCCCGGCACGCAGCTGACCATGCGCACCTTCCACACCGGTGGTTCGGCCTCGGCCGACGACATCACGCAGGGTCTGCCCCGCGTGACCGAGCTGTTCGAGGCCCGTACCCCCAAGGGTGCGTCCCCGATCGCCGACTCGGCCGGTCGCATCACGATCGAAGACACCGACAAGGCTCGCCGCGTCATCCTGCAGCCCGACAACGGCGACGAAGAAGTGATCTACCCCGTGCTCAAGCGTTCGACCCTCCTCGTCGAGGACGGTCAGCACGTCGAGCTCGGTGAGCAGATCATCGCCGGTGCGGTCGACCCGAAAGAGGTCCTCCGGGTCAAGGGCGTCCGCGCGGTGCAGCAGCACCTCGTGGGTGGCGTCCAGGACGTCTACCGCTCGCAGGGCGTGCCGATCCACGACAAGCACATCGAGGTCATCGTCCGTCAGATGCTCCGCAAGGTCACCGTCGTCGACCACGCCGACACCGACCTGCTGCCCGGTGAGCTCGTCGACCGGTCGAAGTACAACGAGATCAACCGTGCGGCACTGACCGAGGGCAAGCGGACCGCGTCCGCTCGTCAAGAGGTCATGGGCATCACGAAGGCCTCGCTGGCGACCGAGTCGTGGCTGTCGGCCGCGTCCTTCCAAGAGACGACCCGCGTCCTGACGCAGGCGGCGATGGAGGGCAAGAGCGACCCGCTGGTCGGTCTGAAGGAGAACGTCATCATCGGAAAGCTCATCCCCGCGGGCACCGGCCTGTCGCGTTACCGCGACGTGTCGGTCGAGGCGACGGAAGAGGCGAAGGCCGAGCGGTACCCCAACCGCGTCTTCACCGACGATGCGTCGTTCAACGAAGCCGACCTGAGCTTCGTGGACTTCGACTCGTTCTCGTCGGACGACTTCACGCCCGGCACCTACAACTGAGCGACTGAAGGAGGCGCGGTGAGGGTCTGACCCCCACCGCGCCTCCCGAAGGCCTCGCCTCGAAGGGCCCCGGCCCGCACCTCGTGCGGACCGGGGCCCTTCGTCGTGCCCCCGGTCGGCCTGCACCCCTTCGAGGGGCACCCGCTCTGGGACGTGTCGGCGACGACGCCCCGGCCGTAGCGTGAGGCAAGCTCGGTCCCGACCCCGAGCGTCGAACGGCCTCGTCGTCCTACCCCCGAGGCCCTGTACTTCCGAGGAGGTACGCGTGGCTTCCATGACCGAGATCCTGATCTTGCACGGGCTGTTGCCGATCGAGCAGCTCGACGTGATCCCGCGCGGCCCCGCCGAGGAGGAAGCCTCCATCCGCGACCTGCTGTCGCGAGGGGTCGTCACCGAGATGCAGGTCGCCCGCGCGCGGGCGACCGCAGCCGACCTGGACTTCGTCGAGCTGATCGACTACCCGGTGGACCGTTCGGCCGTGACGATGGTGCCCGCGGCCGTCTGCCGCCGCCACAAGGTGCTGCCGATCGGGGTGCGCGACGGCGCGCTGATCCTCGCCATGGAGGATCCGGGCGACGTGTTCGCCATCGACGACGTCCGCGCCGGCCTCCGCATGGGCGTCGACCCCGTCGTCGCCGAGAAGAACGACCTGCGCGCCGCGATCGACCGCTACCTGCGGGCCGACGACGAGCTGAACGACCTCACGTCGACCCTCGAAGAGGAGAAGGCGCACGAGACGACGGCCGACATCACGGACGGTCCCGACGACGACGTGCCCATCGTGCGCTTCGTCAACCTCCTCGTCAGCCAGGCCATCACCGACCACGCCTCGGACATCCACATCGAGCCGTCCGAGACCGACGTTCGCATCCGTTACCGCATCGACGGCGTGCTGCACGAGATGCAGCCGGCGCCGAAGGCGATCCAGAACGGCGTCATCTCGCGACTCAAGATCATGAGCGAGATCGACATCGCCGAGCGCCGCAAGCCGCAGGACGGCCGCATGTCGGTGCGCCACGGCGGGCGACAGATCGACCTGCGCGTGGCGACGCTGCCGACCGTGTGGGGCGAGAAGGTCGTCATGCGCATCCTCGACAACTCGAACACGTCGATGAGCCTGCGCGACCTCAACCTGCTCGAGCGCAACTTCGACGTCTACGCCGAGTCGTACTCGAAGCCGTACGGCATGATCCTCGTCACCGGCCCCACGGGTTCGGGCAAGTCGACGACGCTGTACACGACGCTGAACGCCGTGGCCCGCCCCGAGATCAACGTCATCACGGTCGAGGACCCGGTCGAGTACCGCATGAAGGGCATCAACCAGGTGCAGGTCAACCCCAAGGCGGGCCTGACCTTCGCGAGTGCGCTCCGCAGCATCCTGCGGTCCGATCCCGACGTCGTGCTGCTCGGCGAGATCCGTGACCACGAGACGGCCCAGATCGCCATCGAGGCGTCCCTCACCGGCCACCTCGTGTTGAGCACCCTGCACACCAACGACGCGCCGAGTGCCATCACCCGGCTCACCGAGATGGGCATCGAGCCGTTCCTGGTCGGGTCGGCGATCGACTGCGTCGTCGCCCAGCGCCTGGCGCGTCGGCTCTGCGACCGGTGCAAGACGCCCACGGCCTACTCGCCGCTGCAGCTCGCGCACCTGAAGTTCCGGGTCGAGCCCGATGAGAACCCGACGGTGTACCAGCCCGTCGGCTGCCAGCAGTGCTCCAACACCGGGTACCGCGGCCGCATCGCCCTGCACGAGGTGATGAGCGTCTCCGAAGACATCGAGCGGCTCGCGGTGAGCCGCGCGTCCAGCGCCGAGATCGGCCGGGTCGCCCGCGAGCAGGGCATGTTGAGCCTGCGTCAGGACGGCTGGGAGAAGGCCAAGCTCGGCCTCACCAGCGTCGAAGAGATCCTGCGGGTCGTCGCGTGACGCCTGCCTCCGGCCGAGTCCGGACCGACCACGAGGGGGCCCTCGCATGAGCGCTTCGATCTACGACATCCCCGACGACGCGGCCGCCGAGGCCGCCGCCCTGGCGGGCTGGACGCCCGGCCGCCCGGGCAACGAGGTGCGGTCGTCGACGACGGCCACCGCCACGGCGCCGACGACCACCCCGTCCGCCGCCTCGTCGTCGTTCCCGCCGGCCCCCGCCTCGCCCGGTGCCGTCGCCCCGTCGCCCGTCTACAGCCTCGACGGCGGCCAGGACCCGGTCATGGGCTGGACGCCCACCCGCGCGCCGTCCAGCCGTCGGGCCGCCCGCCTGGCCGAGGCGCTGGTCGACAAGGCCGCGCTCGCCGACCAGGAGGCCCTGCTCGTCCCCGACACCGGCCCGTCGCCCGTCCTGCCCCGCCCGTCGGCGGCCCCGTCGTCGGCCGCCGCGCCGTCCTCGGTGGCCGCTCCGGCGGCGACGGCCCCGGCGCCGCTCAGCCCGCCGCCCGCCGGCCACGTGCTGCCCTCGGCGACGCGACCCGGCTGGGTCGACCCCCGCTTCGACGACCCCATCCGCGCCTCCCGGGCTCAGGCCACCCCCACGCAGGAGGCGCGGGCCGGTTCCGCGACCGACCTCGCGTCCACGGCGTCCCCCGGCGCGGCCTCGGCGACGCCCGGCACGGCGGCCTCGCCGTTCGCCTCGGCCGGTGTCGTCTTCCCGTCGGCCGAGGTCGCACCGGCCAGCCCGACCGGAGCGTCGGCCTGGGACGCCCCGGCCCCGCAGCACGTCGCCGCCGACGCGCCGACCGCCGCGCTCACGACGCCGGAGCACACCGCCGACTTCCACGGCATCGAGCTGCACCGCCACCCGCGCGACCACGCGCACGCCGGCCTCGTCTCGGCGCTGATCCAGGTCGTGCTGCAGAACGCCTCCGACCTCCACGTCACGACCGACGCGATGCCGACGATCCGGGTCGACGGCGACCTGCGTCCCGCCCTGACCGGCGGCGCCGTGTGGGACGCGGCCATCGTGCGCACGGCGCTCGAGAGCCTGCTGACGCCCGAGCAGCAGCAGCGCTTCGACGACGAGCTCGAGCTCGACTTCGCGTACTCGCTCTCGGACGAGTCGCGGTTCCGCGTGAACTTCTACCAGCAGCGCGGCTCGCTGGGGGCGGCGTTCCGACTCATCCCGACCGAGATCAAGCAGCTCGGCGACCTGGGCGTGCCCGAGTCGGTGTCGACCTTCGCCAAGCTGCCGCGTGGCCTGGTGCTCGTCACGGGCCCCACGGGCTCGGGCAAGTCGACGACGCTCGCCGCCCTGATCGACCTGGTCAACCGCACGCGGGCCGACCACATCGTGACGGTCGAGGACCCGATCGAGTTCATGCACCAGCACAAGAAGTCGCTCGTCAACCAGCGCGAGGTCGGCCACGACACGCACAGCTTCGCGGCGGCGCTCAAGCACGTGCTGCGCCAGGACCCCGACGTCATCCTGATCGGCGAGCTCCGCGACCTCGAGACCATCTCGGTCGCGCTGACCGCCGCCGAGACCGGCCACCTCGTGTTCGCGACCCTGCACACGCAGAGCGCGGCGCAGACCATCGACCGCGTCATCGACGTGTTCCCGCCGTACCAGCAGGACCAGGTGCGGACGCAGCTCGCCTCGACGCTGCAGGGCGTCGTCTGCCAGACGCTGCTGCCCAAGGCGAGCGGCCGCGGCCGGGTCGTGGCGACCGAGATCATGATGATGACCCCCGCCATCGGCAACCTCGTGCGCGAGGGCAAGACGTACCAGATCGCCTCGTCGATGCAGGCGGGCCGTGACCTCGGCATGCACACCATGGACCAGAAGCTCGCCGACCTGGTGAACACCGGTGTGGTGACGCACAAGGCCGCCATGGAGAAGGTGCACGACCGTGAAGGGTTCGACCGCCTCGTGACGCGCGTGATCAACAAGTCCGAGAGCCAGGGCCTCGACAGCGGCATCGACTTCGGCGACTCGTTCTCGGGCGGGGCCGCCTGATGGCCGGGGCAGTCGCCTACGCCTACAAGGGGCGGGACGGGGCCGGCAAGGTCGTCAAGGGCAAGGTCGACGCCTCGAGCGAGGGCGCGGTCATCACCCGCCTGCGCACGATGGGCGTGCAGCCGATCTCGATCAGCGAGGCGGGCGCCGGCACGGGCCTGCAGCGCGAGGTGTCGATCCCCGGGCTCGGCGACCGCGCGGTCAAGATGAAGGACATCGCGGTCATGTCGCGCCAGATGGCGACCATGATCGGCTCGGGGCTGTCGCTGCTGC
>NZ_LMPQ01000010.1:156015-368610 GCF_001423905.1 Frigoribacterium sp. Leaf186 | reverse complement strand
GCGCGACGACGTCGAGACGGGCGTCTCGTTCTCGGACGCGGTCGGCAAGCACGACAAGGACTTCCCGCCGCTGATGATCAACATGATCAAGGCGGGCGAGACCGGCGGGTTCCTCGACAAGGCGCTCGAGTCGACGGCCGAGAACTTCGAGAAAGAGGTGGCGCTGCGGTCGACGATCAAGTCGGCCATGACCTACCCCGTCGTCGTGCTCGTCATGTCGCTCGTCGCCGTGGTCGTGATGCTGCTCTTCATCGTGCCGATCTTCCAGGACATGTTCACGAACCTCGGCGGGCAGCTGCCCCTGCCGACGATGATGCTCGTCTACGCCTCGCGGGCGATGCCGGTCGTCGTGCCGATCGCCGTCGTCGTGGGCATCGCGTTCTCGATCTGGTGGCGGACGAACAAGAACTCGGTCAAGGTGCGGGCGTTCCTCGACCCGCTGAAGCTCCGGCTGCCCGTCTTCGGCGCGTTGTTCCGCAAGATCGCCATCGCGCGCTTCAGCCGCAACTTCTCGAACATGATCGGGGCCGGCGTGCCCATCCTCACGGCCCTCCGGATCGTGGGAGAGGTCTCGGGCAACTACGTGCTCGAGGAGGCGCTGGTCAAGGTGGCCGAGTCGGTGCGGCAGGGCGAGTCCATCGCGGGTCCGCTCACCCAGTCGGGCGTGTTCCCGACGATGGTCACGCAGATGATCTCGGTCGGCGAGGACTCCGGTTCGCTGCAGACGATGCTCGAGAAGGTCGCCGACTTCTACGACCAAGAGGTCAAGTCGACCACCGAGTCGCTGACGGCCCTGATCGAGCCCCTGCTGATCGCCTTCCTGGGCGTCGTCGTCGGCGGCATGATCGTGGCGCTCTACCTGCCCATCTTCCAGATCACGTCGCTGATCAAGTAACGCACCAGACACCCCGCAGGAGGCGCGGGCCGGCTCACGAGGCCGGTTCGCGCCTCCTTCGCGTTCCCGGCGTCCGACGACGACCCGGTCTACCCCGCGAACGGGTGCTGACCGGCGGTTTCCGGCCCTTCGGGGGATACCCGAACTGGGGCCGTGTCGCAGGGGAAAACCCCCCTTCCAAGGGATTCTGGGGCACTTTCCCAGGTGGCACCATCGATCTCGGCGGGAGCTCAGTGACCGCCTACCCGATCACTCGGGCGCCGCTCCGGCGCCACTCCCGCACCCGACCGAACAGGACCAGCGACATGTACTTCACCCTCATGGGCAAGCTCAGCGCCCGCCGTCAGAACCTCGCCGAAGACAAGGACAAGGGCTTCACCCTGATCGAGCTCCTCGTCGTCGTCATCATCATCGGCATCCTCGCCGCGATCGCCATCCCGGTGTACCTGGGCGTCCAGAACAACGCCAAGGACTCGGGCGTCAAGAGCGACATCACGAACGTCAAGACGGCGATCATCAGCCAGCAGACCAGCTCGGGCACCCTGCCTGCGGCTGCCTCGTACACGGCGGCCACGCTGACCGCCGACCTCAAGGCCGCGGGTGCCTCCATCGGTACCGACACCACGGGCATCGTCTACCAGGTGACCACCGACAAGAAGGGGTTCTGCATCCAGGGCACCAGCTCGACGACGAACACCTTCGCGTCCTCCGAGAGCTCGGGCGTCGCGGCAGGCACCTGCTCCGGCGGCGCCTTCGTCCCGAAGCCCTAGGGGCCGCACCGAAGCGGGCCGGGGGCGCCTGACGCCTCCGGCCCGCTTCGCGACATCCGTCGACACGCTCCACCCCTGACCCGACCGGGAGGTGACCACCATGTTCCAGAAGCTCAGCCAGCGCCTCCGCCCGACCGGCGACCACGAGGCCGGCCTGACCCTCGTCGAGGTCATGGTCGCCATGATGGTCTTCGCGATCATCTCGGTCGGGGTCGCCTACTCGATCACCAACGCGCTCGTCCTCACCCGTGAGTCCCGGGCCCGGGCGATCGCCACGAACCTCGCCGCGCAGCAGGTCGACCTCGTGCGCGCCACGCAGAACGTCTTCTCGGTCGACAACGCGCAGATCGACTCCCGGGTCTCGGGCATCGACTTCCGGCTGTCGCAGACGGTGCGCTGGGTCGACTCCACCTCGACCGTCACCGACTGCGGCACCGGCACCGGCACGCTGCAGTACAAGGCCGTGACGGTCAGCGTGAGCTACACGGGCCAGCGGTCCGTCACCGCCCCCGTGACCAGCGAGACCGTCCTCGCTCCGAGCGACCGCATCAACGACCCCGCCCTGGGCACGATCGTCGTCAAGGTGACGGGCGCCGGCGGCGCGGGCAACCCCGGCGTCACCGTGGGCATCGCCCCGGCCGCCACCCCGAACGGCGCCTCCGCCCCGACGACCCCTGCCGTCACGAACGCCCAGGGCTGCACGTACGCCCTCAAGGTCAAGCCCGGCAACTATGACGTCGGCGTGATGAAGACCGGCAACCTCGACATCAAGCAGGTCGCCGCCCCCAAGACCACCCCGGTCGTCGTCAAGGCAGGCACCTCGTCGTCGGTCAGCTTCACCTACGACACGGCCGGCAGCTACACGCTGAAGTACGCGTCCAACTACGGCAGCAGCGTCCTGTTGCCGAGCGACCTCGAGACCACCTTCGTCAGCACCCTCGGGGGCGTCCAGACCGTCACGTCGGCGGCCAACCCCGCGACCCTCTTCCCGGTCGCCTACACCGTCATGGCCGGGGGATACGTCGCCCCGATCAAGGACGACAAGGGGGTCGTGACGAACACGCCGTGCGTCGACGTCGACCCGTCCGCCTGGGCGGCGTCGCCCGGCAACGGGGCCGGTCAGCCGCTCACGGCCGTCGCGGCCGCGCCCGGTGGCACCGCCACGGTCGGCGTGCCGATGGGCGTCGTCCGCCTGCCCGACATGAAGGGCCAGGCCACGGTCATCGCCACGTCGGTCGGCACCAAGGCCAACGGTGACCCCGGCTGCAACACGAACAAGAGCTACACCTTCACCGTCAGCGGCCAGAAAGAGGTGGCGTTGCCGTTCGGCACCTGGAAGTTCTCGGTCGTCGTGCTCGACCTCCTCGGGATCGTCACGGCGCAGAGCCCCGTGAACCTCGAGGCCGACGCCATCCGCACCCGCGGCACGATCGACAAGTCGACCGGCGCGGCCACCCTCGACCCCCGACCGGCCGGCTGATGACCATCGCCCTCGCCCGCCGCCTGCGCCGGCTCGTCGACCAGCCCGACCGGGGCATCTCGCTCGCCGAGATGCTCGTCGCGATGGCGCTCTTCGCCGTGCTCATCGCCCTCACCGGGGGCTTCGCCGTCAGCGCCTACCGGGCGTCCGCCTCGAGCCGCACGATCGACACCGCGACCCGGACCGCGACCGTCGGCATGACCGAGATGACGCGAACCGTCCGGGCCGCGACGAACAACCCCGTCTCGACGTCGAACATCGCCGACGCCGCGTTCGTCACGGCGACCGACCAGAGCCTCAAGATCTACGCGTACGTGAACCTGACGTCGTCCGAGGAGAAGCCCGTGACCGTCGAGTTCGCGGTCGTCGACGGCAAGCTCGTCGAGACCACCTGGGCCTCGTACGACCTCGGTGGCGGCTACTGGGGGTTCCAGTCCACCCCGAGCTCGGTCCGCACGATCGCGTCGCCCGTCGTCAGCACGGCGCAGGGGGCACCCGCGCTCTTCCGCTACGTCGACTCGAGTGGTTCGACCATCCCCCTGACCGGCGGTGCCGTGCCCGTCGCCCTGGTGCGGGGCATCTCGGCCGTCCAGGTCTCGCTGCAGGTCGGCTCGTCCGCCGACCTGTCGAAGTCCACCGTCCTGACCAACACGGTCGGCCTGCCCAACCTCACGTCGTAGGAGTCGAGATGATCACGCTGCTGCACGCCCGACTGGGCCGCCGGTGGGCTCGTGTGCGCCACGACGGCGAACGGGGCGTCGCCCTCATCACCGTGATCGGCCTCGGAGCCGTCCTGCTGATCCTCAGCGCCACGATGGTGTCGGTCGCGATCAGCGGCGCGACCGCCTCGAGGTCGGACTCGGACTTCAACGCCGCGATGGCCGCCGCCTACGCCGGCGTCGAGGACTACCAGAGCAAGCTCGCCAACGACAACACGTACACGCAGTACGGGGCCAAGGGCACCGAGTTCAGCAAGACGAGCACGTTCACCGGCACCGCCGGCAACCCGGCGTTCGGCGTCGGGACGGGCGGCACGTGGATGCCCGTCGCCGGCAGCACCACGTCGTCGTACCGCTACGAGGTCGACAACTCGGCCTACTCGAAGTCGGGCATCCTGCGCCTGCGCGCGACCGGCAAGGTCGGTGCGACCACGCGGACCGTCGTGGCCGGGTTGAAGCAGAAGGGCTTCATCGACTTCCTGTACTTCACCGACTACGAACTGTTCGACCCCCAGCTGTCGAACACCTCCTGCACGCCGGCCTACGAGTGGGCCGTGGCCAACCGCCCCAACTGCACGACCCTGCAGTTCGGTGCGGCCGACGTCATCGACGGTCCGCTGCACACCAACGACACCCTGCTGATCTGCGGGGCGACCTTCAACGGCACGGTGACGAGCGCCAACCCCGACACCCCCCGCTACAGCACCCCGTCCGGCTGTGGCGCGCCCAAGTTCGTCAACCCCGACTACCCCGCCTTCGCCAAGCGCGTCGACATGCCCGCGACCAACCAGTCCCTGCGTCAGGAGGTGCGGTCCGACCTCACGAGCTCGACCGTGCCCCGTCCCGGGTGCCTCTTCACCGGTCCGACGACGATCACCTTCAACTCGGGCGGCACGATGACCGTCTACTCGCCGTACACCGTCGCGACCAACGTCACGGGTGAGCCCGCGACCGGTGGGTCGGTGGCGTCCGGCTGCGGCACCCCCGGGTTCAGCGGGTCGGGAGGCACGCTCGGCAGCCCGGGCGGCCAGACCATGCCCGTGATCGCCAACAACCTGATCTTCGTCCAGGACGTCCCCTCGCTCACGTCCGACCCGAACTTCCCGAAGAAGGCGATCCCGAGCTTCTCGTGCACGGGTGCCGACGGGACGACCCCGGGCAACGGCGTCGGCTTCCCGGTCGTCGGCGAGACGCCGCCCGTGACCTCGGGCGACACGATCTCGTACGGCTGCACCAAGGGCGACGTCTTCGTCAAGGGTGCGTTGAAGGGCAACGTCACGGTCGCCGCCGCGAACTACGTGTACGTCACGGGCAACCTCACCTACGTCGACCAGGCGGCCGACATGCTGGGCCTCGTCGGGCAGAACGCCGTGTTCGTGCACAACCCGGTCAAGACGACCACCACGACCGAGACCTACAACGCCACGTGCCGCAACGGCTTCTTCGTCTACACCTGCACCCAGACCCGCGACGTGACGACCTCGACCCTGCTCGACCGCAGCAAGACCGACCGCACCGTCAGCGCGGCCATCCTGTCGGTCGCGCACACCTTCACCGTGCAGAACTACAACCTCGACAACGGCTACCCCAAGGGCAAGCTGATCATCAACGGCGCCATCGCCCAGAAGTTCCGCGGGCCGGTCGCCACCACGTCGGGTGGCGCCATCGTCACCGGCTACACGAAGGCGTACAAGTACGACACCCGGATGGCCTTCATGGCCCCGCCGAAGTTCCTCTCGCCCGTGTCGACCAGCTACGGCATCAGCCAGCTCGTCGAGAGCAAGACCGCCTTCACGGCGGCGGGGGTCGAGATCAAGTGATCGCCGTCGTCTTCCCCCTCTCGCTCACCGCGGCCCTCGGGCTCGCCATCGGCTCGTTCCTCAACGTCGTGGTGCACCGCCTGCCCGCCGGCCTCTCGATCGCGCGACCGGCGAGTGCCTGCCCCGGCTGCTCCACGCCGATCCGTCGTCGCGACAACGTGCCGGTGGTCAGCTGGCTGGCCCTCGGCGGCCGGTGCCGCGACTGCCGCACCTCGATCTCGGCCCGCTACCCGATCGTCGAGCTCGCCACCGGCGTGTTCTTCGTGCTCGTCGCCGCCCGGCTCTGGCCGCTCGCCGACGTGCCGACCGAGGCGCTGCCGCTCGTGTCGCGCCTCCTCTCGCTCGTCGCCTTCCTCTGGCTGGCCGGCGTGAGCGTGGCGCTCGCCGTGATCGACCTCGAGCACCACCGGCTGCCGAACGCCGTCGTGCTGCCGTCGTACGCCGTCGGCGGAGCGCTGCTGGCGGCCTCGAGCCTGCTCGTGGGCGACTGGCCGGCGCTCGTCCGGGCCGCCATCGGGCTCGTCAGCCTCTTCGCCTTCTACCTGATCGCGGCGCTGTCGTACCCGGGCGGCATGGGCTTCGGCGACGTCAAGCTCGCCGGCGTGCTCGGCCTGTACCTCGCCTGGCTCGGCTGGGGCGAGTTCGCCGTGGGCGCCTTCGCGGCGTTCCTGCTCGGCGGCCTCTTCGCCGTCGTCCTCCTCGTCACCCGGCGCGTGCAGCGCACGGGCGGCATCCCCTTCGGACCCTGGATGCTCGCGGGCGCCTGGGTCGGCGTCTTCGCCGGCGGCACCGTCGCCACGGCGTACCTCACCCTCCTCGGCCTGGCATGACCCGGCGAGCTGACAGAGAGCAGAACTGATGGGCAAGAACATCGTGGGCATCGACATCGGCAGCCGCTTCGTGCGCGCGGTCGAGGTCGCCGACGTCGACAAGGCCAAGCCGACCATCGTGCGGTTCAGCGAGGTCGCCCTGCCCGAGGGTGCGGCGAGTCGTGGCGAGGTGATCGAGTCGCAGACGGTCGCCGGCACCCTGAAGCAGCTGTGGTCGGCCGGCGGCTTCAAGAGCAAGCGCGTCGTGCTCGGCATGGGCAACCAGCGCGTCCTGGCCCGCGACATGACGGTGCCGAAGGCCTCGCACAAGCGCATCCGCGAGATGCTGCCGTTCCAGGTGCAGGACATGCTGCCGGTGCCGGTCGCCGACGCCCTGCTCGACTTCTACCCGTACGCCGAGGGGCTCGGCGAGAACGGTCCCGTCGTCCACGGGCTGCTCATCGCCGCCGTCAAGGACGCCGTCCTCGGCAATGTGCAGGCGAGCAAGCTCGCCGGCCTCACCACGCTGGGGGTCGACCTCATCCCGTTCTCGAACACGCGCCTCCTCGTCACCCGCCCGCGCATCGCGGGCACGGTCGCGCTCGTCGAGATCGGCCACAGCACGACCTCGGTGATCATGATCGCCGACGGCGTGCCGCAGTTCGTCCGCATCATCCCCTCGGGCGGCGACGACGTGACGCAGGCCGTCGCGGCGAAGCTCGAGGTCTCGGCCCAGGTCGCCGAGGGCATCAAGTACGGTCGGGGCCTCGCCACGACCGTCACCACCCCCGACGAGCAGGCCGCCTCGAGCGCCATCTTCGAGTCGGTCAACGAGCTGCTCGGCAGCCTCCGCAACACGATCCAGTACTACGTCAACACCCGCCCGACCGAGACCGTCGCGGGCGTCATGATCGCCGGCGGGGGAGCCTCGCTGCCCGGCCTGCCCGAGGCGCTCAGCGAGGTCACCCGCCTGCCGGTCGCCCTCGCCGACCCGTTCGCGACGGTGGGCTTCGCCAAGAACCTCGACGAGGCCGCCCTGCGGTCGCGGTCGACCGACCTGACCGTGGCCCTCGGCCTGGCACTGGGGAGCGCAGCATGAGAACCAGGAAGGACGCCGGCATCGTCGTGGGAGGCGCGCCCCGCGTCGACCTGCTGCCCCCCGAGGTCCGCGCCGAGCGTCGCGCGGCAGCCCTGACCCGTCGGGTGTGGGCCGGCGTGGCCGTGGTCGCCGTCGTCGTGGGCATCGGCTCGGGAGCGGCGTTCCTGGAGCGCATGAACGCCGAGGACGGCCTCATGATCGCTCAGGGCGAGACCCAGACGTTGCTGATGGAGCAGGGGATGTACGCGGACCTCCGGAAGACGCAGGCGCAGGTCGGTCTCACCGGGGCCGCCCAGACGGTCGGTGGATCGACCGACATCGACTGGCCGACCTACCTCGAGAAGGTGCAGGCCACCCTGCCGGTCGGCGTCACCATCGTCGGGGTCTCCCTCGACCAGGCGTCGCCGCTCGTCCAGTACGCCCAGCCGACGGCGCCCCTCCAGGGGTCCCGCGTGGCGACCCTCACCTTCCAGGCGACCAGCCCGACCCTGCCCTCCGTCCCCGACTGGCTGAACGGCCTGGCGACCCTGCCGGGCTTCGCCGACGCCCAGCCCGGCTCGGTCACCCTCGAGGAGGGCACCTACAAGGCCGACGTCACCATGCACATCACCGCCGACGCGTTCTCCGGACGCTTCGCCGCCTCGAAGGACGAATGACCATGGACCCCAACCGCCTGAAGATGATCGTGGCCGTGCTGACGGGCGTCGTCGTGCTCGCGCTCGGCTTCGTGCTCGGCGTCCAGCCGCAACTCACCGCGGCCTCGACGGCCTCCCAGCAGACGGTCTCGGTCGACGAGCAGAACGCGAGCCTGCGTGCCGGGCTCGCCACCCTCGAGGCCGACAACGAGAAGCTGCCCGCCCTGCAGACCGAACTCGGCGCCCTGCAGACCTCCGTGCCGTCGCAGGCGACCATGCCGACGTTCCTGGCCGAGATCAGCGACCTGGCGACGGCGACCGGGACGACGGTGACGGGCTTCACGACCTCGGACGCCGTCGCCTACGCACCCGCGGCACCCGCCGCCGCGGCCCCGGCCGCCGACGCGAGCAGCTCGGACTCGACCACGGACGGCACGGCGGCCACCGCCGAGCCGACCGCCCCGGTGGCCACCGCCCCCGAGCTGGTCACCGACCCGCAGATCACGGCGGCGAACTTCTCGTCGATCCCGATCACGGTGACCGTCAAGGGCAGCTACGAGCAGGCACGCGCCTTCCTCGGCCGGCTGCAACAGGGCTCCCGCCTGTTCCTCGTGACGGACTTCGCCAGTTCCGGGTCGTCGGAGGGGGGCTCCACCAACGCCGTCCCCGACCAGTGGACCGTCGGCGGACTCGTCTACGTCCTCCAGGACGCCGCCGCCACCCAGGCCGACCAGGCCGCCGAGACGCCCACGACCACGGCCGAGGGCACCGACGGCACGAGCTCCGACACCGCCGCCGGCGAGTAGCCCGCGCACCGGCGAGCCGCCGCGCCTGCCCACGGCGCGTAGCCTGGGAGGATGTCCCGAGCCGTCTACGCCGTCATGGGCACCGTCCTGTTCGGTGCGCTCGTCATCATGGTCGCGGGCTTCGAGGCCCTGCTGCTCGACCGCGACCCGATCGACGAACCCGACGCCGGCACCCTGCTCGGCCCGCTCATGGTCGCCGCCGCCGTCCTGGTCGTGCTGCTGTCGCTGCTGCGGTCCGCCGCCCTGTCGGACGCCCGCGACGACAGGGCTCCGGAGGTGCGGGGCACGTTCCCCGCCCAGCCCGCCGTGTTCGCCCGCCCGGCGGCCGCGGGCGTGACGCGCGCCGGCACCGGCGACGAGGTGACGGGCCCCCGGGGGCCCGCACCGCACCTCCTCGTCGCCTCGATCGTCACCGCCGCGCTCGTGTACGTCCTGATGCTCGTCGTCGGGGGAGTCGTCTACGGCCTGGTGCGAGAAGAGCTCGTGTGGGTGCTGCTCTTCGCGGCGCGGTACGCGGTCTCGCCGTTCGTGATCGGCTCGGCCGTCTGCGCCGGGGTGGTCGTCGCGGGCACGCTGGCCGTGTCGCGCGTCGACCCGGGGCGTTCGGAGCCCCGACCGTCCGACTCGTGACCATTTGATTAAGGCCCTAGCGCAAGATAAGCTCTTTCGGGTGTGCGCCTGACCGCGCGCCCGAATATCGCCCCCTCGACCTCACGGACGAGACGGGCAGACCGTCTCGGTCACCGAGACGAGGATGCCGGCTGATCAGCCGGACAGAGCAGAGCGATGCGAGAGCAGCGCGACTCGGCGCGTTCGAGAGAGCGACGTCGAGATCCGACGAGGAGAACCAGTGCCCACCATTCAGCAACTGGTCCGCAAGGGACGCACGCCGAAGGTCGTCAAGACCAAGGCCCCCGCCCTGCGGTCCAACCCCCAGCAGCGTGGCGTGTGCACGCGTGTGTACACCACCACTCCCAAGAAGCCGAACTCCGCGCTCCGCAAGGTCGCCCGTGTGAAGCTCTCGAACGGCACCGAGGTCACCGCCTACATCCCCGGCGAGGGCCACAACCTGCAAGAGCACTCGATGGTGCTCGTGCGCGGCGGTCGTGTGAAAGACCTCCCCGGCGTGCGCTACAAGATCGTCCGTGGCGCCCTCGACACCCAGGCCGTGAAGAACCGCAAGCAGGCTCGCAGCCTCTACGGTGCGAAGAAGGACAAGAAGTAATGCCTCGTAAAGGACCCGCGCCCAAGCGCCCTGTCGTCGCCGACCCGGTCTACGGTGCGCCGATCGTCAGCCAGCTCGTCAACAAGATCCTCCTCGACGGCAAGAAGGGCCTCGCCGAGCGCATCGTCTACGGTGCCCTCGCCGGCGTCTCCGCCAAGAACGACCAAGACGCGGTCGCCACGCTGAAGAAGGCGCTCGACAACGTGCGCCCCACGCTCGAGGTCCGCTCGCGCCGCGTCGGCGGTTCGACCTACCAGGTCCCCGTCGAGGTCAAGCCCCACCGCGCCAACACCCTGGCCCTCCGCTGGCTCACCAGCTACGCCAAGGCTCGTCGCGAGAAGACGATGACCGAGCGTCTCATGAACGAGATCCTCGACGCGTCGAACGGTCTCGGCGCTGCCGTCAAGCGTCGTGAAGACACGCACAAGATGGCCGAGTCGAACAAGGCCTTCGCGCACTACCGCTGGTAACCGGCACGAGGAGGCGCGGTGTGCGCACGACGCGCACCGCACCTCCTCGTCCCCCCAACTTCCCCACCTACCCCTTCGGAGGAACCCGTGGCACAGGACGTGCTCACCGACCTGAACAAGGTCCGCAACATCGGCATCATGGCTCACATCGATGCTGGCAAGACGACGACCACCGAGCGCATCCTGTACTACACGGGCATCACCCACAAGATCGGTGAGGTCCACGACGGTGCGGCCACGATGGACTGGATGGCGCAAGAGCAAGAGCGTGGCATCACGATCACCTCGGCGGCGACGACCTGCTTCTGGAACAAGAACCAGATCAACATCATCGACACCCCCGGTCACGTCGACTTCACGGTCGAGGTCGAGCGTTCGCTCCGCGTGCTCGACGGTGCCGTCGCCGTCTTCGACGGCAAGGAGGGCGTCGAGCCCCAGTCCGAGACCGTCTGGCGTCAGGCCGACAAGTACGACGTGCCGCGCATCTGCTTCGTCAACAAGATGGACAAGCTCGGTGCCGACTTCTACTTCACGGTCGACACGATCATCAACCGCCTCGGCGCCAAGCCGCTGGTGATGCAGCTCCCGATCGGTGCCGAGAGCTCGTTCGAGGGCGTCGTCGACCTGGTCGAGATGCGTGCCCTCACGTGGCGCGGCGACGCCAAGGGTGACGTCGAGCTGGGTGCGAAGTACGAGATCGAAGAGATCCCCGAAGACCTCAAGGAGAAGGCAGCGGAGTACCGCGCCAAGCTGCTCGAGACCGTCGCCGAGTCCGACGACGTGCTGCTCGAGAAGTACTTCGGTGGCGAAGAGCTCACGATCGCCGAGATCAAGGGCGCCGTCCGCAAGATGACGGTCAACTCCGAGCTCTACCCGATCTTCTGTGGTTCGGCCTTCAAGAACCGCGGCGTCCAGCCCATGCTCGACGCGGTCATCGACTACCTGCCCTCGCCGCTCGACGTGCCTCCGATGGAGGGCCACGACGTCCGTGACGCCGAGAAGATCATCATCCGCAAGCCCGAGTCGACGGAGCCCTTCTCGGCTCTCGCCTTCAAGGTCGCGGTGCACCCCTTCTTCGGTCGTCTGACCTACGTCCGCGTCTACTCGGGTTCGATCGAGTCCGGCGCCCAGGTCATCAACTCGACCAAAGACAAGAAGGAGCGCATCGGCAAGATCTTCCAGATGCACTCCAACAAGGAGAACCCGGTCGACAGCGTGACCGCCGGTCACATCTACGCCGTCATCGGGCTCAAGTTCACCACCACCGGTGACACCCTGTGCGACCCGGCCGAGCAGATCGTCCTCGAGTCGATGACGTTCCCCGAGCCCGTCATCGAGGTCGCGATCGAGCCGAAGACCAAGGCCGACCAAGAGAAGCTGTCGCTGGCCATCCAGAAGCTCGCCGAAGAAGACCCGACGTTCCGCGTCGAGCTCAACGCCGAGACGGGCCAGACGGTCATCAAGGGCATGGGCGAGCTCCACCTCGACATCCTGGTCGACCGCATGAAGCGCGAGTTCAACGTCGAGGCCAACGTGGGCAAGCCCCAGGTCGCGTACCGCGAGACCCTCAAGAAGGGCATCGAGCGCTACGACTACACCCACAAGAAGCAGACCGGTGGTTCGGGTCAGTTCGCCAAGGTGCAGATCGCGCTGGAGCCCTTCGAGGTCACGGCCGAGTCGACCTACGAGTTCGTCAACAAGGTCACCGGTGGCCGCATCCCCCGCGAGTACATCCCCTCGGTCGATGCCGGCATCCAGGACGCCATGCAGGTCGGCGTCCTCGCCGGGTACCCGACGGTGGGCGTCCGCGCCCTGCTGCTCGACGGTGCGGCGCACGACGTCGACTCGTCCGAGATGGCGTTCAAGATCGCTGGGTCGATCGCCTACAAAGAGGCGGCTCGCAAGGCCCAGCCCGTTCTCCTCGAGCCGCTCATGGCGGTCGAGGTCCGTACGCCCGAGGAATACATGGGCGACGTCATCGGCGACCTCAGCTCGCGTCGCGGGCAGATCTCGTCGATGGAAGACGCCAGTGGTGTGAAGGTCGTTCGGGCCAGCGTGCCGCTGTCGGAGATGTTCGGTTACGTCGGCGACCTGCGGTCGAAGACCTCGGGCCGGGCCGTCTACTCGATGACGTTCGAGTCGTACCAAGAGGTGCCCTCGGCCGTCGCCGAAGAGATCATCCAGAAGAACAAGGGCGAATAGTCCTGAACCGCGTGGTCGTCCGACGACCGCGTAACATGTACACACACCAATCCGCGGGGCGTCCGGTAGGCCGGGTCATCGACCCGGCCCCCGGCCGCACCGCAACCGAGTCCTGAGGAGGACCCACAGTGGCTAAGGCCAAGTTCGAGCGGACCAAGCCGCACGTCAACATCGGAACCATCGGTCACGTCGACCACGGCAAGACCACGCTGACCGCGGCGATCACCAAGGTCCTGCACGACAAGTACCCCACCCTCAACACGGCGTCGGCGTTCGACCAGATCGACAACTCGCCTGAAGAGAAGCAGCGCGGCATCACGATCAACATCTCGCACGTCGAGTACCAGACCGAGAAGCGCCACTACGCTCACGTCGACGCCCCCGGCCACGCCGACTACGTCAAGAACATGATCACCGGTGCCGCTCAGATGGACGGCGCGATCCTCGTCGTCGCCGCCACCGACGGTCCCATGCCCCAGACGCGTGAGCACGTCCTGCTCGCCCGCCAGGTCGGCGTGCCCTACATCGTCGTCGCGCTGAACAAGGCCGACATGGTCGACGACGAAGAGATCATGGAGCTCGTCGAGCTCGAGGTCCGCGAGCTGCTCTCGAGCCAGGAGTTCGACGGCGACAACGCCCCGATCGTCCAGGTCTCCGCTCTCAAGGCCCTCGAGGGTGACGAGAAGTGGGCCGAGACGGTCGCCGAGCTGATGAACGCCGTCGACGAGAACGTGCCCGAGCCCGTTCGCGCCACCGACCAGCCCTTCCTCATGCCCATCGAGGACGTCTTCACGATCACCGGTCGTGGCACCGTCGTCACCGGTCGTGTCGAGCGCGGTCAGCTCAACGTCAACGAAGAGGTCGAGATCGTCGGCATCCGCCCGACCGTCAAGACCACCGTCACCGGCATCGAGATGTTCCGCAAGCTGCTCGACTCGGCCCAGGCCGGCGACAACACCGGTCTGCTCCTCCGCGGCACCAAGCGCGAGGACGTCGAGCGCGGCCAGGTCGTCGTCAAGCCCGGTTCGGTCACGCCGCACACCGAGTTCGAGGCGAACGTCTACATCCTGTCGAAGGACGAGGGCGGCCGTCACAACCCGTTCTACGCGAACTACCGCCCGCAGTTCTACTTCCGCACCACCGACGTCACGGGTGTCATCACGCTGCCCGAGGGCACCGAGATGGTCATGCCCGGCGACACGACCGAGATCAGCGTCCAGCTGATCCAGCCGATCGCAATGGAAGCCGGTCTGCGCTTCGCCATCCGCGAGGGTGGCCGCACGGTCGGTGCCGGCACGGTCACCGAGATCAAGAAGTAGGTCCTGCTCACGCAGAATCGCTGATCCGACGAGAGAGGTCAGGCCCCCTGGGGGTCTGGCCTCTTTCGCGTTCCCGGTGCACGATGGACGTGACGCCGGACGGACCGGCGGCGACGGGAGGACGTCATGGCAGGCTTCGACGACATCACCAAGAAGGCCCAGGCCTTCCTGCAAGACGGCAAGGTGCAGGACGCGCTCAAGAGCGAGAAGGCAGAGGGCGTCAGCGACAACATCCTCGACGCCGTCGCGAACGCGGCCGACAAGGCCACGGGTGGCAAGCACACCGACAAGATCCAGCAGGCGAAAGAACAGGCCGACAAGAAGATCGGCAACCAGTAGGGCCCCCGGAGCCCCCGCCCGAGGGCGGGGGCTCCGCTGTACCCCGCCCAGCCCCCTCGGTGACGGGCGGTGTTCACTCGACCGATGCCGCGCCTCCGGAGGACCGACTCGAGCCGGCCCGGCCTCACCCGTGTGCGTGCCGGGCGCGGTTTCTCGTACCGCACCGCCGACGGCACGGCCGTGGCCCACACCGAGCTGCGGGGCCGCATCGAGCACCTGGCCATCCCGCCGGCCTGGACCGACGTCTGGATCTCTCCGTACGACAACGGGCACATCCAGGCCACCGGGCTCGACGCCGCCGGACGTCGTCAATACATCTACCACCCCACCTGGCGGGAGCAGAAGGACCGCATCAAGTTCGACCGTGCCCTGGCCCTCGCCGAGTCGCTGCCGACGGCACGACGGTTCGTGACCCGTGACCTGCGCGCCACGGGTGCCGGACGCGACCGCGTGCTCGCCGCGGCCTTCCGCATGCTCGACACCGGGTCGCTACGCGTCGGGTCCGAGCGCTACGCGCAGGAGCACGGCAGTCACGGGCTGTCGACGCTGCTCTGCGCACACGCCACCGTCTCGGGTGACACCGTCGCGCTGGCGTTCCCCGGCAAGAGCGGTCAGGACTGGGACTCCGACATCCGGGACGCCGACCTCGCGGCCGTCGTCCGCAGCCTGAAGCGGCGCGGTGGGCGGGCCCGGTTGCTCGCGTGGAAGTCCGAGGTCGGGGGAGCGGAGGAGGCGCGCGCGGCCTGGCACCCGCTGCGAGCGACCGAGATCAACGAGTACGTGAAGGAGCGCGCCGGCGACGAGTTCACCGCGAAGGACTTCCGCACGTTGCACGGCACCGTCGCCGCCGCCGTCAGCCTGGCCCGCTCCGGGCCGCAGGCGTCGGCCTCCCGCCAGTCGAGGTCGTTGGCGCAGGCGATGCGCGACGCCGCCGACGTCCTCGGCAACACCCCGGCCGTCGCCAAGTCGTCGTACGTCGATCCGCGGCTCGTCGACGCGTACCGACACGGCGAGACCATCGATCCGGCGCGCGTGCACGCCGCCGAGTCGGAGGTCAGGGCGCTGCTCTTCAGGTGAGGGGCCGGGCTCGTCGGAGCCTCCCGGTCTCGTGACGGTCACCGGCGTGACGTAACCTAGAGGGTCGCGTCCCGTTCGGGTCGCCCGAAAGGAACAACTGCAGTGACTGACGAGTGCATCCACGGATTCGAGCGAGAGTTGTGCGACATCTGCGCTCCCCGCAAGCGGGAGGGCGCCGCGGACGGCATGCCCTCGGCCGCCGCACGGTCGGTCACCACGCGCCGCCGCCCCTCCAACCGCAAGCCGGAGTCGCTGCGCAGCACCCCGGCCCTGGCTCGTGACTCGGCCGCCGTCGCCGTGGCGGCCCAGTCGGCCGCCGCGCCGGTCCCCGAGTTCTCGACGCAGCGTGCCTACCACTGGACCCACGTCTCGAACCTGCCCGCCATCCTCGAGGCCGGAGCTCTGCTGGCCGGTGCGACGCCCGCGCTCGACGTGAGCTCCGAGGCGACCCGCGCACTGCGGGCCTCGGTCACGACCGCCTCCGGTCAGCCCGTCGCCGCCCACGTGCCGTTCTCGCTGTCGCCCCACGCGACGGCATGGGACGCCGTGCGGACCGGCGCCGAGGGCTACGAGTGGTCCGACGCGGCCCGTCAGGCTCGTGCCATCGACTTCGTCATGCTCGTCGTGCCCGTGGCCTCGCTCGGCGACGACTTCGTCGTGACCGAGGGCGACGCCGCTGTCGAGGGCGTCCGCGCCGCCGCCGGGCTCGACGACGCGTCGTCGATGGTGCGTCGCTTCAGCCTCAAGGACCCCGACCTGCTCGGCCCCGAGGTGCTCGTCCCCGAGTCGGTCCCCTTCTCGTCGGTGACGCTCGTGGGCGTGCCCAACGACAAGGTCCGCGACGCCGTGAAAGAGACGCTCGCCGACCTGGGTGACGCCGCACCGCGAGTGGCCGTCTACCCGCCGTGGTTCCGCCCGGCGCCGGTCGTCGACGCGATCTGAGATCCGCGACACGCCCGGGTTGCAGCAAATGCAGGCGTGTGGCAAAATCGTCTAGTTCAACATTCCGAGCCCGGCCTCAGCGCCGGGTGTCGGATCACTGCCAGGCAGTGCACAGACGCAAGGCGTCTGGGCCGCGGGTAGCAGGACGCATCTCACAACGAAACCACCGCCGTGGCCACGGCCGCGGTGAACCGGGGCGAAGCCCTGGGCGCAGGTGGCGGTGGCGAAGATGGCCCTCCCCGGGTCCTTCCTCGCGGGCACCGGCCGGTTTCGGCAGATGGATCGACACAAGAACAGCGGTACGCGAGAGACACGTAGTGCCAACAGATGTTCGCCCAGCGAACAGCGTCAGGCGGCCCCCGAGGTGCGCGACGTCCGAACGAGAGAGAGTCACACATGGCGGGACAGAAGATCCGCATCCGACTTAAGTCGTACGACCACGAGGTCATCGACTCTTCCGCGCGCAAGATCGTCGACACGGTCACCCGCGCGGGCGCTACGGTCGTCGGCCCCGTGCCGCTTCCGACCGAGAAGAACGTGGTCGTCGTGATCCGTTCGCCCCACAAGTACAAGGACTCGCGCGAGCACTTCGAGAAGCGCACGCACAAGCGCCTCATCGACATCGTCGACCCGACGCCGAAGGCCGTCGACTCGCTCATGCGTCTCGACCTGCCTGCCGACGTCAACATCGAGATCAAGCTGTAGGGGGGCGACCATGACCATCAGCACCACCAAGAACGTCAAGGGCCTGCTCGGCAAGAAGCTCGGCATGACCCAGGTCTGGGACGAGAACAACAAGCTCGTCCCCGTCACCGTCGTCGAGATCGCTCCGAACGTCGTGACCCAGCTCCGCTCGCTCGAGAAGGACGGCTACACCGCCGTCCAGATCGCGGCCGGCCAGATCGACCCCCGCAAGTCGAACAAGCCCGCCACGGGTCACTTCGACGCCGCGGGCGTCACGCCCCGCCGTCACCTCACCGAGGTCCGCACCGCCGACGCCGCCGAGTACTCGCTCGGCCAAGAGCTCACGGTCGACACTTTCGAGGCCGGCCAGAAGGTCGACGTCGTCGGCACCTCCAAGGGCAAGGGCTTCGCCGGTGTCATGAAGCGTCACAACTTCAAGGGCGTCAGCGCCTCGCACGGTGCGCACCGCAACCACCGCAAGCCCGGTTCGATCGGCGCCTCCTCGACTCCCAGCCGTGTCTTCAAGGGCATGCGCATGGCCGGTCGCATGGGTGGCGAGCGCGTCACCATCCTCAACCTCACGGTGCACGCCGTCGACGCCGAGAAGGGTCTGCTGCTCGTCAAGGGCGCCGTCCCCGGTGCTCGTGGCCGCATCGTTTTCGTCCGCACCGCCGTGAAGGGGAAGTAGCTCATGGCCACCACTACCGCATCGGCCGCTTCGGTCGACGTCGTCGACGCCAAGGGCCAGAAGACCAGCACGGTCGAGCTCCCCGTCGAACTGTTCGACGTCGTCACGAACGTCCCGCTCATCCACCAGGTCGTCGTCGCCCAGCAGGCCGCCGCACGTCAGGGCACGCACAAGACCAAGCGTCGCGGCGAGGTCTCCGGCGCCGGCCGCAAGCCGTTCAAGCAGAAGGGCACCGGCCGCGCCCGTCAGGGTTCGATCCGCGCTCCTCAGATGACCGGCGGTGGCATCGTCCACGGTCCGCAGCCCCGTGACTACGCCCAGCGCACCCCCAAGAAGATGATCGCCGCAGCCCTGCTCGGTGCGTTGTCCGACCGTGCCCGTGGCGCCCGCGTCCACGTCGTCGAGAGCTTCGTCGCCGACTCGATCTCGACCAAGGTCGCCCTCGAGCTGCTCGCGTCGATCGCCTCGAGCAAGCACGTGCTGATCGTCACCGACCGCGACGACACGCTGACGCTCAAGAGCGTCCGCAACGTGCCCACGGTCCACGTGATCACGTTCGACCAGCTGAACGCCTACGACGTCCTCGTCAGCGACGACATCGTCTTCACGAAGAGCGCCTTCGACGGCTTCGTCGCCTCGAAGACCAAGAAGGAGGCCACCGCATGACCGGCTACGGAAAAGACCCCCGCGACGTCATCATCGCGCCCGTCGTCTCCGAGAAGAGCTACTCCCTGATCGACCAGGGCAAGTACACCTTCCTCGTGGACCCGCGTTCGAACAAGACCGAGATCAAGCTCGCCATCGAGAAGATCTTCGACGTCAAGGTCGACAGCATCAACACGCTCAACCGAACGGGCAAGACCCGTCGCACCCGCTTCGGCACCGGCAAGCGCAAGGACACCAAGCGCGCCATCGTCACGCTGAAGTCCGGTTCCATCGACATCTTCACGGCTGTCGGCTAGGGAGCAGAGGCATAAATCATGGCAATTCGTAACTACAAGCCCACGACCCCGGGTCGCCGCGGTTCGTCGGTCGCCGACTTCGCGGAGATCACCCGGTCGACGCCCGAGAAGTCGCTGCTGCGCCCCCTCTCGAAGTCCGGCGGTCGCAACAACGCCGGTCGCATCACGACCCGTCACATCGGTGGTGGACACAAGCGCCAGTACCGTGTCATCGACTTCCGTCGCAACGACAAGGACGGCGTCAACGCCAAGGTCGCGCACATCGAGTACGACCCCAACCGCACGGCTCGCATCGCGCTCCTGCACTTCCTGGACGGCACCAAGCGCTACATCATCGCGCCGAACAAGCTGAAGCAGGGCGACGTCGTCGAGTCGGGTCCCGGCGCCGACATCAAGCCCGGCAACAACCTGCCGCTCAAGAACATCCCGGTCGGTACCGTCATCCACGCCATCGAGCTCAAGCCCGGTGGCGGCGCGAAGATGGCCCGCTCGGCCGGCGCTTCGGTGCGTCTCGTCGCCAAGGACGGCCCCTACGCGCAGCTGCGTCTGCCGTCGGGCGAGGTCCGCAACGTCGACGCCCGCTGCCGCGCCACGATCGGCGAGGTCGGCAACGCCGAGCAGTCGAACATCAACTGGGGCAAGGCCGGCCGCATGCGCTGGAAGGGCGTCCGCCCGACCGTCCGTGGTGTCGCGATGAACCCCGTCGACCACCCGCACGGTGGTGGTGAGGGCAAGACCTCCGGTGGACGCCACCCGGTCAGCCCGTGGGGCCAGAAAGAGGGCCGCACGCGTCACCCCAACAAAGAGAGCGACAAGCTCATCGTCCGTCGTCGTAACGCTGGCAAGAAGCGTAAGTAGGAGTTGTAGAAGATGCCACGCAGTCTTAAGAAGGGCCCCTTCGTTGACGACCACCTGCTTCGCAAGGTCGTCTCGCAGAACGAGGCCAGCACCAAGAACGTCATCAAGACCTGGTCGCGCCGATCGATGATCGTCCCCAACATGCTGGGGCACACCATCGCCGTGCACGACGGACGCAAGCACATCCCCGTGTTCGTGACCGAGAGCATGATCGGCCACAAGCTCGGTGAGTTCGCGCCCACCCGCACCTTCCGTGGTCACGTGAAGGACGACAAGAAGGGTCGTCGCCGCTAACGCGGCGACGTGAAGGAGGAGAGAAATGGTGGAGTCGATCGCACGCGTGCGTCACATCCGCGTCACCCCCATGAAGGCCCGTCGTGTCGTCAACCTGATCCGCGGCAAGCAGGCCACCGAGGCACTGGCGATCCTGAAGTTCGCACCCCAGGGCGCCAGCGAGCCCGTCTACAAGCTCGTCGCCTCGGCCATGGCCAACGCACGGGTCAAGGCGGACGCCTCGAACAGCTACCTCGACGAGCAGGACCTGTACGTCAGTCGTGCATTCGTCGACCAGGGCGCCACCCTCAAGCGGTTCCAGCCGCGTGCACAGGGCCGCGCCTTCAAGATCCTGAAGCGCACCAGCCACATCACGATCGTCCTCGCGACGCCGGATGAGGTCGAGGCTGCCGACGCTACGAAGAAGGCGAGCAAGTAATGGGCCAGAAGGTCAACCCGTACGGCTTCCGTCTGGGCATCACCACCGACCACGTGTCGCGGTGGTTCACCGACAGCACCAAGCCGGGACAGCGTTACAGCGACTACGTCGCCGAGGACGTCAAGATCCGCACCCTGCTCAAGACCTCGCTCGACCGCGCCGGCGTGGCCAAGATCGAGATCGAGCGCACCCGTGACCGCGTCCGCGTCGACATCCACACCGCCCGTCCGGGCATCGTGATCGGTCGTCGTGGCGCCGAGGCCGAGCGCATCCGCGGCGACCTCGAGAAGCTCACGAGCAAGCAGATCCAGCTGAACATCCTCGAGGTCAAGAACCCCGAGGCCGAGGCCCAGCTCGTCGCCCAGGGCATCGCCGAGCAGCTCGCTGCTCGCGTGGCGTTCCGTCGTGCGATGCGCAAGGGGCTCCAGGGCGCTCAGCGTGCCGGCGCCAAGGGTGTCCGCATCCAGGTGTCCGGTCGTCTCGGCGGCGCCGAGATGAGCCGCTCCGAGTTCTACCGCGAGGGCCGCGTCCCCCTGCACACGCTCCGCGCCAACATCGACTACGGCTTCTACGAGGCCAAGACCACCTTCGGTCGCATCGGTGTCAAGGTCTGGATCTACAAGGGCGACATCACCAACAAGGAGCTCGCGCGCGAGCAGGCGAACCAGAAGTCGTCTCGCCCCGAGCGCCGCAACGACCGTGACGGCGCCCGCCGCGGCGGGGGCGACCGCGCTCCCCGCGAGCAGAAGGCACCCGCCACCACAGGAGCTGAGGCGTAACCATGCTTATCCCCCGTCGTGTCAAGCACCGCAAGCAGCACCACCCCGGCCGTACCGGCCAGGCCACTGGTGGCACCAAGGTCAGCTTCGGTGAGTACGGCATCCAGGCCCTCACGCCCGCTTACGTGACCAACCGTCAGATCGAGTCCGCTCGCATCGCCATGACGCGTCACATCAAGCGTGGCGGAAAGGTGTGGATCAACATCTACCCCGACCGTCCGCTCACGAAGAAGCCCGCCGAGACCCGCATGGGTTCCGGCAAGG
The DNA here is from genome assembly GCF_001423905.1 of Frigoribacterium sp. Leaf186. Taxonomy (GTDB): domain Bacteria; phylum Actinomycetota; class Actinomycetes; order Actinomycetales; family Microbacteriaceae; genus Frigoribacterium. The sequence goes on along the minus strand of NZ_LMPQ01000010.1, from coordinate 347,056 downwards.
GCTCGCCCGAGTGGTGGGTCGCGAACGTCAAGCCGGGTCGCGTGCTCTTCGAGCTCAGCGGCGTGAGCGAGGAGATCGCCAAAGAGGCGCTCACTCGCGCAATCCACAAGCTGCCCCTCAAGGCACGCATCATCAAGCGCGAGGAGGGCGACGCATAATGGCGATCGGTTCCAAGGAGCTCCGTCCTGTCGAGCTCGACACATTCGAAGACGAGCGTCTCGTCGATGAGCTGAAGAAGGCGAAGGAAGAACTCTTCAACCTCCGCTTCCAGTCGGCCACCGGCCAGCTCGAGAGCCACGGCCGCCTGCGTGCCGTGAAGCGCGACATCGCTCGCATCTACACGGTCCTGCGTGAGCGCGAGCTCGGCATCCGTGCCACCCCCGCCCCGGTCGAGGCGGCCCCCAAGGCCGCCAAGAAGTCGACCAAGAAGGCTGACAAGCCGGTCGAGACGGCCGACGAGACCGCCGAGGAGAGCAAGTAATGGCCACCGAGAACAAGACCGAGGTCGACTCGGCTGCCGTCGAGGTCCGCGGCTACCGCAAGACGCGTCGCGGTTACGTGACCAGCGACAAGATGGAGAAGACCATCGTCGTCGAGGTCGAGGACCGCGTGAAGCACCCCCTGTACGGCAAGGTCATCCGCCGCACGTCCAAGGTCAAGGTCCACGACGAGGCCAACGCGGCCGGCGTCGGCGACCTCGTCGTGATCAGCGAGACCCGTCCGCTCAGCGCCACGAAGCGCTGGCGCCTGGTCGAGATCCTCGAGAAGGCGAAGTAGGCCTCGCGGCCTGCTTGCGTAGAAGGAGACACAAGTGATTCAGCAAGAATCCCGCCTCAAGATCGCGGACAACACCGGGGCGAAAGAGATCCTCACCATCCGTGTGCTCGGTGGCTCCGGCCGTCGTTACGCCGGCCTGGGTGACGTCATCGTCGCCACGGTGAAGGACGCCATCCCCGGTGGCAACGTGAAGAAGGGTGACGTCGTCAAGGCCGTCATCGTTCGCACCAAGAAAGAGGTCCGTCGTCCGGACGGCTCTTACATCAAGTTCGACGAGAACGCCGCAGTGATCCTGAAGGCCGACGGAGACCCCCGCGGAACCCGCATCTTCGGACCGGTCGGTCGCGAGCTCCGCGACAAGAAGTTCATGAAGATCATCTCGCTGGCGCCGGAGGTTATCTAAGTCATGGCAAACATCAAGAAGGGTGACCTCGTGCAGGTCATCACCGGTGCCTCGCAGGCCCGCGGCGGAGACCGTGGCAAGCAGGGCAAGGTCCTCGAGGTGCTGGTTGAGCGCAACCGCGTGGTCGTCGAAGGCGTGAACTTCGTCACCAAGCACGTTCGCGTCGGTCAGACGCAGCGCGGCTCCAAGACGGGTGGCATCGAGACCCACGAGGCACCGATCCACGTCTCGAACGTCGCCGTAGTCGACCCCAAGACCAAGAAGCCGACCCGCGTCGGCTTCCGCGAAGAGACGGTCACCAAGGACGGCGTGTCCAAGACCGTTCGCGTCCGTTACGCCAAGAAGTCTGGTGAGAACCTCTGATGACCGACACCACCACGCAGGCTGGTACGAGCCAGCCGCGGCTCAAGGCCAAGTACCGCGCCGAGATCCTCCCGCAGCTGAAGTCGGACTTCGGCTTCACGAACGTGCACCAGGTGCCCGGACTCGTGAAGATCGTCGTCAACACCGGTGTCGGCGAGGCCGCTCGCGACAGCAAGATCATCGACGGTGCCATCAAGGACCTCACGGCCATCACAGGCCAGAAGCCCCAGGTCACCAAGGCACGCAAGTCCATCGCGCAGTTCAAGCTGCGTGAGGGTCAGCCCATCGGTGCGCACGTCACGCTTCGTGGCGACCGCGCCTGGGAGTTCCTCGATCGTCTGCTCTCGCTGGCGCTGCCGCGCATCCGCGACTTCCGCGGTCTCAGCGACCGCCAGTTCGACGGCAACGGCAACTACACCTTCGGTCTCAACGAGCAGAGCATGTTCCACGAGATCGACCAGGACCGCATCGACCGCGTCCGTGGCTTCGACATCACCGTCGTCACGACCGCCAAGAACGACGACGAGGGTCGCGCGCTGCTCAAGGCGCTGGGCTTCCCGTTCCGTTCGGCCGACTCGGCCAACTAAGATCGTCCGGTCGGCAACTCTCTCGTAGGGTTGCCGGCCGTTCCCCTGAGGTCGACGAGAACCGCTCGTCGACCAATCGATCGCCCAGGTCGGCACCCGGTGTACCGGATGTCGAAACCGGACGAGAAAGTGACAAACCGCATGACGATGACAGATCCGGTCGCAGACCTGCTGACCAGACTGCGCAACGCGAACTCGGCTTTCCACGAGACCGTGTCGCTCCCGAGCAGCAAGCTCAAGTCCCACATCGCCGAGATCCTCAAGCGTGAGGGTTTCATCGAGTCGTGGAAGGTCGAAGACGCCCGCGTGGGCCAGACCCTCACGATCGACCTCAAGTACGGCCCCGCCCGTGAGCGCTCCATCAAGGGCATCAAGCGCGTGTCGAAGCCGGGCCTCCGCGTCTATGCCAAGTCGACCGAGATCCCCCAGGTGCTCGGCGGCCTCGGCGTCGCCATCCTGTCGACTTCCTCCGGTCTGCTGACCGACCGTGAGGCCCAGAAGAAGGGCGTAGGCGGAGAAGTCCTCGCCTACGTGTGGTAACTCGTCATGTCTCGAATCGGAAGACTCCCCATCTCGATCCCTGCCGGGGTCGACGTGAAGATCGACGGCCAGGCCGTCAGCGTCAAGGGCCCCAAGGGTGAGCTGTCGCTCGTCGTCAAGAGCCCCATCGAAGCCAAGATCGAAGAAGGCACGGTCGTCGTGACCCGTCCGGACGACGAGCGCGAGTCGCGTTCGCTCCACGGCCTCACGCGCACCCTCATCGCCAACCAGATCATCGGCGTCACCGAGGGCTACACCAAGGGCCTCGAGGTCGTCGGAACCGGCTACCGCGTCCAGGCCAAGGGCTCGAACGTCGAGTTCGCCCTGGGCTACTCGCACCCCATCACCGTCGAGCCGCCCGCGGGCATCAGCTTCACGGTCGAGGGCAACAACAAGCTCACCGTCGTCGGGATCGACAAGCAGGCCGTCGGCGAGATGGCTGCCAACATCCGCAAGCTGCGCAAGCCCGAGCCCTACAAGGGCAAGGGTGTCCGCTACGCCGGCGAGGTCGTCCGCCGCAAGGCCGGAAAGTCAGGTAAGTAATCATGGGTCTCGGTACACGAGGAAAAAGCAAGTCGGCTGCCACCAAGCGCCGTCACACCCGCCTGCGCAAGAAGGTCGTGGGCACCGAAGAGCGCCCCCGTCTCGTCGTCACCCGTTCGGCCCGGCACGTCTTCGTGCAGGTCGTGGACGACAGCAAGGGCTTCACCGTCGCCAGCGCATCGACCCTCGAGGCCGACCTGCGCACGTTCGACGGTGACAAGACCGCGAAGTCCCGCAAGGTCGGCGAGCTCGTCGCCGAGCGCGCGAAGGCCGCGGGCATCGAGGCCGTCGTGTTCGATCGCGGCGGCAACAAGTACGCCGGACGCGTCGCGGCCATCGCCGAAGGCGCCCGAGAGGCTGGTTTGAACCTGTGAGCGACGCTACGAACACCACTCCCCCCGCAGAGGGCGAAGCGACCAAGGCACCGGCCGAGGCCGTCGTCGAACGTCCCGTCGAGACCGCTGCCGGCTCGGAGTCCAACAACCGCGAGGGTGGTCGCACCGACCGCCGTGGCGGCCAGGGTCGCGGAGACCGCAACCAGGGCGGCCGCGGACGCGGCGACCGTGACGACAAGAGCCAGTTCCTGGAGCGCGTCGTCACCATCAACCGCGTCTCGAAGGTCGTCAAGGGCGGTCGTCGCTTCAGCTTCACCGCGCTCGTCGTCGTCGGTGACGGCAACGGCCTCGTCGGTGTCGGCTACGGCAAGGCCCGCGAGGTCCCCACGGCCATCAGCAAGGGCGTCGAAGAGGCCAAGAAGAACTTCTTCCGCGTCCCGCGCATCGGCAACACGATCCCGCACCCCGTGCAGGGTGAGGCCGCTGCCGGCGTCGTCATGCTGCGTCCGGCCTCGGCCGGTACCGGTGTCATCGCCGGTGGTCCCGTCCGCGCCGTGCTCGAGTGCGCCGGCGTGCACGACGTCCTGAGCAAGTCGCTCGGTTCGTCGAACACGATCAACATCGTCCACGCCACGGTCGAGGCGCTGCAGCAGCTCGAAGAGCCCCGCGCAGTCGCCGCCCGTCGTGGACTCGACATCGACGCTGTCATGCCGGCCTTCATGGTCCGTGCCGAGCAGGCAGCTCGTACCGCCGCGACCGAGAAGGCAGGTGCCTGATGGCCGCCAACCTCAAGGTGACCCAGATCAAGTCCGTAATCAGCGAGAAGCAGAACCAGCGTGACACGCTGCGGAGCCTGGGCCTCAAGCGCATCGGCCAGTCGGTCGTTCGCGAGGACACCAAGCAGAACCGCGGCTACGTCAACACGGTCGCCCACCTCGTGAAGGTCGAGGAGATTGACTAATGGCTGACGAGAAGAACGAGGCCGCCGCGAAGGCCGCCCCGAAGAAGGCCGCCGCCCCCAAGGCGACGACCACCAAGGCTGCTGCCTCCAAGGCAGCCGCCAAGAAGCCGGCTGCCGAGAAGGCCGCCGCGTCGACGGGTTCGACCACCAAGGCCGCTCCCGCCTCGACGACGTCCTCCGACGACGTCGCGCGTCCCCAGGTGCTCAAGGTGCACCACCTTCGTCCGGCTCCCGGTGCCAAGAAGGCGAAGACGCGCGTCGGCCGTGGTGAGGGCTCGAAGGGCAAGACGGCCGGTCGTGGCACCAAGGGTCAGAAGGCCCGGTACCAGGTCAAGGTCGGTTTCGAGGGTGGCCAGATGCCGCTCCACATGCGCACTCCGAAGCTGCGCGGGTTCAAGAACCCGTTCCGCGTCGAGTACCAGGTGGTCAACCTCGAGAAGCTCAACGAGCTGTACCCGCAGGGTGGTGACGTCACCGTCGGTGACCTCGTCGCCAAGGGTGCCGTCCGGAAGAACGAGAAGGTCAAGGTCCTCGGGCAGGGCGACCTGAGCGTCGCGCTCACCGTCGCGGTCGACAAGGTCTCCGGTTCCGCCGAAGACAAGATCGTCGCCGCCGGCGGGTCCGTCAGCAAGTAAAAATCACCTGAGGGGGTGGTCCGCCAGGGCCACCCCCATCAGTCGTCTATCCTTCATACCGGGAGGCCCCACGTGTTCAGAGCTGTCGCGCGCATCATGCGCACCCCCGACCTGCGTCGCAAGATCGGGTTCACGCTCGGCATCATCGCGCTCTTCCGGCTGGGTAGCTTCATCCCCGCGCCGTTCGTCGACTACCAGAACGTCCAGGCCTGCCTCGCCGGCAACCAGGGCACGTCGGGTCTCTACGAGCTCGTCAACCTGTTCAGCGGCGGCGCCCTGCTGCAGCTGTCGGTCTTCGCGCTGGGCATCATGCCCTACATCACGTCGTCGATCATCGTGCAGCTGTTGCGCGTGGTCATCCCGCACTTCGACACCCTGTACAAAGAGGGCCAGTCCGGGCAGGCGAAGCTCACGCAGTACACGCGGTACCTCACCATCGCCCTGGGCGTCCTGCAGTCGACCACCCTGATCACCGTGGCACGTTCCGGTGCCCTCTTCGGTTCGTCCGGCATCGCCGAGTGCAGCCAGCTCATCACGAACGACGCCTGGTACGCCGTGATGCTGATGGTCGTCACCATGACCGCCGGCACCGGCCTCATCATGTGGATGGGTGAGCTCATCACCGAGCGCGGCATCGGCAACGGCATGTCGCTGCTGATCTTCACGTCGATCGCCGCTCGCTTCCCGACCGCCCTCTGGAGCATCGCCCAGTCGCGCAGCTTCGAGATCTTCCTGCTCGTGATCGCCGTCGGTCTGGTGATCATGGCGCTCGTGGTCTTCGTCGAACAGTCGCAGCGGCGCATTCCCGTCCAGTACGCCAAACGCATGGTCGGGCGGCGGACGTACGGCGGCAACAACACCTACATCCCGATCAAGGTCAACATGGCGGGCGTCGTGCCGGTCATCTTCGCCTCGTCGTTGCTCTACCTGCCTGCCCTGGTCGCCCAGTTCAACCAGCCCTCCGATGGCACGGCTCCGCCGGCCTGGGTCAGCTGGGTGCAGGCGAACCTCACCTCGGGCGACAACCCGCTCTACATGGTGCTGTACTTCGCGCTCATCGTCGGGTTCACGTACTTCTACGTCGCGATCACCTTCAACCCCGAAGAGGTCGCCGACAACATGAAGAAGTACGGCGGGTTCATCCCCGGCATCCGTGCCGGCCGCCCCACGGCCGAGTACCTCGACTACGTGCTGACCCGCGTCACCCTGCCGGGTGCCCTGTACCTCGGCATCATCGCACTCATCCCGCTGATCGCCCTCGCCACCGTCGGTGCCAACCAGAACTTCCCCTTCGGAGGCGCGAGCATCCTGATCATCGTCGGCGTCGGCCTCGAGACGGTCAAGCAGATCGACTCGCAGCTGCAGCAGCGTCACTACGAGGGCCTGCTCCGATGAGTGCGGCTGAGATGCGACCCAGCCCGCGCCTCCTGATCGTCGGCCCTCCCGGGGCCGGCAAGGGCACGCAGGCGGTCGCCATCGCCGAGTCGCTGGGAATCCCGGCGATCTCGACGGGTGACATCTTCCGGGCCAACGTCAAGAACGAGACCGAGCTCGGCGTGAAGGTCAAGGCCATCCTCGACGCCGGGGACTACGTGCCCGACAGTCTCACGAACGAACTCATCTCCGACCGGCTGTCGCAGCCCGATGCGTCCGAGGGCTTCTTGCTCGACGGGTACCCGCGCACCCTGCAGCAGGTCGAGTTCCTCGACGAGCACCTCGCCGAACAGGGCCAGGCCCTGACCACCGTGGTCCAGCTCGTCGCCGACCGAGACGAGATCGTCGAGCGCCTGCAGCGCCGTGCGGTCGAGCAGGGCCGTTCGGACGACACCGAGGACGCCATCCGCCACCGTCAAGACGTCTACCTGCGCGAGACCGCCCCGCTGATCGACACGTACCGTGACCGCGGCCTGCTGGTCGAGGTCGACGGGCTCGGCAGCGTCGACGAGGTCGCCGGGCGCATCGAGACTGCCCTGGCCCACCGCGGCTTCTCGCCCGTCGCCTCGGCGTCCTGACCTCGTGGCGTTCCGCCGCTCCGGTGTCTACAAGACACCCGACGAACTCCGTCGGCTCGTCCGACCGGGCCTCCTGACGTCGGCGTCGCTCGACGCCGTGGCCGCCGCCGTGCGCCCCGGGGCGTCGACCCTCGAGCTGGACGCCGTCGCCGAGGCCGTGATCCGAGAAGGCGGCGGCGAGCCGAACTTCATGCTGGTGCCGGGTTACCGGCACACGGTGTGCGCGTCGGTCAACGACGAGGTCGTCCACGGCATCCCCGGTCCGCGGGTGCTGGTGCCCGGTGACCTCGTGTCCGTCGACAGCGGCGCCCAGTTCGAGGGCTGGAACGGCGACAGCGCCCGCACCTTCGTGCTCGACGACCCCGATCGACCCGACGTGGTCGCCGAGCGGCGCCGGTTGAACGACGTGACCGAGGCATCGCTCTGGCACGGCATCGCCGCCCTGGCCTCCGCGTCCCACCTCAACGAGGTCGGCGCCGCGATCGAGGACCACATCGACTCGCAGGGCGACTTCGGCATCGTCGAGGACTACACCGGTCACGGCATCGGGCGGTCCATGCACGAAGACCCTCCCGTCTTCAACTACCGCGTCCGCGGTCGCGGCCCCGCCGTGCGTCCGGGCCTCGTGATCGCCATCGAGCCCATGGTCACGACCGGCGGCATCGACACCCTCACACACGACGACGAGTGGACGGTCAGCACGCGCGACGGGTCGCTGGCCGCGCACTGGGAGCACTCCGTGGCGGTGCACGCGGACGGCATCTGGGTGCTCACGGCAGACGACGGTGGTGCGGCCGGCCTGGCGCCGCTGGGCGTGACGCCCGTCCCGATCGCCTGAGCCGCGCCTCCTCATCCCCTGGGGTGCGGTCGATGAGGTCGCCGGCCGTGAGGCCGGGAGGCGCGGGCCGGCTCAGCGGGACGAACCGACGCTGCAGGTCGCCTCGGCGGCCGATTGCCCCGTGATGGTCGACGGCAGGGTGGTCGTCGGCGCCGTGGTCGCCGCCGGGTCGACCGGCGCCCCAGAGGCGGAGGCGGAGTCGGAGGGCGAGGCGGTCTGGGCAGGCACGGCGGGCGTCGTCGTCTCGGCCGGCGCCGTGCCGTCCGAGACCGAACCCCGCCCGGCGCTGTCGTCGCCGAGCACGAACTTCTCGTCGGCGTTGAGGGCGGCGTTGAGGGCGGCCGCGTCGGTCGTGGACTCGACGACCCGGTTGGGGTCACGCGGATCGTCGACGACCGGGTACTGGACGAACACGATGCCCGCCGGCTGGATGTCCTTGAGGGCCAGTGCCAACCGGACGAGGGTGTCGGGGGAGCCGAGGCTCGACGACAGCGTCATGTTGCTCAGTGCGGCGGAGGCCAACTTGTAGAGCGTGGTCACGTCGCCCAGCGTTCCGCCCGAGATGATCTTGCGCATCATCGACGACAGGAAGACCTGCTGAGAGCTGATGCGGGCGATGTCGCTGCCGTCGCCCACGCCGTGCCGGGTGCGGAGGAACGCGAGGGCCTCGGCGCCCTGCAGGGTGTGGGTGCCCGCGGTGAGGTCGATGCCCGAGTCGGTGTCGCGGATGGTGCGCGTCACACAGACGTCGACGCCGCCGATGGCGTTCGACATCTCGATGACGCCGTCGAAGGTGATCGTGCCCGCGTAGGGGACGGCGAGACCGGTGAGGGTCTCGACGGTCTTGACGGTGCACGACAGCCCGCCGCGGCCGAGCGTCGTGTTGAACTGCACGTGGTCCTCGGCCGGATACACCTGGCCGTCGTCGCCCACGCACTCGGGCACGTCGATCATCAGGTCACGGGGGAAGCTCACGGCCGTCAGCTGGGTGTGGTCCGCCGAGAGGTGGGCCAGGATCGTCACGTCGTTGCGCACGCCGTCCACCTCGCCCGCGTCGACCTGGCTGCCGTCGTCCCGTTCGTCGCTGCCCACCAGCAGGATGTTGGCGCCGCCCTCGATCGCCGAGATGTCGACCCCCTGCACGTCGTCCTCGTTGCCGAGCGAGACGGTCTGCACCCCGGAGGTCGCCGTCCGGACGGCGATCGCCGCGACGGACGCCCCGCTCACGAGGACCACGGCCGTGGCACCGGCGACGAGCCCGAGCAGCATGCGGCCGGGCCCGCGGCGACGAAGGCGACCGTGGCGGGCGACGCCTCGGGGCGAGGAGGCGGTGGTCGGGCGTTCAGGCATGGTGCTCCCGGCAGTCGTGGTCGGCACCCGGGTGCACGACGGGCGGGGTGGCCGGCGGCGGTCGTCGGATGCTCCGGCGTGTCGGGTTGACCGGCCGGGTTGCTGAACTATACCGGCATCGCATAAGATCGACCTTTGGTGTTCCGTGTGCGTTTCCGCGCGCCTGGGCACCGCATCCCCGCACGACCAACACCCCTATTCTTAGCGACAGTGAGGCTATGGCCAAAAAAGACGGTGTCATCGAAATCGAAGGCGCAGTGATCGAAGCTCTGCCCAACGCGATGTTCCGCGTTGAGTTGACCAACGGACACAGGGTCCTCGCGCACATCTCCGGAAAGATGCGGCAGCACTACATCCGCATCCTCCCCGAAGACCGTGTGATCGTGGAGCTCAGCCCCTACGACCTGACCCGCGGCCGGATCGTCTACCGCTACAAGTAGGGCGTGCTGGAAAGGAACGGCCCCACGCACCCGTGGGGCACGAAGCCAGCGAGATCAAGGAATCAGCAATGAAGGTCAACCCCAGCGTCAAGCCCATCTGCGAGCACTGCAAGGTCATCCGCCGCAAGGGCAACGTCATGGTCATCTGCAAGAGCAACCCGCGCCACAAACAGCGCCAGGGCTGACTCGACCGCCGCGCAGGCGGCGTGCCGATGCCGACCCGGCCAGCCCGGGTCACTCCGCAACACCATCCCAGCAGCACCAGAACTCGTCACGTCCGCCCTCGGGTGGTCGGAGGCGGGGGACACCCCGGGTCGGAGGCCCGGGCACCGGTGCTGTGACAGACCTCCACCATCTCTGAAAAGAGGCCATCATGGCACGTCTAGCAGGCGTTGACATCCCGCGCGACAAGCGCGTCGAAGTCGCACTGACCTACATCTACGGAGTCGGCCGCACCAGCGCGCTGAAGACTCTCGCCGAGACCGAGATCGACGGGAACATCCGCGTCAAGGACCTCACGGACGACCAGCTCGTCCTGCTCCGCGACTACATCGAGGGCAACTACAAGGTCGAAGGTGACCTCCGCCGCGAGGTGGCCGCCGACATCCGCCGCAAGGTCGAGATCGGCAGCTACGAGGGCATCCGCCACCGCCGCGGCCTGCCCGTCCGCGGCCAGCGCACCAAGACGAACGCTCGTACCCGCAAGGGCCCGAAGCGCACCGTCGCCGGCAAGAAGAAGGCTCGATAGGCCTCGGCTCCCGCCGTACGCCCCTCAAGGTTGTAGGAGAAAAAATGGCAGCACCGAAGACGGCCGCGCGCAAGCCCCGCCGCAAAGAGAAGAAGAACGTCGCCGTGGGCCAGGCCCACATCAAGAGCACGTTCAACAACACGATCGTCTCGATCACCGACCCCTCGGGTGCCGTCCTGAGCTGGGCCTCGTCCGGCGCCGTCGGCTTCAAGGGTTCGCGCAAGTCGACCCCCTTCGCCGCGCAGCTCGCCGCCGAGTCCGCCGCTCGTCAGGCGCAGGAGCACGGCGTCAAGAAGGTCGACGTCTTCGTCAAGGGCCCGGGTTCGGGTCGCGAGACGGCGATCCGCTCGCTCCAGGCCGCCGGCCTCGAGGTGGGCTCGATCAACGACGTCACCCCCCAGGCGCACAACGGCTGCCGCCCGCCGAAGCGTCGTCGCGTCTAACTGAGTCAACGCCCGCCGCACCCGACGTCGGCCCCGTCACCGGGGCCCTCGGGGGCGGCGGGCTCCCCCGCGTCAGCACCGCCTCCCGCGTGTTCGCCCGAGGCGCCCACAACTCAACAGACCCGACGGGCCAGCCACCTGTCGTACCGCCAAGAGTCATATAGCGGACTCTTCGCCGAAAGGAATCCACAGTGCTCATTGCACAGCGCCCCACCCTCACCGAGGAGAACATCTCGGAGTTCCGCTCCCGTTTCGTGATCGAGCCGCTCGAGCCCGGCTTCGGTTACACCCTCGGCAACTCGCTGCGCCGCACGCTTCTCTCGTCGATCCCCGGCGCTGCTGTCACCAGCATCCGCATCGACGGCGTGCTGCACGAGTTCACGACCGTCCCCGGAGTCAAAGAGGACGTCACCGAGGTCATCCTCAACATCAAGCAGCTGGTCGTCGCCAGCGAGCACGACGAGCCCATCACGGCTTACCTGCGCAAGCAGGGTGCCGGCCAGGTCACGGCCGCCGACATCTCGGCTCCGGCCGGCGTCGAGATCCACAACCCCGAGCTGGTCATCGCCACCTTGAACGACAAGGCGAAGTTCGAGCTCGAGCTCACGATCGAGCGTGGCCGCGGCTACGTGTCGGCCGTGCAGAACCGCAGCGAGTTCAGCGAGGCCGGTCAGATCCCGATCGACTCGATCTACTCGCCCGTGCTCAAGGTCACCTACCGCGTCGAGGCGACTCGTGCCGGTGAGCGCACCGACTTCGACCGTCTCGTCGTCGACGTCGAGTCGAAGCCGTCGATCTCGCCGCGTGACGCCATCGCCTCGGCCGGTCGCACGCTCACCGAGCTGTTCGGCCTCGCACGCGAGCTGAACACCGCCGCCGAGGGCATCGAGATCGGCCCCGCGCCGGTCGACGCCGTCCTGTCGAGCGAGCTGCAGACCCCGATCGAGGACCTCGACCTGTCGGTCCGCAGCTACAACTGCCTGAAGCGCGAGGGCATCAACACCGTGTCTGAGCTGGTCGCCCTCTCCGAGACCCAGCTGATGAACATCCGCAACTTCGGTCAGAAGTCGGTGGACGAGGTGAAGGACAAGCTCGTCGAGCTCGGCCTCTCGCTGAAAGACACGGTCCCCGGGTTCGATGGAGCCCACTTCTACAGCGGTTACGACGAAGAAGAGACCACCAACTAGGTCTCTCCGCCCGACGCCCTCCACTCTCGACTCACCTTTAGGAACAGACAATGCCCAAGCCCACCAAGGGACCCCGCCTCGGAGGCGGCCCGGCGCACGAGCGCCTCATGCTGGCCAACCTGGCCGCCTCGCTCTTCGAGCACAAGACGATCAAGACGACCGAGACCAAGGCCAAGCGCCTCCGTCCCGTCGCCGAGCGTCTCGTGACCTTCGCGAAGCGTGGCGACCTGCACTCGCGTCGCCGTGCCATGCAGACCCTCCGCAACAACAAAGAGGCCGCGCACATCCTCTTCACCGAGATCGCGCCCCTCGTCGAGAACCGTGACGGCGGCTACACCCGCATCACGAAGCTCGGCTTCCGCAAGGGCGACAACGCCTCGATGGTGTCGATCGAGCTCGTCCTCGAGCCCGTGACCCCCAAGGTCAAGTCCTCGAAGACCAGCGCCGCCGCGGCCCCGGTCGCCGAGCCCACCGAGGCTCCCGTCGACGAGACCGAGACGGTCGAGGAGTCCGCTCCCGTCGAGCCCGAGACCGAGACGGCTGCCGCCGACGAGGTCGAGGCCGACGCCGCCGCCAAGTCGGACGACGAGGCTGCGAAGTAGTCCCAGCGCCACCGCACGAAGGGCCCGTCACCGCGAGGTGACGGGCCCTTCGCCGTTCCTGCAACAGGTGTCGTTTACCTGGGAGACACACGTCGGAAACCCCCCGGGTGGGTGGGGCACGTAGATTCACAGGGTCCTCTTCCGAACCTCCGAAGGAACCCATGTCATCCCGACCCCGACACACCCCACTGGGCGCCGCTGCCCTCGTGGCCGGCCTCTCGCTGCTGCTCGGCCCCCTGGTGCCGGTCGCCGCCGTCGCCGCTCCGGACGGCTCCGGCGTCGTCATCGCCGAGGCCTACTTCAAGGGCGGCAGTGCGAACGCGCCGTTCAACCGCAAGTTCGTCGAGCTCTACAACCCCAGCTCGGCGTCGGTCTCGCTCGCCGGCTGGTCGCTGCAGTACCGCTCGGCCACGGGCTCCGGGGCCTTCTCGACCTCGGCCCTCGCCGGCACCGTCCCCGCCGAGGGGCACTTCCTGGTGGCGATCCCGGGCAACGGGGCCACGGGTGCCGACCTGCCGGCGCCCGACGCGACCGCGTCGCTCAACCCGAGCGGCACGACCGGCACCGTCGTGTTGTCGGACCAGGCCGAGCCCCTCACGCTCGCCCCCGGGTCGGTCGCGGCCGGCACCGCCGGCGTCGTCGACCTGCTGGGTTACGGAGCCTCGAACACCTTCGAGACGACGGTCGCACCGGTCACGGGTGCCAACGGCGTCCCCAACTCGCTCGCCCGCACGGACGGTGCGGACACCGACGTGAACTCGGCCGACTTCTCGACCCAGACCACCGTCACGCCGCAGAACTCGGGCGGCACGGGCACCGAGCCCGGGCCCGACCCCGAGCCGCAGCCCGAGCCGACCCCCGAGGCCGACGTCACCGTCGCGCAGATCCAGGGCGTCTCCGACACGAGCCCGCTGGCCGGCCGCACGGTCACCACGCGCGGCGTCGTCACGGCGACCTACCCCACCGGTGGCCTGAACGGCTACGTCATCCAGACGCCGGGCACCGGAGGCGCGCTCGACCTGTCGACGCACCTCGCGTCGGACGCGCTGTTCGTGTACTCGGCGAGCACCGCCTCCTCGGTCGCCGTCGGCGACTACGTCGAGGTGGACGGCACCGTCACCGAGTTCTTCGGCCTGACCCAGATCACCGTGACCGGGGCGTCGTCGCTCCGGGCGCTCGACGCGACGGGCGTCGTGGCACCGCAGGCGGCGACCGTCGGCCTGCCGGCCACGGACGCCCAGCGCGAGACGCTCGAGAGCATGCTCGTGCTGCCACAGGGCGAGTTCACCGTCGCGGACACCTACACGACGAACCAGTACGGCGAGGTCAAGCTCGCCTCGGGTGACCGGCCGCTGATCCAGCCGACCGAGGTCGCCCGCCCGGGCAGCGTCGAGTTCGCCGCGGTCGTGGCCGACAACGCCGCTCGCGCCGTCACCCTCGACGACGGGGCGACGACGAACTTCTTCACCGCCGCGAACCAGTCGATCCCCGTGCCCTACCTCTCGAACGAGGACCCCGTCACCGTGGGCGCCTCGGTCGCCTTCACCGTGCCGGTCGTCTTCGACTACCGCAACTCGGCCTGGAAGTACCAGCCGACCGCACGCCTGACCGGCGACACCGCCTACGGCGACCTGCCGGTCACGTTCGAGGACGTCCGCACGGACGCCCCGCTCGAGGTGGGCGGTGACGTGCGGCTCGCCAGCTTCAACGTGCTGAACTACTTCACGACGACGGGCGACTCGCTCGCCGGGTGCACCTACTACACCGACCGCGCGGGAGTGCCCGTGACCGTCGACGGCGGCTGCGACGCCCGCGGTGCGGCGAACGCCGCCAGCCTCGAGCGCCAGCAGGTCAAGATCGTCACCGCAATCAACGCCCTGGGTGCCGACGTCGTCTCGCTCGAGGAGATCGAGAACTCGGCCCGCTTCGGCGAGGACCGCGACTCCGCGCTCGCGACCCTGGTCGGTGCGTTGAACGCCGCAGCGGGTTCCGAGGTCTGGGACTACGCACGCTCCCCGGAGGCGCTGCCCGCCAACGAGGACGTCATCCGTCTCGCCTTCATCTTCAAGAAGGCGGTCGTCGAGCCCGTCGGCGGGTCGACGATCCTCACCGGTTCGGCCGCCTTCAGCAACGCACGCCAGCCGCTCGCCCAGGCCTTCCGGCCCGTCGGGGGAGACGCCGGGTCGACGATCCTCGCGATCGCGAACCACTTCAAGTCGAAGGGCAGCGGTTCGGGCCCGGACGCCGACCTCGGTGACGGTCAGGGCGGCTCGAACGCCTCGCGCGTGAACCAGGCGAACGCCCTGGTCGCGTTCGCCGCCGAGCGCGAGGCCGCCGTGGGCACCGACAAGGTGTTCCTGCTCGGCGACTTCAACGCCTACAGCCAGGAGGACCCCATCGAGGCGCTGCGGGCCGCGGGCTACGTCGACCTCGGCTCGACCGGCACCGACGAGTACAGCTACGTGTTCAGCGGCCTCAGCGGGTCGCTCGACCACGTGCTCGCCTCGCCGGCCGCCGCCGAGGCCGTCACGGGCGTGGACATCTGGAACATCAACGCGGGCGAGTCGGTCGGCCTCGAGTACAGCCGCTTCAACTACAACGTGAAGCAGCTCTACCAGCCCGACCAGTTCCGCTCGAGCGACCACGACCCCGTCGTGGTCGGGGTGTCGCTGCTCGCCGACGAGGTCGACCCGGTGCCGCCGGTGACCGACCCCGGCACGACGCCCGGTGCGGGTGCCGACCCCGCCGTCCCCGGGGTGACCGGCCCCGGTGCGACGGGTCCCGTCTCGGCCGTGCCGACCGCCGACGGTCGACTGGCCTACACGGGCAGCGAGTCCGTGGCGGGCTGGATCGCCCTCGCCCTCGTGTTGATGGCGCTGGGTGGGGCGGTCCTCGGGGGCCGACACCGCGCCTCCCGCAGGGCGTAGTCGCCCAGGCGACGAGGGCGGCGGCGGTCGCGGCACGGGGAACCGTGCCGCGGCCGCCGTCGTGCGTCTCGACCGGTCCCCGACCCGGGGACCGGCAGGAGACATGTGATATTCTTGCTGGATGCTCATCTCCGGACCGGACCGCCCCGTGCTCGTGGTCGTCGCGCATCCCGACGACGAGACCTTGGGGGCGGGGGCGACGATCCACCGGCTGACGCGAGCCGGCGTCCCCGTGACGACCGCGATCCTCGTCGGTGACGCATCCGAACGACACCGTCACCCGGGTCGGGGCGACCTGAGGGACGACACGCTGGCCGCCGCGGCCGTCCTCGGCAGCGAGACGCCGATCTTCGGGGGGTTCCCGAACATCGCGACCAACACGGTGCCGCACCTCGACATGGTCCGCTTCGTCGAGCAGGCGATCGAGAGCACGGGGGCGAGGACCGTCATCACGACCCACCCCGGCGACATCAACGTCGACCACCGGATGGTGTCGGAGGCCGCCCAGGCGGCCGCCCGACGCAATCAGCGCCGCCCCGAGAACGGCTGTGCCATCGACGTCGCCTTCATGGAGGTCCTGTCGTCCACCGAGTGGGCCTACCCGGGTGCCGCGTCCGCGTTCTCGCCGAACACGTGGGTCGAGGTCGGGCCCCGCGACGTCCAGGCCAAGCTCGACGCACTCGCGTGCTACCGCGACGTCATGCGGCCCTTCCCGCATCCGCGGTCGTCCGAGACCCTGCGCGCCTCCCTGGCCGTCGCGGGGTCGGCAGCAGGGGTCCCGGCGGCCGAACGCTTCCAGTCGGTCTTCACGCTCGAGCCGCTCGAGCCGCTCGGGCCCTCCGAGCCCGGCGAGACGCTCGAGCCCTGTGAGCCCCTCGAACCCTCCGAGACCCGCCAGTTCGACCGGGCGGCCTCCCGTGGCTGAGACGACGCCGCGACCCCGCATCGGCTTCGTCACGTGCGTGCAGGTGGGGCGCAGCGTCCTCGAGGCGCTGCTCGAGATGGGCGCGACCGTCGACGTGCTCGTCACCCTGCCGAACGACAGGGCCGCGACGAAGGCGGGGCGGGTCCGGGTCGACGACATCGCTCGCCGACACGGCATCGACCTCGTCGCCGTGCCGCACGTCGACGACGCGGCGGAGGCGTTGCGGGCCGCCGACCTCGACTGGCTCTTCGTCATCGGCTGGTCCCAGATCGCCGGCCCCGAGGTCCTCGCCGCCGCGCGTCACGGTGCCGTGGGCATGCACCCGACCCTCCTGCCGGTCGGCCGGGGCAACGCGGCCGTGCCCTGGGCCATCGTCGAGGGCCTGCCCGAGACGGGGGTGACGGCCTTCCTGCTCGAGTCGGGCGTCGACACCGGGCCGGTGCTCGGGGCCGAGACCATCCGCGTCGACGCGCGCGAGACGGCGACGACGCTCTACGCCAAGGTCGACGCCGCCCACGTCCGACTGATCCGCGCCCTCTGGCCCGCGATGCGGGACGGCACCGCGGTCGCTCGCCCGCAGGACGAGTCGCAGGCGACGACCTGGGCGCGGCGGACGCCCGCCGACGGGCTCTTCGACCCCGCCGTCGACACCGTCGAGCACGTCGACCGCCTGGTCCGGGCGACCACGCGTCCCTACCCCGGCGCCTTCTACCTGGCCGCCGGGGGCGAGCCGGTCACGGTGTGGCGGGGCGAGCCCGGGCGTCGTCCCGACGGGGTCGTCCTGCACTGCGTCGACGGCGACTACACGGTGCTCGAGGCCGAGTCCCGGCAGTGAGCGTCGCTCTCGTAGCATGGGTGGCGTGACGATCGACGACCCGGCCCTGACGCGCCTCCGGCTCGGGGTCGCCTACGACGGCACCGACTTCTCGGGCTGGAGCGAACAGCCCGGCCGCCGCACCGTGCAGGGCGAGATCGAGGCCGCGCTGCAGACGCTGTTCCGCCGCCTCGGCGACGTGCCGACCGTCACGGTGGCGGGCCGCACGGACGCCGGCGTGCACGCGCGGGGCCAGGTGGTGCACCTCGACCTGACCGACGCCCAGATCGCCCAGCTGCAGAGGCCGCACCGGGGCATGCGCGACCAGTCGCCGCTCGACGCCCCGACCGTGCTCGCCCGGCGGCTCAACGGGCTCGCGGGTGCGTCCGACGAGATCGTGATCTCGGGTGCGCGGGTCGCGCCTCCCGGTTTCCACGCCCGGTTCGGCGCGCTCTGGCGCCGTTACGAGTACCGCATCGCCGACCGCGGGGCGGAACGCGACCCGACCCGACGCGGCCACACCCTCTGGTACGACCAGCGTCTCGACCTCGACCTGATGAACGCCACGGCCGCCGGCCTCGTCGGGTTGCACGACTGGGCCGCGTACTGCCGGCACCGCGAGTACGCGACCACGATCCGCGAGCTGCAGCACTTCTCGTGGCGGCGCGAGGCCGACGGCGTGCTCGTGGCGTCGGTGCAGGCCGACGCCTTCTGCCACAACCTCGTGCGCAACCTGGTCGGCGCCTGCGTCGCCGTCGGCGAAGGAGCCATGGAGGCGCACCGCGCCGAGGGCGTGCGTCGTGAGGCCCAGCGCAACGGCGAGTTCAGGGTGGTGCCCGCCCACGGCCTCACGATGGTCGAGGTCGGCTACCCGCCCGACGACGAGATGGCCGCTCGCGTCGCCCTGACGCAGGTGAAGCGGTCGCACGACCAACTGGGGGAGTGACCGCCCGGGCCGGTGGCGGCCCGGTGGCGGGCCGAGCGTCGGTTGACCGGCTCGTCGGCGTCGGGTAACGTGAACCCTTGGTGTCTGCGCAACTGCGCGCTTTCGCCCGAAGTTGAGCCCTCCACCTGACTCGTTCTCATCGCCTCTGCGGTGACAACGGCAACGGAGCGGGATTCACGAACCTCTCACCTCGACCAGGAAGCAGCACTACTGTGACGCGCACTTTCTCCCCCAAGCCGGCTGACGTCCAGCCGAACTGGCTGATCATCGACGCCGACGACGTCGTGCTCGGCCGCCTCGCGAGCCACGTGGCAGCCCTGCTGCGCGGCAAGCACAAGCCGACCTTCGCCCCCCACATGGACATGGGCGACTTCGTCATCGTCATCAACGCCGACAAGGTGGCCCTCACCGGCTCCAAGCTGGCCGAGAAGCTCTACTACCGTCACTCGGGCTACCCGGGCGGCATCACGGCCACCACGTACTCCGAGATGGTCGAGAAGCACCCCACCCGTGCGGTCGAGAAGGCCATCCGTGGCATGCTGCCGAAGAACTCGCTGGGCCGTGCCCAGATCAAGAAGCTGAAGGTGTACGCGGGTGCCGAGCACCCCCACGCTGCTCAGCAGCCCACGGTTTACACCCTCGACCAGGTCGCCCAGTAGCGTCCGCCTTCAGACTTAAGGACCCCCACACAGTGGCTCAGATCGCAGATTCCATCGACCAGGCTCCCGAGAGCTTCACCACCGAGAGCTCGGCCCCCGAGGCCGCCGCGACGCCCCGCCCCGTGCTGAGCGTCGGCGGTTCCGCCGTCGGTCGTCGCAAGGAGGCCATCGCTCGTGCGCGCCTCACGCCCGGCTCCGGCACGATCGTCGTGAACGGTCGCACCCTCGAGGACTACTTCCCCAACAAGCTGCACCAGCAGCTGATCAACGACCCGTTCAAGGTCCTCGACCTGCTCGGCTCGTACGACGTGGCCGTCAAGGTCACCGGTGGCGGCCCCTCGGGCCAGGCCGGTGCACTCCGTCTCGCCATCGCCCGTGCGCTGAACGAGATCGACCGCGAGAACAACCGCGCCACCCTCAAGAAGGCCGGCTTCCTCACCCGCGACGCCCGCGTCATCGAGCGCAAGAAGGCCGGTCTCAAGAAGGCCCGCAAGGCCTCGCAGTTCTCGAAGCGCTAACCAGCACCACACACGAGGCAGGTCTCGCGATGACGCGTTTGTTCGGTACCGACGGTGTCAGAGGCCTCGCCAACCGTGAGTTGACCGCCGCGCTCGCCCTGGGGCTCTCCCAGGCGAGCGCGGTGGTGCTCACGAAGGGGCATCACGCCGATGCCCGTCGCGCCGAAGGGCGGCGACCCGTCGCCGTCGTGGCGCGCGACCCCCGCATCTCGGGCGAGTTCCTCACCGCGGCCGTGTGTGCCGGGTTGGCCAGCTCGGGCGTCGACGTGCTCGACGCCGGGGTCATCCCGACGCCCGCCGCGGCGTTCCTGGTCGACGACATCGGTGCCGACTTCGGCGTCATGATCAGCGCCTCGCACAACCCGGCCCCCGACAACGGCATCAAGTTCTTCGCCTTCGGCGGGACGAAGCTGCCCGACGAGGTCGAGGACCGCATCGAAGCGGCCATGGCCGACCCGCAGCTCATGCCCATCGGCGGCGACGTCGGTCGCATCCGTCGGTTCGCCGACGCCGAGGACCGCTACGTCCTGCACCTGCTCGGTGCCCTGCCCAACCGGCTCGACGGCATCCACGTCGTGCTCGACTGCGCGCACGGCGCGGCCGCGGCCGTGTCGCCCGAGGTGTTCACCGACGCCGGCGCCACCGTCACGCTGATCGGCGCCGACCCCGACGGCGTGAACATCAACGACGGCGTGGGGTCGACCCACCTCGACAACCTGGCGAAGGCCGTCCTCGAGCACGGAGCCGACGTCGGCATCGCGCACGACGGCGACGCCGACCGCTGCCTCGCCGTCGACGCCACGGGCGCCGTGGTCGACGGCGACCAGATCATGGCCATCCTCGCCGTGGCCCAGAAAGGGCGAGGCGCGCTCGTCGACGACACGCTCGTGGCCACCGTCATGAGCAACCTCGGCCTCATCCGGGCGATGGCCGAGCACGGCATCACGGTCCGCCAGACCAAGGTCGGCGACCGCTACGTGCTCGAGGACATGAACGAGCACGGCTTCACCCTCGGCGGCGAACAGTCCGGCCACATCGTCTTCGCCGACTACGCCACCACCGGCGACGGCATCCTCACCGGGCTCTCGCTCGTCGCCCGCATGGCCGCGACCGGCAAGGGCCTGGCCGAGCTCGCCTCGGTCATGACGGTGTTCCCGCAGATCATGATCAACGTGCGCGACGTCGACCGGTCACGCGCCGCCTCCGACGAGGGCGTGGCCGAGGCCGTCCGACGCTTCGAGGCCGAACTCGGCGACTCGGGCCGCGTGCTGCTGCGCCCCTCGGGCACCGAGCCCGTCGTCCGCGTCATGGTCGAGGCCGCCGACCAGGCGACCGCCGACCGCGTGGCGCACGCCCTGGCCGACGTCGTCCGCGAGCGACTCGCGCTCTGAGCGTCTGAGCGTCCGGGCGTCTGAGTCTTCGAGTCTCTGAGCCGCTGCCTCCGGGCGGACGGGGCGCGACGCGAGGGCGACGTGACCCGCGCCTCTCGACGTGACCCGCGCCTCCTGACCCGACCCGCGCCTCCTGGCCTCGGCCGGAGGCGCCGGGTCAGATCTTGCGCAGAAGGACCGAGCTGACCTTGTGGTCGGCGGCCTTGCGCAGCACGAGCGTGGCACGCGAGCGCGTCGGCAGCACGTTCTCGACCAGGTTGGGCTCGTTGACCGACTTCCAGATGCCCGAGGCGAACGACCGGGCCTCGGCTTCGTCCATGTCGGCGAAGCGGTGGAAGAACGAGCGCTCTTGTGTGAAGGCGCCCTTCTGCAGCGCCAGGAACCGCTCGACGAACCAGCTCTCGATGTCGGAGGTGCGGGCGTCGACGTAGACGGTGAAGTCGAACAGGTCGCTGAGGGCGAGGCGCCCGGCCACCGCGGGCTGCAGCACGTTCAGCCCCTCGACGATGAGGATGTCGGGCCGGCGGACCACGACCTCGGCACTCGGCATGATGTCGTAGCTCGTGTGCGAGTAGAAGGGTGCGCGCACCTCTTCGGCCCCGCTCTTGACCTGCGACACGAAGCGCAGCAGGTGCCGGCGGTCGTACGACTCGGGGAACCCCTTGCGGCTCATGATGCCGCGACGCTCGAGTTCGGCGTTCGGGTAGAGGAACCCGTCGGTGGTCACCAGCTCGACCCGCGGGGTGTCGTCCCACCGGCTCAGCAGCTCACGGAGGAGGCGCGCGACGGTGGACTTGCCGACCGCCACCGACCCGGCGACCCCGATCACGAACGGCGTGCGCTGCGCCCGTTCGCCGAGGAAGTCGCTGGTCGCCCGGTGCAGGTTGCGCGCGCCCGCGGCGTAGAGGTTGAGCAGGCGGCTGAGGGGGACGTAGACGTCCTGCACCTCGCGCATGTCGAGCCGGTCGCCGAGCCCACGCAGCTGGACGATCTCGGTCTCGGTCAGCGGCAGGCGGGTGGTGGGCGCGAGATCGGCCCAGGCGTCGCGCCCGATCTCGACGAAGGGGCTCGCGTGCACGGTGGAGGGCGCGGTCGTCGGGGTGGCTTCGGCCATGCGGACGAGGCTACCGGCTCGGGGTGGTGACGCGTCGGCACGGCCCGCCGGGCTCACGGACGACAGCCTCTAAGATCGAGCCCATGTGTGGAATCGTGGGATACGTCGGAACGGGTGACAAGAGCATCGAGGTGCTGCTGGGCGGCCTCAAGCGACTCGAGTACCGCGGGTACGACTCGGCCGGCGTCGCCGTCATCGACGCGGCGGGGAGCCTGGGCACCCGCAAGAAGGCCGGCAAGCTGCGGATGCTGGTCGACGACCTCGAGGCGACGCCCCTGACCGACGGCACGACCGGCATCGGCCACACCCGCTGGGCGACGCACGGCGGCCCGACGGACGCGAACGCGCACCCCCACCTCGCCGACGGCGGCAAGCTGGCCCTCATCCACAACGGCATCATCGAGAACTTCTCCGAGCTCAAGGCCGAGCTGCTCGCCGAGGGCGTCGAGTTCCTCAGCGAGACCGACTCCGAGGTCGCCGCCCACCTCGTCGCCCGGGCCTACCGTGCCACGGGTGACCTGACCGAGGCCCTGCGCACGGTCGTCAACACCCTCGACGGCGCCTTCACGCTGCTCGTCGTGCACGCGGACCAGCCCGGCGTCGTCGTCGGCGCCCGCCGCAACTCGCCCCTGGTGATCGGCCTGGGCGACGGCGAGAACTTCCTCGGCAGCGACGTCGCGGCCTTCGTGGCCCACACCCGCCGGGCCATGTCGATCGGTCAGGACCAGCTGGTGACGATCCGACCGGATTCGGTCGAGGTCGTCGACTTCACCGGTGCCTCCGTCGAGACGACCGAGTTCGAGGTCGACTGGGACGCCTCGGCGGCCGAGAAGGGCGGCTGGTCCAGCTTCATGGCCAAAGAGATCAGCGAAGAACCCGAGGCCGTCGCCAAGACGTTGCTCGGCCGCACCACCGACGGGGCGGTCACGCTGACCGAGCTCGACGGCGTGCGCGATCGCCTGCTGACCGTCGACCGCGTCATCGTGATCGCCTGCGGCACGGCCGCGTACGCCGGCATCCTCGGCAAGTACGCCATCGAGCAGTGGGCCCGCGTCCCCGTCGAGGTCGAGCTGGCCCACGAGTTCCGGTACCGCGACCCGGTGCTCGACGAGAAGACCCTCGTCGTGTCGATCAGCCAGTCGGGCGAGACGATGGACACCCTGATGGCCGTCAAGTACGCCCGAGAGCGGGGCGCCCAGGTGCTGTCGATCTGCAACACGCAGGGGTCGACCATCCCGCGTGAGTCCGACGCCGTCCTGTACACGCACGCCGGCCCCGAGGTCGCCGTGGCCTCCACCAAGGCCTTCGTCGCCCAGGGCACCGCGCTGTTCCTGCTCGGCCTGCACCTGGCGACGCTGCGCGGGACGCTGAGCGCCGACGAGGTCGCCGAGCAGGTCGCCGACCTGCTCGAGATCCCCGGCAAGATCGAGCAGGTCCTCGAGTCCTCCGAACGCATCAAGACCCTCGCGGGCTGGATGGCCGACACCCGGTCGGTGCTGTTCCTCGGCCGTCACGTCGGCTACCCCATCGCCCTCGAGGGCGCCCTCAAGCTGAAGGAGCTCGCGTACATCCACGCCGAGGGCTTCGCGGCGGGCGAGCTCAAGCACGGTCCCATCGCGCTGATCGAGCCCGGCCAGATCGTCTTCGTCATCGTGCCGAGCCCCCGCGACCCGCGATCGCTGCACCCCAAGGTCGTCTCGAACATCCAAGAGATCCGCGCCCGCGGTGCCCGCGTCATCGCGATCGCCGAAGAGGGCGACGCCGCGGTGTTGCCGTTCGCCGACGAGGTGCTGCACATCCCCCTGGCCGCGCCGCTCTTCGAGCCGCTGCTGTCGGTCGTGCCCCTGCACGTCTTCGGCATGGAGCTCGCGGCGGCCAAGGGCCTCGACGTCGACCAGCCGCGCAACCTGGCCAAGTCGGTCACCGTCGAGTAGCCAGAGCCGTGCACCCGCGACAGCGCAGCGAGCGGACGCCGACGTGATCGTCGGCATCGGCGTCGACGTCGTCGACCTCGAGCGCTTCGGCCGCACGCTCGACCGCACGCCGGCGCTCGCCGCGCGGCTGTTCCGCGAGGGCGAACTCGTGCTGCGGGACGGCAGCCCCCGGGGCCGCCCCTCGCTCGCGGCGCGGTTCGCCGCCAAGGAGGCGCTCATCAAGTCCCTGGGCGGCTCCACCGGGGTCAGCTGGCACGACGTCGTCGTCGTCTCGGACGACGAGGGCGCGCCGTCGCTCGTGCTCGGCGGGGGAGCACGTGCGCTGGCCGACTCGCGGGGCGTCTCGCGCCTCCACCTCTCGCTCAGCCACGACGGCGGCGTCGCCGTGGCGTACGTGGTCGCCGAGGGCGTCGACCTCCCGCCCGGCCGCCTCGGCGGTCCGCACCACGAAGGGGCAGACCGATGACGCACGACGTCACCATCACCGTCGACACCACGGCCCTGCGCCACAACGTCCGGGTGCTGCGCGAGGCCGTCGCGCCCGCGGCCGTCATGGCGGTGGTCAAGGCGAACGCCTACGGGCACGGAGCCGTCGAGTGCGCACGCGTCTTCGTCGAGGCGGGCGTCGACTGGCTCGGCGTGGCCGACCTGGCCGAGGCGGTGGCCCTGCGCCGGGCCGGGGTCGAGGCCCCGGTGCTCGCCTGGCTGCACGCGCCCGGCGAGGACTTCGTCGAGGCCGCGGCGCTCGGCGTCACCCCGGCGGTGTCGAGCGTCGACCAGCTCGAGGCGGCCGTGGCGGCCGGCGTCCGCGCCGTGCACCTCGCGATCGACACGGGGCTCAGCCGCAACGGCGCCGTCGAGTCCGAGTGGCCCGAGCTCTTCGACCGGGCCGCCCGGCACTCCGCCACGGTACCGGTGGAGGGCCTGATGACCCACGTGTCGAACACCTCGGCCGAAGAGGACGGCCTGCAGACGGCCCGGTTCGCCCAGGCCTCGCAGATGCTCGACGAACGAGGGGTCCGACCCCCGCTGCTGCACGTCGCCGCCTCGGCGGCCGCGCTCGACTACGCGGGGTCGCGCGCGACCATGGTGCGCCTCGGCCTCGCGAGCTACGGTCTGAGCCCTTACCCCGACCGCACCTCGGCCGACCTCGGCCTGCGTCCGGCCATGACGGTCACGGCACCGGTGACCACCGTCAAGCGCATCCCGGCCGGCGAGGGCGTGTCGTACGGCTACCTCTTCCGCCCCGAACGCGACACGTCGATCGCGATCGTCCCGGTCGGGTACGCGGACGGCATCGACCGGGCCGCGAGCGAGCGGGCGTCCGTCACGATCGGTCGCCGCACCTACCGGGTCCGCGGTCGGATCGCGATGAACGCCCTCGTGATCGACGTGGGCGACGACCCGGTCGAGGTCGGCGACGAGGTCGTCCTGTTCGGCGACCCGGCGCTCGGGCGCCGATCCGCGGCCGACTGGGCCGAGGCGATCGACGGCATCACCTACGAGGTCGTCGCCTGCCTCGCCGCCGGCCTGGACCGGAGGTACACCGCATGACCGCCGCGACGCCGCTGCGCCGGGCGACCGTCGACCTCGCCGCGTACCGGGCGAACCTCGAGTCGCTGATCGCCCGCCTCGACCCGGTCGAGATCCTCGCCATCGTGAAGGCCGACGCCTACTCGCACGGGGCGGACGTGCTCGTGCCCGAGGCGGTCGCGGCCGGCATCCGCTGGTTCGGCACCGTCGAGTTGGCACCGGCCCTGCGCTTGCGACGCCTGGGCATCGGAGACGGGGCGTCGTTCTTCGCCTGGCAGCTCAGCCCGTCCGACGACCTCGAGGCCGCCGTCGACCTGGGCGTCGACCTCGGCGTCTCGACCCACGACCAGCTCGAGGCCGTCGCCGACGCCGCGCGGTCCCGCGACGGCGTCGCCCTCGTGCACCTGACCATCGACACGGGGCTGCACCGTGAGGGCTGCCTGCCCTCGGACTGGGCGGGCTTCGTCACCCGGGCGGTCGCCCTCCGCGACGAGGGCGTCGTCCGGCTGCGCGGCATCTTCTCGCACGTCAGCGAGACGAGCGAAGCCGACGACCAGGCCGCCGCGCGCGTGTTCGAGCGTGCCGTCGCCGACGCCGAGGCGCTCGGGGCGACGGTCGAGAAGCGTCACATGTCGTCGAGCTCGGCCGCGCTCGAGCACCCCGAGAGGCGCTTCGACATGGTCCGCATGGGGTCGAACGGCCTGGGCATCCCCGTCACCGAGGGCGTGACCGCCGCCGACCGGGGGTTGCGCCCGGTGATGACCCTCTCGGCCTCGGTCGTGAAGGTCAAGCGGATCGCCGCGGGCACCGGGGTGTCGTACGACCACACCTTCCGCGCACCGACCGACACGACGCTCGCGCTCGTGCCCCTGGGGTACGCCGACTGCGTGAGCCGCCGGGCCCAGGGCGCCGTCCACGTCGTCGTGGCCGGCGCACCCCGCCCGATCGTGGGGCGGGTCGCGATGGACCAGTTCTTGGTCGACATGGGCGACGACCCGGTCGAGGTCGGCGACGAGGCCGTGCTCTTCGGCCCGGGCGACCGGGGCGAGATGACCATCGGCGAGTGGGCCGACGCGACCGGCACCATCCCCGAAGAGGTGGCCTGCCGCATCGGTGCGCGGGTGCCGCGCGTCTACGTCGGCGGACGCCCGTGACGACGCCGGGCGAGACGGGCGACCCGGCCGAGACGGGCGCATCGGGCGAGACGGGTGCACCGGCCGAGCTGGCCGTCGTCGACGCCGACGCCATGGAGGCGCTGGGTCGCGAGCTCTCCGCCCTGCTGCGGGCGGGCGACCTGCTGGTGCTGACCGGCCCGCTCGGTGCCGGCAAGACGACCCTGACCCGGGGCCTCGGTGCCGGCCTCGAGGTGCGCGGCCAGGTCGCGAGCCCGACGTTCGTCCTGGCCAGGACGCACCCGACCGCGTCCGGCGTCCCGCTCGTGCACGTCGACGCGTACCGGTTGTCGTCCGAGGCCGAGCTGGACGACCTCGACCTCGACTACGAGGGCTCGATCGTCGTCGTCGAGTGGGGCGCCGGCCTGCTCGACGGGGCGTCCGACTCGTGGCTCGACGTCGTGATCGACCGCCCGACGGGTGCCCGGGCGGACGAGGCACCGGGCGATCCGGCCGACCTCGCCGATCCGCCCGACGAGCCCCGGCGCGTGGCGATCACCCCGCACGGCCCGCGCTGGGCCGGCGTCGCCCTGCCGACCGGCTGAACGCGGCCCGCCCCCGGGCACCGGGTCGGGCTCCACCCGTCACGACGGTGACGAGCGGCGACGGGCGTCGGCAGGCGGCGACGGGCGGCGACGGGCGGCGAGGAGCGGAGACGGGCGAGAGCGGGTGAGAGCGGGTGATCGCGGGCCCGAGCACGACGGCGCACCCCCGGCCGGGGGTCGTGGCCCCGCACGCGCTGCGGGTATGCTCGCCAGGTTCGGCAACTCAACCCGGGAGTGTCAGTTGGATCCTCAGCACTACTGGCGCGCGCTCGTGAAGAGCTGGCCCGTCATCGTCGTCCTCGCGCTGCTGGGCGGTGCGGCCGGCTACGGCTACGCCCAGACGCGTCCCGACAGCTTCCAGGCCACGAGCAGCGTCTTCGTGTCGGCGGCCGAGGGTTCCGATCCGAACGAGCTGCTGCAGGGGTCGTCGTACACCCAGAACCTCGTGCAGAGCTACACCCGGCTGGCCACCTCGTCGATCGTCCTCGATCCCGTCGTCTCGGACCTCGGCCTCGACGTGACGGCCGTGCAGCTGGCCCGTCAGATCACCGCCGAGAACCCGCTCAACACCGTCATCGTCGACGTCACGGTGGTCGACGGCGACCGTCAGCGCGCAGCGGACATCGCCAACGCCGTGACCCGGTCGCTCAGCGCCGAGGCCCGGTCGCTGTCGCCCGAGAGCGCGGCCGGCCTGTCGACCGTCAGCCTCGCCCCCATCGCCGAGGCCACCCCGCCGAACTCGGCGGTCGGCCCGAACCGGCGCCTCATCGCCCTGACGGGTCTCGCGCTCGGTCTCGCGCTCGGCGTCGTCCTCGCCCTCGTCCGGTCGGTCGTCGACACGCGTCTGCGCAGCACAGCCGACGTCGACGAGCTGCGCCTCGCCCCGGTGCTCGGCACGGTGGGCCGCCGCCGGCGCGGCAGCCTCGCGTTCGCCGACGAGCCCCAGGGGGCCACGGCGGACGACTTCCGGCGCATCCGGGCGCAACTGCAGTTCTCGGACGTCGACTCCGTCGCCCGCACCATCGCCGTGTCGTCGATCAGCGCGGACGACCGCGAGACCCGCGCGGCCGTGACCCTCGACCTCGCGCTCGCCTACGCCGAACGCGGGCAGTCCGTCCTCGTCGTCGACGCGGACCTGCGCGGCGGCGGACTCGCCGACCTCGCGGCCGTGTCGGACGAGGTCGGCCTGACCGACGTCGTCGTGGGTCGCGTCGAGTTCGAGGACGCCGTCACCCCGTGGCGCGACCGGGTCGACGTCATCGCCACGGGCGAGGTGCCCCCGAACCCGAGCCCGTTGCTCAGCTCGAAGTCGATGGCGCTCTTCGTCGAGTCCGCGCGCGAACGCTACGACGTCGTCGTGGTCGCCGCCCCCGGCGTGCTCACCTCGTCCGACGCCCTCGAGCTCGGACGACTGACCGACGGCGTCGTGCTCGTCGCCACCATGGGGCACTCGTCCCGCGGCCAGCTCCTCCAGGCGGTTCGGGCGCTCACCGGCGTCCAGGTGCCCGTCATCGGCGTCATCCTCGACGGCGTCACCGAGGGCGGGCACCGTTCGGGTGCCCAGCGCTCGGTCGGCACGTCGACCAAGTCCGTCACCTCCGGGCGCCCGGCCGTCCGTCGGGGCATCGACGCACCGTGACCCCGCCCCGGTCGTCCCGACGGCGTGCCCCGCGCCTCCCGGCCGTCCGGTTGTACGAGTCGCTGCGGACCGCCCACCTCGAACGCGCCCACGAGCTCGCCCCGGCGAGCATCGTCTACCGGGTCACGCGCTACGACTTCGACGCCGCGCTCGCCGAGGGGCTCGACCTCGTGCCGGCCGGCCCGGTTCGTGCGGCGTGGCTCGTGGCCCGCTCCGAGGTCGAGACCCTCGAGGTCAACGAGCCGCTGATGACCTCGAGCCTGCCCGCCACGGCCCTCGTGCTGGCCGCCCTCGCGGTGCGACGCCGGCTCACGGGGCGTCCGACGACCGTCGTGAGCTACCTGATCGGCAACGCCGACCCGTTCACCGTGGCGACCGCGCCGCGGCTGCGCACCCGGCTCCGCCGGCGGGGCGAACGCGTGCTCGCGCGGGCGGTCTGGCGTCGACTCGACCGGGTGGTCTACGGGACGGACGCGGCGCGCGAGACGTACACGCGCCTCCTCGGGGGCCCTCGGTCCGGCGCGGCCGTGACCACGGTGCCCGCGCTGCCCACCCGACACCCCCAGGCCCGGGGCGGCGGCGTTCGACCGCCCGCGGTCACCTTCCTCGGGTCGTTCGTCGAGCGCAAGGGGCTGCGCGTGCTCGCGGCGGCGTGGCCGCTCGTCGTCGCGGCCCGCCCCGACGCGACGCTGGCCCTGCTCGGCAAGGGCGCCCTCGAGCAGGAGGCGCGGGCCCTGTCGGTCGCGCAGCCCTCGGTCACCGTCGAGGTCGACCCGCCGCGCCGGCGCATCCACTCGGTGCTCGACGACTCGCGCGTGCTCGTGCTCTGGTCGCAACCCAGCCCGACCTGGCGCGAGCAGGTGGGGCTGCCGATCGTCGAGGGGCTGTCGCACGGCTGCACCGTGGTGACGACGACCGAGACGGGGCTCGCCGACTGGCTGACCCGTCACGGCCACGTCGTCGCCGCCGACGCCGCCTCGCCCGAGGTGCTCGCCGCCGCGATCGTCGAGGCGCTCGACGCCGCCCGGCCGGCCGACGAGGTGTTGGCCGACCTGCCGGCGCGTGACGGACGGCTCGAGGCGGACGACCGCCTGTTCGGCCGTGACGGCGAGGCGTCCGCGCCCGCGTCCGCACCCGGTGCCACGGCCGACGGCGCCGGCACGGGCGGTCCGCGCGACGGGGCGCGCTCGTGACCCGGGCGGCCACGGGCTCGGCGGGTCGGCCGAAGCGGGGCGGTGCGATGGCCGCCGTCGGCTCGACCGCCGCCATGAAGGTGGTCGTGATGGGCCTGTCGGGCGTGCTCGGCATCATCACGAGCCGCATGATCATCCAGAACTTCGGCACCGACGCCTACGCGCAGTACGGCCTGCTCTCCACCTTCCCGACCCTGCTGCCGTTCGCCGACCTCGGCATCGCCGCGATCGTGATCAACGCCGTGGCCGGCTCGTCGTCGGTCCGCACCGACGACTTCGTCAAGCGGTCGATCGTCACCGCGTTCCGGGTGCTGCTCGTGTCGGGCGGCATCATGGTCGCGGTCGCCCTGATCATCACCCTCGCCGGCTGGTGGCCCGTGCTGCTCGGCGAGGGGTTGCTGCCCGACGGCGGCTCGCTCGCGGCCGGGCTCTGCCTCGCGGTGTTCGGCCTGGTGATCCCGCTGACGGTGGGCCAGCGCATCCTCGTGGGCCTCAAGAAGACGAGCACGCAGGTCGCCAGCCAGGCGGTCGTGGCACCGTTCATGCTGCTCGCCATCGGCTCGGCCGTCATGTTCAGCGTGCCGGTCGGCAGCTACCTCGCCGTCATCTCGTACGTCGCGAACAGCCTCGTGTCGGTGATCTGCCTCATCGTGGCTGCCCGGGCACTGTCGCCGCAGATCGGCTCGGCCGTGAAGCTCGTGCCGCGCGTCCGCAGCTACCGCGGCGTGCCGGCGCTCGGCCTCGCCTGGCCGATGCTCGTGCAGATGATCGCCCTGCCGGTCGCGATGCAGACCGGCCGCCTGCTGCTCAGCCACCTGGCCGGGCCGGACGAGCTCGCCCAGTACAACCTCGCCTCGCAGCTCTTCGGCATCGTGCTGCAGACCGTGGCCGCGGCGGGCATCGCCCTCTGGCCGGTCTACGCGGCGGCACGCTCCGCCGGGCGGGTCGAGTCGCCGACCGTGCCGACGCTCTGGTTCTTGCTCGGCGGCCTCGTGCTCGGCACGGGGCTCGCCGTGCTCAGCCCGTTCCTGGCCCGCTTCGTGTCGGGCGGTGCGATCACCCTCGACGGCTGGATGCTCGTCGGCTTCGTCGTGTTCGTCGGCCTTCAGGCGGCGAAGTACCCGGTCGGCATGTACATGACCGACAAGACCGGACTGGTCTTCCAGGTGCTGCCGATCGTGCTGATGGTGCCGCTCAACCTCGGGCTCTCGTGGTGGTTCATCGGGCTCGTCGGCGCGGCGGGCCCGGTGCTCGGGTCGGCGATCTCGGTGGCCGTCTGTCAGCTCGTGCCGAACCTCTGGTACGTGTCGCGCGACCTCGGACGGCGCCGGGCCGAGGCGGCCTCGGGTGCCGCGGTCGACCAGTCGGCCGCCGGCGACGGCGGTGACGGAGCCGCGGCAGCCGCCGGCCTGGACGTCGACGAGCAGCGCGGCGACGAGACGGCGACCGACCAGGCGATCGCCGAGCGGGCGGTGGCGGAGCGAGCCGCCGACGAGCGCGCCGGTGCCGACCACCGTGCCGGTGACGACCACCGTGCCGGCGACGACGAGAAGGAGGCGCGGTGATCGAGGTCCTCTTCGCCCACGAACGCGACGTGGCCGGCTGGGCCGCCGACCACGCGGCCGGACGGCGCCCCGGCCTCTGGCCGTACGGCCTCGAGGCGCTGCGCGACACGGACCAGGAGGCGCGCATCGCCTCGGTGCCCGAACCCGGCCGCCTGCAGGTGCTGAGGGACCGCGTGGTGCCGCGCCGCGCCTCCTCGTCCGGGGTGCCGTCCGACGACGTCGGGGTGACCTGGGACGAGAACGTGGCACGGCGGATGCTGTTGACGCGGCCGCACGAGCGGATGTACACCGGGGTGATCTGGGTCACCGACCGGGTCGACCGCGGGCAGGACGTCGGACGCATGCGCGACGTGCTGCGCCGGATGAGCGGGCTCTGGGTGATCAGCCGGGGTCAGGTCGAGCCGCTGCGACGGTTCGTCGGCGAGGACGGTCCGCCGGTCGGGTTCTTCACCTTCGGGGTCGACGAGCAGTTCTTCGCGGCACGACCGTGGCCCGAGCGCCCCCTGGTGCTGAGCATCGGCGGCGACCGAGACCGCGACCCGGCGACGCTCTTCGCGGCGCTGCGGCAGGTTCACGCCGAGCGTCCGGACGTCGAGCTGGTCGTGCAGACGACGAGCGACGCGGAGCCCCCGGAGGGCGTGACCGTGGTGCCCCACGTGTCGCACCGCGAGCTGGCCGAGCTGTACGCCCGGGCGTCGGTCGTGGCCGTGGCGACGCGCGACAACCTGCACGCGTCGGGCATGACGGTCAGCCTCGAGGCGATGGCCACGGGTCGGCCCGTCGTGATGACGAGCACCCCGGGCATCGAGGACTACGTCGTGCACGAGCGCACCGGGCTGCTGGCGCCGGTGGGGGACCCGTCGGCGCTCGCCGGGCACGTGCTGCGGCTGCTCGGCGACGAGGCCGAGGCGCGCGCGTTCGGCGCGGCGGGGCGGGCCCTCGTCGAGGAGCGCCTGACGACGCGGCACCTGGCGGCGTCGCTGGCGGAGTTCGTCGGCGGCTGAGCCCGACAGGGCTGAGCACGCCAGCCAGTTCCCTATCCGGGCGCGTTCGTCGAACACGGTCCGTCGAGGACGACCGCGCGCGTCGATCACGCCCGTGTCAGGCCGTCTGCTTGGCGGTCCACGGACCGTCTGCTTGGCTCTCGACATGACCGAAGACCTGCCGCTCGTCGAGTTCGCGTTCCCCGGCCCGTTGCGCGACCGGATCGTCGCGGCCGTCGAGGCCGGCGTCAAGACGGCCACCAGTTCGCTGCTGCGTGAGTACGAGCGGGCGGGTGAGCCGCTGCCCCGCGACGGCCAGCGAGGGGTGATGGTGGACTCGGAGGGGCGGCGGCGGTCGGTGCTGGAGACCACCGGGGTCGAGTCGGTCGCGCTCCGCGACGTGCCCCTCGCGCACGCACTCGCCGAGGGAGAGGGCTACGAGTCGGTGGACGACTGGCGAGCGGGGCACGTCCGCTTCTGGTCGTCGCCCGAGATGCGCGCCGAGCTCGGCGAGGGCTTCGGCGTCGACGACTCGACCGTGGTCGTCCTCGAGCGCTTCCGCGTCGTGCCCCCGTCGGGCGACGAGGGCGTCGTCGCCGGGCCGACGGCGTCGTCGCCTGACGCCGCGGGGTGATCGCGGCCCGGGCGTGGCGTCCGGTGCCGACGCGCTCTCGTGGGTGCGCCTCCTTCGTCGTCGTCCGGCCTCAATCCGTCACTCGTCGGGCAGGGCCAACTGCGAGCCGCCGCGTCCCTCGCGCGGCGGGGCCGAACGGGCGGATCGCGGCGGGGCCGGTGGCAGCGCCAGCGCGCGGTGTCGTGCGGCGTCGGCCCGAGCCAAGGCGGTCACGGCGACCAGGCACGTCGTCGCCTGGAGCAGGCCCAGGAGCGCCGGCAGCACGAGCAGCGTCAGCTGGTCGTCGGACGGCAGCCCCGAGACGACGAGCGCGGCCCAGGCGAGGAGCCAGGCTGCGGGCAGCCAGACGGTTCGGCTCACGGCAGCCACGGACGTGCCGATCAGCCGTCCGGCCGCCGCGACGACCTCGTCGCGGTCCTCGGGCTCGATCTCGGGCGGGCGCGCGCTGAACTGACGCTCGATGCGCTCACTCCGGCGCCAGTCCCCGAGCGGGGCCCCTGGTGGGGGAGCGGCCGAGCGGTCGACCACCGGGCAGAGCGTCGCGACCAGGCAGCCCAGGGCGGCCGCGAAGAGCACGATCGCGACGACGTCGAGGGCGGGCGTCCCGTCGAAGAGGACCCAGAGCGCGTCGGCGACGACGAGGAAGGCCCCGAGGGTCGTGGCGGCGAGCCCGCTCACGAGCGTCCTGCGGCGCACCCTGCCGGGGTCGAGGAACTCCGCCCGGCGCGCCCTGTGGACGCTCCAGCCGCGCCGCACCGCCCCCACGTGCCCCAGCGGACGATCCCTCGGGTCTGCCCTTGATAAATTTATCAACGAGCTCCCGCGGCACGCCGGCGCAGCTCGGCCGCGACGATGCGGCGTCCCTCGAGCACGGCCCGCAGGCCGACGAGCAGCGTCCCCGGCGACCGCGTGAACTGGCGCCTGCCGCCCTGCAGCAGCACCTCCCACGCGATGCGCGGGGTGAGCCGCCGCCACCGGCGCAGGTCGTCGTCGCCGAGGTGCTTCGCGGCGAAGAGCAGCCGGTTGCGGATGTTGTACCGGTAGTACCCCGCCGACTTCGCCTGCCCCGACCGGTCGGCCCCGCCGGCGGTCTGCGTGCCGCCCTCGGCGTGGACGACGGTGACGTCGTCGAGCAGCCGCAGCGCGCCTCCTGCGCTGACGACGCGGCGCGACAGGTCGACGTCCTCCCAGTACAGGAAGTAGTCGTCGTCGAAGCCGCCGCAGCGCTGCCAGAGCTCGTCGCTCAGCACGAGGCAGGCGCCGCTCAGCCACTCCTCGACGCGGGCACCGGGCTCGCGTCGACGCCGCGACCGGATGCGTCCGTCGTCGAGGTACAGGTCGCTGCCGGCCGACCAGAGGCTGCCGTCGGGGCGCAGCACCGTCGGGGCGCTCATCGTCAGAGGTTCGGACGAGGAGGCGCGGTGCAGCGCCGCGAGTGCGGTCGCGTCGGCCACCGCGTCCGGGTTGAGCAGCACGTGGTGGCGCGCTCCGGCCTCGCGGGCCCGGGCGACGCCGAGGTTGACGCCGGTGCCGAACCCCTCGTTCTCGTCGGGGGCCACGAGCAGCCAGCCCTCGCCGGCCGCCAGCTCGCTCACGCGGGCGCGTTCGCCCGCCCCCGACCAGTTGTCGACGACGACGACGACGAGGCCGTCGACCGCCCGCGAGACGGGGGCGAGGTTCTGCCTCAGCAACTCGGTCGAGCCGTAGTTGACGACGACCACCGACAGCCCCGCGAGCGACTCACCCACGGTTCGTCCCCCGCCCACCCGCAGGAGGCGCGGTGCGCGGACCGACGCCCGTCACCGACCTGACATGCTGGGGGCCGTGACGACCGACCCGACCGCACCGCGCCTCCTGACGATCGCCGTGCTGACCTTCCGCCGGCCCCGCGACCTCGACGCCGTGCTGCCGCTGCTCGTCGAACAGGCCCGCGGCGTGCGCGCGCTCGGCGTCGAGGCGCGGGTGCTCGTGGTCGACAACGACGCCGGCGGGTCGGGGCGAGAGCGCGTCGAGGCGGCGGCGCTCGCGGCGGCCGACCCGACGCACGCCGACGGGCCCGTCAGCGTCGACTACGTCGTCGAGGCCACGCCCGGCATCGCCTCGGCCCGCAACCGGGCCCTGGTCGAGAGCGGCGAGAGCGACCTGCTGGTCTTCATCGACGACGACGAGCGACCGTCCGAGCCGTGGCTCGCGGCCTTGCTCGCACTGCAGGCCGAGACCGGCGCCGCGGCCGTCGTCGGACCCGTGCGCAGCGAGTACGAGGTCGAGCCCGAGCCGTTCATCGTCGAGGGGCGCTTCTTCGTCCGACGACGGCTGGCCACCGGCACGCCCGTCGACGTCGCCGCCACCAACAACCTGCTGCTCGACCTGGCCGCGGTGCGCCGCCGGGGGCTCGCCTTCGACGTGGCGCTCGGGCAGGTCGGCGGCGAGGACACCCTCTTCACCCGCAGCCTCGTCGCGGGTGGCGGCACGATCCTCTGGTGCGCCGAGGCGGTCGTCACCGACGTCGTGCCGGCTGCCCGCGTGACGCGGCGCTGGGTCGTGCAGCGGGCCTACAGCAGCGGCAACGGCTGGAGCCTCACCTCGGTGATGCTGTCCGCGCGAGGGGCCTCGCGACTGGTCACGCGCCTCCGGCTCTCGGTGAAGGGCGGCGTGCGCGTCGCCGGCGGGCTGGGCCGCTACGCGGTCGGCACCGTGACGCGGCCGCTCGGTCGACGGGCGCTGGGCCAGCGCGCCCGCGGCATCCGCACGATGGCCCGCGGCGCCGGCATGGTGGCGGGTGCGTGGGGCGCGGCGTACCGCGAGTACGGCCGCGGCGACGCCTGACCTCACGAGCGGGCCCGTCGGCCGCTGCCCGAGGCCCGACCGCGCACGGCGGCGATCGCCCGTCGGTACGCGGCGACGTGTGCCTCGCCGGCCCGGTCCCAGTCGCGGGCCGACAGGTCGGGGCGGGCGTCCTCCGACAGCCGTGACGCCGCCTCGAGCGCACGCTCGACGTCGCCGGACCCGAGCTCGTCGGAGTACTGACGCACCCAGTCGGCCCCGACCTCGTCGGCCAGGCGCGCGTTGACCTCGTTGGCCGGCACGAGCACCGGGCGGCCGAGCGACAGGGCCGTGAGGACGCCGCCCGAGTTGTGCATCTCGCGGTACGGCAGCACGACGAGCTCAGCCCGTCGCACGGTGTCGATCAGGGCCTCGTCGTCGAGGAACCTCAGGTCGAGGCTGACCCGGGGGTCGTCGGCCGCGAGCTCCTCGAGCCCCTTCGCCAGTTCGGGCGTCGAGGGCTTGCCGGCGGCGTGCAGGCGTCGGTCGTCGCCGCGCACCCCGCGGAAGGCGCGGACGAGGCCGTCGACGCCCTTGTAGCGACGGATGAACCCGAAGTACGAGACCCGACCGGTCTCGCGGGCCGGCCACGGCCAGCGCGAGAACCAGTCGACGTAGTGGCCGTGGGGGATGAGCGCCCCGAGTGCGTCGGGGTGCTCGGGCGTCTCGTCGTTCAGGCGCACCCAGAGCGTGGTGCGTCGTTCGATCCAGCGCAGCAGCACCCGCTCGCGGCGCGAGATGCCGCTCGGCAGCTCGAGGTTGTGCTCGGTGCGGACGATCGGCGTGCGGGTCGCCGCCAGCTTCGCGACCAGGGCGACGGTCAGCGCCTGGCGCAGGAGCGCCTTGAGTGGGCTGCGGCCCGAGACCAGGATCTCGGGCCAGTGCACGTGGAACACGTCGTAGCGGCCGAGCAGCGCGCCCTTCCAGCTGAAGGTGCGCACCTCGACCCCGGGCACCGCGCCGACGGCGTCCCGGAGCATCACGAGGTAGGGGTTCGTCGTCGGCCGCGGTCGAGGGAACGACTGCTGGACGACGAGCCCGCTCGGGAGCTCCGGGACGGCGCCGGTCACGGCTTGAAGACGCTCAGGTCGTCGAACGAGACCGTCTGCGGGGCGTTGGTGGTGCTGCCCGAGGCGTAGGCGCCGAGGGCGACCCAGCCGGGTGCCTGCAGCCCCGCGAAGGTGTCGGTGGTCGACACGGTCCAGGCCGTCGGCTCGGCGGTCCCGTCCGCCCAGACCTTGGCGCGGATCGTCGTCGTGCCCGAGCCGCTCACCTCGAGCCGCACGTTGAGCTTCGCCCCGGGGGCGACCGTACCGGGCACGAGCGTCTCACCCACGAGGTTGACGCCGGTGGCCGAACCCTTGAAGGCGGTCAGGGCGACGACGGCGCGCCCGTCGGAGCGGTAGCGCAGGGTCGCGCGGTACTCCGAGTTCGTGGCGACCTTGCGGCCGGTCACGTAGACGAAGGTGCCGCCACCGGTGGCCACCTTGTCGAGGCTCACGCTGGTGCGCAGATCGGCGTCGGTCGTGCTGACGCCGGTCAGGGCCATCGAGGTGTTGTAGCCCGCTGCTCCGAGGAACTGCGTGCCGACGCCGCCGGTCACCGCGTACTGCGACGCGCTGCCCGTGCGGGCCCAGGTGCCACCGACCTCTGCCGTGCCCCAGCCACCCGTCACCGAACGGCCGAAGCCGTCCTTGACCGCGGCCGTGACCACGGGAGGCGCGGTGACGGTCACCGTCGAGGTGCGCGTGCCCGTGGCTCCCTTGTCGTCGGTGACGACGAGGGTCACGGTGTACGTGCCGCCCGTGGCGTAGTCGTGCTTCGCCGTGCTGCCGGTCGCCGTGCCGCCGTCGCCGAAGTCCCAGGCGTACGAGGCGACGGTGCCGTCGGCGTCGGTCGAGGCCCGCCCGTCGGTGGTCACCGACAGCTTGTCGGTCGCCGTGGTGAACGTGGCCGTGGGGGCCGCGTTCGGGACCGGCGCGACCGTGACGGTGCCCGTCGAGGTGCCGGTGGCGCCCTTGTCGTCGGTCACCGTGAGGGTCACGGTGTACGTGCCGGCCGCGGCGTAGGCGTGCGAGGCCTTGGCGCCGGTGGCCGTGCCGCCGTCGCCGAAGGTCCAGGCGTAACCGGCCACGGTGCCGTCCGCGTCGGTCGAGGCCGTCGCGTCGGTCGTCACCGCGAGGCCCGACGTGGCGCTGGTGAACGACGCCGTCGGGGCGACGTTCGCCGGCGGTGCCGGTGCGACGGTGACGGTGCCGGTCGAGGTGCCGGTGGCGCCCTCACCGTCGGTCACCGTGAGCGTGACGGTGTACGTGCCCGCCGTGGCGTAGGTGTGGTTCGCGGTCGAGCCGGTCACCGCCGCCGTGCCGTCACCGAAGTCCCAGCGGTACGAGGCGACCGTGCCGTCGGCGTCCGCCGAGGCCCGGCCGTCGACCGCGACGGCCAGGTGGTCGACGCTCGAGGTGAACGATGCGGTGGGCGCTGCGTTCACGCGGGGCGGCGTCACCGTCACGGTGGCGGTCGTCGTGCCCACGGCACCACGGTCGTCCGTCACGGTCAGCGTGACCGTGTAGGTGCCGCCGGCGGCGTAGGTGTGCGTGGGCTTGGCTCCCGGCGTCACGGCGGAGCCGTCACCGAAGTCCCAGGCGTACGAGGCGATCGAGCCGTCGCCGTCGGCCGAGGTGCTGCCGTCGAAGGCGACGCCGAGGCCGGTGGGCGCCGACGAGAAGGCTGCCGTGGGTGCGGCGTTCGGCTTGTCGGCACCGAGCGCGTAGTGCTGGGCGATCGTCGCGGCGTCGAGCGGGCGGGCGTAGACGGCCGCCTCGTCGAGGCTCCCGGCCCAGTAGCCCGAGCCCGAGTTCCACGAGCTGTCGCCGCCGAGGCGCCAGTACCCGCGGTACCCGTCCGAGGCAGTGGACGGGTTCGAGCCGACCTGTGCGCCGTCGACGTAGAGCTTCATGCCCCCGGAGCCCTGGGTGGCCACCACGTGGTGCCAGCGGCCGTCGTTGTAGCTCGCCGTGCTGCTCGCGAGGTTCATCTGCCCGGTCCAGTTGCCGAACTGCAGGCGACCGTCCTGTTCCATGTAGACGTGGCGGTCGAAGTTGCCGCTGTACCCGGTCTGCTGGTTGCCGAGCCCGATCAGCTTGCCGCCCGAGGTCGTGGTCGTGTTGAACCAGGTCTCGAGCGTGTAGTTGTTGGGGCTGTCGTACGAGGTGTTCGTCGAGATCCCGCCGGACGAGCCGTCGAAGGTCGCCGAGCGGCCCGATCCCGAGGCGACCGCGGGGGCGCCACCGGTGGTGACCCCTCCGCTGACGAGGCCGTCGGTGCCGACCGGCGACGCGTCGGCCGCGACCGCCTGGCCGTCGCCGTCGAGGCGGAAGTACACCTCGGGGTCGTCCTGGAACACCCGGGCGCCGTAGGCGTCGGCCGGGGCCTTGGGCAGCTTGCTGGTGCGCCCGGAGGCCACCCACTGACCGTCGACCTGTTTCGGGCTCAGCGCGCCGGGGTAGACCGACACGTCGTCGATGTCGCCCTGGAAGTACGGGGCGCCGTCCCAGTTGTTGTCGCCGCCGATCCGCCAGTAGCCGGTGTAGGCCTGGGCGCCGGTCGTGCCGGTGTCGGTCGCGATCTTCTTGCCGTCGACGTAGAACGACTGGCCGGCCGAGCTGAGCGTTCCGACCACCTGGTGCCACTGACCGTCGTTCAACGCGGTCGGGCTCGTGATGACGCGGCTGGCGTTCGGGTACACGCCGAACGACACGCGGCCCCGGGGGTCCATGTAGAGGTGGCGGTCGTACGAGTTCGAGTTGCCGGTGCGGTTGCTGCCGAAGCCGACGATCTTGCCGCCGGTGGTCGACGTGGTGCGGAACCAGGCCTCGACCGAGAAGGTCTGCGGGCCGTCGATGGCCGAGGCCGTCGACGAGAGGCCGGTCTCGGTGCCCGAGAAGGTGCTCGCACCGTCCGAGTCCGAGACGGTCTGGCCGGTGGTGCCACGCGTCACGCCCGCCTGAGCCTGCTGGTCGTCGTAGCCGACCCAGTCGTAGACCGTCGAGCCGCTCTTCTCGCCGAGGCGCCAGAGCGAGGTGGCGCCGTCGGCGGCGACCTGCTTGGCGTACGGCGAGACCTTGTCGGCGGTCACCGTGACGTTGACGCCGTCACCGATCACCGTGTTGCCGAGGGGGTCGGTGGCTCGGACGCGGTAGCTGTGGGTGCTGCCCGGCACGAGGTCCTTGTCGACGAAGCCGAGCGCGGGGCGCTTCCAGAAGGTCGACGAGGTGGCCGTCGTGTAGACGGGGTTCGTGAGGTCGCCGTCGCGGTACACCGCGTACGTCAGGTTCGCGTTGTCCCTGTCCCAGTTGGACTGCCAGCTGACGCGAACCGTGCCGGACGACAGCGAGACGAGGTTCGGGGTGAAGAGCGCGCCCGACGCCTCGGGGCCCGTCTTGTTCGGGGCGATGCTCGAGACGGCGAAGCGGACGAGGCCGTTCTGCGCCTTGCCGTTGACCGACGGGAACTCCCCGCCGTAGACCACGTACTTGTCGTTGGCCGCGACGCTCCAGGGGCCCTGGCTCAGGCCGGTGTAGGTGCCGGTCGCGAAGTCGGGGAACCAGTGGAGGATGCTCGGGGCGGGGGTGCCGGCGAAGTTGTAGTAGTTGCCGTAGGGGTCGTTGCCGACCGTGCCGGTCGCCGAGTCGCTGAAGGCCATGGCGCGCTGGAAGGTCCACGGTTCGGTCTGCGGCTGGCCTCCGATGTTGCCGCAGTAGTGCGGGTGGCCGGCGACGAAGACCGCGGTGCTGTTGGCGGCCACCGAGTAGGTGTCGCCGTGGCAGTCCTCGACCCAGGCGAGGTCGCCGTTCCAGGTGGACTTGAAGGCGCCCTCGAGGCGTCCGCCGCCACCGAAGGTGTAGCCCGAGCCGTAGAACCCGTTGGCCGTGGCGCTCAGGCTGTAGATCGCCGCCTGACCGCCGCCGTTGCGGACGACGTCGTTGGCCTGGAGGGGCAGGTTCGCCGCCGAGGTCGAATCGACCATCGCGAGCCCGTATCCGGGCTGTGACGATCCGTTGACCGAGCTGAACGATCCGCCGAGCACGATCTTGGACCCGTCGGGGCTGGCGACCAGGCCGAGCACGTCGCCACCGGCGATCTGCGGGGCCCACGGCAGGTTGGTGCCGTTGGAGGCGGTGACCGCGGCGGCCTTGGTGCGGGTGTCCTTGCCGATGCTCGAGAACACGCCGGCGATGTAGACGTTCGGCCCGACGGCGGCGATGGCGTTGACCGTCGCGTTCGTTCCCGGGTTCCAGCTCGTGACGAGCGCACCGGTGGTGGGGTCGAGTGCCGCGAGGCGGTACTTGTTCACACCGTTCACCTTGGTGAACGCACCGCCGATGTAGAGGCGCTTGCCGTCAGGCGAGGCCGCGAGTGCCTTGACCTGGCCGTCGATCACGGGGGCGAAGGTCGTCGAGAGCGCGCCGGTCGTGATGTCGTAGGCGAGCAGGTAGCTGCGCGGCACCTCGTTGACGCCCGCGGGGGAGCCGGCCGGGCGTGCCTTCGTGAACTTGCCCGCGGCGTAGACCGTGTTGCCCACGATGACCTGCGAGAAGACCGAGCCGTCGATCTGGGGCGCGGGGAGCGGGTCGGCGGTCACGGTCGCCGGGGTCGACGGCGACGTCGGGTCGGTGGGGGCGGAGTCGGCCGTGGCGGGCTGCACTCCGACCAGGACGGACAGGAGCACGGCGGACGCAGCGACGATCGCGGGCAGGCGAAGGCGCGACGAGACGGTTCTTCCCATGGGGAGGCCTCATTCGGGTCGGGTAAGTGACACCGGCATTCGGGTACCGATGGCTTGACGACTATAAGGTCCCCCCTAGGGGGGACATTGGCCCCCGTTCTGGGTACAGGAGTACTACGAGGTCGACCCCTCGAAGACGACGACGGGCACGTCGACGGCGTAGTCGACGGTCAGGCGCAGGTCGTCCTGGGCGTCCGCGGGCACCGCGAAGACGTAGACCCCGGTCGCCGTGGCCCCGGCGTCGACGCTGGCCGGGAACGAAGAAGTCCCGGTCGAGAACGTGTTCGCGGGCGTGCGGTCCGACCCGTAGGCCAGGTTCACGACGACGGTCGACAGGTCGACGGGGTCGCCCGACGAGTTGTCCACCTCGAGTTCGGCACGCACGGCCGGCCCGCTCACCTCGCCGGGCAGGGTGGCCTCTCCGTCGACCCCGTCGAGGCTTTTCACCCGGACCGTCACCCCGTCCACGACGGTGGGCGACTCGTCGAGGCCGACGGGTGGTGCCTCGGGTGTGTCGGGGCCCGCCGCAGGAGGCGCGGTGTCGGTCGGCACCGCCGACGCGCCGGTCGAGGACGCGGCGTCCGAGGGGGAGTCCGATCCCGTCGCCGTCCCGGTGGCTCCGGGTCCGTCGTCCTCGCCGCCGGTGACCGCCGGCACGATCACGAGGGCGACGAGCAGGGCGAGCACGACCACGCCGACGCCGCCGACGATCACGAGGCGACGACGGGAGCGCGGGGTGGTCGGGTCGGTGGGCGTCTGGTCGTCTGACGACATGGCGTCTCCTCGGTCGGGTGGGCCCGTCCCGCCGGACGCCGGCGGGGTCCAGGGCCGCTGCTAGCATGCCAGCACTCCGGGCCACCCGCACCCGACCCGTCGGCCCGGTCGCCCTCTCCCTCGCCCGAGGCGACGGCCCGCGGTCGGCCAGGCGTGAGGACGGCCATGACCACCACCACCCCGACGACGACCCGACCGGCCGGGACCGCGGCGTCCTCGCGTCGGTCGCGCGCCTCCTCGGCCGCCGTCCCGCTCGCGTGGGGCCTGGCGGGCACGGCCGTGGCGCTGGTGGGCTCGTCGACCGTGTCGCTCTGGACCGACGAGGCCGCCACGATCTCGGCCGCCACGCGGTCGCTGCCCGAACTGTGGGCGCTGGTGCAGCGGATCGACGCCGTGCACGCCGCCTACTACCTCGTGATGCACCTGTGGACGAGCGTCGCCGGCATCTCGCCGTTCGCCCTGCGGCTGCCGAGCGCGGTGGCCGTCGGCGCCTCGGTGGTCGGCGTGCACCGTCTGCTCGTCGTGCTCGGCCGACGAGACGCGGCGGTGCTCGGCGCCGTGGTGGCGATCGTCCTGCCCCGCATCACCTGGATGGGCGTCGAGGCGCGGTCGTTCGGTCCGAGCGCGGCCTTCGCCGTCTGGGCGACCGTGCTGCTCGTGGTGGCCCTGCGCCGGGGAGGCGCGGCTCGGTGGATCGGGTACGCCGCCCTCCTGGGGGTCGGCACGGCCCTCAACATCTACGTCGCCCTGCTCGCGGTCGCCCACGCGGTCACGGTCGTCCTCGCGCGGGACGTCGCCGTCCGACGACGTCTCGCCTGGCTGGTCGCGGCCGCGGGCGGCGGCCTCGCGGCGTCGCCCGTGGTGCTGCTCGCGGCGGGTCAGCAGGGTCAGCTCGGGGACAACCGGCTCGGCCTCGTGCAGATCGCGCGCGGCGTGGTCGTGAACCAGTGGTTCCTCGGCGGGACCCCGACCCGCGTGACGTCGACCGCCTCGCCGACCGAGCCCTGGGCGCTGGCCTCGCTCGCCCTGGCCGTGGTCGGCTGGGTCCTGATCGTGATCGCGGTGGTGGCCGGCCGTCACCGCGGCGGGAGCGACGCCCTGCGGGTGCTCGTGCCCGTCCTCGTCGTGCCCACGGTGATCGTCGTGGCGTACAGCCTGGCGGTCAGCCCGCTGTACAACCCGCGGTACTTCACCTTCGCCGCCCCCGCCTGCGCCGCCCTCGTCGGACTCGGCGTCGCCGCCCTCCGCCGTCGGACGACCCGGGTGGTCGTCGTCGTCGTCGTCGTCGCGCTCTGCGCTCCGATCTACGTCTCGCAGCGGCAGGTGACGGGCAAGAGCGGCACGGACTGGGCCGAGGCCGCCGCGGTGGTCGACGCATCGGCGTCTCCGGGCGACGGGGTGTACTTCGCTCCCCTGGGTGACGAGGTGGCGACGGTGGTCGACCGGACCACGAGCAACGTCGCGGTGGCCTACCCTGACGCCTTCGAGGATCTGGTGGACGTCACCCGCAGGACCGGACCGGCTGCTCAGGACTCCCTTCGGGGCACCGCGTGGCCACTCGAGTCCCCGCGCACCCGGCTGGCCCAGGTCGACCGAGTCTGGGTCGT
Organism: Frigoribacterium sp. Leaf186; assembly: GCF_001423905.1. Classification (GTDB taxonomy): domain Bacteria; phylum Actinomycetota; class Actinomycetes; order Actinomycetales; family Microbacteriaceae; genus Frigoribacterium. The sequence goes on along the minus strand of NZ_LMPQ01000010.1, from coordinate 302,808 downwards.
CTCTCCGTCCGACGCACCGACCGGAGCGGCCGACGCCGAGGTGCTCGAACGCGCGGGCTTCACACCTGTCAGTCGGTGGGCCGGAACGATGACCATCGTCGAACGATGGGACCGCCCGTGAACCTCTCGACGGGCACGAATGCGAGCGCGAGCGCGATCACGAGTGTCGGGAACGCGCTGTAGAACGGTGCGAAGAAGAGGTTCCAGGTGCTCTGGGCTGCGGTGAACAAGAGGATGCCGCTCGCCGTGCCTTCCGCGATGCGACGGATGACGCCCACTGCGAGGAGGACCAGCACAGCGGTCACGAGCGCCAGCCCGACGATGCCGGACTGGGCCCAGAGGTCGCCGAAGACCGAGTGCAACTCGAAGTGGCCGCCGAACATGAACCGTTCGACGTAGCCGTTGTCGGGTTGGTACCCGATGCCGTTCATGCCCTCTTTCGCGAGGCGGATGTCGTCCGGTGTCGGCACCGAGCCTGCCCCGAACCCCCAGGGATGGTGCTGCATCAACGCACCGGTCGCGGCGAGCTCGGGCCGGCCGCCGAGGATGAGCGAGCCTGAGCCGCGGAGTTGCTCGATGCTGCGGGTCTGCGTCGCGAGTCCCAGGTAACCGTCGAGGATGAGGGCCTGGCCGAGCTGGAAGACGACGACGCCCAGGGCCCCCAGCCCGACCAAGACCGCCACGGGCGAGGGGCGTCGGTGTGGGCGCACGATCGCCACTTGGGCGAACACGAGCAGGGCAGCGAGCAGCAGGAGCCCGAAGGCGGACCGGAAGTCGCTGAGGGCCGCGACGATCGTCAGGGCGACCAGGACGGCCAACTCCCAACGTCGGCCGAAGCGCGCGGCCAAGGCCAGTGCTATGACCGTCACAGGCAACGCGAAGCCGAACTTCCAGGGATTGCTCGCGAAGAGAGGTGTGTCGGGGGTGAACCCCAGAGCGAGCCCGATGCCGAACCAGAGGACGGCGCGTTCGGGTGTCAACGCCTCCTGGGCCCAGAGGAAGAGCCCGACGCTGAGGAGGGTCCCCAGCAGGATGACGGTCATCGGCAGGGCCGCCGAACTCGAGAGCTCGTGGTCGCTCGTGTTGGCGACGCCGAGCCAGATCCCGGCGGCCGTCGCCGCGAGCCCGAGGGACATGAACGGGACGCCCCAGCGATGACGCCGCAAGGCCCCCCACCACACGGGCGACAGGACTGCGGCCACGACGAAGCCAGCCTGGAGGCCCTGCGGCAACGTCAGGCGAGCACCGAGGACCACGAGCGAGGCCGCGGCGAGAACGCGGACCCACGTACGCGCGTCGCCGCGACCGGTCCGGCGCGGTGCCCCGAAGTCGGCCGTCCTGGCCGCCGGGCCGACCCTGAGCTCAGTCATGCGTGAACTCTAAGCGACGCATGAGGTCTCCTCGACCCCGGTCCGGGTGCCCCCCGGACGGTTGCCACCCGAGCGGGAGCCACCACGACGGGGGCTGACGGAGGGTTGCGGAGTGAGCGTGAATGTAACAAGATCACGTCTTGTCCTCGGAAGGACCCGATCCGCCTCTTCCGATCGGATTTCCGCAAGCCCCCGTCCTGGGGGTGCCGCGACGCGATCATCAGTACTCCACCTCGACGAAAGGAGCGCCGATGTCCAGCGCCCCCACGCCCCGGCTCGACCCGCCCACCCGTTCACGTCCGGTGGTGGGCGCACTGGTGACCGCCGTGGCCTGCCTCGCGGCCGTCCTCGTGCCGGCCACCAGCGCCTCCGCCGCTCCGACGACCGTCGCGGTCGACACGGCGTCACGCACGGCGACCGGTGGCTGGGGTTCGGCCGAGGAGGGCGGAGCGTGGACGACCTGGGCGAGCCCCTCGGCGGCCTTCTCGGTCGGCGACGGCGTCTCCAAGATCACAGGGCTCAAGCCCGGTGGGTCCGCGACGGCCACCCTGAAGTCGGTTTCGGCCCAGGACGTCGAGGTTCGTCAGAGCATCACGCTGCCGACGACCCCGGCGTCCCTCTACCAGGGTTGGGAACTCCGTCGGCAGACGGACGGTTCCACGTACCGGGGTCGCCTCGAGCTGGGGACCTCGGGCAAGGCCGTGCTCGCGATGAGCCGGGTGTGGAAGGGCAAGGAGAGCCCGATGGGAAAGACCGTGCTGCCGTCGTCGGTGACGACGGGCTCCACGGTCGCCGTGGCGTTCCGCGCGGTGGGCGCCACGACCGTCACCTTCCAGGGCAAGGCCTGGGTCCGCGGCGCGACGGAGCCCGACTGGCAGGTCTCGGTCCAGGACTCCTCTTCGACGCGCGTAGCTGCTCCTGGCGTCGTCGGAATCTGGCAGTACGCCTCCGGTGGCAACAAGGGAGCTGTCGAGACGCGATTCGACGACCTCTCCGTGACGACCTCGCCCCAGACGGCAGCGCCCGTTCCCGTTCCCGTCCCGGTGCCGACACCCACCACCCCCACTCCTGAGCCGGCTCCCACGACCCCGGTGACCGAGACGCCTGAGCCGACGGCTCCGGTGACGTCGCCGTCGAGTTCGCAGGGCTCGGCACCCGTCGGCGGCACGTCGTACGCCGTCCCGGCGGGTGCGATCATCGTCGCCCCCGGCGGCAACGACTCGGCGGCAGGCACGCAGTCGGCCCCGCTCCGCACCCTCGCCGCAGCCGTCGCGAAGGCCCCCTCGGGCGGGACCGTCGTGCTGCGCGCCGGTTCGTACAACGAGAGCGTCGTCGTGCCGTTCCAGAAGAAGCTGACGATCCAGTCGTTCCCTCGTGAGGCCGTCTGGCTCGACGGCTCCGTGCCCGTCTCGTCGTGGCAGCGCGCCGGCTCCGGTTGGAGCACGCCCTGGTCGTCCTTCCCGAGCAACACGATGGACAACGTCGCGGACAACCCCCGCTTCGTCTCCGCCGCGTTCCCGTTGGCGGCGCGACCGGACCAGCTCTTCTACGACGGCGTGCAACTGACGCAGGTCGCCCCGGACCGTCTGGCACCAGGAACGTTCGCGGCCGATCCGGCTTCCGGCCGCATCCTGCTCGGCAGCGACCCGTCCGGTCATGCCGTGCGGATCAGCAACAAGGGTCAGGCCATCTGGGTCCAGTCCCCCGACTCGACCATCCGAGGCCTCGGCGTCCGAGGTTACGCGACTCCGTACGCCGACCGTGGTGCGATCCGACTCGGCAACACGGGCGGCACCGCCGAGAACCTGGTCATCCAGGACAACGCCATGATCGGCATCAACCTCGAGAACAACGGCGGCCGCCTGCAGCACCTGACGGTCGAGCGCAGCGGCCTGCTCGGCGTCGGCACGAACGCCTCGTACGACCTCGAGCTCACCGACTCGGTGATCCGCCAGAACAACTGGCAGCGCTTCAAGGAGGCTCCGGTGTCGGGCGGGGTCAAGATCACCCGGTCGCGCGGCGTCACGGTCACGAACAACGACATCAGCCGCAACTACAGCTCGGGTCTCTGGCTCGACGAGTCGGTCTACGACAGCAAGATCACGGGCAACACGGTCGACGGCAACGAGTGGACGGGCATCCAGCTCGAGCTCTCGAGCAAGGCCGTGGTGGCCGACAACGTGATCACCGGGGGCAAGGCCGGGCTGCAGATCTTCAACACCGACGACGTCCGCGTCTACAACAACTCGATCGGCGGCTTCAGTCAGTTCGGCGTCAAGATCACGCAGGACGAGCGTCGGCAGGCGACGGCCTCGACGGGCCAGGACCGCCGTCGTCCTCTTCCCGACCCGACCATGAGCTGGGTGACCGGCAAGATCACCGTGGCCAACAACGCCTTCGGCAGCGGCGGTTCCTACCAAGTGTTCGTCCTCGACGGCAAGACGAACCGCTCGGCGGACTCGATGGGCATCTCGTTCACCGGCAACGCGTTCAACCAGCGTCGCACGACAGCTCAGGCGACATTGGTCGGCTGGGGAGGCGGCGACAACAAGACGGTCACCAGGTTGGACAGCGTGGCGGCGCTGTCGGCCAAGAACTCGTCATGGCGCAACGTCGAGACGTCGTCGGTCCTCGACCTCGGTGGCATGACGGGCCTGCTCGCGTCGTCGCTCGGCATCGTCTCGACCCTGCCGTCCGACATCGCGGCCCTGATCGGCCAGCCCGGCTCGGCCCGGCGCATCGGCGCCTTCTGATCGACGTGACGGAGCCCGGCCCCGGCCGGGCTCCGTCACCCCTCCGGAGGCGCGGGTCGGCCCCCCGACACCGCCTACGATTGACCCCGTGATCCTGGCCATCGACACCTCAGCCGGTTCGTCCGTCGCCGTCGTCGACCGCGACGGCGGGGTCCTCGCCGCACGCACGGTCGCCGACACCCGGCGCCACGCCGAGGTGATCGGCAGCCTGATCGACGAGGCCCTCCGCGAGGCGGGCGTCGCCCCGTCCGACCTCTCGGCCGTGGTCGCCGGTCGCGGCCCCGGCCCCTTCACGGGCCTCCGCGTCGGCATCGCCGCCGCCCGGGCGTTCGCCTTCGGGGCAGGCGTCCCCTGCCTGTCGGTCGGCAGCCACGACGCGGTCGCGTTCGAGCGCCTCTCGGCCGAGGCCGGTCGTCCGGTCACCACGGCCGGTGGCCGACTCGACTCGCCCCTCGTCGTCGTCACCGACGCCCGGCGCCGCGAGGTGGCGTTCAGCGCGTGGTCGGGTCTCGACGACGACGGCCTGCCCGTGCTCGCGGCCGGCCCCGCCCTCACGAAGCCGGCCGACCTCGACGAGGCGACCGGCGCCTCCTCGTCCTGGCCCCGCACCGACCCCGACGCGACGGCGGTCTCGGCGGCGGCCCTGGGCATGCTGGCCGAGCGGCTCTTCGAGCACGGTCGCGCCTTCGCCGAGGCCGAGCCGCTCTACCTCCGCGAGCCCGACGTGACCCCGTCGGCCGGCCCGAAGCCGGTGACGCGATGAGCGTCCTGCTGCGCACGGCCACCCTCGACGACCTCGACGGCATCATGGCGATCGAGACCACGACGTTCGCGAACGACGCCTGGTCGCGTGCGAGCATGACCCACGAGCTGACGGCGCCCGGTGGTCGTTACCTCGTGGCCACGGCCGAGGGCGACGACGCCACGGTCGTCGGATACGCCGGCATGCTGGCGCCGGAGGGGGCCCGCGAGGCCGACGTCCAGACCATCGCCGTGCTCGCCGAACACCGGGGCCGGGGCCTCGGCCGCGCGATGCTGACGCAGCTGCTCGGCGAGGCGCGGCAGGCCGGCGTGCACGAGGTGTTCCTCGAGGTGCGGGCCGACAACCCCGGGGCCCAGCACCTCTACGAGTCGCTCGGGTTCGAGCCGATCGCCGTCCGGAAGCGCTACTACATGCCCGACGGTGTCGACGCGGTCGTCATGAGGCTCACCGTGCCCGCCGCGGTCACCGAGACCGTTCCGACCCGGGCCGAGCCGTTCGGCGACGCCCCCCTCGACCGGCAGGACGACCGACCGTGACCGCCACCCGCGAACCGCTCGTGCTCGGCATCGAGACCAGCTGCGACGAGACCGGCATCGGCATCGTGCGGGGTCGGACGCTGCTGGCCAACGTCATCTCGTCGTCGATGGACGAGCACGCCCGCTACGGCGGCGTCGTGCCCGAGGTCGCCGCCCGTGCTCACCTCGAGGCCCTCGAGCCCGCCCTCGCCGCGGCGCTCGCAGAGGCCGACGTCACGGTGGCCGAGCTCGACGCGATCGCCGTCACCAGCGGGCCGGGGCTCGCCGGCGCGCTCATGGTCGGGGTCGGCGCGGCGAAGGCCCTGGCGCTCGCCGCCGGCAAGCCGCTCTACGCCGTGAACCACCTCGTCGGGCACGTCGGGGCCGACGTGCTGCGCGAGGACGGCAGCGAGCTCGAGCTGCCGACGATCGCGCTGCTCGTGTCGGGTGGACACACCTCGCTGTTGCACGTGCGCGACCTGGTCGACGACGTCGAGCTGCTCGGTGAGACCATCGACGACGCCGCGGGCGAGGCCTTCGACAAGGTCGCCCGCCTGCTCGGCCTGCCCTACCCGGGCGGCCCCCAGATCGACCGGGTCGCCGAGGGCGGCGACCCGCGGGCCATCCGGTTCCCGCGCGGGCTCACCCTGCCGAAAGACCTCGCGAAGCACCGCTACGACTTCTCGTTCTCGGGGCTGAAGACGGCCGTCGCCCGGTGGGTCGAGCAGCGTCGCAGCGAAGGAGGCGCGGTGCCGGTCGCCGACGTCGCCGCCAGCTTCCGAGAGGCGGTCGCCGACGTCCTGCTGACCAAGGCGCTCGCGGCCTGCGCCGACCGTGGCGTGCCGCGTCTGCTGCTCGGCGGGGGAGTCGTCGCGAACGCCCGCGTCCGGCAGCTCGCGGCCGAGCGCTGTGCGGCCGCCGGCGTGGAGCTGCGCGTGCCGCCGCTCTCGCTCTGCACCGACAACGGCGCGATGATCGCCGCGCTGGGCGCCGAGCTGGTCTCGCGCGGCCGGGCGCCGTCGCCGCTCGACTTCGGGGCCGACTCGACCCTGCCCGTGACGACGGTGCAGGCCGTCTGACGCCGGGCCGGGCGGTCGCCCTCGGGGTCGGCCCGCACCGCGGCGGGCCGAGGGGACCCGGTCGTCGGGGGGCCGTCGCCGCTAGCATGCAAGGGCTCGACCGACCGCGGCCGTCACCGGCCGAACCTCAGCAGAAGGACGTCACCGATGACCGACCCCCACTCCACGCCCCAGGGCCAGCCCTCGTCGCAGAACCCCTACCAGGGTCAGCCGCCGGCGTACCAGGGGCAGCAGCCGGCCCATCAAGGTCAGCCCTACGGTGGGCAGCCCGCCTACCAGGGCCAGAACGGCGCCCCCGGGCAGCGCAACACCCTCGCGCTCGTCTCGATGATCCTCGGCATCGCGGGCTTCGTCACCGCCATCACCTCGATCGGCGCGATCGTCACCGGCCACATGGCGTTGAGCCAGATCAAGAAGCGCGGTGAAGAGGGCCGCGGCATGGCGTTGACGGGGCTCATCCTCGGGTACGTCGTCGTCGCCCTCACGATCATCGGCATCATCCTGATCGTCGCCGTCTTCGGGGCGATCGCCAGCAACCCCGACCTCTACGACGGCAGCTACAACTCTTAGGCCCGGGCGGCGCCGACGGCGTCGTCTCCCAGGGGCCGCTCATCGGCGGCCTCGCTAGCATGACGGGGTCCGCACCGGACGGTGCGGGCCCTTTCGTGTCTCTCGGACGCGACCGGCACGACCGTCGCCGCGCCGACCGACCGACGACACGACCGACCCACCGCTCGCGAAAGGCAGCTCATGGCCACCGACGACACCACCCCCGAGAAGCCCTCTTCGGCACCGACCGCGCCCTCGGCCCCCACGCCTCCCCCGGCGCCCGGCGCGCCGCCGGTGCGTCCGACCGAGGGCGACCGGAGCGCGGCCGCCGCGTCGCCGCCCCTGCCGCCCACCGCCTTCCCCGGGGCGCCGTCGCAGCCGCCTGCGTCGTCGCCGTATGCCGGGGCCGGTGCGCCGCCGACGGGCTCGGCTCCGTACGGGGCCCCTCAGGGGGCGTCCGCACCCCACTCGCGTCCCGAGCGGTCCCTCCCGGGGCAGGTCCCGCCGGGTGCTCCGCAGCCGCCCCGGCCGCCGTACGCGCAACCCGGCACGCAGTCGCAGGCCGCGTACGGTCAGCCTGCCGGGTACGGCCAGCAGCAGGGCTACGGCCAGCAGTCGGGCTACGGCCAGCAGCAGGGCCAAGGCCAGCAGCAGGGCTACGGCCAGCAGCAGGGCACCGCCGGACAGGCACCCGGTCAGCCGCCGTACGGCCAGCAGCACTACGGGCAGCAGGCCCAGGGCCAGCAGCCCTACGGCCAGCAGTCCTCCGGCCAGCAGCCTCAGAGTCAGCAGGCGTACGGCCAGCAGCCTCAGAGTCAGCAGGCGTACGGCCAGCAGCCCCAAGGGCAGCAGGCGTACGGCCAGCAGCCCTACGGCCAGCAGCCTCAGGCCCAGCAGCCTTCCGGGCAGCAGTCGTACGGCCAGCAGCCGTACGGCGGCACTCCGTACGGCCAGCAGCCCTACGGCTCGCCCTATCCGCCCTACGCCTCGGCCGGTGCAGCCCAGCCCCCGCGCCTGCTCAGCCTGCTGTCGATGATCGGATCGATCGCCGGCCTCGTGCTGGCCCCGTTCACCTTCGGCCTCTCGATCGTCGCCTCGATCGCCGGTGTCGTCCTCGGGCACCTCGGCATGTCGCGCGAGCGTCACGCCCGCGGGCTCTGGTTGACCGGGCTCATCGTCGGCTACGCCGGGGTGGTCCTGATCGTCCTGAGCTGGATCGTCTTCGGCTTCTGGATCGCCGGCCTCTCGTCGGGTTCGGACTACTACGGCGGCTACTGACCGCTGACCCCACGAAGGAGTCATCGATCGGGCAGAGCCCGTCGTCCCGGCGACGACGGACGACGGCTCGTCCCCACCCGTCCGTCTCGGCGAACGACCACGAGTGTGTCCACCCGCGCCCGCGGCGTCACACCAGGCGTTCGCAGAGCAGCGCGGTGTGTCGTCCGGCGACGCGGGTCAGCACGAGCGTCGCCGACCCGGTGCCCTGCAACGACAGGCGCTTGCGGAACGTCGCGGGGTCGACGTCGACCCCGCGCTTCTTGATCTCGAGGCGGCCGATGCCGCGGGCGCGCAGTTCGCGCTTCAGCGTGCGTTCGTCGAGCGGAAAGGTCTCGACGACCCGGAAACCCTGGGCGAAGGGAGTCTCGACCCGTGCCTCCGTCGTCAGCCAGGCGATGTCGCGACTGATCATGCGGGCGCCGATCGACCGGGCCAGGTCGCCGATCAGGCGGGCCCTGATGACGGCGCCGTCGGGCTCGTAGAGGTACTCGCCGAGGTCGCCGGCGTCGACGTCGTCGGAGTCGGCCGCCGCCGTCAGCTCCGACGCCCCGGAGGCGCCGATCACCAGGGCGGACCGGCCCACTCCCGGCCGCGCCAGTGGCCCGAACCACACCCCCACCTCGACCACGTCGCGGTCGACCGAGATCCACTGGCACTCGGCGTCGGTCGGCAGCAGCTCGCGGTCGACGCCCGGGCCGAGCTTCACGCCGGTCGGCAGGCGGTCGGCGAACCCGAACGCGACGTCGAGGCCGGGCGACCAGTCGGCCGGGTCGGCGAGACGCTTCGTGGCGCTGTGCCCGGAGGTGCGCCGGGCCGGGTCGAGGAACACGCCCTCGACGCCCCCGAGGTCGGTCGTCTCGGCGTCGCCCTGCTCGACCCGCGACGACGACCACGGCGCGAGGTTGTACGAGGCGACGGCGGCGGTCACCTCGTCACGGTCGACCGCGAGCACGTCGAGGTCGAGGGCGGCGAAGGCGAGCGCGTCACCGCCGATGCCGCAGCCGAGGTCGGCCACGCTGCCGAGGCCTGCGGCGGCGTAGCGTCCGGCGTGCCGGGCGGCGACCGGGAGGCGCGTGGCCTGTTCGAGGCCCGCCTCGGTGAACAGCATGCGGCTCGCGAACTCGCCGAACTTGGCGACCGCCCGGCCTCTGAGCCTCGCCTGGGTCAGCACGGCCGACACGAGGGCGGGGGAGTGCCCCTGCTTGCGCAGCGCGGCCACGGTGCCCACCACGTCGTCGCCGGAGCCGCCACCGGCCGGAAGCGAGTCGAGCAGCCGGAGCCCCTCGGGCGAGAGGACTTCGAGCAGCTCGGAAGAATCCATGTCGTCCAGTGTGACGCACGCGGACCGTCCCGCTGGCACTCGGATTGACCGAGTGCCAGTCTCGTCCTACAGTTGTTCTGGCACTCGCCCCCGGCAAGTGCCAGCCCCCATGTTTTCGTCGCACCGAGAAAGAAGAGGTCACCCGTGTCGGTCAGCATCAAGCCGCTCGAAGATCGCATCGTCATTCGTCAGGTCGAAGCCGAGCAGACCACTGCTTCGGGCCTCGTGATCCCCGACACCGCCAAGGAGAAGCCCCAAGAGGGTGAAGTGGTGGCGGTCGGCCCGGGCCGCATCGACGACAACGGCAACCGCGTGCCGCTCGACGTCGCCACCGGCGACAAGGTCATCTACAGCAAGTACGGCGGAACCGAGGTGAAGTACGGCGGAGAAGACCTGCTCGTGCTCTCGGCTCGCGACGTCCTGGCGGTCATCGTCCGCTAGCGCTCCGGCACGGCTCCGGCCGTGCCTCGCGACCCCGGTCGCCGTCCCGAAGGCCCCTGCCCCGGCAGGGGCCTTCGTCGCGTCCGCGGCGTGCCGCCCGGTGACCGCTCGTCCCCAGGCGTGATCGTCCGTCGATCGATCCACCGTGGCAGCACCACGCGTTCCGTGCAGGGGGTGCAGCCACCTAGAGTCACCAGGTGACCTCGACCCGCGCCTCCTCGTCCCCCGCCGCCCCGACCCCGGGGCTCGGCGTCGCCGGGGCCGGTGGCGCGGGGCTCGCCTACGCGCTGGGCGCCTACGGGCTCTGGGGCGTGCTGCCCGTCTACTTCCTGTTGCTGGCGCCGGCGGGCCCGTTCGAGATCGTCGCCTGGCGGGTGCTCTTCTCGCTCGTCTTCTGCGGGGTGCTGCTCGTCACGACCGGTGCCCTGCGGTCGTTCGTCGCACTGCTGCGCCAGCCCCGCGTCGTGGGCACCATGGGGTTGGCCGGCGCGTTCATCGTCGTCAACTGGACGGTCTTCATCTCGGCGACCCTCAGCGGTCACGTGGTCGAGGCCGCCCTCGGGTACTTCATCAACCCCATCGTGACGGTGCTGCTCGGCGTGGTCGTGCTGCGCGAACGCCTGCGCACGACCCAGTGGGTGGCCGTGGGGCTGAGTGCCGTCGCCGTCCTGGTGATCGCCGTCGGCGCCGGGCGCCCACCGGTCATCTCGCTCGTGCTCGCGTTCTCGTTCGGGCTCTACGGGCTGGTCAAGAAGCAGGTCGGCGGTCGCGTCGACGCGGTCGGCGGGCTCACGCTCGAGACGCTGTGGATCGCACCGTTCGCGGCCGCCACCCTGATCGTCCTGCACGTGACGGGCCTGGGCGGCGGCGTCGTGCTCGGCACCGTCGGCGTGGGGCACACGATCGCCACGATCGGCACCGGCGTCATCACCGCGGTGCCCCTGTTGTTGTTCGCCTCGGCGACCCGTCGGCTGCCCCTGACCACCGTGGGCCTGACCCAGTACGTCGCCCCCGTGCTGCAGTTCGTCGTGGGTGTCGTCGTGCTCGGCGAGCACATGTCCCTCACGCGGTGGGTCGGCTTCGCGATCGTCTGGGTGGCGTCGATCGTGCTCACCGTCGACATGGTGCGCACGGGGCGGCGCGCACGGCGTCCGCTCGCCGTCGCTCCGACGGCGTAGAAGCGACCTTCTCTCGCAAAGTCACGAATGGCTAACGAAACGTCACTTTGACGCCGAGAACACACGCCAGAAACATTCGACCCCTAGTTTCGGACCAATCGCGGCAGGTTCGACCGCCACCGGTCGGGCTGCACTGCCGCTGTCCACGAAAGGGTTCCACGGATGATCCGATCCAGCACCGCCCTCCGAGCACTGGCACTCGCCGGCGCAGCCTCCGTGCTGCTCGCTGCCTGTTCGACGGCCTCCCCCTCCGACGACGCCTCGTCGTCGGCGTCCTCGTCGGCCAAGACCGACCCGGCAGCGAGCTGCGAGGCCGGCACGCCGAGCACCGACCCGTTCGCGATCGGCACGATGCTGCCCCTGACGGGCACCCTCGCCTACCTCGGCCCGCCCGCCATCGCCGGCGCGAACCAGGCCATCACCGACATCAACGCCGCCGGTGGCGTCCTCGACCAGCCGGCCGAGATCTCGACCAGCACCGACTCGGGCGACAGCAACGACATGACCGTGTCGAGCAACGCCGCGACGCAGCTGATCGACGCCGACGTGCCCGTCGTGCTCGGTGCCGAGTCCTCGAGCGTCACGCTCAACGTGGTCGACCAGCTCACCAGCAACTGCATCGTCGAGATCTCGCCCGCCAACACGGCCAGCTCGCTCAGCGGCTACTCGTCGTACTACTACCGCACCGCTCCGCCGGACTCGGTGCAGGGCTCGGCGCTCGGCCAGCAGATCACCGCCGACGGCAACGCCAACGTGGCCTTCCTCGTCTTCAACGACACCTACGGCACGGGCCTCCGTGACTCGACGCAGGAGTCCATCGAGAGCTCGGGCGGCACCGTCGTCTACGGCGGCTCCGGTGAGGGCCAGGAGTTCCCCCCCGGTCAGACCACCTTCTCGTCCGAGGTCTCGGCAGCCATCGCCGCCGACCCCGACGCGATCGTGATCCTCGCCTTCGACGAGACCAAGTCCATCGTCCCCGAGCTGGTCGCCCAGGGCTGGGACATGAGCAAGGTCTACATGTCGGACGGCAACACGGCCGACTACAGCGCCGACTTCGAGCCCGGCACGCTGGAAGGCGCCAAGGGCACGATTCCCGGTGCCGACGCCAGCGCGGACTTCAAGGCCGAGCTCGCCGCCGGCTACCAGCAGAGCGAGGGCCAGGCGCTGGCCGACTACTCGTACGCTGCCGAGTCGTACGACGCCGTCATCCTGACCGCCCTCGCGGCCCAGGCCGGTGGCGGCACCGACGCCGGGACGATCCAGGCCAACATGGCTGCGGTCTCCGGCGCGAACGGCGGCACCGAGTGCACCACGTACGCGGACTGCAAGACCGCGCTCGACGCCGGTGACGACATCCACTACACCGGCCCCTCGGGCATCGGACCGTTCAACGACGACAACGACCCGTCGTCCGCCTCGATCGGCGTCTACACCTTCGACGCCGACAACAAGCCCGTCTACCAGACCGGCATCGAGGGTTCGGTCGGCTAGTCCCACCACCTGCACCATCCGAGGGCCCGGCACGAGACATCGTGCCGGGCCCTTCGGCGTGCCCGCTGCCCTGGGCCCCGCGCCGCGCCCGTGCGAGCCGCCCCGCGCCTGTCCGCCCCACCCCGCGCCTCGTCGCACCGCGTTTCGTGCACCGCACCGCGTCGAGACCGGGTGCGTTGCACGAAACGCGGTGCGCAACTCCGACGCCTCGACGCGCCCGACGCACCCGACGCCCTGATGGTGCGCCGCGCCTCCTCGTCCCCGGGGTGAGCCGGCCGTGGCCGTCGCGCGCCTTTCCGCACCGCGTTTCGTGCACCGCACCGCGTCGAGACCGGGTGCGCTGCACGAAACGCGGTGCGCAGCTCCGACGCACCCGACGCCCGCGACGCCCCCGTGACCGCGCCGGGCGCACGCACGAGGCCCCGACCGTGCCGGAGCACGATCGGGGCCTCAGGGCGGCGCAGGGGGCGTCAGGCGCCCTCGACGTCCTTCGCCAGGGTGCCGAGGTACAGCTCGATGACCTTGGGGTCGTCGGCGAGCTCGCGGCCGGTGCCCGAGTAGGCGTTGCGGCCCTGGTCGAGCACGTAGCCGCGGTCGCAGATCTGCAGGCAGCGGCGGGCGTTCTGCTCGACCATGATCACCGAGACGCCGGCCTTGTTGATGCGACGGGTGCGGATGAACGTCTCGTCCTGGCGCACGGGCGACAGGCCGGCGGACGGCTCGTCGAGCAGCAGCACCTTCGGGTCCATCATCAGGGCGCGGGCCATGGCGACCGACTGGCGCTCGCCGCCCGAGAGCGACCCGGCACGCTGGCCGCGACGGTCGGCGAGCACGGGGAAGAGGTCGTAGATGACCTCGAGGCGCTCGGCGAACTTCTTGGGCCGCAGGAACATGCCCATCTGCAGGTTTTCCTCGATGGTCAGCGAGGGGAACACGTTGTTGGTCTGCGGCACGAAGCCGACGCCCGCCTCGACCAGCTTGTTGGCCTTGAGGTTCGTGATGTCGGTGCCACCGAGGGTGACCGAGCCCGAGTGGATCCTGACCTGGCCGAAGAGCGCCTTGAGCAGCGTCGACTTGCCGGCGCCGTTCGGGCCGATGATGCCGATCAGCTCGCCGGGGTAGCAGACCAGGTCGCACCCGTTGAGGATGTTCACGCCCGGCAGGTAGCCCGCGACGAGGTCGGTCGCGTTCATGACCGGCTCGACGCCGGCGAACTTCTCGGTGCCCGGGTGCTTGGGGGCCGTGGTGGCGCCCGCGCCGTCCTGTGCGGTGCTCATCGCTTGTCTCCGCTCTGCCGTCCGTCGGACAGCTGGTCGTCGGCCGCGTTCGTGGCCTGCGGGGTAGAGGGGTCGGGGTGGCCGGGCAGGTCGCGTCCCGCGACGCCTCCCGCGGACGAGGAGGCGCTGGTCGCCTCGGCCGCGCGCGCCGCGTCCTCGCGCGCCACCTCCTCCTCGAGCTGTTCGAGCGTGGCGTCGTCGAGCAGCGAGTCGTCGCCCAGGTCGGTGTCGTGGTGCGCGCCGAGGTAGGCGTCGATGACGGCCTGGTCGTCCATGACGGTGTCGGCCGGGCCCTCGGCCACGATGCGACCCTCGGCCATGACGATCACCCAGTCCGAGATGTGGCGGACCATGTGCATGTCGTGCTCGACGAAGAGCACCGTGGTGCCGTCGTCGCGCAGGCTCTGGATGTGCCCGAGCAGCGACTGCGTCAGCGCCGGGTTCACGCCGGCCATCGGCTCGTCGAGCATGATCATGGCCGGGTCGCTCATCAGGGCGCGGGCCATCTCGAGCAGCTTGCGCTGACCGCCCGACAGGCTGCCGGCGAAGTCGTCCTTCTTCTCGAGCAGCTTGAACCGGGCGAGGAGGTCCTCGGCCTTCGCCTCGATCTCGCGCTCGCGCTTGCGCCAGAGCGGCGCGACGATCGCGACGAAGAAGTTCTCGCCGGGCTGGTCCTTCGCGCCGAGCAGCATGTTCTGCATGACGGTCAGGCGCGAGAGGGCCTTGGTGAGCTGGAAGGTGCGCACCATGCCCGAGCGGGCGACCTTGGCGGCGCCGACGTTGCCCATGGCCTTGCCCTCGAAGACCCACTTCGCGACGCCTGCGCCGCTGCGCTTGAACGCCGTGGGGGCCGACGAGGCCTTGTCGAAGCCGGTCAGCAGGTTGAAGAACGTCGTCTTGCCGGCACCGTTCGGGCCGATGAGCGCCGTGATGGCGCCGCGCTGCACCTCGACGTGCCCGACGTCGACGGCGGTCATGCCGCCGAAGCGACGCACGACGTTGTCGACCGTCAGGATGGGGTCCGGCTTCGCCGAGCCCGGGGTCTTCTCGACGGTGGCGAGCTTCGAGCGCAGCACCGTGCGGTCGTAGTCGTAGCCCTCGCGGTGGGGCCGCGTGCTGCCGCTGGGGGTGGTGCCCGTGGTGGTGCTCGAGGTGTCAGACACTGAACGCCAACTCCTTCTTCTTTCCGAGGATGCCCTGTGGCCTGAAGATGATCAGCAGCATCAGGGCGATGCCGACGAGGACGTACGAGAACTGCTCGGCCTGCTGGCCGTTCATGATGCTCGACGGGATGAAGTCGCCGGCGAGGGTGCGCACCAGCAGGCGGGTCACGAAGAACAGGATCGCTCCCAGCACCGGGCCGAAGACGGTGGCCGCGCCACCGAGCAACAGGGCCGTCCAGATGAAGAAGGTCATCGACCGCCCCATGCTGTCCGGCTGCACCGAGCTCGGCAGCACGTAGATGATGCCGGCGAGCGACCCCATCAGCGCACCGAGCACGAGCGCCTGCATCTTGTACGAGTAGACGTTCTTGCCGAGGCTGCGGACGGCGTCCTCGTCCTCGCGGATGCCCTTGAGCACGCGGCCCCACGGGCTCCGGCTGAGCAGGAACACCAGCAGGCAGAGCAGGGCGACGATGCTCCAGCCGACGATGCGGATCCACCAGCCGCTCACGCCGTTGTTGTCGTACGTGAACCAGAGGATGGTGGTCTGGCCGTCGGGCAGCGGCGAGAGGGCGGTGAACGCCTCGCGGTACGAGGCGCCCGGGATGCCGTTGGAGCCACCGGTCGTGTCGGTCAAGATGCTCGACCGGCCGACGTACCGGATGATCTCGGCCGAACAGATCGTGACGATGGCGAGGTAGTCGCCTCGCAGCTTCAGGGTCGGCACGCCGAGGATCAGCGCGAAGACGAGCGAGCAGACCAGGGCGATGATGACCGCCAGGCCGAGCGGCAATCCGTTGCTGATCGAGATGGCGAAGCCGTAGGCGCCGAGCAGCAGGAAGGCTGCCTGGCCCATGTTGATCAGGCCGGTGAAGCCGAAGTGGATGTTCAGGCCGATCGCCGCGATGGCGAAGGCGGCCGTCGTGGGCGCGAGGGCCTCGGCGCTCAGCGCCCGCAGGAGTTCGATGAAGTACATGGTCGTTGCCCCTTAGCCCACTCGTTCTTTTCGCCCGAAGATGCCCTGTGGCCTGAACACGAGGATCAGGATCAGGATCAGCAGCGCCGTCGCGTACTTGAAGTCGCCGGGCAGCCAGATGTTGGTCAGCTCGACGACGATGCCGATGATCAGCGAGCCGACGAGGGCTCCGAAGGCGGTGCCGAGCCCGCCCAGCGTGACGGCGGCGAAGATCAGCAGCAGGATCTGCAGGCCGGTCATCCAGTTGACGCCGTTGAGCACGAGGCCGAGCATGACGCCCGACAGGCCGGCGAGGCCGGCGGCCAGCGTCCAGACCAGGCGGATGATGCGGTCGACGTCGATGCCCGACGCCGCGGCCAGGGCCGGGTTGTCCGAGACCGCGCGGGTGGCACGGCCGGTGCGGGTCTTCAGCAGGAACAACCCGGTGCCGACGAGCACGACGACCGAGATGGCCATGGCGACGTACGACTGCACGGTCAGCGTGATGCCGAGGAAGGTCACGGTCGACGGGTTGTCGCGGTCGATGCGGACGGTGCCGGCGCCGTAGAAGTACTGGAACGCGTACTGCAGCGCGATCGAGAGGCCGATGGTGACGATCATGAGCTGCGTCAGGCTGAGCCGCCGCTTGCGCAGGGGCTTCCAGATCGCGAGGTCCTGCAGGTAGCCGGTCGCCGCACAGATGACGGTGCTGAGCACGGCGGCGAGGATCAGCGGCACCCCGATCGAGGTGAACGAGTACGCCAGCAGGCCACCGAGGGTCACCTGCTCACCGTGCGAGAAGCTGCTGAGGCCGGTCGTGCCGTAGATCAGCGAGAGGCCGATGGCCGCCAGGGCGAGCAGCAGGCCGAGGCGGATGCCCGAGGCGAACTGCTGGGCGAAGCGGTCCCAGTTGAAGCTCGAGGCGGTGGCGTCGCCGGTGACGGCGCCCTCCTCGGCGGTCAGGGCGAACAACGCGCTCGCCGAAGCCCCGAGGTTGACGTTCACGGTGCGCTCGGCGTTGTCGGCGTTGACCAGGAACTGGCCGTCGGGCAGCGACTCGGTGTCGACCGTGACGCTGTAGGGGCCTGCCTCGGTCACGGCGATGCTCCAGCGACCGGTGTCGTCGGTGGTACCCGTCTCCTCGAAGTCGCTCGCCCCGGTGGCCACGACGTCGACGCCCGCGGCGGGCTCACCCTCGCTGTCGCGGATGGTGCCCTGGATGCAGCCGGTCGTGGGGCTGGTGGCGCAGGCGGCCTGCGCGGCCTGGGCCGACGTGGGGGCGACGGTCGCGGCGGCGAACGTGGCCATGAGCCCGAGCAGCACGGCGGAGGCCGTCACGATCAGGGACTGCCGCAGCCGGGGCCGCGACGCGATGGTCGTCGAGAGTCTCACAAAACCTCCTGGTGGGAAGCGCCCCGTCGAGATTCGGGCGGTCTCGTTCTGCTCCCGGGGCGTCGTCGTCGCTGACAGTAACTCCGCCGTGTGTCGAGCATGTTTCAGGTGCAAGACGGAGTGGAGTCGGTACAGAATCCCCCATGACGAGCGAGAATCACGAATCTTCCGTGTGTCGGATCGATAACGGTGCCGGTTCGTTGCGTCGGCCGGGGGTCGCACCGCGCCTCCTCGCCGTCCCGGCGGGACGCCGGAGGCAGGAATGCAGGAGGCGCGGGCTGGGTTAATATCGACTACCGGACTCGACGGCGAACCGGTGCCAACCCACCCACCCTCATCTCGCTCCTTCGAAGGGGACTCATGGACCAGCCGGACCCGTTCGGATTCATCGGACTCACCTACGACGACGTCATGCTCCTGCCGGGCCGCACCGACGTCATCCCCAGCGAGACCGACACCTCGTCGCAGCTCACCAAACGCATCCGGGTCGCGGTGCCGCTGCTCTCGGCCGCGATGGACACCGTCACCGAGTCGCGCATGGCCATCGCCATGGCACGCCAGGGCGGCATCGGCATCATCCACCGCAACCTCTCGATCGCCGACCAGGCCGCGCACGTCGACAAGGTCAAGCGCAGCGAGTCCGGCATGATCACCAACCCCGTCACGACGACGCCCGACGCCACGGTGGCCGAGGTCGACGCGCTGTGCGGGCAGTACCGCGTCTCGGGCCTGCCGGTCGTCGAGGGCGACGGCACCTTGGTCGGCATCATCACCAACCGCGACATGCGCTTCGTGTCGCCGTTCGAGATGTCGACCACGCTCGTCCGCGACGTCATGACGAAGGCGCCGCTGATCACCGCGCCCGAGGGCGTCGACCCCGACTCGGCGATCGCCATCTTCGCCCAGCACAAGATCGAGAAGCTGCCCCTGGTCGACGAGGCCGGTCACCTGCGCGGCCTCATCACCGTCAAGGACTTCGACAAGAGCGAGAAGTACCCCGACGCCACCAAGGACGACGAGGGCCGCCTGCGGGTCGGCGCCGCGATCGGCTTCTTCGGTGACGCGTGGGAGCGCGCCTGCGCCCTCCGCGACGCCGGCGTCGACGTGCTCGTCGTCGACACCGCCAACGGCGAGAGCTCGGGCGAGCTCGACATGATCCGCCGCATCAAGGCCGACCCGAGCTTCGCGCACGTCGACGTGATCGGCGGCAACGTCGCCACCCGCAGCGGCGCGCAGGCGCTCGTCGACGCCGGTGCCGACGCCATCAAGGTCGGCGTGGGCCCTGGCTCGATCTGCACCACCCGCGTGGTCGCCGGCGTGGGCGTGCCCCAGGTGACGGCGGTCTACGAGGCGTCGCTGGCGGCCCGAGAGGCCGGCGTGCCGGTCATCGCCGACGGCGGGTTGCAGTACTCGGGCGACATCGCCAAGGCCCTCGTGGCCGGCGCCGACACCGTCATGCTCGGCTCGCTGCTCGCGGGCTGCGACGAGAGCCCGGGCGACCTGGTCTTCGTGAACGGCAAGCAGTTCAAGAACTACCGCGGCATGGGGTCGCTCGGCGCGATGCAGACCCGGGGCAAGAACACCTCGTACTCGAAGGACCGCTACTTCCAGGCCGACGTCCCGAGCGACGACAAGCTCATCCCCGAGGGCGTCGAGGGCCAAGTGCCCTACCGCGGCGCGCTGAACAACGTGGTCTACCAGCTCAGCGGCGGCCTCCGTCAGTCGATGTTCTACGTCGGCGGGCGCACCGTGGCCGAGCTCAAGGCGAACGGCAAGTTCGTCCGCATCACCGCGGCCGGCCTGAAGGAGAGCCACCCGCACGACCTGCAGATGGTCGTCGAGGCCCCCAACTACCGCCGCTGATCCACCGGGCCGGGGGTGCGACCCCCGGCTCCGGTAGGGTGGCACGGTGACTGAGGTAGAGATCGGCGTCTCCAAGCGAGCCCGCCGCGCGTACGCGTTCGACGACATCGCCATTGTTCCGAGCCGGCGCACGCGCGACCCCCGAGACGTCTCGGTCGGCTGGTCGATCGACGCGTTCCAGTTCGAGTCGCCGGTCATCGCCGCGCCGATGGACTCCGTCGTCAGTCCGGCCACGGCCATCCGCATCGGTCAGCTCGGCGGCCTCGGCGTCCTCGACCTCGAGGGCGTCTGGACGCGCTACGACGACCCCGAAGAGGTCCTGGCCGAGATCCGCGAGCTCTCCGACGACGAGTCGGTCGCCCGCATGCAAGAGATCTACAGCGAGCCGATCAAGCCCGAGCTCGTGCGCGACCGCCTCGCCGAGATCCGCGCGGCCGGCGTGACCGTCGCCGGTGCCCTCAGCCCCCAGCGCACCCAAGACCTGTACCAGACGGTCGTCGACGCCGGCGTCGACCTCTTCGTCATCCGCGGCACGACGGTCAGCGCCGAGCACGTCTCGAAGAGCAGCGAGCCGCTGAACCTCAAGAAGTTCATCTACGAGCTCGACGTCCCCGTCATCGTCGGCGGTGCGTCGACCTACACCGCCGCCCTGCACCTGATGCGCACGGGTGCCGCGGGCGTCCTCGTCGGGTTCGGGGGCGGCGCCGCCAGCACGACCCGCGCCTCCTTGGGCATCCACGCTCCGATGGCGAGCGCCGTGGCCGACGTCGCCGGCGCACGCCGCGACTACCTCGACGAGTCGGGCGGGCGCTACGTGCACGTCATCGCCGACGGGGGCCTCGGCACCTCGGGCGACCTGGTCAAGGCGATCGCCTGTGGTGCCGACGCCGTCATGCTCGGCGCGGCGCTGGCCCGGGCCGACGACGTGCCCGGCGGCGGCTACCACTGGGGCGCCGAGGCGCACCACCCCGAGTTGCCCCGCGGTCGCCGCATGCAGGTCGGCACCATCGGCTCGCTCGAGAAGATCCTCTACGGCCCGGCGACGACGGTCGACGGCACGTCGAACATCATGGGCGCCCTGCGGCGTTCGATGGCGACCACCGGCTACAGCGACCTGAAGGAGTTCCAGCGGGTCGAAGTGGTTGTGGCCCCCTACCAGCCCCACTAGCGTTTGATGAGGTGGTCCGGTCGAGAGGCCGGGCCGACCGAATCCAACGATGGAGGCTCGCATGGCCAAGTCCGCGTCCGTTTCGCTCTCCTCGAAGCTCGGCCCCGACGAACGGGCCGCAGCAGTCGAGGCGTTGAAGACGAAAGAACTCGACATCCTCGTCATCGGCGGTGGCATCGTCGGGGCGGGGTCCGCGCTCGACGCCGTGACCCGCGGGTTGAGCGTCGGCATCGTCGAGGCCCGCGACTGGGGTTCGGGCACGTCGAGCCGCTCGTCGAAGCTCGTCCACGGCGGCATCCGCTACCTCGAGCAGCTGAACTTCCGGCTCGTCCGCGAGGCCCTCATCGAACGCGGCCTGCTGCTGCAGCGTCTCGCACCGCACCTGGTCAAGCCCGTGCGGTTCCTCTACCCGCTGAGCAAGCCGGTCTACGAGCGCTTCTACATCGGCGCCGGCATGGCGCTGTACGACATCTTCAGCTGGACCGGCGGTCGCCCGCCCGGCGTGC
Organism: Frigoribacterium sp. Leaf186; assembly: GCF_001423905.1. Taxonomy (GTDB): domain Bacteria; phylum Actinomycetota; class Actinomycetes; order Actinomycetales; family Microbacteriaceae; genus Frigoribacterium. The sequence goes on along the minus strand of NZ_LMPQ01000010.1, from coordinate 281,746 downwards.
CCCACCACCGCCACCTGAGCAAGACGCAGGTGCTCCGTGCGATCCCGAGCCTGTCGAAGGACGCCGTCGTCGGCGGCCTCACCTACTACGACGCGCAGGTCGACGACGCCCGCTACGTGTCGTCGCTCGTCCGCACCGCGTCGAGCTACGGCGCCCACGCCGCGAGCCGCATCCGCGTCGAGGGCTTCGTCAAGGTCGGCGAGCGGGTCGTCGGCGTGAAGGCCCACGACTACCAGACCGGCGAGCACTTCGAGATCCGGGCGAAGCAGGTCGTCAACGCGACCGGCGTCTGGACCGACGACACCCAGGCCATGGTCGGCGAGCGGGGCCAGTTCAAGGTGCGGGCGTCGAAGGGCGTGCACCTGGTGGTGCCGCGCGACCGCATCCACTCCGACATGGGCATGATCTTCCGCACCGAGAAGAGCGTCCTGTTCGTCATCCCGTGGGGCCGCCACTGGCTGGTCGGCACGACCGACACCGACTGGGACCTCGACAAGGCCCACCCCGCGGCGACGGCGGCCGACATCGACTACATCCTCGAGCACGTGAACAAGGTCATGGCGGTGCCCCTCACCCGGGCCGACGTCGAGGGCGTCTACGCCGGCCTCCGTCCGCTGCTCGCCGGTGAGAGCGACCAGACGTCGAAGCTCTCGCGAGAGCACATCGTCGCGCACACCGTGCCGGGGCTCGTCGTCGTGGCGGGCGGCAAGTGGACCACCTACCGGGTCATGGCCGAGGACGCCATCGACGAGGCGGTCGCGGCCCTCGACGGTCGCACGCCCGAGAGCACGACGATGGAGATCCCGCTGCTCGGCGCCGAGGGCTACCACGCGGCCTGGAACAAGCGAGGCAAGATCGCCAAGGCGTTCGGCGTGCACAAGGTGCGCATCGAGCACCTGCTGAACCGTTACGGCACGCTGACCGACGAGGTGCTCGACCTCATCCGCGACGACCCCTCGCTCGCCGAGCCGCTGCCCGGGGCCGACGACTACATCCGGGCCGAGGTCGTCTACGCCGCCAGCCACGAGAGCGCCCTGCACCTCGAAGACGTGCTCGCCCGCCGCACCCGCATCTCGATCGAGGCCTGGGACCGCGGCGAGTCCGCGGCGCCGGTCGCCGCCAAGCTGATGGCCGACGTGCTCGGCTGGAGCGACGACGAGGCCGAGGCCGAGGTCGCGAACTACCTGAAGCGCGTCGCGGCCGAGCGGGCCAGCCAGCTCGAGCCCGACGACGAGTCGGCCGACCGCGTGCGCCTCGAGGCGCCCGACATCACCTTCGGCTTCGACGAGGACGACATGGTCGTCGCGGGGGCCGACCAGGGAGGCGCGCCCAAGCCGGGCGAGAAGGTCACCGAGCCGGCGGGCACGCCGGGTGACGACACGTCGGCGAGCAGCCCGGGCGGTCGCCAGGGCTGACGTCGCGGTCGCTCACGCGACCACCCGCAGGAGGCGCGGTGCCGGGCTCCCGGCACCGCGCCTCCCTGCGTCCGCCGTCCGAGAACGTGGGAACACCTGTGGACGGTGACGGGTTGTCCCCAGCACGAGCAGCCCGGCTGCCGCGGCCGACCCCGCCGCTAAGCTGAGACGACTGCCCCCGAGTCCACTGGAGACGAACCATGGTTGACGTGCGTCGAGTCAAGCTCCCCGGCGTGGGTGTGCTGCACACCTTCATCACCGACGACGGCGGCAAGTGCGGCGTCATCACGCACCGCTCGGGTCACAGCGACCTCATCACGTTCAGCGACGACGTCGACGGCGACCACGTCAAGAAAGTCTCGCTGCGCCTCAGCGAAGACGAGGCGCACACGCTCGCCGAGCTGCTCGGCGGCACGCGCATCACCGAGTCGCTGTCGGCGCTCGACCAGATCCCCGGCCTCAGCATCGACTGGTTCACGGTCGACTACGACGACCACATCGCCGGCCAGCCGCTCGGCGACCTCGGCGCCAAGGGCGTCGTGGGCCTCACGGTGGTCGCGGTGGTCCGTGGTGACGCCGCCAACCCCGCCCCGTCGGGCGACTTCAAGGTGTTCCCCGGCGACACGCTCGTCGTGGCCGGTTCGCCCGAGAAGGTCGCAAAGGCGTTCTCGTTCTACCGCACCGGCGAACTGAAGCACCGCTCGCCGGTCGACGCGCCGCCCGGGGGCTAGGCCCGATGCACCTGGGTGAAGAGCTGATCGTCCTCGGCATCCTGCTGCTGATCGCCTACGTGCTCGGTCGTGCCGGCAAGCTGATCGGGCTGCCGTCGATCCCGATCTACATGATCGTCGGCCTGCTCGCCAGCACGAACACAGGCTGGTTCCCGCTCAGCTTCGAGTCCGACAACATCGAGTTGATCGCGATCTTCGGGCTGATCCTGCTGCTGTTCAACCTCGGGCTCGAGTTCGATCAAGACGAGTTCTTCTCGAACGCCGGGCGTCTGATCGTCTCGGGCGGCAGCTACATCGCCATCAACATGGGCGTCGGCCTGGTCTTCGGCTTCATGCTCGGCTGGGGCACGCGTGAGGCGCTGATCATCGCGGGCATGACGGCGACGTCGTCGAGCGCGATCGTCACCAAGCTGCTGATCGAGCTGAACCGCCTGGCCAACCGCGAGACGCCGATGATCCTCGGCGTCACGGTCGTCGAAGACATCTTCATCGCCATCTACCTCGCGATCGTCTCGGTCGTCCTCAGCGGCGAGACCGACCCCGGGCCGGTGATCCTGAAGCTCGGCATCGCCTTCGCGTTCCTCGTCGTGATGTTCGGCGTGGCCCGGTGGGGTGGTCGGGTCGTGTCGAGGCTCATGCGCACCCGCGACGACGAACTCTTTACGGTGCTGTTCTTCGGCCTCGCCGTGCTCTTCGCCGGCCTCGGCGAGGTGCTCGGCGTCACCGACGCGATCGGTGCCTTCCTCATCGGCCTGATCATCGGGGCGACGAAGTTCCGCAACCGGGTCGAGCAGTTCGCCCTGCCCATGCGTGACGTCTTCGGGGCGTTCTTCTTCCTGAACTTCGGCCTCGGGCTCAACCCGGCGCTCTTCCCGAGCGTGCTCGGGCCGGTCGCGATCGCGGTCGGCATGACGGTGCTGCTCAACGTCGGCGCGGGCCAGTTCGTCGCCTGGCTCAACAAGCTGGGGCCGCAGGCGGGCATCAACACCACGGTCATCCTGGTCAACCGGGGCGAGTTCGCGTTGATCCTCGCGACGCTCTCAGCCGGAGCAGGGCTCGACGAGCGGTTGCAGCCGTTCGCGGGGCTCTACGTGCTCATCATGGCCGTGCTCGGGCCCGTCCTCGCGTCCAACAGCGAGCGCATCGGTTCGCTGCTGCTGCGGTCGCGGAAGAAGGCCGAGCGGGCCGAGGCCGAGGCGCGCCGTGTCGAACGCGAGGCGCGCAGCGGCGACGAGATCGCCCTGATGGAGGCCGCGCTCGCGGGCGACGACCTCGACCAGACCGAGGTCACCGAGGACGACGACGAGCGTGAGGCCGAGCGGGTGCGCGCGGGCGCGGCGCGGGCCGCCGCCGGGCGGCCCGGCTCGACGCGCGCGGGACGCGAGGGTGACGCGGACGGCGACGGCGACGCCGATCGCGACGGCGACGACGACGACCTGGACGACCTCGACGCGATGGACGCCGACGAGGCCCGGCTCTGGGCCGAGCAGGCCGGCCAGCAGAGCGACCAGCGAGCGGCGCGCCAGCGCGACCCTGAGTACTGAGACCCGACCCCGTCCCCGTCCCCGTTCCCGTCCGCTCGTCGTCCCCATCCGCTCGTCGTCACGATCCCGTCGTCTCGATCCGCCCGACGTCCCAGCGAGCTCGTCGACGACGAGAGGTACGATCACCGACGTGACCCAGACCGAGCAGCGCCCCGCCCTCCTCGGAGTCGACGGCGATCCGCTGCCCGAGACGATGTGGCAGGTCGCCCGCCGCCCGCGGTGGATCGCCCTGCTCGGGCTCGCGCTCGTGGTCGCGGCGATCTTCGCCTGGCTCGGCCACTGGCAGATCGAGCGCAGCGTCGAGAGCGTGCAGGTGGTCAACCCCGAGACCGAGACCACCAAGGTGCTCTCGTCGGTGGCCACGCCGCAGACTCCGTTCGCCGACTCGCTGGGTGCCCAGCGGGTGTCGGTCACGGGCGAGTTCGACCCCGACGACTTCGCCGTCGTCGGCGACCGGGTCAACGGTGGCGAGACCGGCTACTGGCTGATCGGACGCTTCGTCGACGACGCGAACGGTGCCTCGCTGCCGGTGGGCCTCGGCTGGTCGGCCACGCGAGACGGGGCCGAGGCCGCCGAGTCCGCGGTCGCCGCCACGTCGACCGTCACGGTCGAGGGCCGGTACTTCCCGTCCGAGTCGCCGACCGAGAGCGACTTCGAGAGCGGCGCGCAGACCGTCGTCTCGGTGGCGGCCCTGATCAACGAGTGGCCCGGCTTCGACGGCCAGGTCTACGGCGGCTACGTCGTCTCCGATGACGCGCCCCGGTCGCTCGACGCCATCGACTCGGCCCCGCCCGCCTCCGACGTCCAGTTCAACTGGCTCAACGTCTTCTACGCGATCGAGTGGGTCGTCTTCGCCGGCTTCGCCGTCTTCCTGTGGTTCCGACTCGTGCGCGACGCCTTCGAGCGAGAGCACGAAGAGGCCGAGGAGGCGCGGGCCGAGGCGGACGCGCGCGGCGCGACCCAGCCGACCCGCGCCTCCTGATCCCGTCGCGCCGAGGTCCAGGCCGGGCGGTGCGCGGCGTCCCTCGACGTCGACAGGTGCCGTCGTGGTGCGTCGGTGGGCGCGGCTAGAATCGAGCCCATGCCCCTGAAGCCCCGGCAACGCGACATCCCGAAGATCCCGGGTGCCGTCAGGTTCTACAAGATCTCGGCGTACGTCACCGGCGTCATGCTGTTGCTGCTCATCTTCGAGATGCTCTTCAAGTACACGCCGCTGCAGCTCGAGATGCAGCTCGGCGGTCAGGGCGGGTTCCTCGTGCCGGTCGACTCGACCACCGGCTTCAACCTGTCGACCGCGATCCTCATCGCGCACGGCTGGCTGTACGTCGTCTACCTCTTCGCCGACTTCCGCCTCTGGAGCCTCATGAGGTGGCCGTTCTCGCGGTTCTTCCTCATCGCGCTCGGCGGCGTCGTACCCCTGCTCTCGTTCTTCGTCGAGAGCCACATGACCAAGCTCGCGACGCGGCAGTACGACGCGCTGACCGCCGAGACCACCCCCACGACCGAGGGAGCCCCCGCGTGACCGACGCACCCGAGACCGCCGAGGAGTCGGCGACGACCGCCGCCACGGCCCCCGCACCGGCCGACCGCGCGCCCGAGACCGCGCAGAGCCCCGTGCTCGTGGTCGACTTCGGCGCCCAGTACGCGCAGCTGATCGCCCGCCGCGTGCGCGAGGCCAACGTCTACAGCGAGATCGTGCCGCACACGATCACCGCAGCAGAGATCGCCGAGAAGAACCCGGTCGGCATCGTGCTGAGCGGTGGGCCGTCGAGCGTCTACGAAGAGGGTGCGCCGAGCATCGACGCGGGCATCTTCGACCTCGACATCCCCGTGCTGGGCATCTGCTACGGCTTCCAGGCGATGGCCAAGGCGCTCGGCGGAGAGGTCTCGCAGACCGGTCAGCGCGAGTACGGTGCGACCGACGTCACGCTCGCCGAGGGCGACAGCACCCTGCTCTCGGGCCAGCCCACCTCGCAGACCACCTGGATGAGCCACGGCGACTCGGTGTCGAAGGCCCCCGAGGGCTTCGACGTGCTCGCCTCGAGCGCGTCGACCCCGGTCGCCGCGTTCTCGAGCGACGCCCGCAAGCTCTACGGCGTGCAGTGGCACCCCGAGGTCAAGCACTCGTCGTACGGCCAGGCCGTGCTCGAGAACTTCCTGCACCGCGCCGCCGGCATCCCCGCCGACTGGAACAGCGGCAACGTCATCGCCGAGCAGGTCGCCCGCATCCGCGAGCAGGTCGGCGACGCACGCGTCATCTGCGGCCTCTCGGGCGGCGTCGACTCGGCCGTCGCGGCGGCGATCGTGCACGAGGCCGTCGGCGACCAGCTGATCTGCGTCTTCGTCGACCACGGCCTGCTGCGCGCCGACGAGCGTCGCCAGGTCGAAGAGGACTACGTCGCCTCGACCGGCGTGCGGCTCGTCACGATCGACGCCGAGCAGCAGTTCCTCGACGCCCTCGCCGGGGTCACCGACCCCGAGCAGAAGCGCAAGATCATCGGCCGCGAGTTCATCCGCAGCTTCGAGGCGGCCGCCGAGGCACTCGTGCTCGAGGCCGCGGCCGAGGGCGACTCGGCGGTGAAGTTCCTCGTGCAGGGCACGCTCTACCCCGACGTCGTCGAGAGCGGTGGCGGCACGGGCACGGCGAACATCAAGAGCCACCACAACGTGGGCGGCCTGCCCGAAGACCTGCAGTTCGAGCTCGTCGAGCCGCTGCGCACCCTCTTCAAAGACGAGGTCCGTGCCATCGGTCGCGAGCTCGGCCTGCCCGAGGTCATCGTCGGTCGTCAGCCGTTCCCCGGCCCCGGGCTCGGCATCCGCATCGTCGGCGAGGTGACGCACGAACGTCTCGAGCTGCTGCGTGCCGCCGATGCGATCGCCCGCGCCGAGCTGACGGCCGCCGGCCTCGACGACGAGATCTGGCAGTGCCCCGTGGTGTTGCTCGCCGACGTGCGCTCGGTGGGCGTGCAGGGCGACGGTCGCACCTACGGTCACCCGATCGTGCTGCGCCCGGTGTCGTCCGAAGACGCGATGACCGCCGACTGGACGCGCCTGCCGTACGACGTGCTGGCCCGCATCTCGAACCGCATCACGAACGAGGTGGACGGCGTCAACCGCGTCGTGCTCGACGTCACCTCGAAGCCCCCGGGAACGATCGAATGGGAGTGACGCGGAGCGTCACTCTGGCGGCGCTCTGCGCCGTCAGTGCCCACCAGTAGCCGCGAACGTGGAGTGAGGGAGACCTCCCGCGAAGCGCAGTGAGGCGAAGCCCCCTCCGGCAGACATCTGCCCGGGGGGGCTTCGTCGTGTCCGAGAGCTTGTCGTCGACTGAGCAGAACAAGCTTCTCATCCGCGCAGGAAGAGCATCTTCTGCCCAAAGGTCGGTCGCCCCTCACACGCAGAAGCGGGGCTCGTTCCTCTCGGAACGAGCCCCGCTTCGGGGTGGTGCTGGTGTCGCCGTGGTGGCTAGTCGCTGCCGCGCAGGATGGCGATCATGCGCAGGATCTCGACGTACAGCCAGATGACCGTCATGACGATGCCGAAGGCGGCCGACCAGCCGTAGATGCGGGGTGCGCCGCGCTCGACGCCGGTCTTGATCTGGTCGAAGTCGAGGACCAGCGAGTACGCGGCCATGAGGACGACCAGGACGCCCAGGAAGAAGCCGAGCGGGATGCCGAAGATCTCGACCGACCCACGCAGGCCCCAGGGGTTGCTGTTGGCGCCGAAGGCCATCAGGCCGAGGTTGAGCAGCGAGAAGACGGCGTAGCCGACCATGCCGATCAGGAAGATCTTGGTGGCCTTGGCCGACGCGCGGATCTTGCCGCTCTTGAAGAGCAGCAGGGTCGTGACGAAGACGGCCGCCGTGCCGAGCAGGGCCTGCGTGACGATGCCGTCGAACTGCGACTCGTAGATCGACGAGATGCCACCGACGAACAGACCCTGCGCTGCCGAGTAGGCCAGCACGAGACCGGGCGACGGCTTCTTCTTGAAGATGTTGACGAGCGCGAGGACGAAGCCGGCGATCGCGCCGACGATGGCCAGGGCCGGGACGAACCAGCCCACGGCGGCGAAGACGAGGACGACGCCGAACGCGAGCAACGTCTTGTTGATCGTGTCTTCGTACGTCATGCGGTCGGTCTGCGTGGGGCCGGCGGCGGGCTGCGAGTAGAGCTGCTGCAGCTGCTCGGCCGTCATGCCGTTGTACTCGACCGGCTGGGCTGCGCCCTGCTGCTGACGGATGACGGGCCCGCCGTTCTTCGAGAAGGCCGGCGACTGACTGAAGCCGGGATTCGAGAATGCCAAGGGGTTCCTCTTCTTGATCGCTAGGGATGTGTGGACCGCCCGCGCAGGTGCACGAGGGCTGTTCCGTACACACGAGGCTAACCGTGCCGTGCAACGAATGGCTGAAGATCTGCCTGATGAGAGCCGCATTCTCGCAGGGCGAACATGCATGGCGTGCAGTCTTTTGCGTCTGCGGTGGGTGCGACGCCTCGTCCCCAGGGGCCGCGCCTCCTCGGCCGTCCACCAGGAGCCGGGCGGCTCGGGTCGCGCACGGACGGGCGGGTTAGCGTGACCGGGTGTCCACCTCGCCTCTCGTCATCGCCCACCGCGGCGCCAGCGGCCACCGTCCCGAGCACGGCGACGACGCCTACCGGCTCGCGATCGAGCTCGGGGCCGACGCCATCGAGCCCGACCTGGTCGCGTCGAGTGACGGCGTCCTCGTGCTGCGGCACGAGAACGAGATCTCGGGCACGACCGACGTCGCCGACCACGACGAGTTCCGGCACCGGCGCACCACCAAGACCGTCGACGGCACCCAGGTCACGGGCTGGTTCACCGAGGACTTCACCTGGGACGAGCTCAGCACCCTGCGCATCCGAGAGAGGCTGCCCGAGCTGCGGCCCGAGAGCGCGGCGCACGACGGTGAGGGGCGCATCCAGCGGTTGGGCGACCTGCTCGACCTGCTGGACGCCGCCGATCGGCCGGTCGGCCTCGTCGCCGAGGTCAAGCACGCCACCTACTTCGACTCCATCGGGCTGCCGCTGGGCGAGCTGCTCGCCGACGAGCTGCGGCAGCGGCGGTGGGTCGACGACCCCCGGTTGACCATCGAGTCGTTCGAGCAGACCGTGCTCGGTCGGCTCGCCGACCAGCGTCTCGGGGCCCGACTCGTCTACCTGCTCGAGAAGGCCGGGACGGCAGCCGACCTCGTCGCGGCGGGGCGCGCCTCCGTGGGGTACCGCGACCAGCTGCACGCCGAGTCCCTCGAATCGTTCGTCGACGCGGGGTTGCACGGCGTCAGCCTCGACAAGCACACGCTCGTCGACGCCCGCGGGGCGACCGACGGCCGGGTCGTCGACCGGGCGCACGCGGCCGGGCTCGACGTCTTCACCTGGACGCTCCGGGCCGAGAACGCGTTCTTGGCGCGCGCGAACCGCGGCCCCGGCGGCAAGGCCGCTTTCGGCGACTGGCGGGCCGAGTTCACGTCGCTCATGGCGCTCGGCGTCGACGGAGTCTTCGCCGACCAGCCCGAGCTCGCCGAGGAGGCGCGGGTCGCCTTCGCGTCCCGCTGACCCCGCACGACGCCGCCCGTGGCCGTGGCCGACCTGCACCCCCTCACGATGTCGGTGGTCGCGCTTAGACTCGACGGGCCATGACGATCGTGCTCGAGCCCTCTGACGCTGCCGGCGGTTCCGGCGACCCCCTGACCGCCGGTCTCAACCCCCAGCAGAAAGAGGCGGTCGAGTACCGCGGGCAGTCGCTGCTGATCGTGGCCGGTGCCGGCTCGGGCAAGACGAGCGTGCTCACCCGCCGCATCGCCGGGCTGTTGGCGACTCGCGAGGCCTGGCCCAGCCAGATCCTCGCCATCACGTTCACCAACAAGGCCGCGGCCGAGATGCGCGAGCGCGTGGCCCACCTCGTGGGTCAGGCCGGCGAGGGCATGTGGATCAGCACGTTCCACTCGGCGTGCGTGCGCATCCTGCGGCGAGAGGCCGAGCAGTTCGGCTTCACCAAGAGCTTCACCATCTACGACTCGGCCGACTCGCGGGCGCTGCTCAAGCGCATCCTGAAAGAGCTCGACGCCGACCAGCTCGGCCTCACCGTCAGCATGGCGTCGGGCAAGATCTCGAAGCTCAAGAACGAGCTCAGCGACGTCGAGTCGTACTCGCGCCAGATCAACATGAACGACCCGCAAGAGGTCATGTTCCTCGAGATCTTCCGGCAGTACACCCGCGAGCTGCAGCGGGCCAACGCCTTCGACTTCGACGACCTCATCGCGCAGACCGTCTACCTGTTCCGTGCCTTCCCGCACGTGGCCGCGCAGTACCAGCGACGGTTCCGGCACATCCTGGTCGACGAGTACCAAGACACCAACCACGCGCAGTACTCGCTGATCCGCGAGCTGACCCGACCGGTGCAGGCCGACCTCGTCGACGAGCTCGAGCGGGGCGGCCAGTTCGTGCAGTCGATGCGCGACGGCGGCGGCGGCATCCCCGGGGCGTCGCTCACGGTGGTGGGCGACTCCGACCAGTCGATCTACGCGTTCCGCGGCGCCGACATCCGCAACATCGTCGAGTTCGAACGCGACTTCCCGAACTCGAAGGTCATCTTGCTCGAGCAGAACTACCGCTCGACGCAGAACATCCTCGACGCGGCCAACGCCGTCATCTCGAACAACTTCGACCGCCAGGCCAAGAACCTCTTCACCACGGTCGGCGCGGGCAGCAAGATCGTCGGGTTCACCGGCTACACCGGTCACGACGAGGCCCAGTTCGTCGCCGACGAGATCGCGGCGCTGCACGAGTCCGGCACCGACTACAAAGACATGGCCGTTTTCTACCGCACGAACTCGCAGACGCGTGCGCTCGAAGAGATCTTCATCCGCTCGGCCATCCCGTATCGCGTGCTCGGCGGCACCAAGTTCTACGAGCGCGCCGAGATCAAGGACGCCATGGCCTACCTGATCACGGTCGCCAACCCGGCCGACCCGCTGGCGCTCCGCCGCATCATGAACGTGCCCAAGCGCGGCATCGGACCGGCCACCGAGACCGCGATGCAGCGGTGGGCCGACACCAACGAGGCGCCGCTGCGTGACGCGATGCGCAACGCCGGCCAGCTCGGTCTCGGCCCGAAGGTGACCGGCGCGATCACCGGCCTGGCGAAGCTGCTCGACGACGTCCAGGCGACGGCTGCGACGGCACCCGTCCACGAGATCTTGACCACCCTGATCGAGGGCAGCGGCCTGGTCGAGGTGCTGCGAGCGTCGCGTGACCCGCAAGACGAGGCCCGTGCCGAGAACATCGACGAGCTCGTCGCGGTGACGAAAGAGTTCCAGAAGAACAACCCCGACGGCACGCTGCTCGACTTCCTCACCGAGGTCACGCTCGTCGCGGCCGCCGACGACCTCGACGACACGAGCGGCACCGTCTCGCTGATGACGCTGCACACCGCGAAGGGGCTCGAGTACGAGGCGGTCTTCCTCACCGGGGTCGAAGAAGACCTGCTGCCGCACCGCATGTCGGCCAGCGAGCCGGGCGGTCCGTCCGAAGAGCGTCGGTTGTTCTACGTGGGCATCACCCGCGCCCGCCAGCGGCTCTTCCTGTCGCTCGCGATGACGCGTGCGCAGTTCGGCGAGGTGAACGTGGCGATGCCGTCGCGCTACCTGCAAGAGATCCCGGTCGAGCTGATCGACTGGAAGCAGTCGCCCGGCATGGCCACGAGTCGCGGGGGCACGCAGCCGCGCGCCCTCAACGCGCGTCGTGAGGGTGGCGACGGCAACCGGGGTGCGACCCCGCGGGCCTCGGGCGGTTACGGCTCGGGCAGCTACGACCGGGCCACGGCGGCGGCGAAGACGAAGCCGAAGACCGAGTGGGCCAACCGGGTCACGGGCACCGTGCGCGACAACGGCGACATGGAGCTCGAGGCCGGCGACCGCATCTCACACGTCGACTTCGGCGAGGGTCGCGTCATGGCCGTCACCGGCATCGGAGCCCGCCGCATCGCCGAGGTGCTGTTCGACGGGGCCGGCCGCAAGAAGCTGCTGATCAAGGTCGCGCCGATCGAGAAGATCTAGCGCAGGCGGCTCGGCAGCCGCCCGGGCGCCCGTCAGCTCGGGCGCATCGGCGCGGCCGACGCCGCAGACCAGGGGCGGAGCCCGGGGTGGTGCCTGCCGTCACCTGTCGGGCCGTCGGCTCACGCCTCGCCGTGAGTCGGGGTGTCCGGTCGGCGACGGACGACGGTCACCGCGTGGTCGCCGATCGACAACAGCGATCCGACCCTCACGCGCACGGGGGAGTGCGCCTCGAGTTCGGTGACCTCACCCGTCGTCGACACCAGGGTCGTGCCGTTGCCCGAGCCCAGGTCGGTCACCCAGACGCCCCCGTCGGCACCGATCACGACCGAGACGTGGTGGCGCGACAGCGACCGTCCCGGGTCGTCGAGCGCCACGACGACGGCGCCGGCGGGCGGGGGCGGCGGCTGGTCCGTCCGGCGACCGACGACGACCGCCCGCGCCGTCACGGGCACGACGCTCTGGTCGGGGAGTCGCAGGCCGTAGTGCCTCGGGCGCAGCGCCGTGGCCTCGAGATCGGGTCCTCCCGGTGGCCTCTCGTCATGCGGCCTCTCGGCGCAGGGTGACGCCGGTGGTCGCGGAGGCGGTGGAGGCGGTGTCGCGCCTTCGACGGTCGGTGTGTGTCGCGCGGCAGCGGTCGAGGGCTCGACGGGCACCGTGCCGCGCGTCACAGGGGTCGTGTCGACCGGAACGCCCGTGTCGATCGTCGGCCAGGCGGACGGGACGAATCCCGAGGAGGCGCGGGGCGGGGGAGGAGCCGACGTCACGATGGTCGCGGGCGGCTGGAGGGGCAGGGTGGTGATGCGCGAGAGCAGCCCTGCGGCCCGCTGCTCACGAACCGTCTGGGCGGTGACCACCGGGGGCTCCGTCGGGCGTTGCTCGCGCCTCCTGCGCTCGTTCTTCTTTCGCCTCATGTCGACTCCGATCTGTGGACAACCGCCACGCAAACTATCAGGCATGACATATTGGGTTGTGATCGACCGACCGGTCGACGTCACGAACGAGAGGGAGCACCTCATGGCCAATGTCACCGTCACCTACGACGACCTGCGCACGCAGGCCACGCAACTGCGCAACGGGCAGCGCGCGATCGAAGACCAACTCGGGCAGATGAAGTCGCAGATCGACAACCTCGTCGGCTCGGGCTACGTCACCGACAAGTCGTCGAAGGCGTTCGACTCGACGTACACCGAGTTCACGACCGGGGCCTCGAAGACCGTCTCGGCGGTCGAGAGCATGGCGGCGTTCCTCGAGAACGCGGCCAGCACCCTCGAGGGGGCCGACCAGCAGCTCGCCAGCAGCCTGGGCTGACCGACCGGGGGGTCGAGGCGGGTCGTGCTGAGGCACGACGCGTCTCGGCCTCCCGACACGAGGGGAGGAACCTCATGGCTCGATCGAGCCTGAACATCGACGGGGCCGGTCTCGACGCGTTGCTCGGCGACCTCGACCGGGTCCGCACCGACTTCGAGACCGCCGACTCGTCGGCACAGCTCACGGCCGAGGCCTGCGGGCACGCGCGGCTCGCCGCGAAGGTCACCTCGTTCGCGACGAACTGGAACGACCGGCGGGCGCAGCTCGCAGGGCAGATCACCGAGCTCGGCGAGGCACTCTCGACGATCGACCGGACCTTCGCCGAGGTCGACGGCGAACTCGAGGGCACCCTCGTGGGTGGCGACCGGTGACGGCCGGCGTGCTCGCCGCGGTGGCGGCCGATTCGCTCGTGGGGGTCTCGGGTGATCCGGGGGTGGTGAACTCCATGGCTGACCACTACGAGTCGGTGGCGGCGTCGATCCGCGGTGCGGCCACCAGGCTGAGGTCGCTCGATGCGGGGTCGTCGTCGAGCGACGCCCTCGACGCGTTCCTGGCCAAGGCCCAGCAGGTGTCGGCGAGTCTGGGCAAGGCCGAGGGGCGTTACGGCGAGACGGGTTCGGCGCTGAAGACGTATGCGTCCGAGCTCTCACTCGCACAGGAGGCCGCCGCACCGGCCCTCGCGAACCACCGAGACGCCGTCGACGACCTCGCCGCAGCGGAGAGGCTGGTGGAGCGGTACGAACAGCTGGCGCTGGTGGCGACCGACGAGGTGACGAAGCAGGATCACCTCGACCAGGCCGCAGCCCAGCGGGCCAAGGCCGACGACGCTCGGGGCCGCGTCACCCTCTACGCGAGACGACTCGCCGACGCGCACGCATCCGTCGAGACCGCCGCGACGGCCGCCATCGCCAAGATCGACGACGCCACCGACGACGGCCTCGACGACACCGTCTGGGACGACCTCGGCGGCGCCTGGGACGCAGGCTTCGCCGCCTTCCAGACCTGGATGGAGGAGAACGACTCGTGGATCAGCGAGGTCCTGAATGCGCTGACGATCGTGGGTGGTGCACTGGCCGTGCTGGCGTTCCTCGTCCCTGGGCTTAACGTCGTCGCTGTCATCGTCACCGTCCTCGCATTCGCCATTACAGCTGCTCAAACGAGCGCGGGCACTGCCAGCGTCGGAGATCTCGTCATGGCCGCACTGTCTCTGGTCACTATGGGCATAGGTGGTGCGGCCGTCGCCTCTGCTCGAGCGGGTATCAAGGGCATCGCTGCAGGAAGGGCTGCAGGTCTCGTTGCTCGAGGTGGAATTGCGAAGGGCCCGGCCCACGCATGGGTCAGCCGGAGTTGGAACAGGGCGAAACCAGGGCTGGGTGACTGGACGCTCGTCAGGGCGCTTGGAGACAGTGACGTGGCGCAGATGTTGCATTTCATCCGATCCAGCAGACCGGGAGCCTTCGCGGATGACGCCGAGGCGGTAGCCCACGTCATGAGGCGACTGAACGTGGCCCGCGGCATCCAGGCCCTCGATCACGTCCTGACGGCCCAAGGTCTCGCAGAGGTGGGAATGCCCCGCTTCGCCGTCCGGCAGACGAGTGGTGCGACCTGGCGGACGCATGCAGGAGCACCCGTATGAGCTCCGGCCGCCGTGCCGCCCACCTCTCGCGTAAATCGCTGGCCTTGAGAGGCCTTCCGCTTTTTGCAGGCATTGCGGGAATCGCATCTCCCCTCTACATGCAGTTGTCCCGACTGGTTCTCGGAGCATTGGCGCTGCCCCGGGGAGGGGGGTTCAGAACGAATCCTGAGGGAGGCCTTCTCTTTCAAGCCGCCGACGGCTGGCCTCCGTTCATCTTGCCGTCCGGTGTCTTCTGGTTGGTGGCCGCGGCGATGCTGACTCTGATCGTCATCGTGCATCGACACAGGGATACGTCGCTCGACTTCGCCCTCCAGCCCTTCGTGCTGACGTTCTGGTGCGGGCTCGGGGCGTTCTACGCATGGCTCCATTCACACTTCTTCATCGAGGTCAGCGCATGGCCACGTGACGCTTTAGAGGCAGCCCTTGTGTTGTCGTGCGAATGTCTCGCTTTCTTTGTCCTGGGAGTCTTGCGATCTGTCAGATGGGCCGTTAAAAGGCGCCGACGGAAAGTTGCTTCCCAAGACGGCGGCCCTAGCCCGGCCGTGGCCGGCTCATCTCTGAGGGGGCGAATGTGAGAGCGCTCGAAGATTTTCAACGGGCAACAGGCAACGGCCTTCGGTCTGCGAGGGGAACGTTCGTGGTGAGGTCGGACACCCTCCTAGGGGTCGCGAGCAAGACTGACGCGACACTTCTCAATGGGTTCCGAGTGGCGGGGCTCGCACCCGCAGGGCTGGCCGTGATCTTGGTCCTCCTCGCGGCGTGGGACTCATTGACGAACAGGCCCGGTGTCACGGCGCCTACCCGCCTGTTCATCGAGAACAACGGCTTCGGCGTCGCCGTCGCTGTTGCCGTTCCGATGATGTTCGGGTTGTGCGGCGTGGTCTCCGTTCTCGTCACGTTCACCTGGGTGCGTCGTTGGCCAGTCCACGTCTTCTTCTTCAGCCCCTGGTTCGTGGCCATGATGTGGGTCTTCACGGCTGCATGGCCCATGTTCGCCTCGTCCGTCATCGACGGGGCTCCGTTCGTACCCTGGTCGGTCAGATTCTGGAGTCTGATCTACCTCTTCAGCGCTGGCTTGGCGATCGGGCTGGGCATCCGGCGGCGCGGTCGATCCGAGTCTTTCGGCTCGATCGCCGGAGGCATCCGCGACGACCCGAATCGAGGAAGAGCGGAGGTCTGGGATGGACGAGCGTGAGCCCCTGATGGCGTCCAGTTATGTCGCAGACGTGTGCGGAGCTGCCTTCGTCGGCTCTTACCCATCGACCATGACACCCGGCGTCCAGCACATCGACCAGACGAAGGAGTGGGGGAGAGGCTCGTGAGCGCGGGTCGTCGAGCCGCAGTCGGTTCGCCATGGTCATTCATGCTCACGGGGTTGCCTCTCTTTGCGGGAATCGCGGGTATTGCCGCGCCGCTGTATGTGCAGCTGTTGCGATTGACCTTGGGCCTGTTGTCGCTATCCGCCGGAGGTCACATGCGGACCAGACCAGGCGGTGGCTCGGTCTTCCAAGCAGGACCGAACTGGCCTCCGATAGTTCTGCCGTCAGCTGTCTTCTGGCTGCAGGCGGCGGCAATGCTCGTGCTCTTCTTTATCGTTAGGCGACGAATGACGGAGCCCCTAGATTTCGCCCTGCAGCCCTTTGTCTTGACTTTCTGGTGCGGGCTCGCGGCGTTTTACAGCTGGCTGTACTCACTGTGTTTCATCGAGTTCGCGGGATGGCCACGTGATTCGTTCGTAGTGGCACTTGTCTTGGCGGCGGAATGCCTCGCGTTCTTTGCGCTCGGTGTCTGGCGAGCCATCCTGTCGGTCATCGTGAAGCGTGAAAGCAAGAACCGATCACGTATCGCGGCTCCTAACTCGAGCATCCTCATTCGGCAGCCCGAGGACGTGTCATGACCGCCACGGTCTGGCGGACGGTCGTCGGTTCGCGAGGCACGTTTTGACGGCGCGCAGTCGTGCCAGAGAACAAAGGGGGGCTCGACGCGGATCGAACGACATGATCCTGGGCGCGCTTCTCTTGCTGTCCGCCCTGATCCCGTTCTGCACGGTCCAGGGGACTCGCATCACGCTGCAAGTGCAGGGCGGAGGGCGCGGTGACGCGCGTCGCTTGAACCCCGACGGTGGCCCCCTTTTCCACACGACGCACGATTGGCCGCCCTTTGTCGGTTCGTCTTTGCCCTTCTGGGTAGCGGCGGCATGTCTTGTCACGGCGGTGATCATCCTCTGGCGATCCCCGCGGGATGATGGCGTGCATCCGCTCGACGTTCCACTCGTGGCGTACATGGGGTTCGTCGGAGGCGTGTGGAGCATCTTGTTCGCGCTCCCGTTCCAGGGACTCGATGCCTGGCCGAGGGACTCGGCAGTGGCGGGCGCCATCGAGATCGTCTGCAGCATGCGGGTGGTCGTCGAGATGGTCCGTGGCCGACATCGGCGCCGGAAGGAACGGCGGATGCGCGAGGCGGCGCAGATCACCGACGGCATCATCGGTGAGGGGCCGGGCTGCGCTCAGTCGGCTGAGGCGGCATCTTTCCGGAGGGACGAGTCGTGAGTGCCGCGGGGTACGTGGGGCGGACGGCTGGGACGGTGGCGGCGTCGTATTCGATCGTCGTGCCTCCAGGGTTCGTCCGGGTGCCTGGGGGTCTCGACGCCCAAGAGGCAGCCGCGGTCGTCGCCGCCCAGCTCGGTGAGCCGCCGGCCTCCGAGACGGGGGCGGCGTCGCAGGACTGGCGGCTGCGGTTCGGGTCGGCGCTCGGTCGTGCGCTCGCCGCCGATGTGCATGGTCGGGTGCTCGACTCGTACCTCACCACGGGACCGCTGCCCGGCACCGACGTCGTCTGTTCCATCGTCGTCGCCACGATGCCCGTCACCCGGTCAGGACATGCCGATCTCGACCGGCTGTTGCTGCGGAGGGTCGCCACTCACGGTGCAGACCCGTTCGTTCTCGCGGGTGACCCGGCCGTCGTGTGGAACGACTCCGGCGTCGACACCGCGTCGGGCGGCGAGCGCGACGGACGGGACGGAGTCGGCGGCCTGGCCCCACTGCGGTGCCGAACCGTGCTGGCGCGGATCGCGGGCCACGACGACCGGCTGATCAGCCTCGTCCTCACCGTCGGGGTGGCAGCCCGTGCCGAGGCTGCTCCTGGCGACGTCGACGTCGACGTCGACGCGAGGGGCCGCATCGCCGACGCCCTCGTCGACGTCTTCGACGCCATGGTCAGCACCTTCCGCTGGCGCGACGCCGAGAGCCGCCTGGTCACCGACCGACCTCTCGCCTGAACTCCTTCCACCGCGACAGAGAAAGCAACCTCGCACCATGACCGACCGCGACTGCGACCAAGACCTCGACCTCCTCATCGGGCACGATCCCGACGTCTGGGTACCCCTGCCGGCCACCTGGCCACACGACGGGCACCGAGCGCCGCGCTCGTGGATCAAGGCCACCGTGCGCGCCGTGGCCGAGCGGTCCGAGGGGGCGACCCGCGCCTCCCGGTCCTGGCTCACCGAAGTGCTCTCGGCCCTGGCGCGCTGGTCGCCGGCCGACGAACGCCGGTACCTCTACCTGCCCGACATCGCCACGCCGCCGAGTCTGCTGCGGGTGCAGTACGGCTTCGCCCAGGGCGACCGCGACACCGCCCTGCGAGCCATGGTCCTCGAGAGCGATCTCGCCCCGATCGAGCCTCCCGTCGTCGAGGAGGTCGAGACGACCGACCTCGGTCGAGGCCCGCGGGGCGTCCGGTACTCGGCCGTGGAGGGCGACGACGGCCTCTTGGCCACCCTCGTCTACGCCTTCCGTGCCGAACCGTACGACGTCCGCATCAGCTGTCAGGTCGGCGGCCCCGAGGGCGTGCCCGCCATGCTCGCCGAGGTCGACCACTTCGTCAACGGCATCAGCGTGGTGCCTGCCGAATGAGACTCGCGCTCACCGTCCTGCACGTCCCCACGGGGCGCCGGGCCGATCGCTCCGTCGTCGTCGACCCCGAGACCACCGTCGGCGAGGTCGCGGCACACCTCGCCTCGACCCTCGGGTCGGCGTCCGACACCCCCGGCCCGACCCCGGGCAGCCTCTCGGTCGACGGCGTCCCGGTGGAGCCCGGTGCCCGCCTCCGTTCGGGCGTCCTGCTCGACGGTGCCGTGCTCGCACTCGGCGGCCCCGCACCCCACCACCGCCTCCCCGACGACCTGCCCACGATCCGCGTCATCGGGGGCCGAGGTGCCGGCACGATCCACGTCGTCGACGTCGGCATCGTTCACGTGGGCACCGGACCCGACGCGGGCGTCCGCCTGGACGACGACCGCGTGCCCCCGATCGTCGCGTCGATCGAGCTCGACGGTGCCGGACGCTTCTCGCTGACCCCGACCGCTTCGGCATTCGCGGAGCCCGACGACGACGCCCGCGGGCCGCTCGTCCTCGTCGATCGAGTGCCGGTCCGCGGCACCGCCGCCGTCGACGAGCACTGCGTGATCACCATCGGCGACACCCTCCTCGCCGTCGCCCCGGCGGGGCACCCGTCCGCGGCGATCACCGTGAGCGACGGGGGAGGCACCCTCGACCACGCGCGTCCCCCGCGCCTCCTGCCGGAGCCCCCGACCACGTCGTTCCGCTACCCCGCCGAGCCCCAGCAGGGCACGAAGCGGCCCCTGCCGATCGTGGCGGCCCTCGCGCCGATGCTGATGGCGGTGGTGATGGTCAGCGTGTTCGGGAACGTGGCATTCCTCGCCTTCGGGCTCATGTCGCCCGTCGTCATGATCGGCAACCACCTCTACGACAAACGCAACGGCAAGGTGTCCCACCGCCGGCGGCTCGCGGACCACCAGGCCACCAAGGAGGCGGTGGCGGCGGACGCCGAGAACGCCGTACGACAGCTGCAGCGTGAGTTGCGACACCTGAGCCCCGACGCCGCGACCGTGCTCGACATCGCCGTCCGGCGTCGATCGCGGCTGTGGGAGCGCCGCCGCGACGACCCCGACCACCTGCGCGTCAGGATCGGCACCGCTGACCTGCCCTCGGGCGTCACCATCGAGGACCCCGCCGAACTCGAGCACCGTCGGACGGTGGCCCGCCCTGCCGTCGACGTCCCCGTGACCGTCGACCTGGGTGACCACGGGGTCGTCGGCGTCGCCGGCAGGCCCGAGCACGCCCGCCCCCTGGTCGCCTGGATGCTCGCCCAACTCGCCGTCGCCCAGAGCCCCCGCGACGTGCGCTTCGTCGTCCTGACCGAACAGGCTGCGGCCGACCACTGGTCCTGGCTGGCCCATGTGCCCCACGCCCGACCCGACGACGGACGACCGGCTGCCGTGTGGTTGGGCACCGACGCCGAGACCGTCGCCCGGCGGATCGCCGAGCTCGGAGCCGAGATCGACGGCCGTCAGCGAGCGGCCCGTGAATCGGCGGGAGCGCTCCGCACGGCGACCGACGTCGTGCTCGTGGTCGACGGGGCGAGGCGACTGCGCACCCTGCCGGGGCTCGTCCGCGTCCTCCGGGACGGACCCTCCGTCGGCGTGCACGCCGTGTGCATCGACTCCGAACGTCGCTCGCTCCCCGAGGAGTGCGTCGCCGTCGTCACCTGTGGCACCACCCGGCACTCGCTCGAGGTGCACCGGACCGCCGACGTGCGCGAGGTCAAGGCCGACCTGCTGCCCGACGGCTGGTTCGAGGCCGTCGGACGAGCCGTGGCCCCGGTGGTCGACGTCGACGACGGTGGCGGTGCGGCCGGGCTCCCGACACGATCGCGCCTCCTCGACGTCCTGCAGCTCGAACCTCCCACGCCCGAGGCCGTCCTCGAGCGCTGGTCGCACACCGCCCCCACGACCGAGGTGGTGATCGGCGAGAGCCTCGACGGCCCGTTCTCGTTCGACCTGCGGCGGGACGGCCCGCACGGTCTCGTCGCCGGCACGACCGGGTCGGGCAAGTCGGAGCTGTTGCAGAGCATGGTCGCGTCGCTCGCCGCCGCGAACACGCCCGAGTCGATGACCTTCGTCCTCGTCGACTACAAGGGTGGGGCCGCCTTCCGGGACTTCGAGCCCCTGCCCCACACCGTCGGGATGGTCACCGACCTCGACACGCACCTGGTCGAGCGCGCCCTGCACTCGCTCGGGGCCGAGTTGCGTCGCCGGGAGCACCTGCTGGCCGACGTCGGCGCCAAGGACCTCGAGCACTACGTCGAGGGAGCACGCGGGCCGGCTGCGCGACCGCCGCTGCCGCGCCTCCTGATCGTCATCGACGAGTTCGCGAGCATGGTCCGCGAGCTGCCGGACTTCGTGACGGGCCTGGTGAACATCGCCCAACGGGGACGATCCCTCGGCATCCACCTCGTGCTCGCGACCCAGCGACCGACCGGCGTCGTGACCGGCGACATCCGGGCCAACACCAACCTGCGGATCGCCTTGCGGGTGACCGACGCGGGGGAGAGCACCGACGTCATCGACGCGGGGGACGCGGCCGGCATCGCCAAGTCGACGCCGGGGCGGGCCTTCGTGCGCCTGGGGGCCCGTGCGCTCGTGCCGTTCCAGGCAGGGCGCGTCGGCGGACGGCGTCCCGGCGTGGTCGCCGAGGTCGTGCCCGAGGTGTGGTCCGGTCCGCTCGCCTGGGAGGACCTCGGACGGGTCGCCGCCGAGCCGCCCCCGCGCACGTCGACCGAGTCGGTCGAACGCACCGACCTGGTCGAGCTCGTCGCCGCGCTCGCCGCGGCCAGCGACCGTCTCGGCATCGCCCGTCCGCATCGTCCCTGGCTCGACGCGTTGCCCGAACGGGTCGTCCTCGAGGACCTCGACGCGGCCGGGCTCGGCGACGACGAGGTCGCCCCCGACGGAGACCTGCCCGTCCTGCCCTTCGGACGCCAGGACTTCCCGGCGGAACAGCGTCAGGCCGCGGCCGTCCTCGACCTGCAGACCCTCGGGCACCTCTTCGTGGTGGGAGCCCCGCGCACCGGACGGTCGCAGGTGCTGCGGACCGTCGCGGCGGCGATAGCCGACCGGACGAGCTGCGCCGACGTCCACCTCTTCGGCATCGACTGCGGCGGCGGGGCCCTGCTGCCGCTCGAGACCATGCCCCACGTCGGAGCCGTCGCGCAACGGACCCAGCTCGACCGCGTGCGCCGCCTGCTGACCAAGCTCGTCGACGAGACCCACCGTCGACAGCAGGTGCTCGCCACGGGGGGCTACGCCGGCGTCGTCGAACAGCGCCGGGCCGTGCCCGAGGCCGACCGGCTGCCGCACCTCGTCGTCATGATCGACCGGTGGGAGGGCTTCACCGGAACCTTCGCCGAGATCGAGCACGGCGCACTGGTCGACCAGGTGGGGCTGGTGCTGCGGGAGGGCGCCGCGGCGGGGGTGCACGTGATCGTCACGGGTGACCGCCAGCTCGTCGCCGGACGGCTCGCCGCCCTCGTCGACGACAAGCTGCTGCTGCGGTTGACGGACCGGGCCGACTACGCCCTCGCCGGGTTGACCCCCCGGGCCCTGCCCGACGTCGTGCCCCCGGGGAGGGGGTTCACCGCCGAGAGCGCGGTCGAGACGCAGGTCGCGCTGATCGCGGACGACCCCACCGGGCAGGCCCAGGCCGAGTCCCTGCGCCGACGCGGGGTCGCGGCGGCCCACCGTGACCGCCACGTCCCCTCGGGGCGCAAGCCCTTCAGAGTCGACCAGCTGGCCGGTCCGATCACCTTCGACCAGGCCTGGTCCCGCCGCGTCGACGGGCACCCGTCCGGCCTCTTCGCCCTCGTCGGCGTCGGCGGTGACGACCTCGTGCCGATGGGCCCCGACCTCGCCGAGGGGCCGGGCAGCTTCGTCGTCACCGGGCCGCCGAAGAGCGGACGCAGCAGCGTCCTGGTCGCCATGGTGCGGTCGATCACCGCACAGGGCGTCGGGGTCGTCGTCGTGGCACCACGTCGCTCGCCGCTGCGTGAACTCGAGGGCGCACCGGGCGTCGTGGCGACGATCACGACCAGGGCCGTCGAGGCCTCGAGCCTCGCAGCGCTCTTCTCCGGAGAGGACGGGCAGGGCGGTCCCCGCGTGCTGGTCGTCGACGACGGCGAACAGCTCAAGGACTGCCCCGCCGCCGAGTGGCTGGTGGAGTTCGTGCGGTCGTGCCCCGACACCGGTCGTGCCCTCGTCGTGGCGGGCACGACCGGCGAGGTGTTGGCGGGGTGGGCCGGGTGGCAGGTCGACGTGCGGAACAACCGCTGCGGTGCCGTGCTGAGCCCGCAACTGCCGAACGAGGGAGAGCAGGTCGGCATCCGACTGACGAAGGCCGACCTCACGGATCGGGCGACGCCGGGGGTCGCGGTCGTGGACGACGGGACCGGGCAGGCGGTGAGGGTGCAGGTGCCGTTCGACCCGGTCGGTCGACCGCCGACCGCGTCGTGACGCCCGCACCCGGCGGCTCATCGCGCGTCACCGACCCCGAGGGCGGACGGACGGTCGCCCGGCCGTGCGATCGACGCGGCGTCGGAGGCGACGCCCGAGCGTCGGCGCCTCCTGACGTGGAGCACGCCCGCCGACGCCACCAGGACGACCCCGGTGCCGACGATGCCGAGGGCGACCAGCAACGCCTGCCCCCCGCCGTCGGACCCGGTGAAGGCGAGGCGCGCCGGGACGACGGGTGCTTCGGTCGGGGCCGACTGTCGGACGGTCGTCATCTCGCTCCAGTGCACCGTGGTGTCGGCGAAGGCCGGGACGACCTGACTGCCGTCTTCCGCGGCCGGTGATCCGGCGGACGAGAACACGAACACGTACGTTCCCGGCCGGTCGAGCGTGATGCACGGCGTGTCGTACGTGCCGTCGTCGCCGACGACCACGGCCTCGCGGGCCACGACGAGGCTCGGGTCGATCCGGTTTATCGGCCCGAGATCGCTTCCCGCCTCGGGGGCGTCGTCGAACGGCCCGACGAGCACCGACTCGACCTCGACGCCCCCGGGGACGTCGGGGTGGAGGTCGGCGACCGTGAGGGAATCGCTGACGCAGGTACCGGGGTCGACCTCGGCCTCCGACACCGTCGTCGAGACGGACGGAGCCCAGGGGACGAACGTGGTCTCGGTCGCCGTTCCGAAGGGTGATCGCCACGAACCGACCCGGTCACGGCCCGCCTCGACCGGGGTGTCGGCCGGGTCGACGGTCTCGACCCAGGTGTAGTACCCGCCGGACGGCAGGTCGCAACCGGGCGTCGAGTACGTCCCGGGGCCGTCGAGCACCTCGAGGGCGACCTCGCAGACGACCGGAGCGTCTCGGGGCCAGTCGTCGGATTCGACCACGGGAGCGAGGAAGGGCCCGAGCAGGCGACTGCGGACGGTCACCGGCACGGCCCGCCACGTGCCCGCGTCGTCGTAGCGACCCCACTCGGAGAGGAGCCCCTCGCCGGGGCGGACGTCGAGGGTGACCTGATCCGTCACCGTCGTGCCGGTCTCGGCGACCGTGTCGCTCGTCTGGGTCACCACCCTCGGCTGGAAGGGCAGGGGTGACAGCTGCTCGACGCTGGCAGCCTCGGAGGCCGAGGCCGCCACCCCGCCCGAGAACAGGATCATCTGCGACCCGGCAGGGCTGTTGCCCACGGTCGTGACCCTCCCGTAGGGCAGGTCGTCGAACCGGACCGTCGCCCTCACGGTCAGGCGCGCCTGGTCGCCGGTGGCCGTCACGGGCACCGATTCGGCGTTTCGGACGGAGGTCGTCGTGGACCCGTCCGCGAAGACGGCGCCGTCGAGCGTGACGGTGCCCTCGTGCGACGGTTCGAGCAGAGTGGGGCCGCCCGTCACCCGGTCGACCGTGAGGTCAGGGCGGACGAGCCCCGTTCCGTCGGCGGCGAGCTCGACGGTGATCGAGGCCACGACCGACTTCGACGCGGCGGACGACGCCTCGGCGAGCATCTGGTTCGCCCGTTCGAGCACGATCGGCCAGCGCTCGTTGGCGCGGCCCGCGTAGTAACGCTGCGTGTGGCCGTTCAGCCCGGTGATGGTCCAGACGGCGAGCTGACCCGCGGCCGCCGTGTCGGCGTCGGTCGTGCCGCCCCAGGTGCGGGCGATGTAGGCGAGGCGGGCGTGGTCGTCGGTCGAGACGCCGATGACGTCGCCGCCGGTGGTCGTGTCGTAGTGGTTGCCCACGGGCGAGGTCTTGCCGGCTTCGAGGCAGAACGCCTGGGTGCCGTCGTCGAGCCGGTAGGTGCCGAGCCACGAGACGCCGTCACCCCGCCACAGGTGCCCGACGCCGTGCCCGGTGCCGGTCACGGCGGCGGCCGGGGCTTGGTCGAGGAAGCCGGCGGCGACGGAGAACAAGAGGACGAGGGCGAGCGCGAGGCGTCGTCTGGGGGGCCGGAGGGCGTTCGTTGGTGATGTCATGCACCGACGATCGGGCAGCGGCCCCGGCTGCCGAGTCCGGCACCGCGCCTCCTGTGCACGGTTCTCGGCACGGCCGACCGGGGGAGGAGCCGTGACACGACGACGCCCCCGCCGCGAGGTGCGGCGGGGGCGTCGTCAGACGGTGGTGACCGAGGTCACTCGGTCTCGTCGAGGTCGATCTCGTCGCCCTCGAGGTCGTTCGAGGCGTACTCGGGCGAACCCTCGCGGGGTGCGCCGCCGGTGGGGCCGTCGTTGCCCTCGCCGACGCCGGGGAAGACCGTCTCGCCCGCGACCGCGTCGTTCGTCGCGATCTGCTCGGACTCGGCGAACCCGTCGGCCTGGTCGTACGGCTGGTCACCCGACGAGGCGGGGGTGTTGGTGTCGCTCATGGTGCGTCCTCTCGAAGGCGGTGCGGGGTGGTGGGTGGGCGGCTCAGGCCAGGCCGAGCTGCTGCTTCAGGCCGGCCTCGTCGGTGGCGCCCCAGCGCTCGACGAGCAGTCCGTCGTCGTCGAACCGACCCACCTGGATGCCGCGCACGGTGAACGACTTGCCGGTCGCCTCGGCACCCTGGAACGTGCCGGTGTGCGTGCCCGAGATCGTGAAGACCGCGGTGACGTTCTCGTCGTCGGCGACGAGCGTCTCGACCTGGAGGTCGGCGTCGGGGAAGGCCTCGAAGAACTCGGTCCAGAAGGCCTGGATGCCGGCGAGGCCGGCGGGTGCGTCGGGGGCCGGGTCGTGGTCGACGACGTCGGCGTGGAAGCCCTCGCCCAGGCGGTCGATCTCACGGGCGGTCAGGATCTCGCCGATGCGCTGCTGGGTGGCGACGTTCTGCTCTTTCGACATGCGTGTCTCCGTTTCTCGTTCTGTCGGGATGCCTCTCGTCTACTCCCCAGCCGCGGGCGAGCCCTCGATGCTCACAGCAGACGCGACGCTCGGCGTACCCCTCGGGTCGCCCGCTAGGCTGACCGCTGGCCCATTGTCTTCATGTCGAGATGGCTCGATGTCGAGACGGATCATGGTGAGACGACGCAGAGATGCGGATTGGAAGAACAGCGTGGATCTTTTCGAGTACCAGGCCAGAGACCTGTTCGAGCAGTACGGCGTGCCCGTGCTGCCGGGCATCGTGGCCGACACCCCCGAGGAGGCGCGGGCAGCGTCCGAGAAGTTGGGTGGCGTCACCGTCGTCAAGGCCCAGGTCAAGGTCGGCGGCCGCGGCAAGGCCGGCGGCGTCAAGGTGGCGAAGACCCCCGACGACGCCGAGGCCGCAGCGAAGGACATCCTCGGGCGCGACATCAAGGGTCACGTCGTCAAGCGCGTGATGATCGCGGGCGGTGCCCAGATCGCGCAGGAGTTCTACTTCTCCGTGCTGCTCGACCGGGCCAACCGCTCGTACCTGTCGCTCTGCAGCGTCGAGGGCGGCATGGAGATCGAGCAGCTCGCCGTCGAGAAGCCCGACGCCCTCGCGCGCGTCGAGGTCGACCCCCGCTCGGGCATCGACCTGGCCAAGGCCACCGAGATCGCGAAGGCCGGTGGGTTCCCCGACGAGCTGATCGAGAAGGTCGCCCCCGTGCTGGTCAAGCTCTACGCGGTGTACGAGGGCGAGGACGCCACGCTCGTCGAGGTCAACCCGCTCGTGCTCACCGAGCAGGGCGACATCGTCGCCCTCGACGGCAAGGTGTCGATCGACGAGAACGCCGAGTTCCGTCACCCCGGCCACGCCGAGCTCGAGGACGCCGACGCGGCCGACCCGCTCGAGGCCAAGGCCAAGGCTGCCGGGCTCAACTACGTGAAGCTCGACGGCGAGGTCGGCATCATCGGCAACGGCGCCGGGCTCGTCATGTCGACGCTCGACGTCGTCGCCTACGCCGGCGAGGCACACGGCGGCGTCAAGCCCGCGAACTTCCTCGACATCGGCGGCGGAGCGAGCGCCGAGGTCATGGCGGCCGGGCTCGACGTCATCTTGGGCGACGCCCAGGTCAAGAGCGTGTTCGTCAACGTCTTCGGTGGCATCACCGCCTGTGACGCGGTCGCCAACGGCATCGTCGCCGCCCTGGGCATCCTCGGCGACGCGGCCACCAAGCCGCTCGTCGTGCGCCTCGACGGCAACAACGTCGACGAGGGTCGACGCATCCTGGCGGAGGCGGCGCACCCGCTCGTCACCGTCGTCGCGACCATGGACGAGGCTGCCGACAAGGCCGCCGAGCTGGCTTCGAAGTAAGGACTGCACAGAACAATGTCGATCTTCCTCAACAAGGACAGCAAGGTCATCGTCCAGGGCATCACCGGCGGCGAGGGCACCAAGCACACCGCCCTGATGCTCAAGGCCGGCACGCAGGTCGTGGGTGGCGTCAACGCCCGCAAGGCCGGCACGACCGTCACCCACGGTGACGTCGAACTGCCCGTCTTCGGCACCGTCACCGAGGCCGTCGCCGAGACCGGCGCCGACGTCTCGATCGTCTTCGTGCCGCCGGCGTTCGCGAAGGACGCCGTCGTCGAGGCCATCGAGGCCGAGGTCCCCCTCGTCGTCGTCATCACCGAAGGCATCCCCGTGCAAGACAGCGCCGAGTTCTGGGCGCTCGCCAAGGCCAAGGGCGGCACGACGCGCATCATCGGCCCGAACTGCCCCGGCATCATCACGCCGGGCGAATCGCTGGTCGGCATCACGCCCGCCTCGATCTCGGGCTCCGGCCCCATCGGCCTCGTGTCGAAGTCGGGCACGCTGACCTACCAGATGATGTTCGAGCTGCGCGACCTCGGGTTCTCGACCGCCATCGGCATCGGCGGCGACCCGGTCATCGGCACCACCCACATCGACGCCCTCGAGGCGTTCGAGGCCGACCCCGACACCAAGGCGATCGTCATGATCGGCGAGATCGGCGGCGACGCCGAAGAGCGGGCCGCCGACTACATCAAGGCGCACGTCACCAAGCCGGTCGTCGGTTACGTCGCGGGCTTCACGGCCCCCGAGGGCAAGACGATGGGCCACGCCGGCGCGATCGTGTCCGGCTCGGCCGGCACCGCCCAGGCCAAGAAAGAGGCCCTCGAGGCGGCAGGGGTCAAGGTCGGCAAGACGCCGAGCGAGACCGCGGCGCTGCTCCGCGAGGTCTACGCCTCCCTCTAGGGGGCGACCCGCGCCTCCTCGACGGGCGTGTTCGCCGTGACCGGTCGTCTTCGGACGCCCGGTCACGGCGGACACGCCCGTCGTCGTCTGCGCGGCGACCGGGCGCCGTCGTGGGCGTGGCCGCCGGCGTCGTCGTCGCGGGCGGCGGGGCAGCAGGCCGGCCACGGTCGGCACCGGTACAGTCGCTCGCGATGAACCGCCCAGTCACCGCCCTCTTCGCCGCGCTCGAAGCCCTGCTCGTCGTGGGCGTCGGCGTCGGCATCCCCCTCGTCGTGCTGACCTCGCTCTGGGCGTTCCAGTACGGTTTGCAGATCGACTGGATCGTGTTCTGGCGGGCGGCCGTCGACTCGTGGCTCGTCGGCCACGGCGCCGACCTCACCCTGCAACTCAGTGCCGACGCCGCGGCCGCGACGGGCGTCACCGGGGCCGACGCCCCCATCGTCGTCTCGCTGGCGGCGATGGGCTTCGCGGCGCTCACCGTGCTGATGGGGGTCCGGGCCGGCCGGGCCGCGGGTGAGACGGCGCACCGCGTGACGGGCGTCCTCGTCACGATCGGCACCGTCGCCCTGCTCTCGCTCGCACTCACGGCCTCGGCCCAGCACGAGCTCGCCCGTCCCTCCCTCTGGCAGGGGACGCTGCTGCCGACGCTCGTCTACGCGGTGCCCGTCGTGGCCATGGCCGAGGTGACCCGGCGACGTCGCGGAGAACCCGCCGACCCGGTGACGGGTGCCGTGGTCGGTCTGCTGTCGCGACTGCCCGGGCAGGTGACCGGCATCGCCGCGGCCGCCCTGCGCCTCGGCGCGACCGCCGCCGCGGCCGTGCTCGCCGCCTCGGCACTCGTCGTCACGGTGCTGATCGTGACCAGCTACGCCGAGGTCATCACGCTCTACGAAGGGGCTCACGGAGGGTTCCTCGGGGGGCTCGCGTTGACCGTGGGCCAGCTCGCCCTGATCCCCGACGTCGTCGTCTGGGCGGCGTCGTGGCTCGTCGGCCCCGGCTTCGCCATCGGCACCGGGTCGTCGATCTCTCCGCTCGGCACCGTGGTCGGGCCGATGCCCGCGATCCCGCTGCTGGGAGCGCTGCCGACCGCCGACCTCACGTTCGGCTTCGTCGGCCTGCTGGTGCCGGTCGTCGCGGCCTACGTCTGCGCCACGGTGCTGAGGCCGCGGCTGCAGCGCATGCTCGCCGGTCACGGCGTCGACGACCTCCTGCACCGGATCGCGACCGCGGTCGTCGGCGGCCTCGTCGGGGGAGTGCTGCTCGGGCTGCTCGCCTGGGCCGCATCGGGGTCGGCCGGGCCCGGACGGCTGACCGAGGTCGGACCCGACCCGCTGCTGGTGGGCGGGTTCGCCGCGCTCGAGTTCACCGTCGCGGGAGCGCTCGCCATGGTCGTCTCGCCCTCGACCTTCGTGGGTGAACGGACCGAGCGGCCGACGTCGTCGACCGGTGAAGCCCCGACCCGTGACGCTCGGCGTGACGCCGAGCCCGCGACCGCGACCGCGACCGCGACCGCGACCGAGCGCGCGTCCGCGTCGAGGCCGGACGGCGACGACACCGAGCGCATCGAGGGGCTCACGCGCTGAGCGCCCTGCGCATGGACCGGGTCCGGGCAGCTGCGGCCGCCCCGCGGGCCGCTCGCCCGGCCCGCTAGGCTTGCCGGGTGCTGAACCTCGTGGTGCTCATCTCCGGTGGTGGCTCGAACCTCCGGGCGCTGCTCGAGGCGGCGAGCGACGCCGAGTACCCCGCCCGGGTCGTCGCCGTCGGGGCCGACCGCGAGGCCGACGGCTTCGAGCACGCCGAGCACTTCGGGGTGCCGACGTTCTCGGTCTCGTTCTCGAACTTCGCCGACCGAGCCGCCTGGGGCGACGAGCTGCTCGCGCAGATCCGGCAGTGGCAGCCCGACCTCGTGGTGCTCAGCGGGTTCATGCGACTGGTGCCCCCGCGGGTCGTCGCGGCCCTCGCCCCGAACCTCATCAACACGCATCCCGCGTACCTGCCCGAGTTCCCCGGGGCGCACGGCGTGCGTGACGCGCTCGCGGCCGGGGTCGAGCAGACCGGGGCCAGCGTCATCGTCGTCGACGAGGGGGTCGACAGCGGGCCGATCCTCGCGCAGCGCCGCATCCCCGTGCACCCCGGCGATGACGAGTCGTCGCTGCACGACCGCATCAAGGTCGTCGAGCGCGAACTGCTCGTGCAGACCGTGCTCGACATCGCCGACGGAACGATCTCTCTCGAACAGGAGCCCACCGCATGAGCGGCCACGTCATCGACCCCAGCCTCTACCGCGACCGTGACGCCGTGCCCGTGCGGCGGGCGCTGATCAGCGTCAGCGACAAGACCGGACTGCTCGACCTCGCGGCCGCCCTGTCGGCGGCCGACGTCGAGATCGTCTCGACCGGGTCGACCGCCCAGACCATCCGCGACGCCGGCCACGCCGTGACCGAGGTCAGCAGCGTCACCGGGTTCCCCGAGTCGCTCGACGGCCGCGTCAAGACCCTGCACCCCGCCGTGCACGCGGGCATCCTCGCCGACCTGCGGCTCGAGTCGCACGAGGCCCAGCTGGCCGAGCTCGACATCGCCGCCTTCGAGCTGGTCGTCGTCAACCTCTACCCGTTCGTCGAGACCGTGGCGTCGGGTGCCGACGTGCCGACCGTCATCGAGAACGTCGACATCGGCGGGCCGGCGATGGTGCGTGCCGCCGCGAAGAACCACGCCAACGTGGCGATCGTGGTGTCGCCGACGAACTACCCGCAGGTCGTCGAGGCACTCTCAATGGGTGGCACGACCCTGGCCCAGCGTCAGCGTCTCGCCGGCGAGGCCTTCGCCCACACGGCCGCGTACGACACGGCGGTCGCGCAGTACTTCGCCGCACACGTGGGCGTGCGCGACGAGGCCGACGCGTCCGCCTCGGCGACCGGCGCCTCCTCGTCCTCCGTCGACCCCGAGGAGGCGCGGGTCGGCTTCGACCCCCGGGTCGAGGTCTCGGGCGAGCTGAAGCACACCCTCCGCTACGGCGAGAACGCGCACCAGGCCGCCGCGATCTACGCGACGCCCGGGGCGCACGGCATCGCCCAGGCGACGCAGCTGCACGGCAAGGAGATGTCGTACAACAACTACGTCGACGCCGACGCCGCCCTCCGTGCCGCCTTCGACTTCGACGAGCCGGCCGTCGCGATCATCAAGCACGCGAACCCGTGCGGCATCGCCGTCGCCTCGCCCGACGCCGTCGACGCCGTCGCGGACGCGCACCAGCGGGCGCACGCCTGCGACCCCGTCTCGGCGTTCGGCGGCGTCATCGCGGCCAACCGCACCGTGACGCGCGCCATGGCCGAGACGGTCGCCGACATCTTCACCGAGGTCGTCATCGCCCCGGGGTTCGAGCCCGAGGCCGTCGAGGTGCTCAGCCGGAAGAAGAACGTCCGCCTGCTCACGCTGCCCGCCGGCTTCGCGCGTGAGGCCCGCGAGGTCAAGCAGATCTCGGGTGGCCTGCTGGTGCAGGACGCCGACGGCTTCGACGGCTTCACGTCGGCCGGGTGGACGCTCGTCGCGGGCGACGAGGCCGACGCCGCCACGCGCGCCGACCTCGAGTTCGCGTGGAAGGCCTCGCGGGCCGTCAAGTCGAACGCGATCCTGCTCGCCTCGGGCGGCGCGTCGGTGGGCGTCGGCATGGGCCAGGTCAACCGGGTCGACTCGTGCCACCTCGCGGTCGACCGCGCCGGTGCCCGCGCCGCCGGATCGGTCGCCGCGTCCGACGCTTTCTTCCCCTTCGCCGACGGGCTGCAGGTGCTGCTCGACGCCGGGGTGACCGCCGTGGTCCAGCCCGGCGGCTCCATCCGCGACGACGAGGTCGTGGCCGCGGCCCAGGCGGCCGGCGTGACCATGTACTTCACGGGCGAGCGCCACTTCTTCCACTGAACCGTCGAGGGCGGGCGGCCGGTGCGTCGGCGCCTCGGCGGTGCCTCCGCGGCCCTCGTCGAGGGCTCAGGAGGCGCGGCTCGGGTCGGCCACCGATCCGAACGATTCAGTCTTGCGGCGGAGTCGTCGACACGCATATCCTGTAAGGCTGCTTGCAGCCGGTCGACCCCGACCGCACGGACGGACGACGACACTCAGGAGGACATGATGACGACGACGACACTGACCACGGTGGGCACCGCCACCGACGGTGCTCGCGTGGGTCGCGCCTCCTCGGCGTCTCCGAGCCCGGCACCGATCAGCTAGACGAGACGGTCCGCCGCCCACGGCACCCCTCCCACACCCCCTCCCGGCGACCATCCCCGGGCGGGGCCGCGCGTCCTCCCCAGCGACCGCGACACCACTTCATCTCCACAACGGGTCACGGCTCTGCGCCGCCACCCGTGCCAGATCACGACACTTGGATCACCCATGTCTCAGCAGTCCCCGTCCACCCGTCCGCCCGACGGCGAGGTCCGTCCCTCGACGGTCCGGGCCCTCGCGCGCCTCCACCCCTACGCGCGCCTCGCCTACCCGCGGCTGGCCCTCGGCCTGGTCGCGTCGCTGATCGCCGCCGTCGTGGCGTTGCTCATCCCGCTCGTGCTGCAACTGCTGGTCGACGGCCCGCTGTCGAGCGGCGACCGGTCACAGGTCTGGCCCGCGTTCGGCGTCGTCCTCGCCCTGGGCGTCGTCGAGGCCCTGATGATCGGCACGCGTCGTCGCATGGTGCTCACGCCGAGCACCCGCGTCGAGGCGACCATGCGCAACTCGCTCTACTCCAAGCTGCAAGACCTGCCGGTGGCCTTCCACGACCGTTGGCAGAGCGGGCAGCTGCTCAGCCGGTCGGTCAGCGACCTGAGCCTGATCAGGCGGTGGCTGGCCTTCGGGCTGCTGCTGCTGATCGTCAACCTGGTCACGATCGTCGTCGGGTTCGTCGTGCTGTTCTGGTACAGCTGGGTGCTCGGCCTGATCTTCGTCGTGGCCTCGCTGCCGGTGTTCGTCGTCAGCTTCGCCTTCGAGAAGCGCTACTCGGTCGTCGCCCGTCGCAGTCAGGACCAGGTCGGCGACCTCGCGACCAGCGTGGAAGAGAGCGTGCACGGCATCCGCGTGCTCAAGGCCTTCGGCCGGGGCAAGCACTCGCTGCGCGAGTTCGTCAAGCAGGCCGAAGACCTGCGCGGCACCGAGATCGAGAAGGCCAAGGCCATCTCGAAGCTGTGGCTCTGGCTGCTGCTCGTGCCCGACGTCGCGTTCGCCCTCTGCCTGCTCGGCGGCATCGGGTTGGCCGCCGACGGCCAGCTGACCGTCGGCCAGCTGTTCGCGTTCTTCGCCACGGCGACCGTGCTGCGCTGGCCGGTCGAGTCGATCGGCTTCTTGCTGTCGATGACCTTCGACACCCGCACCGCCGTCGACCGCTACTTCGAGGTGATGGACACCGAGAACGCCGTGACCGACCCCGCCCGACCGAAGACGATCGCCGAGCCCCGGGGGCGGCTCGAGTTCGACGCCGTGCACTTCCGCTACCAGGACTCCCCGGCGCAGTACGACGACCTCGTCAACGGGGTCGACCTCGTGCTCGAGCCGGGCGAGACCATGGCTCTCGTGGGGCTCACGGGCTCGGGCAAGACGACGCTGCTCTCGCTCGTGTCGCGGCTCTACGACGTCACGGGTGGTCGGGTGCTGGTCGACGGGGTCGACGTGCGCGACCTCACGAGGGAAGAGCTGCGCCGGCACATCGGCATGGCCTTCGAGGACGCCACGCTGTTCAGCACGTCGGTGCGCGAGAACGTCATGCTCGGCAGGCCCGACCTGGTCGACGACCCGGCCGAGGCGGACCGTGTGATGCGCGAGGCGCTCGACATCGCCCAGGCCGACTTCGTCGAGCGCCTGCCCGACGGCGTCGACACACGCGTCGGCGAAGAGGGGCTCAGCCTGTCGGGCGGTCAGCGTCAACGACTCGCCCTCGCCCGCGCCATCGCGGCACGACCCGCCGTCCTCGTGCTCGACGACCCGCTGTCGGCGCTCGACGTCGACACCGAGGCGCGCGTCGAGGCCGGCCTCCGCCGAGTGCTGGCGTCGACGACGTCTCTGATCGTGGCCCACCGACCGTCGACGGTCACCCTGGCCGACCGGGTCGCGCTGCTCGAGAACGGGCGCGTCACCGCGGTCGGTCGGCACTCCGACCTGCTCGCGGCGAACGAGCACTACCGCTACGTCATCTCGTCGCTCGACGACGACACGAACACCCGAGAAGAGGTGCTGGCATGATCGACGCGACCCTCGAGGACGACCGTCCCGACCGCCCCACGACCGCCGGCCACGCGTCGGCGTCCGACCCCGCCGCGCCGGTCGAGCACGAGGCGCTCGACGGCCGCACCCCGGCCGAGAAACGCGCCGAGCAGGGCTCGACGACCGAGGGCGTCCGCGGCGAAGAACGCCAGGACTACACCAAGGCCGAGAGCAAGCGCCTGCGCCGGCGGTCGCTGCGGCTGCTCGGATCGCTCGTGCACCCGTTGCGGTGGCGACTGGCGCTGATGGGCGTCGTCGTGATCGTCAGCACGGCCTCGCAGGTCGCGGGGCCGGCGCTCATCGCGATCGGCATCGACCGGGCCCTGCCCGCGCTGATGGACCAGCAGGACTGGGTGCCGGCGATCATGGTCGTCGTGGTCTACCTGATCACGGGAGTCATCGGTGCCGTGCTCATGGCGCAGTACACCGTGCTCTCGGCCCGCATCAGCCAGGCCATCCTGATCGACCTGCGCAAACGGCTCTTCCTGCACACCCAGCGACTCAGCCTCGAGTTCCACGAGACCTACACGTCGGGCCGCATCATCTCGCGGCAGACCAGCGACCTCGACTCGATCCGCGAGTTGCTCGACTCGGGCATCAACCAGCTGGTCTCCGGCCTGCTCTACATGGTCTTCACGGCCATCGCGTTGGTGAGCCTCGACGCCCAGAGCGGGCTCGTGCTCGCGGTCGCGTTGGTGCCCCTGTTCGCCCTGACGCGCTGGTTCCAGGTGCGCTCGCAGACGTTGTTCCGCACGACCCGCGTCGCGAGCGCGCGGGTGATCGTGCACTTCGTCGAGACCATGACCGGCATGCGCGCCGTCCAGGCGTTCCGCAAGGAGAAGCGCAACGAGGTCGAGTACGCCGGCCACGTCGAGGAGTACCGCCAGGCGAACGCGAAGGTGTTCACCCTGTTCGGCACGTTCGACCCCGGCATCGTGCTGATCGGCAACGCGACCCTCGCGGTGGTCGTGCTCTGGGGCGGGTTCCGGGTCATCGACGGCTCGCTCGAGGTCGGTGCGCTGCTCGCGGTCGCGCTGTACGCGAAGCGGTTCTTCGACCCGGCCGAAGAGATGGCCATGTTCTACAACGGCTACCAGTCGGCGTCGGCCGCGCTCGAGAAGATCTCGGGCGTGCTCGAAGAGCAGCCGAGCGTGCCCGACCCGACGCGCCCGGTCGACCTGTGGGAGGCCAAGGGGCAGGTGCACTTCGACGACGTCGAGTTCGCCTACAACGCCGACACGGTCGTGCTGCCCGGGTTCGACCTGCACGTGCCGGCGGGGCAGACCATCGCCCTGGTCGGCTCGACCGGGGCGGGCAAGTCGACCCTCGCCAAGCTCATCTCTCGGTTCTACGACCCCACGCGGGGTGCGGTGACGCTCGACGGCGTCGACCTGCGCGACCTGCACCCGAAAGACCTGCGACGCGCCATCGTCATGGTCACGCAAGAGGCGTACCTCTTCTCGGGTTCGGTGGCCGACAACATCTCGCTGGGCAAGCCCGACGCGACGCGTGACGAGATCGTGCGGGCGGCGAAGGCGGTCGGGGCGCACGAGTTCATCGACGCCCTGCCCGACGGGTACGACACCGACGTGAACAAGCGCGGCGGGCGGGTGTCGGCCGGGCAACGCCAGTTGTTGTCGTTCGCGCGGGCGTTCATCGCGAACCCGAGCGTGCTGATCCTCGACGAGGCGACGGCGTCGCTCGACATCCCGTCCGAGCGCATGGTGCAAGAGGCGCTGCAGACCCTGCTCGCCGATCGCACGGCGGTGATCATCGCCCACCGGCTGTCGACGGTCGCGATCGCCGACCGGGTGCTCGTCATGGAGCACGGCAAGATCGTCGAGGACGGAACCCCCGACGACCTCATCGCGGGCACGGGCCGCTTCGCCCAGCTGCACGCGGCCTGGCGCGACTCGCTCGTGTGAGGCAGGCGGGCCGGGCCCCGACGGCGACGGCGACGGCGACGGCGACGGTGGCCCGGCCCCGCCCGCCGACCGGGCTCGGCTAGCCTGGCCCCGATGACCGACGCGACGACCTACCTGCACGCCTACGACGAGCAACTGCGCACCGACGCCGAGACGCCGAGCGCCGTCGCCGTCACCCGGCACGGCCCGCTGCGACTCGTGACCTTCGCCGGCGGTCGCGGCTTCGTCACCTACCGAGACCTCGGTGGAGCGGATGCGGACGCGATCCGCGAGCTGGTGGAGGTCGCCGTCGAGCACTTCCGTGCCGACGACGAGATCACCCGGGTCGAGTGGAAGACGCGGGGGCACGACGAGGCGCCCGGGCTGCACGACGCCCTCGTCTCCCACGGTTTCGAGCCCGGCGAACCGGAGTCGATCATGATCGGCCCGCTCAGCGCACTCGCCGGTCTCGGCGAGGTCCCCGACGGCGTGACCGTGCGTCGGGTCACGACCGAGGGGGACGTCCGCGCGATGAGCGCGATGGTCGACGAGGCCTTCGGCGAACGGGTCGACGCGCGCACGGCCGACGCCTTGCTCTCGCGGCTGGCCCGCGGCGACGGCATGGAGCTCTGGGTGGCCGAGGTCGACGGTCGGATGGTCAGCGGTGGCCGACTCGAGCCCGTGCCCGGCACCGACTTCGTCGGCATCTGGGGCGGTGCCACCCTCGAGGCCTTCCGCCACCGAGGCATCTACCGGGCGCTGACCGCGGCTCGAGCCCGTTCTGCTCTCGCCGGAGGCAAGACCCTGGTGCACAGCGACTCGACCGAGGGTTCGCGGCCGATCCTCGAGCGGTCCGGCCTGATCGCGGTGTCGACGACGACTCCGTACGACTGGGCGCGCTGAGTCAGGGGTCGCGTCACCCCGTGCCCGTGCCCGTGCCCACCCCGTGCCCGTGCCCACCCGGTGCCCGTGCCCACCCGGTGCCCGTGCCCACCCCGCGCCCGGTCAGGGGCGGTGGGAGGCGCGCTCGAGGTCGACGCGGAAGGCGCCCGTCCGGCTCCACAGCAGAGGGGTGCCCTCGACGCGGTACATCTCGAGGGCCCGCTGCTCGTGGTCGAGCGGGGCGTGGCCGGAGGCGCGGACCACCCGCCACCACGGGAGGTCGGCCCCGGCGTACGCCATCACCTGGCCGACGCCCCGCGACGCCCGCGACCCGAGGGCGGCCGCGACCGAGCCGTAGGTCATGACGTGGCCGGGCGGGATCGACTCGACGACGGCGACCACGCGCGACGCGAAGTCGTCGGGGGCCGGTGGCCCCCCGGCGTCGGGGCTCACGCCTCCGGTGACGCCAGCGTCAGCCCGGCGACCTGCTCGCCGTAGGGCGTCTCGCCGATGACCTCGAAGCCGATGTGGTGGAAGAACTCTTCGGGGCCGTCGTCGCCGGGCTCGTAGATGACGGTGACGCGGTCGAAGCCGCGGCTGCGGGCCTCGTCGGCGAGGGCGTGGACGGCGAAGCGCCCGATGCCCCGGCCCTGGGCGTCGGCCTCGACGTTGATGCGCCAGATGCAGCTGCGCAGGGCCTCGTCGTCGGCCTCGGCGTCGAAGTTGCCCATGATGAAGCCGACCACCGTGCCGTCGGCGTCGACGACGACCCGGGGCCACGCGGTCGTCGGGTTGACGTAGGCCTCGGCGATCGAGTGCGAGACGGGAGCGACGAACTGCTCTTGCCCCGGCTTGAGCGTGAGGTTGTTGGCCGCGACGACCGTGGCGGCGGACAGTTCTTCGAGGCGCAGACCAGACATGGCATCAGGGTATCGGCGTGCCCCCGAGGGCACCACCACCGGGCGGATGAGGGTCGCGGCGTGCGCACGGAGGCCCTCGGGTCGTGGAAGATGGCGAGAATGAACCGCGGGACGAACCTGCCGGCGATCGGCGGCTACAACCGATCCGTGGTGCTCGACGCGATCCGACGAGAGAGCGCCGGCCTCAGTCGCACCGAGATCGCCGGTCGGACGGGGCTCAGCCCCCAGGCCGTGACGAACGTCTCGCGACGCCTGCTCGAGGCGGGCCTCATCCGCGAGAGCGGCACCGTCATCAGCGGCCCGGGCAAGCCGCGCACGATGCTGCAGCTCGAGTCGCGCGGGAGGTTCGCCGTGGGGGTGCACATCGACCCCGCCGTGCTCACCTTCGTGCTGCTCGACCTCGTGGGGACGGTGGTGGCGCACGCCCGCGAGCTGACCCCGTCCGCGAGCGAGCCCGACGAGGTGGTCGCCCTGATGGCCCGGGCGATCGACGGTCTCGTGGTGACCAGCGGCGTCGACCGCGACCTGCTGCTCGGGGTCGGCATCGCCTCGCCCGGCCCGGTCGACATCGGCNCGCCCCGCCGATGATGCCGCACTGGCGGCACGTGCCGCTGCGTCGGGCGCTCAGCGAGGCGACCGGCCTGCCGGTCCTGCTCGAGAAGGACGTCACGGCCTGCGCGGTCGCCGAGACGTGGCTGAGCGAAGGAGGCGCGGGTCGGCGGACCGACTTCGCCTTCGTCTACTACGGCACCGGTTACGGCACCGGGCTCGTCCTCGGCGGTGACGTGGTGCGCGGGGCCAGCGCGAACGCGGGGGACTCGGGCCACGTCATGGTCGCCGACCACGGGCACCGCTGCACCTGCGGGCGCATCGGCTGCGTCGGAGAGCTCATCACGCCGCACGCCCTGGTGCGGGAGGCCGTCGACGGGGGAGTCCTCGTCGCCGGCGACGTGTCGGACGACGCGCTCGCCGAGGCGGCACGGCGCGGGGACGACGTCGACATGCGCCGCATCGACGAGGCGTTCGGCGCCCTCGTCGGCAAGGCGGACGCGGGCGACGCCGCGGCGTTGGCGGTGCTGCACGGCGCCGGTCGCCACCTGGCCAGGGCCCTCGTCACGATCGTCAACCTGCTCGACCTCGACGAGATCGTCTGCGGTGGGCCGTTCTGGGCGCCGCTGTCGCGGCACGTCCTCGAGGTGCTGCCGGCGGCCGTGCGCGACGACCCCGCGCTGATCCCGAAGCACCCGATCCGTGTCGTCGAGTCGTCGATCGGCATCGACGTCGCGGCCGTCGGGGCGGCCTGCCTCGTGCTCGACCAGACGTTCTCGCCGCGACCGTCCGCGCTGCTGATCCGCGCCTGAGGGGCCGACCCGCGCCTCCTGGTCCGTTACCGGAACGTTGCACGCCTCCTTCTTGACACGAGTTACTCCATACGATGTAGTAATCGCATCGCGGTCGGGCAGAGCTGCCCGGCGCCGACGCGGATGGAGCAAAGGAGCACCATGTCACGCACGTTCACCTCGGCCCGGGGGCGCAAGCGCGCACTGGCCGTCGCCGCCGCGGCAGTCGCCACGGCCCTGCTGGCCTCGGGTTGCGCGGGGGGTGCCGGCGACGGCGACTCCGACACCATCAAGGTCGCGTACCAGAAGTTCGGCACGTTCACGCAGATGGACGCCCACATGAAGGAGACGGCCAAGACCTTCGAGGCGGCCAACCCCGGCATGAAGGTCGAGTTCGTGCCCATCGCGGCGCAGAACGACGACTACTTCACCAAGCTCGCGCTGATGAACCGCTCGGCCGCCACCGCGCCCGACGTGATGTACGAGGACACCTTCAAGGTCAAGAGCGACGCGGCCGCCGGCTACCTGCTGCCGCTCGACGAGTACACCGCCGGGTGGGAGGACTGGGACAAGTTCTACGACAACGCCAAGGAGGCGGGCGTCGGCGAGGACGGCAAGACCTACGGCATCCCGATGGGCACCGACACGCGGGCGCTCTGGTACAACAAGGACCTCTTCGCCCAGGCGGGCCTGCCCGTGCCGTGGCAGCCCGAGACCTGGCAGGACGTGCTCGACGCGGCCGAGACGGTCAAGGCGAAGGTGCCGGACGTCGTGCCGCTCAACGTCTACTCGGGCAAGCCGCAGGGCGAGGGCGCCACCATGCAGGGCTTCGAGATGCTGCTCTACGGCACCCCCACCGGCACCCTGTACGACGACGAGACCGGCAAGTGGCTGACCGACTCGCAGGGCTTCGTCGACTCGCTCGGCTTCATCGAGGACGTCTACCAGGGCGGCGTCGGACCGAAACCCGAGGAGGCGCTCGACACCAACATCGCCACCATCGTCGGCGGGGAGTGGCTTCCGCAGGGCAAGCTCGCGATCGCCCTCGACGGTTCGTGGATGAGCGGCACGTGGCTCGAGACCGGTACCAACCCGTGGCCCGAGTGGAACGACGTGATGGGCCAGGCGCCCATGCCGACGCAGGACGGCGCGAAGCCGGGTGCGACGAGCATGTCGGGCGGCTGGACGCTCGCCGTGGGGTCGAAGTCGAAGAACCCCGACAAGGCGTTCGAGTTCATCGCCGACGCCCTCGACAAGGACGGCTCGCAGAGCTACGACATCGCCGCCAGCCAGATCGCCGTCCGCAGCGACGTCGCCGAGGACCCGGAGTACGTCGACAGCAACCCGACCTTCGAGTTCTTCTCGTCGATCGTTCCGGTGACGCACTTCCGCCCGGCGACGACCGACTACAGCCGCATCTCGAACGAGATCACCGTCGCGATGGAGGCCGTGATGACGGGCCAGCAGAGCCCGGAGGAGGCCGCCGCGGCCTTCGACGAGCAGCTGGTCGGCATCGTCGGTGAGGACCAGACGCAGAAGGCGGGGGACTAGCCGGATGGCGACCATCGCCCCCACCCCGGTCGGCCGCGAGAGCGGCCGGCCGGGGGCCCCCGGGCCCGGCCCCGGGCCCCACGGCGAGAAGCCGGGTCGCCGGGCCGGTGCCTCGAAGGCCCGTGCGCTGCGCACGGGTGCCCGCACCCTGCCGCTCGTCCCGGCCTTCGTGCTGCTCGCCCTCTTCTTGCTGGGGCCGGTCATCTCGAGCTTCTACGGCTCGTTCACCGACGCCTCGCTGACCGGCTACGCCGCGGGCGGGTCGGAGTTCATCGGGTTCCGCAACTACACCGAGCTCTTCGCCGACCCGGACTTCCCGAAGTCGGTGCTGCTGACGCTCGCCTTCGTCTTCTTCTCGGCCGTGGTCGGGCAGAACGTCGTCGGCCTCGGGCTGGCGTTGCTGATGCGGAACGGCCACAAGGTCGTCCGGTCGATCGTCGGCACCTTCGTCATCGCCGCCTGGGTGCTGCCCGAGATCGTGGCGGCCTTCGCGGCGTACGCGTTCTTCAACGACGCGGGCACGCTCAACACGGTCCTGTCGTGGTTCGGCATCACGGGCGCCAACTGGCTCTACGCGCTGCCCATGCTCTCGGTGATCCTCGCCAACATCTGGCGGGGCGCCGCGTTCTCGATGCTCGTCTACTCGGCGGCGGTGCAGGAGGTGCCGCCCGAGATCACCGAGTCGGCCGAGGTCGACGGCGCCACCGGTTGGCAGCGCCTGGTCTACATCACGCTGCCGGTGATCCGACGCAGCATCTCGACCAACCTCATGCTCACCACGTTGCAGACGCTGTCGGTGTTCACCCTCATCTACGTGATGACGGGTGGCGGGCCCGGCGTGAACAGCACGACGCTGCCGATCCTCGCCTACCAAGAGGCCTTCCAGTTCTCGCAGCTCGGCTTCGGCACCGCCATCGCCACGATCATGCTGCTCGTCGGCGCGGTCTTCTCGATCATCTACATCAGGGCCCTGAAACCGGAGGTCGACTGACCATGGCCATGACCTCACCCAGCGGCCGCAGCATGAAGGCCGTCTCGAACGTCGTGCTGATCGTCATCGCGATCTGCTTCGCCGTGCCGCTCGCCTGGCTGCTGCTCGCGTCGTTCGACCCCTCGGCCACCCTGTCGGCCAAGGTGCCGTCGCAGTTCACGCTCGACAACTTCACGGCCGTGCTCACGCCCGAGATCTCGTTCGTGCCGCTCGCCAACAGCCTGATCGTCTCGGGCGGTTGCGCGCTGGTGACCGTGGTGGTGGCGATCCTCGCCGCGTACCCGTTGTCGCGGTACCGGATGCGCATCAACAAGCCGTTCCTCTACGGCATCCTGTTCGGCACGGGCCTGCCCATCACCGCGATGATGGTGCCGGTCTACAGCCTGTTCGTCTCGCTGAACCTGATCGACTCGATCGGCGGCACGGTGTTCTTCCTGGCCGCGACCAGCCTGCCGATGGCGATCTGGATGGCGAAGAACTTCATGGACTCGGTGCCCATCTCGCTCGAGGAGGCCGCCTGGACCGACGGCGCCTCGATGTTCTCGACGTTGACGCGCATCGTCGTGCCGCTCATGCGGCCGGGCATCGCCGTGGTGTTCATCTTCGTGTTCATCCAGGCCTGGGGGAACTTCTTCGTGCCTTTCGTGCTGCTGCTCAGCCCCGACAAGCAGCCCGCGGCCGTCAGCATCTTCAACTTCTTCGGGCAGTACGGCTCGGTGGCCTACGGCCAGCTCGCCGCGTTCTCGATCGTCTACTCGGTGCCCGTCATCGCGCTGTACGTGCTCGTGTCGCGGACCCTCGGTGGGTCGAACGCGCTGGCCGGCGCCGTGAAGGGGTGACGCGCCTCCCCACCAGTCAGCCCGCAGCCCTCGCGATCCACAGAACGACCCGCCCCACCGCGCGCTCCGGCGCGCCCGTCAGGAGACTGATCCCATGCACGACAACACCGTCCTCGTCGAGGCCCGCATCGACCGCTTCGTCCGCGACCGCATCACGCCGGCGGTCTACCGCCGGGCCGTCCCGCTGACGATCTCGGCGTGGGAGGCGCCGGGCGAGCCGGTCCCGTTCGCCGAGGCCGTCTCGCACGAGTTCACGCCGTTCTCGGTCGGTTCGCCGTGGAGCCGCCCCTGGGGCACCACGTGGTTCCACGTGACCGGCACGGTGCCCGACGACTTCGGCACCGACCCCTCGACGGCACTCGAGCTGGTCGTCGACCTCGGCTTCAGCATCCGACAGCCCGGGTTCCAGGCCGAGGGCCTGGTCTGGCGGCCCGACGGCACGATCGTCAAGGCGATCGAGCCCTACAACGGGTACGTGCCGCTGACCTCGATCGGCGCGGGCGTCACACCGGGCAGCACGATCGACGTCTACGTCGAGGCGGCCTCGAACCCCGACATCGGCGGTGACGACTTCCACGGCGAGACGCTGCTGGGCGACCCCGAGACCGCCGGCGACGCGCCGATCTACGCCCTGCGGGGCATCACCCTCGCCGAGCGCGACGAGGTGGTCGCCGAACTCGACCGCGAC
The DNA here is from genome assembly GCF_001423905.1 of Frigoribacterium sp. Leaf186. Lineage (GTDB taxonomy): Bacteria > Actinomycetota > Actinomycetes > Actinomycetales > Microbacteriaceae > Frigoribacterium. The sequence goes on along the minus strand of NZ_LMPQ01000010.1, from coordinate 238,239 downwards.
GTGTGGACGCTCGTCGGGCTGATGCGCACCCTCGACCCCGCGACGCCGCGACGACACGAGATCCTGCGGGCCCTCGACCGCATGTGCGACGTCGTCGACCACGCCGACGTGGCCGCCTCCGCCGCGCTCGGGCGCGAGGCGCTCGCCGGGGTGCTCGCCTCGCCGGCGAACGCGAGCGCACACCGCGTCGTGGCGACCGGTCACGCCCACATCGACTCGGCCTGGCTCTGGCCCGTGCGCGAGACGCAGCGCAAGGTCGCGCGCACCTTCTCGAACGTGGTCGCCCTGATGGACGACGACCCCGACTTCGTGTTCGCCGCCTCGAGCGCCCAGCAGTACGCCTGGCTCAAAGAGCGGTACCCCGAGCTGTTCGAGCGAGTCAAGCAGAAGGTCGCCGAGGGCCGCTTCGTGCCCGTCGGCGGCATGTGGGTCGAGTCCGACACGAACATGCCCGGCGGCGAGGCGCTCGCGCGTCAGTTCGTCGCCGGCAAGGGGTTCTTCCTCCGTGAGTTCGGCGTCGACGCCGACGAGGTCTGGCTGCCCGACTCGTTCGGCTACACGGGCGCGATGCCGCAGATCGCCCGGGCCGCGGGGGCGAGCTCGTTCTTCACCCAGAAGGAGTCGTGGAACGAGACGAACCGCATGCCCCACCACACCTTCCTCTGGGAGGGCATCGACGGCAGCCGCGTGTTCACGCACTTCCCGCCGGTCGACACGTACAACTCCGACCTCTCGGCCGCAGAACTGGCGCACGCCGAGAGCGGCTACGCCGAGAAGGGGTTCTCGAACGTCTCGATCGTGCCGTTCGGCTGGGGTGACGGCGGTGGCGGGCCGACCCGCGAGATGATGGCGGCCGCGCGCCGGGCCGCCGACCTCGAGGGCTCGCCGCGCGTGACCGTCGGCACCCCCGCCTCCTTCTTCTCCCAGGCGCGGGCCGAGCTCTCCGACCCGGCGGTCTGGTCGGGCGAGATGTACCTCGAGTTCCACCGCGGCACCTACACGTCGCAGGCGCGCACGAAGCAGGGCAACCGGCGCAGCGAGCACCTGCTGCGTGAGGCCGAGTTGTGGAGCGCGACGGCCGCCGCGCGCGGGCTGGTCGACTACCCCTACGACGAGCTCGAGCAGATCTGGCACGTCGTGCTGCTGCAGCAGTTCCACGACATCCTGCCCGGCTCGTCCATCGCCTGGGTGCACCACGAGGCCGAGCGGCACTACGCGCGCGTCGCCGAACAGCTCGAGGCGATCATCGGGTCGGCTCAGCGCGCACTCGCGGGGTCGGGCTCGGCGACGACGACCTTCAACGCCGGGCCCGTCACGGCCGCGGGCGTCGAGGCGTCGTCGGGTTCCGCCGAAGGCCTCGCCCAGGAGGCGGGGGTCGGGTCGGTCTCGCCGGTCCCCGACGGCGACGGCTGGGTGCTCGACAACGGGCTCGTCCGCGCGGCGTTCGACGGTGACGGCCTGGTCGTCTCGTTGGTCGACGCCTCGTCCCGGCGCGACCTCGTCGCCCCGGGCGAGAGGCTCGGCCTGCTGCAGCTCTTCCGCGACACCCCCAACCAGTGGGACGCGTGGGACGTCGACCAGGCCTACAAGAACGTGCGCACCGACCTGGTCGAGGCCGAGTCGGTGGTCGCCGACGGCGGCGCGCTCGTCGTGACCCGTCGCGTCGGCGGGTCGACGATCGTGCAACGCTGGTGGCTCGACGACGGCGAGGCCGAGCTGCACGTGCAGACCGACGTCGACTGGCACGAGCGACAGAAGCTGCTGAAGCTGGCGTTCCCCCTCGACGTGCACGCCGACCGAGCGGCCTCCGAGGTGCAGTTCGGGCACGTGCAGCGCCCGACCCACCAGAACACCTCGTGGGACTTCGCCCGGTTCGAGACGGTGGCCCACCGCTGGGTGCACGTGGCCGAGCCCGGCTTCGGCGTGGCCGTCGCGAACGACGCCACCTACGGGCACGACGTCACCCGCAGCACCCGCGACGCGGCCGACGGGGGTGACGGCGGCACCACGACGCTCGTCCGGCAGTCGCTGCTGCGGGCACCGACCTTCCCCGACCCGTACGCCGACCAGGGCCGGCACGTGCTCCGCTCGTCGGTGCGGGTCGCACCCGACGTGCTCGAGGCCGCGACCGCGGGCTATCGGCTCAACCTGCCCGTGCGACGGGTCGAGGGGGCGTCGGGTGCCCGGGTGGCTCCGCTCGTGACGTCGTCGTCGCCCGCGGTGCTGGTCGAGGCGGTCAAGCTCGCCGAAGACCGCTCGGGCGACCTGATCGTCCGGCTCTACGAGGCCCGGGGGGCCCGGGCGTCGAGCACCGTCACGGTCGACGACGACAGCGGGTTCGGCGAGGCGTGGCGCACCGACCTGATCGAGCGCGAGCTCGCCGAGGGCACGGCCGGGGCCGGACGCTGGGCGACGGGCTCGGCGATCGACCTCACCCTGCGCCCGTTCGAGATCGTGACGCTGCGGGTGGCCCGGGCGTAGCGCCGGCGAGTGCCCGCCAGCGGGTACCGCACCACGAGGTGGTCACAGCGCCAGGTTTTCTCCTGGCGCTGTGACCATTTTGTGGCGCGGTGGCGCCGGGGGCACGGCGGCGTGGCGGCGTGGCGGCGCGGGGGCGCGACTGTGCGGCGGGTGCGGGTGCGGGTGCGCTCGTCAGAGCGCGGCGGCGACCGCGGCGCCGGGCCCGCGGGCTCCGACCGTCGCCGCGCCGACGGCGGCCACGGGGAACCCCGGCGGCAGCAGCTCGATGCGCGACGAGAGCTCGAGCGACGCCAGGAAGGGCGACCCGGCCGCCCAGCGGTCGAGCACGCCGGCGACGTCGTCGAGCAGGGGGCGACCGAGGTTGCTGAGACCGCCGCCGATCACGACGGAGTCGACGTCGGTCGTCAGGACGAGGAGGCGCACCGCGGCCGCCACGCCCGCCGCGAGGTCGGCACGCACGCGGACGGCCTCGGGGTCGCCCGCGTCCGCCGCCGCGAACAGCGCCACGGCCGGGTACGCCCCCTCGGTGGGCCAGTGGCGGGAGACCGCGGCCCCGGCCGCCACGGTCTCGAGGCACCCGCGCTGACCGCAGGGACAGGCCTCTCCCGCGGGGTCCACGGGCACGTGGCCGATCTCACCCGAGACCCCCCGTGACCCCCTCCAGAGCTCGCCGTCGACGACGAGGCCCGCGGCGAGGCCGGTGCCGAGGTTCAGGTAGCCCACCGAGCCCGACAGCGACATGGCGAGGTAGGCGCCGAGTGCAGCGGCGTTCACGTCGTTCTCGACCCGCACGGGCACCCCGAGCCGGGCCGCCATCGTGGGCCCCACCGCCACGTCGTCGAAGCCGATGTTCACCGCGTGCCGGACGCGACCCGTCGCGCCGTCGACCAGGCCGGGGATGCCGATGCCGACGGACTCGAAGGCGGTGACCTCGACGCCTGCTCGGCCGGCCAGCGAGGTCACGGCCGCGATCGCGTTGGCCAGCACGGCGTCCGGGCCGAACCCCGTCGGCAGCCGGAGGCGGTGGACGGGTGCCCCGGACGCGTCCACGACGACGGCGTCGATCTTGGTGCCGCCGATGTCGAGACCGACCCTCACGGCCGTCCCGTCGGCTCGGCTGCGGAGGGGCCCGCCGGGGCACGGCCGAGCGCGCCGGAGGCCGCGACGACGGACGCGGTGGCGGGCGTGGACATGTTTGTTAGTAAAGCTTACGAACCATGCCTCGGCAAGGGCTCGGACTGATCGACGGCCGATGTTTCGGGTGTTGACCGTCGGTGTTTCGTGTGCGTAAACTCGCCGCCACGCACCTTGACACGTGTTTGTAAGGCTCATTTACTAACGGCACGCCACCATGGCGTCGCCACCCCGGCACCGCTGCCGACGGGCCTGCAGACCGGGCCACAGGTCGGCGACGATGCCGAGACGAGAGGACGCGCCCGTGACCAGCACGACGATCACCAGGCAGCAGCAACCGCCCGTCCGCGCGCACAACCGGTCGCTCGTCCTGCAGGCGCTCTACCGCGACGGCTCGATGAGCCGGGCGGACCTCGCCCGTCGCTCGGGGTTGACCCGCCCGACGGTCTCGGCCCTCGTCGCCGAGCTGATCGACGGCGGCATCGCCCGCGAGCTCGGGGTCCGGGACGACTCCCGGGTCGGCAAGCCGGCGACGCTCGTCGGCATCGAGTCGGACGCCTTCCACATCGTCACGGTCGACCTGTCGAGCGCGGAGCGCTTCGTGGGGGCCGTCGTCGACCTGCGGGGCGGCGTCGTCGAGCGCGCGAGCGTGGACCTCGACGGCGCCGTCGGTGAGGCCGCGGTCGCCCTGGTCGAACGTCTCGTCGACGACCTCGGCGCGCTGACGACCCGCCCGGTGCTCGGCGTCGGCGTCGCGACACCGGGCATCGTCGACCACGACGGGGTCGTCCGCACCGCCGTCCACCTCGGCTGGTACGACCTGCCCCTGCGGGCGCGCCTGTCCGACCACGTCGGGCTGCCGGTCCACGTCGGCAACGACTCGAACGCCGCCGCCGTGGGCATCCGCACCTTCGGCGAGACGACCGTGCAGGCCGCGACCGCGCACCCCGCGACCGGGCACCCCGCGACCGCCACCACGCACCCCCCGACCGCGCACCCCGCGACCGTACGCGCCGCGACGGGCCAGAGCCTCATGGTCGTCACCATCGACCACGGCGTCGGCGTCGGGCTGGTCGTCGCCGGTGCCCTCGTCGAGGGCGACCAGTTCTCGGCCGGCGAGATCGGGCACGTGACGGTCGACGAGAACGGCGATGTGTGCGCGTGCGGGCGACGCGGGTGCCTCGAGGAGGTGCTGGCCGCTCCGCAGCTCAGGGCGCGCCTCCGTCAGCACGACGAGGGATCGCGAGGTGCCGTGCTGCACGACGCCGGTCGAGCCCTCGGGCTCGTCCTCGCGCCCATCGTCAGCGCGCTGAACATCGACGAGGTCGTGCTGTCGGGCCCCGCCGACCTGGTCGAGGGCGCCCTGCTGCGGGCGGCCCGCGAGACCGTCCGGCAGCGGACCCTGTCGGCGGTCAGCAACGGCCTGACGATGCGCATCGCGGGCAGCGGCACCGACCTCGCCCTGCGGGGGGCGGCGTCGTTCGTGCTGCAGGCCGAACTGGGGCTGACGTGAGCCCCACCACAGACCTCGGGGGCCCACCCCCGGAGGCGGCGAGGGCCTTCGCCCGTGCCGCATTCCCGACCCGACGCTTGTGCGAGCGCGGGCCGGGACCACAGCGATGCGGCATCCCCGCTTCGAGAACGAGGAGATGAAATTGCGAATCCAACGCTACACGGCGGTCGGGGCCCTGGGCCTGGCCGCGGCACTCGCCCTGACCGCCTGCTCGAGCTCGGGCACGGGCGGCAGCTCGTCCGACTCGCCGCAGGCCGTCCCCACGACCAAGGGCGACGGGAAGAGCCTGACCGTCTGGGTCATGACGGGTGACTACACGCCCGAGACCATCGACGCGATCAACGAGGAGTTCACGAAGCAGACCGGCGCCGAGGTCGACGTCCAGATCCAGCAGTGGGACGGCATCACCACGAAGATCAGCACGGCGCTCGCGACGAGCACGCCGCCCGACGTGCTCGACCTCGGCAACACGCAGGTCGCCAGCTACGCCGCGAACGGCGCGCTGCTCGACCTGACGTCGTACCGCGACGACCTCGAGCAGGGCCAGACCTGGCTGACCGGTCTCGAAGAACCCGCCACCGTCGACGACTCGCTGTACGCCGTGCCGGGCTTCGCCGGTGCCCGCGCCGTCATCTACAACAAGACGATGTGGGCCCAGGCCGGCATCACCGAGGCCCCGACCACCTACGACGAGCTCACGGCCGACCTCGACGCGGTGAAGGCCGCGAACACGGCCTCCGACTTCTCGGCCTTCTACCTGCCCGGCCAGTACTGGTACGCGGGCATGCAGTTCGTCTGGGACGCCGGCGGCGAGATCGCCACGTCGAGTGACGGCACCTGGACCGCCGGCCTCGAGAGCGAGGAGGCGCAGCAGGGTCTCGAGGACTTCACGGAGTTCCAGAACGCCTACTCGACGCCCGCCTCGCAGACGCTCGACACCGACGCGCCCGACCAGACGCAGGTCTTCGCCGACGGCAAGACCGCGACGATCCTGCACACCAACGGCTCGATCGACCTGATCAAGAAGGCCAACCCCGCGCTGACCGACGACGACTTCGGCACCTTCCCGATGCCCGGCAAGTCGGGCGAGACGCAGCCGGTCATGCTGGGCGGCTCGGACTGGGGCATCGCGGCGAAGAGCCAGAACTCCGACCTCGCCCTGCAGTGGACCAAGATCGCCACCAGCCCCGACATCCAGAGCGAGTGGGTCGTCGGCAACGACGGCTGGATCCCGAACAGCGAAGAGGGCATCGAGGCGGCCGGCAGCGTCGTGACGCCGATCCAGAAGGGCTTCTTCGACGCCGCCCTGAACTCGAAGGCCACCCCGGCCAGTGCGAACTGGGCGGCCCTCGAGGGCGACAAGAGCATCAACCAGCTCTTCTCCTCGGTCGTCTCGGGCTCCAAGTCGGCCGAGGCCGCGGCGAAGTCCTTCGACGAGGCCACCGACGAGGCACTGAACGACTGACGACGAGGCGCCGGGCGACCGGCACCGCCGGGCGACCGGCACCGCCGGGCAACCGGCACCGACCACCGGCAGCACCCCGGGGGCGCCGCGCGACCACCTGATCGCGCGGCGCTCCCGCCCCCTCGACCCGCCCCTCCTGGACTCGAACCGAAAGAGGAACCGTGGCCCTCTCGATCGCTCCCGGTCTCACCGAGACCCCGCCCGGCGCTGCGCCCGACCAGAAGGGCCGCAGGCGCCCGAAGAACGAGCGGAAGGCTCCGGTGCGGCCGGGGAAGAAGCGCCAGCTCGCCCCGCTCTGGCTGCTCTCGCCGGCCGGCATCGTGCTGCTGGCCGTGACCGTCGCACCCATCGTGTTCTTGGTCTTCACGTCGTTCACCGACTACGACCAGCGCTCGCTCTTCACCGGCGCCTACGACTCGGTCGGCGTGCAGCAGTACGCGACCCTGCTGACCGACACCGACTTCTGGTGGTCGCTCGGCCGCACGCTCGTGTTCACGGCCGCGATGGTCGGCGGCAGCGTGCTGATCGGCACCGGCGTCTCGCACCTGCTGACCCGACTCGGCACCCCGATGCGGTACGCCGTGACCGTCGTGCTGATCCTCGCCTGGGCTATGCCGAACGTGGCGTCGTCGATCGTCTGGAAGTGGCTGTTCCAGCCCGGCTACGGCGTCGCGAACTGGCTGCTCACCCAGACCGGCCTGGTCGGCGACATGACCAACGTCGACTGGTCGAACGACGCGGCCCTCGCCTACACGAGCATCTGGATGCTCATCGTGTGGCAGGCCGTGCCCTTCATCGCACTGACCATGTACGCCGCCGAGACGCAGATCCCGCTCGAGTACAAAGAGGCCGCGCGGCTCGACGGCGCGAGCGAGTGGCGCGTCTACCGGACGGTCACCCTGGTCTTCCTCAAGCCGACTCTGCTGCTGATCACCATCTTGTCGATCATCTGGGACTTCAACGCCTTCAACCAGATCTGGCTCGTCTCGGCCGGCGGCCCCGACGACGCGACCTCGACCCTCGGCGTCTTCACCTACGTCACCGCGTTCGTCGGCTTCGACATCGGGCAGGGCGCCGCCATCTCGGTGGTCACCACGCTGCTGCTCGTCGTGCTGACCGCGTTCTACGTCCGCAACCTCGTCCGATCCGGAGAAGACCTGTGACCACGACCGCACCCGCCGGCGTCGGCACCACGACGACCGAGACCGTCGCCCGCGACGAGAAGAGCACGGAGGCGCGCTCGGGCCACGGCACCGTCCGCCCGTCGGCCGCGCGCCCGACCCGCCGCCGCCGGAAGCCCCGCTGGGTCAGCAACGCGATCGCGGTCGTCTTCAGCCTCGTCTGGCTGTTCCCCGTCTACTGGATGGTGAACACGGCGTTCAAGCCACGGCCCGAGGTGATGACGGCGACCCCGCTGTTCTGGCCGCAGAACCCCACGTTCGACAACTTCGTCGTCGCCGTGACGCAGTCGGACTTCTTCACGAACCTGCGCAACAGCGTCATCGTCGTCGCGGGCGCCGTGATCTTCTCGATCGTGCTCGGCCTGTTCGCCTCGGCCGCCCTGTCGCGGTTCCGGTTCCGGGGGCGGCGCACGATCATGGTGTTCATCCTGATCGTGCAGATGCTGCCGGCGACGGCCCTGCTGATCCCGCAGTTCCTGATCTTCAACAGCCTGGGGCTGCTCGGCACCTACGGCGGGCTCATCCTGGCGTACGTCGCGTCGACGCTGCCGTTCTCGATCTGGGTGATGCGCGGGTTCTTCCTGGCGATCCCGGTCGAAGTCGAAGAGGCCGCCCAGCTCGACGGTGCGAGCACCTGGCAGGTGCTGACGCGCATCATGTTCCCGCTCGTGCTGCCCGGCATGATCGCGACGAGCATCTTCGCCTTCATCGCCGCCTGGAACGACTACCTCGTGGCCTACACGTTCATGAAGGACCAGTCGATGTACACGCTGCCGGTCTGGCTGGCCTCGTTCAGCACGCCGACGAGCGGCACAGACTTCGGCGGGCAGATGGCGGCCTCGGTGCTGTTCTCGTTGCCGGTCGTCGTCTTCTTCATGATCATCCAACGCAACCTGGTGACCGGCATGTCCGCCGGCGCCGTGAAGGGCTGACCCCGTGACGCACACACCCTCGACCACCTCGACGCCCGCTCGCCCCGGCACCACGACGCCCGAGACCGCACCCGTCGCTATCGTGCCGCGTCCGGCCCGGCTGACCCGCGCCTCCGGGGCGTTCCGACTCGACTCGGCCACGCGCGTCTCGGCGCCCGACGAGCTGGCCGGCGTCGTCGCCTGGCTGCAGCAGGCGCTGCGTCCGGCGACCGGGCTGCCCCTGCGCGAGGGCAGCGCCGACGGCACCGGCATCTCGTTCGACCTGGACGCCTCGCTCGGGGCCGAGGCCTACCGGCTGGAGGCGCGACCCGCCGGGGTGCGCATCACCGGCGGCGACGCGGCCGGGGCGTTCCACGGCGCCCAGGTGCTGCGTCAGCTGCTGCCCGCGTCCGTGTACCGGTCGGCCCTCGTGCCGGGCGTCGACTGGGTGGTGCCCGCCGTCGACGTCGAGGACCGACCGCGGTTCGGCTGGCGGGGGACGCACCTCGACGTCGCGCGGCACTTCCTGCCGAAGCACGACGTGCTGCGCTTCGTCGACCTGATGGCGCTGCACCGGCTGAACACGCTGCACTGGCATCTCACCGAGGACCAGGGTTGGCGCATCGAGATCGCGAAGTACCCGCGGCTGACCTCGGTGGGCGCCTGGCGCGGCTCGTCGCAGGTCGGGGCGGGGCCGGACGCGACCCAGGACGGTCGGCCGCACGGCGGCTTCTACACGCAGGACGACATCCGCGAGGTCGTGGCCTACGCCGCGGCACGCCACATCACGGTCGTGCCCGAGGTCGACGTGCCGGGCCACTCGATGGCCGCGATCACGGCCTACCCGCACCTGGGCGTCGGGGCCGTCGAGGTCGACGGCACGCCGGTCGAGTCGCCGCGGCAGATCGCCGTCGGGACGGAGTGGGGCATCTTCGAGGACGTGCTCAACACCGAGCAGTCGACGGTCGACTTCTACACCGACGTGCTCGACGAGGTGATGGAGCTGTTCCCGGGCACCTGGATCGGCATCGGCGGCGACGAGTGCCCCAAGGCGCAGTGGCAGGCCGACCCGCGCACCCAGCAGCTGATGCGCGAGCGCGGGCTCGCCGACGAAGAAGAGCTGCAGGCCTGGTTCATCGGTCGGCTCGACGCGCACCTCGCGGCGGCCGGGCGACGCACCTTCGGCTGGGACGAGATCCTCGAGGGGAACGCCGCGATGTCGCCCGGCGCGACGGTGGCGTCGTGGCGCGGCATGACCGGCGCGATCACGGCGGCCCGGCGCGGCTACGACGTCGTCGCCTGCCCCGACGACCAGGTGTACCTCGACTACCGGCAGTCGGACGGGTCGGACGAGCCGATCCCCGTGTCGATCCCGCTGACCCTCGCCGACGTGTACGCCTTCGAGCCGGTGCCCGAGGCGCTCGACGAGGCCGAGGCCCGGCACGTGCTGGGCGGCCAGGCCAACATCTGGACCGAGCACATGGACTCGCCCCGCACGGTCGACTTCTTCGCGTTCCCGAGGCTGTGCGCCGTCGCCGAGGCGCTCTGGACCACCGAGCCGCGCGACTTCGACGACTTCTCCACACGGCTCGCCGTGCACCTCTCACGCCTCGACTCGATCGGCGTCGAGTACCGGCACGAGTCCGGCCCGCTACCGTGGCAGCAGCGTCCGGGCGTGCCCGGCCGCCCGGCCTCGCGAGAAGAGCGCGAGGCGTACATCGAGTCGGTCGTGGCCAACATCCGCGCCGAGGCCTGAGAGGCGCGAGCCTCGAGGCGCGAGGCGGAGGAGGCGCGGGCTGCGTCACGACGCAGGTGCCGCCTCCGCCTCGGCCTGCGCATCCGTCACGACCGGGGAGGAGCCCCATGGAGATCATCATCGTCCGCGACGCCGACGAGGTCGGCCGCGTCGCCGCCCGCAAGATCGCGTCGGTCGTCGAACGCGATCCCGAGGCCGTGCTGGGCCTCGCGACCGGATCGTCGCCCACCGGCATCTACGCGTCGCTCGTCGCGCGGGTCGAGGCCGGAGAGCTCGACTTCGGTCGTGCCTCGGGGTTCGCGCTCGACGAGTACGTCGGCATCCCGCTCGAGCACCCCGAGAGCTACGCGTCGGTGATCCACCGCGACGTCGTCGTGCCGCTGGGCATGGACGCCTCGAAGGTGCGCGTGCCCGACGGCCGGGCGGCCGACGTCGAGGCCGCGGTCGTCGACTACGAGCGCGCCATCGCCGACGCGGGCGGCATCGACGTCCAGATCCTCGGCATCGGTGCGAACGGGCACATCGGCTTCAACGAGCCCACGTCGTCGTTCGCGTCGCGCACCCGCATCAAGACCCTGGCCCCGCAGACCCGGGCCGACAACGCCCGCTTCTTCGACGACCCCTCGCAGGTGCCGACGCACTGCCTCACGCAGGGGCTCGGCACGATCCTCGACGCGCACGAGGTCGTCCTCGTGGCCCAGGGGTCGGCCAAGGCCGCGGCGGTCGCCGGCATGGTCGAGGGGCCGCTCAGCGCGATGTGCCCGGGCAGCGCGCTGCAGCTGCACCGGCACGCCACGATCGTCGTCGACGAAGCCGCCGCAGCCCTGCTGCAGCTCGCCGACTACTACCGCTACACCTACGAGAACAAGCCCGAGTGGCAGCGCTTCGAGTAGCCCGCCCGTGAGGGCGCCCTGCAATCGTGCGCTGGTGACGGTCGCGGCGACGTGACGACGCTGGTGCTCGTGGGCGGCACGGTCTGGGACGGCTCCGGAGGCGCGGGTCGCGTCGCCGACGTCGTCGTGCGCGACGGGGTGGTCTCGGCCGTCGGCCCCGGGGCGGCGGCGTCCGTCGGTGGCGGGCACCGCGCCTCCTCGTCCGGGGCCGGTGGGGCGATCGGGGCCGCCGGGGCCGCCAGCGGGGTCGAGGTGATCGACGCGACGGGGCTCGACGTGCTGCCCGGCTTCGTCGACGTGCACGCGCACGACGACGCGGCGTTGTTCCGCCCGGGCGGGGTCGAGCCGAAGACCGGGCAGGGCGTCACGACCACGATCGTCGGCAACTGCGGCCAAGGCGTGGCGCCGTCGCCGGTCGACCCCGGCGACCGCTCGCTCGCGGACTACTCGAGGCCGGTGCTGGGGGAGTTCCCCCGCCGGACCTGGCCGACCTTCGCCGACTACGTGCGGACGCTGGCCGAGGGCGACGCGGACGGGCGGTTCGGCCTGCACGCGGCGACGCTCGTGCCGCACGCGCCCCTGCGGGCGGCCGTCGTCGGGTTCGAGCGCCGGCCGGCCGACCGCGCCGAGCGGTCACGCATCGCGGCGTCGGTCGGCGAGGCGCTCGACGCGGGCGCCCTCGGCGTCTCGCTCGGCCTGATGTACGCGCCCGGCGACGCCGCCGACCGGCCCGAGCTCGTCGCACTGGCGCGCGAGTGCGCGGCGCGCGGCAAGCTGCTCGTCGCCCACGTCCGCAACGAGGCCGACGGGTTGCGCGCCTCCGTCGACGAACTGGCGTCGCTCGGGCGCGAGACCGGGGCGGCCGTGCACGTCAGCCACCTCAAGGTGACGGGTCCGCGCAACGTCGGGGGCATGCCCGCGGTCGTCGAGCACCTCGACGCCCTGCGCCACGACGGGGTCGACGTCAGCGCCGACGTCTACCCCTACGACGCGGGCAGCACGACCGTGGCGTCGCTCTTCCCGCCGGCGACCGCCGACCGCGGGGTCGAGAGCCTGCTCGAGGCGCTGCGGCCCGGCACGCGCTCGCGACGACAGGTGCTCGACGGGCTGCTCGAGCCGTGGACCGGCTCGACGCTCGAGAACCAGTACGCCGCGATCGGGCCGTCGCGCATCTCGCTGGCCGGGTTCACCCGGCCCGAGCACGAGCCGTTCGAGGGGCGATCGTTGTCCGACGTCGCGGCGGTGGTCGGCGCCGACCCGCGCGAGGTGCTCGCCGACCTCGTCCTCGCCGAGCGCGGGTCGCTGACCGTCATCGTCTTCCACACCGACCTCGAGGGCATGCGGACGGCGCTCGCCTGGCCGCACACCCTGGTCGGCTCGGACGGCCTTCCACGCGAGACCGGCACCGTGCACCCGAGGCTGTTCGGCACCTTCTCGCGCGTGCTCGACACGTACGCCGGTGCGGGGACGCAGGCCGTGCTGTCGCGGGGCGAGGCGATCGCTCGGATGTCGACCCGCGCCTCCTCGCGGTTCGGGCTGGGCGCCGGCCGGCCGGGCGGGGTCGACGGCGGGGTGGGCGGCGGCGGTGGCTTCGAGCCCGGTGGCGGGGCGGAGGGTCGCGCCGTCGGTCGCGGAGGAGGCGCGCTCGGCGTCGCTCCCGGGGCCGTCGCCGACCTGCAGCTGATCGACCCTCGGGCCTACGTCGACCGGGCCACCTACACGACGCCCCGGCTCGGCCCGTCGGGGCTGGTCGGCCTCTGGGCTGCCGGTCGCCGCCTCCGCTGACCCCGCCCTGCAGAGCCGGCCCCGCGGACCCCGCCCCGAGCACCAGGCCGGCGCACGTCGGCCTGCCCGGTTCGGCCGCCCCCTGGTCCGGTCGACCCTCCCCGCGACGCCCTACCGCCCGGCCGTCCAGGTCGTCGATCGGGTTCTCCCGGCCCCGCCCCGGCCGGACGGTGTTCGCTTCGATGAACGACAGGAGGCGCGATGAAGGTTCTGGTGCTGGGTGCGACCGGAGGCACGGGCTCGCACGTGCTGCGCGTCGCGCTGTCGGCGGGGCACGACGTGACGGTGCTCGTCCGCGACGCCTCGGCGCTCGACGTGACCGACGGCGTGCGGGTGCTCACGGGCGACGCGACCTCGCCGGACGACGTCAGGGCGGCCGTCACCGGGCAGGACGCGGTGCTCAACGCGATCGGTTCGCGCAACATCCGGCACCCGGTCGAGGTCGAGGTCGGACGGGCCCTGCTGCCGGCGATGCGCGAGGCAGGGGTCGACCGGCTGGTGGTCTGCTCGGCGTTCGGCGTCGGCGACAGCCAGGACGACGCGAACACGCTGCAGAAGGTGTTCTTCCACACCGTGCTCGGCAAGGTCTACGCCGCGAAGGAGGTCGCCGACGCCGAGGTGCGCGAGAGCGGCCTCGACTGGACCCTCGTCTACCCGACGCGGCTCACCGACGACCCGGCGACCGGGTCGCTCGCCACGGGGGAGAAGCTTCCCGAGGGGCGCGGCATCCACGTCACCCGGGCCGACGTCGCTCGTTTCATGCTGGCACAGCTGACCGACGCGACGTGGTCGCGGAAGACCGTGGTGGTGACGGGCACGGCGGACTGAGCCCGCGCCTCCTGCGGTCTCGGCGTGCCTCAGCTGAGGACGGCGAGTGCGTCGATCTCGACGAGCATGGCCTCGTTCGGCAGCTCGACGAAGACCGTCGTGCGGGTGGGGAACACGCCGCTCGGCACGTTCTGCAGCAGGTAGGTCTCGTAGGCGGCGTTCATCTCGGCGAAGTCGTCTCGCGTCGTGAGGAAGACCCGCAGCGACACGACGTCGTCGAACGTGCCGCCGGCGCCCTCGACGACGGCCTTGACGTTGTCGAGCGTGCGGACGGTCTGCGACGTGAGGTCGCCCGCGTGCAGGTACTCGCCCGTGCCGGGGTCTTGCGGCCCCTGACCCGAGACGCTGAGGAACCCGTTCTTGAGCACGCCCTGCGAGAAGGTCGAGATGGGGGTCGGTGCGCCGCCGGTGCGGACTTCGGTCTTCTCGCTCACGGGTCTGCTCTTCTCTGCTCTGTCGTGGTGGTGCTCGATGGTGGATGCGCCCCCCGGGTGATGTGTCGCGTGTCGGGGGTGCCTGCCAAGCTACCGTCAGGCACCGACTCACGGCCTGAGCGCTCCACCCCTCCACCCGCCCGTCGGAAGGCACCATGACCACCTCGCCCCTGGCACCGTCGACCCCGGCCCACCCGTCGACCAGCAAGGTCGGCTTCGGTCGCGAACCGCGTCCCGTGCCGCTGATCGACCTCGCGACCCCGCTGCTGACCCTCGACCTCGACGCCCTCGCCCACAACGTCGACACCATGGCCGCCTGGTGTCGGGAGGCCGGCGTCGACCTGGCGCCGCACGGCAAGACGACGATGGCGCCCGAGATCTGGCGGCAGCAGCTCGACGCCGGGGCGTGGGGCATCACGCTCGCGACGGCCTTCCAGGTCGCCGTGGCGCGCGAGGCCGGGGTGCCGACCGTCGTCATGGCGGGCACCGCCTTCGCCCCCGCGACCCTGGCGGCGCTCGCCGCCCCCGGGGCCGACGTGCTGATGTGGGTCGACTCGGTCGAGACGGTGCGGTTGGTCGACGCCGGCCTGGCTCGGGGCGAGGCCGAGCGGCCGTTGGCCGTGCTGGTCGAGTTCGGGTCGCCGCTCGGGCGGACGGGCGCTCGCTCCGTGCGCGAGGCGCTGCTCGTGGCCGAGGCCGTGGCGGCCGCTCCGCACCTCGTGCTGGCCGGGGTCGCCGGTTACGAGGGCGCCCTCACGCACGACGTCGACGACGCGGGCCTCGCCGTGGTCGACGACTACCTCAGGGGTCTGCTCGACGTGCTCGACGGCATCGGGGCGCCGGCGTTCGACGACTGGCTGGCCTCCGGCCACGACGTCGTGCTCACCGCGGGCGGCAGCGTCTACTTCGACCGCGTCGTCGCCGTGCTCGGCGGCCGGCACGACCCCTCGGGGCTGCAGGGCCCGCGCACGCGGGTCGTCCTGAGGTCGGGCTCGTACGTCGCCCACGACCACGACCTCTACCGACGGCTGACGCCCTCCGCGCGCGGCACGACGGCCGACGGCCCAGGAGGCGCGGGTGGCGTCGACCCCGACGTCACGGTGGTCGTCGGCGACGGTTCGGCCGGGGCGCAGGCCGATCGCGAGATGGGCGGGCCGACCGACGGCGAGCTGACCGGGCTCGACGGCCTCGTCGAGGGATTCGGGGCCGGGCGCTCGGGCGGGGTGCCCGCCGGGCCCGGGCCTCGGCGGACCGGGCTCGCGGCCGGGCCTGCGTTCCGACCGGCCCTCGAGCTGTGGGCGTCGGTGGTGTCGCGTCCCGAGCCCGGCCTGGCCTTGTTGAACGTCGGCCGTCGCGACACCTCCGACGACGAGGGGTTCCCGGTGGCGCTCGAGGCGTGGCGTCCTCAGGCGGCCGATCGGCGCCTCCCGGGGGTGCTCGACGGGTCGCACGTGTCGGCGCTCAACGACCAGCACGCCTTCTTGCGGCTCGACCCGTCGTCCGGCCTGCAGGTCGGCGACCTGGTGCGGCTCGGCGTCTCGCACCCCTGCACCACGATCGACAAGTGGACCGAGATCGCCACGGTGCGGGGCGCGGCCGACCGCCGTGGGGTGCCGCCCGTGGTCGAGGGCGGCATCACCACGCGGTTCTGACGGACGCCGACGGTTCTGACGGTCGCCGGCGGTTCTGGCGGACGCCGGCGGTTCGTGCGGACCCCTGCGGTTCGGGCCGCAGGGGCCGGGCGGCCTACGAGCCCGAGCCCTCTTCGATGCCGGGCGTCGCGGCGTCCGTGGGCGTCGGGGCGTCCGTGGGAGGGGTCGGTGCGTCGGTCGGCGGGGTCGGGCGGTCGGAGTCGTCTCCGCCGTCCGCGTCCTTCTCGGGTCCGCCCTTGCCGGCGGGGCCGTGGCCGTGCCCGGGGCCCTTCGGGCCACCGTCCGCAGGGCCGTCGGCCGGAGCGCCGTCGGCGGGGTCGGGCAGGGCTTCGCCGTCGGGGCCGGTGCCGGGGGTCGGCAGGGCCTTGCCGTCGGGGCCGGTGCCGGGGGTCGGCAGCGCCTTGCCGTCAGGCCCCGTGCCGGGGTCGGGCAGGGCTTCGCCGTCGGGGCCGGTGCCCGGGGTCGGCAACGTCTTGCCGTCGGGACCGGTGCCCTCGGCGGGACCGCTGCCGTCGGCCTCGTCACCGGGGGTCGGCGGGGTCGGTGCGTCCGTCGGTGCCTCGGTGGCGCCGTCGGACGGGTCGGTGGTGTCGTCCTGGCCGGGGGTCGCGGTCGACGAGGCGCTGACGGTCGAACCGTCGGCGTTCGAGACGGCGACGGCCGCGCTCGTGCCGACCAGCGCGAGGCCGGCCGCCGCGATGCCGATGCCGACGAGCAGGCCCTTCTTCGGGCGGCGGCGCGTGCTCGACTCGGCGCGGAACGCACTGCCCTCGGTGGGCAGTTCGCGGGTGCGCTGGTCGTCCGCGACGATCGGTCGGGTCGGGGCGGTCGGCTGACCGGGTGCCGCGGCGGGCAGCTCGGTCGTCGCGCGGGCGTCCTCGTCCTCGTCCTCGCGGCGGAGGCGCTCGGCCCATGCGTCGTCCTGCGAGGGGGCGTTGTCGTCGAAACGGTCGTCGTCGCGGCCGCCGGGGGTGATGTCCTTCGCCATGGTGTCTCCAGATCTCGGTGCCGGGCCAGCCGCGGTGCGGCTGGCGGTCGGGTCGTTCCCGCCGGCAAGCACCACTCTCGGAAGCGAATCTGAAGCGGGGCTTAAGTCGTGCCGTCCACCACGACGCCGCGGGCCACCGTGCGTTCCCCCTCGAGCAGCGTCACCGGGTCACCGGGTGCGACGAGATCGCCGAGGTCGACCTGCGCCCAGAAGCGGAGCTCGACCCGGTCGCGGCCGTCCCCGTTCCCTGCTCGTGAGCAGATCGCCCCCAGCAGGACTCCGTCGAGGGTCGCCTCGCCGGCAGAGAAGTCGGGGTGGCCGGAGCCGAGCCAGACCAAGGGCCGATAGCTGAGGTCGGGGCGGAGGCGACTTCGGACGTCCGACGGCTCGAGCCCCCACGTGACGTCGGCCAGGACAGGCGGTGGAGACACGCGCCTACCGGTGGGCGGAGCGGGAACGGGGCGCGGGTCGGACACCGAGGCGCCCCGGAGGACGAGGGACAGACGCGACGCCACCTCGTGGACCACCGCCTCGTCGAGTCCGGGCACGTCGGCTGCCGGCCGACCGGCCGGTGGCCCCGCCTTGGCCACGCGCCGGACCGCGTCCGCGACGAAGTGGAGCTGATCGACCCGGACGGCGAACCACGGGTCCGGAGCCGCTCCGACCCCGACCGGGTGGTCCTGCTCGAGGGCCCAGGCCGTCCAGCCGATGCGTCGCACCCCCACCGAACCGACACCAGGAGGACCCGGCGCGGGCGCATTCCTCGCGGCCCGATCCGCTCGGCGCGCCCAGGCGAGTGCCGTCGACGACGACACGCGGAAGAGTCCGTCCCGGTCGTCCGTGAAGGGGCTGACGACGACGGCCCGCAGGGCGCTCGACATCGTCACCAGATCTGCGGCCGTAAGTGCGACGACGACCTCGCGTTCGTCGCTGGTCGCGTCCTCGCCGCGATCCTGGGCGAGCAACAGGTCGAGGGTCTCGTCGACGTCGACCCGCCGCAGGACCGGGACGAACGGGGGCTCCCGGAGGTGCCTCACCGGCCGGGCCGTGGGGCTCGTCGGCATCGCGGTCGTCGCCGTCGGCGGGCCGTCCCGCTCGGCGACGACCGTCAGGAAGAACCAGAGCGAGACCAGGAACGCTCCGAAGCTGACCGCCCCGACGACTCCCGATGCCGCCGGCCAGGCGGCCGACACCAGGCCTCCGGCGCCGAACGCCCCGAGGGAGACGGCCGCCGTCACACCACCGGCGATCAGTTGGCGCCTTCGACGTTCCCTCGACATGAGGTGACCCTAGGGGAAACGGGCGGCTGCGAAGCGTCGACCCCGCCTGTCACCGTCCCGGGCTGCTACCGTCACGACATGTCCGAGCGACGCGTCCTGGCACCCGAACCGCCCGACGACGGCCAGACCGTGAAGGGACCGGCGTCGTACTTCCCGAGCATCGAGCGCACCTCCGGTCGGCCGATGCAGGACTGGCTCGACCTGGTCGACGCACGCCTCGACGAGCACGCGCACATGCAGGTCGTGGCGTGGCTGAAGTCCGAGCACGGTCTGGGGCACGGGCACGCCAACGCGATCGTCGCGTACGTGCGCCACGCCCGCGGCTGACGCGAGGACCCGGGTGACTAGCACTGCTGATTTGTATCGCCGCGGCGGGACCGCACATCGTCCTTCCAGTCACCGCCTGGCCGTAATGAGAACCTCTCAGACAATTCTTAGGGCAGCCGCCTTGCAGAAAAGATCGACGCCGCCAGGATTTTCCATTAGTGGCCGCCCGAGAAGCGCATGAAGACGACGCCAACTCGCGCCGTCCGCAATTCACCCGGACCTGTCCACTCTTCACCCGTTTGAAGTGAGCATGAGGGGTCGTCATGTCGTTCCGTTCCTCATACTCTTTGGCAATTCCATGTCGGCGCTGCAGTCATTTCGGTGACAGCTGGGTCAGGCGACTACATCTGTCTCGGAGGCGACGTGTCAGCGTCAAAAAAGCAACCCGTACCTGTGGGCTCATTTCCTTTTACCTACGACGAGTTTGCAGAGTGGTACGACTCGTTATCTAAGAGTCGCTTACAGCCCGCGAGGGACACATTTACACGTGTCCTCAACGAGATCTTGGATCAAGAACTCAGTGACGTCGACCGATTGAGAATCCGAGTCTCACACTCGCGTATTAAGGACGCAACCAGGCTCTGGAACAAAATGCTGAACGAGCGATATGTGCATGACATCAGTAAGCTCGAAGACATCCTCAGCGTGATTGACGATCTCGTTGGTGTGCGAGTCACGTGCAACAATCTCGTGGACGTCCGCACATTCAAGAATATCATTGTCGCACTTGAATATGTCGACGTAGACGAAATGCCTGCCGGGCTTTGTATAGATCCCAAAAGTGAGAAGAACCATGCGAAGGACTCTGGATATCGGGCGTACCACATCAACTTGCATACGCTGATCCAAGCTAGGAATGGTTGGAGTCCGGCCCGAGGCGAGTTGCAAGTGAGGACTCTGCTGCAAGATAGCTGGGGTGAACTAACACACGAGGACACATACAAACCCGGTAGCCACATGCCACAGTTGGTGACGAAGTTTGCCAAGCGTATGGCGGACCTCTTGGCTACCGTCGATGACTTGGCCCAGGATCTCCGGAATGAGCTTGATGAGCTTGCGCAGAGAGATGCTACGGGTGAACCGGACGAGCGAGTCGCGTCGGACAGCCACGATGACGTGAAGCCAACGGCGGTCGAGGATGTACGGGAAGCGCTCGTAGCCGAAGCGCGAAAAGTGGTAGGGGCGCTTACAAAGCCTGCCTCGCTTGCCCAAGTCGCCTGGCAAGTCCAGGCCAATTTTGGTCGGGAGGTGACTGCAAACTGGGGTGGGTTCGGGACTTTCAAAGAACTCATTCGGGCTGCAGTTCCGGACGTTTCCATTGTCGACATTCCACCTGGAAGGGTGTTGCCGGCGAACTTCCCTTCAACTCTTGTGGCGTCGGAGCGAGAAGCAGCTGCAAGCTCGGGGACCCCGCCCGAAGGTGTGCCGCTCGTTGTAAATACTTTGAGGCAGCATGATTCGGGCGTTCCCCTTCTGAGTTCGGAAAAAATGTCTAAAACACTCGACTTTGTTGTCGACGCTTTGTCCCCGGCTGTGTGGGTAGAGCTGGGACTTGAGGACGGCATCCTCGGAATCAGCCAAATAAATCAGCTTGCGAAGCGTGTGCGAGACGAAGTCTCAGGGCAAGACTTCGTCCCATCTCGAAGCAACCTCGATTACATCTTTAAATCTTTGTACTTTTCGCAGAATCTTCGACCTGGTCTAGACAAAAGCGCCATAGGTCGCATACTTGCTGACTGGTTCTTCGCCAGGGCCTTGAAGTACGGCCTAGTTCAAGACCCCGTAAGTGAACGCGACGAGCTGAACGACTGGTTGGAGGAGGCCACGAGATAGCGAGCCCCTAGCTGCTGAGATACGACGTCGTCGATCGCGCCCATGTCTGTCTCCTGTAGGCAATAGCCCGTTTTGGGCGAGGTAGCGTTCGATCTCGGAGTTGCCGCACAGCCCGTCCATAGCCTCCGCCCACCCGCCGCACCTACCGTGCGTGGATGCTCAGCCCCGCCCGTGTCCTCGTGATCGACGACGACGAGACCATCCGCACCGCCGTCGTCACCGCGTTCGGTGCCGAGGGCTTCGCCGTGCGCGGCCTGGCCGACGGCTCCGACCTGCCCGAGCAGCTCAAGGCGTTCGTGCCCGACCTCGTGGTGCTCGACTGGATGCTGCCCGGCGCGAGCGGCATCCGCCTGGCGAGCACGATCCGCACCTCCTCCGACGCCGCCGTCGTCATGCTGACGGCGCGCGACGAGGTCGACGACCGGCTGCGCGGCTTCTCGGAGGGCGTCGACGACTACGTGGTCAAGCCCTTCGCCGTGGCCGAGCTCATCGCGCGCGTCACGGCCGTGCTGCGCCGTCGAGGTCGCATCCCGTCCGTGATCGAGGTCGGTGACCTCGTGGTCGACCCCGAGGCGGCCCGCATCACGCGCGGCGGCGAACCGCTCGACCTCACCGCGACCGAGTTCCGCCTGCTGGGGTTCCTCGCCGAGAGCCGCGGACGCACCGTCTCGAAGACGCAGATCCTCACCCAGGTCTGGGGCTACGACGTCTACGACCCCAACCTCGTCGAGGTGCACCTCAGCGCCCTCCGCCGCAAGATGGAGACCCACGGCCCCCGCCTGATCCACACCGTCCGCGGTCTCGGCTACCGGATGAGCGCGTGACCCGGCCGCGCCGCGCCTCCTTGACGACGGGCGAGCCGACGCGCCCGCACGACGCCCCCACGCGCCCCCGAGGAGGCGCGGGTCGGGCCCCCGACGACACCGCACCCGGCCTGCGCACCGGCTCGTTGCGCGTCCGCACGGTCGTCGCCGTGCTGCTGCTGCTCGCCGTCCTGCTGGCAGCGCTCGCCGTGACGGTCGAGCTCACCCTCGGCCAGCGCCTCCGGGCCCAGGTCGTCGACCGGCTGTCGGACCGGGCCGCGGCCGCCGCCGCCCTGGTCGGCACGGTCGACGGCGACGAGCTCGCCGACCGCCTGTCGGCCCAGGGGCTGTCGGTCGTCATCCGCGACGCGAACGGCGACGCGATCGTCGCCGGTCCGAGCCCCGAGCAGCTGCGCGAGGGCCCACCCGCACTCGGCGAGGGAGGCCCCGGTCCCGCCGGCCCGGCCTCCGGCCTCACCGACGGACCAGGAGGCGCGGGCACCGACGCCGACGGCAACACCGGTTCCGGCTCCTCGTCAGACGGCTCCTCGGCGACCGGTGACTCGGCGACCGGTGACTCGTCGACGGGGGCCGCCCCCGGGGACGCAGCCGGCGCCTCCTCGTCGGACTCGGTCACGGTCAGCTCGTCCGAGGCCAGGAGCGACGACGAGGTGACCACCCTCGTCTCGCAGCTCAGCGACGGCTCGACGATCACGCTGACCACCGACTCGCGGTCGGTCGGCGAGACCCTGGTGCAGCTGCGCTGGGTGATGATCGGCGCCTCCGCGGCGTTCCTGCTGATCGCGGCGATCGGCCTGGCCCTCGTGGTCCGGGCGACGCTGCGACCGCTCGACCGGATGACCGGCGTGGCACGGTCCATCGCGCACGGGGACCGCGGCCGGCGCCTGCGCCCCGCCCGACGCGACACCGAGATCGGCCGCGTCGCCGTCGCGTTCGACGAGATGCTCGACGGCGTCGAGGGGGCCGAGCGGGCCGCACTCGACGCCGAGACGCGGGTGCGGGCCTTCGTGTCGGACGCCGCCCACGAACTGCGCACCCCCGTGGCGGGGATGCGCGCCGCGGCCGACACCCTCGTACGGTCGCCCGGCACGGCCGACGAACGCGAGCGCCTCGCGACGCACGTGGTGCGCGAGGCCGAGCGCGCCTCCCGGCTGATCGACGACATGCTGCTGATGGCGCGCGTCGACCAGGGCATCTCGCTCGACGTCGCACCCGTCGACCTCGGGGCGTCGCTGCTCGCCGACGTCGAACGCCAGCGCCTGCGACGGCCGTCGCTCGACCTGCGCGTGGTGCTGCCCGACGGGCCGGTCGTGGTCGCCGCCGACGCGGGGCGCGTCTCGCAGGTCGTCGGCAACCTCGTCGACAACGCGGCCCGCGCGACGGGTGGCACGGGGCAGGTGACGCTGTGGCTCGACGCGTCCCGGGCCGACGAGGTCTCGGTGCTGGTCTCGGACGACGGCCCGGGCGTGCCCGAGGGCGACCGCGAGCGGGTGTTCGACCGGCTGGTGCGACTCGACGAGGCCCGACGGTCCGGGGACGGAGGCGCGGGCCTGGGCCTGCCCATCGCCCGCGGTCTCGCCCGCGCCCACGGCGGCGACCTGGTCTGCGAGGCCCCCGGGTTCGGACGGCCCGGCGCGGTGTTCCGGCTGACGCTGCCCGTCGCGGTGCCCGCGGTGCGGGCCGGGTCGGAGGACGCTGCCGTGGCTCGCGCCTCGTCGCCCACGGCGGCGCCCGGGCCCGCGCCCGCGCCCGCGCCCGCGCCCGCGCCCGCGCTGCGTCGCACCGTCAGGTGAACGTCGCACCGCCTCCATCGGCGGTGCGACGTTCAGTCGGCGGTGCGACGGCGTGCTGGTCGCCCGGGACGCAGGTCGAGCGTGTACGACGCGCGAGGGGACCCGGGGCCGAGGTCGCACCACGCTCGCGTCATCGAACCACGCCCGTGATGGTTCGACGACGCGACGGTGGTGCGACCTCAGCCGCCCGACGACCGGGTAGGGGGCTCAGGGCAGGGTGATCGCCCCGGCGGGCAGGGTGGGCACGTCGCCCGGCCATGGCCCGAGGGTCTGCGTGGCGTCCTCGACCTCGATGCGCGGTGAGGCAGGGCCGCCGTTCGAGTCTTAGAGCGGGAGCCCCGCGTCGACCCCGACCTGGTACCAGTTGGTGGACGAGAGGGGATCGAGGAATCCGACTCCGATCGACGAGTTCGGTCGACGGTCGTCGACGGACCACGCCGTGTCGAACAGGTACCTCATGACCGCCTCCTGATCGGTGACGGTGGCCGTCGACGGGAGTGACACGAAGACCCGGGTGGCCGTCGTCGCCTGGAACCCGTTGTAGGACTTCGACAACTGGATGTCGACATCGGCGAACCCGAGAGCTTCGAGTGCCGCCGTGGCGTCATCGCGTGACTGGCCACCACGCTCCGACGGTCCAGACGCGCAACCCGACAGGAGCACGAGGAGAACGAGAGAACCACTCAAGGTCTTCATCCGCTGTGATCGACGTCTCATCACCACCGAAGACCCTTTCGTGGGTGAGCTGACCTGCTCGATCCATCAGGCGCGCTCACGGCTGCGTGATGATCCCGGGGGGAGCGTCCGGGACGTCGCCCGGCCACGGGCCGAACGCCGTGGTCAGGTCGTCCGTCGACGCGGAGAAACGTGAACCGTCGAGCATGTCGAGGGGTGTGAAGCCGGCAGTCGTCGCGGCGTCCTTCCAGTCGACGGTCTCAGCGGGCGATCCTCGGAAACCGACGGAGACGACGTCACTCGGTTGACGCGGCCCCACGCTCCACGCCACCCCCAGGACGAACGTCACGAGATCTGAGGCATCTTGGGCGACACGGCCGTCGGTGAGCGTCATCTCGACCGCCACCCTGCTGCGGCGGTCGAGACCTTCGTAGCTCTGCGATGCGTCGACCACGGCCGAGTCCACGCCGTCGACGGTGGACAAGGTCAGTTCTGCGTCGTCAGCGGTCACGTTCGACGACGCGGGTGAACCGCAGGACGTGAGGAGCAGCCCGAAGGCGACAGCGGCGGCTCCTCCCGAGGCGATGCGCCGGCGACCGCTCACGGCAGGGTGATCGCCCCGGCGGGCAGGACGGGCACGTCGCCCGGCCACGGGCCGAAGGTGCTCGTCGCGTCGTCGACGCTCAGGGTGGGGTTCGTCGCTGACGTCCGGTCGGAGAGGGGGAGTCCGTCGGCGTTGCCGACGGCCACCCAGTCGATGTCTTCAAGGGCGCCCTTGAACCCCGCCGTGATGGAGCTGTCGGGTTCGACGTCGGACACGGACCAGGCCGTCCGAAGCAGGTAGTCGAGGACCGCGGCCTGATCGTTGATGACGGCGCCCTCGGGCAGGCCCACGAAGAGGTCGGTCGATTTCGTGCTCTGGAAGCCGTTCTGCGAGTCGGTGAGTAGTAACTCGACGTCCGTGAATCCTGTGCTGTCGAGATCGCCCAAGGCTGATGCTCGGCTCTGACCACCGTCCGGCACCTCGGCCGTCGTCGTGCAACCGGCGAGGACCGCCGCCACTCCGATCGACAGCGTGATCAACCGCAGCGACCTCACTCGACGACGAGTGACGTCACGGTCGCCGCGTGACGAAGAAGTCTTCACTGGTACCTCCTAGGAACCTGCTGATGTCAGGATCGGCATTGGCGGGTGATGCGGATGCCATCGATGCGTACCTCAAGGCGTCGTGGGCGTTCGATGGGTTCACGGAGCCGTCATCTGTGTGGAGAGACGGCGCGTCACCGCTGACGAGCGTCCTGTTGGCGGTGGTGGGGTTCGACGCGCCGTCGAGGATGGCGATGGGGTCTTGTCCCGATTCCAAGGACGTCACGCGGGTGGTGGATGGAATGTCGAAGTTGGCGATCGGCGAGCCGGCCGTGACGACCTGCTGGATGTTGTAGCCGGAGTCCCCTGCCGCCATGGCACCCGCCGTGATGCCACCGAGGCTGAAGCCCACGAGCATGACGGGGTCGCTCTTCGAGATGCCTGCCCTCGCCATGGCATCGTAGGTCGCCTGCGCGAGCGCGGTCTGATCGCCGTTGGCGATGGCGTGCATGTCGGACGTCAGGTCATTGGGGTTGGCGGTACCCGCGTAGGGGTTCCACTGCTGAGTGCTCGGAATCTGAACCGTGTAACGGACGACGCCGTCTTCGCCTTCCGTCGCGATGATCCTGACGACCCCCTCGTCTTTGGCGCCCATGGCGTCCACCTGCTGGGCACCGAGCAGCAGTCCCGCGAGATCGTGAGGCGCTGCCTTCCCGTCGGCAGCGTAGTTCTGGGCGTAGAACTCCTCGAACGAGAGGTCGGCATCGTCCCCGTACAGCGCCTCGTAGGCGTCCGCCGCAGCCTTCATCTCGCGTTGGTCCAGCACCTGCTGACTGTTCTGGCTGCCCCCGAGCACGGCCTCGCCGTCCTCGAACATGCCGAGGGTGTCGCCGGTGGCGAGCAGACCCTTGACGACGACGTCGTAGCCGGGGCCGAGGGCACCGAGCGAGGACTGCATGCCCTGGATGAAGTTGCCCCAGGCCGCGACGTCGTCGTAGTTCTTCGCCACGTTGTCACCGAGTGCCGACTGCAGTCCCGGCAGGCCGGTGAGCAGCTGACCCGGGTCGTCGACGTACTGCTGCCACGTGTCGCCGACGCCGCCGACCAGGGCCTTGAGGCCCTCGGTGCCGACGGCGACCACACCCGACTCGAGAGCCGAGGCCAGCAGGTAACCCGTCAGGCCCAGCACGCCCTTCAGCTGCTCGCCGGTCGTGACGGCCGACGCCGCCACCGACACCGTGCCGCCGAGCAGCGACACCGTCACGCTGACGGCCCCGCCGAGACCGGCGGCCGAGACCTGCAGGGCGCTGTCGGCCAGTTCGTAGGTGGACACCACGGCGACCGTCACGACGGCCAGTGCGTCGGCGGCGGCGATCGAGAGCGCCAGGGCCGCGGTCGCGCCGACCACGACGCCGGTCACGGTGGCGGCCGTGCCGGGCGACAACACGGCCGACTCGACGAAGTCCCCGTCCGTGAGGACGCCGCCGACCGTCGTGACGCGCCCGGCGACGAAGGCCGAGTGGGCGCCCAGCGTGGTCGCCAGCCGCTCGATGTCGGAGTAGGTCGCCGTGAGGTCGCCGGCGGCCCCGGCCGTCGCTCGCGAGGTGTCCACCGCGGCGGCGGCGCCCTTCTCGCCCAGGTCGCGCGAGGCGTCCCTCATCGCGACCGGCAGGTCGCCCTTCTCGAGGAACCCGTCGACCATGTCGCCGAGCAGATCGTCGTCAGCCATCGCGCGCCTCCTTCACCCATGTCGCCAGCACCCCGAGCAGGTCGGCGCGGACCATGCCGCGCCCCACGCTCGTCAGGTGCACCCTCGTCTGTTCGGCCAGGCGCTCGGGCACGCCCGCCGCGGCCACCGGGACGGCCAGCCCGATCTTGATCCAGTCCGTCTCGCCCAGCAGCCAGGCACCGGTCCAGGCGCCGTCGGACGCCCGCGAGGCGAACGTCACCCGGAACCCCGTGGGCAGCGTGCCCGTCAGTTGCCGCAGCAGGTCGACCGAGTCGGAGGCGTGGACCTGTTCGACGACCTGCGCGGTGACGGGACCCTCGCCGCGCTCGAGGGCCGCGATCACGGCCCGGGACTCGGCCAACCCGAGGCTGCGGTGCGTGATCGGCGCGGCCTCGCGGCCGCCGGCGGGCAGGTGCGACAGGAGCTCGTCGGTCAGTGCCTCGAGCGGCGCGAGGGTGACCTCGACCGTGGCGTCGGCGAAGTCGCTGCCCGTGGCACGACGGAACGCGAGCCCGGCTGCGGTCGGGCCGACGAGGTCGACCAGCACGCGGGTCTCGACCTCGGGCTGCCAGGCCTGGACGACGGCGCGAACCTGACCCACCGAGTGCAACGCCAACCCCGCCAGCACGGCGGGAGACGTGTGGGGGCGCAGGTCGAGGTCGTCGGTGACCTCGAGCAGCACGCCCTTGGCGGCGAGGGCGGCCAGCGCCTCGGGGCGCGGCGTCTCGCCAGGGCGAGCCGTCTCGCCCGCGCCGAGCGTCCAGTCGGCCGGCAGCGTGAGCCCGGGCAGGCCCCGCACGAGCCAGCGGTACTCGTCGGCCGTGAGGTCGAAGCGCGAGACGGGCGGCACGGCGGGCCTCGAGGACCCGCTGCCGGTCACGACCAGCCCCGCGAGACGAACGTGTCCTTCAGGTCGAGCCAGTCCTTCGACCCGGCGACCGGCGTACTCGGCACCGCCGTGGCGATCTCTCGGGCCCGGATCACCTTCTGCTCGGGCACCTGGACCCCGGCCACCTCGTAGTAGAAGACCTTGACCTTGGACGCGACGCCCTCGACGACGTCCTCGGCGGCGGCCGCGACCGTCGAGACCACCCTCATGAAGCCGGTGACGGCGTTCGCCGGGACGTCCTCGACGAACTCGCGGACGGTGCGGGCGACGTGCACGGCGTCGTTCCAGCGCTCACCGACCCACGCGGCGGCGTCCTCGATGGCCTGCTTGACCTCGTCGACCCGGCGGGCGTGCTGCTCGAGCGCGTCGGCGGCGTCGTCGACCTGCGAGGCTCGTCGCCCCAGGTCGTCGGCCGTCGTCGTCACCCTCGCCCGCAGCGCGTCGGCGGCAGGCGACGTCCACGCCACGTTCGCGGCGTCGTCGATCATCGTGCGTGCCCTGCCGCGCAACTCGTCGGCCACCGTGCGCAGCTCGGTGGCCTTCGCGCGCAGCCGGTTCGTGTCCCCGTACATGCGTCACCCCTCGCGGCCGGTCGCCCCCCGGGCGGCCGGCCATCGCTCGTCGGTCGTCAGCGACCGATGCGCGAGGCGAGCTGCGAGTCGACGTCGCCGAGCGTCGTCGCGGTCGTGCGGAGGAAGGTCGAGAGGTCGTTGAGGCCGCCGATGGCGTTCTGCGCACCGGTGGTGAAGCGCGTGTAGGCGTCGTTGTAGGCGCCCGACGACTTGTCGGTCTGGAACCCGGCACTGGTCAACGCGGCGATCTGCGACTGCAGCTTCGACAGGGTGGCGTTGATCTCGTCGCGACCGGCCAGCAGGCGGTCGGCGTTGCTGTTGAGCTCTTGGTACGAGACGTTCATGTTGGGCATGGTGTTCCCCCCGGTGGTGGTCGTCGGTAGACGGAGCTGTCGGCCCCGCGTCGACATGCAAGCAGATCGGTGCACGATCCGCACCTTAATATGCGGCTGAATCGACTTTGCCCGGGGGTGAGGTCGAGGGTGACTGCGCGGGCGAGACGGGCGCCGCGGGCAGGGCCACCTGCACCCGCGACACCCGTCCCTGGTCGACCAGCAGTCCCCGGCCCACGGGGAAGTCCTTGCGGGTCACGCGGGGGAACTGCGTCCGGAACAGCTGCAGCCCGTCGGTCTCCTCCGGCTGCATCACGATGCCCGCCCGGGCCGCCTTGAGCTCGGAGAACGTCTGCCACGCACCGCCGCCGGTGATCGTGTCGGTCTCGGCGACCACCACGACCCCGGCGCGCCGCGCCGCCTTCAGGAGGCGCGCGACCGACCCGTCCGCCGGCAGCGCCTCGAGGTCGGGGACGCTCTCGACCGCGACGACGAGGTCGAGCTCGGTGCCGGCCGGGGCGGACTCGATCCGCAGGGCCAGGGACGTCGTTAGGGCGTCGGCGGACTCCGCGTCGCTCGACGCCTCGACCCAGTCGAGCGCCCCGCCGAGCCGGCCGCGTCGGGCCGCCACCAGGTAGGGCTGCCAGCTCGGGCGGGTCGCCCGGATGCCCCGCAGCACGGTCGTCATCGTGGTGGTGCGGCCCGACCCGAACGGGCCGGTGACGACGAAGAGCCCGTCGAGCGGGACGGCCACGGGCGCCAGCGTCTCGTCGGCGAGGCCGAGGGTCGGACGTCCGTCGACGTCGGCGGGCAACGAGGTGGCGGAGATCCGCTCGGGCAGGCGGCGGACGCCGGGGGCAGCCGACACGTGGTCGCCGAGCGAGGCGGCCAGGGTGTCGACGACCTCGGCCTGGGCGGCGACGTCGGGGGTGCCACCCGCGACGGCGAGCTGCACCTCGAGCCCGTCGATCACCGCGCGACCGGCGGGAGCGTCGACGAACACGTCGGGCTTCACCCCGGCGACGGCGTAGTCGCCTTCGCTCGCCAGGCGCAGCACGAGCCTCGTCTGCAGGTTGGACTGCAGCGTGGTCGAGAAGGCGCCGAGCCGGTCGGCGGTCAGCACGAAGTGCAGTCCCACCTGGCGACCGACGGCCAGGAGGTCGGCGAAGCGGTCGAACACCGCGCCTCCGGACCGGAACTCGTACCCTGCCCGGAAGGCCGCCATGCCGTCGACCAGGACGAGGACGCGGGGCAGCGCGGTGCCGGTCGCCGCGCGGTGGTCGGCGAGGCTGCCGACGCGGGCGGCCGAGAAGAGGGCGGAGCGCTCGTCGACCAGCGCCTCCAGCTCGGCGAAGAGCCGGGCGACCCGCTCGTCGTCGTCGCCGTCCACGATCGAGCCGACGGTGGGCAGCGACTCGAGCGAGGCTAGGCCGCCGCCCGAGAAGTCGATGCCGTGCACCCACACCGGGTGCTGCCGGGCGACCGCCGAGGCGGCCACGGCGACGGTGCGCAGGGCGGCGGACCGGCCGCTGCCGCCGGTGCCGATCACCGCGACGTTGCCGGTCCGGTCGAGGTCGAGCACGTAGGGCGCCTGCCGCTGGGCCGAGGGCTCGTCGCGCAGGCCGATGACGAGGCCGCTGCCGGTCGAGGGCGGCAGGTCGGCGAGGTCGAGGCGGTCGGGCAGCGGCTCGAGCCAGGGGCGTCGCGGGGCGGCCAGGCCCACGGCCGACGACGCGCGCCGGATCGTCGCGGCCAGCCGCTCGATGTCGCGGGGCGCCGACTC
The DNA here is from genome assembly GCF_001423905.1 of Frigoribacterium sp. Leaf186. GTDB lineage: Bacteria > Actinomycetota > Actinomycetes > Actinomycetales > Microbacteriaceae > Frigoribacterium. The sequence continues at coordinate 208,095 of NZ_LMPQ01000010.1, read as the reverse complement.
GTCCCGCCGGTTGTCGGAGCTCGCCACGACCCAGTCGCGGCCGCGACCGAAGACCAGCTCGGTGACCTCGACGTCGGGCCTGCTCCGGTCGTCGTCCGAGGTCCAGCCGCCGAGGTACGCGGACTGGAAGTCCAGCACGCGCCCGGGGCCGAGCTTGGCGGCGGCTCGACCGGGCGTGCCCGGCGAGAAGAACGCCGCCGTGGGCACGCCCAGCACGTCCTGGCTGTCGGCCTCGTCCGAGACCCGCAGGGCGACGCGGAGGTTCGTGTTGGCTCGCAGGTTGTCCTTGATGACGCCGGCCGGGCGCTGGGTCGCCATGATCAGGTGCAGCCCCAACGACCGTCCGCGCTGGGCGACGTCGATCACGCCGTCGACGAACTCGGGCACCTCGCGGGCGAGGGCGGCGAACTCGTCGATCACGATGACGAGCGACGGAGGCGCGTCCCGGTCACCGCGCTTCTCGAGCGTCTCGAGGTCCTTCGCCCCCTTGGCGTTCAGCAGGTGCTCGCGGTGGGTGAGCTCGGCCCGCAGCGAGGTGAGGGCCCGCCGCACGAGGTGCGTGTTGAGGTCGGTGACGAGGCCGACCGTGTGGGGCAGGTCGACGCACTCGGCGAACGCCGCGCCTCCTTTGTAGTCGACCAGCAGGAACGTCACGCGGTCGGGCGAGTGCTCGGTCGCCATGCCCATGATCCAGGTCTGCAGGAACTCGCTCTTGCCCGACCCGGTCGTGCCGCCGACCAGGGCGTGCGGACCGTGCCGTCGCAGGTCGAGGGCGAACGCCTCGGCGGGCCCCTGCCCGACGAGCGCGCGGATGCCTCCGGGCTCACGGTGCGAGCCCGGGCGCCAGGCCGAGGTGAGGCTGTCGTTCTTCATCCAGCGCTGGACGACGGCGTCCGACTGGTCGGCGACCCGACCCTCGAGCAGGTCGAGGAACCCCACGCGGTGCGGCAGGTCGGACTCGTCGAGCACGGGGGCTCCGGAGTCCTCGACCGGCGCCAGCAGGCGCGCGGCCTCGAGGGCGTCGATCGAGCTCGTCGTCTCGAGCCGTTCGAGCGCGACCCGGACGCCGCTGCGGACGAAGCCGACCGCGGCCTGGCCCGTGTCGCCGTCGACGTCGAGGTAGGTGCGGCAGACGACCGGCAGCGACGCCACCGTGCTCGCGAGCCACAGCACGAAGACGCCGTAGTCGGGCCCCTGCTCGGCGATGGCCACGAGGCGGGCGCGGTCCGCCGGCAACTCGTGCGCCACGACGACGAGGACGGCCGGCACCGCCGGCAGCGAGTCCACCGAGGCGCCGTGCTCGGCGTCGGCGGTGCGCGCACGGTCGAGCCGCGACCGCACCGTCTCGCCTCGCCCCGCACCGGCCTCGCGACGCGTCGCGACGAGCTCCTCGAGCTCGGCCATGAGCATCGTGGCCGAGGTGAAGTCGCCGGCCAGCCCCGAACTGCTCAGGGGGCTGTGCGGCGAGTCGACGTGCGGCAGCCAGGTGAGCCACGACCAGTCCCTCTGGGACTCGCCCGATGCCAGGGCCGTCACCACCAGGTCGGCGGGCGAGTGCAGCCCGACGAGCTGCAGCACGAGCGATCGTGCGGCGTCGCGCGAGATGGTCGAGTCGCCGGCGACGCCGATCGCCCCGGCACGCTCGAGGTTCTCGATGATCGGCACGCCGTCGACCTCGGCGAAGTCGTCCACCAGTCGCGTGACGCGGTCCCAGTGGTCGGGCCCCGACGAGTTCTTCGAGGGCGGCGTCACGACCGTGCGACTCGGCTGGGTGCCCAGGCCGAAGCGGACCTCGAGGAAGGTGGTGTGCTCTGGCTTGCGCGTCCAGAGCAGCGGCGACCGGTCGCGGACCGCCGCCGCGACCTCGTCGGCCGACGGGGACTCCGCCACCCGCGCCTCCCGTTGCCGGTCGCGCTCGTCCTCGAGGTGCGCCCGGCTCGCCGCCAGCGACTCTTCGAAGCGCTCGCGTTCGTCGCGGCCGCGACGCTTGTTCTGGATGCGGTTGTCGATCCAGGTGCCGATCATGATCACCGGCGACAGCGCGATGAACAGCAGGCTGAAGACCTGCCGGGTCACGGCGAACAGCACGGCGCCCATGATGACCGGAGCCACCACGGCCAGCACCGGGAACCTCGTGCGCTCGGGGATGGTCGGCAGTTCGGGGGCGACGACGGTCTCGCCCGGGTAGGTCGGTTCGACCCGGGGCGAGCGGACGAAGGTCGTGTGGTCGCGGGCGTCGGGGGAGGTCGGCGACGGGGCTCCCGCCGACGGGGCCGCCGTGGTGGCGACCGGCCGGGGGCCCGACGCCGGGGTGCCGGCCGAGGGCACCCGCGTCACGACCGTCAGTTCGGTCTCGCCGAGGGTCCGGTCGGACGCGAGCCCGTCGTCGGCCGCGAGCCCGTCGTCGGACGCGAGCAGGTCGTCCGACGCGAGCACGCCGTCCGACCCGGGCGACGGGGGCGGACCGGACGGCCCGCCGGTCGCCGACGGGACCCCGCCGGGGGCGACGGGAGCCGGGGGGACGCCGCCCGCCGCGAGGGGTGCCGCGGCGCCGCCCGCGGCCGACGCCCCGGAGGTCGGGGACCCGGTCGCGCCGGGCAGCACGCCGCCGGCCTCGACGGCCCGGCCGTCGAGGCGGTGCTGGGGGAGGCGCGGTCGCGACCCGGTCAGCAGCGACACCCGCATCTCGGTGTCGCCGACCCGCAGCAGCGAACCCTCCGAGAGCACGGCGCGGTCGACCAGTCGGCCGTCGACCTCGATGCCGTTCGAGCTGTTCAGGTCGGTGACGGTGAGGCCCTCGGTCGCGCTGACGCTCGCGTGCCGGCGCGACACCGAGGTGTCCGACAGGTGCACGTGGGCTCCCGGGTCGCGTCCGACGTAGCTCGTGCCCGACGCCAGCCGGAACTCCCGGCCCGTGTCGGGGCCCGAGGTGACCTGCAGCAGGGCGACCGGGAGAGCGAGCCGGTCGTCGCCGATGCGGTGGTCGTCGGTGGCGACCACCTCGACGGTGCACCCCGACCGCAACCCGGACTCGTGGACGGTCAGCAGCGGGTTCAGCAGGCGGGAGGTCGTCGACCCGGGCACCCACATGCGCAGCGTCGGGGTCGCGGGCCTCGGCGTGCGGGGGGCGTCGGGGTCGGACTCGACCAGGTACCGGGCGATGTCGCCGACGCTGGCCGTGATGTCGACCGTGACGGCCAGGTCGCGTGCCCGGTCGTCACCGCGCCGGGCCCCGTCCCCGTCGATCAGTGTCAGCTTCAGCCGCATAGCCGTCTCCCCTCGCCCGCGACGAGCCTAGGTGACGAGCGGGGGAGGCGCGGGTGCAGATGACGCGCCGCCCGCGACCCCTGCCGCCCGGCTACAGCGCGACGAGCCGCTCGTGGGCGTCGTCGACCCAGGGGTCCATCGTGCGACGTGAGGCGTCGGCGTCGTGCCAGGCGACGATCTGGCGGGCTCCCTCGGCGAACGGCACCCGCGCCTCCCAGCCGGGCACCAACGCGCGGATCTTCGACGTGTCGAACACGGCCGGGTGGCTGCGGTCGCCGCAGAGGTCGGCCGTCCACTCGGGCACCTCGTCGGTCAGCACCTGCGTCGTGCGGTGGACGACGTGCAACGACGCGCCCGCAGCGTCGGCCAGGTCGCGGGCGATCATGTTCCAGGTGAGCAGCTCGGGCGACATGATGTGGAACGCCTCGCCGAGGGCTCCCGGGTGGCCGAGCAGGCCGACGAACGCCCGGGCGAAGTCGGCCGAGTGGGTCAGCGCCCAGAGCGACGTGCCGTCACCGTGCAGCACGACCGGGTCGCCGCGGCGCATGCGCTCGATCGTGGTCCAGCCGCCGAGCAGCGGCACGTGCGTCTCGTCGTAGGTGTGCGACGGCCGCACGACGGTCGCCTGCACCCGCCCGGCGAGGTGCTCGTCGCGCAGCAGGCGCTCGCAGGCGATCTTGTCGCGCGAGTACGACCACCACGGGTTCGACAACGGCGTCGCCTCGGTGATCGGCAGGGTCACCGGGGGCTTCTGGTACGCCGAGGCCGAACCGATGAACACGTACTGATCGGTCAGCGGGGCGACGACCCGCATCATCGACGCGAGCTGGTCGGGCGTGAAGGTCAGGAAGTCGGCCACGGAGTCGAAGCGATGCCCCCTCAGGGCGGCGGCCAGCGCCTCCTCGTCGCGGACGTCGGCGACGAGCTGCTCGACGCCCGCGGGCACCGGCCTGATCGTCGTGCTGCCGCGGTTCAGCACGGTCACGGCGAGGCCGTCGCGCAGGGCCTGTCGCACGACCGAGGCGCTGATCTGCCCGGTGCCGCCGATCACGAGGAGGGACGTCGATGTCATCGCTCCACTGTGCACCCCCGCGACCCGGGGTGGTCGGCCCACCGGCCCCGGGGTGACGCGTCGGGGGCGGCGGGTCAGGCCTGGTCCGGTCAGGCCTGGTCGAGGGCGTGGCGTGCTGCGCGGACCAGCTCGGGGTCGGTCTCGAACCACGAGTCGGTCGACGCCTCGGTGCCGAGCGACACGGTCGTCCCCGACCGGGACGAGGAGGCGCGCACGGCCTGCGCCCGCTTCGCCGACAGGTGCACGGCGTCGACGCCCGCGGCCACGAGTGCCGGGACGTCGCCGAGCTGCACCCCGCCCCCGGCCATCACCTGCACCCCGCCCGCCACCTCGACCATGCGCGGCAGCACCCCGGCGGCGAGCCCCGCCCCGACCGTGGACGCCCCGCCCGACGTCAGCACGCGCGTGACGCCGAGCCCCGCAAGTGCCGCCACGGCCGCCACCGGGTCCGCCGCCCGGTCCACGGCCCGGTGCACGGTGACTTCGAGCGGTGAGACCCCAGGAACCGGCCGAGACCCTCGGGCGCGAGCGGGGGTCTGGGCGGGTTGCTGGGGTGTCGTGCCCGGCTGCTGTGCGGCGGCGTCGAGGGCGGCCTCGACGAACCAGCGGACGGCGTCGACGTCGAGCGAGCCGTCCTCGCGCAGTGCGCCGACGACGACGCCGGCCACGCCGGATCGCACGAGCGCGCGGATCTCGCGCACCATCACGTCGAGCTCGTCGGCGTCGTAGGCGAACCCGCCGGGTCGGCACCGGACCAGCGCGTGCACCGGCACGCCCGTCGCGACCGTCGCCTCGACGAGCCCCTGCGACGGGGTCACGCCGCCGAGCTCGAGGGCGCTGCAGAGTTCGACGCGGTCGGCTCCGCCGTCGCGCGCCGTGACGGCCCCGGCGGCGCTCGTCACCGCGATCTCGAGGGCCGGCCGCGGGCGGACGGACGGGACGGCGGATGAGGAGGCGCGGGTCGCGTCGGTCGTCATGCCACGACCCTAGGCGAGCGGTCGCAGCCCGTGCCGGGCCCGGCACGGGCGGGGGTGCATGATGGCGGGATGCCCGACGCACCCCGCACGCCCGACGCACCCCGCTCGCCCGCCGCGCCCGCCGCCGACGCCGCGCCCGCCGCCCACGCCGCGACGCCTGCCGCGACGCCTGCCGCCGACGCCCCGGCCACCGCCGCGTACCGCGCGGCCCGCGACCACCTGCTCGGGCTCGGCCACGACCTCGACCGGGCGAGCGACGAGTTCCGCTGGCCGGACGTCGGCGACCACTTCAACTGGGCGACCGACTGGTTCGACGTCGTCGCCGAGGGCAGCGACCGCACGGCGCTCTGGATCGTCGAAGAGGACGGCTCCGAACAGAAGGTGTCGTTCGACGCCATGCGTCGCCGCAGCGACCAGGTCGCCGCGTGGCTGCACGACCTCGGCGTCGCGAAGGGCGACCACGTCATGCTCATGCTCGGCAACCAGGTCGAGCTGTGGGAGGCCATGCTCGCCGTCATGAAGGTGGGCGCGGTCATCCTGCCGACCTCGACGGTGCTGGGCGGCGCCGACCTCGCCGACCGCGTCGACCGTGGGCTGGTGCGCCACGTGATCGCCAACGCGGGCGACGCCGCCGCGTTCGCCGGGGTCGAGGGGATCGAGGCCGTCACGCGCATCGCCGTCGTGCCCGAGGGCGAGGCGACCCCCGCGGGCTGGACGTCGTTCGCGGACTCGCACCGCGCCTCCTCGGTTCGCCCCGACGTCGCGACCGCGACGGGGGACCCCTGCCTCGTCTACTTCACCTCGGGCACCACGAGCAAGCCGAAGATGGTGGTGCACTCGCACGCGTCGTACCCGGTGGGCCACCTGACGACGACGTACTGGCTCGGCGTGCAGCCGGGCGACGTGCACATGACCATCTCGTCGCCGGGCTGGGGCAAGCACGCCTGGAGCTGCTTCTTCGCGCCGTGGACCGCCGAGGCCACCGTCTTCGTCTACAACTACGGCCGGTTCCGCCCCGCCGAGTTGCGCGACCAGCTCGAGCGGGCCGGGGTCACGTCGTTCTGCGCGCCGCCGACGGTCTGGCGCATGCTGATCCAGTCGTCGCTGGGGTCGCGGCCGGGTGCGCTGCGCGAGGCGCTGTCGGCGGGGGAACCGCTCAACCCCGAGGTGATCGGCCGGGTGCAGCAGGGCTGGGGGCTCGACATCCGCGACGGCTACGGGCAGACCGAGACGACCGCCATCGTCGCCAACGCCCCCGGCGGCACGATCAAGGCCGGGTCGATGGGACGCGCCCTGCCCGGCGTCGACGTCGTGCTGGTCGATCCCGTCACCGGCGTCGTCGGCGACGAGGGAGAGGTCTGCCTCGACCTGACGACGCGTCCGGTCAACCTGATGACGGGCTACCTCGGCGACGCGGACCGGACCGAGTCGTCGATGCGCGACGGGTTGTTCCACACCGGAGACGTCGCCGTGCGCGACGCCGACGGCATGATCACGTTCGTCGGCCGCACCGACGACGTCTTCAAGTCGTCGGACTACAAGATCTCGCCGTTCGAGGTCGAGAGCATGCTGATCGAGCACCCCGCGGTGGCCGAGTCGGCCGTCGTGCCGGCTCCCGACGAGACCCGGCTCCACGTCGTCAAGGCCTACGTGACCCTGGCCGAGGGGTGGGCCCCGGACGCCGAGACCGCCCGCGCCGTGCTCGCGCACGCCCGGGTGTCGTTGCCCGCGTGGGAACGCGTGCGGCGGGTCGAGTTCGCCGAGCTGCCGAAGACCATCTCGGGCAAGATCCGCCGCGTCGAGCTGCGCGACCGCGAGGAGGCGCTGGCCCGGTCGGGCGAGCGGGCCGCGGCCGAGTGGCGCGACGGGGACTTCCCCGACCTGAAGGGGTAGGGGCGCGCGGCGAGCCCTGCGCCGCACGGCTCCCTCTCACGGCACCGCGTTTCGTGCACGGCACCGCGACTAGTCACGGTGTCGTGCACGAAACGCGGTGCAGTGTCGGGCGGGGCGGTGCAGTGTCGCGCGGCGCGGGGCGGGGCGGTGCGGGGCGGGAACGGCTGGGTGTCGCCGGATCAGCCGGCAGGCAGTTCGCGGCCGGCGGCCCAGACCCGGGCCACCGTCCAGTCGTCGTGCCACGCGACGGCGTCGGCGGCGTGCCCGGGGGCCAGCCGGCCGAGCGGCGGACTCGCGGCCGGCGCCGCGGCCGTGCTCGGGTGCGTGGCTGCTCGCCTGCCCCCCGCGTCGTGCCCGAGCACGTGGGCCGGCACGAGCGTCAACGCGGCGACCGCGTCGACGGGGGAGAGACTGGCCGCCGTAATCGCGAGGCGGAGGGCCGCGTCCTGCGTCAGGGTCGAGCCGGCGATCGTCGCGCTGCCCGTGAGCGTGGCGACGCCGTGGTCGACGGTGACCGCGAGCTCGCCGATGCGGTAGTCGCCGTCGGCGGCCCCGGCCGCGGCCATGGCGTCGGTGACGAGGGCGACCCGCCGCGGGGCCGACCGCAGCACGAGCTCGGCCACGGCCGGGTGCACGTGCACCCCGTCGAGGATCAGCTCGATCGTCACCCGCTCGTCGCCGACCGCCGCGACCAGCGGCCCCGGGTCGCGGTGGTGGATTCCGGCCATCGCGTTGAAGGCGTGCGTCACGAGCGAGGCGCCGCGGTCGAAGGCCGCGCGCGCCAGGTCGAAGTCGGCGTCGGTGTGGCCGACGGCGGCGACGACGCCCGAGCTGACGAGCCGGTCGATCGCGTCGAGCCCGCCGGGCAGCTCGGGCGCGATGGTGACCTGCCGCACGACGCCGTCGCAGGCCTGGAGCAGGGCCTCGACCGTGGCCGCGTCGGGCTCGAGCAAGAAGTGCGGCGCGTGGGCGCCCCGCCGGTCGGGAGCCAGGAAGGGCCCCTCGAGGTGCGCCCCGAGCACGAGCGGGTCGCGCCGCATCAGGTCGCCGATCGTCCCGAGCGACCGCGACAGCACCGGCACCGGGTTCGCGACGAGGCTGACCAGCGATCGGGTCGTGCCGTGTCGTCGGTGCAGGGCGAGACCGGCGTCCAGGCCGTCGGGCCCGCCGTCGAAGGCGTGGCCGCCACCGCCGTGCGTGTGCAGGTCGATCAGCCCCGGGGTGAGCGTGGCGCCCGCGAGGTCGACGGTGACGTCCGCCGGGGGTGGCACCGCGCCTCCTGCGGTCGGATCGTCGGGTGCACCCGCCGTCGCCGAGGAGGCGCGGGTCGCGTCGACCCCGCCCGTCACCCCGGCCGCCCCGCGCGACCCCGGCACCGTGGCACCGGTGGCGACGATGACGTCGCCGTCGACGAGCATCCAGAAGCCGTCGACCTCGCCGTCGGCGTCGACCTTCCGGGCGTCCCTGAACAGGGTGGTGGTCATCGGCGGGCTCCCCGGCGGTTCTCGCGACGGAAGGCCAGCACGCCCGTGACGCCGGCCAGGACGGCGAACGCGACGGCGACGACGGGGTAGCCGAGCATGGCCCAGGCCGCGACCACCGCCCCCATGATCGCGATCTCGACGAGGGCCTTGCCGACGGCGTCCGTGGCGATCGGGGCGCGAGGCGACCGGAAGAGGCCCCACACGACGATGGCGAACAGGGGCGCGCCGATCATGAACGCCAGCGACGGGAACGGGAACGGCCAGGCGAGGTAGCCCCAGAACCCGAGGCTGAGGAAGGCGAGGATCAGCGTGACGAAGCGCACCAGGTCGAGAGCGCCGACCGGGCCGCCGCGGGCCGGGACGGGAGGGGGCACGGAGTCGGTCGGAGTCACCCGCCCAGCGTACGGCCGGTGTGTGCCGTGCGGCCTGTCTCTGATCCGGTACGCACCGGATCGAGCGGCGGAGCGACGAGTGGGCAGGACGTGCTCCTCGCGGGCGCGGCAGCAACATCTTCTGCCCACTCGGCGGTCGAACGGTCGGGCGGCCACGGGCCGGGACCCGTGACACGGGGTCGAGTGGGCAGGAAGTGCTCGTCACGGGGCCGTGAGCAGCATCTTCTGCCCACTCGGCGTCGGGCGCCGATTGCCGGGCGCACGGGAGGGGGTCGGAGCCGACGAGGCCTGTGCCTGTGCGGGGCTAGCGGAAGACGATGGTGCGGGCGCCGTCGAGCAGCACGCGGTCCTCGGCGAACCAGCGGACGGCCTGGGTCAGGGTGCGGCTCTCTTCGTCCTGGCCGATCGCCATCAGCTCGGGAGCGCTGCGGGTGTGGTCGACCCGGACGACGTTCTGCTCGATGATCGGCCCCTCGTCGAGGTCGCTCGTGACGAAGTGCGCCGTCGCGCCGATCAGCTTCACGCCGCGCGCGTGCGCCTGTCGGTAGGGGTTCGCTCCCTTGAACCCGGGCAGGAACGAGTGGTGGATGTTGATCGCGCGCCCCTCGAGGGCCGCGCACAGCTCGGGGCTGAGGATCTGCATGTACCGCGCCAGCACGACGAGTTCGACGTCGTACCGGTCGACGACCTGCAGCACGCGCGCCTCGAACGCCGCCTTCGACTCGGGGTCGGTGACGGGGTGGTGCTCGAACCGCTTGCCGTAGAACTCGGCCAGGCCCGACAGGTCGTCGTGGTTGGCGAGGATCAGCGGCACCTCGATCGGCAGCTGCCCGGCGCGCTGGCGGAACAGCAGGTCGTTGACGCAGTGCGCGGCCTTGCTCGCGAGCACGAGCGTGCGGGTCGGGCGGCCGACCACGTCGAGCCGGTGCGTCATGCCGTAGTGCGCGACCACCGGGGCGAGGGCGCCCTCGAACGCGTCGCGCTCGCCGGGGGCCTCGACCTGCAGCCGCATGAAGAAGGTGCCCGTGTCGTGGCTCGAGAACTGGGCCGACTCGGTGATGTTGCCGCCGGCCTGCACGACGGCCCCGCTGATCGCGTGGACGATGCCGGGCCGGTCCTGGCAGACGAGGGTCAACGTCCAGTGCGTCGTCGGGGCGGGGGCGCCGCCGTCGGCCGCGTCGGCGGGAACGGAGGAGGCGCGGGTGGCGTCGGTCGCGTCGGTCACCAGCCCAGGGTAGTGCGGCGGGCCGGGCCGGACGGGCAGGTCAGTACGACGAGATCAGCAGCGTGACGAGGGCGACGAGCGGCAGGACTCCCTGCGTGATCGCCGCGCGCGCCTTGGTGCGGTCCGACAGCAGCAGCACGAGGGCGGCGGCCAGCATCGACCCCGTGCCGACGACGACGAGCGCGTTGCCCGACGGGGACGCCTCGAAGGCGCTGCCCGCGCCTCCTGCCCCTCCGGCCGTGATCAGGACGACGCCGACGATCGTGACGATCGCAAGGAAGAGGTTGTAGAAGCCCTGGTTGAAGGCGAGGCCCCTCGTGTGCTCGGCCTGGGCGTCGTTCGTGACGCCGAAGGTGGCGCGGACGCGCGGGGTCGTCCAGAGGACGGACTCCATCACGAAGATGTAGACGTGCAGCAGGGCGGCGAGCGAGGCCGCGACGAGCGAGACGATGAGCATGCCCCGACCCTAGGGGCGGTGCGCCTCCCGGCGGTGGCCGCGACGGCGGGTCAGTAGCATCGTGGGGGCGCGGCGGGCGCACGCCGGTGACGGCGAGGGCGACAACGAGGAGGCGCGGCGTGGCAGAGCGGGTCACCATCGTCGAGGTCGCGGCCCGGGCCGGCGTCGCGATCAGCTCGGTCAGCAGCGCCCTCAACGGTCGCCCCGGCGTCTCGGAGCAGACCCGCGCGCGCATCAGGCGAGCAGCCGACGACCTCGGCTTCGTGCCGAGCGTGCGGGGTCGCAGCCTCAGCGCCAAGCGGGCCTTCACGGTCGGGCTCGTCGTCCACCGCGACCCGTTCGTGCTCGAGTCCGACCCGTTCTTCGGCGCGTTCATCGGCGGCCTCGAGTCGGTGCTCGACCCCCGCGGCTACGCGCTGATCCTGCAGATGGGGTCGGCGGCCGACGAGCCGCTCGACCGCTACCGGCGGCTCGCGGCCGGCCGGCGGGTCGACGGCGTCTTCTTGAACGAGCTCACCGTCGATGACCCCCGCGTCGACCTCGTCCGCGAGCTCGACCTGCCCGCCGTCGGGGTCAACCCGGCCGGCGGCTTCCCGTTGCCCGCCGTGCGGCAGGACGACTCGGCCGGCATCGGCGAGCTCGTCGAGCACCTCGTGTCGCTCGGGCACCGATGCTTCGCGCACGTCGCGGGGCCCGACCGCTTCGTGCACTCGCGGCGTCGCGGAGCCGCCTGGCGCGACGCCCTCGTGGCCGCCGGGCGCGACCCCGGGGTCGTCGTCGAGGCCGACTTCACCTACGACGGGGGAGCCCGCGCCGCGTCCCAGCTGTTCGGCCCCGGTTCGGCGGGCGTGCCGGGTGCGACGGGCGCACCGGGCGACGACCGGCCGACCGCCGTGTTCTGCGCCAACGACCTGGCCGCCATCGGGTTCATGACCGAGGTGGACCGGCTCGGCCTCCGCGTCCCGGGCGACGTGAGCGTGGCGGGCTTCGACGGCATCGAGCTCGGGTCGTACGTGCGCCCCGGGCTGACCACGTTGACGACGGCCCCGCGGCTGATCGGGGCCGAGGCGGCGCGCCTCCTGCTCTCGGCCGTCGAGGGCGAGACCGTGACGGACGCCGAGATCGGGCCGGCGCGCCTCCTCGTCCGCGCGTCGACGGGCCCCGCCGCCCGCTGACCCGGGCCGGACGCGGCGGATCGCACCGCCGACTGAACGTCGCACGTCAAAGTGCGCGGTGCGACGTTCAGTCGGCGGTGCGACAGAGGGGTGAGGCCGCAGGGGGTTCCGGTCGGGCCGTCGCCGTGCTAGCTTCTCGATCTACCGAAACGTTTCGGTAGACGAGCGAGACCGCACACGACGAAGTGGGTGCCCCCGATGACGACCACCGACGCTGAGACCGTCGTCGACGCGGCCCGTGCCGCGTCGGAGCCGTACCTCGTCCCGCTGACGCGCGAGCGCCTCCGGACGGTGCTCGACGAGGCCCTCGTCCACCGGAACGAGCTGACCGGCGCCCTGTCGCAGTCGACCTTCTCGAGCCCGGCCGCCTACGCGCCGGCCGCACCCGACTGGGCCGTCGGCCCGTTCGACGCCGACCCGGCACTGACCTTCACCCTCGACGGCCAGTGGCCCGACCCGGACGGCCTCGGCTGGACGAGCGACTCGCTCTACAACCCCAGCCTCATCGAGCACGACGGCACCCTGCACCTCTTCTACCGGGCCTCGCCCCGCAAGGAGAGCCTCGGCAGCCGCATCGGCCACGCCACGCTCGCCCTGACGCAAGACGGCGTGCCCGCCCCCGGTGCCGTCTGGGTCGACGACCCGGCGAACCCGGTCGTCCGCCCGACCCTCGACGACGAGCTGCTCGGCACCGAGGACCCCAAGGTCTACCGGGCCGAGGGCCGCTTCTGGCTCTTCTACAACGGCGTCTTCCCGATCACCGAGGAGGCGCGGGTCGAGCACCCGAGCCCCGGCTACCCCGTCGAGGCGGTCGGCATCGACATCCTGGTCGCCGTCAGTGACGACCTGGTCACCTGGCAGAAGCTCGGGCCGATCGCCGACCACGAGCAGACCAGGCTCTGGGCGAAGGGCGCCGTCATCCCGCGCGACGAGCACGGCGACGCCGTCCGGCTCGGCGGCACCGGCTCGGCCGACGACCCTGGGCAGTACCTCATGTTCGTCAGCGAAGGCTTCGACGGCGTGCTGCACGTCGGCCGCTCGGACGACCTGCGTTACTGGACCTTCGAGCCCGCGCCCTACCTCGACCTGTCCGGCGTCGGCGGGCACCTGCACGAGGTCGCCGCGGCGATCGTGACGGGCGACGGTCGGCTCGTGCTCGACGTGTTCCACGACGTCGACGGGGTCTTCGCGGCGAGCCAGGCGCTCTACGACGTCGAGAGGCCCCTCGACCAGCTCGCCCTGACGCCGGGCGGCTCGCTCAGCTGGGGCGGCCTGCAGAAGGTCGGCGGCCGCTGGACCTTCGCCCAGGGCTGGGACGCCCCCGCCGGCCACCGCGACCTGTACTTCTACCGCACCGCACCCGAGACCACCCCCTAGCCCCACCGCAGCCCCACCCCCACCCAAGGAGAACACCGTGCAACGACGCACACGCTTCACCCGCCGCGCCACCCTCGGCGCCACCGTCCTGGTCGCCGCCCTCGGCCTGACCGCCTGCTCGGGCGGAGGCGGTGCCTCGGGCGACGCCCTCACCGCCAAGGGCCCCATCACGATCTGGTACTCGAACAACGAGCAAGAGGTCACCTGGGGCAAGGCCATGGTCGAGGCCTGGAACGCCGACCACCCCGACGAGCAGGTCAAGGGGCAGGAGATCCCGGCCGGCAAGTCGAGCGAAGAGGTCATCGGCGCCGCCATCACGGCCGGCAACGCCCCCTGCCTCGTCTACAACACGGCGCCGAGCGCGGTCGGACAGTTCCAGAAGCAGGGCGGCCTCGTCGACCTCTCGAGCTTCCCCGACGGCGCGAGCTACATCGAGGAGCGCAGCGGCGACCTCGCCAAGCAGTACCAGGACGCCGACGGCAAGTACTACCAGCTGCCCTGGAAGTCCAACCCGGTGATGATCTTCTACAACAAGGACCTCTTCACGAAGGCCGGCCTCGACGCCGAGAACCCCGACCTGTCGACCTACGACGACTTCCTCGCGACGTCGAAGACCCTGGTCGACGCGGGCGTCTCGAAGTACGCCATCCACCCGGCCCCGACGAGCGAGTTCTTCCAGTCGCAGTTCGACTTCATGCCGCTCTACGCGGCCGAGACCGGCGGCACCGGCCTCGTCGAGGACGGCAAGGCGACCTTCGCCGACACCGAGGGCGAGGACGTCGCGACCTTCTGGCGTTCGCTCTACGAGCAGGGGCTGGCCGGCCAGGAGCAGTACACGGGCGACTCGTTCGCCGACGGTGAGGCCGCGATGTCGATCGTCGGACCGTGGGCCGTGTCCGTCTACAAGGACGTCAACTGGGGTGCCGTGCCCGTCCCGACCAAGGACGGCACGAGCGCCGACGAGACCTACACGTTCAGCGACGCGAAGAACGTCGGCATGTACACCGCCTGCGAGAACCAGGGCACGGCATGGGACTTCCTGAAGTTCTCGACCAGCAGCGACGAGGACCGCGCCCTGCTCGAGACGACGGGACAGATGCCGATCCGCACCGACCTGGCCTCGACCTACTCCGACTACTTCGACGCGAACCCCTCGTACGCGCTCTTCGGCGACCAGGCCGCCCGCACCGTCGAGGTGCCGGCCGGCCCGAACACCGTCGCCGAGCTGCAGGCCTTCCGCGACGCGTGGTCGAACAGCGTGATCTTCGGCAAGGGTGACGTCGACTCGTCGCTGAAGGACGCCGCGGACAAGATCGACGAGCTCGCGGCGCAGGGCTGATCGTGTCCACCGTGCACGAGGCGGCGGCAGCGTCGCCGACCGCCGGCCGGACCGAGGAGGCGCACCGCGCCTCCTCGGGGGGCCCCGGCTCCGGGCACCGGGCGGGCCGTCGCCGAGGTGACGACCCGCGCGGTCGTCGCCGGGGCGGCCTGCTGGGCAAGAACCCGCTCGGCCTGCTCTTCAGCGCGCCGTACCTGGTGTTCGTGCTGGCGGTGTTCGCGTACCCGCTGGTGTACGCGGTGTACATCGCGTTCCACGACTACTTCTTCACGGCGCCCGGTGCGGTCGTCGCCCGCCCCTTCGTCGGCCTCGACAACTTCGTCACGGCGTTCACCGACCCGGCGGTCATCCGCTCGTTCGGCAACGTCGGCATCTTCCTGGTGATCAACGTCCCGTTGACCGTCGTGCTGAGCATGGTGCTCGCCACGGCGCTCGACCGGGTCGTGCACTTCCGGGGGTTCCTGCGCGTGGCGTTCTACGTGCCGTACCTCACGGCGAGCGTCGCCGTGGTGGCCGTCTGGTTGTTCCTCTTCAACGGCGACGGCCTCGTCAACCAGGTGCTCGGGCCGCTGGCCCCCACGCCGTCGTGGTTGATCAACTCGGCCTGGGCGATGCCCTCCATCGCGCTGTTCGTCACGTGGAAGCAGCTCGGGTTCTACATCCTGCTGTACCTCGCGGCGCTGCAGAACGTGCCGAAGGAGCTCTACGAGGCGGCGTCGAGCGACGGCGCCGGCGCGGTCCGGTCGTTCTTCACCGTCACGGTGCCGGGCGTCCGTCCGGCCACCGTGCTCGTGCTGCTCGTCTCGACCGTCACCGGGGCGAACCTCTTCACCGAGCCGTACCTGCTGACCGGGGGAGGCGGGCCGAACGGCGCGTCGACCTCGCCCGTGCTGCTGATGTACCAGAAGGGCATCGAGCAGGGGAACCCCGACCAGGCGGCCGCCATCGGCGTCGTGCTCGTGATCCTCGTGCTGGTCATCGCCCTGCTGCAGAACCGGTTCGCCGGCGGAAAGGACGAACGATGACGATCGCCGACGAACGCGCCTCCACCCCCGAGGCGAGCCCCGCCCGCACCCCGCGGGTGGTCAAGAAACCACCGCTGACCCGGGCCCAGACGACGCTGCGCGGCGTCGTGCTCGCGATCGGCGCCCTGGCGTTCCTGTTCCCGTTCTACTACATGGTGATCGGGTCGCTGCAGACGCGACCCGACCCGACCGTGGCGGGTGCCTTCCCGCACCCGTCGAACCTGACGGTCGAGAACTACGCCGCGATCGACAGCCGCATCGGACTGCTGACCGGCCTGGCCAACTCGGGCATCTTCACGGTCGGCGTGCTCGCCTGCACGCTCGTGTTCGGGGTGCTGGTCGGCTACGCGCTGGCCGTGCTGCAGTGGCGCGGGCGCGGGGTCACCTTCGCCCTGGCGCTGCTCGTGCAGGTCGTGCCGTTCCAGCTGCTGATCATCCCGCTGTACGTGCTCATCGCGCGCAACTACGGGCTGAGCGACAACTACCTCGGCATGATCCTGCCGTTCGCCATCAACTCGACGGCGGTGATCATCTTCCGGCAGTACTTCCTGCAGCTGCCCAAGGAACTCTTCGAGGCCGCCCGCATCGACGGCACCGGCGAGTTCCGGCTGCTCTGGAACATCGCGCTGCCGCTGGTGCGACCGGCGCTCGTCACGGCCCTGCTGCTGACCTTCATCGGCCCCTGGAACGAGTTCCTCTGGCCGTTCCTGATCACGAAGGAGGCCTCGATGCAGCCGCTCGCGGTCTCGCTCGCGAACTACATCAGCAACGTGGCGGCGACCGCGGCGAACCCGTTCGGCGCGACCCTCGCCGGCGCCGTCGTGCTGGCCGCCCCGGTGGTGCTGCTGTTCATCGTGTTCCAGCGCTACTTCATCTCGACCGACGTCGGCTCGAGCGTCAAGGGCTGACCGCCCTCGCGCTCTCGTCCCGTCCCCGTCGAGGAGGCGCGGTGCCGGTCCACCCGCCGCGCGCCTCCTCGGCTCCCTCTTCTCGAAAGGCCCCCAGATGGCTGACTTCCCCTACCGACTGACCCGCCTGGGCGTCGTGATGACCCCCGACCCCGACGCGCCCGACGAGGCCGAGGGCGTGCTCAACCCCGGCTCGGGGCGCGGGCCCGACGGCGAGCTGTACCTGCTGCCGCGACTCGTCGCCTCGGGCAACGTGTCGCGCGTCGGCCTGGCCCGGGTCGTCGTCGAGGACGGCGTGCCGGTCGGCGTCACCCGCGAGGGCGTCGTCCTCGCACCCGACCGCGGATGGGAACGGGGCGCGACGCACTCCGGCGTCGAGGACCCCCGCGTCACGTGGATCGACGAACTCGGCCTGCACGTCATGACCTACGTCGCCTACGGGCCACTCGGGCCGCGCACCGCCGTGGCCGTCAGCGACGACCTGCGCGACTGGCGTCGGCTCGGCCCGGCCACGTTCGAGTACGTCGACGAGCTCGACACCGACCTCGGGCTGTTCCACAACAAGGACACCGCGTTCTTCCCCGAGGCCGTCACGGCGCCCGACGGCACGCGGAGCTTCGCCGTGCTGCACCGGCCCATGTGGCACATCGGGGCGACGGTGCCGGGCGAGGGCAGCCCGCTGCCGGCCGGCGTCACCGACGGGCGGCACTCGATCTGGATCAGCTACGTGCCGGTCGACGCGGTCGCCGCCGACCCCCGGGCGTTGGCCCGCTGGGGGCAGCACCGCTTCGTCGCCGGGCCGGCCTTCGCGTTCGAAGAGCTCAAGATCGGCGGCGGCCCGCCCCCGCTCCGCGTGCCCGAGGGCTGGTTGCTGCTGCACCACGGCGTCACCGGCGTGATCGACGACGCCTTCGCGCAGCAGCAGAACGTCAACTACGCCGCGGGCGGCATGATCCTCGACGCCGACGACCCGTCGCGCGTGGTCGCCCGGTCGGAGGTGCCGCTGCTCGAGGCCGAGACCGCCGACGAGCGCGACGGCATCGTGCCGAACGTGGTGTTCCCGACGGCGATCGAACGCGTCGACGACGTGCCCTACGTCTTCTACGGCATGGCCGACTCGAAGATCGGCGTCGCCCGCCTCGACCGCGCCTGACGGGCGCGCGCCCGCACCCGCGACCCGCTCGTCACCACAGAGAACACCGACAAGAAGGAGGCGGTCGACGATGATCGCACGCAACTCACGATGGACGGGCGCGGCACTGGCCGCGGCCCTGGCGACCGTGCTGGGGGTGACGGGGGCGCTGCCGGCTGCCGCCGCGCCTCCTGGTCCGGGGGCCGCCCCGACGACGGCGCCGAGCGCGCCCGCCGCACCGAGCGGCGCGCCGAGCACGCCGGCCTCGCCGAGCACGCCGACGCCGCCCGTCGCACCGCTGACGAACCTGGCGCACCTGGACTTCCTGCTCGACCGGACGACGCCGGCGCCCGAGGCCGGGCACTCGACCTACCGGCAGGACGCCGAGCCGACGCTCACCCTGCCCTGGACCTACGCCGACGCCCGCGACGGCGGCACCTTCGCCCGGGTGGGCGGCGGCCCGCTCGACCCCGCGACCGGCTACTGGGGGCAGGGCGCCTACAACAGCGACGACGTGTCGCGAGCGGCCGTCGTGTACCTGCGCGACTGGAAGCAGACCGGCTCGGAGGCGAGCCGCGACAAGGCGTACGAACTGCTGAGGGCGACCGCGTACTTCCAGACCACGACCGGCGACGCCGCCGGCAACGTCGTGCTCTGGATGCAGCCCGACGGCACGTTCAACCGCAGCCCGGTGCCCGTCGAGCTGCCCGACCCGTCCGACAGCGGCAACAGCTACTGGCTGGCGCGCAGCATCTGGGCCTTCGGCGAGGGCTACGCCGCCTTCGCGCAGAGCGACCCCGG
The DNA here is from genome assembly GCF_001423905.1 of Frigoribacterium sp. Leaf186. GTDB lineage: Bacteria > Actinomycetota > Actinomycetes > Actinomycetales > Microbacteriaceae > Frigoribacterium. The sequence goes on along the minus strand of NZ_LMPQ01000010.1, from coordinate 189,571 downwards.
GTTCGCCGCCTTCCTGCAGCAGCGCCTGCAGCTCGGCGTGACGGCCCTGAACCGTGACACGTTGTCGCACTACGGGCAGTACGACGTCGCCGACGGGGTGAAGGTGCCCGCCTGGTTGATCGTCGACGGGGCCGACGCCTCGTCCGAGGCCGTCCTCGGGCTGACCGCCTACTCGGCCGTCGCGCCGGGTGACGCGGCCGCCCGCACGGCGCTGACGCAGCTCGCCGAGGGCGTGGCGGCGATGTCGTCGGGCGACGGGCAGACCTGGCCGTACGGAGCCGTGCTGCCCTGGGCGAAGTCCCGCTCGATGTGGCACGCCTGGTCGTCGCAGATGCCCGTCGCCCTGGCCCGGGCCTCGACCCTGCTCGGTCGGCCCGACCTGCTGAAGCCGGCCGTGCTCGACCAGACCTCGTTCACCACGACCCTGCTCACCGCGAGCGGGCCCGACAACGCCTGGTACCCGACGCCCGTCGACCAGACCCAGATCGCCTACGGCGCCGACTCGAGGCTGCAGTCGGCGCTCGCGGTGGCGTCGGCGTCGGGATCGGCCCAGGGCTCCGGCCCGGGTGCGGGTCCTGCGTCCGGCCCGGGTGCGAAGGGCCCCGGCGCGAAGGGCGCGACGGCTCCGGGGCTGAGGCGCATCGCGGCGGTGGCCGCGAGCTGGTACTTCGGCACGAACCGCTCGGGCACCCCGGTGTACGACCGCGCGACGGGCGTCACGTACGACGGCGTCCAGGCCGACGGCACGGTCAACCGCAACAGCGGCGCCGAGAGCACGATCCACGGCCTGCTGTCGATGATCGCGCTCGACGGAGCCCCCGACGTCTCGGCCCAGGCGCAGGGCCTCACGAGCGTGACCTCCCGCGACGGTCTGACCGTGGTCGAGGCCGAGACGGCGTCGACCACGACGGGCACGGTCGTCACGCCCGACTCGGCCTGGACGGGCGAGTCGCAGTACGGCGGCGGCGCGGCGCTCCGGCTCGAGCCCGGGCAGAGCGCGACCATCACGGTGCCCGCGGGCTCCGGGTTGCGTCACGTCGAGCCCGTGCTGCTGGCTGCCGAGGGCGTCCGGTCGACGTCGGTCTGGAAGGCGGGTCGCGTGCCGCTGGGGACGCTGACGACGCAGGCCGGCGCGCAGGGGGTGACCGCCGCCTCCGGGGCCCTGCTGCCCCAGACGCTGCCGGTGCCGATCGGTGTGGGAGCGACCTCGATCACGGTGACCGCCGGGCGGAACGCGACCGTGGTCGACGGCCTGATCGTGCGGCCGCTCGTGCAGCGGCTCGTGCTCGCCGGCACCGCGGCCGACGGCCGGGCGACGACGACCGAGCTGCTGTCGTCGACATCGCGGCTGCCGCTGCCTGCCTCGGTCGGCGTGCGCGGCAGCCGGTCGTCGGTGTCGTCCTACGACGCGCAGGGCCGCCTCGTGCAGCAGCGTGACGTCCAGGGCCGCAGCGTGATCGTGGTGAAGCCCGGAGGCTTCGCCGTCCTCACCCGGTAGCGCACCCCCCGAGACCCCAGGAACCCGCTCAGACCCCACGCCGCGCGCGAGGGTCTCGGCGGCTTCCTGGGGTCTCGCCTTGCCGGGACCGCAGGAGGCGCGGGTACGGTCGGACGCATGAGCGACGACACGCAGGCCCACGGTCCCGACGACGCCGGCCGCGACACGAGCCCGGGGCACGTGGTCGACCACGACCCGACGGGCATGACCGACGACGAGAAGCGGCACGACCAGCTGACCCGTGCCCCGAAGTCGGACGAGTCGGACGCCGCCCCGCGCATCACGACCGAGGACCGCGGCGACGGCGTCACCCGCATCGACGTCGCCGACACCGCCAAGGTCCGCCCGGGCAAGGCCGACTGAGGCGGGGTGCCGGTCGGCGGGCGGTCCCGCGCTGCCGCCCCGCGCCTCCTCGGCACCTCTCGCCCAGGCCGATCCGGTACGTACCGGATCAGGCTCAGCGCGTGCACGCCACCCCGCGTCGGAGCCCCCGTCGACGGCTCGTACGCCCCGGCAGACGCACTTCGCAAACGGGACAGCACGCGTGCGCCCGCCCGGCCTCGGGCATACCGTGCACGCATGGTGTCCCAGGTCAGCGCAGAAACCAGTCCACCGAACACGTCGACGAGCACGGGCCCGGGGGCGAACCCGCCCGGCGTCCCGACCACGTCGATCACGCTCACGGTCAACGGCAGCCCGCACCCGCTCGTCGTCGACAACCGCACGTCCCTGCTGGACGCCTTGCGCGAACGCCTCGACCTGACCGGGTCGAAGAAGGGCTGCGACCACGGCCAGTGCGGCGCCTGCACGGTGCTGGTCGACGGGCGGCGCACCAACAGCTGCCTCGTGCTCGCCGTCAGCGCCGAGGGCAGCGACGTCACGACGGTCGAGGGCCTGGCCGACGGCAACGCCCTCCACCCCGTGCAGCAGGCGTTCCTCGACCGGGACGCCTACCAGTGCGGCTACTGCACGCCGGGCCAGATCTGCTCGACGGTCGGCATGCTCGAGGAGGCGCGGGCCGGCATGCCGAGCCACGTCACCACCGACATCACCAACGGTGAGATCGACCTCGACGACGAGGAGGTCCGCGAACGCCTGAGCGGCAACCTCTGTCGCTGCGGCGCCTACCTGAACATCGTCCCGGCCGTGCACGACGCGGCCTGCGCGCACGACGACGCCACCGAGGGAGCCACCCGATGAAGACCTTCGAGTACGAGCGCGCGACCGACGTCGCCTCCGCCGTCGCCACCCTCGACCGCACCCCGAACGCCAAGCCCCTGGGCGGCGGCACCAACCTGGTCGACCTCATGAAGCTCGGCGTCGAGCGTCCCGACCTGCTGGTCGACGTCAGCCGCGTCGACTTCGGCGGGGTCGACGAGCTGCCGGGCGGCGGCCTCCGCATCGGGGCGGGGGTCCGCAACAGCGACCTCGCCGCGCACCCCCTCGTCCGCACCCGCTACCCGGCCCTGACGCGCGCCCTCGTCAGCGCGGCCTCTGGTCAGCTGCGCAACCAGGCGACGACCGGTGGCAACCTGCTGCAGCGCACCCGGTGCACCTATTTCATGGACACCACGAAGCCCTGCAACAAACGCGAACCCGGCACGGGCTGCGGCGCGATCGCGGGGCTGTCGCGCGAACTCGGCATCCTCGGCGTCAACGACCTCTGCATCGCCACGCACCCGGGCGACATGGCGGTCGCCCTGGCCGCCCTCGACGCCGTGGTCGTCTTCGGGACGGTCGACGGCGAGCAGCGCCTGCCGATCGACGGGTTCTTCCGCGAACCGGGCGACGACCCGACCCGCGACACGAACCTGCCGGCCGGGGCCCTGATCACGGCGGTCGAACTGCCCGCGCTGTCGGTCGCCACGAACTCGACCTACCGCAAGGCGCGCGACCGCCGGTCGTACGCCTTCGCCCTCGGCTCGGTCGCCGCCGCCCTCTCGGTCGACGAGGCCGGAGTCGTGACCGACGTCCGCATCGCCTTGGGGGCCGCGTCGCCCGTGCCGTGGCGTGCCCGCAAGGCCGAGGAGGCGCTGGTCGGCTCACCGGCGACGCCCGCCTCGTTCGCGGCCGCCGCGCAGCTCGAGCTGGCCGCCGCGACGACGACCGAGCAGAACGCGTTCAAGGTCGCACTGCTGACCCGCCTCGTCGTCGGGGTGCTCAGCGAGCTCGCCGGCCTCGACCACGAGGCCGACGACACGGCCGAGGGCGTCGACCCCTCGCCGTTCCGCCCGACGGGAGCCAACGGGGCGCACCGGCACGTCGCGGCCGACGTCGGACCGGCGAGCGGCACCGGCACCGCCGACGCCACCGACACCGAGGGGAACCCCGCATGACCACCATCGACGTCGTCACCCCCGTCGACACCAGCGTCCCCACCGGTCTCGGCGCCCCCGTCGCCCGGCTCGAGGGTCGCGACAAGGTCACCGGTGTCGCCCGCTACTCCTACGAGCACACGCCGGAAGGCGTGCTCTACGGCTGGATCGTCCAGTCGTCGGTGACGACCGGCACGATCACCGGTTCGAACCGCGACGAGGTGCTGGCGATGCCCGGCGTCCGGGACGTCATCACCCACGAGCAGGCCCCGCACCTCGAGGACGCCGAGGACGGCGAGCTGCTCGTGCTGCAGTCGGCGGCGGTCGCGTACCGCGGTCAGCCCGTCGCGCTCGTCGTCGCCGACACGTTCGACACGGCGCGCGAGGCGGCCTCGGCCCTGGCCTTCGACTACGACGAGGGCCGGGGGGACGTCGTGCTGAGCACGGACCACCCGTCGCTCTACGCTCCCGAGACCGTCAACGCGGGCTTCGAGACCGACACCTCGCAGGGTGACGTCGACGCGGCGATGGCCGACTCGGCCGTCACGATCGACGAGACCTACGAGACCGCGGCCCTGTTCAACAGCCCGATGGAGCCGCACGCCACGGTCGCCACCTGGGCCGACGGCGAGCTCGACGTGCTCGACTCGAACCAGGGCACCAGCGGCGTCGCGACGACGCTCGCCACGCTGTTCTCGCTCGACCCCTCGGCCGTGCGCGTGCGGGCCGAGCACGTCGGCGGCGGCTTCGGTTCGAAGGGTTCGGCCCGTCCGGTCGTCGTGCTCGCCTCGATCGGGGCGATGCTCACGGGCCGCCCGGTCAAGGTGGCCTACACGCGACAGATGATGTTCGCCCTCGCGGGCTACCGCACGCCGACGATCTCGCGCGTCCGGCTGGCCGCCGACTCCGAGGGGCACCTCTCGGCCCTGTCGCACGAGGCGTACTCGCACTCGTCCACGCTGCAGGAGTTCACCGAGCAGACCGCCGAGCCGACCCGCCACCTGTGGGCCGCGCCGAGCCGCCTCATGACGCACCGCCTGGCCCGACTCGACGTGCCGACGCCGCGTTGGATGCGCGCGCCCGGCGAGGCCCCCGGCATCTACGCCGTCGAGTCGGCGATGGACGAGCTGGCGTCGAAGCTCGACGTCGACCCGGTCGAGCTGCGCGTCCGCAACGAGCCCGAGGTCGACCCGCACACCGGCCAGCCGTTCAGCAGCCGGCACCTGGTCGACTGCCTGCGGCGCGGGGCCGAACTGTTCGGCTGGGCCGGCCGCGACCCCCGCCAGGGCGTCCGCCGGGTCGGACGCTGGCTCGTCGGCACGGGCGTCGCCGCCGCGACGTATCCCGCGAGCGTCATGCCCGCGGGTGCCCGCGTCACCGCGCTGCCGGGCGGACGGTTCGAGGTGGGCGTCAACGCGACCGACATCGGCCAGGGTGCCCGCACCGTCATGGCGCAGATCGCCGCCGCCGAGCTGGGCGTGCCGCTCGACCTGGTCGACCTGCACATCGCCGACAGCCGGCTGCCGACCGCAGGCGTGGCCGGCGGGTCGTCGGGCACGGCGTCGTGGGGCTGGGCGGTGACCAAGGCGAGCAGGCAGGTGACCGAGCTGCTCTCGCAGGGCCAGCCCGTGCCTCCCGAGGGTCTCGAGGTCGTCGTCGACATCGCCGAGGACATCGCGGCCATGAGCGACCACTCGCGCTTCGCGTACGGCGCCCAGTTCGTCGAGGCGCGCGTCGACCTCGACTCGGGCGAGGTCGTCGTGCCGCGCATGGTCGGCGTCTTCGCGGCCGGTCGCATCATGAACGCGCGCACCGCCCGGTCGCAGTTCGTCGGCGGCATGACGATGGGCCTGTCGATGGCGCTGCACGAGCACGGCATGCTCGACCCCACCCAGGGCGACTACGGCAACCACGACTTCGCGACCTACCACGTGGCGTCCAACGCCGACGTGGGGTCGATCGAGGTCGAGTGGCTCGACGAGCAGGACCCTCACCTCGCCCCGATGGGCGGCAAGGGCATCGGCGAGATCGGCAACGTCGGAGCCGCCGCGGCCGTGGCCAACGCCGTCGCCCACGCGACCGGCATCCGGGTGCGCGACCTGCCGATCCAACCCGACAAGCTGCTCGCCGGGCTGCCGACGCGGTACTGACCGGCCCCCGGTGCACGCCCCGGGGCAGGAGGCGCGGTGTCGACGGGCACCGCGCCTCCTGCCCGTGGGCGGCGTCAGCGGATCAGGTGGATGCTGCCGTCGCGGTCGCGCAGCGGGGCCCGCGAGGCGCCCGAGCGCACGGCGAGCACCTCGGCCAGGATCGACACGGCCGTCTCTTCGGGCGTGCTCGCACCGAGGTCGAGCCCGATGGGCGAGTGCAGCCGGGCGAGCGCGTCGTCGTCGACCGACCGCTCGCGCAGGGCGGTCATCCGCCGGTCGTGGGTGACGCGTGAGCCCATCGCTCCGACGTACGCGGCCGGTGAGGCCAGCGCACCGGCGACCAGGTCGGCGTCGAAGCGCTCGTCGTGCGAGAGCACGGCGATGACGGTGCGCTCGTCGACCTCGGTGCGGGCGAGGTAGTTCGGCGGCCACTCGACGACGACCTCGTCGGCCGAGGGGAACCGCTCGGGGGTCATGAAGACGGGCCGCGGGTCGCACACGGTGACGCGATAGCCCAGCACGGCGCCGGCGTTGCAGAGGGCGACGGCGAACTCGACGGCTCCGAAGACGAGGAGGCGCGGCGGGGGCACCGAGCGCTCGCTGAAGACCCGCAGGCCGTCGCAGTCGTCGACGGTCGGCACGACCTCTCCGGCCCGGACCGGGCCGAGGACCACGTGCGCGGTGGCCGCGCGTCCGGCCGCGGCGTCGCGCAGGGCGGCGATCGTCACGGCGTCGTCGGGCGTGACGAGGCGGGCGAGCACCTCGATGCGTCCGCCGCAGCTGAGGCCGACCTCGAACGCCGATTCGTCGCTGAAGCCGAAGGTCTCGAGCTGCGCCACGCCGTCGTCGAGCACCTGCGTGCAGCTCTCGTACACCGCTCCCTCGACGCAGCCGCCCGAGATGCTGCCGATCACGGTGCCGTCGGTCGTCACGGCCATCGAGGTGCCGACCGTGCGCGGAGCGCTGCCCACCACCGACACGGCCGTCGCGACGGCGAGGCGCTCGCCGGCGTCGAGTCGGGCCAGCAGGCGGTCGGCGATCTCGAACACGGCGCTCCTCGGGTCGGCGTCGGGCGGCGCCAGACCTCGATGCTGCCACGGCGGCGGCCTCGGGGCACACCGCGCCGCCGCGCGTTCGTCACGCGTTCGTCGGGCGGACGAGCCGGTTAGCCTGCAGCCATGGACGAGACCGCCGCCCCGCCGTCCGGCGGCACGCCGTCGGTCGGCAGGTCACCGGTCGGCACGTCGTCCGACGGTCTGCTGCTCGCGGCCGGTGCCGGGACGCGCATGGGTCGACCCAAGGCGCTCGTGGTCGACGAGCACGGGCCCTGGCTGACCCGCGCGGTGGCGACCCTGCTCGACGGGGGCTGCGACCGCGTCGTCGTCGTGCTCGGGGCGGGCGAGGTCGAGGCGCGTGCGCTGCTGGCCGCCGACCCGCGCCTCCTGCCCGTCGAGACGCCGGCGTCGACCGAGGTGACGGGTGCCTCGGGAGCCGACCCGCGCCTCCTCGGGTCGGGCGCCCCGGCGCGCGTGTCGGTCGTCGTCGCGGACGACTGGGCCGACGGCCTCGCCGCCTCGCTCGCCGCCGGGCTGACGGCGCTCGCCGCGTCCGACCCCGAGGAGGGGCGGGTCGCCCTCGTCACGCTGGTCGACTACCCGGGTCTGCCGTCGGCCGCCGTCTCGCGGTTGCTGTCGCCCGCGGCCGCCGACCTCCCGCTCGGCCCGACTGCGCTGCGGCGGTCGGTGTTCGGCGGACGCCCGGGTCACCCCGTCGTGGTCGGTCGGTCCCACTGGGCCGACCTCGCGGCGTCCCTCATCGGAGATCGCGGGGCCGGCCCCTACCTGACGGCCCACGCCGCCGAGCCGGTCGACTGCTCCGACCTCTGGGACGGCCGCGACGTCGACGTGCCGGCCTGACCCGACCCGGTCCGTGGGATCGAGTTGCCGATCGTCGCGGCTCGACCGGGTGGACACCCGCGACGATCGGCAACTCGATCGATCCCGACGACTCGGGGGAGGGTCAGTTGCACTTCCCGCTGCCGCTGTAGCACGGGGTGTAGTTCGCGGGCAGGGGTTCCTGGCGCGGTGTGGGGGACTCCCACCGGTCGCCGGGGACGGGTGCGCCGACCGCGCCGATCACGACCAGCCCGGCGACGACGACGGTCGCGACGACGGCACCACGATGACCGGCGGTGATCGCGGCGAAGAGTGAGACGACGAGGCAGGCGAGGCACGCGACGAGGGTCCTCAGCCAGCCGGCCGCGGCCTCGTCGCTGACGGTCACGGGGCTGCCGAAGAGGCTGAACTCCGCCGAGAACCACTGCCCGGCCAGCGAGAGCATCAGCAGGACGCCCGCCGCGAGGGCCAGGGCCTCGACGATCACGGCGACGCGGTGGACGAGGTGTCGGGGCGCCCGGTCGGCCGGTGCGGGTGCGGGCGTCGCGGGCGTCGCGGGTGCGGGCGTCGCGGGTGCGGGCGCCGCGGGTGCGGCGGGTGCGGGCGCCGCGGGTGCGAGCCCGGCCGGTGCGGACGCCCCGGGTGCGGACGCCCCGGGTGCGGGCCCGACGGGTGCGTCGTCGGGTGTGCGCTCGGCCGGGCGGGCCGCCTCGCCCGCCGACGTGCCGCGACTGTCGCGGCCCGACCGTGCCGCGACGACGACGAACGCCGCCAGGCCGACGGTGGCGACGAACGGCAGGCTGACGAAGACCAGGGTGGGCAGCGTGTAGAGCGAGATGCCGGCCCTGATGCCCTGCGTGACGCCCGACCCGACGGTGAGCTCGACGCCGGCCCGGGCCACGGCCGCCGCGGCGACGTAGAGCCAAGCCCGGCGTGACGCGGTGGCGTCCGACCACCGCCACGCGACGAGCACGGCGAGGACGGCCCAGACGACGAACGGCACCAGCCCGGTCCGGCCGAGCGCCTCGGGCAGCTCCGTCAGCGAGGCGACGACGCGCCCCGCCGAGGCCGTCACCGTGAACAGCAGCCGTCCGGCGACGATCAGGGCCGCCGCGGTGCCGATCACCCAGGCCACCTCGCGCCGGTCGACCCGGCGGCGCAGGCTCGCCGCCGCCCCCGCGAACCGGTCCCTGAGCTGAGTGTTCGTCATGGGTAGACGGTACCGGGGGCTCGCCGGGGCGACGTCATCCCGCCGACGGATCTCGGCCCCGTCCTGCCCCGCCCCTCCCTTCGCCGCCCATGAACCCGGTTTCGAACCGTGCACCCGCTTGCTACCGGGTGCACGGGTCGAAACCGGGTTCATCGCGTGGTCGCCGGTTGGCGCCGGGGGCACCGACGTCGGCAGGATCTCGATGGCGGGTGCCGGGCCGCGCGCCCTAGCGTCGGTCCCATGCCGATCACGCCCGACACGAAGAACTGGACCTGGGTGCTCGACCGCGCCTGCCCCGACTGCGGCTTCGACCCCGCCCGGGTCGCGTTCCGCGACGTGCCGCGCCTCGTCCGCGAGAACGCCGCCGCCTGGCCCGCCGAGCTCGCGCGGCCCGACGCCGGCACCCGGCCCGACGACGCCACCTGGTCGCCCCTCGAGTACGGAGCGCACGTGCGCGACGTCTTCCGCGTCTTCGACACGCGCCTCCGGCTGATGCTCGTCGAGGACGCTCCGACCTTCGCGAACTGGGACCAGGACGCCACGGCGCTCGACGACGACTACGCCGCCCAGCACCCCACGGTCGTGGCCGACGAGATCGTGGCGGCGGCCGCCGTCGTGGCCGACGCGTTCGAGGCCGTGGACGACGACCAGCTCGACCGGGTGGGCCTCCGCAGCGACGGCTCGGCCTTCACGGTCGACTCCCTCGCCCGCTACTTCGTGCACGACCCCGTGCACCACCTGCACGACGTCCGCCGCTGACCCCGGGCCCGCCAGGCGTGCCGGCTCGCCCCCACCCGCCGCCGCTGTCGCACCGCCGAGTGGACGTCGCACCGTCGAATGAGGCGGTGCGATGTCCATTCGGCGGTGCGACGCCGCCCGACCTGCCGCGTCCCGGCTCAGGCTCCCGCCGGGGCCACCACCGGCGCCGCGGTCGGAACCTGCACCGTCGCCGCCTCGCCCGACCCCAGGTGCACCGTGGCCCGGCCGGGCACGACGCGCGTCGACACCATCGAGCGGGTGACGCGCACGCCGATCAGGTCGCCGTCGATCGTGTTCTGCGGGCTGAGCAGGGCGCCCCGCCGGTTCTTCTTGGCGTCGACCTGCCAGCCCGAGAACCCGGCGCAGAGCCCGGTCGTGTTGCCGCCGAGCAGCAGGGCCCGGCGGTGGTCGGCCGCGGACTGCACGTACGACCGCAGCCACTGCTTCGCGGGGGCGTCGATCAGCAGCTCGCCGTCGTCGACGACGAACGCGACGGGGCGGCCGTCGGGGTCGAGAAGCGGGCGCAGCTCGGCCTCGGTCAGGTCGATGCCGGTCAGCACCGCCCGGACGCCGTCGCGCCCCGCGAACAGGCGCAGGGGCGACGGGCGTGGGGCGGCGATCACGAGCTCGGTGCCCGCGCGCAGCAGCGACTCGGCCATCGTCACGAGCATCGTGCTGCGTCCGCTCCGCGAGGGGCCGGCCACGACGAAGGTCGGGGCGTCGGCCTCGAGGTCGATGCCCTGGGCGGTCATCTCGTCACCGCCCACGCCGATGAGGGCCCAGAGCGGTCGCGCGGCGTCGGCCCCGGCCAGCTCGAGGGCGTCGTCGAGGCGGAGGTCGGTCGGCAGTCCGTCCACGCGCAACGGCCGCACGCGACGCGTGGCGACGGGTTCGGCCGCGTCGAGCCGGGCGGCCAGTTCGCGCAGCGCGGTCGCCTGGCCCTGACCGCTGACGTCGTCGCCGAGCACGCCGACCTGCAGTTCGACGCCGCTGCCCGAGCGGAAGCCCCGGCCCGGGGCGATCTCGCCGGGCAACTCCTTGTGGTTGATGCCCGCGAGGCTGTAGTCGAGGCGGTCGGTCAACCGCAGGACGACCTTGTCGTCGGTCAGCACGGCCATCCGGCTGGTGAGCAGCGACCGGTCGCCGGCGATCACGACGTGGATGCCGGCCCCGGCCCCGTCGCGCAGCAGCGCCTGCACCGAGTCGGTCAGTCGGCCGCCGTCCACCTCGCCGAGCGTCCCGACGAAGTTCTCCCACCGGTCGATCATCAGCAGCACGTGCGAGAGCCGCGCGCCCGCGGGGGCGGTCGCCCGCTGCTCGGTCACGTTCGCGACGCCCGCCTCGGCGATGACGTCGTGCCGGCGGCCCATCTCGGCCACCAACCGGTCGATCAACCGCGTCGACCGCTCGATCTGGGTGCGCTGGGTCACGGCACCGCAGTGCGGGAACGCCGCCAGGGCCGACAGGGCGCCGTTGCCGCAGTCGACGCCGTAGAGGTGCAGGTCGTCGCTCGAGACGGCCGACACCGCCGCCGCGGCGATGCTCCGCAGGGCCTGCGACCGACCCGAGCCGGGGGCCCCGACGACGTACAGGTGGCCGAGGCGGTCGAGGTCGACGACGGCGTCGCGCTGCAGCTGGCGGTCGGGCAGGTCCTCGGTGCCCCAGGCGAAGGCGAGCGGGGCCGTCGAGCCGGCCCGCGCCTCCGGGTCCACGGTCGTCAGCGGCACCCGCTCGGCCAGCGGGTCGAGCCACGGGCTGCGCTGCGACGGCACGGCCAGCAGGTCGTTCGCGTCGCGCAGGGCCCCGACGAGCACGGCGAGGTCGGTGTCGGCCGCGGCCGTGCCGGTGGCCGGCCGGGTGGGCACGGTCAGGGCGAAGTCGCGCCAGCCCAGCCGTCGGACGAAGGGCTCGACCACGGCGCCGCCGACCTCGGTGGCGCTGCGGCCGCCGACGCGGGCGGACTGGAACGGCACGACCGACGCGTGGCCGAGACGGGCGTAGGCGCGCCCGGGCACGCTCTTGGCGATGCGGGCCGCGTCGGGGATGTCGATGACGTCCGAGCTCTCGCCCGTGTCGGTCATGCGCAGGGCCACGCGCAGGTTGGTGTTCGCGCGGATCTCGGGGCTGATGACCCCCGAGGGCCGCTGTGTGGCGAGGATGAGGTGCACGCCGAGGGAGCGTCCGCGCTGTGCGATCCCGACGAGCCCGGTCACGAAGTCGGGCAGCTCCTTGGCGAGCGCCGCGAACTCGTCGATGACGATGAGGAGGCGCGGCAGCCGTTCGCCGGCACCCCCGGTCGCGAGGTGGTCGCCGTAGTCCTCGACGTCCTTCGCGCCGACGGCGGCCAGGACGTGCTCGCGCCGGGTCAGTTCGGCGCGCAGCGACCGGAGCGCCCGCTCGACGAGGTGGCTGTCGAGGTCGGTCACGAGACCGACGGTGTGGGGCAGCTCGGCGCAGGCGGCGAACGCCGCCCCGCCCTTGTAGTCGACCAGGACGAACGTCATCGCGTCGGGTCGGTTGGCGACGGCGAGCGAGGCCACCAGCGACTGCAGGAACTCCGACTTGCCCGAGCCGGTCGTGCCGGCCACGAGGCCGTGCGGGCCGTCCTTGACGAGGTCGAGCGAGAACGGGCCGTCGATCGAGACGCCGACGACCGCGGTGGTCGAGGCGCCGGACGAGCTCCACCGGTCGGCGAGCTGCTCGCCCGTCGGTCGGGCGAGGTCGAGCACCTCGAGCAGCGCCGCGGAGTCGGGCACCAGGCCCTCGGTGGCCGTCGAGCTGATGTCGCGGACGGGCGAGACGTCGCGGGCCACGTCGTCGTACCACCCGGGCACGACCAGGTCGGTCAGCACGTGGTCGACGTCGAGGGTGTGCTGGCGGCGCAGGACGAGTTCGGCGTCGGACCGCTGCAGCACGGTGGCCGCGCACTCCTCGGGCAGCTGCCACTCCTCGGCGTCGAGGCAGACGACCCGCACCCCGCAGGCCGGACCCTCGCGGAGCAGGCCGACGACGCCGGGCATCGCCCGGAGGCGGCGGGCCCCGTCGAGCACGACGACGTACTCGGGCGTGAACCGCACGGCGCGGGACTGCCGGGTGGCCAGGGTGGCCTGTCGTTCCGCCACGAGCTGCGAGAGCTCGGCGAGGCGTCGGCCGATCGACTCGGAGTCCGCACCGACGAGCGAGAGGGCGTCGTCGCCGTCGGGGCGGACGTGGGGCAGCCAGTTCACCCACGACCAGTCGTCGACCGCGGTCGTCGAGGTCAGGACGACCAGGCGGACGTCGAGCGGGCTCTGGGTCACGGCGAGCTGACCCAGCATCCAGCGGCCCATCTCGCGGGGCCAGGCTCCTGTGCCGGCCACGCCCACCACGCCGGCCGCGGCGAGCGAGACGGTGACCGGGACCCGTTCGGTCGTGCCGGTCACGACGCTGCGCGAGACGAGGTCGCGATCGTCCTGGATCTCGACGGTGGCGGGCAGGTCGGCGACGCCCACCCGCACGGTCAGGTGGTCGGCGTCGGTCGACCGGCGTTCCCAGAGCCGCCGGGTCGGCACGCGAGCAGCCGTCCGCAGCTCGGCGGCGTCCCCCGCGTCGTGGCGGCGCCGGTCGCGCTCGGCGACCACGGCCTGGTCGACGCGCTCCTCGATGCGCCGGACGAGGTCGCGGTGGTCGGCGAGCATGCGGGCGTGGCTCTTCTTGCCCTGGCGCCGCGAGGTGACGGTCGTGCCGATCATCATGATCGGCGACATGAAGGCGAACATCAGGTAGAAGGGCTGGCGGAACAGGATCGCCATCGTGACCCCGAACACGGCGGGCACCGCGGCCATGATCCACGGCAGGGGCGAGCGCTGCGGGGGCACGGGCTCCTTCGGGATCGTGTAGCGGTCGACGACCGGAGGCGGCAGCAGCCGCGGAGGCCGGTTGAAGTCGAGCCAACCGGAGTCCGGGGGGCGCAGCAGCACCACGTCGGACACCGTGACGGGGCGGGCGGCGAGCATCGAGTCGGCCACCCGCAGGATCTCGCCGTGGGTCCACGCCGTCCAGTCCGGGCCGAGGTCGGCGCCCTCGAGCAGCACCAGCGGCACCGCGCCTCCGGTGAGGCGACGGAGGCGCACCGAGGCGTCGAAGCCCACCTCGAACTCGACGACGGCCTCGCCCGACGTCGACTCGAAGCCGAGCGACCCGTCAGGCCCGACGGCGAGCCGGGTGGTGCCGACCATCAGGGGCTCGAGGCGCCCGCTGTCCCGTCCGCCCACCGTGCGCAGTTCGACGATGCCGGTGGGTCGGGGCGTCGGGGGCGTCGAGCCGAGGTGCAGGACGGTCCCGTCGAGCAGGCCGCTCGTCGCGAAGGTCACGCCGTGGTCGACGTCGACGGCCTCGCGGGGGACCGCACCCCACTCGCGGCCGAGGGCCTCGAAGATGCGCTCCATCGGGGTGTCGCCCGGCGCGTCCACGAGCACGTCGCCCGAGCGGCCGACGAGGTCGTCGACCACGGTGACGACGACCCTCACCGGGTGCCCACCGCGGTGGGGGTGGTGGTGGCGGTCGCCGCGGCGCCGGCGTCCGGCGTGCTCGCCGGCCGGGCCGTCGCGGACAGGGCGACGTCGACCCAGCGCAGCTCGCCGAACGGTCCGGCCTCGAGCAGGCCGTCGCGCCGCGCGGTGAACGACCAGCGCGCCTCGGTCGACGAGGTCAGCACCACGACGCCCCAGAGCGAGTCGGGGCGTTCGAGGGCGGCGCGCAGGGCGGCCCACGCGTCGCGGCCGGGCACGTCCGCGAGCAGCAGGACGCCCGGTCGGCCGTTCTCGACGACCCGGGCCACGGCGTCGTCGAGCGAGAGGACGGCACCGAGCGCGACCTCGTCGTGGGTCAGTCCGACCGTGGCGAGGGCGGTGGCCGACGACCAGGGCGACGTCGCCAGCTGGTCGGTGATGCGACGGGCGACGGCCAGCACGGCCGCGCGGTCGCCCGACACGGTGACCGGGCCGTGGGCGTGGGCGAGTTCGACGTGCGTGCGACCGTCGGACGACGAACCGAGGGCGACGGTCGTCGCGAAGTGGCCGGACCGGTCACCGGCGACCCCGTCGGCGTGCAGGGCGGCGAGCGAGGCGGACCAGGTGCGGCCGTCGACCGTGGTCGACCAAGGAGCCGGGGGTGCGACGGTCGGCGAGACGAGGTCGACGTCGACCCGGTCGAGCCCGACGACGAGACGCACCATGCCGGGGAACACCAGGCGCTCGCGTTCGCACGAACCGATCAGCGCCCGCAGGACGCGGTCCACGGTCCAGGTGCTCGCGGGGTCGGCGCGCACCTGGTCGGCCCAGTCGACGGCCACGGTGCTGCGCTCCTTGCGGGCTCCGATCACCAGGGGCACGGTGAACGCCAGCGTGACCACGACGAGCAGCACGGCGATCGTCAGCGCGAGGTTGCCGAACGGGTGCACGAACGGCGACAGTGCTGACGACGACAGTGCTGACGACGACAGCGCTGACGACGACAGCGCCGACGACATCAGCGCCGACGACGACAGTGCGAGTGCCGTCACGCGTCGACCTCGGCCAGCCGCGTCTCGAGGTCGCCGGGCTCGGCGCCGGGTACGTCGATCCAACGGAAGGTCGTCACGAGGGCGTCGAACAGCTGCACGAGGGCCGCGGCGAGTCGTTCGCTCGGTTCGTCGCCGTAGACGGCCGAGAAGTTCAGCACGAGCCAGCGGCCCGGGCGGTGCGGCACCGAGATCGTGTAGACCACGCGGCGCGTCCAGACGCGCTCCCACGAGCCCTCGGGCTCGTCGTTCGTCAGCACGTCCTCGGTGCGTGCGGCGGCTGCGCCGTCGACGTCGCGCAGGCCGCCGTCGAGCTGACCGGCGTCGACCAGCAGGCGGGCGATCACCTCGACGGGCTCCGCGTCGGACTCGTCGTCGACCTCGGCCTCGGTCAGCGACGCGGGCAGCGTGTAGCCGTCGACCGGTCGGCCGGGCAGGTAGACGGCGGTCGCGCCCGCCTCGCCCGCCTCGGCGACCGTCCGGGCCAGCTGGCGGCGGAACTGCCGTCGCAGCGGCTCGGCGCTGTCGCGCGGCAGGTCGTCGGGCAGGGCGGCGGCGACGATCGCGTCGAGCTCGTGGGCGAGGTGGACGGCCGCCTCGGGACGAGCCGGCAGGCGCACCCAGCCCGGGGGCAGGGTCATCACGAACGAGGCGGTCAGGTCGACGGTCATGCGTCGCTCCCGTCGGTCCACGGGCCGACCCGGATCAGGGGCATCAACCGGACGACCTGTTCGCGGAACGGCACCACGAGCCCGAGGTCGTTCGTCCGCCAGAGGGCCACGACGTCCAGGCCGTCGCGTCGGCGGACGCACGTCACGGTCGCCCAGACCTCGCGGTCGTCGGTGACGTCGGCGCGGCTGACGACGATGCCGGGTCCGTCACCGTCGGGCAGGTCCTCGACGGTGGGTGCCTCGGCGGGGTGACCGCCGCGGGCCAGGCCCAGTTCGAGCAGGTCCACGTCGTCCTCGGTGTCGGCCGCCGACACGATCACCGGCAGCGGCCAGCGACCCGGCAGGCCGAGTCCGGCGACGAGTCGCGACGAGTCGTCGAGCGAGTCGGCCATGTCGAGCAGGTCGGTCAGGGTGGCGTCGACGTCGAGGGCAGGAGGCGCGACGTCGATCTCGAGGTCGGCCCGCGCCAGCTCATCGAACAGGTCGATCATCAGCTCACGCCACTCGGCCTCGTCCAGGCCCGCCCCGGCCGTCCGTGACGGCACGACGAGCCAGTCGGGCAGGCCGGCCTCGATCACGGCCTCGACGCGGGGACGGTCGAGGCGGTCGCCGCCGCCGCTCACAGCGGCGCCTCGGGGCGCTCGTTGCCCCCGGGGAAGTCCTGCTTCGCGCGGTCGTAGGCCGGGAGGGCGCCGTTGGCGGCGAGCAGGCCGAACCCGGTGCCGGCCCACCCGTACATCGTGCGCCCACCGTTGAAGAACGAGATCGCCGGCGACAGGCTCGGGGTCGCGATCCCCTGCAGGCGCAGGGCGTGTTGGTAGACGTTGTAGTCGTGAACCTGGTCGACGCCGAACAGTTTGTCCTTCCGGAACCCGCGGTACCCCGGAACGCTCTTCCTGAATCTCTCGTTGAACGCCTTGGCGTCCTTGTTCAAGAGGAACGGCAGCTTCTTGAGGTTCCACCAGTTGGGGTCGACCTTGCCGATGCCCGTCTTGTGGATCGCGTTCTGCTCCATCCGCGCGAGCAGTGCGGCACGGCCCGGGCCACGGAGGTCGGCGAGGCGTTCCAGGTTGGCCGCACGCTGGTTCTGCATGGCGAACCGTTCGACGCGCAGCTGGTTGCGTTCCTGCCACCGGGCGGCACGCTGCTGCTGGGGGCGGATGGTCATGGACGCCCGGTTCTGGGCGATCATGCGCGTGAGCTTCTCGTTGTTCTTGACGAGCTTCGCCTCGGTCTTCGCGAACCGCTCCGACATGAGCCGCAGCTGTTTCGCGTCGGTCTTGACGAGCGCGAGCTTGCGGATGCTGACGAGCTTGGTCAGCAGGGCGCCGGCACCGAGCAGCAGCACGCCGACGCCCGCGATGATGACGTCGACGAACGACGCGTCGCCCAGGGCGGCCTGCGCGGCGGTCGCCGCGAAGGCGAGCCCGGTCACGATGGCCCCGGCCAGCGCGGCCATGCCGAGACCCGGGATGAAGAACGCGAGCAGGGCCAACGCGACGCCGATCCAGGTCAAGATCTTGACCAAGATCTTCAAGAACTTCCGGAAGTTCTCCTTCACGCGGTCCTGCCACGAGTCCTTGAGGCCGTCGTTCCACGCCCCCCTGATGGTCTCCGAGGCGCGCCGCCCGCGGGCGTCGAGTTCGGTGAGGGCGTTCTCGAGGCGGGCCACGGCCGCGGTGCTCGACCCCTTGGCGTCCGAGAGCGCGCCGTCCTTCGCTCGGCCCGCCGCCTCCTCCTCGGTCGTCAGCGGGGGAGCGTCCGACGGGCGTCCGACCCGCGGGTCGGACATGCCGGTGGCCGCGGCCATCGCGCCGTTCGCCGCCGTGGCGTCGGCCAGGGCGGCGGCCGACTCGGCCAGTGCGACCTGCAGGGCGGGCAGGTACTCCGTCAGGGCGTCGCGCACGGCCGTGTACCGGCCGCTCATCTTGGTCAGCTGTTCGCCGACTTGCTTGCTCTTCTCGCGGACCCGGTCGGCGCTCTCGCCCTTGAACTGCGACTCGTCGCCCTCGCCGATGCGGCGGAGCACCGTGGCCTGGTCCTCGATGTCCTTCGCCATGTCGCGGTAGTAGACGGTGAGCTGCTCGATCTGCTCGACGTCGGCCACGACCGGGTCGCGGTGACGGTTCAGCAGGTTCCACTCGCCGGGACGTTCGGGCATCAGACGGTCTCCGTCTTCAGGCCGTCGGCGATGCTGGCGTCCGCCTTGTCCCACTCGTCGTGCATCTGCTGCAGCTTGTCGTGCAGCTTCGAGACGTTGTCCTTGATCTTGCCGCGGTGGATCTTCCAGTTGCCGCTGAAGTCGTGCATGGCCTTGTTCACCGTGGCCTGCCCGAAGATGTCCTTGTTCTCGTCCTTGCCCGACGCCTGGTGGTCGAGCTCGTCCCGCACCCGCGCGAGGGCGTCGATCGAGGTCTTCAACGCCTCTCCGTCGACGATCAGGTCTGCCATGTCTCCGAGTCCGTTCCCGACGATGTCGTGTCGATGTCGTGCCGAGGTCGTGCCGAGTGGTGCCACCGGGCGGTGGCGGACGGGCGGTCCCGCCTCCCGGGGCGGGAGGCGGGACCGCGTCCGGCTACTTGAGGGCCTTGGCCAGCTCGGAGTCGGTCTGCTCCAGCGCCTCGGCGGCGCTGTTCAGGTACTGGCTCATGCCTTCGAGCCCCTGGATCGTCTTGGTCGCGCCGTCGTTGAACTCCTGGTACGACGACCCGAACGCCACGGACGACTGGTCGGTCACGTAGCCGCCGCTGATGAGGCTGTCGACCAGGGTCTTGAGCTCGCGCAGCTTCGACTCGATGTCCTGCTCGCCGTTGTTCAGACGGGTCGCGGCATCGCGCATGTCGCCGTAGGTCACGTTCAGGTTGGGCATTCGGTGCTCCTTCGAACTGGGGTGTCGTCGGTGTCGACGGTGTTCACCGGCGGCGAACGAGGGCAAAGCTAACGGGACGAGGTGTCCTCGTGGCCCCTGAGCGGGGGGTGGATCGGTGCCTTAACCCGCTCCGGCGGCCCGATACCTCGGGGTATGCGCGGCGGTCGACGAAGCGAATGCGATCGTTCATCGGCTCTTTTCTTGCGCTCGGTGAAGAAATCCGGCCCGAAAGAGGTCGCCGGGTATTCACCCGCCCCTGACCGAACGGAGTTGTCCGGTTTGCGAATCCCCGGTGTGTCGACCGGGCGACGAGGTCACCTGCGAGACGGTGCGGAGTCCCGTGAGGGGGCTCGCAGCGACCCGTCGAACACCGTCAGCGCCGTCGCGACGACCGCGAGACCGATCACGACCGCGGCCAGCGTGTGCAGTCCGGTCGTGGTCGGTGCGTCGCCGTACACGCCGCCGATCAGGCTCGACGCCCCGATGGCCCCGACGTAGATCGCGGTGCGCGAGAGGCCCGCGGCCGTGCCGATCATCGACGACGGCACCTGGCGGTAGAGCGCGGCCTGGTTCGAGACCGAGGCGAGGCCCTGCGGCAGGCCGAACAGGGCCGGCACGAGCACGAGCGCCCAGACCGGGGACCCGGAGGCGGTGGTCAGCAGCAGCGCGCCTCCTGCGATCGGCACGGTCGCCGCCACGACCAAGGGCAGCCGCACGGCCGACCGCCGGGCGAAGACGAAGGACGCGACCCCCGCGACGATCGCACCCGGCAGCTGGATCAGCCCGGCCTGCGCGCTGCCGATGCCGCCGACCTGCTGCACCCACTGCGAGAAGCCGTAGGTGACCGTGTAGGCGATGCCGTAGACGAGGAAGAGTCGCAGGTAGGTGCGGGTCAGGGGCCCGTTCGCCGCGAGCACGCGCACGTCGACGAAGGGCGCGACGGCTCGGAGCTCCCAGGCGACGAGGCCGACCAGCGCGGCGACGGCCAGGCCGAGCAGCCACCACCAGCCCTGACGCAGGTCGAGCAGGAACACGAGCAGGGCGGCGATCGTGACGGCGAAGAGGGCGAGCCCCGGCAGGTCGACGGCACGGGCGAACGAGAGCCGGGTGGCCGTGGGGTCACGGGCCGGGCGCAGCGAGTCGCTCGGCATCCAGAGCAGCGAGAGCACGAGTCCGACGCCGGCGAGCGGCACGTTGACCAAGAAGATGGAGTGCCAGCCGAACAGGCCGATCAGCGCCCCGGCGAGGGCCGGCCCGGCCGCGGCCGACGCGAGCGACGAGATCGACAGGCCACCCAGCACGAGCGGCGGGGTCGCGACGCCGAGACGGTCCGACTGGTTGCGGATGGCCGTCATCGCGGCGGGGTAGGCGGCCGAGGTGCCGATGCCGATCAGCACCCGCGCGGCGACGGCTCCGCCGAACGACGGCAGCACCTCGGGCAACACGCCGGCGAGCATGACGACGACCATGCCGCTGACGAACACCTTCTTCGGTCCGACCCGGTCGGCGAGCTTGCCCATCGTCGGCTGGCCGATCGCGCTGGCCAGGTAGAGCGCGGCCACGAGCCAGATCGCCTGGTCGGCACCGATGCCGAGGTCGGTCGAGATCGGGGCCAGGGCGACCGCGATCATCGTGGTGTTGATGGGGTTCAGCAGCGGGCCGAACAGCAGCGGCACGACGAACCGCGGCCCGAACGGACGGGCGTCGTGCGAGGTGCGGGCGAGGCGTGCGGCCCGGGCGCCCTCTCGTCGGCTGGGGACCGCGCCGGTCACGACCGGTGCCGGCGGATGCGGATCGGACCCTTCGCCGTCGACGGGTCGACCACCGACCCGCCCTGCGTGATGTCGACCTCGCCCGCGGCGACCAGGCGACGGGCCGCGCGTCGCACGGGCTCCATCAGGTCGCGCCACGCGTCCTCGTCGTCGGGGTGCAGCGACCGGGCGACGTCGGAGGGGCAGATGCTCGACGTGGCGGCCCGGGCCGCGAGCAGGTCGCGGATGCGCTGCTCGAGGGCGCGGTCCTGCGTCGTCACCTTGCGCTTGCGGCAGGCGTCGCTGCAGTACGCGACCTCGTCCCAGTTCGACGCCCACTTCTTGCGCCACTCGATCGTGCGTCCGCACGATCGGCAGGTCTTCGGATCGTGGGTCGCGGCGCTCATGCTGACAGTCAACGCGGGAGGCGCGGTGAGCGTTCCCGGGGACGCGCCCGTCGTTCCCTCCGCTCGGTGCGTGTCGCACCTCCTCGTCCGCTCAGGGGATGGAGGCGGGGGCACGGTCCGCGTATCGTCGTCCCGATGAGCGGGGACACGGCGGCAGGCACGACGCGGGGTTCGTGGTTCGAGGTCGATCGGCAGCCGGTGCCGGGTGCGACCCCGAAGCAGGCACTACGGCGCTTCGTGGGCAACGCGTACGTCGTGCACGCCCGGGCCGGCCGCGCCGAGTTCTGGTGGATCTGGCTGTTCCAGACCGCGCTGGGGCTCGCGTGGAACCTCGGCGTCGGGTCGCTCGTGCGCGGGGCGGGCGAGGTGTCGTGGTCTGTCGGCGCCTACGGCTCGTCGCTCTTCGCGTACTGGCAGGTCGTCACGTCGGGTGGGACGGTCGGCGGTGCCCCCGGGGGGACGACCTGGGTCGGCATCGTGTGGGGCCTCTGGTGCCTCATGACTTTCGTGCCCATGGCGACGCTCACGATCCGTCGCCTGCACGCCGCCGGCGCGTGGGGGTGGGGCTGGTTCTGGCTCGGCGTGCTGCTCCCGTTCCTCCAGATCGTCGTCGTGCTGATGCTCGCCCGCGAGACCCGGCCGCCGAGTGCCCGCTTCCGTGACCGCGAGCTCGACCTCGCAGCTCCGCAGGCGACCGACCCGCCCCTGGCCAGGCCGGGCGACAGCGGCTAGACTCGACCTCGGTCGGGCGTCATTCCCGGCCCCGGGCGTGCACGACAGCGCGCAGTCGGGATCACCATCCTCCCCGAGCCACCCACGGTCACGAACGACACGAGTCGTGAAGGCCGTGCCGCCGACAGGCCTGCTCGACCCTCTGGTCGAGGCGACCGGCCGGCCCGTGGCCGCCATCGGGTCGAGAGAACGGCGCCCGCCGACCACCCCAGGTTCCATGACACTCGCACCCCCGCGCCCCACGGCGCCCTCGTCCACCCCGTCCGCCCGCTTCCCGTGGGCCGGCCTGATCGCCATCGCCGTCGCCACGTTCCTCTCGATCTCGGGCGAGATGCTGCCGACCGGCCTGCTGCCCGAGATGAGCGCCGACCTCGGCGTCACCGAGTCGAGCATCGGCCTGCTCGTCAGCGTCTTCGCCTTCACGGTCGTGCTGACCAGCACCGGCCTCACCCACCTCACCCGTCGCCTGCCCCGCCACCTGATCGTGGTCGGCCTGATCGTCGTCCTCGCGATCAGCGCCGGGCTCACCGCGATCGCGCCGACCTACGAGCTGGTCCTCGCCAGCCGCGTGCTCGGCGGTCTCGCCCACGGCATGTTCTGGGCCATCGGCGGCGCCTACGCCGGGCACCTCGTGCCGCGCGCCCAGGTCGGCCGTGCGCTCGCCGTCGCCATGAGCGGCGGCACCCTCGCGTTCGTGCTGGGCGTCCCGCTCGGCACCGCCCTCGGCCAGGCGCTCGGCTGGCGTGAGGCGTTCGGCATCCTCGCCGGTCTGATGGCACTCGGGGCCGTCTTCGTCTACAAGTTCCTGCCGCCGGTGGGGCGGGGTACGGCGCACGAGTCGACCCCCGAGCCGGTGACCGACGCGGTGCCGACGCTGGTCGAGGGCACCGCGCCTCCTGCGGGTGCCACCGTCCGCCGTCGCAGGCTGCCGAAGCCGAGCGTGCTCGGCGTCGTGCTGAGCTGCGTCATCACGGCGGTGTTCATGATCGGCCACTACTCGTTCTTCACGTACATCACGCCCTACCTCGTGCGCTCGACCGGGGTGCCCGAGCAGGGACTCGCCGGCTGGCTCTTCGCGTTCGGCGTCGCCGGGGCCGTCGGGCTCGGCATGGTCGGCTGGTTCCTCGGGGCGCGGCCGCGGGTGAGCATCCCGATCGGGGTGGCCGTGGTCGGTCTCGCCGTGACCGGCATGCTGCTCTTCGAGGGGATGCTCATGCCGTCGCTCGTGGCCTTCGTGCTGTGGGGCGTGACGTTCGGTGCCCTGCCGCCGCTGTTCCAGACCCGCATGCTGCAGGTGGCACCCGAGCGCATGCGCGACCTCGCGAGCGCCTTCTACACGACGGGCTTCAACGCCGGCATCGGCGGAGGAGCCCTGATCGGCGCCCTCGTGCTCGACGGAGCCGGGCTCGACTCGCTGCCCGTGCTCTACATCGTGGTGGCCGCGGTCGTGCTGGTCGCGGTGCTCGTGAGCGACCGCCTGCTCGCCCGCCGATCGGCCCGCCCCGCCGCCTGACCCGGTCGTGCGGCGCTCACCCCGCGTCACCCCGCCGAGCGGCGCTCACCCCCTGCCTAGGCAAATCGCTGAGCGCCGCTGCAGGGGGTGGCTGACGCTGTGGCGTCCTCGCGTCGTGCCAGCCAGCCGTGTCACCCCGCCGAGCGGCGCTCAAGCCCTGCCTAGGCAAATCGCTGACCGCCGCTGCAGGGGGTGGCGCGGCCGGGACGCACGAACGCAGGAGGCGCGACTCGCGTGAGTCGCGCCTCCTGCGTCCGGGGCGGTCCGGGGCGGTGCGGGCGCCGGGTCAGCGGCGACGACCGGGCTGCTGGTAGCCGCCGGCCTGGCCGTTGCCGCCACCGCGGCGCTTGTTCATGATCTTCTTGAAGACGAACGTCGCGATCAGCGGGGCGAAGCGTCGGAGCAGTGATGCCATGGGGTGCCTCCTGGGGCGATGGTGCACGGGTCGTGCGGTCGAGCCGGTCGGCTCGGTGGGATGCGGCCCGCGGTGCTGCGGGAGACGATCGCGTCGGGGCGACCGCCGCAGGTCTCACTGAACTCCCTGCCCGCTGAAAGCGCTGACTACTGGACGCGCCGCGACTCGTTCTCGTCGTCCGAGTCGTCGTCCTGGCCGGCGATGAAGATGTCGCTGACCTCGATGTTGATCTCGACGACCTCGAGTCCGACGAGCTGGGTGATGGCGTCGCTGACGGCCTGACGGACGTCGTTCGCGACCTGCTGCACCGACATCGGGTAGTCGACGACGATGCTGAGGTCGGCCGCAGCCTGGGTCTCGCCGACCTCGACCTTGACGCCCTGGCCGTGGTCCTGCTGGCCGACCGCGCTGCGCAGCGCGCCCACGGCACGCGACGCCCCGCCGCCGATCGAGTGGACGCCCGGCACCTGGCGGGCGGCGATGCCGGCGACCTTGGCGACGACTCCGTCGGCGATCTGCGTCGTGCCCGCGGCGTCGGACGACACGGTCGAGGCACCGTCGACCCGCGAGGGGCTGTCGACGCGCGACCCGGTGCTTGTGGCGGAGGTGGTCATGGCGGTGTTCGACATCTGAGGTCCTCTTTCGGCTGGGGTGGGTGGTGCGTCAATGAGACGCCGTGCGCGACCCGAACGTCACGGTGAAGATGCTGACAACCCGCTGAGTGGCCGCGCCTACTGTCGGGGCATGCAGCGCACCCGGTGGATCTTCCTCGACCAGCTCGGCCCGCACTTCGACGACGGCGACCCGATGCTCCTGATCGAGAGCCGGTCGTCGTGGCAGGGACGCACGCTGCACCGGGCCAAGCTGCAGCTGATCCTCTCGTCGATCCGGCACCGGGCGGCCGAGCTCGGCGACCGGGTCGAGTTCCGGCAGGTCGACCACTACTCCGAGGCGCTCGAGGGGCGCGACGACCTGCAGGTGGTCGACCCGACCTCGTACCGGGCCCGTGGCCTCGTGCGGTCGGTCGGCGCCGAGGTGCTGCCCAGCCGTGGCTTCGTCTCGAGCGAGGCCGAGTTCGCCGAGTGGGCCGCCGGGCGACAGGGCGGCCGCGGCGCCGGCCGGTCCGGGGGCGCGGCGGCGGACGCCGACGATGCCCGTCGAGGAGGCGCGGGTCGACCGACCGGCGCGTCCGGCGGTCGACCGGCACCGCGCCTCCTGATGGAGGACTGGTACCGAGCCGTCCGTCAGCGCACCGGCCTGCTGATGGAGGGCCCACAGCCCGTCGGAGGCCAGTGGAACTACGACCACGACAACCGCGAGAAGCCGCCGAAGGGAGCGGCGACGCTCGGTCTGCCGCCCCAGGAGTGGCCCGCCGAGGACGACATCGACGCCGAGGTGCGTGCCGACCTCGACCGGTGGGAGCGCGAGGGCGTCGTCACGCTCGTCGGCGACGACGCGCCCCGTCGTTTTGCCGCCACCCGGGCCGAGGCGACCGCTGCGCTGGCGGACTTCGTCGAGGTGCGGCTGCCCGACTTCGGCCCGTTCGAGGACGCGACGCTGTCGGGCGACTGGACGATGGCGCACTCGCTGCTCAGCGCACCGATGAACCTCGGCCTGCTCGACCCGCGCGAGGTCGTCGAGGCCGCGATCGCGTCGTACCAGGCGGGCGACGCGCCCCTGCGCAGCGTCGAGGGGTTCACCCGGCAGATCGTCGGCTGGCGGGACTGGGTCTGGCACCTGTACTGGCACCTCGGCGAGGACTTCGCGACGACGAGCAACCACCTCGGAGCGACGCAGCCGTTGCCCGCGGTGTTCGCCGGGCTCGACGCCGAGGCGGTCGAGGCCGAGTGCCTGAGCGACACCCTCGACGGGTTGCGGCGCCACGGCTGGAACCACCACATCCAGCGGCTGATGATCCTCGGCAACTGGGCCCTGCAGCGCGGGGTCGACCCGGCGGCGCTCAACCAGTGGTTCGTCGACATGTACGTCGACGGCACGCCCTGGGTCATGCCCGCCAACGTCGTGGGCATGTCGCAGCACGCCGACGGAGGCATCGTCGCGACCAAGCCGTACGCGTCCGGTGGCGCGTACGTCAACCGCATGACGGACCACTGCGGCTCGTGCCGGTTCGACCCGAAGAAACGGCTCGGCGAGGACGCCTGCCCGGTGACCGCCGGGTACTGGGCGTTCCTCGACCGGGTCGAGCCGGTGCTCTCGGGCAACCCGCGCATGGGCCAGCAGTTCGCCGGGCTGCGCGGGCTCGCCGACCGCGAGGCCGTCGTCGAGCAGGAGCGCACCCGCACGACCTGGTGACCCGGCGCCCTCGGAGGCACCCCTCGTTAGGGTGACGGGAGCACCGGGCGCAGGGAGCCCGGCGCAGATCACGAGGGAGCCCCGATGGCCACGTCCATGCGCAGAACGGCCGTGACGGCCACCACCACGGGCGTGCTCGTCCTCGGCCTGCTGCTCGCCGGCTGCACGTCAGGAGGCGCGGGTGGCGACGACGACGCCGCGTCCGGCGGGTCGTCGGCCGGCTCCGGCGGCTCGGGGTCGACCGCGTCCGGCGAGGGCACCTTGAACGATCTGACGAGCTGTGAAGACGTCGGCGTCGCACTCGGCTCGGTCATCGACGGTCTGGAGGCAAATGCTGACTCTGCCTTTGAAGGCAATCAAGGAGCCTGTGCCTGGTTGACACCGGGTGTGGACGAAAGCAACGTCGCGGACGCGAGTGGAATTCTGGTCGTGACGCAGCAAAACGAGTTGAGCGAATCCGACATCAAGGCCCAGATTGATGAGGCGGAGGCAACGGAGGGGGTTGAAGCCATCGATGACTCGCGGGTTGCGGCCTTCGGCGGTCAGGCGTTCTCCCAGACCGGCACGCAGCAAGGTCTAACTGCCTCGGTCACGACGATCATTTCGCCCCACGGCCTGGTCGCCGTCACCGCGACGGGTGCGGGCGACACCGCCCCGCTCAGCACCGACGAGACGCTCGACGCCGCCTACGGCCTCTTCGACTGAACCGCGCCGGGTGCGGGCGTCGTCCTCGTGACGCGCCCGCGCCTCCTCGGCTCGTACGCTCGTCGGCTCGTCGGCTCGTCAGCCGACGCTGATGCGGTCGAGCACGAAGTCGGCGATGACGCGTTGCCCGGCGTCGTTCGGGTGCACCCCGTCGGCCGAGAGCAGCGAGGCGACGCCGTCGGCGGGCAAGGCGTCGGAGAGGTCGACGTACGCGCTGCCGGACTCCGTCGCGAGCCGCTCGACGACCGCACGGTAGTCGTCGACGTCGCCGGCCAGCCCCCGGGTGAGGTTCGTGCCGGGCACGAACTCGCCGATCAGCATGATCG
Organism: Frigoribacterium sp. Leaf186; assembly: GCF_001423905.1. Taxonomy (GTDB): domain Bacteria; phylum Actinomycetota; class Actinomycetes; order Actinomycetales; family Microbacteriaceae; genus Frigoribacterium. The sequence continues at coordinate 162,503 of NZ_LMPQ01000010.1, read as the reverse complement.
ACGGCGGGTCGTCGAGGCCCTGCAGGCCCTCGATCAGGGTGCGGTAGTCGTCCTCGAACTCGGCGGGCGTGCGGGTGAAGGCGTCGTTGGCGCCGAGCGTGACGGTCACGAGGTCGGGGGCCGCGGCGGCGACCGAGTCGAGGTACCCGGGCAGGTCGGCCGTGAAGGTGCGCGCCGTCGCGCCCGAGCGCGACGAGTCGAAGAGCGAGACGCCGCGGTCGCGGTCGCCGTCGTACGCCGTGAGGCCCTCGAGGTCGACGGCCGAGTGGGCGTGGATCGTCACGGTGTGCTGACCCGCGTCGAGATCGCTCACGGGGGTGATGCCGCTCGTCGCCATCGAGTCGTGCGTGTCGACCTCGACGGCGTCGCCGTCGTCGATGGCGTAGCTGAAGGTGCCGCGGCCGCTGGTCCACCAGAGGTCGAGGCCGGTGCCGGTGAACGCATAGGTCGTGGTCGCGCCGGCCCCGAGGGTGACCGAACGGTAGCCGAGGTCGGCGGTGCGGGAGGACGCCGAGACGGGCCCCTCGCTGCTCGTCGCCCAGCGCGCCCAGGTCGACGCTGGCGGCGCGACGGCGAACGCGGCGGGCCGGTAGCCGACCCCGCCCGGCACGTCGTCGGTCGGGTAGCGCTCGCGAAGGCCGTCGAGGGTGAGGTCGATCCAGCGGGAGTCCACGGTCGAGGCGCCCATGCCCTCAGTGATCGAGTCGCCGACGGCGACCCAGCGGGCGGGGTAGTCGTCACGGTCGTCGAGGGCGGTGGCCCAGTCGGCGAGCTCCGAGGAGGCGCGGGTCGGGCCGGCCGACGAGGTCGCGTCAGCGGAGGCGTCGCTCGTGGGCTCGCTCGGGACGGTCGGGTTCGCCGTGCAGCCCGTCAACAGGGCGAGGGCGGCGGCGACCGCGACCAGTCGGGTGGTGCAGGTCATGAAGACGACGGTAGTCGAGGCACGCGGGGGCCGTTCGCCGGCAGGGTCGTCGACCGGCTCACGACTCGGTGACGGTGCCGCCGTCGACGCGCCAGTGACGGTCGAGCCGCACGGTCTCGAGCATGCGGCGGTCGTGGGTGACGAGCAGCAGCGTGCCGTCGTACGACTCGAGGGCTTGTTCGAGCTGCTCGATCGCGGCGAGGTCGAGGTGGTTCGTGGGTTCGTCGAGCACGAGCACGTTGACGCCGCGGGCCTGCAGCAGGGCGAGGCCGGCGCGCGTGCGCTCGCCCGGCGAGAGCTCGTCCACCGGGCGCGAGACGTGGTCGGCCTTCAGCCCGAACTTGGCGAGCAGCGTCCGCACCTCGGCCTGGGGCCAGTCGGGCACGAGAGCCTCGAACGCGTCGGCCAACGGCACGTCGCCGGCCAGCAGTGCCCGGGCCTGGTCGATCTCGCCGACGGCGATGCTGGCTCCGCGGCTCGCGCCTCCTTCGCTCGGTTCCTGCCGGCCGAGCAGGCCGCGCAGCAGGGTCGACTTGCCGGCGCCGTTGGGGCCGGTGATGCCGATGCGGTCGCCACCGTTCACCTGCACCGAGACCGGGCCGAGCACGAACTCGCCCGTCGCGGGGTCGCCCTGGCGGAACACCGCGCCGCTGAGGGTCGAGACGACGGCGCTCGAGCGGGGTGCTGCACCGATGGTGAACTCGAGCTGCCATTCTTTGCGCGGCTCGTCGACCTCGTCGAGCCGGGCGATGCGGCTCTCCATCTGGCGGACCTTCTGGGCCTGCTTCTCGCTCGACTCGGCCGAGGCCTTGCGGCGGATCTTGTCGTTGTCGGGCGCCTTCTTCATGGCGTTGCGGACGCCCTGGCTCGACCACTCGCGCTGCGTGCGGGCACGGCCGACGAGGTCGGCCTTCTTCTCGGCGAACTCGTCGTAGGCCTCGCGGGCGTGACGACGGGCGGTCTCGCGCTCGTCGAGGTAGGCGTCGTAGCCGCCCCCGAAGACCCGGTTCGACGACTGCGCCAGGTCGAGCTCGAGCACCTTCGTGACGCACCGGGCGAGGAACTCGCGGTCGTGGCTGACGAGCACGATGCCCCCGCGCTGGCCCTGGACGAAGCGCTCGAGTCGTTCGAGGCCGTCGAGGTCGAGATCGTTGGTGGGCTCGTCGAGCAGGGCGACGTCGAAGCGGCTGAGCAGCAGGGCGGCGAGGCCGACGCGGGCCGCCTGGCCCCCGCTGAGACCGGTCATCGCGCTGTCGGGCCCGACGGCGACCTCGTCGGCGGCGCCGGTGCCGGTGGCGAGGCCGAGGTCGGCGAGCACCTGCGGCAGGCGTTCGTCGAGGTCGACGGCGCCGCTGGCGAGCCACCGGTCGAGGGCCGTCGAGTAGACGTCGGCGGGGTCGAGCCCGTCGGCGCGCGGGGCCGGGTCGGTGTCGCCCAGGGCGGCGGCCGCGGCGTCCATCTCGGCGGTGGCCTGCGTGCTGCCGGTCCGGCGACCGATGTAGCCGGCGACGGTCTCGCCGGGCACGCGCTCGTGCTCTTGCGGCAGCCACCCGACGAAGGCGTCGCCGGGGGAGAGGGTGACCGTGCCGGCCTGTGGCTCGTCGACCCCCGCGAGGAGGCGCAGCAACGTCGACTTGCCGGCCCCGTTCACGCCCACCACGCCCACGACGTCACCCGGGGCGACCGTCAGGTCGAGGTCGTCGAACAGGGTGCGGTGCCCGTGGCCGCCGGCCAGGCCCTTGGCCACGAGTGAAGCGCTCATCCGGCCATTCTCGCGCACCGGCCCGTCGGGCCTGGCATGCTCGACGCATGGCCACCCTCACTCGTCCCCGCCGCGGCAAGATCATCGCCGGAGTCTGCGCCGCCCTCGCCGCCCGGTTCGGCATCAGCGCCTTCCTCGTGCGGCTGATCTTCGTGCTGTCGATCATCCTGCCCGGGCCGCAGGTGCTCGTGTACCTCGTGCTCTGGGTCGTGTTCCCGAAAGAGGACCGCTAGGCCCTCGCCGGGCATCGGCCGGGCGTCCGCCCGGGCGCTCGAGACCCGTGGCGCCGGGTCAGCGCTTGGGCAGGGACCTCAGCAGCGCCTCCTGCAGGTAGCCCAGCCAGTCGAAGACGTGGCCCATGGCGCGCAGCTGCGGGTCGCCGCTCGGGGCGACGCCGTCGGCCGTGACGCCGAGGCGCTCGCCGAGGGTCAGCCGCAGGTCGTTCAGGGTGCGGAGCCACGACTGTTGCGCAGCCCGGTCGAGCCCCGTCTCGGGCGCGTCGAGCGAGGCGAGCACCGCCCGCCCGTTCTCGACCTTGCGCCGGGTGAGGTCGCCGGCCGTGAAGCGACGGAACTCGGCGGCCGCCTCGTCGTCGTCGCGGTACGCCGCGGGCAAGAGGCGCGCCAGGGCCGGATCGCCCTCGTCACCTTTCTCGAGCAGCCCCAGCAGTTGGCCGACCAGGTCGGCGAGCAGGCCCCGCTCGTCGGCGTCGAGCCGCACGCGGACCTCGTCACCGCCCCGGGCGCGGACGAACGGCACGAGCGTCACGCCTCGTCCTCCTTCGACAGGGTCGCCCACAGGCCGTAGTCGTGCATCGCCTCGACGTGACGTTCCATCGCCTCGCGGTTGCCCGTCGCGACGACGGCGCGGCCCTCGGTGTGCACCCGCATCATCAGCCGCTTCGCCTCGGCCCGGCCGAAGCCGAAGTAGGTCTCGAAGACGTGGGTCACGTAGGTCATCAGGTTGACCGGGTCGTCCCAGACGAGCGTCACCCACGGGGTGTCGGGCGAGGTCAGGAGGCGCTGGTCGGCCTCCGTGCCCGTGCGGGTGTCGTCGAGGGTCGCGGTCACCCGCCCAGGGTGTCACACGGGCCTCCGAGCGGGCCGTCGCCCGGCTTCCGGCCCCGGGGTCCGCTTGTTATGCTGAGCGGGTCGCGACTGGCGTTCAGATGGTCACCATCGGGGAGCGACTGACACACGTGCGTGGCCGTACGCCTGGGCCACGACATCCGACCCTCCGTCCGTCCCGTGTGCCAAGGAGTCCTCCGTGACCATCTCCGACCAGACCGCCGCCTCGACCGCTGCCGCCTCGACCGACCGCCAGCCGTCGACCTTCAACCAGCCGCTCTCGGTCGTCGACCCCGAGATCGCCGCCGTCCTCGAGCAGGAGCTCGGCCGTCAGCGCGACTACCTCGAGATGATCGCGTCCGAGAACTTCGTGCCGCGTGCCGTGCTCGAGTCGCAGGGCTCGGTGCTGACCAACAAGTACGCCGAGGGCTACCCCGGCCGTCGCTACTACGGCGGCTGCGAGTTCGTCGACGTCGCCGAGAACCTCGCCATCGAGCGCGCCAAGTCGCTCTTCGGCGCCGACTTCGCCAACGTGCAGCCCCACTCGGGCGCCCAGGCCAACGCCGCGGTGCTGGCCGCCATCGCCGACATCGGCGACACGATCCTCGGCCTCGAACTGTCGCACGGCGGTCACCTCACCCACGGCATGAAGCTCAACTTCTCGGGCAAGATGTACAAGGCCGTGGCCTACGAGGTCGACCCCGAGACCTACCTGATCGACATGGACGTCGTCCGGCGCCAGGCGATCGAGCACCAGCCGAAGGTCATCATCGCCGGCTGGTCGGCCTACCCCCGCCAGCTCGACTTCGCCGCCTTCCGTGCCATCGCCGACGAGGTCGGCGCGTACCTCTGGGTCGACATGGCGCACTTCGCCGGGTTGGTCGCCGCCGGTCTGCACCCGTCGCCCCTGCCGCACGCGCACGTCGTCTCGTCGACCGTGCACAAGACCCTCGCGGGCCCCCGCTCGGGCGTGATCCTCTCGAACCACGAGCCGCTGTTCAAGAAGCTCAACTCGGCCGTGTTCCCCGGCCAGCAGGGCGGCCCGCTGATGCACGTCATCGCGGCCAAGGCGACGGCGTTCAAGCTCGCTGCCGAGCCCGAGTTCAAAGACCGGCAAGAGCGCACCATCCGCGGTGCCCAGGCGCTCGCGGCCCGCCTCACGGCCGACGACGCCAAGGCCGCCGGGGTCGACGTGCTGACCGGTGGCACCGACGTGCACCTGGTGCTCGTCGACCTGCGGGCCAGCGAGGTCGACGGCAAGCAGGCCGAGAACCTGCTGCACGAGGTCGGCATCACGGTGAACCGCAACTCGGTGCCGTGGGACCCTCGTCCGCCCATGGTCACCTCGGGCGTCCGCATCGGCACCTCGGCCCTCGCGACCCGTGGCTTCTCGGACGACGAGTTCGCCGAGGTCGCCGACATCATCGCGCTCACGCTGATGCCGTCCCCCGACGTCGAGGCCCTCGCGGCCCGCGTCAAGGCGCTGACCGACGCGTTCCCGCTCTACGCGTGAGCGCTGACGTCACGGCCGGCACGCCGGCGGGCGTCGCTGCAGGGTCCGGTGTCGGCGACGGCGGTGCGTCGGCGTCCGGCGTCGGCGACGGCGCTGCGGCTGGAGCAGGCGCTCCGTCCGGAGGCGCGGTGACGCTCGAGCGTTCCCGGTTCGTCCCCGGCGACGAGACGTCCGCGGTGAAGATCGACGGCACCGCCCTGGCCGCTGCCGTGAAGGACGACCTGCGCCACCGGGTCGAGGCCCTCAAGGCTCGCGGCATCGCGCCCGGGCTCGGCACGATCCTGGTCGGGGCGAACCCCGGCTCGCTCTCGTACGTCGCGGGCAAGCACCGGGACTGCGCCGAGGTCGGCATCGAGTCGATCCGCATCGACCTGCCCGACACGGCGACCGAGTCCGAGATCCGGCAGGCGATCGAGGCGATGAACGCCGACCCGGCCGTGACCGCGTTCATCATCCAGCTGCCGCTGCCCGCCGGCATCGACCCGACGGCGATGCTCGAGCTGATGGACCCCGCCAAGGACGCCGACGGCCTGCACCCCGTCAACCTGGGCGAGCTCGTCCTGGCTGTGCCCGGCGGCAAGGGCTCGATCGACACGCCCCTGCCCTGCACGCCGCGGGGCATCGTCGAGATGTTGCACGCCTACGACATCCCGATCGCCGGCACCCACGTGACGATCATCGGGCAGGGTCTGACGGTCGGGCGTCCCCTGGGGCTCCTGCTGACCCGCCTCGAGGCGACCGCGACGCTGACGCACTCCCGGACGGTCGACGTCGCCGCCGAGGTGCGCCGCGCCGACATCGTGGTGGCCGCCGCCGGAGTCGCGGGGCTGGTCAAGCCGGACTGGGTCAAGCCCGGCGCGGCCGTCATCGACGTCGGCATCACCCGCGTGTTGAACGAGGAGACCGGCAAGTACAAGCTGCGCGGAGACGTCGACCCGGCCGTCGCCGCAGTCGCCGGCTTCCAGTCACCCGTGCCCGGCGGCGTCGGGCCGATGACCCGCGCCATGCTGCTGAAGAACGTGGTCGAGGCCGCGGACCGCCTCTGACGCCCCCGCACCACGCCACGAGATGGGCACAGCGCCAGGCCTTTTCCTGATGCTGTGCCCATCTCGTGGTGCTGTGGCCGTCTCGTGGTGCTGTGGCCGTCTCGTGGTGGTGTGCCCCCATCCCGTGGTGATGTGCCCCTCGCGTGGTGGGGTGGCACTTGCCCGTGGTGCGGCGTCG
>NZ_LMPQ01000010.1:155820-156010 GCF_001423905.1 Frigoribacterium sp. Leaf186 | reverse complement strand
TCCCGCCACGAGGTAAACGCGCCGCCACCCGATGACGTGGCGGCGTGTGTACTTCGTGGCGGGTTGGGCCGCCGCTGTGCCCACCACGCCAGAACATGGGCACAGCGCCAGGCTTTCTCGTGGTGCTGTGCCCATCTCGTGGTGCTGTGGCCGTCTCGTGGTGGGGTGGCCTTGCCGGTGGTGCGGCGTC
>NZ_LMPQ01000010.1:139794-155799 GCF_001423905.1 Frigoribacterium sp. Leaf186 | reverse complement strand
TCCCGCCACGAGGTAAACGCGCCGCCACCCGATGACGTGGCGGCGTGTGTACTTCGTGGCGGGCTGTGCCGCCGCTGTGCCCACCACGCCAGAACATGGGCACAGCGCCAGGCCTTCACGTGGTGCTGTGCCCATCTCGTGGTGCCGTGCTGCCTCCACAGGCCGGCGGGCCGCCGGCCCGGGAGTCCGCCGACCGGCAGTCCGCCGGCCCGGCAGTCCGCCGGCCCGGCAGCCCGGCCGCAGGCGTCAGGCGTCAGGCGTCGCGGCGGGCGCCCTCGGCGGCGTGGACGGTGAAGACGGTCGGCGCGGTGTGGCCGGCCTCGGCGAAGGCGGCGAAGATCGCGGCCTCGACGGCGGCGCGGGCCTCGGTCGGGACGAGGGCGATGGCCGAGCCGCCGAAGCCGCCGCCGGTCATGCGGGCGCCGACGGCACCCGTGGCCTGGGCGGTGGCGACGGCGAGGTCGAGCTCGGGCACCGAGATCTCGAAGTCGTCGCGCATCGACACGTGCGAGGCGTCGAGCAGGTGGCCGATCGCACGAGGTCCGTCGGTGCGGAGGGTGCGGACGGTGTCGAGCACCCGCTGGTTCTCGGTGACGACGTGACGGACGCGGCGGAACGTCTCGTCGTCGAGCAGCTCTTCGGCACGACCGAGGTCGTCGGCGTCGAGGTCGCGCAACGAGTCGACGCCGAGTGCGGCGGCGCCCTTCTCGCACGAGGCGCGGCGCTCGACGTAGCCGCCGGTGGCGTGGGCGTGTTCGACGTGGGTGTCGACGACGAGCACCTCGAGCCCGGCGGCGGCGAAGCCGAGGTCGACGACGTCGGCGTCGAGGCTGCGGCAGTCGAGGAACACCCCGGAATCGGCCCGGCCGAGCAGCGAGGCGGACTGGTCCATGATGCCGGTCGGGGCGCCGACGGCCTCGTTCTCGGCGAGCTGCCCCACCGCGGCGAGGGCCGCGCGGTTGATGTCGAGCGACCAGAGCTCGGAGAACGCCACGGCCACCGAGCACTCGAGTGCGGCGGACGACGACAGCCCGGCGCCGACCGGCACCTCGGACTCGACGAAGAGGTCGAGCCCGCGCACCCCGGACAGGTCGATCGTCGACAGGTCGCCCCCGGCAGCGGCGAACGAGGGCGAGTCGGCGCGGTCGTGCGCCACGGAGAGAGCCCAGGCGATGCCGAACGCGTACGCCGACCAGCCCGACATCGCGGCCGGGTCGAGGTCGTCGAGCGAGATCTCGTGCACGCCGGCCTCGAACGACGACGCGACGCGCAGCAGGCGGTCGTCGCGGTGGCCGACCGTCACGGTGGTGCGTCGGTCGATGGCGAAGGGCAGCACGAAGCCGTCGTTGTAGTCGGTGTGCTCGCCGATCAGGTTCACGCGACCCGGGGCGGACCAGCGACCGACGACCTCGGTGTCGAAGACGTCGGTGAAACGCGCGGGAGTGGGGGTGTCGGTCATGATCGCTCGATCGCCTCTCGGATTCGGTCGGCTTGCACCTCGGGGACGAGGTCGCCCACCCAGGCTCCCATCGCCGCCTCGGAGCCTGCCAGGAACTTCAACTTGCTCTCGGCCCGACGCGGAGAGGTGATCTGCAGCATCAGGCGGACGGTGTCGCGACCGACGCCGACCGGCGCCTGGTGCCACGCCGCGATGTAGGGGGTCGGGTCGTCGTACAGGCCGTCGACGCCGCGCAGGAGGCGCCGGTACATGACGGCGAGCTCGTCGCGTTCGTCGTCGGTCAGCGCCGCGAAGTCGGGCACGTGGCGGTGCGGCAGCAGGTGGATCTCGATCGGCCAGCGGGCGGCGAACGGCACGAACGCCGTGAAGTGCTCGCCGGCGAGGACGACCCGGGGGCCCGAGCGCTCACGGTCGAGCAGGTCGGCGAACAGGGTCGGGCCGTAGGTCTCGATGCTGTCGAGCAGGCGGGTGGTGCGCGGCGTGACGTAGGGGTACGCGTAGATCTGGCCGTGCGGGTGGTGGAGCGTGACGCCGATGGCCTGGCCGCGGTTCTCGAACGGGAACACCTGCTGGATGCCGGGCAGGGCCGACAGGGCCGCCGTGCGGTCGGCCCACGCCTCGACCACGGTGCGGGCGCGTGACTCGCTGAGGTCGGCGAACGAACCGTGGGTCTCGGGGCTGAAGCAGACGACCTCGCAGCGGCCGACGCTGCGGAGGGTGCGCTCGAGCCCGATGCGACCGAGGTCGTCGAGACCGGCGGGGGCGTCGTCGCTCTCGAGCAGCGGCCCGAACGACGGCGAGCGGTTCTCGAACACGGCGACGTCGTAGACGTCGGGGATCTCGGACGGGTTCGTCTCGCTGGCCGGCGCGAGCGGGTCGAGCTCGGCGGGCGGCAGGAACACGCGGTTCTGCCGCGAGGCGGCGATCGACACCCACTCGCCGGTGAGGGCGTCCTGGCGCATGGTCGCCGTGTCGGGCCGGGGGTCGAGCGTGCGGGCGTCGACGCGTCGTTCGGCCGACAGGGTCGTGTCGGCGTCGTCGAAGTAGATGAGTTCGCGACCGTCGGCCAGGACCGTCGCGCGCTTCGTGATGGACGACATCGCGCCTCCTTCTGTTCGGGGCCCTCGCGACCACGACTTGCAGTTGCGAAAGTACGTGAAAGCATACGAAACTAGTCGGGTGGACGGCAACTCGACCCCTCGCCCGGCGGCACAGCCCGCGAACCAGCCGGCGGCACAGCCCGCGGCACTGCCGGGCGAGCGTCGGCGCGACCGCATCGCCGACCTCGTCGGTCGGCGCGGGTTCGTCCGCACCGCCGAGCTGGCGCGAGAGTTCCGGTTGTCCGAGGTGACCATCCGCACCGACCTCGAGAGCCTCGCCGCCGACGGCCTCCTGTCGCGCGTGCACGGTGGGGCGTTGTCGGTCGACCGACCGGCCGAGCGGCCGTTCGAAGAAGAGAGCTCGGTGTCGACCGAGGCGAAGCGGGCCATCGGGGTCGAGGCCGCCTCGCTCGTGCGCTCGGGCGACTGCGTGGTGCTCGACGTGGGCACGACGACCACGCAGATCGCGTTGGCGCTGCTCGAACGGCACGAGCTCGAGGGCGTCGTCGTCGTCACCAACGGCCTCACCATCGCGCTGGCGCTCGAACAGGCCGTGCCGCGGTTCACCGTGATCGTGTCGGGCGGCACGCTGCGGCCGTTGCAGCACTCGCTGGTCAACCCGTTGGCGACGAGCGTGTTCGCCGGCATCACCGCCGACCTGGCCTTCATCGGCTGCACCGGCGTGCACGCGATCCACGGCGTCACGAACGTGAACCTGCCCGAAACCGACCTCAAGCGCCTCATGACCCAGACGGCCCGCCGCTCGTACATCGTCGCCGACGGCAGCAAGCTCGGCGAGGCCCACCTCGGCGTGATCGGCCCGCTCGACACCTTCGAGGCGCTCATCACGGCCGGCGCCGACGACGCCTCCGTCGCCGAGCTGCGGCGGGCGGGCCTCGACGTGGTGGCCGCGCGAGGCGCGACCGCAGGAGGCGCGGGCGAGGTCGACGCGCCTCCTTGTGACCCGGCCCCCTCGCGTCCCTGACCCCCACCCGGACGCCACCGGCACCCGAGAGCGAGACTGGAGCGATGACGACGAGCAACCCGACCGGAGAACACTACGAGCTGGCCCTCGAGCGAGACGGTCACACCGTGACGGGCATCGTGACGCAGGTCGCGGCCGGCATCCGTGCCCTGGCCGTCGACGGCGTCGCGCTGACCGAGACGTTCGGCGCGGACGAGACGCCGCCCTCGGCGTGCGGCATCACGCTCGTGCCCTGGCCGAACCGCGTGGCCGGGGGCCGCTGGTCGCTCGACGGGCACGAGCAGCAGCTCGACCTCACCGAGGCGGCCAAGGGCAACGCCAGTCACGGGCTGCTGAGGTGCACGGCCTACCAGGTGGTCGAGCGCGAGCCGCACGCGGTGACCCTCGGCGCGACGGTGTACCCGCAGCACGGCTGGCCCTTCCAGCTCGACACGACCGTGCGGCACGAGCTCGTCGCCGACGGCATGGTCGTGACGCACGCGATCACCAACGTCGGCGTCGGCCGGGCACCGTTCGCCGTGGGGTCGCACCCGTTCTTCCGGGTGGGCGACCACGACCCGGCGACCCTCAGGGTGACGCTCGCGGCGGCGACCCGGTACGAGGTGGACGAGAGCAGCATCCCGGTCGGCACCTCGCCCGTGGTCGGCACGCCGTACGACCTCTCGCACGGGCCGCTCCTGGGCGACCTCGACCTCGACACGGGCTACCGCGACGTCGAGCCCGGCGACGACGGCGTCCGCACGACGACCTTCACCGCGCCCGACGGCTCGGCGACCGAGCTCTGGCAAGACCCGTCGTTCGAGTACGTGCAGGTGTTCACGCCCCGCAACTTCCCCCGTGACGGGGTGAAGGGTCTGGCGGTCGCCGCCGAGCCGATGACGGCTCCGGCCAACGCCCTCGCCTCGGGCGAGGGGCTGCGCTGGCTCGACGAAGGCGAGACGTGGACCGGCAGCTGGGGAGTGCGGTACCGGGCGGCAGGCACCACGGCCTCGTAGGCCGAAGCGCGGCGCGCGGCGCGGGAGGGTGCGGGCCCGGGAGCGCCGTTGCTCCCGGCCCCGCGTTCGGCCGGCGACACCGTTTCGGGCCGGTGTCGTCCTCGCCCGCGGTCGCAGCGCGCGCGGAGCGTGAACTGTGACCGTCGTCGTGGTCGGCGGGCCTGAGGACACACAGAACCGCAGATCACAGCGGGGTCCGGGCCGATGCCAAAAAACTACAACCGATCCCACGCCAAGACAAGAGGAAACCTCGGGGATGCTCGGGCGGGCGTCCCCTCTCGCCCGGCCGGCTGTCCGTTTTGCGTCCCCTGGGTCCGCGTCCAGGACGCGGCGCGTAGCGTCGAAGGCTGCCTCCCCAGGGCCCCCGGCCCTGACGTACCCCTGAACACCCACGCGACATGCCCGACACCTGTCGCGGGGAGGCCGAGCGCCCTTCCCGACCCGAACCGGAAGGGCGCTTTCTCTCGCCCTCGACAGAATGTCTGTCGCGCGACGCGCAGGGGGCGTATGGTCTCCGCTTAACAGGCGGCTAGGGACCGTCTGGAATCGGGGGACAGGATTCGGGTCCGGGTCTCTCTGGGTGGGGCCTCCGCATTCGGGTGCGACGTCGGCCCCGCCCTACCGCCCCGTCCGGGCCTCGTCGTCTCGGAGGCGACGACTCGGAGGAACTGCAAACGGTGGGCCCCGTGGGGCTCGAACCCACGACCCGCGGATTAAAAGTCCGATGCTCTACCAACTGAGCTAGAGGCCCGTGCCCGTCCACTTTACGGGATGCCGCGGCCCGTGTTCGCCAGGCCGACCCGCGCAGGGGCGGCGTGGTCGCGGGCGGGCCGAGCCGCGCCTCCTCGGTGTCGTCGCCCACCGAGCGTCATGCCGTGGGCGAACGTCCGGGTCCGTGTCGGTGGGCACGCCTATCGTGGGTCCGGTGCCGAGACGATTCCACCGCCCGACCCAGTTCTCGGGGTCCGAGTTCGAAGCCTTCCAGGGCGGAGACGACCCCGCGACGATGAACCGCGTGGCCCACGAGTCGGCCTCGGCCCTCGTCGCCCGCGTCAAGCACGACCCGAGCCCCGAGATCCTCGACCGGCTCGTCACGTTCACCGACCAGCACGGCATCGACGCGGTCGCCGAGCTGTGGGCACGGGCGAGCCCGCACAGCCTGCCCGGGGCGCTCTGGCGCATCTACCTCGTGCGCGCCGTCATCCGGCAGAACCCGGTCGAGGTCACGCAGCTCTTCGAGCGCGGGGTCGAGGTCGCCACGACGATCGACCCGGTCGTCGCGGGCGCACCGGCACCGGCCAGCCCCGAAGAGATCCTCGAGCTCGCCGACCTGATCTTGCGCGGGGTGTTCGTGGGCGACTTCGCCATCGCCCTCGAGCGGGGTGCCGCGTTCTGCCGCCTCGCCGCCGCCGGCGCCACGTCGGTCGCCGACGACCAGGACGCCGTCGGCTCCGACCGCGCCGGCGAACTCACCCGGCGGGCCCTGCGGTTCAGCGAGCTCGGCGTCGACCTCGTCGCCTGCGCCCACCTGTGGCGCGACGACAGCCTCGACTGAACGCTCGACGCCTCGAGCGCGAGCACGAGCACGAGCGAGAGAGAACGGACGACGGAGGCGCGGCGCGGCGCGGCGCGCGACGCGACCGGACGCACAGCGACACGCGCGAACAGGGCCCGCGTTCGCACGACGCGAACTCGTCGGCCCGTCGGGCGTGAGGCGGGTAAAGTCTCTGTGGTCGGGCCGCAGTAACCCCGGGCTCCAAATTTAGCCGCTTCGAGCGGCCTCGCGCCGAGAGGCGTTTCTGCGGTCCGGCACCCTCTTCCTCCCGAGTCGTCACCACTCGGTCGAGAAGCAAGCGTGCCGCCCGGCCGCCTCCTCCCTCGCGGGGTGACCAGCGCCTCCTGCAGCCCACCATGGGCCCACCTGCGGTCCATCCGTGGCCCATCCGTGGCCCGGATCGGCATGCCCTGCGCCCGCCCGCCGGCACCGCGCGAATGTTCGCCCAATCCACCAGGGTCCCGGTGCCGAACCCTTCACGTGAGGATGCACGATCCCCCGCCGACTCCCGTCCTCCCTAAGCATCGGGCGTCGGCGGGCTGGTCTCCCTGCGATGCACCGGGCCTGAACGCCATCCCAGACGGTCGCATCGCAGGGGGTCCCGCTCACACCCCGAACACCGCACCAGCCCCGAACACCGCACCACCCAGCGACACCGCACCACCAGCACCACCTCACGATCCGCCCCGGATCGTGCCCCACGACTCCACGAACAGTGCGACCGGAGGTGAACCCTGACATGCTCGAACTCGTGACCCGAGAGACAGAGACACCCGAGCCCGGGCGCACCCTGTCGACTCCCGACGAACTGCTGCCGCGAGTCGCACAGGGCGATCAAGCCGCCTTCGCCGAGCTGTACGACCAGACGGCGCCCCGCGTGCTCGGCCTGGTCAAGCGACTCCTCAAGGACCACGCCCAGTCCGAAGAGGTGACCCAAGAGGTCTTCCTCGAGATCTGGCAGAACGCGACGCGCTTCGACACCGCTCGGGGCAGCGCCGCCAGCTGGATGCTCACGATGGCGCACCGCCGCGCCGTGGATCGCATCCGCGCCTCCCAGGCCGGTCGCGACCGCGACCTCAAGATCGGCGTCCGCGACCTCCAGACCGACTACGACTCGGTCACCGAGTCCGTCGAGATCCGCATCGAGCACGAGCGGGTCGAGCGGGCCCTCGGGCGCCTCACCGAACTGCAACGTCAGGCGGTCAAGCTCGCCTACTACGGCGGCCTCAGCCACAGCGAGGTCGCGAAACTCCTCGACGTGCCGATCGGCACCGTCAAGACCAGACTGCGCGACGGCATGATCCGCCTGCGCGACGAGATGGGAGTGGCATCGTGAGCGATCACGACGAGCCCACGCGGGGCCGCCACGCGGACGACGCGGGCCCCACGAAGATCGACACCGACGACCTGTCCGGTGCCTACGTGCTCAACGCACTCAGCGACGACGAACGACACGCGTTCGAGGAACTCCTCGACGACACATCAGACCAGTACGACGACATCAGGACGGAGGTGGCCGAATTGAGAGAGACAGCACTGTTGCTCGCCCACGCTGCTCGGCCCGTCACGCCCTCTGCCGAGCTGCGCGCCAGCGTCCTCGGCCTCATCGCGTCGACGCCCCAACTGCCGCCGCTCACGGCGACGACCCCGACGGCCGACCACGGCGCCACGACCGCAGGAGGCGCGGGTGACGGCGACCACGAGCGTCGCGTCGAGCGCACCCCGGCTCCCGAGATGGAGCCGAGCGAGTCCGAGGGCGCCCGCGTCCTCACGGCCACCGGCGCCGCGCACCGTCGCTGGTTCGCCCGGCCCGTGGCGATCCTCGGGGCCGCCGCTGCGGCCGCCGCACTGTTCTTCGGCGGCGGAGCCCTCGTCGAGGGCCTCGGCCAGACCGGGCAGCAGCAAGAGCAGCAGGCCTCCGGCATCGACGAGATCTACGCGGCGAGCGACTTCCAGCGCTCCGTCGCCGACGTCAGCACCGGCGGCAAGGCGACCCTGATCTGGTCGGACGAGCTCGGCCGCTCGGCGGTCGTCGTCGACGGGATGACGTCGCTGCCCGGCGACCAGACCTACGAGCTCTGGTACATCGGCTCGGACGGCGCCGTCCCCGCGGGCACCTTCGACGCCTCGTCGAGTGCTCCGGCCACGCACCTGCTCAAGGGTGAGAAGAGCCCGGGCGACACGATCGGCATCACGGTCGAGCCCAGCGGTGGCTCGTCGTCGCCCACGACCGACCCGGTCGTCGCGATCCCCAGCGCCTGACCCGCCGGGCCCGGCAGTCGCGACGCGGCAGCCCCGGGCCCGCACCGCACACGAGAAGAGGCGGTCCACCACCCGGTGGACCGCCTCTTCTCGTCTGCCACGGCCAGTGCCGAGACCGTGCGCCCCCGAGGAGGCGCGGTGCCCGATCAGCCGAAGCGTCCCGACACGTAGTCTTCCGTCGCCTGCACGCTCGGGTTCGAGAACATCTTGGCGGTGTCGTCGAACTCGATCAGCTTGCCGGGCTTGCCGGTGCCCGCGATGTTGAAGAACGCGGTCTTGTCGCTGACGCGGCTGGCCTGCTGCATGTTGTGGGTCACGATGACGATCGTGTACTGCTGCTTGAGCTCTTCGATGAGGTCCTCGATGGCGAGGGTCGAGATCGGGTCGAGGGCCGAGCAGGGCTCGTCCATCAGCACGACGTCGGGCGAGACGGCGATGGCGCGGGCGATGCACAGACGCTGCTGCTGACCGCCCGAGAGGCCTGAGCCGGGCTTGTCGAGACGGTCCTTGACCTCGTTCCAGAGGTTGGCGCCTTGCAGCGACTTCTCGACGAGGCCGTCCTGGTCGCCCTTCGACATGCGACGGTTGTTGAGCTTGACGCCGGCGAGCACGTTGTCGCGGATGCTCATCGTCGGGAACGGGTTGGGTCGCTGGAACACCATGCCGACCTGGCGGCGGACGAGCACCGGGTCGACGCCTGGGCTGTACAGGTCGTTGCCGTCGATCAGCACCTCGCCCTCGACGTAGGCCCCGGGGATGACCTCGTGCATGCGGTTCAGGGTGCGCAGGAAGGTCGACTTGCCGCAGCCGGACGGGCCGATGAACGCGGTGACCGTGCGGGGCTCGATGGTGATGTTGACGTCTTCGACGGCCTTGAACTTGCCGTAGTAGACGTTGAGGTCGTTGACCTCGATGCGCTTGGACACGGTGATTCCTTCGGGGTGGGAGCCGGGCGGGAGCCGGGACGGGGTGAGGGTCGGGGTGGCCGGGTCAGCGGCCGAGCTTGGGCGCGAAGACGCGGGCGATGAGGCGCGCGAGCAGGTTGAGCGCCATCACCATGAGGATCAGGGTGAGCGCCGACGCCCAGGCCCGGTCGATGAACGCGGCCGCGTCGGTGCCCTGGCTGACGTACGAGCTGTACGCGAAGACGGGCAGCGACTGCATGCGGCCGTCGAACAGGTCGTAGTTCATGCTCGCCGTGAAGCCGGCGGTGATCAGCAGGGGAGCGGTCTCTCCAATGATGCGGGCGATGGCGAGCATGACGCCCGTGGTGATGCCGGCGACGGAGGTCGGGATGACCACCTTGAGGATGGTCAGCCACTTCGGCACGCCCAGCGCGTACGACGCCTCGCGCAGCTCGTTCGGCACGAGCTTGAGCATCTCCTCGGTGCTGCGCACCACGACGGGGATCATCAGGACGGCCAGTGCCACCGAGCCGGCTGCGCCCATGCGGACGCCCTCGCCGAAGAAGATCACGAAGAGTGCGTACGCGAAGAGGCCTGCGACGATCGACGGGATGCCCGTCATGACGTCGACGAAGAACGTGATCGCCCGGGCGAGGCGCCCCTGCCCGTACTCGACGAGGTAGATCGCCGTGAGCAGGCCGATCGGAACCGAGATGACCGTGGCGAAGGCCGTGATGAGCAGGGTGCCCGTGATGGCGTGCAGCCCGCCGCCACCGGCCCCGACGACGTTGCGCATCGACATCGAGAAGAAGTCGGCGTCGAAGCGGTTCGCCCCGGATGTCACGACGGTGACGAGCAGCGACACCAGTGGCACGAGCGCGATGATGAACGCGGCACTCACGAGGGTGGTGACGACGCGGTCCTTCGCGCGGCGGACGCCCTCGACCTGCATCGCGACGACGAAGACGAGCGCGGCGTAGAGGACGGTGCCGAGGATGATCGCCCCGACCCAGTTGAACGACGCGGTGACTCCCGCCGCGTTCAGGAGGGCGAAGACGACGCCCATGACGACCCAGCTGCCGAGCAGGATGACCAGGGGCGCCGCCTTGGGCAGACGGCCCGTCGTGAGGGCGTTCACCGATCGGTTGGTCCGGCTCACGCCGGCGGTGGTCGTGGCCATCAGTTCGCTCCCGAGAAGGCCTTGCGGCGGTTGATGACGTAGCGGGCGATCGAGTTGACGATCAGGGTGATGACGAAGAGCACGAGGCCGGTCGCGATCAGGGTGTTGATGCCGATGTCGTGTGCCTCGGGGAACCTCAGGGCGATGTTCGCCGCGATCGTCGACGAGTTCGTCGAGGTGAGGATCGCTGGGTTGATCACGAGGGCGGGCGAGAGCACCAGGGCCACGGCCATGGTCTCGCCGAGCGCGCGGCCCAGGCCGAGCATGGCCGACGAGATGATGCCGGGCCGGCCGAAGGGCAGCACGGCGATCTGGATCATCTCCCACCGGGTGGCGCCGAGGGCCAGGGCGGCCTCTTCGTGCAGCACGGGCGTCTGCAGGAAGACCTCGCGGCTCAGCGCCGTGATGATCGGCAGGATCATCACCGCGAGCACGATGGACGCGGTCAGCAGGGTGCGCCCGGTGCCCGAGACGGGACCGGCGAAGAGCGGGAACCAGCCGAAGGTGTTCACGAGCCAGTCGTAGAACGGCTGGATCGCCGGCGCGAGCACGATGCTGCCCCAGAGGCCGAAGACGACCGAGGGCACCGCGGCGAGCAGGTCGATCACGTAGCCGAGGCCCTGGGCCAGCTTGCGGGGCGCGTAGTGCGAGATGAAGAGCGCGATGCCGATGGCGACCGGCAGGGCCATCAACAGGGCCAGCGCGGCCGCGTAGACCGTTCCGAAGGCCAGCGGGCCCACGTACTGCCAGAACGAACCGGGGTAGCCCGAGAGCGAGACGTCCTCGGGGGCGGCGCTCAGCGCCGGGATGCTCTGCACGACGAGGAAGAGCGCGACGGCGGCCAGGATCGCGAGGATGAGACCGCCCGCGACGACCGTGCTGCCCGAGAAGATGCGGTCGGCGGGACGTCGCTTGGGCTTCGGGACGACGGCGGGGGCCGAGGTCGTGGCGGGGGCGGTCATCGGACGGGGTCCTCCGGAGGCTCGGGTGGGGTTCGGGTCGGTGCGGTGGTGCGTGATGCCTGTCAGGCCGACGGCCCGGGAACGCACGCGGTGCGTTCCCGGGCCCCCGGGGTGGTGCCGTATTACTTGATGAGCGCGATGGCGTCGGCGACCTGACCCGAGAGCGTGCTCGAGATCGGGGCCGAGCCGGCGGCGTCGGCCGCGACCTGCTGGCCGTCCTCGCTGGTCACGTACGACAGGTACGACTTGACGAGCTCGCCCTTGGTGGCGTCCTCGTAGGACTCGCAGGCGATCAGGTAGCTGACCAGGACGATCGGGTAGACCCCGGACGCGGTCGAGGTGCGATCGAGCGCGATGGCGATGTCGCCGTCGGTGCGGCCCTCTTCTTCGGGCGACTCGTCGACGATGGCGGCGGCGGCGTCGGCCGAGTAGCCGACGAAGTCGTCGCCGACCTTGACCTTGACGGTGCCGAGGTCACCGGCGCGCGAGGCGTCGGCGTAGCCGATGGTGCCGGTGCCGTTGGTCACGGCGTCGATGACGCCCGAGGTGCCCGAGGCGCCCTCGCCGCCGAAGGCGGTGGGCCACGTGCCGTCGGCCTCTTCGGTCCAGGTGTCGCCGGCCGTCGCGTGCAGGTAGTCGGTGAAGTTCTCGGTGGTGCCCGAGTCGTCCGAGCGGTGGACGGCGGTGATGCCCGTGCTGGGCAGGTCGGCGTCGGGGTTGTCGGCCTTGATCTCGGCGGCGTCCCAGGTGGTGATCTTGCCGCTGAAGATGCCGGCCAGGGTGGCGGGCGTCAGGTTGAGCTCGTCGACGCCGTCGAGGTTGAACACGACCGCGATGGGCGAGACGTAGGCGGGCAGCTCGACGATGCCGGTGTCGGGCGTGCAGCCCGCGAAGGTGCTCGACGAGATCTCGTCGGTCGTGAAGGCGCGGTCCGAGCCGGCGAAGTCGGCGGCGCCCGAGATGAAGCTCTCGCGGCCACCTCCCGAGCCCTGCGGGTCGTAGTTGACGGTCACGTCGGGGTTGGCGGTCTGGAAGCCGGCGACCCAGGCTTCTTGCGCGGCCTGCTGCGACGAGGCGCCGATGCCCGAGATGGTGCCGGAGAGGTCGCTGGCCGAGGCGTCGCCCGAGGGCGATGCGCCGCCTTCGTTGCTGGCGCAGGACGCGAGGAGCATGGTTCCGACCGCGGCGATCGCGACGATGCTGCCGGTGCGCTTGAAGTTCACAGGGGGGTCCTTTTCGGGATGTGATGGCTAGGTGCTGTGGGCCAGGTGCCGACCCGTGCGAGACGCTACGGCGGACGGTTAACCACGGTCGCCTGCCCCGGTGAACGGAAGGTGAACGAGGGGGGAACATCGGCCGAGACAGGCGCGTCCCGACAGGCGTCGACCCCTGCCTGTCGCAGGCGGGGGTCGACGTCGGCAGTGCCGGGCGGAGCCGAGGAGGCGCGGGTCAGGCAGCCGGGCCGTGCGTCTCGAGCGCGACCAGCGTCGAGTCGTCGACCGAGACGTGCAGCACCGTGAACTCGGCCGTGCCGAGCGACGAGGCACGGCGCAGGTCGATGCGGTCGCCCCCCTTGGTGCCCAGCGAGATCTGACGGATGACCTCGGGCAGCACGGGCCCGTGGCTGCAGATGACGGCGGCGACCTTCTTCTTGAGGCGCTTCTTGACGACCGCGGCGACGTCGTCGGTGCCTTGCTCGAAGGCGTCCTGGCTGATGGCGTCGGTCTGGCGCACGCCGACGCGGGTCAGCGCCGACAGCGGCTCGAGCGTGGCGAGGCATCGAGCGGCCGTGCTGCTGACGATGCGCGTGGGAGACCACGCCGCGATGACGGGCGCGACCGACCTCGCCTGGCGCCGACCCTGCGGCAGCAGCGGGCGCGTGGCGTCCGAACCGTGCCAGTCGGACGGCGAGGTCGTCTTCGCGTGCCGGAGGGCCACGATCGGGAAGGTCCGTGCCGTGCCGGTCGTGACCCGGTCGGCGAAGCGCTGCAGCACGTCGGCGTCGCGGGCGTAGGTGAGCATCGCCTTCGCCTTCTCGAGCCCGACCCACTCGATGGCGGCCACCTCGTGGTTGGCCGTGAACGACCCGGCCTCGGCGAAGGCCTCGTCGGTCACCTCGGCCGACCAGTAGTACACGACCTTGTCGCGGCCGCCGGGCAGCAGGTACTCGGCCGTGCCGAGCGGGGCGCCGAGCGTGACGCGGTAGCCGGTCTCTTCGTGGATCTCGCGGACGGCGGTCTGCGGCGTGGCCTCGCCGGGGTCGACCTTGCCCTTGGGCAGCGAGACGTCGCCGTGGTGGTCGCGGTGGATGAGCAGCACCCGCACCTTGCCGTCGACGAGGCGCCAGCAGACGGCACCGGCGGCGACGACGGTCGTCGAGGTGACGGTCATCGCTTGGAGCGCTTCCGCACGGTGATGGCCTTCATCTGGGCGTTCTGCAGGTCGGTCAGCGACCGGCCGTCGGCGTCGCGGGCGTGGCGCGTCCAGGTGCCGTCGGCCTCGAGCCACCACGACGACGTGTCGTCCGACATCGCCTGGTCGAACAACGCGGACACCTCGGTCAGGTGGTCGGCCTGCGTCAGGCGCACGAGCGCCTCGACGCGGCGGTCGAGGTTGCGGTGCATCATGTCGGCGCTGCCGATGAAGACCTGCGGGTCGCCGTCGTTCGCGAACCAGAACAGACGGCTGTGCTCGAGGTACCGCCCGAGGATCGACCGCACGCGGATGTTGTCGCTGAGCCCCGGCTCGCCCGGCTTGATCGTGCAGATGCCCCGCACCCAGACGTCGACCGGCACGCCGGCCTGGCTCGCCTTGTAGAGGGCGTCGATGATCTGCTCGTCGACGATCGAGTTGATCTTGATGCGGATGCCCGCCGGGCGGCCGGCCTGCACGTTCTCGATCTCGTTCTGGATCTGTTTCAGCAGACCACGGCGCAGGTAGCGCGGTGCGACGAGCAGGCGCTTGAACTTCTTCTCGATGGCGTAGCCCGAGAGCTCGTTGAAGAGCCGGGTCAGGTCTTTGCCGACCTGGTCGTCGGAGGTGAAGAGCCCCAGGTCTTCGTAGATGCGGCTGGTCTTGGGGTTGTAGTTGCCGGTGCCGATGTGCGTGTAGTGCTTGAGCGTGCCCTTCTCCTGACGGATGACCAGGGCGAGCTTGCAGTGGGTCTTGAGCCCGACCAGCCCGTAGACCACGTGCACGCCGGCCTTCTCGAGCTTGCGGGCCCAGGTGATGTTGTTCTGCTCGTCGAAGCGCGCCTTGACCTCGACCAGGGCCAGCACCTGCTTGCCGGACTCGGCCGCGTCGATGAGGGCCTCGATGATGGGCGAGTCACCACTGGTGCGGTAGAGGGTCTGCTTGATGGCGAGCACGTTCGGGTCGGCCGCCGCCTGCTCGAGGAAGGCCTGGACGCTGGTCGCGAACGACTCGTACGGGTGGTGCACGAGGATGTCTTGCCGGGCGATGCTGGCGAACATGTCGGGCTTCATGTTCGGCTCGGTCGGCTGCAGCTGCACGGCCGTGGTCGGCAGGTGCTTGGGGTACTTCAGGTCGGGTCGCGACATCTTGGTGATCTCGAACAGGCCGGCCAGGTCGAGCGGTGCGGGCAGCTTGTAGACCTCTTGATCGGTCACGTCGAGCTCGCGGACGAGCAGTTCGAGGGTGACCGGGTCCATGTCGTCGGTGATCTCGAGGCGGATCGGCGGACCGAAGCGGCGGCGCAACAACTCGCGCTCGAGTGCCTGGATGAGGTTCTCGGACTCGTCCTCGTCGACCTCGACGTCTTCGTTGCGCGTCACGCGGAACACGTGGTGCTCGACGACCTCCATGCCCGGGAAGAGGTCTTGCAGGTGGTTGGCGATCAGGTCTTCGAGGGGGATGAAGCGCACCCGACCGCTGTCGTCGTCGGGCAGCTGCACGAAGCGCGGCAGCATCTGCGGCACTTTGAGGCGCGCGAACTCCTGCCGCATCGTCTTGGGGTTGCGCACCCGGATCGAGAGGTTCAGCGACAGGCCCGAGATGTACGGGAACGGGTGGGCCGGGTCGACGGCCAGGGGCATGAGCACCGGGAAGATCTGCTCGGTGAAGATCTCGCGCATGCGCACGCGGTCGGCCTCTTCGAGGTCGGACCAGTTCTCGATGTGGATGCCTGCGTCGTCGAGGTCGGGCTTGACCAGGTCGAGGAACGCCCGGGCGTGGCGTTCTTGCAACTCGTGGGCCTTCTTGTTGATGTCGGCCAGCACCTCGTTCGGCCCGCGCCCGACGTTGGTCGGCACGGCGAGCCCGGTCGCGATGCGGCGCTTGAGCCCGGCGACGCGCACCATGAAGAACTCGTCGAGGTTGCTGGCGAAGATCGCGAGGAAGTTCGCGCGTTCGAGCAGCGGGGTGGTGGGGTCTTCGGCCAGTTCGAGCACGCGCTGGTTGAAGGCGAGCCAGCTCAGCTCGCGGTCGAGGTAGCGCTCGCCGGGCAGCGTGCCGTCCTCGAAGCTGACGATCTCGTCGAAGTCGTCGAGGAAGTCGGGGGTGACGCCGGCGCCGTCGACGCGGGGTTCGCTGCTGTCCATCGCACCATCGTGCCACCCCGGGCGGCCTCGCAGCGTCGTCCCG
>NZ_LMPQ01000010.1:139678-139778 GCF_001423905.1 Frigoribacterium sp. Leaf186 | reverse complement strand
GGTAAACGCGAGATGACGTGTGGATCCGCGGCGGCCGGGGAGGAGGCGCGCGCACGCGGGTCGGCGCACACGACGACGCCCCCGCCTGGTCGGCGGGGGC
>NZ_LMPQ01000010.1:137642-139649 GCF_001423905.1 Frigoribacterium sp. Leaf186 | reverse complement strand
GTCGTCGTGGGCAGGCCTGCTGCTACTTCTCTTCGTTCTTCAGGGCGAGGCCGAGGGCGAAGAACGTCGGCGCCCAGTGGCCGATGAAGATGCCCCAACGGTCGGACTGCGCCTTGTCGGACGAGTCCTTGCCCTGCGAGGCGATCCAGGCCACGAGGGCGATGACGATCGAGGCGAAGCCGCCCCAGTAGGCGTGCTTGCTCTGGAGGCCGAGGTCGGAAAGGAACTTGACGGGGTTCATGGTGTTCTCCTGTCGATGGGGATGCGTGCCGTGCGCGGTGCCTCAATCCACTCCCCGGCGCTGTGAGCGCGGTGGCAGGTCGGGGCGGGGCCCAGGAGTAAGCGTCGCGAGGCTGCTTTTGTACCCCTGCTCGTACCCCGAGGGCGCGGCGGGCACCCGAGACGGGCCTCGGGGCGAGGCGAGGCGAGGCAAGGCGAGGTGATGCCTGGCCAGGCCACTGCGCTCAGCGGACGAGGGTGTACTGCACATCGACGGCGTGGTCGGTGAAGCCCCGCGCCGCGTAGAGCCGCAGGGCGGCCGTGTTGTCGCCCTCGACGTAGAGCGCCGCGGTGTCGGCCCCGCGCTCGGCGAGGCGGGCGAACCCGGCGTCGACCACCGCGCCTCCCAGGCCCTCGCCCTGGTGGTCGGGAGACACGCCGACCGCGTAGAACTCGCCTGGCTGACCGGCGTCGAGCTTGAGCCAGCAGAAGGCCAGCAGGTCGTCGCCCCGCCAGAGCAGCACGAAGTCGCCGGCGTCGAACCAGGCCTCCGTCTGCCGGGCGTCGAGGTCGGCCTGCACGAGCGAGCCCTGCTCGGGGTGGTCGGCGAACGCGCGGGCGTTGAGGTCGAGCCACGCTGCGTCGTCGACCCCGGGGCGGAAGGCGGCCACGCGGTCGCCGTCGCGCAACCGTGGCGGGCGTGGCGACGACGGCACCGGGGCCCGCTGCTGCAGCAGGCGCCGGGTCTCGTCGAGGCCGAAGCGCGCTGCGAGCACACGTGAACCGGGGTGGTCGCCGTGCGCCCAGAGCAGCAGGGGGCCGTGGGTCTCGTCGACCAACCGCTGCAGCAGCTCGGCCCCGCGCCCCTGGCGACGGTCGTCGGGGTGGACGACGAGTTCGGCCTCGTCGCCGCGCCGCACCGCCGCCGCGTGGGCGTCGCCGACGACCGTCGCGACGCCCGACCGCACGTCGACGAGGGTCTGGTCCGAGAACGGAGGGCTGCCGTCGGCCTCGGCGGCCGCCCGGGCGAGCCCCGGGATGAAGGAGGCGCCGGTCGCGTCGACCACGCCCGTCACGACGACACCGCGCCCGTCACGACGACACCGCGCTCGGCTCGACCGCCGTGCTCACGAGACGACGGCCTGGGCGTCGTCGTCGTAGACGTTGAAGCGGTAGCCGACGTTGCGCACGGTGCCGATCAGCGACTCGAGGTCGCCGAGCTTGGCCCGCAGGCGCCGGACGTGGACGTCGACCGTCCGCGTGCCGCCGAAGTAGTCGTACCCCCAGACCTCGCTGAGCAGCTGCTCGCGGGTGAAGACGCGCGACGGGTGCGTCGCGAAGAAGCGCAGCAGCTCGAACTCCTTGAAGGTCAGGTCGAGGGGGCGACCGTGCACCTTGGCCGAGTAGCTGGCCTCGTCGATGACGACGCCGGAGGCGTGGATCTTCGAGCCGGTCTGTGACTGGGCGAGCCGCCCGGTGACCAGGCGGATGCGGGCGTCGACCTCGGCCGGCCCCGCGGTCTCGAGGATGACGTCGTCGACGCCCCACTCGTTGTTGACCGCGGTCAGTCCGCCCTCGGTGAGCACCAGGACGAGGGGCACCGTGACGCCCGTGGTGCGCAGGATCTTGCACAGCGACTTGGCGCTGGCCAGGTCGGCCCGGGCGTCGACGAAGATCAGGTCGCTCGACGGGGCGTTCACCAGTTGTGCGGGTTCGGCCGGGATCTGCCGGGTACGGTGACTGAGCAGGGCGAGCGACGGCAGGACGTCGGGGCCGCCCGCAGAGGTC
>NZ_LMPQ01000010.1:117876-137616 GCF_001423905.1 Frigoribacterium sp. Leaf186 | reverse complement strand
CCCCGCCACTCCGACCATCCGATGCTAGGGCAGGTCGGCAGAAGGGCGGACACGAACGAGGGGTGGACCGTGCAGGCAGGCGAACGAGACGTCGACGCGACGACGGCGCGACTCAAGCCGATCACGGTCGTGCCGGTGTGGGTGGCCTCGCTCGTCGCGGCCGTGCTGATCGGCGTGTACTCACCCGCCGCCGAGTACTGGGACCACGTCGTGCTCGCCCTCGGCGGCGCCATCGTGCTGACCTTCGTGCTACAGCTCGCCACCAGCCAGAAGGACGGCCTCGTCTCGCGCACGATGCTCAGCACCTGCGGCAGCCTGGTGATCCTCGCCGTCGTCACCGGCGTCCTCGCCCTCGTCTGAACGGTCGCCCCGAAGGGCTGGGCACCCTGGTGGTCGCCGGGTAGGCTCGACGTCATGGATTCCCTGCTCGCACTCGAGGTGTTCTACATCGGGCTCCTCGGCCTCGCCACCCTCGCCATCGGCTTCGTCTCGGTCGTCGTCCTGCTCAAGCTGTTCAAGGGGCAGCGTTGACGCTCGGGCGACGGCGCTGACCGCTCCATGATCGACATCCCCACCGACCTCCCGTCCGAGCTCGTCCCCCTTTCGTGGTTGATCGGCGTCTGGCAGGGCACCGGCGTCGTCGACTACAAGATCGGCGAGGGCGACCCCGACTCCGAGCCGGGCACCGAGCGGCGCACCCACGAGTTCGGGCAGCGCATCAGCTTCAGCCACGACGGCCTGCCCTTCTTGAACTACAGCTCGTTCACCTGGCTGCTCGACGACGAGCACACGCCGCTGACGAGCGAGACCGGCTACTGGCGACTCGAGCGACCGGCCGAGCCGGGCGACCGGGGACCCGGCATGCTGCCGGGCGTCGGCGTGCAGCCGTTCACCTCGGCACGCGCCGTCGAGATCCTGCGGACGCCCGACGACGGCTTCGGCCTCGAGGTGCAGATCGCCCACCCGACCGGCGTCAACGAGCTCTACCTCGGGCGGGTGAAGGGGCCTCGCATCGACCTGGCCACCGACGCCGTCGTCCGGTCGAGCAACGCGAAGGAGTACTCGGCCGCCACCCGCATGTACGGCCTGGTCGAGGGCAAGCTCTTCTGGGCGTGGGACATCGCGGCCCTCGGGCAAGAACTGCGCTCGCACGCGTCGGGGCAGCTGGCGCGCGTTGACTGACGCAGGCGGTCCCACCACCGACGCCGCGCCTCCTGCGGTGTCGCCGTTCTCGGTGCGCGACGGCTTCGTCGACGACGGGTCGGGCGTCGCCGCGCACTACGGCAACCCGCTCGGCGAGCAACGCCGGCTGGCTCGTGGGGCCGCGGTCGTCGACCTCTCCGACCGCGGCGTATTGACGGTCACCGGGCCCGATCGGCTCAGCTGGCTGAACTCGCTGACCAGCCAGGCGCTCGTCGGCCTGGCACCCGGCGTCTCGACCGAGACCCTGTTGCTCGACGCCAACGGCCGGCTCGAGCACGCCGCCCGCGTCGTCGACGACGGCGAGACGGCATGGCTGCTCGTCGAACGCTCCGAGGTCGGCCCCCTCGGCACCTGGCTCGACCGGATGCGCTTCATGCTGCGCGTCGAGGTGGCCGACCGCACGGGCGACGTCGCGACGATCGGCTCGATGCACGACCTGACCGGCGGTGCCGACGGCACCGACCCGCTCGTCCCGGTCATGACCTCGAACGACACGGCGCTGGTCTGGGTCGACCCCTGGCACGAGGTGACGGTCGGCGGTCACAGCTACGCCGACCCGGACCACCACCCCGGTCACGACTGGACCTACCGCGAGACCCTCGTGCGACGCTCCGACCTCGACGCGCTCGCGGCCCTGCCCGCCGACCGCCTCGCCGTCGCGGGCACCCTCGCGCTCGAGGCCCTGCGCATCGAGGCCTGGCGCCCGCGCCTGGCGACCGAGGTCGACGAGCGGACCATCCCGCACGAGCTCGACTGGATGCGCAGTGCCGTGCACCTCGCCAAGGGGTGCTACCGCGGCCAAGAGACCGTCGCCAAGGTGCACAACATCGGCCACCCGCCTCGACGGCTCGTCATGCTGCACCTCGACGGCAGCGACGGCGTGCTGCCCGAGCGCGGTGCCGAGGTCGTCCTGGCCCCGTCCGCCACGGCCGACGTCGTGCCAAAGGTCGAGACCGCAGGAGGCGCGGCCGAGGCCCCCGAGGCCGCCGCGCCCAAGTCGGTGGGTCACGTCACGAGCGTCGCCCTGCACCACGAGCTCGGTCCGATCGCGCTCGCCCTCGTCAAGCGCGGCACCGACGAGGCGGCACCGCTCGCGGTCGTGGCCGACGACCTCCTCGTCGCCGCCGCGCAAGAGATCGTCGTGCCCGCCTCGGCCGGCGCC
The DNA here is from genome assembly GCF_001423905.1 of Frigoribacterium sp. Leaf186. GTDB lineage: Bacteria > Actinomycetota > Actinomycetes > Actinomycetales > Microbacteriaceae > Frigoribacterium. The sequence goes on along the minus strand of NZ_LMPQ01000010.1, from coordinate 135,251 downwards.
GCCGCGGGCGTGCCGCGGCTGCCGCGCCTCGGCGCCGTCCGTCGCTGACGGCCCGGTGAGGCAGCGCACGCGGGCCCGGTCGTGACCGGGCCGACGCGCGGCGGCGGGCTGCGACGCGGCTGGCACCGCGCCTCCTCGTCCTTCGACCTGAGGGACGCCACGGCCCGCACGATCGCGTCGGGGCCGGCCGTCGTGCAGATCGTGCTCGCGGTCGCCGGCGCGTACGCGATCACGCACTACGCCCTCGGGCACGCGATCCCGCTGCTGGCCGTGACCATCACGATCTCGTCGCTCGGCCTCGCCCGCGACGCCCGCCCGCGTCGCGTGCTCGAGAACGCGGTCGGCGTGCTGATCGGCATCGCCCTCAGCGAGATGCTGCTGATGATCGTCGGCAAAGGCCTGTGGCAGATCGCCCTCGTCCTCTTCGTGACCCTGCTGGTCGCGCGGTTCTTCTCGTCGAGCAGCGCGTTCGCCGTCGCGGCCGCGACCCAGTCGATGCTCGTCATGCTGCTGCCCGACCCCGACGGCGGGGCCTTCGTCCGCAGCATCGACGGAGCCGTCGGGGGAACGGTGGCCCTGCTCGTCACGGCCGTCGTGCCCCGCGACCCGGTCGGGCTCGCCCGCTACGACGCCCGGCGGCTGTTCGACGAGGTCGACCACGCCTTCACCGCGCTCGTCGCGGCGCTGCGCACCGACGACGCGCCCCGGGCCGACGACGCCCTCGGCCGCCTGCGGGGCACGCAGCCCGTGCTCGACGACTGGTCGTCGACGCTCGAGTCGGCGCAGTCGATCGCGCGGCTGTCGCCGTTCTTGCGGTCGCGCCTGCCCGACCTGCGACAGCAGGCGACGGTGCGGCGCTACGTCGACCTCGCCGTCCGCAACCTCCGGGTGGTCGCCAGGCGCCTCGACACCCAGCTCGGCGACGGCGTCGACCGGTCGGCGCTGGCCGACCTGCTCGACTCGACCGCGCGAGCCGTCGCGGTGCTCGGCCGATCGGTCCACGACGTCGAACAGCGGCCCGTCGCCCGCGAGGCCCTGACGGCGGTGGCCCGGCGGCTCGACCCGACCGTCGTGCTGCCCGGCGCACCCGTCACCGAGGCGATCGTCGTGCTGATGATGCGACCGCTGCTCGTCGACCTGCTGATGGCCACGGGGCTCGACCACGACGAGGCCCGAGCCCGGCTCGCACGCGTCTGACGCGTCGCGCGCCCGCTGCTCGCGTGCCTGACGAGTCGTGGGGCCGTCGTGCGCCCGTCCCGCGCCCGTCCCGCACGCGACAGCCGCTCACGGGCGCGGTGCGACCGCCGCCCAGGGCACCGACAGCTCGCCGAGCCGCCACCGCGTCCGGCCGCCCTGCACGGGCCAGCCCGCGTCGCGCAGCCCCTGCACCGTCGCGAGCCACCGTTGCACCGGCCCGTAGACCGAGAGCGGGGCGGCGACCGCCCACTGCCGGTCGAGGTCGACGAGCAGGTCGTGGACGCGCTCGCCCGGCACGTTGCGGTGGATCAGCGCCTTGGGCAGGCGTTCGGCCACCACCGACGGCAGCTCGAGCCCGGCGAGCCGCAACGAGATCGTGAACGTCGTCGGCCCCTCGGGCGTCACGTCGACCCAGCTCGCCACGCGGCCCACCTCGTTGCAGGTGCCCTCGACGAGCACGCCGCCGGGCTGCAGGCGCCCCGTCATCAACGCCCAGGCGTCGGCCACCTGCGACTCGTCGTACTGCCGCAGCACGTTGAACGCCCGGATCACCGCCGGCCGTCGGTCGCCGTCGAGCGGCACCTCGAACCCGCCCCGCCGGAAGCTCACCCCGGGGCGCGCCGACAGGCTCGCGAGCCGCACGCGCTCCGGCTCGATCTCGATGCCGACGACCTCGACGTCGTCGCGGACCCGCAGGAGGCGCTGGTGCAGTTCGAGGGGAGTCGTCGCGCTCGCGCCGTACCCCAGGTCGACGACCAGCGGGTCGTCCGTGCGCCGGAACGACGGGTGGGCGGCGATCCAGCGGTCGACACGGCGGAGCCGGTTGGTGCCGGTCGTGCCGCGCGTGACGGAACCGATGGGCATGCACCGAGTCTGCCATCGGAGCGTCGCGATACGCTGGCGGCATGACTTCGACCCTCATCCTCCTGCGTCACGGCAACAGCGAATGGAACGCGAAGAACCTCTTCACCGGATGGGTCGACGTGCGGCTCACCGAGCAGGGCCGTGCCGAGGCCAAGCGTGCCGGCGAGCTGCTGCTCGAGGCCGACCTGCTGCCCGACATCCTCTACACGTCGCGCCTGACCCGCGCCATCCAGACCGCCGACATCGCCCTCGAGGAGGCCGACCGCCTCTGGATCGACGTCAAACGCTCCTGGCGTCTCAACGAGCGCCACTACGGTGCGCTGCAGGGCAAGGACAAGGCTCAGACGCTCGAGCAGTACGGCCCCGAGCAGTTCCAGACCTGGCGTCGCTCGTTCGACGTTCCGCCGCCCCCGCTCGACGACGACAGCGAGTTCTCGCAGGCGCACGACCAGCGCTACGCCGAGCTCGGCATCGACGCACCGCGCACCGAGTCCCTGGCCCTCGTGATCGATCGCATGCTGCCCTACTGGCACAGCGACATCACCGAGAGCCTGGCCGCGGGTGACGTCACCCTCGTCGTCGCGCACGGCAACTCGCTGCGAGCGCTCGTGAAGCACCTCGACGGCATCAGCGACGACGAGATCGCCGAGCTGAACATCCCCACGGGCATCCCGCTCGTCTACGAGCTCGACGACGACTTCGTGCCGACCGGCCCGGCCCGCTACCTCGACCCCGAGGCCGCCGCCGCCGGTGCTGCCGCGGTCGCGAACCAGGGCAAGAAATAGCGCCTGCCGAAGACCCCGCGCCCCACGACCCGTTGCCCGGGTCGTGGGGCGCCGTCGTCGGTGCGAGTCGGCGCCGCGAGTCAGCGCCGCGAGGCGACGGTCAGACGAAGCGCGCGCTGATCTGCATCACAAGGTCGTCCATGTCGACGGGAGCGCTGGTGTCGACGCGGATCACGGGCCACTCGCCGAGCGGTTCGGCGCCGGCCGCCCACGTCGGCCAGGCGGCCCGAGCCGACTCGACCGTGCCGTGCGCCGGGTGTCGACCGCCGGCCGCGAGCCGGTCGACCACGCGCTGCAGGGCCACCTCGGGGTCGACGTCGCACCACACCTCGACCGTGCGGGGCGATCCGGCGCGCTCGACGCCGGCGCGCGCGAGGTCGAGGTCGCGGTCGCGGTGCCAGAACGAGTCGACCACCACGCCCGCCTCGACCTCGCCCGCCATCGCCCAGACGGCGTCCATCGCGATGCCACCGAGGGCGTGCGGATCGATCATCGGCCCGGCCAGGTCGACCAGCGCCTCCTTGACCGGGTCCTTCGCGAGCAGCGGGCAGCCGAGCACGCCGGCGAGCGTGGCCGAGAGGGTGGTCTTGCCCGATCCGGGCAGACCGTTGACGAGGATCGCGACTGAAGCCATGCCCCCATCCTCGCGGACCGCGAGGGCCGCGACCGAACGCGAGGAGGCGCGGTGCCCGACGACCGGGCACCGCGCCTCCTGCAGGTCAGCCGGTGATCAGACCTCGGGGGCGACCCAGTCGCCGGTGGCGAGGTACTGGACCTTCTTGGCGATCGACACGGCGTGGTCGGCGAAGCGCTCGTGGTAGCGCGACGCGAGGGTCGAGTCGACGGTGTCGACGGCTGCGCCCTTCCAGGTCTCGCCGAGCACCTTGTCGAAGACGCTGAGGTGCAGCTCGTCGATGCGGTCGTCGTCGTTGCGGATCTCTTCCGCCAGGCGCACGTCTTCGGTGGTCAGCAGCTCGGTGAGCTTGTTCGCGATGGCGACGTCGAGCTCGCCCAGCTCTTTGAAGGTCGGGCGCAGCGACTTCGGCACGACCTTCTCGGGGAACCGGTAGCGGGCGAGCTGGGCGATGTGCTCGGCCATGTCGCCCATGCGCTCGAGCGAGGCGCTGATGCGCAGGGCGCTGACGACGATGCGCAGGTCGCGGGCGACCGGGTTCTGGCGGGCCAGGATGTCGATGGCCAGCTCGTCGAGGGCGATGGCGCGCTCGTCGATCTTGTCGTCGTCGGCGATGACCTGCTCGGCCAACGAGACGTTCGACTCGTTGAAGGCCGTGGTCGCGTTCGCGATCGAGACGGCGACGAGGCCGGCGATCTCGACGAGACGCTCCTGCACCTCCAGGAGTTCCTGCTGGAATACCTCGCGCATGTCGTGTTCGACCCTCTCGTCGTGGGGGCTCGGTGGCCCTGGGAGCACGGTGGCTGCGAGCGGGGTGCGGGGCGCGCCCTCGGCTCGTGACGTGAGGGCGTGAGTCGCCCGCACAGTCCCGACGATGCTCTCCGGTGAAGGTTAACGACCGGTGATCGCCGCCTGAACTCTGACCAAAGTACAGCGGATGGGACGACCTCCCGTTCATCGACGGGCCGGGGGGTCACTACTGTGAACGACATGGAATCCGCCTGGCTGGTGCCGTTGTCGCTGGCCTTCGGGGTCGTCGTCGGTGCCGCCATCGTGCTGGTCGTCGTCTCGGCCCACCGACGCGCCGTGCGAGCCGCGGCGCTCGTCGACGTCGCCCTGCCCGACGGCATCGACGCCGTGCTCGACGCGCTCGAGTCCGCCGGGCTCGTGGTCGACCCGTCGGGCAACGTGCTCAAGGCCTCGGCCGCGGCCCGGCAGCTCGGCCTGGTCTCGGCGCAGCAACACCTCGTGCACCCCGAGCTCGAGACCATCGTCAACGACGTCCGCCGGCACGGCGACCCCGTCGTCGAAGAACTGACGTTGCCGCGGTTGCCCGGCAGCGAGGCCACCATCGCGGTGCACGTTCGGGCGGCCGCCCTCGGGGGTCGCTTCGTGCTGCTGCTCGCCGAGGACCGCACCGAGGGGCGCCGGCTCGACGACATGCGCCGCGACTTCGTCGCCAACATCAGCCACGAGCTCAAGACGCCGATCGGCGCCGTCGGCCTGCTCGCCGAGGCCCTCGAGTCCGCCTCGGCCGACCCCGAGCAGGTGCGGCACTTCGCCGCGCGCCTGACCCGCGAGGCCGGGCGGCTCGGCCGTCTCACGCAAGACATCATCGAGCTCTCGCGCCTGCAGGCGACCGACGCGCTCGAGACCGCCGAGCCGATCGACGTGCGCGACGTGGTCGACACGGCCGTGGACCGCAACCGGGTGGGCGCCGAGGCGCGGGGCATCGACCTCGTCGTGCGGGGCGGCAAGCACGCGCACGTCGTCGGCGACCAGGCGATGCTCGTCACGGCCGTCGACAACCTCGTGGCGAACGCCATCAACTACTCGCCCGACGGGTCGCGGGTCGGCATCGGCGCCACGGTCGACCAGGGCGGCGTCGTCGAGATCGCCGTGACCGACCAGGGCTACGGCATCCCCGACGACGAACTCGACCGCGTCTTCGAGCGGTTCTACCGCGTCGACCCGGCCCGGTCCCGTCGCACCGGCGGCACCGGCCTCGGCCTCGCGATCGTCAAGCACGTGGTGCAGAACCACGGCGGCGACGTCCGCGTCTGGTCGCAGGTCGGCAAGGGGTCGACCTTCACGCTGCGCCTGCCGTCCGCCGAGGTCGAACCCGTCACCCGGTCGATCCCGACCACGGCCGCCCCGCGGCCCGAGCACCAAGAGACACGATGACCATGGAGACCCGATGACCCACATCTTGATCGTCGAGGACGAAGAGTCCCTCAGCGAGCCGCTCGCCTTCATCCTGCAGCGCGAGGGCTACCAGGTGACGGTGGCCGAGGACGGCCCGGGCGCCGTCGCCGCCTTCGACAAGACCGGAGCCGACCTCGTGCTGCTCGACCTCATGCTGCCGGGCATCCCGGGCACCGAGGTCTGCCGCATCATCCGCACGAAGTCGCAGGTGCCGATCGTCATGCTGACGGCGAAGGACAGCGAGGTCGACATCGTGGTCGGCCTCGAGCTCGGCGCCGACGACTACGTGACCAAGCCGTATTCGACTCGCGAGCTGCTCGCGCGCATCCGGGCCGTGCTGCGTCGTCGGGTCGACCCCGACGACCTGTCCGACTCGATGCTCGAGGCGGGGGAGATCCGCATGGACGTCGAGCGGCACGTCGTGTCGGTCCGCGGCACCGACGTCGCCATGCCCCTGAAGGAGTTCGAGCTGCTCGAGCTGCTCATGCGCAACGCCGGCCGGGTGCTCACCCGCGGGCAGCTCATCGACCGGGTCTGGGGCTCCGACTACTTCGGCGACACCAAGACCCTCGACGTGCACATCAAGCGCATCCGCTCGAAGATCGAGGCCGTCCCGTCCGAGCCGAAGGCCCTGGTCACCGTGCGCGGCCTCGGCTACCGCATCGAGGCCTGACCGGTCGGCGCCCGCGCCTCCCCGGCGAGAACCCGGGAGGCGCGGGTCGCCTCACGCGCGAGAGGCCCGGCACCGCACACGGCGGGCCGGGCCTCTCGGCTGTCGGTGGGGGGTCGCTACGGCGTCGGCGACGACGACGGTGCCTGCTCGGTCGCCTCGACCAGCGGGGTCGACTCGACCGTGGGGTCGGAGGACGGCGTGGGGGAGGGCAGCAGCGTGGCGTACTCGGAGAGAGCGCCCGTCAGGACGGGGACGTTGAACGACTTGCCGGTCTCGGTGCCGTACTGGACGAACACGGGCACCAGGGCGCCCGGGTCGGAGTCGAGCGAGTCGATGATGAACTGGTCCTGGCCGGGCTCGGTGCCGAGCTCGACCTTGGACGAGCCGTCGACCTCGATCGTCTGCGTCTGCTTGCCCGAGGTGGTCGGGTACTCGAACGAGACCTGCGCGGCCTCGTCGCTCGTGTTGAGGACGACCATGCTCAGGCTGGCGGTGTCGCCGTCGCCCTCGCGAGCCGTGAGGAGGATGGCGTTGCGCACCTGGATCGAGCCGACGTTCACGCTGTAGCCGTCGCTCGCGTCGTACTGCTTGGTCGTGGCCTGCGGGCTGATGAAGTTGCACCCGGCGGCGGTCAGGACGACCACGGCGCCGACGGCGGCGGCCGAGACGACGCGCGTCGTCAGTCCGCGAGACTTCAGGGATGGGGCTCGCACAGGTGTCCTCCAGGATCAGCGTCACGACAAACGTCCGGAGCCCAGCTTATCCGCGCCCACGGGGGTCGGTTCGTTAGGGCAGCCTTACCAACGAGTCCTTATGGTATCCTGGGTGTCGCAGAATGGAGCCTGATTCATGCAGTTCGAGGTCGGCGAGACCGTTGTATACCCGCACCACGGGGCAGCGACAATCTCAGAAGTCAAGAAGCGGATCATCAAGGGCGAAGAGAAGCTGTACCTCAAGCTTCGCGTCACCCAGGGTGATCTGACCATCGAAGTACCCGCAGACAACGTCGACCTGGTCGGCGTGCGAGACGTCATCGGCAAAGAGGGGTTGGACCGCGTCTTCGACGTGCTCCGCGCCCCCTTCACCGAAGAGCCGACCAACTGGTCGCGCCGCTACAAGGCGAACCTCGAGAAGCTCGCCAGCGGTGACGTCATCAAAGTGTCCGAGGTCGTCCGCGACCTCTGGCGCCGCGACCAGGACCGCGGCCTCTCGGCCGGCGAGAAGCGCATGCTCGCCAAGGCCCGTCAGATCCTGATCAGCGAGCTCGCGCTCGCCGAGAAGACCGACGAAGAGAAGGCGTCGAGCGTCCTCGACGAGGTCCTTGCGTCCTAGCACTCCCGACGACCGCTCGGTCGGCGACGGTGGGGTCCACACCCCGTCCGGCGTCGGTCGGGCGGTCGTCGTCGTTGCGGCGGGCAGTGGCACCCGCCTCGCGCTCGGCCGGCCCAAGGCGTTCGTCGAGGTCGCGGGTCGCAGCATCCTCGAACGGTCGCTCGACGCCGTCTTCGCCTCGGCCGTCCCGACGCAGGTCGTCGTCGTGGTCCCCGAGGCGCTCGTCGACGAGTCCCGCGCGCTCGTGCACGCCGTCGCCGGTCCCGCCCGGGGCTACGCCTCGGTCGTCGTGGGGGGCGACACGCGCCAGCAGTCCGTCGCGGCGGGCCTGACGGCCCTCGGCCCCGACGTCGAGACCGTCCTGGTGCACGACTGTGCCCGACCCTTCACCCCCACCGCCCAGTTCGACCTCGTGGCCGGCACCGTCGAGTCGACGGGTGACGGCGTCGTGCCGGGTCTCGCGGTGACCGACACGATCAAGCGGGTCGACGCCGACGCCGCCTTCGTCGTCGACACCGTCGACCGCAGCGAGCTCGTCGCCATGCAGACGCCGCAGGGCTTTCCCCGAGGCGCCCTCGAGCGCGCCTACGCCGAGGCCTCGGTCGAGCACACCGACGACGCCGCGCTCTTCGCCGCCGCCGGCCACCGCGTCCGCGTCGTGGCGGGCGACCCGGTGGCCTTCAAGATCACCACCCCGTGGGACTTGCGTCGTGCCGAGACGATCGTCGCCGAGGGCGAGGCGGGTGCGCCGGGGCGGGAGGCGTCCGGTCGACCGGGCCCGCGCCTCCTGACCGGGGTCGGCACCGACGTCCACGCGTACGACGCGACCCAGCCGATGCACCTCGGGCTGCTGCACTTCGCCGGGGAGGCGGGCCTCGCGGGCCACAGCGACGGCGACGCGGTCGCCCACGCGATCGTCGACGCGCTGCTGTCGGCCGCCGGGCTCGGCGACATCGGGTCGAGCTTCGGCACCGACGACCCCCGCTTCGCCGGGGCGTCGGGTGACGTGTTTCTCACCGCGACCCTCGAGCTGCTCGCGGCCGCGGGGGCGGCGCCGGTGAACGTCGCCGTCCAGGTCGTCGGCAACCGGCCCCGGCTCTCGTCGAGGCGGGTCGAGATGCAAGACGCGCTGACCCGCGTGGTCGGTGCCCCGGTCAGTGTCTCGGCGACAACGACCGACGGGCTCGGCTTCACCGGCCGGGGCGAGGGCGTGGCCGTCATCGCGACGGCCCTCGTCACGAGCGAGGCCACCGGCCCTGCGTCAAATAGGCTGATCACGTGACCATCAGGCTCTACGACTCCCGTCAGCAGGCGCTCGTCGACTTCGTCCCGCTCGTCCCCGGCCAGGTCGGGCTGTACGTCTGCGGCCCGACCGTGCAGTCGTCGCCCCACATCGGGCACCTGCGCTCGGCACTCGTCTACGACCTCTGGCGCCGCTGGTTCACCTACCGCGGCCTCGACGTGACCCTGGTGCGCAACGTCACCGACATCGACGACAAGATCCTCGCCCTGGCGGCCGACACCACCGAAGAGTGGTGGGCCCGTGCCTACCGGTACGAGCTCGAGTTCACCGCGGGCTACCAGGCGCTCGGCATCCAGGCGCCGACCTACGAACCCCGAGCGACCGCCAGCGTCAGCGAGATGCAGCAGATCGTCACGACCCTGCTCGAGAAGGGGCACGCCTACGTCGCCCCCGACGCCTCGGGCGACGTCTACTTCGACACGACGAGCTGGCCCACCTACGGCGCGCTGACGAACCAGTCGGTCGACGACATGGCCCCGGCGACCGACGCCGACCCCCGCGGCAAACGCGATCCGCGCGACTTCGCGCTCTGGAAGGGCCACAAGGCCGGCGAGCCCGAGTCCGCCTCGTGGGCGTCGCCCTGGGGCGAGGGGCGCCCCGGGTGGCACATCGAGTGCTCGGCGATGTCGGCACGGTACCTCGGTCGGGCCTTCGACATCCACGGTGGCGGCCTCGACCTGAGGTTCCCGCACCACGAGAACGAGCTCGCCCAGTCGACCGCGGCGGGCATGGACTTCACGTCGTACTGGCTGCACAACGGCCTCGTCGCCGTCGAGGGCCAGAAGATGTCGAAGTCGCTCGGCAACTCGATCTTCGCCGCCGACTTCCTGGCGCAGGCCCGGCCCGTGGTCGTGCGCTACTTCTTCAGCGCCGCGCACTACCGGTCGACCATCGACTACCACGAGGGTGCGCTGCTCGAGGCCGAGGCCGCGCTCGACCGCGTCGAGACCTTCCTCGAACGGGCCCAGCGGCGCCTGGCCGACACCCGCTTCGCCGGGGTCGGAGCCCGCGTCGTGCCCGACGAGTTCGGCGAGGCGATGGACGACGACCTCAACGTGCCCCAGGCCGTCGCCGTGCTGCACGACACCGTGCGTGCCGGCAACGTGGCCCTCGACGACGGCGACCTCGACACCGCGGCGCGGGCCTGGCAGCACGTGGCCGCCATGGTGGCCGTGCTCGGCATCGACCCGACGGCTCCCGAGTGGCGGGCGGGCGACGAGGTCGACGCGCACCGCGCGCTCGGCACGCTGGTCGACGTACTCTTGGCCGAACGCCAGCAAGCCCGGGCCGATCGCGACTTCTCGCGGGCCGACGAGATCAGGGGCGTCCTGACGGGCGCCGGCATCACCATCGAAGACACCCCCAGCGGGTCGCATTGGAGCCTCGAACAGTGAAGAACACCAGCGGAGCACGCAAGGGCCGTCCCGGCAGCAGTGCCGTGCGTCAGGGCAGCAAGGGCAAGCAGGTCGGCAGCGGCGGGCAGGGGCGCCAGGCCCTCGAGGGCAAGAAGCCCACCCCGGCCGCCGAGGACCGCCCGTACCACCCCGCGGGCAAGGCGAAGGCGGCGCGTGAGCGGCTCGAGGCGGCCCGTGGCCGCGGCGGGGCCGGCCCTCGCGCCGGGTCGCCGATCGCCGGTCGCGGCGGGCCCGACGCGCCCCGTCGTCGTCCGAAGTCGGCCGACGACCACGAGATGGTCACCGGTCGCAACTCGGTCGTCGAGGCCCTGCGGACGCGCATCCCGGCGACGACGCTGTACATCGCCGCCCGCATCGAGATGGACGAGCGCACCAAAGAGATCCTGCAGCTCGCGACCCGTCGCGGCCTGCCGATCCTCGAGGTCATGCGCCCCGAGCTCGACCGCATCACGGGTCACGACTCCGTGCACCAGGGCGTGGCGCTCAAGGTGCCGCCGTACGAGTACGCCCACCCCGTCGACATGCTCGAGGCGGCGGTCAAGCGTCAGCAGAAGCCGCTCTTCGTCGCGCTCGACGGCATCACCGACCCGCGCAACCTCGGGGCGATCATCCGCTCGGTGGCCGCGTTCGGCGGGCAGGGCGTCATCGTCCCGCAGCGCCGGTCGGTCGGCCTCACCGCCTCGGCCTGGAAGACCTCGGCCGGTGCGGCCGCACGCATCCCGGTCGCCATGGCGTCGAACCTGACGCAGACCCTCAAGTCGTACAAAGAGCAGGGCGTGTTCGTCGTCGGCCTCGACGGCGACGGCGACGTCATGCTCCCCGGCCTCGAGCTCGCCGACCGCCCGATCGTGGTCGTCGTCGGCAGCGAGGGCAAGGGCCTGTCGCGCATCGTCGCCGAGACCTGCGACGCGATCGTGTCGGTGCCGATCAGCGGCGCCGTCGAGTCGCTCAACGCCGGCATCGCCGCGTCCGTCACGCTGTACGAGATCTCGAAACTGCGCGCCGAGCGCAAGAAGAAGTAGCGCACACCCCCGCGAGGCGGGGCCTCGAGGAGGCGCGGGTCGGCCGGGTGCCGACCCGCGCCTCCTGCGTTCGACGCGGCTCGCGCGGGGCAGGCTGACGTCGCCTCCGGCTCGATGCGGTACGTACAGGATCAGCGATGAACCCGGTTTCGAACGATGAACCCAGAAGGAACGGGGTTCATCGTTCGGAACCGGGTTTCACGGATGCCGACGGGGCGAAGCCGGGTCCGCGGACCGCACGAGGCTGGACGAGGCCCGCGCCGGGCGGCAGGCTGCCGCGCGGCCATGCGGCGCCGGAACCGTGCTCAGACCTTGGTGCGCCAGTCCTCTTCGGCTTCGGCCTCGTCGGCGCCGGCCTCGTCGGCCTCGAGCAGGGCGGCCTCGGGCAGCGAGATCGACTCGGTCGCGGGCTCGATGACCATCTGCTCGTCACGGCGGTGGCGCAACACGTCGTTGATGTACGAGGTGAGCGCCTCGGCGATCGGCACGTCGCGGTTCTCGGCCTGCGACTGGTACCAGCGGTGCTCGAGCAGCTGGTGGAACACCTCGGCCGGTTCGAGACGACCGCGCAGGTCGCGGGGGATCGACCGGACCACGGGTTCGAAGACCCGCGAGGCCCACTCGTGGGCGATCATCTCTTCGTCGGAGTCCGACTGGTCGGTGCGCATGCGGTAGGCGTCGAGGTCGTTGAGCAGGCGGCGCGCCTGGTTCTCCTCGACGTCGAGCCCGGTGAGGCGCAGCAGGCGGCGCGAGTGGTGGCCGGCGTCGACCACCTTGGGCTGGATCTTGACCTGGCTGCCGCCCTCGGCCGTCTTGATCGCCAGCTCTTCGATGTCGAAGCCGAGGTCGTTGAGGCGCTCGACGCGGTCGTTGATGCGCCACCGCTCCGAGCTGTCGAAGGTCTCGGCGCCGGTCAGCTCGGTCCAGAGGCTGCGGTACGCGGCGACGATGCCGTTGCTGACGTCGACGGGGTCGAGGTTGTCGTCGAGTCGACCGCCCGCCTCGAGGTCGAGCAGTTCGCCGGCGATGTTGACGCGGGCGACCTCGAGGTCGTTCTCGCGCTGGCCGTTCGAGAGGCCGCCGGGGTAGAGCTTTCCGGTCTCGGCGTCGACCAGGTAGGCGGCGAAGGCGCCCGCGTCACGGCGGAACAGCGTGTTCGACAGCGACACGTCACCCCAGTAGAACCCGATGATGTGCAGCCGCACGAGCAGCAGGGCGAGTGCGTCGACGAGGCGGCGGGCCGTGTCGGGGCGCAGGGTCTGCGAGTAGAGCGCCCGGTACGGCAGCGAGAACTTGAGGTGACGCGTGACCAGCACCGGGTTGAGCGGCGAGCCGTCGGCGTCGTGGCGGTTCGTGATGACGGCCAGCGGGTCCACGCAGGGGATGTCCATGCGCTGCAGCGTGCGCAGCATCTCGTACTCGCCCCGGGCCATCTCGCCCGAGGTCTCCTTGATGGCGATGACGAAGCCGCTGAGGTGCGCGAAGCGCACGAGGTGCCGCGAGATGCCCTTGGGCAGGGTGGCGATGGCCTCGTCGGGCCACTCGTCGAGCGGCAGGTCCCAGGGCAGGTCGAGCAGCGCCGGGTCGGCGGTGGCCGAGGTGATGTTCAGGGAGTCGGGCATGGGGGCCTCTCGTGCGTGGTGCGCCGCCTGGGACGAGGCGGCGGGAGGGAGGTCAGGAGGCGCGGGGCCCGGACGCGGGACGGCCCGCCGTGTCGTCCGGAGGGATGCTCCGGGCGGACTCGACGGGCCGACCCGACGTGCTGCTACGCGCTGACGACGGCCTTGTCGCCGAGGCGCTCGCCGCTCTCGGTGTCGAAGACGTGCACGTGGTGCGCCTGCGGGGTGACGTAGATCGTCTCGCCCAGCTTGGGGTGGTTGCGGCCGTCGACGCGGACGACGACGTCGACGCGGTTGCCGTCGACCTCGGTGTGGCCGTAGAGGTAGCCGTCGGCGCCGAGCTCTTCGACGACGTCGACGGTGACCGCGAGGCCCTCGCCGGTCGTGTTGACGACCACGTCTTCGGGGCGGACGCCCACGGTGACGCTCTTGCCGTTGGCCTGGCCGACCGTGTCGCGGTCGACCGCGGTGACGGCGGTGCCGAACTGGATGCCGCCGTCGACGACGTCGGCGGGCAGCAGGTTCATGGCGGGCGAGCCGATGAAGCCGGCGACGAAGACGTTCTGCGGCTTCTCGTACAGGTCGCGGGGGGTGCCGACCTGCTGCAGGACGCCGTCCTTGAGCACCGCGATGCGGTCACCCATCGTCAGGGCCTCGGTCTGGTCGTGCGTGACGTAGACCGTGGTGACGCCCAGGCGGCGCTGGAGCGACGCGATCTGGGTGCGGGTCTGGACGCGCAGCTTGGCGTCGAGGTTCGACAGGGGCTCGTCCATGAGGAACACCTGGGGCTGACGCACGATGGCGCGCCCCATGGCGACGCGCTGACGCTGGCCACCCGAGAGGGCCTTCGGCTTGCGCGAGAGGTAGGGCTCGAGGTCGAGCAACTTGGCCGCCTCGAGGACGCGGGTGGCGCGCTCTTCTTTGCCGACGCCGGCGATCTTCAGGGCGAAGCCCATGTTCTCGGCGACCGTCATGTGCGGGTACAGCGCGTAGTTCTGGAACACCATCGCGATGTCGCGGTCCTTCGGGGGCACGTCGGTGACGTTGCGGTCACCGATGTAGATGTCGCCCGAGTTGACCTCTTCGAGGCCGGCGAGCATGCGCAGGGTGGTCGACTTGCCGCAGCCGGAGGGGCCGACGAGCACGAGGAACTCGCCGTCGGCGACCTCGAGGTCGATGCCGTCGACCGCGGCGCGCGTGGAGCCGGGGTAGAGGCGGGTTGCCTTGCTGAACGTGACCGAAGCCATGATCTTCTCCTTCACCGGCAGGTACGTGCCGGACGATCCGTTGTGAATGGACGGTGATCACCCTCAGAAGTCCGCGGTGACCACCACCGGCAAGCATGCCACGAAAACGTCTCGGCCCGCCACGCGCGCACCCCTTCTCCACCCCGTGATCGCCCGCGCCTGCGGACTTCTGCCAGGCTCTGCTCGTACCATGTTTCGTGGCCACGACTCGTGGCGACCGTCCCCACCACCCGCTCGACGCGACCATGCGAGGCCGTCGCGCACCGGAGCCCCATGACTGACCTGAACCCCGACGACCCGTCGTTGACCAAGAACCAGCGACGCGCGGCGGCCCGCCAGAAGGCGCAGCTCGCGCGTCAGAAGCAGAAGCGTCGCCAGCGAGCGGGCAAGTGGGCGCTGCAGGGCGGTCTCGCCCTCGTGGTGATCGCGATCGTCGTCGGCGTCGTCCTGGTCATCACGAACAGCATCCGTCCGGCCGGCCCCGGCCCGGCGAACATGGCCAGCGACGGCATCAAGATCGGCCAGGGCTTCGAGGCCGTGCAGACCGGTGCCCTCGGCCCGGACGACGAGCCCACCGCCTCGGCGACCACGGCGTCGAGCGACACCGTCGACATCGTGGTCTACCTCGACTACCTCTGCCCGATCTGCGGCGAGTTCGAGCAGGCCAACAACGACTACATCAGCGGGCTCGTCGAGTCGGGCGCCGCGACGGTCGAGTACCACCCCGTCGCCATCCTGACGAACCAGTCCCTCGGCACGAAGTACAGCAACCGGGCCGCCAACGCCGCGGCCTGCGTGGCGAACTACTCGCCGAACTCGTTCTTCGACTTCAACACCGCGATGTTCGAGCAGCAACCCGAAGAAGGCACCAGGGGCCTCGACGACTCGCAGCTCGCCGACATCGCCACGGGCGTCGACGGGGTGACGAACGCGAGCGACATCACGTCGTGCATCGACGACGACGAGTTCGGGTCGTGGGTGACGGCGGCGACCCAGCGCGCCATCGACGGGCCCATCCCGAACAGCGACCTGGACGCCCTGACCGGCACCCCGACGGTGCTCGTCAACGGTCAGAAGTACGACGGCAGCCGCCCGTTCACCGTGCAGGAGTTCCGCAGCTTCGTCGTCACGGCGGCCGGCAACAGCTACACCGAGTCGGGCACGGCCAGCCCGTCGCCGACCCCCACCGAGTCCGCGCCGGCCGAGACGCCCGCGGGCTAGGTCGTCATGCGGGGGTGCGGCAGCACCCCGGTGCGGTCGCGCACCGCGACCGGCAGCTCGTGCAGCACCACGTCGTGCACCTGGCCGGCGTCGAGGGTCAACGTCAGGTAGCTGGCGTGAGGCTGGCGCCGCCGGTCCGTGGGCGAACCCGGGTTCAGCAGGCGCAGGCCCGCCGGGGTCGTGGTGTCCCACGGGATGTGGCTGTGCCCGAAGAGCAGCAGGTCCGTCTCGGGGAAGGCACGGTCCATGCGGGCCTCGCGCCCCTCCTTGGCTCCGGTCTCGTGGACCACGGCCAGGCGCACGCCGTCGACCGTATGGCGCGCCACCTCGGGCAGGCGGGCGCGCAACCCGTCGCCGTCGTTGTTGCCCCACACCCCGACCAGGAGGCGCGCGCGGGCCTCGAACTCGTCGA
This sequence comes from Frigoribacterium sp. Leaf186, assembly GCF_001423905.1. Lineage (GTDB taxonomy): Bacteria > Actinomycetota > Actinomycetes > Actinomycetales > Microbacteriaceae > Frigoribacterium. The sequence continues at coordinate 119,322 of NZ_LMPQ01000010.1, read as the reverse complement.
GCGTCGGCTCGCCGGTCCAGTCGCCCGCGTGCACGACGACGTCGGCGCGCTCGACCGCGGCCCACACGGCCCCCGGCACGGCCTTCGCCTTCTGCGGGACGTGGGTGTCGGACACGACGAGGACGGTGGTCGGCATGCCCTCCACGCTAGGCGCGCGTCGAGCCGCGGGGCGTCGATCGGCCCGATATCGTCGTGGCGGGGTTTGCTGTCCTAGTCGGGGCGATCACCTCCGACGCTTCTGCCAGCCCACCGGCACCCGGCCGCACTCGACCGCGCCTCGCCCGGCACCATCTCGACCCCCGCACCACCAGAAACGAGGACGACACCGTGGGACTCTTCCGCAGCCAAGAATCCGAGACCGCCCGAGAGGACGCCGCCGTCCGGCACTCCCTCTGGGCCGACGCCTTCGGCACCCTCGCGACCCGCTCCGTGCAGATCATCGCCGTGCTGATCGTGGCGATCGGCGTCATCTACGTGTTCTTGAGCCTCAGCCTCGTCACCCTGCCGGTGCTGCTCGCGCTCATCTTCGCCTCGGCCATGCTGCCCGTCGTGGCGTTCCTGCGACGTCACAAGGTGCCCTCGGTGCTGGCGACGCTGATCGCCCTGTTCGCCGTGCTGATCATCCTCGGCCTCGTCGCCTGGCTGATCGTCTGGGCGGTCGAGAACCAGGCGAGCTCGCTGGTCGACTCGGCCACCTCGGGCTTCAACAAGCTGCAGGACTGGATCACGACCCTGCCCTTCTCGATCAGCGACCAGCAGATCGAGGACGCCCGCAACGCGGCCGTCGACTTCGTCACGAGCTCGCAGTTCGGCTCGGGCGCCCTGGCCGGCGCCTCGGCGGTCGGCAGCTTCGCGACCGGTCTCGTGCTGATGATCGTCGTCCTGTTCTTCTTCCTCAAGGACGGCCCCGCGATCTGGGAGTTCCTGCTGCGCCCGTTCCGGGGCGAGCACTACGCCCGTGCCCGTCGCATCGGTGACAAGACGGTCGCCACCCTCGGTGGTTACGTGCGCGGGACGGCGACGGTCGCCGCGGTCGACGCCGTCGGCATCGGCATCGGCCTCTTCGCCCTCGGCGTGCCCCTGGCGCTGCCGCTGGCCGTCGTCGTGTTCCTGACCGCGTTCATCCCGCTGGTCGGTGCCACCGCAGCGGGCATCCTCGCCGCCCTCGTGGCACTCGTCGCCAACGGGCCGGGCACGGCCCTGGCCGTCGTGGCCGTCGTCGTCGTCGTGAACCAGCTCGAGGGCAACCTGCTGCAGCCGGTGCTCATGGGCCGCACGCTGCAGTTGCACGGCCTGGTCATCCTGGTCGCGCTGACCGCCGGCACGATCCTCGGCGGCGTCGTGGGTGCCGTCATCGCCGTGCCGCTCATGGCCGTCGTCTGGGGCATCACCCAGGTCTGGAACGGCGAGCACGAGCCCGCCGAGATGTTCCGACAGAAGAGGCCA
>NZ_LMPQ01000010.1:0-117844 GCF_001423905.1 Frigoribacterium sp. Leaf186 | reverse complement strand
GGCCCCGAGGAGGCGCGGTGCGAGCAGTGCTCGCACCGCGCCTCCTGCGTTCCCGCGACCGGGAGGTCGCCCGCGGAGAGAAAAAACTGCAGCAACTGCAGCGAAATGGTTGCGGATCGTCAACGAAAGCGTATGGTTGACGTTCTGCAACCAACGGACACGGCCAACGGCGATCGGTCCCTCACCATCTCGAACCACCGGAGCGCACCTTGTCGCAGACCACGACCGCCGCGGGCACCACGCCCGCGGCTCCGCACGAACCGGGCGAAGCGCCCGGCATGAGCCACCGCGAAGTCCTCACGGCCCTGTCGGGCCTGCTGATGGGCATGCTCGTGGCGATCCTCTCGTCGACCGTCGTGTCGACCTCGCTTCCGCGCATCGTCAGCGACCTCGACGGCAGCCAGACCTCGTACACCTGGGTCATCACGGCCACCCTGCTGGCCACCACGGTCAGCACCCCGCTGTGGGGCAAGTTCAGCGACCTGACGAACCGCAAGGTGCTGCTGCAGGTGGCTCTCGTGCTGTTCGTGCTCGCGTCGGTCGCGGCCGGCTTCTCGCAGAACACCGCGACGTTGATCACCTTCCGCGTCTTCCAGGGCCTCGGTGCCGGCGGCCTGACCGCCCTGGTGCAGGTCGTCATGAGCGACATCATCAGCCCGCGCGAGCGCGGCCGGTACATGGGCTACCTCGGTGCCGTGATGAGCGTCGGCACCATCGGTGGCCCGCTGCTCGGAGGCGTGCTGACCGACAGCATCGGCTGGCGCTGGAACTTCTTCGTCGGCGTGCCCGTGGGCATCGCGGCCCTCGTCGTCATCCAGAAGACGCTGCACCTGCCCGCCAAGCCCAAGAAGAAGGTCGTCATCGACTACTGGGGCGCCGGCCTGATCGCCGGTGGCGTCTCGCTGCTGCTCATCTGGGTGTCGCTCGGCGGCAAGCAGTTCGAGTGGAACTCGGTCACCAGCTGGGTCATGGGCCTCGGCGCCGCCGCCCTGCTCGTGCTCGCCGTGGTCGTGGAGTTCCGCTCGAAGGAGCCGATCATCCCCCTGACGCTCTTCACGAACCGCACCTTCACCTTCGCGGTGGTCGCCTCGCTCAGCGTCGGCGTCGCCATGTTCGGCACCAGCGTCTTCCTCGGTCAGTACATGCAGCTCGCCCGCGGCCAGTCGCCGACCATGGCCGGCATCCTGACCCTGCCGATGGTGCTCGGCCTGCTGATCTCGTCGATGGTCGCCGGTGCGCTCATCTCGAAGTACGGCAAGTGGAAGCCCTACATGATCGTCGGCTCGATCCTGCTCGCCGCCGGACTCTTCCTCATGTCGACCATCGAGTACGACACGAACTTCTTCGTCGTCTCGGTCTTCATGGCGATGATGGGTCTCGGCATCGGCATGGTGATGCAGAACCTGGTGCTGGTCGTGCAGAACTCGGTCGACGTCAGCGTCGTCGGGGCGGCCTCGTCGAGCGTCGCGTTCTTCCGCAGCCTCGGTGGCACCATCGGCGTCTCGGTCATGGGTGCCGTGCTCGGCACCAAGGTGTCGGGCTACATCACCGACGGCCTCACCGACGCCGGCGTCGACCCCAGCGCCCTCGGTGGTGGCGGCGCCACGAGCATCCCCGACCTGAGCACGGTGCCCGGCCCGATCCGCACCATCATCGAGTCGGCCTACGGTCAGGGCGTCGCCGACGTGTTCCTCATCGCCGCGCCCCTGGCGCTCATCACCATCGTGTTCGTCTGCCTGCTGCCGAACGTCGAGCTGGGCACCAAGACCGGCCTGCAGCGTGCCGCGTCGAAGACCGACGGCCCGACGGCCGGCTCGGCTTCGGCCTCGGCCGACGGTGAAGGAGGCGCGGCCCCGGTCGACGGGAACGACGCGTCCCCGGCGGCCAAGGGCGTCGCGGCCACGGCCGGCCTGGCCCCGGCGGTGTCGAGTGCCCCGGCGACGGCGTCCACGCCCGCCCCGACCTCGGGCCTCGCGAGCTCGCCGGCCCCGGTCTCGCCGATCGACGAGGGCGGCGACGCGGTCGAGCGTCGTCACCACAGCCACACGGCGACCTCCACCGGTACCATCGACACGATCATCGCGACGGGCGCCGCCGAGGTGGCGGGTCACCCGGTTCCCGTCGACGAATTGGCCGAGAGCCCGGTGTTCTCGTCCCTGGTCGAGGAGAAAGATGTCGCAGCCGACCGTTGACGGCCAGCCCGAGGGCGCGGTGCTCGACGCGGCGCGCCCTGCGGGGGCGGACGCTCGTGACCAGGCGGCACCGCGCCTCCTCGGGGCCGACGCGGCAGAGCAGTCCGCACCGCGCCTCCTCGGGGCCGACGCGGCGGAGCAGTCCGCACCGCGCCTCCCGAGCCCCGGTGACGACGGCCGCGAGGGCCTCATGGCCGGCGTGGTCGACGAGATCGGCTCGATGATGGTCGAGGCCAAGCGGACGATCGCCGCGGCGGCGTCGCGGTTCGACCCCGACGTGCCGCCCACCGCGTTCTACGTGCTGCGCTACGTGATGAAGCACCAGCCGTGCAGCGCCGGCGACATCGTCAAGGCGATGGCCATGGACAAGAGCGCGGTCAGCCGCCAGGTCACCCTGCTGCGCGAGGCCGGGTTCATCGACATGGTGGCCGACACGGCCGACGGGCGGGTGATGATGCTGCGGAGCACCTCTCGCGCGGAGGACCGCATGCTCGAGGTGCGGCACGAGAACCGCGCCGTGTTCCGCACGCACGTCGAGGGCTGGACCGACGCCGAGCTCGACGAGTTCGCCGGCTGGCTCCGGCGCTTCAACACCCCGGCCGGGTAGGTCGGCCGGCCCCGGCCCCGGCCCCGGCCCGGCCTGCCCCCGTGCGCGCCGCACCCCTCGACCGGCGCTGAACACCTGCCTAGGCAAATCGTTGAGCGCCGGAAGCCGGGGTGTCATGGCGGGTGCGCGCCCGCACCCCTTCGATCGGCGCTGAACACCTGCCTAGGCAAATCGTCGAGCGCCGGATGCCGGGGTGTCGTGGCGGGTGCGCGCCCGCACCCCTTCGATCGGCGCTGAACACCTGCCTAGGCAAATCGTTGAGCGCCGGAAGCCGGGGTGTCGCGGCGGGGTGTCGTGGCGGGTGCGCGCCCGCACCCCCTCGATCGGCGCTGAACACCTGCCTAGGCAAATCGTCGAGCGTCGGTTGCCGGGGTGTCGTGGCGGACCGACGACGAAGGCCCCCTCCCGTGACGAGAGGGGGCCTTCGGACGTTCGGCAGGTGCTAGATCGTGGCGGTGTCGATCACGAAGCGGTAGCGGACCTTGCTGGCGACGACGCGCTCGTAGGCCTCGTCGACCTCGTCGGCACCGATCGTCTCGATCTCGGCGCCGATGTGGTGCTCGGCGCAGAAGTCCAGCATCTCTTGCGTCTCGGGGATGCCGCCGATGTTCGACCCGGCGAGGCTGCGACGGCCGCCGATGAGCGAGCCCGCGCTGAACGACTGCGGGTTCTCGGGCAGGCCGACGAACACCATGGTGCCGTTGAGGCGCAGGGTGCGGGCGTAGGCGTCGATGTCCATGTCGGCCGAGATCGTGTTGATGATCAGGTCGAACGAGCTGCGCAGGGCCTTGAACGTCTCGGGGTCGCTCGAGGCGTAGTAGTGGTCGGCGCCGAGCTTCAGGCCGTCCTCCTGCTTGGAGAGCGTCTGGCTGATGACGGTGACCTCGGCACCCAGGGCGTGCGCGATCTTGACGGCCATGTGGCCGAGCCCGCCCATGCCGACGACGGCGACCTTCTTGCCGGGGCCGGCGCCCCAGTGCTTCAGCGGCGAGTAAGTCGTGATGCCGGCGCAGAGCAGCGGCGCGGCCTCGTCGAGCGCGATGCCCTCGGGGATCGACAGCACGTAGTTCTCGTCGGCGACGATCTGCTTGGCGTAGCCGCCGTAGGTGGGCTCGCCCGAGTACTGACGGCCGTTGTAGGTCGCGACGTTGCCCTTGACGCAGAACTGCTGCTCGCCCGCGAGGCAGTTCTCACACTCGCGGCAGCTGTCGACGAAGCAGCCGATGCCGACGCGGTCGCCGACCTTGTGCTTGGTGACGTCGGAGCCGACCTCGGTGACGATGCCGGCGATCTCGTGGCCGGGCACCATCGGGAAGATGGCCTTGCCCCATTCTTCGCGGGCCTGGTGGATGTCGCTGTGGCAGATGCCGGCGAAGGCGATGTCGATCTGGACGTCGTTCGGGCCGACGTCGCGCAGCTCGACGGTGGAGTGCTCGAAGGGGGCGCCGGCGGACGGCGTGAGCAGGACGGGGACGGTGGTGGGCACGGGAAGACCTCCGTTGGTGGGCGGTGCACGCCTCGTGGGCGCGCCGAAGTCCGACGACGTTGTGGGATGCAACCCACACTAGGCCGGTCCGCCGACATCGGCTCCCAGCCACCCGTCCGCCCGACCGTCCGACCACGGGAGGCACTGGTCGGGCCCCCGAGGAGGCGCGGGTCGGCCCCTCGAGGAGGCGCGGCTCAGCCGAGCAGCTCGGCCCGCCAGACGAGCGCGGCGGCCCCGACCAGCGGGCTCTCGTCGCTCAACCCGGAGCGGACGACGCGGACGCGACGGGCGTACTCGTTGACCGGCGCCTCCTGGACGGTGGCCCGGACCAGGTCGAGGTAGTCCTCGCTGACGCGCGAGAACCCGCCGCCGATCGCGACGACGTCGAGGTCGAGCAGCGTGGTGACCGACGACACGGCCTCGCCCACGGCGTTCGCCGACCGTCGGACGGCGGCCACGGCGATCTCGTCGCCCGCCACGTAGCCGGCCGCGAGGTCTTCGCCGCGCTCGCCCTGCCAGCCCTGCGCCCGCGCCCAGGCGACGACGTTCGGGCCCGAGGCGATGACCTCGAGGGTGGCGGCCCAGGCGTTCTCGCCGGCGGGGCGGTCGGCGATCTGGATCTGACCGATGTGGCCGGCGTTGCCGGTGCCGCCCGAGAGCAGGCGGCCGTTCACGATGAGCCCGCCGCCGACGCCGGTCGAGACGGTGATCGCCAGCGCGTTGTCGGCGCCCTGCGTCGCGCCCACCCAGTGCTCGGCCAGGGCGAGGCTGACGCCGTCGAGGCGCAGCGTGACGGGGGCGGCGTCGGGCAGGGTCGAGGCGGCGAGGGCCGTCACCTGCTCGCGCAGCGGGTAGCCCCGCCAGGCGTGCAGGTTGATCGGCGACACCGTGCCGTGCACGAGGTCGACCGGGCCGGCGCTGCCGATGCCCGCGCCGACGAGCGCGTCACCGTCGGGCAGGGCGGCGAGGGCGTGCGCGACGACCGCGCGCACCGCCTCGGCGAGTTCGTCGGAGGTCGACCCGGCGCCGGTGGGGCGGCGGTCGCGGCTTCCGTCGAGCAGGGCTCCGTCGGAGGCGACCAGCGCCGCCTCGACCTTCGTTCCGCCCACGTCGACGGCCAGTGCGTAATCGGTCACGTCGGCCAGCGTAGCGGGGGCTGCGACCGGGTCGGCCGCCGCACTAGGGTGGCTGCCGGCACGCTGACGAAAGGCACCCCATGCACACCACCGACGGTCGGGTCGCCGTTCTCGGCGACGCCCTCATCGACGAGATCCGCACCGACGAGGGGTCGACCGACCACGTCGGCGGCGCCGGCCTCAACGTCGCCGTCGGGCTCAGCCGCCTCGGCGTGCCGACGACGCTGCTCGCCTCGATCGGCGACGACGCCGACGGCGAGGCGATCCGTGCGTTCCTGGCCGAACACGGCGTCGAGCTGGTCGCGACGACCAACCCCCTCGGCACCGGTCGGGCGGTGTCGCTGCGGGTCGCCGGCGAGCCGAGCTACGTCTTCACCGACGCCGCCGTCGCGCGCGGCCTCGACTTCTCGCCCGAGCAGCTCGCGGTGCTCGAGGCGGCTCCGCTCGTCGCGGTCAGCTCGTACCCGTTCGACGACGCCGTCCTCACCGACCGACTGCTGCGCGTCGTCGGCACCGACCCCGTGCGGCTGGTCGTCGACCCGAACCCGCGCCCCGGGTTCTTGCCCGGCGGGGCCGCACAGATCGCCGACTTCGCCGCCGGCTTCGCGCGCGTCGCGGCGTCGGCCCTGCTCGTCAAGGTCGGCGACGACGACGCCGAGCTCGTCGCCGGGTGCTCGCTCGCCGACTGGCAGGAGGCGCTGCTCGCCTCGGGCACCGGGGGAGTCCTCGCCACGCGCGGCTCGGCCGGGGCGAGCCTGGTGCTCGCCGGGTCGGCGGACGCGGCCTCGGGCACGGCCCTGACCCGGGGCATCTCGTCGGCCGACGGCGAGGTCGTCGACACGATGGGCGCGGGGGACGCGACCTTCGCCTCGATCGTCGCCTCGTTGCTCACCGAGCGGCGTCAGCCCGGTTCGGTCGACTGGTCGGGGGCGCTCGAGCGGGCCATGGACGTCGCGGCGGCGACGGTCAGGGCTCCGGGCGCGCTGCTGCGGCTGCCCCGCTGACGCCGGCGCGGCCTGGCCGACCCGCGCCTCCTGCGCTCTGCCGTCGTCCGGACGCCGCCGAGTGGACACGGCGCCGCGGCATGCGGCGGCGTCGTGTCCACTCGGCGGTGTGTCGGAGGGTCGACGAGGCGGCTCAGCCGAGCGACTCGGCGACCGCCCGGGCCTTGCCCGACAGATACCAGTGCGAGCGGGCCCCGGTCTCGACCGGCTGCATGCCGACGACGACCTTGCCGCGCGAGTGCTGCTCGGCGAGGTCTTCGAAGGCCTGGGCGATGTAGTCGAACGGGTAGAAGCCCGAGACGAGCACGCGCAGCTTGTTCTCGGCGATCAGCTTCGCGAGGGCCGAGAGGATCATGGCCGGCTCGGTGTCGTCGCGCTCGGCGCCGATGAAGCGGATCTCGCGCTCGAGGCGGTCCTCGCTCGAGCTGAATCGCGACGGCAGGACGCCGAGGTCGGTGCTGAGGGCCGGGTTGTCGCCGCCGAAGTTGTCGATGAAGGCCGTCACCTGACGGTCGGTGCCCGCCGCCTTGTCGATGCGCTCGCGCAGGCCCTCGCCGTAGTCCACCGGCACGACGCCGATCGACCGGAGGTAGTCGTGGTTTCCGGGGCTGCACGTGCCGATCACCTTGGCGCCCAGCTGCATCGCGAGCTGGCACTCGATGTGGCCGACGCCACCCGCGGCGGCCGTGATGACCACGACGTCGTCCGGCCCGAGGTGCAGGCTGCGGACGGTGTCGTACGCCGTCGCTCCCGCCAGGTAGAGGCCGCCGGCGACCTCCCACGGGACGTGCTGCGGCTTCGGCACCACGGCGCTCGCCGGAACGGCGATGTAGGTCGCGTGCGCGCCTCCGCCGACCGCGTGGCCGATCACCTCGGCCCCGACCGAGAAGTTGCGCACGGCGGCTCCGCGCTTCTTGACGATGCCGGCGAAGCACGACCCCTCGCGGGCGGGGAACTCGAGGGGCAGCCGGTCGACGAAGTCGCCCTGCCGGATGAAGTTCTCGATGTGGTTGAGGCCCGCACAGATGACCTCGACGACGACCTCGTCCTCGGCGGGCGTCGGCAACGGCTGCTCGACGAAGTGCAGCTGCGAGACGTCGCCGTACGCGTCGAACTCGATGGCCTTGCCTGAACGTGCCATGACGTGCCTCCTCTGCTGTCGTCGCGGCGGCTCCTGTGCCGTCGCGAGGGTGAGTGAAGTGTGCGCCCTCCGTGCCCGGGACGACCGCAGGGCACGCTTCGAGTTGCCTGGGACGCCTGGCCGGCGCCCGGTGCCCGGTACCCGCCATCGCGGTCAGGAGGCGCGGGTCGGCCTCGTCGTCAGAGCTGGTCGGTCGGCACCGAGAACGTGTCGCATGCCGACGCGCCCTGGCTTCGCCCGGTCTCGAACCACTTCTGGCGTTGCTCGGCCGAGCCGTGCGTCCAGGTGTCGGGGTCGACCTGGCCGCCGCCGGCGGACTGGATGCGGTCGTCGCCCACGGCCGCCGCGGCGTCGAGTGCGTCGGCGACCTGCTGGTCGGTGACGGGCTCGAGGAACGTCACGCCGTTCGCGTCCTGGACGGTCGACGCCGCACCGACCCAGGCGCCGGCGTAGCAGTCGGCCTGCACCTCGAGCCGGATGGTGTCGGAGCCCGGGCCGGTGTCGCTGCGGTCGGCACGGTCGAAGGCCCCGGTCAGCTGCTGGATGTGGTGGCCCCACTCGTGACCCACGACGTACATCTGGGCGAGGGGGCCGCCGCTCGCGCCGAACTGCGAGCGCAGCTGCTCGAAGAAGTCGGTGTCGACGAAGAGCGCCTCGTCGGGCGGGCAGTAGAACGGGCCGGTGGCGCTCGTCGCGCCACCGCAACCGGTGTCGGTCGACCCGCTGAAGAGGAAGAAGTCGGGCGTGCGGTAGTCGCTGACGCCGAGGGCCGGTGCCTCGGTGGACCAGTAGGCGTCGAGGGAGTCGGCCGCGCCGACCATGCGGCAGTCGATGCTGTCGTTCGCCTGGGCGCCGGTGGTGCACTCGGACGACAGGTCGCCCTCGCTGACGGGCTGGGCGGCCCCGCCGCCCATGCCGCCCCCGAGCAGGCCCGAGACGTCGACGCCGGTGGCCTGGCTGATGAGGAACACCGCGATCACGCCGACGATGCCGAGGCCGCCGCCGGCTATCCCCGCCGTGCGACCGCGACCACGTCGCTTGACCTTGCTGCCGTCGAGGCGCGCGTCGTCGTTGAATGACATGTCGCCGACGGTAGCGCAGCGGGGGCGTCAGTGCCGCTCACTGGCCCCCAGCGGCGTCAGCGACTTTCGCGGGCGTCAGTGCGCTCGTCGAGCGTCAGCGCCCTTCGGCGGCTTCTTTCGCCTCGCGCTCCTTGCGCAGCACCTCGCGGCCGGCGTTGCGCTCTTTCACGCGCAGTTCTTCTTCGCGCACGTCGGCGTGGATGCCGCGCTCGGTGCGCAACCAGTCGGGCATCTCGTCGAGCAGCGCGTGGATCTGCTCGGTGGTCATGACGTCGTCGACGCCGGCGCGGGCGAGGCCCGAGGTCGAGATGCCGAGCTTCTGAGCGACGACCGGGCGCGGGTGCGGGCCGGTGCGGCGCAGCTCGGACAGCCACTCGGGCGGGTTCGTGCTGAGCTCGGCGAAAGCCTCGCGCGTGACGGGGGAGGCCTGGAACGCCTCGGGCGTGGCCGGCAGGTGCACCCCGAGCTTCTTGGCGGCCGTGAAGGGCTTGAGGGTCTGCGGCTGCTTGCCGGACGGCGCGTCGGAGGTCATCTGCCCAGGGTACCGGGCCGATACCCTCGACCCATGACGACCGAGCCGACCCGCGCCCCGTTCCGCATCGGGGTCGTGCCCGGGGTGACCCTGTCGAAGTGGTCGAGGCTCTGGGCCGAGCGCCGGCCCGAGACCCCGCTGGCCTTCGTGCCGCTGGTCGACGCCGACGCGGTCCCGGCGCTCGCCGTGGCGCGCGGCGACCACCGCGTCGACATGGTGCTGGCACGGCTGCCGGTCGACGCCGAGGGGCTCTCGGTCATCCGCCTCTACGACGAGCGCGCCGTGGTCGTGGTGCCCAAGGACCACGCCGTCGCCGCGGCAGGCGCCGAGGACGAGGTCGAGGCGGCCGCGTTCGAGGGCGAGCACCGGCACGACCTCGACCCGACCCTCTCGCCCGCCGATGCCGTCGCGGTCGTCGCCACGGGGGCGGGCGTCGCCGTGATGCCGCAGTCGCTCGCGCGCCTCCACGCCCGGAAAGAGGTCACCTACCGCTACGTCGCCGACCTGCCGCCGACGACGATCGCGCTGGTCTGGCCCGAGGGTGACCTGACCGACGACCTCGACGACTTCATCGGCGTCGTGCGGGGCCGCACGGCCCGCAGCTCGAGGTCGAGGAGGCGCGACGAACCCGAACGCGAGGCCTCGGCCCGCAAGGGGGTGGCTCCCGACCCGCGCGGCGCGAAGCCGAAGCGCACGCCGCCGAAGGGCCGCGGGCCGCAGCGCGGCACGGGTCGCAGCCGACCGCGCCGCGGCCGCTGACCCGCTCCGAACCGGTCGGTCTGACAAGCTGAGGGCATGTCGAAGGAGACCCGCATGTCGAAGAAGATCTGCCTGCTGACCGGCGCCGGCCGCACGTCCTCGATCGCGAACGGCATCGCGCACGAGCTCGCCGCCGACGGCTGGGACCTCGCCCTGACCACCTGGGACGGTTACGACGCCTCGATGCCCTGGGGCCTGGCGGCGATGGACGTCGGGTCGCTCGTCACCGAGCTCGAAGGGGCGGGTGCGCGCGTGGCCGTGTACCCGGCCGACCTGGCGGACCCGGAGGCCCCCGCGCGCCTCCTCGGGGCGGTGAATTCCGACCTGGGGCCGGTCACGGCGCTCGTGTTGTCGCACTCGCACGGCGTCGACTCGTCGATCCTCGACACGACCCTCGAGAGCTGGGACGCGCACTACGCCGTCAACGTCCGGGCGGCTTGGCTCGCGATCAAGGCGTTCGCCGAGCAGCTGCCGCCGGTCGACCGGCTCGACGACGGCGCCCGGGTGGTCGCCCTGACCAGCGACCACGTCGTGCACAACCTGCCCTACGGCTCGAGCAAGGGGGCCCTCGACCGGCTCGTGATCGCGGCGGCCCGCGAACTCGCCCACCTGGGTGTCTCGTCGAACGCGCTGAACCCCGGCCCGATCGACACCGGGTGGATGGACGACGAGATCCGCGCCAGCGGCACCGAGCAGCAGCCGACCGGGCGCCTCGGGACTCCCGCCGACATCGGCCAGGTGGTGCGCTTCTTGCTGTCGCCCCCCGGCCGCTGGATCTCGGGCCAACTGATCAAGGCCGACGGCGGCTTCTCGGTCTGACCGGCGACGCTGCCTCATCGCACCGCGTTTCGTGCACCGCACCGCGACTAGTTCCGGTGCCGTGCACGACATGCGGAGCGGTGGTGCCGTCCGTGGCGGCTCGCTAGCATCCGGGCATGACCGAACCCGTGACGTTCCGCACCACCGTCGCCGAGGCCCGCACGAACGCGACGGGCATCGTTGTGCCGCCCGAGGTCGTCGAGTCGTTGGCGTCGGGGAAGAAGCCCGCGGTCGTCGTCACGGTCGGGGGCCACACCTACCGCAGCACGGTCGCGAGCATGGGCGGGCGGTTCCTGATCCCGGTCAGTGCCGAGCACCGGGCGGCCTCGGGCGTCCTCGGCGGGCAGGAGGTCGAGGTCACGCTGACCCTCGACACCGAGCCGCGGGTGGTCGAGGTGCCGGCCGACCTGCGCGAGGCGCTCGACGCGGACGACGCGGCCCGCGCCTCCTACGCGTCCCTGTCGTACAGCCGTCAGCGCGCCCTCGTCGAACCGCTCGGGGCGGCGAAGACCGCCGAGACCCGAGCGCGTCGGCTCGCCGCGGCACTCGCCGCCCTGACCGGCTGAGCCCGCCCCGGCGCTGTACCCCGCGTCGCTGGGTGGGTCGTCGGCCGGGGCGGCGTACCGTCCACGCCACCACCGCGGGGCATCGGACTCCGCGGGGAGGACCGACGCACCAAGGAGGCGCGATGTCGTTCAGCAAGGGAGACCACGTCACCTGGAACACCCCTCAGGGCGAGACCCACGGCACCGTCGTGGAGAAGCGCGTGAAGGAGTTCCAGCTCGACGGGCAGAAGTTCAAGGCGTCGGACGACGAGCCGTACTTCGTCGTCGAGAGCGACAAGAGCGGCGCGAAGGCGGCCCACAAGGGCTCTGCGCTCAGCGCGAAGAAGTAGCTCAGCTCGAAGAAGTAGCAGCACCCCCATCCCCGGTTCCACCCTGCCCCACCCCACCCCGCCCCACCCCGACGAGGAGAACACCATGGCCGACCTGAACGACGTGCGCTGGAACGACGAGGCCCGCGACAAGATCCTGACCGACGCCGACAACGTGTTGCGTGACGCCGTCCGCGACGCCGCGGCCGCCCACTCGGGCGAGTCGTGGGAGGAGTCCTTCAAGGCGATCAACGAGGCCGTCAAGGACCGCTTCATCGACTACGAGCCGGGCCCGGACGTGCGCAAGTACGCCGAGGCGATCGAGCGCGGCGAGTTCAGCTGACCCGCGCCTCCTGGCCGGTGTCGACCCGACGCACCCGTGAGCTGAGCGCCACGGCGACCGCGACGGCGACGACGAGTCCGGCCAGGGCGGCGAGCGTCGCCGGCGTGCCGATCAGCTCGGTGAGCGGGCCCACCGTCACCTCACCGACCGGCACGCCGGCGAGCGACGCCAGCGTCAGGCACGAGAACACCCGGCCGAGATAGGCACCCGGCACCTGCCGTTGCACGACCACGTCGAGCGGCACGGTGAAGATCTCGAGGCCGACGCTGGCGGCGAAGAGCCCGAGGGCGATCCAGAAGAACCAGTGCAGCGGATCGAAGACCACCGGGTCGGTGCCGTAGGCAAACGACAGCAGCACGAGCGGCAGGGCCAACGCCGCCGCGCCGAGGCAGGCGGCCCAGAGCCGCAGGCGACCGCGCAGGGCACCGGCCCAGAACGCACCGGCGATCAGGCCGAGCGTCTGCACCGCCCCGGCGAAGCCCCAGAGCAGGCGCCCGAACGACTGGTCGGCCACGAGCGGCCCGACGACCTGCACCCCGCCGGCGAACGCGAACTGGAACGTGAACGCGAGCGCCGCCGTCGAGGCCAGCCAGCGGGTGCGCCACACGAAGCCGAGCCCGCTGCCGAGGTCGCTCATCACCGAGGTGCCTCCGGAGGCGCGGGCACCGCCCCGGGGCAGCCTCACGAACACGACGGCCGCGACCGCGAAGACCCCGGCCCCGACGGCCAGGGCGACGCCCGAGCCCGCGGTGCCGACCACGGCGCCGCCCACCGCCGTGCCGACGACGAGGCCGACGTTCATGCCGACCCGGCTGAGGACGGTCGCGTCGCGCAGCCGGTCGTCGGGCACCGTCTCGCGGAGCAGTGCGCTCGTCGCCGGACCGAAGAACGCCGCCGCGGCGCCGTTGACCGCCCCGACGGCGGCGAGGCTGACGAGCGTCTCGGACTGCGTGAGCATGAGCGCGGCCGCCGCGACGAGCGACCCCGCCGACACCCACGACGACACGATCGCCACGAGGCGCTTCGAGAACCGGTCGGCGAGGGCACCGCCGACCAGCACGAGCACGATGTTCGGCACCGAGCGCGCGACGACCACGAGGCCGAGATCGACGGCGTCGGCCCCGAGGTCCACCGCCGCGAAGACGATCGCGAGGGGGGCGAGCCCGCTGCCCAGCCACGAGAACAGCCGCCCGACCCAGAGGGCCCGGAAGGCAGGCGTTCTCAGCAGCGACCACGGCACCGCTGAACTCTATGCCGACGTCCCGTGCGTCGACGCCGCGTCCCCAGGCGTCGTCACGGGCGGACGGGACGACCTAGGCTGACCCCGATGGACGCCTCCGAGCCCGACACGACCCGCGCCGACGTCAGCGACGCCGCCTCGGTCGGCGTCGTGCGCGAGCCCGGCCGGTACCGCAAGGGCATCGCCAAGCGCGAGGCGATCCTCGACGCGGCCCTGCCCGTGTTCGGCAAGGTCGGGTTCCACGGGGCGACGCTTCGCGAGATCGCCCGACGGTGCGGCGTCTCGCACCAGTCGCTGATGCACTACTTCCCGACCAAGGACGAACTGCTGATGGCCGTGCTGCGGCGGCGCGACGAACGCCTGCGCCGGCACTTCGACGACGACGGGGGCATGCGGGTCGACGAGCTCGTGGCGCTCGCCGAGTACAACGTCGACGTGCCCGTGGTGATCTCGCTGTTCATCACGGCGTCGGCCGAGGCCACCTCACCCGACCACCCGGCGCACCACTACTACGCCGACTACTACGAGCGCATCGTCTCGTCGACCTCGGCCTACCTCGGGCTCGCCCAGGCCCGGGGCTGGTTGCGCGACGGCTTCACCGCCGAGTCCGCGGCCCGCGTCGTGTTGGCCGTGCAGGACGGCCTGCAGCTGCAGTGGTTGTACGAGCGCGACGCCGTGGACGTGCCCGCACTGATGCGGCTCGTGATCGGCAGCGTCCTCGCGGTGCCGACGAGCGAACTCGACGCCGCCGTGCGGGACGCGGCCGGGCGCACGGGCTGACCTGCGCCTCCTGGGTGCTCGACCGGCCGCGGCCGGTCACTTCGCGCTGATGCGCTGGAACTTCCGGATGCAGAGCGGCACGAAGACGACGAGCATGACCGTGATGCCGAGCAGGACGGTCGCGTAGGGGTGCTGCATCGTCCAGATGTCGGGCACCGGGGTGTCGCCGAGGTTGCCGAACGAGGTGCGGGCGGCCTGCACGAGCGACGACACCGGGTTCCACTCGGCGAAGACCCGCAGCACGGTCGGCAGGGTGTCGCTCGGCACGAACGCGTTCGAGACGAAGGTCAGCGGGAAGAGGATCATGAAGGACGCGTTGTTGATGGTCTCGGGCGTCTTGACGCTCATGCCGAGCAGCGCCATCACCCAGCTGAACGAGTAGCTGAACAGCAGCAGCAGGGCGACGCCGCCGACGAACGACGCCGGTGACGCGTTCACCCGCCAGCCGACCGCGAGGCCGGTCAGCATCATGATCACCATCGAGATCGTGTTGAGCACCAGGTCGCTGTTCGTGCGACCGATCAACACGGCCGACGGGCTCATCGGCAGGGTGCGGAACCGGTCGATGATGCCCTCTTTCAGGTCTTGCGCCATGGCCGCGCCCGAGAAGGTCGAGCCGAAGACCACGGTCTGCGCGAAGATGCCCGCCATCAAGAACTGCGTGTAGTCGGTGCCCTCGACGGCGATGGCCCCGCCGTAGACCTGGCTGAAGAGCAGCACGAACATGATCGGCTGCAGCACGGCGAAGATCAGCATGTCGGGCGAGCGCTTGACCTTGATCAGGTTGCGCTTGGTGACGGTCCAGCCGTCCGAGGCCCAGGTGCCGAGGCCGGTGTCGGTCGACGGGCGCAAGGTCTGGGTGAGGGCGGCGGCGGTGCCGGTGGTGGTCATGTGCGGGCCTCTTTCTTCTTCGCGCCACGACGACCGCGACCTCGGCCCCCGGCCGCGTCGTCGCCGCCGGGGGAGTCGGCGTCGTCGCCCGCGTCGTCGTCGGCCGCGCGGTGACCGGTGAGCTGCAGGAACACGTCGTCGAGCGTCGGGCGCCGCATGCCGGCGTCGTGCAGTTCGATGCCGGCCGCGCCGAGGTCGGCCAGCGTGCGCTGCAGGGCGGTCGGGCCGTCGGTGACCGCGACCTCGAGCTGGCGGCCGTCGGCCCCGACGCTCGGGTCGGAGTCGCCGTGGCGTCGCAGCACCTCGACGGCCTGGTCGGCGCGGGCCTCGTCGACGAGGGCGACGACCAGGCGGTGGCCGCCGACCTGCGCCTTGAGCTGGTCGGCCGTCCCCTCGGCGATCACGGCCCCGCCGTCGATGACCGAGATGTCGTCGGCCAGCCGGTCGGCCTCCTCGAGG
The DNA here is from genome assembly GCF_001423905.1 of Frigoribacterium sp. Leaf186. Lineage (GTDB taxonomy): Bacteria > Actinomycetota > Actinomycetes > Actinomycetales > Microbacteriaceae > Frigoribacterium. Next base: position 102,499 of record NZ_LMPQ01000010.1, on the reverse strand, counting down.
TACTGCGTCGTCAGCAACACCGTCGTGCCGCCGTCGACGAGCCCCGTGATGATGTCCCAGAGGGCGAGCCGGCTGCGCGGGTCGAGTCCCGTCGTCGGCTCGTCGAGGAACAGCACGCGCGGGTTCGTGACGAGCGCCCCGGCGAGGTCGATGCGTCGTCGCATGCCGCCCGAGAAGCCCTTCACCGGGCGGTCGCCCGCGGCGGTCAGGTCGAAGAGGTCGATCAGCTCGCGGGCCCGGTCGCGGCTGACCCGGCTGCCCAGGTGGTAGAGGCGACCGATCATGTCGAGGTTCTCGAAGCCGGTGAGGTTCTCGTCGACCGCGGCGTACTGCCCCGAGACGCCGATCGACCGGCGCACCGCCTGGGCGTCGGCGACGACGTCGAGCCCGGCGATCGTGGCCGTGCCCGAGTCGGGTCGTTCGAGCGTGGTGAGCATCTTCACCCCGGTGGTCTTGCCGGCGCCGTTCGGGCCGAGCAGTGCCTTGACGGTGCCCTCGGGCACGGTCAGGTCGAGACCGGTCAACGCCCGGACCGGCCCGGACTTCGACCGATAGGTCTTCGTCAGGCCGCGTGCTTCGATCATCGCCATGCGTGCTCCCGGGGGTGAGGGCCGCCCGCCCATCGGCAGACGGGTCGGTCATGGTGAGCGCTGTGCGTCACCTGAACGCGCCCAAGGTAGCGCTCCGCAGCCCGCGCCGCCAGTGCCGATCCGCCCCGCGAGGACGAGAGGACGACGAGGAGGCGCGGCACCGGTCACGTTCTCGCGTCAAACCTTGCCGGGTGGCAAGTTCCGCCCTACATTCATCCCATGACCACCATCGACGAGACGGCGGGGCCGTCCACCGCTGAACAGCTCCTGCCCGTCGGCATCGGCGACGACGCCGTCGCCCTGGCCCGCCGCTGGGCGCACGAGGCGTCGAGCGCCCCGAGCACCGGCTCGGCCCACCTGCTCGCCCAGGTGCTGAAGGACGAGTCCGGGCTCGCCTTCACGATCGGCTTCGTCGACCGGGTCGTCCGCCCCGAAGACCTCGGCGTCGCCGCCCGCAACCTGTCGGTGCTGGCGAAGCAGGCCCCGGCCTTCCTGCCGTGGCACATGCGCAGCGCGGTGCGCCTCGGCGGCGTCCTGGCCCCCGTGCTGCCCGGCGTCGTCGTGCCGATCGCCCGTCGCGTGCTGCGCGGCATGGTCGGCCACCTCGTCGCCGACGCCCGCCCGGCCAAGCTCGGTGCCGCCATCGCGAAGATCAAGAAGGCCGACACGCGGCTGAACCTCAACCTGCTCGGCGAGGCCGTGCTGGGCGACGCCGAGGCCGAGCACCGTCTCGCCGGCACCCGGGCACTGCTCGCCCGCGACGACGTCGACTACGTCTCGATCAAGGTGTCGTCCATCGTCAGCCAGCTCTCGATGTGGGCCTTCGACGAGACCGTCGAGCGCGTGGTCGAGAAGCTCACCCCGCTCTACGAGCTCGCCGCCGGGTCGCCGAAGCCGAAGTTCATCAACCTCGACATGGAGGAGTACCGCGACCTCGACCTGACGATCGCGGTCTTCACGCGCCTCCTCGACCAGCCGCAGCTCAGGGGCCTCGAGGCCGGCATCGTGCTGCAGACCTACCTGCCCGACGCCCTCGGCGCCCTGCAGCACCTCACCACCTGGGCGACCGAGCGCGTCGACGCCGGCGGCGCCCCGATCAAGGTGCGCATCGTCAAGGGGGCGAACCTCGCGATGGAGACCGTCGACGCCACGGTGCACGAGTGGCCCCTCGCGACCTACGACACCAAGCAGGGCAGCGACACGAACTACAAGCGGGTGCTGGCCTGGGCGTTCACGCCCGAGCGCACGCGCGCCGTGCGGGTCGGGGTCGCCGGCCACAACCTGTTCGACATCGCCTTCGCGCACCTCCTGGCCGAGGCCCGCGGCGTGGGCGACCGGGTCGAGTTCGAGATGCTGCTCGGCATGGCCGAGGGGCAGGCCGAGCTCGTCAAGGCCGACGTCGGCGGGCTGCTGCTCTACACGCCCGTCGTGCACCCCCGCGAGTTCGACGTCGCCATCAGCTACCTGATCCGTCGCCTCGAAGAGAACGCCTCGAGCGAGAACTTCATGTCGGCCGTGTTCGAGCTCGCCTCGAACGAGGCCATGTTCGAGCGTGAGAAGGGTCGCTTCCTGGCGTCGCTCGCCGACGTCGACGGCGACGCCCCGGCGCCGCACCGCGTGCAGAGCCGCCTCGACGCGGCCCAGGCGCTGCAGCCGCGCCCGGCCGGCAGCGGCTTCGACAACGAGCCCGACACCGACCCCGCCCTCGCCGACAACCGGGCCTGGGGTCGCGAGATCGCCGCGCGCTCGGCCGACTCGCGCCTCGGCGTCGAGCTGATCGAGTCCGCCCGCGTCACCGACGTCGCCGCCCTCGACGCGATCGTCGCGGACGCCGTGGCGGCGTCCACCGACTGGGCGGCCAGGGGAGGCGCGGGCCGGGCCGTCGTCCTGCGCGAGGCCGCGGCCACGCTGTCGGCCCGACGCGCCGACCTGATGGAGGTCGCGGCGAGCGAGACCGGCAAGACGGTCGCCGAGGGCGACGTCGAGGTCAGCGAGGCGATCGACTTCGCCAACTGGTACGCCCACCTCGCCGAAGAGCTCGACCGGGTCGACGGCGCGACGTTCGTGCCCGAACGGCTCACCCTGATCACCCCGCCCTGGAACTTCCCCCTGGCGATCCCGGCCGGCTCGACCCTCGCGGCGCTCGCCGCGGGCAGCAGCGTCGTGATCAAGCCGGCCGGCCAGGCGAAGCGGAGCGGCGCCGTCATGGTGCAGGCCCTCTGGGACGCCGGCGTGCCCCGCGAGGTGCTCAAACTGGTCGACGTCGACGAGGGCGACCTCGGGCGCCACCTGGTGTCGCACCCCGCGGTCGACCGCGTGATCCTCACCGGTGCCTTCGAGACCGCCGCGCTCTTCACCAGCTGGCGCACCGACCTGCCCCTGCTCGCCGAGACCAGCGGCAAGAACGCCATCGTCGTCACCCCGAGTGCCGACCTCGACCTGGCCGCCTCCGACGTCATCAAGTCGGCGTTCGGCCACGCGGGGCAGAAGTGCTCGGCGGCGAGTCTCGTGATCCTCGTCGGCTCGGTCGCGACGTCGGAGCGCTTCCGACGTCAGCTCGTCGACGCCGCGTCGACCCTGCGCGTCGGCCTCCCCTCCGACCCGACGACGCAGATGGGCCCCATCGTCGAGCCGGCCCACGGCAAGCTCGAGCGGGCGCTGACCACGCTCGGAGCGGGCGAGACCTGGCTGGTCGAGCCGAGGCAGCTCGACGACACGGGCCGTCTCTGGTCGCCCGGCGTCCGCGCCGGCGTCGCCGCGGGCAGCGAGTTCCACCTGACCGAGTACTTCGGCCCCGTCCTCGGCATCATGACCGCGAAGACCCTCGACGACGCGATCGAGTTGCAGAACGCGACGGACTACGGCCTGACGGCCGGCCTGCACACCCTCGACCCCGCCGAGCTGTCCACCTGGCTCGACCGCGTCGAGGCGGGCAACCTCTACGTCAACCGGGGCATCACCGGCGCGATCGTGCGGCGCCAGCCGTTCGGCGGCTGGAAGAAGTCGTCGGTCGGCGCGGGCGCCAAGGCCGGTGGCCCGAACTACCTCGTGCACCTCGGGTCGTGGCGGCCCACCGAGCTGACCGAGCCGCAGGAGGCGCGCCCGGGTCGCAGGGCCCTGGCCGCCCTCGAGGCCGCGTCGCCGCTGCTCGGGGCGTCGGGTGCGTCGTCCTCCGACGACCTGCGCGCCGCTGCCGCCAGCGACGAGCACGTCTGGGCGACCGAGTTCGGCGTCGCCCGCGACGTGAGCGACCTCGGCCTCGAACGCGACCTGCTGCGCTACCGCGCGCTGCCGGTGACGATCCGCGCCGCCGACGGAGCCGCCCCGGCCGACCTGGTCCGCGTGCTGCTCGCCGGGCTCCGCTCGGGCGCCCCGCTCACGGTGTCGTCCTCGATCGAGCTGCCCGGCGCCCTCGTGCGGGCGCTCGGCCTCGCGGCCTCCGACGTGGTGCACGAGGACGACGCGGCCTGGCACTCCCGGGTGCGCGCCGGCCGGATGTCGACCGAGCGCGTGCGGTTGGTGACGGGCGCGGGCGACGCGACCGGCGCCTCCCCGGCCCTCGCCGACGCCCTCGGCGGCGACCCGGCGGTCGCCGTGTTCGCGGCCCCCGTGACGCCGACCGGCCGCCTCGAGCTGCTGCCGTTCCTGCGCGAGCAGGCCGTCGCCATCACGGCGCACCGGTTCGGCAACCCCGACCCGTGGAGCGCCGACGTCATCTGACCCGGACGACGCCCACTGACGGCCGAACCCGCCGCACCCCCGAGTCCTCGGTGGTCGGCGGGTTCGCGTCGTTCGCGGCGGGGTGGCACCGACCCGCCGACAGGGACGGGAACCCGTCGACCCGAGTGTGGCCCGCGCCAGGCGGGCCTCAGACGGCGGGCTGCCCCGCGGCGTACCAGGCGGCGAGGCGCCGCAGGCCCTCGTCGACGCTCACGGCCGGGGCCCAGTGCAGGTCGCGCTGCGTGCGCCGCTGGTCGAACCAGTGGGCGGTCGACAGTTGCTCGGCGAGGAACCTCGTCATCGGCGGCTCGTCGGCACCCGGGCGCACGGCCCAGACCCGTTCGACGAGCGACCCCGCGGCCCGGGCGGCCGCAGCCGACACCCGGAGGCGCGGGGCGGGCACCCCGGCCGCCGCGCAGATGCCGGCCATCAGGTCGGCGACGGTGCGGGGCTCGCCGTTGCTGATCACGTAGGCCTGACCGCTGACCTCGTCGACGTGCTCGAGGGCGGCGGCGATGCCCGAGGCCGCGTTGTCGACGTAGGTCGAGTCGATCAGGGCGGCGCCGTGTCCGAGCAGGGGCAGGCGGCCCGAGCGCGCGCGGTCGACGATGCGCTCGACGAGCTGCGTGTCGCCGGGGCCCCAGACGAGGTGCGGGCGCACGGCGACGACGCGCAGGTCCGCGTCGGCCGCCCCCAGGGCGACGCGTTCGGCCGCGGCCTTGGTGCGGGCGTAGTCGCCGCGGGCGTGACCGGGCGAGGCGGGCAGGGCGTCGTCGCCGACGATCGACGAGCCGGCGTGTGCCACCGAGGGCGACGACACGAACACCAGGCGTGACGTCGAGGAGGCGCGCATCGCCTCGACGAGGGAGCGCGTGCCCCCGACGTTGACGGCCTCGAACTCGGCCGCGTCACCGGCGAGCGACACCTTCGCGGCGAGGTGGACGACGGCGTCCTGGTCGCGGACGCCGGCAGCGACCGCCTTCGGGTTGGTCATCGAGCCGAGCACGTCGCTGACGCCGGCCACGCCCGACGGGCGTCGCTGGAGGGTCGTGACCTCGTGCCCCGCGGCGGCGACGGCCCGGGCCACGGCGCCGCCGAGCAGGCCGCTCGCGCCGGTGACCAGCACCCTCACGGCCGCACCCCGGGCTCGGGGGCGGGCGCGTTCGTCGTCGACGAACGCCCGCGCCGGCGCCGGCCCGCGTCCGCGGAACCCGCCCGGGTGGGGGCGACGTCGCGGGTCACGGGCGGCGCATCCGTCCGCCCGACAGCACGGACGTGGCCCAGCCGGCGAGCCCGGTGCGGTCGATCTTGCTGTTGTGCCGGACGTCCGTCGGCAGCTGCGGCACGACGAGCACGGCGGCCACGGGTCGTCCCGACGCGTCGGCGACGGCCGAGCGGACCGAGGCCGCCAGGGCCGCGGAGGCCAGCCCGGGGCGACGAGCCGGGGGGACGGCCTCGGCGACGACGACGACCTGCTGCGTGCCGGCCGGGCCGACGCCGACGACGGCGGCTCGGGCGATGCCGGCCAGCGCCTCCACGGCCTGTTCGGAGGCCACCGGCGTCAGGACGCCCGTGGGCGTCGTGATCACGTGGGGCAGACGGCCCTCGACCCAGAGGCGTCCCTGCGCGTCGAGGTGCCCGACGTCGCCGGTGCGGTGCCAGCGGGTCTCGGCGGTCGAGCCGAGGCGGCTCGCGCGGTGCGTCAGCCAGAGCCGGTCGTAGTGGTCTTCGACGTGCGGGGCCGAGACGACGATCTCGCCGGTCACGCCGGCGTCGTCGACGAAGGCCGAGGAGGCGCGGCCCGCCTCGTCGAGGGGCGCGATCCGCACCGTCGTGGTCGCCCCGGGCAGCCCGACGCAGACGCCGCCCGCGTCGGGCGCGCCCGCGGCGACGGCGGCCTCGCGGTCGGCCGTCGCGGAGCGCACGCCCTCGAGCGTGACGTCGGTCAGCAGCAGGCCCTCGGTCATGCCGTACGGCGTGTGGGGCGTCGCGTTCGGCATGAGGTCGCCGGCAGCCGCCAGCAGCGTCTCGGAGACGGGCGCGCCGGCCGACAGGAACGTCTCGACGCCGGCCAGGGCACGGCGGTCGGCTTCGTCGAGCGAGTCGGCCGTCGCGACGACGTTGGCGAGCGCGGCGGGGGAGAGGAAGACGACGGTGGCGTCGACGGCCGCGGTCGCGGCGGCCACGGCCCGGGCCGTCAGGGTGCGCGGCTTCGTGACGTCCATGTCGGGCGTGACGCTCGTCGCGCCGAGGGCGGGCCCGAGCAGGGCGAACGGCGCGAAGCCGGCGACGAGTCCGGTGCCCGGGCCGACGCCGTACTGCTCGGCCAGGGCGTCGCGCAGGGCGGTCAGCTGGCCGTGGCGGTAGACGACGCCCTTGGCGGGGCCGGTCGAGCCCGAGGTGAAGAGGATCGCGGCCTCGGCGTCCGAGGAGGGTGCCTCGGGCAGGTCGGCGAGGGCGTCGTGGGCCCGCCGACCCAGGGCGGCGATCTCGGGCAGCGAGGCCTCGACGCCGAGGGCCTTCGCGGCGACCGGTGACAGCGTCGTCGTCGAGATCTTGCGGCCGGGCCAGCCGAGGGCGGTCGCCGCGGTCAAGCCGGGCACCTGCCCGATGACGTGGTCGGGCCAGGCGCCGCGGACCGCACGGGTCAGGCCGCGGACGCCCAGGCCGGCGTCGGCCACGACCACGACGGCGCCGATGCGGACGCAGGCGTAGAGCACGGCGGTCAGGTCGGCACCGGGCTGCACGAGCAGCGAGACCCGGTCGCCCGGCCGCACGCCGTGCTTCCGCAGGCCGAGGGCGATCTCGCGGACGCGACGGGCCAGCAGGCTCCAGCTGACCGAGCGGGGGCCCTCGGCACCCGCGGGGGCCATCTCGACGAGCGCGGTGGCCGGGCTGTCGGCCAGGGAGTCGAGGTGCGACCAGAGCGGGCGGTCCTGCGGGGAGGCGACCCGCGCCTCCTCGGGTCCGGGGGTGCCGCCGGTGTCGGCGTCGCCGGCGCCGGTGCCGGTAGCGCCGTCGGGCAGGCGGTCGCCGAGCCAGGTGAGCACGGCACCGGCGTAGTCGACGTCCTCGGCGACGAGGTGGCCGGCGCCCTCGAAACGGTGGACGTCGGCGTGCGGCAGCCGGTCGACGAGGTCGTCGAGGTAGCGGTCGGAGAAGATCGGGTCGCGCGGGCCCCAGAGCATCAGGGCCGGCACGGTGAGTTGGCGCAGCCCCTCGGCGATGCGGTCCAGCTCGGGGCTGCTGACGTGCTCGTCGTCGACGGGGATGTCGGCCACGAAGCCGCCGATGCCCCCGCGCCGGTCGGCCTGGCGGTACGGCGCCCGGAAGCCCGCCTTGACCTCGGCCGAGAGGGGCGGGTGCGCGAGGCCGAGGGTGACGTCGAGGAACCCGGTCGTGCCGACGGTCGCCCGGCCCAGCACGCCGCGGGCGAGGGTGAGGCGCAGGGGCGCCGGGATGTTCTCGCCCTCGGGCTGGTGGATCGCGGTGTTCAGCAGCATCAGCCCGGCGAGCTGCCCGGGGTGGTCGACGGCCCAGCCCGACGAGACGACGCCGCCCCAGTCGTGGCCGAGCGTCACGACCGGGCCGGTGACCCCGAGCGCGTCGGTCAGGTCACCCAGGTCGGCGACGCGGCGGGCCAGGGTCTGCGGTGAACCGGTGCGCTCCGAGAACCCCATGTCGAGCTGGTCGACGGCGACGACCCGCCAGGCGGGCCCACCGGCGGCGGCGGCCTCGACCGTGCGGGCGACGAGTCGGCGCCACAGGTACGACCAGGTGGGGTTGCCGTGCACGCAGAGGATCGTGCCGACGGGTTCGACACCGAGGGCCGCCAGTGCGTCGCCGTTGTCGAGGACGTGCCAGGTGCGGGAGGCGCGGTGCGAGCCGAGCCCGTACGGCACGTCGACGAGGCGCGACCACGACGGGTCGAGCCCGCCGAGACCCGCGGGGGGACGTGACGCCGGCGCCGTGGCGGAGGCGGACCGCGGGAGCCGACTCACCAGGCGAGCTCCATCATCGCGGTGTTGATGCCCGAGCCGACGCCCATCAGCAGCACGCGGTCGCCCTTGCTGAGGGTCTTGCTTTCTTCGACCAGCGTGATCGGAATCGACGCCGGGCCGACGTTGCCGAGGGTCGGGTAGGTGAGCGGGACGAGCTTCTTGTCGATGCCCGCGGCCTTGACGAAGGCGCCGGTGTGCACGTCGCTGACCTGGTGCATGATGTAGCGGTCCATGCGCTGCCAGTTCCAGTCGCGCTTCGCTTCTTTCCAGGCCGAGACGACGAGCTCCATGCCGCGCTTGAGCAGGGCCTTCGCGTCGGTGAACATGCCGTCGACGCTGCCGACGCACAGGTCGTAGTTCTCGGTCGCGGCGCGCGTGACGCCGCCGACGATGCGGTGGCCCTCGGGGTGCAGGTCGGCGCGGCCGATGACGGCGGCGGCGGCACCCGAGCCGAGGGTCAGGCTGGCGAACTCGCTCATGAAGTCGTCACGGCCGTAGCCCTTGGTGAGCAGGCGGTCGATCGTGTTGACCTGGACGTCGTCGGCGTCCTCGCCGTCGATGATGACGGCGTAGTCGACCTGGCCGGCGTCGATCAGCTGTGCCGCGAGGGTCATGCCGTTGACGAAGCCGAGGCAGGCGTTGGCGATGTCGAAGTTCGTGGCCGACGAGGGCAGGCCGAGGCCGTGGTGCAGGCGCACGGCGACCGAGGGCTCGAGGTGCGGACGCGTGACCGAGGTGTTGATCAGCAGGCCGACCTGGTCGGGTCGGATGCCCGCCTCGGCCATGGCGCGCTTGCCGGCGTCGATGGCCGCGGAGTCGAAGCTCTGCTCGGTGCTCCAGTTGCGGCGCTCGTACACGCCGGCGACGCGCTGCAGCAGGCCGGTCGGCAGCTTGAGGCGCTTGAGCACGGGCAGGAGCTTCTCGTCGATGCTCTCGGAGGTCGTGACCCGGTCGGCCATCGTGCTGGTGACCGACAGCAACGCGACGTTGCTGTGCCGGGTCGTAGCGTTTCCGTTCAACGGAACTCCCTGTCGAGTTGTGGCGGGGTGGGGCTGCACGCGCGCGCGGGGTCGCGAGCGGAGCCGAACGTCGTGGGCACCGGTCTGGTGCACCCGTCAGTTTACGGCGACGGACGCTGGGTGGTTGCCAGGTTGACGGGGCACGTCCATGCCGCGAACGGCATGCGGCGGGCGGGTGCGGCGTCAGGCCTCGGGGTCGCGGGGCAGCGCGATGATGCGACGCCGGTCGTCTCGGGACCACCAGACGAGGTCGGCGACGGCCCAGGTGACGGCCCCCAGCCCGGCCAGCACGACGACCACCGTGACGACGGTGACGCTGCCGCCGCCGACCGTCAGGGCGGCGACGATGCTCGCGATCACGACGAGCGCGCAGAACACCGTGACGGCGGGCAGCACGATGCCGCCGCGCTTGGTCAGCAGCCAGTTCGGCACGTCGGGGTCGACGTGCACGTCGCGTCGTCGCACGGTGCCTCCTCGGCAGGTCGGGTCCCGGCGATCGTAGCCCGCGCACCTTGTACCCTCGGGTGCATGAGCGACCTGCGGCGACCCTGGTTCACCCTGACGAAGACGGGCGCCGTGGTGCCCGCCGTGTTCGAGGTGCTGATCGGCTTGTTCGGCCTCGTCGTGCAGGTGCTCAACATCGCCTCGGGGGTGCCGGTCCAGGCGCTCACCGTGATCATCCTGGTCGTGGCCCTGCTGCTGATCGGGCAGGGCGTCGCCGACCTGGTCTGGTGGAGCAAGGACGGCCGACGCGCGAGGGCCCGCCAGGTCTGACCCGCGGCCGATCCGCCCCGTCGGCAGCGGTCAGGCCGCGGGCTCCGGCCGGGGTCGCCGCAGCCGGTGCGTCGCGAGCAGCACGACGACGACCACGCCCACCCCGATCGCGGTGTCGGCGGTCCGGGCCGCCACGAGGGCGCCCACGTCGACGGGTGCGCCTCCGAGTGCCCGCATCCCGAGAGCCATCGGCGTGATGGTGACGAGCGCGAGCCCGTAGTTGCGCACGATCAGCAGCTCGGTCGCGAACTGCAGCACCCCGAAGGCGACGATCAGGGCGGCGACGCCGGGCTGCCATGCCAGCAGCAGGGCGGCCAGGCCCACCCCGACGAGGGTGCCGAGGAGGCGGTGGCCGGCCCGCACGAGCTGGCCCGCGGTCGCCGTCCCCACCACGGGCACCACGGCCGACACCATCGCCCAGTACGGGCTCTGCACGCCGAGCGCCACGCTGAGCAGCCCGGCCGCGATCGAGGCGACGAGGCAGACGGCGGCGTGGACGATCGTCCGCCGGCCGTCCAGCGGTCTCGGCTCGCGCCTCCAGCGGCGTCCGTCGGGGGTGGCGAGCGCCCGACGGCCGGCGGGCAGCAGGACGCCCGCGAGCGAGGCGAGCAGCGCCACCGCGAGGCTCGCCGGGGCGACGACCGCGGCCACGGCGACGGTCGAGGCGGTCGCGGGGACGAACGCCGTCACGCCGAGGCCGAAGACGAAGAAGAGCGGGCCGGGCGGGCTCCACCGGCGCAGGTCCGACACGGCGGAGGCGAGGCCGGCCACGAGGCCGATGGCGACGACGGCCACCCACACCGGGGCACCCGAGGCCGCGAGGGCCGTGCCCAGCACGACGCAGGCGACCAGGCCGAGCCCTGCCTCGAGCTGCATCTCGAGGCGCTGGACGCGCGGCAGACCACGACCGAACGCCGAGGCGAAGGCCCCGAACACCGCGTAGGGCGTCCACTCGACGTGGCCGATCAGCGCGAGCACGACCATCGGCACGAGCACCGAGACGGCGACGCGCGCTGCCGGGCGGTGGGCGCCGTCGTGCGGACCGAGGCGCAGCAGGTCGCGTGGGTGCGGCAGCAGGCGGTGGGTGGGGGTGGTGGTCGCGATGGGGTGTTCCTCCGGTCGACGCGGCGTGGGCGCTCGTCGTCGAACTGCTTCACGGGTGAATGATCTCACACCACTTTACCCGTGAACCATCGCTAGCCTCAAGGGCATGACCGACCACGATCCGCGCGACGCGATGGACGACGTCCACGACCGGTGGCGCGAGCTGCGACCCGACCTCGACGTCTCGGCCATCCCCGTCATCGGCCGGGTCAACCGGCTCGCCCGCATCGTGCAGCGGCGCAGCGACGACCTGCTCGCCGAGTACGGGCTCGGGCGTGCCGACTTCGACCTGCTCGCCGCCCTCACCCGGCGGGACGCCCCGACCACCCCGACGCAGCTCGCCGACGAGACCCTGCTGTCACCGCCGGCCGTCACCAAGCGCGTGAAGGGCCTGCTCGCGACCGGCCTCGTCGACCGTTCTCCGAACCCCGACGACCACCGGGGCTACTTCGTCGCGCCGACCGCCACCGGCCGACGGTTGATCGACCGCGTGCTCGAGGTCCAGCTCGCCGACGAACGAGCGATGCTCGCCGCCCTGCCCGAGGAGGCGCGCGCGGCCGTCGCGGACGGCCTGCGTCACCTGCTCGTCGCCCTCGAGGGCTGACGCCGACCGGGTCGGCGGGGGCGCGACCAGGGCTGCGAGGAGGAGAAGGAAAGAGAGCCGGCCACGGGACTTGAACCCGTAACCTTCCGATTACAAGTCGGATGCGCTACCAATTGCGCCAGGCCGGCGGAGCGTGCCCATCTTACCCAGCCCGCGCCTCCTGCCCTGGTGAGAAGGGTGCGGCCGGTGCAGGATTGGCGCTTCGGGGGCGAGAAGTGGTGAAGTGGACCGAGCGCACCGCGCCCGTCCGACGCACCGACCTGAGGAGCCCCCTTGTCCACGATCTTGACCGCGATCGGTTCGCTCGCCCTGCTCTTCGTCAGCTTCGCCCTGTTCGCCTACTCGTTCGGCACCGGCGAACCCAACGCGTTCGTCTTCTTCGCGGGCATCGTGCTGATGACCGGGTCGTTCTGGCTGCCCATCACGGTGATCGGCAACAGCCACAAGACCTGGTGACCGGGTCGGTGCCCGCAGGGGCACCGACCGACTACGGCGTGCTGACGAACCGTTCGGGGTCGAGCAGCTTGCGCGGCTTGCCCTCGTCGTCGTCGCGACCGCCCACGTAGAGCCAGCCCAGCAGCTGCTCGCCGTCACGCAGGCCGTGCGCCGCGGCCACCTCGGCCGTGCGGGTCCACACGCCGGTGCGCCAGAAGACGCCCCAGCCCGCGTCGTCGAGCACGAGCGACAACAGGTGCGCGACGCCCGAGGCGACGGATTCTTGCTCCCAGTACGGCACCTTGCGGCTCTCGCGCGGCGAGACGACGACCGCGACGATCAGCGGCGCCCGCAGCGCCTTCTGGGTCAGCTTGTCGCGGGCGTGGCCCTCGGCTCCGCTCGCGTCGGCGAGCGACCGGCCCACGACCAACCGGTCGTCACCCCGGAACTCGAGCAGGCGCCAGGGGCGCAGCTCGGAGTGGTCGGCCACCGTCGCCGCCGACCGCACGGCGTCGAGCAGTTGCTCGTGCGTCGGCGCGACGTCGGTGACCTTCGACCGCGACCGACGACGCCGGGCGGCGTCGGCGACCGTGCTCACTACTCGGCGGCCTTGAAGTCGAGCGAGATGCTGTTCATGCAGTAGCGGTCGCCGGTGGGCGTGCCGAAACCGTCGGGGAACACGTGGCCCAGGTGCGAGCCGCAGTTCGCGCAACGCACCTCGGTGCGGGTCATGCCGAGGCTGTTGTCGTCGATCAGCTGCACGGCGTCGGGGTTCACCGACTCGTAGAAGCTGGGCCAACCGCAGCCGCTGTCGAACTTGGTGCCGCTCTTGAACAGCTCGGCGCCGCAGGCGGCACAGGCGTAGGTGCCGGCGCGGCTCTCGTCGAGCAGCTCGCCCGTCCACGGGCGCTCGGTGGCGGCCTCACGCAGGACGGAGTACTGGTCGGCGTCGAGCTCCTCGCGCCACTGCTCGTCGGTCTTCTCGATCTTGTACGCCACGATGATCTCCTCGCTTGTCGGGACTCCTCATCCAACACGATCCGTCGTCGCTCGATTCCCGGCGTCCACCGGGCTGCCAGGCTCGCGGCGTGCAGACTCGTGGCGTGATCACCTCCGAGCGGTTCGTGGCCGCGGCCCTCGCCTTCGACCATGAGGGCTCGCCCTCCCAGGCCGCCCTGGCCCGCGGCATCGCCGGCGACCCGGCGGCGCTCGCCGTCGTCGACCGGGCCGAGGAGGCGCGGCGCCAGCCCGTCCTCGTCCTCGCGGTCTGCCGGTGGCTGGGTGCGCCGTCCGGGCCCTGGTCGGCGCTGCGCCCCTGGCTGCTCGCCCGCTCCGACGAGGTCGTGGCCGAACTCGGCCGCCGGCTCACCCAGACAAACGACGTGCGCCGCTGCGCCCCGCTGTCGATTGCGCTGGCCCGGGTGCCCGGGCCCGTCGCGTTGCTCGAGGTCGGTGCCTCGGCCGGCCTCTGCCTCGGCGTCGACCGGTACGGCTACCGCGCCGGCGACCGCGCCTGGGGTGACCCGTCGAGCCCGGTGCAGCTCGTCGTCGACGTCGACGCGGGGGTCGACGCGGCCCCGCTGCCTGACGGGACGCTGCCCGAGGTCGTCTGGCGCGCGGGGCTCGACCTCGACCCCGTCGACGTGCGCGACGGCGACCAGGTGGCGTGGCTCGAGACCTTGTTGCCGCCCGAGCGCGGCGACCGGCACGAGCTGCTGACGCGAGCGGTCGCGCTCGCCCGCACCGCGCCTCCTCGGCTCGTGGCGGCGGACGCCGTCGACGGTCTCGCGGGCCTCGCCGCCGAGGCACCGGACGGGGCGACGCTCGTCGTCGTGTCGACGGGCACGCTCGTCTACCTGCCGGGTCGGCGACGCCAGGCCTTCGTCGACGAGGTCGGCCGCCTGGGTGCGCGGTGGATCTCGTACGAACGGCGCGACCTGCTGACCGACGTCATCGCCGACGTGCCGCCGGGCGTGCCGGCCGAGGACGCCTTCGCCGCGCTCGCGCTCGACGGGCGGGCGATCGGGGTCGGCGACGCGCACGGGACGCGCCTGCACCTCGTGTCGTGAGCCCCCGCCGCCGGGGGCGGACGGGCCGTGCCGGGGTGTGCCACCGGATGCCGGACCACGCGCCCGGCCTCCGCGATCGGCCGCGGGCCCGCCCGTAGGATGACCCGGAACCGAGGGGAGGGCCGCACCGATGGACGAGAACGAGACGGCCGACGACGTGCGCGCCAGTGCGCTGTCCGAGCGCGACCGCGCCGTCCTCGACTTCGAGCAGCGTGCCCCGACGGCACCCGGCGCGCGAGAGGCCGCGATCCGTCGCGACCTCGGCCTCGGGGCCGTCCGCTACCAGCAGTTGCTCAACTCGCTCATAGACCGACCGGCTGCACTGGCCTACGCACCCATGCTCGTCGGCCGTCTGCAGCGACTGCGAGCCGCCCGCCGCGACGCCCGAGCGACCCGTTCGTTCGGTCCGACCCACTGATCCACGAGAGAACCACGCATGCCTGCATTCGACCGAGACCGGTTCGACGACGTCCCCGCCGACCTCGATCGCGTCGGCGCACACCGGGCCGAGAAGCGCCCGGGCAGCGGCTGGGTCGGCTTCGCCTGGGCCGCCCTGGCGACCGGCGTGCTGGTGGGCGCCGGCGTCATCTACCTCGGCGTCGCCAACGACAGCTTCCAGTTCGTCAACCCGTCGTCGTCCGGCACGGCCCAGCCCGGGGCCGCCGCGACCGACACGGCCACGTCGACGCCCACGCCGTCGGCCAGCGCGACGGTCGCCCCGCTCACCGACCCGTCGCAGGTCGACCCCGAGGTCACCACCGTCACCGTCCTGAACGGCACGGCCACGGCGGGCCTCGCCGGCGCCGCGTCGGAGCGCCTCGAGACCGCGGGCTGGGTGGTCGGCACGCAGGGCAACGCCAGCGAGCGCGTGTCGACCTCGACCGTCTACTACTCGTCGGCCGCCGACGAGGCCGTGGCGCTCGGGCTCGCCCAGCAGCTCGGCATCTCGGACGTCGAGCTGACCGACGCCTTCCCCGGGGCCTCGGTCACGATCGTCCTCGGCGCCGACTACAGCGCCTGACGAGGGCTGCCGGGGCGGCCGCCCCGAGGAGGCGCGGGTGCCGTCGGGCCCTCACCGCGCCTCCCGTGTTACGCCCGTGTTTAATCACCGGTTAAATCCTCGCTTTCGGCGGGTGTTTCTCGGATCACCCGTGTTCTCGGGCTTTTCTCGCCGCTAGCATCGGGAACTGGTCGCCCCTCACGGCTCGCCGACCTGGTGTTCTGCACGAGTGACGCTGCCCCGTCCGGGTGCGCAGGTCACTGCGTCGACGACCCGGCTCGGCGGCACCGCACGCGCCGTACGCACACAGCAAAGGGGAGCGACACCATGGCACACGGGACCGTCAAGTGGTTCAACGCGGAGAAGGGCTACGGCTTCATCACCGTCGAGGAGGGCGGCCAGGACGTCTTCGTGCACTACTCGGCCATCGACATGAGCGGGTACAAGGTCCTCGAAGAGGGCCAGGCCGTCGTCTTCGAGGTCGGCACGGGCGACAAGGGGCCCCAGGCGGAGTCCGTCCGACTCGCCTGAACCCGGTCGGCGCGCCCCGACGCGTCGACGCCCGCCGAGCACGCCGTCACGGTCCGCCGTGGCGGCGTGCTCGCGTCCCCGGGCCCCGGGACGTCACTTGCACTCTCATCGGGCGAGTGCCAGAATCGTTGCTGGCACTCGCGACACGTGAGTGCCAATGCTTCTGCTTCATGACGTCCGGGAGGGACGAAAAACACACATGGCTAAGATCATTGCTTTTGACGAAGAGGCCCGTCGTGGCCTCGAGCGTGGCCTGAACATCCTGGCCGACGCGGTGAAGGTCACGCTCGGCCCGCGTGGTCGCAACGTCGTGCTCGAGAAGAAGTGGGGCGCTCCCACCATCACGAACGACGGCGTCTCCATCGCCAAGGAGATCGAGCTCGACGACCCGTTCGAGAAGATCGGTGCCGAGCTCGTCAAAGAGGTCGCGAAGAAGACCGACGACGTCGCCGGTGACGGCACGACCACGGCGACGGTGCTGGCCCAGGCCCTCGTCCGCGAAGGCCTTCGCAACGTCGCGGCCGGCGCCGACCCCATCTCGCTGAAGCGCGGCATCGAGAAGGCCGCCCAGGCCGTCTCCGACCAGCTGCTCGCCGACGCGAAGGACATCGAGACCAAAGAGCAGATCGCCGCCACGGCGTCGATCTCGGCCGCCGACCCCACCATCGGCGCGCTCATCGCCGAAGCCATCGACAAGGTCGGCAAAGAGGGCGTCGTCACCGTCGAAGAGAGCAACACCTTCGGCACCGAGCTCGAGCTCACCGAGGGCATGCGCTTCGACAAGGGCTACCTGTCGCAGTACTTCGTCACCGATCCCGAGCGCCAGGAGGCCGTCTTCGAAGACGCCTACGTGCTCATCGTCAACTCGAAGATCTCGAACATCAAAGACCTGCTGCCGATCGTCGACAAGGTCATCCAGTCGGGCAAGCAGCTGCTGATCATCGCCGAAGACGTCGACGGCGAGGCCCTGGCCACGCTGGTCGTCAACAAGATCCGCGGCATCTTCAAGTCGGTCGCCGTCAAGGCCCCCGGCTTCGGTGACCGTCGCAAGGCGCAGCTGCAGGACATCGCGATCCTCACCGGTGGTCAGGTCATCGCCGAAGAGGTCGGTCTCAAGCTCGAGAACGCCACGCTCGACCTGCTCGGCCGTGCCCGCAAGGTCATCATCACCAAGGACGAGACGACCATCGTCGAGGGTGCCGGCGACGACGAGCAGATCGCCGGACGCGTCCGTCAGATCCGCAGCGAGATCGAGGCGACCGACAGCGACTACGACCGCGAGAAGCTCCAGGAGCGCCTCGCGAAGCTCGCCGGTGGCGTCGCCGTCATCAAGGCGGGTGCCGCGACCGAGGTCGAGCTGAAAGAGCGCAAGCACCGCATCGAGGACGCCGTCCGCAACGCGAAGGCTGCCGTCGAAGAGGGCATCGTCGCCGGTGGTGGCGTCGCCCTCATCCAGGCCGGCAAGACCGCCCTGGCGAACCTGCAGCTCGAGGGCGACGAGGCGACGGGCGCGAACATCGTCCGCGTCGCGATCGACGCTCCGCTGAAGCAGATCGCCTTCAACGCGGGCATGGAGCCCGGCGTCGTGGCCGACAAGGTCCGTGGGCTCGACGTCGGTTGGGGCCTCAACGCCGCGACCGGCGAGTACGTCGACATGCTGGCCGCCGGCATCATCGACCCCGCCAAGGTCACGCGTTCGGCTCTGCAGAACGCCGCGTCGATCGCCGGTCTGTTCCTCACGACCGAGGCCGTCGTCGCCGACAAGCCCGAGCGCAACCCGGCCCCGGCCGGCGACCCCTCGGGTGGCATGGACTTCTAGTCCGCACCGTCCGGCTCGCGCCGGGCACACGCACAAGGGCGGTTCCCCCTCGGGGGAGCCGCCCTTCGGCGTTCCCGGTGCGCGGTGTCGCGGGATGGCCCGGGTGTGCGGTGTGGCCCGGGTGTGCGGTGTCGCGGGGGCCCGGGTGCGACGCTCCGTCCGCCCGGTGCACCCTCGCGTTCGGCGGTGAGCGATTTGCCTAGGCAGGGGTTGTGCGCCGCTTGAGGGGGTGGCTCGGGTGCGACGCTCTGTCCGCCCGGGCCACCCTCGCGTTCGGCGGTGAGCGATTTGCCTAGGCAGGGGTTGTGCGCCGCTCGAAGGGGTGGGGCGACGGCGGGGCCGGCGAGCCACGGCCGCCGTGCGGCGAGTCGGCTCGCGTTCAGGCGGTGGCGCCGGCGGCGACCGGCTCGGCGGGCGTGGCGACGTCGGCGGGCATCAGGGGCAGGGCGACGCGGAAGGTCGCTCCGCCGCCGGGGGTGTCGCCGACGTCGACCGAGCCACCGTGGGCCGAGACGATGCCCGACACGATGGCGAGGCCGAGGCCGCTGCCTCCGGTGTCGCGGGTGCGAGACGAGTCGGCACGCCAGAACCGCTGGAAGATCTTCTCGCGGATCTGCGGCGGGATGCCCTCGCCGTGGTCGACGATGGCGACGGTGGCGACGCCGCGCGACGGGTCGGACTGCACGACGAGCTCGATCGGGCTGTCGTGCTCGGTGAACCGCATCGCGTTGCCCATCAGGTTGGTGATCACCTGGCGGATCTTGTTCTCTTCGCCGTGCACGATCGCGGGTGCCTCGAACCGCTGCACCTCGTCCTGCAGCTCGTCGGCCGTGACCGTGTCGCCGTTGCGCACCGCCCGGGCCCGCAGGCTCCGGAGGCGCGCGAGGGTCGCGCCCGCGAACGAGATCGGCCCCGTCGCCCCGGGTGCGGCTGCTCCGAGCGTCGCGCCCGTCGCTGACGGCGTGGTCGCGGCCGGGGGAGCGGCCTGGGGGAGGCGCCCGTCGACGGTCGCGTCGTCGCCGTCGACCGGTGCCTCGAGCGGCGGGGCGACCGGCTCGAGCACGATGACATCGATGTCGCGGTCGGGGTTCGACGCCATCGTGTCGAGGGCGGAGTCGCGGGCGAGCTGCACGAGGTCGACCGGGCCGAGCTCGAGCGGCTTCGACTCGTCGAGGCGGGCCAGGGCGAGGAGGTCCTGCACGAGCACCCCCATGCGGATCGCCTCTTTCTCGATGCGGTCCATCGCCTGGGCGACGTCCTCCGGCTTGGTGAGCGCGCCCATGCGGTAGAGCTCGGCGTACCCGCGCAACGACACGAGCGGCGTGCGCAGCTCGTGGCTCGCGTCGCCGACGAAGCGTCGCATCTGGTCGATCGTCTTGGCCCGGTCGTCGAAGGCGCTGTCGATGCGACTGAGCATGGTGTTGAGCGACCGGTTGAGGCGACCCACCTCGGTGTTCGGCGTGGTCGAGTCGAGGCGCTGGGTGAAGTCGCCGTCGGCGAAGCGGGCGGCCGTGGCCTCGACGTCGCGCAGCGGGGCGAAGGTCGACGTGACGAGGAGGCGCGTCAGCGCGGCCCCCAGGACGACCACCGAGAGCCCGAAGCCCAGGAAGATGCCGCCGAAGCGCCCGATGGTGGCGTTGGTGCTGGCCAGGTTGGTGCCGGCGACGATCGTCGCCGGGACGAGCGACACGGTGCCCTGGGCGTCGGTCGACTGCAGCTGGGTGGGGTGGGCGTAGAGGCGCCACTCGTTGTCGCGGCTCGTGCTGTACCGGATGAACGCCTCGTCCATCGGGGCGCCCGAGATGCCGAGACCGGTCAGCACGGGGGCGTCCGTCGAGCTCGACAGCTGGCTGCGGGTGTCGCAGATCAGGTCGCCCTCGTCGTCGAGGATCGCCACGTAGCTGCTCGTCAGTCCGCCGAAGTTCACCGTGCACGACCGCGAGTCGGTCGAGTCGATCAACGCGCCGTTGAGGTTGCGGGCGGAGTTCTCGAGCGAGGTGTCGACCTGCCCCATGAGGTAGGTGCTGAGCACGGTCATCGTGCCGAGGCCGGCGACGACGAGGCCGAGGGTGACCAGGGTCACCGTGATGCCGGTGATCTTGGTGCGGATGGAGATCTCGTTCCACCACTGCGAGAGGCGTGCGTGCATGGGGTCAGACGTTAGCGGAGCCGGCTGGGGGTCGACACGACGATGCCCGACCGCACGGGGCGGTCGGGCATCGTCGTGTCGGCGCTCGTCGGACGAGCGGCCGCTCAGGCCTTGGAGGCCTTGAGCATGTAGCCGAAGCCGCGCTTGGTCTGGATGATCGGTTCGGTCGAGAACTGGTCGAGCTTGCGCCGCAGGTACGAGATGTAGCTCTCGACGATGCCGGCGTCGCCGTTGAAGTCGTACTCCCACACGTGGTCGAGGATCTGGGCCTTCGAGAGCACCCGGTTCGGGTTCAGCATGAGGTAGCGCAGCAGCTTGAACTCGGTGGGGCTGAGCTCGATGGCGGTCTCGCCGATGGTGACCTCGTGAGTGTCTTGATCCATGGTGAGCTCGCCGGCGCGGATGATCGCGTCTTCGTCCTCGTTCATGGTGCGGCGAAGGATCGCCTTGATGCGGGCGACGATCTCGTCGAGGCTGAACGGCTTGGTGACGTAGTCGTCGCCGCCGACCGTCAGACCGGTGATCTTGTCCTCGGTGTCGTCCTTCGCCGTGAGGAAGAGGATCGGCGAGGTGTAGCCCGACGACCGCAGTCGCTTGGTGACGCCGAACCCGTTCATGTCGGGCAGCATCACGTCGAGGATGATCAGGTCGGGTTCTTCTTCGAGGACGGCCGAGATGGCCTGGGCACCGTTGCCGACCGCTCGGACGGCGAAGCCCGCGAAACGCAGGCTCGTGGTCAACAGGTCGCGGATGTTGGGTTCGTCGTCGACGATCAGGATCTTGGGGCCGTCACTCATGCGCCCAAGTATCTGCGCGCCTCCTCGGTGTTCCCTGTGAGCCCGAGGCACGCCCGCCGCGAGCCGTCGGAACGGCAACCCTCAGTCGGCCGAGACGCTCGGCAGCCGCTCGGCTCAGGCGTCGGGGCCGGCCCACTCGACGTTGGGCACCAGCGCGACGCGGGTCGTGAGCTCGAGCAGCTCGTCCGGCACGGCCAACGTGAAGTCGACGCCCTCGCGCCGTTCGAGCACCGCGGTGTAGCCCGAGGCGCGGGTGATCTGCCAGCCGGGGAACTCCTCGACCGAGGCCGCGACGACCTGCGCCTCGGAGGCGTCGTCGGTGGCGCCGATCGCCGTGAGGCCGGCGAACAGGTGGTCCTTCACGGGTGAACCGGCGAGCAGGTCGCTGCGCTCGATGACCTCGGGGTCGGGGCTCCAGGTCACGACGCTGAGGGTCGCGCCCGCGTGCAGCCCGCCCTGCACCTCGTACGTGCGTGCGACCGAGACGACCACCGACGGGTCCCACTCGGCGAAGCGGGCGACCTGCCCGCGGAACTCCATGGCGTCATGGTCGAGCGAGGCCACGAGGGGGCCGAACGTGGCGAACGGCGCCTGGTCGGCGGCGAACACCCGGCGCAGGGAGTCGCGCCACAGCTCGTCGTCGCCCAGGGGCAGGTCGGCGCCCTGCTCGTCGCTCACGCGGCGACCACCGGCGAGTCGAGGATCGTGTAGCTGTAGCCCTGCTCGGCCAGGAAGCGCTGGCGGTTCTGGGCGAAGTCCTGGTCGACCGTGTCGCGGCTGACGAGCGTGTAGAACGACGCCGGCAGCCCGGACTTCTTCGGCCGCAACAGACGGCCGAGGCGCTGCGCCTCTTCTTGCCGCGAACCGTACGAGCCGCTGACCTGGATCGCCACGGTCGCCTCGGGCAGGTCGACCGAGAAGTTCGCGACCTTCGAGACGACGAGCACCTTGAGGTCGCCGTCGCGGAACCGCTGGTAGAGGCGCTCGCGCTCGTCGACGGGGGTGCTGCCGGTCAGCGTGGGGGCGTCGAGCACCGCGGCGAGCTCGTCGAGCTGGTCGAGGTACTGGCCGATGACCAGGATCTGCTCGCCGTCGTGCCGCGCCACGAGGTGCTTGACCACGTCGAGCTTCGCCGGGGCCGTCGCGGCCAGCCGGTAGCGCTCGTCGTCGGGTGACGCGGCGTACTCGAGCCGCGCCTCCTGCGGCAGGTCGACCCGCACCTCGTAGCACGAGGCGGGCGAGATGAAGCCCTGCGCCTCGATCTCCTTCCACGGGGCGTCGAAGCGCTTGGGCCCGATCAGGCTGAAGACGTCGCTCTCGCGGCCGTCCTCGCGCACGAGGGTCGCGGTGAGGCCGAGGCGGCGGCGGGCCTGCAGCTCGGCCGTGAGCTTGAAGACGGGCGCGGGCAGCAGGTGCACCTCGTCGTAGACCACGAGCCCCCAGTCGAGCGCGTCGAGCAGCGACAGGTGCGTGTACTTGCCGCCGCGACGGGCGGTGAGGATCTGGTAGGTCGCGATGGTGACGGGCTTGACCTCTTTCACCGAGCCCGAGTACTCGCCGATCTCGTCCTCGGTCAGCGAGGTGCGCTTCAGCAGCTCGTCGCGCCACTGCCGCGCCGAGACCGTGTTGGTGACGAGGATCAGGGTCGTGGTGCCGGCGGCCGCCATGGCCCCGGCGCCGACCAGGGTCTTGCCCGCTCCGCAGGGCAGCACGACGACGCCCGAGCCGCCCTCGAAGAAGTTGTCGATGGCCTTCTGCTGGTAGTCGCGCAGGTGCCAGTCGCTCTCGTCGAGGTCGATGGCGTGCGGGGTGCCGGGCGTGTAGCCGGCGTGGTCCTCGGCGGGCCAGCCGAGCTTGACGAGCTGCTGCTTGACCTCGCCTCGCGCCCAGGGCAGGAGCTCCCACAGGTCGTCGGCCCGCTTGACGCCGAGCAGCTCGCCGACCTTCTTGGCCCGGGTCACCTCGCTCAGCACCGAGCTGTCGGTGCCGCGCAGCAGCAACTGGTCGCCGTCGCGCTCGATGACGATGCGGCCGTAGCGCGCCACCGTCTCGGCGATGTCGACGCTGACGCTCTGCGGCACGGGGAACTTGCTGTACTTCTCGAGCGTGCCGAGCATGTCGTCGGCGGTGTGCCCGGCGGCCCGGGCGTTCCAGAGACCGAGGCGGGTGATGCGGTACGTGTGCACGTGTTCGGGCGCGCGCTCGAGCTCGGCGAAGACGCTCAGGTCGTGCCGCGCGTCCTCCGCCTGCTCGTGCGCGACCTCGAGCAGGACGGTGCGATCGCTCTGCACGATCAGGGGTCCGGTCATGAGGGTCGAGTCTAGGCGCGCCTCCTGCCGTCGCTCTCAGCGGGGCACGGCCCCGCCGGGACGAGGAGGCGCGGGTCGGCCGACGGGGCCGCCCGCGTCAGTCGCGGCTCGCGACCGCCACCACGTTCTTCAGCGGCAGCGTGCGCTCGACGTCGGACTTCTTGTCGCGGCCGCGGACGCGTCCGCCGCCGATGCCCGTGGGCTCCATGTCGAGCGTGGTCGTGCTGCCGTCGGGCATCGCGACCGTCACCGTGACGGTCAGGCGGCCCTTGACGGCGGCGTCGAGCTGGCGGGCGATCCAGGCACGGTCGGTCGACTCGTCGCCGGCGGCGTCGTCGGTGTGCAACCGGGTGACCAGCTCGCGCAGCGGGTCGCGCGTCTCGACCGGGGCCGGGCGACGCGGCCGGCGGCGCGACGGGGGTGCGACCTCGTCGCCGTCGTCGTCGACCACGACGACCGGGTAGCGCTCGTCGCTCAGCGACCAGAAGACAGTGTCGCGTTCGAACCGGCTCGCGACGGTCGTGGCGTCGACGCGGGTGAGGCCGAGGGGTGACAGCGACTGGTCGACCTCGAGGGTGTCGAGGCTCGCGCGGTCGTCGGCGACGACGAGCGACAGCGCGTCGCCCGGTGCCCCCGCCGGGGCGCGGCCGGGGACGACGGCCCGGACCCGGTACCGGCCGTGTCGTTCGGCGCTCTGCTGGATCAGGTAGTCCAGCGGCTGGGGGATGCCCGTCGACGAGATGCCGCCGAGGAAGTCCCGCAGGGTCTCGGCCGTCTCGCCCTCGCTCAGCGCGCGCTGCAGTCCGCCCTCGGTGATGCGGTACGTGGCCGCGAGGCCCGCGCTCTCGACGACCGCGATGACCCGCAGTCGGGCGTCGATCGCGGGCGAGAGAGGGCCGGGCGAGACGACGCTGAGGTCGTGCTGCAGGTACACCTGCTCGACCGCGTCGGGCAGCAGGGCGGCCACGCGGGCGCGGGCGGCGGCGGGCCCCTCGCGGAACAGGGCGACGGCAGCCGACGTCGGGGTGTCGTCCGAGGTCAGGCCGAGCACCTCGGCGCTGCGGGAGAAGGCGGCGATGCGCTCGGTGATCCAGCTGCCGCCGGCCGGGTACGACCAGTCGGAGAACTCGCGCAACGGCAGGCCCCACGACGTGTCGACGCGTTGCTCGAGCACCGTGAGGATCTCGCCCGGCAACGAGCCGAGCCACGCCCGCGTCAGCGTCTGCCACCGGTCGGGCCAGGAGGCGCGGAGCCAGTCGGTCGCGTCCGCGGCCACCACCCAGCCGTCCGGGCTCGGGGCCGCGAGCCCGGCCCGCACGGCGATGGCGAGCACGGTCGCCACGTCGTCGACGTCGATGCGGGCCGCCTCGGCCAGCCGCCGCGTCTCGGGCAGGGCCAGCCCGCCCTTGGCGAGCTCGCGCGCCGGCGACTGCTCGAGGGCGCGAAGGATCTCGGCCACCTCGATCACCACCGCGTACAGGCGTTCGGCCGAGCGGGCGTCGGCCTCGTCACGGGCCTGGTCGAGGACGGTCTCGAGCACGACCGGCGGTCGCTCGGCGGTCAGCACGTCGAGGGCCAGGGCGGGATCGTCGTCGAGGCGGTCGCCGACGGCGTCGAGCGTCGCGACGGAGGTGCCGCGTCGCACCACCAGGAAGTCCTCGTCGAGTCGCTCGAGGGCGACGTGGACGGTCTCGCGGTCGACCTCGAAGGCGGCGTCGATGCGGTCGTGCACGGCGTCGACGTCGCCCGGCACCCGGACGACCTGCAGCACGACGAGCGCCACCCGGTCGAGGTGTGCCAGGGCGTCGCGGACGCTGGCCGGCTCGAGCAGGACGTCGGCGAGGTCGAAGGCGTCGTGGACGCTCGACGCCCGGACCTGCCGGCGCGCGAGGCGGCGCAGCAGGTCGTCGTCGTCGACGGCGCGCAGGACGCCCGCGAGGTCGAGTGCACTAGCCATGGTCGAGGCCTCCAGCCGTCGTGCAGCCCGGGTCTGCGGTTACCGTCTGGTGCCCCGCGAGTCGCGGCTGCGACGCACGGCGCTCGCCACCACGAATGCCAGCAGCATCGCGACGGCGATCGGGAGCCCGATGAGGGGCAGGATCGTGAGGGCGGGCCAGACGCCGACGGTGAAGTCGGCGACCCCCATCGCCGTGCCGACGAGCCTCGTGAAGAACGCGAGGACCGAGACGACGACGACGGCGAGGATCATGAAGAGGAGGACGCGCTCTGTACGATTGACGTCAGAGGGCGCACTCGTCTCGATCTTCTTGGCCACGGGTCAACGATAGTGCGGTGCGGCCCTACCCGGCGATCTAAGCTGGGGCGACCCACCCCCAGGGTCACCCGTCTTCACGAGAGGTCCAGTCATGCCCACCGGCAAGGTCAAGTTCTACGACGACGAGAAGGGCTTCGGCTTCATCAGCAGCGATGACGGCCAAGAGGTCTTCCTCCACGCGTCGGCCCTGCCCGCCGGCACCGTGGGTGTCAAGGCGGGCACCCGCCTCGAGTACGGCATCGCCGACGGCAAGCGCGGCGCGCAGGCCCTGTCGGTCCGCGTCCTCGAGGCCGCGCCCAGCCTCGCCAAGATGAACCGTCGCTCGGCCGACGACATGGCCGTCATCGTCGAAGACCTCGTCAAGGTGCTCGACAAGGCCGGCGGCGACCTGCGTCACGGTCGCTACCCGCAGAACGGCGCCCGCATCGCCGTGCTGCTGCGCACCGTCGCGGACTCGTTCGATGCCTGAGGCCGCCTCGCGCACGCCCTGGTCCGAGCTCGCCCGTCGCGCCCTGACCGAGATCACGCCCGACGAGACGATCGGGGCCGAGGCCGACCCCGTCGACGACGAGGCCGGCGTCACCTCGGTGCGCTTCGCCACGCTGCTGCCCGGCTACCCGGGCTGGCACTGGACGGTCAGCGTCGCCCACCTCGACGGTGAAGACCCCTCGGTGCTCGAGGCCGAGCTGATGCCCGGTGACGGCGCCCTGCTCGCCCCGGACTGGGTGCCGTGGGCCGACCGCCTCGCCGAGATGAAGGCCCAGGAGGCGCGCGACGGCGACGAGGACTCCGACGACGACGAGTCGGACGACGACGACGACGATTCGGACGATTCCGACGACGACGACGACGACGAGTCGGACGACGACGACTCGGACGACGACGAGCCCGGTTCGATCGTGCACGGTGGCGACGTCGACGGCGTCGACATCGACGACCTCGTCGACGACTCGGACGACGACGACGCTTCTGAGGGCGACGACGACGAGGAAGCCGCCGACGACGGCGTCGCGGACGCCCCGGTCGTCCCGGCGGCCCACCCGGAGGCCGACCTCGACGACGACTCGCACGACGACGACTGGGACGGCGAGGACGAGGACCCGCTGAGCAGGCGACGGAAGTAGTCCTTCGGACCCGACCCGCGCCTCCTGCGGTCGGGCTCCACGACGAAGGCCCCGACACGATCGTGTCGGGGCCTTCGTCGTGCGGGCGGACGGTCAGAGGGCGTCGACGACGTACTCGATCGAGCGGATCAGCTGGCGCACGTCGTCGGGCTCGACGGCCGTGAAGGTCGCGACACGCAGCTGGTTGCGGCCGAGCTTGCGGTAGGGCTCGGTGTCGACGACTCCGTTGGCGCGCAGCACCTTCGCGATGGCGGACGCGTCGATCGACTCGGCGAAGTCGATGGTCGCGACGACCTGCGAGCGGTGCGACGGGTCGACGACGAACGGGGTCGCGTACTCGGAGGCGGTGGCCCAGTCGTAGAGCGCCGACGACGACTCGCGCGTGCGGGCGTCGGCCCAGGCGAGGCCGCCGTTGTCGAGCATCCAGCGGGTCTGGTCCTCGAGCAGCAGCAGGGTGGTGAGGGCGGGCGTGTTCAGGGTCTGGTCGAGCCGCGAGTTGTCGACGGCGTTCTTCAGGCTGAGGAACTCGGGGACGTACCGCCCGCTGGCGGCGATGCGCTCGACGCGCTCGATCGCGGCGGGGGAGAAGAGGGCGAACCACAGGCCGCCGTCGCTCGCGAAGTTCTTCTGCGGTGCGAAGTAGTAGACGTCGGCCTGCGAGGCGTCGAAGTCGATGCCACCCGCGGCGCTCGTCGCGTCGACGACCGTCAGGGCACCGGGGTCGCCGGCGACCCGCGTGACCGGGGCCATGACGCCGGTGGACGTCTCGTTGTGCGGCCAGGCGTAGACGTCGACGCCCTCGACGACCTCGACCTCGGCGAGCGACCCGCCCTCGGCCGTGATCACGTGGGGGGCCTCGAGCCACGGAGCGGCGTTCGCCTTCGCGAACTTCGAGCCGAACTCGCCGAACGACAGGTTCTCGGCACGCTTCTCGACGAGGCCGAACGCGGCGGCGTCCCAGAACGCGGTCGAACCGCCGTTGCCGAGCACGACCTCGTAGCCCTCCGGCAGGCGGAACAGCTCGGCCAGCTCGGCCCGGACGCGACCGACGAGGTCCTTCACGGGGGCCTGGCGGTGCGAGGTGCCGAGGATCGACGCGCCGGCGGTCACGAGGTGCTCGAGCTGGGCGGCCCGCACCTTCGAGGGACCGCAGCCGAAGCGGCCGTCGGTGGGCAAGAGGTCAGTGGGAATCCGGATGTCCGCCATGCGCTCGATCCTACTGACGCGGCGCGGGGCCCAGCGTGCAGCCGGTAGGCTTGCGGGGTAGTCCACGCGTTCCACCGGGAGGCCCCTGTTGACCGATCTCGTCGACACCACAGAGATGTACCTGCGCACGATCCTCGACCTCGAAGAAGAGAACATCGTGCCGTTGCGTGCGCGCATCTCCGAGCGTCTCGGCCACTCCGGTCCGACCGTGTCGCAGACCATCGCCCGCATGGAACGCGACGGTCTCGTCGTCGTGTCGGGCGACCGTCACCTCGAACTGACGCACGACGGCCGCACCAAGGCGACCCACGTCATGCGCAAGCACCGTCTCGCCGAACGTCTGCTCGCCGACGTCATCGGCCTCGACTGGGCGTACGTCCACGACGAGGCCTGCCGGTGGGAGCACGTCATGAGCGAGCAGGTCGAACGTCGACTGCTCGACATGCTCGACCACCCGACCGAGTCGCCCTACGGCAACCCCATCCCCGGTCTCGACGAGCTCGGCGACTCGCCCGCGGGGCGCTTCCTCGACGGCGTCGTGAACCTCGTCGCCGTGCTGGCCGAGAACCCCGAGGGCGTCACGCGGCCGATCCGACGCCTGGCCGAGCCCGTGCAGTTCGAGCCCGAACTGCTGCAGCAGCTGCAGGGCGCGGGCGTCCTGCCCGGTGGGGTCGCGACCGTCCGCTCGGCGGGGTCGTACGTCTTCGTCCAGGTCGACGGGCACGACGAGGGCCTCGAGTTGCCGACCGAGGTCGCGCAGCACATCTACGTCGGGCTCTGACCGGTCCCTCGGGCGGGCCCAGGACGGGGTCACGCGCGTTTCTTGCGTGCGGGCACCGCGCCTCCTGCGTTCTCGACCGGATCACGCAGGCGTTTACCGATTCGTTACAAATGTCCGTCTCGAGGATGATTTCCCAGGGCTCCTTGGGCTACAGTCGCTGAGTCCCCAGGCCACTGAACCGGCCGTCGGACCCGTGGCAGGACGTCTCTCACGCCCGTCTCCTGCCGTGTGTCGTTGCGATCAAGACGAACGGACGGGGCAGCTTCCCCAGAGCTGTCGAGACGCAGGAGACCCACCCTCTTGACGCTTCCCGGCTCAGACACCACCCCCGACTCGCGCCCGAACCGCACCGTCGCCACCCGCACCGTCGCCACCCGCACCCCCGCCGACCTGCCGACGCGCTCCTCCCTGCGCCGCGCTCAGGCCGCTGCGGCCGCACCCGCCGCCCGGTCGGGTCGCCCGTCGGTGAAGCGCAGCGTGGTCTCGGTGACCGTCATGACGCTCACCGCCGGCCTCATCGGCACGATGGCCCTGCCGGCCTTCGCGTCGAACCCCGGCGCGGCGAACGGCCCGAGCGTCGGTGCCTCGTCGACGGCTGCCTCGACCAGCCACGCGCAGAGCGTCGCGGTGGGCGACGACGTCGCCCTGGCCGACGCCACGCGTGACGGCTACACGGCGACCTCGCAGGACGACCTCAACGCGGCGGCCCTGGCCAGCCAGCGCGAGGCCGAGCGAGCAGCCCTGGCCGCGAGCTACGCCAGCTACACCGGCCCGACGGCGGCCGAGAACGTGGCCGCGGCGTCGTCGACCGGTTCGGCCTCCGCCTCGGCGACCGGCACCGTCGCGACGCCCGGCGCGTTCAGCCTCAGCGCCGTGTACAACACCGCCCTGCAGTACGTCGGCACCCCGTACGTCTTCGGCGGCGCCACCCCCGCCGGCTTCGACTGCTCGGGCTTCGTGATGTACGTCTACTCGCAGTACGGCATCTCGCTGCCGCACTCGGTCACCCGCCAGGGCGCCCTGGGCACGCCCATCTCGGCGGCCGAGGCGCAGCCCGGTGACGTCGTGATCTTCAATGACGGGTCGCACGACGGGTTCTACGCCGGCAACGGCATGATCCTCGACGCGCCGAAGCCCGGCGGGTTCGTCAGCGTGCGGCCGCTCTGGACGAGCGCCGTGCACTACGTGCGCTTCGGGGCGTAGCCGACCTGCGCCTCCTTCGCTCGACCCGTCTCGCGACGGGCTCCGCGTGAACAACCTGTGAAGGGCTGTTCTGCCTCTAGGCAGCGCGGCCCTTCCGGGGTTAACCTGGCGCCCTCGGAGTTCCGCTGAGACCAGGAGCGTCACATGCCTCGTACGACCGCCACCCGCACCATGGGTGCGCTGTCGCACGAGCACATACGACACCCCGCCATGTGAGAGAGCACCGTCCCCGTGACGGTGCTTTTTTCGTGTCGGCGGGCCTGCTGGGCCGGCGATGCCCCGAGAGATCGAATCCCTGGAAGCCGTCCAGGGTGCTTCGAAAGGGAAAGCATGCGCACTCTCGTCCTGAACGCCGGTTTCGAGCCCCTCGCCGTGGTGTCCGACCGGCGGGCCCTCGTCCTCGTCATGAGCCAGAAGGCGACCGTCGTCGCCGCCGACGCGGAGCACCCCGTGCTCGGGGCGGTGATGTCGTGGGATCGTCCGTCGGTCATCGTGCTGACGCGGTACGTGCGCATCCCGCACACGCGGCAGATCCCGGTGTCGCGGCGTGGGGTCATGCGACGCGACGCGCACCGCTGCGCGTACTGCGGGCGGGCGGCGACGACCATCGACCACGTGCAGCCCCGGTCGCGCGGGGGCGCCGACAGCTGGGAGAACCTCGTCGCGTGCTGCCTCAAGTGCAACAACCTCAAGAGCGACCGAACCCCTCACGAGATGGGCTGGGAGCTGCGCTTCACGCCCAAGGCACCCCACGGGGTCGGCTGGGTCGTGCGCGGCATGGAGCGGACGCAGGCGGACTGGGACGAGTACCTCACCGCCGCGTGAGCGTGCGCGCCGTGCGCGCTGGCTGGCTGGCTGGCTGGCGGGCTGGCGGGCCGTTCGCACCGCCTTTCGTGCACCGCACCGCAACTAGACGGGGTGTGGTGCACGAAACGCGGTGCGGTGGTCCTGCGGGCAGGAGGGCAGGAGGCGCGGGTTCGGTAGACTCGGACGGTCAGCCTCTGTAGCTCAATGGAAGAGCAGTTCCGTCCTAAGGAAAGGGTTGGGGGTTCGAGTCCCTCCAGGGGCACCTGACGTCGCTTCGCGACGATGCCCCTGAAGGGACTCGAACCCCCGCCTTCGGCCCGACGGCGCTGGCGCGCCGTCCCCTCCAGGGGCACCTGACGTCGCTTCGCGACGATGCCCCTGGAGGGACTCGAACCCCCGAGGCCCCGCGCTGCGCGCGCCCGTCCAGGGGCACTCCTCGCCGGCGCTCGTCGCGCCCCTTCCGGGACTCGAACCCCCGCCCGCGGCCCGACGGCGCTGGCGCGCCATCCCCCCCAGGGGCACCTGAACAAGTCGATTCAAGCCCTTCTTCGTCACAGGGCCCACTGCATGCCGCGCCCGTCCCGCGAACACCGGTCCAGGGTTCCGCCGCGCGACACAGCTCGTCGATGCGTTGCATCTCGTCGACTTCCGTCGGGGTTCCCGTCAGGCCTCGCCGGTGGGTCGCGACCTCGGCCAGGCGGCGACGATGGACAGGAGGTCGACGAGTGCGTCCCGGTGGCGGGTGATGACGGCCTCGATGCCGTCGACCACCTGGCGGCCACGGTCTGTCACTTCGAGGGTCACTGCTCGGGCGTCGTCGGACACTCGTCCGCGGTGACGGCTCACGAGACCTTCCGCGACCAGCTGGTCGATGACGTACGCCGTGCTCTGGCGGTACGTGGCCTGCGCCTGGCTGACGTCACGTGGCCGGATGTTCTCGGTGGCCGCGATCTGGACCAGGGTGATGCGTCGTCGACCGGTGACGTCCGGCAGGTCGAGGGCGCGGACGGACGCTCCCAGGTCTTGACCGACCCGGCCCGTCAGGCCGAGCACGGCCAGAGGGTCGGTCGGCTGTCCACCTCTGCGCTGAGGTCTGGGAGGTGCATCGAGTCCTCTCAGGACAGCTCTGGCCAGGCCCTGCAGATCCTGGAAGGACTCATGCAGGGATGCTCGGAGCGCTTGCGCCTGCAGGCGGCCCCGGGGGGTGAGTTCCACGGCGACGGCGCGACCGTCGAACTGGCTCGGGGCGGTCGACACGAGCCCGTCACGGCGGAGTCTGTCGATCAGGTGGTGGAGGACGTGTCGGGCCATCGATGCGCTCGACGTGAGTTCCCTCGTCGTGGCCTGGTTGCCGAGGGCTAGCTCGCTGAGGACGATGAACTCCTCGTTGTCCGCCCATGTGCCGCCGAAGGCCTCGGTGACCAGACCTGTGACGATCTCGCTGAACTGCCCGAGCAGAGCGCTGACGGGCGGGGTGAGATCGGACACGGGGACTGCTTCTTCCAGCATCGTGATGACGGAGATCGCGGACGAACAGTCACGACGCCTGCTGCCGACGATGCCGCACGTGGTCTCATCGAGTCGGTGACGGCGTGTCCAGGTCGGCAAGGTCCGGGCCTGCCCCCGACTCTAGACGCCGATGGGCTGCGGTAGCCAGGGGGCGCCACATGGGGGTGCCCTTCCGCCGCTCATCGGCTTCGGCCTCGCAAGACCGCCCCCCTGCACTCGGCTGTACCCCGTTTGCGCCCCCGGAGGGCCTGTGTCGGCAGATTCGGGGACGTTCCGTACCCCGTCGATTTTCGCTCATCGGCTTTTTTGCGAGAGTTTCTGGACATATCCCCGTGGTTCGCTTAACTTGATGAGAAATCCCCGTCATGTGGGGTGGGCCACACGTTCGAGGGGATGTGGCTCAGGCCTTACCAACCGAACCGGCCCACCCCGGGCTTGCTGCAGTGCGCGTCGATCGCGCGTCTCCCGGATCACCCACGGGGCGGACGCGCTGATCGGTGTGCGCGTTTCTCAAGGACGACAACACATGCCCTTCGCCTCTGCCCGGAAAAAATTCTTCGCCCTTCTCGGGATCGGAGCGGTGATCGCGTCGGCCTCGGTCGTCCTCCCCATCGCAGGGTCCGTCCTGCCCGCGAACGCGGCGCAAGATCCTGCTGCTTGCCAGAACACCCTCGCCCTCGTCAACGGCGGCTTCGAGCAGCCTGTCTTCGCGAACAACTCGGTCAACTTCCCCACGGCCATCCCCGGCTGGCAGACGACTGATGCCCGGGGCGCCTTCGAAGTGTGGGGGCAGGGTTTCCAGGGAGTTCCTGCAGCCACTGGCCGCCAGTTCGCAGAGCTCAACGCATATTCGTCCAGCACCCTTTTCCAGGACGTCGCGACGACGCCCGGGCAGACGCTGAGCTACTCACTTCAGCACCGCGGACGCAACGGGACCGACACGATGGCTGTCTTGGTCGGCCCCCCGAACAACAGCAGCCTCACCAGCATCGGCACCTACAGCGACGGTAATGTCGCCTGGGGTACGCACACGGGCACCTATACGGTGCCGGCCGGGCAGACCACCACCCGTTTCGCCTTCCGGGCCGTCAGTTCCGCTGGAGGCGACGCCACCCAGGGCAACTTCCTCGACTCGATCAGCTTCGGCACCGGACCGTGCATCGTCGCCAACAAAACGGTGCAGAACGTCTCCGGGAACAACCCCACCCGTGTCGGTGACACGCTGCGCTACACCGTGTCGGCCACGAACAGCGGCGGCAACCCGGCGTTGCTCGCAGTCGTGAACGACGCGCTGGCCACGGGTGTCACCTACGTCCCCGGGTCGATGCGGATCACCGCGGGCGCCGGGACGGGACGCCTCACCGACCAGAGCGGCGACGACCGCGGGGAGTACACAGCGGCGTCTCGGAACGTCGCCGTCCGCTTGGGCGACGGGGCCTCCGCGACCGGCGGCGGCACGATCCAGCCCGGCGCCACGACCACGGCCACCTTCGACACGGTCGTGAACGTTTCGGCCGCGAACGGCTCCGTCGCCAACACCGCCACCGTCGGCTTCACCGACCCCATCCTCGGTCAGACCCGCGCCTCCACCACCCAGACAACCTCGACCACGATCGCCCCCGCCGCCGACCTCGCCGTGACGAAGGTCCTGGACACGACCCCGGTCGTCGCCGGCCAGCCGATCTCCTACACGGTCACCGCCTCCAACGACGGACCCCAGGCCGGCACCGGTGTCCGCGTCACCGACACCCTGCCCGCCGGGCTGACCGGTGTGACCGCGACAGGTGCGGACTGCACCGTCACCGGCACCACCATCAGCTGCGCCGTCCCCGACCTGGCCGTCGGAGCCAGCACCCCGATCACGATCACCGGGACAGTCCCCGCGACGGCCGACCCCGGCGCGGGCCTGACGAACACGGCGACCATCGCCGGTTCCCTCACGGACCCCGACCGCACCGACAACACCGCCACCGCAGCAGCCACGGTCACCACCGCGGCGGACCTGTCGATCGTCAAGACCTACGCCCCGACCACTCCCGTTGCAGGCGAGCAGGTCACCTACACGCTGACCGCCCGGAACGACGGCCCGTCCGACGCGAGAGGCGTCACCATCACCGACCCGATCGACCCTGGGGTGACCCTCGTCTCGGCCGGCGTCGACGGCGGCACCTGTGACATCGTCGGCAACGTCGTCGTGACCTGCGACGCCGGGACTCTGGCGGCCGGCGCGACGCGGACGGCGACCATCTCCGTGATCCTCGCCCCCGACGCCGAGGTGGTCCAGAACACGGCCGCGATCACGTCGTCGACGCCCGAGATCGACCCCACCGACAACGCCAGCTCGACCAGTCTCAACGCGACGACCTCGGCCGACCTCAGTCTCACGAAGACCGCCACCCCCGCGACTGCGACCGCCGGGGACGAGGTCACGTACACCGTGACCGCCACGAACGACGGGCCCTCCGACGCCACCAACGCCGTGCTGCAGGACACCCTGCCGACCGGCGTGACGGCCACGAACGTCGACTCACCCGCCGAGGCCACCTGCGCGATCGCCGACGGTGCAGTCCAGTGCGAGTGGGTCACGCTCGAGGCAGGCGCCACCGGCATCGTCACGATCACCGGGACCATCGCCGCCGACGCTCCCGCCGGGTCGCTGACGAACACCGCGTCGATCGTCTCGCCGACGTCGGACCCCGACACGACGAACAACTCGGCCTCCGCCGACGTCACCGTCGAGCAGGACGCCGACCTGGCGGTGACGAAGACTGCCACCCCGAGCCCCGCGGTCGCCGGAGGCCCCATCACGTTCACCATCACCACCACGAACAACGGACCCTCCATCGCCCGCGCCGTGGTCACCAGCGACCCGCTCCCCGCCACGATCACCGATGCCGCGGCCAGCGACGACTGCTCGATCGTCGACGGCGTCGTCATCTGCCAGCTCGGTGACCTCGCTCCCGGCGTGTCCTCCGTCCGGACGGTCACCGCGACCGTCCCGGCCGGCGGCGCCGGCGTCGACATCGTGAACACCGCCTCCACCACGTCCGCCACCCCCGACGGCAACGCCGCGAACGACCAGGCCACCGTGACCGTCCCCGTGACGGCCAGCGCCGACGTCTCCGTCGTGAAGGCCGCCGCGTCGACGACGGTCCGCCAGGGGCAGCCGGTGCAGTACACCGTCACCGCCAGCAACGCCGGGCTCTCGGACGCTCAGGCCGTCACCGTGCAGGAGCGACCCGCCGCAGGCCTGACGATCACGAACGCCGTGCCGTCAGTGGGGACCTACGACGCCGCCACCCAGGTGTGGACCGTCGGGACCCTCGCGAACGCCGCCAGCGCGACCCTCGCCGTCACCGCGACCGCCGACGCGGCAGGCTCCTTGACCAACCAGGTCGTCGCCAGCTCGGTGACGCCGGACCCGGACACGGCCGACCTCACCTCGACCGCCACCGTCACGGCCACTGCCGTCACCCCCGCGTCCTCGACGGCTGACACTGCCACGGCTTCGTTCGACGAGCCGGCGACGTTCCTGCCGCTGTCCAACGACACCCCGTCCACCGGAGCGACCTTCGATCAGGCCTCCCTCCGCCTCGTCGACGGGTCCGGGAACCCTGTCCTCACCCTGGCCACCCCTCAGGGTCAGTTCGACGTCGACACCGCGACCGGTGAGATCACCTTCACCCCGGTCGCCGGCTTCGTCGGGACCGCCACGGCCCCGTACCAGGTGACCGACAGCGACGGCCGCGTGTCGTCGTCGACGGTGACCGCGACGATCACGGGCCCGCCGACCGCCGCCGACGACACCATCACGACGCCCCAAGGCGCGGACGTGACCGTGCCCGTCCTCGGGAACGACACCGGCGCCTCCGGCATCGCCCTCGACCCGGCCTCGGTGCAGCTGGTCGACCCGGCCTCCGGCGCTCTCGTCCCGACCCTCACCGTCGACGGGGAAGGCACCTACTCGGTGACTCCCGACGGCGAGGTCGTCTTCGAGCCGCTGCCGACCTTCACCGGCCCCGCGACTCCGGTCACCTACAGCGTCGCTGACGTCAACGGCGACCGGGACACCGCGACCCTGACCGTGTCGGTCACGGCAGCACCCCTGCCGGCCGGGCTCGACGACACCGTCGGCACCGCCTACAACACCCCCGTCACGTTCACCCCGACCGGCAACGACGACAAGGGCGACCCTGCCGCGTCGTTCGTGCTCAACTCGGTGCGCCTGACGGACCCTGCCACCGGCGACCCCGTGACCACGGTCACGATCGACGGTGAGGGCACCTACACGGTCGACACCACGACGGGACAGATCACCTTCACCCCCGACCCGGACTTCACCGGCGAGGCGACCCCGGTCAGCTACACCGCGACCACCACGTTCGGCGAGTCGGTCACGGCGGACGTCACCGTCACCGTGGGTGCCCCTGGGGCACCGACCGCCACGGACGACATCGGGACGGCACCGTTCGGGGAGTCGATCGTCGTCAGCCCGCTGGGCAACGACACCTCCGGCCCCGCCGGCACGTCGTTCGTCACCTCGACGCTGCGACTGATCGACCCCGCCACCGGCACCCCCGCCACGACGGTCACGGTCCCCGGCGAGGGCACCTGGACCGTGGACACCACGACCGGGGTCGTCACCTTCGCCCCCGTCGACGGGTTCACCGGGCCCGCCACCGCGCTGGAGTACACGGCGACGACCAACGTCGGTGACACGGTCACCGGCAGCATCACGGTCACCAGCGGCACCCCGCCGTTCGCCACGCCCGACTCCACCACCGTCCCCTCAGGACAGGTCGCCAAGATCGACGTCGTCGGCAACGACGGCCTCGGGAGCGCGTCGAACTTCGCGGACGTGCCCGTGACGTTCCTCGACGGTGGCAGGAACCCGGTGACGGCCCTCGTCGTCCCCGGCGAGGGAACCTGGACCGTGGGCGACGACGGCCGCACGGTGACCTTCGCCCCCGTGACAGGGTTCGTCGGGACGGCGACCGTGCCGTACCAGCTGACCGACAGCGACGGACAGACCGACATCTCGACCGTCAGCGTCACCGTCACCGCAGCACCCGTCGCCGTGGCGGACGTCGCGACCACCGGGCAGAACACGCCCGTCACGGTCACCCCGCTCGCCAACGACCGTGTCAGCGGCACCGGAGCGGACCTCGATCCGGCCACCCTGCGCCTGGTCGACCCGGCCACCGGGAACGCCGTGACGACCGTCACCGTCCCCGGCGAGGGCACCTGGACCGTCGGCACCGGCGGTCAGGTCACCTTCACCCCGCTCGCCACGTTCTCCGGGACGGCGACGCCGATCGGGTACCAGGTCACCGACTCCGACGGAGTCACGACAGGATCGACCATCACCGCGACGGTCACCGGCGTCGCACCGGTCGCCGGGAACGACACCGTCACGGTCCCTCGGGGCGGATCGGTCACCATCGACCCGTTCGCCAACGACACCGCCAACACCGGTGACCTCGACCGCAGTTCGCTGCGCCTGGTCGACCCGGTGACCGGTGCCCTGGTGACCACCGTCACCATCCCCGGTGAAGGCACCTACACCGTCGACACCACGACGGGACTGATCACGTTCACCCCCGACCCGGCCTTCACCGGCACTTCGACGATCACCTACTCGGTCGCCGACGGCAGCGGGAACCGGACCACTGCGACACTCAGCGTCGACGTGACCGCCCTGCCCGTGGGGGTCGCACCGGCCCCGGGCGGAGGCGTCATCATCACCACGCCGACCGGTCAGCAGCTGGCCTTCACCGGGACCGAGACGGCCGGATGGGCGGGCTTCGGAGGGCTGCTCCTCCTCCTGGCCGGGACCACCCTGGTGCTCGTGCGACGGAAGCGCCGCGAAGAGCACTGACCGCGAACGGCCGGTCCGTACTGACATCGGGTGAGTACGGGCCGGCCGGGTCACCGCAGCGCCCTCGCAGGTGACCCGCGGTGACCGCTGAGGGCTGATCACCCGACGGCGGCCACCGTCCCCGACAGCAAGAACATCGAAGATCCAGTCCGTCTCCATCCCCGAAAGGGCCGCCATGTCAGCACTCACCACCCACCGACGAGGACGTCTCGGGCACACCCTCGGTGCCGGGTTCCTCGCCTCCGCCCTCGCCGTGACCGGCGCCGTGGTCGCCCAGGCCCCGCCCGCGCACGCAGCCGCCACCGCCGTGCCCGTGTCGATCTACGTCACCACCACCGCTGAGACCGCCTCCGTCGACCAGGCGACGACGGAGCAGAAGGTCCGGGACGAGTTCGAGGGCATGAGCGACTACTGGCTGTCGATGACCAACGGCCAGGTGCAGTTCGAGATCAAGCAGCTCATCTATCGCCCCGGCGAGGGCGTCTGCGGCGACGGCAACCCCGACCTCCGTGGCGATGCGATCGCCGCGACCGGGTGGCCGGGCTCCGGACAGGGCCAGGGCCTCATCATCTCCGTCGCCGAGGGCTGCACCTTCAGAGGCAGCGCCACCAGCGGCGGGCCCTCGATGGTCGGGGGAGGCCGCGCCTACCTCGAAGGCCTCTGGGACGGCGTCTGGGCACACGAGATGGGCCACACCATGGACTTCGGCCACGCGAACCTCCTCGACTGCCCCGCCGACGTCGTCGACGGCCGCCTCGCCTCCGAGGGCGGAAACTGCGTCTCGAGGGGCTACGAGGACACGTACGACGTCATGGGCGGCAGCTACGAGACGATCTACAAGAACTTCTCGACCCCGAACCAGATCCGCACCGGCATCTTGACCGCCGCGGACTACGTCGACGTCGACAGCCCGACGAGCGTGGACCAGACCGTCACGATCCAGGCACGCGAGGCCACCACGGGCGTGCGGTCGCTGCAGTTCACCGACCCTTCCTCGGGCATCACCTACTGGGCGGAGCTCGCGACACCCACCCGCTACGACACGGGCTACATCGCCGGTTCGAGGACCTCCTCCGTCGGCGGCGACACCTACGCCTCCGTCCGCGGCGTGCGCATCCTCCGCATGGAGGGAACGACCCAGACCCTGCTGATCTCCCCGCAGGGCACCGGCAACGGCACCCGCCCCAACTCCTGGGCTCCCGGATCGACGTTCACCACGGCGACCGGTGCGACCACCCTCGACGTCGTCTCCCGGACCGCCGACACGGCCACGCTCCGACTGCGGACGATCGTCGCGGACACCGCCGCCCCCGACGCCCCGACCGTCACCTCCGTCACCGGCACCACGGTCGCCGGCACCGCAGAGGCCGAGTCGACCGTCACAGTCCTCGACAGCACCGGCACCGCCGTCGGATCTGCCGCAGCGGACGCCACCGGGAACTTCACCATCACGCTCACGCCTGCCCAGGCAGGCGGCGCGCAGCTCCGCGTCACCGCTGCCGACGCCGCCGGCAACACCTCGGTGCCCACCGAGATCACCGTCCCGATCCCCGCCCCCGCGGCCCCGACCGTCGACCCCACCACGGGAACGACCGCGACGGGAACGGCTGAGCCCGACTCCACGATCACCGTGACCGCCACCGGCGCCACCCTGGGCACCGCCACGACCGACGGCACCGGCGCGTTCACCGTCCCGCTGTCTCCCGCTCAGCAGCCCGGAGCAGTCCTCTCGGTCACCGCCACGAACGCCGGCGGCTCGTCCGAGGTCACCTTCGTGACCGTCACGGCACCGACGCCTACGGCACCGACCGTCGATCCGACCGACGGCACCGTCGTCACCGGCAGCGCAGCGCCCGAGACCGGGGTCGCCGTCACCGCCGGAGGCACCCTCGTCGGCTCCGGCACCACGGACACCACCGGACGGTTCTCCGTCCCGCTCGACCCCGCCCAGGCGCCCGGCACCGTGCTCGAGGTGACCGTGTCGACAGGTGACGGGAACACCTCCGCCGCTACCACGGTCACCGTGTCGCCTGCCGCCACCGTCCTCACGTCACGAGTCGAGAGGGCCACCGTCCAGGCCGGCCAGACCCAGACCGTCCTCGGTGAGGGCTTCGCCGCAGGTGAGACCGTGACCGCCGTCATGACGTCGGACCCGGTGCAGGTGGGCACCGCGACCGCCGACCAGAACGGTGCCGTCTCGATAACGTGGGCCGTGCCCCTTGACACGACCCCGGGCACGCACACCATCACGCTCACCGGAGCGACGTCCGGCTCGACGGCCGCACAGTTCACCGTGACGGCAGCACCCGTCGTCGGCGAGGACCCCGGCACCGCCCCCGGCACAGGAACGGGCGCCGCCCCCGGAAGTGGCAGCGGCACCGGCAGCGGCACGAGTGCCGCCGACGGGAGCACGAGCGGTTCGAACCTCGCCTTCACCGGCAGCGACCTGGTCACGTCCGGCATCACGGCGGCCGCACTCCTCCTGCTGGCAGGGCTCACCCTGATCGCAGCCCGACGCCGGCGAGCAGGCCACGACCACGAAGCCTGAACACCGGGACAGCCCACCGCGACGACGACGCATCTACGTCGGCGTCGCGGTGGGCTGTGTCCTCAGCGCCGTCCTCGGAGCGGTCTTCGTCCGGACAGCCCTGGATGCTCTCGACGCCCAG
This sequence comes from Frigoribacterium sp. Leaf186, assembly GCF_001423905.1. Classification (GTDB taxonomy): domain Bacteria; phylum Actinomycetota; class Actinomycetes; order Actinomycetales; family Microbacteriaceae; genus Frigoribacterium. Next base: position 62,126 of record NZ_LMPQ01000010.1, on the reverse strand, counting down.
CCGCATGCCGGGGCGACGACTGAGCACGCCTATCTCGTCGTCGCCATCGTCGCCCTCGCCATCTGGTGGGGAGGCACGTCAGCATGCATCGTCGCAGGGCGCCTGCGCCTGCGCCGTTCGACCATGATCGCCACGCTGGAGAGCACCGCGAAGACGGATACTCGCCCCCCGACATCAACTTGAATCACCCCCGAAGCTGATGGATGACTGAATCTCAACCAAGGGGAGGATCATGGAAGATACTGCTGCACGATCAGGGTGGACGCAGTTCTGGGAACAGGGTCGATGGTGGAAGGCGCTGATCGTCGCCGTCGGCTACCTCGCCATCTACGAACCCGCGTCGCTCCTCATGGCACCCTTCGTGCCGTTCATCGGCGACGCCGGCTCAGCCAGCTACGTCCTCGTCCTCATCGTCGTCCCGGTCCTGATCGGCAGCCTGATCCTGGTCGGCTTCGGTGCCAGCCTGGGCTGGCTGAGAGGCCTCTTCGCGCGGCAGGACGTCCCGGGCCGAGGCTGGATGTGGATCGCCGTCGCCGTCGTGCTGCTCTTCAACGTGCTGCGCTTCGCGAGCATCGACTACGACGCTGCAGGCTTCGACTGGGTCGCTGCGTGGCTCCTGGCGGGACTCGTCATCGGCTTCTCGGAGGAAGTGCTGACTCGTGGGTACGTGGTCCGCATCATGCGCTCGGCCGGCCGCTCCGAGATCGCCGTCGGCCTCGTCTCCGCGGCGTTGTTCTCGCTGCTGCACGCGACCAACCTCTTCACCGGTCAACCGTTGGTCCCCACGATGCTGCAGATGCTCTACACGTTCTTCTTCGGTCTCTGCATGTACCTCGCCCTCCGGGTGACCGGAACGATCATCGCTCCGATCCTGCTGCACGCGAGCACCGACCCGAGCATCTTCATGCACGGCACCTACCCCCTGCAGAGCAGCCTCGGATCCTTGGCTCAGCTCGGCAACATCGTCGTCGTCCTCGTCGGCGTCGTCTTGCTCGTCGTCTTCCTCCTGACCGAGCGCCGTGCGGCACATCACCGGCAGCCTGCGCCGGTCGATCGTGGTCACCTCGCCTGAGCCGATGTGGGCGAGAACCACCACGAAGAGATCGGACACGTCCCTGACGAAACCTGCCGCTGACCGGAGCATCGACGGCTGGGTGCCGGCCGACCGACGCTTCGCCGGCATGGACAGGAAGTCCCTGCTGCTGTTCACGCACTCTTCACCGATTCTGGCACCTCCCTGGCTTGAGTTGTCTACCTAGGTGGGTCACGGTGGTCTAGCTGTCTACCTCGCTTGATCACCGACTGAGAAGGACCCCCATGAGAACACCCCGCAAGACGACCGTCCTCGCCGCAGGGATCGTCGCCGCCACGCTCGCCGCGACCGCGGTGCCGACCGCGGCCTCTGCCGCCGTCGACACCTCCCGACACGTCGTCGTCATCGGCGTCGACGGGCTGTTGTTCGACAAGATCGCCCCCGCCGCGGCGCCGAACCTCGACGCGATGATCGCCTCCGGGTACTCGAGCAAGACCAGCCTCTACGGCTCGCCCATGTCGAGCACGTTCTCGGGGCCGGGCTGGGCGACCAACCTGAGCGGTGTCTGGCCCGACAAGCACAAGGTCACCAGCAACAGCTGGTCGGGCAGCAGCATCGCTTCCTACCCCGACTTCCTCTCGCGACTCGAGGCCGCGGACAGTGCGGTGAGCACCTACGCCGCAGTGACCTGGGCGCCGATCGTCGACGGCTCCGCCGGGCCCGCGCTCGTCGGCTCGGCAGTAGACCGGCGCTACGCCTCGACGGGCGACGCCGACACGGCAGCCGCTGCCGTCTCCTACCTCGGCAGCACGGGCCCGAACGCGTCGTTCATCCACTTCGACGACGTCGACCACGCCGGCCACGACCACGGAGCCGCGTCGCAGCAGTACCTCGACGCGGTCACCGAGGTCGACGGCCTGATCGGGAAACTCCGCGCGGCGGTCGCCGCTCGACCGGGAGCTGCGTCCGAGTCGTGGTCGTTCATCGTCACCTCCGACCACGGCCACACCGACTCCGGCGGACACGGCGGAAACAGCGCTGCCGAGCGCGCCTCCTTCATCATCAAGACCGGTCCTGGCATCACCAAGACGACCCCGACGATCGCGCCGAAGAACGTCGACATCGCCGCGGACGTGCTCTCGACCTTCGGCGTGGCCGTGCCGTCCGTCCTCGACGGCCGACCGCTGGCGACGGGCTCGACCGACCCCTTCGACACGCGGGCGGGCAGCCTCCAGGGCAGGGTCGACGAGACGGGCATCCCGGCGAGCACCCTCGGCTGGTCGAAGACGTTCCCCTCGGGCTGGACGGTCGACAACTCGAGCATGGGCACGGGAGGAATGACCGAGTGGAGGGGCTGGTCGCTGACCACCGACCCCTTCTGGACCGCGACCGAGACGGGCCAGCAGCGCGAGACCAACGTCCGTGCCCGTGGCGTCTTCGCCGTCGCCGACAGCGACGAGTGGGCCGACAAGAGCAGGTCGGGCACCTTCAACAGCCTCATGACGTCGCAGGCGTACTCGGTCGCGGGCAGGACGAGCACGACCGTCTCGTTCGGCTCGCACTACCGCAAGGAGGGAGCGGAGACGGCGTCCGTCCTGGTCTCGTTCGACGGCGGCGCCTGGAGGAACGTCACCACGTACACGGCTGACCGCATCGCCTCGATCGATCGCCACGTCGTGGCCGTGCCCGCCGGCGCCTCCTCGATGCGGGTGCGGTTCTCGCTGACGAACGGCGACAACAACTGGTACTGGGCTGTCGACGACCTGCAGGTCCGCTGACGCCGACGCCGAGGCCGAGACGGCGGGGTGCGGCGATGCCGCGCCCCGCTGTCGTGAGCGAGGGCGATCTGGGGCGTCATCAGGTCTGGCCAGGACCGCGGCTTGGGCTAGTCCCGAGGTGAGTTTCGCGCAGATCGCGCACGACCGTTTGCGCATAGCGCCGAGACCGTGGGAGGCGCTGGTCACTGCCGGTCTCGAGGCCTGCGTCCCCGAGGGCACGCACCCGCTCTCGGCCACGGACCTCACGGCGGAACTCGTCCGGACCGGCGCCGACGCGGTCGTCGTCGGGCTCGACGCCGTCGACGCCTCGGTCTTCGCCGCGGCGCCGGCGCTCCGTGTCGTCGCGAAGCACGGCGTCGGCGTCGACAACATCGACCTCGAGGCCGCACGGGCGGCCGGGGTCGTCGTCGTCAACGCCCCCGGCAGCAACTCGGGAGCGGTCGCCGACCTGGCCCTCGGGGCGATGCTCGCGCTCGCCCGACAGCTGCTGCCCGCCCACGCGTCGATGGTCGCCGGGCGGTGGGAGCGCTTCCCCGGCGTCGAGCTGACGGGCCGCACGCTCGGCCTGGTGGGCTTCGGACGGATCGGGCAGGCGGTCGCGCGCCGCGCCTCCGGATTCGACATGGACGTCGTGGCGTACGACCCGTTCGTGCCGACCGAGGTGTCGGACGCCGCGGGGGTCCGCCGCGCCGGCCTCGAGGAGGTCGTCACGGGCGCGGACTTCGTCAGCCTGCACCTGCCCGGCACGCCGGGCGAGCCGCCCCTCGTCGACGCCCGCCTGATCGAGGGCATGCGCCCGGGCGCCTACTTCGTCAACGCGGCCCGCGGTGGTCTCGTCGACGAGGAGGCGCTGGTCGCCGCCCTGCGCGACGGTCGTCTCGCAGGCGCCGCGCTCGATGCCTTCGCACACGAGCCGCCCGGCGACGACGACCCGCTCGTGACCGCACCGAACGCGCTGCTCACGCCGCACATCGGTGCCTTCACCGACGTGGCCAACGCGGCCATGGGCGTCGCCGTGGCCGAGGACGTCGCCCGGGTGCTCGCCGGGCAGCCCGCCCGGAACGTGGTGATCTGAGCGGTCGACCGTGAGTCGTGGGACGGCTCGCCACGACCGGTTCCCGGGTGGTCAGGGCCAGAGTGGGCACATGCCGACCACCGGAGACTCCGCCCGCACGACCCGCTACGACCGGCAGATCGGCCGCCGCGATCTGACCGAGTGGCGGTCGAAGCCGGGCCAGCGGCTCGCCTCGCGTCACAAGACCGTGGCGCAGAAGGTCGGCGCCCGGCGCGCGCTCGTCGCGACCCTCGCCGTCGGGGGCGGCATCGCGATCGCGGCGACGGCCGGGGCGGCCTACATCTACGACGGGGTGACGGGCCGGGACGGCATCGAGAGCCTCGACCGCCCGGCGCTCGAGCGGGCGAAGAAGCTCCGCTCGCCGTTCACCAACGGCGCGGCCGCCACCATCGCCCACGTCTTCGGCCCGATCGCCCTGCCGGCCCTCACCGTCGGCGCCGCCGCGGTCTTCGGCATCCGGGACCGTCACCCCAGCCCCGTCACGCTCGTCGTGGCGGCCGGCGCGGGTTCGCTCGCGATGACGGTCGTGGGCAAGAAGCTCATCAAGCGCAACCGGCCCGACCGTCACGAGGCCATCCCGCCCTACGAGAAGTCACCGTCGTTCCCGTCGGGGCACACCCTGAACACGACCACCATCCTCGGCGTGCTCGCCTACCTGCTGGCGCTCCGGCAGCGCGACCAGGCGCCGCAGGTCGCCATCGTCGGGGCCGCCGCCGGAACGGCCGGCGTCGTGGGGCTGTCGCGCGTGCTGCTCGGGGCGCACTGGTTCACCGACGTCGCCGTCGGGTGGGTCACCGGCATCGGGTGGCTCTCGTTGATCGTCACGAGTCACCGCCTCTACCTCAGCACCCAGGACGACGACGACGTCCACGAGTGACGACGCGTCCGACCGTCGTGACCTCGGACGGGATCGTGCGCCGTGCCTCCTGGTCCCCGGCCTCTGCCGGAGGGGCCGCACGTCACGCGCGGTCGTGCAGGGTGACCTGGTAGCCGTCGGGGTCGACGAAGGTGAAGGTGCGGCCGAAGGGGCCGTCGACGGGTGCGGTGGCGATCTCGACGCCGGCGGCGACCAGGGCGTCGTGGATGGCCTGGGCGTCGGGGGCGAGCAGCCACAGGCCGACGCCGCGACCGAGCGGGGCCGCGTCGAGGTCGACGCCGGGCAGCGGGCCGCGCACGGCGAAGGCGATCGGCGTCGTGGCGAAGACGACCGCGTGCGGCGGGCCGTCCTGCCGGGTGAGGCCGAGGTGTTCTTCGTAGAACGCGGCCGAGCGCTCGACGTCGCGGACCTGGAGGGAGATGAAGTCGGGACCGGTGGCGGTCATGGTGCGCCTGCTCTCGCGTCGGAGGTGAGTGTCAGTTAGCTGACATCTAGGAACCTATGTCAGACTACTGACATGAGTCAAGTCGGATCGGCGATCGACCTCGAGACCTCGGTGGGCTACCTGCTGAAAGAGGCGTCGAGCGCTCTGCGCGCCGCCATGGAGGCCGAGCTGCGTCCGCTCGGCATGACCATCACGCACTACTCGTGCCTCGAGCTGCTCGCGCAGCGGCCCGGGCTGTCGAACTCCGAGCTCGCCCGCGGGGCCTTCGTCACCCGTCAGTCGATGAACGTTCTGCTGCAGGCGCTCGAGCGTGACGGATTCGTGCGGCGAGCCGACCGGGCACCGACCGGCCGGGCGTTGCCGACCGAGCTGACGCCGGAGGGGCGACGTCAGCTGACGGTCGCCAGCGCCGCCGTCCGCGGAGTCGAGGACGAGATGACGGCGGGGCTCACGCCGGCCGCGCGTCGACAGGTGGCCGAGGCGCTGCGGGGGTTCGCCACGGCGCTGCGCTGACCGACGTGATCCGGGCTCGTCGCGTCGCGCCGCCGGTGTCGCGCCGGGTGCGGGTCAGGCGCTCTCGCGCCAGATGATCTCGGTCGGCAGCAGGACCCCGGTGCGCGTCCCGTCGGCCCCGCCGAGTTGGTCGAGTACCTGGCGGGCGGCCCGTCGGCCCAGCTCTTCGGCGGGCTGGCGCACGGTCGAGAGGGGCGGCGTGCAGCGCAGTGCCCAGGAGCTGTCGTCGAAGCCGACGATCCCGAGGTCGCCGGGCACCGAGATCCCGCGCCGGTGGAGGACGTCGAGGGCCCCGGCGGCGACGGCGTCCGACGCCGCGAAGACCCCGTCGACCCGGGGGTCCCGCGCGAGCAACTCGGTCATGCCGTCGACGCCGGCCGCGTAGCTGTAGAACGGGTTGCGCACCACGAGGTCCGGGTCGAAGAGGTCGCCGAGCGCGGCACGGAAACCTGCGAGGCGGTCCTCGCCCGAGTCACGGTCGAGCCCGGAGGCGAGCATGCCGACCCGGGTGCGTCCCGTCGAGACGAGTCGGCGCACGATCGCCTCGGCGGCGGCCTGGTTGTCGATGCCGATGAACGGGATGTCGGGAGCGTCGCTCGGGTGGCCGACGAACGAGGCCGCCAGTCCGAGCTCGGCGACGGCCTGAGAGATGGGGTCGCCCGTCCGGGCGGACAGGATGATCGCCCCGTCGACGAAGCCGCCGCGCAGGTACTCGACCACGCGGTCGCTGTCGCGCTGGGAGTCGATCATCAGCGTGACGAGTTGGTGGTCGGCCTGGGACAAAACGGAGTTGGTGCCGATCAGGATGTTGCCGATGTTCGGGTCGTCGAGCACGACCGAATGAGGCTCGTGGACGATCAGCGCGATCGCTCGTGACCGCTGGGTGACGAGGTTGCGCGCCGCCGCGTTGCGGACGTAGCCCACCTTGGCCACGGCGGCCTCGACGGCCTCGCGCGCCTGGTGCGAGACGTACGGTTCGTTGTTCAGCACGCGCGACACGGTGCCCCGGGAGATGCCGGCCTCGGCGGCCACGTCGTGGATCGTGGCACGCCGACGCGGAGATCTCGGACCGGGCATGTCGGTCACCCTAGCGGAGCCCGGGACGCTCGGGATCGTTCCCCGGAGGACGAAGGACGGACGGCCGGTTGGGTAACCGTACGATCACGGTCGGCCCCTCCGCTTTGACAAACCGGCGGCCGTGGGCTTAGCTCTGTGAACGTTCCCAGAAAGTGCTGCCCGATCCTTCGGGCCCCGTTCTGGGAACGATCACAGAAACCCTGTGAACCTTCGCCGTCGAAGGGCCTCCGGCCGTTCGTGAAGGACACCCGCCGAAGAAGCCGAGGCCCCGTGTGACCCAGACTGCTGCCGAGCCCGCCGTCGTCGCCCCGCCGTCCCCGCGTTCGGCCAGACCGCGGAAGCCGTTCCGGTACCGCAAGGCGATCGCGATCTTCATCGTCCCCTTCGCGGCGCTCTTCGCGGCGTTCTACCTGACGCCCATCCTCTACGCCGTCTTCCAGTCGCTGCAGAAGGTCGAACGCGAGGGCACGTTCGGCGCCCCGACCCAGGTCTTCGGCGGCCTCTCGCAGTACGCGTTGGTCTTCCAGAACACCGAGTTCTGGTCGTCCATCGGCCGGGTGCTGCTCTTCGGCGTCGTCCAGGTCCCGGTGATGCTGCTGCTCGCGCTGCTCTTCGCGCTGCTGCTCGACTCGCCCTTGCTGCGCGGCAAGCGGTTCTTCCGTCTCGCGTTCTTCGCGCCCTACGCCGTGCCGGGCGTCATCGCCGCGATCATGTGGGGCTACCTCTACTCGCCGAGCCTCTCGCCGTTCTCGGCCGTCACGTCGCGGGCCGGCCTCCTCGACGGCGGCACGGTGCTCTGGGCCGTGGCCAACGTCGTCACCTGGGTGTTCGTCGGCTACAACATGCTGATCATCTACTCGTCGCTCCTCGCGATCCCCACCGAGATCTACGAGGCGGCCCGCCTCGACGGGGCCTCGCAGTGGCGCATCGCCGTGGCGATCAAGATCCCGCTGGTCGTCCCGGCGATCGTGCTGACCGCCGTCTTCTCGGTCATCGGCACCCTGCAGCTGCTGACCGAACCCCTGGTCTTCCGCCAGTTCACGTCGACCATCTCGTCGACCTTCACGCCGAACATGCTCGTGTACTCGACGTCCTCGGTGCCCAACTTCAACCTCGCGGCGGCGTTCAGCGTCGTCCTCGCGGTCGCCACGTTCATCCTCTCGATCGGGTTCCTCCGGTTGACCCAGCGGAAGGCCGACCAGTGACCGTCGACGCTCCCATCCGTCCCGCCCAGTCCTTCGACGACGCGACGACCCCTGCACGTCGACGGGGCGGGGGGCCCCGTGAGAGCGTGATGTCGCGAACGGCCGCCATGGTCATCATGGGCGCCTTCACGCTGTACTTCCTCGTGCCGATCTTCTGGCTGCTGGTGTCGTCGACCAAGACGCTCGACAACTTCAACTCGAGCGCCGCCCTGTGGTTCTCGCCGACGTCGGCGCAGGACTTCGTCGGCAACGTCGGCCGGCTGTTCACGTACAACGACGGCATCTTCCCGCGGTGGATGCTCAACAGCATCGTCTACGCGACGGTCGCCGGCGCGCTCGGCACGATCCTCTCGGCGATGTGCGGCTACGCCCTGGCCAAGTACCGCTTCTGGGGTCGCGAGGCGCTGTTCAACATCTTCCTGGGCGGCGTGCTCGTGCCGGCGACGGCCCTGGCGCTGCCGCTGTTCCTGATCTTCAGCAAGGTCGAACTGACCGACACCTTCTGGGCGGTGTTCCTGCCCAGCATCGTGAGCCCGTTCGGCGTGTACCTCAGCCGCATCTACGCGGCGTCGAGCGTCCCCGACGAGATCGTCGAAGCCGCGCGCATCGACGGCTCGAGCGAACTGCGCACGTTCTTCACCGTGGCGATCCGGCTGATGTCGCCCGCCCTCGTGACGGTGTTCCTGTTCCAGTTCGTGGCGATCTGGAACAACTTCTTCCTGCCGCTCGTGATGCTGCGCTCGCAAGAGCTCTTCCCGGTGACCCTCGGCCTCTACACCTGGAACTCCAACGTGAGCCAGTACCCCGAGCTGCGAACCCTGGTGCTCGTCGGCGCACTGGTGTCGATCGTCCCCCTGCTCGTCGCCTTCCTCAGCCTGCAGCGCTTCTGGCGCAGCGGCCTCGGGTCCGGCGGCCTCAAGTAAGCGACCCGTCCTGCTCCACCGACCCGCACCTCCTCGACCTCCACTCCGCAAGGCAACGACGTCGTTCCCTCCCGTGGCCGGCTCTTCCCGGCTCCGCACCCCGATTGGAATCCAGATGAAGAAATCACGAGTCCTCACGATCGCGGCAGCCGCCGTGGTCTCGACCATCGCCCTCGCCGGTTGCAGCTCCGGCAGTGACGGGGGTTCCGGCTCCGCCGAGGCCGCCTCGTGCGAGCCCTCCGACGGCAAGGTCACCCTCAACTTCACGACATGGGTGCCGAACATGGACAAGGTCGTCGCGCTCTGGAACGAGGAGAACCCCGACATCCAGGTCAAGGTCTCGATCGTGCCGAACGGCAACAGCGGCACGTACCAGAACTTCTTCAACCAGCTGCAGGCCGGCAACGCTCCCGACATCGGGCAGGTCGAGTACGACACGCTGCCCGCGTTCCGCGTGCAGGGCGGTCTGGCGAACATCGCCTCGTGCGACGGCGTCTCGGACGCGAAGGCCGACTACGCCGACGGCCTCTGGAACCAGGTCACCTTCGGCGAAGCCGACTCGGTCTACGCGATCCCGCAGGACTCGGGCCCCATGGCGCTGTACTACCGCAAGGACCTCTTCGAGCAGGCCGGCCTCGACGTCCCCACCACGTGGGAGCAGTACGCCGAGGACGCGGTGAAGATCAAGGAGCTGGGCGGCAGCATCACGAACTTCGCCAAGGGTGACGTGAACCAGTTCGCCGGTCTGGTCTCGCAGGCCGGCGGCCAGTGGTTCGACACCGCGGACGGCACCTGGAAGGTCGACATGGGTGACGAGGCCTCGACGAAGGTCGCCGACTACTGGCAGGACCTCATCTCGAAGGACCTCGTCACGACCCTGCCGAGCTTCACCGACGAGTGGAACAACGCCTACAACACCGACCAGGACTGGACCTGGGTCTCCGCCGTCTGGGGTGCCAACACCATCTCGAGCGGTGCCCCCGACACGTCAGGCAAGTGGGCCGTCGCGCCCATGCCGCAGTGGAAGGACGGCGAGTCCGCGTCGGCCGCCTGGGGCGGGTCGTCGAACGTCGTCTTCAAGGGCAGCGAGCACCCCGCCGAGGCGTCGAAGTTCCTCGTGTGGTTGAACACCTCGACCGAGTCGCTCGAGGCGCTGAACAAGGAGGCCAACCTCTACCCGGCCTCCACGACCGGCGCCGACCTGCCGGCCCTGACCTCGGGCGTCGAGTTCTACGGCGACCAGGCCATCTACGAGGACTTCGCGAAGGCCGCCGAGAACATCCAGCCCTTCACGTGGGGCCCGACGATGACGCAGACCTACAGCGACATCTCGGACGGCTTCGGGGCTGCCGCCTCGGGTGACGGCACCCTCCTCGACGCCCTGAAGTCGGGCCAGGAGAAGACCGTGGCCGCGATGAAGGCCCAGTCGATCACCGTCGAGTAGCGACGATTCGAGGAGGCGCGGTGTCGGTGATCCCGGCACCGCGCCTCCTTCGCGTCCGGGCGGGGGCACCCGTCACGCCGTGCCCCTTGCGGTGTCGCCCATCAGGCTGCGCCCGAGCGACACCGTGCCCGCGTCGTCCGCGTAGTGGCCGTAGGCCGCGATCGGTCGGTAGCCCGCCGACTCGTAGAGGCGGATCGCGGTGTCGTGGGCCACGTTGGTCTCGATCACCATCTCGGTGACGCCGGCGTCCGCGGCCGACCGTTCGAGCCAGTGCAACACGAGCCGGGACAACCCCTGCCCGCGTCGGTCGGGCCGCACGTACATCCGCTTCAGCTCGGCGCGGCCGTCGGGCAGCAGGCGCCAGGCTCCGAGAGCCACGGGTTCGCCGGTCTCGTAGGCCACGGCGAACGTGCCCCTCGGCAGCTCGAACTCGGAGCGGTCGATCGGGCTGTCGTCGCGCCCGCCGTAGATCTCGACGTACAGCTCTTGCAGTCCCTCGACGAGCAGCTGCACGTCGGGGTGGTCGTAGGGGCGGGGTTCGATGCTCGTCGCGGGCGCCGGAGTGGTCACCCGACCATCTTCGCCGATCGTCGGAGATCGGGCTCGGTCCGGCGCGGCCCGGGTGGACTCGGCCCGGCTCGGGTCGGTTCGCCCCGGTGCGTCAGCCCGCGTCGCGCCCGGTCACCCGGTCGAGCCCGGACGAGGAGGCGCGGCGCGCGTCCCCCAGGTCGCATCCGAGGGCCACGAGCACGCGGGCAACCAACTCGACGGTCCACTCGCGGGTCACGAGCTCGGGACTCGACCACCAGGTGTGCAGCCCGCCGAGGAGGCTGCCGCCGACAAGGGACAGTGCCAGGTCGACGTCCACCTCGGCGAACGACCCCGCGGCCTGCCCGGCCTGGACGAGCGCCCGTGCCTGCGGCACCAGCGCCGCCTCGGCGTCGAGCAGGCGCAGCCCGTTGCGCGCGACGACGACCGCCACCGACGGGTCGCTCTCGGCGAGGTCGAGGATCACGTGCATGGCGATCGCGGCCGTCGTCACGGTCGGGTCGTCCGGCCGGCCGAGTGCGGCCATCCGGTCGGTCTGGGTGTTCATCACGCTCTGCACGGCCTCGTCGAACAGCTCGTCCTTGCCGGCGAAGTGGTTGTAGAACGTGCCGAGGCCGACGTCCGCCAGCTGCGTGATCTCGGCGACGGGGACGGTGGCGTAGTCGGCCCGCCGCAGCAGGACGACGCCGGCCTCGATCAGCTTGCGACGCGTGTCGCGGGTGCGGCGGGACGTCCTCGAGGGGGCGCCCCGCGCCTCCTCGTCGTCCGTTCTCACAGCGGCCCCTCACGTCTCCGGCGGGTTGTCTGGTTACATTCTGACATGACTGACGAAATCGTCAGTGCTGACGAATGCTTTTCAGGAGGAACGATGCCCGACGTCTCGATCACCCCTGCCCGCCCGGACCAGCTCGACGCGGCTGCCGCCGTGCTCGCCGAGGGGTTTCGCGACGACCCCGTCATGCAGGGGTTCGTCCCTCGGGGGCCGCGACGGCACGCCCGCCTGGTCGAGCTCTTCGCGGCGATGATGCGGTCGATCCCCTCGACCCGTCGCGCGGTCGACGTGGCCGTCGTCGACGGTGACGTCGTGGGGGCGGCGGTCTGGGAGGCGCCGCGCACCCGGGCGTCGTCGGCGATGCGCCTGCCGGTCTCGTGGGAGGAGCTCGGGCAGCTGCCCCGATACCTGCGCGCACTCGGCCTCGGCGGGCTCGTGCCGGCCGCCCGGCGCCAGGCGTCGCTGGCGGCACCACGCCCACGCCTGCCGCACTGGTACCTCGGCGAGATCGCGGTCGGGGACGCGGCCCGAGGGCTCGGAGTCGGCACCTCGTTGATCGAGCACCGCCTCGCCGCCGTGGACGAGGCGGGCGACGCCGCGTACCTCGAGTCGTCGACCGAGCGGAACCGGGCGCTCTACCGTCGGATGGGCTTCGTCGAGCTGGGGCCGATCCGCGGGCTGCCGGGGGCGACGCCCGCCGCGATGTGGCGCCCGGCCCGGGGGGCGGCCGGGCCTGCGTGAGTCCCGGTCCCCGGGCTGTCGGGGGTCGCACCACCGATGTGGCGTCGAACCACCCACCAGCGTGGTTCGACGCCGCGACGGTGGTGCGACCTCGGCGGCGCCGGCGGTCTTGCGACCGCCGCGTTCGTGAGTCGCCGTGTGACGAGGCTGCTGGTGCATCGGCCGCGCCGGGAGGATCGTGTCGGCATGGTGAACGCGACGACAGCCCCGGCTTCGGCACCGGCCCGGCCCTCGGCACCCGCCGAGCAGCACCTCGCCCGCCTCCGCCGCGAGCGCTCGAGCATCAAGTGGACGCGCTTCGCCGACGACGTGTTGCCGCTCTTCGTCGCCGAGATGGACTACGACCTCGCCGAGCCGATCGTCGACGAGCTCGTCCGACGGGTGCGCGCCTCGGACGTCGGCTACCTCGACGGCCCCGGGCCCCTCGCGCCCGCCTTCGCCCGGTTCGCCCTCGACCGGTGGGGCTGGTGCGTCGACGAGTCCCGGGTGCACATCGCGACCGACGTCAGCGTCGGCATCGTCGAGACCCTGCGCCTCGCCGTGCCCCGCGGGGGACGCGTCGTCGTGACGCCCCCGGTCTACCCGCCGTTCTTCGAGCTCGTCGAAGAGGCCGGGGCCGAGGTCGTGTGCGTGCCGCTGCTGGTGCCGGGGGAGTCCGTCGGTGACGCGACCCACGCCTCCTCGGGGTCGCCGGCAGTAGCCGGTGACGGACGGGCCGGTGACGGACGGGCCCGCGACGGACGGGCCGGAGACGGACGGGCCCGCACCGGACGCGCCGGCCTCGACCGCGCGGGCCTCGACCGCGCGGGCCTCGACCTGGACGGTCTCGAGCGGGCCTTCGCCTCGGGCGTCGACGCGGTGCTGCTCTGCAACCCGCACAACCCGCTCGGCATCGTCCACGACGCGGCGGCGCTCGCCGAGGTGGCACGTCTCGCCGCACGGTACGACGTGCTCGTCGTGAGCGACGAGGTGCACGCACCGCTGACGCACCCCGGCGTCGCCTTCACGCCGTTCTCACCCGTCGCGGAGGCGCAGGGTGCGCGGTCGGTCACGGTCACCTCGGCGAGCAAGGGCTGGAACCTCGCGGGGGCGAAGTGCTCGCTGGTGGTCGCGGGCGACGACCGGACGGCCGTGCTGCTCGACGGCCTCGTCGAGGAGGTCGCCTGTCGCACGAGCATCCTCGGCCTGCACGCCAACGTCGTCGCGTTCGGCTGTACCGACTGGCTCGACGACGCCGTCGCCCGTATCGTCGCGAACGACGCCCTGCTGGCCTCCCTTCTCGCCGAGCACCTGTCCGGCGTCACGTACCACCGCCCGGCGGCCGGCTACCTCGCCTGGCTCGACCTCCGCCCGCTCGGGCTCGGCGACGACCCCGCGGCCGTCCTGCTCGCCGAGGCCCGGGTCGCCCTGAACGCTGGCCACACCTACGGACCAGGAGGCGCCGGTCACGCCCGCCTGAACCTCGCGTGCGACCCCGGGGTGCTGGTCGAGGCCGTGCGACGCATCGCTGCCCTCGTGGCCTCCCGCGCCTGAGCGGCCTGCCGCGCCGGCCCGCCGCGCCGGCTACCGCTGCGCCCTCCGGCTGTGCCTGCCCGGGAACAAGGGGCTACTCGCACCTCGAACGGGCAGAAGGTGCTGCCCCTCGTGCTAGGGACGACACCTTCTGCCCATTCGACGATGCAACGGCGACACTCCTCATCANCCCGCCACGACATGAACACCCCGCCACGAGAAAACGTGGCGGGGTGTTCATCTCGTGGCGGGATGGGCCGGCGTCGGGCCAGGACCCGCGCCCCGGCTACACGGCGGCGGGCACCGCCGCCACGCGCTCGCGCGCCGCGCGGGTCGCGGCCACGAGGTTCTCCAGCGCCGCGACGGTCTCGGCGTAGCCGCGCGTCTTGAGGCCGCAGTCCGGGTTCACCCAGAGCTGGCGCACCGGCAACGCGTCAAGGGCCGTGCTCAGCAGCTCGGACACCTCGTCCACGCTCGGCACGCGCGGCGAGTGGATGTCGTAGACGCCCGGCCCGACGCCGCGCGAGAAGCCGCCGTCGCGCACCTCGGCCACGACCTCCATGCGCGAGCGCGCGGCCTCGATCGAGGTGACGTCGGCGTCGAGCGCGTCGATCGCCTCGATGACGATGCCGAACTCCGAGTAACAAAGGTGCGTGTGGATCTGCGTGCGCGGGGCCACGCCGGCCGTCGCGAGCCGGAACGACCCCACCGACCAGTCGAGGTACGCCGCCTGGTCCGCGGTCTTGAGCGGCAGCAACTCGCGCAGCGCCGGCTCGTCGACCTGCACGAGGGGGATGCCCGCCGCTTCGAGGTCGGCGATCTCGTCGCGCAGCGCGAGCGCCACCTGGTCGGCGGTCTCGCCGAGTGGTTGGTCGTCGCGGACGAACGACCACGCGAGGATCGTCACCGGCCCGGTCAGCATGCCCTTGACGGGCTTGGCCGTCAGCGACTGCGTGAAGCTCGACCACTCGACCGTGAACGGCGCCGGACGAGACACGTCGCCCCAGAGGATCGACGGCCGCGTCGCCCGAGAGCCGTACGACTGCACCCAGCCGTGGCGCGTCACGGCGAACCCGTCGAGGTTCTCGGCGAAGTACTGCACCATGTCGTTGCGCTCGGGCTCGCCGTGCACCAGCACGTCGAGGCCGATCTCCTCTTGCAGCGCGACCACGCGGCGGATCTCGTCCCGCAAGAACTCGCGGTAGGCGGCGTCGTCGATCTCGCCGCGGGCGCGCCGGGCCCGGGCGACGCGGATGTCGCCGGTCTGGGGGAACGACCCGATCGTCGTGGTCGGGAGGGCGGGCAGCGAGAGGGCGGCCTCCTGTTCGGCGACCCGCGCCTCCTCGTCCCCGCGGACGCGGTCCGCCGGCGTGAGGGCCGCGGCCCGACGGCGCACGGCCCCGTCGCGGACGCCCGGTGCCGCGAGGCGGTCGGCGAGGGCCGAGGAGGCGCGGGTCAGCTCGTCGAGGACGGCCTCGCGTCCCGCGGTCAGCCCCGTCGCGAGCACGGCCACCTGCCCGACCTTCTGGTCGGCGAAGGCGAGCCAGCTGCGCAGCCGGGCGTCGAGCTGCTGCTCGACCTCGACGTCGTGGGGCACGTGGAAGAGGTTGGTGGAGGTGCCGGCCGACACCGTCGGCGACACCGAGCGCAGCGACTCGAGCGACTCGAGCGCGGCGGCCAGGTCGCCGCGCCAGACGTTGTGGCCGTCGACGACGCCGCCGACCAGCACCTTGTCGGTCGTGACCCCGGTCGGCACCGAGCCCTTCACGAGGTCGAGCGCGATGCCGTCGACGGGTGCGTCGAGCAGCACGGGCAGGGCCTCGCCGAGGTCGCCGTAGGGTGCGGCGACGAGGATCGCCAGCGGACGGTCGGCGCCGAGCGACGCGTAGGCCGACGCCGCCGCGGCCCGCACGGTCGCCGCGTCGACGTCGAGCGACTCGCTGACCAGGGCGGGTTCGTCGAGCTGCACCCACTCGGCCCCGGCCTCGGCCAGGCGGGCGAGCAGCTCGCGGTAGACGGGCACCAGCTCGGCCAGGCGGTCGAGCGGCACGAAGCCCTCGGGCGCGTTGCCGTCGGGCTTGGCGAGGGCGAGCAGCGTGACCGGGCCGACGACCACCGGGCGGGTGCGGTACCCGGCCGCGCGCGCCTCCTCGACCTCGCGCACCAGGCGGTCGCTCGCGAGACGGAAGCTCGTCGACGGCCCGATCTCGGGCACCAGGTAGTGGTAGTTCGTGTCGAACCACTTCGTCATCTCGAGCGGGGCGCGCTCGGCGTCACCGCGGGCGAGCGTGAAGTAGCCGTCGAGGTCGAGGTGCCCGTCGGCGTCGACGAGGTCGGCGAAGCGGGTGGGCACGGCGCCGACGGTCACGGCCGCGTCGAGCACCTGGTCGTAGTACGAGAACGACTCGGGCACCGACGAGTCGTCACGGCCGAGGCCCAGCTCGACCAGGCGGGCACGCGTCGTCGCACGCAGCGACGCGGCCGTCGCCTCGAGCTCGTCGACGGTCGTGTCACCGCGCCAGTGCGACTCGACGGCGCGCTTCAGCTCGCGGTCCGCGCCGATGCGCGGGTAGCCCAGGACGGTGCCGGCGGGGAAGGAGGGAGTGCTCATGCGGACGGTTCTCTCTGTGCGGTGGTGCGGAACGGTGGGTTGATCGGCGGTCGGTCGGGAGGCGCGGCGCGGCTCAGGACGACGGAGGCGACGCCGTCTCGAGGACGGGCGTCGCCTGGGGGAGGGTGCTGACGGGGCTGGTGGGCGCCGGGGTCGACGGCACACAGGCCGTCTGCACCGGGGTCGACGGCACGCAGTGGTCGAGGAGCCCGCAGCCGCGGAGCACGGCGAGCGGCGCCTCGTGTCGGTTGAACGTGTAGAGGTGCAGGCCGGGGGCGCCGCCGGCGAGCAGGCGGCGACCGAGGTGGACGGCGTGGTCGACGCCGACGACGGTCGGCTGGTCGGCGGTCTCGAGGCGGCGCAGCAGGTCGGCGGGCAGCGTCTCGCCGGTCAGCTCGACGATGCGTCGCAGCTGGCTCGCGCCGAGGATCGGCATGAGCCCCGGCAGGATGCGCATCGTCACGCCGGCCTCGCGCGCCCGGTCGACGAAGCCGAGGTAGTCGTCGGCCTCGAAGAAGAGCTGCGTGATGGCGAGCGTCGCCCCGGCCGCCTGCTTGGCGAGCAGGGTGTCGATGTCTTGCCGGCTCGACCGCGACCGGGGGTGCCCGTTCGGGAACGCCGCGACCGCGACGGTCGTCTTCGGCCCGCTGCTGAGGCGCGAGGCGAACGGGTTGCCGGGCACGGCGTTCTCGACGAACGGCACGCGCTCGGCCTGCACCCGGTGGATCAGCTGCACCAGCTCGCCGGCGCTGCCCAGGTCGCCGAGGAACACGTCGTCCTCGGTCAGGCCGGCCGGCGGGTCGCCGCGGAGCGCGAGGAACGCCGTGACCCCCGCGTCGAGGAACTCGCGGATCAGCCGCGACGCCTCGGAGTACGACGAACCCACGCAGGTCAGGTGCGCCATCGCCTGCACGTCGGTGTCGCGCAGCACCTCGGTCAGCACGGCCAGCGACTCGGCCCGCGACGACCCCGACGCGCCGTAGGTCACCGAGATGAACTCGGGCCCGGTGGAGGCCAGCTGACGCAGCGACGCGTGCAGGGCGTCGGCGCTCGCCGGGGTGCGGGGCGGGTACATCTCGAAGGAGAAGGTCGGCATCGTGGTCACTCCTCGTCGTGCTCGGTGCGGGGCTCTGCTCGGGGTGCCGGCCGTCCGTCGTCGGCCGGGTGGCAGTGACATTACGAGCGGCCCGCCCGCACGTCGAGGCCTGTGACGCCCCGTGTCGTCCGGTGACGCCGGGTGTCCGCCGCGCCTCCTCGATGTCGGCGCTCCGACAGGTCGGAGCGCCGGACACCAGGAGGCGCGGGTCAGCCGAACAGGTTGGCGCGCGTCCCGCCCGGGGCGAGTTCGTCGCGCAGCACGCCGCGGCGTCGCAGCACGGGGACGAGGTCGTCGAGCATGCGGTGCAGCGTCACGGGGTGCAGGTCGCCCGAGAAGAGGAGCCCGTCGTTGTCGCCGTCGTCGCCCAGCTCTTCGACGAAGTCGGCGAACTCGTCGGCGGTGCCCACGAACCCGGCTCGGTCGGCGACGAGCCCCTTGCGCGCCTTGCGGGTGAGCAGCTCGCGCAGCGGCGCGTCGTCGGTGCCGCCGTAGAAGCCGGCGATGCTGCCATGCGACACGTGCTCGCCGAACACCCCGCGGTCGACCGGGCGGTCGAGGTCGAGCCCGGTCAGGTCGGTCTCGAGGTCGCTCGACCAGCCGAGGGCGACCTGCGCGAGCACCTCGTCGGCCGGGTGGCGCGAGGCCTCGACGACGCGTGACGCCTCGTCGACGCTCGAGACGATCTCGGGCTTGACGACGAACAGGACGCGCAGGTCGTCCGGGCCGCGGCCGTGCTCGGTCGCGGCGGCCAGCACCTTCGCCCGGTAGTCGAGCACGGCCTGCGCCTGCAGCGGCGCGAGCGCGAGCTGCACGTCGGACTGTGTGCCCGCGAACGCCAGCCCCCGCGCCGACCCGCCGGGCGAGACCACGAGCGGGTCGCCGTGCTCGAACGGGATCGCGTTGAGCGGCCCGTCGACCGCGAAGTGCTCGCCCCGGTGCCGGAACGCGTCGATCTTCGTGCCGTCCGCGTACCGCCCGGTGGCCGGGTCGGCGACCAGGGCCCCCTCGCCCCAGCTGTGCCAGAGGCGACGGACGACGGCCATCCACTCGTCCGCCCGGTCGTACGCGGCGTCGTGACCCAGCGGCTCGAGGCCGACGTGTCGGGCGCTGCCGACGTCGGTCACGAGGTTGATGCCGAAGCGGTCCGAGCTGAGGTGTGCCAGCGTCGCCGCCTGGCGGGCCGCGAGGTACGGGGGAGTGATGCCCGCGTTCACGGTCGGCGCCAGCCCGATGCGCGACGTGGCCGCGAAGAGGTACGGAGCGAGCAGCAGCGGGTCGTGCTTCGGCCCGCCGTAGGCACTGCGCACGCGCAGGTCGAGGGTGTCGGGCGAGCCGAGCGAGACGGCGTCCTCCATCACGATCAGCTCGAAGCCGGCCTGCTCGAGCTCGCGGGCCGACTGCTGATAGAGCTCGGGTCGCGTCCAGTCGTGGTTCCACTCGCGGTACGGGTGGCCCCAGCCCTGCGGCCCGAAGCCGCGCGAGAAGAACCAGCCGAGGTGCTGACGGCGAGCCACGTCAGGCGTCCACGGGCTGGCGGGAGGTGCGGCTGCCGGCGTCGACCCCGTCGGCGTCGACCGCGTCGGCGCCGGGCTGGTCGGCGCCCGCCTCGGCGGCGGCCCCGTGCTCGGAACCGAGGAGGCGCGCTCGGCGACCCGCGCCTCCTGCGTCCGTCGTCCGTGCCGCGGCCTGTTCGCGGACCGCGGCAAGCCCGCGCTCGAGGTCGCGCAGCAGGTCGCCGAGGTCTTCGATGCCGATCGACAGGCGCAGCAGGCCGGGCCAGATGCCGGCCGCGTCGCGCTCGGCCGGGGTGCGACCCGCGTGCGTGGTCGAGGCCGGGTGCAGCACGAGCGAGCGGACGTCACCGAGGTGCGTCATGCGGCTGAACAGCTCGACGGCGTCGACGAAGGCCGCAGCGTCCGCCTCGCCGCCCGCCAGGGTGAACGAGAACACCGAGCCCTGGCCGCGCGGCAGCTGACGCTGCGCCAGGGCGTACGACGGGCTCGACTCGAGCCCGGAGTAGTCGACGCTCGACACCTCGGGGCGCGCCTCGAGCCAGCGCGCGATCGCGAGGGCGTTGCTCGAGTGCCGTTCGACGCGCAGCGAGAGGGTCTCGACCCCTTGACGCAACAGGAAGGCGTTGAGCGGCGAAGGCGTCGGGCCGAAGCGCGAGACCACGATCTCTCGGGTGTACGAGACGAACGCCCGCCGGCCGAGCCGCTCCGCCCAGCTGCAGCCGCCGAACGAGCGCTCTGGCTGGTTCAGGTGCGGGAACAGCTCGGGTCGGGCCGACCAGTCGAAGGTGCCGGCGTCGACGACGACCCCACCGAGCGCCGTGCCGTGACCGGCCAGGAACTTGCTCGTCGAGTGCACGACGACGTCGGCCCCGAACTCGATCGGCCGCAGCAGGTAGGGCGTCGCGAGCGTGTTGTCGACGACGAGCGGCAGGCCGTGGCGGTGCGCGACCTCGGCCAGGCCGGCGACGTCGAGCAGGTCGTTCTTCGGGTTGGGGATGGGTTCGCCGAACAGGACTCGCGTGTCGGGGCCGATGCGGCGCTCCCACTCGGCGAGGTCGGTGGCGTCGTCGACGAAGTCCACGCCGATGCCCAGACGGCCGAAGTTCTGCAGCAGCAGGCCGCGGTTGCCCTCGTAGATGCTGCGCGACGAGAGCACGCGGTCGCCGGCCTGGACGATGCCGAGCAGGGCCGAGGTCGTGGCCGCCTGACCGCTCGCGACGAGGATCGCCTCGGCCCCGCCCTCGAGGTCGGCGAGCCGACGCTCGACCTCGTCGGTGGTCGGGTTGCCGTTACGGGTGTAGAGGTAGCCCTCGTCGTCGCCCGCGAAGCGCTCGCGGGCGTGCTCGAAGCTGTCGAAGACGAAGCCCGCGCTGAGGTGGACCGGCGTGACCCGGGCGCCGTGCGCGGCCTCGGGCGAGGCGCCGGCGTGCACCTGGCGCGTGGTGAAGCCGGCGGGCTCGTGCTGCGTCGGCGTGGGCGGCGTCGGTGCGGGCGGCGTCGGCTCGGGCTGCGTCGGCTCGTGCGGTGCGGTGTGGGTCACGGGTGCCTCCTCGTCGCGGGTCGATGCCGCGGTGCGGTGCAGCCTGCCACCGACGACGCGGGGCGACCAAGGACCGTGACGCCCGGTTACCGCGCCCGGCGCGAGCCTGCAGCGGACTCGACCCGCGCCTCCGGCGTTCGTCTCGTCCCCAGGGCGGGCCGCGGCGGGGTCGCCCAGACGGGGCATGTATCTTCATGTCGAGAGATCTCTGCGCGAGTAGCGTAGGGGCACGACCGAGCACACGCATGCCCGACAACGAGGGAGCACCTGCCGCATGGCGAAGATCATCTACACGCTCACGGACGAGGCGCCGATGCTGGCGACCTACTCGTTCTTGCCCATCATCCAGGCCTACGCCAAGACCGCGGGGGTCGACGTCGAGACCCGCGACATCTCGCTGGCCGGCCGCATCGTCAGCCAGTTCCCCGAGCGTCTCACCGACGAGCAGCGCCAGGGCGACGCCCTGGCCGAGCTGGGGGCCCTGGCGAAGACGCCCGAGGCCAACATCATCAAGCTGCCGAACATCTCGGCGTCGATGCCGCAGCTCAAGGCCGCGGTGAAAGAACTGCAGTCGCAGGGCTACGACCTGCCCGACTACCCCGACTCGCCCTCGACCGACGCCGAGCGCGACGTCAAGGCCCGCTACGACAAGGTCAAGGGCAGCGCGGTCAACCCCGTGCTGCGCGAGGGCAACAGCGACCGGCGCGCACCGCTCTCGGTCAAGAACTACGCCCGCAAGCACCCGCACCGCATGGGTGCCTGGACGGCCGACTCGAAGACGAACGTCGCCACGATGGGCGTCGACGACTTCCGGTCGAACGAGAAGACCGTGGTCGTCCCGGCCGACGACACCCTGCGCATCGAGTTCGTCGGCACCGACGGCGAGACCCAGGTGCTGCGCGAGTCGATCCCCGTGCTGGCCGGCGAGGTCGTCGACGGCACCGTGCTGCACGTCGCCGCGCTGCACGAGTTCCTGGCCGCACAGATCGAGCGCGCCGAGGCCGAGGGCGTGCTGTTCTCGGTGCACCTCAAGGCGACGATGATGAAGATAAGCGACCCCATCTTGTTCGGCCACGTCATCCGCGCGTTCTTCCCGCGGGTGTTCGAGCAGTACGGCGCCGACCTGCGGGCCGCCGGGCTCGACCCGGCCAACGGCCTCAACGGCATCCTGCAGGGCCTCGCGGCACTGCCGAACGGCGACGAGATCAGGGCCGCGTTCGACCAGGGCATCGCCGACGGGCCCGACCTGGCCATGGTCGACTCCGACAAGGGCGTCACCAATCTGCACGTGCCGAGCGACGTCATCGTCGACGCCTCGATGCCCGCGATGATCCGCACCTCGGGTCACATGTGGGGCCCCGACGGCGACGAGCACGACACCCTCGCGGTGATCCCCGACTCGAGCTACGCCGGCATCTACCAGGCCGTGCTCGACGACTGCCGCGCGAACGGCGCGTTCGACCCCGCCACCATGGGCTCGGTGCCGAACGTCGGCCTGATGGCCCAGGCCGCCGAAGAGTACGGCTCGCACGACAAGACCTTCGAGGTGCCCGCCGACGGCACCGTCCGCGTGGTGAACCAGGCGGGCGAGACGCTGATCGAGCACGAGGTCGCCACGGGCGACATCTGGCGCGCCTGCCAGACGAAAGACGTCCCGATCCGCGACTGGGTCAAGCTCGCCGTCACCCGCGCCCGGGCCAGCCAGACGCCCGCCGTGTTCTGGCTGGACGAGACCCGCGCCCACGACGCGACCCTGATCGGCCTCGTGCGCACCTACCTCGCCGAGCACGACACCGACGGCCTGCAGATCGAGATCCTGTCGCCGGTCGACGCGATGGCGTTCTCGCTCGAGCGCATCCGCCGCGGCGACGACACCATCTCGGTCACGGGCAACGTGCTGCGCGACTACCTCACCGACCTGTTCCCGATCATGGAGCTCGGCACCTCGGCCAAGATGCTCTCGGTCGTCCCGCTGATCAACGGTGGTGGCCTGTTCGAGACCGGCGCCGGCGGCTCGGCCCCGAAGCACGTCTCGCAGCTCGTCGAGCAGGACTACCTGCGGTGGGACAGCCTCGGTGAGTTCCTCGCGCTGGCCGTCAGCTTCGAGCACCTGGCGACCTCGACCGGCAACGCCCGCGCGCAGATCCTCGCCGACACGCTCGACCGCGCCACCGGCACCTTCCTCGACGAGAACAAGTCGCCGGGCCGCAAGCTCGGCTCGATCGACAACCGCGGCAGCCACTTCTACCTGGCCAAGTACTGGGCCGACGAGCTCGCCACGCAGACCGACGACGCCGAGCTGGCCGCCGCCTTCTCGGGCCTCGCCACCACCCTCGGCGAGTCCGAAGAGGCCATCGTCGCCGAGCTGATCGAGCCCCAGGGCACGGCGGTCGACATCGGGGGCTACTACCACCCCGACGCCGCCAAGACCGAGGCCGTGATGCGCCCGTCGCACACGCTGAACGAGGCGCTCGCGACGCTGTAGGCGACCCTCTCGAGAACAGGAGGCGCGGTGCCGGTCGGCACCGCGCCTCCTGTCGTCCGTCCGTCCGGTCGTCGGTCGTCGGTCGTCGGTCGTCGAGTCGTCGAGTGGTCGAGTCGTTGAGTGGTCGAGCAGTCGAGGGGGTCGAGTGGTCGAGCGGTCGAGTGGTCCCGAATCGTCCTTCGTGGCGTCGCCGAGGACGATTCGGGACCACTCGACCAACTGGTAGGGCTTCAGGCGGACGGGGCGTGAGGCGGACGGGGCGTGAGGCGGACGGGGCGTCAGGGGTGCAGGGCGCGACGGGCGGTGGCGCGGACGGCGTCGGAGACGGCGTCGAGCAGGGGGGACGCGAGGGTCCAGCGTTGCCAGAAAAGCGGCACGTCGACCGGGTCGGCGGGGGCCAGCTCGACGAGGCGACCGGCCGCGAGCTCGGGGGTGGCCTGGGCCTCGGGCAGCATGCCCCAGCCGAGGCCGAGCACGACGGCCCGGGCGAAGTCGGCCGACGCGGGCACGTGGTGCCGGGGCGAGAGCGGCTCGCGGCCGGTGAGCCGACGCACGAAGTCGTGCTGCAGGTCGTCGGTGCGGTCGAAGACGACCATCGGGGCGCGATCGAGCGGCTCGAGGTCGGGGCTGCCGGGTGCGCGTGGCGAACGCGTCGTGCCCGCCTCGTCGAGACTGACGGGGTCTCCGTCCAGCCACCGCTCGACGAACCCCGGGCTGGCGACGGCTCGGTAGCGCATGACGCCGAGCGGCTCCGAGCTGCACCCCTGGACGGCCTCGCGGGTGGCGGTGACCGCGGCGAGCACGTCGCCCGACCGCAGCAGTTCGGCCGTGTGCTGCTGGTCGGCCCGGCGCAGGTCGAAGACGACGGGCACGCTCGGCGGCACGCAGGCCAGCGCCTCGAGGAACCAGGTCGCCGTCGAGTCGGCGTTGACCGCGATCGGCAGCGTCGTCGGCACGGGGTCGTCCGACCCGTCGCCGTCGGCACGGTGCGCGGGGTCGCCGCCCAGCCGGGCGAGCGCATCCGAGGCGAGCAGGTCGACCTGCCGGGCGTGACGCAGCAGCACGTCGCCGGCCTCGGTCGTGGTGACCGGCGTCGTGCGGCGCAGCAGCACCCGCCCCGCCGAGCGTTCGAGTTGCTTGACGCGTTGCGACACCGCCGACTGCGTCACGTGCAGGCGTCGCGCGGCCGCCTCGAACGTGCCCTCGTCGACGATCGTCCGGAGCGTGTCGAGCTGGTCGAGCGGAAACCGGGTCATGAGCAGAGCTTATGCAGCATCACGAACATGAGTTGGACCGATGCCCCGAGCCGGCTCTAACGTGACGTCATGACCTTCGCGACCGTGCTGCCCGCCGTCCTGTTCGGGTTCGGCACGAGCCTCGCCCTGATCGTCGCGATCGGCGCCCAGAACGCCTACGTGCTGCGCGTCGGGCTACGGGCGGTCACGCGCGTCGTCGTCCCGGTCGTCGTGGTGTGCGCGGTCAGCGACGCGGTGCTCATCAGCGCGGGGGTGGCCGGCGTCGGAGCACTCGTCGAGGCGGCGCCGCAGGCCGTCGTCGTCGTGCAGCTCGTCGGCGCCGGGTTCTTGCTGGTCTACGGTGCGTTCGCCGCGAAGCGGGCCATCCGACCGGTGGGGGCCCTGACCGTCGACGTCGCGCCGACGCCGGCGCTCGTGGGCACGCCCGCAGGAGGCGCGGTGTCGGCCGACGGCGCCGCGCGCGCCCCGCAGGCGCGCGCCTCAGAAGCACCTGCTGCGTCACCGCCCGCACCGGCTGCGGCTGCGTCACAGCCCGCACCGGCCGCGGCTGCGACATCGCCCGCTCCGGCCGTCGCCCCCGCCCGGGTCGTCCCCGCCGTCCTCGCGGCCCTGGCCTTCACGTGGCTGAACCCGCACACCTACCTCGACACGATCGTCTTCCTCGGGTCGGTCGCGAACCACCAGCCGCCCGAGCTGCGCTGGTGGTTCGCGGGCGGCGCGATCGCGGGCAGCCTCGTGTGGTTCTCGGCGCTGGGGTTCGGCGCGCGCCTCCTGCGTCCGGTGTTCGCGAGGCCCGCCGCCTGGCGGGTGCTCGACGCGGTGATCGCCGTGGTGATGGTCGCCCTCGGGCTCAGGCTGCTGTTCGGTCTGTGACGGCTGGTCGCGCCGCCCTCAGACCGGGCGTTCGGCGATCGCGCGCTGCCAGCGGACGAGCATGACCCGCGCGTAGTGCACGGCCGACACGTAGTGGAAGACCAGCCCGACCAGGAAGACCAGGTAGCCGACGCCGATCACGGCGGTCCACTCGGGGCCGCCGAGGGCGACGCCGAGCAGCAGCACGGCGAGGCCGACGAAGCAGAGCCCGGTCCGCAGTCGTCCGGCCCACCACACCGGGACGGCCGGGTCGCCGCGGAACGCCACCACGGCGCCGACGGCGAGCAGCACGTCGGGCACCATCAGCAGCACGGCTTCCTGCCAGCCGAAGACGTCCGCCGCCGCGAAGGCCACGGCCACGACGACGACGGTCAGCCGGTCGGTCACCGGGTCGAGCCACGACCCCAGCACCGAGACCGAGTCGGTGCGCCGCGCCACGAAGCCGTCGAGCCAGTCGGTCGCGAACACGACGGCGATGACGGCCAGGGCCGCCCACCACAGCTCGGCGAGCAGCAGGCCGGCGAAGACCGGCAGCAGCAGGAGGCGCGCGGCCGTGATCGCGTTGGGCACGGTCCGCCACTCGTCCACCTCGAAGAGGCGGTGACGCAGGGCTGCGAGCCGACGGGACGACAGGTGCTCGGCCACGAACTCGCCCGAGGCGGTCGCCCCCGCCACCACCGGGTCGGCCACGGCGTGCCCGGCCGCGTGGACGGCCGACGCGACGGGCCCTCGGTCGCCGGCCCGCGCCTCCTCGTCCGTCGTGTCGAGGGACGACCCGTCGCGGGACGCCGCGTCGGCTCGCGCGGTGGCGTCGTCGGCCGCGACGGTCTCGTCGACGGCGCCGGTCGACGCGCCCGGGGCCAGGGCGGTCTCGGCGGCGGCAGCCCGTCGACGGCGCACGAGCCGCACGACGAAGACGATCGCGACGACGACGGCCGCGCCGATCAACGCCCAGGACGAGAACGTGCCGAGGTACTGCTGCGCCGCC
Organism: Frigoribacterium sp. Leaf186; assembly: GCF_001423905.1. Lineage (GTDB taxonomy): Bacteria > Actinomycetota > Actinomycetes > Actinomycetales > Microbacteriaceae > Frigoribacterium. The sequence continues at coordinate 35,816 of NZ_LMPQ01000010.1, read as the reverse complement.
TCGAGCGACGATCGCAGCAGGAACCCGATGCCGACGTAGACCGCCGCCCAGGTCAGCGCCCCGCCGAACGACGCGGGCAGGAACGACCGGTAGGGCACGTTCGCGACCCCGGCCGCCGCAGGGGTCAGGGTGCGGACGACCGGCACGAGACGGGTGAGGAACACCGCGGCGGCACCCCGGCGTTCGAGCACGGCGACCGCGCGGTCCCAGCTGTCGACGCCGATCTTGCGGATGATGCGGGTGTCGCGGAACCCGGTGCCGAACCGGCGGCCGAGCAGGTAGCCGACGTGGTCGCCGAGCGAGCCGCCGACCGCCACGCACACGAAGAACGCGACCGCGGGCCCCGGGCTGTCGAAGGTCGCCGCGAGCAGCAGCACGATGGTCTCGCCCGGCACGAACACGCCGAGGCCGAGGCCGGACTCGGTGAACGAGAAGAGGGCACCCAACGCCCAGACGAGCGGGGTCGGCAGCGTCGAGCCGATGTCGGTGATCCACCCGATGATGTCCATCCCGCCAGGCTAGGGGAGCGGGACGAGCAGGCGCATCGTCCGGGGGACGGGGCGGGGTCGTCCGGTGTGCGGGGTGGCGTGGTCCCGGGGGAGGGGCCGGGGTGGTCCCGGGGGATGGGTCGCATGGTCACGGGGGAGGGGTGGCGCGGTCCGGAGGTGGGGCGGGGCCGGGCTGGGCCGGGGTGTGGCGGGTGCGGGGCGGTCGCGGGTCGGTAGGGTCTCGGCATGGTCAGCTTCGCCGACAAGCCCGTGCTCGACGTGACTGTCGAGCAGTGGCGCGAGTACCTCGAGGGTGACCCCGATGCGGGCGGGGTGCGGCTGAAGCTGCGCAAGGTGCGCTCGACTGCGCCGGGCATGACGTGGTCCGAGGCGCTCGACGAGGCCCTCTGCCACGGGTGGATCGACGGTCAGGGCAGCCGGCTCGACGACGATTACATGCTGACCGCGTTCCAGCCGCGGCGGAAGGCCAGCCCGTGGTCGCAGGTCAACCGCGAGCACGTCGCCCGCCTGGTCGCCGAGGGGCGCATGACCCCGGCGGGGCAGGCCGAGGTCGACCGGGCCAAGGCCGACGGTCGCTGGGACGCCGCCTACCGGCAGAAGGACGCCGTGCCGCCCGACGACCTGCAGGCCGCCCTCGACGCCGACCCGGCCGCGGCCGCGCACTTCGCGTCGCTGACCAAGACCGAGCGGTTCCGGGTGTACTTCCGGCTGGCGGCGTTAAGGCGACCCGAGACCCGGGCGGCGCGCATCCGCGACGTGGTCGCCGCTGCGGCCCGGGGCGAGCAGCACTACCGCTGAGCCGCGCCGTGCCGCACGCCGCGAGGCTCGACTTCGGGCCGGGTTCGACGTCGGCCGGCCCCATACCGCCACGAAATGGACACCGCGCCACGCAAAAACGTGGCGCGGTGTCCACTTCGTGGCGTGATGGTTAAACAGTGGCGGCAGCGGCGCTGACGCGGCGACCGCAGGAGGCGCGGGTCGCGTCAGCGGTGCGTGCGCTGCTTCCAGAAGCGGCCCGCCAGGCGCGCGAGGCCCACCAGGGCGAGCGAGAGCACGGCGAGTGCGACGAGCAGCAACACCATGTAGACGGCCACGGGACCGTAGCCGCCCAGCGCCTCCGGATTGTAGAAGGGGTACGGGTAGAAGCCGGTGATCGAGCCGCGGACGAGCGAGTAGACGCTGTAGGCCACGGGCACGACGAGCCCGACCGCGGCGGCCGACCACGGCAGGCGGCGACCGACGGGCAGCACGAGCCAGTCGACCAGCACGGCGATCGGCATGACGATGTGCACGATGACGTTCACCCAGGGCAGCACGCCACCGCTCACCTCGGTGAGCAGCACGTTGAACACGAGGCCGATGAAGACCATGTTGACGACCGAGATCAGGCGCACGGTGTCCCAGGCGCGGCTGCCCGGGCGACGCCGCAGCGTGCGGACGCCGCCGACGACGAAGACCACGACGGCGAACAGGTTGCCGAGGTTCGTGAAGTACGAGAAGAAGTTGACGATGCCGTAGTCGTTCTCGAGCTGAACGCCGAACTGGGCGACGACCGCGACGAGCGACAGGGCCGCGAACGCGAACCGGTAGGGGACCATCAGCTGAGCACGCGTCATGTCCTCACCCTAGTGATGCGTGGCGTTCGGATCACCGCCCGCCAGGCGGGCGTGTTCTTACGTGACGGGCGTCGACGGACGCCCGTCCGGCACGAACACGCCCGCGGGGCGCGGTGGCGCGACGGGTCAGGCCTGCTCGATCTTCTCGATCAGGGCGGCCTTGGTGTACCGCGACACGTTGGTGACGCCCTTCGTGCGGGCGAGGGCGCGCAGGGCGACGAGGGTCTGCGCGTGCAGGTCGACGTGGGCGTCGGGCCCGTCGGGCGTGGACACGGTCGTCTCGTCGACCTCGGGCAGCGGCGGGGTGTAGATCGAGCGAGGCTCGGCCGGGGTCGCGGTCGAGGTCGAGGTCGACGATCCCTCGGGGGACTCCGACGAGCCCTTCGACCCCTTCGACCCCTTCGACGACGAGTCCTTCGAGGACTCCGGTGCCCCCTTCGACGCCTGCTTGGCCTTCTTCAGCGCCTTCTTCGCGCCACCGAGGCCGGCGGTGGCCTCGTCGAGCGCGTCTTCGAGCGGGGCGACCTTCGGGCGGGACTTCTTCGTCAGCTTCTTCGCCCGGCGTCGGGCCTCGTCGACCGCCTTGCGGGCGTCGGCGACGGCGTCCTCGGCCTTGTCGTAGGCCTTGGTGGCGGATTTCGTGAGCTTCTTCTGGTCGGCCATGGTCGGCTGTCCCCTTCGGTCGGGCGTGTCGGGCTTGCGGGCGTGTGCCCCCACGCTGGCACGACGCCCTGGGATCACGTCCAGGGGCACGTGACGACCCGAGCCGTCGGGCACCGGCCGCTAGCGTGTCGGCATGACGCCCTCGACCTCGGACCACGCCCCCGTGATCGCCCTGCTGCGCGACCTCGTCGCGATCGACTCGACGAGTGGCACGGCCGGTGAAGGCGCCGTCCTGCGCCGCGTCGCCTCCGAGTTCGACGGCGTCGAGGAGGCGCGGGTCGCCTTCGCTCGCGGGGTCGACGGTGAGCCCACGGCGCTCCTGGTCTCGCCGACGACCATCGCCTCCGACGGTCCGCTGCTCGTCTTCGCGTCGCACGCCGACGTCGTGCCCGTGACCGACGCCGCGGCCTGGAGCCACGACCCCTTCGGCTCGGTCGTCGTGGGTGACCGCCTGTACGGGCGGGGGTCGTCCGACATGAAGTCCGGGCTCGCGGCGTCGGTGGTCGCCGTCCGCGACCTCCTGCGGAGCGGCGCACCCGTCGCGCTCGCCGTCTCGACGGGCGAGGAGGTCGGCTGCCTCGGTGCCCCGGCGGTGGTCGACCTGCTGGCCGGTCACCGGGTCGGGGCCGTCGTCGTCCCCGAGTCGACCGACGGCCGGGTCGTGCTCGGCCACCGCGGCGCGCTCTGGCTGACGGTGCGCACCTCGGGCGTCGCCGCCCACGGCAGCACGCCCGAGCGAGGCCACAACGCGATCCTCGACCTGGTGACCGTGCTCGGGCGTCTGGACCACCTCCCGCTCACGGCCCACGCCGACCTCGGCCGCGAGACCGTGAACGTCGGTGTCGTGTCGGGCGGCAGCGTGCCGAACATCGTGCCCGACACCTGCGAGGCGCGCATCGACCTGCGGGTCGTCCGCGACGACGTCGACGAGCTCGTCGGGTGGTGGCGGGACCAGCCCGAGGTGACCGACGTCCGCGTCGACCTCGACCTCGCCGCCGTGTGGACCCCGCGCGACCACCCCTGGCTCGCCGGCCTGGGTGCCCCGGTCTCGGAGGCGCCCGCCTCGTACTTCACGGACGCCTCGGTGCTCGTCCGCTCGCTGGACGACGGGGTGCCGGTCGTGGTCTGGGGCCCGGGCGACCCGACCGTGGTGCACACCGTGGACGAGTCGGTGTCGATCGAGGCGGTCGTGCGGGCGGTCCCGCAATACCGCCACGCGGGCGAACGCTGGGCCGCCGGGCACTGACGGCGCCACCGGGCGACGCGTCGCGACGGGCCGCCGGGCTGCCGGGCTGCCGGGCTGCCGGGCTGCCGGGCTGCCGGGCCGCCGGGCCGCCGGCCGATCGGCCAAGGGCACGATCACCGCGTGCTCTGCCGCCGGACCAGTCTCGGGGCGAACGAGATGCGGGCTCCGCCACCCGCGCCTCCTGTCGTCCCGCGGAGGGACAGCAGCCGAAGGGCCTCGCTGGCCATGCGGTCGGTGGGCTGCGCCAGGGTCGTCAACGCCGGGGTCACGTACGAGGCGAAGACGATGTCGTCGAAGCCTGTGACCTGCAGTTCGTCGGGTACACGGACACCGAGCTCGCGAGCGGCCCGCAGCACGCCCATGGCGATGAGGTCGTCGGCGCAGACGATGGCGTCGGGTCGGTCGTCCGACGCGAGCAGCCTCCGGGCGGCGGCGTCGCCGCTGTCGACCGAGTAGTCGCCGAGGACGACGCCGTCGCGCACCTCACGGATGCCGAGCTCGGCCGACCAGTGCCGAAACCCCCGGAGGCGCAGGGTCGTCGACGAGTTCGTCAGCTCGGACGTGACGAACGCCGCCGACCGGGCGCCGGTGCCCGCCAGGTGCGTCAGCACGAGCTTCATCGCCTCGGCGTCGTCGAGGCCGATCCAGTCGGTGTCGGGCACGTCGACGCGGCGGTCGAGCTGCACCAGGGGCACGGCCCTGGCTGACGCCGCGACCGCCGCCGCGCTCTCGGTGTCGTGCACCGGGCTGACGACGATGCCGTCGACGTGACGTTCGATGAGCGAGCGCAGGTGGTCGGCCTCGACGGCGGGGTCCTGCCTCGAGTCGCAGAGGAACAGGTGCTTGCCCTGGCCGTGCAACGCGCTCTCGAGGCTGTCGACCAGGGTGGTAAAGAACGGGTTGAGGATGCTCGGCACGACCATGCCGACCGTGTCGGTGCGGCGGGTGCGCAGGGCGCGGGCGATGCCGTTGCCCGAGTAGCCGAGCTCGTCGGCTGCGAGCCGCACCCGGGCCTCGACCTCGGGCCCGACGGGGCGTGACGCCGACATCACGCGCGAGACCGTCGCGGACGAGACGCCCGCGCGGCGGGCGACGTCCGAGATGGTGACGGCGTTCATGGGCTCCTCGGGGGCGGCGGTCACGGGACGACGGGGGAGGACACCATCGTAGCGGGTGCCTGCGGGAAACCGATTGCCGACCGCCGATCTCTTTTACACGTCGGAAACACAAAGGTGTTGACACTCGAAACACGAAGGCGTCACTCTTGACGCAGTTCCAGTCGGCAATCGATTGCCCACCGTTCTCGCCCCCGACGAGACCGCCCCCGTCAGTCCCCGCATGCTCCACCTCGTCCTCTCCAGGAAGGCCCCTCATGCCCTCGACCCGCACCGTCCTCACCGCCCTCGCCGTGGGCGCCCTCGCGGTCGGCACCCTCGCCGGCTGCGACTCCACCGCGAGCACCACCTCCGGCGCCGCGCCCGGGGCCACCACCGCCACGCGCCCCGCCCCGACCGACGTCCCGCAGGCCTGTGCCCCCGACGGCGGCGGCACGCTCCAGCTCGGAATGGTCGACATCAACGAGCAGACCGCCTTCTTCACGCAGATGAACGAGGGCGTGCAGGACGTCGCCGACGAGGCCGGCGCCGACCTGCAGATCGTCAGCGGCGACAACGACAGCGCCACGCAGGTCTCGGGCGTCGAGAACCTCGTCGCGTCGGGCGTCGACGCGCTGATCGTGGACCCGGTCGACGCGACGGCGTTGATCCCCGCCCTGACCGCCGCGAAGGCGGCCGGCATCCCCGTCGTCGCGGCCGACGGTTCGGTCGAGGACGCCTCGGCCATCGACTCGTACGTCGGCACGGCGAACGAGGACGGCGGGGCCCAGCTCGGCGAGGCCTTCCTCGAGCTGACCGGGGGCACGGGCGAGGTCGGCGTCGTCGGCGCCCTGAACAGCGCGATCCAGATCCAGCGCCAGAACGGCTTCACCGACGCAGTCGAGGCCGGCGGCATGACCATCGGCACGATCGTCGACGGCCAGAACGTCAACGAGGACGCCCAGGCGGCGGCCGAGAACCTGCTCACGGGCAACCCCGACCTCGAGTACATCTACGCGACGGGCGAGCCGGCCCTGAACGGCGCGATCGCCGCCGTGAAGAGCCAGGGCGCCCAGGACCGGGTCAGCATCGTCGGCTGGGACCTCTCGGCCTCGGCCGTCGAGGGGCTGCAGGACGGCTACGTCAAGGCGGTCATCCAGCAGGACACCTTCGGGTTCGGCTACGAGGCCGCGAAGGCCGCCATCAACCTCGCCTGCGGCACCGGAGACGTGCCCGCGACGGTCGACGTGCCGATCACGATCGTCACGCCCGACAACCTGTCCGACTTCTCGTACTACCTGGAGGGCTGATGACCGACGTCACGACGGACGACCTGCTCGTCGAACTCGAGGGCATCCGCAAGTCGTACGGCGCCGTCGACGTGCTGCGCGGCGTCGACCTGCGCCTGGCCCGGGGCGAGGTGCTCGGCCTCGTCGGCGACAACGGCGCCGGCAAGTCCACGCTGATGAAGGTGCTCGCCGGTTCGGTGCAGCACGACGGCGGCCGCATCAGCATCAAGGGCAAGGAGGTGCGGTTCCAGTCCCCGAGCGACGCCCAGGCCGAGGACATCGGCATCGTCTACCAAGACCTCGCCCTGTGCGACAGCCTGAACGTCGCCGCCAACCTGTTCCTCGGTCGCGAGCCGCGGATCGGGCCGTTCCTCAAGGTCGGCGAGATGCACGCCGAGGCCACGGCCGTGCTGAAGGAGTTCGGCGTCCGGGTCACCTCGACCCACCAGCTGATCTCGCAGCTCTCGGGCGGGCAGCGCCAGTCGGTCGCCATCGCCCGCGCCGCCTCGGTCGACCCCGACGTGCTGATCCTCGACGAACCGACCGCGGCCCTCGCGGTGACCGAGGTCGAGTCGGTGCTGCGCCTCATCAAGGAGGTCGCGGCCCGCGGGGTCGGCGTGATCCTGATCACCCACCGGCTGCAGGACCTCTTCCGGGTCTGCGACCGCATCACCGTCATGTACGAGGGCCGGAGCGTCGACGACGCCCGCATCGACGACCTGACCATCGAGTCGCTCGTCGACATGATCACCCGAGAAGGGAGCGCCGCCGCATGACCACGACGACCTCTGACCCCACCCGCACCGACGGCCCCGAGCCGGGGCGGGGCCACGGCCCCGCCGCGGCCCGCGAGCGACGCTGGGAGGCCCTGCAACGGGTCAACAAGTCGACGCTGCTCATGCTCGTCGTGACGCTCGTCGTGATCGTCGTCTTCTCGGTGGCGACCCCGACCTTCCTCACCGGGACGAACCTGCGCAACGTCGCCGTGCAGGTCGCCCCGGCGGCCATCGTGGCCGTGGCGATGACCTTCGTCATCACGGCGGGCATGATCGACCTCTCGGTCGGGTCGACGCTCGCCCTCGTCTCGGTGATCGGGGCGGTGCTGCTGAGGGCCGGGCTCGAGTCGGTGCTCGTCATGGTGATCTGCCTCGCCGTCGGCGCGCTCTGCGGGCTGGTCAACGGCTGGTTCTCGAGCTACCAGGGCATCCCGTCGTTCATCGTCACGCTGGCCACCATGTCGATCGTGCGGGGCGTCGCCCTGCTGATCACGAAGGGCTACTCGATCGCGATCGGCTCCGGCCTGATCTTCGCCCAGGTCGGCCAGGGGCGCCTGTTCGGCCTCGGCTACCCCGCCTGGCTCGCGCTGATCATCGTCGGCGTCGGCATCGTCGGCCTGCAGCGCATGCGGTTCGGCCAGTACATCACCGGCATCGGCTCGAACGAGGAGTCGGTCCGACGGGCCGGCGTCGACACCCGCTTCGTCAAGATGACGGCCCTCGTGCTCAGCGGCACGGCGGCCGGGGCCGCGGGCATCATCACCGCGGCCCGCCTCGGCTCGGGTGACGCCAACTCGGGCGTCGACTTCGCGATGACGGTCATCACCGCCGTCGTGATCGGCGGCACGAACCTGCTCGGCGGCAAGGGCAGCGTCATCGGCACCGCGATCGGCGCCATCTTGACCGGCGTCATCACGAACGGCCTCACGCTGCTCGGCCTCAGCCCCTACATCGTGCCCATCGTCACCGGCAGTCTGTTGATCATCGTCATCTGGATCAACCTGCGCGGCGGCTCGTTCACCGACCTCGTGCGCAAGGTGGTGACCCGATGAGCCGCGTCGGAGGGTTCGGCGTCGAGACGACCGCGGTCGTCGACGTGCAGACGGTGACCGGCCCCGTGCCGAGCGACCGGCTCGGCTACACGTTGCCGCACGAGCACCTGATCAACAGCATCGAGGAGGGCGGCCTCGAACCCGACCCCGAGTTCCCCGAGCTGTTCGACGCCCCCGTCACCGCCGACATCGCCTGGCTGCTGCGCGACCGACCGCTCGCCTGCCGCGACAACTGCGTGCTCGACGGCGACGACGACGCGGTCGACGAACTCGTGGCGTTCCGCGACCTCGGAGGCAGCACGGTGATCGAGCTGACCTCGGACGGCCAGGGCCGCGACCCGCGGCGGCTCGCCGAGATCTCGCGCCGCAGCGGGGTGAACGTCGTCACGGGCGGCGGCTGGTACCTCGAGAGGTTCCACCCCGAGGCCACGGGCACCGACAGCGTCGACGACCTGGCCGCGCGTCTCGTCGCCCGGTTCCGGGCCGACCCGGCCGAGACGGGCCTGCCCCGCTCGGGCGTCATCGGCGAGATCGGCGTCTCTCCCGGCTTCACCGAGCGCGAGGAGCGCTCGCTGCGGGCCGCCTGTCGCCTGCAGCGCGAGACCGGCCTGCCGATGTTCGTCCACCTGCCCGGCTTCGTCCGCCACGGCGGTCGCGTGCTCGACGTCGTGCTGCGCGACGAGGGCGTCGACCCGACCGCGGTCGTCCTCTGCCACATGGACCCCTCGGGTTCCGACCCCGACTACCAGCGCAGCCTCGCCGAGCGCGGCGTCTGGCTCGAGTTCGACATGATCGGCATGCCGTACCGCTTCTCGCTGCCGGGCGAGGGCCAGTCGCCGTCGCCCGTCGAGACGGCCGCGGCGATCGCCCGCCTCGTGTCGGCCGGGTTCGGCCGTCGCCTGCTCTTCAGCCACGACCTGTTCCTCAAGAGCATGCTGCGTCGGCACGGCGGCAACGGCCTCTCGTACATCCCCGCCGTGTTCCTCGACCGCCTCGTCGACCTCGGCGTCGACGCCGACGTCGTGCACGGCGTCGGCACCCGCAACGTCCGCGTCCTCTTCGAGGGCGCGGCCCTGACCCGCTGAGAGGCGACCGTGCGGCCGTGAGCCGCGCGCGCCTCCTCGTCCCGTCCCGTCCCCACCGGAAGGCACCACCATGTCCCGCATCCTCATCGCCGGCGAGAGCTGGATCACCGCGACCACCCACACCAAGGGCGTCGACGAGTTCACCGCCCACTCGTACACCGAAGGCGTCGCGCAACTGCGGGCCGCCCTGCAGGCCGGCGGCCACGAGGTCGTCCACCTGCCCGCGCACCTCGTGCCGACCGAGTTCCCCGAGACCCAGGAGGCGCTGGACGCCTTCGACGTCGTGGTGCTGTCCGACATCGGCGTCAACTCGCTGCAGCTCGCGCCCGCCGTCTTCGAGAAGAGCATCCCCGGTCGCGACCGCGTGCAGGAGCTCGCCCGCTGGGTCGAGGCGGGAGGTGCGCTGCTGATGATCGGCGGCTACCTGTCGTTCTCGGGTTGGCAGGGTCGCGCGGGCTACGCCCGGACCGAGATAGCCGACGTGCTGCCGGTCGAGCTGCTGATCGGCGACGACCGAGTCGAGCGCCCGGCCGGCGTGGTCGCGACCGTGCTCGACGCCGACCACCCCGCCCTCGGCGGTGCCGGCACCGAGTGGCCCCTGCTGCTCGGCTACAACCGCACGGTCGTCAAGCCGGGTGCCGTCGAACTGGCCCGCCTGGACGGCGACCCGCTCGTCGTCGTCGGCGAGGCCGGCGCCGGGCGCACCGCGGTCTTCACGAGCGACTGCTCGCCGCACTGGGCGCCGCCGGCCTTCTGCGACGAGTGGAGCGGCTACGCCAAGGTGTTCCAGGGCATCGTCTCGTGGCTGACCAGCCGCTGACGCCGGCCGGCCCCTCGGCGGGCCGGGCAGGGCGGGCCGCCGCGCTCGTCGCGCGCTGCTCGGGCGAGCTCGACGCGTCGGCGGCCGTGCCGCTGCTCGCCCGGATGGCCGACGGCACCGTCGACGACGACGAGTTCGGTCGCTACCTCGCGATCGAGCAGGCGTTCGTCCGGACCGCCGCCCGACTCGCCGGGTACTGCCTCTGGCAGCAGCCCGAGTGGTCGAGGGCCGAGCGTCACGCGGCGGCGGTGGCCGACCTGGTCGGCCCGCAGAGCCGGTACTTCGAGCGGTTGCTCGCGACCCGACCCGTCGACGAGGCGACCCGGGGTGACCTGCTGCGCCGCGCCTCCGTCCTCGAGGCGACGGTGACGGCCGCGCTCGACGAGGGCGGCTACGCCGGGGTGGTCACGAGCCTCGCCGCCGCCGAGACCCTGTACCTGCGCTGGTGCACGCAGGCAGCCGCGCGGCCGGTGGCCCGGCCCGCCGACGTCCAGGAGTGGATCGACCTGCACGTGACCGGGTCGTTCCGTGAACAGGTCGGCTCCTTGCACCAGCTGGTCGACGAGCTGCCCGCCGACGTGACCGACGCACAGCTGGACCGCTGGTTCGTGGCCCTGCTGCGGGCCGAGGACGCGTTCCACGCGAGCGCCCTCGACGAGGTCGCGGCGTGACCGGGCCCGCCGTCGACCTCGCTGCCGTCGAGGCTCGCCTCTCCGCGGCCGGCATCGCCTTCGAGCGGCTGATCGTGGGGCCCGACGCCGTCGTGGTCGTCTCGTCGTACGGCGGCCGCGTCTACGGGCCGTTCTTCGCGGCGGGCGAGGCCGAGAACTGGCTGCCCGACGCCTTCGGAGACGACGCCTCGTTCGGCGCGCTGCTGGCCGGCGGCGACTGGAACGTCGGGGGCGACCGGGTCTGGATCGGCCCCGAGATCGCCTACATGATCCGCGACCGCAGCGACTACTGGGGCAGCTACGAGATGCCGCCGTCTCTCGACCCCGGTCGGCACGACCTCGAGCGCACGGCCGACCGCGTCACGATGACCCGGGTCGCCGAGCTCGAGGCCTTCACCGAGCCGACGGGGGCCGTCCGGGCCGAGCTGGGGTTGGTCGTCCGGCCCGCGGCGCACCCGCTGCGCCACCTGCGCGGGGCGTCGGCCGCGAGCGGTGACGGGGCGTCCGTGGCCGACGGCGTCGAGTACGGCGGCTACGTGACCGAGGTCCGCCTCGAGATCGCCTCGGACGGTGCGCACGAGGCCGAGTCGTGGGTGCTCGACCAGGTCCGGCCCGGGGGGACCGCGTTCGTCGCGGCCGTGCCCGAGGCGCAGGTGACCGACTACTACGAGCCCGTCGGCGACCTGCTGGCCGAGGTGCCGGGCGGCGTCGCCGTGTCGCTCACCGGCGCGGACCGCTTCAAGATCGGCTTCGCCGCACCGCACGTCACCGGCCGCGTCGGCCACGTACGCGCCGTGGGCGAGCCTGCCGACGACCGCGCCGTGTTGTTCGTGCGCGGCAGCCACAGCGACCCGTCCGCCGAGTACTCCGAGGAGCCCGACCCGTCGCCCGGCGTCCGGGGCGACTCGCTGCACCTCTACGACGACGACGGCGGGCTCGGCGGGTTCGCCGAGATCGAGGCGCGCGGCACCCCCGTGCTCGGTCCGCGACCCGGGCCCGTCACCGACCGGTTCTCGAGCTGGTGGTTCCGGGGTCGGACCGACGACGTCGCCCGCGTGGCCCAGCACCTGCTCGGGGTGCCGGCCGCGACGGTGGCGCGAGCCGCCCGGGGGGTCGCACCGCGCCTCCTCGGGTCGTCGACGGCCCCGCCGACGCCGCTCGCTCCGTCGACCACCCCGAGCAGCACCCCGTCCCCGAGCAGCACTCCGTCCCCGAGCACCGCCCCGTCCCCGAGAGGAACGACATGACCCCCGAGACCGACCCCGAGGCCGTCGACCGCGCCTACGACGACCTCGTCGCGCTCGTGGAGCACGGTCCGCGCTTCCACGGCACGCCGGGCATCGCCGCCGCAGCCGACTGGCTCGAGCAGCACCTGGGCACGGTCGGGTGGCCGGTCGAGCGACAGGCCGTGACGCTGCCGGGGTGGCAGCCGGGAGCGGTGCACCGCGTGGTCGTGCACGAGCCGATCGCCCGTGAGCTGCCCGCCTGGCCGATGCTCTGGAGCGGTTCCACGGGCGGCCCGCGTCGCGGCACGGTCGAGGCCGTCGGCCCCCAGGGGCTCTGGGGTGACTCGATGACCTGGCGCAAGTTCGTCGTGACCGACGACGACGGGCGCGTGCTCGCGTACCTGCACGCCCGGGACGACGGCCCCGCCGCGCCGCAGCCCCTGCCCTCGGGGTCGGACCTCGAGGTCGCGCACCTCGCGATCGGGCGGCTCGACGGCCTGCAGCTGACCGAATGGCTGGGCGACGGCAAGGCGCTCGTCGTCGAGGTCGAGGCCGACAGTGGTGCCGTCGAGGCGGCGACGAGCGACAACCTGATCGTGGACGTGCCGGGCACGGGCGACGGGTCAGTGCTGCTCTGCGCCCACTACGACAGCTTCTTCAACACCGCCGGCGCCTACGACAACGGCAGCGGGACCATCGCCCTGCTGCACCTCGCCGAGAAGTGGGCGGCCGAGCCGCCGGTGCCGTCGGTCCGCCTCGTGTTCTTCACGGCCGAGGAGTGGCACCTGGGCGGGTCGCGGCACTTCGTCGACACAGCCTCGACCGCCGACCTCGACGCGATCGACTACGTGCTGAACGTCGACGGGCTCGGCCGCGGCTCGTTCGTCGAGGCCTTCGGGGCGCCCGAGGCGTTCTCGACGGCGTTCCGCTCGGCCCTGCTGCAGCACGCTGCGGCGACCCGGCCCGACCTCGAACTCGTGACCCGGTTCCCGCCGACGACCGGCACCGACGACGCGTCGTTCTACCGTGCCGGCGTGCCGAGCGCGTTCCTGACGTTCAACGACCTGCACCGGTTGCACCAGCCCGACGACGAGCCGAACCGGGGCATCGCGGCGAACGTGGCCTGGACGGTGCCGCTCGTCGAGCACCTCGTGGCGACCCTGGCGCGGCCCACCCGCGCCGCGCCTCCCGGGGTGCTGTAGGCGCGGGCGGCCGGGCCGGTCGGCGGGGTCGGTCCGGTCTGACCCGACCCGGCTCGCCCGCTCTGCCTCTCAGCCGACCGGCTCGGCGAAGACGATCCGGTTCTGGTCGTAGTGCCCCGACGAGCGGTCGAAGACGCCACCGCAGGTGATCAGCCGCAGCTGGTCGGTCGGCTGCGCGCCGAAGACCCGCCCGGTCGGGAACTCGGCCTTCGGCACGTCGAGCACCTCGGTCACCACGTAGCCGACCACGCCGCCCTCGACCGTCGTCACGTCGACGCGGTCGCCCGCGACGAGCTCGTCGAGTCGCGCGAACACCGCGGGCCCGGAGGCCGAGTCGACGTGCGCGGCGATGACCGTCGGTCCGCGCCCGCCGGGCCGTCCGCCGCCGGTGAACCACCCGACGTCGTCGGCGTCGACGGGCACCTCCATCGCGCCGTCGTCGGCGATGCCGAGGTCGATCAGCGGGGCGTCGAGCCCGATCGCTGGCACCGACACGGCCGCCGGGGCCACGCCCACGCCGACCACCGCGTCGACCGCGGGAGGCGCGGTGCCGGTCGCCGACGGAGCCGCGGTCGGCGAAGCGCCCGCCCCCGCCCCCGGGGTCGACGACGCCGTCGGTGCGACCACCCCGGGCGACGCGCACCCGGTCAGGGCCAGCACGACGACGGCGGCGACGACCGTCGGGAACAGGGGGCGGCGCACGTCAGGCCTGCGCCTGGTGGTGACGACGGGTCAGGACGTACGCGCCCGCGCCGAGCAGGGCCAGCGCGCCGGCACCACCGGCGGCGAGGCCGAAGCCGGCCGTCCCGCCCTCGGTGGCCGCGCCTCCGAGTCCGGTGTCGACGCCGCCGACCGGCACCTGCGTCAGCTGGCCGCGGACCACGCCGGCCCCGAACGAGGCCGTGTGCGAGTCGCCCGTGAAGCCGGCCGGGTTCGCCTCGAGCTGCTTGAGGCTGAAACCGGTGCCCGTGTCGGACCCGGCTGCGCTCATGACGCCCGTCGTGAACGGACCCTGCAGGCAGCCGCTGCTCGTGCGCGTGCCGTCACCGCGGTCGACCGGGTTGGGGAACGCGATGCGCGGCGGGCCCGCCTGGCCCGTCGCCGCCTCGTGGATGTGCGTCGCGGTCTTCGCCGGGCTCTGGTAGTCGCCGGTCACGCCGCGCAGCGTGATGTCGTAGCAGATGACCTCGGTGTCGCTGTTGACGCGGAAGTCGAACGTGCCGGTCGCGCCGGGCTCGCCCGGGGTCGCGACCCCGTCGTTGTTGATCACCTGGTCGGGCGTCGCCATGACCGTGTAGGCGCTGGTGAAGGTGGACGGCTCGGGCACCTCGGTCTCGGCGAACGCGGGGGTCGCGGCGAACAGGGTGACGGCGGTGGCGGCGGCACCGCCGATCGTCAGGGTGCGGATGGCGGTCTTCTTGGTCGTGCGCGTCATCTTCGGCATGCTCCGGGTCCTCTCGACGGGGCGGCCCCCGGACGGGTGCCGCTCGACAGGGCCTACGTCGGCACCGGCCGATGCGTTCACCCGGGGTCCGAGAAAGTTCGTGCCCGGCACGGTGAACGCGGGAGGCGCGGCGGACGTACACCCCGTCGGCATCCGCGACCGGCGTGGATAGGCTGGAGGTCAGGCGGATGATCGCCGTCATGGGTCGCGCCGCTCCCGTCTCGAGCCGCACGACAGATCGGAGCCCGATGAGCGAGGGGTCGCCCGGGCTCGACGTCCGGGCCGCGTTCGTCGAGCACGGCTCGGCGCTGCTGGGCTTCGCCGTCAACGCCCTGCGCGACCGGTCGCTGGCCGAGGACTGCGTGCAGGAGACGTTCGTGCGCGCCTGGCGGGCCCGCGACTCGTTCGACGCCGACCGCGGCAGCGTCCGCACCTGGCTCTTCGCCATCGAACGCCGCGTGGTGCTCGACGTGCACCGCGCACGGGGACGCACCCCGTCGCTCGTGCCCTACGACCACGCGCCCGAACCGGTGGCGACCGTGGCCGACCCGCTCGAGCGACTGGGCATGGCCGAGGGCCTCGCCCGCCTGAGCGACGACCACCGGGCGGCCGTCGTGGCCGTCCACCTCGAGGGCCTCAGCTACCGCGAGGTGTCCGACCGCACGGGCGTCCCCGTCGCGACCCTGCGCACCCGCGTGTTCCACGCGCTGCGCGCCCTGCGCACCCACCTCGACGAAGGCGAGACGACCGATGACTGACCGCACGCCAGATGCCGAGGGCGGGGCTGGCCCCAGGGCCGAGGGCGGGGCCGGGTACGGTGCCGGTCTCGGGGGTTCCCGTCGCGACGAACTGATCGCCGCGGCGCTCGCGGACGACCTCTCGCCGGCCGAACGCGCCGAGTTCGACGAGCTGCGTGCCGCCGACCCGGGCGTCGACGCCGAGCTCGACTCGCTCGGCGTCGTCGTCGGGGGGCTGTCGACGTTCGGCCGCTGGGACGACGTCGCCCCGAGCGACCGGCTCCGCGACCGGGTCGCCGCGATCGACGCCGGAGGGGCCTTCGGCGTCGCTGGTGCTGCCGGCGGAGCTGGCGCTGCGGGGGACGACGCGGACGCTGCGGACGGTGCCGACGCGACTGTCACGCGGATCGGCCCGCACGTCGCCGCCGCCCGCTCGGGTCGCGGCCGACGCCCCCTGCTGATCGCCGTCGCCGCCGCGGCGTGCCTCGCCGTCGGCGCCGGGGGAGGAGCCCTGCTCGCGACGCCCCGCGACACCGTCGTCGACGGCCCGGCCGGCACCCTGGGAGCCACCGAGCACGTCGACTTCACCGGTCAGCCGGCCGGGGTCGACCTCGACGGCGACCTCGTCGCCCACACCTGGGGCACCGAGACCGTGCTGAGCGTCGACGGCCTGCCGACGGGTTCGGCGTTCACCGTCGTCGTGGTCGGTGACGACGGGCGCGAGTACGAGTCCGGGGCCTTCCTCGGCTCGGACGTCCGCGTCGACTGCCGGCTGAACGCCGCCGTGCTGCGTCCCGACGTGGCCTCGGTCGAGATCCGTGCGGCCGACGGGCACGACATCGCAGTCGCGTCGGTGCCGCCGGTCGCGAGCTGACCCGCGCCTCCTGCGCTCGAGCCGACCCGCGCCTCCTGCGCACGAGCCGACCCGCGCCTCCTGCGCACGGGCCGACCCGCGCCTCCTGATCCGCGACCCGCTCGTCCGGCGCGGTCGACTCGCGGGTCAGACGACCGTCAAGGAGGCGCGGGTCGCCTCGATCGTCGCGAGCAGCGACCTCGAGTCGGTCAGCGAGTGCAGGGGCGAGTCGCGCAGCCCGGCGTCCACGTAGGACGCGAGTGCCGTCGCCTGGTAGGCGAGCCCCTGTCGGCCGGTGGGCACGGACGGGTCGCTCCAGACGGCCGAACCGGTGCCCGTGGTCAGCTCGAACGTCGCAGGGAAGACCAGGTTCTGCAACGTGCGGATCGACCCGGTCGTGCCCGAGATGGTGCCGAGCCCGGGTGAGGTGGTCAACAGGCTCGTGGCGGCGGTCGCGAGCACGCCGTCGGCCGTGCGGGTGACGACGGCGGCGTCGAGGTCGACCCCGTCGGCCCGGGTCGAGCCGGTGGCGTGCCACTCGACGGGGTGGCCGGTCGCGAACTGGGTGAACCAGAAGGCGTAGACGCCGATGTCGAGCAGGGCTCCGCCGCCGAGCACGGGGTCGGCCATGCGCCCGCCGGCCGAGAGGTCGTTCGCCCAGGCCACGTCGGCGGTGGCGAGTCGTATGTCGCCGATCGCGCCGTCGGCGAGCAGTTCGGCGATGACGGTGGTGTGCGGCAGGTAGCGGGTCCAGAGCGCCTCCATGGCGAGGACTCCGGCGGCGCTCGCCGCGGCCGCGATCTCGTCGGCCTCGGCCGTACTGGTCGCCATCGGCTTCTCGATCAGGACGTGCTTGCCGGCCCGGATCGCGGTCAGCGCGTCCGGCAGATGCCGCGTGTGGGGCGTGGCCACGTAGACGACGTCGACGTCCGGGGAGGCGACCAGCGCCTCCTGGTCCCCGTAGGCCGAGTCGACGCCGTGGGCGCGGGCGAACGCCTCGGCCCGGTCGAGGCTGCGCGACGCCACGGCGACCACGCGCTGGTCGGTGTGCGCGTGCAGCGCGTCGGTGAAGTCACCGGCGATCTCGCCCGGGCCGATCACGCCCCAGCGCAGGGTCGGCCCGCCGCGCAGCGGGACGGCCGTCGCGGCGGGGAAGCTCGGGGTGCTCGGGGTGCTCGGGGTGCTGGGGGTCTGCGTGGGCATGCGGTCTCCTCGGTGTCACGTCGTCGTGCGTGCGTCCATCTTCGCGGGTGCGGGTGCGGGTGCGGGTGTGGGCCCGGGTGTGGTGCGCGTGGGAGGGAGGGTTCCCCGCGCTTCGGTCGATCCGGTACGTACCGGATCAGGCTCCGGGGGAGGACGACCGGTCCGGCGGGCGACCGCACGACGGCATGCGGCGACCCTGGGCCGGGACGTGGTGCGGCGACCCTGGGCCCGGACGTGCCCGCCCGCGCACCACGCTCAGCCCTGCTCGGCGAACCGCCCCACGCCGATCACGTCGAGCAAGCGCAGCTTGGCGTCGTCGTCCGAGCCGGGCGTCGCCGTCAGCACGAGCCGGGTCTGCGACTGGTCCTCGGTGAAGAGCGCCTGGCAGTCCACCTCGATGCGGCCGAGTTCGGGGTGCAGCAGCGTCGTGCGGTCGTCGAAGCGTTGGAGCACCGCGTGCCGGCTCCAGATCGTCGCCGGGCGACGGGCACCGTGTCGTGGCGGGCACCGCGCCCTAGGCTGGAGGCATGAGTGAATGGGGTGACTGGGGTCCGGCCGTGGTGGCGATCATCGTCGCCGTCGTGTACCTCGCGATCGTCGTGAGCATCGTCCGGGCCGTCCGCCGGCGAGCCGACACGACCCCGCTCGAGCGCACCGTCTGGACGGTCGCCGCCGTGCTCTTCCCGATCGGCGCCGGGGCCGTCTGGCTGTTGCTCGGGCCGCACCCGCTGGGCCTCCGCATCGATCGCGAGCACGAGTAGCCCAGGCGAAGCACGGCCCCGCCTCCGGGTGGACACGGCCCCGCCCCGAGTGGCACGGCCCAGCTCCGGACGGCTCGACTGTCGGCGGTCGCGTCTAGCCTGCCGAGGTGACCCTCCCCCCGCCCGAACCCGACGCCTGCCGCGGAGGCGCGGGTGGGCCCCTCGAGACCGCCTGCGGTCGCCCGGTCGACGAGTCGTCGCCCGTGCCGCTCTGCGACCGGCACCTGGCCCTCGCCGCCGACTGGGTGGCGGCACGCGAGGGCTCGGGCGACGGGGTGACCGACCTGCTGCCGTCGCCGTGCCTCGCCTGCGGCTCGCGGCTCGGCGTGCACTGGCCGTCGGGCTGGCTTTGCGCCGTCTGCGAGTGGCGCCAGGGCGACGTGCCCGACGCCGAGCTCGGGGTCGTGCGGGTCGACGTCGTCTACTACATCCGCTTCGACGACCGCATCAAGATCGGCACCTCGTCGAACCCGCGGCAGCGCCTGGGCGCCCTCTGGCACGACGAGCTGCTGGCGTTCGAGCGGGGCGATCGCGTGGTCGAGCGGCGGCGGCACGGGCAGTTCGCGGCGACGCGCTTCGGCCGCACCGAGTGGTTCGCGCCCAGCACCGAGCTCGACGCCCATGTCGCGGCGCTCGCGGCAGGGGTCGACGACCCGTGGCAGCGGTACGCCCGCTGGCGCAGCGAGGCCCTAGCTCTGCGCGGCTGACCTGCCTGCGGCGTGCCGTGTGCCGTGTGCCACGTGCGCATCGCACCGCCTCCTGGACATCGCACCGCCACATTCGACGGTGCGACGTCCAGGAGGCGGTGCGATCGCGCGGGTCGACGGTGCCGAGGTCAGGCGGGGGCGATGAGGCGCCGGGGTCAGGGGCGCAGGTAGGCGTCGACGAGCAGCGGGCCGCGGATGGCGCGCAGTTCGTCGAGCAGCAGCGGCACCGTCTGCCGGGTCAGCCCCGAGAGCTGCAGGTCGTGCGGGCCGAGGGGCGGCAGCTTGCCCGTGCGCAGTCGCACGACCTGCCAGCCGGCCGCGCGGAGGGCTGCGTCCTTGCGCCGGTCGGCGGTCTCGCGGTGTCCGACGTGCTCGAGCCCGTGCCGCCCGGTCGAGTCGTACTCGATCGCGATCCGCAGCTCGCTCAGCACGATGTCTGGCCAGACCTCGACGTGGTCGAAGAACGGACGCCCGACGCGCACGGCGTTCAGCCCGGGCTCGAACTCGAGCCGGGCCGTCAGCTCGGCCCGCAGCTCGGCCTCGACCGCCGACGCCGGCTTCGGCGCACACACGCTGGTGAAGGGAGTGCCCGTCGGCAGCGCCGGCGTCTTGTCGCAGACCGGACGCGAGGCCCGCGTCGGCCGCGGGGCGCGACCGGACCGGGAGGCGCGGCTCGGCTGCGAGGCGCGGGCGGGCTCGGAGGCGCGGCTCGGCTGGGAGGCGCGGCTCGGCTGGGAGGTACGGCTCGGCTGGGAGGGGCGCGCCGACTCGGAGGCGCGGGCGGGCTGGGAGGTGCCGCTCGGCTGCGAGGCGCGCGCGGGCTCCGAGGCGCGGGCGGGCTGGGAGGTGCCGCTCGGCTGGGAGGTGCGGCTCGGCTCGGAGGTGCGGATGCCCGGATCGAGGATCGCGTCCGGCCGTGGCGTCGTCGAGGGCAGGCCCGTGCTCGCGGAGCGGCGCCGCCGGGGCGGAGGTGGCGGGGCTCCGGGCACCGCGCCTCCTGGGGGCGGGGTCGGCGCCATCGAGCCCGGCACCGATGGGCTCTGCAGCGGCCAGCCCGGAACCGATGAGCTCTGCAGTGGCGAGCCCGGCACCGACGAGGTCCCGGCCGACGGCGCCTGCGCCGGCAGACCCGCAACCGGCTCGCCGCCGGCCGCAGCCCGCTCTCGCGCGAGCGCGTTCTGCTCGCGCGCGACCGCGGTCTGCCGTCGCACGGCGTCGGCCTGTGCCCGCACGGCCGCTGCAGGAGCCATCGGCGGGCGCATCGGCAGCGCGCGCGGCGCGGCCAGTTCGCTGCAGGTGGGGCACCACGACGACCGGCGTCGCTCGCGCCCCGGCCGGTGCCGCTGCTCGTCGGGAGTGGCGACGAACACGTGGCCGGCGTCGCAGAGCCAGCACAGCCACACGTCGGCCGCGGGCGGGATCTGGCTGAGCACGACGCCCCCGTTGTGCTCGGGGCGGTACTGCCGCACGAGCACCGGGTACGACGCCCACGCCTCGCGGTAGCTGCCCACCGCGTAGGGCACGGCGAGGCCGCGCGACGTCTGGCGTCGCGCCCACCAGGCGGCGATCGGCTCGGGCACGCGCACACGGTACGACGGGCCACCGACATCCGGACCTGCCGTTCAGACCATGAACCCCGTTCACGAAGACGAACCACGGGAAAACGGGGTTCGTCTTCGTGAACGGGGTTCGGCGAGACGCAACCCGGCCGGCCCGACCCGACCCGCCCCGGCCCGGACACCCCCGACACCCGTACCATCGACCGGATGCCCGATACCGCGCCTCCCGACGTGCCCACCCCCGCCGCAGCCCCCGCCGACGTCCACGCCCGCGGCTTCGTCCGCGTGCGCGGCGCGCGCGAGAACAACCTGCGCGCGGTCGACGTCGACGTGCCGCGCAACAGCATCGTCGCGTTCACGGGCGTCTCGGGCTCGGGCAAGTCGTCGCTGGCCTTCGGCACGATCTTCGCCGAGGCGCAGCGCCGGTTCTTCGAGTCCGTCGCCCCCTACGCGCGCCGGCTGATCGCGCAGGGCGGCACACCGCACGTCGACGAGATCACGGGCCTGCCCCCGGCCGTCGCCCTGCAGCAGCGTCGCGGCGCCCCGAGCTCACGCTCGACCGTCGGCACCCTGACCACCCTCTCGAACTCGATGCGGATGCTCTACTCGCGGGCCGGCAGCTACCCCGCCGGTGCCGACCGCCTCGAGTCCGACTCGTTCTCGCCGAACACCGTCGCCGGGGCCTGCCCGCGCTGCCACGGCCTCGGCGTCGCCCACGAGGTGACCGAGTCGTCGGCCGTCCACGACCCCTCGCTGAGCATCCGCGGCGGCGCGATCACCGCCTGGCCCGGAGCCTGGCAGGGCAAGAACCTCCGCGACGTCACGAGCGTCCTCGGCTACGACATCGACCGCCCCTGGCGCGACCTGCCCCAGGCCGACCGCGACTGGCTGCTGTACACCGACGAGCAGCCCGTCGTCGAGGTGAACCCCCAGCGCGACCGGGTCGCCAAGCCGTACAAGGGCCGCTTCTGGAGCGCCCGCGCCTTCGTCATGCACACCCTCGCCGACTCGCAGAGCGAGACGCAGCGCACCAAGGTGCTGCGGTACGTCGAGAGCGGGCCGTGTTCGCTCTGCGGCGGCAGCGGACTGACCCGGGCGGCGCTCGCGGTGACTTTCGCGGGCCGCACGATCGCCGAGCTGAACGCCCTGCCGATCGCCGAGCTGGGCGACGTGCTGCGGCCGACCGCCACCCTGACGAGCGCGTCCGCCGCGGTGTCGAACGCGTCGTCGGGCGAGGTCACCGAGGTCGCCGTCCGCATCGCCGCCGACCTGCTGGCCCGCACGACCGTGCTCGACGACCTCGGGCTCGGCTACCTCAGCCTCGGCCGGGCGACGCCCACCCTCTCGCCGGGCGAGATGCAGCGGCTGCGCATCGCGACGCAGCTGCGGTCGGGCCTGTTCGGAGTCGTCTACGTGCTCGACGAGCCGAGCGCGGGCCTGCACCCCGCCGACGCCGAGTCGCTCGTCGAGGTGCTCGAACGGCTGCGCGCGAGCGGCAACTCGGTCTTCGTCGTCGAGCACGACATGAGCATCGTGCGCCGCGCCGACTGGGTCGTCGACGTCGGCCCGGGGGCCGGCAGCCAAGGAGGCGCGGTGCTCTACAGCGGGCCCGTCGCCGGGCTCGCCGGGGTCGCCGACTCGGTCACGCGACGCTTCCTCGAGCCGCCCGTCGCCGGTCGCGCCCAGGGCGAGCCGCCCGTCCGCCGCGAACGGGTGGACACGCTCGAGCTGCGGGGCGTCACCCGCCACAACCTCGACGGCGTCGACGTCGACCTGCCGCTCGGCGTCCTGACCGCGGTGACCGGGGTGTCGGGTTCGGGCAAGTCGACGCTGGTCGGCGGCGTGCTGGCCGAGACCGCGACCGGGCACGAGCGGGTCGACCGCGTCGTGCAGGTCGACCAGAAGCCGATCGGCCGGACGCCGCGGTCGAACCTCGCGACCTACACGGGCCTGTTCGACGCCGTGCGGCAGGCCTTCGCGGCGACCGACCTGGCGCGGGAGCGCGGCTACGGTGCCGGACGCTTCTCGTTCAACGTCGTCGGAGGCCGCTGCGAGGTCTGCCAGGGCGAGGGGTTCGTCTCGGTCGAACTGCTGTTCCTACCGGGCAGCTACTCGCCCTGCCCCGAGTGCCACGGCGCCCGGTTCAACCCCGAGACCCTCGAGGTCACCTGGCGCGGGGCGACGGTCGCGGACGTGCTCGCGATGACGGTGGACGAGGCTGCGACCTTCTTGACCGAGGTGACCAGCGCCTCCCGGGCCCTCGAGACGCTGCGGCAGGTGGGGCTCGGCTACCTGCGGCTCGGGCAGCCGGCGACCGAGCTGTCGGGCGGCGAGGCGCAGCGCATCAAGCTGGCGACCGAGCTGCAGCGGGCGCGCACGGGGCACACGCTCTACCTGCTCGACGAGCCGACGACGGGGCTGCACCCGGCCGACGTCGAGCTGCTCGTCGCCCAGCTTCAGCTGCTCGTCGACGCGGGCAACACGGTCGTGGTGGTCGAGCACCACATGGGCGTCGTCGCCGCGGCCGACCACGTGATCGACCTCGGCCCCGGGGGAGGCGACGCCGGCGGCCGCGTCCTCGCCGTCGGCACGCCCGAGCAGGTCGCGGGGGCGTCCGGCAGCCGGACCGCGCCGTACCTCGCGGCGGCGTTGCCGGGCTGAGCCGCCGAGAGCGGACGAGCCCACGACGCGACGACGAGCCGACGAGCCGCCGAGCCGCCGAGCCGACGAGCCGAGGAGCCCTGGAGGCGCGGTGCAGCCGACCCGCGCCTCCTGCCCTCGCGACCCGCGCCTCCTGCCCTCGCGACGTCCCGACGAGACACGACGTGCCGCCCACCGGTCGAGGGGGCGGCACGTTGTGTCGGAGCAGGCGGGGGCTACGGCGAGACCATGCCACCGTTCACGTTGAGCGTCTCGCCCGAGACGAAGCTCGACTCGGCCGACGCGAGGAACACGTAGGCCGGAGCCTGCTCGGCGGGCTGCCCGGCACGGCCGAGCGGCGCCTCGCTCGAGCCGAACTCGGGCAGCGACTCGGGGTCGACGCCGTCGGTGACCTGCAGCACCGTCCAGGTCGGGCCCGGGGCGACGACGTTGACGCGGATGCCCTTCTTGATGAGCTGCTGCGCCATGCCCTTCGACAGGTTGTTGACGGCACCCTTGGTGGCCGCGTAGTCGAGGCGGTCGGGGGCCGGCGTGTGCGCCTCGGCCGAGGCCGTGTTGATGATGGTCGAGCCGGGGGCCAGGTGCGGGACGGCCGCCTTGACGATCCAGAACGGCGCGTAGACGTTGGTGCGGAAGGTCAGGTCGAACTGCTCGTCCGTGATGTCGGCGATGTCCTCGTGCCAGACCTGCTTGCCGGCGACGTTGACGACGGCGTCCAGGCCGCCGAGCCCGTCGACCGCCTTCTGCACCAGCTCACGACAGAAGGAGGCGCTGGTCAGGTCGCCGGGGAGGGCCACGGCCTTCTGCCCCGCGGCCTCGATCATCGCGATCACGTGGTCGGCGTCGGACTGCTCGCTCGGCAGGTAGTTGAGCGCCACGTCGGCACCCTCGCGGGCGTAGGCGATGGCGACGGCGGCCCCGATGCCGGAGTCGGCACCCGTGATGAGCGCCTTGCGGCCGGTGAGGCGGCCGGTGCCGCGGTAGGTCTCTTCACCGAGGTCGGGCACGGGCGTCATCTTCGACTGCAGTCCGGGCTCGTCCTGGTGCTGCACCTCGGGGCTGATCGTCGGGTAGAGCGTGCGCGGGTCGGCGAAGGTGTACTGGTCGCGGGTCATGCGGGGTCCTCTCGTGGTCGCGGTGCCCTGGACGGTACGCCGGGCGGACTGCGGGTCGTACCCCGCGGGCGACTTGCTGCCCCGGGGTACGGGTTCACACGGCGGGCGCGACCGGCGGGCGTAGGCAGGTCGGGTGCCGCGACGAGCGTGGCCGGGACGGAGTGGGCACCATGGCGACCGAGATCACCGAGGGCGGGCAGGCGACGATGGACGCCGTCGAGCGCATGCGCGACCAGGAGCGTCCGCTCGACGAACGCTTCACCGACGACTTCACCGACCACGACCCGGCCGACGGGCAACCCGAGGGCGGCGGCGGCATCGCCTGGTTCTGGGAGACGTTCGGCGAGTCGTTCAGCGACGTCGACCGGACGGTGCTCGAGACGATCGTGACGCCGACGAAGTTCGTCACGATCAGCGACCTGTCGGGCACGCACACGGGCGAGTTCATGGGTCACGCGCCGACCGGCAAGCGGTTCACGGTGCGCAACGTGCAGGTGATCGGCTACCGCGACGGCAAGGCCTGCGATCGCTGGGGCTCGACGGACGTGCTGGGCATCCTGCAGCAGCTCGGCCTCGCCTGACGCGCGGGCCTGCCCTCGCGCCCTCGCCGCCCGCCCTCTCGCCCACCTACCCGCGTCCCTCGTCTCGGGCGTCGAGTGGTCCCAGAACGTCCTTCCGTCGCACGCGGAGGACGGTTTCGCGACCACTCGACCGGCCCGTCGGCGGGTGTCGACGGGTGCGAGGTCGCGTCAGCGCGTGACGGCGAAGGCCGGGGGAGGCGCGTCCGACGTCGCGCCCGTCCCGCACGCCACGGCGCGTGCGATGCGTTCGACCAGCTCGTCCGGCACCGGTCGGCCCCAGCCGAAGGCGACGGTGTCCTTGGCGCGGCGGTGCGGAGAGACGTCGCCTTCGAGGGCTCCGTCGAATCGCGGGACCGGGTAGATGCCGAGATGGCGGGTCCATGCCGCGAAGTAGAGCGTGCGGCCGTCGGCGAAGCGGATGGCGGGCATGCCGTACTTCAGGCTCTCGACCCCTCCGGAGCACCCGGCGTGGATCGCCCGTCTCACCCGCTCGAGCGCTTCGTGCTTCTCGGGCGGGAACCCCGCGATGTAGTGATCGACCACGCTGTCGCTCATGACGAGTCCTCTCGTTCGCTGGGCACCAGTGTGCGACGGAACGCCCCGCGCCGCCAGCCCCCGGGCGCACCGTGCAATGCCGACGTGGAGGCCGAGGCAAGAGCGCTCCTCGCTTCCCAATCACGAAAGGCTTGCCGAAAAAGATGCGGAAGGGTCAAGGCGATGTTGGCCCGCGGCAGATATCTTTCGACGTGGAGTGACGGCGAGGACCAAGACAGTTTCAAGTACTATTTCTGGCTCCATGAGGGACCTTTTGTCGCTGACACTTTGCGGGCCTTGTCGGATGCAGCCGCCGACGATATTTCTGCCATGTTGTTCACTGACGAATCGTGTTCCCGGTGTCTCAGTCCGTGTGACGGCGGGTTCGACATCCTCGCGCAGTCTGCTGAAGACAAAGACCTTCTGAGGGCCTCGTTATCGGAATGGCTTCCTCCGCCAGATGATCCCTACGGCTCGAACTCATGAGTTCAACAAGGATCGAAGAGGCGTGTCCAATGTAGCGTAATCACAACAACTATAAACACCGCCCCCCGGGTCAATATCAGAGCTGCAGGTAGACCATGCCAATACTCCAAGAGATATTCGCGCATCCACCAAGTGGCTGGCCAGATCGTCCGTGGGATCGGGACCCGGCTGTGGACGCGTTCGCGCGGATAGCCGTCGGGGTGGGAGAGCGACTCTCGTGGGCTGTGGCTGAGGCTGGAGTCGTTGCTGCCTACCGTCAATTTCGGGTGTCGACGGTGCCCACGTCGGCCCACGCCGTCGGTGTGGACACGATCGAGCTGAAGCGGATGGGGTGGGAGGGGTGTCGTGCAGAAGTCCCCCGGGAGTTCGCGGAGCTGAATCGCGGAAGCCAACTCGAGACGGTCCGCAACTCGTTCGCTTTCGCGCTCAGAGCCCATGCCGAACTCCGAGGCTGGGACCGGTCGGCCCTCGAGGGGGCGCTGGCAAGCGGGTTGGACGATCGGCTGGACTTCTTCTGGGAAGGCGTCCGCCGCACCAGCAGGGACAAGCGTCACTCGGCTCAGCTTCGAGGAGTCTTTTCCTTGGACGGTTATGCACGTGTCAGTGTCGTCATGCGCGACGAGCGCTCCGACCGAGAGTCCATCACGAAGGCCTTTCGGTGTGGCTCCTCGGTCGCCAGCCTCAAGCGCACGGACGCCACCGCTGGTTGGGCCAGTCTGATGCAGTTCGTGTTTGCGGCCGGCACCGATGAATCTGACAGTGCTCGAGTGATCGTGGGTCCCGACGGGGAGACGGCCGTCGAGGACGACGCTCTCTTGACAGTGTCTCAACCGGCCATGGGACAGACCGTCGGCCCCCTCCCTGTCGTCCACTTGCCTCCTCTGGACACTCGTCGCCTGCGCAAATGAGGCCCGCGAGTCGTCTGAGTGGCACAGGTCGAGTCGTGGCCGTACCTTCTTCCGAGCTCCTCAGGTCACCAAGTTGGGGCGAGAGAGGGCGTCTGGTCGAGTACGTTCTCGCAGGGCAGGGCGATCTGCCTCTAGTGAGGTTTCCGACTCGCCTCCGGTACAGGCCCGTTCACTGATCAGGCCCCACGGGCTTGTCTCATTAGGGAATCGGTCTACGACGCGTCCGGCTGCCCGATAGGCGGTCGTTCATCGGGACACCTCGGCGCACCCGTTTCGGCCGGCTGGGGACAAGGGGCGCCTGGCCTGCGAATTCGCGTATGCCTGTCCCGCAAAAATGCCCGGTGACGGGGGTCTGAACGCTACAGTCGTCGGATGCTCATCGGATACGCACGCGTCTCGACCTCCGGGCAGGATCTCGCAGCACAGCGTGATGGTCTTGCAGCGCTCGGTGTTGATGATCAACACGTGCATGTTGACCACGGGCTCTAGGGCACGACTCGAGCCCGCCCGGGCCTCCGCGAAGCGCTGGCCGCATGTCGTGCCGGCGACGTTCTGGTCGTCACGAAGCTCGACCGTCTCGCCCGCTCCCTTCGGGACGCGACCGACATCGCAGACGAGCTGACGAAGAAGGGCGTCGCCCTCAACCTCGGGGGAGCGGTCTACGACCCCACCGACCCCGTTGGCCGGCTCCTGTTCAACGTCCTCGGCATGGTGGCCGAGTTCGAAGCCGACCTCATCCGTGCCCGCACCCGAGAGGGCATGGCGATCGCCAAGGCAGCCGGCAAGCTCCGCGGCCGAAAGCCCAAGCTCACTGCCTCGCAGGAGAAGCACCTCGTGCAGCTGCACCGCACCGGCGCTCACACCACCAGTGAGATCGCTGAGCTCTTCGGTGTGGCCCGCTCGACGGTCTACCGCGCGATCCAGAGAGCCGAGCAAGCGTAGATGTCGGAGTCGGAGCGGCCCCTGCCGGAATGCCCTAGAGGCCGCGCACGTCGTAGACCGCAGCCCCGGACGCGTGCCGAGCGCGCCCGGCGGCGCCGGGACCGCGCCAATAGTGGGGCGCCCGACTGGTGGCCTCGGCCGCTGCTCTGGCTCTGGCGATGGCTGGCCCGCCCCGTTCTGCGTTTCTTGGAGGCTGCCGTGGGGAA
The DNA here is from genome assembly GCF_001423905.1 of Frigoribacterium sp. Leaf186. Classification (GTDB taxonomy): domain Bacteria; phylum Actinomycetota; class Actinomycetes; order Actinomycetales; family Microbacteriaceae; genus Frigoribacterium. Next base: position 7,870 of record NZ_LMPQ01000010.1, on the reverse strand, counting down.
TCTCTAGAAGGCCGGTAGCCGTCGACTCAACGATTCGTTTTCGCGGGCCACCACGGGGGTGTTGCTTCAGCCTGATGACCTAGGTCCAGAGGGAAGTGGAGTGATTCCCCGTCAATTGGGTCTCACCGGTCCAGATCTCGAAAGTAGGCGTCGACGTCAGCCGATGAGCACGACCACGTGACATCAAAGGCTCTCGTCAGCTCATCGATAAGGCCCCCCGACTCACCGGGGACATTGTCATCGAAGATGCCGTTCTCCATCTGAACCGAGGAATCAGGATTCTCAATGAATGGGAAAGGCAGCTCGAGGAGGTAGCTCACGTATTTCCCTGCACCATTTACCTCTTTTAGTGCGAGGATTTTGAGCCCCGCATTATCGCCTATACCTATGGTTCCCACGATGCCGCGAGAATCCCATCGAGAGAGTTCAGGGACGCGCTCGTCTACTTCAGGGCGCTGACTCACGAACTGGCGGAGACCACGCCAAAAGGCAGACATGGCGAAATCCTATGGCTATCCCGTTCGTGATCCTTGCGCGCTCTCGGTGGTCTTTCGTGTGAACGGGGTGTGCCCGCGTCATGTCGCTATGAGCTTTCCTGACAGACGAAGAGATCGAAGTGGATGTCCCCTTAAACGATCGGCTTCAGGGCGGATCGCAAAACCTGCATACTCGCTCCATGAGCAATCCCGTAGGCGCTTCCGGCCGTGCCGTGCGGCGGCGGCTTCGAGAGACGCTGTGCCCGGACTGCGAACACCCATGGGAAGAGCACCGGGGTTCAGCCTTTAAGGGGCCGGCCGCCTGTGGGGAGTGCCAGTACGAAGTGGACCACGGGCAGCAGGTCCCTGGTCGAGAGAAGTGCTGCAACAGCGTGCCTCATGCGTTGTTCGTGCGGCCGACGGCCCGAGAGCTGGAAGGAGCAGCGCCACTCCACAGAAAAGTTCTTCTGCGATTCGGGCAGCTGATGCTGGCGGTGTTGCATCTAGTAGTGCGTTGGCCCTGACCGAGGGTGCCCGATAGACGATCGGCGATAGGGCAAGCCCACTCTTGGTCACGGGAATCTCACGGGCCACGTGGCTTTCGTCTTTTCGTCGGTCAGACTTCAGGGCCTGGACGCTTTGCGGCGTCTCCACGAATTTCTCAGACGCGCTAAGTCGCCCCACTTTTCGGCTGAACGCAGGACGCCGAGAGCGAGCACGACGAGCAAGATGGTGGCGACGAGGACTCCGATGAGGGGGCTGCTGGTGCTGTCGTGGACGGTGTCGGTGCCGCCGAGGATGGCATCGGGTATCGCGTAGGAACGGGAGGTGCCGTCCGTTCCCACTGCCCCGTCGAGTCCGACGCTGCGGTAGGTCAACTGACCGTCGTCGCTCGTCCACGTGCCGACGCTCTGGCAGCCGTACCGGCCATCGCCTTCGCAACTCTCCTCGGTGAACGTGCCTGCCACATGCGCCTGAGTCGAGTCGTGGACGGCTGAGGCGAGAAGTAGAGCGACGACCAGCGCTGCTAGAGCGGCCCCGGCGTAGACCATGAGATGCCAGGCGCGCGTCCAGGGGCCCGAACGGTGGCAAGTTCTGTCAGGGCGCCGGTGTCTTGGGCTATAGAACCCATCATCCATTTCTGAGGGCACAACTTCGCTCACGCTGGCAAGCGTGGCACAACTCAAGGTCACCTCTGGCTATGCGCCCGTTAGGGGATCGTTCACCGAGATCAGTTTCGGACTGACCTATCGAGACAGCCGGTGCTCCGTAGGCGCGGGGGCGTGGCTAGCATCCGCCGGTGGTCGGTGACCGATCGTCTATCGAACGCCTCCCCAAACGGTGGAAGCACCTGCACGCTCCGGGTGCGAATGGTCAGACAGCAACCAGGGGTGGTGGAGTGGTGGACGACTCGATGATCGCGAATCCGCGACCGCGGAGCCGGCGCCGCTCGTCGGATAAGTAGCCCAGCAGGCGGTCTCGGGTTCCTCGGCTGTGGGAAACAACAAGCGCTACTGCCTTCTCGGAGTCCCTCGATCGGACGGCGGCGATGATCTCGAGATGTTCCGCGCGAGCGTGTGCACGGGACTCGGGAGTGCGCACCTCAAGCCACCGCGTCCGGCTGAGCCGGGTCAACGCACCACTCATCGCGTCGGCAAGGAACTTGTTGCGAGACAACCGGGCGAGAGCCACGTGGAAGTCCCCGCCGTCCCGAAGCCCGCTCTCTTCATCGTCCCCGTCGGGCATGTCGATGAGCGCACGCAGAGCGGCCAGTTCGTCATCACCTGCACGCTCGACAGCAAGAGCAACAGCTGCGGTCTCAACCGCTTCCCGGTACTCCATCACGGCCCGCACCTCGGCCAGATCGATCGGAGTGACCTGCCACCCTCGACCCGATCGTTGAGTGAGCCCCTCGTTCTCCAACCGCATCAAAGCAGCTCGGATCGGAGTGCGTGACGCCCCGAGCAAGGACTCGAGCCCCCGCTCGCTCAGCTTCTCTCCCGGCACCAGATCCAACGACAGGATCGCCGCCCGCAACCCCGGGTACACGCCGCTCTCGCTCGTACTCATCCTGACCTTCCTTCGGTATACCATCCGAGGATACCATTTCGGGTTACCACTTAGGCGAAGCCTGCGAAGTCCCTCACTCTCGGAGCACCCATGACCTCACTCAGATCGGCCTCGGACACGTCAGAGATCTGGCGTCGTAATCTCCTCGTGTGCGCGCTGGGCTCGTTCACGACCATCATCGGCATGACGCTTGTCCTGCCGATCCTCCCCCTCTATGTCCGCGACCTCGGCGTCGAGGACCCGGCGGCGGTGACCCTCTGGTCGGGGATCGCCTACGCGGCCACGTTCCTGACCGCGGCCCTGACTGCCCCGTTGTGGGGATACCTCGGCGACCGGTTCGGCCGGAAGCCGATGCTGATCCGGGCGAGCCTTGGAATGGCGGTCGCGATGTCGCTCATCGGCCTGGCTCAAGACGTCACGCAGCTCGTGCTGCTGCGCCTGCTCGTCGGGCTCCTCGGCGGCTACGCCTCCGGATCCACCATCCTCGTCGCAGCGCAGACCCCGAAGGACCGCTCCGCCTGGGCTCTGGGCGTTCTCTCCTCCGCGATCATGGCCGGCACCATCGCGGGCCCTTTGATCGGCGGTACCCTCGCGCAGACCATCGGCGTGCAGGGCGCGTTCCTCGCAACCGGTGGACTGATCTTCCTCGCCTTCCTCGGCACCACCCTGTTCCTCAAAGAGATCCCGCGGCAAGGCTCGAAGTCTGCGAAGTCGAAGCGGTCGGGCTCCTGGGCCGCCGTCCCGCAGAAGCCTGCGGTCCTCGCCCTGCTCAGCCTGTCGACCCTGCTGATGTTCGCGACCATCTCCGTCGAGCCGATCATCGCCGAGCACGTCCGCACCCTCACCGGCACGACCGACAACACCGCCATCTACGCCGCGGTCGTGTTCTCCCTCACCGCGTTCGGCACGATCCTCTCCGGCCCGAACCTCGGCAGACTCGCCGACCGGATCGGACACCTGCAGGTCCTCACCATGAGCCTGATCGCCGCAACCCTCCTCCTCGCCGCCCAGTACTTCGCCGACGACCTGATCACCTTCGCGATCCTCCGCTTCCTCACCGGTATCGCTCTCGGCGGCATCACCCCCACCGTCGTCGCCACCATCCGCAGGCTCCTCCCTGACACGAGCGTCGGCCTGGTCCTCGGCTACAACGTGTCAGCGCAGTACATCGGCCAGGTCGCCGGCCCCATCCTCGCCGGATGGCTCGGCGGCACCACCGGCACCAACGCCGTCTTCCTCGCCACCGCCCTCGTGACCGCGCTGGGACTCATCACCGCAATAGCCATCCGACGCCACTTCACACACCAACTCGCCAAGTAGCCCCAGCCCGGTCCGGTAGCCGATCGCTCATTGGGCAGGGCGCTATGCCGCGGATGCGACGCGACCCCGAGCCCCTCGGCGACACGGGCGACGGTGAGGTGTGCGACCACGATCTCTTCCAGCGCCCACCGCAGCCCGGTGCGCGAGAGCTTCGCGCGTGGCTCCGCCGCGGCGCTGGTGTCTTGGCGCCACACGTGTCCGCAGTCGGCACAGCGGTAGCGGCGCACTACAACTTCCAGCACGGGCGGTCGCCAGCCCAGCGGCTCGTGGGCCAACCGCCGTTTCACGGTGTCACGAGCGGCGCCTTCTCTGCCGCACCGTCGGCACCACTGATCTGGTTCCACCACGCGGCACGCGAGGACCGCACGATCCGGTTCAAGTCGTTGCCCGATCACGCTCAGACAGAGGCTGTCGAGTCGAGCGAAGGCGGTCAGGTCAGGGCGGCCGAAGCCGGCCGGCGGGGTAGCGACGGACACGTCGAGGTCTAGCGGATGGATGGCGTAGGAACCTCCATCGTCGGGAGACCTCGACGTCTATCTGCGGACCGACTCGGCGGGGCGCGGTCGTCTTTTGCGTTGGCGGACTACGGAAGCTTGGACGCGAGGACGTCGGCCGCCAGGATCTCGGGTGCTGCGCTGAGGAGGTGCTGGTTGGCCATCAGGGCTGCGACGATGGCGCCGTTGGCGTGGGCGTCGCGAGCGGCCTCGTCGGGGAATGCATCGAAGATCCAGAAGGTGTCGGCGTGGGTCCTAGCCGCGAACCAGACAATCGTTCCTACTTCTTCGTTGGCGAGTGCGACAGCGCCGGCGAGCAAATCAGCGACCGCGTCGCGCTGTCCATCGGCCGCGACGATCTTGGCGACGAAGGCATACGGAAGTGACACGGGTGTGGACATGAGGGGTTCTCCTTGAAGTCGGGGTTCTTCGTGGTTTGAGTTCAGCCTATGACGAGCGAGGGCCGATGGGGAGTGGCGTAAACGGCAGTATTGCTATTATTCACGCCATGCGTATCGGACTGATCGCGATCGACGGCTGCCTTGGTTCGGCGGTCGCGTCGGTCATCGACATCGTGCGGGTGGCCGACGGAGCCCGCGGCGATGTCGACCCGCGGATCGAACCGATCGAACTCGCCATCCTCGGACCGAAACGGCGAGTGACCACGACGGCATCGATGACCCTGTCGGTGGACCACCCGCTGCCGGAGTCCGGAGAGTTCGACGTGGTCGTCGTCCCTGCGCTTGGAACCCTTACGGCCGCCGCGACCCACGACGCACTCCAGAGCCGAGATGCTCGTTCGGTCATCGCCTCACTCGGGCGCCTCGACGACGCGACCACCCGGATCGCCGCGGCGTGCACCGGCGTGTTCGCCGTCGCCGAGACCGGACGGATGCATCATCGGCGGGCGACGACCAGCTGGTTCCTGGGGCCGGATTTCCTGAAGCGCTATCCGACCGTCGCCCTCGATCTCGACACCATGGTCGTGGTCGACGGGAACCTCGTCACCGCCGGCGCAGCCTTCGCCCACATCGACCTCGCGCTCTCACTCGTGCGATCGATCAGCCCCGACCTGGCCCAACATGTCGCCAAGCTCCTCATCATCGACGAGCGTCCGTCGCAGGCGGCTTTCGTCGCCTACGAACATCTCCGGCACGAGGACCCGATCGTCGTCGAGTTCGAACGCTTCGTGCGCGCCCGCCTGGACGAACCGTTCAACGTCGCCTTCGTCGCGCAGTCGCTCGGCACCAGCCGGCGCACCCTCGAACGACGAGTCCGTGCGGCGCTCAACCTCACTCCGCTCGGCTTCGTGCAACGGCTTCGCATCGAACGAGCTCGGCACCTCTCAGCAACCACGGACCTCACCTCCGCCGAGATCGCGCTACGGGTCGGCTACGCGAACGCCGAGACTCTGCGCTCCCTCCTGCGCAGGGAGCGACGCCGTTCCTGACCTATTGCCATGCCTGTAGCTTGTGTCCTAGCGCTCGGTGGGAACCACCTCTCAGCACGTCGCGTCGACGCTCCTGCGTCGCCCCTGGACTACCCACTCGACACGCCCGCAGCACAGCCCATGTGACGTGCCCCGGCTTCCCGGCCTGTCGGGGTTGGGTGGCTGTGATGTCGCTGCATTCTCGTCGAGAGGGTCAGCAGACCCGATCAGAGCCAATTGGGATGAGCCGCTAAGGCAATTAGGTCAGGGCGGCCGAAGCCGGCCGGCGGGGTAGCGTCGTACACGTCGAGGTCTTTCGGATGGATGGCGTAGGAACCTCCATCGTCGGGAGACCTCGACGTCTATCTGCGGACCGACGCGCCCGGCCGACCTACACCTGCATCTGGGAAGAGCCGGTTTGATAGGAAGGTGATCGGGCGTCCGTTAGACGATCGATTAACGCTCACGCATCGTGAGACTCGTCGTCTGACGGCCCTTCTGGCTCGAAACCGCGGTCGAAGACCTTGTCTGCCCGGTACCAGACCATGATGCCTGCAACCGCAAGAGCGGCGGGAAGAGAGCGGGCGACCCAAGCCACCCACGCAATGTCCGGCGCGATCGCGCCAGCAAGAACTGGGGCAAGGAGCATCACTAGGCCGGCGACGACAAGAGCGATAGCTAAGCGACGGCGTCTGCGGGCTGCGTGAGATTGCACGTGCGCATTGTGACACCTCCGTCGTGTGGGTGGTGCCCGTTAGACGATCGGTCAGCGGTCGGCATCGGGTTTCTTTTTGCGCCAGACCTGCCGGCGCAAGATGAAGCCGGACACGATGTTCGTGGCGCCGGCGACGCGCCTTTCGGTACGTCGTCTACCTGGAATAGGTGTCTGTAGCATCGGACGACCTCAGTTGGATAGGTCATCAGTTGCTTCGGCATGGGCTCTACGTTGAGGGAGTTGGCTCCGCCCATGATGGCGGAGCCAACGCCGTTTGGCGGCATGCCGGGATTGGCTGTCGACGTTGTGCGCCCGAACCTTGAAATCATTTGCCCGACAGGGGATCGTTTTACGGGCCGGACGAGGCCGGGCTAGAGGTCCCGAACCGATAGCAGTGAACGAAGCGTGAGGGATCGACGAAGAGATGTCCTTTCGAGGCCGTCTACGACAATCGCTGCCCCGACCCACGACGCGCCGCTCATCTTGACCAGGCGGTGGCAGGCTTGGGCCTGTGCCCCCGTCGCGATCCAGTCGTCGACGAAGAGCACCCTGTCGCCGGCTTTCAGAAGGGCCCGGCGCACTCCGAGGTGGAGGTTCCGATCTTGGTAGTCGGGGCCCGTGACGGTCTCCCACCAGGCGTCGCTGTCCGCTGCTCTTTCAGGATTCTTTCGCACCTCGGCGAAGCCGGTGTGAAGGTGCTGTGCAGTGAGGACCCCGAGCAGACTGCCTCTTGATTCGGTCCCCATGACGACGGTCGGTGAAGCGTCAGGGAAGAGCTGTGCCAGACCTGGCCCCAGTTCGTTGAGCGTGTCGGCATCGCGCCACCACCGCGTGACATCGGCCCGAGAAACAGAGTCTGTTCGATCACCTCGCCACAAGAAAGCGTGCTTGAGTCGCTCAATGACAGGGGGTTCGGCATGCACACAACGATCATGCCAGTGAGCTGTGGCGACCTCGCTCGAGCCGTCCCGATAGATGATCGGTGGCTGTAACGAGAGTCGACTTTGAGAACGAGGCAGCAACACCATGCCGACGAAAAACGTTGCGATCACCGCCAGGGCAGACAGGGCTAGGACGATCCTGCTGTCTTGAACGAACTTCTTGTCTGGCGTTTGGCCGGCTGCTCGGGACCTGCGAACTTGAACCATTCGAACAATGGACCACACGAAAAAGCCCAACGACACGATGGCAACACTGCCCAGCACCTGCTGAGAATGGCAGGCGCAGAGATGAGCAGCCGCAGAATGCCCGTCGGGTAATCCGATAGGGGATCCCCCACTGGATCACTTGCTGTGGGGCGAGCGCACTCGGAGAGGACGCCGTCGTGGTCGTTCCGTGTCGTCGGTGAGCGTGGGCGGAAACGGTC
>NZ_LMPQ01000009.1 GCF_001423905.1 Frigoribacterium sp. Leaf186 | reverse complement strand
GGGTCGGCGATCCCGGTGGACCCCGCCTCGTGCCCCCGCACGAGGCGGGGTTTTCCCGTCCCCCGGGGCGACTCGACGCCCCGAACCCCGTTCACGAAGACGAACCCCGACAAAACGGGGTTCATCTTCGCGAACGGGGTTCTCGGCGAGCACCACGCCCGACCGGCAGCAGATCCGGTACGTACCGGATCACGCACGCCACCCGGCACCCGGCACCCGGCACCCGGCACCCGGCCATGCAGCACCCCGCACCCGCGCCCCGCGCCCCACGCTCCGCGCCCCGGCCAGCCATGAACCCGGTTTCGAACCATCCACCCCGTTCCTTCTGGGTTCATCGTTCGAAACCGGGTTCATCGCGGACTTCGGCCCGAGCAGCCGGGCCACCGGGCCGCCGGGCCGCCGGCCGCCGGCCAGCCCGCCCCCGGGCCGCCGGGCAGCCGGCACCCCGGGCACACCCGCCGGCCTCAGCGTCCCGTCTCGGCCAGGGCCGCGTTCAGCTCGAGGACGTTCACGGTGGGCTCTCCCAGGTAGCCGAGGTCCCGGCCCTGGGTGTGCTCCTCGACGAGGGCCTCGACGTCTGCGACCGGCAGGTCGCGAGCCGTGGCGACGCGCTCGACCTGGATGCGGGCGTACTCGGGGCTGATGTGCGGGTCGAGGCCCGAGGCGGACGCCGTGAGCGCGTCGACGGGGACGTCCTCCGGGTCGACGCCGTCGCTCGCGGCGATCGCGGCGCGGCGCTCGTCGATCGCGGCGACGAGGTCCTCGTTCTCGGGGCCGAGGTTGCTGCCGCTCGACGCCGAGGCGTCGTAGCCGTCGCCTGCCGCGGAGGGCCGTGACTGGAACCACTGGGGCAGGGCCGCCCCGTCGGCGTCGGTGAAGGACTGCCCGATGAGGGACGAGCCCACGGTCTCTCCGTCGACGCGGAGGGCGGAGCCGTCGGCCTTCCCGCCGAGGACGAGTTGCCCGACGCCCGTGACGACGGCCGTGTAGGCCACGCCGAGGACGACGGTGAAGACGAGCATCGCGCGGAGGGCGACGCCGTACTGGCGGAGGAGGGTGCGTGTGTTCATGGTCTCTTTCTCGGTTCCGGTCGCCGGCTAGAAGCCGGGGATGACGCTGACGACGAGGTCGATGATCTTGATGCCGACGAACGGGGCGACGACGCCGCCGAGTCCGTAGACGAGGAGGTTGCGCGACAGGATCGACGACGCCGATGCCGCCCGGTACCGCACGCCCCGCAGGGCCAACGGGATGAGCACGACGATGACGAGCGCGTTGAAGACGATCGCCGAGAGGATCGCCGACGCCGGCGAGCTCAGTTGCATCAGGTTCAGCACCCCGAGCCCCGGGAACACCCCGGCGAACATCGCCGGGATGATCGCGAAGTACTTCGCGATGTCGTTCGCGATCGAGAAGGTCGTCAGCGCCCCGCGGGTGATGAGCAGCTGCTTGCCGATGCGGACGATGTCGATCAGCTTGGTCGGGTCGCTGTCGAGGTCGACCATGTTGCCGGCCTCCTTCGCGGCCGAGGTGCCCGTGTTCATGGCGACGCCCACGTCGGCCTGGGCGAGCGCCGGCGCGTCGTTGGTGCCGTCGCCGGTCATCGCGACGAGCGCGCCTCCTTCTTGTTCGCGACGGATGAGCGCGAGCTTGTCCTCGGGCGTGGCCTCGGCGAGGTAGTCGTCGACGCCGGCCTCGGCGGCGATCGCCTTCGCGGTCAGCGGGTTGTCACCGGTGACCATCACCGTGCGGATGCCCATCGAGCGCAGCTCGGCGAACCGTTCACGGAGGCCGGTCTTGACGACGTCCTTGAGATACACCACGCCGAGCACGCGAGCCTCGGCCGCCGTCGTCTTCGTCGCGACCACGAGGGGCGTCCCGCCGGCGTTCGAGATCTCGTCGATGCGGGCCTGCAGCTCGTCGTGCTCGCTCGAGGCGAGGCGGCGGTCCTGCTCGACCCACGAGATGATCGAGGCGCCGGCGCCCTTGCGGATCTGTGTGCCGTCGGGCAGGTCGAGCCCCGACATGCGGGTCTGGGCCGTGAAGGGGACGATGACGCCGGGCTGACCGTCCGCGTCGTGCCACCCCGTGGTCAGCGCGAGGTCGACGATGGACTTGCCCTCGGGCGTCGGGTCGGCGAGCGACGACCGCGCGGCGGCGTCGACGAGCTCGGCCCGTGCGACGCCGTCGAGGGGCGTGAACTCGGCGGCCTGCCGGTTGCCGTAGGTGATGGTGCCGGTCTTGTCGAGCAGCAGCGTCGTCACGTCGCCCGCGGCCTCGACCGCGCGCCCCGACATGGCGAGCACGTTGCGCTGCACGAGGCGATCCATGCCCGCGATGCCGATCGCGCTCAGCAGGGCGCCGATGGTGGTCGGGATCAGGCAGACGAGCAGGGCGATGAGCACCGGGATGCTGACGGACGCGTCGCTGTAGGCGGCGATCGGGTTCAGCGTCAGGGTCACGACGACGAAGACGATCGACAAGCTCGCGAGCAGGATGTTCAGCGCGATCTCGTTCGGGGTCTTCTGCCGGGAAGCGCCCTCGACGAGGCGGATCATCCGGTCGACGAAGGTCTCGCCGGGCTTGCTCGTGATGCGGACCACGACCCGGTCGGACAGCACGCGGGTGCCGCCGGTGACCGCGCTGCGGTCGCCGCCGGACTCGCGGATGACCGGAGCGGACTCGCCGGTGATCGCCGACTCGTCGACGCTGGCGATGCCCCAGACGATGTCGCCGTCGCCCGGGACCAGCTCGCCCGCGGTCACGACGACCGTGTCGCCGAGCGTCAGGTCGGCCGACGAGACGGACTCCAGGGAGGCGCGCTCGGCCCCCGCGTCGGAGGTCGCGTCGTACGACGCCACGCGCCGGGCCGTGGTGCTGGTACGGGTCGCCTTGAGGGTCTCGGCCTGGGCCTTGCCCCGCCCCTCGGCGACGGACTCGGCGAGGTTCGCGAAGACGACGGTGAGCCAGAGCCAGATCGCGATGGCCCAGGTGAAGGAGCCGGGGACCGGCGACCCGCCCGAGGTCTGGGGACCGGTGAAGAGGCCGGCGATCGCGAGGACCGTCGTGTAGGCGGCGCCCACCTCGACGATGAACATGACGGGGTTGTGCCACATCTCGCGCGGGTCGAGCTTGCGCAGGGCGCCGGGCAGGGCAGCGACGAGCTGGGCTGCGCTGAACGCGCCTCCCCGGTTCGTGGCGGCCTGGTCGCCCCCGCGCTCGGCGGGCGGCGTGTCGGTGGTCGGTGAGTCGGTGGTCGACGAGTCGGAGGTGGTGGACATGGTCACTGCAGCCCTTCGGCGAGCGGTCCCAGTGCGAGGACGGGGAAGTAGGTCAGCGCCGTGATGATCACGGAGACGCCGGTGAGGAGGCCGACGAACTGCGGCCGGTGGGTGGGGAGGGTGCCGGCGGTGGCGGGCACCGCGGCCTGGGCGGCGAACGAGCCGGCGAGGGCGAGCACGAGCACGATCGGCACGAACCGGCCGAGCAGCATCGCGACGCCGAGGGCGGTGTTGAACCAGGGAGTGTTCGCCGTCAGCCCCGCGAAGGCCGACCCGTTGTTGTTCGACGCCGACGTGAACGCGTAGAGCACCTCGCTGAAGCCGTGCAGGCCCGGGTTCCAGATCGACGTGCCCTCGACGTCGGCGCGCACCGCGGGGATCGCGAAGCTGAGGGCGGTGCCGGCCAGGACGAGCGTCGGCGTGACGAGGATGTACAGGCTCGCGAGCTTGATCTCGCGCGGCCCGATCTTCTTGCCGAGGTACTCGGGCGTGCGGCCGACGAGCAGGCCGGCGATGAACACCGTGATGACCGCCAGGACGAGCATGCCGTAGAGGCCCGAGCCGACGCCGCCGGGGGCGATCTCGCCGAGCATCATGTTGATCATCGGCATCATGCCGCCGAGCGCCGTGTACGAGTCGTGCATCGAGTTGACGGCGCCGGTCGAGGTGAGGGTCGAGGTCGAACCGAACAGGGTCGATCCCCAGATGCCGAACCGCGCCTCCTTGCCTTCCATCGCGCCGCCGGCGAGCTGGGGTGCCGTGCCGGCACCCCGGAGCTCGGCCCACGTGAGGGCGGACAGGGAGACCGCGAAGATCGTGGCCATGACGGCCGCGATCGCGACGCCCTGCTTCGTCGAGCCGACCATGCGGCCGAAGGTGCGCGGCAGCGAGAAGGGGATGACGAGCATCAGGAGGATCTGCAGCAGGCTCGTCCAGGGCGTGGGGTTCTCGAACGGGTGCGCGCTGTTGGCGTTGAAGAAGCCGCCACCGTTGGTGCCCAGCATCTTGACGGCCTCCTGCGACGCGACCGGCCCGCCGGGGATCGTCGCGGTGCCCCCGGTCAGGGTCGTGACGTCGGTGAAGCCGGCGAAGTTCTGCACGACGCCGCCCGCGACGAGCACGACCGCCGCGACGACGGCCAGGGGCAGCAGCAGGCGCACGAGCGTGCGGGTCAGGTCGACCCAGAAGTTGCCGAGCGTCCCCGTCTTCGCCCGGGCGAGCCCTCGGATCAGGGCGACGGCCACGACGATGCCCACGGCCGCCGAGACGAAGTTCTGCACGGCGAGGCCGCCGAGCTGCACCGTGTACCCGAGGGTCACGTCCGGCGAGTACGACTGCCAGTTGGTGTTCGTGACGAAGGAGGCCGCCGTGTTGAACGAGAGCCCCTCGGGGACGGCGGGGAAGCCCAGCGAGTACGGCAGGAACGCCTGGAGGCGCTGGATCGCGTACACGAACAGGACGCCGACGAACGAGAACGCCAGGACGCCCCGGAGGTAGGCCTGCCAGGTCTGCTCGGAGGCCGGGTCCACGCCGACGAGGCGGTAGAAGCCCCGCTCGACGCGGAGGTCCCTCGTCGTGGTGAACACGTTCGCCATGTGGTCGCCGACGGGTCGGTAGAGCGCCACCAGGACGACGACGACGGTGAGGATCTGGAGGACGCCGAACACCGCGTCCATCAGAACTTCTCGGGCTTCACGAGGGCGTACACGAGGTACGCCAGGGCGGCCACGGCGAGGACGGCGGCCCCGATGCTGAAGACGATCACAGCTTCTCGACCCCCTTCGCCACGAGGGACACCACTGCGAACACAGCGATGACGGCGAGCACGTACACGATGTCGAGCACTACGACTCCAAGAGAGAGGACGATCGGCGAGCCTCGCGGCTCGGTGCCCGTCACGGGCACAGCGAGTCAGTAGACACCTCGGCGGGTGCCCTGCCGACGCTCCTCACGACTTCCTCACGCCCATCGCGCCGATCCTCACGGACACCACACGGGGTGCCACGGAGGTCGTCGAGCGGCGTCGGCCCTCAGTCGCGCTTGGCGCAGGTGACCTGGTCGGCCGACTGGCCCGTCACGCTGTCGGGCAGGGCGGCCGCGCTCGGGGCCGGCGTCGCGGGCGCCGCGTCACCGGACGCGGCGTCCGTCGGCGTCGTGGGGGCTGCCGCCGGCGCGTCGGTCGGCGTCGCCGACGGGCTGCTCGGGGTCGAGGGGGCCGGCGCGTCGGGGTCGAGCACGGCCGAGCGCCCCAGGCTGTCGGCCGACAGCGTCAAGGGCAGGTTGCGCTGCAGGGCGTCGTTCAGCACGGCCGCCGGGCCCTCGTCGGGGATCACCTTGTTGGGGTTCCAGGGGGCGTCCAGCGCGGGGTACTGCACGAACACCATGTTCGAGAGCCCGACCGTGTTGACGGCGAGCCCCAGCTTGGCCAACGTCGCCGCGTCGGCCAGCGTGTCGCTGAGGGTCATGTTGGCGAACGCGACCCGGGCGATCGCCAGCACCTTCGTCGGGTCGGTCAGGGTGCCCGCCGACACGGTCTGCCGTGCCAACGCCGACAGGAAGGTCTGCTGGTTGCTGATCCGCCCCAGGTCGCTGGCGTCACCGACCCCGTGCCGCGACCGCAAGAAGGAGCCGGCCTCGGCACCGGTCAGGTTGACGACGCCCGCCTCGAGGTCGAGCGCCGGCACGACGTCGTCGTCCTGGATCGGCGTGGCGAGGCACACGTCCACGCCGCCCACCGCGTCGGCCATGGCGACCACCCCGTCGAACTTGATGGCGCCGGCGTAGTCGACCTGAACGCCGGTGAGGTCCGAGATGGTCCGCGCGACGCACGAGAGGCCGTTCTGCTCGCCGCCGCGCCTCAGCGCCTCGTTGAGAGGCGCCCCGTCGGTCGCAGGGGTCACGCTGCCGTCGTCGCCCTGGCACTCGGGGATCGGCACGATCATGTCGCGGGGGAAGCTCACCACCGCCATGTTGGTGTGGTCCTCCGAGATGTGCACGAGCAGGTTCGCGTCGTTGTTGCCGACCCCGCTGCTGGCCTCCAGGTTGGCCGGGTCGTCGAAGCCGACGCCCTGACCCTCGCGGGTGTCGGTGGCGATGAGCAGCAGGTTGACCTCACCGGTCTGCGCCGTCAGCTGCGGCACGGGGGTCGCCGTCGACCCGTCGGGCGCCGTCAGCGACACGGTCGGCGCGGCGGTCTGCAGCACCTGCCAGGTCGCGATGGCCGCGACCGAGGTGGTGCTCACCAGCACGACGGCCAGGGCCGCCGCCGTCACCTTCGCGGCGAAGGCCACGGGGTGCCCACGACGCAGGCGACCGTGGCGGGCGATGCCGCCGGCACGCACCGCGCCTCCGTCGTCGGCGGACTCGTCGGGCGCGGGGCCTCGTCGTGCGTCGTCCGCCATCGTCACTCCCTCGGTGGGCGGGGGCTCGAGCGGCCCCCGTCGTCGAGCATCCTAGGAGGCGCGGGTCGGGAGGACCCCGAGGTCGCGTCGACGGCGACCCCGGTCAGGCCCGCTCAGCCGGTCTCGCCGAGCGTGACGGGTGCGACCGCGGGGAGGACGTCCTCGGTCCAGTCGACGCGGAGCGAACCGGCCCCCGACCAGCCCCGCAGCTCGGCGCCGACCGTGTCGCGGAAGGTGTCGGCCTCGGACCGGTCGCCCACGACGACGTCGAGGCGCAGTCGGGCGAGCTGCTCGGTGACCCGCACGGGCAGGCCCCAGGCCTGCAGCACGAGCACCTCGGAGGCGGCGCTGAGCGCCGGGAAGTGCCGCCGGAGCTTCTGCTCGACGACGTGCAGCACGGCCACCTCGGCGGTGGGGCGGATCACTCCGGTCAGCGAGATCATGCCTGATGGTCCCGCCGCGAGGTTACGGCAGTGTGGCCGCCCGCTGTGAAAGCACCCCGGTCACGTCTCGTCCCCACGCGCCGGTCGTACCCCGGTCGGTCCCCCGGCGCCGAGGTCGTGTTGGCAGAACGGCGTCGGGTGGGCATGATCGTCGCATGGCGAAAAAGCTCAAGACGGCCCACCGCGACCTCGTCGAGGCGCTCGACCACCACCGCAAGGTCATGCAGGAGAAACCCCTGTCGAGCAAACGCGCCGGGCGGGCCACCGCCAAGCTGCGCCTCGCCGTGTCGGCGTACTCGGCTGTCGTCGCCGACAAGACGGGCCAGCCCGACCCCTTCGTCGACTACGACGCCCTCGACCCGGTGACCGTCGCGTCCCTCGCCGCCGAGCGCGACGCGATCGCCCGCAAGAAGTCGTCGGACCAGGGCAAGCTCGACTGACGCAGGCCGCGCGGCCGGTCTGGGCGGCCCGGGCGGGTCAGCTCGGGACGCCCGGGCCGTCGACGAGGGCCCAGCCCCCGTCGTCGGTGCGGCGCACGGCGCCCTCGCGCTCGAACGCCTCGAGCCAGCCGCCCATGGGCCACTCGCCCCACCGCTCGGCGAACAGACCCCCGTTGCGGACGACGTCGGGCAGGTGCCGCCACGGCGGTGACGAGGTCGGGTGGTGCTGGTGGTACGCGTGGGCGCCGCCGACCCAGACGAGCGGCACGTCGAGCGACCGGGCGGTGAAGGCGAAGTCGGTGTCCTCGCCGCCGTACCCCTCGTAGCGCTCGTCGAAGCCGCCGAGTCGCGCCCAGGTCGCGGGCGTGACCGCGAACGAGAGCGACCAGAACAGCGGGTAGTCCGCTGCCCCTGCCACGACCGTCGAGCCCGCGGGAGGCGCGGGTCGCGCCGCGTGCGGAGACGTCGCCTCGTCGAGGCCCTCACCCGCGCCGAGCATGAAGCCCTCGGGCAGGTAGGTGACGGGTCCGCTCAGCAGCGCGCCGGGGTGCTCGTCGGCGGCGCGCTCGTAGTGGCGGAACAGGTCGTCGCCCGGCACGCAGTCGGCGTCGAGGAAGACCAGCAGGGTCGCGCCGCGGCCGATGGCGGTGTCGGCTCCGCGGTTGCGGCCGGCGGCGAGGCGGAGTCCGTCGGGCCCGGGCGGCACGTGCAG
The DNA here is from genome assembly GCF_001423905.1 of Frigoribacterium sp. Leaf186. Classification (GTDB taxonomy): domain Bacteria; phylum Actinomycetota; class Actinomycetes; order Actinomycetales; family Microbacteriaceae; genus Frigoribacterium. The sequence continues at coordinate 142,975 of NZ_LMPQ01000009.1, read as the reverse complement.
GGTGGTGACCCCGGCGAGTGCCGGGACGTCGGGGGCCGGGGTCTCGTCGAGCCAGACCACCACGTGGCCGGCGTCGGGGGCGACCCGACGGACGAAGCGGATCTGGTTCGCGACGTGCTTCATGCGCGTGGCCGAGGCGAGGGTCACGACGACGACGGTCACGAGAGGGCTCCGGTCAGGGTGGTGGGCGTGGGCTGTGCGGCGGACGGGTCCTGCGCGACGCGATGCCCGGCCGGTCGGGCGGAACCAGGGCCGACATCATGTCCGACACCACGGCCGGCGACCTCGGCGACGACCGCCGCCGCGCGGGCGGCCGCGCCCTCGACCTGCCAGGCCGACCAGTCGGGGCGAAGCCCACGGGCACGGTCGATCAGGGCCGGCCACTCGTCGTCGGCGGGCCACGAGGTCGCCACGACGGCGAGCCCCGCCCGGTCGAGTGCGCTAGCGGTCGTGAGCTGCTCGTCGAACGGTCGGGTCTGCGGCACGACGACGGCCCGGGCACCGAGGGCGGCCAGGTCGGCGACGGTGTTCTGACCGGCCCAGGTCACGATCACCTCGGCCGTCGCCATCTCGGCCCAGGGGTCGTCGACCCAACGGTCGACCCCCAGGGTCGTCCACGTGGTGCCGGGGGTGGCGCGGGCCGCCCGGGCGAGCGACGCGGCGAGGTCGTCGTGGTCGGTGCCGCCGGCACCACCGACGAACAGCACGCTGCCGGGCACGACCGTCGACGACGGGCCCGCGGCGGCGGCAGGCGCGCCTGCGGCGGCAGGCACGTCTGCGGCCGCCAGACGCCCGTCCTGTCGCGAGATGCCGCCCACCCAGCGCACCTTCGGGGCGACGCGGTCGAGGGCGGACGAGTCGTGCGTGCCGGCGGGCCATGGCGCGATCACGCGTGAGGCGGCGTCGTAGGCCAGCCGGTGCGGCTCGTCGGTCCGGTCGCCCGGCTGCGAGACGACGACGACCTCGACGCCGAGCAGGCGGGCGAACACCGTCACCTCGACCGAGACGTCGACGACCATCGCGTCGAAGGGTCGGCCGTCGGCGGCGGCTCCGGCCACGGCGGCGGCGATGCGGCCGAGGCGGGCGGTGTGCCCGGGGTGCGCGACGGGTGCCCAGTGCAGCAGGCCGCCCACGGTCGGCGAGGCGTCGGCGGGGTGACGGACCACCCCGTCGGCGCCCGTGGTCGCGGTGTCGTCCCGCTCGAGCTCGACCCAGGTGGTGTCGTCCGGCAGGTCCGCCGGGGCCGCCAGCGAGCTGAACACGACGACGTCGGCGTCGAGCTGCGGTCGGACGGCCGAGAAGCGGGTGCGGTGCCCGGCACCGTGGTGGTGCACGTACCAGCCGACGAGCGGGCGCGCGGTCACGCCGTCACCGCACGTCGCCCCGACCCGACCGGCCTGACGGCGGACAGGCCGCCGGCGAGGGACGAGGAGGCGCGGTGCCGGCCCCCGACGACCGTCGCGTCGGTCGTCGCCCCGGCCCGTGCCCCGGCGCCGGGCGTCCGCGGGTCCGACGCGACGACGTCGGAGTACAACCCCTCGAGCACGGCGGCGCGGGCCCGCAGCGAGAAGCGGTCGACGGCGTCCTGTCGCACCGTGAGGCGGGCGGCGGCGTCCGTCCCGACGCGGCGGAGGAGGTCGTCGGCGGCGCGGGCCATGCCGGCGAGGTCGCCGGCGGGGACGAGGGCGGCCCCGAGCGAGCCCGCCACGACCTCGGGGACTCCGCCGACGGCGAACGAGACGACCGGCGTGCCGGTGACCAGCGCCTCCGCGATGACGAGGCCGAAGGGTTCCTCCCACACGGGCGTGACGAGGGCGCAGCCGCTGTGGCCGACGAGGGCCGCCAGCTCGGGCTGGCGCAGCTCGCCGACGTAGTGGGCGGTGACGCCGAGGTGCGGTGCGACCTCGGTCTCGAAGTAGTCGACGTCGCCGATGCGACCCGCGATCACGAGGCGGCGCCCCGCACGACGAGCGACCTCGAGGGCGAGGTGCAGGCCCTTCTCGGGCACGATGCGCCCCGACCAGACGAGGTCGTCGCCGCCCGGGCCGAGGCCCCAGCGGTCGGTGTCGACGCCGTTGGGCAGCACGGTCGCCTCGACGCCCTCGGCTGCCCAGGCCGCGGCGGTGTGGCCACTGACGGCGACGAAGCGGCTGCGCGGCGCGTCGGACGAGCGGTGCCCGACGAGCATGTCGGGCAGGGTCGGCGTGTGCAGGGTGCTGACCATCGGCACGCCGAGGCTGCCGGCCCGGGCGAGCGGGACGCCGTGCAGGCTGTGGTTGTCGACCAGGTCGTAGTCGTCGGCGTGGTCGGCGACGTGCTGCAGGGCCCGCTCGAGGGCCGGCAGCGCGCGCTCGAGGTAGCCCGCGGGGTAGGTCGTGTCGGTGGCCTCGGCCGGGTCGTCGAAGACCACGGCGGGCAGCACGAACTCGGGCGGGCTCTGGTCGAGGTGGTCGGAGCCCTCGGTCGCGATCAACGTGACGCGGTGCCCGCGCTCGCGCAGGGTGCGCACCTGGTGGTGGACGCTCGACTCGAGGCCGCCGGCGAACGGCTCGCGGATCGGGTAGCGCAGCGGTGCCACCACGACGATGCGCAGGGGGCGGGAGGCGCGGATCACGCCGTCACCGCCGCGACCGTCGCGAGGGCGCGCTCGTACACCGCGAGGTGCGCGGCCGCCACGTCGTGCCGCTGCTGGCGACGCAGCCGTCGGTGGCGTCGCTGCAGGTCGGCCCGGTGCTCCGTGCCGCGGCGCGAGGCCGGTACGCGGGCCGGGTCGTCGTGGGCGTCGGCGGTCTCGTCGACGGCGTGCGGGCTGACCAGGGCGATGACGGCGGCCGCGAGCGAGGCGGGGTCGTCGAGGTCGAACGAGGCGGTCGCCCCGACTTCGGGGTGCTGCGCGGCGGCGTGGCCGACACGGGGCGCGGCGACCGGGACGGCGAGGTCCCAGCAGAGCTCGACCCAGCCTGAGTGCGTGCCGTGGCGGTACGGCAGCACCGAGACGTCGAGGTCGGCGAGCGAGCGCTCGAGTGCGGCGTCGTCCAGGCGGGGGTGCTCGGCGAGGGTCGCCGCAGGGCCCGCGGCACGGACGAGCTCGCGCACGCGAGCCGCCTGTTCGGGGTCGCGCACCCGCTCGTTCAGGTCGACCCGCGCCTCCACGGGGGCGCCCGTGGCCCGCAGGGCCGCGACCGCCGCGAGCAGGGTGCGGACGGTCTCGTCGCCCGCGACGTTCGGTCGCAGGTCGCGCAGGTGGACTCCGACGACGATCGCGTCGCCCGGCGTGCCGACCGGCAGCTCGGCATCGCGGCCCCCGTCGACCCCGGGGTCGACGATGGCCGGGTGGGCGATGACGGTCGGTCGGCGACCCCAGCGGGCCTCGACCTCGTCGGCGGCCGGGTCGGTCAGGGTGATCAGTTCGTCGGCGGCGGGGATCAGCACGTCGAGGTGCTCGAGGTGGGGCGCCTGGTCGACGAGCTGCGGGTTGGTCAGGTCGTGCACCGTGTACACGAGCGGCAGGCGCAGCTCGCGAAGGGCCTCGACGACGGCGACGAGGTGCTCGGTCGGGTACGACTCCGTGCCGAAGTGGACGTGCAGCAGGTCGACCTCGTCGGCGTGCGCCCGCAACCAGGCGGCGTCGAGCATCACGGGCGGCCACCAGCGGGCGGGCTCGGCGGGGTCGGGCAGCGGGTCGGCGAGGTGCACGACCCGGGCCGTGGCCTCGGCCGGGTCGAGCAACGAGCGGACGTAGGGGTGCCCGGCGGGAACGGAGGCGACCCGGATCGGCGCGGCGTGGATCGGGGCGTCATGGGTCATCGGAGCCTCCTCGGCGTGATCGGATCGCCCGCCGTGGCCGGACCGGCGCGCGATGCCTGGACCGGAGTGACGACGAGCACCCGCGGCGATGCGGGTGGGATGTGCCGGGGCTGGCGGCGGGAAAGGATGACGCGACCGGGGAAGTCGCTGTTGACTCAACATAGGCCCGCGCGACCCCCTTTGTCCGTTCCGAGTCCGGGCCGGAGGGAACCATGTCCGAACAGCGAACCGAACCCGACGGACGCACCCGCCACTACGGCGACTTCTACGGTCTGAGCGAGCCCGAGGGCGACGGCGCCATCGCCCTCGTGGTGGGCAACTGCCAGGCCGAGTCGCTGCGGATCTTCCTCGACGGGGCGGGGCTCACGACGGTCCGGATGCCCCCGGTCCACGAGCTGACGGCCACCGACCTGCCGCAGCTGCGCCGGTGGCTCGGCCGGGCCGGTCTGCTCGTCTCGCAGCCGGTGCGCGACGACTACCACGGCCTGCCGCTCGGCACGGCCCAGCTGGCCGCGGTGCTGCCCCGGGAGGCGCGGGTCGTCCGGGTGCCCGTCGTCCGGTTCGCGGGCCTCTACCCCGCGCACGTCATCGTCCGTCCGCCGAGCGACGTCTCGCTCGTTCCGCCGGTGGTCGAGTACCACGACGTCCGACTGATCTCCGAGGCCGCGGGTCGGCCGTTCGCCGCCGACGCCCTGACCCCGGCCGTCGTGCGCTCGGTCGCCGAGCTCTCCCTGGCCGAGCTGCGGAAGCGTGAGGCGGCCCACGACACGATCGTCGCGTCGGACCTGTTCGAGGTCGGGTCGGGTGCCGACGGCCGGGGCGGCGACGGACGGGGTGGCGACGGGCCCGGTGGCGACGGGCCGGGCACGCCGCGCTTCGACCAGATGCGCACCCTGAACCACCCGGGCAACCCGGTCTGGACGGCCCTCGCGTCGAGGGTGCGGCAGCGGCTCGGCCTGCCGGAGCACGTCGTCGACCCGGGTCGGCCGGTGCTCTCGAGCGTCCACGCCCCTCGCGAGCAGGCCGTGATCGACGCCTGGGGCCTCGACGACGAGCCGACCGACCACTGGGTCGTCGGCGGCGAGCGCGTCGACGCCGACGAGGTCCGGCGGGCGCACCTCGCCTGGTACGCCGAGCACCCGGACGCGGTCGAGGCCGCCCTGGCCCGGCACGCCGACACGTTCGCCCTCTGGGGTGCGGCGTGAGCGCGGCCCGCGACTCGGCCCGCTCGGAGGCGGCGGACGGCGCGGCGGCCACCCTCGACCTCGCCGAGCTGCCCGTCGTCGTGACCCACCACGACCCCCAGCACGGCGTCGCGGTCTACGCGGCCCAGATCGCCGCGACGGTCGAGGCTCGGAGCGGCCGTCACCTCGCGCTCGACGTGGCCGACCTGCTCGACGCCCCGGACCTGCTCGACGCCCCGGAGCCCCTCGTCGACCCGGCACCCGACGTCGTCGTGCCGCGGGCCCACCTGCAGTTCACCGACCGCCTCTGGGGCCCGTCGCCCGCGGCCGCGGCCGACGTCGTCGAGCACCTGGCCGACGGCACCGCCCTCACCGTGACCCTGCACGACCTGCCGCAGCCGTCCGACGGCGAGCGCAACCTCCGGAGGCGCGGCGAGGCCTACGCCCGCGTGGTCGCCGTCGCCCGGGGCGTCGTCGTGAACAGCGAGCACGAGCGCGCCCTGCTGCGCGAGCGGGTCGGCTTCGAGGGCCCGGTCGAGGTGATCCCCCTGCCCGTCGACCGGCACCCGCTGCCGGACGGGCGGCCCGAACCGGACGGTGACGTCGCCGTCATCGGGTTCTTCTACCCGGGCAAGGGGCACGCCGAGGTCGTCGCGGCCGTGGCCGGACTCGCGGCCGGGCGACCCGGCGCGGGGGCCGACCGGACGGACGGCGCGACGACGCGACCGGACGCGGACGTGACCGGCGTCGTGGCGCTCGGCCGCGCCTCCCCGGGTCACGAGGCCGAACTGCAGCAGCTCGTCGACGAGGCCGCGGCCCTCGGCGTGCCCTTCGGCGCGACGGGCTACCTCGACGACGCGACCCTGCTCGACCGTGCCCGACGGGCGTCGGTGCCCGTGGCGGCGCACCAGCACGTGTCGGCCTCCGGGTCGATCGCGACCTGGATCGCGGCCGGGCGGCGCCCGCTCGTGCCCGACACGCGGTACTCCCGCGAGATGGCGACGCTGAGGCCGGGCACGCTCACCCTCTACCCCGAGGGCGGACTCGCGGCGGCGATCGCGGCGGCCCTGGCCGACCCGGCGTCGACCTGGCTCGACGACGACGCCGACACCCTGCCCGGGCTCGACGAGGTCGCCGACGCGTACGCGGCCTGGTGGACCGACGGGGTGCGCTGGTGAGCCGCGACGCCGGGTCGTCGGCTTCCGGGGTGACCGGCACCGCGCCTCCTGCGGGCGGGCGGTTCGTGGTCGGCAACTCGTGGGACGCCCTCGACGGCGTGTGGCCCGAGCTGCCGCCGCTGGTGTCGGTGATCGTCGTGCACTACCGGCAGCAGGCCGAGCTCGACCGGACGCTGGCCGCGCTCGCCCGCCAGAGCTACCCGGCCGAGCGGCTCGAGGTGATCGTCGTCGACGACGGGTCGCCGACCGCACCCACCGTGCCCGACGGGGTGCGGTTGATCGTGCAGGAGGACCGCGGGTTCCGGCTCTCGGCCGCCCGCAACGTCGGGGTCGCCGCGTCGTCGGGGTCGGTGCTCTGCTTCGTCGACGCCGACACGTCTCCCGAACCGGACTACGTGCTGCGCCTGACCCGACTGCCCGCGCTCGCGCCCGAGGCCGTCACGGTCGGGCAGCGGAAGCACGCGGACTTCGCGGGGGTGCTGGGCGGTGGCGTCGCCGGGGCGGGGTCGGGGTCGGGGTCGGGGTCGGGGCCGGGGTCGGGGTCGGTGCCGGTGCCGGTCTCCGAGCCGGTCGAGGTGGCCGGGCCCGCGCACGAACTCGAGCAGCCGCGCTGGCTGCAGCAGGCCTACGGCTGGTCGGCCGACCTGCTGCACGCGGACGACCGCTCGTACCGCCACCTGATCGGGGCCGTCACCTGCTGCACGCGGTGGTTCTTCGACGAGGTCGGCGGCTTCGACGAGTCGTTCACGAGCTACGGCGGCGAGGACTGGGAGTGGGCCCACCGGGCCTGGCTCGCCGGTGCCGTGTTCGCTCACGTTCCCGGTGCGGTGGCGTGGCACGACGGGCCCGACTGGGCGGGGCGCGGGGCGGGTGCCGGTTCGGCCGGTGCCGCCGGCGCTCCCTCGGGGGCCGAGCGCATCGCTCGTGAGGCCGAGGAGGCGCGGCGCCAGGCCGAGAAGAACGGTGAGACCCTGCGCCTCGCCGACCTCATCGCGGTGCGCGGCTCGCGCGGGTTCGGGGTGCGCAGCATAGCCGTCGACGTGTGCGTCGAGCTGGTCGCCGCTGGGGCGCCCATCTCGGCCGGGGCTGCGTTCGTGGCGGTGGACAGCGTGCTGGCGTCGGCACCGGACGTGACGGTCGTGGTGCCGGACGAGGTCGCGGCCGTGTTCGAGGCGGACGGGCGGGTGCTCGGCCGGTCGACGGACGCCGCCGCTGCCGCACTCGCCGACGCCCGGGTGGTCGTGACGGTCGACGGGCCCGTGCGGGTGCTGCCCCCGGTCGACGCCGGGGCCTCCGACGACGCCCGCGCCGAGGCCCTGGCCGCGGCGGTCGGGCTCGGGGACGACGTCGCGGGCGACCTGCGGTCGGCGACCGACGCCGTCGGCGTGGGGTCGCTCGGCACGATCGAGCTGCTCGGCCCGTCGGGCCGCGTGCTCGCGACGGTCGAGTCGCGTCGGGCCCGCCTGCGCGCCCGACGCTGGGGAGCGGGCGTCGCGTTCGTCTCGCACCGCGCCTCCGTGGACTGGCTGACCCCCGTGGTGGGCGAGCCGAGCGTCGCCGCCTACCTCGGCGGCTGGGGCTGACCCCTCGGCGCCGGCCGCACCCGGCGCCGCGTCGCAGCATCCGCCACCCGTCTGGCGTCGAGTGGTCCCGTATCGTCCCTCGATGACCGACGAAGCACGATCCGGGACCACTCGATCGTCGCCGAAGGGGGCGGGGCCGCAGCACGTCGATAGGGTGACGGTGTCGCGGTTGGCGGCACGGACGAGGGGGATCTCATGACCGATCGGAACGACGGGGCGGACCAGCAGGGCGGGGCGGTGCCGCCGTACGGGCAGCCGGACGGGCAGCCGACGCCTCCGCCCTACGGCTCGGGCGGGGCCGTCCCCCTCTGGGCCCCGCTGTACGGCGCGGGACCGGTCGACGCGGTCAAGCGGTTCTTCAAGAAGTACGCCGACTTCTCGGGCAGGGCGAGCCGCAGCGAGTACTGGTGGGTGGTCCTGGCGAACGGCGTCCTGTTCCTCGCCCTCAGCATCATCGGTTTCGCCGCGGGCTACCCCGGCAGCACCACCGACGTCGACGGCACCCTGAACCCGGGGCCCGGGTTCATCCCGTTCGGCATCGTGCTCGCCCTCTTGTTCTTCGGGACGTTCGTGCCGTTCCTCTCGATCGGCGTCCGTCGACTGCACGACGTCGACCTCAGCGGGTGGCTGCTGCTCATCAACCTCGTGCCCTACCTCGGCGGTTTCGTCATCTTCATCCTGTCGCTGCTCGGACCGAAGCCGCGCGGTGCTCGCTTCGACCGACCGACGAGCTGACGGCCTGACAACCTGACGGCCCGACGGCCCCGGTCACCCCGCCCGGCGACTCAGGCGAGCAGCGCCTCGACCTGGTCGACGACGAGGTCGGGCCGCGAGAGGAACGGGTGGTGCCCGGTCGGCAGGTCGACCGACCGGGTGGCCTTCGCCGCGTGGTGGCGCTGCAAGCCGACCGACGTGCTGCGGTCGTCGGTGCACACGAGGTAGGTGGAGTCGACCCCCTGCCAGCCGACGGCGCTCGTCGGGGTGACGAAGGCTCCGACGCCCTGGCGGGTCACGCGGCGCCACGCCTCGGCGCGGGTGGCCTCGTCGGCGTCGTGGAGGAACCTCCTGCCGAACGACGCCTCGTCGTAGCCGCTGACGCCCAGGGTCCCGTCGCCGGCGTCGGCCACGGCGACCGGGTCGCTCTCGCCGCTCATCACCGCTCCCTGCGAGTCGCCGAGCTCGGGCAGGTACGACGACACGAACGCCAGGTGCCGCACGGCGGGGTGCGCACCCGCCTCGGCGACGACCGTCCCTCCGTAGGAGTGACCGACCACGACGGCCGCGTCGACGTCGTCGAGCACGCGACGCAGGGCGAGGGCGTCCTCGACGAGACCGGCCGACGGCGCGGCGTCCGGCCCCTCGCCGCACGACGGCAAGGCGACGGCTCGGCTGCGGACGCCCGTCCGGCCGAGCAGCAGCTCGGCCGCGCGGTGCCACCACCAGTCGCCGTCCCGCACCAGTGCGCCGTGGACGAAGACGAGTTCCATGGGTGCCGCCTCTCGAGGGGCTGACGGGGGTGGAGCCCTGACACTACGACCGCGGTGACGCCGGCGGGCGCGCCACGGTAGTTTCTGGACCATGAGCGCTCCCGACGCCCGCCAGCCAGACGACCGCCGCGCCCTCGTGCAGCCCGAGCTGCGCCCCGGTGAGCGCCTCCTCTGGTCGGGTGGGCCGGACGAGGCCGTGACGTTCGGCCGGAACGACCTCTTCCTCGTGCCGTTCAGCCTGCTCTGGTGCGGGTTCGCGATCTTCTGGGAGGTCTCGGTGCTCCGCGAGGGCGCCCCGGTGTTCTTCGTCCTGTTCGGCGGCGTCTTCGTCGCGATCGGCCTCTTCTTCGTCGTCGGCCGGTTCCTGCTGAAGCGCTCGCGGAAGACCAGGACGGGTTACGCGGTCACCGACCAGCGGTCGTTCCTGGTCGTCGGCTCGACCGTCCACCAGGCACCCGCGAAGCAGCAGAACCAGCAGGTCTCGTGGTCTCGCGACCGCACCCACGTGAGCGTCGACTGGACCGACTCGACCACCGGCAACACCCCGTTCGGCGCCCGTCAGCGCGGTCTGACCAACACGGGTCTCGACGGGGTCATGGCCCCCCTGCCGATGACCTTCGTCGACGTGCGCGACGGTGAGGCGCTGCTGCGCGCGCTCGACGAGTCGAGCCGTCCGGAGGCGCGGTGAGCGCCTTCCCGGGATTCCGCCGTCCCCGAGACGCGAACCCCGGCGCCCCCCGCCGCAGCCAGGCCTGGCGGGACCTCGTCGACCGTGTACTAAACGAGCTTAACGCCCTAGACCCCTACGGCCTCGAGCCCGGCACCGAGGACGGCGCCCCGTGGGACGAGTACGAACTCGAGGCGGTCCCGATGGTCAGTCGGCTCGTGGGGTCCGGCGCGATCACCGCCGCCGAGGTCGACGCGGTCTGGACGACGTGGTTCGGCGAGCCCCTCAGCAGCCGCACCGACCCGGTCCGGTTCGAGGCTTTCGTCGTCCGGCTGAACGCCCTGAGCCCTGCCTGATCCGGTACGTACCGGATCAGCGCGCGGGCGACATCCCCCGCACGCAGAGCGACCGCAACTCGTCGGGGGCGCAGGTCAGCGAGCCGCCGCGAGCAGCGTGCTGATCGCCGTCCAGGCCCGAGTGCCGAGCTCACGATCCGCCGCCTCGGTGCCACCACGCCGCATGGTCGTGCCGCCCTGGACCACCGACTCGCCCGGCAGCACCACCCGGTGCCCGGCACCCGCCCCCTCGACCCGCCCTTGCCCCTGACCCCTGCGGGCAATTCCTGGCTCCTGCCGCGCCCGGGGCCTTCCCACGCCGATCTCGACGCCCCGCCGAAGCACCAGCCCGGATTTGCCGACACCGACGCCGATGTCGGGGTCGGAGCCGATGCCGATGCCGATGCCGATGCCGATGCCGACGCCTACGCCTACGCCGATGCCGATGCCGATGCCGATGCCGATGCCAGGGTCGACCCCGGTGTTCGCCTCGCCCTCGGCACCCGCCGCCGAGCACCTCGCCGAGCTGACCCCGCAGCCCAGCCGCGATCTGGAGGTCCACGCACCGCACGGCACACGCCGAACTCCACGCGTCCCCTCGCGTCCCACCGCCGAGCGGGCAATTCCTGGCTCCTGCCGCGGCCGGGGCCGTCCCACGCGATCTCGACGCCCCGCCGCAGCACCAGCCCGGAATTGCCGACAGCGTCGGGACGGTGGCAAGGACGGCGACATGCGCGGCCGTGCGGGTGCCCGACCGACCGCGCCGGTCAGAAGGTGGCGAGCGCGCTGACCGTCATCTGCTGCACGGCGGCGTTCGAGCAGGCGTCGAAGCTGGAGCCCGAGGCGCCCACGAAGATCGACTCGAGCGACCCGGGCGGGTAGACGCGGAACCCGTCGGTCGCCTGGGGCGAGCACTCCTCGGCCGGGTAGTTGGCGGCCTGGGCGATCTGCACGATCGTCTGCACCTCGTCGCCGGGGGCGAGGGTGTGGCTCTCGTGCGGGGTCGACCGGTCGAGGGCGGCCGAGGCGCCGATCTGCGTCCCGTCGCCGTCGCCGACGAACGAGACGCCCGGCCAGCCCTGCAGGGTGCACGAGCGCTGCCCGCTGTTCGTCAGGATGATGGCGACGCCGTAGCTGCCGGCCGCGCCTCCTCCCCCGTCGGCGATCTCGGCGGTGAGCTCGCCCACCGTGCAGCGTGACGACGCCTCGCCCGTGGACCCGTCGCCGAGGTCGCCCCCGCCGCCGGACGCGCCGTCCGGGCCCGCGGTCGCCGTCGGCGAGGGCGTGCTCGCAGGCGCCGAGGCGCCGCCCGAGGCACCGCCCGAGGGCGACGCCGTGACGGTCACGGTGGGCGTGGTCGTCGACTCCGCGTCACCCGGCGACGAGCAACTCGAGAGCACGACGACGAGGGATGCGGCGAGGGCGGCCGCGGTGGCCAGTGGTCGGATCGAACGGTTCATGCCTCCACCGAATCACGGCCCACCCGATTGTGCACAGACTGCACGATTCGTCGGAAGTCGCCTTGTCAAGCCCCCACCGAGCAGTGGCCGCCGAGCTCGACGGGTGCCTACGCTCGGTCGGACCGGGCCAGCATCGTCGAGCGCGTGACGAGGGTTCTCCAGGCCGTCCTCGTGTCGGCACGTCCCCCGTCGAGGCGAGGCCCGCTTGCTCCACCCCGCCACCCACGTCGTCGCGCGCCCGCTCATCCGGGCGTGGCTCAGCACGAGTCCGCACTCGTGGGAACGCCATGTCGTGGCGACCGACTCGCCCCACCTGCACGCACCGGGCACCGACCCCGACCGGGTGCTGATCGTCGGTGACGGGGCGGCCACGGGCCGAGGCGTGCGGACGCACGAGCTGGGGCTCCCCGGCCACCTCGCCCGCAGCCTGACGGCCCTGACGGGTCGGGCGACCGACGTGGACATCGTCGTCGACGGCCGGATGACCGCCCGTCAGGCCCCGGAGGCCCTCGCCGGCGTCGACCTCGCCCGCTTCGACGCCGTCGTCCTGTCGTTCGGGGCCAACGAGGCACTCCATCTGATCGACGTCGACTCGTGGCGTGACGACCTGTCCACCCTGCTGGACGACGTCGCCGGCCGCGCGCCGGCGGCGACGACCACGTTCGTCCTCGCCGTGCCGTCGTTCGGGTCGAACCCACACTTCCCCGCGAGGCTCGGCCGCGTCGTCGACCGCAACGCCGTCCGACTGAACGCGGCGACCAGGCACCTCGTCGCCGACCGCTCCTCGATGGTGTTCGTGCCCGAGGCCGAAGGCCAGGCGTTCGAGGACGAGAGCGCCCCCGTCTACGCCCGCTGGGCCGCCCCGATCGCCGTGCGCATCAGCAGGACGCTCGACCCGGCCCGAGCGCTCGGCGTGAAGACCGTGCCCCTGGACGAGCCCGCTCGGCAGCGCACGCTCGAGAGACTCGAACGACGCCTCGGCGCCGACGACGACCCCGAGCTCGACGACCTGACCGAGCGGGCTCGTCGGTTGTTCGGCACCACCCTCGCGGCGGTGACCCTGGTCCGCAGCGACACCCAGGTGATGCGGTCGGTGGCGGGGGCCGAGCCTCTCGTCGTGCCCCGTTCCGAGTCGTTCTGCGACACCACGATCCGGCACACCGGCCACCTGGTGATCGAGGACGCCACGCTCGACCCGCGGTACGCCGACTACTCCGTCGTCGTCGACCAGCCCGGCATCCGGTTCTACGCCGGCTACCCCATCGAGTCGCCGGACGGTCAGCGCGTCGGCGCCCTGTGCGTCATGGACCAGGAGGCGCGGCGCTTCTCGACCGCGGACGCCACGGCCCTGAGGGCCCTCGCCCTCTCGGTGCAACGGCACCTGTTCCGGCACGAGTCGGACGACGGTCGTCAGGTCGACGGTCAGGACCGGCGGCGCGACGACGGGTGACCGCGGCGGAACGTCGAAGGGCCCGGCATCCGTGGATGCCGGGCCCTTCGTCGGGTCGGCGCGAGCCGACGCTGAGGTCAGTTCTTGCCGAGGTCGTCCTTGGCCTTCTCGGTCTCGAGACGCTCTTCGCTCATGCGCTGGTCCTTGTGGCCCTGCTTGATGAGCTCCTCGTCGTCCGTGCGCTTGCCGACGGCCTCTTCGGCCTTGCCGGCGGCCTTCTGGACGAAATCTTTTGCCTTGTCTCCGACGGACATGCCGTACCTCCTGGTTGTGGACGACCGGTGAGCCCCGGTACCTGGCACACGGTAGGCCGCCCGGCCGCGCCGGGTCCGACGTTCACAGGCTGTTCCGGGTCACGCCCCCTCGACGTGCCCCGGCCGACGGGGTCGAGACCGACCGATCTCGACCCGGCCGACGGCGCCCCCTAGGATCGTCGCGGAGGGGGCACCATGGCACGGCACACACCAGGGGCGGACGACGACGAGGGCCTGACGCCCGGGCACGAGCTGTTCGCTCCACCCCCGTCGGCCGAGGGCTCGACGACGGCCTCCGAGCCGAGCACCGGCACCAGCCCCGACACCGGCACCGGCACCGGCACCAGCACCGGCACCGGGCCCCGGTTCGTCGCCTGGTCGCACCGCGACGCCGACGTCCCCGCAGCGGGATCGGCCCCGGTCGAGGGCGTCGGTGACGACGACCCCGCACCCCGCTCCGGGCGCCGACGCCTCGCGATCGTCGGAGGCGTCGTCGCGGGCGCGGCCCTCGTCTCCGTCGTCGTGAGCGCCGTCCTCTTCACGACCGGTTCGACCCCGTTCGCCGCCGGAGCCCCCACCGAGGCACCCCGCCCGACCACGGTCGCCCGCACCTCCTCGCCCACCGCGAGCGCGTCGCCGTCGCCCTCCCCGCTGCCGACCGCCTCGTCGTCGCCCTCGCCCCGGGCCGCCACCCCGCCGCCGCAGGACGCGTCCGTGCCCGCGCCGTTCGTCACGCCGGTCGCCGCCGGCACGGTGGTCGCCGAGGCCGACGTCGCGTCGCCCAAGGGCAGCGTCCACTTCCACTACCGGGTCGTGGCCGTCGGCGACGACACCTACTCGGCCGAGCTGACGAACGCCACGTCCAGCCTGCCCGTCCCGGTGACCGCCGCGTTCTTCGAGATCGCCCCGTCGGTGGGTGACGGCGTCACCTACGGCGGCGACGGGGGCGTCGGCATCGACGGCCCCACCGCCGCTCCGACGTCGGCGTCGGGCAGCTTCGGCGCGGTCAGCCAGCCCTCGTACCTCTCGACCCTCGTCGTGTACTCGACCAGCACCTCCTCGGACGTCCCGGTCGAGCTCGCGACCGGCAAGGTCCTCGCGGTCGCGCCCGTCGCCTGGTCGGTGCCGGCCCGTCAGACGAACATCGCGCCGGTGGACTCCGGCGCGACGGCGTTCGCCACCGGGACGCTCGAGGCGACGACGGCGAGCGGGGCGCCCAAGCGCTACACCGTGGCGCCCGGCGACCTCATCGACGTCGTCGCCCAGCGCTTCGGCGTCTCGGTCTCGGCCCTGCTCTACCTGAACCAAGGGTTGCAGGTCATCGACGACGAACAACACCTGTTCGAGGGCACGACCCTCGTGCTCGACCCCGACAGCGTCTGACCCGGCACGCCGCCGGTCCCGACGCCTAGGGTCGGGGGATGCCCTGGATCGACCCCCGACGCATCGTCCGTCACGCCGTCTGGTGGCTCGAGGACTACGCCTACGCCGCCGTCTGGCAGATCCGTGCCGTGACGAGCCCCCGCGATCCCGAGCGCTACCTCGGCGGCGACGGGCGGCCGGTGCTCGTGATCCCCGGCGTCTGGGAGACCTGGGCCTTCCTCCGACCGATGATCGAACGGCTGAACGCCGAGGGCCACCCGGTCCACGTGCTCGACGACCTCCGCTGGAACAGCCGCCCCGTCGAGGCCACGGCCCGCGACGTCGCCGCCTACCTGGTCGGGCACGGGCTCACCGACGTCGTGATCGTCGCCCACAGCAAGGGCGGCCTGATCGGCAAGTACGTCATGGCCCTGCTCGACGAGACGCGTCGCGTGCGGTCGATGGTCGCCGTCTGCTCACCCTTCTCGGGGTCGCGGTACGCCAGCTGGCTGGTGCTGCCCGCCCTCCGCGCCTTCTCGCCGCGCGACGCCACGACCGTGCTGCTCGGGCGGGACGAGTCGGTCAACGGCCGCATCACCTCGGTCTACGGCGAGTTCGACCCGCACATCCCCGAGGGCAGCGAGCTGCCCGGCGCCGTCAACGTCCGCCTGCACGCCGGCGGTCACTTCCGCGTGCTGGCCCACCCCCGAACGATCGCGACGGTGCTGGCCGCCGCCGACGAACCCGCCTGACGGCGGCCCGCCGCGTTCCGCGTGCCGCCGTCAGGCCGCCGTCAGGCCGGCGTGAGCAGCTCGTGGTCGACCACGTCGGCGACGGCCAGCACCTTGTAACCCTCGCTCTCGAAGAACACCGTCATGCGGTCGTCGTCGGTGCTCATCACCGTGCCCGCGCCCCAGGTCGCGTGCTCGACGCGGGCCCCGTTCGCGAACGCGGGAGGCGCGGTGTCGGTGCGATCACCCTGCCCGCCCTCGCGCGCCTCCTCGGCCTGCCCGGCCGCCCGGCAGCCGTCGCAGTTGCCGCAGCGCTCCGGCGAGTCCTCGCCGAAGTAGCCGAGCAGGAAGTGCCGGCGGCAACCGGGAGCCTCGGCGAAGGTGCGCATCATCTCGATGCGGGAGTGCTCGACGCGCTCCCGGGTCTGGGCGACCCGCCGGGCGGCTTCGGCGGCCGCCTTCGCGTCGAATCCGTCGACCGGCTCGAACCCCTTCGACGACTCGGTCAGCGTCCCCGCCTCGAGCAGCAGGTCGATCAGGCGCGAGACCGTCCGGGCCCCGAGCGCGAGCTGGTCGGCGACCTCCGACCGGCGGACCGGCCGGCCCGCCGCCGAGAGCGCCGTGAAGACGCCGCGCAGGTCGGCCCGCCCCGGCAGGCCCGAGGCGAAGAACGACCGCAGCGACAGGTCTTCGGGTCGGTAGTGCAGCGTCGCCGTGGCCGGGTCGCCGTCGCGCCCGGCTCGACCGATCTCCTGGTAGTACGAGTCGAGCGAGTCGGGCACGTCGGCGTGCACGACGAATCGGACGTCGGGCTTGTCGATGCCCATGCCGAAGGCGCTCGTCGCGACGACCACGTCGACCTCCCCCGCGTGGAACCGCTCGTGCAGCTCGCCCCGTTCGGCCGAGCGCTGACCTCCGTGGTAGCCGACGACCGTCCGGTCGGGGCACCGCTCGGCGATGGCGCGGGCGTAGTCCTCGGTCGCCTTGCGCGTCGCGACGTAGACGATGCCCGGGGTCGTCAGGGCGGCCACCTGGTCGACGACCGCGCGGGCCTTCTCGTCGTCGTCCTCGTGCCGGACGACCTCGAGCGACAGGTTCGGCCGGTCGAAGCCGTGGCTCAGCACGAGCGGGTCGTCGAGCCGCAACCGCTCGACGATCTCGTCGCGCACGGGGCCCGACCCCGTCGCGGTCAGCGCCAGCACGGTCGGCCCGCCCAGGCGATCGACGACCTCGCCGAGGTGCAGGTAGTCGGGCCGGAAGTCGTGGCCCCACGACGACACGCAGTGCGCCTCGTCGACGACCAAGAGGGCGACCCCGGCGTCGCCCAGTCGCTCGACGGTCTCGTCACGGGCGAGCTGTTCGGGGGCGAGGAACACGTAGGTGACCTCTCCCTCGGCCAGCCGCCGCCAGCCCTCGTCGTTCTCGGCGTCGGTGTGGCCCGAGTTGATCGCGACGGCGGGCGGGGCGTCGGGGCGCCCGACCAGGCCGGCGACCTGGTCGGCCTGCAACGCGATGAGCGGCGACACGACGACGGTGGGCCCGTCGAGCACCGCGCCGGCCACCTGGTAGATCGCGGACTTCCCGAAGCCGGTGGGCATGACCGCCAGGGTGTCCCGCCCGGCGACCACCGCCTCCAGGGCCTCGAGCTGGGCGGGGTGCAGGTCGTCCCAGCCGAACAGGTCGGCGGCGGCACGGACGATCTCGTCACGGCGGGCGGTGCGGGCGGTGCGGTGCGTGATGCGGGCGGTGCGGTGCGTGGCGGCGCTCATGTGGTCCTCGGTCCTGGTGGGGCAGAGGTCCATCCCAGGCACGCGCCGGGCGACACGCGCGGCGCTGCCAGGCGATGCCCGGCCCTCGCGTACCCCGGCGCCGTCGAGCGCCGGACCCTACCCCCGACGGTCCTCGACGGCCCGCTCGGCGCCGTCGCCGTGATCGTGCCGTGGTCGGGGGCGTAGCGTTCACGCCATGAGCGACCAGAAGCAGACCGAGCCCGTCATGGACGGCGCCACCGAGGCCACCGACGACGAGAAGCTGAGCGGCCTGATCGAACAGGTCGAGGCCGACCACGGCGACGAGGGGGCCGCCGCCATGGCGGACCACCTGCGTGACCGCGTGGACGAGACCGCGCAGGCGGACGAGAGCCCCGCCGACGCCGAGGAGTGACACCGGCGGCTCCGTCGCGAGACGGAGCCGCCCCCTCGCGGCCGTGGCCTAGCGTGGAGCCATGACCTACGGCTCCGGCTTCTCGCTCATCGGCGTCCTCTACCCCGTGTTCTTCGTGGTGGTCGCGGCCCTCGCGATCACGCTGGGCGTGCTGTTGATCCGCACCCTGCTCTGGGTGATCCGTGCCCTGTCGGCCGTCACGCGTGAACGCGAACTGCGCATGGACCTGCTGCTCGCCGACGACGGGCCGGCCGGTCCGGCGCGTCCGTCCGCCTCGTCCACCGACGACGGTCCTGGCGGCCCGACCGTCTGACGTCCAGGAGGCGCGGGTGCGGTCCGCCTCTTCACCTCGCGGCCCCAGGTGGCTAGTCTTCTCGCAGGCCCAGACCCCGCCGCCCCCGCCACACCCCGTCGTCGACCCCCGGTCGACGGCTGCCGTGGCCCCGGGGGTCCGGCGACCTGAACCCGCCGGGCTCCCGCCCGGGCGGGTGGCCCGTCGTCGTCACACGGCCCGGCCGTGCACCACCTCGCGGACGAGGTCGGCCACGAGGGCAGGCTGCTCCAGCCCCGGCAGGTGGGCCACGCCCGGTAGGACCCGCCCGGGGCCCTGACCGATCCGCCGGGCCGTCTCGGCGTAGAACGGCTCGTCGGCGGGGATGTCCAGGGCGCCCCAGGTCGCCAGGACCGGCGCCTCGACCGCCCCGAGCCGCGTCCAGGCGTCCAGGCCCGCGTCGCCCGCGTCGTCGGCGGCGTCGACCTCGAGGATGCGCTCGTTCATCCGCGCGAACAGTTCGCGCGGTGCACCCGTGACCCGTCCCACGTCACTCGTCGGCCCGTCGAGCCAGAGGTGTGCCAGCAGGCCCACCTGCGCGTCGACGTCACCGCTGCCGGACGCCTCGTCCAGGGCCTCCATCAGCGGTCCCGTCGCGGGGTCGGGCGTCCAGTCGAAGGGGGTGTCGTCGTCGGTCATGCCGCTGACCGCGGCGCCGATCAGCAGCACGGCGGCCACCCGGGTCGGCTCGGTCAGCGCGAGGTCGAGGGCGAGGGCGCCGCCCATCGAGTTGCCGACGACGACCGCGCGGCCGACGTCCAGGCGGTCGATCACCTCGACGAGGTCGCCCAGGTGCGTGGCCTCGCTGCCCTCGGCGTGGGCCGGGCTCTCGCCGAAGCCCCGGCGGTCGTACGCGACGAGGTCGAGGCCCTCACCCGCGAGCTCGTCGGCGACCGCCGTCCAGCTGCGCCGATCGGCCACCCCCGCATGCAACAGCACCACCGCCGGCCCCTCGCCCGGCCACCGCGTGACCGCCAGGGTGGCTCCGTCCGACAGGGTCACGTCCACTCGAACCGCGCTCATGTCGGTCACGCTAGCGGCGCGGCCGCCCGCAGACCAGACACCTCGACCGGATCCACCGATCACACGCGCCGTTCGGACGAGATGCCCGAACGAACCGCCCGGCCGTACCGACTAGACCCGCTGCTGCCGCGGCACCACGACGCGCTCGAAGACGACCACGCCGGCCGTCGCGATCGGGATCGCGACGAGGGCGCCGAGCACGCCGCCCAGGGCCCCGCCGCCGAACGCCGCCACGATCACGAGGGCACCGGGCACGGCGACGGCCTTCGACATCACCCGCGGGGTCAGCACGTAGGCCTCGACCTGGGCGTAGACGAGCAGCACGACGCCGACCACGATCGCCGTCACCGGCGAGACGGTGATCGTGGCGGCGATGATGATCGAGTAGGCGACCACGGTGCCGACCACGGGGATGAGCGCTCCCAAGAAGGCCAGGGTCGCGAACAGCACCGGCAACGGCCCGCCCGCGATCTCGAGCACGACGAAGACGAAGACGGCGTTGATCGCGGCGAGCGCCACCTGCCCGGCGACGTAGCGACCGACCGACAAGAAGATCTCGTCCGCGATGCTCATGACGTTCTCGCGGTGGCTGCGCGGCACGGCCCGGCTGAGCGACCGCAGCATCTGCGGCAGCGTGATGGCGAAGTAGAGCGTCAGGATGGCGACCACGATGACGGCGGTGATCCCGTTGGTGATGCCGCGCCCGACGGCCAGCAGCCCGCCGCCCAGCGCGAGCAGCTGGTCGGGGTCGAGCAGGTACGACGTCACGGCCCCGACGGCGTCGTCGATGTCGAGGTCGAAGCCGATGGTCTCGACCGTCTGCTGCACCCAGGGCTGGCGCGAGAGCTCCTGCAACGCGGCCGGGGCGGTCCGCACGACGTCGCCGATCTGCTCGATCAGCCTCGGCACGACGGCGGCGACGATGCCGACGACCACCCCGACGACCAGCACGACCGCGACGACGACGCCGACCCACCGAGGGGCGCCCGCCCGCGCGAGGCGACGGACGACGGGCTCGAAGGCCAGGGCCAGGAAGAACGCGAGGCCGATGTAGACGAGGATCGTCGACAGGGCCATCAGGGCGACGATGATGCCGACGCCCAACCCGCCGCCGAGGGTCGCGATCAGGCCGAACCGGAAGGCACCGGGGCGCTGCATCGGGCTGGGCGGGGTGTCGGCCCGGGCGGCCGTTCCGGCCGACCGACGCACGAGACGGGCGCGGGGTGACGAAGGCATCCGCCCATCCTGGCGTGTCGGGCGCGCCGAGGGCCGACCCGCCCGGGAGGCGCGGTGCGGCCAGACGGCTACACGACAGCTGCCGAGGTCGTCAACCCGTCACCGGACCCCCCGGACGGGGCGCACGCTGAGGACGACGGCATCGCGTCGCCAGAACACACGAGGAGGCCCCATGTACTTCCACGCACAGACCTGGATCAACGAGATCGCCGACGGCGAGCCCGACCCCGCGGCCGCCAACGCCCTGCAAGAGGGGCTCGGTGGGCAGTTCGGCGAGATGCGCACCATGATGCAGTACCTCTTCCAGGCCATGAACTTCCGCGGCCCGGCCGCCAAGCCCTACCGCGACCTGATCCAGGGCGTCGGCACCGAGGAGATCAGCCACGTCGAGTTGATCGGGACGACGATCTCGCGCCTGGTCGACGGCAGCCCCGAGTACAGCGGCAAGCTGACCGACCCGCTCGACACCCCAGGGGCCGGCGGCGCGACGCCCCTGAACGTCGCCCTCGACACCGGCAACATCCACCACTACCTGGTCGGTGCCCAGGGCGCACTGCCGGTCGACTCGGTCGGCAACCCGTGGAGCGGCAGCTACGTCTACAACTCGGGCAACCTGCCGCTCGACCTGCTCTACAACGTCATGCTCGAGTCGACGGGTCGCCTGCAGAAGTGCCGCATCTACGAGATGACCGACAACCCGGTCGCCCGGGGCACCCTCGCCTACCTGATCGTCCGCGACCAGGCACACGAGAACGCCTACGCCAAGGCGCTCGAGTCGCTCGGCGTCAACTGGAACACGCTGCTGCCGATCCCGAAGACGAACGCCGAGAGGTTCCCCGAAGTGAAGAAGCTGCTCGACCTCGGCCTGCAGAGCAAGCAGTACAGCTTCGACCTCGACGGCAAGAGCGAGGCGAGCAAGATCTTCCGCGGCCCGTCGCCCTCGAAGGACGGCACCGAGCTGACGGCGACCGAGCAGGCCCCCCAGGGCGTGCCGTCGACGATCAGCCCCGAGCGCCTCGAGGAGTTCTCGCCCGGCCTCGACGCCGACCTGCTCGAGCTGATCCAGGCCACGGCCGACCTCGAGCTGCAAGAGATCGAGTCGTACTACGGCCCCACGGCGAACTGACCCGGCCCTGGAACGACCGAAGGCCCGCCCCGACGAGAGTCGGGGCGGGCCTCCGGCGTCGGGGCGGACGGGTGCGTGGGGTCAGGCCCCCTGCACGTTCTCCTTCGACTGCTGTGCGCTGTCCTTCACGTCGCCCGCGGCACTCGTGGCGTCGTCCTTGACGGTCGACGCGGCGTCCTGCTAGCTCTCGGCGCCGTCCGAGACCTCGCTGTCGTCGCTCTGCTCGGAGTCGTCGACGAGACCCTGCTTCGACCCGTCGGCCAGGTCTTCGGTGTACTGCTTGTCGTCCTCGGTGATGTCGGTCGAGCCGTCCGGGATGCCGCTGTCGTTGGTCATGACCGCACGCTACGCCCTGCCGTCGGGGTGCGGCGCGGCGAGCTCGAGGTTGACGTCGTCGGGGTCCTGCAGCGACAGGATCACGAGCCCGAAGGCGGGCAGCGGCGTCACCTCGCCGTGCTCGACGCCCAGCTCGTCCAGTCGACGGGCGGCCTCGTGCAGCTCGCCGACCGAACCCACCGAGAAGCTCAGGTGGTCGAGGCCGACGCGGTCGGGGTCGAAGCGGTCCCCGGCCGGGGCGACGGGCCGCAGCCCCAGCGTCTGGCCGGCGAAGGTGAACGAGCAGCCACCGTAGGTGCGCTGCGGGTCGTCGTGGATCGTCGGGTCGTCGATCTGGTCGCTGAAGTCGCTGCCGGGAGGCATGCCGAAGAGCTGCTGGTAGAAGGCCTTGCTGCGGTGGATGTCGGTCACGGTGAGCCGCACGTGCGAGAAGCCGCGGGGCGTGACGATGGCGTCGGTCATGGCGTCATCCAACGCCCGCGGCAGGCGTCGGGACCGACTATCATCGTCACGATGGCCCCCGGGCCCGAGTGGAGGAATCCGTGCACCCGACTCCACCGCGTGCCCCGACGCCTGCCCGCCGTGGGCCGCAACATGGCTGACGCAGGCGTGGTCCGGGTGGCTGCGGCCGCCCTAGCACGAGCGACCGCACCCGGCAGCGACCTCTGCGGGCCCTTCCGCGAGACGTTCGGCGTCACCGGCGCCGCGGTCTCGACCTTGGGTGGCCCCCTCGGCACGGGCACGGTCTGCTCGAGCGACGCCGAGTCGTCACGCCGCGACGAGATCCAGTTCGACCTGGGCGAGGGGCCCTGCTGGCAGGCCCACCAGACCGGGCAGGCGGTGGTCGAGTCCGACCTGGTCACGTCGCCCTCGAGGGCGTGGCCTGCCGCGGCGGCGGCACTGACCGCGGCGGGCGTCGCGAGCGTCGCCGCGTTCCCCCTCTCGTACGGTCGCCTCGACCTCGGCGCGGTCGACCTCTACAGCGACGAACGCCGAGAACTCGACGACGTCGAGGTCGACCAGGCGACCACCCTCGCCTGCATCGCGGGCCGCAGCGTCCTGACCCGGGCGCTCGACGCCCTCGCGGCCGGTGACGACAGCCTGTTCCCGACCTCGTTCCCCCGCGAGGTCCACCAGGCGTCGGGCATGGTCATGATGCAGCTGGGCGTCGGTGTCGACGAGGCGCTGCTCGTCATCCGCGGCCACGCCTGGTCGAGCGGCCGACCGCTGCGCGAGGTGGCCAGCGAGATCGTGCTGCACCGGCTGGACTTCTCGTGAGGTCCGGCGACGGTCGTCGTCGACACGGCCTAGGCTGACGCCCGTGACCGACCGCGACAGAGAGACCCAGCTCCTGCAGACGTTCGTCACGCTCGCCGACTCGCTCGTGACCGGCTTCGACACCATCGACGTCCTGCAGATGCTGGTCGAGCGCACCACGGCCCTCTTCGACGCGGCGGACGCCGGCATCATCCTCGCGGGCGCCACCGGCGAGCTCGAGGTGATCGCCTCGACCAACGAGCGCAGCAAGCTCGTCGGGCTGCTGCAACTGCGCGCCGGTGAGGGGCCCTGCGTCGAGTCCTACACGACCGGCGCGGTCGTCTCGGTGCCCGACCTGGCCGACGTCGACGAGCGCTGGCCGGTGTTCGCCGACCTCGCGCGCGACTCCGGTTACGGTTCGGTCCACGCCATCCCGCTGCGCCTCCGCGACCAGAGCCTGGGCTCGCTCAACCTCTTCCGCGACACGACCGGGGTCCTCAACGCCGACGACGCGACGGCCGCCCAGGCACTCGCCGACGTGGCGACCATCAGCATCCTGCAAGAACGAGCCCTCCGCGAGATGGACTCGACCAGGGACCAGCTGCAGCGTGCCCTCGACAGCCGCATCGTCATCGAGCAGGCCAAGGGCGTCGTGTCGTACACGCAGTCGCTCGACATGGACGAGGCGTTCCAGCGCATCCGCCGCCACGCCCGTGAGAACCGACGCCCGCTGGTCGAGGTCGCCTCCGAGATCGTGGCCCGACGCCTGACCGTCTGACCGACCCGCTGGTCATGGGCACCCGATGCGCGTACGGTGAGGCCTGGTAGCCCCAGACCCTGGTCGCCCGTCTCCCGCAGCTCGCAGGCAGACAGACCGGAGCTCTCATGCACCCTCGACCATCCGACCCGTTGCCCCACACCCCGCTCGGCGGCACCGCGCAGGTCTCGACCGTCTGGCCCTCGCTCGACGCCGACGACCACGCCGAGGACGATCCCGCGCTCTGAGCCCTGGGGCCGCAGTGCGTCTGAACCGTCAGGCGGCGGTGCGTGACCGGCGCGAACGGGCCAGCACGAACGGCAGCTGCGTCTCGTCCACCACCGGCACCCCGTACGACAGCGCCTTGCGCACCTTGCCCGAGCTGCACGCGACGTCGGCGGCGACGACCAACGACGTCTCGGTCGTGACCGCCGGCCAGACGACGAGCCCTGCCCGCTCGAGGGAACGGACGAGCACGTCGCGACCCTGGCTCAGCGATCCCGTGAGGGCGACGCGGGCGCCGGGGGCCAGCGGGCCGACGTCGGGCCGGGCCAGGGTCGGCGCCCGGGTCTCGGCCACGGCGCCGAGGGACTCGTCGAGCCCCTCGATGACGTCGAACTCGTCGAGCTCGTCGTCGTCCGCCGGTCGCGGTGCCCGTTCGAGCACCGACGGCACCAGGGCGGCGTCGCGGCGGTGCGGGGCGATGCCGAGCATCTCGGCGACGGCGTCGACCTGCCGCCGTTCGTCGTCCGAGAGGACGTCGTGCGCCCAGACGGTCGAGACGAGCGAGGCGAAGTAGCGGTCGTGCAGCACCTCTCGTGCCGGCTCGTCGAGGTCGAGCTCGACGGCGAGGGTGGCCAGGTTGTCGGCCTCGTCCCGCGAGAGGTACCCGTCGGACAGCGCCTTGTCGAGCATGGCCGCGTACTGGTTCTGGCGTCGGTCGAGATGGAGCTGGGGCAGCAGCTCGGTGGCCCGTTCGAGGAACCTCGGCTCGGCGGGAGCCGGTTCGACGGTGAGGCCGAAGACGTCCCGGTCGAGGTCGAGGTCGACCGGGCCCGTGAGGTGCGCGCTGCCCGTCGGGCCGGCCGGCGGCACCGCGCTCGGGGCGGCGGGCGGCACGGCGCCCGAGGCCGACAGCACGGCGCCCGCCGAGGGGACGGGGGCGAACTCGGGCGTCCGGGCGACGCGGCGCCGGGACCGCCAGGCCGCGCGGCCGGGGCCGTGGGCTCCGTCGTCGGCCCCGCCCGCGCCTCCTGCGAACCGGGGGTGGGGCGGCGTCCGGGGGGTCTCGGCTGTCGGCCACTGCTGCAGCGCGGCGTACCGACCCCACTCGCGCCACCACGACGACTGGGCGTCGCCCATGCGCAGGTAGGCGGACAGCAGGCGGGCGGTGGCGGTGGCGTCGGCCAGCGACTCGTGGGCGTCCGTGAGGTCGACGTCGATGGCCGCGCAGCAGTCGGCGAGGGTCCGGCCGGCACCGGGCAGGTAGGTGGGGGCGAGCTTCATCGTGCAGAGGGCGCCCGCACCGTCGGGACCGAGCGGCGACTCGAGCCCGAGCCGCTCGAACTCGGCCGCCAGGAACTGCGCCTCGAACCGGGCGTTGTGGGCCACGACGACGCGACCGCGCAGGCGGTCGCACAGGTCGTCGACGACGTGCTCGAACCGGGGCGCACCGCGCACGTCGGCGCTGCGCAGGCCGTGCACGTGGATGGGCCCGAGGTCGCGCGACGGGTCGACGACGGTCTCGAAGGTCGCCTCGACCTCGCCGTCGGCGTCGAGGTGCACGATGCCGATCTCGATGATGCGGTGGTGCCGTCCGGGCCAGAGCCCGGTCGTCTCGACGTCGATGACCGCGTAGCCGCCGTGAGCCATGCCACCCCTTTCGTCGGGGCGAGCCTGGCAGGTTGCCCGATGGGCATCCAGCCCGCATCCGGGTGACACTCGTCGGGGGGGGGGCTCACGTCGCGGGCAGCACCGAGGACGCGTGGACCCGGGAGGCGCGGGTCGTGACGCCTGGTCGGTCGCGTCGTCCGCCACCATGGAGGCATGACCACCACACAGGCCTCCGTCACCGCCGTCTGCCGCGTGTCCGCCCTGCTGCCCGACTCGGGCACGATCGGCGTCACCGCCATCGACAAGCGACCCGTGGACGGGCCCGTGCACGTCCGGCCGCTGGGCCTCCGGGCCGACGTGCAGGCCGACCGCAAGCACCACGGCGGCCCCGAGCAGGCGGTCTACGCCTTCGCCGACGAGGACGCGGCGCACTTCGCGGGGCTCCTCGGGCGAGAGGTCACCCCGGGGCTCTTCGGCGAGAACCTGCGGACGTCGGGCGTCGACGTCACCGGGGCCGTCGTCGGCGAACGGTGGGCCGTCGGCGAGACCCTCGTGCTCGAGGTGACGAAGCCGCGCATCCCGTGTGCCACGTTCGCCCGGCGGCTCGGCGAGCCGCAGTGGGTCAAGCGCTTCATGGCCGAGGGGCGACCGGGCGCCTACCTCAAGGTCGTGCACTCGGGTCCGGTCGAGGCGGGCGACGCCGTCGTCGTGCTGTCACGGCCCGACGACGGCGTCACCATCGGCGACGTCTTCGCCGGGCGGGCGCCCGCCTGAGCCGTCGCACCGGGCACCGTGCCTGAGCGCCGACGCCCGGGCCCTACTACCGTCGGACCCGACGGGCCGGGACGCGGCCCCCGCCAGAGGAGGCACCCATGTTCGAAGCCGAGAACATCCGCGACTGGATCGGCATGCCGGTCGTCGACCCCGAGGGCGACAAGGTCGGCTCGCTCGAGAGCATCTACTTCGACACCGCCGCCGACCAGCCGGCGTTCGCCACGGTGACGGCCGGGCTGCTCGGCCGCTCGCGCCTGGTCTTCGTGCCCCTGCAGGGCGCGGTCGTCACCCCGAAGCACCTCAAGGTGCAGTTCGAGAAGAAGCTCGTCAAGGACGCACCGTCGATCGAGACCGACGGCGAGCTCGAGGCGTCGCGCGAACCCGCTGTGTTCGAGCACTACGGCCTCGTCTACCAGACCGGCGCCGGCGGCGAGCGCCGCCTCGGTCGCCGCTGACGCGACCCGGGGGGTCAGCCCTCGACGACGGAGGAGGCGCAGGTCGGTGACCTGCGCCTCCTCCGTCGTCACGGGCGACGCGGTGCGCGCCCGAGTGCAGAACGTGCAAAAATCAGGAGGTGCTGGTCGGTGACCAGTGCCTCCTGCGTCTCGCACCCGCCCCGACGTCGTCGTCGCGCGCGTCGGCCCCGTGCCGCCCCGGCCTCCCGCTCCCCGCCGGTGCCTCCGGCCTCCCCGCCCCCACCCGCTCTGCCCTCTCCCGCTCTGCCTCCACCCGCCTCGCCTTCACCCGCTCTGCCGTCATACGCACCGCCTTCACCCGCCTCGCCTCACGGCCCGTGCCGCCGCCCGAAAGGCCACACCATGTCCCACGCCTCCGCCCCGACCGGCGCCGCGTCACCCGCCACGCCCGGAGCCGGCCCCGGCCAGCCGGCGGCCGTGCCCCGCCACGCCTGGTACGCGCTCGTCGCGCTGCTGCTCGGCATGTTCATCGCGCTGCTCGACACGACCATCGTCAACGTCGCCCTGCCGACGATCCGCACGACCCTCGACGCCTCGGAGTCGACCCTGTCGTGGATCATCTCGGGCTACGCGCTGGCGTTCGGCCTGGCGCTGATCCCCGCGGGGCGCATCGGCGACCGCATCGGCCACAAGTGGGTGTACTTCGTCGGCGTGCTGCTCTTCACGGCGGCGTCGCTGGCCTGCGGCCTCGCCCAGGACGACACGCAGCTCGTGGTCTTCCGCATCGTGCAGGGCCTGGCCGGCGGCATCTTCGTGCCCGCGGTCACGGCGTTCATCCAGTTGCTCTTCCCCGGTCGGTCGCGCGGCAAGGCGTTCGCGATCATGGGCGCCGTCATCGGCGTCTCGTCGGCGCTCGGCCCCATCATCGGCGGCCTGATCATCCAGGCGTTCGGCGACGAGAACGGCTGGCGCCTCGTCTTCTACGTCAACCTGCCGTTCGGCGTCATCACCCTGATCGCCGCCGCCGTCCTGCTGCCGAAGCGCGACGAGTCGGTGCCCCGACCCGACCGGGGGCTGGACTGGATCGGGCTCGTGCTGGTCTCGGGCGCCTTCGTCGCCCTGCTCGTGCCGCTGATCCAGGGGCAGGACGAGGGCTGGCCGCTCTGGACCTACCTGACCATCGCCGCGGGCGTCGTGCTGCTGGCCCTCTTCGGCCTGTGGGAGGTCGCCTACACGAAGCGCGGCAAGACGCCGCTCGTGCCGCCCAAGCTCTTCGCCCACCCCTCGTTCACCGGTGGCGTCGTGCTCGCCCTCGTCTACTTCGCGGCCTTCACCAGCATCTTCTTCACCATCTCGCTGCTCTGGCAGTCGGGCCTCGGCCACAGCGCGCTGGCCTCGGGCGCCGTGGCGATCCCCTTCGCGATCGGCAGCATCATCAGTTCGTCGCAGAGCAACCGCCTCGCTGCCCGACTCGGTCGCGGCGTGCTGATCCTCGGCACGGCGCTCGTCACGGTCGGCCTGACCTGGATGTGGCTCGTGCTCGTGACGGTCGACGCCGCCGACCTGACGAACTGGATGCTGCTCGTGCCGCTGCTGCTCGCCGGCCTCGGCAACGGCTTCTTCATCGCGCCGAACGTGCAGTTCATCGTGTCGACCGTCGACCGCCAGGACGCCGGCTCGGCGAGCGCCGTCATCTCGGCGATCCAGCGCATCGGCTCGGCCGTGGGCATCGCGATCATCGGCAGCGTCCTGTTCGGCACGCTGACGATCTCGGGCCGCACCCCCGCCGACGTCGCGACCGGCTTCACCGACGCCGCCGCCCACGCGATGCTCGTCAGCGCGATCTTCGCCCTCGCGTCGTTCCTGCTGGTGTTCGCCCTGCCGCGCCGCGTGCCGCAGCAACGCGGGTAGCTCGTCCGGGCGGGCGCTCGGGGTACGTGTCCGGACCGGTGCTCGGGGTACGTTTCCGTGCCGGTGCCCGGGGCACGCGTCCGGGCGGCACCAAGAAAGTTGAGGCAAACTGCAACGATGCCCTCAGCCCTGCCGACCACGGAGCCGACCGAGCACCCCGTCTCGACCACGCGTCGCGACCGGGTGCTGCCGCTCGACGGCCTGCGCACGGTGGCCATCGCCCTGGTGGTGCTGTACCACCTGCACGTGCCCGGCTTCGGCAGCGGCTTCGTGGGCGTCAACGTCTTCTTCGTCCTGTCGGGCTACCTGATCACCACGCTGCTGCTGCGTGAGCACGCGTCGACCGGCCGCATCCGGCTGGGTCGCTTCTGGGTGCGTCGCCTGCTGCGGCTGTACCCGACGCTGCTCGCCGTCGTGGTCGTCGGCGTCGCGCTGTGGTGGCTGGTCGGGGACTACCAGGGGTCGACCCTCGGCCCGATCGGAGCCGCCCTCATCGCCCTGACGTACACCGGCAACCTCGCCCGGGCGTTCTTCGACACCTCGCAGGGCGTCTTCGCCCCGATGTGGAGCCTCTCGATGGAGGAGCAGTTCTACCTCGTCTGGCCGCCCGTCCTCGTGCTGCTGCTCGCCCTGGCGGCGCGCCGCAAGGCCTTGGTCGCCGGCCTGTCGACCGTCGTCGTCGCATCCGCCGTGGCCACCTGGTTCCTCTACGACCGCCCGTCCGGAGGCGCGACCCCCGACATCTACTTCAGCCCGGTCCTCAACGTGGCCCCGTTGCTGATGGGCTGCGTCCTGGCCGTCGTGCTGCGGTCCGAGCGCGTCCGCTCGGCCCTGGCCGGCCGCTGGGGAGCCCTCGCCACCTGGCTCGGCCTCGCCGGGGTCGTCGCGTCACTCGTCGTGATCGGCTCGGGATGGCAGCAGAACGTCCTGACCTTCGCGGTCGCCCTGCCTGCCGTGGGCCTGGCCTCGATGCTGCTGATCGGCGGGCTCGTCGTGGCGTCGTCGCCCGTCGCCTGGGTGTTGTCGCTCGCACCGGTCGCCTGGTTCGGTCGTGCGATCTCGTACCCGCTGTACCTCTGGCACGTCGTGTTCATCGCCCTGATCGAGCCGTTCGTCCAGGGCGCCCTCGGCATCGTCCTCGTGCTCGCCGCCGCGATCGGGACGTCCGTCCTGTCGCACCACTTCGTGGAGAAGCCGGCCCTCAAGCTCAAGGGGCGCTTCGAGCCCCGCGAACCGCGCCGCGCCTCCTCGACGACCGACCGCGAGCCCGAGCTCACCCACGCCTGACCCGGTGTGCCGGTGCCGGTCCCGGGAGCAGACCCGGAACGTGACCCGGTCAGTCGGAGCGGGGCCTGGCCACCGCGGGCACGCCCACGGCGACCGACCTGGGCGGGACGTCTTTCGTCACGACCGCGTTGGCCCCGACGACGCTGCCGTCACCCACCGTGACGCCGCCGAGCACGGCGGCCCCGGCACCGATCATCACGCCGTCACCGACGGTGGGGTGTCGGCGGCCGAGCGCGCCTCCTCGTCCCTTGCCGCCGAGGGTCACGCCATGGAAGATCGTGCAGTCGTCGCCGACCACCGCGGTCTCGCCGATGACGACGCCCATGCCGTGGTCGATGAACAGGCGGGCGCCGAGGCGGGCCCCCGGGTGGATCTCGACGCCGGTCAGCGACCGCACGAGCTGCGAGAGCAGCCGCGCGACGAACCGCGAGCCGAGGAGGCGCGGCGTCGGCCCCGCGCGCCACAGTCGCGAGGTCACGCGGTGCGCCCACACCGCGTGCAGGCCCGAGTAGACCAGGGCGGTCTCGACGCGGCCCCGAGCCGCCGGGTCGCGCCTCGTGACGGTGTCGAGGTCCTCCCGCAGGCGGGCGACCAGTCGCACCTCAGGCGTCCGCGAGGTCCTGGAAGAGCACCGTCGACAGGTACCGCTCGCCCGTGTCGCAGACGATCGCGACGATGCGCTTGCCGGCGTTCTCGGGCCGCTTCGCGATCTCGAGGGCGGCGTGGACGATGGCACCCGACGAGATGCCCGAGAGGATGCCCTCCTTCGTGGCGAGGTCGCGGGCGACGCGCAGGGCGTCGTCGAGCTGCACGGGGAACACCTCGTCGATCTGCGAGCGGTCGAGCACCTCGGGCACGAAGTTCGCCCCGATGCCCTGGATCTTGTGCGGCCCGGCCTTGCCCTCGCTGAGCAGGGGCGAGTCGGCGGGCTCGACGGCCACCACCTTCACGCCGGGGACCTGCTCGTGCAGCACCTGGCCGACCCCGGTGATGGTGCCCCCGGTGCCGACGCCGGCGACGAAGAAGTCGATCGCGCCGTCGGTGTCGCGCAGGATCTCGGGCGCCGTGGTGCGCCGGTGGATCTCGGCGTTGGCCTGCGTCTCGAACTGTTGCGCCCAGATCGCGTTCTCGGTCTCGGCGGCGATCTGCTTCGCCCGCTCGACGGCGCCCTTCATGCCCTCGGGGCCGGGGGTCAGCACGATCTCGGCACCGTAGGCCTTCATGACGGTGCGCCGTTCGACGCTCATCGTCTCGGGCATCGTGACGATCACCCGGTAGCCACGCGCGGCACCGACGAGGGCGAGCGAGATGCCGGTGTTGCCGCTCGACCCCTCGACGATCGTGCCGCCGGGCTTCAGGTCGCCCGAGGCCTCGGCCGCGTCGACGATGGCGACGCCCAGGCGGTCCTTGACGCTGGCGCCCGGGTTGTAGAACTCGAGCTTGGCCAGCACCTCGGCCCCGCCCTCGACGGGCAACGAGTTGAGCTTGACGAGCGGGGTGTTGCCGAAGGCCGAGGTGATGTCGGCGTGGATTCCGGGCATGCGCGGGTCTCTTCCGTGAGCGGGTTCTGTGCGGACGAATCGATGCACATCCTATGCAGCCCCGCTGCGCCGCCCCCCTGTGTGTCGCCCGGCGACGCCCACCCGCCCCGCGCCGCCCCGCCCCGCCCCTCGCTCGCCACCACGCCAGGATGTGGGCACAGCACCATGCCTAAACCTGGCGGTGTGCCCACATCGTGGCGTTGTGTCGCGGCCTGAGCTCGAGGTCGAGGTCTCGGAGGGTTCTGGCGAGCGGAAGGCGACGGGCGACGTCGTCGGCGTCACATCGACCGATCGCGCGGATGCCACCGGACCGCAGCAGCCGCCGTTCACGGTCTTTCTCAGCCTTCACCACCGCCGACGGAACCTCGCCTGCGCGCATCGCCGCGTCGTCGTACTTCACCTTGCCGTCGAACTCGAGCGCCGCGTCACCGATCACGAAGTCGCAGCGACCCGCCAGCCCCTGCCCGTCGAAGAACTCGACCTGCATCGCGGGCTCCGGGGTCCCGAGCTCGAGGAGCGCCAGGCGACACAGCGACTCACCGCCGTTCTCGGCCCACGGTGTGGCGAACAGCGCGACCCGCCGAGCCGTGGAGAGTCCCCGCGTGCCGGGTGCCCGGGCCAGCCGTTCGACCAGCAGCTGACGCGCGTCCTCGGCCACGTCCTCCACGCGCGACCGATGTCGGGCGGCCGACGTCGGGTCTCGTCGAGCGGCCGAGGCGAAGCAACCGGCCCGGATCGCCGCGCGCCGCAGGACGGCATCGACGCAGAGCACGCCGTCGGCGAACGACGCCGTCCTGGACCTGTCGGCGGCCGTCCGTACGTCGTTCGTCACGGGGAGCCCGTCGACCTCGACGACGTCCTGAGCGTCGACTGGTCCGGGATGACGAACGACACGGTCGGTCACGTGCATCCGGTCGCGCGACGGATCGATCACATGGACCGGCCCGCGCGGCCAGCCCGCGCTCGGGAGCCCGTGCAGGGCGACCGCCGACGCGTGCGACACCACGGCACCCGTGGACAATCCCGCGAGGACGGCTCGCACCGTCAGGACGTGTTGTTGACGCGGGTCGAGCCGCACCCAGTCCGCCGTCACGACGTAGGCCCCTGGATGAACACGATGGAACACCCCGTGCCTGGCGTCACGACGGAGGGCGGAGCCGTGTCTGCTCTGCGAACCGTGAGTGGCCGCGAAGACGAGGGGCGGAAGGGAGGTGGGCACGAGGCCACCGTGACCGACCGGTCGCGTCCTCGGGGCGTGACCCGCGCCTCCTTGTGGATGCACGATCGGGGCGTTGGTCCTGTGCACGAGGTGATGCATCACGCACGACGCCACGAGATGGGCACAACACCACGACTAATCGTGGTGCTGTGCCCATCTCGTGGCGGGGTGCAGACCGGCGGCGGCGGCGGCAGGCCGGCAGCAGCGGCGCAGGAGGCGCGGCGCGGGACTACGCGCCGGTCACCTTGCCGGGGTTGAACACGCGCCCCGGGTCGGCCGAGTCGAACAGCCCCTGCATGACGGCCACGCCCTCGGCCGAGACGTCCTGGGCGAGCCAGGGCTGGTGCTCGAGGCCGACGCCGTGGTGGTGCGAGACGGTCGCGCCGGTGTCGATGAACGCCTGCTGGATGGCGTGCTTGACGACGTCGTACTCGGCCTCGGCGTCGGAGCCGTGCTCGAACGCGAAGGTGAAGTAGAGGCACGCGCCCGAGTGGTAGGAGTGCGACAGGTGGCCCATGATCCAGCCCTGCTTGCCGATCGAGTCGAAGGCCTGGTTCGCCGCGGCGTAGACGCGCGACGAGACGAGGCGCAGCTTCGACCAGGGTGCGGCGGTCTCGGAGACGTCCGCCGCGCCTCCGTGGTCCATGAAGAAGTCGCGCAGGTAGGGCGTGTCGAACTTCTTCTGGTCGTAGAGCTTGCCCGGCCCCTTGCCGACGCTCATGCCCTTGTTCGCCTTGACGATCTTGCCGACCGCCTTCTGCGTGTGGGCGACGTGCTCGGGGGTGCCCTCGTAGCCGATGAACGACAGGCACATCGCGTCGACGTCCCAGCCCTTCGCCTTGAGGATCGTCGGCAGCAGGTCGGTGACCTTCTGCGAGATGCCCTTGCCGGGCTTCGAGGTGGCGAACGAGAACGCCGTCTCGTGCGCGTCGCTGACGCGCGTGACCGACGGGCGTGCGTCGCTCTCGGCGATCGCCTGCATGGCGGCGAGGCCGTCGTGCCACGACGGGAACAGGTAGGCGAGGATCTCGCGCTTCTCGGGCAGGCGGTGCACCTGGGCCGTGACCTCGGTGATGACGCCGAGGCGCCCTTCGCTGCCGATGATCATCTCGCGCAGCGACGGGCCGGTCGAGGCGCTCGGCACGGCGCGGATCGACAGCACGCCGCCCGGGCGGACGACGCGCAGGCCCTTGGTGATGTCGGCGATGTCGCCGTACTTGTCGCTCTGCATGCCCGACGAGCGGGTGGCGACCCAGCCGCCGAGCGTCGAGTGGGTGAAGCTGTCGGGGAAGTGCCCGAGGGTCCAGCCGCGGGCGTTCAGCTGCTCTTCGAGGTCGGGGCCCTGGCCGCCGGCCTGGATGCGGGCGAGGCCGCCGTCCTCGTCGATGTCGAGCACCTGGTCGAGGCGGCCCATGTCGAGCGAGACGATCGTGCGCTCCTCCGTCGGCAGCGGTTCGAGGCTGCCCACGATGTTGCTGCCGCCGCCGAACGGGATCAGCACGAGGTCGCTGGCCACGGCCAGGTCGACGATGCGCTGGATCTCGTCCTCGTCGGCCGGGTAGACGACGACGTCCGGCACGCGGTCGAGACGGCCGGCGCGGATGCGGATCAGGTCGCGGATGCTCTTGCCGTAGGTGTGCACGACGCGGTCGTGGTCGTCGGTGACGACCTGTCCGTCGCCCACGATCTGGACGAGCGAGTCGAGCACCTCGGTGCCGACGCGCGAGGCGGGCACGTCGAGGTCGTCGAACGAGAGCCCGGTGTCGTGCCCCTGCGACAGCTCGACGCCGACGATCTTCTTGACGAAGGGCGCGAAGGCGGGCTTGTCGTCGTGGTGGAAGGCGACGCCCTCGACGCCCCAGCCCCACCACTTCATGTGCTTGACGCCGTCGACGGCGGGGCTCTTCTTCTGCTTGACGTCGGTCACGGGCGTTCTCCTTCGAGCGGGTCTGACGAGCCCAGGATGCGGGCGGTGTTGGCGTCCTTCAGACGCAGGATCTCGGTGCGCACGCGCGTCGAGAAGTCGGTGACGGACTCGCCGTCGTGGGGCCGCATCGGGTCGCCGAACGCGACGCCGACGGGCAGCCGCCCGGGCCGGGGCCAGCTGCGACCCCGGGGTTGTGCGATGTTCGCGCCGATCAGGGCGAGCGGCACGACGGGCACGCCGCAGGCCGACGCGAGTGCGGCGGCGCCGGGCTTGAACGTCGCCACGGTGCCGTCCTTCGAGCGGGTGCCCTCGGGGAACACCAGCACGGGGTAGCCGCGCTGCAGCAGCGACCGTGCGCTGACGGTGGGCTGACCCTGGCGCCCCCGGGCGGCCGCCTTGGCCGCGGCCCGCCGACGGGCCGAGCTCTGCGGCGTCGACCCCGCCGAGGCCCCGGACGAGGAGGCGCGGGTCGCGTCGGCCGCGGACGCCGCCGTCCCCGAGCCCCGCTGCACCGGGAACGCGTTGAAGAACAGCTCGGTCAGCTGTCGCCGCCACGGCACGTCGAAGAAGTAGTCCGCCGCGGCCCCGGTCGCGAGGTAGCGCGCGAGCTTGCGGGGCAGGGCGCCGAGGATGAGCGGGGCGTCGAGGTGGCTCGAGTGGTTGGCGACCACGATGAACCCGCCCGTGAGGCCCTCGACGCGATCGCGGTCGATGACCGTCACGTCGGTGATCGACCAGATGGTCGGCTTGAGCACCATGCGCTGGGCGACGTAGCGCGCCATCGCGTGGCGTCGCGAGCTGAACCGGTCGCGCACGTCGCTGGCCACGCCGCCGGCGCGCTGGGCCACGTCGCCCGCGCGCTGGGCGACGTCGCCGGCCCGCTGGGCCACGTCGGCGCGGACGTCGTCGACGCGCTGCGCGACGGCGTCGAGGCGGGCGTGATCGCGACGCCCGTCGCGGTCGTGCCGCACGCTCACCGACCCACCGGCTTGCGACGGCTCGACGAGATCGCCCCGGACGCGGCACGGACGGCGCCCTTCGGGGCGTGCCGGACCAATCCCATCAGCACCTTGTACCGAAGCGTGGGCATGGAGATCACCTTGCCTTTGTCGACGTCGCGCAGGCACGCGACGACCAGTTGTTCGGTGCTGAGCCACAGGGCGTTGGGTATCGACGACGACTTTATGCCGGCACGTTGATGGAACTCGGTCCGCACCCAGCCCGGCAGCAGGGCCGTGACGCCCACGCCGGTGCCCTTGAGCTCGACCGAGAGGCCCTCGCTGTAGGAGGTGACCCAGGCCTTGATCGCCGAGTAGCTGCCCATCGCCATGAGGCCTGCGGTGCTCGAGACGTTGACGACGTGCCCGTGCCCGCGCTCGCGCATCGACCGTGCCGCGGCACCCGAGAGCACGAGCACCGTGCGGCACATGACCTCGAACGCGAGGTCGTGGGCGGCGACGTCCGTCGAGGTCAGCGGGGTGTGCATGCCGAAACCGGCATTGTTCACGAGCAGGTCGACGGGACGGGCCGGATCGGCCAGCCGGTCGGCGACGCGGTCGACGTCCGAGCGGTCGCCGAGGTCGGCGGCGAGGACCTCGACGTCACGGCCGAGGGCGCGCAGCGCGGTCGCCGTCTCGTCGAGTCGGGTGAGGTCACGGGCGACCAGGACGATGTCCCAGCCGCGCGTGGCGAGTTGGCGGGCGAATTCGGCTCCGATGCCGGACGTGCCCCCGGTGACGAGCGCTACAGCCATGCCGCTTACGATACGGTGCTGAGAGCAGACTGCGCGCATCGAGACACGTTCGAGGCCCTTCTCGCCTCGTCCTTTTCTGCCCCGGAGGTCCACCCGTCATGACGACCAGAGATGACCCGCGCGCCGACCTCGACTTCGACATCCGCGAGTTCACCAAGACGGCCCAGGGCAACTGGCGTCCCGACCTCGACCTGTCCGGCTTCGCCGCCGCCCCCCTCGGTGCCGACGCCCTGCGCCTCGTCCGTCATCTCGGCCGGCTCGAGAGCGCCACGATGGAGAACCTCCGCAACCTGCTCGTCACGGCCACCCACAAAGACACCCGGGTCACCGCGTTCCTGGTGACGTGGGCCTTCGAGAAGTTCTGGCTGGCCGACGCCCTCGACGCCGTCCTCGAGGCCCACGACGAACCCCGCAACCGTGACGTCCCCGAGGGGGCGAAGCGTCACGCCGCCTCCGAGGCGACCGAACGCCGTGGGCCCATCACGCGGGCCCTCCAGGCCGTCACCGTCGGCTCGCCGATCGTGGCCGTCCACACGACGACCGGCGCCGTCGACGAATGGGTGCTCCGAGAGGCATACGATCGGCTCGACGAGCTCGGCGCCCACCCGACGCTGACGACCGTGGTCGAGCGAGCACGGGTCGTCAAGGCCCGTCACGAACGCTTCTTCGCGAGCGAGGCCGACTGGCGCCTGCGTGACTCGCGCCGCGCGGTCAAGATGACCCGCGCCTCCTTGCTGACGGCCGTCTGGCCGGTCGGCGCCGTCGAGCGCGCCGACTCCGAGCGCACCTTCTTCGACGCCACCGTGTTCGGCGGGGCCGAGGGCCACGTGCGCGCCGACCGCGTGGGCGCCCTCGTCGCCGACCTGCCGGGCATGGACCCCGCCGTCGCGGCGGCCGTGACCAGAAAGCTGACCGCATGAGCTCCACCCCCGGCCTCGCCCTGCCCGACCGGACCCCCGGTGCCACGCGGGTCGACCTCGGCGACGCGCACGTCCTGCTGACCGGCGGCACCGGCTTCGTCGGCCAGGCGATCCTCGAGCGACTGCTCGCGTCGCACCACGGCACGACCGTGACCCTGCTGATCCGCCCCAAGGCGGGCACCTCGGCCGAGGGGCGCCTCCGACACCTGCTGAAGAAGCCGGTCTTCTCGTCGTGGCGCGACGCCGTGGGACCCGAGGGCGTCGAGAAGGCCCTCACCGAGCGGCTCCGGGTGATCGAGAGCGGTCTGGGCGACCTGCCCGACCTGCCCGGCGACCTCGACGTCGTCATCCACAGCGCCTCGACGGTGTCGTTCGACCCGCCGATCGACCAGGCCTTCGAGACCAACGTGGGCGGAGCGGTCGGGCTGTACGAGGCCCTGGCGAAGACCGGCACCGACCCGCACGTCGTGCACGTGTCGACGGCCTACGTCGGGGGCATCCGCAAGGGGGTCTTCCCCGAGGCGTCGCTCGGCCACGTCGTCGACTGGCGTGCCGAACGGGCCGCCGCCGCCGACGCCCGTGCCCGGGTCGAGGCCGCCTCGCGCCAGCCCGAGACGTTGCGCGGGTTCCTCGCGCAGGGCCGTGCGGCGCACGGCAAGACCGGACCGCAGGCGGTCGCGGCCGCCGCCGAGGAGGCGCGGGTCGCCTGGGTCAAGGCGCGCCTGGTCGACTACGGGCGCACCCGGGCCGAGACCCTCGGCTGGACCGACGTGTACACGTTGACCAAGGCGTTCGCCGAGCGGGCCGCCGAAGAGCTCTGGGCCGACGCGGGGCACCGCCTGTCGGTCGTCCGACCGGCGATCGTCGAGAGCGCCCACCGCCACCCGTACCCCGGCTGGATCGACGGCTTCAAGGTCGCCGACCCGCTGATCATGTCGTACGCGCGTGGCCTGCTGCCCGAGTTCCCCGGGGTGCCCGACAGCGTGCTCGACGTCATCCCGGTCGACTACGTGGTGAACGTGATCCTCGCCGTCGCGGCCAACCCGGTCGAGGCCGGCAGCCCCCAGTACTTCCACGCCAGCTCGGGCGGCAGCAACCCGTTCTCGATCCTGCGCATGTTCGAGAACCTCAAGACCTTCTTCACCGCGAACCCGCTGCCGCGCGACGAGCACTCGTCGATCGAGGCCCCGCACTGGAACTTCCCCGGGGTGCGCAAGGTCGAGGGAGCCATCCGCACCGCCAACCGCGTGAACGACGTGCGCGAGGCCGTGCTGAGCCGCCTGCCGAGCACGCTGCGCACCCGGACGGCCCTGGCCACGGTGCAGACCCGTCGGGCCGACCTCGAGTCGTTGCAGAGCCTCACCGACCTCTACCGCCACTACGTGCAGTCCGAGATCATCTTCGACGACCGCCGCACGAGGGCGCTGCACGCCGGGTTGCCCGAGGGGTCGCCCGCCGACATCGGCTTCGACGTGACCGACGTCGACTGGGAGGCCTACTTCCAAGAGGTGCACTTCCCGTCGATCACCTCGATGACGCGGGCCTTCTCGGTGCGCCCCGCCGCGGCGGCCGTGGTCGCCGACACCCGGGCGCTGCCTCGACGCGACGACGTCGTGGCCGTGTTCGACCTCGAGGGCACGGTGCTCGCCAGCAACATCGTCGAGCAGTACCTCTGGGTG
This sequence comes from Frigoribacterium sp. Leaf186, assembly GCF_001423905.1. GTDB lineage: Bacteria > Actinomycetota > Actinomycetes > Actinomycetales > Microbacteriaceae > Frigoribacterium. Next base: position 103,988 of record NZ_LMPQ01000009.1, on the reverse strand, counting down.
CGCTCGGCCGGCTTCCGCAAAGCCGCGTGGCCCGGCGAGGTCGCGAGCCTGCTCACCTCGCTGCCGCGGTACCTGCGCGCCGAGGGCCGCGACCGGGGCGAGTTCATCCGCACCTTCTCGCGCCGCTACGAGGGCATGCCGGTCGCCCGCCTCTCGGGCGTCGTGCGGTCGAAGGGCTACGCCGACACCGTCCTGCGCCACACCCTGCCCGACGCCCTGGCGCGCCTCGCCGAGCACCGCGCCGCGGGGCACCGCACGGTGCTGGTCACGGGCTCGATCGACACCCTGACGACGCCCCTGGCGCATCTGTTCGACGAGGTCGTCGCCAGCACGATGCACCAGCGCGGCGGGGTCTACACCGGCTACCTCGCGCAGCCGCCGCTGGTCGACGAGGCCCGTGCCGCCTGGCTGCGGCAGTACGCCCAGGCGAACGACATCGATCTCTCGGGGTCGTACGGTTATGGTGACTCGTTCGCCGACCTCGCCTGGCTCGAGATGGTCGGACACCCGAACGCGGTCAACCCCGACAGCAATCTGGCACGCGAGGCGCTCCGAAGAAGATGGAGCATCCGCGACTGGACGCGCGGCGGCACCAGCAGCACGAGCGGCACCAGCGGCACCACAGCGAAAGGAGACGGAGGCAGGGCCTGAGCCCGCGCCTCCTGACATCACATGGCCTTCGACATCGACAAGTTCGCCGCGACCTCCGAACGACTGAGCTGGGACGACCTCGACCTCGACCACTTCCGCAAGAACCCGCTGTCGGCCGACTCGCTGCGGACCCTGCGCTACATGGCCGACGTCGAGTACCACACGGTCTGCTACACCCGTGACCTGTTGACGACTCCGTCTCACAAAGAGAACGAGATGACGACGTTCATGACGATGTGGAACCGCGAGGAGTTCTGGCACGGGGAGGCCCTCGCCGCCATCCTCGAGGTGCACGGCATCACCGTCGACTACGACCAGTTGCGGGCGAACCGCCTGAAGCTCGGCTGGCGCGAGCGCCTCGACCCGGTGAAGCAGGGCCTGCTCGGCAAGATCGTCGGCTCGGACTTCGTCGCCGTCCACATGTCGTGGGGCGCCGCCAACGAGTACTCGGCCGTCTCGGCCTACAAGCGCATGGCCGAGCTCGAACAAGACCCGGTGCTCGCCGAGCTGCTGAAGCGCATCGCCAAGCAAGAGGCCCGCCACGTGGCGTTCTACGTCTCGCAGGCCCGTGAACGTCTGCTCGCGAGCAAGAAGGCGCAGAAGCTGACGCGCTTCCTGCTGTCGAAGGTCTGGGCCCCGGTCGGCTCGTCGATCATGGAGGTCGACGACGTCAAGTTCGTCTTCGGCCAGCTGATGAGCGGCGAAGAGGGTCGCAAGGCGGCCGTCAAGCTCGACCAGAACATCTCGAACCTGCCCGGCATGAGCGGCCTGACGATCTTCCAGAAGGCCCTCGACGGTCTCGGCATCCGTGCCGACTCCCCCGCCGGCGGTTCGGTCGCCACGGCGTGAAGACCAGCCACCTGCGGCACTTCCTGGTCGCCGCCGAGGTGCTGCACTTCCCCGTGGCAGCCGACAAGCTCGGCATCTCACGCCAGAAGCTCGAGTCGTCGATCGAGGCGCTCGAGCTCGAGTTCGGGGCCAAGCTCTTCGACCGTGACGTCGCGCCGTACCGGTTGACGAAGGCCGGCAAGGCTGCGGTCGTCGTCGCCGAAGACGAGCTCGCGAGCCCGTCGACCCCGACGCCGCCGCCTCCCCCGCCCGCCGGCGGCAAGGCCAAGGCGTCCAAAGGCAAGGGGCGCACGCCCGCCGTCAAGGGTCAGCCGAAGCCGTTCAAGAAGCGCCAGGGCCGCTAGGCCCGCAGCCCGCCACGAAATAAACACTGCGCCATCGGATTGCGTGGCGCGGTCTTTAGTTCGTGGCGGCGTCAGGCCCGACCGTGGCGAACCAGTCGGCGTACCGCGTGTTCCGTGCCATGCGGCGGGTCTCGTCGGGAGCGTCGTCGTCCCACCACACCGGGCCGCGTTCGCCGAGCGAGGTCTTCGCCGCGTCGACCCGGGCCCGGGCGGCCTCGACGGCGGCAGCGTCGTCGTCGGCCAGCGCCGTCTTCTTCGCACGCCGCGCCTCCATCAGTTCGTGGACGATGGAGGCGCGGGTCGCCTCGTCGAGGCGAGGGTCCGTCCGTCGCCACAACCGGCCGCGCACCACGAGGTACCGCCCGTCGGGCGTGACCAGCGGTGCAGCACTCATGGTCCGAGTCTGCACCGCCGGCCCCGCCCCCGGGCGCCGGTGTCAGTCGCCCTTGACGTTGACGATCTGCCGCAGCGTGTGGCGGATCGTCACGAGCGACGCGGCGTCGGCCATCACCTGGTCGATCGGCTTGTACGCCGCGGGGATCTCGTCGAGGAACGCGTCGGTGTCGCGGTACTCGATGCCCGTCATGGCCTCGCGCAGCTGCTCGTGCGTGAAGGTCTTCCGGGCGGCGCTCCGCGAGTAGGCACGACCCGCACCGTGCGGGGACGACTGCAGGGCGACCGGGTCGCCCCGGCCCTCGACCACGTACGACGCGGTGCCCATCGACCCCGGGATCAGCCCCGGCTCACCGGCGCGGGCCGAGATGGCGCCCTTCCGCGACAGCCAGACGTCCTTGCCGAAGTGCCGCTCCTGCTGCGTGAAGTTGTGGTGGCAGTTGATGCGCTCCTGCTCGTCGACGGGTGCTCCGACCCAGTCGGCGAACTGCCGCACGACGCGGTCCATCATCTCCTCACGGTTCAGCAGCGCGAACCGCTGGGCCCACCGCAGCTCGTCGACGTACCGGTCGAACTCGGGCGTGCCCTCGACGAGGTAGGCGAGGTCGGGGTCGGGCAGCGTGATCCACCACCGCTTCATGGCCGCCTGGGCGACCTTGATGTGCGTCTGGGCGATCTTGTTGCCGACTCCCCGGCTGCCGGAGTGCAAGAAGAGCCACACGGCGTCGGCCTCGTCGAGGCTGACCTCGATGAAGTGGTTGCCCGAGCCGAGCGTGCCCAGCTGCAACTGCCACGTCTTCGCGTACGACGACGGGTCGAAACCCGCGGCCTCGGCCAGGGCGGTCAGCTCGGCGACGCGCGGCTCGGCCGTCGCCACGATCTTCGCGTTGGCGCGACCGGCGGACGTCGGCACGGCGCGCTCGATCGCCTCGCGCAGGGGCTTCCGGTCGGCGGGCAGGTCACCCGCGACGAACTGCGTCTTCACGGCGATCATGCCGCAGCCGATGTCGACCCCGACGGCGGCCGGCATGACGGCGCCGAGCGTCGGGATGACCGACCCGACGGTGGCGCCCAGCCCGAGGTGGGCGTCGGGCATCAGGGCGAGGTGCGGGTAGATGAACGGCATCGTCGACGTCGTCCGTGCCTGCTGCTCGGTGTTCGCCTCGAGCAGGCTTGCCCAGCTGAACAGCCGGGACGTGATCTTCTCCATGGTCCTTTCGATTCTGTGAGGGGGTCGTCGTCCGGGGCGGGCGGACGTTCCCTCGTGCCGCGGCCGTCGAGCCTGCGGTGTCGAAGAGACGGAGAACGCCCCGGGCCTCGTGGGCTCGGGGCGTCGGGTGACGTCGTCGGGCCTAGCGGAGGGGGTCGAGAGAGAGCCAGCGTCGCCCGCGGAGGGGCGTGCCCTCGACGGGCTTGCCGTCGCATGGCTGCTGGTTCAGGAGGCGCGGCGTGCGTTCGTACGACATCGCGGCCTCCTCTCGTGCTCTGTCTCGTCGTTCCGACGTCTCCGCACCGTCGATCGGCGCGGAAGACCGAACTTACATCCCGGGCGTGTCGCGTGTCCAGTGCCCGTCAGCCTCGAGCGGTCGACCGGTGCTGCCGGACGAGCAGAAGATGTACATCTTCGTGTACATCGAAGGTCAGGCGCGGGCGACGACCTGCCGGGCGAGTTCGCGCTGCACGCTGAGGGCGAGTTCGCGCAGCATGACGAGGTCGACGCTCTCGATCGTGCGGGGCTCGGGGTCGGCGACGCAGAGGGCGCCGATGCGGACGCCGTCGGGGCTCTCGACCGGGTAGCCGGCGTAGAACCGCGCCGGCGCCTCGACGCCGAAGCGCTCGTCCGCCCAGGCGTCCTCGACGACGAACGGCTGACCGCCGGCCACCGTGTGGGCGCAGAACGACAGGGCGGCCGGCATCTCGCGGTCACCGCCGCCGACCAGCGCCTTGTTCCACGTGCGGTCCGCCGTGACGAGCGAGAACGCGGCCCCGCTCGCGCAGAGCAGGGTCCGTGCCCGCTCGACGATGTCGTCGAAGCGCTCCTCGGGGTCGGTGTCGAGCAGGCCGAGCGCCCGGATCGCCTCGACGCGGTCGACCTCGGCCTGGGGGGCGTGTCGGCGTGCCCGTGCCACCCCGCCGCCGGCGGACATCTGGGCGTCGAGCATGGGCGCGAGCAGCTCGGCCTGCGCCTCGCCCCAGCGCGCGTACTTCGCGATCAGCTGGTCGCGGTCGTCGTGGCCCGAGAGCGGCGACGGCGGCATGAGGACGTGCACGCGGGGATGCGTCGAGCAGACGTCGCGGATGACCTCGTTCAGTGCGGCCGCGTGTCGGTCCACCAGACCCCCGCAGGCGATGCGGAACACGGTGACCTCGCTGGGGGCCTGGATGCCCGTCACCAGCACGGGGCTGCTGGCGCCGCCGGTCTCGGTCTCGATGTGCACGAGCAGGTCGACGAAGGCCCGTCGCCACTTCGTGAGGTCGGTCATCTCGAGGGCGTCGTTGATGCCGGTCACCACGACCACGGCGTCGTAGCGCGTGAGGTCGCGGTCGGCGAGCACGCGGCGGGCGGTGGGCGTGCGCATGGCCGGGTCGGCGAGCACGTCGACGTCGACGCCCCGGCCCGTCGACTGCGAGACGGCGCGTGCGAGGTGCCCGGCGAGGCCGAGGTCGTGGCTGCGGACGCCCCACCCCACGGCGGGTCCGCTGCCGAACAGCAGGACGCGGTCGGGGCTGACTCCCGGCGCGTGCGCCCGGGCGACGCCCTCGGGCTTCGGCAGCCCGAGCCGACGGTCGAACCACCGGTTGCGCTGCCGGATCACCCCGTGCAACGCGAAGGTCACGAAACGGTTCATGCCGGGCTCCTCCCACGACGGTGGCCTGATCGACGAGGGCTCTGCGTGGTGAGGGCCGAGCGGTGTCGTTCCATGGTGGTCGTCGCCGTGGCGGGCGGCCAGCCCCAGGTCGGGGGCCGATGCGCGGGCGTCAGAACGACCGCGGCGCGTCGGACCCCGGAGGGGGCTGAGCGAGCAGGCGCGCGATGTCCTCGTCGACGAGGGCCCGGAGGCGCTGGTCGCGTTCGTCGTGGTACGCCGGGTCGACCGCCTCGACCGCCGACACCTTCGTGACGATGACGGCACCGACGTCGCCCCATGCCCGCTCGACGGCCGCGGCGACGATGCCGCCGACGAACTCGTCGTCGGACTGCAGGTCGTCGAGCCTCTCGGCCACGGCCGTGTAGGTCTTCTCGCGGAACCACAGCGTGTCGTCGTCGCCCCGCCGGTAGTCGTGCTGGTGGCGAGACCGGCCCTTGGCCTTCAGAGCCTTGGCCCGCTCGCCGCCGATGCGCTCGTTCTGCTCGCGCTGCTCGGCGGAGAGCCGCCCGAGGATCGTCCGCACGGCCTCGCGGGTGCGCTCGTGGTCGAAGTGCTCGTGGTCGCGCAGGGCGCGGATCACGATCGAGTTGGCGACCGACACGACCGCGGCCGCCCGTGAGATCAGGACGCCCTCGGACACGGCACGCTCGAGGGCGACGGGGTCGGGCGTCGCGGGTTCCGAGGGGGTGGCGCGCGTCTTGCCGAACATCGTCGCGCCCCTTTCTCGACCGGTCGGTCGCCGCGGCGACCGGGTGCGGGCCGACGACCGGCCCGAACCCCCATTAAAGACCCGTGCGAGTGCCCGTCGTCCCCCGGGGCACGACGGGCACCCGCACGCAGCGGGACGGACCCTAAGCGGTCTCGGCCAGGGCGGTCGAGACCTCGCGGACGAAGTCGTCGAGGTCGTCGGGGTCGCGCGAGGTCACGAGCGTGAAACCCTGCTCGACGTCGGTCACGACCGAGCGGTCGACCCAGGTGCCGCCCGCGTTGCGGACGTCGGTCTGCAACGACGCGAACGACGTGAGCTCCTTGCCCTCGACGAGTCCGGCCTCGATCAGCGCCCACGGGCCGTGGCAGATGGCCGCGATGGGCTTGCCGGCCGCCGCGAACGCCTTGACGAGGTCGACGGCGTCGCTCTCGGTGCGGAGGGTGTCGGCGTTGATGGTGCCGCCGGGCACGAGCAACAGGTCGTGGTCGGCCGCGTCGGCCTCGGCGATCGTCGTGTCGGGCCGGACGGACTGGCCGGGGTCCTTGTCGCCGACGAGGGTCTCGACCGGCTCGGTCGACACGCCGGCGACGACGACGGTCGCGCCCTGCTCGCGCAGCTTCGCGACGGGGACGACGAGCTCGTCCTGCTCGACGCCGTAGTTGGTGACGATCGCGAGGACGCGACGTCCGGTGAGTTCGGTGCTTGCCATGGTGATGCTCCTCTCGGGGCCCCGCGTCGGGGCCCGGTGTGCGACCGCTCCCGTCTACGCGTGCGGGCTGGGTCGCGGCTGGCCCGCTGTACCCCGACCGCGCCTCCTGCCCTCGAGCGTCAGCTCGCGAGGAGGGCCCGGGCCGTCCCCTCGTCGAGGATGAGGTCGGTGACCAGGCCCGCGGCGAGGGCCCCCCGGACGCTCACGACCTTCGCCTCGCCGGCGACGACGCAGACGCGCCGCGGCGTCCGCCGGATGGTCGCCAGGTCGGGCCCGGTCGCCCGCTGGTTCAGCTCGATGTCGGCCGACGAGCCGTCCTCGCGGAAGAACACCGTCGCGACGTCGCCGACGACGTGGTCGTGGACGAGGCTGTCGTGGTCGCTCTGCTCGAGGTAGCCCCCCGAGTAGACGTGGCTCGGCACGTGCGCCTCGCGCGAGCCGACGCCGAACACGACGAGGTCCATCTCGCCCTGCAGCGACAGGACGCGGCGGGTGCTGCGCTCGCTCCACAGCGCGCGCTTGGTGGCGGGGTCGTCGAAGAACGCCGGCACCGGGAACTGCTGGATCAGCGCGCCGTACGCGTGCCCGAAGCGGCGGAGGATCTCGCTCGCGTACTCGATGCCGGTGGTGCGGGTGTTGGCCGCTCCGTTCAGCTGCACGAAGACCGTGTTGTGCGTCGTCTTGGGCACCAGGTACCGGCTCACCGCACTCACGGTCGAGCCCCACGCGACGCCCACCACCATGTTCGAGTCGACGTACTGCGTGAGCGTTCGTGCAGCCGACAGCGCCACCCGGTCGAGGCGGTCCACGTCGCTCGTCTGGTCGGGCACCGGGACGACGTGGGCGACCACGCCGAACCGGCGGTGCAGGCCGTCTCCGACCGAGGTGGGCTGGTCGAGGGGGGACTTGATCTGGATGTCGACGAGACCGGTCTCGCGAGCCGACTTCAGGAGGCGCGACACCGACGACCGGGACGTCTGCAGCTCGTGCGCGATGGCCTCCATCGTGAGGTCCTGCATGTAGTAGAGATGCGCCGCGCGCAGCGCCTCCTGCGTGCGTTCGGACTGATCGCCAGCGACCACGGAGACCTCCTTGCACGTTCGTGCAGATACGTTGCACCTTGTGTGCATCGGGACGACGATGAATCTACCGGCCCGCACGACGAGTCGGCCACCACCACCAGACATCGCATCGAAAGAAGCAGTGACCATGTCGAAGAAGACAGACACCATCCGTCCCAACGTGCAGCGCATCGTCGACCGCCCGACGGCACAGGTGCTCGTCGTCGGCGGTGGCATCAACGGCATCGCGACCTTCCGCGACCTCGCCCTGCAGGGCGTCGACGTCGTGCTCGTCGAGCGCGCCGACTACGCCTCGGGTGCGTCCGCGGCCTCGTCGCACATGATCCACGGCGGCATCCGCTACCTCGAGAACGGCGAGTTCCGCCTCGTCCGCGAGAGCGTCGAAGAGCGCAACGGGCTGCTCAAGATCGCCCCGCACTACGTCAAGCCGCTGCAGACCACGATGCCGATCTTCTCGACGTTCAGCGGCATCATGAACGCCCCGCTGCGCATGCTCACGCACAAGCAGCGCTCCACGAAGGAGCGCGGCGCGCTGCTCATCAAGGTGGGCATGACCATGTACGACTCGTTCTCGCGCGACGGCGGCTCGGTGCCCCGGCACAAGTTCCTCGGGCGCAAGAAGGCCCTGGCCGAGATGCCCCACCTGAACAAGTCGCTCAAGTACACCGGCACCTACTACGACGCCTCGGTCCACGAGCCCGAGCGCCTGGCCCTCGACGTGCTGAAGGACGGCCTGGCCGCCGGCGACAACGCCCGCAGCGCCAACTACCTCGAGGCCGTCGGCACCGCCGACGGCGGCGTCACCCTGCGCGACGTCGTCACCGGAACCGAGTTCACCGTGAAGGCCGACGTGGTCGTCAACGCCTCGGGCCCCTGGACCGACCTCACCAACAAGGCCTTCGGCGCCGAGTCCCAGTACATGGGCGGCACCAAGGGCTCGCACATCGTCGTCGACAGCCCCGAGCTGCTCGAGGCCACCAACGGCCGCGAGATCTTCTTCGAGAACAACGACGGCCGCATCGTGCTGATCTACCCGCTGAAGGGCCGCGTGCTGATCGGCACCACCGACCTCGAGGCCGACATGGCCGAACCCGCCGTCTGCACCGAAGAAGAGGTCGACTACTTCTTCGACCTGGTGAAGCACGTCTACCCCGACATCGAGCTGAACCGCGACCACATCGTGTACCGGTACTCGGGCGTGCGCCCGCTGCCGAAGCACGACGACCTCGCCGCCGGCTTCGTGTCGCGCGACTACCGCATCGTCGAGACCGAGGTCGCCGAGCTGCCCGGCACGACGGTGCTCAGCCTCGTCGGCGGCAAGTGGACGACCTTCCGGGCACTGTCGGCCCACCTCTCCACCGAGGCGACGACGAAGCTCGGCGTGACCCGGTCCGTCGACACGACGGGCATGGCGATCGGCGGCGGCAAGGGGTTCCCGACCACCGACGGCGCCCGCACCACCTGGATCGCCGCCCACGCCGACGGACTCGACCGCGACCAGGTCGACCGCCTGCTGACCCGCTACGGCACCCGCGCCTCCGAGGTCATCGAGGTGCTGCTCGACCAGCCGTCGCAGGCCCTCGAGGCCGAGCCGACGCTCACCACGGCCGAGATCGCGTACTTCGCCGAGCACGAGGACGCCGTGCACCTGGCCGACGTCGTCCTGCGCCGCACGAACCTCGCGTTCGTGGGCGGCGTGACGATCGAGCTGCTGACCGAGATCGCGGACGTCATGGCCGACTCGCTCGGCTGGACGCCCGAGCAGCGCGACGACGAGATCGAGCAGACCGTGACGACGCTGCGCGACGCCCACGGCGTCGAGGTCGCCTCACAGCACGTGCCGGTGGCGGCGCCCGCCACGGTGGCCGCCGAGTAACGACGCCGACCCGAGCCCCGAAGCCCCGCCCCTCCACCGAGGGGCGGGGCTTCGTCGCCCCGGCTTCGTCGACCTGGCTCGCCCCCCCTGGCTCGCCCTCCTGGCTGCCGGGAGGCAGAATTGACATTCCACTGTCGCTGCCCATCGGGCAACGAAAGCCGAAAACGTATTAGTATGTCGGCTGGGCACCCCGCCCCAGACCACCAGGAGGCCGCATGCCGATCCCCGTCTCTCCCCCAGCCGCCGAGCGGCAGCTCTTGCGCGACACGGTCCGCAGCCGCATCCGTGACGCGATCATCGACGGCACGCTCGAGCCGGGCGAGCGACTGCACGACGACGAGCTGATCGCCTGGCTGCAGGTCTCACGCACCCCCATCCGAGAGGCCCTCGGTGACCTCGTCCGTGCCGGGCTCGTCGAGATGGCCCCGAACCGCTACACGAAGGTCGCCACCCCCAAGGCCGAAGAGGCCGTCGAGGCGGTGCAGACCCTGGGCGTGCTCTTCGCGGGTGCCGTCCGTCTCGCCGTGCCGAACCTGACGCCCGAGGTCACGGACGACATCGTGCGGGCGATCGACGTCTGCCTCGACGACCTCGCCCGCGAGGACGGCCCGGCCCTCAACGCCCACGCCGTCGCCCTGTTCTCGACCTACGTCGAGCACTGCGGCAACCCGGCCCTCGTCAAGGTCTGCTCCGACGTCACCGACGGCCTCGCCTACAAGCTGCGGGTGCCGAACATCGTGCAGGTGCTGCACTGGGACTCGATGGCCACGTCCTTCGTGGCCCTCCGCCGGGCGACCGAGGCGGGCGACCCGGTCGCGGCCGAGGCGGCAGCGGCCGAGCTGCACGCCCTGCCCGGCCCGCACACCCTCACCTGAGACGGCACCGGCACCGGCACCGGCACCGGCACCGTCGATCAGGTCACGGTGACGTCGTCGACCTCTCCGACGAGCTCCTCGATGATGTCCTCCAAGAACAGCACCCCGGTGGTGACGCCGTCGGGCGAGACCGATCGGGCCACGTGGGCGCCGACCCGGCGCATCGAGGCGAGGGCGTCCTCGAGGTCGGTGTCGCGGCCGACCGCGCCGAGGCGACGGATGCGCTTCTCGGGCACGGGCGACCCGAACGACTCGTCGTCGGTGAGGTCCATGACGTCCTTGAGGTGCAGGTAGCCGGTGGGCTGACCCTCGCCGTCGGTCAGCACGTAGCGCGAGTACCCCCGGGCCGCCACGGCCCGCTGCACGTCCGCCGGGGTCGACCCCGGTGCCAGGTGCACCATCTCGTCGAGGGGCACCTCGACGTCGCGCACCTTGCGGGTGGTGAACTCGAACGCGGCCGACAGGGTGCCCGACGAGTCGGTCAGGGTGCCCTCTCGCGTCGACTGCAGCACGATCGTCGCGACCTCGTCGAGGGTGTACGAGCTCGTCGCCTCGTCCTTCGGCTCGACCCGGAAGAGCCTGAGCACGCCGTTGGCGACGGCGTTCAGCGACCAGATGACCGGCTTGAAGACGGTCGCCACGAAGACGAGCGGCGGTGCCAGGATCAGCGCGGCCCGGTCGGGCACCGAGAACGACAGGTTCTTCGGGATCATCTCGCCGACGACCACGTGCAAGAACGTGACGAGCACGAGCGCCACGACGAAGGCGACCACGCCGATCGCCTCGGCCGAGAGGCTGGTGAGTCCGAGCGGGATCTCGAGCAGGTGGTGGATCGCCGGCTCCGAGACGTTCAAGATGACGAGCGAGCAGACGGTGATGCCCAGTTGGCTGGTGGCCAGCATGAGCGTCGCGTGCTCCATCGCCCAGAGCGTCTTCGCCGCCGCCTTGCTGCCGGCCTCCGCACGCGGCTCGATCTGCGAGCGGCGGGCCGAGATGACGGCGAACTCGGCGCCGACGAAGAACCCGTTGACGACCAGCAGCACGACGAGCCAGACGATGCCGGGCAGGTACTCGCTCATCGGGTGACCCCTTCTCTCAGTGAGGCGACCACGCGGTCGTGCTCGGTGGTGGGCGCGACGGCGTCGAGGCCGCCCGCGGGGTCGGGCGCCGGGACGAAGCGCAGGCGCTCGAGGCGCCCCTGCGCGACGCGCTCGACCCGCAGGCTGCCGCTGCCGCTCTCGAGGGCGACCTCGTCGCCGACCTCGGGCAGTCGGTCGAGCCGGTCGATGACGAAGCCGGCGACGGTCTCGTAGTCGCCGTCGTCGGGAACGCGGATGCCCGCCCGGTCGGCCAGTTCGTCGGGCCGCAGGGCACCGTCGAAGAGCACGGTGCCGGCCTGGCGCACGATGCCCACGCGGGCGCGGTCGTGCTCGTCCTCGAGCTCGCCGACGAGCTCTTCGACGACGTCCTCGAGGGTGACGAGCCCGGCGGTCCCGCCGAACTCGTCACGGACGACCGCGAGCTGCAGGCCGCCGTGGCGCAGCAGGCCGAGCAGCGAGTCGGTGCCCATGCTCTCGGGCACGAACCGCGCCTCCTGCATCAGCGAGGTCGAGCCGACGGAGGCGCGCTCGGCGAGCGGGACGGCGAACGCGTGCTTCACGTGCACGACGCCGACGATGTCGTCGCTGTCGTCGCCGATCACCGGGAACCTCGAGAACCCCGAGGCGAGGGCGGCCTCGACGACGTCGGCGGCCGTGCCGGTCGCGGCGACGGTCGTCATGCGGACGCGAGGGGTCATCACCTCGGAGGCGTCGTGCTGCGAGAAGCGCAGGGTGCGGCCGAGCAGGGTCGCGTGGTCCTGGTCGAGCCGGCCCTCGAGCGCCGACCGACGCACGAGCGAACTGAGCTCTTCGGCCGAGCGGGCCCCCGACAGTTCTTCCTTCGGCTCGATGCCCATCGCGCGGATGGCGGCGTTGGCCGTGTCGTTGAACAGCACGATGAGCGGCTTGAACACCGTCGTGAACACCACCTGGAACGGGACGACGGCCTTGGCCGTGGCCAGGGGCAGCGCGAGGGCGAAGTTCTTCGGCACGAGCTCGCCGACCACCATCGAGAAGAGGGTGGCGAGCACGATGCCCGCGACGCTGCCCACGACCGGCACGGCCCCGGCGGGCACGCCCACGGCGTCGAGCGGGCCGCTCAGCAGCGAGCTGATGGCCGGCTCGAAGGTGTACCCGGTCAGCAGCGTGGTGAGCGTGATGCCGAGCTGCGCACCCGAGAGGTGCGTCGAGGTGATGCGCAACGCACCGATCGTGGGACCGAGGCGTTTCTCGCCCCGGTCGCGCCGCGCCTCCAGCTCGCTCCGGTCGAGGTTGACCAGCGAGAACTCGGACGCGACGAAGAAGCCGGTGCCGACGGTGAGCACGAGGCCGATGCCGACCATGACCCACTCATTCATGTCGCCCCTCCCCGTCTGTGACGACCGCACGAGCGGTCAGGCGCGGGAGAGGCCAGGGCATGTGAGAGGGAGGTTCGTCCATGACCGAGAACAGTAAGCAGCGACGCCGCCCGTCACCTGAGAACGTGCAGCCCGTGCACGCCCGGGCTCCAACGGCCTCGATCGACGACCGGCGGCGAGCCGGGGAGGCGCGGGTCAGGTCGTCGAGGACGCCGGCGCCGTGCTGGCCGACGCCGCGATCGTCGGCGGCAGGGCGGGCGGGGTGGCCCGCAGGTCGGCCACGCGGTCGGCGGGTTCGGTGCGGGCGAGGAACCCGATGCGCGACTCGCGGACGTGCCAGCCCATCAGCTCGGCGGCCGCCGCCTCGTCGCCCGCGTCGATCGCCGCGAGGATGCGGCGGTGGTCGGGCCACAGCCGCTTGCCGCGCGAGAACGTGTCGAGGGCGTAGAGCCACTCGATCTTGTTCGAGAGCTGGCGCAGCAGGGTGCCGAGCGTGGCGCTGCCGCTCAGGCGCGCGACGCCGACGTGGAACCGGTCGTTGAGCTCGACCAGCCGGTCGAGGTCGCCCGCCTCGACGGCCTCGTCACCGTCGTCGAGCAGCTGTCCGAGCTCGCGGCGGGTGCGCCACCAGTCCTCGGGCGGGCTGGGCTCGCCGAACAGCTCGCGGGCCCGCAGTGCGGCCCGCCGCGCGGTCGAGATCTCGAGCGCCTCGCGCACCGCGAAGAGGTCGTCGGCCTCGTCGACCGGGATCGCCGCGACCCGACTGCCCACGTTCGGCGTCGACACGACGAAGCCCTCGGCCTCGAGCGCGCGCAGCGCCTCGCGCACCGGCACCCGCGAGACCCCGTGACGGCGGGCGACCGACGCCTCGGTGATGCGGGTGCCCGGCACGAGGCGGCCGTCGACGATCTCTCGGCGGAGGGCGTCGACGAGCACGACGGGGGGCGTGCCCTCAGAGGGCGAGGCTGGCACCGGGGATGGCTCCCAACAGTTCGGTCGTGTACTCGGCACGGGGCGACAGGAAGATGTCGTCGACGCTACCCCGCTCGACCACGGCACCCTTGCGCATCACCACCACGTCGTGGGCGATCTGCCGCACGACCGCGAGGTCGTGGGTGATGAACAGGTAGCTCAGGCCGAGTCGTCGCTGCAGGTCGCCGAGCAGCTCGAGGATCTGCTCCTGCACGAGCACGTCGAGGGCCGAGACGGCCTCGTCGCAGATCAGCAGCTCGGGCTCGAGGGCGAGCGCCCGGGCGATCGCCACGCGCTGCCGCTGCCCGCCCGACAGTTCGTTCGGCCGGCTCTGCGCGACCGAGCGCGGCAGGGCCACCTGGTCGAGCAGCTCGGCGACGCGCTGCCGACGGGAGGCGCGGTCGCCGACGCCGAAGATGCGCAGCGGCTCGTCGACCAACCGCTCGACGCTGTACGACGGGTCGAGCGAGCCGTAGGGGTCCTGGAAGACCGGCTGCACCCGACGCCGCAACGCCCGACGTGAGGCACCACGGCTCGCCGTGATGCTCTCGCCGTCGATCAGGGCCGACCCGCTCGTGGCCGACTCGAGGCCGAGCACGATGCGGGCGACGGTCGTCTTGCCCGAGCCGGACTCGCCCACGATCGCGGTCGTCGTGCCGCGCGGCACCTCGAACGAGACGTGGTCGACGGCGCGCACCTGCTCGCCACGGCGACCCCGGAGGCGGAACTCCTTGACCAGGTCGGTGACGGTCAGGATCGGGTCGACCCGCGCCTCCTCGGCGTCCGTCGCCGTCTCGAGCACGGCCTCGCCGCGACGCAACGCGGTGGCCGAGGCCAGCGTCGGCGCGGCCGCGACCAGGCGCTTCGTGTACTCGTGCTGCGGGCGACGCAGGATCTGCTCGGGCGTGCCCTGCTCGACGACGCGGCCCTCGAGCATCACGACGATGCGGTCGGTGCGGTCGGCGGCGAGCCCGAGGTCGTGCGTGATGAACAGCAGCGACGTGCCCCGGCTCTCGACGAGCGTCTGCAGGTGGTTCAGGATCTGCCGCTGCACCGTCACGTCGAGCGCACTGGTCGGCTCGTCGGCGATCAGCAGCTGGGGCTCACGGGCCAGGGCGATCGCGATGAGCACGCGCTGGCGCATGCCGCCCGAGAACTCGTGCGGGAACTGCCCCGCCCGACGCGCGGCCTCGGGGATGCCCGCCTCGGTCATCAGGGCGACGACGCGGCGCTGCACCTCGTCGTGGCCCCGCAGGCCGTGGGTGCGCAGGGCGTCGGCGATCTGCGCACCGACCTTCATCGACGGGTTGAGGTTCGTCGAGGGGTCCTGCGGCACGAGGCCGATGCGGGCGCCGCGCACCTGGCGCATCGGCGCCTCGGACGCCTGCGCCAGGTCGAGGGAACCACCGTCGGGCCCGGCGAGCACGATCGTGCCGCCCGTGATGTGGCCGGCACCGGGCAGCAGCCGCAGGATCGCCGCGACCACCGTCGACTTGCCCGAACCGGACTGGCCGACGATCGCGACCCGTTCGCCGGGCCGGACGTCGAGGTCGACGCCGTGCACGGCGGGGGTGTCGCCGAACGAGACGCGCAGGTCGCGCACGCTCAGCAGCGGTGGGGTCGTGTTCTCAACGTCCTGCGGCATAGGCCTGGGCTCCTCGGGGGTTGGCGGCGGCGGAGAGCACGCCGGTCTCGGGGTCTCGCGACACGCTCGACAGCCGGCCGAGCGACCAGTCGCCGGCGCGGGTGACGACGTGGCCGCGGGCGACCAGGGCGTCGATGACGTCGTCGCCCAGGCGGTCCTCGACCACGACGCCGCCGGGCGTCCAGGTGCGGGGCCAGAAGCTGCCGGGGAACGACGTGGTGTGCAGGGCCGGGGCGTCGATCGCCTGCTGCGGCGTGTAGCCGCCGACGATCGTGCGCAGCAGGTAGAGCAGCTGCCACTGGTCCTGCTGGTCGCCGCCGGGCGAGCCGAGGGCGACCACGGGCTGACCGTCCTTCAGCACGAGGGTCGGGGTCAACGTCGTACGCGGGCGGGTGCCGGGTTCGAGCGTCGACGCCGTGCCCTCGTCGAGCCACGACATCTGCAGGCGGCTGCCGAGGCAGAAGCCCAGCTCGGGGATCGTCGGCGACGACTGCAGCCAGCCGCCCGACGGCGTCGCCGAGACGACGTTGCCCCAGCGGTCGACCACGTCGAGGTGGCACGTGTCGCCGCGGGTCTCGCCGGTCGGCTCGGTGAACGGCTCGGCCAGGCGGTCGGCAGGAGGCGCGGTGCCGGTGGGCGGGGCGTCCTCGGCGGGCGCGGTGGCCGCGGCGGTGGACGCGGTCGGGGTGCTCGGGGTGCCCGACGCGCTCGGGGCGGCGACCGTGGGCTCGCCGACGCCGGCGGGCGCCTCGCTGAGGGCGGGCGGCAGGTACTCGGTGCGCATCGTCGGCAGGGCGTACGGCTCGCGGCCGGGGACGTCGCCGGGACGCAGCTCGTGCGAGGCCCGCTCGCCGATCGACGCGCGCCGCTCGTCGGCGTAGGCGGCCGACAGCAGGGTGTCGAGCGGCACGTCGCCCGGGCCGTACCAGGCCTCGCGGTCGGCCATCGCGAGCTTCTGCGCCTCGACGATCGTGTGCGCGCCGTCGGCGGTCGACGGGTCGAGCAGGTCGTCGTCGAGCGGCTCGAGCAGCGCCAGCACCTGCAGCAGGGCCGGACCCTGGCCCCAGGCGCCGGTCTTGGCGACGGTGTGACCCCGGAACTCGACGGTGGTCGCGGGCTCGGTCGTCGCCCGGAAGGCGGCGAGGTCGGCGGCCGTGATGACACCCGCGTGGTCGGTGCCCGACGAGTGACGGTGCGGAGTGCGGACGAACGCGTCGATCGCCTGCGCGACGTGTCCGCTGCCCCACTCGACCCGCGCCTCCTCGATCTTCGCCTCACGGGTGGTGTCGGGGCCGAGGGCCTCGCCGGCCGCGACCAGCTCGTCGAGGACGGCCGCGTAGGCCGGGTTGGTCAGCAGGTCGCCCTCGCGGGGCACCTCGCCGCCCGGCATCCACTGCGCGGCCGACGTCGGCCAGTGCTCGGTGAACAGGTCGGCCACGGTCTCGATGGTCGAGGCCACGCGCGCCACGATCGGGTGGCCGTCGCGCGCGTAGCCGATCGCGTACGCGAGCACGTCGGCGAGCGACCAGGTGCCGTGCTCGGCCAGCAGCTTCAGCCAGGCGTCGACGGCACCGGGGACGGCGGCGGCCAGGGCTCCCGAGCCGGGGACGAGCTCGAGGCCCTCGGCCACGTAGTGCTCGCGCGTTGCCGCGGCGGGGGCGGGCCCCTGCCCGACGAGCACCGTCGGGGCGTCGGGCGCCTCGGCGGTGGCGTAGATCGCGGTGAGGTCGCCCCCGGGGCCGTTGAGGTGGGGCTCGACGACGTGCAGCACGAAGGCTCCGGCGACCGCGGCGTCGAAGGCGTTGCCGCCACGCTCGAGCACCGACTGCGCCGAGGCCGTCGCCAGCCAGTGGGTCGACGACGTCATGCCGAAGGTGCCCCGCAGGTCGGGGCGGGTGACGAACTCGTCGGGGGTGGTGTAGCTCACGAGGGGTTCACTTCCGGTCGCTGGCGGTGGGGTCGAGGGCGTCGCGCAGGGCGTCGCCGAACAGGTTGAAGCCGAGGCAGATCACGGCGATCGCGAGCCCCGGCACGACGGCCGCGAACGGCGCCTTCGCCAGGTACTGCTGCGCGTCGCTCAGCATGATGCCCAGACTGGCCGTCGGCGGCTGGATGCCCAGCCCCAGGAACGACAGCAGGGCCTCGCCGATGACGGCGACCGGCATGATGACCGTCGCCTGCACGATGATCGCCGAGACGCAGTTCGGCAGCACGTGCTGGAAGATCACGCGCAGGCCGGTGGCGTCCATCGTCGTCGCGGCGAGCACGAAGTCGGTCGACTTGATGCGCAGCGTCTCACCGCGCACCACGCGGATCATCGTCGGCACCTGCGCGATGCCGAGGGCGACCACGGCGTTCGTCAGGCTCGGGCCGCTGATCGCGGCGAGCGCCACGGCGATGATCAGGAACGGGAACGCCAGCATGACGTCGGTGAGGCGCGAGATGACGCCGTCGAGCCAGCGCCAGTAGCCGGCCAGCAGGCCGAGCGGCGTGCCAACCACCACGGCCAGCAGCACCGAGAGCACGCCCACCTGCAGCGAGACGCGGATGCCGTAGACGGTCCGCGAGAGGATGTCGCGGCCGAGGTCGTCGGTGCCGAGCAGGTAGCCGACCGTGCCGGGCACCTGGAACGGCAGCTCGAAGTTCACCCGGGTCGGGTCGTAGGGCGCGAGCAGCGGCGCGGCGAGCCCGGCGACCAGGACGACGAGCAGCATCACGCCGCCCGCGATGCCGAGCCGGTTGCGCCGCAGCCCCCGCCAGACCCGACCCCGGGCCGAGCCGAGGCCGGCCCCCTGGGCGGTGGGTGTCTCGATGACGGTCACGATGCGCCTCCTACCCTGATGCGCGGGTTGATGACGGAGTACAGGACGTCCACCGCCAGGTTGATCACGATGTAGCCGACCGTGATGATCAGCACGACGGCCTGGATCACCGGGTAGTCGCGGGTGAAGACCGAGTCGAGCGTCAACTTGCCGAAGCCCGGCAGCGCGAAGATGCGTTCGGTGACGACGGCGCCCGAGATCAGGCCGCCGAGCTGCAGGCCGACGATCGTGACGACGACGATCATCGAGTTGCGCAGCCCGTAGCGCATCAGCACCCGGCCGCGGCCGAGGCCCTTGGCCCGGGCGGTGCGCACGTAGTCGGTCTTCATCGTCTCGATCATCGAGGCCCGCGTCTGCCGCATGATCACCGCGGCGAGGCTCGTGCCGAGGATCAGCGCCGGCAGGGTGAGGTGGTAGAAGGCGCTCGCCGGGTTCTCGGCGACCGGCACGTAGCCCGACGCCGGGAAGAGGCCCAGGCCCGCCGCGAGCCAGAGGATCGCGAGGATGCCGAGCCAGAAGTTCGGCACCGACAGACCGACCAGGGCGGCGGCGTTGGCCATCCACTCGGGCCAGCGGCCGCGGTACCGCTCGGCGACGACGCCCAGCGCGACGCCCACGACGACCGCGACGACGATCGCGTAGAGCGCCAGCCACAACGTGACCGGCAGGGTCGCGCCGATCAGTTCGGTGACGGGCGTGCCCGTGCGGGTCGACTCGCCGAAGTCGCCTCGGAAGAAGTTGCCGACGAACCGGCCGTACTGCACGATCAGCGAGTCGTCGAGGCCGAGGTCGGCGCGGATCGCCGCGACGCGCTCGGGCGTCGCCTCTTCACCGGCGAGTGCCAGGGCCGGGTCTCCGGGCAGCTGGCGCACGCCCCAGAACACGACGATCGAGGCGATCACCAGCGTGACGGCCGACTGCCAGAGCCGGGTGAGCAGGTAACGGGTCATCGGGTCACTCCCCCTCGACGAACGCGGCGTCGCTGAGGCGCACGACGCCGTCGGCGTACGTGGACACCCCGGCGACCTCGTTCGTCAGCGCGGTCAGGCTTCGGGTGCGGTACAGGTAGATCAGCGGCTCGTCCTCTTGCACCTGGGTCACGACCTCGCCGTACAGCGCGGCACGCTCGTCGACGTCGATCGAGGCGGCGGCGTCGGCCAGCAGCTCGTCGACCCGCGCGTCGCTGTAGCCCGAGTAGTTGTTGCCACCACCCGTCCGCAAGAAGTTGACCATGTTGCCGTTCGGGTCGACGCGGCCCGACCAGCCGAGCTGCAGCGCGTCGAAGTCGCCACGCGACTGCACGTCGAGCAGGGTCGAGTACTCGACCGGCGTGATAGACAGCCGGAACCCGCCGTCGGCCACCTGCGCCTGCAATGCCTGCGCGAGGCGCAGCGTGTCGGCGTTGTTGCTGACCTGCATCTCGATCTCGTACGGCGTGGTCACGCCCGCCTCGGCGAGGAGGCGCTTCGCTCCCTCGGGGTCGTAGCCCGGGCAGTCGTCGCTGGCGGCCGTGGCGAACGGACTGGTCGGCGGGATCGGCGAGCAGGCGGTGTCGTTCCAGCCCCCGAACACGCTCTGCACGAGCGAGTCGCGGTCGATCGACATGGCCAGCGCCTGGCGGACGCGCACGTCGCTCGCCAACGGGGTGTCGATCTGCACGGGGTCGGTGCCGACGCCGTCCTGGTTGCCGATGTTGACGGTCAGGCCCTGGTAGCCGAACGAACCGACCTGCAGCACCGTGAGGCCGTCGTCGGCCATCAGGGCGTCGACGTCCATGGTCGACATCGAGTCGGCCACCTGCACGTCGCCGGCCCGGACGTTCGCCGCCCGGATGCTCGCGTCGGTGATGATGCGGTACGTGATCGTGTCGAGGTGCACGTCGGCGGCGTCGTAGTAGAGCGGGTCGCGCTCGACCGTGATCGAGGTCTGCGGCACCCGGTCGACGAACTTGAACGGCCCGACGCAGACCGGGGCGTCACCGAAGTCGTCACCCTCGGCCTCGAGCGCGGTCGGTGACATGATCATGCCCGCCCGGTCGGCGAGCGCCGCGGTCAACGGAGCGAAGGGACGCTCGTACGTCAGCCGCACGGTGTCGTCGTCGAGGGCCTCGACGCCGGTCACGGGGCCGAGCTCGCTGGCCCGCGACGAGTCCGGCTTGTCGAGGTGCCGACGCAAGGTCGTGACGACGGCCTCGGCGTCGAACGGGGTGCCGTCGGCGAAGACGGCGTCCGTGCGCAGCGGGATCTCGACCGTGAGCCCACCGTCCGACAGGGTCGGCAGCTCGGTCGCCAGGAACGGCACGAGGTCGCCCTCGGCGTCGATGTCGTAGAGCTTCTGGCACATCGTCTCCATCACGTACCGCGTGTACAGCGACGACGACGTGGTGGGGTCGAGGGCGTCCGGCTCGGCCGAGAGCGCCATGACGAGGTCGCCGCCCTCGACGATCGCCTTGTCGCCGATCGGAGCGGTCGTGACGTCCTCCTTGACCGGCGGGTTCGTGCCGGCCGGCTGCTGCGGGACGCAGCCCGTCAGGGCGAGCGTCGCCGCGGCGGCGAGGGCCGACAGCGCGAGGGCCCGGCGGCGGGTCGTGCCCGCGGCGCGAGTCGTGCTCGCGGCGCGGAACGCGCTCGCGGCCTCCGCGGTGCGGGTCGGGCGGGGTGGGCGGGCCATTTGGCCTCCGATGCTCGGGCGGTATCGGTCTGTGCGACGCGGATTGAATACAATCGCGCCGCACGCCCCAGTTTTGTATACGAATTGTTTCGCGCGGGTAAAACGTCTGCCGGGCTGCCCCGGGCCGCGCCTCCGGTCCCGTCAGCGCACCGCCACCTGAACGTCGCACCGCCGAATGTGGCGGTGCGACGTTCATCTGGCGGTGCGAAGAGGCAGCCCGACTCGCACGAGTTCGGCCTCGAGCAGCTCGGGGTGCACCAGCTCGTTCCAGACGGCGCGTCCGAAGCCCCTGACCTCCGGGCGACCACGGATGCGGTCCTCGCGCATCTTCTCGTCCACGACGACCTGTTCGGGCGCCCGTCCGCCGCGCCACCGGGCCTTCGTGTACTTGGACAGTCCGTCGAACTCGAGGACGATGCCGAACTCGGGCCACCAGAAGTCGACGACGTCGCGGCCCCCGGCCCACGGAAAGGCTCGCTGCAGCACCGGTGCCGGCGCCCCGAGGCGATCGAGCAGCACTCGGCACCACGACTCGCCGGCCGACTCGGCCCCCTCGTGGGCGAAAGCCAGCGCTCGCCGGGCTCCTGCGCGACCGCGGAGGGTCGGACGGGCGTCGAGGACGGTCTCCAGTTCCGCCCGCGACGCGGTCCCCTGATGGAGCACCCCGTCGAAGGCCACGTCGCCGTCGCGGAAGGACGAGGCGAGAGCGAGGTCGACGGCCGTGCGCGCCGGCGAGGTGACCCGCAGGGAGTCCACCACCCGCACGTCAGCAGGGTCGAGGGGCCCCGCGTGGCGGACGACGCCGGGCGAGGTCTGGGTCGAACGCCGGAGGGGGTCGATGACGTGGACCTTGTCGGGCCACGTTCCGATGGTCGGCACGTCGAGGACGGCAGCTGCGGACAGGTGCGACACCACGACCCGCCCGTCCAACCGTCCGAGCACGGCTCGGGTCCGCAGCACGTGCTGACGGCGGGGGCTCAGCCCGCGCCACGCGCGAGCCTCGACGTAGGTGCCGAGGGCGAGGGCGACGTACTCGCCACGTCGAGCACGTCGTCGCAGCGCCGCGGCCTCACGACTGTGTGCTCCGACGGAGTCGACGCGGAAGAGAGGAGGAAGGGGCACGACGATCGGTTCGCTCACCCCGGCACTGTGCCCTAGATCACGCCCGTGCCTCGAGAGTTGTCCACAGGCCACCGGTCGCACCGCCACATGAACATCGCACCGCCACATTCGGCGGTGCGATGTTCACCTGACGGTGCGGTGACAGGCGGGCCGGGCCGCCCGCGGGGGGCTACTTGATGGCGGCGCGGATCTCGGCGGCGGCACCGGCGACGTCGTCGGCCGAGTAGATCGCGGCACCGGCGACGGCGACGTCGGCCCCGGCGTCCTGCACCGAGCCGACCGTGGCGGCCTTCACGCCACCGGCGACCGAGAACGGCACGCCAGACGCCTTGCCGGCCTCGAGCAGCTTCTCGAACGTGAAGCCCTCTTCCGCCTGCTCGTCGAGGCCGGCGTGCATCTCGACGAACTCGGCACCGAGCGCGACGACCTCCTTGGCGCGGGCGGCCTTGTCGCCCACGCCGATCAGGTCGACGACGATGCCCTTGCCGTGCGCCTTGGCGGCCTTGACGGCACCGGCGATCGTGCTGTCACCGGCGACGCCGAGCACGGTCACCAGGTCGGCGCCGGCCTTGAACGCCTCGCCGGCCTCGAGCTCGCCGGCATCCATCGTCTTGAGGTCGGCGAACACGATCTTGTCGGGGTGCGCCTCCTTGATCGCCGTGATGGCTCGGAAGCCCTCGGCCTTGATCAGCGGGGTGCCGAGCTCGATGATGTCGACGCTCGGGGCGGCGGCGGCCGCCAGCTCGAGGGCGGCGTCGGTGGTCAGGGTGTCCATGGCGAACTGCAGCTTCATGTCGTTCTTCTCTCTGTGGATCGGATGGTCGGTTCGGAAGGGTCTGGAGGCGCGGTGCCCGTGAGGAGGCGCGGCGCGGCTACTCGAGGTTGGCGTGCCGCGGCCACAGCTCGTCGGCGTCGGCGCCCGAGCGCTTCCACAGGGCGTGGAAGACGGCGTCGCCGAGCAGCACGACGGCCTGCTCGAACAGGCCGCCGGCGTACTGCGCCGACGCGGTGCCCGAACGGTCCTGCTTGTCGGCGGCGGGGACGACGAGCACGGCCTCGGCCAGGTCGGCGAGCGGCGAGTCGACGGCGGTGGTGATCGCGGCCACGCGGGCCCCGGCGTCGACGGCCGTGCGGGCCGCCGCGACGATGCCGGACGTGGTGCCCGAACCGCTCGCGGTGAGCAGGACATCGCCCTCGCCGATGGCGGGCGTCGTCACCTCGCCGACGACGTGCACCTCGAGGCCGAGGTGCATGAGCCGCATGGCCGTCATGCGCAGGGCGAGGCCCGAACGGCCGGCCCCGTGGACGAAGACCCGTTCGGCGTCGTCGACCAGGTCGGCGAACGCGTCGAGCTGGCCCGAGGTGTCGTCGTCGCCGGCGTCGGCGTCGAGCACCGCCGAGACGGCGGCGTCGACCTCGTCGGCCACGAGCTCGAGGGCGGTGGCGACGGAGCCCTGGTCGTCGGGGGGCGTGCTGTCTGTGGGAGTCACGGGTACCACCCTGCTCGCACCGCGCCTCCCGGCGTCCAGGTTCGAGCCCGACCGGCGGCGGCCGGCCTGCGACCAGAAGGGGGGCCACCGCGCACCCGCACTGGGGGCAGCCCGACGTGGGCCCGCTGCCTAGCCTGGATGCGGGGGACGAGACACCGCGAGACACCCGAGGAGCACCACGTGACCAGGACGGTCGACACACCCGCGCACCCGACGCGCAGCTACGAACGACTGCGGCCGGCCATGCGCCTGTTCTACCTGTGGACGCTCTCGCGCTCGCGCCACGTGCCCTCGCCCCGCGGGCGCCCGACCTACCGCGCGGACTCCCCCGACCCCGACACCGTGCTGCTGATCGGCACCGGCCCGACCCACGGCTTCGGCGTGACCAGCCACGAGCAGGCGCTCACCGGCCAGATCGCCAAGGAGACCTCGAAGGAGACCGGGCGCGCGTGCTCGGTCGACTACATCGGCGACGAGATGATGAACGCCGGCTCGGCCCGCTCGTGGATCGGCGACCACGACCTCAGCCTGTACGACACGGTCGTCGTGATGCTCGGACTCAACGACGCGGTCATGCTGACCCCGCTCGACTCCTGGCAGCGCGACGTCTCGGCGCTCGTCACCGACCTGACCCGCCGGGTGCACCCCACCGCCCGCATCGTGCTGGTCGGGGTGCAGCCCGTGCGCTCGGTCACCCGCTTCGACAACGCGTTCGGCTCGGTCGCCGACCGGCACGCCGCCCGCATGAACGAGATCACCGAGCGGATCGCCACGGCGCACCCGTCGACCTCGTACTTCCGCCTGCCCGCGGGCGAGCTGCAGCCGGGCCGCCCGCACGGCTGCGAGACGATGTACCGGCAGTGGGGCGCCGTGGTCGCCGACCGGGTCGCCCCGACGCTCGACGTGGTCCGCCGAGGCGAGACGGTCGAGCACATCGGGCGCACCTCGGTCGCTCCGGTCGTGCCCGAGCGGGTCGCCGCCCAGCTCGAGGGGGCGCGGCGCCTCGCGGCGTCGGTGGCTGCCCCCGCACCCGCGGTCGCACCCGCGCCGTGGACGGTCGCACCCGCGTCCCCGGCCGTGTCCGCGGCACCGTCCCCGGCCGCGGTCGCGACGCCGACGGTCGACCCGGTCGCAGCCCGACTCGAGCACGCCCGGGGCGAGGTCGCCCGGCTCGAGCAGGCCCGGGCCGAGGCGGACCGTGCCGCCACCGCGCCGGCCGCACCGGCGCTCGCGACCGACGCCGCGCCTCCTGCGCTCGCGACCGAGGGCGTGCCCACCGCCCGCCCGCGGCGAGCGCTGCCCGAGCCGACCTTCGAGTGGTCCGGTGCCGAGAAGCTGGTCGAGCTCGCGAGCACCGGCGGCTCGGACACGCTGCAGGACCTGGCCCGCCTCGCCGAGAAGGAGTTCGGCGTCGACGTCGCGGTCGTTTCACTGCTCGACGGCAAGAAGCTCTACTACGCCGTCAACACCGAGCTGCTGCCGGTGTCGATCCCGCGTGAGCTGACGTTCTGCGACGTGACCGTGGCGGCCGACGCCCCCGTGATCGTCGAGGACGCCCGCAAGGACGACCGCTTCAAGGACAACCCCTACCTCGACCTGAACCACGGCTACTTCTACGCCGGCCACCCGATCCACTCGTCGTCGGGCGAGGCCATCGGCACGTTCTGCCTGCACAACACGCGGCCCCGCAAGGCCAAGAGCGTGTCGAGCGAGAAGCTGGCCGAGTTCGCCCGGCTCGCCGAGCTCGAGCTGCAGAGCTACGAGACGGCCGAGGGTGGACACGACCTGCCGACGATGTACGAGACCCGGGAGGCGGCGGTCGCGGCGGCCCTGTCGGGTCGCGCCCCGCAGGCGGCCGCGCTGGCACAGGGCGTCGCCGACGCCGCGGACGCGGTCGCGCCGGGCGTCGCGCCGGGCGTCGCGCCGGGCGCCGCGCCCGTCGCTGCGCCGAGCGTCGCGCCCGCGGCCCCCGCCGCACCCGCCCCCGCGCTCGCTTCGCCCGCCCCCGCGCGCGTCGGCCGCCACGCCGCACCCTGACGCAGGCCCCCGGCGAGGTCGCACCACGTCCGCGTCGTCGAACCACCCCCGAGCGTGGTGCCACGACGCGACGGCGGTGCGACCTCACGCCCCCGAGGCCGCCTGGGCCGTCGAGCCGCCCTTCCGCTGCTTCAGCCAGAGCACCAGCATGAAGCTGAAGATCACGAGCACCATCCACGAGCCGATCTTGCTCGGGTGCACGAGGCTCCAGCCGTCGGCCTGCGAGGCGTAGGTCCAGGCCCCGAGCAGCGTCGCGACGTTCTCGGCGACCCAGATGAACAGGCCGATCAGGGCGAACGACACGAGCAGCGGCATGCGGCGGTCGACGCCCCGCACGCGGAAGGTCACCGACCGCCGGGCGATCAGCACCGCGGCGACGCCGAGCAGCGCCCAGCGCAGGTCGGTGATCCAGTGGTTGGTGAAGAAGTTGACGTAGAACCCGACCGCGACGGCCATGGTCGCCACCATCGGTACCGGGTCGATGCGGAGGTCGAGCCGACGCCACGCCTGACAGATGTAGCTCGCGACCGCCGCGTACATGAATCCGCTGTAGAGCGGCACGTCGCCCAGGCGCAGGACCCCCGGCTCGGGGTACGACCACGACCCCACGGCGACCTTGAACACCTCGAGCCCGAGCCCGAGGACGTGGAAGACGCCGATGACGAGCAGCTCGTCGCGGGTCTCGAGCCGCGTCGCGACGAGGAGCACCTGCACGAGCACGCACCAGATCAGCAGGGCGTCGTAACGCGGGACGACCACGTCGACCACGCGGGTGACGGCGAGCCCGGCGAAGATCGCGACCGCGAACGCGCACGAGAGGGCCTGGGCGCGGCCGAAGGCCAGGAGGTCGAGCAGGCCCTCGCGCGTGCGGGCCACGCGACCCAGGCGGTGACGCGGGACGATCTCGACGGCGGACACCGTGCCTCCTCGGTTCGTCGTCGATGCGGGCCGAGTGGGCGCACCGTCGCCCCGACGGGTGCGACCCCGTCCACGCTACGGACCCCGAGGAGGCGCGGCGTCCGTCCCGAGGACCACGCGCCTCCCCCGCGGGTCGCGTCGGCGATCGGGCCGACGACGCCCCCGCGGACACGCGAGAGCCCCCTCACCGTGGGGCGAGGGGGCTCTCGTGGGGTGCTCGTCGGCGTCCCGCGCTGCGGGTCGCTGGTACGCACCGTCGACGGGCCGGGCGTCAGCCCGTCCGAAGTCGTGCACCGGGCCGGGGCCCGGGGGGTCAGATCTGGTCGTCGTCGACCAGGCCCGCCACGAAGGGGTACCGGTCGGCCACGTACTCGTGGAGGTCGGGGTGGACGAGGGTGTCGAGGGAGGGAAGCGAGGGGGTCATGGTGGGGCCGTTCAGTCGAGGTCGTCGGTGTCGTCGAGGGCGGTGTCGAAGTACGACACGTGGTCGCCGTCCTGGTCGGCGAGGATGCGCTGGGCGAAGGTCATCGAGCCTGCCTCAGGCCGACATCGCGTGGGCCGGAGCGGCCACGAGGAAGTCGGCGTAGGTGGGCTCGTCGACCGGCGTCACGGCCGAGACGGCGGCGGCGACGGGCGCCGCCAGCGCGACGGCGGCGGCACGGGCGCGGCGACGACGCGGGTACGTCTCGATGCGGGCGGCCGGGACGCGGGGGTCGCGACGGTAGAGGCCGGAGTCGACCCGACCGGTGCTGACGCGGGTCGCCGTGGGGCGAGCCGAACCGACCGTGCCGCGGACGAGGGAGACGAGCTGCTCGTGGCCGAGGCCCTGGAGCGAGGCGCTGCTGATGTTCATGTTCTTCTCATTTCTGATGACCCTGCGCCATCTGAGGAACCTGCTGGAACTGCGGGGACCGCCCGTGAAGTCGGTGCCCGTACCGCCGTGAACCGGTACGTCGACAACTCTGACAGGTGAGTAGCTAGATGATCTAGCCAGATCGACGAAAGTGCGCATTGCGGACATGCCTGATCGGCGAGGGCCCTGATCTGTGTTCTTCTTCGTTTTTCTGGTTTTGTCTTGTTTTCGGGTCGGAAGAGCCGTACAGTCGGCGCAACGACGGCGAGAGACACCGCCGGACGGTCATCAGCAGCACGACATCAGCAGCACGGCGAGACGACGAGGAGGTCGCATGTACGCCACCGAACGCCACGAGTCGATCGCCGAGGCCCTGCGCTCCGCCGGCCGCGTGTCGGTCAGCGACCTCGCCCTGCGTCTCGACGTCACGGCCGAGACCGTCCGCCGCGACCTCGACGCCCTCGAGCAGTCCGGGCTGCTGCAGCGCGTGCACGGCGGCGCCGTCGTCGCAGGCCGCTCGAGCGTCACCGAGCTCAGCCTCAGCGAGCGCGAGACCCGGCACAGCCCCGAGAAGACCTCGGTCGCCCGGGCCGCCGCCCACCTCGTGCCCCCGACCTTCACGGGCTCGATCGCCCTCGACGCCGGCACGACGACGGCCGCCGTCGCCGCCGAGCTCGCCCGGTGGACGCCCGCGACCCCCGGCACCGTGCTCACCGTCATCACGAACGCCGTGCCCATCGCGGCCCTGCTGCAGCACAGCCCGCACGTCGACCTGCACCTGCTCGGCGGCCGGGTCCGCGGCCTCACCAGCGCGGCCGTCGGCACCAGCACGGTCGAGCAGATCCAGGCGCTCCGCCCCGACATCGTCTTCGTCGGCGCCAACGGCCTCAGCGCCGGCTTCGGCCTCTCGACCCCCGACGAGTTCGAGGGCGCCGTCAAGTCGGCCTACGTGCGGGCCGGCCGCCGCGTCGTCGCCGTCGTCGACCAGACGAAACACGGCGAGGAGGCGCTGGTGCGGTTCGCGCGCCTGACCGAGGTCGACACGGTGGTCACCGACGCGGCCCCGGCCCCCGACCTGGCCGACGCCCTCGAGCTCGCCGACGTCGAGGTGATCGTCGCATGACCGCCGACGCCCCCACGCCCCGCCCCCTCGTGATCTCGCACGACCCCGTCCCGCCGCCAGGAGGCGCCCGCATGATCCTCACCGTCACCGCGAACCCGTCGCTCGACCGCACGATCGAGCTGCCGGGCGCCCTGCAGCGCGGCTCGGTGCAGCGCTCGGTGAGCACCACCGACGAGCCCGGCGGCAAGGGCGTCAACGTCTCGCGGGCCCTCGCGGCGTCCGGTGCCGAGACCGTGGCCCTGCTGCCCGGCG
The DNA here is from genome assembly GCF_001423905.1 of Frigoribacterium sp. Leaf186. Classification (GTDB taxonomy): domain Bacteria; phylum Actinomycetota; class Actinomycetes; order Actinomycetales; family Microbacteriaceae; genus Frigoribacterium. Next base: position 75,268 of record NZ_LMPQ01000009.1, on the reverse strand, counting down.
CCCTCGACGACCCGGTGCTCGCCGCCCTGCGCGAGCGCGGCGTGCCGACCGTCAACCTGCCGATCGCCCAGCGCCTCCGGGCCAACGTCACGCTGACCGAACCCGACGGCACGACCACGAAGATCAACGAGCTCGGCCCCGACCTCGGCGCCCACGTCGACGAGCTCACGGCCCTCGTCGTCGAGCACGCGGCACTCGCCTCGTGGTTGGTGCTCGCGGGGTCGCTGCCGCCCGGCCTGCCGACGACCTGGCTGGCCGACGTCGTCCGAGCCGTGCGCGCCTCCTGCGGTGACGCCGCCCCGCGCATCGCGGTCGACTCGTCGGGCGAGCCGTTCGCCGCGCTGATCGCCTCGGGCGTCGGCGTCGACCTGGTCAAGCCCAACGCCGACGAGCTCGCCGAGATCGTCGGCGGCGACCCCGAGGCGTACGAGGCCGACCCGGCCTCGGCCGTCGCCGGAGCCCGACGCCTGCGCGAGCTGGGCGTCGAGACCGTGCTGCTCACCCTCGGCAGCGCGGGCGCCCTGTTGATCGACGACGAGGGGTCGTGGTTCGCCGCCGCCCCCGTCATCACCGCCCTGAGCACGGTGGGCGCCGGCGACTCGTCGCTGTCGGGCTACCTGCTCGCCGAGACGACCGGGGCCCCCGCCCCGGCCCGACTCGCCCAGGCCGTCGCGTCCGGGGCCGCCGCCGCGGCCCTGCCCGGCAGCATCGTCCCCCGCCTCGACCAGACCTTCCCTGACGACATCGACGTCGTCCCGGTGGCCCCCGCGGCCGTCGGGCACCTCTGAGCAGCGTCGCCCAACCCCAAGGAGCAGAACAGCATGTCATCCCTCATCAGCACCGACCTCGTCGGTCTCGACGAAGACCTGGGCGGCACGTCGACCGACGTCATCCGCGCCCTGGCCGCGCGCGTCGCGGCCTCGGGCCGCGCCGGCTCGGCCGACTCGCTCGCCGACGACGCCATCAAGCGCGAGGCGTCGGTCGGCACCGGCGTCCCCGGCGGCATCGCGATCCCCCACGCCCGGTCGGCCTCGGTCACCGAGCCGACGCTCGCCTTCTCGCGTCTCGCCCGCACGGTCGGCTTCGGCGCCCCCGACGGCGACGCCGACATCGTCTTCATGATCGCGGTGCCCGAGGGCGCCGACGGCGACCACATGACGGTGCTCTCCACCCTCGCCCGTGCGCTCATCCGCGACGACTTCACCGCCTCGCTGCGGGCCGCGAAGACGCCCGCCGACATCGTGAAGCTCGTCGACGACGAGGTCAGCGGCGAGGTGGCCGAGACGCGCGGCGCCACCGCGACCTCCGCGGCCGGCGCGACCGGCGCCTCCTCGTCCGACGGCGGTGCCCGTCGTCCGAAGCTCGTCGGCGTGACCGCCTGCCCCACCGGCATCGCCCACACCTTCATGGCCGCCGACGCCCTCGTCGCCGCGGCCAAGCGCCTCGGCGCCGACCTGCAGATCGAGACGCAGGGCTCGTCGAAGGTCACCCCGCTCGACCCCGCCGTCATCGCCGAGGCCGACGCCGTCATCTTCGCCGTCGACGTCGACGTGCGCGACCAGGGCCGGTTCGCCGGCAAGCCCGTCGTGCGTGGCCCCGTCAAGCGCGGCGTCGACGCTCCCGACGCCATGGTGAAGGAGGCCCTGGCCGCCGCCACCGACCCGCGGGCGACCCGGGTCAGCGGCTCGACCGCGTCGGGCCCGGCCATGGCGCAGGGACGACAGGGCTTCGGCTCGTCGCTCAAGCGCTGGCTGCTGACCGGGGTGTCGTACATGATCCCGTTCGTCGCCGGCGGCGGCCTGCTGATCGCCCTGGGCTTCTTGCTCTCGGGCTTCGGCATCGCCCTGACGGCCGACGGCAACACCGTCAACAACGCCGTCTTCACGCTGCAGAACTTCTCACTGCTCAACCTGCCACCCGAGGGCCTCGGCTACTACCTGGGCGCCGCGGCGTTCCAGATCGGTGGGGCCTCGATGGGCTTCCTGGTCGCCGCCCTGGCCGGTTACATCGCCTACGCCATCGCCGACCGACCGGGCATCGCGCCCGGCTTCGTCGCCGGTGCGATCGCCGTGTTCATGAACGCCGGGTTCCTCGGCGGTCTGGTCGGCGGCCTCCTGGCCGGTGCGGCCGCGTACTTCATCGGCACCTGGAACGTCCCCCGCTTCGTGCGCGGCCTCATGCCGGTGGTGATCATCCCGCTGCTCGCGTCGATCTTCGCCTCGGGCCTGCTGCTGCTCGTGCTCGGTGGGCCGATCGCGGCCCTGATGGCCGCGCTCACCGACTTCCTCAACGGCCTGAGCGGCACGGGAGCCGTGTTGCTCGGCGTGATCCTCGGCCTGATGATGTGCTTCGACCTCGGTGGCCCGGTCAACAAGGTGGCCTACGCCTTCGCCGTGGCCGGGCTGTCGGCCGGCACGGTCGACAACCCCGCACCGTGGATGATCATGGCCGCCGTGATGGGCGCCGGCATGGTGCCGCCGCTCGCCATGGCCCTCGCCTCGACCGTGCTGTACCGCAAGGGCTTCACCCAGGTCGAGCGCACCAACGGCGGCGCGGCCTGGCTGCTCGGCGCCTCGTTCATCTCGGAGGGCGCGATCCCCTTCGCCGCCGCCGACCCGCTGCGCGTGATCCCGGCGAGCATGGTCGGAGGCGCGGTCACCGGAGCCATCTCGATGGCTGCCGGCGTCACGTCGCAGGCCCCACACGGTGGCGTGTTCGTCTTCTTCGCCATCGGCAACTTCGGCATGTGGGTCGTCGCGATCCTCGCCGGCACGGTGGTCAGCGCGCTCGTGCTGGTCGCGCTGAAGAAGTTCGTCCGTCGCACGGACGTCGCGACCGAGGTCGCGGCCGAGGACGCCGAGATCGGCTCGCTCAGCGGAACCCGCACGCCCGCCGTCGCGTAGCACCGGGGCGACCACACGAGGAGGCGCGCTCCGGGGAGACCCGGAGCGCGCCTCCTCGTCGTCACCGGACCGCGGGCGGACGGCCGCGTCCTCTACCCTGGCGTGAGCAACCGATTGGACCCCACGCCGTGACCGACATGAGCCTGAGGCTCCCCACCACCCATTTCCGTGCCGTGTTCGACCTGGGCCAGCGCCCGGCCGCGCAGACGCCGCTGCCGACCGCGCTCGGCAAGCCGAACCTCTACGCCGAGTACGACGACGACGACCTGATCACGGCGCTCTACGTCGGCTACGAGACCGGGCAGGTGCACCTCGAGACGACGCCCTCCGGCGACGTCGAGCACCACTTCCACCTCGCGAACGGCGACGACAGCGACCTCAGCCCGTTCGGCGTCGCCGACACGCGCGTTCTGGTCGAGTGGTCGACCCGGTTGATCGTCGACCTGCACCGCCGCATGCCCGACCTGCTCGACGAGGTCGACGAGGCCGCCGCCTGGCACGACGCCGGCTTCGACCTCTACGTCTGCGAGGTCGAAGAGGCACGCAAGCTCGACCTGGTCGAGGTCGACATCGAGGGCGAGCTGCTGACCCTGCCCTGGCTCGGCTCGGGCGCCGTCGAACACGACCACATCGAGGGCGACGACCACCCGATCGCCCTGACCTGGACGCCGCAGGGCGCGTCCGACGGCGTGGCGATCGCCGAGGCCTGGCTCGACCCGCGCACCGACCAGCCCGTCACGAAGGCCCTGCCGGGCGTCGACTGGGAGGCCGTCGGCTGGGGCCGCAACGAGGTGCTGCCCTGGCTCGAGGCGATCTACATGAACCACCACGTGCTGCCCGACGCGGCCGGCACCATCTTGACCGGCGTGCTCGAACGGCTGGGCGGCATCGACGGGACCGACTAGCGACCCGTCGTGCACGGCTCCACGCCGCATGTCGTGCACGACACCCGGTCTCGTCGCGGTGCGGTGCACGAAACGCGGTGTGGTGCGCGGCGTGCGGCCCGGGCCGCCGGGGCCGCGGGGGCGGCGGGGGCGGCGCGAGCCGCAGGGGCCGCGCGACGCTGCCAGGATGGCGGGATGAGCGACTCGCCCGCACCGCGCCTCCTGACGCTGTTGGTCCTCGACGTCACCGACGAGGCCCGTGACGACCCCGCGTTCGAGCGCGAGCTCGACGACCTGTCGACCTCGGTCGTCGCCGCGGCCGAACAGGTCGGCTTCGCGGTGAGGCGGGTGCCGGCGAACCGGCTGGGCGACGTGCGCGCCGCCCTGGCCGACGCCGACGCCGTGCTCGTCACCGGCGGCGAGGACGTCGACCCGAGCCACTACGGCGGCCCCGCCGACTACCCCGGCCGCGGCCAGACCTTCGCCGAGGCCGACCGGGTGCAGTTCGACGTCGTGCGCGGGTCCGTCGAGGCGCGGCTGCCGCTGGTCGGAATCTGTCGGGGCATGCAGGTGGTCGACGTCGCGCTCGGCGGCGACCTCGTGCAGCACCTCGAGCACCCCGGCCACGTGAACCCCGACGACGTCTCGGACAGCATGGTCGACCACCCGGTCCGCCTCGCCGACGGCAGCACGCTCGCGAGGATGCTCGGCACGACGTCGCTGGTCGTCCGCAGTTCGCACCACCAGGCGGTCGGCCGGCTCGGCGACGGGCTGCGGGCCGTCGCCTGGGCCGACGACGGCACGGTCGAGGCCGTCGAGCACGACTCGGCGCCGGTGTGGTGCGTCCAGTGGCACCCGGAGGACCGCGGTGCGACCGGCACGGTGCTGACCGACCTGCTCGTCGCCGCGCGCGACGCGGCGTTCGTGCACTGAGGGTACGTTTGGTCGGCCAACCATGGCTAAGGTGGATCCATGTCCACGGTTGCCGCCTCGTCCTGGCCGCGGGTCGGGTACGAGAGCCACCCGTGGGACGACGACGAGAACGCCCCGCTCTCACGAAGGGCGCGCCTGCGATCGCGGGGGCCGTACCAGGCGGCCGTGACACCGGCGATCGCCGGGGTGACCGCGCCGAGACTGCCGGACGACCTCGTGGTCGACTGCGAGGACGCCGTCGCCGAGCTCGCCCGGTTCGACACCGAGGTGGGGGCCTTCACCGCCCCCTTCGCGGCGATCCTGCTGCGGAGCGAGTCCGCGTCGAGCTCCGAGATCGAGAACCTCACCGCCCTGCCCCGCGGCATCGCCCTCGCGGCCCTGGGGCGCAAGGCCGGGACGAACGCCCGACTCGTCATCGCCAACGCCCGCGCGATGGAAGCCGCCGTCGCCCTCGCGGACGACCTCGACGACACGGCCGTGATCGCCATGCACGAGGCCCTCCTCGGCGACGAGCAACCGCACCACACGGGTTGTTGGCGCGATCAGCAGGTGTGGATCGGCGGCTCGGGAACCAGCCCGCACACGGCCGACTTCGTGCCACCCCACGCCGAGCGGGTGCCCGCGGCCATGAGCGACCTGCTCGCGTTCGCCCGCCGTGACGACCTGCCCGCGCTCGTGCACGTCGCCCTGACCCACGCGCAGTTCGAGACCATCCATCCCTTCCCCGACGGCAACGGCCGCACGGGTCGAGCGATCGTCCACTCGATGCTGCGTCGGCTGGGCGTCATGCGTCAGGTGACGGTGCCGGTCTCGGCCGGTCTGCTGCGAGACGCCTTGGGGTACTTCGACGCGCTCGGGGCCTACCGCGACGGAGACGTCGAACCGATCGTGCGCGCCTTCACCCGGGCCACGGGCGAGGCGGTCGACAACGGTCGCTCGCTCGTGACCGACCTCACCCGGCTGCGCGTGCAGTGGGACGACCTCACGACCGCCCGCGCGGGGTCGGTCGGCCGACGACTGCTCGACGTGCTGCAGCGCCAACCCGTCGTAGACGTGCCGTCGGTCGCCCGCGAACTCGGCGTCGCGACGAACAACGCCCGGGCCGGCATCAAGCGACTGGTCGACGACGGCATCGTCCGGCCGATCGGCGAGGCGCGACGGGGACGACTGTACGAGGCGCCGGACGTGCTCGTCGCCCTCGACGCCTTCGCAGTGCGAGCCAAGCGCGGGCGAGGGTGAGGCGGGGCACGACGACCTTGGTCTCGGGCTCGACGACGGCGGGCTCGAGCGTGAGGACGGCGGTCTCGGGCTCGACGACGGCGGGCTCGGGCCGGGCGACGGCGCTTTCGGGCTCGACGACCTCGGGCTCGGGCCGGGCCGGCGGCTCTAGCGCTCGCGCACGATCAGCGACGACGCCGCGGTCACGAGTCGCCGCGGCAGGAACCGGTGCGCCTGCGCGCCGATCGCGTTGCCGAGCCCGCTGACGACGACGGCGCGACGACGACGCACGGCCCGCAGGGCCGCGGTGACGACCTGCTCGGGCGTCTGGCGCCCGCTCGTGAGGAAGTCCCGTCCGGTCGCGGCGAAGAACCCGGTCTCGGTCGCGCCGGGGCAGAGGGCCGTGACGGTGACCCCCGACCCGCGGACCTCGGCGTGCAGCGCCTCGCTGAACGAGAGCACGAACGCCTTCGTCGCGCCGTAGACCGCCATCGTCGGGATCGGCTGGAAGGCCGCGGTCGAGGCGACGTTCACCACCGTGCCGCGTCGGCGCTCGAGCATGCCCGGCAGCAGCGCGCGCGTCAGCGCGACCACCTGCGAGCAGTTGAGGTGCACCTGCGCCTGCTGCGCGTCGGCGTCGGCCTCGGCGAAGGCGCCGTGCGAGCCGACGCCCGCGTTGTTGACCAGCACGTCGATCGGGCGGTCGCCCACCGCGGCCAGCACGGTCTCGACCCCCTCGGGCGTCGCGAGGTCGGCGACCACGGTCGTGAACGCCCCGGAGGCGCGGGTCGCCACGAGTTCGGCCCTCACCTGCTCGAGGCGGTCGCCGCTGCGCGCCACGATCACCACGTCGTGGTCGGGCGCGAGCCGACGGGCGAACTCCGCGCCGATGCCGCCGGACGAACCGGTGACGAGCGCGGTGGGCAGGGCCGAGATGTGCGGGGCGGCGGCGGGGGCAGGCATGTCGACCATCCTGCCCGACGAGGTCGCACCACCGTCGCGTCGTCGAACCAGCCTCCGGGCTGGTTCGACGACGCGAGCGCGGTGCGACCTCCGCGGGGCACCACGTCGGGTCCGCAGGCCCGTGAGCCGAGTCCGTGCCGACATCGCACCGCCGAGTGAACGTCGCACCGCCGAATGTGACGGTGCGACGTTCACTCGGCGGTGCGACAAGGGCACGCGGGGCGCGGGGCGGGACGCGCGCTGGCGGGCGGCGCGCCAGCCGGCGAGCGGCGCGCAGCGCGCGTCAGCCGGCGGGCGCGACGACCACGTCGACGCCGGCGGCCTCGAATGCGGCCAGGGCCTCGGGCGTCGCGGTGGCGTCGGTCACGAGGGTCCAGCCGTCGGGCAGCTCGGCCCGGGCGTGGAAGGTCGCGCGGCCGAGCTTCGACCCGTCGGCCAGCACGTAGACGCGCTCGGACTGCCGGCACATCAGCTCTTTGAGGCGGGTCTGGACGAGGTCGGCCTCGACCACGTGGCCCGAGGCGAGCACGCCGTCCGCCCCGAGGAACACCCGGTCGAAGGTCATGCGCTCGAGGGCGGCCTCGGCGAGCGGCCCGACGAAGCCCTGGCTGGCGGGGCGCAGCGTGCCGCCGAGGCACTCGAGGTGGATGCCGTCCGAGTCGGCGAGCTGCTGGATGACGGCGATCGAGGTGGTGGCGACCGTCGCGACCAGACCCGAGCGCGCCTCCCGGGCCAAGGCCGCGACCGACGACCCCGCGTCGAACAGCAGCGTCTCGCCGTCGCGGACGAGCGTGCGGGCGTACCGGGCGATCTCGGCCTTCGCCACCCCGGCCTCGCGGTTGCGCTGGCGGAAGGTCGGTTCGGCACCGGGGGCGCCGAGCGGCATGGCGCCGCCGTAGGTGCGGGCGATCTCGCCCTGGCGGGTCAGCTCGGCCAGGTCACGTCGGATCGTGGACGGGGTCACCTCGAAGCGACGGCTGAGCTCGTCGACGCTCGCCAGCCCGGTGGTGTGGGCCAGCTCGACGATGTCGCGGCGTCGCTCTCGCGCGGTGGTGCTCATGCGGTGACCGTCCTGATCGTGGGGCGGGCTCAGGCCGACGGCGCTCCGACCCGGGCCGCGTCGGCCGGGCTGGGCGACATCTCGACCGCCTGGCGCAACGCCTCGATCATGCTACCGACCGCGACGACGCCGGTGCCGGCGATGTCGAAGGCCGTGCCGTGGTCGACCGAGGTGCGGATGACGGGCAGTCCGACGGTGATGTTGACGCCGGCCTCGATGCCGAGCACCTTGACGGGGCCGTGGCCCTGGTCGTGGTACATCGCCACGATGAGGTCGTAGTCGCCGCGACCGCCGAGGAAGAACGCGGTGTCGGCGGGCAGCGGCCCGACGGCGCGGATGCCGTCGGCCTGCAGCACCTCGATCGCGGGGGTGATCTTCTCGGCCTCTTCTCCGTAGCCGAACAGGCCGTTCTCGCCGGCGTGCGGGTTGATGGCGCAGACGCCGATGCGCGGGTCGTCGACGCCCGCCCGGCGCAGGGCCTCCCAGCCGCGGCGCACGGTGCGCTCGACCAGGCCCGGCTCGATCTTGGCGATGGCGTCGATCAGCCCGATGTGGGTGGTCACGTGGATGACCTTGATCTTGGGCGTCGAGAGCATCATCGACACCTCGCCGACGCCCATGAAGTGGGCGAGCAGCTCGGTGTGGCCGGGGAACACGTGGCCGGCCTCGTGCAGCGCGGCCTTGTTGAGCGGTGCCGTGCAGATGCCCTGCACGGCACCCGCCATGCCGAGCTCGCACGCGATGCGGATGTACTCGTACGCGGCGTGGCCCGCCTCGGCGGACACGGCCCCCCAGGGCAGGTCGGCCGAGAGCAGGTGCGGGTCGACGACGTTGATGCGGCCGGGCGTGAAGACGGCGTCGGCCGGGCCGTCCACCTCGACGATCTCGGCCTCGACCCCGAGGGCCGCCGCGCCGAGCCGCAGTCGGTGCGCGTCGCCGACGACGACGGGGCGGGCGTCGCGGTAGGCGGCCTCGTCGAGCAGGGCGCCGACGGTGACCTCCGGCCCGACGCCGGCGCCGTCACCCATCGTGACGGCGATGAAGGGCCGGGTGTCGGGGGTGGTCGTGGTCATGGGGTTCTCCGTTTCGTGGGGGCGCCGGACGCGGCCGACTCCGGTGAGGTCGTGGGGGTCGACGCCGGTGCGCGTGCGGCGCACCAGGTCGACGAGGTCGGCGAGCACGGTCGACCCGCCGAAGCTGCCGGGCTTGGTGGCGACCAGTCGGTCGTCGTCCGTGCGGCTGAGCACGGCACCGTGCTCGACCTGGGCGAGCGGCCGCAGGGTGGTCGTGGCGAGCCGGTCGAGGACGGCCCGCGCGGTCTCGCCACCGGTCAGCACGAGGTCGACCTCGACGTCGGCGGCGACGCGCGCGACGACGGCGGCGAGCGCGGCCGACGCGGCGGCCGGGTCGGCCAGGCGACGCCCGGTGACGGCGAGCACGGCGAGGGGCGAGAGGGCCAAGGAGGCGCGGGCCGCGTCGACGAGGTCGCCCCCGTCGTCCGCCGGGTCGAGCACGTGCACGTCCGCACCGGTCGCGGCGAGCACGTCGACGTGGCCCCGGGCCACCTCGGCGGCCGAACCGACCACGACGAGCACGGGTCGCTCGGGCCCGGCCCACCCGCGGGGCCCGGCGCCCACGGAGGTGCCCAGGTCGCCCGCGGGCCCGCTCGCGGGTGCCACGGCGTCGGCCAGGGCCGCGGCGAGCGCCGCGCTGCCGGCCAGGGCGACGGGTCGGCGCGCGCCGGGCCGCTCCGCGAGCCGGAGCACGGCGTCGACCACGGCGGAGAGGTCGTCGTCGGTCTCGGCGTCGACGAGGGCGAGGGCTCCCCCGCCGAGCGCGTCGTCGAGGCACCGGGTGAACGCGGTCGGGCCCGAGCGCACGACGTCGAGGCCGACGAGCACCGTCGGGTGGTCGACCAGGTCGTCGAGGGCCCCGGGGGCGCGGCGTGGTTCGAGGTGCCAGAGCCCGCTCTCGGCGAGTGGCCGACCGTCGACCAGGGGCCGCCCGTCGACGACGGTGCGGCCGAGCGCGGGCAGCGCCCCGGCGACGACGACGTCGTACCCGCGGGCGGCGAGGGCCTCGAGCTCGGGCCCGACGTGACCGCGCCAGAGCGAGTCGGTCTTCTTCAGGACGAGGGTGCCGACCGGCAGGGGCAGCGCGTCGATCGCGACCCGCGCCTCCTCGGCGGTGCCCGCTCGGGTGCCGAGGTCGACGACCGTCACCGCTGCGGGCGGGCCCGTGGGCACGCCGAGCGAGACCGTGGTCTCATGGCCGCGCAGCCGGAACTGCTCGGCGGTCTCGGCGGCGCCGGACAGGTCGTCGGCGATGACGGTGATCGGGGTCATGATGCGGTCATCCTGACACGGCTGCGCGTTTCGCGCCAGCAGTCTTGCGCGGAACGCGCAGTGGTGGCACAGTGTCCCTCAGCCCGGACGAGGGCCTCGCAGCGCTGCGGTACCGGGCGTCGGTCGACCTCGTCGAACCCCTTGGATCGAGAGGTCGATGATGACCGTTCCGTTCGCGGACCACGAGATGTCGCGCCGCACCCTGCTGAGATGGGGTGCCGCGGCCGGCCTCTTCGTGACCACCACCAGCCTCGCCGGCTGCGCCGGTCCGACCGGCCTGCCGGGCCCGGGCACGCTGACGCTGGCCCTCAACCGCTCGCTGGTCAGCCTCGACAACAAGCTGAACCAGTTCGACGCCGCCGTCACCGTGCAGCGTGCCGTGCGCCAGGCGCTCACGCGCATCGGCCCCGACATCACCCCCGAGCTCGTGCTCGCCGAGTCCTTCGAGCCGACCAGCGACACGCAGTGGACCGTCCGGCTGCGCGAGGGCGTCCGCTACTCGGACGGCACGCCGGTCACGGTCGACGACGTCGCCACGGCCCTGCAGATGTACGAACAGGTGCAGGGCTCGTTCGTGGCCAGCTTCTTCCCCGAGTTCCCGACCGTGACCGCGATCGACGAGCGCACCTTCACGCTCGACTCGTCGCAGCCGATCCCCGTGCTCGACGCCCTGATGAGCAACATCCTGATCACCCCGGCGGCGGCCAACAAGCCGGAAGAGCTGCAGGACGGCGTGGGCAGCGGCCCGTTCGTCGTCACGCGCTTCAACCGTGGCGCCGGCACCTACAGCCTCACGCGCAACGAGCAGTACTGGGGCGAGGCACCGGGCGTCGAACGGGTCGAGGTGAGGTTCTTGCCCGAGGAGTCCAGCCGCGTCATCGCCCTGCGCAGCGGCGAGGTCGACGTGATCGACTCGATCACCCCCGACTCGGCGACACAGTTGCAGGGCCTGCCCGGCATCGCGCTCGACGAGGCGTCGAGCCTGCGCATCAACCAGATCTTCTTCAACTTCCGCAAGCCCGAGGGGCACCCGTTGGCCGACGCCCGGGTGCGCGAGGCGCTCAGCCACGCGATCGACGGCCGCGCCCTGGTGCGCGACGTGCTGACCGATTCGGTGACGCAGGCCGACGGCGTCGTGCCGTCGAGCCTGCTCGGCTACGCGAAGACCGGCGAGTACACCTACGACCCCGACCTGGCCCGCAGCACGCTCGCCGAGCTCGGCGCGAGCGACCTCACCTTGCGCATCATCTGGGAGACCGGCGAGTTCGCCGGCGACACCTTCATCATGGAGGCCCTCGTCGAGATGTTCGGCGCGATCGGCGTGCGGACCACCCTGCAGCAGTTCGAGCCGGGCGGCGACATCTTGCAGTGGCGTCAGGGCAAGGCCGGCGACTGGGACCTGCTCGGCAACGGCTTCTCGGCCCCCACCGGGCTCGCGCTGACCATCTTGCAGGGCATGTACGCGGGCACCGCCGAGAAGGAGCAGACCCGCGACACCTACCAGGGCTACGTGAAGCCCGACGTCACCGAGGCCATCGCCCGGGCCTCGACCGAGCCCGACGCGACCCTGCGCCAGCAGCGGCTCGCCGAGGCGCAGCAGGCGGCGTGGGACACCTGGCCGTGCGCCTGGGCCTTCGTGCCGAAGTCGGTGCTCGCCCGCCGCGAGCGCGTCGAGGGCCTCGAGCTGGCGTCGTCGAACTCGTACCCGCTCTCGACCGTCCGACTGGGGGCCTGACCGTGGCGACCTACGTCCTCAAGCGCCTCGGCCAGGGCCTGCTCACCGTGTTCCTCACGGTGTCGACGGTCTTCGTGCTGATCCGCCTCGCACCCGGCGACCCGGCCGTCGCCTACGCCGGCCCCCTCGCCACGAACGAGCAACTGGCCGCGGTGCGCGAGCAGTTCGGCCTGGACGACCCGCTGCTGCAGCAGTACGGAGTGTTCCTCCAGCAGCTGTTCACGGGCAACCTCGGCACCTCGTACTCGTTCCAGGCACCGGCCGTGCAGGTCGTGCTCGAACGGCTGCCGTACACGCTGACCCTGTCGTTCGCGGCGATCCTGCTGGCCGCGGTCGTGTCGATCCCGCTCGGCGTCTGGATGGCCCGCCGCACCGACACCCGCAGCGAGACCGGCGTCAACGTCGTCGCGATCGCCGGCCAGTCGATGCCCGACTTCTGGACCGGCATCCTGCTGCTCAGCGCCTTCGCCGTGGTGATCCCGGTCTTCCCCGCCTCGGGGTTCGCGACCTGGGGCGGCCTCGTGCTGCCGACCGTGACGATCGCCATCTTGCAGGTGGCCCTCATCTCGCGGCTCGTCCGGCGCGAGATGGCGACGAACTTCTCGGCGCCCTACCTCACCGTGGCCCGCTCGCGCGGCGTCTCGGAGCGTGCCCTGACCTGGCGCTACGCCATGGGCAACTCGGCGATCCCCGTCTTCACGGCCCTCGGCACCCGCTTCGCGGCGATGCTGAACGGCGTCGTCGTGGTCGAGGTCGTGTTCGCCTGGCCCGGCGTCGGGTCGCTCATCGTGCGGGCCCTCGAGACCCGCGACTACCCCCTCATCCAGGCGACCGTGCTGGTCACGTCGCTGCTCGCCGTCGGCGTCCAGCTGCTGATCGACCTCGCCTACCCCCTGCTCGATCCGCGCGTGCGGCTCGGAAAGGCGAGTGCCGCATGAGCCACCTCGACACCGCCGGACGCCCGTCCGGCCCGACGACGGCCGGCCGTGCCGGTGCCGCGACCGCCCGCACCGCCGGTGCGGAAGCACAGGAGGCGCGACCCACCGCGGTCACGCCGCGCCTGCTCAAGAGGTCCGAGGCGGCCAGGCGGTCCTCCGCCGCACGGGTCAAGCTGTGGGTCGGCGCGATCTCCGCCCTCGTGGTGATCGTCCCGATCGTGCTGGCCCAGGCCCTGCCGCTGCCCGACGCGAACGGCCAGGACCTCGGCAACCGCCTCGCGCCTCCGTTGACGGCCGGTCACCTGTTCGGCACCGACCAGCTCGGCCGCGACCTGCTGTCGCGGGTGCTGCACGGCGGGCAGGTCTCGCTCGCGATCGGCGTGCTCGCCGTCATCGTCTCGGGCGCCATCGGCGTCGTGCTCGGCTCGATCGCCGGCTTCTACGGGCGCTGGGCCGACACGCTGATCAGCCGCCTGCTCGAGGCCCAGATGTCGCTGCCGCTGCTCATGATGCTGTTGCTCGTCGTGGCGCTGTTCGGCCCGTCGATCCCGGTGATCACCTTCGTCATCGCGATAGCGCAGTGGCCCGAGGTCGCGCGACTGACGAGGTCGCTCGTGCTCGTCGAACGGGAGAAGCCCTACGTGTCGTCGGCGAGGACCCTCGGCCTGAACCGCTTCACCATCTTGCTGCGCCACGTCGTGCCCAACGTGATCAAGCAGGCGACCCTGGTCGTGCTGCTGCTGCTCGCCCAGGCGGTGCTGCTCGAGAGCGCCCTGAGCTTCCTCGGGGCGGGCCCGCAACGGCCGTTCGCCACCTGGGGCCGGATCATCTCGGACGGCCAGGACTACGTCACCACCGCGTGGTGGATGGTCACGATCCCTGGCCTGTTCATCGTGCTGCTGGTCGTCGGGGTGAACCTGCTGGGCGACGCCCTGCGGGACCGGCCGCGCCGGTCGGCGGCCTCGCGCCTCCGTAAGTTCGTCGGGCTGCGGCCCGGCGCGTCGGCGACCGAGAAGGACGGAACCCTCGCATGAGCCCCACGACCCCCGCCGCGACCGACGCCGACCTGCTGCTCGAGGTGCGCGACCTGCAGATCGAGCTGATGACGACGAACGGCGTCGTGCGCGCCGTCGACGGCGTCTCGTTCCACATCGCCCGCGGCGAGACCGTCACGATCATCGGCGAGTCCGGCTCGGGCAAGTCGACCACCGCCATGGGCGTGCTGCAGCTGCTGCCCGCCGACCTCGCGGTCGTCTCGGGGCACGTGCGCATCACGGGCCTCGACGTGCTCGCCGACGCCTCGGCGGTTCGGACGGTGCGCGGGCGAGCCGTCGCGCTGATCCCCCAGGACCCCATGACGGCTCTCAGCCCCGTGCGGTCGATCGGCTCGCAGCTCGGCGAGGCGATCCGCATCGCGGGGGCGGCCAGCGGGCGCGCCGCCGTCACCGCCCGGGCCGTTCGCCTGCTCGAACAGGTGCACATCCCCGACCCGACGGCCCAGCTGAAGAAGTTCCCGCACCAGCTCTCGGGCGGCATGCTGCAGCGCGTGCTGATCGCGATCGCGCTGGCCTGCGAGCCGCAGCTGATCGTGGCCGACGAGCCCACCAGCGCCCTCGACGTGACGGTGCAGGCCGGCATCCTCGACCTGTTGCTCGAACTGCAGGAGCAACGCGGCATCGGCCTGCTGATGATCACCCACGACCTCGGCGTCGCCCGCCTGGTGTCCGACCGCATCCACGTGATGAAGGCGGGCGTGTTCGTCGAGTCGGGCGACGTCCGGCAGATCGTCGAGCACCCGGCCGAGCCCTACACCCAGGGGCTGCTCGCCGCCGTGCCCACCCTGGGCGCCTGGGACGAGACCCCCGCCACGACCACGACCAGCAGCAGCGACCGCCCGGAGGCCACCCGTGTCTGACACCATCCTCGAGGTCGACGACCTGGTCGTCGACTACGGCAGCGGCACGAGCGCCCACCGCGCCGTCGACCACGTGTCGTTCTCGGTGCGCCGCGGCAGCACCTTCGCCATCGTCGGCGAGTCGGGCTGCGGCAAGTCGACGATCGCCAAGGCGGTCATGCGGCTGCTGCAGCCGACCAGCGGGCGCATCGTGCTCGACGGCACCGACCTGGCGACCCTGTCGGAGGCGCGGCTGCGGCCCCTGAGGCACCGGTTCCAGATGGTCTTCCAAGACCCCTACGGCTCGCTCGACCCGCACCTGAGCGCCCGCGACATCGTCGCCGAGCCGCTGCGGCTGAAGGGCGTGCGGTCGGCGCAGGACCGCGCCACCGAGGCCGCCCGCCTGATCGACCGGGTCGGGCTGCCCTCGACGGCGCTCGACCGCCGCCCGCACGAGTTCTCGGGCGGCCAGCGCCAACGCATCGGCATCGCGCGGGC
Organism: Frigoribacterium sp. Leaf186; assembly: GCF_001423905.1. Taxonomy (GTDB): domain Bacteria; phylum Actinomycetota; class Actinomycetes; order Actinomycetales; family Microbacteriaceae; genus Frigoribacterium. The sequence goes on along the minus strand of NZ_LMPQ01000009.1, from coordinate 59,897 downwards.
ACTCGCTTCGAGCCCCGACCTGCTGATCTGCGACGAGGCGACGAGCGCCCTCGACGTGTCGGTGCAGGCCCAGGTGCTCGAGCTGCTGCGCGAGATCCAGGTCGACACGGGCATCACCTACGTCGTCATCTCGCACAACCTCGGCGTCGTGCAGCAGATCAGCGAGAGCGTGCTGGTCATGAAGCAGGGGGCCGTCGTCGAGCAGGGCGCCACCGCCCAGGTGCTCACCTCGCCCGCCGAGGACTACACGCGCCGCCTCCGCCGCGCGGCCCTCGACCCCGCCACGATGACCGGCGTCAAGCCGCGCCACGTCGTCCGCAGTCTCTCGTTGGGAGCCACCGCATGACCCGGACCGACTCCGGAACCACCACGTCCACCGACGGCGATGCCGTCGCCGCCCCGGCCACCGACACGGCCACGACGGTCGACGGGACCGGCACCCGCGCCGCGCCTCCCCGGCTCGTGCTCGGCACGATGACGTTCGGCGACACCGTCGACGAGGCCACCGCCGGCCGCATGCTCGACACGGCGCTCGACGCCGGCGTCAGCTGGATCGACACCGCCAACGCCTACGTCGGCGGCGTGACCGAGACGATGCTCGGCCGACTGCTGGCCGGGCGCCGCGACGACGTCGTGCTCGCCTCGAAGGCGGGCATGCCGCACGCCGACGCCGACGGGCTGCCGCCGCTCGCGGCCGCGGCCCTGCGGGCGAGCGTCGAGGCGAGCCTCCGGCGCCTGGGCACCGACCGGCTCGACCTCTTCTACCTGCACCAGCCCGACCGGCTGACCCCGCTCGACGAGACCCTGTCGACCGTCGCCGCCCTGGCCGACGAGGGCAAGCTGCTCTCGCTGGGCGTCTCGAACTACGCCGCCTGGCAGATCGGCGACGTCGAACGCGTGGCCGACGCCGTCGGGGCACCGCGCCCGGTCGTCGCGCAGCAGCTCTGCAACCTCGTGGCCCGACGCCTGGACGACGAGTACCTCGAGTTCGCGAGCGTCCACGGCATCGAGACGATGGTCTACAACCCGCTCGGCGGCGGCCTGCTGACCGGTCGCCACCGGTTCGACGAGACCCCCGCCGACGGTCGCTTCGGCGACTCGGCCCTCGCCGAGATGTACACGAAGCGGTACTGGGACGCCGGGCTGTTCGCCGCGATCGACCGCCTGTCGGGCGTCGCCGCCGAGGCCGGGGTCTCGCTCGTCGAGCTCGCCCTGCGCTGGGTCGCCCACCGGCCGGAGGTCGGCTCGGTGCTGCTCGGCGGGTCGCGCCCCGAGCAGCTGACCGCCAACGTCGAAGCGATCGCCGCCGGACCGCTGCCGGCCGACGTCGTCGCCGCATGCGACGACATCGGGCGGTCGCTGCGGGGGCCGATGCCTCCGTACGCTCGGTGACCCGCGCCTCCTGGCCCGCGCCTCCCGACCCGCGCGTCCCGACCCGCACCCCCTGACCCGCGCGTCCCGCCCCGCGCCTCCCGCCCCACCCGCACGAACCGCACGAGAGAGAGCCCCATGAGCACCGCCAGCGACTTCGCCCGCACGATCCGCCACCGTGAGAAGGCGGTCGGCTACTGGGTCACCCTCGACGCGCCGCCGGCGACCGAGCGCATCGCGCGGCTCGGCTACGACTACGTCTGCCTCGACGCGCAGCACGGCCTCTTCGGCTACCGGGGCATGATGACCGGCCTGCTCGCGATCGACGCCGGGCAGACCTCGGCCGGCCTGGTGCGGGTCGAGGCCAACGACATCACGCCGATCGGCAAGGCCCTCGACGCCGGGGCGGCGGGCATCATCGTGCCGCTCGTCGACACCGCCGACGACGCCGCGGCCGCCGTGCGCAGCGCGAAGTACCCGCCGCACGGACGCCGCTCGTACGGGCCCATGCGCTCGAGCCTGCGCATCGGACCCGTGCCCGCCGAGGCGAACGACACCACGATCGTGCTCGCCATGATCGAGACGCCCGACGGCCTCGCGAACGTCGAGGCGATCGCCGCCACCCCCGGGCTCGACGGGCTCTACGTCGGACCGAGCGACCTCTGCATCGCGGTCGGCGGCGCCTACCCCGGCGACCCGGCCGTGCAGGAGGCCTTCGACGCGGCGCTCGTCCGCGTGGCCGCCGCGGCCGAGGCGGCGGGCATCGCCGCGGGCATCCACACCCCGCACGGCGACGTCGCCCGGCAGCGCCTCGCGGCCGGCTACACCTTCGCCACGGTCGCCGGCGACCTCAACCACCTCGAGGCCGCGGCGCGCGACCACCTGCAGCGCGCGCTCGCGATCGACGACGCGACCCCGGGAGGCGCGGCGTGAGCACCGACGACACGGTCACGGCCGAGGGCGATCCGGCCACGGTCGGCACGGCGTCGGGCGACACGGCCTCGGGTACCACGGCGACCGGCGGCGCCGTCGCGGATGCCCCGGAGCGGATCGTCGCCGACGGCCGACTGCGGCCCGACGCGGACGGGCGCGAGTGGGCGTACCTGCCGACGGCCACGGTCCAGTCGCACGCGGCGAACCTCGCCGAGCTGCCCGACGGCCGCCTGGCCTGCGTCTGGTTCGGCGGCACGCAAGAGGGCGTGTCCGACATCCACGTCTGGTCGTCGACGCTCGACGCCGGCACCTGGTCCGAGCCCGTCGGCCTCAGCGACGACCCGGCGCGCTCCGAGCAGAACCCCGTGCTCTTCGTCGCCCCCTCGGGCGACGTCTGGCTGCTCTACACGGCGCAGCGCGCCGGCAACCAGGACTCCGCCGAGGTGCGCCGCCGGGTCTCGACCGACGGCGGCACCACCTGGGGCGAGCCGTCGACGCTCTTCGCGGCGGACGAGACCGGCGGCGTCTTCGTGCGCCAACCGCCGCTCGTGACCCGCGGCGGCGACCTGCTCGTGCCGGTCTTCCGGTGCGTGACGACCCCCGGGCGGGCGTGGGTGGGCGACCACGACACGAGCTCGGTCATGACCTCCCGGGACGGCGGCGACACGTGGGGTGAGGTCGCCGTCCCGGGCAGCACCGGGGCCGTGCACATGAACGTGCACGAGCTGCCCGACGGGTCGCTGCTCGCGCTGTTCCGCAGCCGTCGGGCCGACGCCGTGCACGAGTCGCGCTCGACCGACGGCGGCCGCAGCTGGTCGCCGCCCGTGCCGACCGAGCTGCCCAACAACAACTCGTCGGTGCAGTGGGTGCCGCTCGCCGACGGACGACTCGCGATCGTCTACAACCACCGGCGTGCCGACGCCACGACCGAGCGCCGGCTCGGGCTCTACGACGAGATCGACGAGTCCGGCATCGTCGAGCAGGCCGTGCTGCCCGGGGCGGCCGTCGACGCCGATGCCGACGGCGGCATCGACGCCGACGCCGACCGGGAGGCGCGGGTCGGCGAGGGCCGGACGGCGTTCTGGGGCACGCCGCGGGCGCCCATGTCGCTGGCCGTGTCGTCGGACGGCGGCCGCAGCTGGCCGCACCGCGTCGACCTCGAGGACGGCGACGGCTGGTGCCTCTCGAACAACTCGCGCGACGGGCTCAACCGCGAGCTGTCGTACCCGAGCATCACGCAGACGAGCGACGGTGCCGTGCACGTGGCCTACACCTGGCACCGCCGGGCGATCCGCCACGTGCGCCTGGCGCCCGCCGACCTGCCCGGCCCTGACCTGCCCGGCCCCGACCTGCCCGGCTCCGGCCTCGCGGGCTGAGCCGTGGTCGACGACGAGACGGGTGCCGGTCGGCACGCCGTCGTCACGGGCTGCAGCTCGGGCATCGGGCGGGCGATCGCCGAGTTCCTGTTGGCCGAGGGCTGGCACGTCACGGGGCTGAGCCGCCGGCCGGTCGACCTCGGCGTCGGCTTCGCCTGGATCGGCTGTGACCTCGCGGTGCCGGCCGGCGTCCGGGCCGCGGTCGCCGACGTGGGCCGGGTCGACGCGATCGTGCACGCCGCCGGGTTCCAGGTCGCCGCGCCGCTCGGCCGACTCGACCCGGCCGCCCTCGAGGGCATGTCCGCCGTGCACGTGGGGGCGGCCGCCGCCCTCGTCGACGCGCTCGTCGACCGCCTCTCGGACGAAGGGCGCATCGTCCTGATCGGCAGCCGCACCGCCGTCGGCGTCGCGGGCAAGAGCCAGTACGCGGCGACGAAGGCGGCGCAGGTCGCCCTGGCCCGCAGCTGGGCGGCCGAACTGGCGCCCCGCGGCGTCACCGCCAACGTCGTGGCGCCGGGGCCCACCGACACGCCGATGCTCGCCGACCCGGCCCGCGCCTCCTCGGCTCCGGTCGTGCCGCCGCTGGGCGCGCTCGTCGACCCGGTCGACGTGGCCGCGCTCGTCGCGTTCGTGCTCGGGCCGCACGGGCGCAGCATCACGGGGCAGGCGCTCGTCGTCTGCGGCGGCGCCTCGCTCTGAGGCCCGGGGGTCCAGGGTGCCGACGGCCGCAGCGGCCGGGGTCGCACCACCGTCGAGTCGTCGAACCACCCCGGAGCGTGGTTCGACGACGCGACCGTGGGGCGTCCTGCCCCGGGCGAGTGTCCAGAAACCGCTGCGGGACCCCGCCGTTGTTTTGACTGATTCAAAAGAAGGCGTACAGTGGTGTCAACGCCGACGGAGGCCAGGGCAACCGTCGAGCACCTCGGCCGAGTCCTCCCCCGCCGGTCACCGCCCGCTCGATCGAACCGATCGCGGGCCCCCGACCAGCAGCACCCACCAGCACCAGCCCAGCCCGAGGAGTCACCGTGAACACCACCGCCACGACCACCCGCACCGCCACCACCCCCCTCGGCGGCCGCTACGTCGGCACGACCGCCCCCGCGACCGTCGGCTCGTACGTCGGCTCGGTCGCCGCCGACGTCACCCCCGGCACCTACGTCAGCACGAGCGCCCGCCGCGACCTCGCGATCGGCCGCTACACCGCCAGCGCATTGCGCCGCCTCTCGACCGGGACGGCGTCCGTCCGTACGGCCACCGGCTCGATCCACACGGCGACCGGTTCGGTCCGCACCGCGTAGTCACGCCCCTCGCGGCCGCACGACCTGAACCCGTGCGGCCCGACCCGAGGAGGCGCGGGTCGCGTCCCCGGCGACGCCCTGCCCGGCCGCACGACCTGAACCCGTGCGGCCCTGCCCGAGGAGGCGCGGGTCGCGTCCCCGACGACGCCCACCCCGCCGCCTCACACGACATGCCGCCCACCTCGAGAGGTGGGCGGCATGTCGTGTCTCGTCGGCGCGGCGACCGCCTACAGCGTCGCGGCCGACGGGTCCCAGCCCTCGTCGAGCGGCACGGGCTGCTGCACGGCCGACTCGACGGCGACGGGCGAGCCCTGCTCGGCGGCCGACGAGATCGCCAGCAGGACGTCGAGCACGTGCGAGGCGACCGCTCCGCTGGCCCGCTCGGCGTCTCCGCCGCGGATGGCCCGGGCGAGGTCGAGCACGCCCGACCCGCGGCCGTAGGTCGACCCCACGGCCGTCAGCGTCTCGGGCTCGTCCCGACCGAAGCGCCAGAGGCTCGAGTCGCCCTCGAACGTGTTCGGGTCGGGCAGCACGAGGGTGCCCTCGGTGCCGCTGATCTCGACGAACCCCATGCGCGGCAGGGCGTTCTGGAACGAGAACGTCGACTGCGCCGACTGCCCGCCCGCGAACTCGATCAGGGCCGCGTGGTGCGTCGGCACCTCGACGGGGAAGGTCTGACCGGCCCGGGGGCCACTGCCGACCGTCCGCGTGTCGAACGACTTCGACGACACCGCACTGACCCGACTGGCCGACCCGAAGGCGTGCACGAGGGTCGTCACGTAGTACGGCCCCATGTCGAACAGGGGGCCCGCGCCGATCGCGAACAGGAAGTCGGGGTTAGGGTGCCACGACTCGGGCCCGGGCACGTGGAACATCGTGGTCGCCGTCAGCGGCTGACCGATGTCGCCGCGCGCGATGGCCCGCATGGCGGTCTGCACGCCGGCACCGAGCACGGTGTCGGGCGCGCAGGCGACGCGGACGCCGGCGGCCTCGGCGGCCGCGAGCAGGTCGCGGGCCGAGTCGTGGTCGAGCGCGAGCGGCTTCTCGCTCCAGACGTTCTTGCCGGCGGCGACGATGCGACGACCGACCTCGGCGTGCGCGGCGGGGATCGTCAGGTTGACGACGATCTCGATGTCGTCGATCGCGAGCAACTCGTCGACCGTGCCGTGCCCCGGCACGCCGTGGGCCTCGGCCTGCGCCTTCGCGCGGTCGAGGTCGATGTCGGCGACGAAGAGCACCTCGAGGTCGGCGAAGCGCGTCATGTTCTCGAGGTACGTGCTGCTGATGACGCCCGCGCCGATGACGCCGACGCCGACGCGGCCGGTGCGACCGCCCGTGGCGTCGAGGCCGCTCATGCGTCGTTCTCCTGCAGCCAGGCGAACGACTCGGCGACGCCGTCGAAGACGTCCTTCGCGTAGTCGTCGAACTCGACGACGCGCAGCGCGTGCGGCGCGGCCGCGAGCACGGCCGCCACGTCGACGTCGCCCTGGCCGGCCGGGGTCTGGTTCTTGAAGGCGGCGGCGAGCGCGTCCGGCACCTCGAGGGCGCTCTCGCTGCTCGGCAGGGCCGTGGCGATGTCGCCCGAGATCTTGCCGTCCTTGACGTGCAAGAACTGCACGCGGTCGCCCAGCGAGCGCAGCAGCGCCGGGGTGTCCATGCCGCCGACGGTCGACCAGAACGTGTCGATCTCGAGGACGACGTCGTCGTTCAGGCGCTCGAGGAAGAAGTCGTAGACGGGCCGGCCCTCGACCTGGTTCGCGAACTCCCACTGGTGGTTGTGGTAGCCGAAGCGCAGGCCCGAGGCCGCGGCGAGCACCTGCAGCTCGTTGACGCGGTCGGCGATGGCTCGCGCGTCGTCGGCGGTCTGCCACCGGTCGCTGGGGATGAACGGGTCGATGACGGTGCCGATGCCGAGCTGGACCGCGGCCGCGAAGGCCTTCTCGGGCTCGTCGGAGTCGATGACCGGTGCGTGGCCCGACGGGGCGGTGACGCCCGAGTCGGCGAAGGCCTTCTCGAACTCGTCGGCGCGCTCGACGAACGAGTACGGCTCGACCTTGGTGAAGCCGATCTCGGCGATGCGGGCGACGGCGCCCTGCAGGTCGGCCGAGACGGCGTCTCGGACCGTGTACAGCTGCACGGAGGGTGACGAGGGCATGGGGGACTCCTTTGTCGTGGTGACGGCGGGTGGCTCCAGTCAACTCTGCCACTTGTGTCGACCGGTGACAAAAGATCGACGCGAATCGACACAGATCAGGTCTCGACGACGGCCGTCGCCCATCAGCCCGAGCGACGCCCACGGCGCCCCCGACGCCAGGAGGCGCGGGTCGGGGAGCGCGGGAGGCGCGGGTCGGGAGGCGCGGACGGTGGCCGACCCGCGCCTCCCGGGTTCACCGCCGGTCGGCCGTCTCGCGGTCGTCGACCGTGCGCACGGCGCCGGTCTCGACGCGCTCGGCGAGGATGCGCCGACGACGACGGCCGAGCGACAGGGCCCCCGGCACCACGAGGACGACGGCGATCGCGATCCACAGCCCGACGGTCAGCGGGCTCGACACGAGGATGCCGGGGTCGCCCTCGGACAGGATCATCGCCCGGCGCAGCTGCTGCTCGAGCAGCGGCCCGAGGATCAGCCCCACGACGGCCGGGGCCACCGGGATGTCGGCGATCCGCAGCAGCAGGCCGAGCGCACCGATGCCCGCCAGCAGGAACAGGTCGGTGGTCGACCCGCCCGCCGAGTAGGCGCCCAGGCAGGCGAACACGACGACCGCGGCGTAGATGGCCCACGCCGGGATGGTCAGCACCCGGGCCCACACCTTGACCAGCGGCAGGTTGAGCACGAGCAGCATCACGTTGCCGATGTAGAGCGACGCGATGAGCGCCCAGACGAGGTCGCCCGACTCGGCGAACAGGGTCGGCCCGGGCTGCAGGCCGTACGACTGGAACGCCGTGAGGATGACCGCGGCGGTGGCCGAGGTGGGCAGCCCGATGGTCAACAGCGGCACGAGCACGCCCGCTGCTGCGGCGTTGTTCGCGGCCTCGGGCCCGGCGACGCCCTCGATGGCGCCGTGGCCGAACTCGTCCTTGTGCTTCGACAGCCGCTTCTCGGTCGCGTACGACAGGAAGGTCGGGATCTCGGCCCCACCGGCCGGCAGCGACCCGATCGGGAACCCGAGAGCCGTGCCGCGCAGCCAGGCGGGCCACGAGCGCTTGAACTCCTCGCGGGTCAGCAGGGCACGCCCCTTGACGGGCTGGACGGTCGTGCGGCCGGTCTTCGCCAGGACGTGGCCGAGGGCCTCGCTGATGGCGAAGAGGCCGACGACCACGAGCACGACGTCGATGCCGTCGAAGAGGCCGCCGTTGCCGAAGGCGAGCCGGGCCTGGCCGGACTGCGCGTCGATGCCGACGAGTCCGATGGTCAGGCCGATCAGCAGGCTGGCGGCCCCCTTCAGGAGGCTCGGGCCGAGCAGTGCGGACACGGTCACGAACGCGATCACCATGAGGGCGACGTACTCGGGCGGCCCGAGCTGGACGGCGAAGTCGGCCACCCACGGGGCGACGAACGTGATGGCGATCGTGCCGACCGTGCCGGCGACGAACGAGCCGAGCGCGGCGGTGGCGAGGGCCGACGCGGCGCGACCGGCCTTGGCCATCTTGTTGCCCTCGATCGCCGAGACGATCGAGGCGGACTCCCCCGGGGTGTTCAGCAGGATCGACGTGGTCGACCCGCCGTACATGCCGCCGTAGTAGATGCCGGCGAACAGGATCAGCGCCGCCGCCGGGTCGAGGCGGAAGGTGATGGGCAGCAGCAGTGCCACCGTGAGGGCCGGCCCGATGCCGGGCAGCACGCCGACCGCGGTGCCGATGGTGACGCCGAGCAGCGCCCAGAGCAGGTTCTCGGGCGTGAGGGCCGCTTCGAAGCCCTGCATCAACAGGTTCAGCTGGTCCATGGTCTAGAACCCCCAGGGCCCGGCCGGCAGGGCCAGGCCGATCACGCGGTCGAACAGCAGGACGATGACGCCGGCCAGCACGAGGCCGTAGAGGGCCAGGCGCCACCACGGTCGTGGCGAGCCGAGCACCAGCGCCCCGGCCACGAACAGGGCGACCGAGACGACGGTGAAGCCGACGAACGGCAGCAGCAGCCCGTAGACGACGATGCCGGCCAAGAGGCCGAGCACGCTCCAGAGGCGCGGGCTGACCGGGCCGACGCCGCGACGCACGACGACCAGGACGAAACGCAGGTTGACGACGACGAGCGCGGCACCCACCACCGCGAGCAGCACCCCGATGATGGTCGGGAAGGCCGCCGGCCCGAGCGGCTCGCTGGTCGGGCGCAGCGACGCGGCGTCGCTCAGCACGACGACCGCGGCCACGACGAGCAGCAGGCCGACGACGGCCGTGACGGCACCGCTGACCACCGCCGGGTGGTCGACGGCCCGCGCGGCGACGGACGACGGAGGCGCGGCGCGACGGTCGCGGACCGTCCGCACCTCGGTGGTGTCGAGGCCGGGCGGCCCCGGCTTCTCGCGCCGGCGGGCGCTCATCGGTCGCCTCCCAGCCCGATGTCGTCGAGGACCGTGCCGATGGTCTCCTCTTGCGCGGCGACGAACTCGTCGAACTCGGGCCCGGTGAGGAACTCGTCGCCCCACCCGCGGGTCTGGACGATGTCGCCCCAGGCCTCGGTGTCGTGCATCTCGGTGAGCATGGTGACCAGCGCCTCCTCGTCTTCTTCGCTGATGCCGGGGGGCGCGGCGACGCCGCGCCAGTTCTGCAGCTCGACGTCGAGGCCCTGCTCGTGGAACGTCGCCACGTCGGGCAGGTTCTCGACCCGCTCGGGGCTCGACACCGCGAGCGCCCGCACCGAACCGTCGGCGATGTAGGGCGCGATCTCGCTGATGCCCGAGATGCCCGCGGTCGAGCGACCCGAGAGCAGCGTGGTGAGCGCCTCGCCGCCGCCCGAGTGGGCCACGTACGAGACCTCGGCCGGGTCGGCACCGGCCGCCTGCGCGAACAGGCCGGCGAGGATCTGCTCGACCCCGCCCGCCGAACCGCCCGAGATCGACTGGGCGCCGACGTCGTCGCGCATGAGCTGGGCGAACTGGTCGAGGGTCTCGATCTCGGAGTCGGCCGGCACGACCAGCACGAGGTACTCGGTGCTCAACCGGGCCAGCATCGTGACGTCCTGCAGCGAGTACGGCGACTCGTTCGTGATGACGGCACCGATCATGATCGCGCCGGTGGCCATCAGCTGGCTCGCGTCGCCGCGGTGCTGGACGAACTGGGCGAGGCCCGGGGTGCCGCCCGCGCCGCCGACGTTGTAGACCTCGCTGCGGCCGATCACGTCGGCGAGCGAGGACTGCATGGCGCGGGCCGTCTGGTCCCAGCCGCCGCCGGGGTTGGCCGGCGCCATGATGCGCAGCTGCTGGCCGCCGAGGGCGGCCTGGATGGCGGTCGCCGGGCTGGCGCTGCGGGCCAGGTTGGTCGTCACGAGGGCGACCACGACGGCGATCGCGAGGGCCACGACCACCCCCAGGCCGATGCGGTCTCGAAGGCCCCCGCCGGGGGCACGTTCGTCTGCGGGCACCGTTGCTCCTCATCGATCGTCGACGTCTTCGTCACACTCTGTATACAGTGACGAGCCCCGGGCGTCAACGAGGAGGCGCGCTCGGCCGGGCGGGTCAGCCCAGTTCGGCGTCGACCTCGAGGCGCAACAGGTCGAGCCGGATCTCACGCGCGCGCTGCATGTGCCGCCGGGCGACGGCACCGGCGCGCACGGCGTCGCGCTCGCGGATCGCCGCCACGATCAGGGCGTGCTCGTCGAGGGCCTCGACCCAGCGGTCGCCCACCGACAGGGTCGAGCTCGGGGTGTGGATCAGGTGGACCGACAGCCGTTCGAGCAGGTCGAGCAGCACCGGGTTGTGGGCCGCGTCCCACAGCGCGGCGTGGAACTCGAGGTTCGTCGTCATGCGCAGGCGGTCGGGGGGGTCGACGAGCGCGCGGTCGCGGGCCACGAGCCCGTCGAGCCGTTCGAGGTCGTGGTCGTCGCGGGTGCCGGCGGCCTGCGCCGCCACCTCGGCCTCGAGCATGATGCGCACGTCGTAGACCTGCACGACCTCCCGCGCGTCGACGCGCTTGACGAAGAGGCCCCGGGCTCCGCGTTCGAGCAGCCGTTCGTGCTCGAGTCGCCCGAGCGCCGCCCGCACGGGCGTGCGCGAGACGCCGAAGCGCTCGGCCAGCACGACCTCGCGCAACGCGGCACCGGGCGGGATGACGCCCGACAGGATCTGCGCGCGCAGCTCGTCGTGGATCGAGTCGCCGTCGTGTCGCGTGGGCCGCTCGGCCACGTCACCGCGCACGTCGTCGGCCGCGGCCGCACCCGCGGCGCCCGCCGACCTCACCGGCTAGGCGGCCAGGCCGGCCCGCCGGCCGAACACCGCCCCTGCCGCCAGGCCGGAACCCCCGGGGTAGTTGCCGGAGAAGAGCCCGCCGAGCGCCTCGCCGACGGCGAAGAGCCCCGGCACGGTCGACCCGTCGTCGCGTCGCACCCGGCCGTCGACGTCGCCGGCCAGTCCGCCGAAGGTGAAGGTGATGCCACAGGTCACAGGGTAGGCGAAGAACGGACCCGTCTCGAGGGGCGTCGCCCAGTTGCTCTTCGGGGGCGTGACGTCGGCCCGACGGCCGTCCTTGACGGTCGGGTCCCACGGCACCGAGAGGTCGATCGAGGCGTTGTACTCGCGGATCGTCGCGACGAACGCCGCCGCGTCGACGTCGAGCGAGGCGGCGAGCTGCTCGAGCGTGTCGGCCTGCACGACGCTGATGCCGGGCATGTCGTACTCCTCGGTGCGCAGCATCGGCCGCAGGGTCGCGTCGAAGACCTGGTAGGCGATGCCCCCGGGTTGTTCGAGGATGCGCCCGCCGAACTTGGCGTACGTGTAGTTGCGGAAGTCCTCGCCCTCGTCGACGAAGCGTCGGCCCTCACGGTTCACGATGACCCCGAGCGGGTAGCTCTGGCGGGTGAAGCGGTTGGTCAGCTCGCGGTTGCCCTCGTTGTCGGGGTGGAACGCGTCCCACTGCACGCTGTGCGCGGTGGACCAGTCACCGCCCCGGGCGGCACCGAGGTCGAGGGCCGCCTCGATCAGCTCGCCCGTGTTGAGGGGCGTGCCGCGCACGACGGCGGAGCCCCAGCCCGGGCCGAGGTGGCGCTCCCGCAGCTCGGGGCTCGACTCGAACCCACCCGACGCGACGACCACCGACTCGGCCCGCACCTCGTGCTCGCGGCCCTCGGCGTCGACGCAGGTCACGCCCGTGACCGAGACGGGCGCCGCGCCTCCTGCCGGGGCGTCACCGCCGTCCGACGCGCCGCGCGCGGGGGACGTGACGAACCCGGTGACGCGGACCCCGTAGGCGACCCGGTAGCCGAGCCGCTCGGCGACGGCGCGGTGGTCGGCGATCAGGCCCTTGCCCCCGTCGACGTTGCCGAGGTGGAGCCCGCCCCAGAACAGGTAGCCGCCGCCGTCGCGCTCGTACGCCTGACGCTCGTACATCAGGCGGTAGCGGAGGCCGAGGTCGTGCAGCCAGGCGACGGCGTCACGCGACTCGTCGACGAGCACGGCGGTCATGTCGGGGTCGTTGCGACCCGAGGTGACCTTCCGGAGGTCGGCCGCGTACTCGGCGGCCGGGTACGGCGGCACCTCGGTGACGTCGTGCCGGTCGTCGGGCTCGACGATGTCGACCAGGTCGGCGAGCCCGGCGTGCGCGATGCGGGTCGCCCCGGCGGTGTAGTAGCTGTTGCCACCCGACTCGGCTTCGTCGCCTCGTTCGAGCAACAGCACCCGGCGACCTCGTGAGGCGGCGGCGTGGGCCGCGGTGAAACCGGCGTTGCCACCGCCCACCACGACGACGTCGACGGACTCGGGCAGGGGCGTGTCGGGCATGGGGTTCTCCTCGTCGAGACGGATCATTAGTGTATACACTAATCCGCACGGTGTCGAGGCGGCGAGGCCGTTCGTCCGCCGACCCCCCGAACGGGCGCGGCCGCGCAGGACGGCCTACCGTCGCACCTGTCATGACGCCCCCGACCGACCCGACCGCCGCCACCCCCGCCACCCCCGCCACCTCCGGCGCGGGTGACGCCACCGTGGCGCCGGTGGTGGGCTCGGTGGACGCTCCCGACCTGCACCTCATGACCTACAACATCCGTCGCCGCATGCCCCAGGTGCTCTCGACGAGGCACGCGCGGGCGGACCGCTGGGCGTCCCGCCTGCCGGCGCTGCGCCTCCTGCTCGAGGCGGAGCGCCCGTCGGTGCTCGGCGTGCAGGAGGCGCTGCCCGACCAGTCCGCGCAGCTCGCGGAGGCCCTCGGCGAGCGGTACGCGTCGGTGGGCACCGGGCGCGACCGCGACCGCGGCGGCGAGCGCGTCGAGCTGCACGTCGACACCACCCGGCTGCGGATCGTGCGGTACGAGTCGTTCTGGTTGTCGGCCACGCCCCGCGTGCCCGGGTCGCACACCTACGGCAACATGATCCCCCGCACGGCCGTCCACGCCGAGCTCGCCGACCTCGCCACGGGCGCCCGGCTGCACATCGTCGTGACGCACTTCGACCACCTCTCGGCCCGGTCGCGGCGGCACTCGGCCGTGCAGCTGCGCACCTTCACCGACGCCCTCGAGGGGCCCGTCGCGGTGATGGGCGACTTCAACGCCGTCGTCGACTCCCCCGCGCACCGCGAGCTGACCCGCGGGCGACTGGTCGACAGCCGCGAGGTCGCCGACGAGCGCCTCGACCCCGGCTGGGGCTCGTACTCGAACTACGGTCCACCGCGCGTCGGGGGCCGCCGCCTCGACTGGCTGCTCGTCGACGGCGCCGCCCACGTCGAGCGGGCGGGCGTCGGGGCCCTCCGCCCCGGCGGCGTCGCTCCCTCCGACCACGACCCGGTGCACGCCGTCGTACGCTGGCCGCACCGCCCCCAGGAGGACTGACATGCCCACCGTCGCCGAGACCTTCCTGCGCCGCCCGCACGGCACCCTCGAGTACGTCGCCGACGCCGTGCGGGTGGTCGCCGCCCTGAGCGTCGTCGTGGTCGGCGTCGGGTGGGGAGTCGTCGAGATCGCGGTGCTGATGCTCGCGCTGCTCGGCACCCTCGTGCCCCGCATGCTGGGCCTGCGAGCCTCGGTCGACCTGATGGTCGGCGTCGCCGTCCTCGGTGCCGCCTGGAGCAGCGTCTTCGAGCTCTACACGCGCATCACCGGGTACGACACGGTCGTGCACTTCGTGCTGAACGGCCTGCTGGCCGCGGTCGTCGTCGTGCTCGCCCAGCGGGCCGGCTGGGTGGTGTCGCTCGTCCACGCCGGACGAGGAGGCGCGGGTCGCTCCGCCCGCGTCGGCTCAGTCGTGCTGACGGTCGCCTTCGGCCTGACCGCGGGCACCCTGTGGGAGATGGGCGAGTGGGCGGGCCACACCCTCGTCGACTCGGCGATCTTCGTGGGCTACGACGACACCGTCGGCGACCTCGCCGCGGGCGGCCTCGGCTCGCTGCTGGTCGGGCTGGCGCTGCCGTTCGTCGTGGGGGGTGACGTCCGTGAGCGCGTCGCGCGCGCCTCCTCGTCCGGGGTCGTCGGCGGGGTCGACGCCGTCGGCCACGGCCGCCCGCGCGTCCACCACCGGTGACGGCGTCCAGCCCAGGCGCGTGAAGAGCCCGGCCGGGTCGGCCCGCAACCAGCGCGACCAGGGCAAGCCGTCGGTGCCGTGCACCGTGAACGAGTGCAGCGCCCGGTAGGTGCGCAGCCACGGCGCGTTGCCCGGGTCGAGCGGTCGGGCCGAGATGCCCGTGACGACGTCGCGGCGGTAGGCGATGCGACCACGGCCGGCGAGCTGACGGTCGCCGAGGTGCAGGGCGAGGTCCATGTCGTCGTGCAGCAGGACCTCGTGCCGGTGCACCTCGTCGCGGACGTCGAGCCACGCGGTGCGACGCATCATCATCGTCGAGCCGAACAGCGGCCAGTGCGCCAGGGCTGCCCCGATGACGAGGTGGTACGCGCCGACGTAGAGGGCCGACAGCAGGCGCTCGACGCCGACGGGCGCGTCGTAGAAGCGGGCGTTCGTGCTGACGGCCAGAACGTCGGGGTCGTCGGCGAGGGTGCCCACGAGGTCGGCGACCCAGGTGCGCGGCAGGACGCTGTCGGCGTCGACCCGCCCGATCAGGTCGGCGGGCGGCTCGGTGCCGGCCTCGGCCCCCACCCCGGCGGCGGCGTCGTAGCCGGTGCTCGCGGCCGCGGCGATGCCCACCTGGGGCTCGGTGACCACGCGGGCCCCGTGGCGCAGGGCCACCTCGACCGTGTCGTCGGTGCTGCCGTTGTCGACGACGATCACCTCGTCGGGCACCCGGGTCTGCCGGGCGAGCGACCGGAGGCACGCGTCGAGCAGGGCTCCGTCGTCTCGGACGGGGACGACCACACAGACACGCACCCGCCCATCCAACCCGGTCGAAGGCGTTCCCGTCGACCGCCCACACCCCACGAAGTCGCCGAGACCCCCGTGCGCGCACGGGGGTCTCGGCGGTTTCCCGGGGTCTGGCCGCACCTCCGCCCGGCGGGAGCAGACTCGGCGCATGATCCCGACCGCCGCCGAACCGATCGTCCCGATGCTCGCCAAGGCCGTGGCCGAGGTGCCCGAGCCCGACTCGGTCGAGGGCGGGCTGAGCTACGAGCCGAAGTGGGACGGGTTCCGCGGCATCGTCTACGCCGTGCGGGCCGAGGCCGATGCGGACGCCGATGCGGACGCGGGCGCCCCGGACGGCGCCCCGCTGACGATCGAGATCGGCAGCCGCGGATCGAAGATGCTCACCCGGTACTTCCCCGAACTCGTCGAGGCCCTCGCGCGCGTGCTGCCCGGGCCGTGCGTCCTCGACGGCGAGATCGTCGTCCGCACCGGAGAGCCGGGCCACGAACGCCTCGACTGGGAGGCCCTCGGCCAGCGCATCCACCCCGCCGCCTCGCGCGTCGCCACGCTCAGCGTCGACACCCCGGCGACGTTCGTCGCCTTCGACCTGCTCGCCCTCGGCGACCGCGACCTGCTCGACCTCCCGTTCGCCGAGCGTCGCGCGCTGCTGCTCGAGACCGCGGGAGGCGCGGGTCACCCCCTGCACGTCACCCAGGCGACCGACGACGTCGCCACGGCCCGTCGCTGGCTGACCGAGTTCGAGGGCGCCGGGCTCGACGGGGTCGTCGCGAAGCCGACCCGCGCCTCCTACGCTCCGGGCAAGCGGACGATGCTCAAGGTGAAGCACCACCGGACCGCCGACGTCGTCGTGCTCGGCTACCGCGTCCACAAGAGCGGCGCGGGGGTGGGGTCGCTGCTGCTGGGGCTGTACGACGACGCCGGCGAGCTGACCAACGTCGGAGGCGCGTCCGCGTTCTCGGACGCCCGTCGCCTCGAGCTCGTCGACGAGTTGGCGCCGTTCGTCGACCGCGACGACGACGGCGAGGTGCGGCACGCCGAGACCGAGCGCAGCCGCTTCTCGTCGGGCAAGGACGTGTCGTTCGTGCCGCTCCGCCCCGAGCGCGTGGTCGAGGTGCGCTACGACCAGATGGAGGGCACGCGCTTCCGCCACACCGTCCAGGTCGAACGGTGGCGCGACGACCGCGAGGCCCGCTCGTGCGGCTTTGACCAGCTCGAGGTGCCCGCGACGTACGACCTGGGCGAGGTGCTCGCGTAGGCGACCCGCGCCTCCTCGGCCGCCGGCACCGCGTCTCGGGCACCGCACCGCGTCTAGTCGAGGTGCGAAGCACGAAACGTGGTGCCGCGCGGTGCGGTCAGTTAGCGGCGGGCTTGCGCGCCCGGCTGGGCTGCACGCGGGGCGGTTCGCCCGGCATCTTCGGGAAGTCGGGCGGGAACGGCAGCTCGCCGAGGCCGTCCGCGACGTCGCGCTCCCACCAGCCGAGCAACGCGTCGATGCGTCCGGGCGACTCGTGCATCGACGCCCACGGATCGCCGTGCGTCTGCACCCGATCGGGCACCGTCAGCACGGTGTGCTCGGCGGGGTCGACGCCGGGCAGGTCGTCCCAGGTGACCGGCAACGACACGGAGGCGCGGGGCAGCGCCCGGGGAGACCAGGCCCCCGCCATGGTCCGGTCGCGGTTGGCCTGGTTGTAGTCGACGAAGAGGCGGTCGCCGCGCTCCTCCTTCCACCAGGCGGTGGTGACGCGGTCGGGCGTGCGACGTTCGAGCTCGCGGGCGGCGGCGATGACGGCGTGTCGCACCTCGAGGAACTCGTGCGTCGGCTCGATCGGGGCGAAGACGTGCAGGCCCCGGTTGCCGCTCGTCTTGACGAACGCGGTCAGGCCGGCCTCGTCGAGCACGGCCCGCAGGTCGAGCGCGGCGGTCACGGCGTCGGCGAAGCTCGTGCCCGGCTGCGGGTCGAGGTCGATGCGCAGCTGGTCGGGCAGGTCGGGCTGCTCGGCGCGGCTCGCCCACGGGTGGAAGACCAGGGTGTTCATCTGCGCGGCCCACACCGCGGCGGCGGGCTCGTCGATCACGAGCTGCGGGTGCACGCGGCCGCTCGGGTACGTCACGTCGACCGCCCGCACGTAGTCGGGCGTGCCCCGCGGCGGGTTCTTCGAGAAGTACTGGTCGCCGTCGACGTCACCTCCGAAGCGCTGCAGCGAGATCGGGCGGTCGCCGTTGGCGGCGACGAAGGGCGTGCCGACCTCGGCCAGGTACCGGGCCAGGTCGAGCTTCGTCACGCCGAGGTCGGGCCAGAGCACGCGCGACGGACTGCTGATGCGGACGTCGCGGTCGCCCACCCGCAGGGTCGTCGCCTCGGATGCCATGCCCGTGAGGCTAGTCCCGCCGGGTCGGCACGGGTCGGCGCGGGTCGGCACGGGTCTGCACGGCCCCACCCCCTGTTCCGGCGCTCAACCGCTGCCTAGGCAAATCGTCGACCGCCGAACGACAGGGTCACGTTCACGGGTCGTTCACCTGCGCGTCGCCTCCGTCCGAGATGGTTCGGTCGACACCCGACCGAACGGACCCCCGCATGCGCACGCCCCTGCTCCGCCTCGGCGCCCTGACCCTGGCCGGCTCGATCGCCGCCGCCGGGCTCGTGGCCACGAGCGCCCTGCCCGCCCTCGCGGCCGACGCCGACGTCGTCGTCAACGAGATCGACACGACCGACGACTGGGTCGAACTGCTCAACACCGGCGCCACCCCGACCGACGTGTCGGGCTTCGTGCTGCGCGACAACAACGACACGCGCACCCTGGCCCTGCCCGCCGGCACCGTCCTCGCGGCCGGTGAGCGGCTCGTCGTCGACGTGAACGACGACACCGTGTGGGGCGCCGCCGCCTACGGGCTCGGACGCGACGACGCTGCACGACTCTTCGCCGCCGACGGCACGACCCTGCTCGACTCGTACGCCTGGACGCAGTTCCCGACGACGACCTACGGCCGCTGCGCCGACGGAACGGGCGAGTTCACGACCACGGCGGCGGGCACCCGGGGCGCGGCCAACTCGTGCGTCACGACGCCGGCCCCGACCGACCCCACCACGCCGGGCGACCCCGACCCCGTCCCCGCCGAGCCCGCCACCACCGACGTGGTGATCAACGAGGTCGAGTCCAACGGCGACGACACCGACTGGGTCGAGCTGACGAACGTCGGCACGGCTCCCGTCGACGTCTCGGGCTACACCTTCCGTGACGAGGACGACGTCCGCACCCCCTTCACCCTGCCCGCGGGCTCGGTCGTCGACCCCGGAGCGTTCTTCGTGATCGACCAGGCCTCGGGCTCGAACCCGGTCGGCTTCGACTTCGGGCTCGGCCAACCCGACTCGGCACGCCTGTTCGACACCGCCGGCACGCTCGTCGCCTCGTACGCCTGGAGCGTCCACAGCACGGTCAGCTACGGCCGCTGCCCCGACGGCACCGGTGACCTGACGACGACGACCGCGACGACGAAGGGCGCGGCGAACGACTGCTCGTCGCCCGTGCGCGTCAACGAGGTCGAGAGCCAGGGAGGCGCGCCCGGCGACTGGGTCGAGCTCACCACCGTGGGCGCCACGTCGGTCGACCTCGGCGGCTACGTGCTGACCGACTCCGACCCGACGCACCGCTACGTCATCCCGGCCGGCACGATCGTCGCGCCCGGCGGGTTCGTCGTGCTCGACGAGCTGACCCCGACCTCGGCCGGCTTCGACTTCGGGCTGGGCGGAGCCGACTCGGTGCGCCTGCTGCTACCGGACGGCACGACGGCCGCCGACGGCTCGACCGTCGCCGACGAGTACTCGTGGACGACGCACGCCGCCACCACCTACGGCCGCGGCCCCGACGGCACGGGCGACTTCGCCGTCACCTCGGCGGCCACCAAGGGCACGGCCAACACCTTCGAGGGCGTCTCGGTGCCGTCGGCCTGGCCGGGCGGACCCGACGAGGTCCCCCTGGACGACGAGGGCACCTTCACCGGCGACCTGAGCGGCCTCGACTACGAGCCGACCGGCACCGCGACCCCCGGCACGCTCTGGGCCGTGCAGAACGGCGACGGCCTGCTCTACCGCATCGTGTCGGACGGCACCGGCGGCTGGGCACCGCAGACGGCCGACGGCTGGGCCGCGGGCAAGAAGCTGCTCTACCCGAGCGGCATCGCGACCGACGTCGTCGACGCCGAGGGCGTCACGGTGGCCGACGACTCGTCCGCGGGTGGGGTCTACGTCTCGACCGAGCGGAACAACGCGTCGGGGTCGGTCAGCCGCCCGTCGGTGCTGCGCTACGACACGACCGCGGCCGGCGCGGCCACGACCCTGGTCGCGACCGACGAGTGGAACCTCGCCGCGGACTTCCCCGGCCTGGGGGCGAACGCGGGCCTCGAGGGCATCACCTGGGTGCCCGACGCGTGGCTGACCGAGGCGGGCTTCGTCGACGAGGCGACCGGCGCCTCCTACGATCCGGCCACCTACGCCGGCCACGGCGACGGGCTGTTCTTCGTCGGCGTCGAGGGCACCGCGAGCGTCTACGCCTACGCCCTGTCGGCGGACGGTTCGGCCGAGCGGGTCGCCACGATCGCGACGTCGTTCGCCCTGGTCGCCGACCTGCAGTTCGACGCCGACCTCGACGCGCTCTGGGTCGCCTGCGACGAGGCCTGCTCGGGCCGCACCGCGCTGTTCTCGGTCGACGACTCGGGCGCGTTCGCCGAGGACGTCGTCTACGAGGCCCCGGCGAACGCCGACCGGGGGCTCGCCAACGAGGGCTTCGCCATCGCCCCGGCGGCGACGAGCGTCGACGGGTTCCGACAGACGTTCTACGCGGACGACAACGACACCGACGGGTTCTCGCTGCGCGCCGGGACCTTCCCCGGCGTCGCGGCCGAGCCCGGCACGCCCGGCACGCCCGGTGACCCCGGCACGCCGGCCGACCCCGGCACGCCCGGTTCGCCGGTCGACCCCGGCACGGGCGTGACGCCCGTCGGGCAGGGCTCCGGCCCCGCCGCGGTGGACGGGCAGCTCGCCTTCACCGGGTCGGACGCCCGGTGGGCGGCGGCTGCGGCCCTGCTGCTCGTGCTGGCGGGGGCGGCGACCCTGGTCGTGCGCCGTCGTCGACTGACCCGCGACTGACCCGCGACGCCCCTGGAACCCCGTGTCGAACGATGCACCCGGAAGCTTTCGGGTGCATCGTTCGACACGGGGTGCATCGTCGTGCGGCGCCCGTCCGGCGACCCCGCCCGGCGGGCACATGTCCCCGTTCGCCCGATCCGGTACGTACCGGATCAGCCGAAGAGGGATGCGGGCACCAGGATCGCGCGAGCATCGGGCGGCGGACCGGCGGACCGGCGTGCCGGCGTGCCGGCGTGCCGGCGTGCCGGCGTGCCCCAGCGTCAGGGCTCAGGGGGCAGGGGCGTCGGTCATCGGCGTCGCCGTGCCCGTCACGGTGATGCCGCCGACGACGGGGACGTCGACCACGAGCACGCTCGGCCGGCCGACGTGCCGGCCCTGCCGCACCACCACCCGCGCAGGAGGCGCGATCAGGTCGAGCGCACGGAGGTACCCGCCCAGCGACGCGGCCGCCGAGCCCGTGGCAGGGTCTTCGGTGATCGCTCCGACGGGGAAGAGGTTGCGCGCCTCGACGACGGTCGCTCCGGACTCGTCGACACCCCGGTCGCAGAACACCGTCACCGTCCCGGCCCAGCCCTGCTCGTCCATCAGTGCCCGCAGAGCGGCCGGGTCGAAACCGAAGCCGTCGAAGACGTCCGACTCGCGCACCGCCACGATCGGGTGTCGGTTGCCCGCGAACGACTCCCGCAGGGGACGGCGCTCGTCGAGGTCGGCCCGGGTCAGCGCGAGCAGGGCAAGCAGTCGGTCGGCGACGGCCGGGTCGAGGTCACGCACGACGGGCACGACGCTCGTGAACGACGCCGTCACCACGCTCGTGTCGCGGCCCGCATCGGCCGCGGCACCAGCACCGGCATCGGCCCCGGCCCCGGCCCCGGCCACAGCTGCCTCCCCGGTCTCGACCGCACCTCCGCCCCGCGCCGTCTCAATCACGACCGGCCCGACCGCCGTGTCGACCGTGAACGCCCCGACCCCGCGTCGCTCGGCCAGGGCGACCGCGGTGGCGATCGTCGCGTGTCCGCAGAACGGCACCTCGGCCCCGGGCGAGAAGTAGCGCACGGCCACGTGACGGTCGTCCCCGGCGACCGACGCGTCGACGACGAAGGCCGTCTCGGCGTGACCCACCTCGGCCGCGATCCGCAGCATGTCGACGGCCGACAGGGACGCCGCGTCGAGCACGACGCCGGCGGGGTTGCCGCCGCCCGGGCCGTCGGCGAACGCTGTCAGGTGCAGCACCTCGACGGTCGAAGCCGACGCAGCGTCGGTCGAGAGGGGCGCGGGCGCGGGTCTGCGGTCGGTCACGACGCCACTGTGCCGCACCGCGCCTCCTCGTCGCCAGCGCCACCTCGCATCGGGTGGCCCGAGGCCGACCGGGTGGCGTCGCCCCCGTCGCCGGCATCAGCCCCCGCACCCGACCCCCGCTCGCCCCTCGACGCGCCGACGACGCGACCGGCCTCGAGCCGGACGACGCCGTGCGCCACGCCGATCAGCGCCGGGTCGTGCGAGACGACGAGCACGGCCACGCCGTCGGCCGCCACGTCGAGGAGCGTTGCCCGGATGCAGTCGCCGCTGGCGGCGTCCAGCCCGGTCGTCGGCTCGTCGAGCAGCAGCAGGTCGGCACCGCGGGCGAGACCGTGGGCGAGGAGGGCCCGCTGCCGCTGGCCCCCCGACAGCGCTGCGAACGGTCGGTGCGCGAGGTCGGTGACGTCCAGGCGGTCGAGGGCCTCGTCGACGGCGGCACGGGCCGGGCGGTCGAGGGGGCGCCAACGACCGATGTGACCCCAGGTGCCGACCGTGACGACGTCCCGCACGGTGACCGGCAGGCGGTCGGACACCGACGTCCGCTGCGGGACGAAGGCGGCCGCCGCGGTCGCCACGCGCGTCCCCGAGGTCGGCGGACGGACGCCCGCGACGACTTCGAGCAGCGTCGACTTGCCGGCCCCGTTCGGCCCGGCGACCACCGTGAGGGCGCCCGCGACCACGTCGAGGTCGACGTCCGCCAGGGCCACGTGGTCGCCGAACGAGACGCCCACCCCTCGGAGGCGCGCCGGGGACGAAGGAGCGGCGGCGGCGGTCGTCGTCATGCCACCACCCTAGTTGATAAGCATTCTCATTCTCAGCTACGGTCGTGTCTCGTGCCCTCCTTCTCCACCGCCGTCCTCGAGCCGTTCTCGCTCGACTTCGTCCAGCGCGCCCTCGTCGGCGGCGGGCTCGTCGCCGTCCTGTGCGGCGTCGTCGGCACCTGGGTGGTGGTGCGCGGCATGGCCTTCCTCGGCGAGGCCCTCGCCCACGGCCTGCTGCCCGGCGTCGCGCTCGCCACGGTGCTCGGCGCCCCCGTCCTGGTCGGCGGAGCACTCAGTGCCGTCGTCATGAGCCTCGGGGTCGCCGCACTGCAACGCCGCGGCCGGCTCTCGTACGACACGAGCATCGGCCTGCTGTTCGTCGCGATGCTCGCGCTCGGCGTCGTCGTGGTCTCGCACTCGGGCAGCTTCGCGACCGACGCCACGTCGATCCTGTTCGGCGACGTCCTCGCGATCTCGCCCACCGACCTCGCCCTGCTCGCGGCGGCGACCGTCGTCGGGGTGGCCCTGGCCGCCGCGTTCCACCGCCCGCTCGTGGCCCTCGCGCTCGACCCCCGCCTCGCCGCCGTGCTCGGGCTCGGGCCGCGCTCGGCGCAGGCCGTGCTCGTCGGGCTCGTGACCCTCGCCGTCGTCGCCTCGTACCAGGCCGTCGGGTCGTTGCTGGTCGTCGGCCTGCTGCTCGCACCGGCGGTCGCGGCCGGCCCCTGGACGACGCGCCTGCCCACCCGCATGGTGCTCGCGTCGGTGGTCGGGGTGCTCGCCGTGGTCGTCGGGCTGCTCGTCTCGTGGCACGCGGCCACGGCCGCGGGGGCGTCGATCGCGGCGACCGCCGTGGCCTTCGCCGGGCTGTCGGGAGCCGCCCGGGCCCTCGTCACCCGGCGGTGGCGCCGACGGCCCGCACCGCACCTCCCGGCGGCCGACGCCGTCCTCGCCTGACCGCCTCCCATCCGCTCCGCACCCCCCTGCCCCGCCTGCCCACACCCCACCCGGAAGGACCGCATGCGATCCCCCCTCCTCTCGACCTGCCTGACCGGCGCGCTCGCCCTCGGGCTGGTCGCCTGCTCGGCCGGCCCCGCCCGGGACGGCGGCGACCCGGTCACGGACCCCCCGACCGGCACGACCGGCGAGGGCCACGGCGCCGTCACCGGAGCCGAAGAGCTCGCCGAGCCCCGCCTCGGCCTGACCACGATCGACCCGTCGGGCGTCGTCCACCACCTCGACCTCCTCGACGAGGGCGTCACCGAGCTCGGCTCGGTCGGTGCCCCGTCCGCCGTGTCGACGGACGGGCGGTACCTGTTCGCCGAGACCCCGGACGGCCTCGAGGTCGTCGACAGCGGGGTGTGGACGTGGGACCACGTCGACCACTTCCACCACTACCGGGCCGACCCGCGCCTCCTGGGCACCGTCGAGGGCGACGGCGCGGCGACCGTCGCGACGACGAACCTCTCGACCTCGGGGTCGACCGGCGTGCACTTCGCCGGGTCGGGCGACGCCGTCCTGCTCGACACCGAGGCCCTGTCGCGCGGCGAGCTGCGCGAACGGTTCCGCCTCGAGGGCGAGCCCGGCCCGGGCATGGTCGTCCCCGTCGGGTCGTCCGCGCTGGTCACCGAGGGCCGCGGTGACCAGACCACGCTGGTCGGCCGCACCGCCGACGGCGACGAGACCGGCCTCCGCGAGGCCTGCCCGCACGCGTCCGGCACGATCACCACCCGCGTCGGCGCCGTGGTCGGCTGCGCGGACGGAGCACGGCTCGCGACGGTCGTCGACGACGAGCTCGTCGTCGAGCGCATCCCCTACCCCGCGGGCAGCACCGCGGCCCCCGCCACGTCGTTCGACAACCGGGAGGGGCGACCCACCGTGGCCGCGCTCGCCGGCTCCGAGGGCGTCTGGCTGCTCGACACCCGGGCCCGCGCCTGGACGCTGCTGCCGGCCGCGACCCCGTTGGCCCACGTGACCGCCGTGGACGACGAGGACCAGCGCCTGCTCGCCCTCGCGCAGGACGGCCGGGTGCTCGTCCTCGACGGCAGCACGGGCGCGATCGAGGCCGAGACCGCGCCCCTCGTCGCCGACTCGCTCGCGGCCGGCCGCGTCCCCACCCTGATCGCCGACCAGCAGCGCGCCTACCTCTCGGCCCCGGTCGAAGGGAAGCTGTACGAGATCGACCCGGCCGACGATGCCCGCGTCGCCCGCGTCTTCGAGACGGCGGCCGAGCCGGCCTTCGTGGCGGAGACCGGGCGATGATGCGGCCGCCGAGCGGGCCGTGCCCGCGCCGGTCGCGAGCCCTCCTCGCCGGACTCACGGCCGCCGCGGCCCTGGCCCTGACCGCCTGCGCGCCGGCGGCGGACGACCGCCCCACCGTGGTCGTGTCGACGAACATCCTCGGCGACGTCGTGGGCGAGCTCGTCGGCGACCAGGCCGAGGTCGTCACGCTGATGAAGCCCAACGCCGACCCCCACTCGTTCGAGATCTCGGCGCAGCAGGCCGCACGGATGCGGGCGGCCGACCTCGTCGTGTCGAACGGGCTGGGCCTCGAGGAGGGGCTGCAGCAGCACCTCGACGCGGCGGCCGAGGCCGGAGCGCCCTCGTTCGTCGCGGGCGACGCGATCGACGTGCTCGACTACCGAGAGGGCGACGCGGCCGGCACGCCCGACCCGCACCTCTGGACCGACCCCGGCCGCGTGCTCGACGTCGTCAACGCGCTCGAACCCGTGCTCGCCGAGGTCGAGGGGGTCGACGGGGCCGCCCTCGCCAGCCGCACCGCGGACTACCGCGCCGCCCTCGACCGGCTCGACGCCGAGATGACCGCGGCGTTCGCGGCGATCCCGGCCGAGCGCCGCGCCCTCGTGACGAACCACCACGTCTTCGGCTACCTCGCCGACCGCTTCGACTTCGAGGTCGTGGGCGCCGTGATCCCCGGCGGCACGACGCTCGCGGCCCCGTCGGCGTCCGACCTCGCCGACCTCGTGGAGGCCGTCGAGACGACGGGCGTGCCGACCGTGTTCGCCGAGTCGTCGTCGCCCGACCGGCTCGTGCAGGCCCTCGCGAACGAGGCGGACGTCCACGTCGACGTCGTCGAGCTGTTCACCGAGTCGCTCACCGCGGCCGACGGCGACGCCCCGGACTACCTGGCCATGATGCGCGTCGACACCGAGCGCATCGCCACCGGGCTCTCGCCGTGAGGGCCCGTCCACCAGAAAGAGGAACACCCATGCGCACCCTCCCCCTGCGACGAACGGGCGGCACGCTGCTCGCCCTCGGCGTCGCCGCGACCCTCGTCGCCTGCTCGACCGGCGGGCCCGGCACCGCGTCCGACGCGACGGACGGCGGCGACGCGACCCGCGCCTCCTCGTCCGGCCCCCGCCTCGCCGTCTCGTCCGAGGGCCGCGTCGTCGTGCTCGACGGCGAGACCCTCGAACCCGTCGGCGACTTCGCCGCCGAAGAGTTCACGCGCCTCAACCCGGCCGGCGACGGTCGTCACGTGATGGTGACGACCAGCGCCGGGTTCCAGGTGCTCGACACCGCGGCGGGCAGCACGGGCGAACCCGCCCTGACCGACCTCGTCTTCGACGCCGACACGGCCGGCCACGTCGTCCGGCACGGCGGCAAGACGATCCTCTACGCGGACGGCACGAGCGACACGACCGTGTTCGAGTCGGCCGACCTGACGGCCGCCGTGGCCGACGGCGAGCTGCCCTCGACCGAGACGATCGAGGGCGTCGAGGCGCACCACGGCGTCTCGGTCGTGCTCGAGGACGGCACGTTCCTGACGACGGTCGGCGACGCCGACGGCCGGACGGGCATCGAGGTGCGCGACGCCGGCGGTGCGGTCGTGGCCGAGAGCGACCAGTGCCCCGGCGTCCACGGTGAGGGCACCGCCGCCGACGAGGCCGTCGTGTTCGGCTGCGAGGACGGCGCGCTGGTCTACCACGACGGCACGATCACCAAGCTCGACTCGCCCTCGCAGCCCTACGGCCGCATGGGCAACGCGTACGTCAGCGAGACCAGCCCGCTCGTCGTCGGCGACCAGAAGGACGACCCCGACGCCGAGGGCTACCTGCTGCACGCCGTCACCCTGGTCGACACCGCGGCGGACACCCTCGACGTCGTCGACCTGCCCGAGGGCGTCGAGTACACGTTCCGGGGCGTCGCGCGCGGCCCGGGCGACCTCGCCTACCTGATCGGCACCGACGGCGCCGTGCACGTGCTCGACCCCGCGACGGGCGAGCTGACGGCGTCGTGGCCCGTGATCGACGCGTGGGAGGGCCCGGCCGAGTGGCAGGAGGCCCACCCCGCGATCGTCGTCGCCGGGGACGTCGGGTACGTCACCGAGCCGGCCACGAACGGCGTGCACGCGATCGACCTGACCACGGGAGAGGTGCTGACGTCGACCCGACTCGACGTCACGCCGAACGAGATCGCGGTGGCGACGGCCGACTGACGCGACCGCCCACGGGACGAGGAGGCGCGGTGCGACGACACCGCGCCTCCTGCGTCGTCGGGGGCTGCGCGCGGCTCGCGCGCCCCGGCACGACTTTTTCGTGACGTTCCGGCCTCGGCGACCGTCCTCATCGTGTGCCGTCCACCACCATGGCGGCAGCGCACGACGGATCGAGAGGACCACCATGCCGAGCTTCTACGTCAGCGAGCCCGACGGAGAACCCGACGCGACCGGTGGCGTCACCCCTCACCCCGTCGACCTGACGGGCGGCGCCGAGACGACCTACCGGCGCGTGCAGGACGGCGGCACCGACCTGCGCGAGGCGACGAGGCGGCTCGAGACCCACTACCGCGGCCGACGGTTCGAGTCCGAACCGACCGACGCCCCCTTCGAGTACTCGTACGTGCTCGCGGGCGACGACCGGCTCGTGTTGCAGACCTCGTCGTTCTCGGCTCCGATGCGGGGCGAGATCCCCTTCCCCGGGCAGTACATCGTCGCGTGGAACCGCAGCGGTCGCACGACCCTGCACCAGCGCGGCCACACCTTCACGAGCGACGGCGCCACGCCGTTCCTGATGCCGGCCGAAGAGGCCTTCTCGTTCGAGTCGACGCCGCGCAAGAACAGCATGGTGCAGCTGGGCACCGCGTTCCTCGAGCAGACCGCGGCCGAACGACACGGCGGCCCGTCGCAGCGGATCGTGTTCGACTACGCCGTCACGCCCCGACCCGAGGTCGTCAGCGCCTGGCGCGCCACGGTCGCCTCGAGCGCCGCCGCCGTCGTGGCGGAGCAGGCCTCGCCGATCATGCGGCTCGACGCCCAGCTGGCCCTGGCCCGGGCACTGCTCGACCTCTTCCCGTGGCACGCCGTCGACGTGCCCGTCGGCCTGCGCACACAGGAGGCCGCGCGGGTGCGGCACGCGGTCGAGTACATCCACGCCCACGCCGCCGAGCCGCTGACCCCGGCCGACATCGCCGCCGCGTCGGGCATGCACACGCGCACCCTGCAGACCTCGATGAAGGAGCACCTCGGCACGTCGCCCGCGGCCTACCTGCGACAGGTGCGACTCGACCGCGCCCGCGACGAACTGCTCGCCGCCGCCCCGGCCGACACGCGCGTGTCGGACGTGGCCCGCCGGTGGGGGTTCGGCAACTTCGGACGCTTCGCGGGGGCCTACGCCGAGCGCTTCGACGAGTACCCGCGCGACACGCTCGCGCGGTAGGGCCGCAGAGCGCGGTACGGCGTCAGCTCGGGTCGGGGGCGCCCTGCTGCTGGGCGTAGGCCTCGGGGCCCTGCTCGGCGGCCTTCGGGTCCATCCAGCCGAACTCGAGGATGTTGCCGTCGGGGTCGGTCAGTTGGCGCTGGTACATGAAGCCGTAGTCGGTGGCCGGGCGCGCCTCCGTGCCTCCGGCGCCGAGGCCGGCCGTGACGGTCGAGTCGACGTGGTCGCGCGAGTCGAGCATCACGGCGGTCGCGACCGAGGCCGCGGAGGTCGGGTCGCCGATGGGCAGGTCGGTGAAGGTCTGGAAGAACTCGCGGGTCAGGATCATGAACGCGCTGTGGTCCTCTTCGACGACGACGCAGGCCGCGTTGTCGTCGGTGAAGAGCGGGTTGATGGTGAAACCGAGGGCCGTGTAGAACGCCTTGGCACGGTCGAGGTCGGTCACGGGCAGGTTGACGAAGATCATGGCCATCGGGTTCTCCTTCGAACGGTCCTCAGGTGGTGAGGCACACAGTGCTCCTGCCCCGGTACGCCGTCAAGACCTCGGGTACGCCGAGCCGGTAGGTTGTCGACGAGTCGTCAGCATCGGTGCCCGATCCGTGCGCGACCGCCCGAAAGGTCCCGACCCGTGCGCATCGCCGCCTTCATCGTCGCCGTCGTCGTCACCAGCGCCCTCGCCCTGGGCGGGACGTTCCTGGTCGTCTTCGCCGCGCCTCCTCGGGTCGACTGGACCCTGTTCCTCGCCACCGTGAGCGTGGTGGCGCTCGTCTTCGGGCCTTTGACCCTCGGCTCGCTCACCGCGTCGTGGGACCTCGGCGGCGACGACGCCCGCCGACGCCTCCGGCGGCGCTGGTTCACCACGATCGGTCTCGTCGAGCTCGCGGGAATCGTCGCGATCGTCGCGTACGCCGTGGTCAACGGCTCGCCGTCGTGGGTGCCGATCGTGTTCGTGGCGGGCGGCGTCGTGTTGACGGTCGCCGCCCTCGTCACGGGCCCGGCCATCCGCCGCCGGGACTCCGGCGCACGACACGAGGCCTCGGCCTGGGTGCCCGTGACGCGACGCGAGATCGTGCGGAAGGTCGTCACGGTCGCCGTCGTCTTCGCGTCGACCTTGGTCGTGGGGCTCGTCGCGGCCGTGACCGTCTTCACGACGGTCGACGACCTTCGCGGCGCGACGGCGGAAGGGGTCGTCCTGGCCGTGGCGCTCGCCCTCTTCGCCGGCGGCGTCGCCTGCATCGTCGTGACCCTGCCCCTGAACCGGCTGCTGCGCGAGGGCACCGGCGACGACCCGGTGCTGATGCGGAAGGCCGGCAAGGTCGTCCTGCGCCGGAAGGAGCTCGATCTCGACCCGCATGAACAGACGATCGCCGCGAGGTACGCGCAGATCATGGCCGTCACGCTGCCGTTCCAGCTCGCGTACTTCGTGATGCTCTACCTCGGCCTGGGCATCCAGCAGGTGCGATCGCTCACGGACCGGGCGGACCCCTTCGCCCCGTTCCTGCTGGCCTTGCTGGTCGTCGTCCTGGTCGTGGTCCTCCCCCTGACGCTCGTCCGGCTGGCCCGGGCGCGGCGCTACGCCCGCGAGCACGCCTCCGACGCCGAGCGCCCGACGCCCGCCGAGCACGACTCACAGGCCGAGACCCCGCAGGAGGCGCGGGCCGACTCCGACGCGGACGCCCGGCCCTGAGGCGGCTCAGAAGTCGAGCAGGCGCAGCGTCACGCTGACGGTGTCGCCGACCCCGACGCCCAGGGCGTCACGCACGGCCCGCTTGACCGGCAGGGCGTAGGCGTTCTCGTCGCCCAGGGGGAAGACCGACGTGGCGAACGTGGACGACCCGATCCGCGCCTCCACCCGGACCGACCCCCAGCCGCGCAGCAGGTCGCCGGCCACCATCAGCACGTGGTCCTCGACCTCGGCCGGCAGGCTGACGAAGGTGTAGAAGGCGCGTCGGCTCTCCCACCGCCAGAGGTCGCCGTCGAAGCGGAACTCCATCGCCGCCCCCTCTCGATCACCCGGCCGCTCCGAGCCTATCCACGGGACGTCTGGCAGGATCTCCTGATGCCCGCAGACCGAACGCCCCGCCGCCCCGACGTCACGACCACCGACATCGTGGGCGGTGCCGAGCCGGTGCGCATCACGTTGCACGACTACGACGAGCGCTGGCCCGCCGCGTTCGAGGCGCACCGCCGCCGCATCGTCGAGGCCCTGGCCCCGACCGGCACCGAGGCCGGCACCGAGGCCGGCGGCGACGTCCAGGTCGAGCACATCGGCTCGACCGCCGTGCCCGGTCTCGCCGCCAAGCCGATCGTCGACGTCGTCGTCGTGGTGCCCGACATCACGGCCGAGGAGGACTACCTCGACCCGCTGCTCGCCGCGGGCTACGAGCTGCGGGTGCGTGAACCCGGGCACCGGCTCGTGCGCACGCCCGAGCGCGACGTGCACGTTCACGTCTACGAGCGCGGTGCGACGGCGGTCGACGAGTACCTGCTGCTGCGCGACCACCTGCGGGCCGACACCGCCGACCGCGACCTCTACGCGGCGACCAAGCGCGAGCTGCTCGACCGGCGCTGGGACGACATGAACGAGTACGCCGACGCCAAGACCGAGGTGATCACCGCGATCAAGGGGCGCGCCCGTGCCGCCCGCGAGGGCCGACACATGAGCTGACCGGGAACCGACCCGAAAGCCGACGCACACGGCTCTTGCCTGCAAGGCGAGCGTCACTTATCTTTGTGATCGAACCACCCGGCAGACGTCGAGGGCCAACCACCCTCGAGCGGCCCGGCCGTCCGCGATCTCACCAGTCGCGCACGACCGCTCCGTGCTCCCGCCGCCTCGCCGTCACCGTCGTTCCAGGATCAGGAAGCACCGCCATGCCCATCTCCACGCCCCGTGCCGCCCGTCTCGCCGCCTTCATCGGCGTCCCCGTCGCCCTCGTCGTCTCGGGCGTGCTCGTCTCGGCCGCGTCGTACTCGGCGTTCTCGGCGACGACCACGAACCCCACGAGCAACTGGACGGCCGGCACGGTCGCCCTCACCGACGACGACGCGAACGCCGCCCTCTTCACGGCCACCAACCTCAAGCCCGGCTCGACCGCCTCGAACTGCATCAAGGTGACGTCGACCGGCTCGCTGCCCTCGAACGTCGTCCTCTACGGCGCGGGCGGCACGCCGGGCACCGCGCTCGGCTCGGCCCTTAACCTCACCATCGAGCAGGGTACGGGCGGCGGCTTCGGCTCGTGCACCGGCTTCACCGCCGACGCCACCAACGGCACGGCCTACACGGGCACCCTCGCCGCGTTCGGCAGCGGCCGCACGTCGTTCGCGACGGGCGTCGGCTCGTGGACCACCACGGGCGCCGCGAGCGAGTCGAAGGTCTACCGCATCACGTACTCGCTGCCCACCGGCGCGGCGAACACGCTGCAGTCCGCGACCGCATCGATCGGCTTCACCTGGGAGGCCCAGAACAACTAGTCCGCGACCCGGACCCGCTGCGCCCGCAGCACCCGCACCGGACGAGAGGCCGTCGTGAGCACGCACCCCGCGCACGCCCTGCCGAGGCACCACGCCTCGGCAGGAGCGTCCGTGGCGGCCACCGTCGGCACCGGCGGCCTCGCCGACTGGTCGCGCATCGTCGTCGCGACGGTGGCCCGCGGGGTCGTCGCCGCCCTGCTCGGCCTCGCGTTCTGGGCCGTCGCCCCGGCGGTGCTCGGCTGGCAGCCCACCACGGTGATGACCGGCTCGATGGCGCCGCGCATCCACGTGGGCGACGTCGTCGTCTCGCGACCCGTCGACCCGCTCTCGTTGCACCAGGGCCAGGTGCTGCTCTTCGACGACCCCGACCAGGCCGGCCACCTGCGTCTGCACCGCTTCGACGCCCCCGGCGTCGACGGGGCCATCGTCACCAAGGGCGACGCGAACCCGTCCGCCGACTCGAGTCCCGTCGCACGCGAGGCCGTGCACGGGGTGGCGATGGTCCGCGTCCCCGCCGTGGGGCTGCCGGTGGTCTGGGCGCGCGAGGGCGACTGGGCGCACCTCGGCCTCGCGGCCGCGGCCCTCGCGGTGCTGCTCGTGCTGACGACGCTCGACTCCGCGCTCCGTCGCTGCGCCTCCTCGGCGACCGACGTCGACGGCGACGCATCGCCTCCGGGCGGCGGCGGCAGCGGCGGCGAGCCAGCAGGCGAGGACGAGGAGGCGCGGCTCGCGTCCCCGACGACGCCCCGCCGCCTGCACCGTCGGCTGCACCGCCGGGCCCGACGTCGCCGGACCACCGCGGCCGTCTCGGCCGCCGTGATCGCGACCTCGACGATCGGCCTGATGCTGCCCGCCGAGGCCGTCGCCGCCCCGTTCCGGTCGACGACGGCCTCGCCGACGAGCTCGCTGACGGCGACGACGGTCGTCGCCCCGACGGCCCTGACCTGCACGAACACCAGCGGCTCGAGCGGCGTCGTGATCGGCTGGAGCTATGCGAGCAGCGAGGTCCCCGAGAAGTTCGAGCTGATGTACGGCAGCACGGTCCTCGCGACGACGACGGCGGGCACCCAGCGTTCGGTCACCTACGACCAGGGCGCCCTGCTCGCCCTCGGCAACCGCTACACGCTCACCGTCCGCACGACGCTCGCCGGCTCGTGGACCGCCACCTCGACCTCGACCACCTCGGTCCAGGTGACCGCCCTGGTGCTCGCCTCGGCCGTCCGCTGCTGACGGCCGCCGACCTTCCGGGTGAACGTCAGCGACCCGGGCTACACCGCGACCGAGGTCAACGGGCACGGCGGCCACCAGACCGTCACCGAGGGCACGGACGCCACGGTCGCCCTCGCCCAGCTCGGCCCGGACGGGCCCACCGGCGAGTTCCACGACCGTCGGGGCCGCATCGACTACTGACCGGCGACCCGAGGAGGCCCGGTGCCGGTCCCCGAGACCGGCACCGCGCCTCCTGCGTCCGCGAGGACTAGACCTGACCTCGTGCCGTCACCGCTCCTCCTCGCCTCGCTCGCCGGTCTGCTCTCGGGTCTCTCGCTCGTGGTCGGGGCGGTGGTGTCGTGGTTCGTGACGGTGCCCCGCGAGGCCGTCGCGCTCGTGATGGCCTTCGGCGCCGGCGTGCTGATCTCCGCCCTCTCGTTCGACCTCGTCGACGAGGCGACGAGCAGCGGCGGCCTCGTGCCGACCCTCGCCGGGTTCCTGGCCGGTGCCGTCGTGTACGTCGTCCTCGACCAGTTGCTCGAACACGGGGGCTTCCGCCGCAAGCGCCACAGCCGGGGGTCGGCGGGGTCGGGCACCGGCCTCGGCATCGCCCTCGGCGCGCTGCTCGACGGGGTGCCCGAGACCGCCGTGCAGGGCGTGAGCCTGACGGGCGGGGGCTCGCTCAGCATCGCGGTGCTCGTCGCCGTGGTCATCTCGAACTTCCCCGAGGGCATGTCGAGCACGGCCGACCTCAAGTCGTCGGGCCGGTCGGCCCGCTACGTCTTCGGGCTGTGGTCGGGCATCGCGGTGGTGTGCGCCCTCTCCGCGCTCGGCGGGTACGCCCTGCTGGGCGGCGTGCCCGAGGGCGGCCAGTCGTTCGTGATGGCGTTCGCGGCCGGTGCCATCCTCGCGATGATCTGCGACACGATGATCCCCGAGGCGTTCCGCAAGACGCAGACCCTGACCGGGCTGGTCACGGTGCTCGGCTTCGTCGCGAGCTACGTGGTGCACCAGGTCGCCTGACGCCTGGCCGCCTCCGCCCGCGGATCGGCCCCGAACTGGGTCATCCGTTCTGCGAAGGGGCGGCGCCTCAGGGGTCGGCGCTCGAATATCCTGCATCGGTGAGCCCCGACCTTCCCGCCACCCCGGAGAACCATCCGGAGTCCGTCCGGCTGCTCGCGTCCACCCTCCGGACCCTCGACGAGGCGCACCGGCGTTACCGGTTGCACGCGGCGAAGGTGATCGGCATGGGTCACACCGAGCTGTCGGCCCTCGTGGCGATCGGCGAGGCACCGGGCATGACGCCCGGCACCCTGTCGCACGAGCTGCTGCTCAGCACCGGCGCGACGACCGCCGTCGTCGACCGACTCGAGAAGTCGGGCCACGTCGTCCGCACCCGACACCCCGACGACCGGCGCAGTCTCTTCCTGCACCTGACCGCGGCGGGCGAGGCCACCACCGCCACCCTGACCGAGGCGTACCAGTACGTCCTCTCGACCACGGGCACGGACGAGACGATCGCCGACGCCCTGCCCCAGCTCGACAGCATCGCCGCGGCACTCGACGCCGCGTCCCGCGAGCCCACCTCCTGACCCGCGCGGCCGGGGCCGGGGCCGGGGCGCCCGCCCGCCGACGCCGCGCCTCCTGGGCATGCGCGCCTGCCGACGCCGCGCCTCCTGGGCGTGCGAGGCCGCCGACGCCGCGCCTCCTGCCCGTGTCGCACCGCCACGTGAGCATCGCACCGCCAGATTCGGCGGTGCGATGTCCACCTGGCGGTGCCACACCACCCCGTCCGCACCACTACGCCCCGGTCGCACCACCGTCGCGCCGTCGAACCACGCCGGAGTGTGGTTCGACGACGCGAACGTGGTGCGACCTCGGGCGGGGCCGGCCTCCTAGGCTTCGGGCATGGGATCGGACGTCGTGGCGCGCTACGCCGAGCGGGCCGGCGAGTACGCCCGGCACCTCGGCTCGATGTCGTCGGTGGACCCGGCCGACGAGCACCTCGTCACGTCGTGGGCGGCAGGACTCGGCCCCGACGGGCTCGCGCACCCCGTGCTCGACGCGGGCTGCGGTCCCGGCCACTGGTCTGGGCACCTCGCGGCCCAGGGCGTCGGCGTGCGCGGCATCGACCCGGTGCCCGAGTTCGTCGAGCACGCCCGCCGGGCCCACCCCACCGTGCCGTTCGACCTGGGCGACGTCGACGCCCTGCCGTACGGGTCGGGTGAGTTCTCGGGCGTCCTCGCCTGGTACTCGCTGATCCACCACGACCCGGGCGATGTCCGTCGGCCCCTCGACGAGTTCGCGCGGGTCCTCCGACCAGGTGGCGGGCTGCTCGTCGGCTTCTTCACCGGGGCCACCGTCGAACCGTTCGACCACGCGATCACCACCGCCTGGCGCTGGTCGCCCGACCTCCTCGGGGACGCCCTCCGCGCCTCCGGGTTCGACGTGCTCGAGACCCACACGCGCACGGGGCCGACCTCCGGCCCCAGACCCCACGGCGCCCTCGTCGCCCGGCACCCCCGGCAGGCCCGCCCGGCAGACACGCTCGAGGGGCACGCCGGGTAGCATCGCGGCATGCCGGAGGGTGACAGCGTCCACCGACTCGCGGCGCGCCTCCGTCCGTCGCTCGTCGACCGGCTCGTGGTCGACGGCGAGCTGCGGTCGGGCGGCCGGGCGGGCGACTCGCTCGCCGGTCGGCGCGTCGTCGAGGTGGACACCCACGGCAAGCACCTGCTGACCCGCTTCGACGACGCCACCACCCTGCACACCCACCTGCGCATGCAGGGCTCGTGGACCCTCACCCGGCCCGGCCGCGCCCTGCCGTCGCGGCTGCAGCGGCAGGTGCGCGTGCGGGCGCGGCTCGACGACGGCCACACCCTGTGGGGCGTCGACCTGCCGGTCGTCGACCTCGTGCCGACCCGTGACGAGCACACCCTGATCGGCCACCTCGGCCCCGATCCGCTGCGCCCCGACTGGGACCCCGAGGAGGCGCGACGTCGCCTGGCCGCACGCCCCGACGTCACCGTCCGTGCGGCGCTGCTCGACCAGCGTCCGATGGCCGGCCTCGGCAACCTGTGGGCCAACGAGGTGGGCTTCTTGCGCGGCATCCACCCGGCGACCCCGATCGGCGAGGTCGACGTCGTGAAGCTCGTCGACGTCGCCGCCCGGGCGCTGCGCTTCTCGGCCACGACCCCGGGCGCCTACCAGGTCACCACGGGCCGCACCCGTCGCGGCGAGACGCATTGGGTGGTGGGCCGAGCCGGTCGCCCGTGCCTGCGGTGCGGCACCCGCGTCGAGGCCCGCGACGACCCGCCCGGCCCCGACGGCCGGTCGCGGCGGGCGTGGTGGTGCCCACGGTGCCAGCCGGCGACGGGCACGCCGGGCGCGACGAGCGGCTGACGGCAGGAGCACGACGACGCCGAGTCACCCGGGCGGACGGGCTCGGCCCGCCGGGGCGATCGGCTCAACCGTCCAGTGCCCTCCGCATCGCGTCGTACGCGGGGGTCGGCCGTCCGTCGTCGAACAGCAGGTCGTGGCCCTGCTGGGGGCGGCCGTCGTCGTCCGCGAACCAGTCGTACCGGTCGTCGACCCCCCACGTCGTGTACGAGACGCACGTCTCCGAACGCAGGCAGGCCGCGAGGACGGTGGCGTACTGCTCGGCCTGGGCGTCCTGACCCTCGTCGTCGGTGACGTCGTTCTCCGAGATGCGGACGAGCAGTCCGGCGTCCTCGACGGCGTCGAACGTCTCGGCGAGGTCGTCGGCCGAGAGGGCGTCGGTGTCGAGGTCGTACACGTGGGCCTGGAGCCCCACGCCGTCGACGTGCCCACCGCCCGCGTTCGTGTCGAGGGCCAGCTGCAGCAGCGCGTCCTGGCGCGGACCCGGCACGTCGGCGCCGTTCTCGTTGACGAACTGCCGGACGTCGGGGTCGGCGTCGTGGACGGCCTGCGAGACGACCACCGGGTAGGTGGGGCCGAAGACCCGGTACCAGACGTTCTGCTGCAGCTCGGTCCCCTGGTCGACGTCGAACGGCTCGTTGACGACGTCGAGCGAGTCGAGCCGGCCGCGGAAGTGCGAGACGACGGTCGTCACGTAGTCGAGCAGGACGTCGGCGCTCGCACGTCGGTCCGCCTCGGTGTCGACGGGCAGCTGCTGCATCCAGCGCGGCATCGCCTCGCTGAAGGCGATGGTGTGGCCGTGCACGGCGATGCCCTGGCTCTCGGCGAGGTCGAGGAGGGCGTCGGCCTCGTCGAAGAGGTACTCACCCTGCCGGGGCGAGATCGCCTGGGGTTTCATCGTGTTCTCGACGGTGAGGCCGCCGAAGTCGCCCACGAACTCCCTCGCGTACGCGGGGTCCGAGGCGAGCGGACCGAGTGCCACCGCCGCGCCGATCACGAAGTCCGGCCGGGAGCGGGCGGCGAGCGCCTGGAGGCCGTCCGACGATCGGCCCTCGCCTTCTGCGGCGGGGCCTGCGGTGGACAGGTCCGCCCCTGCCGGCGCGGCGGCGGTGAACGAGTCGACTGTGAACGAGCCCTCGTCGCTCGACAGCCCCAGCCACAGCTCGCCGGAACCGAAGACGTCGCCGAGGGGCACCGAGGCGACCGTCTCGCCGTCGCGGGTCACCTCGAGCAGGTCGCCGGCCCGGCGCACGGAGAGCTCGGCCTCGGGGCCCGAGGTCGTCACGTGCTCGTCCACGACCGGTCGGGGGTCGGTCGCGTCCTCCGGGGCCGATCCGTCGAAGACGGTGATGCCGAGGTCGTCGCCGCGGACCGTGAGGTGGACGCCGGCGGGTTCGAGGCGGAACTCGTCGGCGATCACCGGCGGAGCGTCGTAGACGGCGAGGGTGGCGTCGGCGGTCACGTCCGCGAAGGAGGCGCTGACGGTGACGTCGTCGGGTGCCACCAGGTGCGTCCCGGCGAGGTCGACCGGCGGGTCCGGCTGGCCGCCCGAGCCGTCCTGCCGGACGATGCTCCGCGCCGTCGTGCTCACCCGCAGGCCGTCGTCGTCGGCGACGACCCCCGGCACGTGCCGCCAGTCCTGCTGCAGCAGGTCCACGACCGTGCCCTGCTCGGGTGGTGGCGAGTGCGTCGAGGAGGTGCAGCCGGTCAGCACGAGGAGGACGACGGTGACCAGGCCCAGGCCCAGGCCCAGGCCCCGGCCCAGGCCCCGCCACCGGGCGATCGGGCCCGCCACGGGCTCGAGGGCGTCAGGGCTCATGCACGACACCGTAGCGCCGAGACGGGACGAGGAGGCGCCCGCCGGCAGAAAGCGACGGTCGCGCTCCGACGACCCGCGCCTCCTCGTCCCGTCGGCGCGGGCCGCCCGACGACCCGTCGGCTCAGCGGACGCCGCTGCGGACGAAGCCCTGCACGAAGAACCGCTGGAACGCCAGGAACAGGGCCACCATCGGCAGCACCGAGATGACGGCCAGGGCCATGATGCCGTTGTAGTCCGGGGTCGTCTGGCCCTTGAGGTAGAGCAGGCCGACCGGCAGCGTGTAGAGGTCGGGGTCCTTCAGGGCGATGAGGGGCCAGGCGAAGTCGTTCCAGCTGCCGAGCAGCGTCAGCAGCACGAGGACGGCGACGAGGGGGCCGCTGAGGGGCAGCACGATGCGGGTGAAGACCCGGAAGGGGCCCGCGCCGTCGAGACGGGCGGCCTCGATGAGCTCTTGGGGGATGCCGAGCATGAACTGTCGTGACAGGAACACGCCGAAGGCGGTGGCCGCCGAGGGCAGGATCACCGACCAGTAGGTGCCGTAGATCTCGAGTCCGTTCACGAGACGGAACTGCGCGACCATGATCGCCTGGACGGGGATCATGAGCGTCGCCAGGAAGAGCAGGAACACCGTGGTGCGGCCGACGAAGGCGATGTGCGCGAAGGCGTAACCGGCCATCAGGTTGATGACGACCGTCAGCACCGTGACGAAGACGCCGATGACGACCGAGTTGCCGAACCACTCGGCCACCGGGTACCGCTCGAGGACGCGCGTGAAGTTCTCGAGCGTCACCGTGCTGGGCAGGAGGCGCAGGCCGCGTCCGAAGACCTCGCCCCGCGGCGAGAACGCCACGACGAGCATCCAGAACAGCGGGAACGCCACCACCACCGCGGACACGACGGCGACGACGGTCCGCACGGCGACGAAGCGTCCGACTCGGCGGCGGCCGCGGCGTCGGGGCGCGGTGCCGGCCGCCCGGGAGGCGCCCGCGGCGGTGCTGCGGGGTGCGCCGGTCGCGGGGCTGTCGGCGAGGCTGCTGGGCGTGGTCACGGGTGCTCCGTCATTCGGTGAGGTCGCGGGTGCGGTTGGTGCGCCACTGCACGACGGTGAAGATCAACGTCACGACGAGGATCACGACGCCGAGGGCGGCCCCGTACCCCTGTTCGCGGATCTGGAAGCCGTTGCGGTAGGCGTAGGTGCCGAGCACGGACGTCGAGTAGCCGGGCCCACCACCGGTGAGCACGAAGACGAGGTCGAACACCTGGAACGACGCGATGACGTTGAGCACGAGCAGGAAGAACGTCGAGGGTCCGACCATGGGCACGGTGATCGCGCGGAACCGCTGCCAGGCGCCCGCGCCGTCGAGTTCGGCGGCCTCGTACAGCTCGGGAGAGACGGACTGCAGGCCGGCGAGGTAGATGATCATGTTCAGGCCGGCACGCAGCCAGATCATCGTCGCGATCACCGACACCATCGCGAGGGCGCCGTCGGACTGCCAGGGCACCGTGCCGAGGCCGACGGCACGGAGGACCTGGTTGAAGAGCCCGTTCGCCTCGGTGAAGAGGATGACGGCGATCATCGCGCTGGCCACGCCCGAGATCACCATGGGCAGCACGAGCATCGTCCGCCAGGCCTTGCGGCCGGGCAGCACACCGTCGAGGAGGACGGCGAGCCCCAGCCCGATCGCCATCTCGACCGGGACGGTGACGACGGTGAACAGGACGGTGTTCGCGAGGGTCTGCCAGAACACGGGGTCGGTGACCATGCGGGCGTAGTTGGCGCCGCCGACCCAGTCCGGGTCGCCGAAGCCCCGGGTCGCCTGGAACGACAGCTGCACGGCCCACAGGATCGGTACGAGCAGGAACACGGCGAGCAACAGCAGGTTGGGGCCGATGAACGCGTACCCGACGAGGCTCTCCCGGATGCGCGCCCTGCGCCGACCGGGCCGCCGCCGACCGGGCTGGCTCCGACCGGCAGCAGCGCCGCCGACGCCGGCGGTGCCCGCGGAACCGTCGCCGGCCAGGCCCGCCCGGCTCGGCGCGGCCGTCGTCACCGGGTCGCCTGCGCGATCGACTGGTCGAGGGCGGAGAGGGTGTCGTCGACGGACTGGTTCTGCGTGAACGCCGCCTCGAGCTGGTCCTGCAGGCCGACGCTGATCTCGGCCAGGTACGGCGAGGTCAGCTGCTTCACGTCGCTCGGCTGGATGGTCGTCGCCTGGTCGACGAAGACCGGCATGACGTCGGGCCGCACGGCGAAGTCGATCGACGAGGCGTCGATGTCGGTGCGCGTCGGCAACTCGTTCGTGGCCGCGCAGAACTCGGTCATCGCGTCGGCGGACGCCATGAAGTTCACGAACTCCGTGGCCAGTTCCGGCTGGTCGGTGTCCGCCGTGGCCACCAGGGCGTTGCCGCCGAGGTCGGTCGCTCCGCGCTCGTCGACGGGCATGGGCACGGCGGTCCACTCGAAGTCGGTGTCCGCGAGCTCGGGCACGAGGAACGATCCGACGAAGGCCATGGCGGTGGTCTGCTCACCGAAGAGCGTGTCGGCGTAGCTCGTCGACTTCACGCTGCTGGTCGGCGGCACCCACTGCTGGGTGAAGAACGACTGCGTGAACGCCAGCGCCTCCTCGCCCTCGGGCGAGTCGACCGCGGGCGTCGTGCCGTCCTCCTCGAGCACGTTGCCGCCTGCCTGGAACAGCCAGCTCAACCACCGGGGCGTGCCGCCCTGCTGCCAGTTGACGACGAACGGGTACTGCTCCGCCGGCAGGCTCGCCCGGAGCTTGGCGGACACGTCGGCGAACTCGTCCCAGGTCCAGGCGTCCTCCTGCGAGGTGGGCAGGTCCGTGACGCCCGCCGCGGTGGCGAGGTCGGTGTTGACCAGCAGCGCCGAGACGTCGGTCTGGTGGGGAACGCCGTAGGGCTTGCCGTCGAACGAGACGGCTTCGAGCATCGCCGGCTGGAAGGAGTCCTCGTCGTCGAGCTGGCCCGAGAGGTCGAGCAGTTGGCCCTGGCTCGAGTAGACGCCGAGGTTGCCGTAGTCGACGCGGAACACGTCGGGTGCGTCGCCCGTGGACAACTGGGCGTCGATGTTCGAGAACATCTGGTCGTACGGGACGATCTTGAGGTCGACGGTCGCGCCGTCGTGTTCGGCCTCGAACTGCGCGGCCAGCTTCTCGAACGAGTCCTGCTCGGATTCGCTCGCCCAGGTGGTGAAGGTGATGGTGTCGGCCGCGGCGTCGTCCCCGCCACCGGTGAAGCCGCTGCACCCGGTGAGGCCCACGGTCAGGACGATGGCCGCGGCGGCCGTGGTGGTGCGTCGAGTGGTCATGATGTTCTCCTGGCGTCGGGACGGAGCTGAGCTATGCGCGGGACAGTCGGGCTTCGACCAGGGACACCAGACCCAGGGGTCCCAGCTGCGCCCCCAGACCGGCTTGTACCCCGTCCGCATCGCTACCGTGCTGCGAAGAGTGTGCTCTCTCGAGCGACGAAAAGGTCGCCGTGACGTCTTCCAGGGCGCGAATGCACCCGAAGCGGACGAGACGATCGTCGTCGAGCGCCACGTCGTCGCCGTACCCCAGGCGGAACGCGCTCCGATGCGCCTCCGTCATCGGCAGGCCGGGCAGCACGCCGAGTTCGACGAGCACGAGGTCGACCTCGCGCGGAGCCACGGTCGCCTCGTCGAGGTCGATCAGCCACGGACGCCCCGCCTCGTCGACCACCACGTTGCCGAGGTGGGGATCGCCGTGACACGGGACCCGGTCCGTGTCGGTCCGGGTGCCCTTGAGTTCGAGCGCGACCCGCTCGAGCCGGTCGAGGCGGCCCCGGTGCTCTCGCCAGAGTTCCGCGAGCGGGTCGTCGGGCCGTCCGACGAACCGGTGGTCGAGGTCGCGCAAGAGCACCCGTGCCCGCTTGCCGGTGCGTTTGACCCCTCGACGCAGGGGGGCGACGTCCGAAGGAGGCGCTTGGTCGTGGATGCGGCGGACGACGGCTCCCAGCTCGGTCCACTGGGCGTCGTCGAGCCCCCGGCCGTCCTCGGCGGCGTCGTCGCCGAAGACCCACGGCGACACGGACACGATCGAACCCTCGTGTTCGGTCCAGAGTCGCCCGGTCGTCGTCGGCACCGGGGCGACGACGCTCACGTCGGCGCCGACGGACGCCGCCAGCGCGAGACCGAAACGGCAGTCGCGCCGCGTGGCCTTGACGGCCCAGAGCCCACCGGAGTCGTCACGCACCTGCCAGACGGCCGCGTCGGGATCGAGACCGCCGTCGATCAGCAGGTGCTCGGCGAGGGTGAGCCCCCAGGCGGCGAGCGGCGGGGGCAGCAGCGGCGGGGGCGAGGGCGGCAGTGGCGAGGAGGACACGGCAGGAGGCACCCCACGACCATGGCACCTCCTGGCCGCCCGTCACCGCCACCGGTCGGATCTCGGCGAGCGGGGCCTGCGCCGGTCCGTGGCGTGCGCCCCTAGAGCTCGCGGACCAGTTCCGGTATCCGCTCCCGGAACGGGAAGAACCCACGCGAGGCGTGGGGCCAGGTGTCGCCGTCCCACCGTCGACGCAGGGTGACGAGGTCGATGCCCCGTTCGGCGAGGGCCGAGCGTGACGCCGCGAGTCGTTCGGCGACCGGGCCCACCGGGGCGTACGGCGTCACGACGGTGTCGAGCACCTCGGACGCCGCCCAGTCGACGAGGCTCGACGGCAGCGCGTCGGGCAACGTCTGGGCGGGGCGGCCGGTGGCGTCGACGGTCCGTGCTGCCGCATCGGCGACGGCGCCCGCCGTGAAGGACTCCACCGCGGCGGACGCACCGAGGGGTGAGCGTCCCGACGGGTCGGCGCCGACGGCGGTGGCCGCCAGGGTGGAG
The DNA here is from genome assembly GCF_001423905.1 of Frigoribacterium sp. Leaf186. Lineage (GTDB taxonomy): Bacteria > Actinomycetota > Actinomycetes > Actinomycetales > Microbacteriaceae > Frigoribacterium. The sequence continues at coordinate 16,836 of NZ_LMPQ01000009.1, read as the reverse complement.
GCGAGGCCCGGGTGCTCCTCGAGCAGGCTCGCCGCCTCGAGGTCCTCTTCGTGCAGCAGCAGCCCGACTCGTCCACCGATGGTCCCCCCGACGTCGTCGGGGTCGATCGCCGCCCTGGGCGGCAACGGATCTTCGGACAGCGCACGAGCCGTGGTGGCCAGACCCTCGGGCGCGAAGCGACCGTCGGTGTACCGGGAGATGTTGGCCGCCGACGCCAGGTAGGTCTTGCCCTTGGTCTGCAGACCGGCGACCCACCGCCACGAAAGGGTGTTGGAGGCGGCGTCCCCGTCGAGCAGGTGCCGGTAGAAGAAGTCGGCGCCGAGCTGCCAGGGCAGCCCGAGGGTGAAGATCCAGATGCTCGCGAACCACATGCGCGTGTGGTTGTGGAGGTAGCCGGTCTCGACGAGTTCGTGCACCCAGGCGTCCATCGCGGCGATGCCCGTCCGCCCGGCCACGGCGGCCTCGTGGTCGGCAGCGAGGTCACCGGCCAGGAGCGCGTCGACGTCGTGCCGGTACCGCCGCCACACCTCGGGGTTCTGCTCGAGCCAGCCCTTCCAGTAGGTGCGCCAGAACACCTCCTGCACGAACTTCTCCGACGCCCGCGGGCTGTGGTGCGCCAGGACGGTGCCGAGCACCTCCCGCTCGGTCAGGAGGCGGTGGCGAAGGTACGGGGACAGCCCCGAGACGTTCTCGCGGGCGGCCCCGAGGTCGTGGTTGCGGTCGCGGGCGTAGGCCGACCCGGCACGGGGGACGAAATCGTGGAGGGCCTCGAGACCGGCCTCTCTGGTGGGGATGAACACGGCTCCATCATGCGCTCCGCGCGCTGGGGGACGACGGCCGCCGTCCACCTGGCGGATCGAGGCTCAGGGGTATAGCTTCCAGAGCGGTCGTCCGGACCACCGACTGTCGGCGAGGCGACCATGAAGCACATCACGTTCGCAGGGAAGAACTTCCTCGTGGGTGATCGCGTGGCCGACGCCGTCCTCGAGTACGCGGCCATGCTCGGCGAGACCCGCTCGGCCGACTCCGTCGACATCACCGCGATCGACGCCGACGGGGACGTCGTGACGGCGACGTTGTTCCTGTCGCCCGGGGTCCCCCTCGTCGCCGAGACGACGAACAACTCCCTCCCCGAACCCGACAACGACGAGACGACCGCCTACATCGAGGCCCGCCTGGCCCAGCACGTCGACCCCGCACCCGTCCAACCTGCCGACGAAACCGACCCTCGACGCCTCGACATCGACGACTGGTTGGACGACCAGGAGTGACCCTGGTCGCCGTCACGGCGTGTCTCGCGTGGGTGACGAGGTCCGGCGTCGCGTGCGGTTCCGGTGCCACGCGAGCGCGGTCGCCGCGAGCACGACCGCGCCGATCACTGCCACCACCGGCCGACGCCAAAGCACCCCCGCGAGGAACGAGACCGGCACGAACAAGAGGATGTTAGACCTCTTGTCATCGTGGTGCCTCGCGGGGATGCTGGCACCATGACCGACGTGCGAGCGGCTCTCTCGGCCGCGCTCCGAGAACAGCGCCAGCACGTCGTCGACGCGGTCGACGGTCTCGACGCGGACGCGATGATCCGGCCCCTCTTGCCGTCCGGCTGGTCTCCCCTCGGCCTGATCCGGCATCTGACCTTCGACGTCGAGACGTTCTGGTTCGAGGGCGTCGTGCTCGGTCGACGGCTGGACCTGCCGAGCGACGACGACGTGTGGCACCCCACGGAGTGGCCCCGGCCCGAGCAGGTGCTCGACGACTACGGGCAGGCCGCCGGCCGGAGCGACGAGACACTGCTCGCGACCGAACTCGACGCTCACCCACCCCGCCGGGCCTTCGAGGCGCATCCGTGGATTCCCGACCGCGACCTGCTCGCCACGACGCTGCACGTCATCACCGAGACGGCGGCCCATGCCGGGCACCTCGACGCGGCACGCGAACTGATCGACGGCCGTCAGCGTCTCGTCCTGACCGAGTTCACGGATCGGCAGGCGCGGCGTCAGAGCCCTCGATGACGGCGAGCACGCGCCGGGGAGATGGACTGCGGACGCGATCAGGGCCTGCGGGCATCATGAGAACGGGTTCGAGTCGAGGGCGGGAGGGCCAGCTGATGGACGTGACCGTCGAAGTCGACGTCCTGGACCACATGTGCTGCGGCGAGACCATCGAGCGGGGTGATCGGGTCGACCTGGCGTGCACGCGACGGCAGGACCCTGACGGTCGTGTGCGCGTGACGGCGACCCACCACGCCTCCCGTGTCGAGACCTGGGTCCGCGGGCGGGTCGTCGACATCGTCTCCGTGGCCGAGGACGGTTCCGCTCGGCCCGTCCTGCGCATCCCGGAGGGTCGGGCGCTCCGCGGCCTGGACGAAGACGACGACGGCCACCTCGAAGCACCCTGGACGGGCGAGCTGGTCCAGGACCGAGGCCGAACCTTCGTCGTCACCGTGAGACGGTAGGCGACACCGTCCACCGACACCGTCCGCCACCTCGGGCACGGGCCCCCTCTCGGATCACCGGCCGGGCAGGGCGTCGAGCGCTCGCGATCGTGCCGCGAGGAGGTCGGCGTAGGTGCCGTCACGTTCGGCCCAGCGCAGCCGCTGTGCGGCCTGGACGACGACCTCGTCCGGGGTCGGGTCCTGGCTCAGGAGGTCGACGACCTCGTCGAGGTAGGCGTCGAGCGGGAGGGCCGCCGGGTTGACCTTCTCCTGGCCGGCCGTCGCGACGGCCGGCGGGACGAGTTCGCTCACGTCGACGCCCGTGCCGGCGAGCTGGGCCCGGAGCGACTCGGTGTACGCGTGGACGCCCGCCTTCGACGCGCCGTAGGACGGCATCAGGGGGAACGGCAGGAAGGCGATGCCCGACGAGACCGTGAGCACGTGCCCGGAACCGCGACCGACGAGGTGCGGGGTGAACGCGTCCACGACGCGGATCGTGCCGAGCAGGTTGACGGCGACGGTCGTCTCGGCGGCGGCGAAGTGGGCGGGGTCGCGGAGGTCCTCCTGGAGCAGGACGCCGGACATCGTGACCACCGTGTCGAGGCCGGGATGCGCCTCCAGGACCTCGTCCCTGGCCCGGATGACGGAGGCGGCGTCGGTGACGTCGATGCGGACGGTCTCGAGGTCGTCGACCTTGCCGGTGTCACGGCCGCCGACGACGACGGTGCTGCCGGCGGCGGCGAAGCGCCGGGCGAGGCCGAGGCCGATGCCGGAGGTGCCGCCGACGACGAGGACGGTGCGGTGGGTGATGTCCATGGTGTCTCTTCCTGTTCGGTTCGGGTACGAGACGACCCTCGCCCCTGCCGGTCCGGACAGGCAGAGCCCGGCTGATCCGGGGAGTGACAGGACCCCCGCTCGATGGCGCGCCCCTGGGTATCGTCGGCCCATGGACCCTGACACCCGGGCGAACGCCCTCGGCGAGTACCTGCAGGCCAGGCGCGCCCTCGTCTCGCCCGAGCGCGTGGGCCTGCCCGCCGGGACGCGTCGCCGCGTGCCGGGGCTCCGCCGCGAGGAGGTCGCCCTGCTCGCCGGCATCAGCGCGGACTACTACCTCCGGCTCGAACGCGGCCGCGACGACAACCCCTCCTCGCAGGTGCTCGACGCACTGGCCCGCGTGCTGCAGCTGGACGACGTCGAGACGGCCTGGCTCCGCGACCTCACGACGCCACGCCCTCGCGCGAGGCGCGCCCGGGCGGTCGAGCGCGTGCCCGAGCGGCTGCACCACCTCCTCGCCGCCCTCGACGTCCCGGCGTTCGTCGAGGGTCGGTACTTCGACGTCCTCGCCTCGAACGACGCCGCGGTGGCGTTGTCGCCGCGGTTGGTCGTCGGCGAGAACCGCCTGCGGTCGCTGCTGCTCGACCCGGAGGAGCGCTCGTTCCACCGGGACTGGGAGGCGGCGGTGGAGTCGTTCGTCGGAGTCGCCCGCCGATCCCTCGGTCACGACGCGGCCGACCCCCGCGCGGTCGAACTCGTCGGCGAGCTGTCGCTGGCCAGCGCCCGCTTCCGGACCCTCTGGGCTCGACACGACGTCCGGGCGCTCGACGGGGGCACCGTGACGATCGACCACCCACGGGCCGGCCCGCTCGAGCTGCACCGCGAGAAGCTGCCCGTCGGTGAGGTCGTCCTGGTGATCTACTACCCCGACGCCCACGGCGACAGCGCCGACGCGCTCCGCCTCCTCACGACCTGGGACGCCGGGACGCCGACGTCCGCCGTCGACGCGCGCAGCTAGCGACCCGGCACGCGCCTCTCGACGGGCCTCCTCGGCGGACCCCTCGGCGCGGGCCGCGAAAGCTGCAGCCTCCGCACCGATCACCGGTAGGGTCGCCTCGTCCACGACAGCACGAGGAGGTGCCGATGGCTCGTCCCGCCTGGGTCACGAGCGTGCGCCGCCGCCCCGCGGGCGCCGCCTCACTCGTCGTGCTCTCGGCCCTGGCCGTGTTGATCTCGGTGCTCGCGCCGATGCTGCTCCGGGCCGTGCAGCAGCAGGGCCTCGCCGAGGCGACCGCCCTCTCGCACGTCGACGACCTGAGCCTCGTCGTCGTCTCGGACCTCTGCGGCGACTCGACCCTCGTGGGCATCTCGAACGCCCGCGACATCGTCGAGTCGGTCGACGCGGGCCCCGTGTGGCGTCCCCCCGTCGTGTCGGCGGAGTCGGCCGCCGATGCTCTCTGGACGTCGGCGGACGACGCGGACGTGACGGGCGGCGCCCGTGTCGCGAGCCTCCTCCGCGACGACTGCGGCGACACCGTGCTCGACGAGGGAGTCTGCCCCGCCGCGAGCGACCAGGTGATGGTGTCGTCCGCCGTCGACGGAGTGGCCGTCGGCGACGTCCACGTGGTCGTCACGGACGGCGACCGGGTCGAGCTCACCGTCAGCGGGCGCTACGACCCGACGCAGGCCGACGGCCGGTTCTTCGCCGCCCCCTCACGCGCCGTCCGGGTCGACGTCCCGAGCGCCGACGACCTCGTGGTGACGTCGGACGGCTTCGACGCCTTGCTGCTGAACGCCAAGGTCTACGCCGCCCTGGTCCCGTCACGGCCGCTCGCCCTCGACGACGTCGACCGGGCGCGCGCCGACGCCGATGCGCTCGAGGACGCGACGCTCGGCACCGACGGAGCGGCGGCCAGGGCCCAGCTGCGCACGGGGCTGTTCGACGTGCTCGACGCCGTCGATCGCCAGGCCGACGCGGCCGCCGTCATCGCCGCGGCGACGGCCCTGCAGGCCCTCGCGCTCGCCTGGTTCGCGGTCGCGCTCGTCGTCCAGCGTCTCGCGCGCGTCCGTTCGGCCGAGTGGGGCCTCGCGCGGCTGCGCGGACTGACGCGGGGCCGCTGGCTCGCCACGGTCTTCACCGAGCCCGCCCTGGCCGTCGTGCTCGGCGCCGTCCTCGGGGCGTTGGCCGGCTGGGGCTCGGCCGCCGTCGCGGCCCGGGCCTGGCTGGGCGACGAGGTGCGCGTGGAGCCGACCAGCCCTCTCGTCGTGGGCACCGCCTCCCTGGCGCTCGTGGGGTCGCTGGTCGCCCTGGGCGTGGCGAGCCTGCGCTCGGCGCGGGTGCCCCTCGACCAGCTGCTCGGGGGGTCGGCCGACCCGAGGCGGCTCGGGCGGCTCGGCCTCGTCGTGCAGGCCGGCCTCGCGCTCGTCACCGTGACCGTGCTCGTCGCGCTCGTCACGCAGGGCGAGGCCACCGGCCCGGGCATCGCGCTGCTCGCGCCCAGCCTGGTCGCCGTGCTCGTCGGCGTCGGTGCCCTCCGGCTCGTCGCCCTGCTCGCCGGCCGCTCGGCCCGTCGACCGCCCCGCTCGCTCGGCGCGCTGCTCGTCACCCGACGGCTCAGCCGGACGCCGTCGGTGCTCACCGCGGCCGTGCTCGTCTGCCTCGGCGTGGCCGTGACGGGGTGGGCCGGGCAGGTCGCCGTGACGGCCGACCGGCTGCAGGTCGACCGGGCCCGCGCCTCCGTCGGGGCCTCCACCGTGCTGAGCGTGGGCGTCCGCGACGACGTGGACTTCGTCGACGCGGTCCGCGCCGCGGACCCGGACGGCCACCGGGCGATGGCCGTCGACGTGCTCCGCCGTGGCGAGGGCGTCGGCCGCATCGTCGCCGTCGACACCGAACGCCTCGGCGCCGTGTCGGCCTGGTCGGCCGGCTGGAGCTCCGCCGGCAGTCCGGGCCGCCTGGCCGAGCTGCTCACCCCGCCGGTCGGCGACTCGTTCGTGTTGACCGGCTCGAGCCTGTCGCTCGACGTCGCCGACGTGACGACGATCGCGCCGAAGGGCCTCACCGTCGAGGGGTTCCCGACCGACCTCACCGACGTGTCGCTCCGCGTGGTGGTGCAGGCGGCCGACGGCTGGCACACGGTCGACCTCGGCGATCCCCGAGACGGCACGCTGACGAGCGTGCCGGGCCGGTTCCCGTGCGAGGCCGGCTGCCGGGTCGTCTGGCTCGGCCTCACCAGCTCTCGCGCGACGACCCCGACCTTCGGCGTCTCGCTCACCGTGACCGGCATCTCGACCGATCAGGAGGCGGCGGCCGACACCGCGGACTGGCTCGCCACCGACCGGTGGCGCGACCGCGTCGGCGAGGCCGTGGACCCCACCCGCCCGGCGACCACGGTGATCACCGACGCGGTCGACCGTGGCGGTGCGGTGCCCGGGCTGGCCTTGGCGTTCCTCGACCAGCAGGGCGGCAACACGGCGTCCGTCGCGCCGCTCGACGCGCCCGAGCCGCTGCCGGTCGTCGTCGCCGACGGCACTGCGACGACCCCGTTCGCCGGGGTGGAGGGCGGCCTGGTCGGCATCGCCCCCGACCTGACGTCTCGCCTGCTCGCGCAGGTGGGCGACGCGCGCATCCTGCCGCGCATCGGCGGCGCGGGCGTCCTCGTCGACCTGCCCCTGCTCGACCGGGTGAGCGACCCCGGCTCGTCCGAGGCCGAGCACGAGGTGTGGCTCGCGCCGATGACGGCCACCGAGGAGGCGCGGGTCGTCTCGGCCCTGTCCGACCAAGGCGTCGAGGTGGTCGGCACCAGGACGTTGCAGCAGGTGACGGACGGCTACCGGCACGCGTCGCCGACCCGCGCCTCCTCGTTGGCCCTCGTCGTGGGAGCCGCCGCCCTGCTGCTGACGCTCGCCGCGACCGTGGCCGCGCGCGTCGTGTCGGCGCCGTCGCGCCGGGGCGACCGGGCGGCGCTCGAGTCGGCCGGGGTGCCGCGTCGGCGACTGCGGCGCGCGGCGGCGCTCGAGGTGTTCCTGCCGCCCGCGGTCGGGACGGTGCTCGGCGGGGCGGCCGGGCTCGTCGCGTACCTGCTGACGGTGTCGCGACTGCCGCTCGTCGTCGGGTCGGGGCGCACGCCGCCGCCCGACCTCGTGCCGTCGTGGGGGCCGCTCGTGCTGCTCGTCGTCGGCACGCTGGCCCTGCTCGCGGGCGTGGCCGGGGCCGTCGGGCGGGTCGAGGTCGGCCGAGTCGCGGCGCAGGCGGAGCGCGGGGGCCCGGCTGGTCGGACCGCGCGCGACGCGGCCGTCGAGCGGGCGGAACTCGGCCACGGGAACGGGCTCGGCCACGGGCAAAGGCACGAGCACGAGCACGACGAGAGGGCACCCCGATGAACGACGACCTCGCCCTGCTTTGCCGCGGGCTCGTGCACGTCTACCGCGAGGCCGGGACGGACGTGGCCGCCCTGCGCGGCGTCGACCTCGTCGTGCCCGCCGGGCAGCGCGTCGCCGTGCTCGGCCCGTCGGGCTCGGGCAAGTCGACCCTGCTCTCGATCGTCGCCGGCGTCACCCGGCCGTCGGCCGGCAGGGCCGAGGTGTTCGGGACCGATCTCGCGACGGCCCGCCCGAGCACGATCGCCCGACTGCGGCGCGGCACGTTGGGTCTGATGATGCAGGGCGCACCGGCCAACCTCCTCCTGCACGACGACGCCGTGGGCAACGTCGCGTGGGCCGTCGGCAGCCGGGAGCGCGACGACCTGCGGATCGGACGCCGGGTGCTGCGCGCGGCCGGGCTCGTCGGCGACAGACGGCCCGTCGGGCAGCTCACGCCGACCGAGCAGCAGGTGGTCGCCCTCGCCGTCGCCCTCGCGCCGCGTCCTCGACTGCTGCTCGCCGACGAGCCCACGAGCAGGCTCGGGCCTGGGGCCCGCGACGCCCTGCTCGACCTGCTCGTCGAGACGACCGACGAGGCCGGCACCGCCGTGCTCGTCGTCACGCACGACGACGCCGTCGCCGCCCGGATGCAGCGCATGGTGCACCTGCGCGACGGACGCGTCGGCGAGGAGGCTACCGCCGAGGGACGCTGGTCGGTCGTCGGCACGGACGGCTCGCTGCAGCTGCCGCAAGAGCTGCGCGCCGACTGGTCGGACGGGGCGCTCGTCTCGGTCGAGGAGGTGGCGCCCGGCGAGCTGCGCGTGCGACGGGTCGACGCGGGCCCCGAGGTCGACGCGGGCTCCGGGGTCGACGCGGGCTCCGGGGTCGGGGCCGGCGGCAGCAGCCCGACCGGGGACGGGGCACGATCGTGAGCGATCCCACCGTGGAACGCCCTCCGGGGCCTCAGGCCGAGGAGGCGCCGGCCGGCTCTCCGGCGCTCCGTCTCGTCGGTCTCGTCGTGCGTCGCCCCGACGGCTCGCCCTCGGCCCCGATCGACCTCGACGTGTCCCGCGGTGGAGCGGTCGTGCTGCTCGGCGACCCCGACGGCGTGCCGTCCGCGGTCCTGCGCGTCGTGGCCGGGCTCGACGTGCCCGTGGCGGGCAGGGTCGTGTTCGGCGACCGCGCCGACGTCGGCCTCGTGACGCGGCAGCACGACCTGCTGGGCTCGCTCACGGCGGCCGAGAACGTCGCCCTGCCGCTGCTGGCCCGCTCCCCCGGCGCGCTCGGGTCGTGGACCGAGATCGAGGGGTTGCTCGGCGACCTCGGCGTGCCCGAGGCGAGCTGGCACAACCTGCTCGAGCAGCTCTCGGGCGGGCAGCAGCAGCGCGTCGCGGTGGCGCGAGCACTGGTCACGCGACCGGCCGTGCTCTGCCTCGACGACCCCACGAGCGAGCTCGACCCGGGCAGTGCTGCCGTCGTCGGGGACGTCGTCGACGCCGCCCGCCGCGACGGCTCGGCGGTGCTCGGCGCGGGCTCGTTCCCTGCCCTCGAGCGGGCCGACGTCGTCGGCGTCACCGTGGGCTGAGACGGAGCACGCCCAGGGCCCGGCGATCAGGGTGACGAGGACGAACGCCAGGAAGACCTCCGCGAATCCGCCGAAACCAGACGCCAGGGACCACAGGACCCTTCCCTGGTCGCCGAGCCGACGATCCCTGGACGCCATGACCGCCCCCGCGATGCCGAGGACGGGCCGACGTCACGGCTAGATCCATCCTCGCTCGAGCGCCATCAGGACTGCCTGCTGCCGGGTCGACACGGACAGCTTCGTGAGGACGGCCGAGACGTGGTTGCGCACGGTGCCGGGCGCGAGAGAGAGCTCGCGAGCGATCTGAGCGGTCGTCTGCCCCTGACGCCCGACCCTCAGCACGTCCCGTTCGCGATCGGTCAAGGGGCATCGTTCGTCGCTCAGCGCGTCGGCCGCGATCTCGGGGTCGACGTAGCGTGCTCCTGCGGCGACCCGGCGGATGACTGCTGCGACTTCCACCGCGTCGCGGCTCTTCGGCAGGAAGCCTGCCACTCCCGCGGTGAGTGCGCGGCGGAGCACGCCGGGGCGGGCGTGTCGGGTGACGACCACGCAGCGAGCGGTGATGGTGCGTCGCAGCCGCTCGGCGACCTCGACTCCGTCGAGGCCGGGCATCTCGAGATCGAGCAAGCAGATGTCCGGGTGCAGACGTTCTGCCGCGGCGACGGCTTGTTCGCCGTCGGAGCACTCGGCGATGACCTCGATGTCGCCCTCGAGGCGCAACAGCGCGGCCAGCGCCGAGCGGATCATCGCCTCGTCGTCGGCGAGGAGGACCCGGATGGGCCGGGAGACACCCGGAGCGCCGACATCCGAGATCGCGTCGGTGCTCATCGAGGCACGCCCGCGTCGGCATCTGCAGGAACGGTCACGATGACGGTGAATTCGTCCGCCCCCGCGAGGACCTCCATCGATCCGCCGACGTCTCCCGCGCGCCTGGCCGTGCCTTCGAGCCCGGTGCCCTGCCGCATGCGCTCAGGAGGCGCCCCGGCGCCACCGGTTGACGGTGCCGTCACGGAGAGCAGGGGCGCGGGGACGTCGTTGCTGATCTCGTACCGCCACTCGTCGTCGAGCCGCGTGAGGGCCAGGCGGGCGCGCCTTCCCCCGCCGTGTCGGAGGACGTTGGTGGTCGTCTCCCGGATGACGGGTCCGAAGACCGAGGCCGGGGCGGTGTCGGCATCGACGTCGATGACCGCCTCGACCGTGAGGCCGGCGGCGCGCAGCAGGTCACGAGCATTGGCGAGTTCGTCGGGAAGGGGGACGGTGCGGAACCGGGTCGCGAGATCGCGGGTGCCCTGCCGGGCCTCGTCGACGCTGAGGCGTGCCGCTCTCAGCTGCCCCAGAGCGGCGTCGCGGTCGTCTGGCAGCAGTCTCTCCGCGAGTTCGAGCTGCAGGGCGATGACCTGCAGATGGTGTCCCTGGAGGTCGTGGACGTCGGTGGCGACAGCGAGGCGCTCCTGGGTCGCGGCAAGCCGAGCCTCGGAGACGCGAGCACGGTCGAGTGTGATCAGGACGTCCCACCACCAGAGCGACAGCACCGTGGTCAGGGGCAGCAGAACGGAGAAGGCGCCCGCGACGTACGGATCGTCGTGGGATGACAACGGCGGCTCGGAGAAGGCCGTGTCGACATCGATCACCAGCACGCCCGCCAACAGGACCGTGACGGCCAACACCATGCGCGCCCGCACGAATCGGGGCCAGTGCAGCAGCTGCAGGGACTGGGCGAGAGGCAGGATCAGCAGCACCCAGAGTCCGGACAGTGACCACCCCGTGATGCCGTAGGCGGTCGCGACGAGCAGCGGAACGAGGGTGCTGCGCCAGTCGAGGGTGGAGGCGCCGCCTCCGCCGTGCCGATAGGCGCGCAGCAGAGGAGCCGTGGAGAGGATCCAGACGAGACCGCCGACCAGGACGGCGAGGACGGCACCTCGGTCGAGGCGCGCCTGCAGGAGCGTCGCCGCCCAGACCGCCACGACGGTCAGTTCGAAGAACACGAGCGCCACCACGGTGTACCACCAGGTCGCCGTGACGGCGCGTGCCGTGCCTCTGGAGACCTGCGGGGACGACACTGCCTCGACGGTGCGGGCATCGGCCGGAGCGGTCATGGCCCCACCATAGGTCCGTGACAAGAGTCACGGGTCCGACGGGTACATCACCCCCACACCGGTGACGGCCTGACACTGCCGGTGACAGCACCCCTGTCGTGGACTGGTCGTCACAGCGGAGAGGTCGACGAGGCCCCTCCCCAGACCGACAGGAGCGACCGTCATGGACCTGATCACTCGATTCCAGGAGCTGGTGGCGCAGATGCCCGAGATCCTGCAGCCTCTCATCGTCGCCCTCGCCGGCGCGGTCCCGTTCATCGAGGGCGAGGGAGCCGCAGCCATCGGCATCATCGGCGGCCTGCACCCCGCCGTCGCCATCACGGCGGGAGCCATCGGCAACTTCTTGTGCGTCGTCGTGCTCGTGACGACCAGCTCGAGAGCGCGGTCGGCCGTCGTCTCACGGCGCCGTCGGGCAGAAGCGAACCGCAGGGAGGCCGCCGTCGGCGTCCCTGCTGAAGGGGGAACCGAACCAGACACCCTGGAACCGACCGCCGAGGTCGACGAGCGCGGCAAGAAGTCTGCCCGCAGGAAGAAGTTCCAGAACGCGCTCGTCCGCTACGGCGTTCCCGGCGTGAGCCTGCTCGGCCCACTCCTGCTCCCCACCCAGTTCACCGCCACCATGCTGGCCAGCTCCGGGGTCAGCAAGGCGCGGGTGCTGTTCTGGCAGGGACTCGCCATCGCCGGATGGTCCACCCTGATCGGCGCCGTCATCGGAGGCGCCACTCAGGCCGTGGCATGAACCGGCGCTACGCGTCGGTTCGCCGGCGTCCTCGGCTCGCTGTTCTCCAGTCCGATGTCGCACCGAACACGAACACGCCCCGCGCGGCGACCACGTGCTTCGTGGTGCCGCGCGGGGCGGGCACGTGCGGGGCTCTCAGTCGGCCGATGTGACCGACAGGGCGCGTCGGCGGCGGGTGGCGACGAGCAGGCCTGCGCCCACGAGCAGCATCAGCGCAGCAGCGACGACACCCTGGGTGGCCTCGGTACCGGTGTAGGCAAGACCGGCGGGCCGGGCGACGGGCGCCGCCGGCGTCACGACGGACGGGGCCGCGGCCGCGGCGATGAGCGAGAAGGCGACGGTGTTCGAGAACTCGGACACGCCTCCGGCCTCGTCGACGGAACCGTCCGCGTTCAGCTCGGCAGCGATCGCCTGAGTCACGTACTCACCGGGGAGCAGCTCGACGGAGACCGTCCAGTTGCCCTCGTCGTCGACCAGGATCGGGTCGGCGGCGTCCGTGAGGTAGAAGTGGCCCTCGGCCGGCAACTCGGTGGCGGTGCCGTCGAGGAACGACGGGTCGGCGACCGTCAGCACGATGCCCGTGCCGACCGGTCCGGTACCCGAGACGACGACCGTGCCGCCCGTGAGGACCTGCCCCTCCGTGGGGCTGGTGATCACCGGGGTGGGCGTGAGAACCACGACCTCGTCGGCGACCGTGACGTCCACGGCCAGGACGATGCCCGAGCGGACGCCCGTCAGCGTGATCGTGTAGTCGTCCGCGACGACGGAGTCGGCGAACACGACCGTGTCGGCGTAGGCGCCCACGTTGTCGTCCGCGTAGTAGTTCAGCTCACGGTCGGCGAGCTCGACCACGGTGCCGGCGGAGTCGGTCACCACGGTGGTGACCTCCTCTCCGGGGCTGAAGCCGGTGGCCGCGATCGCGACGCCGGTGGTGGCAGCCTCGTCGAGGGTCACCTCGCGGGGAGTCGCGGTCACGGTCGGCACGATCGCGGGCACGGGCGCCTGCGCGAACGTGAAGTTCACCGAGAGCCGTCCGACCTGAGCGTCGGGGTTCGACTGCGTGACGTTCGCGCCCGTGCCGAGCGAGCCCGGCGCGAGGTCGAGGAACGTCGTCGGGATCGAGTAGTTGCCCGCGGGATCGGCGATGCCCGTGCCGGCGGTCGAGTTGCCGAGGTTCTTGTTGCCGTACGTCACGGTCACCGTGCTGCCGGGCTGCGCCGTTCCCGTGAAGACGGGCGTGGTCGTGTCGACGACCGTGCCCGTGCCGGGGTAGGTCACGGTGAAGGGGGACGCCGGGTTCGGCGCGACGGCGAGCTCGAACGAGTAGGTCGACGGTGTGACCTCAGGGTCGACGATGCCCGTCTGTCGGTCTGCGCCCGAGACGTCGGCCACGACGGTGGTCTCGCCGGGAGGCAGCTGTCCGAAGTTCGCGTTCACGAAGAACGAGCCGTCGTCGTTGTGCGTCGTGCCGCTGAACAGCGCCCGGGCCGGGGTATCCGTGCCGATGTCGTACGTGAGCACGAGATCGTCGGCAGCGGGCAGGCCGGTGCCGGTGATGGGCACCACCTGGGGAAGGCCAGCTGAGTTGTCGTAGGTCGATCCCGGGGCCGGCGACGTGACGGTGACGGGGGCCGCGGCGGAGGCGGGTCCGGCAGCGAGCAGGACACCTCCCAGGGCGAGAGCGAGGGCCGTCGGCACAGCGACGAGTCCCCTTGTGGCTGAAGAGCGCAAAGGAGTGCTTTCTGTCGAGTCGGATGCGTGCGTCATTGCAAGTCCGCCGGGGCCCAGCACCTCGACGAGCAGAAGGGAAGATGGCCTCCCTGTACAGAAGCTATCAGTTCCTCAAGTTTTCGAAGCAGGTGATTTCCGCCACTCGTCGCCGGTGTCCTGGCCGCGATGGCAGCAGCGGTTCCGAATTTCTCGGCGCACCGCCTGCAGCGTCAGCACCTATGCTCCATGCACGCGGACTTCCTCCGCTGGAGCAGGGCACGACCGGCCACTTCGGATCATCGAATTCAGGAGTTCCCCCGTGGCCGCCCACCGTGAACGACGCCTGCTGCACGCCATCGTCCGCCTGGCGGGCGACGCGACCGGTCCCACGGACCGCGACGAGCGCCTCCAGGTCCTGGTCGACGAATCCGTGGCGCTCTTCGACGCCCATGCCGCGGGCCTGATGCTCTTCGGGCGGTCGGGAGACCTGCAGGTCGCCGCCTCCACCGGACACCACGGGGGCCTGCTCGAGCTGCTGCAGGTCGAGACAGGTGAGGGGCCGTGCCTCGAGGCGGCCCGGACCGGCGAGGTCGTGGCCGTGCCCGACCTGGCCGCGGCGGTGGACCGCTGGCCGCACTTCAGCCGCATCGCGGTCGACGCGGGCTACGCCTCGGTGCACTCGGTGCCCCTGCGCCTGCGCGACGAGGTCATCGGGTCGCTGAACCTGTTCGGCGAGACCGCGGGGACGCTCGCCCCCGACGACCTGGCCTCGGCGCGGGCGCTGGCCGACATCGCCACCATCGGCATCCTGCAGCGGCGCGTGCTCGACGACGGGGCGAGCACTCGAGCGCAGTTGCAGGCGGCACTCGACAGTCGCACCGTGATCGAGCAGGCCAAGGGCTGGCTCGCGAACCGCGACGACGTCGACACCGACGTGGCCTTCGGCCTGCTGCGCGATCATGCCCGCCGCAACCGCCTGCCCCTGACCGAGGTCGCCCTCAGCGTGCTGGCGGGACGCATCAGCCTGCGGTCGGCGGCCACGGACGAGACGTGAGGCCCGCCGACCGACGTCGGCCCCGACGGCCTGGCGGGCCCGAATCGACGACGGCCCGAGCACGAGGTGAGGGAGGGTGACGCGGTCACGGGAGCGCTCCGGCCGCTCAGGTCAGGCCAGTCGGAGCACGAGACCGCCGAGGGCCGCGACGCCCACGACCGCCCAGGCCGGCACCCGCCAGGCCGTCAGCAGCACGAAGCAGACGAGGGCGAGGCAGAAGGGCCCCGGGCTGACGACCTCGGTCGTGGCGACGAGGTCGACCAGCGCGGCCGTCAACAGCCCGACCACGGCGGCGTTCGCCCCGCGCATCGCGGCTCGCACGCCGACGCGCGACCCGACGACGTTCCAGAACGGCGCGACGCCGATCAGCAACAGGAACCCGGGCGTGAAGATCGCGAGAGTGGCCAGGAACGACCCGAGCGCACCTCCGGGGCCGAGGTCGGTGACGGCACCGAGGTAGCTCGCGACCGTGAACAGGGGCCCGGGTACGGCCTGCGCCAGGCCGTACCCCGTGAGGAACGCCTCGTCGCTCACGTACCCGGGCTCGACGAGGCCCGTGTGCAGCAGCGGCAACACCACGTGGCCCCCGCCGAGCACGAGGGCTCCCGCGCGGTAGAAGACGTCGACGAGCGCCACCGCCTCCGACCCCGTGGCTCGAGTCAGGACGGGAAGGCCGACGAGCAGCGTGGCGAAGACGGCGAGGCAGGCGACCCCGACCCCCCGCCGCACCGGGAAGCGCAGTGGCTCGTGCCGTTCGGCGGCGTCAGGGCGTGAGAAGGCCAGCCCCGCCAGGGCCCCGAGTGCGATGGCCGACAGCTGACCGACCGCTCCCGGCAGGCCGAGCGTCAGCACGACGGCGCCGACCGCCACGGAGGCGCGGACCGCGTCGGGTGCCAGCGACCGTGCCAGCCCGGTCACCGCGTGGGCGACCACCGCGACCGCTCCGATGCCGAGGCCCGCGATCAGGGAGCGGCCGACGGGCCCGTCGACACGGCCCACCCCGACTGCGAGCAAGAAGAGGAGCAGGGCAGACGGCAGCGTGAAGGCGACGAACGCCACGAGGGCCCCGACCGGGCCGGCGCGCACGAGGCCGAGCGCGAGGCCGACCTGACTCGACGCCGGCCCCGGCAGGAACTGCGCGAGGGCGACGAGGTCGCCGTAGGCACGGTCACCGAGCCAGCGCCGGCGCTCGACCACGGCCGAGCGGAAGTAGCCGAGGTGGGCCACCGGCCCCCCGAACGACGTCAGGCCGAGCACGCCGAAGGTCCGGGCCACCTCACCGACACGTGCGAGGCGCACGGGAGCACTGCGAGCCGAGCTCATGCGTCGACCGAGTCCCTGCCGAGCTAGGACTTCTCGGCCTTGCGCGCCTTCTTGGCGAGCCGGTCCCGCTCTCGGACGAGAGAGTCGACCGTGCCCGCGTCGAGGACGTCGATGAACGGGTTGACCTGACCCGTCCGCTCCTCCACCACGGCGGTGTACGCCGCCGTCGCCCCGCGGAGCTCCACGGCCGCTCGTGCCACCTTCTTCGGCGGCACGGGCTTCAGGCCCGACAACTGAGCGTGCTTCTCGATCGCCCGGATGAGGTCACGCGCGGCCGTGTCGATCTTCTTCGTCATGCGCTCTTGATACCCCGGCCAGGTGAACAACGCGAACACGCAGGGTCACGAGCACCCCCCGGATCATCCGGGCTCGGTGGCTGATTCCCCGTCGAAGAATCCGAGAGCTCGTGGTCGCCTCAGCGGTCGTCGCCCGTCGAGGCCCGTCGGCGACCGGGTGGGGTCGCTGACGCAGCCCGGCGTCCGAGGTCGATGCAACGCGCTGAAGTCGGCGAGACGGGCGGGACACACCACTCGGTCACGGCCGGGTAACGAAGTCGATGCGTTCCAATCCTTTTCGGGGACGGTGGCGAACCCTGTACATCCCCACCGGGACCAACGACAAGGAGCTTCACCATGAACGCCTTCACTCGCAAGCGCATCACGAAAGCCGCCTTCGGCATCGCCGCCTCGGGCGCCTTGATCTTCTCCCTCGCCGCCTGCTCGTCCAACTCGGGCACCGCGACCGACACCTCCTCGACCT
>NZ_LMPQ01000008.1 GCF_001423905.1 Frigoribacterium sp. Leaf186 | reverse complement strand
GAAGTCGTTACGCCATTCGTGCAGGTCGGAACTTACCCGACAAGGAATTTCGCTACCTTAGGATGGTTATAGTTACCACCGCCGTTTACTGGGGCTTAAATTCTGAGCTTCGCTTGCGCTAACCCTTCCTCTTAACCTTCCAGCACCGGGCAGGCGTCAGTCCGTATACATCGTCTTGCGACTTGGCACGGACCTGTGTTTTTAGTAAACAGTCGCTTCCCACTGGTCTCTGCGGCCTTTCCCGCTCCGGGAGTAAATCCCATCACGGTTCCGGCCCCCCTTCTCCCGAAGTTACGGGGGCATTTTGCCGAGTTCCTTAACCACGATTCTCTCGATCTCCTTGGTATTCTCTACCTGACCACCTGAGTCGGTTTGGGGTACGGGCGGCTTGAACCTCACGTCGATGCTTTTCTCGGCAGCATAGGATCACTGATTTCCCCCAATCGGGGTACGCATCGGATCTCAGGCGCATTGACGACGGATTTGCCTATCGTCAGCCCTACATCCTTACACCAGGTTCACCTTACGGATACCATCGCCTGGCTCAGCTACCTTCCTGCGTCACACCTGTTAATACGTTAACCGCACCAGCATGGGGTCGAGCGTTAGACCGGCCGGCATCACCCCGAAGGGATCCACTCAGCCGGGTTAGGACTCTTAGCACCACTGGATTAGCTTGGGCGGTTCTTCGCCGGTACGGGAATATCAACCCGTTGTCCATCGACTACGCCTGTCGGCCTCGCCTTAGGTCCCGACTTACCCAGGGCGGATTAACCTGGCCCTGGAACCCTTGGTCTTTCGGAGGACGGGTTTCTCACCCGTCTTTCGCTACTCATGCCTGCATTCTCACTCGTGTGGCCTCCACGGCTGGTTTACACCGCCGCTTCACTGGCCACACGACGCTCTCCTACCACTCCGTACGACTGAACCACGAAGGCTTGTCTATAATACGAAATCTACAACTTCGGTGGTGTGCTTGAGCCCCGTTACATTGTCGGCGCGGAATCACTTGACCAGTGAGCTATTACGCACTCTTTCAAGGGTGGCTGCTTCTAAGCCAACCTCCTGGTTGTCTATGCAACTCCACATCCTTTCCCACTTAGCACACGCTTAGGGACCTTAGTTGGTAGTCTGGGTTGTTTCCCTCTCGACGATGAAGCTTATCCCCCACCGTCTCACTGCTGCGCTCTCACTTACCGGCATTCGGAGTTTGGCTGACGTCAGTAAGCTTTTGGGCCCCATCGGCCATCCAGTAGCTCTACCTCCGGCAAGAAACACGCAACGCTGCACCTAAATGCATTTCGGAGAGAACCAGCTATCACGAAGTTTGATTGGCCTTTCACCCCTATCCACAGCTCATCCCCTCAGTTTTCAACCTAAGTGGGTTCGGTCCTCCACGACGTCTTACCGTCGCTTCAACCTGGCCATGGATAGATCACTTCGCTTCGGGTCTAGGACATGCGACTGGATCGCCCTATTAAGACTCGCTTTCGCTACGGCTACCCCACACGGGTTAACCTCGCCACATATCGCTAACTCGCAGGCTCATTCTTCAAAAGGCACGCTGTCACCCCTACAAGGAGGCTCCAACGGTTTGTAAGCAAACGGTTTCAGGTACTATTTCACTCCCCTCCCGGGGTACTTTTCACCTTTCCCTCACGGTACTTGTCCGCTATCGGTCATCTGGGAGTATTTAGGCTTATCAGGTGGTCCTGACAGATTCACACGGGATTTCTCGGGCCCCGAGCTACTTGGGATACCCATTCAGCCAGCGCCAGCATTTCGGCTACGGGGTTCGCACCCTCTATGACCAGCCATTCAAAGCTGTTCGCCTATACTGCGCTGTAACTGCTCCTGTCCGGCAGAACAGGACAACGGGTCCCACAACCCCGACCATGCAACGACCGCCGTCTATCACACATGACCGGTTTAGCCTCTTCCGATTTCGCTCGCCACTACTGACGGAATCACTGTTGTTTTCTCTTCCTGTGGGTACTGAGATGTTTCACTTCCCCACGTTCCCTCTACCCGCCCTATATATTCAGGCGGGAGTCACCAGACATAACGCCTGGCGGGGTTTCCCCATTCGGAGATCCTCGGATCAGGGCTCGATTATCAGCTCCCCGAGGCTTATCGCAGATTTCTACGTCCTTCTTCGGCTCCAGATGCCAAGGCATCCACCGTTTGCTCTTAGAAACTTGACCACAAAGTTGCTGCCAGCCAAAGACTGACAGCTCAGTGTTATCTCATTCGCCAACCACACCCCAAAGGGTGGGTTGGTCTAAGAAATTGCACTTAGTATCACAAACAACAACCAACCTAAAAGGCCGGCCATAATCTGCGACTAAGATGCTCGCGTCCACTGTGTAGTTCTCAAAATACGGGCGGCACCATGATCACCCCGCAAATGATGCGGAACAGTCATGGTCCAGAGGTAAAACCCCCACACCAAAGGCGTGGGTGCTTGGTCCCTCAGGACCCAACAGCGTGCACGCTCCCCACCCCGAACACCCTCACCTTCCAGACACCGTAAAGGTGTCGTACTAGTGCTGATGCTCTTCGTGACGAGCCATTGTCAAAGTTCCACCCATGAGCGCCGGCCGAAGACATTCGCTTCGAAACCGACTTGACCCGAAACTCCCCGTGTAAACAGCGGGGCGGGTACATGCTCCTTAGAAAGGAGGTGATCCAGCCGCACCTTCCGGTACGGCTACCTTGTTACGACTTAGTCCTAATCACCGATCCCACCTTCGACAGCTCCATCCACAAGGGTTAGGCCACTGGCTTCGGGTGTTACCGACTTTCATGACTTGACGGGCGGTGTGTACAAGGCCCGGGAACGTATTCACCGCAGCGTTGCTGATCTGCGATTACTAGCGACTCCGACTTCATGAGGTCGAGTTGCAGACCTCAATCCGAACTGAGACCGGCTTTTTGGGATTCGCTCCACCTTACGGTATCGCAGCCCTTTGTACCGGCCATTGTAGCATGCGTGAAGCCCAAGACATAAGGGGCATGATGATTTGACGTCATCCCCACCTTCCTCCGAGTTGACCCCGGCAGTCTCCTATGAGTTCCCACCATAACGTGCTGGCAACATAGAACGAGGGTTGCGCTCGTTGCGGGACTTAACCCAACATCTCACGACACGAGCTGACGACAACCATGCACCACCTGTATACCGACCTTGCGGGGCGACCATCTCTGGACGTTTCCGGTATATGTCAAGCCTTGGTAAGGTTCTTCGCGTTGCATCGAATTAATCCGCATGCTCCGCCGCTTGTGCGGGCCCCCGTCAATTCCTTTGAGTTTTAGCCTTGCGGCCGTACTCCCCAGGCGGGGAACTTAATGCGTTAGCTGCGACACGGAGACCGTGGAATGGCCCCCACATCTAGTTCCCAACGTTTACGGCATGGACTACCAGGGTATCTAATCCTGTTCGCTCCCCATGCTTTCGCTCCTCAGCGTCAGTTACGGCCCAGAGATCTGCCTTCGCCATCGGTGTTCCTCCTGATATCTGCGCATTCCACCGCTACACCAGGAATTCCAATCTCCCCTACCGCACTCTAGTCTGCCCGTACCCACTGCAGGCTGGGGGTTGAGCCCCCAGATTTCACAGCAGACGCGACAAACCGCCTACGAGCTCTTTACGCCCAATAATTCCGGACAACGCTTGCACCCTACGTATTACCGCGGCTGCTGGCACGTAGTTAGCCGGTGCTTTTTCTGCAGGTACCGTCACTTTCGCTTCTTCCCTACTAAAAGAGGTTTACAACCCGAAGGCCGTCATCCCTCACGCGGCGTTGCTGCATCAGGCTTTCGCCCATTGTGCAATATTCCCCACTGCTGCCTCCCGTAGGAGTCTGGGCCGTGTCTCAGTCCCAGTGTGGCCGGTCACCCTCTCAGGCCGGCTACCCGTCGTCGCCTTGGTGAGCCATTACCTCACCAACTAGCTGATAGGCCGCGAGTCCATCCTTGACCAAAATTCTTTCCAACTCCTAGCCATGCGGCTGAAGCTCGTATCCGGTATTAGACGCCATTTCTAGCGCTTATCCCAGAGTCAAGGGCAGGTTACTCACGTGTTACTCACCCGTTCGCCACTAATTCCTGGAGCAAGCTCCAGTTCATCGTTCGACTTGCATGTGTTAAGCACGCCGCCAGCGTTCGTCCTGAGCCAGGATCAAACTCTCCGTAAAAGAAAAA
>NZ_LMPQ01000007.1 GCF_001423905.1 Frigoribacterium sp. Leaf186 | reverse complement strand
GCACTCGGAGAGGACGCCGTCGTGGTCGTTCCGTGTCGTCGGTGAGCGTGGGCGGAAACGGTCCCTAACGTCGTAGCGTCTAGGGATGCAGCAGCCCAGGGGCCTCGATCAGCTCGTATCGGAATGGCGGAGCTCCGGACCAGGACGTGCGCGCTTCGTGCCGGGCTTCGACCCATCAGGTGGAGGAGCAGCGGCGACAGTTCTCGTGCTGATGGAATCACCCGGTCCTGCCACGATCAAGCAGGGCGAGGACGCGATCAGCAGTGAGGACAACCCGGGGCCGACGGCGTCTGCGTTCAAGCGAGCACGGATCGAGTCGGGTCTGGGCAGGAACGTCTACCTGCGATGGAACATCGTCCCGTGGGCCCTTGGTCGGGCGCCGACCGTCACCGATCTCGACGAGGCACGCCCTGCCCTGGCTCAGCTGCTCGTTTCTCTGCCGCAGCTGCGGGCGATCGTGACCTTCGGCACTCCGGCCCTGACGGGCGTGATGAGGTACTTCACCCTGGAACCGCGTGCGAGGGTCGTGCCCGTGCTCGCGGCACCCCATCTGTCGCCGGCGAACGCCACCCGCGCCGGCGAGAAGCACCTGCGGGCCGTCACGGCCCTACGGCACGCTTCGCTTCTCTGATCATCTCGGCGCCGAGTCGGGGCTGTGCTGCGACGCGGCGATCACGGCCAGGAGATCCTGCGCCCCGGCGCTCAGACCGGCCGACCACACAGCGCGGAACGGGCGCCTCAGGTCGACGGCTGCCGGGACGGTGACGAGGCGCCCGGCACGGAGGTCGTCCTCGACCAGCAACGAGCTGATGACTCCCGGACCCACACCGCCGGCGATGGCCGCCCGGATGGCGCCCGTCGACGACAACTGCGCAGCGGGTTCTGCCATCAGGGCAGGGTCGATCCCCAGGGCGAGCTCGAGGGTCCGGCGGGTGCCCGAGCCCGACTCCCGAGACACGAGCGGTGTGGATGCGAGATCCGCTGCCGTCACGGGTTCGGACTTCGATGCCCATGCGTGCCTCGGCGAGACGACGACGAGCAGTTCGTCGACACCCAGGACGGTCGTGGCGAGCCCGTCGGCCTCATCAGGGGTCTCCGTGAACCCGAGGTGCGCGCGCCCCGAACGGACCTCGTCGACGACCCAGTCGCTGTTGCCCGATTCCAGGCGTACCCGGACACGATCCGCTGCCGCTGTCATCCAGCGTGGCATCAGCGCCTCTGACACCGTCTGACTCGCCGCGACGAGGAGAGCGTCGGAGGCGCCGGTCATCAAGGTGTGCAGCGATCGTTCGAAGGTGGTCGCCGCCTCGAGCAGGGGTCGGCCCCACTCGCACACCAGGAGTCCGTGCTCGGTCAGCGCCGAGCCCGCCCGAGAGCGGACGAGCAACGTACGACCCAGCCGCCGCTCGGCGCCCGTGATGCGAGACGACGCCGCCTGCTGGCTGATGCCCACCGATGTCGCGGCCCGGCCCAGACTGCCCGATCTCGAGATCGCCTCCAGCAGTCGGAGCGTCTCGAGATCAACAGGGAGTCCGGTCACAAGGATCGATTGTGACACCACAAGCATCCGCCCGTATCGGCAGCCGGACGCACGTACGAAGATCGAGGCATGCCTGCCGCGATCACACCGACTGTCGCCCCTCCCCGCACGCACGGTCTGTTCCGCCAGCTCGAGCACCGCGGGCAGATCGTGTCGAACCTGACCCCGAACTGGTTCGCGTCGATCATGGGGACCGGCATCGTCGCCAACGCCGCGGCGACCCTGCCGTTGCAGTTCCCGGGGCTGCGCCCTGCCGCGACCATCGTCTGGGCACTGGCCAGCGTGTTGTTGGTCGCTCTCAGCACGGCGACCGTCATGCACTGGGTGCGTTACCGAGCCACCGCGCGGGGGCATCGACTCAATCCGGTGATGGCGCACTTCTACGGGGCACCGCCCATGGCGCTGCTGACCGTCGGCGCGGGCACCCTGCTCTTGGGCAGAGACGTCCTCGGTACGCCCCTGGCGGTCGGCATCGACTGGGTGTTGTGGACCATCGGTACGGTGCTCGGCCTCGTCAGCGCGATCGCGGTCCCGTACCTGACGTTCACCCGGCACGACACGGCCCCCGACAGTGCGTTCGGCGGCTGGCTCATGCCCGTGGTTCCCCCGATGGTGTCTGCCTCGACCGGTGCGCTGCTGCTGCCCTTCCTGCCCGCGGGGCAGGCCAGGCAGAACATGCTCTGGGGGTGCTACGCGATGTTCGGGTTGTCGTTGCTGGCGTCGATCGTGATCATCACGCTGATCTGGTCACGCCTGGCCCAGCACAAGATCGGCCCGGCCGGCATGGTCCCGACCCTCTGGATCGTCCTCGGCCCCCTGGGGCAGTCGATCACCGCGGCCAACCTGCTCGGTGGCAACGCCCACCTCGCCGTCGACCAGGGAACCTCGCACGCCCTGTTCGTCTTCGGGCTCGTCTACGGTGTGCCCACTCTGGGCTTCGCCCTGATGTGGGCGGCACTGGCATCGGCCATCACCCTCCGCACCATCCGCCAGGGGCTCCCGTTCTCACTCACCTGGTGGTCGTTCACCTTCCCCGTCGGCACCTGCGTGACAGGCCTGAACGGTCTGGCCCTGCACACGGGACTCGTCGCGCTGCAGGTACTGGCGGTCGTGTTCTACATCGGGCTCGTCGGGGCCTGGATCACGGTCGCCGTGCGCACCTTCCACGGCAGCGTCATACGCGGAACGCTCCTCGCGCCTCCCCGTCCCCTGCCCTGACCGCGGACGACGAGGGCGCGTGGGGGAGTGGCTCAGATCGAACAGGCGTCGTTCCAGTCACGGCGATAGGCCGCGGGGTCACTGACGTCGACGATGGCCGAGGCGGCGCCCTTGGGCTCGTCACGCGACCGGTAGCTCTCGAACGCCACCGCACTGCGGTCGTTGCTCGCCGGATCACGCACCCCGGAGGCTTCGACCCACAGAGTCCAGTTCCACCGCGTCCGGACGCCAGGCTGCAACGCGCCTTCGCCGACGACCAACAGCACGTCCGTGCCGGCGGGTGAAGACTCGAAGTCTGCGCCCGTGAATGATCGGACCGACGACGTGAGGCCTCTCGCGCTGATCTCCCGAGCTAACTGACTGCCCATGTCCGAGAGATGCTCGCCAGCATCGCCATCCACAGCCACGATGCCTCCACCGGACGGAAGCTGACTCAGCATCTCGGAAACCAAGTCATGGATGACGGTGTTGCTCATGATGCTTTCTCCTGCTCACTCGTTCGTCGAAACGGAAAAGGGAGTCGGCGGCCGCCGACTGATGCGGCTGCACGAAGCGGTCGCGAACCTGATGCAACCACGAGCATGCGCCGACGTTCAGCCCTGTAGAAGCGCGTGCTTGGAGCGCCCGATAGGGGATCGGCCA
>NZ_LMPQ01000006.1:66357-159352 GCF_001423905.1 Frigoribacterium sp. Leaf186 | reverse complement strand
GACCGTTTCCGCCCACGCTCACCGACGACACGGAACGACCACGACGGCGTCCTCTCCGAGTGCACTCGCCCCACAGCAAGTGATCCAGTGGGCGATCCTCTATCGGGCACCGTCCACGAGTGCGTTCAAGCGATCAACCAGTTGCGCCATTCGGGGCGGTCCGAGTCGAAGGACGAGCGACTCCGAGAACCAGCGCATCCACACCGCCTCGACATCAAGGATCGTGACGGCATCGGCCCTGAGGAGAATGCGAACCAGGTCGACCGCCTCCATCTCGCACTCATCTGACGGAGCACCGTCCGGCTGACCAGGCTCGAGACCATACGGATCGACATCGCTGAGAACAGCCAAGACACCAGCGAGGGTCTTCCCGTAGGTCGCTGTCCCCGCTCTCATGCCCCTCATGATGCCTGGGGCTGCCTCAACCGGTGACCGATTGCTAGGCGGACGTTTTCAGCACGGGTTACATCCTCACCAGCAGGACTGCGGGAGCGACGTCGACCACGAGGCCGGCGACCGGTATCGCTGCCACCCCAGGTGGCGACCAAAATTCCGCTGCTTGTGGCTCCCCGAGCCATCCCGGGACTGCATTACCAAGACCGAGATTCTGGTGACCGTCTTGGGGCACGCTGGCCTGCGACGAGGACGGCTACTTGATTACCGCGAGGAGGTCTTCCATCGTGTCGATCTGGTCAGTCTGAGAGGAGACGATCGCTGTCGCCAGCTGGACCGCGTCAGGGTTCTGCCCACCCTCGATCTCGGTCTGCGCCATCTCGACAGCCCCCTCGAGGTGTGTCGTCATCTGTTCCAGGAACAGCCGCGCCGCGTCGGTTCCGTCAGCATTCTCGAGGGCGTCCATGTCGGAGTCGCTCATCATGCCGTCCATGGAGTGATCCATGGACGCCTCAGTGTCCTGCCCCCAAGCCTTGAGCCATGTCGTGAGCTGATCAATCTCCGGGGCCTGCTCGGCCTTGATCGTCTCGGCAAGGGTGATCACGTCCCCGTCGATACCGTCTTTCGCGAGGAGCATGTCGCTCATCTCGACGGCCTGGGTGTGGTGCGGGAGCATCATCTGGGCGAACATGACGTCTTGATCGTTGAAGGCAGCAGCCTGGGACGACGACGCGGACGACGTGTCGCCTGCGGACGACGACGCCTCGGCGCACCCCGCGAGGGCGAGGGCAGCAATGGTCGCAGTTGCGCTGATGAAGATGGTGGCGGTGCGGTTCATGGTCGTTCTTCCAGGATCAGAATCGAAAAAAAGATACCCCCCGGAGGTATCGTGCCGCGTACGGCTGATGAGAGCCTCTGAGCCGGCACCGGTGGTATCGGTGTAACGGTGAACGCGTCGAGGTTGCCGAGCGCAGCGCGCAGATGCGCCTCGGCCTGGTCGGCGGTCTGGGACGCCGTCAGGAGGTCTTCGGCGTCGACCTCGATGGTTGCGGAGCCGGTGAGACGGTGCCCGATCCACCGGAGATAAAGATCGTGGACGCCCCGCACGCCCAGGGCGTGTTCCAGGGCGTGTTCGGCTCGCTTGTGGAGGTCGGGGTCGATGCCGTCCATCAGCCGTCGGCCGATGGATTTCACCGTCCCCCAGGGCAGGACCATGATCGAGGCTGCGATGAGCAGGCCGATGATGGGGTCCGCGAGCGGGAACCCGGCGAGGACCCCGATGGCGCCCAGCACGACAGACAGGGACGTGAAGCCGTCCAGGCGGGCGTGGACCCCGTCAGCGACAAGGGCTGCCGATCCGATCCGTCGCCCGACGCGGATGCGGTAGATCGCGACGAGTTCGTTGTCTGCAAAGCCGATGAGCCCAGCGGCGACCAGCAGCCAGGGATTCGCGATCGGCCTGGGGTCGATGAGGCGGTTGATCGATTCCCAGCCCGCGGCGGCTGCCGACGAGTGCAAGGCGCCTGGACCGGCCGGGGGCCGCCGGCATCCGTCTCGACGATCGCCCCGCGTCGAGAGGCGCACCCCGAGGAGTTGCATAGCACGCATGGACACCCTTCCCCTCTGGCTGTTAGCCGCCATCTTCGTCGCCGGCGCCGCCGTCATCTGGGTCGCCGGCATCCAGCTGTCGAAAACGACCGACGTCCTCGACTCCCGACTCCACCTCGGTAGCGCGCTCGGCGGACTCATCGTCCTCGCGGTGGCGACCAACCTGCCCGAGATCGCCATCACGGTCAGCGCCGCCCTCTCGGGCTCGCTCGAGGTGGCCGCGGGCAACATCCTCGGCGGCATCGCCCTTCAGACGGTCGTCCTCGTCGTCCTGGACGCCCTCGGGAAACGCGGCAAGGGTGTCCACCCCCTCACCTATCGCGCGGCCTCCCTAGGGCTGCTGCTCGAGGCACTGGTCGTGGTGGCGGTCCTCGCCGTCGTCATCGCCGGAACCCAGCTGCCGTCCTCGCTCACAGTGGCGCGCCTGACGCCGGACGTCGTCCTCATCGCCGTCATCTGGCTCGTGGGCCTGTTCCTCGTCCGGCGTGCCGGCAAGGGCCTGCCGTGGCACGAGGCCGGAGCGGCACCTGACACGTCGACGCCGCGACCGCGCGGACACCGGACGCGCTCGAACCCGTCGCCGACGACCATGAGCACGAAGAAGGCCGCGGTCGTCTTCGGCCTGTCGGCCCTCGCCACGCTCGTCGCCGGCGTCGTGCTCGAACGCGCGGGCGACGCGGCCGCGTCGCAGATCGGCTTGTCGGGTGTGCTGTTCGGCGCGACAGTCCTGGCCCTGGCGACGAGCCTGCCCGAGATCTCGACCGGGTTGCAGGCCGTCAAGCAGGGCGACGACAACCTGGCCATGAGCGATATCTTCGGCGGCAACGCCTTCCTGCCCGTGCTCTTCCTCGTCGCCACGGTCATCTCCGGGCAGGCGATCCTGCCCCAGTCGAACACCAGCGACGTCTACCTGACCGCCCTCGCCGCGCTCCTCACGCTCGTCTACGCCGTCGGCCTGCTCTTTCGGCCGCGACGACGCATCGCGGGCATGGGCGTGGACTCGTTCGTCGTGCTCGTGCTCTACGCGGTCGGCATCGGTGGCCTCGTCGCCATCACGCTCGGCTGACAGGACCAGCCCGGCGACACTGGCGACCGTCAAGCCCAATGAGCCGTGGAAGTTGACCAAGGCGCCCATGCTGCTGTAGCCGCGGGCGTCCTTGTACTCGACCTGGCCGACGTCTGAGATCGCCGTAATCCGGTCCCGGGGGATGTTTCGAGACCAGATCACGTCGTGAACATGGATAGTCACGTCGTCCAGCAGGGCGTGACGCCGCAGCTGCGAACAGTGGCCCAGAGTGATGATGTGTGACAGCGGTGCCCTCGGTGCAGGGTTGCCACTCGCGTCTGCCACCCGTTTCGCCGGGAGTGAGGACGGCTGCCTGCGACCGCCAATCTTTTTCGGCCACGGATGAACTTCTGGATGAGCTGCATCGTGTTCGTAGTAAGCGGGCTACCTGGGCCGGCGTACCAGCAGGAGGAATCATGCACAAGCGAATGACCATCACCCTCACGACGGCCGTTTTGGCGGCGGCCGCTCTCTCCGGGTGCACCACATCTGCCGAATCATCCACGACGATCGACTCCACCGAGCCGGCCCCCGCCGAGACCACCGCGGCAGCGGCAGTCCTCGGCACCGCAACGTCTCCCCTGGGCGAGATCATCACCGACGACGCCGGGTACACGATCTACACGTTCAAGATGGACAAGCAGGACTCGGGCACCAGCAACTGCTACGACGAATGCGCCACGACCTGGCCGGCAGTTGAAGCCTCCGACACGTCCTCCCCAGAAGGCATCACGGGCAAGATCGGTTCCCTCACCCGCACGGACGGGACAACCCAGCTGACCGTCGACGGCTGGCCGGTGTACCGGTTCGCGAAGGACACCGAACCTGGACAGGTCAACGGACAGGGCGTGAAGGATGCCTGGTACGTCCTCCAGCCGGACGGCACGATCAACATGGAAGCAGCCACTGAGGGCGCAGCAACCCCAGCCTCCTGATCGCACGCCTGCCTGCCGGACAGAACTCTCCGGGTTGCAGGCCCTCGCAGCTCCACAACCCCACCCGAGCAAAGGAGCCACAAGGCATTGATCATCGACATCAAGGCAGAGACAGTGGGTGCGAATACGTCGACTGCTTCCGCTCAGACGGTGAACCCATGTCCTGGCCTGGTCGATGGCATGAGGTTCGATCACTGGTGCGCATCGGCGTTCCTCGGTGCGCTCGATACAGGCACGACAAGAGGCGGTCCTGGATCAGGCACTAGCCGGACTTCACTGGCGCGAGGCGGTGAAGGTCATGGCCCGAGCCAGTGACGAGCTTTTGTCGACATTGTTCGAGTGCCACGGCGGGGCGCTTCGCCGTTACACACACAGCCTCACTCGGAACGCGGCGCTGACCGAGGACATCGTTCAAGAGACGATGCTGAGAGCATGGCAGCGTCCTAAGGTGCTGGAGCTCGACAAGGATGCGGCTCAAGCGTGGCTGTTCACGGTCGCTCGGCGCCTCGTCATCGACGACGCACGATCTGCCCGGAGTCGACGAGAAGTGGCAGCCCTTGGCGAGGTAGAAGGCACTGCTCTCGATCGCACTGATGCCGTCCTGGACAGCATCATCGTTGCGGACGCGCTGGCGTCGCTCTCCGACCACCACCGTCAGATCGTCATCGATGCGTACTTCGCTGGTCAGAGCATTCCTGAAATTTCGAGACGGCTTGGCATCCCAGAAGGAACCGCGAAATCGCGGCTCCACTATGGGTTACGCGGGCTGAGGCTAGCCCTCCAAGAAAGGGGCGTCACACGATGACTGAGCATCCCGATCTTCAAGCTAACGAGGACCGTTACCAAGACTGGGACGCGTCCTACGTCCTCGGAGCGCTCCCCACCGATGAACGTCGCGAATACGAGCAGCACCTCAGTACCTGCGCCAACTGCCGTGAAGCGGTGACGGAACTTGCGGGTCTCCCAGGCATCCTGAGCCGAATCTCGCCGGAAGAGGCCCTTGCCATCCATTCACCTCTGGGTATGGATGAAACTCAGGCGCCATCAGAAACGTTGTCGCTGATGGCCCACCGCTTCCGCAAGAGTCAACGCCGCCGCCGAGGAGTCATGGCTCTCGCAGTTGCCGCTGCTGTTGCTGCCGCCGTCTTCGGGGGGCTCGCCGTGGGCGCAAGAAACGACGTCGGCCCAGCGACGGCCCAAATGACGTTCCAGCCCATGGACCCCGGAACTGACTCCACCACCCTTACTGCCGGTCTGCAGATCGAGGAGAAATCTTGGGGCACGAGGCTCGATTGGAACTGCGACTACGGCGCGGATGCGCCAGACAACTCCCGATACGAGCTCGTGGTCACACAAACGGACAACACCACGCTTACCGTCGCGACGTGGGACGCAGCTGGCTCGCGTGCCGCAGATCTGTCTGCGTCGACGGCTATTCCCAGCCTGAAGATCACGAGTGTAGAAATCCGCTTGCAGGGATCCACGGTCGCGTTGGCTCGGCTAGACACCTGAGCACCTCCCGAACAAGCCGCCCGTTAGACGATGGTTCACCGGGAATCGGGCCAGATGCGTCGCGAGCTACTGCTGGTCGGCGCGCTGTAAAGCCCGGTAAACCGTCGAACGGGCGACGTCGAAGAGGGCCGCGATCTCGCTCGTGGTGTGCGCGCCGGCTCGGTAGAGGTCGACCATGTGCTTTTCCTGCGACGGGTTCAGCTTGGGTTTCCGTCCACGGAGCTTGCCAGCGGCCTTGGCGATCGCCATGCCCTCGCGGGTGCGGGACCGGATGAGGTCGGCTTCGAACTCGGCCACCATGCCGAGCACATTGAAGAGCAGCCGGCCGACGGGGTCGGTCGGGTCGTGTACGGCTCCTCCGAGGTTAAGCGCGACACCCTTTGTCGTGAGCTCGTCCGCAATGTCGGTCGCGTCTCGCAGCGACCGCGCAAGCCGGTCGAGCTTCGTGACGACGAGAGTGTCACCCTGGCGGCACGCGGCCAATGCCTCTCGGAGACCCGGGCGTGCCCGGTTGGTTCCGGTCATGCCGTGGTCGACGTAGATGTCCCGATCGGCAACACCAAGGGCGAGCAGGCCGTCACGCTGCGCTGCGACGTCCTGTCCAGAGGTCGAGACGCGGGCGTATCCGATGAGCATGCCGTCACTGTAGCGAATAAGGCACCTTCACCGGGCTTATTTGCGGACCGGTCTAATGGGAACATTATTCCCACGTACTTCCCGGGTTTTGACCCCCGCCGCGGAGGGCTGGCAAGTGTCCCGGTGAACGACCGTCGAACGGGCGCCTCGCAGACCAACGACGCGCGCCGCACCCGACCTGCGTAGATTTCTCATCATGAAGCTTGCCGAAGCACTCCTGCAGCGGTCCGATGCCCAGCGCCGGGTCGACCAGCTGCGCGACCGCGTCACCGCGAACGCGCGCTACCAAGAGGGCGAGGAGCCCACCGAGGACGCCGGCGAGCTGCTCGCACAGGCCGTCGAGACCCTCGCCACGCTTGAGTCGCTCGTCGTGCGCATCAACCTCACCAACGCCCGCACGACCCTGCCAGGCGGCGACACGATGACCGCGGCCCTGGCCCGCCGCGAGACGCTGCGCGCCACCCACGCCCTGCTCGTGACCGCCTCCGACGCCGCCCGCGGTGCCTCGGGCGGGTACCGACAGCTGCGCAGCGAGCTGCGGATGTTCTCGGCCCTGCCGGTCGCCGAGTTGCGGGACCGCGCCGACGTCGTCGCCCGCGAGCTGCGCGAACTCGACGTCGAGATCCAGAAGACCAACTGGGAGGCCGAGCTGCAGAACTGACCTGCGCGGTGAGTCGGTAGACGTCACCGGGGCGAGCACGAGCCGAGACCGGCGGTCGATCCGGTCACTGCAGGCGCGGAGGGCAGCGCCACGACTCACGTCGTCACCACTCAGCCCCGCACCGATCACCGGTGACCGCGCACCCTGCACTGATCACCACCGTGTGCTGACCGGAGACGTCGAGGGCGGGATCGGGGACCTCACCGCGCCTCCTCGGGCCACGGCCGTCGGCGCCCTCGCGCCCGACGCGTCGTGCGCCGCGGCCGGTCTCGCGGCAGGCGTGCCGCTCGGTAGGCTCGTCGGGTGACCGATCAGGCAGCCCGAGGGGCGTTCATCGTGTTCGAAGGCATCGACGGGTCGGGCAAGTCGACGCAAGCCCGGCTGCTGGGTGCACGACTCGGCGACGCGGGCGTGCCCGTCCACCAGACGGCCGAGCCGACCAACGGCCCCGTCGGCACGCTGATCCGCAACGGCTTCAACCGGCGCGTCGACCTCGACGACCGCGTCATCGCGTCACTCTTCGTCGCCGACCGTCTCGACCACATCACGAACGCCCACGACGGCATGCTCGGCATCGTCGAGCGCGGCACGACGGTCGTCTGCGACCGGTACCACCTGTCGTCGCAGGCCTACCAGGCGTCCGACGTGGGCGGCGACTGGATCGCCTCGTCGAACTCGATCAGCACCTCGCTGATGCTGCCCGACCTGACCGTCTACCTCGACGTCTCGCCCGAGGTCGCGCTCGAGCGCCTCGCCAGCGGACGCACGACGACCGACCGGTTCGAGGTCGACGAACGCCTCCGAGCCGCGCGCGCAGGCTACGCCGAGGCGATCGAACGGGCCGACGAGGTCGTCGTCACCATCGACGCCGACCGCTCGAGCGACGAACTGGCCGACGAGGTCTGGCGCGAGGTGTCGAGCCGGCTCGACCTCGGGTCGCTGGCTCGCCCGCGGGGCTGACACCGCGCCTCCCGGGGCTGACGCTGCGCCTCCCCGGCACGCCCCGGCTTGAGACGGGACGGCCGGCGCCGACAGGACGGCCGGCGCTGCCGATCAGGAGGCGCGGGCCGCGTCGAGCGCAGAGGGTGCGGCGACCGAGACCCCGTCGCGGGTGATCTCGGCCCAGACGTCGTCGAGCGACAGGCCGACCACGGCAGCGATCGCCGCGATGGTGGAGAAGGCCGGAGTCGCCACGCGGCCCGTCTCGATCTTGCGCAGCGTCTCGGGTGAGAGCCCCGCGTCGAGCGCGACCTGCAGCATCGGCCGGGGGCCGCGGGCGTGCCGCAGCACGGCGCCGAGACGGCGACCGCGCTCGATCTCGGCGGGGGTGAGCGGCAGTCGGACCATGCCCCGAGCGTAGTGCGGCGGGACGCCTCGTGGGATACCTTTACCGGGATGATCTTCGGCACCAGAACGGCAGGACACCCATGATCGAGATCTTGAACCCCTCCGAGATCGAACGGGCCCGGGCGACCGGCGCGCTCGTCGGCACCATCTTGCAGACGCTGCGCGACCGGGTGACGGTCGGCACGAACCTGCTCGACGTCGACTCGTGGACGAAGACGATGATCGACGAAGCCGGCGCGGTCTCGTGCTACGTCGACTACGCGCCCTCGTTCGGGCGGGGCCCCTTCGGGCACTACGTCTGCACGGCCGTGAACGACGCCGTCCTGCACGGGCTGCCGCACGACCGCCGCCTCGTCGACGGCGACCTGCTGACGCTCGACCTCGCCGTCGTGCTCGACGGGGTCGCGGCGGACTCGGCCGTGAGCTTCGTCGTGGGCGACTCCCGGCCGCCCGAGAGCGTCCGCCTGATCGAGACCACCGAGCGGGCCCTCGAGGCCGGCATCGCGGCCGCCGGCCCCGGGGCGCGCATCGGCGACTTGTCGCACGCGATCGGCAGCGTGCTGTCGGAGGCGGGCTACCCGATCAACGTCGAGTTCGGCGGCCACGGCATCGGCTCGACCATGCACCAGGACCCGCACGTCTCGAACACCGGACGCCCCGGCCGCGGCTACCGGCTGCGGCCCGGCCTGCTGCTCGCGCTCGAGCCCTGGGTGATGACCGACACCGACCAGCTCGTCACCGACGCCGACGGGTGGACCCTGCGCAGCGTGACCGGCTGCCGCACCGCGCACAGCGAGCACACGATCGCCATCACCGACGACGGCGCCGAGGTGCTCACGCGACGACCGACCCGCTGACCCGTCGTCGACCCACCGCTCAGCGGGGGTCGACCGGCTGGCCCTGTCCGGTCAGCCGCAAGAATCCGCTGAGCAGCCCGAGCCCTGCGATCGAGGTGGGCAACCCCGTCGCGAGCAGCGGCGAGTGCACCAGGAACGCCGCCCACTTCGCCCGCGACAACGCCACGTTGAGCCGGTTCGGCATCAGCAAGAAGTCGAGGCCGCGCGGGATGTCCGCCGCACTCGACGCCGCCAGCGACACCACGGCAACGACCGCCTCTTGCCCCTGGAACAGGTCGACCGTGCCGACTGGGGTCTCGTCGAACCCTGCGGCGTCGAGGTGGTCGCGCAGCACGGCCCCGTGGGCGTTGTAGGGCGCGACGACGATCACGTCGGCCGGGGCCAGGGGCCTCGTGCCGTCGCCGTCGGACCAGTCGAGGCCGACCACCGAGCGGACGATCTCGACCACTGCGCGGGCCTCTTCGACCGACGAGGTGGTGTTGCCGACGTGCGTCACGGGCTCGACGTGCAGCCCGGGCGTGAGGCCGTCGAGCCTCCGGTCGGACGCGTGGGCCGTCAACGCCCCGCCGTACGACAGCTCGCTGACCGGGGCACAGAGCGCCGGGTGCATTCGCCAGGTCGTCGACAGGAAGTACCCGTACCGGTCGGGCAGCACGTCGTGGCCGTCGGCCAGCCAGCCGAGGGCCGACTCGTCGACCGGCTCGGGGTGGCTGCCCTGGCTGACCTGCGGCAGCTGCTGCGGGTCGCCGAGCAACAGCAACCGGGTGGCCGCGACCGAGGCCGCGACGGTCGAGGCGAGCGAGAACTGCCCGGCCTCGTCGACGACGAGCAGGTCGAGGGAGGCGCGGGCCACCTTGTCGGCGTTCGCGAACCCCCAGGCGGTGGCCCCGAAGACGGCACCCACGGCCTGCCCGCCGCCGTCGGCGCCGGCACCGGCACCGGCACCGGCACCGACGGCACCGGCACCCTCGTCGCCCGCACCACCCGCCCCGCCGTCGGCCTCGGCCAGGAACGCGGCCTCGCCGCCGGACTTCAGGGCGCGCCACGGCTGCTCGTCGGCCTGCTCGGCGGTCGTGCCCGACTTCGGCACCTTGCCGACGCGCTCGGGGTCGACCCCGGCCGAGATCGCCGCCCGCAGCACGTTCTCGACGACCGCGTGCGACTGCCCGACGACGCCGACCCGCCAGCCGTGCTCGCGCACCAGTCGGGCGATCACGCGCGAGCCGACGTAGGTCTTGCCCGTGCCGGGCGGGCCCTGCACCGCCAGGTACGACCGGTCGAGGTCGAGCAGGGTCTCGACGACGGCCGAGACGGTGTCGAGCCCGACCACGGCTGCGGGCGCGCCGCCGGATCGCCGGCGCGGGGGCTGCCGTCGCAGCAGGTCGAACGCCGGGTCGGGCAACATCTCGGGCAGGGCGTCGAGCACGCGCCCGCCCCACTCGGCGATCGCCTCGGGTTGCGGGGTGGCCCGGGGAGGCGCGGCCGGGGTGAGCGCGACGGGGACGGCGTCGTGGCGGTCGTCGTCGCCCGTGACGCGTTCGAGCAGCACGACCTCGTGGCGGTCGCCGTTCGGGCCGGCCTCGACCACGGTCGAGCCGACGGCACCGCGCAGCCCCGGGCCGAGCGAGGCGACCCCGGCCGGAACGGGGGCGTCGTAGACGGCGTAGGGCGCGCCTCCTTCGGTGAGGCGGCTGCCGGGGGCGAGCCGCCCGCGCAACCGCAGCTCACGGCTGAGCTTGCGGGCCCGGGGCAGCTTCTGCCACTCGCGCTCGACCGAGGCCGTCTCGACGACGAACACGTCGCGGGTGTCGGCCCAGTCGTCGACGGGGTTGCGCAGCCGGTCGAAGTGCTCTTGCCAGAACGTCTTGGCCTCGCGGCGGTGGTAGTCGATGGCCGACGCCGCGAGGGCGATCGCAGTCTGGTCGGGGGTGCGGTCGAGCGGGTCGACGTCGGCCACGTGCGCCGCGAGGCCGACGGCGACCGGGTTCGGTTCGCGCGGCACCCGGGCCAGCTCGAGCGGGTCGGGCGCCGTCGGCCCGTCGGGGTCGTCGGCGGGCGAGCCGTGACGGTCGGCGAGCTCGAGCAGCCAGTCGCGCAGCCGAAGGGTCGACCGGCAGTCGTACTCGTTGTAGTCGCGGACCTCGTCGAGCATGAGGTCGCCACGAGCGGGGTCGCCCGTGGTGCGTTCGGCGATCGCGTCGACGTACATCGTGATGCTCGCGGCGGCCGTCGTGACGTCGCTCTGCCGCAGGTCGTCACCCATGTAGAGGGGCTCGAGCTTCTTCAGCGAGTAGCTGCGCGAGCCGACGAGCAGGGCCTGGCGGACGACCGGATAGAGGTCGACGAGCACGCCGTCGCGCAGCAGGTCGTCGACGGCGTCCTCGCCCACGCCGTGCCGGGCGGCGAGCGAGAGCAGGTGGCTGCGTTCGTACGAGGCGTAGTGGTAGACGTGCAGGTCGGGGAACCGTCGGCGCCGCTCGGCGAGGTAGTCGAGGAAGTCGATCAGCGCCTGCCGCTCCCCCGCGAAGTCGTGACCCCAGAAGGCGCGGAACGTGCCGTCGGCCTCGACCAGCCCGAAGAGGTAGTCGAGCCCCCACGCCCGACCGTCGCCCTCGGTGTAGAGCGGGTCACCCTCGAAGTCGAAGAACACGTCGCCCGGGTCGGGCCGAGGGAGGGTGCGCAGGGCCGCCGCGTCGACGACCTCGACGGCCGGCGCACCCGCCTGCCCCCGCTCGGTCGCGAGCTGCACGCGGGCCTGGCCGCGCAGCCGGGTGAGGGCCGTCGCGCCGATGCCGGCGACGGGGCCGGTCGACGCCGCCAGCTGGTCGATCGTGCCGACGCCGGCCTGGTTCAGCCGCTGACGTTGCTCACCGCGCAGGCCTGCGACGAGCACGAGGTCGCGGTGCTCGTCGACCTGCGCCTGGCACGCCGCGCAGCGCCCGCAGGCCGTGACGCCCGGGTCGCCCCAGGCCAGCGGCGCGTCGGCGGCGAGACGGTCGTCGAGGGCGGACCGCAACCGGTCGCGCTGGACGCGGTAGACCGGCAGCACGTCGGCGACGTCGTGCACGCTCTCGCTGCCGTCGCCGAGCACGAGCCGGACGGTGTCGGCCGAGGGCAACCCGAGCGCCCGGATCTGGTCGGTGTACGCCGCCACCTGCAACAGGGCGGGGATCTTCGCGTGCCGCGCCAGCTTGGTGTCGTAGACCTCGTAGGTGCCGGCGTCGGTGCGCACCACGAAGTCGCTGAAGCCGATGAACGAGCCGTCGAAGAAGGTCGCCTGGAAGAGCACGTCGGCCCCGGACGCCATCGCGCGCCGCGCCTCCTCGGCGGCCGCCGCGTAGCCCGAGGGCGCCGGGCGCACGAACTCGACGACGTCGCGGGTCACTCGCAGGGCCTCGAGGTAGCGCAGCTCGTGCGCGTCGCCGAGCCGGGCCGTGCGGTCGAGCATGTCGTCGGAGGCGTCGGCGACGGCCTCGACCCGACCGAGCTTCGCATCGAGCCGCCGCAGGAACGACCACTCGCACGCGGCCCAGGTCGTCAGGTCGGACGGGCTGGTGACCACCCGGTCGTCGTCGAGGTACACGCGGACTCCTCCTGTCGGGGCGCGGCCTGGACGCCCGCCACGAGCCTAGGAGGCGCCACCGACACGCCGGGACGCCTCACCGGCCGCACCGAGACGGCGTCGTCAGTCGGCGCTCGGCGACGCCGGTGCCGTGCGCAGGTGCAACCGCTCCCCCTGCCGGCCGAACAGGCTGAGCACCTCGACCGCGTGGTCGTCGGCCCGGCCGAACCAGTGCGGCGTGCGCGTGTCGAACTCGGCCGCCTCGCCCGCGGGCAGCACGAGGTCGAGGTCGCCGAGAACGAGCCGCACCCGGCCGCGCAGCACGTAGAGCCAGTCGTAGCCCTCGTGGGTGCGCAGCACGGGTTCGCTGCGGGGCGAGTCTGCCGGGATCACCATCTTGAACGCCTGGATCGCGCCGCCCCCGCGCGAGAGCGGCACGACGGTCATGCCGTGCTGCTGCCGCGGCTTGAGGTGCACGCGCGGGTCACCCGTCTCGGGCGCGCCGACCAGGTCGTCGAGCGGCACCCCGTGCTCGCGGGCGAGCGGCAGCAGCTGCTCGAGCGTCGGTCGGCGCTGGCCCGACTCGAGTCGCGAGAGGGTGCTGACCGAGATGCCGGTGCGCTCCCCCAGCTCGGCCAGGGTCACGCCGCGGCGCGCCCGCAGGGCCCGGAGGCGCGGGCCGACCGCCGCCAGGACGTCGTCGGTGCTCGTCGTGTCGTCGCGGGGGGCGTCGGTCGGTTCGGTCATGCCGGTCATCTTGCCACTTCGGCAAACATGCTTGCCCGTCTGACGCCTGGCGTCGCAGGATCGTCGCAGGAGGTCACACCATGACGAACCAGAACACCCACCCGATCGACGGAGCTCACGACGTCGTCGTGATCGGCGGCGGAGCAGCCGGCCTGAGCGGCGCCCTCAGCCTCGTCCGAGCACGCCGCGACGTCCTCGTCATCGACGACGACCGTCCGCGCAACGCGTCCGCCGACGGCGTCCACGCGTTCCTCACCCGCGACGGCGTCGCGCCGCGCGAGCTCACTCGGCTCGGCCGGGCCGAGGTCGAGGGCTACGGAGGCGCGATCACCTCGGGCACCGTGACCGGCGTCCGCCGTGACGACGGCACCGACCACCCCTTCGTGGTCACCGTCGCCACCCCGGGTGCCCACGACCGAGAGGTGCGCGCCCGGCGCCTCCTCGTCACCAGCGGCCTCGTCGACGAGCTGCCCCCCGTCGACGGGCTCGCCGAGCGCTGGGGCCGCGACGTCGTGCACTGCCCCTACTGCCACGGCTGGGAGGTGCAGGACCGCGTCATCGGCGTGCTCGCCACGAGCCCCTTCGCGATGCACCAGGCCCTGCTCTTCGGGCAGTGGAGCCGCGACATCGTGCTGTTCACCAACGACTCGTTCACCCCCGACGACGAGCAGGCCGAGCAGCTGCGCGCCCGGGGCGTCACGGTGGTCGACGGACCGGTGGCCCGCCTGTGCGTCGAAGACGACGCCCTGACCGGCGTGACGCTCGTCGACGGCCGGACCGTCGTCGTCGGCGCCCTGGCCGTGATGGCCCGGGTGCGCTCCCGTGCCGGCTTCCTGGCCGACCTCGGGCTCGAGGTGACCGAGCACCCGGCCGGCGTCGGCACCCACCTCGCCACGGTCGAGCCGTTCACCGGCCGGTCGGCCGTGCCCGGCGTCTGGCTCGCCGGCAACGTCACCGAGCCGATGGCCCAGGTCGTCGCGGCCGCCGCCGCGGGCACGATGGCGGGCGCGGCGATCAACATGGACCTGATCACGGCCGAGGTCGCGGCGGCCGTCGCCGCCCGGTGCCTCGACGAGAGCACGGACGAACGGACCGACGCCGGCACGGACGGACGCACCGACGAGAGGATCGACGCATGAGCGAGCACGACCAGCAGCACCCGCAGCACGAGCAGCTCCCGCAGCAGCGCGAGCACGAGCACGACGGCGGCCACGACCACCCCGTCTTCGACCGTGCCTACTGGGAGGACCGTTACGGTGCGCCCGGCCGGGCCTGGAGCGGTCGCCCGAACGCCGCCCTCGTCGCGGAGGCCTCCGCGCTGACCCCGGGGCACGCCCTCGACGTGGGCAGCGGCGAGGGCGGCGACGCCCTCTGGCTGGCCTCGTGGGGCTGGCGGGTCACCGGCGTCGACATCTCGCAGAACGCCCTCGACAAGGCGGCCGCCTCGGCCCGCGAGCGGGAGGACGTCGACCCCGAGCAGCTCTCGTGGCAGCAGGCGGACCTCACGACGTGGAGCCCGACCCGCGCCTCCTTCGACCTCGTCACGGCGCACTTCATGCACCTGCCGCCGGCCGACCGTGAGCGGCTCTTCCCGGCGCTGGCCGAGGGCGTGGCACCGGGCGGCACGCTGCTGATCGTCGGACACGACGCCGACGCCCTGCCGGGCGGGGCCGGCCGACACGGCGACCCGGGCATGCTCTTCACCGTCGACGAGGTGGTCGGTCGACTGTCGTTCGACGCGTGGCAGGTCGAGGTGGCCGAGG
This sequence comes from Frigoribacterium sp. Leaf186, assembly GCF_001423905.1. Classification (GTDB taxonomy): domain Bacteria; phylum Actinomycetota; class Actinomycetes; order Actinomycetales; family Microbacteriaceae; genus Frigoribacterium. The sequence continues at coordinate 144,265 of NZ_LMPQ01000006.1, read as the reverse complement.
TGCGCCCGCGCGACATGACGGGGCCCGACGGCGACGTCTGGCACGTCGCCGACGTGGTCGTACGCGCCACGCGCCGCGCCGACTGACCCCGTCGCCGCCCCGGCAGCACGCTGACGCGGGTCGGAAGGTGCCAGCACGCAGGACGGGCGGGCCCGGCCGGACCAGGCGTCGTGTGACGCCCGTCCGACACGGGCCCGCCCGTCCTCGGCGGCAGCAGCGGCAGCGGCGGCTTGCTACAGTGCGCTGATCTTCAGGCGCAGCTGGTGGGCGCCCGGCCGCAGCACGTGCCGCGAGGCAACGTCCGGACCGCACGCCCGCGACCCCACGCCGTGCTGGGCGGCGTCGAGGTAGAGGTGGGTGCGGTCACTCGCGGGCAGCTCGTGCGGGTGCTCGGCGACACCGATCTGCTGGGCCGTGTGACGGCTCAACGTGAAGCCGGGGCGTTCGCCCGTCGCGCTCGGCACCGCCTCGACGCGCAGCCACGGCCGATCGGCCCGGCCGAGGTCGAGCGTGCGCAGGTCGCTGCGGTGCCCGGTCTCTTGCGGGCGGGCGTAGCCGGCCGACAGCTCGTCGACGCCGGACTCGTAGCGCCCGACGAACGCCGAGTGGCGGCTGTCGGGGTACGACTCGCGCGGCCCCGTGCCGAACCACGACGCGTGGTCGACGTCGCCCGGCAGGTCGAAGCGCACGCCGACGCGAGGCCAGACCATGTCCCACCAGCCGGTCGGCACGATGTCGATCGACAGCCAGAGGTCGTCGCCGACCAGCTGCCACTGCTCGTCGGTCGTCACGGCGTTGCGCGTGTCGGCCGCGGCGTAGCGGGTGCGGACGCGCACCGAGTCCGGCGCGACGCTCACCGACTCGACGCGGGCGGTGAGGCGGTCGAGGCCGGCGAGCAGCCAGGTGTCCTGCGAGCTGGGCAGCACGCCGACCTCGTACAGGTCGACGCGGTGGCGGTTGCGCATGACGTCGCGGTCGCGGTCCTTCGGCGTCAGCCACTCGCCGCGGTCGTTGTCGGTCGGCGCGCGCCACAGCTCGAGGCGGGCGCCGTCGACCGGGCGTCCGGCCAGCGACACGAGTCGCCCGTCGTCGAAGACGGCCGGGCCCAGTTCGACCCGCCCCGAGGAGGCGCGGGTCGCGTGGCCGCGTCCGTCGCCGGCGGTCGCGGGGCGGGGCGTCGCGACCTGCACCGGTGCCGGCGTGAGGTCGAGCTGCTGGGTCGAGATCACGTGACCCGCGTCCGCCCACACGGTGGCGTCGGCGAGCTCGGCGGTGACCGTCAGCCAGGTCTCGCCGGTGCCCGACAGGGGCACCTCGGGCAGCGAGACGAAGACCGTCTCGTGGGCGGCCAGCGCGCCGCCGTCGAAGCCGATCACGTCGAGGGTGCCAGAGCGCGCCTCCTCGCCGTCGTGCGACGCGACCCAGCGGAACACGACGTCGGAGGCGTCGGCCGAGTGCCGCAGGTTCGCCACGACCAGCACCGGCGCACCGTCGACCGTGGGGGTCTCGAAGCGCAGGCGGATGGGCGCCACGACCTGGGCCCACTCGAACAGGCCGGGCGACGGGGTGTCGTCGCTCAGCACCATGCCGTCCATGACGAAGTTGCCGTCGTGCACGACCTCGCCGAAGTCGCCGCCGTAGCCGAAGTACTCGACGCCGTCGGCGGTGTGCGTGCGGAGGCCGTGGTCGCGCCACTCCCAGACGAAGCCTCCGTGCAGGCGCGGGTAGGCGTCGACCAGGTCTTCGTAGTCGTCGATCGCCCCGGGGCCGTTGCCCATCGCGTGGACGTACTCGCAGAGGACGAACGGCTTCGAGCGCTGACGCGCGGCCTCGGCCGGGGTGCAGCCGAGCAGCGTGAACGACTCGTCGCCCGAGCCGATGGCCCGGGTCTCGTCGATCCACGAGTACATGCGCGAGTAGACGTCGGTGTACGCGCCGGTGTAGTCGCCCTCGTAGTGGACCGGGCGGCCGCCGTCGCGGGCGTGCGTCCAGGCCGCCATCGCGGCGAGGTTGTGGCCGGTGCCCGCCTCGTTGCCGAGCGACCACATCACGATGCTCGGGTGGTTCTTGTCGCGCTCGACGGTGCGGACCATGCGGTCGACGTACGCGTCGTGCCAGTCCGGGTCGTCGCTCGGGTTGCCGATCCACTCCTGGCGTTCGAAGGCGTGGGTCTCGAGGTCGCACTCGAGGACGACCCAGAAGCCCAGCTCGTCGGCGAGGTCGAGGAGGCGCGGGTGCGGCGGGTAGTGCGAGGTGCGGATCGCGTTCACGTTGAACCGCTTCATCTGGGCGAGGTCGCGGCGCGACCACTCCTCGTCGAAGACGCGGCCCCGGTCGGGGTGGGTCTCGTGGCGGTTGACGCCGTGGAAGACCACGCGGCGGCCGTTGACCTCGAACTGGTCGCCGACGATGCGGACGGTGCGGAAGCCGAGGCGCAGCGAGATCGTCTCGGCGCCTTTCGAGCTCGAGACGGTGGCGTCGTAGAGGCGGGGGGTCTCGGCGCTCCACGGCTCGACCTCGTCGAGCTCGACGGGGGCGACGTCGGCCGGGGTGGCCCAGGTGACCTCGACGCCGAGCTCGGGCACCGAGAGCGTGACCGGGTACGCGGCGTCGGCCGCGGTGATCTCGGGGACGATCGCCGCGCCTCCTCGGCCCTGACCGGCCGTGCCGTGGAACGGCGTCCGCAGCCAGACGTCGTCGAGGCCGCCGACCGGGCGGGCTTGCAGCGTGACGCTGCGGAAGATGCCGGGCAGCCACCACTGGTCTTGATCTTCGACGTAGCTCGACGCCGACCACTGGTGCACGCGCACCGCGACGACGTTCGTGCCCGGGCGCAGGGCGTCGGTGACGTCGAACTCCTGCGCGAGGCGGCTGCCGACGCCCATGCCGATCTCGACGCCGTTCAGCCAGACGACGTAGCGGGACTCGACGCCGTCGAAGCGCAGCAGCACCCGCTCGGCACCGTCGAAGGTCGACGGCAGCTCGAAGCTGCGGCGGTGGTCGCCGGTCGGGTTGGCGTCCGGCACGAACGGCGGCTCGGTCGGGAACGGGAACTGCACGTTCGTGTAGATCGGGGCTCCGCGCGAACCGTCGCCGCCGAGCACCCAGTGCGAGGGCACCTCGATCTCGCCCCAGGACGAGTCGTCGAGGTCGATCGCGCCGACGCCGTCGACGGGCTCGCCCTCGGGCAGGACGCCGCGGCCGCCGAGGGTGCCGGGGGCACCGGGCAGCAGGCGGAACGACCAGGTGCCGTCGAGCGAGAGCGTCGGGGCGTCGGTGTGCAGCCAGGAGCGCGCGGGGGTGCGCGCGCCCTGACCCGGGCCGGTGTCGGTCAGGTAGTCGGCGGAGACGACGGAGGGGGTGGTGGGGGTGGAGCCGGTGGTGGTGCTGATGGTCACTTGACGCTTCCTTCGGTGAGGCCGCCACGCCAGAAGCGCTGGAGGACGACCATGGCGATGACCAGCGGGATGATCGACAGCAGCACGCCGCCGGTCGTCAGCTGGTAGAACTCGGGCAGTCGGTCGGTCTGGCTGAGCCAGTTGTTGAGGCCGAGGGTGACGGGGAACTTGTCGACGTCGCTCAGCATGACCAGGGGCAGGAAGTAGTTGTTCCAGATGCCCACGAGCTGGAACAGGAACACCGTGACGAGCGCCGGGGTGAGGATGCGCAGCCCCAGGGTGTGGAAGATGCGCAGCTCGCTGGCGCCGTCGAGGCGGGCGGCCTCCATCAGCGACGTGTCGACCGTGGCCTGGGCGTAGATGCGGCAGAGGAACAGCCCGAACGGCGACACGAGCGACGGCAGCAGGACGCTCCAGTAGGTGTTGGCGATGCCCATCTGGCTGAACAGCAGGAACAGCGGCAGGGCCGTCGCGGTGCCGGGCACGAGCACGCCGCCGAGGATCGTGCCGAAGACGACGTTGCGCCCCCGGAACTCGTACTTGGCGAGGGCGTAGCCGCCGGCCGCGGCGAAGTACGTCGCGATCAGGGCGCCGACGCCGGCGTACAGCACCGAGTTGAGCACCCAGCGGACGAAGATGCCGTCGCCGTAGGTGAGCACCTGGCCGAGGTTGTCCCAGAGGGAGAAGGTCGGGGCGAACCAGAAGCCGAACGTGCCGAACAGGTCGGGGGTCGTCTTGGTCGCCGCGACGACGACCCAGTAGACCGGCACCAGGAAGTACAGCGCGACGACGACCAGGACGGCCGTGACGATGATGGTGGACGCCTTGGAGCGTCCGGCGGACCGGTCGGGGCCGGCGCTGCGGGCACGGCGGCTCGCGGGCTTCTCGGCCCCTCGCCCCCGCCCCTGCGCCGTCACGATGGACTCGGTCTCGGTGGCGTGCTCGGCACCCTTCGTCGAGATGCTCATTTCTGCTTCCTGTTCGTGATGCTGAGGAACGTGATCGACAGCGCGAACGCGACGAGGGCGATCAGGACCGACTGGGCGGCCGCGACGTTGTAGTCGTTGTAGGCGAAGGCCGTGGTGTACGCGCTGAGGTTCGGCGTGTACTGGCTGTCGATGGCCGGTGAGACGCGTTGCAGCACCTGGGCCTCGGCGAACAACTGCAGCGTGCCGATGATCGAGAAGACCGCGGTGAGCAGCAGGGCCGGGCGGATCAGCGGCAGCTGGATGCTGAACGCGACGCGCAGCGCCGAGGCGCCGTCGACCTTGGCGGCCTCGTACAGCTCGACCGGGATCGACTTGAGCTGGGCGATGATGATCAGCATGTTGTAGCCGGTGTAGCTCCAGGTCACGATGTTCGCGATCGACCAGAGCACGGTGTTCGCGCCGAGGAAGTCAGGGGTGACGCCGAAGACCTCGCCGATGTCGATGATCGGGCTGAGACCGGGCACGTAGAGGAACGACCAGAGGATCGTCGCGATGACGCCGGGCACGCCGTACGGCAGGAAGTACGCGGCGCGGAACACCCCGGGCCACTTGGCCGACGCCGACTCGAGCAGCAGCGCGAGCACGGTGCAGAGGATCAGCATGACCGGCACCTGGACGATGCCGAACAGGAACATGCGGCCGATCGAGGCGACGAAGTTCGGGTCGCCGATCACCTGGGCGTAGTTGTCGAAGCCGGCGAAGCCGCTGGTGACGCCGCCCTCGCCGAACAGTCCGCTGCGGGTGACCTTGGTGAAGCTCGAGAAGACGGCGATGACGATCGGGATCACGAAGGTCAGCGCGAAGAGCGCCAGGAACGGCGCGAGCAGCACCCACGGCGCCCGCTTGACGGCGCCCTTCGAGCTGCTGCGGCGAGGCCCCGAGGAGGCGCGGGTCGAGTCGGTCGCGGCCTCGGGCCGGGTGTCGGTCGCGGCGCTCATGCGTTCGCCTTGCGGATGGTGAGGCCCTTGTTCTGGAAGACGGCCATGATGTCCTTCTCGGCCTGCGCGACGGCGTCGACGAGCGTGCCGCCCGACGCCTTGCCGCGGAACCCGTCGCTCAAGATGTTGAAGGACTGCTGCGTGATGGGCCACCAGCTCCAGTCCTGGTTCTGGGCGGACTCCTGCGTGGCGGGCACGAAGACCTCCTGGTTGTAGTTCTGGCCGCTGAAGAACGGGCTCGGCTGCTCGCGCAGCGTGCCGACGACGTCGCGGGCCGGCGACCAGCCGATGCCGCAGTACTCGATGAGGGCGTTGATGCCCTCGGGGGTGGTGGTCATCCAGACCGCGAAGTCGAGGGCCTCTTGCGGGTGCTGGCTGTTGGCCAGGATCGCGGCGGTCGAGCCGCCGAGGAAGCTCGAGGCGTAGCCGGTCTGCCAGGTCGGCATCGGGGCGCACTTCCACTTGCCCTCGGCGCCGCTGACGCCCTCGATCAGGGCGTCGCCCCACGAGCCGGTCGTGACCGAGGCGATGGTGCCGGCGCTGGCGGCCGAGAACCAGGCCGGGGTGTAGGCGCCGTACGCGGTCGTCACGATGCCGTCGTCGATCGCCTTGTCGAAGAAGCGGGCGACGGTGAGCGTCGCGTCGTCGGTCATGTCGATGACCCAGCCGTCGTCCTCCGCACGCAGCCACGAGGCTCCGGCCTGGGTGGCGTAGGCGGCGAACAGCGAGGCGTCGGCGAGCGGGAACGAGTCCATCAGGACGCCCGCGCCCTTGAGCTCGGCGCCGACGGCGGCCCACTCGTCCCACGTGCCGGGGACGGCCGCGCCGACGGTGTCGAAGACCGCGGGCTGGTAGAACATGCCCATCGGGCCGCTGTCCTGCGGGATGGCGTAGATGCCGTCGGTGTAGCTGACCTGGTTCCAGAGGGTGGGGTCGTAGAGGTCAGCGTACTGCTCGGCGCCGTAGCGCTTGAGGTCGACGACGCCGTTCGCGAGCAGGAACTCGGGCAGCGAGCGCAGCTCGACCTGGGCGATGTCGGGGCCCGCACCGGCGGCGAGCGCCGAGTACAGCTTCTGGTACCCGCCGGCGTTGCCGCCGGGGATGAACACGGTCTCGACCTGCACGCGGGACTGGCTCTTGTTGTACAGCGCGGTGACCTGGTCGAGGCCCTTGAGCCAGGCCCAGTACTGCAGCTTGACGGGGCCGTCGGCGGCCGGGATGGTCGGCAGGGAGTTCACCGAGGTCGTCCCGGGCGTGGCACAGCCGGCGAGCATCGCGGTGGCGCCAGCGGTCACCCCCAGGCCGAGCAACTGGCGTCGGGACATCGGGCTCATGTTCATCTCACTTCGTCGTGGGGCCGTGGCGAGAGCGACGCTAACACAAACTCGAGTGGTCGTTCGATTTTCACCTGCGGGGTGCCTGGGAGGTCGTAGAGTGTCCGATCATGACGACGACCGGCTCGACGACGAGCGACTCCGACGGTGGGCCGGCCGCCCCGACCGGCACCTCTCGTCCCGCGCGTCGCGGCCCGTACGCGAAGTCGGCCGAACGTCGGGTCGCGATCGTCGAGGCGGCGTTCGAGGTGTTCTCGTCGAAGGGCTACGTCGGCGGGTCGCTCCGTGACGTGGCCGAGGTCGTCGGCATGAGCCAGACGAGCCTGCTGCACTACTTCCCGTCGAAGAGCGCCCTGCTCCTGGCGGTGCTCGAACGACGCGACGCGGTCTCGGACCGCTCCGCCGCGCCTCCCGACTGCGGTGGCCTGGTCGAGACCGTGCTCGGGCAGGCGCGGCACAACGAGAGCGTGCCCGGGCTGATCGCGCTCTACGCGGTGCTGGCCGGCGAGGCGGTGACGGCCGGCAACCCCGGCAGCGGGTACGTCCGCGAACGCTTCGAGCGCCTCCGGGTCGAGTACGGCGACGCCCTGCGAGCGCTGGAGGCGCGGGGCCGGTTGCGCCCCGGGGTCGACCCCGACCGTGCGGCGTCCGGGCTCGTGGCCCTGTGGGACGGCATCCAGGTGCAGTGGCTGCTCGACCCCGACCGCATCGACGTGGTGCAGCAGCTGCAGGACTACCTCGAGCTGGTGATCGTGCCCGAGTGATCGACGCCACCACTGGTCTGGACGGACGCCGCCCGGGGGTCCGTCACTCGGGCAGGGCTGCTTGTCCCTCGCGCTCGTCACCGGCGACGCCGGCTCGCAGCCCCTCGCCACGGAAGAACGCCGGCCGCAGACGGGCGTTGACGAGCATGAGGACGACGCCCACCACCAGGATGAGCACGCCGAGCACGAAGACGAGGCCGACGCCGCCGATGTTGGAGCCGCTGCCGTAGTCGGGGTCCATGCTGTCGACCAGGGTCGTGACGAAGAGCACCGCCAAGATGATCCCGCCGACGAGCGGTGCCGCGATCTGGAAGAACAGGTTGCGGAGGCCGGAGCGCCACTGCCGGCGGAAGTACCAGACACAGGCGAACGCGGTCAGGCCGTAGTAGAAGCAGATCATCATGCCGAGCGTGGTGATGGTGTCCCACAGGACGTCCTCGCTGATGAAGCGCATCACGGCGTAGAAGCCACTGGCGACGACGGCCGACGCGAGGGTGGCGTACCCGGGGGTGAAGAACCGGGGCGAGATGCGGGCGAACTTCGGCGAGAGGGCACCGTAGTGCCCCATGGCCAGCAGGGTGCGGGCCGGTGACACGAAGGTCGACTGGAGCGAGGCGGCCGAACTGCTGAGCACCGCCAGCGACATGAGGATCGCGAGCGGGCCGAGCACGGGGCCGGCGAGGGCCGAGAACGCGTTGCCCTGGATGTCGGGGTTGCCGAGGCCGACGCCCGTGCTGCCGAGACCGGCGAAGGTCATCGACGCGAGGGAGACGAGCAGGTAGACGAGCACGATGATGACGACGGTGAGGGTGGCCGCGCGCCCGGGGGTCGTCCGCGAACCGCTGGTCTCTTCGGACATCGTCAGGGTGACGTCCCAGCCCCAGAAGATGAAGATCGACAGCGACAGCCCGGCGGCGAAGGCCGAGAAGGTCGGGACGGTCAGCGGGTTGAACCAGTCGAGCGACACGGCGGTGGCATCGAACGCCGAACCGCCGCCCACCCGGACGAACGCCACGATCGCGAACCCGACCAGCACGACCAGCTGGAACCCGACGAGCCAGTACTGCACCTTCTGCGTGGTCTGCATGTCGCGGTACGAGATGATCGTCGCCCCGGCCATGAAGGCCAGGCAGGTGACCACGTTCACGAACGGGTTGGTGGCCAGGTCGGCTATCGCCGGGTTCGAGAAGAGCTGACCGAGCAGCAGGTAGAAGAAGTCGACCGCGATGCCCGCCAGGTTGCTCAGGACCACGATCGTGGCGACGACCAGCCCCCAGCCCGCCATCCAGCCGACCCACGGGCCGAAGGCACGGACGCCCCAGGTGAACGACGTCCCGCTGTCGGGCATGGCACTGTTCAGTTCGCGGTAGCCGAAGGCGACGAGCAGCATCGGGATGAAGCCGACCAGGAAGATCGCGGGCAGGTGGGTGCCGACCTGGGCGATCGTCGGCCCGAGCGCACCGGTCAACGTGTAGGCGGGCGCGATGCACGAGATGCCGATGACGACGGCCCCGATCAGGCCGACGCTGCCGGCGCTGAGCCCCTTCGACGAGAGCGTCTGGTCGGCGGTGACTCCGGACTTCTTGAGGATGCTCACGGGGTGGTCCCTTCGTCGCCGGTGCCGTCGAGGACGGCATCGTGTCGGGTCGTGCGGGGATCGTGGTCACGGGGAACCACCACGAGGGGGACGGGGACGCCGCGGACGATCTTCGCGGCGACGCTGCCCAGGAACAGCCGGTGGGGCTGGGCGAGGCGGCTCGAGCCGACGAAGACGATCTCGTCGGCGTGCCATGCCAGGGCCCGGATCGCGTCGCCGATCCGCGGCCCGGGAGCGATCTCGACCGACACGTCGACCGAGTCGGGGACGGACTCGAGGGCGATGTCACGCATGCGCTCCGCGTGTTGTCGGGCCTCTTCGCGGAGTGCCCGCGACCGTTCGTCGCGGCCTCCCTCGCCGACGTCGTCGAGGGGCACGAGTGAGACCAGGCGGACCGGCAGGTGCGCCGAGGACGCGACGGCCACCGCGGTGTCGACGACCGCGCGCGCCCCGGGCCGGGTGCCCACGGCCGCCGTCACGTGTCCGAACGACGCGATGCCCCGCCCGGCGAAACCCGCCGGGGCGATGGCGACCCCCACGGAGGCGGTGTGCACGAGGACTCCTCCGACGCTGCCGAGGTGAGGTCGCCCGAACGCGCCCTCTTTGCCCGCTCCGATGACGACGGCCTCGGCACCGAGGTCGTCGGCTGCACTCAGCAGCCCCTCGGCGAACGTCTCGGCGCGGACGAGGTGCGTCGACGCGGTGACGCCGGCGGGCAGCCCGGCTCGCGCCTCCTCGAGCCATCCCGCGGCGAGGTCGTCGAGGTGACGCTCGTAGCTCGGCCCCACCGGGACGAGCGAGGGTCGACCCTCGTCGTGCAGGACGAGGACGAGGTCGAGGCGAAGGTCGAGGGTGCCCGCCAGCGCCACGCCGAGGGCCAGGGCGTCGTGCCCGGCGGGAGTGTCGAGGTAGCCGACGACGACGGACCTCACGGCCGGTCACCGACCGCCTGGCCGGCGGGCTCGACCGGCGCCGCGTCGTCGGCGAGGTCGGCGACGATCTCGGCGGCGACCTCGTGGCCGACGCGGATCGCCCCGTCGACGTGCTGGAACCCCTCGGCGGCGATGTCGCTGGACGAGAACCGGATCGGGCCGACCGGAACGCGCTGGTCGTGGCCCCAGCGCGACAGACCGCCGAGGTCGAAGCTGGTCGCGTAGGCTCCGCCGGTCCATTCTTCGCTGACCCAGTCGCTCTCGAAGTAGACCGCGGGCTGCAACGCCTGGTCGCCGTAGTACGAGGCCAGGGACTCCAGGATCACGCGCTGCCGCTCGTCGGTGGGCAACGCGAGCAGGCGGTCGGCCTTCTCGTCGCTGACGAAGCCGACGAGGGTGCCGCGGGGGTCGTCGTGGTTCGAGTTGTCGTAGGCCTCGTGCACGACCTGGTAGGGGCTGAAGGCCGTCCCCGACAGGCCCGCGTCACGCCAGAACGGGGTCTCGTAGACGGCGTGGACCTTGATGACGAGACCGAGCGAGACGTGCTGGTGCCAGTGCAGACGACGGGCCGGCAGGGCCGGGACGTAGTCGATGCGCGAGTAGAGGTTGGGCGGCACGGCGACGACCGCGTGCCGGGCCTCGACCCGCAGGTCGGAGGTCGTGGCGACGACACCCGCGTCGGACCATTCGAGGGTCTCGACCGGCTGGCCGAGGTGCACCGCGTCGCCGAGCCCGGCCGCGAGGGCGAGCGGCACCCTCTGGAGGCCCCCGACGACGCGTTTGTCGAGGATGAAGTCGGCGTCGACGAGGTTGCTGAAGCTGCCGGCGCTCGAGGCCATCTGCAGGGCCTGCAGCAACGAGAAGGCGTGGGCGGGCTTGGTGAGCATGGCGTCGGCGATGAACAAAGCGATGTTGTCGCGTGCCTCGACGTCGTCCGTCTGCTGCTCGAGCCACGCGGCGAACGACACGTGGTCGTACTCGCGGGCGCGCGGGTGCGCCCACGGCGCGGTGACGTCGACCTCGGCGACCAGCTCGTCCATGACGGCGATGAGCCGCTCGATCTCGGACTTGGTCTCGTCCGATGCGGGAAAGATGTCGCCGGTGAAACGCGAGGCCGTGCCGTCGGGCGAGACGTAGACGCTCTCGCCGTCGCGCCATCGCGAGTAGGTCTCGAGCCCGAGCTCGCCGAGGGTCTCGATGAGCGCGGTCTGGTCGGGCGAGACCCACTGGCCGCCGAGCTCGAGCATCGCCCCGTCGACGGTTTCGGTGCGCAGTCGCCCGCCGACGCGGTCGCGCGCCTCGAGCACGGTGACCGTCAGGCCGGCCGCCCGCAGGTCGGTGGCGGCGGTGAGCCCGGAGGCCCCGGCGCCGATCACGACGACGTCGCTGGTGAGGGTCTCGATCATGGTGTGTTCTCCGTCGTGGTCGTGGTCGTTGTTGCGGGTGGGGGTGTCGTCGATCAGGAGGCGCGGGGCGAGGTGTGCGCGCTCATCACGTGCTTGACGCGGGTGTAGTCCTCGAGGCCGTAGGCGCTCAGGTCTTTTCCGTAGCCGGAGCGCTTGAACCCGCCGTGGGGCATCTCGGCGGCCAGCGGGATGTGGGTGTTGATCCACACACAGCCGAAGTCGAGGTCGCGGGCGAAGCGTTCGGCCGTGGTGTGGCTGTCGGTCCAGACACTCGAGGCCAGGGCGTAGGGCACGCCGTTCGCCAGTTCGAGGGCCTCGTCGGCCGTCCGGAACGATTGGACGGTGAGCACGGGGCCGAACACCTCGTCCTGCACGACGGCGTCGTCCTGTCGGACGCCCGTGACGACCGTCGGCGCGAAATGGAAACCGGTGTCGCCCACGCGGAACCCACCGGTCGCGATCGTGGCGTGTTCGGGCAGGGCCTCGACGACGGCGCTGACCGCAGCGAAGTGACGCGCGTTGTTGAGGGGGCCGTACGAGGCACCGTCGCCTGCCGCCACGCCGGTCGTCGTCGCCTCGGCCGCCCGGACGAGAGCGTCGACGAGGTCGTCGTGGAGCGACTCGTGAACGATGACGCGCGTCACGGCCGTGCAGTCCTGCCCGGCGTTGAAGAAGGCGGCCTCGGCGAGCTGCGGTGCCACGACGTCGACGTCGACGTCGTCGAAGACCACGGCAGGGGCCTTGCCACCCAGTTCGAGGTGGACGCGGGCGACCCGCTGCGCCGCCGAACTCGCCACGGCGACGCCGGCCCGGACCGAGCCGGTGATGGCGACGAGCCCGGGCACGGGGTGCTCGGCCAGGGCCTGGCCCGTCGAGGCGTCACCCAGAACGACGTTCAGGACCCCGTCGGGCAGGATGCCCCGGGTCAGCGAGGCGAGGACGAGCGTGGACTCCGGGGTGGTGTCACTCGGCTTGAGCACGACGGTGTTGCCTGCGGCGAGCGCAGGGCCCAGTTTCCAGACGGCCATCATGAGCGGGTAGTTCCAGGGGGTGACCTGGGCGACGACGCCGATGGGTTCGCGTCGGACCGACGACGTCAACCCGTCGAGGTACTCGCCGCTGGCGATGCCGTCGAGCCGCCGTGCGGCGCCGGCGAAGAACCGCAGCTGGTCGGCCCCGACCGCGACCTCTTCGGCCGCGATGATCGCCTTCGGCTGGCCGGTGTCGCGGTGCTGGGCCTCGACGAGTGCGTCGCTGTGCGCGTCGAGGGCGTCGGCCAAGGCGAGCAAGGCCGTCTGACGAACCGACGGGGTGGCTCGACTCCAGCCGGGGAAGGCCCGGGCCGCGGCTGCGACGGCGAGGTCGACGTCGACGTCGTCCGACACCGGGGAGGTCGTGACGACTTCTTCGGTGACGGGCGAGACCACGTCGATGGTCTCGGTGCCGTGGGCGTCGACGAACTCGCCGTCGACGAAGTTCTGCAGGGTCGCCATGGTGTCCTCTCGGTGGTGCGGATCGTGCGGTCGATGATGGCGGTGGGCGACGTCGGGCGGCAAGGGCGGACGCCGGGCCGGGCGGCGGGGTCTCAGCCGTTCGGCACGAGCGCGTACGTGGTGTCGAGGTACTCGTGGATGCCCTCGCGCCCGCCTTCGCGACCGATGCCGGACTGGCCCACTCCGCCGAACGGCGCGGCGGCGTTCGACACGAGGCCGGTGTTGACGCCGAGCATCCCGACGCGGAGGCGGCCGAGCAGTCGGTGCCCGCAGGCGAGGTCGGTCGTGTAGAGGTAGGCGACGAGGCCGTAGGGCGTGTCGTTCGCGAGCCGCACGGCGTCGTCCTCGTCGACGAAGGTCGTCACGGGGGCCACCGGACCGAAGATCTCGTCGTGCATCAGGGCGGCGTCGCGGGGCACGTCGGACAGCACCGTCGGGGCGAAGAACGAACCGGGACCACCGAGGGGCCCACCGCCGACCACCACGCGGGCGCCTCGGGCGACGGCGTCGTCGACGAACGCCGCGCACGAGTCGACGGCACGGTCGTCGATCAGGGGGCCGATGGTGACCCCGTCGTCGGTCCCGGCGCCGACGACGAGCGCCCGGACGCGGTCGGCGAGCCGCCGCACGAACTCGTCTGCGACGGACTCGTGCACGAGCAGCCGGTTGGCTGCCGTGCAGGCCTGACCGGTGTTGCGGAACTTCGCGAGCATCACACCGTCGACGGCGGCGTCGAGGTCGGCGTCGGCCATGACGACGAAGGGTGCGTTGCCACCGAGCTCCATCGAGGTCCGCAGGACGTTCTCGGCCGACTGGGCCATGAGCACCTTGCCCACGGCCGTCGACCCGGTGAACGAGAGCTTCCGGAGGCGCGGGTCGGCCAACAGGGGGCCGGTCACCCCGCGAGCGTCGGTCGTGGTGAGCACCGTGACGACGCCGTCGGGCAGTCCGGCCTCGCGCAGCAGCTCGACGAAGGCGATCGTCGTGAGCGGCGTGAGCTCGGCGGGCTTGACGACCACGGTGCAGCCGGCGGCCAGGGCCGGAGCGATCTTGCGCGTGGCCATCGCGAGCGGGAAGTTCCAGGGAGTGACGAGGTAGCACGGGCCCACCGGGCGGTGCGTGACGATCATCGTGCCGGTGCCTTCGGGGTTCGGGCCGTAGCGCCCGTCGATGCGGACGGCCTCTTCGGCGAACCACCGGAGGAACTCCCCGCCGTAGGCGACCTCGCCCCGGGCCTCGGCCAGGGGCTTGCCCATCTCCCGAGTCATGAGGAGGGCGAACTCTTCTCGCCGCTGCACGAGCAGGTCGAAGGCCCGGCGCAGGATCTCACCGCGGGCACGAGACGGCGTGGCAGCCCAGGCGTCGGCAGCGGCCACGGCCGTGTCGAGTGCGCGCACGGCGTCGGCGGGCGACTGGTCGACCACATGTGCCAGCACTTCGCCGGTGGCAGGGTCGTGGACCGGGAACGTCGTCGTGCCACGGTCGAACGATGCGCGGTGGTCGCCCTCGACGAACACGGCGGTCTCACGGGGCAGCACCGGGAGCCGCCCCGGCGGGGGGCTGGGCAGGAGGCGCGTATTCGGGTTGCGCACCTCCTGCCGCTCGGGGGTGACGGACCGGCCGTGCACGGACACCGTGCCCGTCACGAGCTCGCCAGGGCCGCGGCGACGACGTCGAGGCCTTCGTGGAGCAGGTCGTCGCCGATGGCGAGCGGGGGCAGGAACCGGATGACGTTGCCGAAGGTGCCGCAGGTGAGCACGATGACCCCCTGAGCGTGGCACGCGGCCGCGACCCGACCGGTGAGCTGGGCGTCGGGCTCGCCGGTCGACGGGTCGACCAGTTCGACGGCGATCATGGCTCCGCGACCGCGGACGTCGCCGATGCGTGGGTCGTCTGCCTGGAGGCCACGCAACCGCTCGAGCAGCAGGTCACCGATCTGGGCGGCACGCTCGACGAGTCCGTCGTGCTCGTACGCCTCGATCGCGGCGAGTGCCGCGGCGCACGCGACGGGGTTTCCGCCGTAGGTGCCGCCGAGCCCACCGACGTGCGGGGCGTCCATGATGTCGGCACGGCCCGTGACGGCCGACAGCGGCAGGCCGCCCGCGATTCCCTTGGCCGTGACGACCAGGTCGGGGACGATGCCCTCGTGCTCGCTGGCGAACATCCGACCGGTGCGGGCGAAGCCCGTCTGCACTTCGTCGGCGATGAAGACGACGTCGTGGAGCCGACACCACTCGACCAGGGCCGCCAGGAAGCCGGGGGCGGGCACGATGAAGCCGCCCTCGCCCTGGATGGGCTCGATGACCACGGCGGCGAGGTTCGCGGCACCCACCTGTTTCTCGATCTGCTGGATGGCGCGAGCGGCGGCCTCTCGACCCGTGACCCCTCCGTCACGGTACGGATACGACAGGGGTGCCCGGTAGATCTCGGGGGCGAACGGGCCGAAACCGCTCTTGTACGGCATCGCCTTGGCCGTCAGCGCCATCGTCAGGTTGGTGCGTCCGTGGTACGCGTGGTCGAACGCGACGACCGCCGAGCGCCCGGTGTACGACCGCGCGATCTTGACGGCGTTCTCGACGGCCTCGGCACCGGTGTTGAAGAGGGCGGAGCGCTTCTCGTGATCGCCGGGGGTCAGCCGGTTGAGGGCCTCGCAGACGGCGACGTAGCCGTCGTAGGCGGTGATCATGAAGCACGAGTGGGTGAAGCGCTGCACCTGCTCGACGACCGCGTCCACGACACCGGGCGCCGAGTTGCCCACACCGGTGACGGCGATGCCCGAACCGAGGTCGATCAACGAGTTGCCGTCCACGTCGGTGAGGACCCCACCGCCCGCCGCCTCGGTGAAGACGGGCAGGCTGACCCCGACGCCCGCGGCGACCGCGATCCGTTTGCGATCCATGAGCTCGCGACTGCGGGGGCCGGGGATCTCGGTGACGAGTCGTCGGCGCTGTTCGAGGCCGGGGCCCCCTCGCGGGATCGAGACGGTGGTGGTGGTCATGCACTGCTCCTTCGACGTTGCGGCGACTCTAGGGACGGGTGCCGCGCCTCCTGAAGTGCCTGAATGTCCCGATCCGTCCCGCCGTCTGCCGATCTGGCACTCGACGGGTATCGTCATCCCATGAGACCCACGGTCCGCGCCCTCGTCCGCCACGAGCCGCTGGGCCTCCGGCTGCTCGACCCGACCACCCGGCTCGACGAGCCGTTGTCGTGGGTGCATTCCTCCGACCTCGACGACCCCTCGCCGTTCCTCGACGACGCCACCATGCTGCTCACCACGGGCACCCAGTTCGACGAGGACGCGGGACCGGTCGACTACGACGCCTACGTCGACCGTCTCGTGGACCGAGGCGTCGTCGCCCTCGGCTTCGGCACGGGCGTTCGGCACCCGTCCACCCCCGTCGCGCTCGTGGTGGCCGCGTCGGCCCGCGGAGTCCCCGTCGTCGAGGTGCCCTACGGGACGCCGTTCATCGCCGTCGTCCGCTGGGCCGCCGACCGACTGGCCGAGGAGGCGCGGGCGCGGGACCGGTGGACGCTGCGGGCCCAGCGCGCCGTCTCGGTCGCCGCCATCGGCGAGGGTGGTCTCGCCTCGGTCCTGCAGGTGCTCGCGGACCAGTTGGGCGGGTCGGTCGTGCTGTACGGGGACGAGGGCCTGCCACGGATCGTCGCCGAGGTCGACGGTGCCGCCGCGCGACGCGCGGACGATGCGGCGCTCGCCGACGACGAAGTGGGTCGGCTGCTGCGTCGAGGCGCTCGCGCGGGCAGCACGCTCACCTCGCCCACCGCGGTCACGACGCTGCAGACCCTCGGCCGCCGCGAGGACCTCCGCGGCGTGCTGACGGTGACCACGACGCACGATCTCGACCTCGCCGCGCGCGCCGTCGTCACGAGCGTGGTCGCGCTCGCCGAGACGACCCTCGAACGCGACGCCGCACGCATCCGTGGCCAGCGCGAACTGTGGCGTCAGGTCTGGTCGCTGCTCGTCTCGGGCGAGGTCGACACCGCACGAGCCATCACCCGTGCCGTCGGGGTCGGCCTCGTCGAGGGAGCCGTCCTCGTGGCGCTGATCCGACCCTCGACCGCGAGCTCGACCCGGGCCACGGAGGCGTTCGAGCGGCTCGCGGCCGGCCGTTCGGACGTCTTCGTCGCCCCCCTCGACGACCGTCTGGTCGTGATGGCGACCCCGGGCGCCCTCGACCTCGTCGCACTTGCAGCCGCCCACGACGTGCGGATCGGCGTCTCGGACCCCACCCACCACGACCGACTCGCCGGGGCTCTGGCCCAGGCCGAACGCGCCCTGGCTGCGGCCGTCTCGTCCAGCGCCCCGGGCACGGAGGCGGTGGTCACCTGGGCCCGAATTGCCGCCTCGGGCCTCGTCGCTGCACTCTGGACCGACGAGGCCGCGGCGATCGCCGCGGTCCGGCTGGCCGCGGTCACCGACCTGCCGGACGGCGACGACCTGCTGACCTGTTCTCGCACCTGGCTCGAGCACAACGGCGCCTGGGACCCCGCGGCCCGCGTCCTCGGCCTCCATCGACACAGCCTGCGGGCCCGCGTCGCGAAGGTCGAGCACGCCCTCGGCGTCTCGCTGGACGGCTTCGCCGAGCGGGCCGAACTCTGGGCCCTGCTCGAAGCCGCAGGGGCACGCGGGTCCAGCTCGTGACGACGGCGCCGCTCGTCTCCTCGGCGAGCGCGGACGCCCCCGCCGTGCCCGTCCGGTGGTACGAGCCCTGGCCGGGGTCGGCCGTGGCGCCCGGCCCGACCCGGCGATCACAGCCCCTCGGGCTTTCCCCAGGCCCTCGTGATGAACGCCGAGCGCGACAACATGCGTGCCTCGGGCGACCTCTTCGCCGCAGAGCTCGCCGAGGCAGGGGTCGACGTGCAGCACCACGTGCTGCCAGACACCCGCCACGCATTCTCGAACCGGCCCGGCCTCGCCGAAATCGCCCACACCGTCCAGCTCGTCGCGGAGTGGACCCGCGGCAGCGAGCCTGCCCTACCGACGGCTGCTCAGCGGGACCGGCTTGACTGGTTGCCGTGAACACGCTCATCGTCACCGCCCACCCTGATCGCGATTCTCTGACCGCCGGCCTCGCCCGGCGACTGCAGGAGGCCCTGCCATCGGACTCTGTCGAGCTGGCCGATCTGGCGGCGGAGGGTTTCGACCCGCGCTTCGGTCCGGCGGACCGTGAGGCCTACCGTGGTCACGGGGAAGCTCCCTCCGACGTCGTGCGCGAACAGGAGAGGATCGACCGAGCCGACCACCTCGTCCTGGTGTTCCCCGTCTACTGGTGGTCGATGCCCGCCCTGATGAAGGGCTGGATCGACCGGGTCTTCGTCAACGGGTGGGCGTTCGCGACCGACCCCGAGGGTGGCACGCGCCGCATGCTCGGACGGTTGACCGTCCATCTGCTCGGCGTGGCCGGCGACTCGGCCGGCACGTACGAACGACATGGCTACGAGACCGCCATGCAGACGCAGATCGAGCACGGGATCGTGGACTACGTCGGCGCCCGACGCGGCGCGACGATCGTCCTGCACGAGTCCGAGGGAGCCGACGCCGCAGCTCGGAACGCACTCGTCGACGAGGCCGTCGACACGGTGGCCCGTGCCGTCCTCGGGAACGCGCCCCGCGCCTCCTCGGCGTCGTAGTCAGCGGAAGTCGCCGACCTGACGGTCGACGGGCACGGTGCGCTCGACGACGACGTCACCCGTGTGGGCCGTGGTCGTGGTCTCGATCAGGACGATCTCGACCTCGTCGTCGGCGACGGGGTTGTGCTGCACGCCCCGGGGCACGACGTGGAACTGGCCCGGGGTCAGCACCACCTCGACGTCGTCGGGCAGCTGGATGCGCAGGGTGCCCGAGACGACGAGGAACATCTCGTCCTCGGCGTCGTGCGCGTGCCAGACGAGTTCGCCGAGCAGCTTCGCCACCTTGACGTACTGGTCGTTGACCCGTCCGACGACCCGAGGCGTCCAGTGCTGGGTCACCTGGCGGAGTTCGGCCGCGACGTCGATTCCGGGGAGGGCAGTCATGCAGCCATTCTCGGGGCACGGCGGTCCGTCTCGCGACGTCGCGCTCGTGTCTGGTTCGATGGCCCGATGACGAAGCAGCCGATGGCACCGGTCCCGAAGGCACGAGCCGGCGACCGAGTCGCGGTCCTCTCCCCCGCCTTCGCGGCCCCGGCCGTGTCGGCACAGCTGCACGAACAGGCCCTGCGGCGGCTCGCCGAGGCGACCGGGCTCGCGCCGGTCGAGTACCCCACGACACGACAGCTGGGGGCGACCGCCGAGGCCCGAGCGGCCGACGTCACCGCGGCGTTCGCCGACCCCACCATCCGGGCCGTGCTCGCGACCGTCGGCGGTGACGACCAGATCACGGTCGTCCCTCACGTCGACGCCGCCGTCCTCGCCGCCGACCCGAAGCCCTTCGTCGGGTACAGCGACAACACGAACCTGCACGCCCTGCTGTGGGGGCTCGGCGTGCCGAGCTACTACGGCGGGTCGACCATGGTGCACCTCGGCCCCGGGCCCCACGTGGACGACGTGCACCTGCTGTCGCTGCGCGCCGCCCTGCTGGACGGCGGCGTCCTCGAGCTGACCGACCCCGGCGAGTCCGAGGACTTCGGCGTGCCGTGGGACGACCCCCGGGCGCTGACCGAGTTCGGCCGCCGTGAGCCGAGCGGGCCCTGGGCCTGGGCGGGCCCGGATCGCGTCGTCGAGGGCACGACGTGGGGCGGTTGCCTCGAGGTGCTCGACCAGCTCGCGCTGGCCGACCGCTTGCCACCGACCTCCGACCTCGAAGGCACGATCCTGCTGCTCGAGACCAGCGAGGAGCTGCCGTCCGCGGACCAGGTCGGCCGGTGGGTGCGCGCCCTCGGCGAACGCGGCGTCCTCGAGGTCGTGGCCGGTGTGCTCGTCGCCCGTCCGCCCGCGAGCGCCCTCGGCTCGCCCGTGCCGACGGCGGCAGAGCAGGAGGCGCGGCGCACCGCCCAGCGCGACGTCGTCGTCGAGCTGGTCGCGCGGTACGCCCCCGAGGCCGTCGTCTGCGTCGGGGTGCCGTTCGGGCACACGCGACCGCAGTGGATCGTCCCGCACGGCGGCACCGTTCGCCTCGACGGCGTCGCGCGGACGGTCAGCGCCGACTACTCGTAGGAGCTCGTCCGGTCGAGACCGTCAGAAGACGGCGACGGTCATGCCGGCGGTGACCGCCGGGCGGTCCATGGCCGTCAGGGCGTCGGGCAGGTCGTCGAACGAGATCGTGCGACCGATGGACTCAAGGGGGCGCAACCGGCCCGCGACGACGTCGTCGATCATGGCGGCGTACTCGCCCACCGAGATGCCGTGGCTGCCGAGCAGCTCGAGTTCGTCGGCGATGACGCGGCCCATCGGGATGACCGGGGTGGCCTCGTCGTCGAGCAACAAGCCCACCTGGACGTGTCGACCACGCGGGCGGAGCGACGCCACCGACGCCGCCGAGGTGACTCGGCTGCCGAACGCGTCGAGCGCGACGTGGGCACCGCCTCCTGTCACGGCGCGCACCCGCTCGACGGCGTCGTCGTCCATCGGGACGACCTCGGCACCCAGCGCCGCGGCCCGGTCGAGGGCGGCGGACGAGATGTCCGAGGCCACGACGCGCGCACCGGCGGCGACCGCCACGGCCACGGCCGAGAGCCCCACGCCGCCGCAGCCGAACACGGCGACCCACTCCCCCGCCTCGACCCGGGCCCGGGCGTGCAGCGCGTGGTACGCCGTGCCGAACCGGCAGCCGAGCGCGGCCGCCTCGACGAAGCCGACCGCGTCGGGCAGGGCGACGACGTTCACGTCGGCGTGCGGCACGACCACGGACTCGGCGTACGACCCGGGCAGGGTGAACCCGGGCTGCTGCTGACGGGTGCACACCTGGGTGGCGCCGGCCCGGCACTGCTCGCACCTGCCGCACGCGAAGACGAAGGGGGCCGTCACGCGGGCTCCGACGGCGACCCGCGAGACCGCCGGGCCCACCGCCGTCACCACGCCCGCGAACTCGTGACCCGGCACGTGGGGCAGGCGGACCGAGTCGTCGTGGCCCTTCCAGGCGTGCCAGTCGCTGCGGCACACCCCCGTCGCCGCGACGCGGACGACGACTCCGTCGTCCGGCGGGGCCGGAGTCGGGAGGTCGACGAGGGACGGAACCGACCCGAACTGGTCGTACTGAACGGCGCGCATCCCCCGATCCTGACACGAGCCGGGCGCCGGTCGCCCGTCACCCCGGACGGAGGCGCGCGACAGCGGGTAGGAACGGTGCATGAGCCTCGCATCCACCCTCCTCCGCCTGACCGTCGGCGGCTTCTTCGTCGGCCACGGACTCCAGAAGCTGACCGGCGCCTTCGACGGGCCCGGCCTGGCCGGCACCGAGCAGATGATGGCCGGCACGGGCATGCACCCGGCCGCCCGCAACGCCCGTCTCGTCGCCGTCACCGAGACCGCCGGCGGCGCCGCCCTGGCCCTCGGCGCCGCGACCCCGCTGGCCGCCGCCGGCATCGTCGGCACGATGGTCACGGCTGTCCGCAAGGTGCACCTGGCCAAGGGGCCGTGGGTCACCGAGGGCGGCTACGAGTACAACGCCGTCCTGATCGCCGCGGCCGCGGCCCTGGCCTCGGGCCCCGGCGGGCCCTCGGTCGACCAGCTCTTCGGCAAGAAGTCGTGGGGTGCCGGCGGGACGGTCTTCGCCCTCGTCGCCGGCGTCGCCGCCTCGTTCGTCGCGGTCGAACTGGGCAAGCGTGCGACCCCGCCGACCGAGCCGGACGCCGACTCCTCGGCGGCCTGATCCCCAGGCGTCGTCTCGTCTCGTCCCCAGGGCGCGACCTCCCGGTGACGGGCGGTCGCGCCCTTCGTCCGCACACCGGGTGACGGTGGCCTCTGCGACCATGGGGCCATGACACCGACGAGCACCGCGACCGACATCGACGCGGAGGCACTCGACCTGCTGCGCGCGCTCACCGGCCGCGACGACGCGGTCTTCCACGACGGCCAGCTCGAGGCGATCCGGGCGCTCGTCGCCGATCGACGCCGGGCCCTCGTCGTCCAACGCACCGGGTGGGGCAAGTCCGCGGTGTACTTCATCGCGACGCTGCTGCTGCGCCGACGCGGCACGGGCCCGACCCTGCTCGTGTCGCCCCTCCTGGCGCTGATGCGCGACCAGGTCGCCGCGGCGGCCCGAGCCGGCGTGCGGGCGGTGGCCGTCAACTCGGCGAACGCCCACGAGTGGTCCGACGTGCAGCAGCGCCTCGTCGACGACGAGATCGACGTGCTGCTCGTCTCACCCGAGCGCCTGAACAACCCGCGGTTCCGCGACGAGCAGCTGCCCGTCCTCATCGCCCGGTTGGGCATGCTCGTCGTCGACGAGGCGCACTGCATCTCGGACTGGGGCCACGACTTCCGCCCCGACTACCGCCGCCTCGCCGACCTCATCCGCACCCTGCCCTCCGGCGTCCCCGTGCTGGCGACGACCGCCACGGCCAACGCCCGCGTCGTGGCCGACGTCGCCGAGCAACTCGCCGTGGGGCCGGGCGACGAGGTGCTGACGATCCGCGGGTCGCTCGCGCGCGCCTCCCTCCGCCTCGGGGTGCTGCAGCTGCCGACGTCACGCGACCGACTCGGCTGGTTGCTCAGCCACCTGGCCGACCTGCCGGGCAGCGGCATCATCTACACGCTCACCATCTCGGCGGCCGACGACACCGCTCGCCTCCTGCGCGAGGCAGGCCACGACGTCCGCTCGTACTCCGGTCGCACCGACCCCGAAGAACGCGAACTGCTCGAACAGAGGCTGAAAGACAACGACCTCAAGGCGCTGGTCGCGACCAGTGCCCTCGGCATGGGCTTCGACAAACCCGACCTCGGCTTCGTCATCCACCTCGGCGCCCCGTCGTCACCCGTGGCCTACTACCAGCAGATCGGCCGCGCCGGCCGGGCCACCGACAACGCCGACGTGCTGCTCTTGCCGGGCACCGAAGACGCCGAGATCTGGCAGTACTTCGCCACGGCGTCGATGCCGTCCGAGGCGCGGGCCTCGGCCGTGCTCGCCGAGCTGGGCGAGACGCCCCTGTCGACGCCGGCCCTCGAGGCCAGGGTCGACGTCAAGCGCACCCCGCTCGAGCTCATGCTCAAGGTGCTCGACGTCGACGGTGCCGTCCGCCGGGTGCAGGGCGGCTGGGTGAGCACCGGCCTGCCCTGGGTCTACGACGCCGAACGCTACGAGCGCATCGCCGCGGCCCGGGTGACCGAACAGGAGTCGATGCTCACGTTCGAACGCGGGGCGACCTGCCGCATGCAGATGCTGCAGCTCGATCTCGACGACCCCGCCGCCGAGCCCTGTGGGCGGTGCGACGTCTGCGCCGGCGCCTGGTACCCGACCGACATCGCGGGCGAGGCGGCCACCTCGGCCGCCAGCACGCTCGACCGGGTCGGCGTCGAGATCGACCCCCGAGCCCAGTGGCCCACGGGTGCCGACCGGGCCGGGGTCCCCGTCAAGGGCAAGATCCCCGAGGGCGAGAGGGTCGAGCCGGGTCGCGCGCTGGCCCGGTTGACCGACCTCGGGTGGGGCAACACCCTGCGAGAGGTCTTCGCCACGACCGCCCCCGACGCCCCCCTGTCGAAGCACCTCCTCGACGGGGTCGTGCGCGTGCTCAAGGAGTGGCCGTGGGCCGAGCGCCCGGTGGGCGTCGTGGCCATGCCGTCGACGTCACGCCCGCAACTCGTCGGGTCGCTCGCCGAGGCGATCAGCACCGTCGGGCGGCTGCCGCTGCTCGGCACCCTCGGCAGCGCCCGCCCGTCGGCCGGCCGTGGCCAGGGGGGCAACAGCGTCTACCGTCTGGCCGACGTCTGGCAGTCCTTCGAGGTCGGCCCCGAGCTCGCCGCCGCGCTCGGCGACGTGACCGGTCCGGTGCTGCTCGTCGACGACCTGGTCGACAGCCGCTGGACCCTCACCGTCGCCGGCCGCGACCTGCGCCGTGCCGGGGCTCCGGCCGTGCTGCCGTTCGCCCTCGCCGTGGTCGGCTGAGTCCGCCCGCGCAGCCGGCGGCGGACGTCAGCGCTCGAACCGCATGCCGTCGCGCGTCAGCGTGCTGAGGCGCATCAGCAGCACGTCCCGCGGGTAGTTCTGGTGCATCCGCCACGGCGAACGCGCTCCCTGCCTCGGCATCAGGTGCACCCCGCGCGAGACGTACCCGCTCGACAGGTCGATCAGCGGGCTCGTCGGCCCGGGCCGGGTCGGGGCGACCGGTACCGCCGACCGGTACCCCCGGCGGTCGAGATGCCGCAGCACCCGCGAGACGTAGTGCACGACCAGGTCGATCTTGAGGGTCCAGGACGCGTTCGTGTAACCGATCGCGAAGGCCAGGTTCGGCACCCCCGACAGCATGAACCCCTTGTAGGTCAACCGGGTCGCCGGGTCGACCGCGACACCGTCGACCGACAGCTGCATGCCGCCGAAGAGCAACAGGTTCAGCCCGGTCGCCGTGACGACCACGTCCGCGGGCAGCTCGCGCGCCTCCTGACCGTCACGGCCCGCGACCCGGACCCCGTCGGGGGTGAACCCCACGATGTCGTCGGTCACGATCTCGGCGTCACCCGATCGCAACGACCGGAAGAGCGCGCCGTCGGGCGTGATGCAGAGCCGCTGGTCCCACGGGTCGTAGCTCGGCTGGAAGTGCCGGTCGACCTGGAAGTCGTCGGGCAGCCGCCGGGCCACCTGAGCCCGCAGGAAGGCCTTCATCTTCTCGGGCGACCGTCGGCTGGTCTGGAAGCTCAGCAGGGCCATCCCGATGCTGCGCCAACGGATCAACCGGTCGTCGACGACCTGTGGCAGCAGCCGCCGCCAGGCACGGGGACGCTTCCGCCGCGACGGCAGCGCCAGGACGTAGGTCGGCGACCGCTGCAACATGGTCACGTGCTCGGCGGTCTCGGCGAGGGCGGGCACGAGCGTCACCGCCGTGGCGCCCGAGCCGATCACGACGACGCGCTTGCCGGTCGCGTCGAGGTCGGCGGGCCAGTGCTGGGGGTGCACGATGCGCCCGGCGAACGAGTCCTGCCCCGGGAACGCGGGCGACCAGCCCTCGTCGTAGCGGTAGTACCCCGAACAGACGAACAAGAACGCGCACGAGATCGTGACGCGACGAGGGGCCGGGGCGGTGCCCGCGCCTCCTTCGCCGTCGGACGCGGCCGTCGGACGCCCCGCCGAGCCGACCGGGGCTGCCGGGTGGGCCGGGTCGGTGACGTCGAGCGTCACCGTCCAGCGGGCGTCGGCCGACGACCAGTCGGCCGAGACGACCCGGTGTCCGAAGCGGATCAGCCCGGCGACGCCCGTCTCGTCCGCCGTGTCGCGCACGTAGTCGCGGATCGCCGCCCCCGGCGCGATCGCCCGGCGGTCGCGCCACGGCCGGAACCCGTAGCCGAGGGTGAACATGTCGCTGTCGGACCGGACGCCCGGGTACCGGAAGAGGTCCCACGTGCCGCCGATCGCGTCGCGCGCCTCGACGACCGCGAGGCTGCGGCCGGGGAAGTCCCGACGCAGCTGGGCCGCCACGCCGACGCCCGACAGGCCCGCCCCGACCACGAGCAGGTCCACGTGCTCGACCCCGTCGTGACCGTCTCGGGAGGCGCCCCCGCCCTGCGAGGCCGAGGCCGAGGAGGCGCGGGTGGCGTCGCTCACGGGACGAGCACGATCCGGATGGGGTCGCCCTCTTTGCGTTCGAGCATCTGCACGGCGCGTTCGGCCTCGGCGAGCGGCACGGTGGCGCTGACCGAGCGTGAGAAGTCGAGCCGCCCCCGGCCTGCCAGCGCGACGAGGGTGGTGACGTCGGAGGGTTCCGAGCCGTAGTGCCCGAGCACCTGCTGCTGCAGGAAGCTGAACTTCGTGCCGTCGGTGATCGTGATCGGCTTGTCCGAGAGGCCGACGAGCGTCAGCCGGCCGCGGTACCCGAGGCAGGCGATCGCCTGCTCGCGGACGGCCGGCACGCCCGCGAAGTCGAAGGCCCGGGCGAGCCCGCGCCCGCCGGTGGCCCGACCGAGCGCCGTGGCGAAGTCCGGGTCGGCGGGGTCGAGCGCCAGGTCGGCACCGAACTCGAGCGCCCGCTCGCGGGCCCGGGGCAGCGGGTCGACCGCGATGATCGGCGCGGCACCGATCAGCGAGAGCAGCTGCACGGCGTGGGCGCCGAGACCGCCGACGCCCCAGACGCCGACCGCCGTGCCGGGGCGGACGTCGGCCGTCGTGGTCAGGGCGGCCCATGGCGTCGACACCGCGTCGGGGATGAAGCAGGCCTGCTCGAACGGCAGCGAGTCGGGGATCGGCACGACCGTGTCGGCGCGGGCCACGGCGAACTCGGCCCAGCCGCCGTCGTAGTCGACGCCGCGGGTGAAGACCTGGCCGTCGCGCTCCTCACCGGCCTGCAACAGGACGCGGTCGCCGACGGCGACGTGCGTGACACCCTCGCCCACCTGGTCGACCGTGCCCGCGACCTCGTGGCCGAGGGTCACGGTGTCACCCGCCAGCTTCAGCGGCGTGAGCGAACCCTGGATCAGGTGCACGTCGCTCAGGCAGACGCCGGCGGCGGCGACGGCGATGCGGACCTGACCGGGCCCGGCGTCGGGGGTGGGCACCTCGGTGACCGAGAAGTGGCGGGTGCTGACGTCGAGGCGTCCGGCGAGCATGGTGACTCCGTCCTGCGGGGCCCGGTCGGTCGGCTCTGACCGCGGGCGTGACCGCACATCGGGTGCGACGCTACGCCGCCACGGCCGATGTTGCACGCTGCACCCGCCGCCGCCCCCGCCGCCGCTCGGCGGGCGGGCGCCGAGACCCCGGGAACGCGCCGAGACCCCCGCGCGCGCACGGGGGTCTCGGCGACTTTCCGGGGTCTCGGGCCGGGGCCCTACCGGAGGCGCGGCTCGTCGTCCGAGTGGGCGTCGCCCGCCGGGGCGTCGGCGAGCTGCTCGTCGGCCCGGCGACCGTCGGTGCCGACCATCGCGTGCAGCGACCCGGTCGAGATGCGGTCGGGCGAGGTGCCCTCGAGCGAGCCGAGCCCACCCGTGCGACCGTCGAGCAGTCGGGCCCCGGTGGGTCGACCGGCGTCGTCGGTCGAGAGCGCGGCCTCGTCCTCGTGGGCGGTCGCGGCCAGCGGACCCGACGAACCGGAGGCCGAGGAGGCGCCGTGCCCGTCGGCGTTCATGGTCGCCTCGTCGAAGGGCGCGCGACCCGACAGCACGGTCTCGACGCGGTCCTTGTCGATCTGCTTCGTCCAGGTGCCGACGAGGATCGTCGCGACGGCGTTGCCGGTGAAGTTCGTCAGGGCGCGGGCCTCCGACATGAAGCGGTCGATGCCGACGATGACGCCGACGCCGTCGACCAGGTCGGGGCGGTGGGCCTGCAGGCCGCCGGCCAGTGTGGCGATGCCGGCCCCGGTGACGCCGGCGGCACCCTTCGAGGCGATCATCATGAACAGCAGCAGCGACACCTGCTCGCCGACGCTGAGCGGCGTGCCCATGGCGTTGGCGATGAAGAGCGACGCCATGGTCAGGTAGATGGCCGTGCCGTCGAGGTTGAACGAGTACCCGGTGGGCACGGTGATGCCGACGACGGGCTTCGAGACGCCCAGGTGCTCCATCTTGGCGATGAGGCGGGGCAGGGCGACCTCGCTCGACGAGGTCGACACGATCAGCAGGTACTCGCGGCCGAGGTACTTCATCACCCGGAAGATGTTGACGCCGGTGACGAGCTTGAGGATCGTGCCGAGCACGACGGCGACGAACAGGATGCACGTGATGTAGAAGGCGACCATCAGCGTGCCGAGCGCGACGATGGCCGCGACGCCGGTCTCGCCGACGACGGCGGCGATGGCGCCGAACGCACCGATCGGGGCGACCCACATGATCATCGCGAGGATGCGGAACACCAGCAGCTGCAGGTTGCGGACGCCCTCGAGGATGGTCTTGCCGCGGTCGCCCATGCGCTGCAGGGCGAAGCCGACGAGCAGCGCGACGAACAGCGTCTGCAGGATCGACCCGCTGGTCAGCGACGACACGAGCGTCTCGGGGATGATGCCGAGCAGGAAGGCCGCGGTGCCGCCGGCCTCTTCGGCGGCAGGCGCCTCGTAGCCGGTCGAGCCGACCATCAGGCCCTCGCCCGGGTGGATCAGGTTGCCGACGACCAGGCCGATCGCGAGCGCGAAGGTCGACATCGCGATGAAGTAGCCGAGCGCCAGCCCGCCGACCTTGCCGACGGTGGCGGCCTTCGCGATCGAGCCGACGCCGAGCACGATCGTGCAGAAGATCACCGGCGCGATCATCATCGAGATGAGCGACACGAACGCCGTGCCGATCGGCTTGAGCTGCACCGCGACCTCGGGGGCGGTCAGGCCGACGACGATGCCGGCCGCGACGGCGACGATCACCGCGATGTACAGCCAGTGCGAGCGGTCGATGCGGCGACGGGCACGAACGCCGTTCGTCAGCGTCGTGCCGCCGGGGGTGGGGGTCTGCGGGCCCTTGTGCGTCTTTGCCATGGGGTCTTCCTCGAGCTCATGACCGGCGGCGTCGTCGTCGACGGTCGTGCGGGGGTGCGGTGACGCGACTCTGGTCGCTCGCCCGACGGTCGTCGACCTTGTGGTCATACTGGTCGCGCCGTGCGGTCCGGTCGCGCCGCGCTGTCCGGTCGAGCCGTGCTGTCCGGTCGAGCCGTGCGATCCCGTCGCGCCCTGCGCAGCGGTCACGCGCGCTCCGGTCCTGCCGTGCGTCATGATGGACCCGGCCGCAGCGCAGCGAGGAGCCCGCCCGAGATGACCGTCGATCCCACCCGGTGGAGCATCGCCACCCGGCTCTTCGCGCTGCTCGTGGTCTTCGTGGTCGCCGTCGCCGTGCTCGCGACGGCCGGGACCCTCCGTTCGGCCCGCGAGGACGCCGACCGCTCGGCCGCGCGGGCGTGCCTGGCCCTCGCCACCTCGATCGCCGACAACCCCTACGTCGTCGACGCGCTGGCGACCGACGACCCGAGCGAACGCCTGCAGCCCTACGCCGTGGCCTTGATGAGTGACACATCGACCGACTTCGTCACGATCATGCGCCCCGACCGCACCCGCCTGACGCACCCGGACCCCGCCGAGATCGGCCGTCCGTTCGTCGGCACCGTCGCCCCCGCGCTGCGCGGCGAGTCGTTCACCGAGACCTACGCCGGCACCCTGGGCCCGTCAGTCCGGGCGGTCGTGCCGATCGAGAGCGACGGCGAGGTCGTCGCCCTGGTGTCGGCCGGCGTGACGGTCGACTCCATCACGCAGTCCGTCGGCGAGCGCCTGCCCCTGGTGTTCGCCGCCGCCGGGGCCACCGTGCTGCTCGGCGGCGTGGTGTCGTGGTTGCTGAGTCGCTACCTGCGTCGGGTCACCTGGGGTCGCGGGCCCGAAGAGCTCGCGCGGATGTTCGCCTACTACGAGGGCGTGCTGCACTCGGTGCGCGAGGGCCTCGTCCTGGTCGACGAGCGCGGGCGCCTGACGCTCTACAACGACCAGGCCGCCGAGCTGCTCGACCTGCCGCCCGGGGGCATCGCCGCGCCCGTGCCGCTCGACGAGTTGCAGCTGCCCGCCTCGCTGCGCGAGTTGCTGGCCTCGGGTCGCCGAGCCTCCGACGAGGTGCACGTGACCGACGACCGCGTCCTCGTCGTCAACCAGGAGGTCACCGAGCCCTCGGACGGCACGCCTCCCCCGCCCGGCCGCCGGGGCACGAGATCCGTGCCCGACGCGTCGGTCCCGGCAGGTGCTGTGCCCGCAGTGGCCGCGTCGACCCCGGGAGGCGCGGTGCCCGCAGGAGGCGCGGCGCCCGCGACCGGCGCGGCCCGCCTCCGCCCCCGGCGCACGCTCGGGACGGTGACGACCCTGCGCGACCACACCGAGCTCGCGCACCTCTCGGGCGAAGTCGAGACCATGCGCACGCTCTCGGACGCGCTGCGGTCGCAGACGCACGAGTTCTCGAACCGGCTTCACACGATCGTGTCGCTGATCGAGCTCGGCCGCGGCGACGAGGCGCTGCGCTTCGCCGCCGACGAGCTCGACCTCGGCCAGAGGCTCGCCGACCGGGTCGTCGCCTCGATCGACGAGCCGACCCTCGCCGCCCTGCTGCTGGGCAAGGCCGCGCAGGCCCGCGAGCGCTCGATCGACCTGCGCGTCGACGTCGAACCCGGGCTGGGGGCGATCGACGTCGAGCCCGGCGACCTCGTGACGATCGTCGGCAACCTGCTCGACAACGCCTTCGACGCCGTGGCCCCGACGCTCGACCCCGCCGCCGACCCCGTCCCCGCGCCCTCCCCGGTCCGTCCGCCACGGGTCGAGGTGACCGTGGCCCGGGTCGAGGGCGGCGTGCAGCTCGACGTCGAGGACGACGGGCCGGGGCTCGACGACGTCGAACTCGCGTTCCGGAGGGGCTTCAGCACGAAGCCGGCGGCGGTGGGCGGGCGCGGCATCGGCCTCGCGCTCGTGCGTCAGGCCGTGGGTCGGGTCGGGGGCCGGCTCGACGTCGCCACGGGGCCCGACGGGACCACCTTCTCGGTGCTGCTGCCCGACCCACGGCCCGGGGACGCCGACGCCGACGTGCGGCACCGGGGCGGGGTGCGGTCGTGACCCGCGCCTCCTCGTCCGACGACCGGGTCCGGGTGCTCGTCGTCGAGGACGAGCCCCTGACCGCCGAGGCGCACGTCGCCTACCTCGAACGACTCGAGGGCTTCGAGGTGGTCGGCCGGGCCCGTGACCGTCGCGAGACGCTCGACGCGGTGCGTGCGGCCGGTGCACCCGGGGGCACGGGGCTCGACCTCGTGCTGCTCGACATGAACCTGCCCGACACCCACGGCCTCCAGCTGTGCCGGGCCCTCCGCGCGGCGGGTTCGACGGTCGACGTCATCGCGATCACGGCCGTCCGCGACGCGTCCGTGGTGCGGACGGCCGTGTCGCTCGGCATCGTGCAGTACCTGATCAAACCGTTCACGTTCGCGACCTTCGCCGAGCGACTGGGGGCCTACCGGGCGTTCCGCGAGTCGCTCGCCGCCGGGCAGGGGCAGGTGACGCAGTCCGACGTCGACCTGGGCCTCGCCAGCCTGAGGCAGGCGCCGGCCCCGGCGCTGGCGAAGGGGCTCGCCCCGGCGACCCTCGACCAGGTCGTGGCCGTGCTGCGTCGGGGCGGGTCGCCGTCCGCCGGCGAGGTGGCCGACGCGGCCGGGGTGTCGCGCGTGACGGCCCGCCGCTACCTCGAACACCTCGCCGACACGGGGGCGGCGACCCGAGAACCCCGGTACGGCAGCCCCGGCCGCCCCGAGCACGGCTACCGCTGGAACTGACCCGGCGTACCCCGACGGCCGGCCTGCTGGGCGAGCCGCCCGACGGGGCCGGTAGACCGGGACGATGCAGAAACCACTGGCCGTTCTGTTCGACATCGACGAGACCCTCGTGCACACCGGCGGGGCCGGCGGACGCAGCTGGACCTGGGCCTTCGACCACCTGCACGGCGTGGCGGCCGACATCGGCGACCACACGAGTGCGGGCGAGACCGACCCCGAGGTCGGCCGGCAGACCTTCGAGGGCGTGATGGGGCGCACGCCGACCGACGCCGAGATGGCAGCGCTCTACGCGGCCTACCTCTGGCACCTCGCGGACGACATCCGCACCTCCGAGGGGTACCGGGTGCTCGACGGAGCCGAGGAGGCGCTGCGGGCGCTGAGCGACGCGGGCGTCGTCCTCGGCGTGATCTCGGGCGCGATGGAGGGCGCGGCCCGCACGAAGATGGAGCCGGCCGGGCTCGGCCGCTGGTTCGTCTTCGGCGGCTACGGCTCGGACAGCCCCGACCGGACCGAGGCGACCCGGGCCGCGATCCGCAAGGCGTCGCTGCTCGTCGGCCACGACCTGTCGCCGACCGAGGTCTTCGTCGTCGGCGACACCCCGCACGACGTCACGAGCGCCCACGCGGCCGGGGCGACGGGCATCGGCGTCGCGAGCGGCAAGCACTCGGTCGACGAACTCCGCGAGGCCGGGGCCGACGCCGTGCTCACGTCGCTGACCGAGGCGTTCCCCGGGCTCTGACGCGGTCGTCCGCGTCGGACGGCACTGCCGGCCGCTGGCACCGGCCCTCGGCGCCGGCCCTCGGCGCCGGCCCTCAGCGCCGGACGAGCCGTGCGATCTCGGGCAGCGTCGCCAGGGTGCCGGACGCCCCGTGCTGGTCGGGGTCGAGCGCGAGCCGCTTCAGCCCGGCCCGCGTGTAGGTGCCGACGTCGGCCACGAAGTCGGCGGGTGCCCGCCAGACGATCCGGTCGGCCGCCGAGGGGTCGAGCCCCCGGGCGAGCGCGGCGTCGCGGGCGCGCTCGGGTGACGTGAAGGCGAGCAGCGTCGGCGTGCCCTCGTCGACGACGGCGAAGGGCTTCGACGCCCCCGCGGTGCCGCGGTCGACGAACCACCAGGCCTCGAGGCGGAACGCCGAGCGCCAGAGGGCGACGGGGTCGTCGGCGACGATCGCGGCGATCCGCTCCTGCGGTGCGTCCGCCGGGCCGGGGGTCGGGACGGGAGCCGGGACGGGTGCCCCGACCACGGGTGCGACCGCAGGAGGCGCGGTGACGGTCGACCCCGGGCGACCGGCCGGCGAGGCGGTCCGGTCGACGACCCGCTCGAGCCGCGCGCGCCTCCTCTGGGTCACCCCGATGCGCACGAGCACGACACCGCCCGCGACGAGCACGGCCACGACGACGAGCGCGACGACGACGTCGACCGACGACTGGCGCCCCGGCGCCACGAGGCCGACGAGCAGCACCGACGCCCCGATCGGCGAGCCGACCACGGCGATCGCGAGCAGCACGACGCCCCAGGTCAGGGCGGCGGTGCCGCTCGGTCGGCGGCGGGTCGACGGGTCGGGGCTCGGCATCGACCCAGCGTAGGGCGACCCGGTGCGCGGCGACCGGACGGGAGCCGGACACGGCGGCCGACCGGGCCGGGCGGACGTGGGCCGACCGGGCCGGGCCCGTCGGGCCGACTCGTCCGGCTACTCCGCCGCGCGTGCCCAGCCGAGCCCGCGGGCCTCGACCATGCCACGGAGGGCCGTGGTCAGGGCCGCGAAGTCCTTCGGGCCGAGGGCGTCGGTCAGGACCACGTACGCGTGCGCGGCGTCGGCCGGCAGCGAGGGCGTCGCCCGGGTCGGGTCGACGAGACGGGTCGTCCCCGCGCCGCCGGCGTGCCGACGCACCTCGTCGTGGTCCCGCAGGTGGACGTTGACGAGCCGCTTGCCGTCGCCGATCGCGAACAGGCGCGCCACGAACGAGACCCGGCGCATCGATCGACCGGTACCGCCGGCCAGGGGTTCGGCCGGCCCGTCGACCCAACTCACGCGCGTGACGGAACTCCACGGCACGACGACGCTGCCGTCGATCACGATCGCCGACGCGTGGACCGCCAGCAACCGGCTGCCGCGACGACGCGCCGCACCGACGTACTCGGAGAAGGTCGCGACGGGCAGCAGGGTCGGCAGCACCCACAGGGCCACGACGAACCACAGCCACCCCGTGCTCGTGATCGACCAGGTGACGAGGGCGGCCATCAACGCGAGGGCGAGCAGGACGCCGAGCCCGGAACCGACCAGCTGACGACGCAGCCGACGCCCGTCGTGGGCGGCCACGAGCACCGGCGGGTCGGTCGGGAGCGCGAAGCGGTCGGCGGGCGCGTCGTCGGACGCGGGGCGACCCGGTCGACGGTCCGCGGGCGCCTCGGCAGCCTTCCCGCGTCGCGCCTGCCTGTCGAGGCCGAAGCGGCGCATGGCCTCGAGCGCTCCGAGCGGCGCGAAGGGGCCCCTGCCCTGCACGTCGACGAGGACGCCGAACACGCCTGTCCGTTCGAGGGCCGCGGCGTCGTCGACGAATCCGGCGGAGGGCAGGGCGAGCAGTCGGCCGGCCTCGTCGTCCGGCAGTCCTCGTGCGAGGCCGTGCTGCCGTGCCCGCTCGGGCGACGTGAACGCCAGCACCATCGGACGACCGTCGACCTCGGCCACCAGCGGTTGCACGTCGGGCAGTTCGCCGCGGGCGACGAACCACCAGCGGTCGAGCGCGAAGATCGCGTCCCAGAGGTCGGCCTGGGCGTCGATGTCGTCGATGCCGCGGAGTTCGGCGACCCGTGCCAGCTCGTCGATGCGTTCGCTGGCGACCCGCATCTCGTCGGCGGACCGCGGCGGCGGCAACGGCGTGCCGCTCGAAGCAGGCAGAGGGGTCGGTTCACTCATGCCGACAGCGTACGGGCCGGCCCTCCTGGGCGAGGAATCCTCACAGATGGTCGCCGCTGCCGCACGCACGACCCGACGGTCGGCGCTACGCTCCGACCATGGCCGACACGCGTGGACCCCAGATCGTCCGAGGCGACCCCGAGGTGACCCGGGCGACGCTCGACCTCAAGCTGCCGGTGGCGATGCTGCCCGGGCTGGTGCGCCGGGCCCTGCAGGCGAGCCCGACGTTCTCGTTGAGCGACGCCGACGAATCGGGCGCCACCCTGCTGCGGCGGTCGGCGTCCGCGAGCGTCGCCGACGCCGTGCGACTCGACTTCACGGCCTCCGACCGCGGCAGCCGCGTCGCGGCCGAGGTGCACTCCCCCGGGGGCACCGTGGGTACCTCGGTCAAGCGCCGAGACGACGACACCACCGCCCTCTTCGAGGCGATCGCCACGGCCGCCGGGCCCTTCTGACCCGGGCGGCGCGGGCCCTGCGTCAGCTCACGTCCCCGACGATCCAGGTGTCCTTCGCTCCCCCGCCCTGCGACGAGTTGACGATCAGGCTGCCCTCGGGAGCGACCCGGGTGAGCCCCAGGTCGGCCAGCACGCTCTCGCCCGCACCGGTGCCGGTCAGGTAGACGAAGCAGCGCAGGTCGACGTGTCGCGGCTGCAGCCCGGTCGAGGTCAGGGTCGGGTGCGACGACAGCGTGACGACCTCCTGGGCGACCCAGCCCGCCGGATCCCGGGCGATCTCGGCCCGGCGCTCGGCAACGACCGCGGCGCTCGCCGACGGACCGATCAGCACGCCCCGACCACCCTCGCCGTCGACCGGCTTGGTGACCAGCTCGCCCACGCGCTCGAGCACGGCCATCCGCTCGGCCGGGTCGCCCGTCCGGTAGGTCGGCACCGACTCGAGCAGCGGACGCTCGCCCAGGTAGTACCAGATCAGGTCGGGCACGGCGCAGTACATCGCCTTGTCGTCGGCCAGCCCGTTGCCGGGGGCGTTCGCGAGCACGACGTCGCCCGCGGCCGCCACGTCCATCAGGTGCTCGCCGAGCAGCGGGTCGTGCGGCGCATGCAGCTCGACCAACTCACCGTCGAGGCGCAGGTAGAGGGCGTCGACGACGGTGCCCGTCCTGCGGTCGACGACCCGCGCCTCCCGGACCTCGACGTCGTCGGCCTGCAGCAACAGCAGGCCGGCCCCCTCGGCGAGGGTGCGGTGCTCGTACCAGGCCGAGCTCGTCGGCCCCTCGGACAGGATCGCCCCGACCGGCACGCGGGTGGCACCGTCGCCACCGTCGCCACCGTCGTCATCCCGAGGAGGCGCGGCGTGCGCCAGCAACGTCGCCCGCAGCACCGCGAACACGCTCGTCGGGTCGAGCAGCCCCGCCGGCCGCGGAGCGTCCGGCACCACCTCGTCGAGCAGCCGCCGCACGGCGATCGAGAACGCCGCCCCGCTGGGCGAGCGCACGTTGTCCTCGAGCACCCGCCAGCCGCCGAGCTCGTTCCGCACCAGGTCGAAGCCCTGCACCGGCGCCCGGACCGCGTCCACGGGCAGTCGCGAGGCCTCGTCCCGCCAGCCCGCCGCACCGACGACCTGCTCGGCGGACAGCACACCGTCGGCGACGACCCGGCGTTCGCCGTAGGCGTCGCGGAGGAAGGCCTCGATCGCCCGGGCCCGCTGGGTGAGGCCGGCCTCGAGCTGGCTCCACTCGTGGCGCGTGACGATGCGGGGCACCAGGTCGCAGTGGAACGCCCGGTGGTCGCCCCCGACCCCGAAGCCGAGCCCCGCCTGCTCGCACCACGCGTCACGGGCGACGGCGCGGGCGTGGGCCTCGGTCGGCCCGAGCTCCTGGAAGAACCCGGCCACGTCACGGTAGGCCGGGCGCGGGTGCAGCCCTGGCCCGATCGCCTCGTCGCCGGCGCGGAACCGGTACCCGACGAGGGTCGGCGTGGGGGCGTCGAGCCCCGCGGCCGGGCCGTGCGTCTCGCGGACGACGAGGTCGACCACGTCGTCGAGCCGCCCCCGCTCGGCGAACGCGGCGCGCTGCCGGTCGGCCGAGTTGCCACGGGCGAGCGTCGCCTCCGCCAGGTCGGTCACGGTCTGCCAGTCGCCGAACTCCTCGAGCTGCGGCCGCAGCCGGGTCACGAGCTGGCGGACCGCCTCGGCCGCGGGCAGCCGCGACGGGTGCTGCTCGAGGTCGAGCAGCTCGCCGCCGAGCCCGCTGCGCGCGGCCTGCCACATCGCGGCGCGGTGCAGGGGTGCGGCCCGGTGCTCGGCGGGTCGACCGGCCTCGACGTCCGTCTCGGCCCGACGGACGGCGGCGCGGTACAGCCCGGCGATCAGCACGGCGTCGTCGACCAGTGGGCACGCGTCGCAGGTGCGCAGCTCGAGGGTCGGCTCGTGGCTCGACGGGCGCACGTCGAAGTAGGCCATCTTGCTGTCGGCGATCACGCCCGTGTCGATGAGGTCGGCCAGCAGGCGGTCGTACTCTGCGGCGTCGGCCATGGGCCCGGTCGCCCCGGCGCTCGGCCAGCGCTGCCAGATGATCGAGCGGATGCTCGCGTACCCGGTGTCCTGCCCGTTCCAGTAGGGCGAACTCGCGCTCAGGGCGAGCAGGGCCGGCAGCACGGGGGCGATGCGCCCGGCGATCTGCACGGCCAGGTCGCGGTCGGCCACGCCCACGTGGATCTGCAGGCCGCAGATCAGCTGCTCGTCGACCAGCAGCCGGTACTGCTCGTGCATGCGGCCGTAGCGACCGGTCGTGGTGAGCTCGAAGTCGGCGAACTCGCTGCGGGGCGCCGTGCCGACCGCCCCGATGGCCAGCCCCTCGGTGCTCGTCACCTCGACCAGGTCGCGCCGCAGCGTCAGGATCTCGCGGCGCAGGTCGTCGAGCGTGGTCACGACGGGCACGTTGGTCTCGACCGTCGTCCGCTGCAGCTCGGCCCCGTAGCGGTCGGCAGGAAGGCGAGCGAGCAGGTGCGGCGCCCGGGCCGACAACCGCCCCGTCTCGAGATCGATCAGGTGCAGCTCTTCTTCGGCCCCCAGCGTCAGCTCTGCGCTCATGCCTGCACAGTAGGGGCGCGTCCCCACCGCGTCCCCGGTTTCATGAGGAGTTCACATGATCGGAACACGAGGAGGCGCGGGCCGGGTCACCGGCCGCATCACCGGCCGGGTCGTCGGCCGGGTCACCGCCCGGGTCGTCGGCCGGGTCAGACCTCGGCGGTCTGGCGCACCCCCGCGGCGGGCAGCAGCACGCCGTCGATGAGTCCGATCAGGAACTCGCGGTCGACAGGCTTGCGAAGCACGAGCACCCGGTACGACACCATCGACGGCGTGACGAGCGCGAGCGCCTCGATGTCGGCGTCGGCCGAGATCTCGCCCCGCTCGAGGGCACGGCGCATGAGCAGTCGGTTGGCCTCGGCGCGGGGCTGGACGATCGCGGCGTCGACCGCCTCGGCCAGTTCAGGGGTGGTCGAGAGCATCGTGACCACGCCGGCCATGACCCGCATCTTCTTCTCGGCCTCGTCGATGCTCTGCGGCTTGATCATCGCGACGAGGTCGCCCCGCAACGTGCCCGTGTCGGGCAGGTCGTCGAGATCGACGGCACCCCGCTTGAGGCAGGCCACGGCGTCGACGACGAGTTCGCCCTTCGACGCCCAGCGACGGTAGAGCGTGGCCTTGCCGGCCTTGGCGCGGGCCGCGACCATCTCGATGGTCATGCCCTCGAACCCGGTCTCGGCCAGCACGTCGATGGTGCACTGGAGGATCTCGGGGTCGCGGCTGTGGTCGCGCTTGCGCCCGGGTCGCCCGGGCGTCGCGGGCGTCGCGGGCTCGGCCTCGGCGGGCGTCGTCGCCTCGCCTTCCCTGTCGGTCATGGGGTGACTCTACATCGGATGTTTACGAAACTGGCTGTATCCGAAACTGTCGGGACTCGTATATGCTCGCGCTCATGTCTCAGGCCTCCACCTCCCGTGACGGCGCGACCCGCGCCTCCTCGTCCTCGCCCACCCCGCCGTCGTCACGGCGCTGGTGGACCCTCACCACGGTCGCGCTCGCGCAGCTGATGGTCGTGCTCGACTCCACCGTCGTCAACATCGCCCTGCCCGCCGCCCAGACCGACCTCGGCTTCTCGGACGGCGACCGGCAGTGGATCATCACCGCCTACTCGCTCGCGTTCGGCAGCCTGCTGCTGGTCGGCGGACGCGTCAGCGACCTGATCGGTCGCAAGCGCACCTTCATCATCGGCCTGATCGGCTTCGCCCTCGCCTCGGCCCTCGGCGGTGCGGCCGGCACCTTCGGGCTGCTCGTCTTCGCCCGCGCCCTGCAGGGTGCCTTCGGCGCGCTGCTCGCCCCGACCGCGCTGGCCGTGCTGACGACGACCTTCACGATCCCCAAGGAGCGCGCCCGGGCCTTCGGCGTCTTCGGCGCCATCGCCGGGGCCGGCGGCGCGATCGGCCTGCTGCTCGGCGGGTTCCTGACGCAGTACGCCTCGTGGCGCTGGAACCTCTACATCAACGTCGTGATCGCCGCCGTCGCCGTGGTCGGGGCCGCGATCTTCGTGTCGCACGTCACCCGCACCGGCCCGCGCCCGAAGCTCGACGTGCCCGGCACGCTGCTCGTCTCGGGCGCCCTGTTCTCGCTCGTCTACGGGTTCTCGAACGCCGAGACCCAGGGCTGGGATTCACCGCTGACCTGGGGGTTCCTGGTCGCGGCCGTCGTGCTGCTCAGCTCGTTCGTGGCGTGGCAGCGTCGGGCCGAGCACCCCCTGCTGCCGCTGTCGATCGTCCTCGACCGCAACCGCGGGGCCGCCTATGCCTCGGTCA
The DNA here is from genome assembly GCF_001423905.1 of Frigoribacterium sp. Leaf186. Lineage (GTDB taxonomy): Bacteria > Actinomycetota > Actinomycetes > Actinomycetales > Microbacteriaceae > Frigoribacterium. The sequence goes on along the minus strand of NZ_LMPQ01000006.1, from coordinate 105,348 downwards.
CCATCGCCGGCGCCGGCATGTTCGGCATCTTCCTGTTCGTGACCTACTACCTGCAGACCTCGCTCGGCTACACCCCGACGAAGACCGGGCTCGCCTTCTTGCCGATGATCGCCATGCTCGTGCTCGCGGCCCAACTGTCGACGAACATCTTCGTGCCGCGCTTCGGGCCGAAGGTCATGGTCCCCTTCGGCATGACGCTCGGCGTGATCGGCATGCTGCTGCTCACCCGACTCGACCTCGAGAGCACCTACGCCGCGAACGTCCTGCCGGCCCTGATGGTGCTCGGCTTCGGCATGGGCTCGATCATGCCCGCGTCGATCCAGACCGCCACGCTCGGCGTCGACCGCGGGCACGCGGGCGTCGCCTCGGCCATGGTCAACACCAGCCAGCAGGTCGGCGGCTCGATCGGCACCGCACTGCTCAACACGCTGGCCGCGACCGCGGCCGCGAACTACGTCGCCGACCACCTGCCCGCGACCGGAGCCGTCGCCGCCGAGGCCGCGGTCACCGGCTACGCCACGGCGTACTGGTGGGGAGCCGGGTTCTTCGCCGTCGGCGCGGTCGTCGCGGCGCTGGTGTTCCGCCGACGCGTGCCGCAGACCGACCAGGTCGACCCGTCGACCTCGCCCGCCGTCGACGCCCCGGTGCCGGTGCACTGACGCGAGCCGCGCACGCGGACGACCCGCGCCTCCTCAGCCCTCGGGGCCGGGGAGGCGCGGGTCGTGTCGGTGACGGACGTCGCGCCGGTCACGACGCCGCGTCGGTCAGGACGCCGCGCCCTTCAGGACGCGTCGCCCGTCACGACGCCTCGCCCGTCAGGACGCGGCTTCGTCCTCGTCGTAGCGGTCGACGCTGATGGTCGGGATCGACGCGGTGATGACCGAGCCGTCGGCGCGCATGAGGCCTCGCAGGTCGCTCGTGGTGGGCACGGGCGTCGTGATGCGTGGGCCCTGGCCCTCGAGCGCCACGCGGACCGGCGCATCGGGCGACACGTGGACTTCTTCGCCTCGGACGGCCACGGTCACCGCGTCGCCCGTCTCGATCGTGAAGACGATCTCGTGCTGGGCGAGGTCGACCCGCAGGCGGCTGCCCTTGATCGAGACCCGGAACGACAGTTCGTCCCAGTCGGACGGCAGGCGGGGGTCGAACGTGAACGACCCGAGCCAGTCGCGCATGCCGCCGTAGCCGTTGACGAGCGCACTCCAGATGCCGCCCGTCGAGGCGACGTGCACGCCGTCGGAGGTGTTCTTGTGCAGGTCGGCGAGGTCGACGTACAGCGACGACAGGAAGTACTGCTGCGAGAGCTGGTGGTGACCGACCTCGGCCGCGATGATCGACTGCACGACGCCCGACAGGGTCGAGTCGCCCGTCGTCAGCGCGTCGTAGTACTCGAAGTTGCGCAGCTTCTGCTCGGGCGTGAACTCGTCGCCCTGCAGGTACAGCGCCAGCACGACGTCGGCCTGCTTGAGCACCTGGAAGCGGTAGATGACCAGCGGGTGGTAGTGCAACAGCAACGGACGCTTGTTGGCCGGGGTGGCCTCGAGGTCCCACAGCTCTTTGTCGAGGAACTGCGCGTCCTGCGGGTGGATGCCCCGGTGGTCGTCGTAGGGGATGTGCATGGCCTCGGCGGCCAGCTGCCAGCCCGTGATCTCGTGCTCTTCGAGACCCAGGCGGGCGACCATGCGGTCGAACGCGACCGGCGCGTCGTCCTTCAGGCGGGTGACCGCCCGGACGGCCGCACGCAGGTTGGCCCGCGCCATGACGTTCGTGTAGAGGTTGTCGTCGACCACGGTCGTGTACTCGTCGGGCCCGGTGACGCCGTCGATGTGGAACCGCTGGTCGCCGTTCGAGCGCCAGAAGCCGAGGTCGGCCCAGAGCCGGGCGGTCTCGACCAGGATGTCGACCGCGCCCCGCTGCAGGAAGTCCTCGTCGCCCGTCGCCTGGACGTACTGGCTGAGCGCGTGGCTGATGTCGGCGTCGATGTGGTACTGCGCCGTGCCGGCCGCGTAGTAGGCGCTCGATTCGAGCCCGTTGATCGTCCGCCACGGGAAGAGTGCCCCGCGCTGGTTGAGCTCGACCGCACGGTCGCGAGCGGCGTCGAGCATGCCGAGGCGGAAGCGCAGGGCGTTGCGAGCGACGTTCGGCGACGTGTAGGTCAAGAACGGCAGGACGTAGATCTCGGTGTCCCAGAAGTAGTGGCCGCCGTAGCCCGACCCCGTGACGCCCTTCGCGGCGACGCCCTGGCCGTCGGTGCGGGCCGTGGCCTGGGCGAGCTGGAAGAGGTTCCAGCGGACGGCCTGCTGGATCTCGGGCTGCCCGGCGACCTGCACGTCGCTGCGCTGCCAGTAGTCGTCGAGCCAGGCCCGCTGGTGCGCGAAGATCTCGGCGGTCGGCGTCTCGGACGCCCGGTCGAGGGTGCGGTCGCACCGGTCGGCCAGCTCACGCGGGGGCACGCCCCGACTGGTGTGGTAGCTGATGGTCTTGACCAGCCGCACCTTCTGGCCGGCCTGGGCCTTGACCCGGTAGACGTGCTTGGCGATGTCGTCGTCGATCTGCGACGACTGGTCCCACTCGGCGTCGGTCTCGATGCGGTGGTCGGCCCCGACCGCGATCGTCATGCCCGAGTTGGTCGTCCGGTAGCCGAGCACGGCTCGCGTGCCGCCGTTGCGCTTGAGCACGGGCTGCAGGACGCGGTCGTCGAACGACTCGGCCTTGCGCGGGTCGAACGCCTCGGCCGCGGCCCGCATGCCGGCGTGGTACTGGTCGCCGAGGTCTTGACGGTTGAGGATCTGGCTCGAGATGAGCAACGAGGCCGACGAGTCGAGCATCGTCACCTCGTACTCGATCACGACGAGGTGGCGGTCCTCGAAGCTGACCAGGCGACGGCTCGTGACCAGAACGCGCTTGCCCGAGGGCGTCCGCCAGTCGATCTCGCGGACGAGCACGCCGTCACGGAAGTCGAGGCGCCGGGTGTGCCGCAGGATGTCGGCCTCGAAGAGCACGAACGGCTCGTCGTCGACGTAGAGGCGGATCACCTTGGCGTCGGGCACGTTGACGATGGTCTGGCCGACGCGGGCGAAGCCGAAGGCTTCTTCGGCGTGCCGGATCGGCCAGGTCTCGTGGAACCCGTTCACGAAGGTACCGAACGAGTGACCGCCGCGGCCCTCGTCGGGGTTGCCGCGGAGGCCCAGGTAGCCGTTGCCGACCGCGAAGACGGTCTCGGTCAGGCCCTCGTCACCCTGGATGTACTCGTCCTCGACGAGCGCCCACTCGTCGACGGGAAACCTCGAACGATCGAGCGGGTCGGACGTGATGTGGTTCACGACTGTGCCTCCGTGGTGCCGGTGCTGCTGCTGCTGTTCGAGGGGGTGCTCGGTGTCGCCTGGCCGGGGTTCGGAGCCGAGGAGGCACGGGTTCGGTCGAGTGCCCCGACCAGCGTGCCGAGGTCGTCGACCACGAGGTCGGCACCGAAGTCGAGCAGGGTCTGGGCACCGGTGCCGCGGTCGACCCCCAGGACGAGGCCGAAGGCCCCACGGCGGCCGGCCTCGACGCCCGACTGGGCGTCCTCGACGACGACGCAGTCGTCGGCGGTCAGGCCGAGGCGGCGGGCGCCCTCGAGGTAGGTGTCGGGGGCCGGCTTGCCGGCGATGCCCTCGGCGGCGGCGACGACGCCGTCGACGATGACGTCGAAGCGGTCGCGCAGGCCGGCGGCCTCGAGGACGGGGACGGCGTTGCGCGAACTGGAGACCACGGCGACCCGCACGCCTTCGGCGATGGCGCGGTCGAGGAAGGCCACCGACCCCGGGTAGGGCGTGACGCCGTTCTCGTCGAGCTCGGCGGCGAAGGCGGCGTTCTTGCGGTTTCCGAGACCGCAGACCGACTCGACGTCGGGGCCGTCGTCGGGCGAGCCCTCGGGCAGCACGACGTCGCGGGCGGCGAGCATGGCGCGGACGCCGTCGTAGCGGGGACGACCGTCGACGTGCTCGAAGTAGTCGCCCTCGGTGTACGGCGCGAGGTCGTGCGCGGCGAAGTACTCGGAGAAGAGCCGGGACCACGCGCGCATGTGGACCTCGGCGGTCGGCGTGAGGACGCCGTCCAGGTCGAAGAGCAGGGCGTCGAGGTGGGCGAGGCGCGAGGCATCGCGGGGCGTGGCGGAAGACACGGGGGTGCCGGTCCCTTCGAGCGTGGGGGCAGGATGATCGGCACCGGGGCGACGACGGCCCGGTGCCGGTGAGGCGGGAGCGATGCGGGGGCAGGACTGTGGCGGGGCGGGACTGAGGCGGGGCGGGACTGAGGCGGGGCAACGGGACGAGCGGGGGTGATGCGAGCCAGCTGCTGCGCCGACGAGGGTGGTGCGGGGTGAACCGCACGGGTCAAGTGTGGCACCGCTCCGGCCGGACACCTAGCCACTCGTCCGGGGTGTGGACGACGGCCTCCCTGGGGACAGGACGTCGCGTCGCCTCCGGCCTGCCTGGGGGCGGCTCTCCGGGCTGTGGAGGGCGGTCGAGCTGTCGGTGGCGGCTGACATCATGGGCGACATGGACCTGGGCGACGAGTTCGACGTGCACGGTAGCTTCCCGGCCGCCGGCTCCGGTGCCGCTCGCGACGCCTCGGGCGGTGACCCCGACGACGCCGACGGGCCCGTCCACTCGACGACCGTGCCGCTCGTCGACGCCGTCGACGTCATCCGGCTCGTGGGTCCCCGGGCGTTCAACCGGGCCAAAGAGTACGTCCGCGACGGCGCCGTGCTCGAGACCACGTGGCACCCGGCCGACGAGCGACTCGAAGGCACCGTCCGCGGCGCCGAGACGACTCCCTACCAGGTCGTCGTCGACCTGCGGGCGACCCGGGGCGAGTACAGCCGTCCGGTCCGAAGTCGGTGCAGCTGTCCGATCGGCAGCGACTGCAAGCACGTCGCGGCGACCCTGCTGCAGAGCAACTCCCGCGCCGTGGCCGACCGCAGCGCACCGTCGCCCAGCGCCGACGACCTCACGACCGGGGGCGTGACCGCGCTGGGCGCCGCACGGCCCGGCACGGGTACGGGCGACTGGCGGTCGACGGTGGGGGCGGTCGGGCGGCCCACCCGCGCCTCCTCGGCTCGGACGACGCGCATGGGGTTGCTGTTCGAGCTCCGCGACCGGGCGCACTCGACCCGGGGGCGGGCGGTCGCCCCCTCGGCACGCCGTCAGGGCGGCCCGACCGTCCAGCGACTCGGCGTGCGACCCGTGACCCTCAGCGGCACGGGCAACTGGGTGCGAGGCAACCTGACGTGGTCGTCGCTGCCCTACCAGCTCAACCGGCTCGCCATCGAGCCCGAACAGCACGCCTGGTTCGGCCAGTTCGCGGCGCTGCACCGCTCGGCCGTCTCGACCTACACGCCCGGCGACGCCGACTGGCTGTTCGTCGACGACTTCGCGAGCCCGCTGCTCTGGCCCCTGCTCGCCGAGGCCGAGCGGCTCGGCGTCTCGCTCGTGACGGGCAAGCGGTCGACCGACGTCGTGGTCGGTGACGAGGCCCGCGTCACGGTCGACGCCGTGCGGGGCGACGACGGGTCGATGCTGCTGACCGCCGGTGTCACCGTCGACGGCGTGGCCCGTCGTGCCGAGTCGACCGGGGTGATCGCCGACCACGGCGTCTGGTGCGTCGCGCACGAACCCGTGCTGACCTTCACCCTCGCACCGACCGCGTCCCCGCTCGACGACGAACAGCGACGCCTGCTGACCATCACCCCCGAGGTGGTCGTGCCAGCCGGCGACTCGGCCGAGTTCTTGCGCGACTACTACCCGACCCTGCGACGGAACGTCGACGTCGTCAGCTCGGACGCCTCGGTCGAGTTCCCGACGATCGTGCCGCCGATGCTAACGCTGACCGTCGGGTTCGACAAGGCCCAGACGATCCGCCTCGCCTGGGGGTGGACGATCGACGGCGGACTGCGGCCGCTGACCGTCCACTCCCCCGTGCCCGACCTGGGCGAGCTCGACGTCGTCCCCCGCGACCAGGTGCTGACGGGCGTGACCGCGGCCGAGTTCGCCACCGGCACGCTGCCCGCCCTCGAGGCGCGACCCGACCTGCGGGTCGACCTCGTCGGCACGCGCCCGGACTACCGCGAGCTGACCGACACGCCCCGACTGACGATCACCACGATGCCGACCGACAAGCGCGACTGGTTCGACCTCGGCGTGATGGTGACGGTCGAGGGCCGGACGGTCCCCTTCACGCCGCTCATCACCGCCCTCGCCAAGGGTCGCAAGAAGTTGCTGCTGGTCGACCACTCGTACCTCTCGCTCGACCACCCGGCCTTCGACGAGCTGAAGCGGCTGATCGACGAGGCCTCGGCCCTCGACGAGTGGCAGGTCGCCCCGCGCATCAACCGCTACCAGGCGAGTCTCTGGTCCGAGCTCGACGACCTCGCCGACGAGACGATCCCGGCCGCCGAGTGGCAGCGGGCCGTCGGCGGGCTGCTGGCCCTCGCCGAGTCCGGCGGTCTCGACGCCGCGACGGCCGTGCCGGTGCCAGCCTCGGTGGACGCGACCCTGCGTCCGTACCAGCACGAAGGGTTCGCCTGGCTGGCCTTCCTGCACGAGCACGGGCTCGGCGGCGTCCTCGCCGACGACATGGGACTCGGCAAGACCCTGCAGACCCTGGCGCTCGTCGCACACGTCCGCGAGGCCGAGCGGGCACGAGGCGAGGCGGCGGCCTCACCGGCCCAAGGCGGGTCGCCGGCCCCCGCCGCGTCGCCCGTCCCCGCCGCGTCACCCGTCCCCGCGGGCGAAGGCACCACGCCTGCGCCCTTCCTGGTCGTCGCCCCCACGTCGGTCGTGTCGAACTGGGTGGCCGAGGCCGCCCGGTTCACCCCGGGCCTGACCGTCCGCGCGGTCACCGCCACCCAGGCGAAGGGCGGGCGCGGCTCGGTGCACGACCTGGCCAAGGGCGCCGACGTGGTCGTCACGTCGTACGCGCTGTTCCGCCTCGACTTCGCGGCCTACCAGGCCGAGGGCTGGGCCGGGCTGATCCTCGACGAGGCCCAGTTCGTCAAGAACCGCTCCTCGCAGGCGCACCGCTGTGCGGTCGACCTCGACGTGCCGTTCAAGCTCGCGATCACGGGCACGCCGCTGGAGAACAGCCTCACCGACCTGTGGTCGTTGCTGCACGTGGTGGCACCCGGCCTGCTCGGCAGCAGCGTCCGCTTCGCCGACGACTACGTCAAGCCGATCGCCACGGGCGAGGCGCCCGAGCTGCTGCAGCGGCTGCGCCGCCGCATCCGACCGCTGATGATGCGGCGGACGAAAGAGCAGGTCGCGTCCGACCTGCCCGCCAAGCAAGAGCAGGTCCTCCGCGTCGACCTCGACCCCGCGCACCGTGACCTCTACGACGCCTTCCTCCAGCGCGAGCGGCAGAAGCTGCTCGGCCTCATGGACGACCTCGACCGCAACCGCTTCATCGTGTTCCGGTCGTTGACCCTGCTGCGGCTGCTCTCGCTCGACGCCTCGCTCGTCGACGAGGCCTACGCCGACATCCCGTCGGCCAAGCTCGACCAGCTGCTCGACGAACTCGACGACGTGGTCGCCGAGGGGCACCGCGCCCTGATCTTCAGCCAGTTCACGACGTTCTTGCACAAGGTGGCCGCCCGGCTCGAACGACGCGGCGTCGCCTACGAGTACCTCGACGGCTCGACCCGGAGGCGCGGCGAGGTGATCGACCGCTTCAAGACGGGTGACGCCCCGGCGTTCTTGATCAGCCTGAAGGCGGGCGGCTTCGGGCTCAACCTCACCGAGGCGGACTACGTGTTCATCCTCGACCCGTGGTGGAATCCCGCGACCGAGGCGCAGGCCGTCGACCGCACGCACCGCATCGGCCAGACCGACAACGTCATGGTCTACCGGATGATCGCCAACGACACCATCGAAGAGAAGGTGCTCGCCCTGCAGGCGCAGAAGTCCCAGCTGTTCGACGCCGTGATGGACGACGACGCCGTGTTCAGCGCGGCGCTCACGGCCGACGACATCCGCGGCCTGCTCGACGCCTGACGGCGGGGCGGGTCGGTCCGGGCCGGCCGGCGCCGGCGCCAGCGCCAGCGCCAGCGGCCCAAGCCTTCAGCCCAGCGGCACCGTCTCGGCGAACGACCGGGTGGTGGGCGGGGCGACGAGCACCTCGGGCAGGCGGTTGGCTCCCTCGGGCGTCGCGCGCCACGCCACGTAGGCGTCGTGGTCGGCCGAGGTGGCCCAGCTCTCGACGACGATCATGACCGACGGGTCGGCGTCGTCGATCAGCACTTCGAGCCCCTCGCAGCCGGGCCAGGCGCGCGTGGCGACGAGCGTCTCGCGGGCGATCTCGTGGGCGAGGTCGAGGCGGGCGGGGTCGACGTGCAGTTCGAGGTGGACGGTGGTGGGCATGGGGGTTCCTTCGATCGGGCGGCGGCCCCGGGGGCGGGCCGCGCGGCGGACGGGCCGCGCCCTCCCACCCTGGCACCCGCGCCTCCTGACGTCCTCACAGCGTCACGGCCTCACGGCGTCGCGGCGGCGTCGCCGAGCGGCGCCGGGGACGGGTCAGGCGACGTCGACCGTCACCCGGTGCCAGCCCTCGGCTCCGTTCGGTGCCGGCTGGACGTACTCCTCGGCCTGCCAGGTGCCGTCGGCGCCCCGGGCCCGGACGTCGATCGTGTGCGACCCCGACCCGGCCGCCGCGGCGTCCCACCGGTAGACCCACTGGCGCCAGGTGTCGGCCGAGACCGAGTCGGCGAGCGTCGCGTCGAGCCAGGACCCGCCGTCGATGCGCACCTGCACCGCCTCGACCCCGGTGTGCGGCTGCCAGGCCACGCCGGCGATCGAGACCGTCGCCGCGTCGACCGAGCCACCGTCGCGGGGCACGTCGATGCGCGACTCGAGCTTGACGGGCCCGAGGGCGTCCCAGCCGCGGGGCGTCCAGTACCCCTGGGCGTCGGCGAAGCGCGTGACCTCCATCTCGACGACCCACTTCGTCGCCGAGACGTAGCCGAACAGGCCCGGCACGACCATCCGCACCGGGAACCCGTGCTCGATCGGCAACGGCTGCCCGTTCATGCCGACGGCGAGCAGGGCGTCGGTTTCGTCGTCCTGCAGCACGTCGAGGGGCGTCCCCGCCGAGAAGCCGTCGATGCTGCGCGAGAGCACCATGTCGGCGCCGCCGTTCGGCCCCGCGCGTTCGAGCAGCGACCGGATCGGGTACCCGAGCCACAGCGCGTTGCCGATGAGGTCGCCGCCGACGTCGTTCGAGACGCAGCTGAGGGTCGCCATGTGCTCCTCGAGCGGCAGCGCGAGCAGCTCGTCGAACGAGATCGTGACCTCGCGGTCGACCAGGCCGTGGATGCGCAGGCTCCAGTCGGCCGGGTCGATCGACGGCACCTGCAACGCGGTGTCGATGCGGTAGAAGTCGGCGTTGGGCGTCACGTACGGGGTGATGCCCTCGACGTCGAGGGAGGCGCCGGCCGGTACCGCGGCCTCGGTCACGCTCGCGCTCGGCAACGTCAGGGCACGCCGCAGCGCCGCCGCATTCGCTCGGCCCGCGTTGACGACCCGGGCCCCCGTGCCCACGACGACCGCGGCGACGCCGGCGACCGCCGTGTAGGTCAGGAACGACCGGCGCTCGAGGCCGGCCCCGCGCAACGGAGGCACGGGCTGCGTCTGCTCGGCCCAGCCCGGCGAGGTCGAGCCGACCCACCGACGGAGGCGCGAGGCCAGCTTGTCGACCAGCACGACGGCCGCGAAGGTGCCGACGAGGCTCGGGATGGCGTCCACCTGGCCGGCGTCCGCGCGGGTCAGGACCGCCACCACGGCGAGCGCCCCGCCCGCCACGAAGGCGACCTTGCCGATCGGCTGGCGGCGGTACTCGCCGTAGCCGGCCGCGCCGGTGATGACGACGAGCAGCACGCCCATCAGCACGAAGAGTGCGACCTTGTCGCCGGTGCCGAACAGCGACACCATGGTGTCTTTCACCCCGGCGGGGGCGAGGTCGATGACGGCCGAGCCGACGGCGAAGAGCGGGCTGCCGGTCGGGCCGGTGGCCAGGGCGACGACCTCGGCGGCGGCGAGGAACGCGGCCATCGAGACGATGCCGACGAGGGCGGCCCAGAGGCCGGCGGCCCGTGGGGTCATCGGGTCGGTGGCACCGGGCGTCGGGGCGGGGCCGGGCGTCGACGACGGGGGTGGGGACAGGCGGACCGACATGGGCCCAGGGTACGTCGCGGTGTTCGTGAACCGCCTGCGTCCTCGGGCCGGGCCGGCGCCGGTGTTTCCGGGCCGTGACGATGTGCTCCCGGCTCTTCCGCCCCGGCCGCGACGGGAGCAGGATGACCGGAACGCCCGAGACACACCGATGCGCCCCGGAGGTCAGCATGTCGACGACGAACCAGCAGCCCACGACCGACACGGGCGAGAGTCCGACCGAGCTGAAGAGGGCGATCGGGCCGAAGCTGCTGCTGCTGTTCATCGTCGGGGACATCCTCGGCACGGGCGTCTACGCTCTGACCGGCCAGGTCGCGGCCGAGGTCGGCGGCGCGGCGTGGCTGCCCTTCTTGATCGCGTTCGCCGTGGCCCTCGTGACGGCCTTCTCGTACCTCGAGCTCGTGACGAAGTACCCGCAGACCGCGGGTGCGGCCCTGTACGTGCACAAGGCGTTCGGCATCCACTTCGTGACGTTCATCGTCTGCTTCGTCGTGATGTGCTCGGGCATCACGAGCGCGTCGACGGCGTCGCGGGCGTTCGCGGCGAACCTGGCGGCCGGCATCGGGGTCGAGCTGTCGAACTCGGCCGTGATGCTGATCGCGATGGCGTTCATGCTGCTGGTGATGGCCGTGAACTTCCGAGGCGTGAGCGAGAGCGTCAAGGCGAACGTCGTGCTGACGCTGATCGAGTTGTCGGGTCTCGTCATGGTGATTTTGATCGGCTTCTGGTTCATCGCGGGCGGCAACGCCGACTGGGGTCAGGTGGTGCTGTTCGAGACGCCCGGCGACAAGTCGCTGCTGTTGAGCGTGAGCACGGCGACGTCGCTCGCGTTCTTCGCGATGGTGGGCTTCGAGGACTCGGTCAACATGGCCGAAGAGACGAAGGACCCGAGCCGGATCTTCCCCAAGGTCATGCTGACCGGGCTCGGCATCACCGCCGTGATCTACGTGCTCGTGTCGATCTGCGCCGTCGCCATCGTGCCGATCGGCGAGCTGGCCGACAACGAGACGCCACTGGTGACCGTCGTGAACACGGCGGCCCCGGACTTCCCGATCGGTCAGCTGCTGCCGTTCATCTCGATGTTCGCCGTAGCCAACAGCGCCCTCATCAACATGATGATGGCCAGCCGCCTGCTCTACGGCATGAGCAAGCAGGGCGTGCTGCCGGGCTTCCTCGGCCGGGTGCACCCGAAGCGCCAGACGCCGTGGGCCTCGATCGTCTTCACCACGGCGCTCAGCCTGCTGCTGATCGGCTACGTCTCGCTCTCGCCCGAATCGCCGATCGTCGCGGTGCTCGGCGGCACGACGTCGCTGCTGCTGTTGTCGGTCTTCACGTTGGTCAACGTCGTCGTGCTCGTGCTGCGCCGCGACACCGTGACGCACCGGCACTTCCGGGCGGGCACGGTGCTGCCGATCATCGGCGTGGTGGCCTGCCTGTGGCTCGTGCTGCCGGTGTCGTCCGGTCGCGGCGCCGAGCAGTACACGATCGCCGGCGGGCTGCTCGCGATCGGCGTGCTGCTCTGGCTCGTGACCTTCGTGTCGCGCCGGGGCAAGCCCGTGCCGAGCGACGCGATCGCCGACGCCGAGCGCGTCGACCCCGGCGCGTAGCGAGACCGCAGGAGGCGCGGGTCAGGCACACAGGAGGCGCGGCGCCGGTCTCGTCACCGGCACCGCGCCTCCTCGGGTCGTCGGGTCGTCGCGTCCTGGGTCGTCGGGTCGGGCCGCTAGACGAGCCGCTTCTCGCCCGGCCGCAGCACGCGCAGCCAGCGGAACCCGTAGCCCTCGAGCTCGACGCGCAGGTGACCGTCGGCGGCCAGCTCTTCGGGTGTCGCCAGGTCGGCGAGCAGGTCGACGACCCTCGCCGAGCCGTCGAGGTCGAGTGCTCCCAGGTCGAGGTCGACCGAGCGGCCGTCGGGTGCGAAGTTGTGCAGCGCGACGAGCGTGCCCGTGCTGCCGTGGACGGCGTGGGCCAGCACGCAACCGTGACCGGAGTCCAGCACGGTGAGGTCGCCCCAGCCGATCTCGGGCGAGGCGCGGTAGTGCCGGATCAGGTTCTGCACGAAGCGCAGCATCGAGTCGGGCTCGTGGCGCTGCCGCGAGACGTTGACGTGCTCGGGCGCCCAGCCCTCGGCCGCGACCGGGGCGACCAGGTCGTCGGCGTCGGCGCGCGAGAAGCCACCGCCGGGCTCGTCGGTCCACTGCATGGGCGTGCGGACGGCGCCGCGGCCCGAGACCTCGGGGTTCTCGCCCATGCCGATCTCTTCGCCGTAGAACAGCACGGGCGCTCCCGGCGTCGAGAACATCAGGCTGTAGACCATGCGGACCCGCCGCGGGTCGCCGTCGAGCATCGGCGGCAGGCGACGCACGATGCCCCGGCCGTGGATGCGCTGCGACTCGAGCGGGGCGAACGCCTCGAAGACCTCGTCGCGCTCGGACTCGCTCAGCTGGTCGAGGGTCAGCTCGTCGTGGTTGCGGACGAAGTTGCCCCACTGGTTGCTTCGCGCCAGGGCCGGCCGGTCGGCGAGCGCGGCCGCCAGCGGCGCGGCGTCCTGCCGGGCGAGCGAGAGGTAGAGCGCCTGGTTGGCCACGAAGTCGAACTGCATGGTCAGCTCGTCGCCGTCGTCCTCCCCGAAGAACGCGACCATCTCGTCGTAGGGCAGGTTGACCTCGCCGAGCATCATGCCGCTGCCGCTGCGTCGCGAGACGTACCCGCGCAGGGCCCGCAGGAACTCGTGCTCGGCACCGTCCTCGGTGTCGATCAGGTGCGGCACGGCGTCGACGCGGAACCCGTCGATGCCGAGCTGCAGCCAGAAGCCGATGACCTTCGCGATCTCGTCGCGCACCGCCTGCCGGTGGGTCGCCAGGTCGGGCTGGTGCGAGTAGAACGAGTGCCGGTAGTACTGGCCGGCGGTCTCGTCGAACGACCAGACGCCGTCCTCGACGTCGGGAAACATGTTCTCGGGCTGGTCGTCGGGCACGTCGTCGCGCCACTGGTAGTACTCGCGGAACCGGCTCTCCGGGTCGCGCCGCGCGGCCTGGAACCACGGGTGCTGGTCGCTCGTGTGGTTCACGACGAGGTCGACGATCACCCGCATGCCGCGGTCCTTCGCGGTGCGGACCACCTCGACGAAGTCGCCGAGGTGCCCGTAGCGCGGGTCGACGCCGTAGTAGTCCGAGATGTCGTAGCCGTTGTCCTGCTGCGGCGACGGGTAGAACGGCGCCAGCCACAGGCACGTCACGCCGAGCTCGGCGAGGTGGTCGAGACGGTGTGCGAGCCCCTCGAGGTCGCCCACGCCGTCGTCGTTCCAGTCGAGGTACGTCTCGACGTCGAGGTTGTAGAAGACGGCGGTCTTCCACCACAGGTCGCTGGTGTCGGTGACCCTCATCGAATCGTCGCCGTCGTCGTCGCGGGGCGGCGCGAGGCGGTCGGGCACGCGGCGGGGCGGGAGGCGGTCGGATGGGCGGCGCAGGAGGCGCGGGTCGGGCGGGTCATGTCGGCTCCGTCTCGGGTGGGTCGCTTTCGCCGACCGTACCGACGCCCGGGGCGCGCGGCCCTGGCCATCCCCTGTGCATCGCCCGTGCGGCCGCCGCACGCCGCCCCGGCTGCCGCCCCGCGCCTCCTGGGCCGCCGCCCGGCACGGCCCCGGTTGCTGCCCCGCGCCTCCTCGGCCTGCGGCCCCGCGCCTCCTCGGCCTGCCGCCCCTACGGGATCAGGCGGGCGGAGCGGTAGCGCTCGAACAGGTCGACGAAGGTCTGCTCGGTGCGGCGGTACCGGGTGAACCCGGCGTCGCGCGCCTTGCCCATGTCGGTGACGACCTCGATGTCGCGGCCGAGGTCGCCGTCGGTGTGCCACCACGAGGCGAGGCGCGACAGCTCGGGCTCGGCGAGGTCGTGCTCGGCGACGAGGTCGCGCCACTCCTGCTCAAGGCCGGCCATCTGCTGCTCGAGCGGCCGCGGCTCGCCCTCGAACCCCTCGACGAGCGCGGGGTCGACGCCGAGGTGTCCGGCGAGGCGGGGCCACAGCCAGCGCCAGCGGAACACGTCGCCGTTCGTGATGTTGAACGCCTCGTCGGCGCCGGCCGGGTCGGTCGCGGCCCAGATCATCTGCTCGGCCAACACTCCGGCGTCGGTGACGTCGACGAGCGAGTTCCACTGCGTCTCGCTGCCGGGGAACGTGAACGGGCGGCCGAGGCGCGTGCTCAGCGCGGCCTGCACGGCGAGGGTCAGCCCCATGTTCATGGCGTTGCCGACGGCGAAGCCGATGACGGTGTGCGAACGGTGCACCGACCAGGTGAAGCCCTGGCGCTCGGCGGCCGCGAACAGCTCGTCCTCCTGCGCGTAGTAGAAGTTCGGGTAGGGCAGGCGCTCCTCGTCCTCGTGGAAGGGCGTGTCGGGCATGTCGCCCTTGCCGTAGGCCTCGAACGGGCCGAGGTAGTGCTTCAGCCCGGTGACGAGCGACACGTGCCGCAGGGGCGCGTGGTCGAGGGCGGCCAGCAGGTCGCGCACCATGGCGCCGTTGACCGCGATGTTCTCGGCCTCGGTGTCGCGCCGCTGCCAGGCGGCGAAGAAGACGTGTGTCGGCTTCGCGTCCGCCAGCGCGGTGCGCAGGCTCTCGGCGCTCGTCAGGTCGGCAGCGATGCCCGTCACGCCCGCGGACGAGGAGGCGCGGCGCGAGAGGGCGAGGACGTCCCACCCCTCGCGCGTCAACTGCTCGACGAGCGCGGTGCCGGTGATGCCGCTGGCACCCACCACGAGGGCGGTGCCGGGGGCCGTGTCGGGGCTCTGGGGCCGGGTGCTGTCGGTCTGGGGTGTCTCGGTGGAGCTCATCTGTGCCCCAAGCCGCGGGCGTCCCCCGGCATTCCCGCCCGGGGCCGACCGGCCCGTACCCCGGGGGCTCACACCTGACAAGGAGCCCGACGCGCCGGGCGTACGGTCGGCCCATGGATCAGGACACGAACGAGCCCACCGCCCGGACGCCCGAGGAAGAGGCCGCCGCCCTGGCGCTCGCCGTCGTGTCGCAGGCCGCGGCCATCACGCAGGGCGACCCGGAGGCCGTCGAGGCCAGCGACGAGAACCTGCGCGAGGTCGTTGGCGAACTGACCGATGAACCGTTCACCGCCCGGCAGGAGGACGTCGTCGCGACCCTCGGCACCGCCGGCGGCAGCCTGGCGGCGGGCCTCACCGCCGCGCTGGCGCACGAGAAGGGCGTCGACCCGGGCGTCATCCTCGGGTCGACCTCGCAGGCGATCGTCGCCCAGACGCAGACCCCGTTCGCCGGTGGCCACGACGACATGGACGACGACCCCGAACTCATTGCGCAGGCCGAGCGAGACGCCCGCGCCCACGCGGCCGAGCTCGACGGCGACGATGCGGCCTCGAGGGTCGACCACGGCAGCTCGGTCGACGGGCGTCGCGACATGGCCGACGCCGGTCGCGAGCGGAGAGACTCGGGCGAGTCGCGGGAAGACCGCGACGACGACGACTCCGACCACGCGTCCTGACCTCGGGGACCGGCGACACCAGCGGGCTCGGCGGCGCCCGCGAGACCTGCCGGGCCAGCGGGGACTGCGCGAGGTGACGGTCGTGCCCGACGCGGCCCGCGCCTCCTAGACTCGACGGACGGGTCCCGCCGCCCCGGCCTGGCGGTGCCGAGACCCGGTCCGCAGCGAGCGAGAGGGGCAGCGTGTCCGACGCGAGACGAACCGACCGACCGGCCCCGCCGAAGGCCCGCCCGACGCGCGTGCCCAAGCCCCCGAAGGGCAAGCCCCGGGGGCCTGCGCAGTCGCGCCTCGTCAACCAGCACGAGCTGCGCGACGTCCGGGCCCGGCTCCGCGGCACGATCTACGAGGGCACGACGCCCGAGCACGGCATCGGTGGCGACCTCTACTCGCCCCGGCAGATCGTCGACTTCTGCCTCGACCTCGGCGACGTGATGCTCTCGTCGGGTGCCGACGTGCGCAGCACCGAGGTCGCCATCGTGGCGGTCAGCACCAAGTGGAACCTCGCGCCCCTCGAACTCGACATCACCGGCACGGCCATCACGATCCAGTACGCGCCGGCCGGCCACAACCCGCTCGTCAAGACCCGCGTCATCTACGCCGAGGGCTCGAACCTGCACCGGCTGTCGCTGGTCTACCAGATCGTCGACGACCTGCTGCACGACGACCGCGACATGACCGAGGCCGTGGCCGGGCTCGTCGACGTGCTGAAGTCGCCGCCGCGCTGGCCGTCGTGGCTGACCGACCTCGCCATGGGCCTGCTCGGCGTCTCGGTGACGCTGCAGGCCGGCGGCACCTGGCAGGCCGCCGTCGGAGCCTTCGTGGTGATGATCGGCATCATGACCTCGGGGCGGGGCCTGACCGCCCGGGGCATCCCGCAGTTCTTCGTCATCGGCCTGCAGGCCGCGGCGACGGCGACGCTCGGCACCCTCGGCATCTGGGCGGGGCTGCTGAGACCAGGAGGCGCGGCCGCGATGGTCGCGGCGGTGGTCGTCCTCGTGCTGCCGCACCCCACGATCGTCACCTGGGCGCAGGACGCCATCTCGGGGTTCCGCTCGATGGCGGTCGGCCGGGCGCTCGTCATCGGGTTGATCGTGGCCGGCGTGGTCTGCGGCATCCCGGCCGGGCTCGCCGTGACGGCCCGGTTCGTCGCGATCGAGGTCGACCCGACGAACATCACGCTGCAGGCCCTGCCCCTCTGGCTCTCGCTCATCTCGAGCTTCGCCGCGGCGTCCGCCAACTCGATCGCCCAGGGGTCGACCGCCCGCATGATCCCGATCACGATCGGCGTCGCCCTGGTCGGCAACCTCTCGCTGTTCACGCTGCGCCAGCTCGGCCTGCCCCTGATGGGCGCGACGTTCGTCGCCGCCACCCTGCTCGGCGCCCTGTCGACCGTCGCGGCAGCCCGCCTGCGCACGGCCGCGACGGTGATCGCCGTGCCGGCGTTCTGCGGGTCGCTGCTGCCGTCGCTCGCGGTCGCGTCGTCGCTGCTGAACTTCATGGCCGGCACCGACGGCGCCGAGGTCGACTTCGTGTTCTCGATGCTGACGACGCTCGCGATCGGCGCAGGGCTCGTGCTCGGCAACCTGCTGGCGACCCCGGGGGCCCGACGGTGGCTGCGCCGGACGAAGCGCGTCCGCGTGCAGTCGGTCCACACCGACACGACGCCGATCAGCGTGATCGCTGCGCCGGGGGCGGCGCCGGCCGCGGCACCCGCACCTGCACCCGCGCCTGCACCTGCTTCTGCCCCTGCCCCTGCCCCTGCCCCTGCTGACGATCCGACCACCGCCCCGCTGCCGCTCGCCACCACGCCGATGCCGTCGCAGGCGCCCGGGCGTCCTCGCTTGTCGGACCCGGACTCGCCCCGGTTGCCCGGGGTGGCCCTGTCCACGCCCGTCCGCACCGGCGCCCCCTCGGCGGACACGCCGCCCGCGAGCGACTAGCGGTCGACGGCCGCTGCTGCCCCGCGCCCGGTGTCGCCCCGCCCGGTGTCGCCGCGTCCTGGGGGCTCGACCTGCGCCTCCTCGCCTTCGAGGCGTCGGACGATCGGCTGGACGTCGCCGATCTCGGCGCCGATCCAGTGTCGGTGCATCTTCTCGGCCACGGCGTACGTCGTGCCCGAGCCGCCGAAGGGGTCGAGGACGAGGTCGCCGGGCTCGGAGCTGATGGTCAGGACGCGCTCGAGCAGCTTCTCGCTGAGCTCGTTCGCCCCGCGGGTCTTCGTCGCCCGGTGACGAACGGGCGGGATGTCGAGCCAGACGTCGGTGAGGTTGATGCCGTCGGGGTGGAGCTTGCCGCGGTGCCCGCCGTAGTCCTTGATGTCACGACCGCAGTGCCGGCACACCTGGATCGGCAGTCGGGGCCGGACGAAGCGCGACGGCTTGCCCTTGCTGTAGTAGAGCAGCGAGTAGTGCGAGGGGTAGAGCTTGCCCGGGATCGGCAGGCCGTACTTGATGTCGACGGCGACCCAGTGGCGGAAGGTCATGCCCTCGCCGTTGAGCACGTGGCCCAGCTCGATGTTCCAGCGCGGGAGGTTGAAGAGGTAGAACGACCCACCGGGCCGCAGCACGCGGACGCACTCGGCGATCCACCGGCGGCACCAGACGAGGTAGGCGTCGTCGTCGAGCGAGTCGTCGATGCCCGCGCCGTAGACCTTGCCGAGGTTGAAGGGCGGGTCGGCGAACACGAGGTCGACCGACTCGTCGTCGAGCTCGGCGAGGACCTCGAGGCAGTCGGCCTGGAAGAGCCGACCGCTGGCGGTGCGGTAGGTCGGTTGCACGTCGTCCTTCGGGGTGTCGCGGGTCGGGGGGAGGTCGTCGAGAAGACTACTTCGGGCCGCCGACATCGACGGGCGCCCGTTCTCCGCACGACCAGTAGGCTAACGACCGTGTTGTCACCTGCGACGGAGCAGTCCCCCGACCCGAGACGCCGTCGACCCGTCGACGAGGTGATCGTCCTCCATCGCCAGGGCCGCCTGCCCCTCGACGTGACACTCGACCCGGACGACCCGATCCTGCAACCCCGTCGCCGGCCGCGGCGGCGCCCGCCGACCGTCTACGTGCACCGCGAGCCGATCCCCCACCAACCGTCACTCGCGTTCGCCCTCTGCGCAGTCGCCGTCGCCTGCTACCTCGCCTGGGGCTGGACCGAACTGTCCGAGGGCGCCGCCGAGTTCCCCCTGGGCCTCGCCCGCGGTCGACGCGCGACCGCACCGGTGGTCGGGCTGACGTCGGCGTCCTTCGCCGTGTCGGCCCTCCTGGCGGCCACGGTCGGTCGCCGCCCCGGGCGGTCCCACACGCTGCGGTGGGCGGCCGTCGCCTGCGCCGCGGTCACGACGATCGTCGTCGTCGCGACCCTCGTCGCGGCCGCCCTGGCGCTCGTGCCGGTCTGACGTCGGCCCGACCTCGGCCCGACCTCGGCCCAACTCGGGGGCTCCCTCGGCCCGACTCGGGGCGAGGGGCACCGGCAGGGGCCCGGGACGAGATACCGTTGCACCATGAGTGACACCACCGAGCAAGCCCCGAGCGACGCCACAGAGCAAGCCGACACGACGCCGACGTTCTCCGATCTGGGCTTGAGCGACCAGGTGCTCAAGGCGATCCGCGAGATCGGCTACGAGACCCCCTCGGCCATCCAGGCCGCCACGATCCCCACCCTGCTCGACGGCCGTGACGTCGTCGGCCTCGCGCAGACCGGAACCGGCAAGACGGCCGCCTTCGCCCTGCCCATCCTGTCGCGCCTCGACGTCTCGGCCAAGAAGCCGCAGGCCCTCGTGCTGTCGCCCACGCGCGAGCTCGCCCTGCAGGTCTGCGAGGCGTTCGAGCAGTTCGCCTCGGGCATGCGCGGCGTCCACGTCCTGCCGGTCTACGGCGGTCAGGCGTACGGCGTCCAGCTGAGCGCCCTGCGCCGCGGCGTCCACGTCGTCGTCGGCACGCCCGGTCGCATCATGGACCACCTGGCCAAGGGCACCCTCGACCTGAGCGAGCTGAAGTACCTCGTGCTCGACGAAGCCGACGAGATGCTGAAGATGGGCTTCGCCGAAGACGTCGAGACGATCCTCGCCGACACCCCCGACGACAAGCAGGTGGCCCTCTTCTCGGCCACGATGCCGCCGCAGATCCGTCGCATCTCGAAGCAGTACCTGAACGACGCCGAAGAGATCACGGTCAAGGCGAAGACCACCACCTCGGTCAACACGACCCAGCGCTACCTGATGGTGTCGTACCCGCAGAAGGTCGACGCCCTGACGCGCATCCTCGAGGTCGAGAACTTCGAGGGCATGATCATCTTCGTCCGCACCAAGAGCGAGACCGAGACCCTCGCCGAGAAGCTGCGCGCCCGCGGCTACTCGGCCGCCGCGATCAGCGGCGACGTCGCCCAGGCGCAGCGCGAGCGCACGGTCAACCAGCTGAAGAGCGGCAAGCTCGACATCCTCGTCGCGACCGACGTCGCGGCCCGCGGTCTCGACGTCGACCGCATCAGCCACGTCGTCAACTACGACATCCCGATCGACACCGAGTCGTACGTGCACCGCATCGGCCGCACGGGTCGTGCCGGCCGCAGCGGTGCCGCGATCAGTTTCGTCACGCCGCGCGAGCGCCGTCTGCTCGGCGCGATCGAGAAGGCCACCCGTCAGCCGCTCACGCAGATGCAGCTGCCCACGGTCGAAGACGTCAACAGCACGCGGCTCACCCGCTTCGACGACGCCATCACCGAGGCACTCTCGCAAGAGGCCCGCATCTCGGCCTTCCGCGACATCATCAGCCACTACGTCGAGCACCACGACGTGCCAGAGGCCGACGTCGCCGCCGCCCTCGCGGTCGTGGCCCAGGGCGAGACGCCCCTGCTGCTCGACCCGAAAGACGAGCGTCCGCAGCGTGACGAGCGTCCGTTGCGCGAGCGCGACGACCGTGCCCCGCGCGCCGGCCGCGACGACGACCGGGGTGAGCGCCGCGAACGCGGACCGCGCACGTCGAAGCCGATGACGGCCTACCGCATCGAGGTCGGTCGTCGTCACCGCGTCGAGCCGCGTCAGATCGTGGGCGCCCTGGCGAACGAGGGCGGTCTCAGCCGTGACGACTTCGGGGCGATCCAGATCCGTCCCGACTTCTCGGTGGTCGAGCTCGCGTCCGACGTCTCGAGTGACATGCTCGACCGCCTGAGCGACACGCGCATCAGCGGCAAGCTGATCGAGATCAAGCCCGACCGCCGAGGAGGCGCGCCCCGCCGCGACGACCGCCCCGACCGGTCCTCCGGTGGCGACCGGCCCGCCCGCAAGCCCCGCTACTAGGCACCCGGCCGCACGGCCCCGACGCCGACCCGGTTCATCGCCGGGTCGGCGTCGCCGTGTCCGGTCAGGGCAGAACGGAGACGCATGAGCACCCCGCCCTCCCCCGGTGGCACCGACGCCCTGTTCGGCGTCGTGCAGACCGCGCTCACGATCGGCAGTGCGATCCCGCTGGTGCTCTCGGTCGTGGCGCTCGTGCTCTTCGTGCGGACGCGGCGTCGGCTCGGGTCCGAGTCGGCGGGTGCCCGTCACTCGGACGACGACACCCGGCGGCTGCACGACCTGGCCCGGGTGAGCCTCCTGGGCTCCGCGTTCGGCCTGGTGCTGCTGCTGATCGGCCAGCTCGTCGTGGGCCTCGGCACGACGGTGGGCCCGGCCGCGGCGTTCGCCGGGCCGCTCGGGCCCGTGACGATCGGTGCGGCCGTGCTGACGGCCCTCGCGGCCGGGGCGTTCGCGACCTCGCCGGCGCCACCCGCGCCTCCTCGGCGCTAGCTCGTCGCACCGCGGCGCGTCCGTCCCGTCGAGTGGGCAGAAACCGTCCTTCCGCCAGCGACGAAGGACACTTTCCGCCCACTCGACGGGCGACGCCTGCACCGAGTGGTCCCGAAGCGTCCTTCGATCGCGAACGAAGGACGCTTCGGGACCTTTCGATGGCCGGGCGTCAGGCCGGGGTGGGCGCGTACTCCGCCGCGAGCACGTCGCCGAGCCAGGCGGCCAGGGTCGCCGCGGCCGACACCGACGACTCGCGCTCGACGTCGGGGTTGTAGTTGGTGTTCGTGTTGACGTCGTACGGCACGAAGCGGCCGTCGGCGGTCTCGATGAACTCGATGCCCGCGACCTCGATGCCCTGCTCGGCGACGAACGCCTCGAGACGCTTCACGAGCGGGTGCTCGGCGGTGACCGACGGGCGCACGGCGAACGGCGCGAACGTGGCCGGGTCGGCGCCGTCGGGCACGACGCACGCGTCGGCCGGGCACAGCTCGAAGCTGCCCGCCGAGGTGTCGACCCGCACCGCGTAGACGAATCGCCCGCCGACGAACTCGACGCGGGTGTTGAACGGCTCTTCCGCCTGCAAGAACTCCTGCAACAGGGTGATGCCGTCGACCGGCACCTCGAAGTCGGGGCCGTCGACGTAGGCGTCGAACGAGTCGAGGTCGTCGAAGCGGCGCACGCCCAGGCCCTTGCCGCCCTGGTTGTGCTTCGTGATGAACGGCAGCGCCTGCTCGCGGGCCCGGGCCTTGAGGTCGGCGGTGCCGAAGACGGCGGTCGTCGCGGGCACGTCGAAGCCGGCCGACGCCAACGCCAGGTACTGCGCGACCTTGCTCACCTCGAGCTCGACGACGCTGCTGCCGTTGATCGTCCGGCGCCCGTGCCGTTCGGCCCAGCGCAGGGTCGCGCGGGCGACCTCCTTCGCCGTCGCCCGCCCACGGGTGTGGGCCGAGCCGCTCAGGCGCGACCAGAAGACCCCCTCAGGAGGCGCGGCCGCGAGGTCGAACGACGTCCCGTCGAGCAGGTGCTCGCGGTGGGGCACCCCCGCGGCGTCGAGCGCGGCGACGAGCGGCGGCAGCCACTCGGCGTTGTCGTGCAGGATGTGCACGACAGGTGTCGGGTCGGCGTGGTCGACGGGAGCAGTGTCGGGTGCAGGACTCATCGTCCGAGACTGCACCACGCGCCTCCGTCGTTCCTCCACGAGTGGCAGGTGACTCCCACCCCGCGACGCCCGACCGACGGCGACCAGGAGGTGCGGGCCAGTTGGTATCGTCGTCCGACGACTGCCGGAGGTCTTGCTTGGTGAACCACCCGTCGGGGCACGACGACGCCCTGAGCCGCGACGACGTGCGCGCGGCGTACGAAGACGACCCCACCTGGGCCCTGCTCCGCGGCTACAACGCCCGCTGGATGCTGCCGCTCTTCTCCCGCCACCTCGAGCACGCCGAGGGGCCGGTGTCGGCCGACTGGTTCCACCGGCAGGTCGCCGACGCCGTCGAACAGAACGCCGCCGAGCAGGCAGCGTCCGAGCGGGCAGCGTCCGAGCACCCCGAGGAGGGGCGGGTCGCGTCCTCGTCGACCGTCGCCACCCCGACCACCGCGGACGCCACCCCCACCGATCCGGCCTCCTCCACCACCCCCGCGCCTCCCGCCGAAGGCCGCACCACCCCGGCCGAGTACTGCCGCAGCTGGGTCGAGAGCCGTTGGCTCGTCCGCACCCGCGCCTCCGGACCGGACGCTCGCGCCGAGTACCGCCTGTCGCCGCACGCCCTCAAGGCGCTGCGCCTCGTGCGCGACCTCGTCGAACGGGACAACGCCGTCAGCGAGGCCCGCCTCGGCAGCATCGCCCACGCCGTCGGGCAGCTCGCCGGCCTCGCCGACCCCAGCCGCGAGGCCCAGCTCGCGCGGCTCGACGAGCAGATCGCCGAGCTCGAGCGACGCAAGCGGCAGATCGAGCGGCACGGCACCGAGCCGGCCGCCCCCGACGTGCTGCGTCGGCAGGTGCGCGAGGTGGTGCGCCTCACCGCTTCGCTGCCCGAGGACTTCCGGCAGCTCGGCGCCATGGTCGAGCAGCGACACCGCGAGGTCGCGCGCCGGGCGTCGTCCGAGCACGTCGGCAAGGGCGCGCTCGTCGACCAGTACCTGCGCGACAACGACCTGCTCGAGCAGACGCCCGAGGGTCGGGCCTACCGCGGCTTCGCGCAGATGCTCTCGTCGCGCGAGATCGACGTGATGCGGGCCGACATCGAGAAGGTCCTGGCCCAAACCGACGCGGCCGAGCAGCTCACCGAACGGCAGCGCACACAGCTCGAGTCGCTCATCTCGTCGCTGCTCGCCGAAGAACAGACCGTGCAAGAGACCTACGGCCGGTGGACGTCGTCGCTCCGCCGGTTCTTGACCCGGTCGGGCTCGGACCAGCAGCAGCGACTGCTCACCCTGGCCGACCGGGCCCTGCACGCCGGGGGCGTCTGGGCCGAACGGCGCCCGGGTCACGCGATGCTGCCGGCCGACCACGGCGACGGGCTCGGGCTCGGGGCGCTCGACGTCCGCGACGTCAGCCAGGTGCAGCTGCACACCGACCGTGCCCGTCCGACCGTCGACGTGCAGGTCACGATCGGCGACGCCGCCCTGCCCGAAGCCGACCGTGCCGCCCTGCGCCTCACCTCGGGCACGAGCACAGCGGCCGTCTCGGCGACGATCGACCGCCTGCTCGCCGACCGCGACGAGGTCACGAGCGCCGACGTCTACCGCGCCACCGACCCCGAGTTCCGCCGCCTCGGGCTCGTGCTGAGCATGCTCGACCTCGCCCTCGACCGCGGCGTCGTCGGCGACGACACCGAGACGGTCGAGCTCGCCGGCGACCCGGCCGACGCCACGGTGCCCGGCGGCACGGGGACCGGGGGCGCAGGCCCAGGAGGCGCGGGTCGAGGAGGCGCGGTCCGGCAGGTCACGCTCCCCCGCCTCGTCTTCCGGCGAGCCCCCGCGGCTCCGTCCGACGTCGAACCCGCCGCGGCACCGCCCGACGTCGAGCCCGCCGCACCCGTCGCGCCCGCCCTCACGACCAGCACCCCCCGCACGAAGGACCCCGCATGAGCCCCGCAGCCCCGCTCGACGAGACCGGCGTCGACGAGCCGGCCCGCGCCTCCTCGGTGGAGGCGACCGGCGGCTCCGTCGACGAGCCGGCCCGAGCCTCCCGCGACGCGTTCGACGACGGCGACGCGGACGACGCACCGTCGGGCGCGGCCTCGGACGCCCTGCCGCTGGCCGGCCGCAAGGCCCTCGTCACGCTGTTGACCCACCGGTTCGTGTCGCGTGCCCGGCAGCAGGAGGCCTGGGCCGGCCTGCTCGCCCACGAGGCCGAGATCCGGGCCCGGCTCGACGAGATGTTCCTCGTGCTGGTCGTCGACCACGACCACGAGGTCGCCTTCAAGCGGCAGGGCGGCGAGGACGACGTGCCCGTGCTGCTGCGCCGCGAGAAGCCGCTGTCACGCGACGCGTCGCTGCTGATGGTCTTCGCCCGCCGCGAGCACGCCTTCACCGACGGCCTCGACGAGGCGGTCGTGATCTCGAGGGACGCGGTCGTCGAGTTCGTCGGGCGCTACCACGACGACTCGGGCGCCGACGAGGTGCGGGCGCGACGCCGGGCCGACGCCGCGATCGCCGCGCTCGTCGCTCGCGACCTGCTCTCGCCCGAGCCCGACGACCCCGAACTGTTCGTCGTGTCGCCCGCGATCGTTCCGCTGATGACCGCCGACCGGCTGGCCCACCTCGAGCGCGTCTACCTCGAGGCGGCCGGGGTCGAGGGGGATGTCGAGGCGAGCGTGGAGGGGTCCGGCGACGAACCCCGGGGCGACGTCGATGCCGACGTCGATGCCCTCGAACCGGAAGTCGAGCCCGACTCCGACGACAGCGCCGACCCCGACGCCGAGCCCGACGACTCCCCCGAGCCCGACCCGACCGCCGTCCCGCTCGACCTCGACCTCGACCTCGACCTCGACCTCGACCTCGATACCCACCCCGCGGCCGGCACCGCCCCCGGCACCCACCCCGACACCGACCCGGAAGCACCCCAGTCATGAGCACCGCCGACACCGCGCCCGACCTCGGCATGTTCCACTCGGGTCAGTACCGCATCGAGCAGGTTCAGCTGCTCAACTGGGGCAGCTACGCCGGCCTGCACCGCATGCCCGTGGGTCGTGGCGGCATCGCCATCCTCGGCCCGACCGGTCGCGGCAAGTCGACCGTGCTCGACGCGATGGCCGCGGTCATCATGCCGAACCCGCAAGAGTTCAACCGTGCCGCCCGCGACGACAGCCGCAACCGGTCCGAGCGCACGGTCTACAGCTATGCGCGTGGCAAGACCGACGAGGTGCGCGACGCCGCCACCGACCGCACGACGACGCGCTTCCTCCGCCCGCTGGGCGAGGCGTTCCCGAGTGGTGCCGCGATCACGTGGTCGACCGAGCTCGGCCAGACCGTCACGGCCGTCCGCGTCGCCTGGATCGGTGACGACACCGCGAGCCAGGACGACGTCACCCAGGCGAGCGTTTACCTGCTCGTGCACGGCCCGTTCGACCTCAGCCGGTTGTCCGAGGTGACCCGCGAGGGCGCGAGCCAGAACCCGCTGACCCGCGGGTCGCTCGCGCGGCTGCTCGACCCGACCCGCGACCTCGCGACGGCGTCGCAGCCCGAGCTGCGGGTGCAGCTCTGCGGCGAGCTCGGCATCGGCGGCAGCGACGAGTCGCAGCTCAAGGCCCTCACCCTGCTGCGGCGGGCGCAGGCCTCGAAGGGCGTGTTCTCGATCGACGACCTGTTCAAGCAGTTCGTGCTCGTGCAGCCGCAGGCCCTCAGCCGCTGGGAGACCACGCTCGCCACCTACCGCGAGGCCTCGGCGCTCTACGACGTCTTCGAGACGACGCGCAAGAAGCTCGACGTGCTCGACCCGGTGCCGGCCCTCGGCGACCGGTACGAGCTCGCCGGCCGCGACGGCTCGGCGAAGCGTCGCCTGCTGGTCGACGACGACGGCCCCAGCCGCCTGCGCGTCTGGCTGGCCGAGCGTGTCGGCAGCTGGGTCAGCGGCGAGGTCGACCGCGTCACCGCCGACAAGCGCGAGCAGAGCGAGCGCAGGAGGCGCGCCCAGGCGGACGAGCAGCTCGCGTTCCGGTCCCGTGAGCAGGCCCTGGCGCGGATCAGCGAACTCGGGGGCGACCCCACGCAGTCGCTCCGCGAGCACGTGGCCGCCGCCGAGGCCGAGCTCACCGCCGTGGAGCGCACCCGCGGCCGCCTCGCCGCCGCCCTGGACGGGACGGGCGAGTCCCTCCCCCGCGACGACGCGCAGCTCGCCGCCCTCGGGCAGCGTGCCGACCGTCTCGCGGCCGACGACGCCGCGGCCCGCGCTGCGACCGCCGACGCCCGCAGCGACCTCGCCGCCCGCATCGGCGAGACGAAGCGCGCGCTGGCCGCCCTCGAGAAGCAGAAGCGGTCGTTCGAGCAGCGCCGCAGCAACGTGCCCGACGAGGCGATCGAGCGACGTCGACGCATCGCCGAGGGGGCGGGCGTGCCGGTGTCGAGCCTGCCCTACGCCGGCGAGCTGTTCGAGGTCGCGCCCGAGCACGCCGGGTGGGCCGTCGCGATCGAGAGGGTGCTCGGCGATCTCGCCACGCACCTCCTCGTCGACCGTGACGACTTCGACGCGGTGCGCCGCTGGGTGAACGAGAACGACGTGCGCGGACGCGTCACGCTCGTGCCCGCGACCCTCGACGCCGAGCCGCGGCTCACGCCCGTCGAGCACACGGTCCCCGCGATGGTGCGCCTCGACCCGGCCAGCCCGTTCCGCGGGTGGCTGCACGACGAGCTCGTCGCCGACCGCAGCGTGCTCTGCGTCGAGGGCCCCGACGACCTCGACGACCCGCGTCCGGCCGGCACGCGCGGCGCCGTCACCCGACGCGGGCTCCGCACCGGCTCGCGCGACCGGGTGGTCAAGGACGACCGGTCGACCCGCTCGTGGATCGGCCTCGACAACGCCGCCCGCATCGCCGAGCTCGGCGACGAGATCGTCGGGCGTGAGGCCGAACTGGCCCGGGTCCGCGCCGAGTACGACGCGATCGAAACCGAGGCGGCCGAGCGTCGTCGGGTGGCCGACGCCGTGGCCCGCTCGAGGGAGTTCACCTGGGACGAGCTCGACACCGCGCCCGCCCGAGCCAGGCTCGACGACCTGCGCGCCCAGCTCGAGCGCATCTCGATCGAGCGCCCCGAGCTCGCGACGCTGCAGGCCGAGGCCGCGCAGCACGACGACGACCGGTCCGCCGCCACCCGACGCCTCGCCGAGATCGACCAGGTGCTCGCCCGCCTCGACGAGAAGCACGCGACCCTCGTCGACATCGAGGACGAGTTCGCCGACGCCTCCGACGCCGACCCCCTGACCGACGACGAGCAGGCGCTGCTGGCCCCGTTGCCGTTCGCCGCCCCGCGCGAGGCGACCGACGTGGCGCGCCTGTACCGCGACGCGGCGTCGCAGCTGCGGGCCCAGGTCGACGCGCACGACCGTGACCGCGCGAACGCCGAGGCGACCCTCGTCGTGGTCTTCGAGCGCTACCTCGAACTCGACCGCACGGCGGGCTTCGACGCGACCGTCGACAGCCTGCCGACCGTCCGGGCGATCCACCGCCGACTCGTCGCCGACGACCTGCCGCACGCGAAGCAGCGCTGGCTCGAGAAGGCGGGCAGCGACGTGGGCGACAGCCTGCGGGCGCTGCTCGTCCAGATCGAAGAGGACGGCCACGTCATCCGTCGCGGCGTCCGCCCGATCTCGCAGGCCCTGCGCTCGATCGAGTTCCGGCAGGGCTCGACCCTCGACATCGAGCCGCGCCCGGTCTCGAACGGCGACCTGGTCGAGTTCAAGCGCACGCTGCGCGAGCACGCCAGCGGGGCCGAGCGCACCGGTGCGCCGGGCTCGGGTGCCGAGGGCTCGACCGGCGGACGCCCCGAGGAGGCGCGGGACGCCTCCGCGATCGAGCGCCGGTTCCTGAGGCTCCGCCGCGACCTGGCCCACCTCGAGGAGCGCTCGAAGGTCGGTGACGCCTGGCGTCGGCGGGTGCTCGACGCCCGTGAGCACTACCAGTTCCGGGCGATCGAGACCCGGGCCGACGGCACGCAGATCGTGCACGAGGGCGTGGCCGGCAAGTCCGGCGGCGAGGGCCAGGAGCTCATCGCGTTCGTGCTCGGAGCGGCCCTGCGCTTCCGGTTGGGCGACGGCACCGACCGGGTGCCGACCTACGCGCCGATCGTGCTCGACGAGGGCTTCGTCAAGGCCGATGCCGAATACACGGGCCGGGCGCTGGCGGCGCTGACCTCGCTGGGCTTCCAGCTCGTGGTCGGGGCACCGCGCGACAAGGTCAACGCCTTCGAGCAGCACGTCGAGAGCGTCGCCTACATCTCGAGCGACCCGTCGAACCCCGAGCTGTCGCGCATCTACCCGCTGACGATCCGCCAAGCGATCCAGGTCGAGCAGCACGGCCTCGACCCCGCCGCGCTCGCCTGACCCGCGCATCCGTCAGCGGGACGAACGCCCCGTGAGGAGGCGCGGTGCGAGCGTGACCCGGCGCGCGCCTCCTGCGTCGGCGTGCGCCGCCGAGCCCAGGGCGTCGATCAGCAGCCGCACCGCCTCGCGACCCATCGCGGGCCACGGGTGACGCAGGGTCGTGATCTCGCGGTCGTCGTCCTCGCCGAGCGACACGTCGAGCAGACTGGCCACCTGGAGGGTGCCGGGCACGGCCACTCCGTTCAGCCGGAGCACCGTGACCAGTCCGTGGGCGACGTCGTCGTTGGCACAGATCGCGGCGTCGACCACGTGCTGCCCGACGTCGATGCCCCGCGGGACTCCCCGTCCCGCACCGGCTGCTGCTGCCGTGCCCGCGCGGTTCGACGTCGATCCCTCGAGCAGGGTGTTCGCCGCGGCGACTCCCCCGGCGAGCACAGCGTCGGCCGTGATCGCTTCGACGAACGTCACGTCGCGCAGCTCGCACGACGCCCGCACGGCCGCGATGCGACGGGCGTCGGCGGGATCGCCCGGCGAGAGCCCGACCGTGACGAGCGATCGTGCCCCGCCGTCGGCAAGTGAGCCGACGAGCAGGTCGGTGGCACGGTGGTCGTCGAGACCCACCGAGTCGGTGCCGTCGCCGAAGATGTGCCGCCCGACCTGCACCACCGGGACCCGCGCGGCGGCGGCGATCGCGTCGCGGCTGACGTCCTCGCTCGGCGGGCAGATGATGAGCCCGTCGACGCGACGGCTCAGCATCGACTCCACCGTCGCGACGTCGTGGTCGTCGCCGTCGGCCGAATAGCGCAGCACGAGCGACATGCCCTCGTCGTCGAGGGCGGCGCTGACCGACTCGATCAACGCCGACAGGAAGCCGGTCGTGTACCTCGGCAGGATCAGGCCGACCGTCTCGGTGCGCTGGCTTCGCAGGGCGCTCGCGACGGCGTTGTGCCGGTAGCCGAGATCGGCGATGGCCTTGCGCACGGCTCGTGACCGCGATTCCGACACGTGCTGGGCACCCGAGAGCACCCGCGACGCGGTGGCGATCGAGACACCGGCCTCGCGGGCGACGTCGACCAGGGTGGGCCCGGCGACCGGGGTCACCGGTCCACCGCACCCTCTGCGGGTCCGCCGGTCGAGGACCGGTCCCTCGCACGAGAACGCTCGTGCTCGATCGACGCCACGAAGTCGGTCAGCACGGCCATCGCGCCGTCGACCGTCGCCTCGAGCAGCCGCTCTCCCTTCTCCGCCGTGGCCGACGAGGGGTCGCCGAAGACGCCGCTCGCCGAGAACGGGTGCAACTGCATCGGGGTCGTGCCGAAGTCGGACGGGAAGACGGGGTAGCTCGCCTCGTACCGGTCACGCCGCACGTCGTCGGGTGCGATGCGCAGCATGATCGAGGTCTCGATCTCGTCGGCGTGAGCGAGGCCGGGCGCGGCGGCACGGCTCTCACGCACGTCGTCGATCGCGTCGTCCATGCCGGGATGGTCGAGCGTCACGGTGGGCAGGACGCCCTGGTCGATCAGGAAGCGTGTGGCCGCGTACAACGGAGCCCGGTTTCCCCAGTCGCCGTTCACGACGATCAGCCCCCCGGCCCCGGACGCCGCGAGTGCCCGTCCCAGGTCGACCACGATCGCCGTGACCGTCGCGGTCGACAGAGAGAGCGTGCCACGGTAGCCCGCGGTGTTCCAGGTGTCCCCGTAGTGCACCGGCGGGAGCAGCACGGCGTCCAGTCGGTCGGCCAGGCGACCGGCCACCTCGGCGGCGGTCGCCGTGTCGGTGCCGAGCGGCAGGTGCGGCCCGTGCTGCTCGAAGGCGCCGAACGGCAGCACGGCGAGACCTGCCCCCCGGTCGAAGGCGGCGGCCACGTCGGGCCAGGGCGTGCGGTCGGCGTCGATCATCATCAGGGAGCGTACGTCTGGATGGTGGTGCCGTGCGACCGGTCCGTCAGCCCGGGCAGGCGTTCGTTCATCTCTGCCATGAGCGGCCCGAGGTCGACGCCGACCAGACGGCCCTCGGCGACGACCACACGGCCGTCGACGATCACGGTCTCGACGTCGCTCGACCGCACGCTCAGCACCAGTGCCGCGGCCAGGTCGTTCATCGGCTGCAGGTGGGGTTTCCGGGGGTCGATCAGCACGATGTCGGCTTTGTAGCCCGGCTTCAGGGCTCCGAGGTCGTGCTCGCGTCCGATCGCGGCGGCGCTCTGGCGGGTCAGGAGGTCGAGGGAGTGCGCGCTCGTCATCCAGGTGGCGTCACCCGCGTCGGCCTTCTGCACCAGGGCCATGCTGCGCAGGCTCTCGAACATGTCGAGGGTGTTGTTCGACGCGCAACCGTCGGTGCCGATGCCGACGACGATCCCGGCGTCGTGCAGCATCCGGATCGGCGTCGTCGAGTGGGTGTGCTTCTGGTAGACCTTGGCGCAGCAGGAGACCCCGACGCGGTCGGCGTACGGCGTCAACCAGGCGAGATCGCTCTCGACGATGCCGGTGCCGTGCGCGATGAGGGCCCCGGCATCGAGCATGCCGGTGTCGTGCAGCACCTGGATCGGCGTGGCCCCCCGCCTCGCCAGCGACGACTCGGTCTGGTGCATCGTCTCGGACGCGTGCACGTGGCTGCGGACGCCGATCGCGCGTGCCGCCTCGGCCGTCCGCGCGAGGTCGGCGTCGTCGACCGTGTAGACCGCGTGAGGCCCGAGCATGGTCGTGATGCGGCCGTCGGCGCGGCCGTTCCATTCGGCCGCGAACGCGGCGCTGCGCTCCAGGCCGGCGGCCCCCTGGGACGAGAAGTAGGTCTCGGCGAGCACCGCGCGCATGCCGCCGTCGTCGACGGCGGTCGCGATCTGGGCCATCGAGAAGTAATGGTCGGCCACGGTCGTGACGCCGGCCAGCAGCATCTCGGCCACCGCGAGCCGGGCTCCGAGCAGGACGTCGCGATCGGTGAGGTTGACCTCCATCGGCCAGATGTGGTCGTTGAACCAGGAGGCGGTGGGGACGTCTTCGGCGGAGCCCCGGAAGTACGTCATCGAGGAGTGGCTGTGCGTGTTGATCATCCCCGGGATCGCGACCCGCCCCGGCGCGTCGATCACCCGGGCCGTGTCGAGATCGGCGGCGGAGACCTCGTCGTCGGGCTTGATCCAGACGATGTCGGCACCCGAGACGCCGATGGCGTGGTCGGGCGAGAACGTGACCGGTCGGGGGCGAGCCGGATCGAGCGGTGGCAGGTCGGGGTACGCCGCGACGGGGCGTCGCGTCTCGGTGAGCACGGTCACCCGACGGATCACGAGGTCGACAGAAGCGGGGCGTTGTGCGGTCGTCATGGAGAAACGATGGCAGACGATGATGCTTTCTTGAGAACGTTTACTTCATTGCTTACGCGCTCGAAACACGCCCGAAACAGCGAGAGCCCTAGCGTGGTGACACCCCTTCACCCCGACGTACCTCCGTGAGCCACGCCCCTCGACTCTCGATCAGGTAATCGTTTACAGCCTTGGAGTCCCCGTGCCCACTCTGCCTGACCGCCCCACCCTGCACCTCGTCCGCTCCCACCGCCTCGTCCGTGCCCACCGCCTCGTGATCGCGTCCGGAGCGGCGCTCACCGCCACGATGCTGCTCGCCTCGTGCTCGGGCCAGACCGCCGCGACCACCCCGTCGGCCGACCCCGATGCGGCGACCGTCGCCCTGCTCTACGGCACCACCGGCGACTACTCGATCATGGACGGCGGCTACTCCGGCTTCACGGCCGCGCAGGAGAAGCTCGGCTTCAACCCCGTCGAACTGTCGAGCCCGAACACCGACGACTACCAGGACCGCCTCGACCTCGCCGTGTCACAGGGAGCGGATCTCGCGGTCGGCATCGGATTCCAGTTCGCCCAGCCGATGCAGACCACCGAACACCCCGACACGGCCTTCGTCGACGTCGACACCGACATCGGCACCGAGATCGACGGCGTGACGACGATCTCGTTCGCCGCCAACGAATCGTCGTACCTGGTCGGCGTCGCCGCGGCCCTCACCTCGACCACCGGTCACATCGGGTTCGTGGGCGGCGTCGACCAGCCGTCGATCCAGAACTTCTTCGTCGGCTACGAGGCCGGCGCCAAGTCGGTCGACCCGTCGATCACCATCGACTCGACCTATCTCTCGCCGCTGGGCGACTTCACCGGCTTCTCCGACCCGACCAAGGGCAAGGAGGCCGCGGCGTCGATGTACGCCGGTGGGGCCGACGTGGTGTACGCGGCCGCCGGGGGGTCGGGCCAGGGCGTCTACGAGCAGGCGGCCGAGTCGAGCACACCCGACTCGAAGGTCTGGGCGATCGGCGTGGACGGTGACGCCTACGAGCAGGTCGACGACGACATCAAGCCCTACATCCTCACGTCGGCGCTGAAGAACGTCGACGTCGCGGTCGAAGACGTCATCACCGCGTTCGACGCCGGCACGCTCGAGACCGGTGAGCAGGTGTTCGACCTCGAGACGGGTGGGGTCGGCTACTCGACCAGCGGCGGCTTCGTCGACGGCATCACCGACCAGCTCGACGAAGCCGAGACCTCGATCGTCGACGGTGACGTCACCGTCCCGACGGCACTCTGAACCGATGACGGAGCACGAGGCGTCGGTCCGTCTGACCGGGATCGTCAAACGGTTCGGCACGTTCACGGCCAACGACCGGATCGACGTCCTCGTGCACCCCGGCACGGTCCACGCGATCGTCGGCGAGAACGGCGCCGGCAAGTCGACCCTCATGAAGGTGCTCGCCGGCGAAGAGCGCCCCGACGAGGGCACCGTCGAAGTCGAAGGCGTCGTGCACGATTTCCGGTCACCGCGCCAGGCGCAGCAGGCCGGGGTCGGCATCGTGCACCAGCACTTCTTGCTGGCCGGCGCCCTGCGCGTCTGGGAGAACGTCGTTCTCGCCGACGAACCGGGCAGGTCGTGGCGGCTCGACGCGGCCACGGCCCGCGCTCGCGTCACCGAACTCGCCGACGCGAACGGCTTCGACGTCGACGTCGACGCCTTCGTCTCCGATCTGGGCGTCGGTGATCGACAGCGCGTCGAGATCCTGAAGGTGCTCCACCGAGAGGCGCGGGTGATCATCCTCGACGAGCCGACGGCCGTGCTCGTGCCGTCCGAGGCGAATGCGCTGTTCCGTTCGATCCGCACCCTGACCGCACGGGGCGCCTCCGTGGTCTTCATCTCGCACAAGCTCGACGAGGTGCTGGCCTTCGCCGACGAGATCACCGTGATCCGCGCGGGGCGGGTCGTCGGTCGGACCACTCCCGCCGAGACGACTCCGCGCGAGCTGGCCGGCCTGATGGTCGAGGTCGCGATGCCCACCGTCGAACCGCGCACCAGCCCGCCCGGTGATGCCGTCGTGCTCTCGGTCGACGGCGTCACCGTCGGCTCCCCCGACGAGCGCCCCCTGCTCGACGCCGTGTCGTTGGCGGTCCACGCGGGCGAGATCGTCGGCGTCGCCGGCGTCGAGGGAAACGGGCAGTCCGAGTTGTTGGCCGCCTTGCTCGGCCGCGTCGACTACGACGGGCAGATCACCCTCGACGGTCAGGCCATCGATGCACTGTCGACACGGGAGCGTCGCGCACTGGGGGTCGGTTACATCCCCGAGGACCGTCACCGCGACGGTGTGGTGCTCGGCTTCAGCCTGAGCGAGAACGCGGCACTCGGCTACCAACAGCGGGCGCCGATCAAGCGTGGCTGGTGGTTCGACCGGTCGGCGGCGGCGTCGACGGCCGCCGACATCATCCGTCGCTTCGACGTCCGCGGTGGGTCGCCGACCACGACCGCGGGCTCGCTGTCGGGTGGCAATCAGCAGAAGTTCATCATCGGCCGCGAGCTCGGATCGGAGCCGACCGTCCTCGTCGCCGCTCATCCGACTCGTGGCGTCGACGTCGGCGCGCAGAGCGCCGTCTGGCGCGAGTTGGTCACGGCACGCGACGCGGGGCTCGGCACGCTGCTCGTGTCGGCCGACCTCGACGAGTTGCTCGCCCTCAGCGACCGCCTGCTCGTCATGTACGGCGGACGCGTGGTCGCCGAGCTCGACCCCCGTTCGGTCACCGCCATCGATCTCGGAGAACACATGACCGGCGCCCACCTGCCCACGACCGGAGGCCGGTCGTGACCCGACGACGCACCCTGCCGGTCGGTCTGCCGCGACGCGTCGCCGTGACGGTGGCCGGCCCCCTCGTCTCGGTGCTGCTCGCCCTCGGGGTCACCGCGCTCTTCCTGACCGCGGGCGGCTACAGCGCCGCGAGCGCGTTCTCCGTGATGTGGGCGTACGGCGTCCAGCCGAACTCGCTCGTGTCGAGCCTGAACGACGCCGTGCCCCTCTACCTCGCCGCCGTCGCCGGTGCCTTCGCGGTGCGCATGGGGCTGTTCAACATCGGCGTGGACGGGCAGTACCGCATGGCGGCCCTGGCCGGTGCCGTCGCGGCCGCGTCGCTGCCCTTCCCGCTCGCGGTGCGCCTCCCGCTCACTGTGCTGATCGCCTGCGCGGTCGGCGCCGGGTGGGCGCTGATCCCCGCCCTGCTCAAGATCCACCGAGGCGTGAACGAGGTGATCACGTCGATCCTGTTGAACGCGATCGCGACGACCATCGTCGCCGTGCTGCTCAGCGGCGTCTTCCGCTCGGGCGGCGGGCAGAACACCGGCACCGCCGTGATCGACGACGGAGGGCTGATGCCCGCCCTGCCGGGTGTCGGAACCGGTCAGGGCTCCGTCTCGAGCTTCGTCGTCGTCGCGCTGCTGGCCGGCATCGTCTACTACCTCGTCATCGAGCGCAGCGTGTTCGGCTACTCGCTGCGCGTGGCGGCCCGGTCGCCCGAGGCCGCCGAGTCGGCCGGCATCCGCGTCGACCGCAAGATCGTGCAGGCCATGCTCATCAGCGGCGCCGTCGCCGGGCTGGTCGGGCTGCCGCACATCCTCTCGGTGGCCGGTCGGTTCGACGGCACGCTGCCGACCGACCTGATGTTCACCGGGCTCGCCGCGACCCTGCTCGGCCGCCAGCACCCGATCGGGATGGCCCTGGGGGCCTTCGTCCTGGCTTTCGTCGAGCGAAGCGCCCAGGTGCTCGGCCTCGTCCAGCTGCCGACCGAGGTGGGGCAGGTCTTCCTGGCCGTCGTGCTGCTCTCGTCGGCGGTCGGCTACTGGCTGACGGAGCGCGCGGACGCCCGCATCGCGCTGACCCTCGCCCTGCGTCGACGCCTCCGAGCCGCGCGTGACGCCGTCGCTCCCGGAGCGTCGTCGACCCCGACCCCGACCGAAGGAACCTCACGATGACCCTCGGCTCGAACCCCCTGACCATGCCGACGCCGTCGGACGGTGTGCCGGCCCGCGCGTCCGTCGCGCGCCTCCGGCCGTCGTCTCGCCGCGTGCGTGCGGCCTTGCGCTGGACCCTGCTCGGCCTCGGTCTGCTGATCCTCGCGCGCTACCTCGCCGACGCACCCGGCATCACCGCATCGTCGACCTGGGGCTCCGCCCTGCGACTGACCGTGCCGATCGCCCTGGTCGCGATGGGAGGCCTGTTCTCGGAGCGTTCGGGGGTGATCAACGTCGGCCTCGAGGGCATGATGATCGGCGGGACCTGGATGGCGGGCCTGTTCGGCACCCTCGCCGGGCCCTGGGCCGCGTTGCTCGGCGGGGTCGTCGGTGGCCTCTGCTTCGGTGTGCTGATGGCCGTGCTCTGCATCGAGATGGGCATCAACCAGCTGATCGTCGGTGTGTCGATCAACGTGATCGCCGCGGCGGTCGCGCGGTTCATGGCGGACGTCGTGTTCAGCGAGATGGACGGCGGCACCATCGCCCGTTCGCCGCGCATCGGCGGCGACGTGCCTCACCTGTCGTTGCCCGTGGTCAGCGGCGGGCTCGGGACGCCTGACGTCAGCCGCATGATGGAGTCCTCCGAGCTGCCCGTCGTGGCACAACTCGGCGGTGTGCTCGGCGGTCTCACCCGTGACGTCTCACTGGCCGCCGTCCTCGGACTGCTCGTGATCCCGCTGGTGGCGTGGGTGCTCTGGAAGACCCCGTTCGGCCTGCGGTGGCGATCGGCGGGCGAAGAACCGGCCGCGTTGCAGGCGCTGGGCGGCAGCGTGCACCGCACGCGGTGGATCGCGGTGCTGGTCGGGTCGGGGCTGGCCGGGTTCGCGGGTGGTTACCTCACCCTGATCTCGCAGGGCTACATCGAGAACCAGACAGCCGGACGAGGATTCATCGGCCTGGCGACGCTGATCTTCGGCAACTGGACGCCGTCCGGGGTCTTCTTCGGCGCCTCGCTGTTCGGCATCAGCGACGCGGTGGGCATCGGTCGTCCCGAGACCCTGCGCGCCCTGGTCTTCGTGCTCGCCGTCGTCTTCGCCGCTGTGGGGGTGCGCCGACTGCTCCGGGGAACGCCAGGACGACGCCTGCGCGACGGCGTGCCCTCGCTCGTGCTCGGAGTCGTGCTGCTCGCCGTGTTCGCGTTCGTCCCTCTGCCCGCCGCCGTGTCGAGCGCGACGCCCTACGTCGTCACGCTGGCCGTGCTCGTGGTGGCCGGCACCCGCATGAGGCCTCCGGCCGCTCTCGGCCGACTCGTGCCTCGACGCACGCGACGCAGCTGACCCTCACCACGCCTCCTCGATCCCGTTCCCGAACCGCAAGGACCCACCGTGCACCATCGCTCCACTCCCTCGTCCCTCGACGGAATCGACGTGTGGGACGGCCACGAGCCCCTCGGGGCCCGCAGGCTGGCCTGGGCTCCGTCGGGCACGGACGCCTCGCCGGACGCGGTCGTCTCCGACCTGCAGCCGGTGCCCCCGTCGCCTCGCTACGAAGGGCTGTCGGTGATCCCCGGGTTGATCGACACGCACGTGCACCTGATCGGGAACGCCGGAGGCGCAGCGTCGGGATTCCTGACCTGGCCGTTGGTCACCCCGCCGACCGAACAGGTGCTGCACGGTCTCGCGCACGCCAGTCGGGCGCTCCTCGGCGGGGTGACGACCCTGCGCGACCTGTCGGCGGACGAGGTGCAGTTCTCGCTTGCCCGGGCCGTCGAGGCAGGGCTGGTCGAGGCTCCGCGCCTCTTCGCCCACGGCATGGTGAGCATGACCGGCGGGCACGGCGACATGTTCGTGCCACCCGGGGTCGACCCCCGCCTGCGCAAGCCGACTGCCGACGGGGTCGACGCCTGCCGCGCGTTGGTGCGCGCCCACGCCCGAGCGGGGGCAACGGGCATCAAGATCGCCACGAGCGGCGGGCTGTTGTCCGACGGAGACAAGCCGTCATGGCGCAACCACACGGTCGCCGAGATCGACGCCATCGTCGACGAGTCCCACGCGCTCGGCCTGCTCGTGGCCGCGCACGCTCACACGACCGAGGGCATCCGGATCGCGCTGCGTGCCGGTGTCGACTCACTCGAACACGCGACACAGCTCGGTGCCGGGCTCGCCGTCGACGTGATCGCCGCGGGCGTGCCGGTGGCCCCGACGCTGCTGATCAACGACGCGATCGCCGATGGCACGGTGCCGGTCACCCCCGACCAGCAGGCCGCCGCCCGCGAACTGGTCGCGACTCGCGACGCCGGATTCGCCGCCGCCGCAGCGGCCGGGGTCGACTTCGTGCTCGGCACCGACGCGAACGGGTTCCACGTACGCTTCGGCGAGCAGATGGACGAACTGCGACGCATGGGAGAGGTCTTCGGCTGGTCACCGGAACGCGTGCTCGAAGCGGGCACCTCTCGCGCGGCGGCTGCCATCGGTCGGGCCGCGCCGTCCGCGGGCGGTGCCGGGTCGGGCGGGGCCGTGCTGGGGCGGATCGCGGTGGGGGCCGCAGCCGACTTCGTCGTGATGCACGGTCGGCCCTGGCGCGACGCGGGCGTGCTCGACACGGCCAACATCGTGGCCGTGGTCGCGCGGGGTCGCGTCGTGGCCGGGACGTTGCCCGTCTGAGGACACGACGGGGCCGGACGCGCCGTTGCACACCCCCGCCTGGGACGGACCGGA
>NZ_LMPQ01000006.1:26247-66344 GCF_001423905.1 Frigoribacterium sp. Leaf186 | reverse complement strand
CCGGGCCGGGCCGGGCCGGGCCGGGCCGGGCCGGGCCGGGCCGGGCCGGGCCGGGCCGGGCCGTGGCAGGGCGACGCCGTCCCAGTGCGCGGACGGGTCACCCGCGGTGCCGATCCGGGCAACCGGCTCAAGCACCCGGCGCGAGCAACCCCGTCTCGTACGCCACGATCACCAGCTGGGCTCGGTCGTGGGCGTCGAGCTTCGTCATGATGCGGTTGACGTGGGTCTTCGCCGTGTGCGGCGAGATGACCAGCTCGGTGGCGATCTCGGCGTTCGCCCGACCTCGCGCGACGAGCAGCAGCACCTCGCGCTCACGGTCGGTCAGGTGCGCGAGCTCGGGCGGCACGGGACGCTCGAGCCCCGGGGCCGGTCCCCCGCCGCGGCCGTCGACGCCAGCGCCGTCCCGGCCCCCACCGGGCAGCACGTACCGCTCGATCAAGCTGCGCGTCGCGACCGGCGACAGCAGCGACTCCCCCGCGTGGACGGCCCGCACCGCGCGCACGATCTCGTCGGGCTCGGCCCCCTTGCCGATGAACCCGCTCGCCCCGGCGCGTAGGGCGGCAACGAGGTACTCGTCCTCCTCGAACGTGGTGAGGATCAGCACCTTCGTCGTGGCGAGCAGCGGGTCGGCGCAGATCTCGGCCGTCGCGCCGATGCCGTCGAGCTCGGGCATGCGGATGTCCATGACCACGACGTCGGGCCGCGACGCCACGGCCCGCATCACCGCCTCGCGGCCGTTGACCGCATCGCCGACGACCTCGACTCCGTCGGCTCCGTCGAGGATGTCGGTCACGGCCTGACGGATCAACGCCTGGTCGTCGACGACGAGCACGGTGGTCACGAGACTCCTCCGTCCCGGCCGGGCGTACCGGCCTCGCGCCCGAGCGGCAGCACGGCCGCCAACCGGAAGCCGCCCGGCGTCGGCCCGGTCTCGACCACCCCGCGCACCGAGGCCACGCGCTCGCGCAGCCCGAGCAGCCCGTGCCCGCCCCGCACGGCCTCGAAGTCGGAGTCGGAGTCGGAGGCGACGCCAGGCTCGGCCCGCGCCACCGGCACGGGGTTCGTCACCACGACCGACACCTCGTCCTCGGTGACCGCGACCAGCACGTGGGCGCGGTCACCGGCCCCGTGCTTGCCGGCGTTCGTCAACCCCTCCTGCACGACCCGGTACGCGACGAGGTCGGCCGCGCCCGTGAGCGGGGCGAGCGGCCCCTCGACCCGGGTGGTGACGACGAGTCCCGCGTCGGCGAACCCGGCGACGAGCTCGTCCAGCCGCGCCAGGCCGGGCTGCGGCGACGGCGTCCGCTCGGCGTCGCCGGCCCGCAGCACCTCCAGCAGATCGCCGATCTCGCCGAGGACGGTCCGGGAGGCGCGGCGGATGGTCGCGAGGGCCGTCACGGCCTTCTCGGGTCGCGTCTCGATCGCCGACGACGCGACGCCCGCGTTGAGGCTGATGACCGAGATCTGGTGGGCGACGACGTCGTGGAGGTCGCGCGCGATGCGCAGCCGCTCCTCGGCGACGCGGCGCGAGGCCTCTGCCTCGCGGGTGCGTTCGGCCCGCTCCGCGCGCTCGGTGACGGCCTCGATGTACTCGCGGCGCGACCGGCTGGCGTCGCCCGCCGCGGCCCCGAAGGAGATCAGCAGGGCGAACTGGACGACGGGCACGTCGAAGAACCGCCCGCCCACGGCCGCCAGGCCGAGCAGCACGACGGCGAGGGCCGTGGCGGCCGTCACGACGAGGGTCCGGCGACGCGGCGTCCGCGCGGCGACGGCGAAGACGGCGATGCCGGTGGCGAGCACGACGCCGGGTGCGAGCGTGCCGAGCAGGGCGGCGAGGCCGAAGAGCCCGACGACCGCGGCGAGCACCGGGATGGGCCGACGCCGTCGCAGGGGCAGCAGCAGGGCGGGCGCGACGACGACCGCGACCGCGAGCCCACCGGTCGGCCGGAACCCCGGGACGGGGAAGGGTGCGAACGCCGCACCGACGACGAGCGCCGCGGCGAGGGCGTCACCCAGCCACCAGGGGACGCGGGGTCGCGGGTAGGCCGGCTCGCGCCTCCTGCCCTCCATCGTCGTCATGACCCCATCGTGCCCTGGAACCCCGGCGGCCGAGTCCCCCTGTGGCCCGACGTCGCGTACCGCGGTCGCGGTACGGCCGGCACGTCAGGTGTCCGCGACAGGGTGACGCCCCGGGCGACGAGGCCCGCGAGGGTTGGTCTCGGCCCCGGAGACACCGGGCCGGCAGCGACAGGAGCACCATGGCGCCGATCATCTCGGTCCGAGACGTCCACCGTTCGTACGGGCGCGGCCCGAACCGCTTCGAGGCCCTCAAGGGGGTGAGCTTCGACGTCGCCGAGGGCGAGAGCGTGGCCATCGTCGGCAAGAGCGGCTCGGGCAAGTCGACCCTGATGCACGTGCTCGCCCTGCTCGACGCCCCGACGACCGGCACCGTCGAGCTCGAGGGCGTCGACACGAGCACGCTCAAGGGCGCCCGCCTGAACCGCACCCGCAACAAGACGTTCGGCTTCGTGTTCCAGCAGTTCTTCCTCACGGCGAGCTCGTCGGTGCTCGAGAACGTCGTGCTGCCGATGACCATCGCGGGCGTGCCCCGCGGCGAGCGCCGACGTCGCGGCCTGGCGGCCCTCGAGCAGCTCGAGCTCGCCGACAAGGCGAAGAGCAAGGCCCTGAACCTGTCGGGCGGCCAGAAGCAGCGTGCCGTGATCGCCCGCGCGCTGGTCAACGACCCGCGGATCATCTTCGCCGACGAGCCGACGGGCAACCTCGACACGGCGACCGGGGCGGTGGTCGAGGACATCCTGTTCTCGCTCAACCGCGAGCACGGCATCACGTTGATCGTGGTGACCCACGACGACGAGCTCGCGGCACGCTGCGACAGGCGCATCGTGATCCGCGACGGGCTGATCGTCGACGTCGAGGCGGAGGTGGCCGCATGACGACCTCCGACCTGCTGCTGACCGCCGTGGCGAACACGTTCCGGTCGAAGACGCGCACGATCCTGACCATCCTGGCGATCTTCGTCGGCGCGTTCACGCTGACGCTGACGAGCGGACTGGGCACGGGCATCAACGCCTACATCGACGACACGGTCTCGGCGGTGGGGTCGTCCGACACGATGACGGTGACGAAGGCCTCCGACGACGCGCAGGGTCTCGGCGCGGCGGATTCGGGCCCGACCGAGTACGACCCCGACACGGTCGCCGCGGGTGGGTTCGGTGCCCCCGGGGCGACCGTCGTCGCGTTGACGCCGGACGATGTGACGACCCTCGAGGGCGTCGAGGGCGTCCTCGCCGTCCAACCGACCCAGTCGCTCTCGACCGACTACGTCGAGGGCACCAGCGGCACGAAGTACGCGGTGTCGGCGAGTGCGCTCGTGCCCGGGCAGCAGTTCACGC
Source organism: Frigoribacterium sp. Leaf186 (assembly GCF_001423905.1). GTDB lineage: Bacteria > Actinomycetota > Actinomycetes > Actinomycetales > Microbacteriaceae > Frigoribacterium. The sequence goes on along the minus strand of NZ_LMPQ01000006.1, from coordinate 62,931 downwards.
TGACCGCGGGCACCCAGCCCGATGACGGCACCGACCTGCAGGTCGTCATCCCGACTTCTTACGTCGACGCGCTGGGGTTCCGTGACGACGCCGCGGCGGTCGGGCAATCCGTCACGCTGGCGGTGACCGACGCGACGCGGACGCAGCACACGGTCACGGCGACCGTCGTCGGCGTCGCCGAAGAGAGCATCGCCTCGCCGGCGGGTGCGTCGGTCACGCCGAACGCGGCGCTCGGCACGGCTCTGTTCGACGCGCAGAACGTCGGGGTGCCGGCCGACCAGGTCGACCGGTACGCGCAGGCCACGGTGCGGTTCGCCGCGGACGCGACCGTTGATCAGGTCACCAATCTGAAGGACCGTCTGGCGACCGCCGGCTACACCGGCACCACCGTCGCCGACCAGTTGGGCACCTTCACCACGGTGATCGACGGCATCGTGCTCGTGCTGAACGCCTTCGCGATCATCGCCCTGCTCGCGGCGAGCTTCGGCATCGTCAACACGCTGCTGATGAGCGTGCAGGAGCGCACCCGCGAGATCGGCCTGATGAAGGCTATGGGCATGGGCAGCGGCCGGGTGTTCGCCCTGTTCAGCCTCGAGGCGGCGTTCATCGGGTTCCTCGGCAGTGCGATCGGCGCCGGCGTCGCGATGGTCGCGGGCAGCCTGGTCAGCTCGGCCCTCGCCGGGTCGCTGCTGTCGAACCTGCCCGGGCTGACGCTGATCGCGTTCGAGCCGGTGTCGATCGCGCTGATCGTCGTCGTGGTCATGGTGATCGCGTTCGTCGCCGGCACGCTGCCCGCCGCCCGCGCCGCGAAGGCCGACCCGGTCGAGTCCCTCCGCTACGAGTGAGACCGGCGGGCGCGGTGCCGAACGGGCAGAAGACGTCCTTCCGCCCGTGACGCACGACATCTGCTGCCCTCTCGAGAACCGGTGGGCGGACTCGTCGGGTGGGGGAACCTCCGCCTCCCGGCTCGTCCCGACGACGGATGAGGAGGCGCTGATCGCGTCGCCGCGCCCGTCATCACCCCGGGCGGTCGGGTCCACGGCACACTCGATCGACGGCGCAGGAGGTGGCGAGAGGACGGCGCACCCCCTACCCTCGCCCCATGAGTGCTTCGTCACCGGTCGGGCTCAGCCCCCGCCCGCGCCCCCGGCTCGGCCGGCTCCCCGTCGTGGGCGTCGTCGCCGCAGCCGGGGCCGTTCTGATCAACTGGACGGCGTTCGGTTCGACCGGCAGCGCGCGCTCCTCGGCCGTTCCGCCGATCGACTGGTTCACGATCGGGCTGACCGTGGCGGCCCTTCCTCGGCATCGTCGCGATCGTCGCCCTGGCGACGGCCCACGTGCTCGCGCTGGTCGCGCTGGTGTGGTGGGGCGTCCCGAGGCGCCGGAGCCGCGCCTCCTGATCGGGTTGTCGTGGTGAACCTCGTCGCGTTCGTCCCGGCCCTGCTCACCGCGGCCGTTCTGGCCGTCGTGCGCTGGGCGCCCCGAAGTACCCGGTCGGACCTCCGCCGGTGGGGCACGCGGGCCCTCGTGTTCTGGACGGCGGTCGCCGCGGGCGCTCTCGTCGCCCTGCTCGCGGGTCTGCGCTTGCAACACGCCGACCTCGCCGTGTGGTCGGCCTTCGCGCTCGTCGCGTCGGGCATCGCGGCCGTGACCGCGATGGCCGTGCGGTTGGTGTCGTCGTTCGTGCGCTGATCCGGTACGTACCGGATCACCGCACGAACGACACCCCGAGCCGGCTCAGCTCACCGGCCGATCACCCGATCGTCGAGACGACCGTGCTCATGACGGTCGCGACCAGCGCGATCGCGACTCCCCCGCTCGCCCCGAGCACGCCGAGCGCCGTGCCAACGCGCCACCGCCGACGCCGCCGGGCCGCGTCGTCGATCTCGCGGCGCAGGCGGTCGAAGCGGTGTTCGTGACGGAGCGTGTCCGTCAGCACCAGCGCCTCCGTGTGCCAGGTGCCGCGTTCTTCGGCGAGCAGCGCGAAGCAGGCGAGGGCTTCGTCCGAGTGCTTGCGCGGCAGGGTCAGCAGCCACTTCCGCAGCTGGGCGACGGTGAGCACGGTGACGGTCGGTGCCTTGTCACCGAACTTCAGCGAGGCCGTCCCGACGAGGACGATCGCCGGGATGACCTCGACTTCCGAGCGGGCCGCAGCCGACAGCAACCGGGAGGCGCGGGTCGCCTCGTACGCCGAGTTGCGAAGGTGGTCGGTCCGGTGCCCGCCGACCATGAACGTGCCGCCGCCCACCCAGATCTTCTTGTCGGCGTGGTGCTTCGTGTTGATGGTGAAGATGCCCGTGGGTCCGAGGACGATGTGGTCGATGTCGGACGCGCCCGAGCCGACCGGGACGGAGTGGAGGACGGTCCACCCGGGCCCGAGTTCGCTCAGCACACGGTCGACCTCGATCTCGCCGAGCGCGCCCTGGTACCAGCTGCGGGCATCGGGGCTCAGGGGCGAGCTGCCGAAGAACCGGGCCCGTCTGCTGAGGGCAGGTGCCTCGGCCTGGACCCGCAGGCACTCCTGCATCACCGAGTAGGCAGGCCGTCGGGCCTTCAGTGTCATCGCCATGCTTCCGCGTGCCACGGTCTCGCTCATGATGTTCCCCCTGGCCCACACGGTAGGGCGACACGTGATGCCTGGACGAGCCCCCGTTGGGAGGCCACCCGGCGCCCGGGGCCAGCCGGGCCGGTCGATTGGGCAGAAACTGTCCGTGGAATGCCCGTGAGTGAAGCCTCACGACCACGCGACCGTCTCATGAACACGTATCCGTGTGAGGTCCTGGTTGACGCACCCGCAGACAATCCACCGGCAGCTTGGGCCGTCGACTGGCCGTCGAGAACGTGTCGGCGTCAACCGGCGCCCGGAGCTCCCGGCTTGTCCGTCCCGCCGGGGGCCGGTCGGGCTGCACGTCGTCTCCGTCCGACTTCCGCCACGAGGCGACGGACCCCGGCAACGACGAGGAGGACGATCCCGGTCGGGAGCATCAGGGTGGCCACGCCGACGACCACGGCGCCCAACACCTCGTTGGACAACACCAATAGCGAGCCGCTGATGAAGCCGACGAGGCCTCCGATGGTGAGCCACAGCCCCAGCGTGACGAGCGAGATGCGTGACCTCTCCTTCGACCGCTGAACTCCCCGGGCCTGACGATCAGGATCGAGGGACTCGACTTTTCGGTCCCGGACGATTCGCACATCGATCAACGGGTTCTCGATCATGACGTCGAACGGCGCGGACGGCCGCAGCGTCATGGCGAGCGCGTAGTCCTGGTGGATGATCTGCGGGTCGATCTGCAGCGTCTTGTCGTCGACGAATCGCGGCACGCGGGCCGAGACGGTTCCGGGACCGAAATCTGAGCTGAGTACATGGACGGGAACGGTGAAGCGAAACACGATGGGAAGTCCGGCGTCGAAACGAGATGACGGTATGTCTGCTCTGCCCGTCGACCACAACAAGAACCGAACGATGGAGGTTCCGGTGGTGGCGTCGACAGAATCGGACGGCGACGGAGACACCGAAACGATGCCGTACCTGAACTCGCGGCGCGGATGATCACGGCGTTGCACGTAGATGGGAATCAAGATGGCGATGAGCGATCCCAGGATTCCCAGGGCGACCTCCATGACGGGAGTATGACACCCGGGAGCCTGTCTTTCGTAGAAACTTTCGAGACGAACACTGACGCCCTGTCGACGAGTCCCGTCGAGCAGGTCTCGACGCCTCTGGTGGTGCCTTTGCCACGGGGCTAGCCTCCCCGGCATGAGGACGCTCACGTACTCCATCAACGTCACGCTCGACGGCTGCATCGACCACCGTGAGGGCCGGCCGGACGCCGAGATCCACCAGCTCGCAACGGACGCGCTGGCCCGGGCCGACGGTCTGCTGCTCGGACGGGTCACGTACGAGTTGATGGAGCAGTCCTGGCGTCCACCCGCCTCGGAGGCGTTCCCCGACTGGATGCAGCCCTTCGCCCGGACCATCCACGACATCCCGAAGTACGTGGCGTCGACGACACTCGAGAGCGTCGACTGGAACGCCGAGCTGCTCGCGGGCGACGTGCGCGAAGCGGTGCGCGAGCTGAAGGGCCGCCCCGGCGGCCCGCTTCGCCTCGGAGGTTCGACCTTCGCCACCGACGTCGTCGGCTGGGGCCTGGTCGACGAGTACGAGTTCACCGTCTACCCCTGGGTCGCCGGCCACGGCCCCTACCTGCTCGCCGGCCTCCCCCACCCCCTCCACCTCACCCCGACCGCCCGCCACGACCTCGCCTCCGGCGCCGTCGCGACGACGTACCGGCCTCGGGCGTGATGTGACTCGGTCTCGGCGCGGCCCTTCAACGGAGGTTCAGGTGGCGTCCGCCGGACGTCTGTGATCGGTCCACTGCTGGCCATCCCACCAACGGAGCATGCCCGGCGTTTCGACATACCAGCCAGACGGAGGCCCAGCCTGAGGTACGTGCGGATGCATCTGTTGGACTGCTACGGCCGGCTGAACCGTGGTGGCTTGGGCACCCTCATGAAGTGACAGTTTGTGCCCACACACGCGACAGTTCTTCGTGAATCCCATCGCTAGTTCTGAGATTCCAACTGTCAGGACTGCTGCGCTTGCACGTCCCGTGTTTCGCCCCAGATTAGCCGCGGCACTATTTGTGCATTTTCGGCAGTCACGACATCCGGTCTCTACACGCTTGGCCATGTGCGCAGCCTTGCGGACGCGTCCGCACGGGTCAAGCATGCATTTTTTGGTCACTACAAGACGGCCTAACCGCGATGTCGATGAGACACGAGAAGTAGCGCCCATTCGACACCGCAATTCGGCGCACGCCGGTAGTAGACGATGGCCCCCCTGGCTTGCTGGCGGGCACCGTTGCTGTTCACACCACACTCCTCGACGTCGGCTAGTCGGCGAGACCGGCGCTACGCGCTTGAGCCCATGACTGCCGACCCGCAATCCGACGCATAGCTGGTCGAGACGTAGTCATGCGTCACTTGAGGCAGCTTGACTCCGGCAGAATCACAAGCACGATCAAGGGGGATGCAATGCAGGTGACCATCAAGACGTCGACGTACGAGCTGACGAAGGAAGACATCGAGGCCGACTTCGCGACGCGCACCCCTGAGCCGGTGACCCCCTATTGGGTCGAGATCGCGGGCCGTCGATTCCCGGTCAAACAGGTCCTCGCGGTCGCAACTGGGCTCACCAAGGACGACTTCGTCTCAAGCAGAGCCCAATCCGTCCTCCGACGTCTCGGTTTCCACGTCCAGAGCTCAGCTCCCGGCGCCCGCGGTCGCGTCCCCGACTCGACGCGCGCATTCGCCGGCGTCGAGTGGGGCCTCGCCACGTCGCCCGACGGTTACGAAGAGGCACCCTCTGGCAAGCTCCACCTACCCGGCTGCGCGCACGGTGTCGGCACGCCCGTCCGCACGTGGTCGCCTGACGATACCCTCACGGCGTGGCGGAACGCGCCCGATGTCGAGTTGCGCTCGCAGGCCGACCCCGGATGGTGTTCGGACTGCGCCGCCATCCGCGGGACGAGAGACCCGGCCTCGCCGGCGACGCCGGAAGACAAGCCCGTCCGGACCGGCCGCGCCGAACGCCAGGCCATCTCCGAAGCCGCCCGCCTGGTGCTCGGGCCCGGCTTGCGCGGTGAGGGCTCTGTCTTCGACAGCGGTGTCGTCACGTGGACCGCCGAGACGGCCCGCTCCCTCGACCGTGCCATGGACGCAGCCTCGACTGACGGCACGTTCCGCGACCGGCTCGTCCGACAGCTCGCGGGCCAGCCCCGCCCCGTCGTCCTGCTCGCCGCCGAACTCTGCTTCGTCCAGCGCCTCCCTCTCGTCAATGTCCTCCCGCAGACCAAGCGCAGACTGCTTCAAGACATCCTCGATGTCCTCGACGACAAGCCGCCCGTGCCCGAGCAGGTCGTCGACGCCCTCCACACGCTCGGCGTCTTCAACGGCGGGCAGGGCTTCAACCAGCAGATCCCCCAGCACGTGCAGTGGCTCTGCCGCTTCATCACGCTCTGGGACGGTCTCGCCGAGGACGCCCGAGAAGAGGCACTCGACGATCCGTGGGCGTTCCGCGCTCGAGCCCGGGAAGTGGGCGACGACGGCGCTCCGATCCGCAATTCGCTCCTCGCCCTGGTCTGGCCGACCTACTTCGAGCGCATCGTCTCGGCAGCCGACAAACAGTCGATCCACGAGGCCTTCGGCGCGGCCCTGAACGATCCCTCCGGTGACGTCGACCGCGACCTGCTCGCCCTCCGTGACCGCCTCGACCCCGACGGTCATCTCGACATCGACTGGTACACGTCACCCTGGCGTGAGGAGTGGCGTGCACCCAAGGCGGTCGTCGAACGCCACGGCTGGGCCGTTCCCGCCGCCATCCCCGGCCGCCCCTTGGTCCCGCCGGCTCTCGACTTCGACCCGGGCGAGGCTACCGATCGTCGATCCATCCGCGATGCCGCCCTCCGAGCAGGAGCAGGCCGGCGGCCCATCGAGGACGTCCTTGCTCAGATCGACGCCGCCACCACCTTCTACGTGACCATGCAGTCCGGAGACCAGGTGTTCGTCAACCAGGACCAATCCATCCACCTCGGTGTCATCGGTGACCTCACCCCAGAAGGCGAGCGCCCCGTCACCTGGTGGCCGCCCGTCGCAGAAGCCGATGTGCCCCACGCTGTTCTCGACCTCCTGGCGAGCAAGTCCACCATCTCGGACGCCCATTACCTGCTGAACGATCCCACGCCTCCGGACACCGTGCCCCTCCCCGAGGCGACACCTGAGTTCGCCGCGCGCCTCCACTACGACCGTGCTTGGCTCACCGACGTCATCGAGCTCCTCGACGAGCGCCGCCAATTGATCTTCTTCGGCCCTCCCGGCACCGGCAAGACCTACCTCGCGCGGGCTCTCGCCGACTTCATCGCCCCCGGCGGCGCCGTCAAGATCGTCCAGTTCCACCCGTCGTACTCCTACGAGGACTTCTTCGAGGGCTTCCGACCCACCGTCGACGACAAAGGCACCGCGACGTTCCGACTCGCCCCCGGCCCCGTCCGACTCCTCGCCGAAGCTGCCGCCGCGAACCCGTCCGTGCCGCACGTCCTGATCATCGACGAGATCAACCGGGCCAACATCGCGAAGGTCTTCGGCGAGCTCTACCTCCTGCTCGAGTACCGCGACGCGAAGGTCTCGCTGCAGTACTCCCCGGAGGACGACTTCCGCCTCCCCGCGAACCTGTTCGTCATCGGCACCATGAACACCGCCGACCGATCGATCTCTCTGGTCGACGCGGCCATACGGCGCCGGTTCGCCTTCGTCGAGCTGCACCCGGCCGAGGAGCCCGTTCGCGGCTTGATCGACCGCTGGTCCGCCGCGCGAGAACACGACGTCAGCCGCGGGGCGTTGCTCCGCCAACTCAACGACCGCATCGGCGACACCGACCGCGACTTCCAGATCGGGCCGTCGTATCTGATGGGCTCCTCGGCCCGGACCACACGTGGCCTCGAACGCATCTGGGAGCACGACATCCTGCCTCTCCTCGACGAGCACTATTACGGCCGCATGTCCCGAGCCGAGGTGCGGGCCCGCTTCGGCCTCGCCGCGCTCGAGCCCGGGGTCGTCGACGCCGGCGGCACCCTCGAGGTGGGTGACGAGTTCCCCGAGACGGCACCCGCATGACCCGACTCGATCTCCCCGAGAACGGTGGCTGGTCACCCGCTCCCTTCGATGCCGACGTCATCGAGCGAGCGTGCGACACCGGGCTGCTCGAGTCCAAGATCACCTCGGCCGGTCCGCATGTGAAGCCCCAGCTCAATCGAGTCGGTGCCGTCGCCGTAGGCGGCCACGAGATCGTCGTGCAGCCGAAAGCACCGTTCTCATCGGTCCTCTTCATGCTCGGCTACGCCGCCGACCCGGGCTTCCGACCCGACGAGGTCGACGGCACGGGCGACGACCTCTTCCCGGCCGTCGCCGAGACCTACGCTCGCCTCATGGAGCGGGCCCTCGGCCGCGGCGTCCTCCAGGGCTACCGGCGTCGCGACGAGACCGCCGTAGCGATCCGCGGGCGCATCCGCTTCTCCGACCAGATGTCCCGCCGAGGCGGCCAGCTCCTCCCCGTCGAACTCACCGTCGACGAGTACACGGTCGACATCGCCGAGAACCAGCTCCTGCGGGCGGCGGCCCGCCTCCTGCTCACGCTCCCGAGAGTCACCGAGGAGGCACGGCGCCGCCTGGTCCACCTCGAGTCCCGTCTCGTAGACGCGACGCTGGTGCGCCCGGGCGCTGGTCTGCCGTCGTGGCAGCCCACCCGCCTCAACGAGCGGTACCAACCAGCGTTGCGATTCGCCGAGCTGGTCCTCGCCCGCCTCACGCCGTCGACGACCGGCGGCGGCCAAGCGGTCGCGTCGTTCGTGGTCAACATGGCCGAAGCGTTCGAGGGCTTCGTCACGGCGGCGCTGACGGAGTCGTTCGCCGCCGTCTCGACCGGTGTCAGCGTCGGCCAGTACCCGACGCACCTCGACCATGAACGCAAACAGCCCATCCGCCCCGACTTCGTCCATCTCGTCGGCGGCGTCCCCGCCGTGGTGGTCGACGCCAAGTACAAGACAGGTGCCCCGAGAGTCGAGGACCTCTACCAGATGCTCGCATACTGCACGGTCATGGGCTTGGACGTGGGCACGCTTCTCTACGTCTCGGGTCCGGCCGTACCGCCTTGTCAGCTGATGTCAGTCGCGCGCACACCCGTGATGATCCAGACGATTCGCGTGGACGTGACCTCCAAGCCGCGAGCCATGATCGACGCTCTCGGTGCGGTCGCACGATCGTTGATGGCCACTCCGGTAGCCACACCTGCACCCGTGCGCTGATCGGCCCACACATGCTGGCCCCCGAAGGGGGTGCACGCCCCCTGGCCGCTTTGTTCATGAGCAGATGTCGTGTCACCTAGTCTCTTGAGAAACCGTCACAAAAGGGGACAACGATGGAGTTTGCCGAGCGGCTCGCCGCACTCGCATTGAAGGTCAAGAACCAGCGCGAGGCCATTCAGACCGAAGAAGCGACGAAGAACGCGTTCATCATGCCGTTCATCTCGACGATCCTCGGCTACGACGTCTTCAACCCACTCGAGGTGGTACCCGAGTTCACGGCCGACGTCGGCGTGAAGAAGGGCGAGAAGATCGACTACGCCATCATGCGCGACGGCGAAGTCCAGATCCTGATCGAGTGCAAGAAGTCGACCGAGCCCCTTCGAATCGAACATGCATCGCAGCTGTTCCGCTACTTCGCCGTGACGAACGCCCGGATCGCCGTGCTGACGAACGGCGAGAGCTATCACTTCTACACGGACCTCGACAAGCCGAACCGAATGGACGACAAGCCGTTCCTCGTGCTCGACCTGTCCGACATCGACGAGACGCTCCTCCCCGAGCTCAGCAAGCTGACGAAGGACGTCTTCGACCTCGACTCCGTCATCAGTGCGGCGGAGGAGCTGAAGTACGTCGGCCAGCTCAAGCGAGCCATCGCTGCCCAGTTCCGCGAGCCGTCCGACGACTGGATCAAGTTCGTCACGACCCGCGTCTACGAGGGTTCCTTCACGCAGAAGGTCCGCGACCAGTTCACGCCCCTCGTGGTCAAGGCGTCGAAGCAGTTCTTGAACGATCAGGTGAACGACCGCCTGAAAACGGCTCTGGGCTCCCCTAACTTCCCCTCGATGCCGGCCGAAGCCCCCGCGGGCGCCGTCAGTAGCGAGGCCGTCGTCGAAGCGGACCTCGATCGGGACACCGAGACGGAGACCACCCTCGAAGAGCTCGAGGGCTACCAGATCGTCAAGGCGATCGCCTGCAGCGAGGTCAAGCCCGAGCGCATCGTCCATCGGGACGCGAAGTCGTACTTCGCCGTCCTGCTGGACGACAACAACCGCAAGCCGATCGCGCGCCTGCACTTCAACGGCAAGAAGCAGAAGTACCTAGGTGTCTTCGACGCCGACAAGGTCGAGACCAAACATGCCATCGAGTCCCTCGACGGCATCTACGAACACGCCTCGGCCATCCGCGAGTCAGTCAAGGCGCACGCGTGATTGACCTGCGCGTGCCAGGCCCGAGGTCCAAACGGTGAATGAACCGAATTGGGCCGAGGTCCTGACCGCTATATCTGCAGCCATCGTTCCGGCCGTCGTCCTCTTGGTCGGGCTCATGCTCGGAAGAAGACAATCTCGTAGCGAAGAACTGACGAGAGTGAGACTCGAGTACTACAAGTCCTTGGCCCCCAGCTTGAACCGCATCATGTGCTACATGCTCTTCATAGGCACCTGGCGTGACGACTCGCCTGCAGACGTCATTCATCTGAAGCGCCATGTCGACACGACCTTCCACACAGCGGCTCCGCTCTTCGGCCCCGCAACAGCCGCTGCGTACAAGAACATGATGGATTTGACGTTCACCACCTACGGCAATTGGGGCGATGACGCACGACTGAGGACGAGTGCTTTCCGACGGCGACAGGCCTGGAAGGGACAGAGTCAGACACCCTGGGTAGATTCGTGGAACTCGTTCTTCACCGTGTCGGACGACGAAGCGATCACAGAAGAATGGTTTGCCGCGTACCGCAAGGCCTACGATTCGCTTCTGGCACAGATGGTTGACGACATACAACTCAGCAAAAGACGCGACATTAACACGACCGAGACTGTCAGCCTGAACGCCCACAACGACCAACGCCCGCGGGTCACCGGTCGACAGGGGCGCATCACGGCAAGACAGTAGCCCCCTCTAGGCCTGAGAACCATCGCCCGAAGGGGACTCCCGCACCCGCCACCTTGCCCCATGCGTCAAGAGCGCGACATGGGGGTCGACCGGTCGCATCTATCGAAGCGTGACGTTGTCGTGGTAGCTGGAGTGCGCAGTGACCGTGTTGGTCACGTCGATGTTGTTGATTTTTTCGGGTGCGGGTCGGAAGCCCGTGAGTCCCGCGGCAGTCTTTCCCCCTTGCGCGACGGCGTAAACGTACTTGAGGATGCCATCCTCGGTCGAGTGGTAGTTGTAGACGCCCTCGTCCACCGCGTCCGCTAGTCCAGACCAGTCGCCCTTGGCCCCGATCGCCACGCCCAGCAGGTGGAGCGCTTCGACCCGAGGCCCACCCGGTTTGGTCCCCAGCGCCTGCGCTGCGACCACCATGGCTCTTGCACCCAGGCTGTGGCCGACGAGGACGAACGATTCGGTCTCAGTCCGAGCCAGCAAGTCGGCTAGAACAACACCAGTTTTATCTGCTCGGTTCTTCGCGACGTGCCAGGGGTTCTTGACGATGTCGGCCACGGCGAGCAACGGACCCAACGGTCCGATCTTCGTGGCCGCGGCACGAGCTGCCTTCGCAGCAGCCTGCTGGAGGGCTGCCCCACCGATGACCTTCGCGGCCCCGGTCCCGCTCATGAGTCCGAGGTGCTTCAGTTCACGAGCGCCCCAGTGCACACGATAGACCGGGGAGTCCGGGTACCGGGCAGTCACGATGCTCTTCCACTCGCCCCAACCTCGCGCTGTCTCGGAGAGGAACCCGTTGCAGACGATGACGGGAGTGCCCGTCCCTCCCTGAAGCATTTCGATATGGAACGATTTGTCTTCCTGGACGTACGCGTTGGTGACGGATGCGCTCAGCGCTCCTCCAAGCGCGCCGCCCAAGGCCGTGAGCACCACAGTCCCACCCGCCATCCCGAGACCGCCCGCAGCTATGGCGCCACCCCCGAGGAAAGCGAGACCGGTAGTGGTCGCGGCGGCGCCGGTGTAGCCGCTGATGAGAACGCCGATGGCACCCCCGATAGCCGGTGCAGCGACGAGAGTCGCAGGGACTGCCAAGGCAACACCAGCCAGGCTGAAACCGATGATCTTCGTGACTCGGCTCAGTTTGACCTTGTCGTATTCGAGGAAAGTTGCGTAGTCCCCCAGCGACGCCATCTTGTTATCGATCTTCTCGAAACCAGAGATCTCGTGCCGGTGCTCGGCGCAGAACCTCGGCATGGTCAAAGGTCCGCGTCCGCGCGACGCCATGTTGTCGCAGGTGGGGCCGGCGCAGGGAAGCGTCGGTGAACCGCAATTGCTGCAGAGATAGGCCGGCACCTGATTGAACGGTCGATCGGTTTTCACGTGTTCTGCAAGAGCGAAACAGTCGGAACACCAAGCCTGCTCGGTCTCGCTCGTCAGGTCGTCCGTAAGCTCAGCGATCCACTCCGCCATGTCCCGATGAGCCTCGGCACGTTTCGCCGCGGCCTTCTGCTGCTCCTCGGAAGGAAGCTGCACCTTGAGACGCGTGAACTTGGCATGAGCCCAGGCGTTGTCGACCAGGGCCTTGTTTCTTGCCAGAGTTGCGGCCCCTTCGACAACCGGCTCGAGCCCGTCGGACGACTCCGTCAGCGTGATGGATTGCCCCTTGTTGGTGGCGACAGTGCACACGAGCACGTCTCCGCCCAGGAGCCGGGCTACGACCTCAGATTTCGGCATAAGAGAAATAGTCTCAGCTTGGCGCACCGCCATTCGCCAGGAGGAAGAAAACGGCGAATGGGAAGCGGGCGATTTCTCCTCCGCGCCTTGTCACCCTGGGCCGGCGTCAACCACCCACAACGCTCAACACCCCCGTAGCAACAACCGTCACAGCAGTCGTCCACATCACGATCGCGATGACCTGCCAGAGCATCACCCAGCCCTTCGACACCCCTGTGCTCACGAGGGTCGCCGCGGTGAACATCGTCGGCAGCGCGAGCGGTGCCAGCAAGCTCGCCCCGGGCACGCCGAACTTCACCAACCAACGCTTGAGCCTCTGCTGACCCTTCTTCTCGGGCTTCGACTCCGGCACCCCGTCGCGTGACACAACCCGGGTCGCCGCAGGCATTCCGGCAGCACTCACGCCCGCACCAGCACCATCGCCAGCACCGGCACCAGCGCCAGCACCACCCGACGCCGCCCCCGCACGGCCGTCGACGACCTCACCCGCACCCGGCTCACCCGCCACCGCACCCGACCCGCCAGCCGGTGCCCCACCCACCCCGCGCCTCCTGCGCCGTTCCACGATCCCCGACCGCACCCACGACCCCAACCACACGACCGCGGACACGCACAGCACGTTGCCGACGATCGCCGCCAGCGCCGCGATGACCGGGTTGACCCCGCTCAGTACTCCGAGCGCGGCCGCGCCCTCCCCCTCGAAGAACGGGATCGCCCCGGCCAGCACCAGGACCAGCGGCTGCGCGAGCTCGGGCACCTGGCCCATCAGCTCCTGCAACCAGGCGAACGGGCCGCCCGACGAGGCATCGGACGCAGATGCCGACGCGGCAGCTGACAAGTGTGACGGGCCCGAGAGGGTGAGTGCGATGGACATGGTGATCTCCTTCGATGGGTGTCACTGAGGTGCGAGGGCACGCCGAGCACCGGCGTGGTGAAGATGAGAGAAAGAGGCGGTCCGACGCCGCCGCGACGAGAACGACCTCAGTCGTCCCGAAGCCCCGGCAGGCCGACCGTCACGAACAACGCCGTCGAGAGCATCGCCGCAGCCGCCACCGCGATGGCGTCCCCCGCGATCCGCGCGCCCCACTTGCCCTGCTGCAGCTCGCGCCCGCGGGTGTAGACGTCGCCCGACCACGGGATGTCCCGGTGCATCGCCGGCAGCGCACCGCTCGCCGACACCAGTGCCGCGAGGGCGGCGGTGCGCACCGACGGCTCGGCACCCTCCGCGAGGACGCTCCTCAGCGACGCGACGAGTTCGCCCCGCCGCCCCGCGCCTCCTGCCCCCTCGGCCAGGCGCAGCCGAGTGCCGGGGATGAAGCCGAGCGTGGTCGTCTTCTCGCGGAGCAGCGCACCACGCGCCACCAGCCGGTCGAGGGTCAGAGACCGCAGCGCCGGACCGATCTCGAGCACGAGCGAATACGCGTCCGTCGGCTTGCGCTCGACCCGCTGCCAAGTGCCGAGCAGCAGTTCGTCGGTCGGCGCCGCGGAGGACGTCACCCGCACCTGCCTCCCCCGCAGCGTGGTCTTCCGGTCGATGTCGACCGCACCGGACAGCGCCAGCTCGGTCAGCACCGCCCCGGCCAAGACGTGGAACAGCGGAGACCCCTCGCTGTGGATCGACTCCGTCCGAGGGTCGAACAGCACGAGCAGCAGGTCCTCGGCCAGTGTGGGCGCCAGTGTCGTCTCGCTCATCGTCGGCCTCCTTCGGAGTCGGGACCCGAGGAGGCGCGGCTCGGCCCGGAGCCGCGACCCGCGTCCCCGACACCGGTCGCCTCGCCACCGATCGCCTCGCCACCGCCGGGCGTCTCGGCGGCATCGAGCGCCGCCTCGAGCGCGGCCAGCTCATCGAGCTTGCCCGCACCGATCAGCGACGCCCGGTACAGCACCTCGCGCTGAGCACCGTTGTAGAGCTCGGCCACCGCCTCGGTCACGGTCTGCTGCGCGAACGCCGCGCCCCGCGGAGCCCGCTCGCCCGGGGCACCCAACCACTCGTACCGCTCAGTCACCGCCGCCAGCACGGGAGCGTACTGCTCCCCCAGCCGCCGCCGCGTCTCGCGGTCGGCGTCGTCGGTGAGCCCGTCGAGCTCGACGTCGGCAGCCGTCTTGGGCGAGTCGATCAACATCTGCTTCAGGTCGTCCATCGCCCCCTCGTCGAACACCTTCGACCAGATCAGCAGCAGCGACTGGTCGGCTTCGCTGAGGTCGCGTCCCGCCTCGGCGAACCCGGCAGGCAAGGAGGCGCTGGTCCGGTTCTCGAGGATCGCCGCCAGCTCGGCGCGGATGCGTTGCAGCCGCTCGATGGTGGCGGCGAGCTCGGCGTCGATCGTGCGGAGGGCGCCGGCGGGGTCGTCGACGGACGAGCCGATCGATTCGATCTGAGCGAGCGGGACGCCGAGGTCGGTCAGGCGAGTGATCTGCAGGAGGCGCACCAGGTGCCGCACCTCGTACTGCTTGTACCCGTTGGTCAGCCGCGCGGGCTCGTCGAGCAGCCCGAGCTGGTGGTAGTACCGCACCGACTTGACGGTGGTGCCGGCCAGCTCGGCCAGCTCGCGTGTGCTCCAGGCCACGGGCGGCTCCTCTCGGTCAAGCCGGCTCGGTGCCGGTACGTGACTAAGTAGAGACCATGCCCTTGGGGCAGGGTCAAGGGCGTCTTCGTGTTGGGCCGGTTCATGTGTGACTCCGACAGGGCACGCCGGGCGCCCACCCGCGTCGGAGGCCTTTCCCTTCTGGATGCAGCCCTTCGCCCGGACCATCCACGAGATCCCGAAGCACGTGGCGTCGACGACGATCGAGAGCGTCGACTGGAACGCCGAGCTGCTCGGCGGAGACCTGCGCGAGGCGGTGCGCGAGCTGAAGAGCCGCCCCGGCGGCCCGCTGCGCCTCGGAGGTTCCACCTTCGCCACCGACGTCGTCGGCTGGGGCCTGGTCGACGAGTACGAGTTCACCGTCTACCCCTGGTTCGCCGGCCACGGCCCCTACCTGCTCGCCGGCCTCCCCCACCCCCTCGACCTCACCCCGGCCGACCGCCGCGACCTCGCCTCCGGCGCCGTCGCGACGACGTACCGACCGCGCGAGTAGTTGGCCTATCGATGTCTACAAGCGACGCAGGCCCCCGATAGCCCTGAGAACACGGGTTGCCGATAGCGCGAAGATCGTCAGCATCAGTCCAGCGACGGATACGCCGAACGCGTCGACGCGCCAAGATTTCTGAGTGGCCAACTACCTAGACATCATCGACGTCATTGCTTCCGTTGTCGCCGCCCTGGCGACGGTCGGGGCGCTCCTCGCGGCGGGTTTCGCAGTCCGCGACGCCAAGAAGCTGTTCCGGATCGAGACCGACAGAGATGTGACTGCTGCAGAGGAGAGAGAGGGCCGACAGGCATCAAAGGTGAATGCGTGGTCCGCACTGCGCCTGCTGAGGAACGACGCCCAAACCTTCGGTGTGATCGTGTCTAATTCGTCGGAAGAACCTGTTTACAACGTCAAGATCACCGTCGGCGGCTTCAGGACGAACCACGCCCCGACGCTCGCTTGCGTCCCTCCGGGACAGCTCTTCCTCGAGCAGAAGCGCTTCATGGAGGAAGGCGACACGTTCCACTGGGACTTCGCGAAACCCGTGGGCGAATTCGTTGATCCCATTCGCCCCTTCAGCGCCTCGAAGAGCAAGAGAGTGACAAATATTTCGTTCACCGACAGTTATGGGCGGCAGTGGTCGCGTAGTGAGACGGGTCAGCTCGGTCGAACCGCCCCGTGACTTCACTGGTTTTGCCGTGCTCCCCTGTGACTGGCTTCGGGCATTCCTTATACCGTACGGTCTACGACAATCGAGGCCGATCCGTTCGGCATGATTCCGGGGTGAGCCATGGCCTGTCTGCACGTCTCTGCGAAGTCTTGTAGAGTGTCACGCTGCCTTGGCGGCAGGATGAAGGCTCGGTCACTCATGTGGCGCGCATCCCACGTGTGGACTCTTCGCACGCCGCACAAACGGACCGACGAAGCGGGTGGACCTCAATATCTGAGCCGATCGGTGAGCGTAGCCGCCGTGCGCGACAATCGACACGACGTTTGGGCAGAGATCCAAAAAGCGCCTCAGGACGAACACCCCCTGCTCGATGTGGTCCCGAGGAAGCCCGTTCGGCGATCCTTCGCGTACGACTCAGGGGAAAGCATTTTTCGAACACATTCCGCCCGCCGTCCGCACCACGACGTTGCTGGGAGTCAGCCTGTACTCGCAGCCGACGCCAAGGCCTCGCCGCATGTCGTCGTCACAATCGAGCGGAGGGTACAGGAGGTCACGCTCGTAACGCCTCCAACATTTGCTGCCTCAGGTCAACTGGTGTGATCCACGGAGTCTGATGAACCATCCGGTGACAATTGCTGCAGAGCAGCGCGAGGTCTTCCAGAGACGTGAGGGTCGGACCCGAGACAGAGAGCGGGAGAACGTGATGGATCTCGACATAGCCCCGCCCGCGAGGACCATACTTGGCCTCGAAATTTACGTTGCAGACCTCACAGTCGAGCTCCCTGCCTTCGGAAAGGACGCCGTCAATCTTTGTTGCTCGCAGTCTTCGGTCGCGTTCTCTGCGACGGACGAGGACTGTCACGAGTCGACCTTCCTCGGCCTCGAAGTTGTCCAGGTCGTCGGCGTCGAGGGGCTCTAGACCCTCCTCGATGAGCCGACGGATCAAGAGCGCTAAGGCGTGCATCGCGTCTGGGTCAGCCTCGAAGTCTTCCCGCACACCCGCGTCGAGCGAATTCCCCTTCGTGGCACGTCCTGTGTATTTCGGGTCGGATGTGCCAACATCAGCCATCTTCCGTCGAACAGATCCGGGGCTTCTAAAACTTGGGTCGCGTTTTGCAATCGCATGGAATTTCGCACGACGGAGGAGGTTTGACAGTTCGATCACCTGTAGGTCACTCATCGAAAGATGCCGACCGGCAGAGTTTCGAAGGTCAGCGGCCAGGATGATCTCGTCTCGCACCCAAGGAATTCGCATGACTGCAGTTTGCCCTGGTGTACTTACTTACGCATATGACGCTGGCTCTTCTCTACAAGCGTCTTTGCCCATTCAGTCTTAGACCTCAGATTGTCGGACGTATCACTCCGCGCCTGGAAGCTCTATGACTACTAGTGCCTAGCGATCACAGGCCAGGCCGCCTCCGCTATGTCGAGGTCGGCCTGAGCCTCTTCGTCCGCCCACACCGCCTCCGTGTAGTGCGTCACCAGGTTGGTGACACTCGGGCTGCGGGAGTTGTTTCGTGGCCGGTGTGCATTCGTTCAGTGTTGTAGTGCTCGATCCAGGGCGCAGGGGCTGCTGCTCGAGCAGCATTGCCGGTGAAGGGCTGCCGATATGCCCATTCGGTCCCGAGGGTCCGGTTAAAGCCTTCGACTTTCCCGCTATGCCGTGGGCAGTGGGACTTGATGAACTTCCGCCGGGCCTAGAGGTCCGCAACGGCGGTCTTGAACGCGGCGGAGTGGCGGTAGGCGATGGCGTTATTGGTGATGAGGCGCTAGATGGGGTCAATGCCGTGAGCGAGGAAAAGTGTGGCGGTGCGGGTGAGAAAGCCGACCGCGGTTGCAACTTTCTCTTCGGCATGGATCTCGGCGTAGGCGAGGCGAGCTTGGTTATCGACTGCGGCACGTGGAAGTAGTCGAACCCGACCCGGGGTTTTCCGGTCGCGGGTGTTCGCGGCGCGGCCGTGGACACGCCATCCGCCGCCGTCGGGATGTGGCGTAACTCCGTAATGTTGATATGGATCAGGTCGCCGGGACGGGAATGCTCGTGTCGTTTCTGGGTCGACCAGGATGCGCGGATGAGATCTCCGGTTGAGGGGTCGCACCACGCCAGTTTCGGAATCTCGTGGCGGGTCAGGATGCGGCTGATGGTCCGGGCTGGGACACCGGTCGCTGCTGAGAGACGAGCGGGGCCGAAGCGGAGCCTGGCCCGGGCCTTGAGAACGGCTTGCTCTCGTGCTGGGCTGGTCCGGGTCGGGGTCTGACGAGGACGGGGCGATCGATCGATCAACCCTGCCTAGCACTCGTCCCGGGATCGCCGGACCCATCGGTGGGCGCACTGACGCGAGATGCCGAGCTCGCGGGCGACGTGCGCCATGGGCCGGCGATCCCCGACGACTCGCTCGATGAGCAGTGCCCTCCCGTGGACGGTCAGACGGGCGATAACGAGGGGCACAGGGACCTGCTGGTGGATGGCTGAACGAGACAGCTCCGCTAACCCAGGAGGTCCTCCTGTTTCCAACTCAACGTGTCACCAACGTCATGGCAAGGTACATCGAGCGCCGGGGCTGAGCACCCTCGAGGTGCTGTCACACCCTCGCACTCCGCGTCGACCGCGTAGCCCGCCACTCTTTCGCGAGAGGTTCACCCTTGCCTGCCACCTCTGTGAACCGGACGGTATCGCCCGACTTGAGCCCTCCGACTACCGAGGAAGCAAGCCCCGTGACCCACTGTTGGGCTGAAATGGTATCGACACGGATTGCCATCAAGCTCGTAGCCGCCGCCTCCATCCTGCTGACAACGCCTTCCACGCAGTCGGGGTCCTCCCATGCCGAAGCGGCTTCCCAGTGAGGTTCGCATCGCAGTCGGCGTCGGCAGAACTTACACCCGGCGGGGTCGGGGAAAGCAAGTGACGGCTGCTTCCGCGCCGCCTGCACCCGTTTGAGCACCCCGTCGATGTCTCCCTCCGAGAAGTCGATCTGCTCGGCGCCGTGCCTGAGACTGAAGACGATGAGCGCGTCAGGAAGACGGTTAGTCTCGTGACGAAACAGGTGGGCATAAACGAGCAGTTGCGTCCGCACTCGCTCGGTCTGGCTATCGGCTCCTGTTCTCAGGTCGATAATCGCGCCACCATCCTGATTATTGACGACGATGTCGACCTGGCCGTAGAGCAGCTGAGCGCTGTCCCGCAAAGACACCTCGGAGCGGGCGGTCTCACCTACGGATTGGAGGAGCGCAGCGAGCTCAGCACCACGAGACCGCAGTCGGGATCGAGTCATGACCGACTCAGTGAGCCTCCTCGTGTCAACTCCCCAGCGCGCCGCTTCGCTGTCCCAGCAGTCTTGTAGAGATAGTCCAGGCGCGTCCGACAGCCAGGCCCCGCCCTCGACCCATGCGTTCACCGCGAAGTGGGCCAGAGTTCCTGCGTTCCCGGGTGGTGACGCCGGAACAGGGTCAGGCGCTGAAACTAACGAAGCGGACGCGGGACAGTGCAGCAGACGTCCCGCGGACGTTGCGGACAACCACATCGCGCCCGACGTCACTGGGAAGCCTGCGCCGCAGCGGCGATGAGCTGAAGGACGCGTCTTGGGTCACGGTCAATTGTGAACGAGTCCACGAATACGACGCCGTCACAGTCTTGAGTCGCTTCGATGTCTGCCGCAACGTCGGCCAGGCGCTCGGACATCACATCTGCGTCGGAGCCTTCGAACGGGTGGCGAAGAACCACCCCGAATTTGCCATACTGCGGTGTATCTATCACTGCGGCTGACGCGTCCCGGAAGTCGAGGACCGTCGCGCCGAACGACTCCGCCCACCGGCTCAGCGCTTTCGCCTCTTCCGAACGGTCGACGTGAAGTTGGCCATAGCGGAGCAGCCCGAAGAGGTCCCTTGCCAGGCGCCAGTCCAGCAGAGCGTGGTAGGCCATGTTTCCGTAGTCACGCAGACACCGGTAGCACGACGAGTTACACGTCTGTGGGTGGTCGTAAGTTTCTAGTTCGCCGAGGTGCCTCTCGATTGCATCAAGGAATTGTGGGAGGAACTGCTCCGACCCAAGGTGCGTGCTGAAGCCAGCGCCGTTCTCGAGTGTGTCCGCCAGGAACGCCTGAACGGTCGGCTCACCGGTTGCCGTCACGCCAGAGTAGATGCCGGCATTGAGCTCGAGGGGCAAGATGTCGAGCTCGGTCGCAGCCACCGTCCTCAGCAAGAAAGCGAGCGAGTACCACCCTGCGCGGCGGCCCTCGGTGACGTCGGGCGCCGAATTGGGCTGATGAATCCCTGATACGAGGTTAAGCCGCACTCCCCGGCTCCGGTCAGTTGGGGCGACAGAACCGATGAACAGGAAATCGGTGTGCTGCACAGCCCCGAGAGCAACGTGCTCAACGTCGCCGGAACCGTACGAGGCGGGAATCAGCTCCTGCTCGATTGCTTGCACCGAAACATATCCACCCCAGTTCCTTGCGGTCGAGTTGTTAGTGCTCGAGGCTGCCTTCTGAAGAGCAAACAAGTGCCCGCCGTTGTCGTTAATGACATACCGGTCGGCCGGTCCTGCCAATACCAGCGCTCGACCAAATGCCGACTTGGCAAGCTTTTTAGGGTCGGCCATGGCACGAGCCGCCATCGCCCGCGGTGACCACGAGAAGTTCCCATCGAAGTCAGTGGCGAACCCGCTACGGAATCCGAGCGGTTCCCGAAGAGGAATCTCACTGAAATAAGCAGGCCCCGCGCCACATCGTGGGCATGTGTCAGTGTCGTCGCCAGCACGCTCGTCACCGAGGTAAGAGCAGGTGCGGCAAATGAAGAGCGCAGTCGCATTCCCCAACGGCCCGGCAACCGGCTCAGGTGCACCGGCGCCCCCAGGCTTGAACTCGGTGATGCCGACGACTGGGTAGACCTTGCCATCTCGGACGACCTCACTTAGGGGTGCGAACGCGCTGACCGCCACACTCAGGTCACGGTCAATTACGTCCTTCGGCGGCCACGGATTCGACGAAAGCGGACGGCTTAGGTATAGGTAACGCACGGACGTCGGGAAGCCGAACATCGGCAGCAAGCCGGCTTCCGCGAGCAGTTGACTGAGGTCATCGTGCTTCGGTGTTGATACCGCAGACGCGATGTCGGCAACCAGCGTGTCGAGAACGGCGACGGCCCGTTCCGCAGCTGATTCGTAAAGTGGCGTGCTCGAGCTAAGCGCGGTGGCGAGGTCACTCACGACTTCTCGGTTGCCGTCAATCCACGTCACAAGCCGCGGCCGGATGGTCAAGTCCCAATCGCTGGTCTTGCCGAACTCTCCGTGCACATTTGAAGACAGGTCGTCCCCGTCGGCGGCGGATAGGTAGTTTGCCGATGCGAGCCGCAATATCTCGCTACGTAGGGAGCGGTCGAAAAGCTCAGGACGGTTCAGAGTGAGGTAAGGCTTGGGTGTGGGTTCGTTGGTGATGCGGGCGGGGCGTTCGAAGTAATACTCGTCGTGGCTGCGGCCACGGCAGATTGTCAGTGCGATCGCAACCGGGGAGCCCCGTCGGCCCGCACGCCCCACACGCTGCTGGTAGTTGAACCTGGTTGGTGGCATGTTGCCTAGTACCACGGCCGAGAGTGACCCGATATCGACGCCCGCCTCCATGGTGGTCGTGACGGAGAGCAGGTCGACGGCGTCTGTCTTCTCGTTTTCGTCGCCTGCCAGGAACACGCCCTGGAACCGGGCCTGCCGATTCTGCGCGTCAACCCGGTCGGTCTGACCGGTTAGTTCGGCTGTGTTCAGCCTGAACCTTCCGTCGTCGCTCATCGCCTTCCATGCGTAGTAGTCCGTTTCATTGACGACTCCGCTGGACTCAGTCGGAAGCTTCCGTGTGCATTTCGTGCAATACCCGTTACCAGTCGTCAGGTGCTGACGACGGCACGTCCCGCACGTCCATGCACGTCCGTCGCTGAGTCGAATAGATACCCTAGAAGGGTCAATGAGGTAGTCGACAACCGCGCTTCCGAAGCGGCTCAGCGCGTCGTGACGTAGTACGTCCGAGTCGCCTTGCCTCTCGTCGGCGACCTTCTTCCAGAACTTGCGAAGTCGCGAGGTGGGTTCGCTGCGGACGGCACGGATCTTCTTAAATCGTCGCTGGTCCGCAAGAATGCGAAGGGCAGACCTCGCTTCCGCGTTGCTGCTTGTTCCCGGGGCGTCCGCGGGGGCGACGTCATCTGCGAGGGTGAGCCAGCCGAGACCGGTGGTCTCGAAGTCGCGGCCGCCGCCGGCATACAAGCCCTCCAAAATTTCACTCTCGAGGGATGCGCCGATGTCTTCGATGAGTGACTGCCCGCCGGCGGAGAGTCCGCTACGCGGCACGACCGGCTTCACGTTCCAGTTGAAAAGCGACGACCAGCTGTCTCCGCCACGCTCCCGCAGGCTTGCGTGAGGACCACCGGGGTTCATCCCCAGGTCGAGCAAGTCAAGGGAGACGAGCGCCGAAAGCTCGCTCAGGGTGAGCCCATTCGACAGGCCAGCCACAAGGGCTGGCTCAGCAGTGGGGTCCGCGCCTGGCACGCCTTCCCAGATGTCCCTTAGGACGTTCAAGCTGCCCGAGTCCCGCTCACGCAGCCGAGCGACTGCTTCCCACCGGTTGGGGGTCCTCAAACCCTCCGCTAGGTACTCACGGGCGAGCGCGACATCGGACGCGGGGTCGCCTGCCTCCTTCAGCCGCAGATACATGAGCTGTCGGAGGAGGTCCTGGTAGTGCCTTAGCCCTAGGCCTGCGGACAGCTTCGCGGCATCCTGACGGCTATCGGTGAAGACGATGAGCTTGCGTTCTCGTTCACTCAGGTCGTTAGCCAGCTCGGTCGTCAAAACCTGGTTGATCTTCTCAAAACCGGTGCGCATGGCCCGGATGGGCGAGCGCTGCGTTCGAGGGTCCTTCGGCTTGAGACGCTCGGGCCCCGCGTACTGCTGCTCCCAGTCGTCTCCACATGCGGGACACTGCGTCGGGAAGGGGCTCACCGTCTCCATCTCGCGCTTTAGTTCTCCGGTGCGGCTGTTCCGCGCGACTTTCGCGTGGAAGCTCCAACCGGTGTGACCGGTCGAGTCGTTCTTGAGCTCTCCGGAACCCGGGTTCAGTTTGCTCGGTCGGAACGAATACTCGACGGCCTGGTTATCGCGGGTCCAGGTACGCGCGTCGAGGGCGTCGAGATTCTTCTCGTCGCGCGGCCAGTAGACGATGTAGTTGTCGGCGGTGCGCTGAAGGCTGACCTGGTCGGGGAGTTTCGCCAGCTCCGGGACATCAGCGAGGAGCATCGTCTTCACGCCCTGCTGCTGAAGTTCGCCCTCTGGCGCGAACCCGCCTAGGAAGACATCGCCGCAGTTCTGGCAGTAGAGGAGCTCGAGCACGCGCGCCCCACACTCGCAACGCGTTGCGGGCTCGGCGTGGAGCTTCCCAATGGTTCGGCCGGGAGACGGGTCTGTAACTGCAGAGCACGCGGGGTCTGAACAGGCCCACATGCCGGCGACGTTGCGGAAAAATAGGTGCGCGCGCAGCTTAGGGTCGGACTCCTCCGGCTCAGCCGCAAGACCCTCAAGGACTCGCGCGACTGCGGCACGCGACACGTCAGGCTCCGCATCGGGGAACATGGCGGACGCGACGTCACCGAGACGTTTCGCGCCCCCTTTGTCAGCGTGGAGTGCGGTCCGCAAAGATTCCACCACTCCGGCTGCGCGCGCCTCCACCGCCGCCTCACCCGCTGGAAGTGCGGCTATCGCCGCCGGGTCCTTCGTCGACACGGGACTCTGCGAGGAGGGCACTTTATTTGTGCCCTCAATGAACTCAAACGTGCCCGGCTTGGCATCGAAAAACTGGTGAAGGTAGTCCTGGTCTCGCTGGGCGTCGAGGGAAGCTGACGCAGCCAGCACCCGGAACTGCTCGGGGTGCTCGTCGAGCCCGAGGCGACGCTTGAGGCGTCGGAGGAGGTAGGCAACTTCGCTCCCTGCGGTGCCACGGTATGTATGGAGCTCATCGACGACGAGGGTGAAGCGGTTCGCGGGATTCTTGAGCCATCTGCGGGTGGACTCGAAGAAGTTCGTGTCGCGGTCGCGGAGCAGCATCACATTGAGCATCGAGTAGTTAGTGATGAGGATGTCCGGCGGCGCGTCCACCATGTCCCATCGCGAGCGCATCTCCGCGCCGTCGAGACGGGGTACGAAGTACTGGAGGTCGTCGTCTCCGAGCTGGCCGGCGAGCTCACGCGCGCGGTCGCCACGCGCTTCGGTGGCTTGGAGATACTTGGCGAGCTCCCGCACCCTCAAGCCATTTGTGCGCGTCCCGGTCACAGGGGTTGCCCCGGTGTAGCGGCCAAAGTAAAACCGGTGCCCGTTCCGGTGCTCGTCTAGCCATGCGCGGACTTCATCGCTGTCGAGCGCACGTCGGAGACGGATGAGCTGGTCATCCACGAGGGCATTCATTGGGTAAAGGACGATGGCGCGGACCGCGGCCCGCCCGGAGTCGGACTGCCGTTGGGTAACGAAGGAGGGTCTCGCGCTGTCCCACCATCGCGAACCGAGACTCGAGGAGCCGTTCCACGTACGGGACTCTTCCAGCAGTGACGACATCAGCGGGAGCATGAACGACTCGGTCTTGCCCGAGCCGGTGCCGGCGGTGATGACCATGTTCTTACCGGCGGTCACGCCAGCAGTCAGCGCCGCTTCCTGGTGACCATGGAGGCCGGGCACGCCCCTGAGGAGGCCGCGCGACGCAAACTCAGCTAGCTCGGGGGCCGCCCCTGCAGCGAGCACCGACCCCGCGAGGGAGCGTCCAGTGCCGTTGTATTCGGGGCGTAGTTCCAGAAGGGGCTCACGGAAGACGCCGCCATCGCGGTCGAGCAACATCTGACGTTCCGCCTGAAGGCTCGGATCAGACAGCCCGAATGGGGTGTTGTAGTACTTGAAGTACGCCTCACGCAGGTGCTCGAAGGTCTTGACGGCGTCGAGGTGACGAGGAGCAGGGGCATTCATGAAATGGCAGGCCTTTCTTCGATGACCAGCGACTGGCCGAGGGAAGTACACACGTGCGCCGCGACGCCGCGGGGCACGTTCTCGTAGATGGCGGTGGTAGCGGTGGTTCCGAATCTCGGAGGGAGGCCGGTGCAGAGGACGAGCGCCCGGCTGTGCAGTGGAGGAAGCGGAGCACCCCAATCCAAGAAGAGCATGCCCGTGCCCGCAGTCTCCCGGCCGACGTCGGGGCGCCATCGCAGCGCCGACTCGTGCCGACGCGCAAGTTCCGCGAAAGTACCCGTGGACAGGTCGCACGCAAACCATTCGCCACCACGGCGCGTGATGTGCCTCGTCTTGCCGTTGACCTGCTCGGAGTACAAGCCATCCGGCGGGTTTACCTGGGTAGCCCTGACAAGTTGCCAGTCCCGCGGATGCATCGCCTCCAGCCGCTTGAGCTGGGCCCCGAAGGCAGGTGGCCCCGTCGGAACCCTCGGGAAGGCGGAAGAAAGGGCGCGTGCAATACGTTCGGCTGAATGTCCGGAATAGGTCATGCCTGCCGCTTCCGCAACATCGACCAGGTCAGATTCTCGCGTGAAAGGAACATAAAATGTCGTGGGTAGCGGCACCTCAGCAGCGGGGGGTTCGCGCCGCGCCGGGGGAAGCCAACCGCACAAGTCTTCAAGCGCACGCATCATGCGGGGTCGGCGAGCGCCCGCGATGACCGCCAGCCCGCCCGCCGAGGGGAGCCGGACAAGTGCTGCCGGAGCGATCGACCAATACCCCCTATCCCAGTCGACTTCGCAGTGACCGAGAGACGAGAGGTCACGGAGCCAGCGGCCACTGGTGTAGGAACGGGGCTCGATGTTTGCCGTGCGGGCAATCCATTCGATGCGCGCGCGCACATCGGCGGTCGTCCCCGCACCCACCTCACTCATCCAACGTAGAAGAAGGTCGCCGATGGTCTCATCCATGGGCAAGTCTCAGCTGCATCTGCCAAAGCGTCGGCCCTGAAGGCTCGGGCCTCCGCGCCCACGTGGCGAGGACATCGAACGCAGCCTTGACCATCTGCGGGTCTCCCGGGCCCAGTCGACTCAGGTACCAGTTCGTTCCGCTTCGCTGCGCGAGCCACTGCGCGGCCTCCGGCGCCGGTGCCTCGAAGTACTGTGACGCGAACAGAAAGCCAGCTCCGTTCGTGAAGACCGGTGGGGTGGGTTCGGCAACGGGCTGTGCTGCACCGCCGTCCAGCAGTAGCCAGGTCTCGTCGCGACCGCGGCGGCACATGACCGATATGGCTACAAATGTCTCGCTGACGACGGCCCCTATGACGTTGGGAGCGCTGGTCGCCGCTGACAGGTTCCCGTCCTTATCCCAGCCAAGCGTGGCCGTACCCTTCGGCGTCGCATCAACTACCGACTCGTCGAGGAGCGTGAATATGATCTTCTGTCCGTCCGCGATAATCTCCGTCGCGCCTTTGGGGCTGGGAAAGCGTCTCATTTCGAATGGGAAGCCGTTCGAGGTGACGATTTCCTCCTTGCCACCAAGCGAGAGGACGACCAGATTGGGTTCTTCGTCGGTAGGCAGTAGAAGGTCCGGCTCACCACCCAGCAAGTAATGGCCGTGTGCGAACTCACGGTCCAGCGGGAGGCCACGGACGAATCTCGCGCGCGGGACGAGCGTGGGGGCGACGCCAAGCGCTCGCAGCCCGGGCTCGTCGCTAAGTGCCTTTTGCAGCGCTGCGTCGTCGGTGAACCGGACGCCCTCGTAAAGGACGAATCCGGCTAGTAGTGGCCGAGCCCCTTGCCTTCTCGCCATCCACCCCTTCTCGGCAGCAGCGGTGAGCACGCGCGAGACAGCTGACAACTCGGCCGCCGCCACAGCAATTAAATGAGTTTCGAACGGGGTGATACCCGAGGTGGAGGACCATCCGCCCGTGTCGGCGTCGCGAGCGAAGATGATTACTTCCGCTTTTGAAAACTCGGCGGCGTACGCAGCCCCCTGCAGACGAAGACCCCGTGCTAGGCGGTCGCCGCTTACGGCCGGTGCGTTCTCCGAAACGTAGTAGCTCGAAGGCGGATTGCTGACAAGGGAAACGGGTGCCTCTGTTGCGAGATGGCCGCCGAGAAGAATTGGTTCGGACGATCCCTGCTGAACTGGAAATAACCATGTGGTCGTCCACTCTTCCAGGTCGATACCCAATCGGATGGCGATTCGACGTCGGCCGTCTTTCGTAATGACCCGGCCGTCCCATGCAGCCGCGCACGCGAGTACGACGGCAGCAATGAGCCCCCTCGTCTCTGCGCTGTTGAGGGCTGCCATAAAAGTGTCCCCGAGGCGATTCGAGCTGGCTGACGTCCAGACCTCCAGCGCCCGGAGCATGGATTTTTCGTCCGGAAGGCCCACCTCGCCGATGCTGAGAGCATCAAAGAATCGTGTGAGTTCAGCCCGGTCACTCCTAGTGAGCAGAGCCTGCGATTGCGGGTATCCAATTCGCGTAAGCCTCTCGTGGCTTCGAATGGTTGATACGCCGACGCGGCCGTCCTGTTCGCCGATCCACTCGTCGAGGGTGCACCACATGTCGACGACGTCCAGGAACGCAGTCCCACCGACCTCAGCTTTCAGCTGCGCCACGCGCATATCATTCGCCCCTGGCTCAATCGACTCGGCGAGACGTCGGTAGTAGTTCGTCGAGAGCACCTGCCCGTCAGAGCGCATGCGAGTCGCTGCGAGCACGGTTATAGCTAGCACCGGGAGTACGGGTGGCGGCGCGTCACGGTCGTGGAGCGTCCACGCTCTTCGCGCCCTCGCGACCCGGCTGAAATATCCGCCCGGCGTGAGCGAGCTCGCGTCCCGAACCGCCTGTGCAAGGTCAGCGGCGGGGTCGTCCATCCCAGGCGCAATCATGCGCAGGACATCGTCGTCGATGAACACCACGAGGGGACCGTCCTGCGCCTTGAGGAACTCGCTAGCAAGCGCGTTCTGCCACCATAAGTAGCGGTCATCGCTCATGCGTCGGCCTCCCCAGGACACACCATACCTACGATTGTGCAGCGAACGTTCTAGATCCTAATCGGTCGATGTCTTCGGCTACGGGGCTGCCGGTGTGATTCTGAATCAGGCCGCACGGCAAGCCCGCACCTTCATAACAGCACTTCTGCCTTACTAAAGCTACTTCACGCTAATGTCGTCGGGTGCCCCTTGACTCCCGAATGGATATGCAGGCCGACCCCGCACGAGACGCCGTGGTGCTCGAGCTGCGCAGGCTCGATCCGGGTGCCCAGTCGACGGGCCAGGTCCTCCGTGACACCTTCGACCAGCTCTACGACGGCGTGCGGACGCAGCGTTACCGGTGGGACCAGCTATTCAAGACCGAAAAGACTCACTTCGGCACGCTAATTGAGATCAACCTTCAGCGACAGTTTAAGTATGCCGATGGGCGCAAATTGGATTACAGCATCAGTGGTCACGAGGTGGATGCCAAGTACAGCCAGTCCGTCGGCGGCTGGATGCTCCCTCCTGAAGCTGTCGGCGAGTTGTGC
The DNA here is from genome assembly GCF_001423905.1 of Frigoribacterium sp. Leaf186. Classification (GTDB taxonomy): domain Bacteria; phylum Actinomycetota; class Actinomycetes; order Actinomycetales; family Microbacteriaceae; genus Frigoribacterium. Next base: position 34,215 of record NZ_LMPQ01000006.1, on the reverse strand, counting down.
ATGGTCATTACAGCCAGCGATGCGCGCTCGAAATTCTCGCTAGGTGTCGTTCGGGCGTCCGAAAACCTGCTCAATGGCGGCAGCAACCGGGACGCCAAGCGCACACTGTCCGCAGCTGGAAGGTCAGCAATCAAATGGCTCCAGAAGGACGCCGACCTTCCGCCCAACACCCTGCTGCAGATGCCGGCCGAGGACGTCACGGCGGTTCTTGCCGCCGGGGCCGGCACGTCGCGGGTGTCGGAACTCTTCCGCCGCACTGTCGGGCAGGTCGTCGGCCGTGCGGCCGTGGCTACGGCCGCAGCGCAGCTCGATGTGACTCGTCGCGTACGTGGTGGGCAGAGCGGCTCGCGAGACCCCCTCGCTTCGGAGGGCATCGTGATCTTGGGTGGCGCTTATGACTGGCAGAGGGATGCCGCACGGCAGCTGGGCCTTCCTGTCCCGAGAAGAACCGAATACGTTGCGGGGTACGTGTCACCTCCATCAGCCGGAGGGAACGGGCGAGTCGCTCACGGGCCCACAGGGATACTGCTGAGTGCAGCGACTGCCGAGACCCGTAAGGGGTTCAGCCCGGCCTGGTATGGAGAGCGGCGAGGCCGCGCCTAGTCGAGAAGGGCCTGTCGGCGTGCGCGCTCTAAATGTCGGCGGCGGATGCGAAAATGGTCGAATGACTGACGGCAGTGAGCGCAAACTAACGGCAATCGAGATATGCGCCGGCGCCGGTGGGCAGAGCCTGGGCCTTCATCTGGCGGGCTTCCAGCACACTCTCGCGGTCGAACTCGATCGCGACGCGGCCGCCACGCTCAAGCGCAACCTCTCACGACTAGCGGCTGAGGAAGGCAACGCAGAGCCGGTAGTCGCAGTCGGTGACGTCGCAGATCTATCGGTGTGGGACCCCAGGGATCACCGTGATGTGTCATTGCTCGCAGGTGGAGTGCCCTGCCCCCCGTTCTCGATCGCAGGTAAGCAACTAGGTTCCTCCGATGAGCGTGACCTCTTCGCTTGGGCCGTCGAGGCTGCAGGCCAGATGAAGCCAGACGCTGTCTTACTAGAGAACGTCCGGGGTCTGTCAATGCCTCGATTTGCCGGCTACCGCCAAGCTGTTCTTGACCGTTTCTCCGAGCTGGGCTACCGCGCTGACTGGCGACTACTTGAGGCAAAGGACTTTGGGGTTCCGCAGCTGCGTCCACGGTTCATCCTCGTCGCACTACGCGATGAGTTCGCGCCGTACTTCGCCTGGCCTGAGCCAATTCCCGTAGTACACACCGTCGGCGCCGCGCTCTACGAACTAATGGCGGCGAACGGCTGGCCAGGGGCGGAGGCATGGGCTAGAAACGCGGCCCGAATTGCGCCGACCATCGTTGGCGGGTCAAAAAAACATGGTGGTCCTGATCTCGGTCCGACTCGCGCCAAGCGCGAGTGGCGATCACTCGGAGTCGATGGCCTTGGGGTTGCCGACGCGGCCCCCGGCCCTGATGCTCCTTTCGATTTTGTTCCAAAGCTCACCAACGAAATGCTGGCGCGCATTCAAGGGTGGCACGGGCCTGAGTACGAGTGGGACTTTGCCGACGGTAAGGGTCGTAAGACGTCGACCTACCGTCAGATTGGAAACGCTTTTCCGCCGCCTGTGGCGCGTGCAATCGGATCCGCGATCGCATCGGCCCTTCGAAAAGACGGACAGCCTGCTGGAGAGCACGGAGCAATCCTCCAGTACCACGACGAGGTCTACCGGGCATTGCGCGAGCAGGACGGCCACGTATCCATTGCCTGGGTTCGTAAGGCTTTGGGAGGCACCCTAGATGACGCCGAAATCCGACGCCGCATCGAGTTCCTTAGCAAGGATTTTGAGATTGATGTACGTCAACGTGGGAGCGTGCCGACTTACCGACTTGGCGACTGGCGTGCGTTCCGCGGTCAGGAGGATCATGCTCGTCACGAGGCATTCGCCTCGCACCGGCGGCGCTCGAAGATTAGCTGAGGATTCCGGCCGGAGAATGCCCGTCCATCAGGACTATGTACACATGCGTCTCCCGTAGCTGCAGTCTCGGTCGTCGGACGTCCTCGATGCATTGTTCGGGTCCTACCATGAGCCCTGGCGTCTGTCTCCTAAACGACGGTCAAGCAACGACGTCTTTGGGGGTGACGGCGGCTCGGACGAGAATGGCGGGTTTCTCGTACCGGGTTGCAAGGCCTTGCCACGGCTCGAGTCGGTATGAAATGTGCTCTTTTAGGCTCCGATTCGTATAGTCGACGCGGTCAAAAGTGACTGCCGTCCGCCTTGAGATGCACGGTGGGCGCAGTTTATTTGATGGCGCGGAGTTCGGGGATCATGGACTCGACGCGTCGTAATGGCAGGTGGGATCGGATACTTAGTAACGAAAAGGCCTGGTTGCCTCGAAGCTCTAAGGGGCGGGTTTGGGGCCTCCAAACGGGCGAGTAAGTCCAAGGCCGCTAAGCAGCGGCGGGAGCCTAAGGGAATTAGCTCCCGTGACCGTGCCTCCATGGCACTCTGTGTCTGTCTCAATCCCGTCTGCAACGCTCGCCAATGGCGACGGTATTGCAATGCTCACCCGAACCCAAGAAACCTCTGGTGCGAGTCATTCTGGAAGCTCGCTCTCGGCAATCGAGGTCACAGCATGAAGCGCAACTGAGGACATGCGCTACGTCTGCGGAGCCTGTTTCGCTTATCCGGCAGTCGGCTTATCACCCACAGGCAAGGGCCACGCGTCGGGAGGCGGTCCGAGGATGCGCCTCGCGGCTCTGATGGTGCCCCAGCCGAAGATGTGGTTACCACCTGCTCCAATTGCGACGCCGATGGCGGCCGGGACCTGCTTGCCCAAGACGAGTGTGCCCTGCTTGGTCCCGTACTTTGTGATGAAGCGGGGTCCGAGGATCTTGTTCGCCCGATCAATGGCAGCCATTGGTATTTTTTCGACGATGAGCTTACCCCAGTAGGGCACCGTCTTCTCGATCAGCCCATCAAATACGCGTGCTGCCGCAGTGTCCCCGATTAGCACGGTCATCACGAGCAGCTTCCGCTTCTCTGCATCCTCGAGGTGCACACTGTGCACCTCGGCAATGGAGAGTATGTAGAGGACCGACGCCTCCAGAAAGCTCAGCAGATCTCCGACAGCGGCTGGCACCTGAACCACGATGTTCGGAACGATGGCTGCAGCGCCAGCGGCAGCGCCAGTCAAAGTGACAGCACCAAGATAGGCCTTGTTCAGGTAGGAAATGAGTTCGGCTGGCGACTTGTCCGGATGCACCCGCCGCAGCCTTGCCACATTTGATGCCGCGACGGCCTGCTGAGAATTCAACGCCTGCGTCAGGCCCTCACTGACGATGGATTTGATGTCTAATTTCGGAGAGTCCGCCACGGTCTCATTACGAGCGCACGTCACGACTCCTCGGTGCTTGCCGCTTTCACCGTCGGCAGCAAAATGGGTGAAGGCCACACGGTCAGCGGGGAGCTGTGCACGGCGGTGTATGACTTCTTGGCTGCCCTCGGAGAGCTTTCGACCAACCCGGACGCGTCACCCGAGGGCCTCACGGCGGTAGCGACGCTTGCCGCGATGGCCAGCCACAACCATGCCCAATACCAGGCATTCCTTGGCCTCCTGAAAGGGCCCTCGAGCGTCCCGTCGATCGCGAAAGAGCAGGTCATCTCTGCGGACATCAGCAAGGCCGTCGAGGTCGACGTCGTCACCGTCATGTAGCCGGCCAGGAGCATCGTCGGTGGCACTCAGTTGGGTTGGGGCATGAATGCATAGGCCGTCGTAGGGCTATGCGTTGGTGGCGTCGGCTCATCACCGGCGTGATCGGTCTCATCGTGTCAGGTCTGGCGCGGCGCGACGCCCGCCGGGCGAACGAGATCGCGGCGGCAGCCAACCGCATCTCCGAGGAGGCTAACGGGCTCTCCAAGGAGGCTAACGAAAGAGACGAACGCGATGCGCTACCCGACGAGGTACTTCCACGGCCGCGAGACGGGCGGCATCTGTGACGACGCTTCGATGCTTACCGAGCCGCTGCGCGGCAACAGGCCCGCAGCGCTGAGTAATGCGATGCAGGACAGCGGACTGTCAAGGGGCCCTATGCAGTTCATGGTCGCCGACGGCTAGCGGCTGACGTGCGCGGACTTGGTCGAAGACAACCTGCGCGAGGTGGCCCACGTCCTGGGCCTGGCCATGCGCGGCCGGTTATTCATCCTCAACGCCGACCCGAAGATCACCACGGCCGCGGACCTCAAGCCCGGCTCGGCACTCGGACGTGTGGCCGCGGTAGCCACGAGCCCAGGGCGCTGTGACAGCTCTTTGCGCGAGAGGTCTCCGAGACCCCTGTATAAACGAGTCTCGCGGGGTTCTTACCTGGCGATACCGGTTGGGGTTTGAACTCACGATGCGATGTCAATAGCCCCTGCAATTCTGACCAGGTAGCACCTACCTCGAGAATGGAAATTTTCGCAGACAATTAGATCGCATAAATGGTCGGGCTGACAGGATTTGAACCTGCGACCCCTTGACCCCCAGTCAAGTGCGCTACCAAGCTGCGCCACAGCCCGAGATCCGGGTTCGAAAGGCAACCCGAGTCTTGGTGTTGCCCCGACCGAGGCAACCCCACAACTATAGCCGATGAATGGGTGTGCCTGAGACCGAGCCAGTCAGGGCGGACCGAACGGAGTGTTTCGCCCCGTTACACCCGCCGCCCCGGCAGACCGCGCACGCACCTAGCGTCGTGACATGCCCACCTCGACGACCCGCGCCTCCTCGGCTCTGCCGATCCGTCTGCGCGGCGTCGGGAGGCACTTCGGCGAGCGCCCCGTCCTGAACGCCCTCGACCTCAACGTGACGGCCGGCGAGATCATCGCCATCGTCGGCCCCTCCGGCTGCGGCAAGTCGACCCTGCTGCGCCAGGTGGGCGGCCTCGACCAGCCCGACTCCGGCACCGTCGACATCGACGACTCCCCCACCCGGCCCACCGACCAACGCTGCGCCATCGCGTTCCAGGAGCCGCGCCTCCTGCCCTGGCGCACCCTCCGCCAGAACGTCGAACTCGGCCTGCCGAAGGCCGGCGGGCGCAGCAAGCGCAGCGAGCGCGCCGAGGCAGGCGAGAGCAAACCGACCGACAAGGCCGCCGGCCGGGCCCGCATCACCGAACTGCTCGACCTCGTCGGACTCGGCAGCTCGGCCGGCCTCCGCCCCCGCCAGGTGTCCGGCGGCATGGCCCAACGCACCTCCCTCGCCCGCGCCCTCGCCCGGGCCCCCAAGGTGCTGCTGCTCGACGAACCGTTCGGAGCCCTCGACGCCCTCACCCGCCTCCGCATGCACGACCTGCTGCTCGACATCCACCGCGCCGAACCCACCACCGTCCTGCTCGTCACCCACGACGTCGACGAAGCCCTCTACCTCGCCGACCGCATCGTCGTCCTCGCCGACCTCTCGCAGCAGCAGCCGAAGTCACAGCCCGCCGGCGCCACGGGCACCGCCGACGCCACCGCAGGAGGCGCGGCGCACGCCGACACCGCAGCGGGAGCCCCCAGCATCCAGCGCATCGTCACCGTGCCCGGCGACCGACCCCGCGACCGCGACGACCCCGCCCTGGCCGAGCTGCGGCTCCAGCTGCTCGCCGACCTCGGCGTCCACCGCGTCCACGCCGGCAACTCGACCACCAGCACGCTGACCGCCAGCGCCGCGACCTCCGCGCCCGCGCCCCTCGGCCGCACCGGCACCACGGCCGCCCCCGGCGACCTCACCGGCACCCCGACCGCACCCGCCCCCACAAACCACCGCACCGCCCCCGACAGCACGGAGACGAACCGATGACCTTCCGCACCCTCCCCACCACCCGCACCCGCGCCTCCTGGGCCGGCGGTCTCGCCCTCGCCGCGGCGAGCGCCCTGCTCCTCACCGGCTGCGTCGCGGGCGAGGACGCCGACACCGGCGCCGCCCAGGCGGCTGGCGGCAGCGGCGCGAGCGACGGCGAGTGGTCGACCGACACCCTCGACATCGACTTCGCGACCTACAACCCGCTCAGCCTCGTCGTGAAGAGCCAGGGCTACCTCGAGGATGCCCTCGGCGACGGAGTCACCGTCAACTGGACCCAGTCGGCCGGCTCGAACAAGGCCAACGAGCTGCTGCGTGCCGGGGCGGTCGACGTCGGCTCGACCGCTGGCTCGGCGGCGCTGCTCGCCCGCTCGAACGGCTCCCCCATCAAGACGATCGACGTGTACTCGCAGCCCGAGTGGTCGGCGCTCGTCGTCCCGGGCGACTCGAGCATCACCGACGTCGAGGGCCTCCGCGGCAAGACCGTCGCCGCGACCAGCGGCACCGACCCGTACTTCTTCCTGCTGCAGGCGCTCGACCAGGCCGGGCTCAGCGCGTCCGACGTGACGATCCAGAACCTGCAGCACGCCGACGGACGCGCCGCCCTGGAGAACGGCAGCGTCGACGCCTGGTCGGGCCTCGACCCGATCATGGCCGCGAGCCAGGCGGAGTCGGGCACCAAGCTGATCTACCGCAACGTCGACTTCAACAGCTACGGGTTCCTCAACGCGACCGAGTCGTTCCTCGACGCCTCGCCCGACGTCGCCCAGGTCGTCGTCGACTCGTACGAGAAGGCCCGCGCCTGGGCGATCGACAACCCCGACGAGACGGCCGACATCCTCGCCGAGGCCGCCGGCATCGACCCCGCCGTCGCCTCCACGGTGATCGACCGCACCCACCTCGACATCGACCCCGCCCCCGGAGCCGACCAGCGCGCCGTCCTCGAGACCGTCGGCCCGATCCTCGTCGAGTCGGGCGACGTCCCCTCGCAGGACGACGTCGACGCCGCCCTCGACTCGCTCTTCGACGACAGCTACGCCCAGTCCGTCACCTCATGAGCGAGAACCCGAGCGGTCGCGAGGCCGACGCCCGCCAGGTCGTCCGTGACGAGGCGACGCGCGGCACGGGCACCGTCGTCGACGGCACCTGGCGCGGCGATGTCACCCACGCCGTGACCGGCACCCCCCTTGAGGAGGCGCGGGTCGCGTCCGACGCGCACCGCGCCTCCCCGTCCGGACCGCAGGAGGCGCGGGTCGCGTCCGACGCGCACCGCGCCTCCCCGTCCGGGTCGCAGGAGGCGCGGGTCGCCGACGACGGACGCCGCGCCTCCTCGTCCGGGTCGCCCGCACCACGCCGCCCGGGAGCCCCGGGCGCCCCTGCTCCCCGCCGCCTGGCCCTGCTCGGGATGCTGGTGCCCGCCGCCGTGCTCGCTGCCTGGGTGCTCGCCACCACCGTCGGAGGAGTCCCCTCGTACCGCCTGCCCTCCCCCGCCGACGTCGTGCGGGCCGGCGTCGACCTCGCCGCGACGGGCCAGCTCGGCCTCTACGTCGCCATCTCGGTGCAGCGGGTGCTGATCGGGTTCGTGGTCGGCTCGGTCATCGGGCTCGTCGTCGGAGCTGTGGTCGGCTTGTCGCGGGTGGGCGAGGCCCTGCTCGCGCCGTCGATCGCGGCCGTGCGGGCTGTGCCGTCGCTGGCCTGGGTGCCGCTGCTGATCCTGTACCTCGGCATCGGCGAGGACAGCAAGGTGACGCTGATCGCGATCGGCGCGGCGTTCCCCGTGTTCACCACGGTCGCGGGGTCGCTGCGGCACGTCGACCCGCAGCTCGTCGAGGCCGGACGCGCCTACGGCCTGCGCCGGGTGTCGCTCTTCACCCGGGTGCAGCTGCCGGCCGTGCTGCCGTCGCTCGTGTCGGGGCTGCGGCTGGCGTTGGCGCAGGCGTGGCTGTTCTTGGTCGCGGCTGAGCTGATCGCGTCGTCGATGGGCCTCGGCTTCTTGCTGACCGAGTCGCAGTCGAACGGACGCGTCGACCGGATCTTCCTCGCCATCGTGCTGCTGGCCCTGCTCGGGACGCTGAGCGACACCGTGCTGAACGTGGTGCAGCGCGTCGCGCTCCGCCGCTGGCGGTAGGTCGACGCCGCCCCCTGCAACTCA
>NZ_LMPQ01000006.1:557-26240 GCF_001423905.1 Frigoribacterium sp. Leaf186 | reverse complement strand
GCCACGAGGTAAACACGCCGCCACACGATGTCATGGCGGCGTGTTTACCTCGTGGCGGGAAGCGCGCCGGCCCCCGCCCGCCGCAGCACGGGCCCGGGCACGACACCAGGAGGTGGGCACAGCGCCAGGCCTAGTTCTGGCGCTGTGTCCACCTCGTGGCGATGTGGCCCGATGAGGCCCGCGCCCCGGCTGATCGACCTGCCCGCCCGGCCGGCTGCCCGCCCGGCCGGCTGCCCGCCCGGCCGGCTGCTCGCCTGCCCGAGCTGCACCCTCGCCCCTCCCCCGCCACGAAGTACACACGCCGCCACGACATCCCGTGGCGGCGTGTGTACTTCGTGGCCGAATGCGCGCCGACCACCTCTCGTCCGCACGCCGCGCCTCCCCTGCCGACCCGCGCCTCCTGCCCCCGCCGCTCCTACGCGGCGACCCGCCGGCGCCGCTCCCGCCCCCTCATGACGACGACGACCGCGACCATCGCCGTGAGCGCCAGCCCCACGATCGCCGGGGCCCCGACGTCGACGGCGCTCTCGAGCCCGCCGCGGGTCGCCTGTGCGCCGAGCCACAGCGCGGTCGCCCCCTGCACGAGGTAGGCGACGAGGTACACGGCCGACAGCGTCCCGGCGCGGTGATGCTCCGGAGCGAACCGCGACACGATCCCGAGTCCCGACGCGAAGAACAGGCTGTAGCCCACCCCCGACAGCACGCAGAACGCCAAGAACAGCCCCAACGACTGCTGTGCCGCGGCCAGCACTAGCGCCGTGAAGCTCAGGCCAGTCGCCACGGCCGCCACGACGACGGCGATCACCACCGGCACCCGTCGCGAGGCGAGCGCAACGACCGCGATGACGAGCATCGACAGGGCGATCACCGAGCCCGTCACGAACGCGTTGTCGGTGCCGATCAGCGTCACGCCGATCTCGGCACCGAGCGAGAGCACCACGGCTCCGAGAGCGTAGGAGGCGCTGACACAGACCGCCGCGGCCCCCACCGCCCCGAGCAGGGCGCGCGGCACGCTCGGCCACCGTGGCCTCCAGTGTCCGGCCTTCTCGTCCCGGTCGCGCGGCAGCCGCCAGACCAGCACGAGCACCCCGGCCTCGACCACGAGCAGCACCCAGTAGGTGAGGTGCAGCGGCTCGGGCGCGTACTGGACGAGGGCTCCCCCGAGCAGTGTGGCGAAGACCAGGCCGACGGCGGTGGAGGCGGTGCTGATCGCTCCGGTGCGGGCCGAGTTGACGGGCCCGGCGATGTCGATCATGGCGGCGGTGGCGGGGCTGAGCGACAGGCCGACGCCGAGGCCCATGAACGCGCGGCCGACGAGAACCCAGCCGACGTCGGGCGCGAGGGCGAACAGCAGCACGCCGACGATCGACGCGCTGACTCCGAGCAGGATGCTCGCCCGCCGACCGATCGTGTCGCTCAGGCTGCCGAAGACGAGCAGCACGACGACGAGGACGAGCGGGTAGACGGCGAAGATCGCGGTCGTGACGAACGGGGTCAGCTGCCAGTCGCTCGCGTAGAGCGGGTAGACCGGCGTCGCGGCGCCGCTCGTCCACAGGGCGAGGGCGAGGACGGAGGCGCAGGTCCAGAACGCGAGCCGGTTCGGCCCCTCGGGACGGACGGACGCAGCGAGGTCACGGGGCATGACGGCGACGCTAGCACCCTGGATACGAAAAGCCTATCGAGGTAGGGTGTCGGCATGGCCTCCCGTGGACCCCTCGACCCGCGCTGCGGCATCGCCCGCAGCCTCGACCTGCTCGGCGAGCGCTGGGCCCTGCTCGTGGTGCGCGAGGCGCTGCTCGGGCACACGCGCTTCTCGCAGTTCCGGGCGCGGCTCGGACTGTCGCCGGACGTGCTGACCGCGCGGCTCGACTCCCTCGTCGCGGCCGGCGTGCTCGAGCGGTCGACCTACCGAGAGGACGGGGCCCGAGAACGTGTCGAGTACCTGCTGACCGACGCCGGCCGCAACCTCGCTCCCGTGCTGGCCGCCCTCGCCGTCTGGGGCGACGAGCACGATCCGCACCCCGACGGCGCCGCACGCCGGTTCAGCGTCGCCGCGTCGGGCGAGCCCGTGCGGGTCGCGTTCGTCACGGGCGACGGGCACGTGGTCGAGCCCGCCGACGTCGAGATGGTGCCGCGCGCCGGCGACTGAGCCGCGCCTCCTGAGGGCTCGTGCCGCGTGCCCGCCCGTCTGCTCGATGAACCCCGTTTCGCACGATGAACCCCGTTCCGGCTGGGTGCATCGTTCGAAACGGGGTTCATCGCACCACGAGCCTCAGACTGCCGCACCCTCCAGCACGGCTTCAGCCCGTTCCTCGCTGCCCTCGGCCAACCCACGCTCGATCGCGGCCCGCGAGGCGAGCCACATGCCGAGCCCGACGACGAACACGAGCACCTCGGTCACGGTCAGTGCCCACACGACGCCGCCCAGCCCGAACCAGGAGTTCCCCACGAGCACGATCGGGACGAACAACACGCCCTGCGTTATGGACAGCACGATGGCGGGCAGCGCCTTTCCGGTCGCCTGGAACACCGACGTGATGAGCCCGGTGAAGCCGTTCACGACGGTCGCCACGAGCTGCGCCGTGAGGATGGTCACGCCGATCGCGAGCACCGACCCGTCACCCGAGAAGGCGGAGAACACCTGATCGCGGAAGACGAACACCGTCGTCGAGAAGACCGTCACGATGCCGCCGACCGTCACGGCCGACGCCCGGAGCGCCGAACCGAAGCGGGCTCGGTCACCCTTGCCGAACGAGTAGGCGAGCAGAGGCAGCACGCCGATCGTGACACCCATCACGAGGAACTCCGGCACCTGGGCGATGCGGACCGCGATACCCATGGCGGCGAGCGCGCTGTCGCCGTAGGCCGCTGCGAGGTTGTTCAGCACGAGCGTCGTCACGATGAGGAACGCCGACTGGATCAGCTCCCCCGACCCGACGCCGAACACGGGCTTGAGCACCGACGGCGACAGGGTGAACCACCGCGGCGACAGGCTGACGTGCTCGCTGTTGCGCTGCAACCAAGTGACGAAGTAGGCGACGGTGACGGCGTTGGCGAGACCCGTGCCGAGGGCCGCACCGGCGACCCCCCAGTGCAGCACCAGGATGAACACGACGTCGAACACCACGTTCGCGACGGTCGACAGCACGAGCCCGATCATCGCCTGACGCGCGGCGCCCTCGGCCCGCACGATCTGCTCGAGGCAGAACGCGCCGGCCAGGACGGGCACGAACGCGAACATGACCCCGACGTAGGTGCTCGTCGCAGGCACGGCGGCGGAGTCCGCGCCCAGCAGCTCGACCACTGCCGGCAGCAGCACCAGGCCAGCGGCCCCGATGACGGCGCCGCTGACGACCGCACCCCACAGCGCGAACGACGACACGTTCCTGATGCGGGCCGCTTCGCCGGGGTCGTGTTCGGCCGCGCCGAGGTGCCGCGAGATCAGCGCGCCTCCCCCGACGCCGAACACGCCGCCGACGGCCATGACGAGACCGAGCAGCGGAGTGCCGAGCGTGATCGCCGCCAACAACGAGGTGTCGTGCTGCGACCCGATGAACCCCGCGTTGATGACGTTGTAGATCGCACCGACGATCATCGCGGCGGCCATCGGCACGCAGAGGTGCACGAGGGCTCGGACGATCGGTGCGGCGGACAAGTACCAGCGGTTGCTCCCGACGACCGGGGCGCTCGGGGGCGCCGGGGCAGGGCGGGGTGCCGGAGCGTCCGCGGAGGCGGAGGTGTTCGTGGGTGCCGGGGTGTTCGTGGGTGCCGGCGTGTTGGCGGGGACGGGGGTGTTCTCGTTCATGAGGTGTCCTTCCGGGCAGGCTCGAGCGCGCGCCGACGAGAGCCGGCACGGCGAGTGGTGAGGTGGGTTCAGGAGGCGCGGGTCGGCCAGCCGAGACGGCGCGCGACACCGTCCTGCCGCCGCAGCCCGGCACTCGGCCCGAGGCAGGATCGGGCCGGGTCGCTTCCCCGCCAGGCGATGGGCACGGCGCCAGGTTTTCTCCTGGCGCCGTGCCCACCTCCTGGCGTGGTGACCGCTGGCCCGGGCACGGATGCGGGCAGGCGAGCCCGATGAAGCGGAGCTGCTGGCGAGGTGGTTCGGGTGCGCGGTGGCTCAGGTGCCTGGCGGTGCGGGATCGGGGGCGGACCCGCTCGCACGCAGGGCGAGCCGACGACTGAGACCTAGCGGCTGGGGCGGGGCAGTGCGGAGGTGATCGTGGTCAGCAGGGCGTGGAGGGTGTCGCGTTCGGCCTGGTCGAGGGGGGCGAGGATGCTCTCGTCCGCCGCGATCATGGCGTCGTCGAATCCCGAGATGAGGTCGGCGGCCGCAGGCGTGGCGTAGACGCGTTTGCGTCGTTCGTCACCGTCCTGGGTGCGGCGGTCGACGAGGCCGCGGCGTTCGAGCCCCTGCAGGAGGCTCGAGACGCTGGCGGCGCTCGTGCGGGTCATGGCGGCGATGTCACGCTGGATGGCACCGGGCGCCTTGACCAGGTAACCGAGGACGAAGGCCTGTTCCGGGCTGAGCTCACGACTCGTGACCCAGTCCTCGCCGGCCTTCCGCTGAGCCCAGCCGACCCAGCGCAGCAGGCCGAGCGTGGTGGTCTCCGTATACTCCTCGATCTCCATGATCAGAAACCTAACTATTCGAGCTCAAACTGTCAACTCTCGAACCTCTTGAGGGAGCGCCGCCACCCCATCCCGAAGTACGCACGCACCGCGCCATCGGACGACGGCGTGTTCACCCCGTGGCGTCGTGCGCCGCTCGCATCACTGTCAGCCCGCACCGTCGGCGAAGCCGGGCTTGGCCGGCCGCGGGAAGGCGGCGCGCATGTGATCGCTGGTGAGCAGGTCGCCGATGCCGATCATCAGCAGCGAGAAGACGATCTGCTCGACGACCATCCACCCGGGGTAGAGCCCGGGGATCGTCGCGATGATCAGTGTGACGATCGGGAAGATGCGACTGAACAGGCGGAGGCGTGAGTAGGCCCAGTAGTAGCCGAGCTGTGCGCGCCAGGCGAAGACGTACAGCGAGGCGGTGATGAAGAGGACGACGGTGGACCGGAACCACACGGCCCACGGCACGAGTTCTCCGCGGCTGGTGAGGACGGCGGCGATGAAGATCGCGGTGAGCCCGACGACGGTCTCGCCAAAGAGCAGCCACCGGATGCCGACGAAGCTGCGGACCGTGCGCGGGTGTTGCCGCATGTCCTCGTGGATGACGTAGCCCGAGTGTCGCCCGCCGGCGAGCCGGTCGAGCTGTAGCCGCTGCCACACCCGGTCGGCCGCGGCCGACAGCCCCACCCCCGAGGAGGCGCGGTGCCACAGCCCAGCCCCCGTCACCCTCGTACCCCGTCCGCTCGTCTCACGAACACCAATGGTGCCCTACTCCGCCCTCAGAACCGACCATGGTCCGACTGCCCGGGTTCGAGCTTGAAGCACCAGGAGCTTGCAGCGATCTGCACTTTTGACGCCTGGGGCACGAGACGGATCGTGTACCTCGTTCCAGCCTCATCCCGTATCACCAGCCGGTTGCCCCCCCGGCGGCTGTCTTCCCGTTCCGTCGTGAAGTCCGAAGAGTCGGCAAGAGCTTCCTCCATCGATCCATACAAAGAATCGACGTCGAAACCGGTGACGTATTCCACCGTCGTCACCCCCGTCCACCGGTACATGCCTCCGGGACAAGACAGCAAGACGCCCGTTGGAGACTCCTCCACGCTCAACGTCTCGCTCGGGGGTATGAACTGCGCCAACGATTGCTGTGATGCTCGAATGCCCTCACGGAGTGCGGGCAGATCGACCGTGGTCGCCCCTTCGGACATGGGATTTCCCTCTCGTTCGTCTGAGTGTGGAGCAGAACAGCCGGCTAGAGCCAGCACGATCGTCGCTGACAGCGTCATGAGACGAGACATTCGCTTAGGAGTCACGACCGTAGAGTTCCTCCCACAGGTCGTTGAGGATCTGATCGTTCTCGACTCCGGTCTCGGCAACGAGAGAATGGTTGTCGTCGAGCCTCGATGGAGGGACGACGGCCAGCCCGGAGTCAACGAGCTCCACGTCGTCGGGCCCCAGGTAGTACCCCTGTGATTCGAATGCATCTGACCTGTTCGGGTTGCGGCCACCCCAGACACCACCCGTGCGCTGAGCAGCCTGGAGGAAGTCCCAGTAGCTGTAATCGCTGTATGTCGAACCAGCTCGCGGTTGCCATTCGGCAGGCATCCCGGCGCCAGCGAGAGAGATGACCTTGTCATAAGCAGCCCCTCTCACCTCGGCTGACGTGATGTTCGCAAGCCCCCAGCTGTGGCCGATGGCGACGTCACGGTATCCGGGTTCCGACCTGATCGGATCGACAGCGAGTCCCCGCTGAAAGTCGTAGAGAGCCTTACTCGTCCTGCGCGCGAAGTCGGGGTCGTTCGCCTGCGCAAAAGCCCCGACGAATTCTGCGGGATCTTTGCGGCCCTCGGCCCCACCGGGAAATACGCCGTCCTTGAAGATGAACGACACCGTCGACTCGTACGGGTCTTCCGCCTGCAGCCACCGTGCCATCTGCTGGACCGTCTCGGGGTCTCGGTAGAACGAATCCATGTTCGTCAACGTCCCTGGCACGTACGTCAGCACCGTCCTGGTCTTGTCGTTCCACTCCCCGATCATCTCGATGATGCGGCTCTTCGCCGGGTCGAACAAGTACAGCTGCACCGTCGGCGGCTGCGCCACCGCGCCCTTCAGGTAGGCCCGTTCGCGCGCCAACGCCGCGAGCCGCTCGGCATCCCCCGTCAATCCTCGCCGCTCGAGTGGGCCCACCATGCGGTCGATCTCGGCGATGCGTCGTGCCGCGTTGATCGCGTTCGCCGCGATCCTCACCGACGGCGGCAGACCGTCGAGCGCCCCGACGATTGCCGGCGCCCCGCGCACCAGAGCCACCTGCAGTGCGGTCAGTCCGTCGGCGTTCCGTGCCCCCTGCGCTCCCAGTCCGTCCCACCACGCCCGTACCTTCTCGGGGTCGGCGAGGAACGCCTCGTCGACCAGTTCGGGGTGCCGCTCGAGCAGCATCGTCAGCTCGGTCGCCGACAGACCTGCCAGCAGATCGAGCAGCCCCTCGGCCGACCCCGCCGAGAGAGCCGCCTCGGTGACCTGGGGCAACGCCCCCATCGCCTCGAGGCTCTGCAACGCCGCGATGCACCGACAGTCGACGGCCGCCCGCTCTTCGACCAGCTCGGACCACAGCCCCACCACGACCTCGAGCTCCAGTTGCCCGTCGTCGATGCGCCGCTGCAACGTGGTCCGCTCCCCCGACCGGTACTCCGACTCGACGACGATGCCGAGGAGGTCGTCACGCGCGGCGTCCGCCGCCTCGCGCATGATGGTCTTCAGCGTCGCCCCCGTCGACATGATGGTCTTCTCGGCCATCGCACGCCGCGCCTCCAGGGTCTGCTTCGACCCCTGGATCAACGAGACCGCCGTCGCGTACGCCTCGAGTGCAGCCGCGTGGTTCTCGAGGCCTCGCGCGACCGCGGACACCTCGGCCGCGGCGTCGGTCACCGCCGCCACGAACCGTTCACCCGAACGCCCCTGCCAGCACTCGCTGCCCCAGCTCGCCGCCTCGGCCAACCGGTACGACGCCACCTCGAGGTCGTCGACCTCGTCACGCCGAGACGTGGCCAGCCGGCGGATGCCGTCGACCGAGCCGAGGCCCGGGTCGTCGTCGACGCTCACTTGGACCCCACCCCGGCGAGGTCGCCGACGGGCAAGCCCGCAGTCAACCGCGCCTCGACCTCAGCGAACTCGAGCATGAAGGTCGTCGGGAAGTCGCCCACCGCCCGGATCGCCTCGACCGTCAGCCCGGCCCGTCGGACCAATTGCCCGGTCGCCTCGTCGAGCGCCGCCGCCACGCTCGGCGACCCCACGTCGGCCGCCGATGCCACCGCCAGCGTCGCCGAGACCTCGGCGTCGACCGCCGCCGTCGACACCCGCCACGCCACGGACGTCAGCGTCCGCTCGTCCACCACCAGATCTGCCATGCACCCTTGCCCTCCGTCATGCGACAT
This sequence comes from Frigoribacterium sp. Leaf186, assembly GCF_001423905.1. GTDB lineage: Bacteria > Actinomycetota > Actinomycetes > Actinomycetales > Microbacteriaceae > Frigoribacterium. The sequence continues at coordinate 18,195 of NZ_LMPQ01000006.1, read as the reverse complement.
CGACATATCGCGTTCGATGGGAGCCACCCTAGCAATGCAGAACGCCCGGTGTGGAAACGATCCACAACCGGGCGTTCAGTTCACAGGTCGTCGACGAGACGACCGAGGGTGCCGTGCCTAGGGGCGCTTGCGCTTCTCGCGCACGCGCATGTTCACCGTGATCGGCGTGCCCTCGAAGCCGAAGATCTCGCGCAGGCGCCGCGTGATGAACCGGCGGTACTGGGGGTCGAGGAACCCGGTCGTGAAGAGCACGAAGGTCGGCGGACGGTTGGCGGCCTGCGTGCCGAAGAGGATGCGCGGCTGCTTGCCCGACCGCAGCGGGTGCGGGTGCTCGGCGACGAGCTCGGCGAGCAACGCGTTGAACTTGCCCGTCGGGATGCGGGTGTCCCACGACTCGAGTGCCAGTTCGAGGGCGGGCACGAGCTTCTCGAGGTGACGACCGGTGCGGGCCGAGATGTTCACGCGCGGCGCCCACGACACATGGTCGAGGTCTTGTTCGATCTCGCGTTCGAGGTAGCGGCGACGGTCGTCGTCCAAGAGGTCCCACTTGTTGAACGCGAGCACGAGCGCGCGGCCCGACTCGAGCACCAGGTCGATGATGCGCAGGTCTTGGGTCGAGATCTGCTCGGTGACGTCGATGACGACCACCGCGACCTCGGCCTTCTCGAGCGCGGCGGACGTGCGCAGCGACGCGTAGAAGTCGGCACCCTGCTGCAGGTGGACGCGCTTCCGGATGCCGGCGGTGTCGACGAACGTCCACACCCGACCGGCGATCTCGACCTGCTCGTCGACCGGGTCGCGGGTCGTGCCGGCCAGCTCGTTGACGACGACGCGCTCTTCACCGGCGGCCTTGTTGAGCAGCGAGCTCTTGCCGACGTTGGGGCGCCCGAGGATCGCAACGCGTCGCGGGCCACCGATCTCTTGCTTGGCCACGGTCGACACGGCGGGCAGCTTGGTCATGCAGAGGTCGAGCAGGTCGGCCACGTTGCGACCGTGCAGGGCCGACGCCGGGAAGGGCTCGCCGAGCCCGAGCGACCACAGCGACGCGGCCTCGAGGTCTTTGCGGGCGTCGTCGCTCTTGTTCGCGACCAGGATCACCGGCTTGTGCGAGGCCCGCAGCATGCGCACGACGGCCTCGTCGGTGGCGGTCGCCCCGACGTTGACGTCTACGACGAAGAGCACGGCGTCGGCGAGGTCGACGGCGATCTCGGCCTGCATCGCGACCGAGCGGTCGATGCCGATCGCGTCGGGCTCCCACCCGCCGGTGTCGACGAGCGTGAAGCGGCGTCCGCCCCACTCGGCCTTGTACGAGACGCGGTCGCGCGTCACGCCGGGCTTGTCCTCGACGACGGCCTCGCGCCTCCCGAGGATGCGGTTGACCATGGCGCTCTTGCCGACGTTCGGTCGACCGACGATGGCGAGCACCGGCAGGGCCGGGGCGTAGGTCAGCGCGTTCGGGTCCCACTCGCCGCCCTCGAGGACGTCGATGTCGCCCTCGTCGAGGTCGTAGTCGGACAGGCCGGCGCGCAGGGCCCTGGCACGCTGGTCGGCGTCCTCGTCGGGCATCGTCTGGATGCGGTCGACCATCTGCTCGTCGAGCTCGGGGTACTTGTCGTCGTCTGCCATGGGGGCTTCCTCTAAGAAATGGGGGTGCTCGCTCGCACGAGCTCGACCACGGCCTGGACGGTCTGGTCGAAGTCGAGTGAGGTGGAGTCGACGGTGGAGACGCCGGGTGCGGCGGTCATGAAGTCGACGACCTTGCTGTCGAGCCGGTCGCGGGTCGAGAGCTGCCGAGCTGTCTCTTCGGCACTCTGCCCGGTCACCTCGGCCGAACGCCTGGCCATCCTAGCCGCTTCGCTCGCGGTCAACAGGATTCTGACCTGGGCATCCGGTGCGACCACGGTCGTGATGTCGCGCCCCTCGGTCACGATGCCCGGCCTGTCGGTCGAGGCGATGATGCGCCGGAACAGGTCGACCATGAACCGTCGCACCTCGGGCACCTTGGCCACGTGGCTGACCGCGGTCGTCACGCGGGGGGTCCGGATCTCGTCGGTCACGTCGCGACCGCCGACGGTCACCGAGGAGGCGCGGGCCGGGTCGATCTCGATCGCGTACCGGAACGACGGCAACGCCGCGATGATCGCGTCCGCGTCGTCGAGGTCGACGGCGTCGTCGAGGGCGTGCAGGGCGAAGGCGCGGTAGGCCGCACCCGTGTCCTGGTAATCGAAGCCGAGCGCGACGGCGGAGGCGCGGCTGACACTGGACTTGCCGCTTCCGGCCGGTCCGTCGACGGCCACCACGACGTGGCGGTGCACGGCGTCGGCGGTCTCGGCACGCAGTTCTTCGACGTGGGCCTCACCGGCCGGGCCGCCGACGCCGTGTTCGCCGGGCGCCCGCTCGGGGTCGGCCTGGGTCGGGTCGACGCCGGTGGGTTCGACGCCGGCCGCGCCTCGGTCGACGCTCATGCGAACGCCCCCGCGACGGTCCAGCCCCGGGCTTCGAGCTCGGTCACGAGTCGGTCTTCTTGTTCGGGCACGATCGATACCTCCGCGAGTCCTACCTGCGCGCCCGGCGAGTGCTCGAGCCGCAGGTCTTCCAGGTTGACGCCGATCTCACCGATCTCGGTGAGCAGGCGGGCCAGCTGCCCGGGGGTGTCGTCGACCATGACGATCACCGAGCTGAACTGGGTCTGTTGCCCGTGCTTGCCGGGCAGCCGGGCGACGCCACCGTTGCCGGCGCCGATGCTCTCGGCCACGGCCCGGCGGCTGCCGGGGGCGTCGGGCGCCTCGAGGGCGACGACGACGCGGTCGAGGTCGGCACGCAGCTCGCGCAGCACGGCGGCCACGCGCGAGGCGTTCGCCCCGAGGATCTGGGTCCAGAGCGCCGGGTCGCTGCTCGCGATGCGCGTGACGTCGCGGACGCCCTGGCCCGCGAGGCCGAGGGAGGCGTCGGGCGCGTCGCGCAACCGGGTCGCCATGAGCGAGGCCACGACCTGCGGCGCGTGGCTCACGAGGGCGACGCCGGCGTCGTGTTCTTCGGGGGTCATCTCGATCGGCGTCGCCCCGAGGTCGAGCGCCAGGTCTTCGACGGCTGCCGCCCGTCGGTAGCTGATGTCGTCGTGCCCGGCGATCACCCAGGGGCGACCGACGAAGAGGTCGGCGCGCGCCGAGACGGCTCCCCCGCGTTCGCGGCCGGCCATCGGGTGCGACCCGATGTAGCGCGACACGTCGGCGCCGCGCGCGCGGAGTTCGGCCAGCGGGGCGACCTTGACCGACGCGACGTCCGTGACGAGGGCCTCGGGCCAGGCCTCGAGCTCGCGCGCGACGATGTCGCTGGTCACGTCGGGCGGCACGGCCACGACCACGAGCACGGGGGCGTCGCCCTCGGCCGGAGGTCGGCCGGCGCCGTAGTCCACCGCGAGGCTGCGGGCGGCCGGCGAGACGTCGTCGAGGATCACGTCCACGCCGTGCTGCCGCAGTCTCAGGCCGATGCTGGCCCCGAGCAGCCCCGATCCGACGATGCGCACCTGGCCCACGAGCCGACGGCTGCCGGCCGACAGGGCGTCGGCCGACGACCCACCGGCGACGGCCGCGCCGGCGCCAGTCACGTCAGCCGGAGTCGAGCCGTCAGCCGAGGAGGCGCGGTGCGCGTCGGTCACGACCGCCCGCCCCCTCGAGGACCACGTCCCCCGGCGTCGGGGCGGCCACGGTACGGACGATCGCCAGCGCGCTCGTCTCGGCCGCCGCGGTCGTCACGTCCGCCGCGGTCGTCGCGCGGGCCGCGCGCCGGACCGCCGCGCGAACCGCCACGGTCGTCGCGCTGCTCGCGGCCCTGGTGGCCGCCGCTGCGCGAGCCGCCCCGGTCGTCGCGACCCTGGTAGCCGCCGCGCGAGTCCTCACGGCCGCCACGGTCGTCCCGACCCTGGTACCCGCCCCGCGAAGCACCGCGGTCGTCGCGACCACCTCGGTCGTCGCGCTGCTCTCGGCCCTGGTAGCCGCCACGCGAGGCACCACGGTCGTCGCGACCGCCGCGCTCGTCCCGGCCCTGGTACCCACCGCGTGAACCACCACGGTCGTCACGACCCTGGTACCCACCACGCGAGTCCCCACGGTCGTCGCGCGAGTCGCGCCCGCCCTGGTAGCCACCGGCACCGGCACCGGCACCGGCACGACGGGCGTCACGACCGCCTCGTTCGTCCTCGCCACGCTCGGCACTGCGGTCGACCCACCCGCGGTTGGTCGCCTTGCCGCCGGCACGGATGCCCGAGGGGCGTCCGGTGCGCGGGTCGCGGTTGGCGTCACGGTTCGGGTAACCCGCCGCACGCTCTTCACCCGGGCTCAGCGGACGATCGCCGCCACCCCGCGGGGCACGGTCGTCACGAGACACGAACCCGCCACGAGATCCACGATCGTCGCGCGACACGAAGCCGCCGCGATCGTCGCGTCCGCGGCCGTCGTCGTTGCGCCCCTGGTACCCGGGACGTGCCCCACCGCGGTCGTCCCGACCCTGGTAGCCGCCACGGGCCGGGCGCTCGTCGCGTCCCCGGCCGTCGTCGTTGCGGCCTTGGTAGCCACCGCGCGATTCACCGCGACCGTCGTCGTTGCGACCCTGGTAGCCCCCACGCGACGCACCACGACCGTCGTCGTTGCGACCCTGGTACCCACGGGACTCGCCACGGTCGTCACGGCCCTGGTAGGCGCGTCGAGCCGGACGCTCGTCGCTGCCGTGGTAGCCGGTGCGAGCCGGTCGCCCCTCGCGTCCGCGGCCGTCGTCGTTGGTGCCCTGGTACCCGCGGACGGGGCGCTCGTCACCGCCGCGTCCGTCGTGCCGGTTGCCCTGGTAGCCCTCTCGGGTCGGGCGCTCGTCGCGTTGACCGCGCCGCGCCTCCTGCTCTCGGCGCACCTGCGCACGGCGCGACGTCGACTCGGCCTGGTCGCGGGCCGCCGCGCGGCGTCGCTCGGCGCGTGCGTCGGTCGCGGGGTCGTACTCTTCGTCGTCCTCGTCGTAGTAGTCCTTCTCGACCTCGTCGTCGGCGAGTGCCAGCTCGACGACGTCGGCCTCGTCGACGGGGGCGTCGGGGCTCTCGGTGATCGGGGCGGCGTCGACGGTCGAGGCCGACGTGGCGTCGCGCGAGATCGTGAGGATCGCGCCGAGTTCCACCTTCGTCAGCGACCGCATGTGACCGACCTTGAGCGTGCCGAGGTGCAGCGGGCCGAACGAGCGACGGACGAGGTCGATGACCGGGTGGCCGACGGCCTCGAGCATGCGGCGCACGATGCGGTTGCGCCCCGAGTGCAGGGTGATCTCGACGAGCGACGAGTCGGTCGAGCGCGAGAGGCCTGCGCCACCCGCCACGAGCGTCGCCTTGTCGGCCGCGATCGGGCCGTCGTCGAGTTCGACGCCCGTCGTCAGCTCGTTGAGCACGGCGGGCGTGACGACGCCCTTCACCTTGGCGATGTAGGTCTTGGTGACGCCGAACGACGGGTGCGCGAGCACGTGCGCGAGCTCGCCGTCGTTCGTCAGCACGAGCAGGCCGCTCGTCTCGACGTCGAGGCGGCCCACGTTGAAGAGGCGCTCCTCGTACTGCTCGGTGAACTGACGGAGGTCGGGGCGACCGTTCTCGTCGCTCAGGGTGCTCACGATGCCGACCGGCTTGTTCAGCATGACGTAACGGCGCGTGGCGTCGAGCTGCACGGCGCTGCCGTCGACGACGATCTTGTCGGTCGTCGGGTCGATGCGGCGGCCGGGCTCGGTGACGACCTTGCCGTTCACCGTGACGCGTCCGGCGGCGATCATGTCTTCGCTGACGCGACGCGAGGCGACGCCCGCGGCGGCCATGACCTTCTGGAGGCGCTCGCCCGAGGCCAGCTCGGAGTCGTCGGCGGACGACGGGGAGGAGTTACGCGACATCGTCGAAACCCCCCTGGCCGTCCGAGAGGAGAGGCGAGATGAGCGGGAGCTCATCGAGCGAGTTGATGCCGAGATGGGTCAAGAGGAGGCCTGTCGTTTCGTAGTTGATGGCGCCTGTCTCGGGGTCGGTGGAGGACTCCGTGATCAGGCCGCGTCCCAGCAGCGTACGGACGACCGAGTCGACGTTCACCGCCCGGATCTGGGCGATGCTGCTGCGGGTGATGGGTTGCTTGTAGGCGATGACCGCCAGCGTCTCGAGAGCCGCTTGTGACAGTTTCGTCGGGTTCTGCGTCAGCACGAAATCGCGGACGACCGGATCGTGCTCGTCTCGGACGTAGAACCGCCAGCCCCCGCCGACCTCGCGCAGCTCGAAACCCCGCCGCACCGTGCCGCCGACGCCGTCGAAGTCGGCCACGAGCGTCGCGATCGCCTGACGCACGGCGGCGACCGGGGCGCCGACGGCCGAGGCCAGCTCGACGAGGGGCTGTGGCTCGTCCGCCACCATCAGCAGGGCCTCGAGCTGGCGGGCGATCGGGGTCGCGGGTCCTCCCTCGGGCGCGGCCGCGGCCGACTCCCCGGTCGAGAACGGTGCCCCGGACGAGGAGGCGCGGGTCGAGTCACCCCTCATAGTCGGCCCCCAGCGCCTCCAGGTTCTCTTCGGTCCAGGTGTCGGCGACCCAGCGGACGCTGAGCTCGCCGAGCGGCTCGACCTGCTCGAACGAGATGGACGCGTGTCGGTACAGCTCGAGCAGGGCCAGGAAGCGTGCGACGACGACGCCCTTCTCGTCGACGCCCGCGACGAGCTCGCGAAACGTGACGAGACCACCACGGCGCAGCAGCGACACGACGATCGCGGCCTGCTCGCGGATGCTCACCAGCGGGGCGTGCAGGTGGTCGAGGCCGACGGTGGGGATCTCGCGCGGCGTGAGCGCCAGCGTGGCGAGGGCGGCGAAGTCATCGGGCGACAGCGTCCAGACGAGTTCGGGCGTGGTGACACGGTACTTCTGCTCGAGTCGCACCGACCGGGCGTGCCGTGCGGCCTCGGCGGCACCGTGTCGGGCGAACCACTCGGCCGCCCGTTTGAACGCGCGGTACTGCAGCAGGCGGGCGAAGAGCAGGTCGCGCGCCTCGAGCAGGGCGACGTCCTCGGCGTCGACGAGCTCGCCCTGCGGCAGCAGTCCCGCGACCTTGAGGTCGAGGAGCGTGGCGGCGACGACGATGAATTCGCTGGCCTGGTCGAGGTTCTCGTCGGTGTCGATGCGGCGCAGGAACGACAGGAACTCGTCGGTCACGGCGCTGAGCGCGACCTCGGTGATGTCAATCTCGCGCTTGGTGATCAGCGAGAGCAACAGGTCGAACGGCCCGCTGAAGTTGTCCAGCCGCACCTCGAACCCGGGCGAGGCCTCTGCACCCGCGAGGACGGTCTCGTCGGCGCCGACCTCGGCGGTCGCCCGATCAGGCCGCGGCACCACGCGCGATCAGCTCTCGGGCCAGCTGGCGGTAGGCCTGAGCCGCCGGGTGCTCGGGGGCGAACTTCGTGATGGGGGTGCCCGCGACGGAGGCGTCGGGGAACTTGACCGTGCGGCCGATGACCGTCTCGAGCACCTGGTCGTCGAACGCCTCGACGACGCGCTCGAGCACCTCGCGGCTGTGCAGCGTGCGCGAGTCGAACATGGTCGGCAGGATGCCGTCGAGCGTGATCGCGGGGTTCAGGCGGTCGCGCACCTTCTCGATCGTCTCGACGAGCAGGGCGACGCCGCGCAGCGCGAAGAACTCGCACTCGAGCGGGATCAGCACGCCGTGCGCGGCGGTGAGGGCGTTGACGGTCAGCAGCCCGAGCGAGGGCTGGCAGTCGATCAGGACGACGTCGTACTCGTCGCTGACCTGGCGCAGGATGCGGGCGAGGATCTGTTCGCGCGCGACCTCGTTGACGAGGTGCACCTCGGCCGCCGAGAGGTCGATGTTGGCCGGCATGACGTCGAGGTTCTCGACCCGCGTCGGCACGATGACGTCGTGGGCGTCTTTCACGGCCCCGATCATCAGGTCGTAGACCGTGGCCTGGTCGTGCGACTGCACGCCGAGACCCGCAGTGAGGGCGCCCTGCGGGTCGAAGTCGATGGCCAGCACGCGACGGCCGTACTCGGCGAACGAGGCGCCGAGGTTGATGGTCGTGGTGGTCTTGCCGACGCCGCCCTTCTGGTTGCAGAGGGTGATGATGCGGGCCGGGCCGTGGCTCGACAGGGGCGCGGGCGTCGGGAACTCGGTGCGCGGACGCCCGGTCGGGCCGTTGGCGGGGACGGTCGCCGGAGCGCTCTCGAAGAGGGCGGGGGTGCTCGAGGTCGGCTTGGTGCTCACGGGTACGAGAGTACCGGCGACCTCCGTCGACGACGGGCTGCCGCGCCCGGCCCGTCACCAGGAAGCCTCATGCCTTGCTTGAGGGTTTTGCCTGGTCAGCGCCGGGTCGGCTCGCAGTCGGCACCGGGTCGGGGCACGCGGTCGGCACGCGGTCGGCGTCGGGTCACGACGCCCAGCGCGCCCGCGGGTGGGCCGTCGAGTAGACGTCCCTCAGCGCATCCGCCGTCACCAACGTGTAGATCTGCGTCGTCGCCACCGACGAGTGCCCGAGCAGCTCTTGCACGACGCGGACGTCGGCTCCACCCTCGAGCAGGTGCGTCGCGAACGAGTGCCGCAGCGTGTGAGGCGACACCTCGACGCCGAGCTGGGCCCGCTCGGCGGCCGCCTGGATGATCAGCCACGCGTTCTGCCGCGACACCCGGGCCCCGCGCGTGCCGAGGAAGAGCGCGGGAGACGCCTCACCCCGCGGGGAGAACACCGGCCGGGCCCGCACCAGGTACGCGTCGAGCGCCCGGCGCGCGTAGCTGCCGAGGGGGACGACGCGTTGCTTGGAGCCCTTGCCGAAGAGGCGCACGACGTCGCCCTCGATGACGTCGTCGACGTTGAGCGACACGGCCTCGCTCACCCGCGCGCCCGTCGCGTAGAGCAGCTCGAGCAGCGCCTTGTCGCGCAGCCGCGTCGGCTCGTCGCCGTCGGTTGCGGCCAGCAACGCCTCGACCTGACCCACCGAGATCGCCTTCGGCAGGCGGCTCGGCAGCTTGGGCGGCCGGGTGGTGCCCGCCACGTCCACCGCGACCAGCCCCTCCTCGAGGGCGAAGCGGTGGAAGCCCCGCACCGACGACAGCACCCGGGCCACCGAGGAGGCGCCCAGCGGCTTCTCGGCGCGGGTCGCCAGCGCCGCCGGGAACGTCGCGACGTCGGCGGGCTCGACCTCGTCGAGGGTGCCCCGCCCGGCCTCGGCCAGGTGCGCACGCCAGAGGACCAGGTCGCGGCGGTAGGCCGCGGTCGTGTTCGGGCTGAGGCCGCGCTCGACCGAGACGTGCCTCAGGTAGCGGTCCAGCGCCTCCTCGATCGTCACGACGTCAGGCTACGGCGACGCGCGCCGCCCCGAGGGGCCGACGCGCTCGTCAGCGGGAGGCGACCGCGGCGAGCGCCGCGATGCTGAGGATCGAGTTGTGCAGTCGCCCGGCGAGCACGCCGTCGACGATCTCGTCGAGCGAGACCCAGCGCTTCTCGATGTCGGCCTCTTCGTCGCTGCGCTCGAAGGCGTCGGCGGTGGCGCTGACTCCGGTGGCCCGGAACACCGTGACCATCTCGTCGTTGCCGCCGGGGGTGGTGTGGAACGAGACGAGTTCGTCCCAGGTCGTCGCCTGCAGGTCGGCCTCTTCGGCGAGCTCGCGCTTCGCGGCGTCGAGCTCGCTCTCGCCCTCGGCGTCGAGCAGGCCTGCGGGCAGCTCCCAGTCGCGGGTGCGGATCGGGTGACGGTACTGCTGGATCACGAGCACGCGCTGTTGGTCGTCGACGGCCAGCACGGCCACGGCACCGGTGTGCGCGACGTACTCGCGCACCATCGGCTTGCCGTTGTAGTCGACGGTGTCGCGCTTGACGTTCCAGACGGCGCCCTCGAACACCACCTCGCTCGTCGTGACCGTGGGCGACGCGGGCTCGTCGGCGAGCGGCGTCGGCCCCTCGGCCGGCGCACCCGTGGCGGCCGGGCCCGTGGCGGCTGCGTCGGTCACGCGACGACCTCGACGGCGTCGGCGTCGTCGGCCTCGTCGGCGAACAGCTTGCTCGCGTCGTGACGCTCGAGCGACGCGGCGACGAGCCCGGAGAACAACGGGTGCGCGTCGTTCGGACGCGACCGCAGCTCGGGGTGGGCCTGCGTGCCGATGTAGAACGGGTGCACGGCGCGGTCGAGCTCGACGTACTCGACGAGCGTGCCGTCGGGCGAGGTGCCCGAGAACCGCAGGCCCGCGTCGGCGATCTGCTGGCGGTACTGGTTCGAGACCTCGTAGCGGTGACGGTGGCGCTCGGAGACCAGCTCGGACCCGTACAGGTCGGCGGCGAGCGAGCCCGGGGTCAGCGCGGCCGGGTAGAGGCCGAGGCGCATGGTGCCGCCCAGGTCGCCGTCGGCGATGATGTCGACCTGCTCGGCCATGGTCGCCACGACGGCGTACTCGGTGTCGGGGTCGAACTCGGACGAGGAGGCGCCGGTCAGGCCGGCCTCGTTGCGCGCGTACTCGATCACCATGCACTGCAGCCCCAGGCAGAGGCCGAGGGCCGGCAGACCGTTCTCACGGGCGTACCGCAGGGCACCGAGCTTTCCCTCGATGCCGCGGATGCCGAAGCCACCGGGTACGCAGATGCCGTCGACGTCGCGCAGCGCCTTGGCCGCGCCCTCGGGCGTCTCGCAGTCGTCGGAGGGGATCCAGGTCAGCGACACCTTGGTCTGGTGCGCGAAGCCGCCGGCCTTGAGCGCCTCGGTGACCGAGAGGTACGCGTCGGGCAGGTCGATGTACTTGCCGACCAGGCCGATCGTGACCTCGTGCTTGGGCTCGTGGACCGCCGTCAGCACCGGCTGCCAACCCGACCAGTCGACCTCGCCGGCCTTCTCGCCGAGGCCGAGGTGGTCGATGATGTAGGCGTCGAGCCCCTGGTCGTTGAGCATCGCGGGGATGTCGTAGATGCTCGCGACGTCTTTCGCGTTGACCACGGCGTCCTCGTCGACGTCGCACATCAGGGCGATCTTCTTCTTGTTGCTCTCGCTGACCGGACGGTCGCTGCGCAGCACGAGCGCGTCGGGCTGGATGCCGATCGAGCGCAGGGCGGCGACGCTGTGCTGCGTCGGCTTGGTCTTCTGCTCACCCGACGCTCCCATGTAGGGCACCAGCGAGACGTGGACGAAGAACACGTTCTTGCGGCCGAGTTCGTGACGCACCTGGCGCGCCGCCTCGATGAACGGCTGGCTCTCGATGTCACCCACGGTGCCGCCGACCTCGGTGATGATCACGTCGGGCTTCGGGTCGTCGTCGGCCTGCTGGCGCATGCGCCGCTTGATCTCGTCGGTGATGTGCGGGATGACCTGGACGGTGTCGCCGAGGTACTCGCCGCGACGCTCCTTCGCGATGACGGTGGAGTAGATCTGACCGGTCGTGACGTTCGCCGACTGACCGAGGTCGATGTCGAGGAATCGCTCGTAGTGCCCGATGTCGAGGTCGGTCTCGGCACCGTCGTCGGTGACGAAGACCTCACCGTGCTGGAACGGGTTCATCGTGCCCGGATCGACGTTCAGGTACGGATCGAGCTTCTGCATGACGACCCGCAGCCCGCGGGCCGTGAGCAGATTGCCCAGGCTGGCGGCCGTCAGGCCTTTTCCGAGGGAGGAGACGACGCCTCCGGTGACGAAGATGTGCTTCGTCGTGCTGGCATCTGGACCCGAGTTCTCAACGTTCACCACGGGATTCCATCCTATGTCACACCGGGCCGTTGCGACAGACCACGCCTGTTACGAACGTGTGTCGGCCGTGGCCGGACGACGGGCCGCCGAGGCGAGCTCGAGCAGTTCGCGAGCGTGCTCGAGCCCGCTCGAGCTGTCGGGCAGCCCGGAGAGGAGGCGGGCCATCTCGGCGACTCGCTCGTCGCCCTCGAGCTGGTGCACGCTGCTGGCCGTGACCTCGCCCGACGCGTCCTTGACGACGCGGAGGTGGTTGGTGGCGAACGCGGCGACCTGGGCCAGGTGCGTCACGACGATGACCTGCGCCCGCTCGGCGAGCGCCGCCAGCCGGCGACCGATCTCGATCGCGGCCGACCCGCCCACGCCGGCGTCGACCTCGTCGAAGACGAAGGTCGGCACGTCGCTCGAGCCGGCCATGACGACCTCGAGCGCGAGCATGACGCGGGAGAGCTCACCGCCCGAGGCCCCCTTGCCGAGTGGCCGCGGCTCGCTGCCCGGGTGTGGGCGCAGCAGCAGCGACACGACGTCGCCGCCGGTCGTGCCCAGCTCGTCGCGGGGGGTGACCTCGACGACGATCTCGGCACCCGTCATCGCCAGGGCGCTCAGCTCGGCGCTGACCCGAGTCGACAGGTCGGCCCCGGAGGCGCGGCGCAGCTCGCCGAGGACGCCCGCGCGTCGCTCGGCCTCGGCCCGCAGCTCGGCCACGTCGTCGTCGAGGTGCGCGAGCCGGTCGTCGTCGCCGTCGAGCTCGACCAGGCGGCGGCTGCCGTCGTCGAGCAGCCGGATGACGTCGTCGAGGGTGGGGCCGTGCTTGCGGACGAGACCGGCCAGGTCGGCCCGGCGCGTCTGCACCGACTCCAGCTCGACCGCGACGTCGGCGTCGAGCGTGCCGAGGTAGCTCGAGAGGCGAGACGCAGACTCGCCGACCTGCACGCTGACCTCGGCCAGCAGGTCGGCGATCGGTGCCAGGGCGGGGTCGTGGGGCGCCACGCGTTCGATCTGACGCCGTGCCTCTTCGACGAGGGACACGACGTCGCGGGTCCCGTCGACGGCGTCGGTGGAGAGGACCTCGTGGGCGAGACCGGCCGCCAGCCGGAGGTCTTCGGCGTTGCTCAGGCGTTCGGCCGTGGCGTCGAGCTCGTCGAGTTCGCCTGCGACGGGGGCGAGGCCCTCGATCTCGTCGATCGCGGCCCGCAACGTCTCGGCCTCGGCGCGTCGGGAGTCACGGTCGCGGGTGATCTCGTCGAGCTCGGCACGGGCGGCCAGCCAGGCGTCGTAGGCGCTGCGGTAGTGCCCGGCCGCTTCGGCGAGGGCCGCACCGCCGTGTGCGTCGACGGCGGCGCGCTGCGCGGCGGCGGACTTGAGCCGGATCTGCTCGGACTGGCCGTGCACGACGACGAGGTGGTCGGCGAGGTCGCCGAGCACGCCGATCGGTGCCGTGCGACCACCGACGACGGCGCGGCTGCGTCCCTCGGCCGACACGACGCGACTGAGGAAGAGCTCACCGTCGTCGACGTCGCCGCCCGCGTCGCGGACCCGTTCGACGATGGCGCCCTCGGCGGGGACGAGCCACCGGCCGTCGACGACGGCCTGGGGGCTGCCCGACCGGACGACCCCGCTCTCGGCTCGCTGACCGAGCAGCAGGCCGAGCGCCGAGACGACCATGGTCTTGCCCGCCCCGGTCTCGCCCGTCACGGCGGTGAAGCCGGGCCCCAGGGGCAGCGTGGCACGACCGATGACACCCAGGTCGCGGATCGAGATCTCTTCGATCATCGCTCGCCCTCGGCGGTGGGGTCGACATCGACGCGCGCCGGGCCGCGCCACCCGGTCACGGGCAGCTGGAACTTGGCCACGAGGCGGTCGGTGAACGGGCCGGTCCGGAGGCGGGCCAGTCGGACGGGCTGGTCGGAGCGGCTGCACTCGACCCGGGCCCCCGGCGGCAGGTCGTGCTCGCGCCGGCCGTCGCACCAGAGGATGCCGCGCGCGTCGGTGCGGCTGAGCACCTCGACGGCGAGGACCGAGTCGGGTCCGACCACGAGCGGGCGCGCGAAGAGGGCGTGGGCGCTGAGCGGCACGAGCAACAGGGCCTGCACCGCGGGCCAGACCACGGGGCCGCCGGCCGAGAACGAGTACGCCGTCGAGCCGGTCGGGGTCGACATCACGACGCCGTCGCACCCGAACGACGACAGGGGCCGGCCGTCGACCTCGATGACGACCTCGAGCATGCGTTCGCGAGAGGCCTTCTCGACCGTGGCCTCGTTCATCGCCCAGGTCTCGTAGACGACCTCGTCGCCGTTGGTGACCTTGACGTCGAGCGCGAAGCGCTCCTCGACCTCGTAGTCGGCCGCGAGCACGCGGGCCACGGTGTCGGCCATCTCGTCGCGCTCGCTCTCGGCCAGGAACCCCACGTGCCCGAGGTTGACGCCGACGATGGGCGCCCGGGTGCCACGGATCAGCTCGGCCGCCCGCAAGATCGTGCCGTCGCCACCGAGCACGATGACGCACTCGAGGTCGTCGCAGGCGACGCCGTCGAAGAGGATCTCGACGTCGTCGATCGCGGCCGTCGGTTCGGCCCGACGGATGTCGTCCCACTCGTCGCGCGGCAGCACAGGCACGACTCCGGCGTCGCCCAGCAGCCCGCAGACCGCGAGGGCCGCGTCGATCGAGTCCGGGCGCCCCGTGTGCGAGACCACCAGGATGTGTCGTGTCGGGGAGATGTCGTTCACCCTCTCGTCAAGCTGTCGGCGGTGCTGAGCCATTCTGTCGGATTCGTCCCGGCCGAGGCCGAGAAGTGCACACAGTACTCGCGGTTGCCCGAGCCGCCGACGATGGGGGACGAGATGAGTCCGGCCGTGCCGAGGCCCAGGTCGTGGGCCGCCCATAAGACGCCGGTGACGGCCTCGTTCCGCAGGGCCGGGTCGAGCACGAGGCCCTCGCGCACGCCCTGTCGCCCCACCTCGAACTGCGGCTTGACCAAGAGCACGAAGTCGTTCTCCACACCCACGGTCGCCACGAGCGCGGGCAGCACCATGGTCAACGAGATGAACGAGACGTCGGCGACGACGAGCGACACCGAGGAGGCGCGGGTCGTCACCTCCGCCAACCGCTCGGCCGTCAGGTACCGCGCGTTCTCGCCCTCGACGATCGTGACGCGCGGGTCGAAGCGCACGGGGTTGGCCAGCTGGCCGTGCCCGACGTCGAGGGCGACCACGTGCTCGGCCCCGCGCTCGAGGAGCACCTGGGTGAAACCGCCGGTGGACGCGCCGACGTCGAGGGCCGTCCGCCCGGTCGGGTCGACGCCGAACGCGTCGAGTGCACCGATCAGCTTGTGCGCCGCCCGACTCACGTAGTGGTCGAGACCCGCGACGGCGACGTCGTCCGACTCGGCGACCCGGGCCGACGCCTTCACGACGCCGACGCCGTTGACCGTCACGAGGCCGTCCGACAGCAGTCGTGCGGCGTGCGTCCGCGACCGGGCGAGGCCACGCCGGGCCAGCACCGAGTCGAGTCGCTCGCCCGCGGCCTCGGACGACGTCATCGACCGTCCCGACCGGAGTCGTCCGTCGTGCCCTCGAGCACAGCGCGGAGTTCGTCGTGGACGGCCCCGAACGCCGCGGCCCGGGATGCCAAGGGCTGGGACTCGATGTCGGCCACCCGGTCGGACCAGCCGGCCCGCGCCTCCTGACGCTCGTCGGCGTCGGGCACGGCGGCGACCTGCGGCGTGGCGCCGGAGGGCGTGCCGTCAGGGGCGGTCTCGTCGGGGTGGTCGTCGCTCATGGTGCCGTCCAGACTAGCCGCCGCCCCTGACGCTCGAGACGGGCGGTCAGCCGTCGGCGTGCAACGCGGGGTCGACGTCGAGGCCGTAGATCGCCTTGCCGGTCCCCCACACGGCGACGGCGCCGGCGCGCAGGAGGTCGACGGGGTCGTCTCCCTCGGACAGGACGCGCACCAGGTGACCGCGGACGGCGACGCTCGCGGCGCGGACGGTCACGACGTGGACGTCCTCCTCGTCGTGCTCGACCGTCTCGGGGTAGGGCTGCGACAGCTCTCGGAGGTCGGCGACGATGAAGTCGGGTCGCGACTTCGCGTCGGCCGCGAGGACCTGCTTCGCGCCGTCGATGCCGGTGAGCACGAGGATGGAGGTCAGCCCTGCCGCGTTCGCGCCGACGATGTCGGTGTCGAGCCGGTCGCCGATGAAGGCGGCCTTCGTCGCCCCGAAGCGTTCGACGGCCGCCGCGAAGATCGGCGTCTCAGGCTTGCCGGCCGTCACCGGCAGGCGCCCCACGGCGGTGTGTACCGCCGACACGAGCGTCCCGTTGCCGGGCGCGATGCCGCGCTCCTGCGGGATGGTCCAGTCGGTGTTCGTCGCGATCCACGGGATGCCCGTGTGCAACGCGTACGACGCCTCGGCCAGTTGCGCCCACCCGACGTCGGGGCTGAAACCTTGCACGACGGCCGCCGGGGAGTCGTCGGCCGATCGGGTCACGACGAACCCTTCGGCCTCGAGCACCGACGTCAGCCCCTCCCCACCGACGACGAGGACGGTCGAACCGGCCGGGACGGCGTCGGCCAGGAGGCGCACCGCGGCCTGCGGGGACGTCACCACGTCGTCCGCGCCCACCTCGAGGCCGTAGCCCGACAGCTGGGATGCGACGGCCTCGGCCGTCCGCGACGCGTTGTTGGTGATGTAGCCCACCCGACGGGTCCTCGCGACGTCGGTCAGGCTCTCGACGGCGTGGTCGACGGCGTGCCGACCGCGGTACACGACCCCGTCGAGGTCCGCGAGGACGGTGTCGACGCCGTCGAGGGGGGTCCGGCCGTCAGCCACGGTGCTCGTCGGCGCCGTCGTCCGGCGGGGTCGTCTCGGGATCGGCAGTCTCATCGTTCTGGTCGTCCTCGTGGTCGGGCGTCTCGCGGTCGTCGTCGGCCGAGGTCACGTCCGCGGCTCCGGCACTGGTGGTCTCGGTGACCTCGTCGACATCGTCGAATCCGTCTTCGTCGTCGACCTCGTCGAGGTCGACCGATCGCTCGTCGACCGCGTCGACCTCGATCTCCTCCTCGACGATCTCGACGGTCTCGCCGTCGGCACCGCCGTGCTCGAGCGCGGCCAAGGCGTCCTCGGCACGATCGGCCAGCTCGAGCCACTTCTCGCCTTCGTCGGGTCGGCCGAGGTCCTCGAGCACGGTGCCGTACGCCGCGAACAGCGCCGGGCTGTAGCTGAAGGCCTTGGTCCGGTCGAGTTGAGGGATCTCGAGTTCGCCGAGAGCCGCCTGGGGCTGACCGAGGTCGAGACGGGCACCCGACATGGCGATCGCCAGCGAGACCCGGACCTGCGGGTCGAGCGTGGATGCGTCGACGGATCGGCCCAGTTCGAGCGCACGCTCGGGGCGACCGAGACCTCGTTCGCTGTCGACCATCAGGGGCAGCTGGTCGTCGCGTCCCGAGATGCGACGGTAGGTGCGCAGCTCACGGAGGGTCAGGGCGTAGTCCCCCACCTGGTAGGCGGTGATGGCGATGGTCTCGCGGACGACCGAGATGCGTCCGGCGCGGCGACCGGCCGAGAGCGCGTGCTTGTGGGCCTCGGCGGGGTCTTCGTCGATCAGACGGCCGGCCATCACGAGGTGCTTGGCCACCCAGTCGGCGTTCTCCTTGCTGAGGGTCTTCAGTTCGCCCCGCGCCACCTTGTCGAGATCGCGGGGCTCGACGTCGTCGGGCACGTGCGCGACCTCCTGGGCGGGACGCACGGACTTGATGCCGAACGGGTCGCGATCTTCGGGGGTCTCACGAGGCTTCCAACCGTCCCGTCGGTCACCCCGCCCGGTCGAGCCGGCACGAGGCGCAGCACCACGACGGTCGTCACCACCGGGCCAGCCGCCCCGCTGCGGACGGTCTCCGTACGACGGGCGGTCACCACGCTGG
>NZ_LMPQ01000006.1:0-514 GCF_001423905.1 Frigoribacterium sp. Leaf186 | reverse complement strand
CGACGGACGGTCACTCCGCTGCGGACGGTCACCGGACGACGGCCGCTCCCCACGCTGCGGACGATCCCCACTCGGTCGCCCACCGGCAGGACGCCCACCTGTGGGGCGATCCCCCCGGAGAGGCCTGGCTCCCGAGGGGCGATCAGCCGAGCCGCGGCCACGATCACCGTACGAGGGGCGGTCGCCACTGCGACCCGCTCCCCCACTGCCAGAGCCCGAGGAGGGTCGGCGCGGGCCGTCCTTGCGGTCGTCGTCGTCGCGATCAGTCACCGAAGTGCTCCTCTGTTGTTCTCTGCCAGCTGTCGAGTTGTGAAAGGGCGACTCTACCAAAGTGGTCTCAGCCCGCAGGAGGCGCGGCTCGGCCACTCGAGACATCGTCCCGTAACGCAGAAAAGCCGCCCCACTGGGGCGGCTCTTCTGGTGTTGCTCATGCTCTTCGCACGTGTGCTCTTTGCACTAAAGGGAGTCCGGCGGTGTCCTACTCTCCCACAAGGTCCCCCTTGCAGTACCATCG
>NZ_LMPQ01000005.1:985-1928 GCF_001423905.1 Frigoribacterium sp. Leaf186 | reverse complement strand
GGTAGTGCCTCGGATGGACACCTTATGGGGTAGAGCACTGGATGGTTGCGGGGGTCGCGAGATCTACCAATACTAACCAAACTCCGAATACATAAGAGTGATATCCGGGAGACAGACGGCGGGTGCTAAGGTCCGTCGTCAAAAGGGAAACAGCCCTGACCTACAGCTAAGGTCCCCAAGTCGTGTCTAAGTGGGAAAGCATGTGGGAATCCCAAAACAACCAGGAGGTTGGCTTAGAAGCAGCCATCCTTTAAAGAAAGCGTAACAGCTCACTGGTCTAAACAAGGGTTCCTGCGGCGAAGATGTAACGGGGCTCAAGACACGCACCGAAGCTTAGGGTGTGCACTTTGTGCACGCGGTAGCGGAGCGTTCCGTACGCCTGTGAAGCGATCTGGTAATGGGTCGTGGAGGTATCGGAAGTGCGAATGCAGACATGAGTAGCGATAAAGAGGGTGAGATGCCCTCTCGCCGAAAGACCAAGGGTTCCTGCGCAAGGCTAATCCGCGCAGGGTGAGCCGGCCCCTAAGACGAGCCCGAAGGGGGTAGTCGATGGGAACCACGTTAATATTCGTGGGCCTGGTGGTGTGTGACGGATGGCGTGTGTTGTCGGATCTTATCGGATTGATCCGGCTTCGAAGCTGTCCCGGGAAATAGCCCCACCGTATAGACCGTACCCGAAACCGACACAGGTGGTCAGGTAGAGTATACCAAGGCGCTTGAGAGAAGTGTCCTGAAGGAACTCGGCAAATTGCCTCCGTACCTTCGGAAGAAGGAGGCCCCAACTAGGCGCAAGCTCTGTTGGGGGGCACAGGCCAGGGGGTAGCGACTGTTTAGCAAAAACACAGGGCTCTGCTAAGTCGGCTTCAAGACGACGTATAGGGCCTGACGCCTGCCCGGTGCCTGAAGGTTAAGTGGAGGGGTGCAAGCTCTGAAATGAAGCCCA
>NZ_LMPQ01000005.1:519-936 GCF_001423905.1 Frigoribacterium sp. Leaf186 | reverse complement strand
TAAGGTAGCGAAATTCCTTGTCGGGTAAGTTCCGACCTGCACGAATGGCGTAACGACTTCCCCACTGTCTCCAGGACATGCTCAGCGAAATTGAATTCTCCGTGAAGATGCGGAGTACCCGCGGTTAGACGGAAAGACCCCGTGCACCTTTACTGCAGCTTCAGAGTGGCATTAGGAAAGAACTGTGTAGCATAGGTGGGAGGCTTTGAAGCGTCGGCGCCAGCTGACGTGGAGCCATAGGTGAAATACCACCCTGTTGTTTTCTGATGTCTAACCTGCGCCCATGAAACTGGGCGAGGGACCCTCTGTGGCGGGTAGTTTGACTGGGGCGGTCGCCTCCTAAAGAGTAACGGAGGCGCGCGAAGGTTGGCTCAGGACGGTTGGAAACCGTCTGTTAGAGTGCAATGGCATAAGCCA
>NZ_LMPQ01000004.1:877-1230 GCF_001423905.1 Frigoribacterium sp. Leaf186 | reverse complement strand
TTAAGTAAATAATTAAAAAAAGGCCGGTGTTTTACACTGCCCCCAAAAAGTTAGACACTTATTGGGGGCATTTTTATGAACAAGAAGTATGATGCGGCTTTTAAAGTCGAAGTTGTTAAAGAACATTTAGAGGGCGATTCTCTTACAGCAGTAGCATTTAAGTGGGGTTTATCGCGGTCTTTATTGACAAGATGGGTAGATCAATACAATATCTCTGGCAGTGTCGGGCTGCTACCTAAAGCCAAAGTTTATCATTCCAGAGAGTTTAAGTTAAAAGTAGTTGAGCGTTATAATGCTGAAGGGTTATCTTTGAGAGATTGCTGTTCGCATTATGGGATAGCTAATGAAAGCAT
>NZ_LMPQ01000004.1:470-751 GCF_001423905.1 Frigoribacterium sp. Leaf186 | reverse complement strand
TGGGATAGCTAATGAAAGCATTGTGCTATCCTGGGTGAGATGCTATGAGTTATCAGGATTGGATGGCCTGCGAGAACAACGGGGACGACCCAAGCTCATGAAAAAGGATAAACCTCATAAGAAAACACAACCACTTACCAGGCTTGAAGAACTGGAGAAAGAAAACCTGTACCTAAAGGCCGAAAACGAGTTGCTAAAAAAGCTCGAAGCCTTAACTCAAGCAAAAGAAATGCTAAAGAAAAAGCGTTAGCCATTGAAGAGTTAAGGCATAAATATCCATT
>NZ_LMPQ01000004.1:0-425 GCF_001423905.1 Frigoribacterium sp. Leaf186 | reverse complement strand
GAAGCAGTTACTATTATCATCTTAAGACTAAATCGGTATTAAATAAGCATGAGGTTGCTAAAGCACAAATCAAGAATATTTATCAACAGCATAAAGGAAGGTATGGTTACCGTAGAATAACCTTGCAGATGAAGAACGAGGGAATGATTATCAATCATAAAACGGTTTTTAAACTAATGGGCTCACTTGGGATGCGTTCGTTGATTCGCAGAAAGAAATATCGTTCTTACAGAGGGGAAATAGGCGCTATTGCACCTAACCTGCTCCAACGAGACTTCAAATCAAACCAACCTGACCTGAAGTGGGCTACTGACATTACCGAATTTAAAGTTAAAGACAAAAAGCTTTACTTGTCGCCTATTATTGAGCTTTTTAACGGCGAAATCATTAGTTACAGTATCTCAGAGTCGCCTAACTTCAAACAG
>NZ_LMPQ01000003.1:674-1274 GCF_001423905.1 Frigoribacterium sp. Leaf186 | reverse complement strand
GGTATTAACAAACAGAAGTGGAACGGGATGGGAAGCCCGGCGATACAAGGTGATAGCCCTGTACACGTATAGAATGTTAGCCTAGTAGTATCCTGAGTACCGCGAGGTCGGAGACGCCTTGTGGGAATCTGCCGGCACCATCCGGTAAGGCTAAATACTCCTGAGAGACCGATAGTGAACCAGTACCGTGAGGGAAAGGTGAAAAGAACCCCGAACAGGGGAGTGAAATAGAACCTGAAACCGTGTACTTACAAGCGGTCGGAGCGTCCAGGTGGCGTGACGGCGTGCCTTTTGCATAATGAGCCTACGAGTTACTCTTCTCTGGCAAGGTTAAGTGTTTAAGACACGGATCCGAAGCGAAAGCGAGTCTGAATAGGGCGTATAGTCAGAGGAGGTAGACGCGAAACCTTGTGATCTACCCATGGACAGGTTGAAGGTGCGGTAACACGTACTGGAGGACCGAACCGATAAACGTTGAAAAGTTTCCGGATGATCTGTGGGTAGGGGTGAAAGGCTAATCAAACTGGGAAATAGCTCGTACTCCCCGAAATGTTTTTAGGAACAGCGTGGATATTAAGTTTAATAGAGGTAGAGCTACTG
>NZ_LMPQ01000003.1:374-613 GCF_001423905.1 Frigoribacterium sp. Leaf186 | reverse complement strand
CCAAATCCAGACAAACTCCGAATGCTATTAAATATGGTCTGCAGTGAGGCCCGGGGTGCTAAGGTCACGGGCCGAGAGGGAAAGAACCCAGACCATCAGCTAAGGTCCCTAAGTGTACGCTAAGTTGAACTAACGAGGTCCGATTGCACAGACAGCTAGGATGTTGGCTTGGAAGCAGCCATTCATTTAAAGAGTGCGTAACAGCTCACTAGTCGAGCGATCGGGCATGGATAATAAAC
>NZ_LMPQ01000003.1:0-301 GCF_001423905.1 Frigoribacterium sp. Leaf186 | reverse complement strand
AGCAAATGTAGGCATAAGTAACGATAAGGCGGGAGAGAAACCCGCCCACCGAAAGGATAAGGTTTCCTGATCAACGCTAATCGGATCAGGGTTAGTCGGGTCCTAAGGAGAACCCGAAAGGGACATTCGATGGACAACTGGTTAATATTCCAGTACTTTTTATAACTGCGATGTGGGGACGGAGTAGTGACACTGCCGCGAACTGACGGAATAGTTCGTTAAAGGTTGTAGGTATATCGATGGTAGGCAAATCCGCCAACGATGCTGAAAACTAATAGTACCGCGAGGCTTCGGCTGAGTG
>NZ_LMPQ01000002.1:1337-1517 GCF_001423905.1 Frigoribacterium sp. Leaf186 | reverse complement strand
CGCATACGAAGCTGAGCTACTCCAGGGCTTTCATCGTCCGAGCCTATCTCCTGCAGACGCATGAGATGCTGTTCGATGCCCATAATCACGCGTTCCGCGTCTTCGGCGGCATTCCTGGCCGCGGCATCTATGACAACATGAAGACTGCAATCGACAAGGTCGGCCGTGGCAAGGAGCGCG
>NZ_LMPQ01000002.1:1070-1244 GCF_001423905.1 Frigoribacterium sp. Leaf186 | reverse complement strand
GCGCTTTCTATCGCTGGAAGCACTGAACGACTGGCTTGAGCAACGTTGCAAGGAGTTTTGGGCAAAGACACCACACGGTCAGATGCGCGGCACGATTGCCGATATCTGGGCCGAGGAAGCACCAGCTCTCATGCCCGTTTCCAGGCCGTTCGATGGGTTCGTCGAATATACGAA
>NZ_LMPQ01000002.1:785-1004 GCF_001423905.1 Frigoribacterium sp. Leaf186 | reverse complement strand
GATCGTGTCGTCATCGCCGCGGAAGGTCAGATCGTCTGTGAGCACCGCCGCGTCATCGATCGCTCCCATGATCGGCCGGGTCAGACCATCTATGACTGGCGGCATTACCTGGCGGTCGTGCAGCGCAAGCCGGGCGCTCTGCGCAACGGTGCACCATTCGTCGAGCTTCCCGAAGCCTTCCGGGCGTTGCAGCAATATCTGCTCAAGAAGCCCGGCGGC
>NZ_LMPQ01000002.1:496-739 GCF_001423905.1 Frigoribacterium sp. Leaf186 | reverse complement strand
GCGCTGAAGTCCGGTGTTCCGACCAAGATGCATGTGCTGAACCTGCTGCATCGCCTCGTGGACGGCAAAACCTTCACGCCGCCAACCCTCGACGCACCTCAGGCACTGACGCTCACCAATGAGCCCAAGGCCAATGTCGAACGGTACGATACCTTGAGAAAGACGGAGGTTCGCCATGCGTCATAACCCGGCAAGCGGCGCTATCGTCATCATGCTGCGACAGTTAAAGATGCACGGGATGGC
>NZ_LMPQ01000002.1:0-390 GCF_001423905.1 Frigoribacterium sp. Leaf186 | reverse complement strand
TCGACAGCCTATCAGCTCAAAACCGCACGCTTCCCGGCCTATCGTGATCTGAATGGCTTCGACTTTGCCAGCAGCGAGATCAACGAGGCCCTCGTGCAGCAGCTTCATCGCTGCGACTTCCTCGACGATGCCAACAACATCGTCCTGGTCGGCGGTCCCGGCACAGGCAAGACGCACATTGCCACGGCGATCGGTGTCCAGGCCATCGAGCACCACCATAAGCGGGTCCGGTTCTTCTCGACCGTGGAGCTGGTCAACGCTCTGGAGCAAGAGAAGGCTCAGGGCCGTCCAGGCCAGATCGCCAACCGTCTGACACATTCCGATCTCGTCATTCTCGACGAGCTTGGCTACCTGCCGTTCAGTGCATCAGGCGGCGCACTGCTCTTCCAC
>NZ_LMPQ01000001.1:1182720-1182874 GCF_001423905.1 Frigoribacterium sp. Leaf186 | reverse complement strand
CAGGTAGGCGTCTTCGGCGGCGACCTGGCCGTTGGCGGTGACGGTGCCGTAGAGCTTCGACTCGCCCGGGTCGATGCGGAAGTCGGTCAGTTCGACGACGGTGTCGCCGGCGGTCAGGGACAGGCCGGAGCCGTCGTGGTCGATCTCGCCCTGG
>NZ_LMPQ01000001.1:1170442-1182587 GCF_001423905.1 Frigoribacterium sp. Leaf186 | reverse complement strand
TCCTTGTCTGTTGGTCCCGGTGGGGATGTACAGGGTTCGCCACCACGACCCGAACCGATGGGTGAAGTCCACGTTCGTTACCCGCTCGTGATCTTCACCCCCGAACGAGGGCCAGCCCCACGGGCCTCAAGCGGAAGGCGCACGCAGGCCGCACGCACAGGAGGCGCGGTGCCGGTCTCGAGGACCCGCACCGCGCCTCCTGGGGTTCAGACGTCCCGGGCGAAGCAGACCGACTCGGCCGACCCGACGTACGAGCCGAAGAGGGGGATGCTCTCGTAGCCCTCGCGTTCGTAGAAGCGGATGGCGTCCGGCTGCAGGGTGCCCGTCTCGAGGACGACCCGTCGGGCGCCCAGGGCACGAGCCTCGTCCTCGAGGCGGCGCAGCACCTCCGTCGCCACCCCCGACCCCCGCGCGTCGGGGTCGACGTACATCCGCTTGACCTCGACCGTGTCCGGGCCGACCACCGCGTCCGCCAGCGGTCGCAGGCCTCCGCAGGCGACCGGGCGGCCGTCGTCCGATCGGGCGACGACGAACACGGGGACGTCCGCCGCGGACGGCGGCGTGCCGGGCTCGTGGTCGTCGCTGCCGTAGCGGGCGTCGAGCTCGGCTCGTTGCGCGCGGCGGAGGGCCTCGGCGTCGGGGTGGTCGAAGGGGGTCGGGGTGATCGTCCAGCTCATGTGCTCCATCCTCTCCGACCGACAGGGACCGTCGCTCGTGGTCACGCCGGGCGCCCCCGGGGCGGATCGCGGCGTGACGCACCGTCTACGCTCGGCGGCATGCTGTCGTTGACCCGCGTGCGGGAGTCGTTCTGGTTCTTGCCCGCCGTGTTCGGGATCGTGGCGATCGTGCTGGCCGAGGTGCTCGTCACCGTCGACCGCACCCTGCCCACGTCGCTGACCGAGGGCCTGCCGCTGCTGGGTGCCCTCAGCGCCTCCGGGGTCGCTCGCTGCTGTCGGGCATCGGCACCTCGATGCTGACGGTGGCCGGCACGTCGTTCTCGATCACGATCTCGGTGCTCGCCACGACCTCGTCGACCTACGGCCCGCGCCTGGTCCGCAACTTCATGGCCGACCGGGCCAACCAGTTCGTGCTCGCCACGTTCACCTCGACCTTCCTCTACTGCATCGTCGTGATGCGCACCGTCCACACCGAGGTCGACGACACGAGCGCCTTCGTCCCGGTGATCGCCGTGCACGTCGCCGTGCTGCTCAGCGTGTTCGACGTCGGGGTGCTGGTCTTCTTCATCCACCACATCGCGGGGTCGGTGCAGATCACCTCGCTGCAGGCGCGGGTGCTCGACGACCTGCGGGCCGTCGCCGCGCTCGTCTACCCGACGAGCCCGGGCGACGACGTCGACCAGGAGGCGCGGGCCGGCCTCTCGGACGACGGTTCCGTCCCGGCCGACGGCGCGGTCGTCCGGGCCGACGCCGACGGCTACGTGCAGGCGGTCGCGTGGGAGGCGCTCCGCCGCGCGGCCGTCCGCGACGGCGTCGTCGTCGAGGTCGTCGCGATGCCCGGCCGGTACGTGATCGTGGGCGACCCGCTCGTCGTGACCAGCGCCTCCCTGGCGGCGGACGCGGTCCGCGAGCTCCGCCGCGCCGTCACGCTCGGAGCCGCCCGGACGCCGCACCAGGACGTCGAGTTCGCCCTGCAGCAGCTCGTCGAGATCGCCGTGCGCGGCCTGGCGTCGGGCAGCAACGACCCCTACACGGCCGTCAGCGCGCTCGACATGTCGGCCGGTGTGCTCGTGCCGCTGTGGCGCCGCGGCGAGCCGGTCACCGCCCTGCTCGACGACGACGGCGCCCCGGCCGTCCTCGTCTCGTGGCCGTCGGTGGACGAGCTCGTCGACTCGCTGTTCGACACCGTCCGCACCTACGCGCTCGACCAGCCCGCCGTGCTCGCGGCGGCGCTGCGCCTCATCGCCCGGCTCGACGACGCGGCGGGCCCTGCCCGGGCCGGCCGGCTGGCCGACCACGAGAGGGCCGTCCGGGGTGCGCTCGCCTCGTGAGACCCACGGGCCTCGGCCCCGGCCCCGGTGTCGGTGGTGTGACGTAGCGTCCTCGGTGGGAGGCGTGATGAGAGACCACCGGCAGCTGACGGCGCGAACCGGCGCGCGCCTCCTCGTCGACCCCTCGGCTCGCCGCGTCCTCACGACCGGGTGCGAGGTCACGCCGTGACCGTCGTCGTCGGTCCCGTCGGCGGCGACGAACGCCCCGACCACCTGCTGCCGCAGCAGGCCTCCGAGGCCGTCCACGCGGGCTTCCCGTCGCCGGCCCAGGGCTACTACAACGGGCCCGTCGACCTCAACCAGCACCTGATGCGCGACCCGACGGCGACGTTCCTCGTGCGGGTGAGCGGCGACAGCATGACCGGTGCGGGCATCTTCGACGGCGACGAGCTCGTCGTCGACCGCGGGCTCGACGCCCACGACGGCAGCGTGGTCGTCGCCGTCGTCAACGCCGAGCTGACGGTCAAGCGCCTGTCGTACCGGCAGGGGCAGATGGTGCTGAGCCCCGAGAACCCGGCCTACCCCGAGATCGTGCTCTCCGAACTCGACGAGGCCACGATCTGGGGCGTCGTGACGAGGTGCCTGCACCGTGTCTAGGTCCACGACGTCCGAGCGCAGCATCGCGATCGTCGACGCCAACAACTTCTACGTCTCGTGCGAGCGGGTGTTCGACCCGTCGCTCGAGGGCAAGCCGGTGGTCGTCCTGTCGAACAACGACGGCTGCGTCATCGCGCGCTCGCAAGAGGCGAAGGCCCTGAACGTCGACATGGCGGCACCGTGGCACAGCATCGCCCCGATCGCGGCGATGCAGGGCGTCGTCGCGGTCTCGAGCAACTACGAGCTCTACGGCGACATGTCGGCCCGGTCGGCCGAGATCCTCAGCCGGTACACGAGCGACCAAGAGGTCTACTCGATCGACGAGTCCTTCATCGAGCTGACCGGCACGCTCGACGAGACGATCGCGCAGGCCCGCGAGATCCGTCGGGCGATGCGCAAGCTCATCGGCCTGCCGGTCAGCATCGGCATCGCGTCGACCAAGACCCTGGCGAAGCTCGCCAACCGCGGCTCGAAGCAGAACGCCGCCCTGGCCGGCGTCTGCCACCTGGGCAGCTACGCCCCCGACCGGCAGACCGCCATCCTGGCGAGCGTCGACGTCGGCGACGTCTGGGGCATCGGCCGTCGCACGGCGAAGAAGCTCGCGCCCCTCGGCATCCACACCGCGGCCGACCTGCGCGACGCCGACGCCGCCCGCATCCGCACGCGCTTCGGCGTCGTGCAGGCCCGCGTGGTGCACGAGCTGCGCGGGGTCGACTGCCTGCCGATCGAGCAGGTGCAGCCCGAGCGCGAGCAGATCTACCACTCGCGGTCGTTCGCCGTGCCGATCACGACGGTGACCGAACTCGAAGAGGTGCTGTCGGTCTACACGCAGCGGGCCGCGGCGCGCTTGCGGAAGCAGGGCTCGCTGACGCGCCTCATGCGGTGCTTCACGGCGACGTCGCCGTTCTCCGACAGCGCCGCCCACACGAACCACTCCGTGTCGGTCGCGTTCCCCGAGCCCACCGACGATGCCGCCCTGCTCTATCGGTCGGCCATCGCCGCCCTCGGTCCGCAGCTCGAAGCCGGCAAGCGCTACGTCCGGGCCGGCGTCACCCTCATGGAGCTCACCCCGCGCGACGAGCACGCCAGCCTCGACGTCTTCGGCGAGGGCGACGCGACACCGCCCGCCTACGGCGCGGTCATCGACCGCATCGCGGGCAAGTTCGGCGAAGACACGCTGGGTCTCGGCATCGCCGGCCTCCGCCACCGCCGCGGCTGGTCGATGAAGCGCGACATGGTCTCGCCCCGCGCCACCACCCACTGGGACGAACTGGCGACCGTGAAGGCGCGGTAGCCGGCTCTCGGTCGCGAGGTCGATCCGTGTCCCTCTCGCGGACGAGATCGCCGTCACGCCCCACGCGACGCACCATGCTGGGCTGATGACCGCCACGACCGCCACGACCGCCACGACCGCCACGCGGGTCGTGCTCGGCTCCTCGGCAGCAGTCCTGCTGGTGTCGGTCGTCATGATCGTCCTCGCCCAGCGCGCCGCGAGCGAGGGCCGCGCACTCGTCGTGGGAGCCCTGGGGGGCACGACGCTCGCCGTGGTGGCCGCGCTCGTCGCGGGTGTCGCCCTGATCGTCCTGATCGTCGGCCTCGCCTGGTGGCTCACCCGTCGGTCGGGCTTCTGGCCGCAGATCCTCGTGCGGTCCGCCGCGTCGCTCCTCGCGGTGGTCGTCGGCCTCGGACTCTGCGTGGTCGCCTGGCTCGGCGCACTGGGCTTCGTGAGGTACGTCGACGTGGGCACGGTGGACGGACGAACGGTCATGGTGGCCGAACACCAGTCGCTGGCCGGTCTGGGCGCCGTGCTCGGCTACCGGGACGGCTGGCTCTTCACGCCCGTTCCCGGCGCGACCGGCCGCGAGATCGACCCCGACGACGGCGTGGTCGACCCGCAGGCCGAGTTCGGTGGGTACCGACTCGAACTGACCGCAGGCCGGGTGACGGTCCGGTTCGGGGCGGACGGCCGGAACGTCCTGACCGCACCTCGCCGATAGGCCGCCTGCCGAGCCTTACTTCGAGGTGGCGAGCCCGACGAACGCGGCCGCGATCAGCCCGGCGCCGACGACGGTGATGGCGATGATGAGGACGTGGAAGAACAGGACCATGGGGGCGTCGGTCTCTCTCTGATCGGGTGCGGCGGGGTGTCGGCACGACAGACCCCCATCGTACCGATCGAGCCTGGGCGGGCGGCGTCCGCGGTGGGTGCGGGCGAGCGGCCTACGCTCGGACGATGACGACCCACCGCCTCGACCCCCGCACCGACACCGCCGCCGAGGTCTTCTCGCGCGACCACGCTCCCGTGCTGACGATCGACCCCGGCGACACGGTCGTCGTCCGGTCGCTCGACGCGTCCGGCCACCTCGAGCCGCAGACCGTGCCCGGCGAGGTCACCCCGTACCTCTTCCCGACCCGCCGCGGCCACGCCCTGACCGGCCCGATCGCCGTCCGGGGCGCCCGACCAGGCGACATGCTGCAGCTCGACCTGCTCTCTCTCACGCCCGACGACTGGGGGTTCACGGTCGCCGCGGCCGCCGACACCCCCGTCACGCGCCACCTCGGCCTCGTCGACGCCGACGCGGCCTGGCTGCTCTGGAGCATCGACCGCGAGGCCGGCACCGCCACCGAGAGCCGGGGCCTCCGTCGCCCGATCGCGCCGTTCCTCGGCGTCATGGGACTGGCACCGGCCGAGGCCGGAGAGCACTCGACCATCCCGCCCCGCGCCTCCGTGGGTGGCAACATCGACTGCCGCGACCTCGTCGCGGGCACCACCCTGTGGTTGCCCGTCGCGGTCGACGACGCCCTGCTCTACCTCGGCGACGGCCACGCGGCGCAGGGCGACGGCGAGGTCGGCGGCACCGCGATCGAGACCGGCATGACGACGGAGGCGCGGGTCGGCCTGGCCACCGACCGCCCGCTCGCGACGATCCACGCCGAGACCCCCGAGGCCCGCATCACGTTCGGCTTCGACGCCGACCTCAACGTCGCCGGCGGTGACGCCCTCGCCGCGATGGTCGAGTGGATGCAGCAGCTGTACTCGCTCGACGCGGCCACGTCGCTGGCCTTCGCCAGCACGGTCGTCGACCTGCGGGTCACGCAGGTCGCGAACCGCACGTGGGGCGTCCACGCCGTGTTGCCCCGCGACGTGCTCGTCCCCGCCTGACCCGAACCGCGCCTCCTGCCCGCACCCTCGCCCTGCTCGCACCCCCGCGCCGCACCCCTCCGTCCGGCGCTGAACCCCTGCCTAGGCAAATCGTCGATCGCCGGTGCAGGGGGTGACAGACGCGGTCCGCGCGGCGCACCCTCGCGTCCGGCGCTGAACCCCCGCCTAGGCAAATCGCCGACCGCCGGTGCAGGGGGTGACAGACTCGGTCCGCGCGGCGCACCCTCGCGTCCGGCGCTGAACCTCTGCCTAGGCAAATCGTCGAGCGCCGATGCAGGGGGTGGCCGGGGCGGCCCCGCGGCGGTTCGGGTCGCGACGCCACGTCCGACGGTGGGCCGACACTCCGAATTCGGCGCCCCGAATACCTCTGATCAGCACTTTTCCGGTCGAGGAGGCGCGCTCGGCATGGCAGGATCGTCAGGTTCCGAGACACCGGCGTCTCCACCCGACCGTCTCGAAAGGCGCTGCCCCCATGTCGTTCTGGGCCCTCTTCCTCATCGCGCTCGGCGTCTCCGCCGACGCCTTCGCCGTCGCCCTCGGCAAGGGCCTGCACATGACGCGCTTCAACCTGCGGCACGCGCTCGTCATCGCCGTCACCTTCGGCGCGTTCCAGGCGCTGATGCCTCTGCTCGGCTGGTTGCTGGGCTCGACCTTCGCGCAGTACATCGCGCCCTTCGACCACTGGGTCGCGTTCGGCCTGCTCGCCCTGATCGGCGGCAAGATGCTCTACGAGGCGTTCTCGTCACACCAGGACGACGAGAAGGACACCGACCGACTCCCCCTGCGCGAACTGGCCGTGCTCGCCGTCGCGACGAGCATCGATGCCCTCGCGGTCGGCGTGACCCTGGCGTTCCTGCCGGTCTCGATCGGTTGGGCGATCCTGCTGATCGGAGTCACCACGGCCGTGCTGACCTTCGTGGGCGTGCTCGTCGGTCGCCGGGTGGGCGCGACGTTCGGCAAGCCGGCCGAGATCGCCGGTGGAGTGATCCTCATCCTGATCGGCGTGAACATCGTGCTCGAGCACACGGGTGTCCTCGGCTGATCCGCCACGTACAGGATCGCGGACGAACCCCGAACGCGAAGACGAACCCCGAGAGATCGGGGTTCGTCTTCGTGTCGGGGGTTCATCGCCGCACGTGGCGACACGATCACGCAGGAGGCGCGGGCCGGGCCGGTCGCTTACCTTCCGCAGGTGCGTCAGTAGCGCGGCATCCGCAGCTGCGCCAGTGCGGGGGCGTGCAGCGGCTGGGTCTCCCACAGGGCGGTGAAGGTGCCGTCGGCCTCGTCGAGCGTCAGGTGCAGGCGGTGCGGCGTCTCGACGAAGACGACGTCCACGTGCAGGAGGTCGGCCGAGCGGGTCGCGCTCGTGGCGACAGGCGTGCCGGCGGTGCCGGAGCCGGAGCCGTCGCCGGCACGGGCGCCGGAGCCGTCGGCGGTGACGACCCAGTCCTCGGCCTCGATCCGGGCCACGAGCCGGTCGTCGGCCTCGACGAGGGTGAGCGTGGTCGCGGCGTCGGCCGAGGAGCGGAGTTCGACCACGGTGAGGCCGGGCTGGTCGTTGCCGTCGGCCGCGGTGAACGAGACGAGTCGCTCGGTGCCGGGGGAGTGCTGGTCGGCGACCGGCGCCTCCTCGGCGGACGGGCGGACGGGTGCGGCATCGTGCTCGGCCGGCCCGGCGACCCCGGGCAGGGTGAGGTCGGCCAGGCGGGCCGCCAAGGCGGCGTCGGCACCGGCGGCACCCGCGGTGCCCGCATCGCCCACCCTCAGGGCGTCGGCGTCGGCGTCGGCGACAGCACCCGCCCCGAACGCCGGCAGCAGGTGCGTCCAGGCGGCGTCGAGCACGGCCTGCATGTCGAGGGACTGGCCGGTGAGCGCGAGGACGACGTCGTGCTCGGGCAGCACGACGGCGAACTGCCCGTAGGCGCCGTCGCCGCGGTAGCCGTGACGGGCGATCCAGAACTGGAACCCGTAGCCCTGGGCCCAGTCCGGGTTCGCCTCCCCGGCGTTCGAGACGTGAGCGCGGGTGGCCTCGGCGACCCACTCGCGCGGCAGCAGCTGGACGCCGTCCCACTCGCCCTGCTGCAGGTAGAGCTGCCCGAGGGCGGCGATCGCGTGGGTGGTGGCGTGCAGCCCGCTGTAGCCGAGCTCGCGACCCGACTCGTCGCGCTGCCAACCGACCTCGCCGATGCCGAGCGGGTCGAGCAGGCGCGGGCGCAGGTACTCGGTGAGCGACTGCCCGGTGACCCGCTGCACGATTGCGCCCACGCTGAACGTGCAGGGCTGGTTGTAGGCGAAGACGGTGCCGGGTTCCTCGTCGGGCGGGGTGAGCAGGAAGCCGCGGACCACGTCGACGGGGTCGATGGCCAGCGCCCGGTCGAGCGTCTCGGCCCGGTGCCCGCTGGCCATCGCCAGCACGTGTCGGACGCGCATCGACCGGCTGCGCGGGTCGGTGACCTCGGCGTCGAGTTCGGGGAAGTGGCTGAGCACGGTGTCGTCGAGACCCATCAGGCCCTCCGCCACGGCGAAGCCCACCGCCGACGAGGTGAAGCTCTTGCTCAGCGAGTAGAGCAGGTGCACCCGGCCGGCCGAGTACGGAGCCCACCAACCCTCGGCGACGACGTGCCCGTGGCGCAGCAGCATGATGCTGTGCGGCTCGACCCCGGCGGTGGACTCGAGGGCGTCGACGAAGGCGGAGACTCCCGCCGCGTCGACGTTCTGGGCAGAGGGCGTGCTGCGCGGCAGCGTCGTCGAGGTCACGCCCCGACCCTATGCCCGCTCCTCGGCAGGTCGGGTCCGACCAGGGGTGGTCAGGGCACCTGCGGAGCCGACGGGGGAGAACCGAGGAGGCGCGGGTCAGGTCGCGAGGGACGTCAACCGCAGGTCGACCAGAGGCACCCGGTCCCGCGGCAGCACCACGAGCACGATCGAGCCGTCGACCTCGGCGCCCCAGCCCACGACGTCGGGGTCGGTGTCGATCAGCACGGCGTCGCGTTCGACGTCGTCGACGACGAGCACTGCGCCCGGCTGGGCATGGCGAGCCGTCACGGGGGCGTCCAGCACGGGCACGGCGCCGTCGGGTCGGCGGCTCCGTCCCTCGGCGGTGTTGATCAGGACGTGGTTGACGTGCCGGGCGAGGTGATCGGCCACGGTGACGGGTACGGCCGGCGGTTCCGGGTCGGCGGGCGCGGTCGTGGTGACCACCGCCTCCCAGAGCAACGGGTGCCGGAACGCCCGAAGTCCGGCCACGAACCAGTCCGGTTGTCCGGCTGCCAGGGCGTTCGCCAGGTGGGCGTCGATCTCGGCGACGCCCTCGACCAGGTTCGACGGAGCGTCGGGCTCGGACGGATCGGCGACGAACACGTAGTTCAGGGCGACGGCGTGCAGGACGTCGTCGTGCGCGATCGTGCTGGGCTGGGTGAGGCCCAGGCGCGGCTGGTCGACGAAGGTGAAGACGGGTCGACCGAACGTCGCGGCGACCTCGACGGCGGTCCGCGGGCGGGGCAGGGCGTGCAGGTCGGCGCTCTCGGCGAAGTCCATCACCCCATGGTCGCACCGCGGCCGTCGGTGACCGTCGCGTCGCCGAGGGTCGCCGTCGGCACCGCGTCGGCCACGACCTCGGCCTCGCGGGTGCGCTCGGCGCGGACGAAGCCGATGCCGACCACGATCAGCAGCCCGCCGCCGAGCTGCAGCGGGGTGAGGGCCTCGTCGAGCAGCAGCCAGGCGTAGAGGGCGGCCGCCGCGACCTCGAGCAGGCCGACGAACGACGCCAGGCGCGAGCCGAGCATGCTGCTGGCCGTGATGCTCGTGGCGTAGGCGAGCGCGGTGGCGATGACGCCGACGACGAGCATCGGCACCCACCACGGCACGACCGCGTCGAAGAGGGGCACGTCGGCCGCCGACGTCGTGAACGGCACGAGGCCGGTGAGCCCGAGCAGGCCGAGCAGGCCGGACCCGACCAGCAGGCCCGACGCCGCGAGGGCGACCGGCGGCAGCTCGCCGCTCGGGCGCGCGGCGAGCACGAAGTAGGCCGCGCAGCACACCATGGCCGCCCCGGCGAGTGCCAGGCCGACAGGGTCGAGGGCCACGCCCCCGCTCGGGGCGACGACCAGCAGGAGGCCCGCGAAGGCGATCACGGAGCCCACGAGCACGACGGCCTGCGGCACGCGCCGCGTGGTCACCCAGGCCACCCCGACGAGCAGCAGCGGGGCGAGGTACTCGACCAGGATCGCCGTGCCGACCGGGATGCGGACGACCGCGGCGAAGTAGAAGACCTGCGTGCCGGCGACGCCGACCACGGCCATGCCGAGCACCCGCCACCGGGCTCGCCAGACCGGACCGAGCCGGCCCCGCAGGGCGAACAGGGCGACGGGGGCGAGCACCACCCCGCCGATGAGGGCTCTGACGGTGACGGCGGCGACCGGGCTCCAGCCCGACTCGAGCAGCGGCTTGACGAAGGGGCCCGAGAAGCCGAACGAGGCGGCCGCGACCAGGGCGACGAGCAGGCCCGCGGTGGTCGAGGCCGGGCGGCCCGCGGCGATGGGTGTCGTCGACGGCGGGGTGGTGATCGCACCAGTGCTCACGGGGTGTCCTCCTGTCAGGGCCGTCGTGCACAATGGCTGGTGACGCGCCGTCTCTGACGCGAGCGTACGACCGCCCCAAACAAGGAGTCAACTTGCATTTCGCCCCTGACACCGAAGACGTCCTCGAGTTCAACGTCGCCCTGGTCAACACGGGTGCCGGGGCGAGTCGATCCGGCGACGACGAGTTGTCGACCCGGGCCGAGCTCACGGCCCTGCTCGACGTGTTCGCCTTCTCGGGCCGCTTCGACCGCGACGACGCCGAGCTGGCCGCGGTGCAGGGCGTCCGGGCCGAGCTGCGTCGCATCTGGACGCTCGAACGCGACCTCCTGGCCGGCGAGGTGAACCGGATGCTGGCCGACAGCGTCTCGTCCCCCCGTCTCGTGCGGCACGACGCACTCGACTGGCACCTGCACGCGACGAGCGACGACGCGCCCCTGGCCGATCGCATCCGCGTCGAGTCGGCGCTCGCGCTGGTCGACGTGATCCGCACCGACGAGACCGGGCGGTTGCGGGCCTGTGCCGCCGACGACTGCGAGGGCGTCTTCGTCGACCTGTCGCGCAACGGCTCCAAGCGGTTCTGCAGCGTGCGCTGCGGCAACCGGGTCAACATGATCGCCTTCCGAGAGCGCCGGGCCGACGCCGACTGACCCGAGCGTCGGGCTGACGACGACCGACGCGGCGCGTCGAGGTGCGAGCTCGATGTCCCCCAAACGAGTTGCGCACAACTTGGTCGCGCACGACGTGCTACTGTCCTCGACATGACCGCAGCAGCCGCGACGACGACCCCGGGCCCGACGCCCGTGCTCGACGAGCAGATCTGCTTCGCGCTCTACAACGCGTCGCGGGCGGTCACGGCCCGCTACCGCGACCTGCTCACCCCGCTCGGCCTGACCTACCCGCAGTACCTCGTGTTGCTCGTCCTCTGGCAGGGCGGTCCGACCACCGTCTCCGAGCTCGGCCAGCAACTGCAGCTCGAGTCGGGCACGCTGTCGCCGCTGCTCAAGCGGCTCGAGGCCCACGGTCTGCTGACGCGCACCCGGTCGGCCGCCGACGAGCGTTCGGTCGACGTCGCCCTGACCGATTCCGGCACCGCGCTCCGCGAGCAGGCCGCCGGTTTCGCCGACCAGATCTGCGGCGCGACGGGGCTCGAGCTGACCGACCTCCAGACGCTGCGGGCCGACATCGCCGCGCTCGCCGCCGCCGTCCGGGCCAACACCGCCGCCGTGACCGCCTCCGCCGCCACCCCGGCCTCCGCCGCCACGCCGGCCGCCGCAGACCCGCACCACTGACCCACCAGATCCCCCTCCACCCCGTCCGGTGCCCCTCGGCACCGACCCCACGAAAGAGAGCACTCCATGCCCACTCGCACCTCACGCACCGCCTGGAACGGCAGCCTCGAGACCGGTGAAGGCCAGGTCGAGCTCTCGAGCTCGAAGCTCGGCACCTACGACGTCTCGTTCCCGAAGCGCGCCGCCGACGACGCCAACGGTTCGACCAGCCCCGAAGAGCTGCTCGCCGCGGCCCACTCGGCCTGCTACGCCATGCAGTTCTCGGCCGTCCTCGGCCAGGCCGGCGGCACCGTCGAGGCCCTCGACGTCAAGGCCGACGTCTCGCTCGGCCCGGACTCGGCCGGCGGCTTCAAGCTCACCGGCATCGCCCTCACCGTCCGCGGCGAGGTCTCGGGCATCGACGAGGCCGCCTTCCTCGAGGCCGCCCAGAACGCCAAGGAGACGTGCCCGGTCTCGAAGGCCCTCACGGGCGTCGAGATCACCCTCGACGCCGCGCTCGAGGCGTAGG
>NZ_LMPQ01000001.1:1111696-1170432 GCF_001423905.1 Frigoribacterium sp. Leaf186 | reverse complement strand
CCCCGAGAACGCGGGAGGCGCGGGTCACCCGACCCGCGCCTCCCGCGTTCTCTGCGTCCCGGCCCCGTGAGGCCGGCCGATCACGTCGTCAGAGCCACTTCTTCCACTTGAACACGCCCCAGATGCTCGCGCCGACCGCGACCATCGCGGCGACCGCCATCGGGTAGCCGAACTGCCAGTGCAGCTCGGGCATGTTGTCGAAGTTCATGCCGTAGACGCCGCCCACCAGGGTCGGCGCGAACAGGATCGCCGCCCAGCCCGAGATCTTCTTGACCTCGTCGTTCTGCTGCAGGCCGACCTCCGACAAGCGTCGCGTCTCCTCGTTCTGGGCGAGCCCCGCCTCGGACAACCGCCGCATCTCGTCGTTCTGCGCCTGGGTCACCAGCGTCGAGTGCACCGTGAGGGCGTTCTCGAGCAGGGCCCTGAAGGTGTCTGCCCGCTCGCCGATCCGCAGCACGTGGTCGAGCACGTCGCGCAGCGAGCGCTGCAGCTCGACGTCGACGCCGTACTTGTCCGAGCCGCGCAGCAGGTTCTCGAGCATGCCGCGCAGCGGGCTCGTCGCCCGCTGGAAGCTGATCACCTCGCGCAGCAGCTCGTAGATGCGCCTCGACACCTCGGGGTCGCCGCCGAAGAGCTCGTCCTCGATCTCGTCGATGTCCTTCTCGATGCCCGCGACGACCGGTCCGTAGCCGTCGACGACCTGGTCGAGCACGGCGTAGAGCACGGCCTCCGGGCCGAGGGCGAGCAGGTCCGGGCTCGACTCGAGGCGGCGGCGCACCCGGCCGAGGTCGGGGTTCTCGGCGTGCCGGATCGTGATGACGAAGCCCGGCCCGACGAACACGTGCACCTCGCCGAACTCGACCGTCTCCTCGGCGTCGAGGTACCGGGCCGAGCGCAGCACGACGAACAGCGTCTCGCCGAACCGTTCGAGCTTGGCGCGCTGGTGCCCCTTGAGGGCGTCCTCGACGGCCAGCGGGTGCAGCTCGAACTCCTGCGCGATCGAGCGCACCTCGTCGGGGTCGGCACGGTAGAGGCCGATCCACGCCATGCCCTGGTGCTCGTGCAGCAGCTCGAAGGTCTCGTCGAGGTTCGCCGGGCTGTCGGTGCGGTGCCCCGCGACGTAGATGCCGTTGTCGATGAGTGCCATGGTCTGCGCTCCTTGCCGTTCGTGGTGCGACGGCGCCGTGGTGCGGCGCCGACGTCGAGCCGGGTGGTGGTCACGACAGCCGTCGGGACGACGGGCGGGCGGTGCTGGCCGGGGGCGACGCACACGGGCGGCGACGCGACACCCGGAGGCGCGGATCGCCGACGACGTGCGTCGACGGGAGACGTCGGTGCCCGTGGGCATCGCTCGTGGTCGTTCGGCCCGGCCGCTCAGACGAGCGGGGCGGACGGCGCGACCACGGAGGGATGCCGCGGGGCGCCAGTACTGTCACCAGCCATCGCCGCTCACCTGCCTTCCGTCGTGCTGCCGCCGGGCCCGGACGGGCCGTGGGCCCTGGTGGGCCGTGGGACAGCGTACCCCCGCGGCAACCCGGGGGCGACCGGTGCGGACGGGTGGTGTGAGAAGGAGGCGCGTGTCGCCGTTGACCCGTGCCTCCCGCGTCCACGATCGGGTTCGCGACCGGCAGACGGCGCCACTCTGCCACCGGTGCGGGCGGGACACGAGCCTGAGTCGCCTTCGTGACCCGATCGATACGGTGGAGCGATGAGCACCGTCGCCGTCACCGTCCTTCCCGCCGCCTCCGCCACCGCCGACTCCGAGCGGTCGTCGGGCGACACGTGGGGCGTCGGCCCCGCCGAGCGGGCGGTCGAGGCGACCGACGCCCGCCTGGTCGAGCTCGGCGACGAGACCGAGATGATCGTCGTCGGTGGCCGCGTCGACCAGGACGAGCTGCGCACCGCGATCGAAGAGCACCCCGGGGTCCGCGTCGTGCAGCTGCCGAGCGCCGGCGTCGACGCGTACGTCGAGACGATGCAGGCCACCGCGCGCGACGGCCTCGTCTTCACCAGCGCCAAGG
The DNA here is from genome assembly GCF_001423905.1 of Frigoribacterium sp. Leaf186. Lineage (GTDB taxonomy): Bacteria > Actinomycetota > Actinomycetes > Actinomycetales > Microbacteriaceae > Frigoribacterium. The sequence continues at coordinate 1,168,411 of NZ_LMPQ01000001.1, read as the reverse complement.
GCGCCTACAGCGCACCCGTGGCCGAGCACGCCCTGGCCCTGACGCTGGCCACCCTGCGCTCCCTGCAGATCAGGGCCCGCGCCTCCTCGTGGGAACACGAACAGCGCGGCATCTCGTTGAACGGGTCGAGCGTGACGATCGTCGGGGCGGGCGGCATCGGCACCGAGCTGCTGCGCCTGTTGCAGCCCTTCGACGTCGAGGTGACGATGGTCCGCCGCACCGACGAGGCCGTGCCCGGCGCCCACCGCACGATCACCGTCGACCGCCTGGCCGAGGTGCTGCCGACCAGCGACGTGGTCGTCGTCGCCGCGGCCCTCACCGGGGGCACCCGCAGCCTGCTCGGCGCCGACGAGTTCGCCGCCATGAAAGAGACCGCCGTGCTGGTCAACATCGCCCGCGGCCCCCTGGTCGACACCGACGCCCTCGTGACCGCGCTCGCCGAGGGGCACATCGGAGCCGCCGGGCTCGACGTCGTCGACCCCGAGCCGCTGCCCGACGGCCACCCGCTGTGGGCCGAACCGCGAGCGCTCATCACCCCGCACCAGGCCAACACGAACGCCATGACCGAGCCCCTGTTCCAGGCCCGCGTCGAGGCGAACGCGCGGGCGCTCGCCGAGGGCGGCGAACCCGAGGGCGTCGTCGACGTCGAGCAGGGCTACTGAGCCGCTCCTTCCAGGACGCCAGGACGCCAGGACGCCAGGACGCCGTCGAGTGGACACGACACCGTGACGTGCGGCGGTGCCGTGTCCACTCGACGGTGTCGCAACGTCGCCAGGCTGGGAACGAACCCGCCCCCGACGCGTTAGACCTGGGTAGTCGCCGCGCCGACCCGACGCGACGTTCGCGAAAGGAACCCCCGCATGCCCCTCATCGGAACATCCGACCTCGACGTCTTCCCCCTCGCCCTCGGCGGCAACACCTTCGGCTGGACGAGCGACGAGGCCGAGTCGCACTCGGTGCTCGACGCGTTCGTCGCCGGAGGCGGCAACTTCGTCGACACGGCCGACGTCTACTCGGCCTGGGCCGACGGCAACTCGGGCGGCGAGTCCGAGACCGTGATCGGCACGTGGCTCGCGCAGGGCGGCGCCGCCCGTCGCGACCAGCTCGTCATCGGCACGAAGGTCAGCCAGCACCCCGAGTTCCCCGGGCTGAGCGCCGCCAACGTCGCCGCGGCCGCCGACGCCTCGCTGACCCGCCTGCAGACCGACCACATCGACCTGTACTGGGCGCACTTCGACACCGGCGACGACCTCGCCGAGACCCTGGGCGCGTTCGACGCGCTGCAGAAGGCCGGCAAGGTGCGGCACGTCGGCATCTCGAACTTCTCGCCCGAGCGCATCACCGAATGGATCGAGATCGCCCGTCGTGAGGGCTTCGCAGCACCCGTCGCGCTGCAGCCGCACTACAACCTCGTCACCCGCGGGGCGTACGAGCGCGACCTGGCACCGCTCGCCGCCCTGAACCAGCTCGGCGTCACGCCGTACTTCTCGCTGGCCGCGGGCTTCCTGACCGGCAAGTACCAGTCCCGCGACGACATCGCCGGTGCCCGCAGCGGCAACGTCGAGGGCTACTTCAGCGACGAGGGGCTCGAGGTCGTCGCCGCCCTGCGCGACATCGCGAGCGCTCACTCGGTCGAGATCGCCTCGATCGCGCTCGCCTGGCTGCAGGCCCAGCCGCGCGTGGTCGCCCCCATCGCCAGCGCGCGCACCCTCGAGCAGCTGCCGGCCCTGCTGGCCAGCGCGAGCGTGGCACTCAGCGCCGACGAGCTCGCCGCCCTCGAGGCCGTCTCGGCCCGGGTGCCCGAGTAGCGCCGTCCCTGTCGGACGACCCGCGCCTCCCGGGGTCGGCCCCGCACGGTCCCGCCCCGGCGGCGGGACCGGCGGAGCCGCCGGGAGGCGCGGTGCGCGCAGCCCCCTCGGCGTACGGTCGAGCGATGAGCAGCCCGACCCCCGACCAGAGGTTCCACGGACGCATCGCCGGCTTCGGCACCACCTCCGGCACGCGGGTCGTCGTCGGGCTCTGGACCCGCTCGCCGCTCGGGCGGTTCGTCGACGTGATGGTCGAGGCCGCCGACGGCCACCGCACCCTGCTGGCTCCGTCGCAGGCCGTGGCGGACTACGTGTCGTCGACGTACACGTTCGACGAGGTGCGGGTGCAGCCCGTCTCGTGGCGCGGCGTCGACCGGACGCTGCGGGTGTCGGCCGGGCCCGACGCCTCGGGTGACGACGTGCTCGACCTGTCGCTCGAGATCGGGCCGGTGTCGCCGCTCGGCTGGCTGCTGCGCCTCGTGCCGGCCGCGTTCGCCACCCGGCCCGGCTGGCTGACGCTGATCGACCCGGTGGCGCGCCTGCTCGTGCCCGGGGCCCGCACCGCGGGCACGGCCGGTGGCGGCCGTCGCGAGTACTACGGCGTGACGCTGGCCCGCCGCATCGTCGCCGTCGACGCCCGGTTCGACGGTCGGGCGCTCGGGGCGCTTGCTCCGCTGGACCCGCCCGTGCGTTTCGGCTTCGGTTCGGCGCCCGCCGACCCGAGCCTCGTCGACGTGACGACGACCATCCGCGAGGGCTGACCCCGCCCGTCCGCACCACACCGCGTGTCTTGCACTGCACCCGGACCAGTCGTGGTGCGGTGCACGACACGCGGTGCTGAGGTCGGGCCGCCCGCACGTCGTCGCGGCGACACGGGGCGACGCCCCGGCGGACGAGGAGGCGCGGTGCGGCACAGTAGGACGCGTGAGCACCGCAGACACCCCCGCGTCCGACCCGACCGCCGTCGACCCGTCCGCCACCGCCGACGCCGGGGCCCCCACCGCGACGAAGCGGCTGATCCTCAACCTGTTCGAGATGAACTGCGTCGGCCACATCACGCACGGCCTCTGGCGGCTGCCGCACAACCACCGCAGCGAGTACAAGGACCTCGCGTACTGGCTCGAACTCGCCCGGCTGGCAGAGCGCGGGGGCTTCGACGCGATCTTCATCGCCGACGTGCTGGGCGCCTACGACGTGTTCGGCGACAGCCCGGCGCCGGCCCTGCTCGAAGGCGTCCAGGCGCCGAACAACGACCCGATGATGGTCGTGCCGGCGATGGCCGCGGTCACCGAGCACCTCGGCTTCGGCATCACGTTCTCGACCAGCTACGAGCCGCCGTTCGCGTTCGCCCGGCGCATGTCGACGCTGGACCACCTCACCAAGGGGCGGGTCGGCTGGAACGTCGTGACGTCGTACCTGCCGAACGCCGCGCGCAACTTCGGCCTCGACGCCGAGATACCCAAGGCCGAGCGCTACGCCCGCGCCGCCGAGTACCTCGACGTGCTCTACAAGCTGTGGGAGGGCTCGTGGGAGGACGACGCGGTCGTCGCCGACCCCACCGCCGACGGGCTGGTCCCCGGCTCGGGCGTCTACACCGACCCGTCGAAGGTCCACGCGATCGACCACGTCGGCGAGCACTTCCGCGTCGCGGGGCCCCACCTCAGCGAGCCGTCGCCGCAGCGCACGCCCGTGCTCTTCCTCGCGACGGCCTCGCCGAAGGGCGTCGAGCAGGCGGCCCGCAACGCCGAGGTCGTCTTCACCGGCGGGCCGGCGGTCCGGGCCGTCGGGGCCGCCACCCGCGAGGCCGCCGTCCTGGCCGGTCGCTCGGCCGACGACGTGTCGTTCATCGTGCAGGCGGGCGTCATCACAGGCGAGACCGACGAGGTCGTCGCCGAGAAGCTCGCCCTCTACCGGTCGTTCGCGAGCGAGCAGGGCAAGCTGATCCACCGCAGCATCCCGTTCGACGCGCCGTCCCACCCGCGCGACCGCAGCGTCCGGGAGGCGCTCGAGGCCGAGGGGCGGCTCGACCACCCGGGCGCGGCCGCGTTGCCGCTCGACATCACGGTGGGCCAGCTGATCGACTCGGTCGACGAGGCCTGGGGCGGCACGTTCTTCGTCGCGGGCACGCCGACGGTCGTGGCCGACGAGATCGAACGGTGGCTCGACGACGAGGGCATCGACGGCATCAACCTGCGCCAGTACCACTCGTTCGACACGCTGACCGACTTCGTCGAACTGGTCGTGCCCGAGCTGCGGCGCCGCGGGCGACTGCGCGAGGCGTACGTGCCGGGCGAGACGCTGCGCGAGCGGCTGACCGGCGGCGGTCCGCGCCTGCCCGAGACGCACCCGGCGGCGGCCTACCGCCGCTGAACCCGGGAGGCGCGGCGCGGTCGGCGACGCCGGTCGCGCCGTCGTCGGGGTCGCGTCGTCGCGCGGCGCGGTCGTGTCAGCTCGTGGCGGGGCTGCGGTAGCGGGCGGGCACCGGCGGCACGCGCAGCCAGGTGGTGCGGCTGCCGCCGCGGCCGTCCGACCATTCGACGAACACGGTGCCGAGTGCGACCAGTGCGTCGAGCTCGACCGGGGTCGCGATGCCCAGCATCGTGCCGGGGCGCAGCTTGTCGCGGCCGCGGACGGACCCGCCCGGCAGGTCGACGAGCACGTCGCGCACCGAGCGACCGACCGTGCGCAGCACGAGGCAGGTGCCGAGCGGCAGGCCGGGGTCCTCACCGTCGTTCGGCAGGTCGAGCCACGTCAGCACGAAGGTGGCGGGTCGGCGGACGCGGGTGACGCGCTCGGGGCGGACGCGCAGCGCTCGGGTCGGGGTGGCCGGTGCGGTGCCGGTCGTGGTCGCCGGGTCGAGCGTGGTCGCGGCGTCCGACGGGTCGGTCGTGCCGGGGCGTCCGGTGTCGGGTTCTGCGGTGTCCATCGTGGTGGTGTCCCCTGAAGTCGTGGTGTCGTCCGTGGTCGTGTCGTCGTCGACGCGTGGCTCTCGAACGGCTCCGTCCAGCGAACCGCACCCGGGGCCGGGGGACAACGGTGCGCGGCTACCCAGTACGGGGGTGGGGCGGTCCCCAGTCCGGGGGACGCCCAACGGGGGACGCGAGGCGGGGGCCGCCCGACGCGGGCCGGGGGCCGCCGTGCCGTCTGGCTAGGCTCGACGGGTGACCACCGCCTCCTCGTCGTCCTCGCCGTCCGCCGACCCGAGGCCGCTGCGTCGGCTCGGGTTCCTCACCATCGGCGCGTTCGAGGGCGACGACCCGACCGTCGGCCTCGAGCAGGGGCTCGAGCTCTTCGAGCGGGCCGAGGCGCTGGGGCTCGACGGCGGCTGGACCCGCACGCGGCACCTGCAGTTCGGCATCTCGTCACCCGTGGCGTTCCTCTCGGCGGCGGCGCAGCGCACCTCGCGGCTCACCCTCGGCACGGCCGTCATGCCGCTCGGCTGGGAGAACCCGTTCCGCCTCGCCGAGGACTGGGCGACGGTCGACGTGCTCTCGCGCGGCCGGTTGCAGCTCGGGGTGAGCGTCGGCGAGCCCCGCGGCTACGACGAGGTCGGCCCGCACCTCTACGGCGACGCGGTCGACCACCAGGACTTCTCGTACGGCCGGGTCGAGAAGTTCCTCTCGCTCGTCCGAGGCGAGCAGGTCAGCGCGTTCGAGGGCACCGAGGGCATCGAGGTCTACACGGGCCGGGTGCAGCCGCAGAGCCCGGGCCTCGCCGACCGCGTCTGGTACGGAGCGGGCAGCCCGCGGTCCGCCGAGTGGGCCGGCCGACAGGGGCTCGGCATGCTGATCAGCAACGTCAGCTTCGCGGGCGCACCCGGGCCGATCGAGCCGACCCGCTTCGCCGCGTCGCAGCTCGAACAGATCCGCGCCTTCCGCGCGGCCCACCCGGCGGGTCAGGAGGCGCGGGTCGCCAAGGGCGCGGTCGTCCTGCCCACCGACACGGCCACCGCCGAACAGCGTGCGGCGTACGAGGCCTACGCGTCCTCCCGTCGCGACCGCACCACCGTGGCGCACGGGCCCCGCGGCATGATGTTCGACCGCGACCTGGTCGGCCCGTCCGAGTGGATCGCCGAGCAGCTGCACGAGAACGCCGCGATGCGTGAGGTCGACGACCTGATCGTCGAGCTGCCGTTCGACTTCGGCCTCGCCGAGTACGCGCAGGTGCTGACCGACGCCGCCGAGCGACTCGGGCCGCTGCTCGGGTGGCAGGCGAAGTGAGCGCTCACACGACACCCCGGCGGCGCGCCTAGACTCGACGGAGCACCCCGAGTCGAAGGAGCCTCCATGCAGAACTGGGCCGCCAACGTCGAGTACTCGACGACCGACCTGCGTCGCCCCACGAGCCTCGACGAACTGCGTGACGTCGTCACGGGCAGTCGTCGCGTCAAGGCCCTGGGGTCGCGCCACTCGTTCAACCGCGTCGCCGACACCGACGGCACCCTCGTGTCGCTCGACGCGCTCGACACCCCGGTCGAGGTCGACTCGGCCGCCGGGTCCGTCCGCGTCGGTGCGGGCACGACGCACGCCGCCCTCGCCGGCGAGCTCCAGCGCCGCGGCCTCGCCCTGCACAACCTCGCCTCGCTGCCGCACATCTCGGTGGCCGGCGCCGTCCAGACCGGCACCCACGGTTCAGGCGTCCGCAACCCGGCCCTCTCGGCCGGCGTCCGCGCCGTCGAGCTGGTGCGGGCCGACGGCAGCCTCGAGACCGTCCGCCGCGGCGACGACGCGTTCGGCGCCTCCGTGGTCTCGCTCGGCGCCGTCGGCATCGTCACCGCCCTCGAGCTCGACACCGTGCCGACCTTCGACGTCGAGCAGACCATCGTCGAGGGCCTGCCGTGGGCGGCCGCCCTCGAACACCTCGACGCCGTGCTGGCCAGCGCCTACAGCCTCAGCTTCTTCACCCGCTACGACGGCGACGGGGTCGACCAGGTGTGGTCGAAGCACCGCGTCGGCGACGAGGTCGGGCTCGACCTGCGCGACCTGGGGGCGGTACGGGCCGACGCGACCACGCACATGATCCCGGGTGCCGAGACCGCGGCCGTCACGCAGCAGGGCGGCGTGGCCGGCCCGTGGCTCGAACGTCTGCCGCACTTCCGCTTCGACTTCACGCCGAGCGCGGGCGAAGAGATCCAAAGCGAGTACCTGGTGCCGGCCGAGCACGCCGCGGCCGCCATCGAGGGGCTGCGGGGCATCGCGCACACCTTCGCCGACGTGCTGATGGTCAGCGAGATCCGCACCATCGCCCCCGACGACGCCTGGATCAGCCCGAGCAGCGGTCGGCAGAGCGTCGCGTTCCACTTCACCTGGCACCGCCGGCCGGCCGACGTGCTGGCCGCTCTGCCCGAGATCGAGCGCGTGCTCGGCGCCTTCGACGCCCGACCGCACTGGGGCAAGGTGTCGACCGCGACGCACGCCGAGCTGCGCCGGGTGCACCCGCGCCTCGGCGAGTTCGCCGCCCACGTCGAGTCGGTCGACCCCGAGGGTCGGTTCCGCAACGCGTTCCTGTCCGCGTCCGTCCTGGGGGAGTCCGCCCGTGTCTGAGCCCACCCCCGTCGCCGACGTCCCCGTGCCCGGCACGACCCCGCCCGTCGTCGAGCCCGCGCCGGGCGCACCGCCCACGGCGACGCTGACCACCTCGCCCGTGCCGGTGTCGGGTGCCCAGGTCGTGCTCGAGCGCGACGGCTACCGCGCCGAGCTGGCCGCGGTCGGGGCCACGCTGCGCGCCCTGACCTTCGAGGGCCGCGACCTCGTCGTGCCGTTCGCCGCCGACCAGGTGCGGCCCGGCTTCCGGGGCGCCCTGCTGGCCCCCTGGCCCAACCGCGTGACCGACGGTCGCTACGAGCGCGACGGGGTCGAACACCAGCTGGCCCTGAACGAGGTCGAACGCGGGCACGCCCTGCACGGCCTCGCCCACTGGGCCGACTGGACGTTCGACCAGGCCCAGGCCGCGAGGGCGTCGGCGTCGTTCGTCCTCGTGCCGAGCGACGGCTACCCCTGGCGCCTCGCCCTGTCCGTCGTCTACGAGCTGGGCGACGACGGCCTGACCACGACGGTCACGGCCCGCAACGTGGGCGAGGGCACGGCGCCCTACGGCACGGCCCCGCACCCGTACCTCGTGGCCGGCGAGGGTCGCGTCGACGACTGGACGTTCGACCTGCCCGCCGCGAGCTACCTCGAGGTGACCGACGACCGCCTCGTGCCCGTCGGCACCCGCCCGGTGGGCGACCGCGAGGGCTTCGACTTCCGTGAGGGGCACGCGATCGGCGACCTCTTCGTCGACCACGCCTTCACCGACCTCGACTTCGGCCCGGCCGACGGTGCCACCGCCGACGACACGTCGGCCGACGACAGGTCGGCCGACGGCACGTCAGCCGACGACACGTGGGCCGACGACACGTCCGGCGAGGCCCAGGGGGCGCGGGTCACCGCCACGGTCACCGCGCGCGACGGCCACGGAGTCACCATGTCGTGGGGTCGCGAGCTGCCCTGGGTGCAGGTGCACACCGCCGACCGGCCCGAGCCCGAGAACGACCGCGTCGGCCTCGCCGTCGAGCCGATGACCTGCCCGCCCGACGCCTTCAACTCGGGCGACGACCTCGTGCTGCTCGCCCCCGGCGAGTCGCACACGGCGAGTTGGACCATCACGGCCTTCTAGCCCCGGCACCAGCCCGCCCCGCCCGTCTCGCCCGCCCGGCCCGCCCGGCCGTCCGCCCCACCCGCAACGCACCGCGTTTCGTTCACCGCACCCGGTCTAGACGCGGTGCCGTGCACGACACGCGGTGCGGTCGCCTCAGGCGACCTCGACCGCACGCGGTGCGGTCGGCTCAGGCGACCTCGACCTCGGCGCCCGCGACGAGGGCCTCGGTCTGCCACGTCATCGCCGACACCGTGCCGGGCAGGCAGCGCTCGAGAGCGGCCTCGAGCGCGCGTCGCGTCCGGCGGGCGGCGAGCTCGTCGCGCACGACGACGTCGAAGCGCAGCGCGTCGGGCAGCTCGGTCAGCAGCACCGTGCCCGCGTCCGCGAGCTGCACGAGGTACTGGCCCACGTCGACCCGGGCGGCCCGGTGCTCGGCCAGCAGGCGGCGCGACAACCAGAACAGGCCGGCGGCGTCGTGCGCCGTGTGGACGGTCGCGGTCGCGGTGATCATGGCCACACTGTGACCTGACGACCGCTCATGCACGTGAACGGCGTGTGGCGAACGTGTAAATCCTCCGGCGACACGCCGAGGGCGGACCGACTTGACAAGCACCTGGACCTCGTTCAGTATTGCCCCGCACCACCCGATGTGAGCGCTCACATTCTCAGGTCAGCGCTCGACCGTCCTCATGACGGGCCGTCACGTCCCACCCTGCGACACACCCCGCCACACGTTTCCTGACGAAGAGGTCAACCGTGAACAGCACCGCACCCCGCCCGGCCGCTCAGCCGGCCCTCCGCACGTCGCCCGCCCCGCGCCTCCTCGCGGCCGCCCCGGCCTGACGTCCCCCAGCCCCGACGGGCACGCCTCGCGCACCCGTCGGCCCGGCACGTCCCCGGCCTCCCGAGTCGTCGCGTGCCTGCACCACAGTGATCCCTCCACAGCACCACCACCCGTCATCGACGACGCCGTCGAGATGACACCTGACACGAATGGAACAACCGTGAAGAAAAAGCTCCTCGTCGGCATCGTCGCCGTCGGCATGGCATTCTCCCTGGCCGCCTGCTCCGGCGGTGCCGGCGGACGCGGCGGTGACGCCGGCGGCAGCAGCAGCGGCGACAACGCCGGTGCGCTGGTCGGCGTCGCGATGCCCACCAAGGTGTCCGAGCGCTGGATCAAGGACGGCGACGCCGTCAAGAGCGCCCTGGAAGACAAGGGCTACAAGGTCGACCTCGAGTACGCCGACAACAAGATCCCCCAGCAGGTCCAGCAGATCAGCAACATGATCACCAAGGGCGCCAAGGTGCTCATCGTCGCCTCGATCGACGGCGGCTCGCTCAGCGACCAGCTCGACTCCGCCGCCAAGGCCGGCATCAAGGTCATCTCGTACGACCGCCTGCTGACGGGCAACGAGAACGTCGACTACTACGTCTCGTTCGACAACTACAAGGTGGGCGTCGACCAGGGCACCAGCCTGCTGACCGGCCTCGGCCTCGCCGACGCCGACGGCAAGAAGGTCGACGGCGCCTCGCCCAAGACCATCGAGGTCTTCGCCGGCAGCCCCGACGACAACAACGCGACCTTCTTCTTCAACGGCGCGATGGACACCCTCAAGCCCTACATCGAAGACGGCTCGCTGACCATCGGTTCCGGTCAGGACCAGTTCACGCAGGCCGCGACGCAGCAGTGGGACCCCGCCACCGCCAAGGCGCGCATGCAGAACCTGATCGCCTCGACCTACTCGTCCGGCACGAAGCTCGACGGCGTGCTCTCGCCCTACGACGGCATCTCGCTCGGCATCATCTCGGCGCTCGAGGGTGCCGGCTACGCCAGCGACGCCCTGCCGGTCATCACCGGTCAGGACGCCGAGGCCGCCTCGGTCAAGTCGATCATCGAGGGCCAGCAGTACTCGACGATCTACAAGGACACCCGTCAGCTCGCCGACCAGTCCGTCGTGATGGCCGACGACCTGCTCACCGGCAAGACGCCCGAGACGAACGACGACAAGACGTACGACAACGGTGAGAAGGTCGTCCCGACGTACCTCTTCCAGCCGACGATCGTCACCAAGGACAACTACAAAGAGGTCCTGGTCGACAGCGGCTACTACACCGAGGCCGACCTCAAGTAGGTCCGTCCCTTCCGCGGACCGAGGAGGCGCTGGTCGCCGACCAGCGCCTCCTCGCGTCCCTGCTCCACAGCTGCACCCCACCGAAACACGGAAGAAGGAACACGTGGCGAACACGATCCTCGAGATGCGGGACATCACCAAGACGTTCCCCGGCGTCAAGGCCCTGCAAGAGGTCTCGCTGGAGGTCGAACGCGGCCAGGTCCACGCCATCTGCGGCGAGAACGGCGCCGGCAAGTCGACGCTGATGAAGGTGCTGTCGGGCGTCTACCCGCACGGCTCGTTCGACGGGCAGATCCTGCTCGACGGCCAGCCCGTCGACTTCAAGAACATCAACGACTCCGAGGCCGCCGGCGTCGTCATCATCCACCAAGAGCTGGCCCTCAGCCCCTTCCTGTCGATCGCCGAGAACATCTTCCTCGGCAACGAGCAGTCCAAGGGCGGGTTCATCGACTGGAACAAGACCAACCTCGACGCCGCCGGCCTGCTGGCCCGGGTCGGGTTGCGCGACAACCCGATCACCAAGGTCGTCGACATCGGCGTCGGCAAGCAGCAGCTGGTCGAGATCGCGAAGGCGCTGTCGAAGCGCGTGAAGATCCTCATCCTCGACGAGCCCACGGCCGCCCTGAACGACGACGACTCGGCCCACCTGCTCGACCTGATCAAGAGCCTGCAGGGCCAGGGCATCACGTCGATAATCATCAGCCACAAGCTGAACGAGATCAAGGCGATCGCCGACAAGGTGACGATCATCCGCGACGGCAAGACCATCGAGACCCTCGACATGCACGCCGACGAGGTGTCGGAAGACCGCATCATCAAGGGCATGGTCGGTCGCGACCTCGAGAGCCGGTACCCGGCCCACGAGTCGACGATCGGCGAAGAGCTGCTGCGCATCGAGGACTGGACCGTCCACCACCCGCTCGACGCGTCGCGCGAGATCATCCACCAGGCCCACCTCAGCGTGAAGGCCGGCGAGATCGTCGGCATCGCCGGGTTGATGGGTGCCGGTCGCACCGAGCTCGCGATGAGCGTCTTCGGCAAGAGCTACGGCACCGGCATCTCGGGCACCGTCTACAAGCGCGGCGAGAAGGTCGACACCTCGACCGTGAGCAAGGCCATCGCGGCCGGCATCGCCTACGCCACCGAGGACCGCAAGAAGTACGGTCTCAACCTGATCGACGACATCACCCGCAACGTCTCGGGTTCGGCCCTCGGCAAGCTCGCGAACTGGGGCTTCGTCAACCGCTCCGAAGAGAGCACCGTCGCCGAGCGGTTCCGCAAGAGCATGAACATCAAGGCGCCGACCGTGGCCGCCGTGACGGGCAAGCTCTCGGGCGGCAACCAGCAGAAGGTCGTGTTGTCGAAGTGGATGTACGCCGACCCCGACGTGCTGATCCTCGACGAGCCCACCCGCGGCATCGACGTGGGGGCCAAGTACGAGATCTACACGATCATCAACCAGCTCGCCGACGCGGGCAAGGGAGTCATCGTCATCTCGTCCGAGCTGCCCGAACTGCTCGGCATCTGCGACCGCATCTACACCCTCTCGGAGGGACGCATCACGGCCGACGTGCCGATCGCCGAGGCGACCCCCGAGTTCCTCCTGAAGTACATGACCCTCGAACGAGAGAGCCCCGTCAATGAGCGCGCCTAGCCCCACCCAGGCCACCGACCCGAAGCCCACGGGCGGGTCGCCCACGTCCCGTCAGCCGCAGTCCGGCTCGGGCGGCAACCCGATCGTCTCCGCGGTCTCGTACCTCGGCGGCCAGCTGCGCCAGATCGGCCTCTTCATCGCGCTGATCGTCATCGTGTTGTTCTTCCAGATCACCACGAACGGCATCACGCTGGCGCCGATCAACGTGTCGAACCTGGTCGTGCAGAACAGCTACATCCTGATCCTGGCGATCGGCATGGTGATGGTGATCATCGCCGGGCACATCGACCTCTCGGTCGGCTCGGTGGTCGCCTTCACCGGTGCCATGGCCGGCGTCATGATCACGCAGTGGGGCCTGCCCTGGCCGCTCGCCGTCGTCCTCTGCCTCGTGCTCGGCGCGCTGGTCGGAGCCTGGCAGGGCTTCTGGATCGCCTACTTCGGCATCCCGGCGTTCATCGTCACCCTGGCGGGCATGCTCGCCTTCCGTGGCGCGGCGCAGATCGCCCTGCAGAGCACGCAGATCTCGTCGTTCCCCCAGGGGTTCCGCAACATCGGCTCGGGGTTCCTGCCGGCCTTCGGCACCACCGGGTACGAGCCGCTCACGCTGATCCTCGGCGCCGTCGCCTCGGTCGCCCTGATCGGCACCGGCCTGCGCGGTCGTGCGACGCGTCGCAAGTACCAGCTCGAGGACGAGCCCTTCCTGTGGTTCGTCACCAAGCTCGTCTTCACCGTCGCGCTCGTCATGTACGTCGGGTTCCTGCTCGCGAGCTACTCGGGCACCCCGATCGTGCTGGTCATCCTCGCCGTGCTGGTCGTCGTCTACTCGACCGTCATGAAGAACTCGGTCTTCGGTCGTCACGTCTACGCGATCGGTGGCAACGTCCACGCCGCCGAGCTCTCGGGCGTCAAGACCAAGCGCGTGACCTTCCTGTTGTTCGTCAACATGGGCGTCATCTCGGCCCTGGCCGGCATCGTCTTCACCAGCCAGCTGAACCTCGCCGCATCCAGCGCCGGCACCGGCTTCGAACTCGACGCCATCGCCGCCGTGTTCATCGGTGGAGCCGCCGTCACCGGTGGCATCGGAACGGTCACCGGCGCCATCATCGGTGGTCTGATCATCGGCATCCTGAACAACGGCCTGTCGATCCTCGGCGTCGGCACCGAGTACCAGTCCCTGATCAAGGGCCTCGTGCTGCTTGCCGCCGTCGCGTTCGACGTGTTCAACAAGCGCCGCGCCGCCTCGTCCGCCAAGTAACGAACGCAGCACCCCGCGACGAGGCGCGGTTCCCGGTGACGGGAGCCGCGCCTCCTCGTCTCTCCGCCCTCGGGCGGACGCCCGGTCCGACCCCAGGAGGCGCGGACCGGGCGAACAGGACACCGTCGTCCGAAAACCGAACCGAAATAGGATCACCTCGTGGCAACCCTCTTCGACGTCGCGGCCGCGGCCGGCGTCTCGCACCAGACCGTGTCGCGGGTCGTCAACGGTGACCCGACGGTCCGTCCCGCCACGAAGGCCAAGGTCGATGCCGCGATCGACGACCTCAACTACCGGCCGAGCCTCACGGCGAGGGCCCTGGCCAGCCGCAAGACGAAGTCGCTCGGCGTGATCAGCACCGGGTTCCCGTTCTACGGACCGTCGAGCACCATGCACGGCTTCAACGGGGCCGCCCGCCGAGCCGGCTACCAGGTCTCGATGGCCACGCTGGACGTCGACGACCGGCAGGGCATGCGTCAGGCCCTCGACTCGCTGGTCGGGCAGAACGTCGCCGCCATCGTGCTGATCGCCCCCGACTCCGAGGCCCTCGAGGTGCTGCGGCGCTCCGACGTCTCGGTGCCGCTCGTGACCGCCGACAGCGAGGCCGAGGACGGCCACCACACGGTGTCGTTCGACCAGGCCGCGGGGGCCGAGGCCGCCGTCGAGCACCTCGCGGCACTCGGGCACCGACGCATCGCCCACGTCGCCGGGCCCGACGGGTGGATGGACGGCCGCGACCGCGAGCGCGGCTGGCGCGAGGCCTGCGCCCGGCTCGGCGTCGACTCGAGCGTGCTGTGCCGGGGCGACTGGACGCCGGGGTCGGGGCACCGCATCGGCCGCGAGCTCGCCCGGCGCGACGACGTGACCGCCGTCTTCTGCGGCAACGACCAGATGGCGCTCGGCGTCGTGCACGCGTACGTCGACGCCGGGCTCGTCGTGCCCCGCGACGTCAGCATCGTCGGGTTCGACGACATCCCCGAGGCCGAGCACTTCGTGCCCCCGCTGACGACCGTGCGGCAGGACTTCGAGGCCCTGGGCCGCCGCCTCATGACCACCGTCGAGGCCGTGCTCGCGGGCGACGACGCCCCCGTCGCGGCGCTCGAGCCCGAGCTCGTCGTCCGCCGCTCGACGGCCGCCCCCGCCCGCTGACCCGCGCCTGCGGTCCGGTGCCCGCGGGCCGGCCCGGCCCGGCCTGCCCGGGTGGCCCCCTCGTCCGGCAGAGAACCTCTGCCTAGGCAAATCGTCGAGCGCCGCTCGTGGGGGTCGGACCTGCGCGTCCGCCCGGCCTGCCCGAGGTGACCCCCTGAACCGGCCCAGAACCTCTGCCTAGGCGGATCGTCGAGCGCCGCTCGTGGGGTCGGGCCCGGCCTCGGGCACGGTCGCCGATCGGCCCGACCCGCGCCTCACGAGATTGCACGCGCGAGCCCTCGCGTGTGAGAATGTGAGCGCTCACTTTCGCATCAGGACAAGGACGTTCCATGGCTGAGACCGCCATCCCCTCCGACTCGTCGCCCGGGGGCCCCGGCCCCGCCGACACCTCGGCCGACACGTACGTCGTCGGCGTCGACTACGGCACGCTCAGCGGCCGGGCGGTCGTCGTGCGCGTGCGCGACGGTGCCGAACTGGCCAGCGCCACGTTCGAGTACCCGCACGCCGTCGTCGACCGCACGCTGCCCGGCACGGGCGAGCGGCTGCCCGCCGACTGGGCCCTGCAGGTGCCGTCGGACTACGTCGACGTGCTGAAGAACGCCGTGCCCGAGGCCCTGCGCGCGTCGGGCGTCGACGCTTCGGCCGTCGTCGGCATCGGCACCGACTTCACGGCCTGCACGATGGTGCCGACCACCGCCGACGGCACGCCGCTCAACGAGCTCGAGCGCTTCGCCGACCGCCCGCACGCCTTCGTCAAGCTCTGGCGTCACCACGCGGCCCAGGGGCAGGCGGACCGCATCAACGAGCTCGCCGCCGAGCGGGGCGAGAGCTGGCTGCCGCGGTACGGCGGGCTCATCTCGAGCGAGTGGGAGTTCGCCAAGGGCCTCCAGCTGCTCGAAGAGGACCCCGAGGTCTACGCCGCGACCGAGCACTGGGTCGAGGCCGCCGACTGGATCGTCTGGCAGCTCAGCGGTCGGTACGTCCGCAACGCCTGCACCGCCGGCTACAAGGGCATCTACCAGGACGGCGAGTACCCCAGCCGTGAGTTCCTCGCTGCCCTCAACCCCGACTTCGCCGACTTCGCCGAGACCAAGGTCGTGCACGAGATCGGCGCCCTGGGCGACGTCGCGGGCACGCTGACCGCCGAGGCGGCCGGCTGGACGGGCCTGCCCGAGGGCATCGCCGTCGCCGTCGGCAACGTCGACGCGCACGTGACCGCCCCGGCCGCGAAGGCGACCCAGCCCGGTCAGATGGTCGCCATCATGGGCACGAGCACCTGCCACGTGATGAACGGCGACAGGCTCGCCGAGGTGCCCGGCATGTGCGGCGTGGTCGACGGCGGCATCGTCGACGGCCTCTACGGCTACGAGGCCGGGCAGTCCGGCGTCGGCGACATCTTCGCCTGGTACGTCAAGAACCAGGTGCCGCAGTCGGCGGTCGACGCCGCCGCGGCCGCGGGCAAGAGCGTCCACCAGCACCTCACCGACCTCGCCTACGAGCAGCCCGTCGGCGCCCACGGCCTCGTGGCCCTCGACTGGCACAGCGGCAACCGCTCGGTGCTCGTCGACCACGAGCTGAGCGGCGTCATCGTCGGTCAGACGCTCAGCACGACGCCCGAAGAGGGTTACCGTGCCCTGCTCGAGGCCACGGCCTTCGGCACCCGTCGCATCGTGCAGGCTTTCGAGGAGTCGGGCGTTCCCGTCACCGAGTTCATCGCCGCGGGCGGCCTGCTCAAGAACGCCCACCTGATGCAGACCTACAGCGACGTGCTGCGCCTGCCGATCTCGACGATCACGAGCGAGCAGGGCCCCGCCCTCGGCTCGGCGATCCACGCCGCCGTCGCCGCCGGCGCCTACCCCGACATCCGCTCGGCGGCCGAGGCCATGGGCAGCGTCGACCGCGCCACGTACACGCCCGACGAGGCGAACGCCGACGCCTACGACGCCCTCTACGCCGAGTACCTCCTGTTGCACGACTGGTTCGGTCGGGGCGGCAACGACGTGATGCACCGCCTGCGGGCGATGCGTCGCGAGGCGACCCGCGCCTCCTCGGCTCCGACGGCGGACGCAGGAGGCGCGGACGCGGTCGAGCAGGACGCCACCGCCTCGGCCACGACCGACGCGCAGGTGACCGCATGACCGGCTGGATCGACCGCTCGACGCAGGCGGCCATCGACGCCACCCGAGAAGACGTGGCCACCCTGCACGCCGAGCTCGTGCGCTACGGGCTGGTCGTCTGGACGGGCGGCAACGTCTCGGGCCGCGTGCCCGGCACCGACCTCTTCGTGATCAAGCCGAGCGGCGTGCTGTACGACGACCTGACGGCCGAGAACCAGATCCTCTGCCGCCTGGACGGCACCGTGGTCGAGGGCACCCCGGGCAGCGACCGCAGCCCGTCGAGCGACACCGCCGCGCACGCCTACGTGTACCGGACCATGCCGCACGTCGGGGGAGTGGTGCACACGCACTCGACCTACGCCACCGCCTGGGCCGCCCGCGGCGAGGCGATCCCGTGCGTGATCACGGCCATGGCCGACGAGTTCGGCGGCGAGATCCCCGTCGGGCCGTTCGCGATCATCGGCGACGACTCGATCGGCCGCGGCATCGTCGCGACGCTCGAGGGCCACCGCAGCCGCGCCGTGCTGATGCAGAACCACGGCGTCTTCACGATCGGGAAGGACGCCCGCGACGCGGTCAAGGCCGCCGTCATGACCGAAGACGTCGCCCGCACCGTCCACGTCACCCGCCAGCTCGGCGAACCCATCCCCATCCCGGCAGAGAGCATCGACGCCCTCTTCGACCGGTACCAGAACGTCTATGGACAAGCACCCGCAGGAGAACTGAAGTGACCAACGACACCCTCGACCCGACCGCCTTCCTCGCCTCGAGAGAGGTGTGGTTCCTCACCGGCAGCCAGGGCCTCTACGGCGAAGAGACCCTGAAGCAGGTCGCCGACCAGTCGCGCGCCATCGCCGACGAGCTCGCCGCCGCCTCCGACGTCCCCGTGCGGCTCGTCTGGAAGCCCGTGCTGACCGACGCCGACGCCATCCGCCGCACGATGCTCGAGGCGAACCTCGACGACTCGGTGATCGGCGTCACGGCCTGGATGCACACCTTCAGCCCGGCCAAGATGTGGATCGGCGGGCTCGACGCGCTGCGCAAGCCGCTGCTGCACCTGCACACCCAGGCGAACGTCGCCCTGCCCTGGGCCGACATCGACTTCGACTTCATGAACCTCAACCAGGCCGCCCACGGCGACCGCGAGTTCGGCTACATGCAGACCCGCCTCGGCGTGCCGCGCAAGACGGTCGTCGGCCACGTCAGCGACCCACGCGTGCAACAGCAGGTCGGCACGTGGATGCGCGCCGCCGCCGGTGCCTCGGCCATGCGCTCGCTCAAGCTGGCCCGCTTCGGCGACAACATGCGCTTCGTCGGCGTGACCGAGGGCGACAAGACCGAGGCCGAGCTGGCCTTCGGCGTGCAGGTCAACACCTGGGGCGTCAACGAGCTGGCCGAGGCGGTCGCCGCGGCGTCCGAGTCGGCGATCGACGACCTGGTCGCCGTGTACGAGGCCGAGTACGACGTCGTGCCCGCCCTGCGGACGGGCGGCGAGCGGCACCAGTCGCTGCGCGACGGTGCGGCGATCGAGATCGGCCTGCGGTCGTTCCTCGAGGCCGGCGGGTTCAGTGCCTTCACGACGAACTTCGAAGACCTGGGTGCGCTCAAGCAGCTGCCCGGACTCGCGGTCCAGCGCCTCATGGCCGAGGGCTACGGCTTCGGCGCCGAGGGCGACTGGAAGACCTCGGTGCTGGTGCGTGCGGCCAACGTGATGGGCGCCGGGTTGCCGGGTGGCGCCTCCTTGATGGAGGACTACACGTACCACCTCGTGCCCGGCGAGGAGAAGATCCTCGGGGCGCACATGCTCGAGGTCAGCCCGGCGCTGACGTCGGGGCGCGCCTCGCTCGAGGTGCACGCGCTCGGCATCGGCGGCAAGGACGACCCGGTGCGCCTGGTCTTCTCCGCCGACCCCGGCCCCGCCGTCGTCGTCGCGATGAGCGACGTGCGCGACCGGTTCCGCCTGACGGTCAACGTGGTCGACGTCGTCGACCCCGACGAGGACCTGCCGAACCTGCCGGTGGGGCGCGCGGTGTGGAAGCCCCGCCCGTCGTTCGCCGTCTCGGCCGAGGCCTGGCTGACCGCCGGCGCCGCGCACCACACGGTGATGTCGACCGCCGTCGGCCTCGAGGCGTTCGAGGACCTCGCGCGCATCGTCGAGACCGAGCTGCTCGTCATCGACGAGGACACCCGCATCCGCGACTTCCGCCACGAGGTCGCCTGGAACGCCGCGTACCACCGCCTGGCCCGCGGCCTGTAGGCCCTCGCGCAGCACGGCTCTTCGCGCATCGAGTGGTCCCGGATCGTCCTTCGTCCCCCGGCGAACGACGATCCGGGACCACTCGTCTTCCGTGTCGGGGCATACGACGACGCCCGTCGTTGTTCACCCCCGCATGAGCATCCCCCTCTCCATCCTCGACCTCGCCCCCGTCGCACCCGGTCAGACCGTGCGGGAGAGCTTCGCGGCCTCCGTGGCCCTGGCGCAGCAGGCCGAGGCGAGCGGGTACCGGCGGGTCTGGTACGCCGAGCACCACAACATGGCGTCCATCGCCTCGAGCGCGACCTCGGTGCTGATCGCGCACATCGCCAGCCAGACCTCGACGATCCGACTGGGCTCGGGCGGCGTCATGCTGCCGAACCACTCGCCGCTCGCCATCGCCGAGCAGTTCGGCACCCTCGAGACCCTGCACCCGGGTCGCATCGACCTCGGCCTCGGTCGTGCCCCCGGCAGCGACCAGGCCACCTTCCGCGCCATGCGCCGCGACCCGTCGTCGTCCGAGCGCTTCCCGCAGGACGTCGTCGAGCTGCAGGCCTTCCTGGCCGGCGAGTCCCGCGTCGCCGGCGTCCAGGCCGTCCCCGGTGCCGGCACGAACGTGCCGCTGTACATCCTCGGCTCGTCCCTCTTCGGGGCCAAGCTCGCTGCTGCCCTCG
Source organism: Frigoribacterium sp. Leaf186 (assembly GCF_001423905.1). Classification (GTDB taxonomy): domain Bacteria; phylum Actinomycetota; class Actinomycetes; order Actinomycetales; family Microbacteriaceae; genus Frigoribacterium. The sequence continues at coordinate 1,148,729 of NZ_LMPQ01000001.1, read as the reverse complement.
GCCTGCCCTACGCCTTCGCGTCGCACTTCGCCCCCGGCGACCTGGTCGACGCCGTCTCGGCCTACCGTCGCGAGTTCCAGCCGTCGGCACAGCTGAGCGAGCCCTACGTGCTCGCCGCCGTGAACGCGATCGTCACCGACGACGCCGACGAGGCCGAGGTGCAGTTCGCCCAGGTGAAGCGTCAGCGACTGCTGATGCTGCTGCGTCAGAGCGGCCAGATCGACCCCACGCGCGAGTTCGGCGACGACGAGCTCGACCACCTGCTGCGCACCCCGGTGGGCCAGCACGTGCAGACCATGACGACCTACACCGCCGTCGGCACGCCCGGCGACGCCCGTGAGTACATGGAGCAGTTCGCCCGCACCGCCCAGGCCGACGAGCTGATCGTCGCGCACTCGTCCTCGTCGCTGGAGGCGCGCCTCCGGTCGGTCGCGCTTCTCGCCGACGCGATGCAGCCGGCCCCCGCCGCCGCGTAGCCCGCCGGCGCCTCCGAGCGAGACGCGCGGCGCCCCGCCCGCCGGACACCGCCGAGTGGACGAGACACCGAGAAATGCGACGGTGTCCTGTCCTCTCGGCCGTGTCTTCGTCGTGACAGCCGGCGGCGACGCCGCGGTCGCTACGGCGCGGTGAACAGGAAGACGAAGACGACGGCCACCGGCTGCAGCGCGGCCCCGCCGAGCAACAGGGTGCGGCGCAGCCACGGCCGCGACGAGATCGCGGGCGTGCCCAGCAACGGGCTGAGCGGCATCAGCAGTCGGAACAGGCTCTGCTGCGGCAGGAACACCGCCACGAGGTAGCCGAAGAACCCGGCCACGAAGGCGACGACCTCGTGGCCGAGGCGCTGGGTCGACCGGCGGGTCACCCAGTACGTGAACGACCCGACGAGGGCGAGCACGAGCACGATGCCCCCGATGCCGAGCCAGCGGCCGGCGAGCAGGAACCACGGCGTCAAGGGCACGAACGCGGGCCGGCCGACGTAGTCGACCCACCAGGCCATCTCGGTCTCGAGGTAGGCATCCGCCTGGCCGGTGACCACGTGCGCCACGACGGGCCAGGCGAGCCCGGCCGCCGCCATCGCCAGCCCCGCCACGACGATCGTCGTCAGCTCGCGGCCGGGCAGCCGGCCGCCCACGACGAACTCGCGCAGCCCGCCCCAGGCGCGACCCACCGAGCGTCGGGCGGCCGTCACGACGGCAGGAGGCGCGGTGCCGACCCCGGCGATCCGTCGCGTCCCGGCGTCGTCGGTCGAGAGGTCGTCGCTCGAGAGCGTGGCCGACCCGCCGTCGACCGTGAGCTGGTCGGTCGTGAGTGCGCCCCGCGCGGACGCGACGGCGGGTCGCTCACGCTCGGTGTGCCAGCGCACGATCAGGTGGATGCCGAGCGCGAGCGCGAGCGCGAGCGCCCCGGGCCGCACGAACGAGGCGACGATGCCGGCGGCCGCGACGAGCGCGTACTGCCGTCGTTGCATGGCCAGCAGGCCGCCGAACATCAGCAGCAGGAAGAGGCTCTCGGCGTACCCGACCGACATGACGAACGCCATCGGCCCGAAGCAGAACAGCAGCACGGCCCAGATGGCGCCGCGGTGGCCGACCTTCGTGACGAGCAGCCGGTAGAGCACGACGGCCGCGGCGGCACCGAACACGGTCGCCAGCAGGGGGGCGGCGACGGTGAAGTCCATGCCCGTCGCCACCATCAGCAGGTGGCAGAGGTACGGGAACACCGGCAGGAACGCCCACTCGTTCGGCAGCACCTCGCCGGTCGCGTCGGTCGGCAGCGTCGACGGGTAGCCGTGCAGGGCGATGGTGCGGTAGCGGTCGGCGTCCCACGACGAGGTGAAGTCCAGGAAGCTCCGGTCGCTGCCGGGCGTGATGAAGGTCGCACCGGCCAGCTTCGCGATCTCGTAGACGGCGAAGAGGACGCTCGTCGAGAACAGGCGGGACGCCAGGTAGACGACCAAGACGCTGCGCCAGCTGCCCGAGAGGCGGGCCGCCAGGTCGACCGTGAAGGCGGGTCGGCGCAGCGTCGTCGCGGTCGGCGACGCCATCGTCTCGCGGCTCACCGCCCCGCCCCGTGTCCGGTCATCTGGACGACGCTACCAACAGTCGGCTGGGACGGGGCAAGATCAACGCGTGCCCCCTTCGTCCTTCGCCGCCCTCGGGATCGACGACGTCGCGGTCGCGGTCTACCGTCACGTCGTGGCCGGAGCCGGAGCGGCGGACGAGGGCGGGTCGGCGGCCGCGCCGACCGCCGGGGCCGTGGCACGGGCCGTGCACCTCGACGAGGCGACCGCGCTGGCCGCGCTGGAGCGCCTCCGTTCGCTCGGGCTCGTCCAGCGGTCCGCCGGGGGAGGGGGGTACGGCGCGGTCGACCCCCGGGTGGCGGTGCCCGCCGTGGTCGCGGCGCGCGCCGACGCGCTGGTCGAGGTGCGGGCCGCCGTGCCCGAGCTGGGCGAGCTGTTCGACGAGGGGCGTCGCCCGCACGACGCCGACGAGCTGACCCGCGTCGTCGTCGGGCAGGCGGCCGTGGGCGACTGGTACTCGCAGCTCGAACACCGCGCCACCACCGACTTCGTCGCGTTCGACCGGCCGCCCTACGTGGTGGCCTCGAACGAGTCCACGCAGCGCGTCGCCCTCGGGCGCGGGGTGCGCTGGCGCGCGGTCTACACGGTCGCGAGCATCTCGGCCGACGGCAGCTGGCAGGGGGTGCACCGTCTCGGCGCCGAGGGCGAGGAGGCGCGCATCACCCACGACCTGCCGGTCAAGCTGGCCGTCGCCGACCGCCGGGTGGCGCTCGTCTCGATCGGCCACGACCCCGGACGGCCCGAGGCCCTCGTGACCGAGTCCGAGCCGCTCGTGGCCGCGCTCTACGACCTGTTCGAGGCGCGGTGGCGCAGCGCGCTTCCCGTGCCCGGCGCCCCCGGCGCGGGTGAGCCCGCGGTCGACTGGGCCGAGGTGGCGGCCCGACTCGCGGCCTCGACGTCGGCCTCGGCCGGCTGGCCGGTGCCGACGGCGTCCTCCGCGGGCGGTGCGACGACGACGCGGGACGAGGAGGCGCGACTCGCGTCCCGACCACCCACCCCCGCCGAGCGCGACCTGCTCGCCCTCGTGGCCGCCGGGGCCACCGACGACGTCATCGCGGCGCAGCTCGGCATCTCGTCCCGCACCCTGCGGCGGCGGCTGCACGCCCTGTTCGACGAGCTCGGCGCGAGCAACCGGTTCCACGCCGGGGTCGAGGCCGCCCGACGCGGCTGGGTCTGAGTCGGCCGGGCGGCCACGGTCGGACCGGTGTGCGGGCGTGAGTCCCCCCAAGGGAGGACGGCCTCGGTGCCCCGCCCGCGCCTCCTCGTGTGAACTCTCTGGCCGATGGAGGTCACTGGCCGGTTTCGGCCATGGCCCCCACTAGAGGGTCACGCACATTCACAGGTAGTTCTTATGGATCGACCGTGGCCCGAGGCCGCGGCGCACCCCCGACAGCACGCTCCGAGCGGCGTGCATCGAAAGGCGATCCGTGATCACACCATCCGGCCGACGCAGGCCGACCGCACCCCCTCGCACCCGCCTCCGCGGCGGCTTCGCCGCGATCCTGGCCACCGGCGTCGTCGCCGCGGGCCTCGTCGCGGTGCCGGCCACCGCCTCCTTCGCCGCCGACGGCCCCGCCGTCGTGGGCGACAGCCAGTTCGCCGACGGCAAGTACATCGTCACGCTGCGCGAACCGGCCGCCGCGACCTACGAGGGCGGCAAGGCCGGGCTCGCACGCACGGCCGTGCCCCAGGGCAGCCACCTCGACGCGCAGAGCGCGCCCGTGCAGGACTACGCCGAGCACCTCGAGGGCGTCCAGCAGGACGTCGCCGCCGCCGCCGGAGCCACGGTCGAGGCGAGCTACGCCATCACGACGAACGCCTTCTCGGCCGACCTCACGGCCGCCCAGGCCGCGAAGCTCGCGAGCGACCCGGCGGTCGCCGCCGTCTCGAAGAACGAACTGCTGAAGCTGCAGGCCACGCCCTCGACCGAGTTCCTCGGGCTGGGCGACGCCGAGGGGAACGGCGGCGTCTGGGACGCCGTCGGGGGTCGTGACAAGGCGGGCGACGGAGTCGTCGTCGGCATCATCGACTCGGGCATCGCGGCGGGCAACGCCTCGTTCGCCGGTGACCCGCTGGGGTCGGCGAGCGACGCCGAACCGCACCTCGAAGGTGACGCGACCGTCTTCGCCAAGGGCGACGGCGGCACCTTCACCGGCGTGTGCCAGACCGGCGTCCAGTTCGACGCGAGCGACTGCAACACCAAGCTGATCGGCGCCCGCTACTTCGTCGACGGCTTCGGGGTCGGCAACATCGGCACCGAGGAGCAGGGCGAGTACCTCTCGCCCCGTGACGGCAACGGCCACGGATCGCACACCGCCTCCACCGCCGCCGGCAACGCCGACGTCGAGGCGACCATCGGCGACCGCTCGTTCGGCACCGTGTCGGGCGTCGCCCCGGCCGCCAAGATCGCCGCGTACAAGGTCTGCTGGGACGGCCCCGACCGCGTCGCCACCGACGACGACGGCTGCGCCACGCTCGACCTGATCGCCGCCATCGAGGCCGCGGTCACCGACGGCGTCGACGTCATCAACTACTCGATCGGCGGCGGCGGGGCGACGAGCACCTACTCGGCCACCGACCAGGCGTTCCTCGGCGCGGCCTCGGCCGGCGTCTTCGTCGCGGCCTCGGCCGGCAACGACGGCCCGACCCCCACCACGGCCGACAACGCCGCGCCGTGGATCACCACCGTCGCCGCGTCGACCATCCCCAGCTACGGCGCGACGGTGCAGACCGCCGACGGCACGAACTACCTCGGCGGCTCGATCACCGTGCCGACGGGTGAGGACGGCCTCTCGGGCGACTTCGTCTCGTCGACCGCGGTCGCCGCGGCCGGAGCCGACGCAACCGCCGTCACGCTCTGCGCGCCCGACACGCTCGACCCTGCGAAGGCGGCCGGCACCATCGTGCTCTGCGACCGCGGCGTCTACGACCGCACGGCCAAGTCGGCCGAGGTCGAGCGGGCCGGCGGCATCGGCATGGTGCTCGTCAACCCGACGAGCAGCTCGGTCGACCTCGACGAGCACGCCGTGCCCACCGTCCACCTCAACGCCGACGACTACGCCGCCATCCACGCGTACGCCGACACCGAGGGCGCGACCGTCACGCTGCTCGACGGCAACCCGGGCGCGTTGCCCGAGCCCGCCACCCCGCAGATCGCCGGCTTCTCGTCGCGTGGTCCGGTGACCGCCGACGGCGGCAACCTGCTGAAGCCCGACATCTCGGCACCCGGCGTGGCCATCCTCGCCGACGGTGCCAACGCCCAGGGCGAGCCCGGCACGTACGAGTTCCTCTCGGGCACGTCGATGTCGTCACCGCACATCGCGGGCCTCGCAGCGCTCTACCTGTCGAAGGGCGTCCACCCGGACTGGACCCCCGACGAGGTCAAGTCGGCCATGATGACGACCGCCTACGACCTGGTCGGCGAGGACGGCGCTCCCAGCCAGGACGTCTTCGCCCAGGGAGCCGGCCACGTCGACCCGACCGCGTACCTCGACCCCGGCCTCGTCTACGAGAACGGCCCCGCCGACTGGCAGGCCTACGTCGACTCGATCGACACCGTCGAGGGCACCGACTCGTCGCTCAACCTGCCCTCGATCAGCGTCGGCTCGTTGGCCGGCACCGCCCAGGTCACCCGCAGCGTCACCTCGACCGAGGCGGGCACGTACACGGTCGCCCCGATCGAGATGGACGGGGTCACGGCCACCGTCGAGCCCTCGACCCTGACGTTCGACGCCGCCGGTGAGACGCAGGACTACACGGTCACCTTCACCCGCACCACGGCCGCGCTCGACGAGTTCGCCACGGGCTACCTGACCTGGAGCGACGGCGAGCACGACGTCCGCAGCCCGCTGGCGGTCCGACCCGTCCGCCTGCAGGCACCGGCCGAGGTGGCCGGCGAGGGCTCCACCGGCGAGGCCGCGTTCGACGTCACCGCGGGCGACGCCCTCGAGCTGCCGCTGACCACCGAGGGGCTCGTCGCCGGTCAGGTGACGACCGGCTCGGGCACGGCCGGAGCCGCCGCCGCCGAGACGCCGATCACGATCGCCGAGGGCACCACCCACGCGCGCTTCGTGCTCGACAGCGCCGACGACACCGCCGACCTCGACCTGCTGCTGTACACGGCCGACGCCGACGGTGCGCCCGACCAGCTCGCCGCCGCCTCGGCGACGGGGTCGGCGGACGAGCAGATCGACCTCGACGCCCCCGCGGCCGGCGACTACGTGTTGCTCGTCGACTTCTACTCGGGGTCGGGCGCGCTGGACTACACGCTCACGTCGTACCTGCTCGACCCGGCGACGGCCGTCGGAGGCCTCACGGTCGACCCGGCGACGCTCTCGGCCGGACTCGGCGAGACCGCGACGCTCACCGCGTCGTGGAGCGACCTGGCCTACGAGCAGACCTACCTCGGCCGCGTCGTCTACGGCGACACCGGGCAGGTGACCTACCTCACGGTCGCCTCGGGCGAGGAGCCCGAGGTGCCCACCGATCCGGGCCCCGGCCCGGGCCAGCCCGGCAACCCCGGTGGCGGCTGGAGCCTCGGCGACGTCCTCCAGTGGATCTGGAACGCCCTCGGCGACCTGTTCCACGGGTGGTTCCCGTGGCGCTGGTAGCAGGCCCGGCCTGACGGCCTGACGGCCTGACGGCCTGACGGCCAGGAGGCGGTGGTCACCTTCCCTCGGGAGGTGGCCACCGCCTCCTCGTGCGTCCGCCCCGCCCGCCTGCCCGCCCGCCCCGCCCCGCCCCCGGCGGCAACTCCTGGCTGGTGCCGTGCCCGCGCGGTGCCGCCCGGCATCGGGGCCCCGGCGGGCGCGGGGAGCAGGAGTTGCCGCCCCCTCCCGGCTCGGCCGGCACCGGCTCGCACTCGCGGCCCCGGCCCGCCCCCGCCCTGCCCCACAGCGCTCCGCCGGGTGGCAACTCCTGGCGCCTGCCGCGGGGCCGCCCGTGTCGCCCGCTTCCTCGTGCGGCGCGGCGCAGGCGGCAGGAGTTGCCGTCACCACGGGTCGTCGAGCCCGCGCATCCGTCCCCCGAAGTGGGTGGATCGGGGGACCTCCGGCGTCGCCCGTTCGCCCATCCGGGTGATCTGTCCCCCGAACGGTGGACTTTGTCAGCAACGCGGCCCTAGTTTGGGGGCACCCGAGACGTGACGATCCCTGTTCACCCGACCCCGGCGCCGTACCCGAACACGGCACCGGGCGAACAGGTCGAGGCGCGCGTCCGCTCTACCCGAAAAAGGCACCACCATGCACTCGCTCACCCTCGCGGGGACTCCCCGTCGCGGGCGGAGGGCCCTGCGCCTGTCCGCCGCCCTGCTCGCCGTGCTGGCACTGGCCGGAACCGCCGCCCTCACCGGGCCGGCGACCTCCGCCCAGGCCAAGGAGGTCAGCGGTGCCATCACCGACGTGACCGTCTCGCCGACCAACCCCCGTCAGGGTCAGCAGCTGACGACCGAGATCGCGTGGCAGGTGCCCAACGGCACCCTGGAGGGCGACACCTTCACGTTGACCCTCAGCGACCACCTCAAGAACCTGCCCACCGGCTTCGCCCTGCGCGACCCTGCGACCGACCAGGTCGTAGCCGAGGCGACGGTCCAGCGGACCGAGCCCTTCGTCGTCACCTTCACCATGACGGCCTACGCCGAGGACCACCTCAACACGAAGGGTTCGGCCTTCGTCCGTTCCGACTTCGAGTCGTCGACCACGCCGTCGGGTCAGCCCACGCCCTTCACCTCGACCACGAACGACGGCGCGACCTTCACCACGGTCGTCACCCCCACGGGCACGCTGCGTGGGTCGGACGTCGTCACGAAGTTCGGCACCTACACCGGCGCCGACCAGGGCCGCGTGACGGCCGAGGACTTCCTCGTCTGGAGCGTCAACACGCCCGTCGGACCGTTCGACTCGGCCTCCGTCAGCGACTCGGTCCCCGCCGGCCAGGCATGGACCTTCGACTGCGACACCGCGGCGTTCACCGAGATCCGGACCAAGGCCGACGGCACCCTCGCCGCCCCGGTCGTCGTCACCCCGCTCACGTTCGACTGCACGCCCGCCGGCTACACGGCGACGTGGGGTGCCGAGGCCGGCACCGCCCAGTACCGCACCTCCGTGGCCGTCAGCCTGCCCGCAGCCACCGGCACCGCGACCGCCCCGCAGACCTTCACCAACGTGGCGACCGGTTCGACCGTCCGTGCCGGCGTCACACAGGACGGCCAGGTCAGCGCCTCGAAGACGCAGGCCTCGGCCGGCGGCCAGGGCAGCGGTGACGTGCCCGTGTCCGCCGTGACCATCACCAAGGACGATGCCTCGGGCAACGCGGCCGACACCGCCGAGACCGCGGTCCGACTCGGCGTCGACGGCACCGCCTCGCTCGCGTACCAGGTGACCAACACCGGTGCCGACGCGCTCGCCGGCGTCACCGTCTCGGACGCGGTCGTCGCCAACGGCACTGTCACCGGTCTCAGCTGCGACTTCTCGCCCCTCGGCGGCCCGGCGACGGGCGTGACGTGGGCCGGACCGTTCGCGGTCGGTGACTCGTTCGACTGCACCGCGGCCCTCGCCGGAGTCCAGGCCGGTGACGTCGACCACCACGACGTCGGCACCGTCACGGCGCGCGGCATCGAGTCCGGTCAGGCCGTGACGGCCTCGAACGACTGGTTCGCCCGGGTCCCCGCCGCCGTGGGCACGCCCACCACGCCGTCGGCCTCGCCGACGACGCCGGCCGCCGTCGCCGTCCCCGCGGCGGGCCCGACCACCCCGGTCGCGACCACGCCCCGGGGCACCACGACCGGTCTCGCCTTCACCGGCGCCGAGCTGGCCGGCCCGGTCGGCCTGGCCGCGCTGCTCACCCTGCTCGGAGCCGCGCTCGTCATCGGCACCCGTCGTCGGGCGGCCCGCGCCGTGACGGCGGCCGGCACCGACCGCACGAACAGCGACGCATAGCACGCGACCGGGGGTGCCGGGTGCGGCGGACGTGACGTCCGCGGCGCCCGGCACCCCCCGTTCGTCCAACCTGCACATGCTCGAAACACTCGTGGACTAGGTTCGCTACTCGTGGATGAACACAACGGACACACCATGCGCGTCGTCAGCTACAACCTGCGCGAGCACACCGCCAAGGGCGAGATCCGATCGCTGGCCGAGGACAACGACGCCGACGTGCTGTGCCTCCAAGAGGCCGACACGAAGGACATCCCCGACGAGTTCGGCGACTTCGCCCTCGCGGCGTCGACGCAGAACAACCGGCTGGGGCTCGCGGCCTACTACCGGCGTACGCGGTTCGAGCTGCTGGGCACGAACGTCTACGCGCTCAAGAAGTCGATGCACGACCGGGTCATGTCGCCGGCGCACGAGCGTCTGCTCGCCATGCACCTGGCCGACCGGCAGAGCGGGCGGGACGTCCTGATCGGCTCGTTCCACGCCGCCCCGCTCACGGCCACCAACGCGCTGCGCAAGAAGCAGGTCGAGTCGGCCCACCGCCTGATGCGCGCGCTCGCGCCGGGCGTGCCGATGCTGATGGTGGGCGACTTCAACTACCCGTGGTTCCACGGCGGCCTGCGGAAGCACATCGAGCGCGACGGCTTCGTGCTCACCCGCAGCTCGACCCCGACCTACCTCGGCTACAAGTACGTCAAGGGCCACTTCGACTTCGCGACGAGCTACGACCTCAAGATCGAGGACGTCGTCACCTTGCCCGCCGGCGTCAGCGACCACCGTCCGATCCTGGTGCGCGCCCAGGGCCTCTGACCCCCTGAGCCCCTGAGTCTCTGACCCCGTGCCCCGAGCAGGCCTTCGGCCAGCGGGGACGACGACGGGCCCGGTCACCTCTCGGTGGCCGGGCCCGTGGTCGTCGGGGGCGGGGACCGCAGGAGGCGCGGTGCGGCCGACAGCCTCACCGCGCCTCCTCGGCTCGTCGCGCCTCGGGCGCGGGGGCGACCTAGGCGGCGAGGGCGAGCTCGCGCGTCTCGACCGACGAGGCCTGCACGATGGTGCGGCTCGGCTCGTGACGCCAGCTGCGGCCGGGGATGACCCAGCCGGCGGCGCCGTGGACGGTGACCGTCGCGCCGGGGCGGACGGCGGCCGTGACGTCGTCGCGCCAGGCGCGGACGGCGAACTCGGTGCCGTGGTCGTCGACGACGACGAACTCGACGAGACGGGCGGTGGTCAGGGTGGGCGCGGTCGCGACCGTGCCGGTGATGCTGATGATGTCGTTCATGATGCTCGATTTCGATGTGTGCTCTGTGCTGCGACAGAATCTGTGGGACGACCCGCCGGAAGGGCGGTCGTGGTCCGCCGTGCGGCGGTGGTCGGGCCCGCGGTGACGGCGGCCGGAGAAGTAGGGCAACGACGATCGGTGGTCGTCGTGCGCATCCGGCGAGGTCGTCTCGCGAGGCTTTTCGAGCGGTGGACCGGTGTGGACTCGGTCGTCAACGCACGGGGACTCTGTGAGAAGAGAGGCCCAAGCGACTCATGACTGTAACACGCCCGGGGTACGTGCACCAGGGCTTTCTCGGAAGGCTCGACGGTGGTCGGTGGTTGGCTCTACACATGACCACGATCCCCACCATCACCCTGAACAACGGAATCCAGATCCCCCAGCTCGGGTTCGGCGTCTACCAGGTCGACCCGGCCGAGACGAAGGACGCCACGCTGACGGCCTTCGAGGTCGGCTACCGCCACATCGACACCGCCGAGATGTACGGCAACGAGGCGGGCGTCGGCGAGGCCATCGCCGAGAGCGGCATCGACCGCGCCGACATCTTCGTCACCTCGAAGCTCAACAACGGCTTCCACAAGCGCGACGACGCGTTGAAGGCCTTCGACGGCACGCTCGACGCCCTGAAGCAGGACTACGTCGACCTCTTCCTCATCCACTGGCCCCTGCCCGGCATCGACGTCGACTACGTCGAGACCTGGAAGGCCATGGAAGAGATCCACGCCAGCGGTCGCGCCAAGTCCATCGGCGTCTCGAACTTTCAGCAGGCCCACCTCGAGCGCATCCTCGACGAGGGGTCGGTCGTGCCGGTCGTCAACCAGATCGAGGTGCACCCGTACCTGACGCAGGACGCCCTGCGCGAGTTCGGCGTCTCGAAGGGCATCCACACCGAGGCCTGGTCACCCATCGCCCAGGGCGGCGTGCTGAAGGACGAGACGATCACCGAGATCGCCGAGCGCGTCGGCAAGACGACCGCCCAGGTGACGCTGCGCTGGCACATCCAGCGGGGCGACATCGTCTTCCCGAAGTCGGTCACGCGGTCGCGCGTCGAGGAGAACTTCGACCTGTTCGACTTCGAGCTGACCGACGCCGACGTCGCGGCGATCACCGGCCTGAACAAGGACGAGCGCACCGGCCCGAACCCGGACGATTTCAACTACATCCCCAGCTGATCCCCTGATCGGCGACGGTGCCGCGTCACGGCGGCACCGAGCACTGAACACCGAGGCCGGGCCGGCACGTCACCACGACGTGCTCGCCCGGCCTCGTCGCGTCGGGGCCGTCGGTGGGGGCTAGTACGATCGACGTCTCCCCAGACCACGACCAGACCCGGAGGGCGTGACACGGTGCGACGGATCGTCGGCGTCCTACGCCTGCTCGTGGCCGCCGTCGGCGTCGTCGCCCTGGTCGCGGACTTCGTCTACGTCCTCGGGTTCAGCACCTTCAGCTCGATCAACTACTTCAGCTACTTCACGCAGCAGAGCAACATGGCCAACGTGGTCGTGCTCGCGACCGCCGGGGTGCTGCTGCTCGTCGGTCGGCCGGAACCCGGGTGGTTCGCCTCCGTGCACGCCCTGGTCAGCACCTACGTCATCGTGTCGGGCATCGTGTTCGGCATCATCGTGGCCGAGTCGGCGAGCCACGACTACCGCATCGAGGTGCCCTGGTCGAGCCAGGTGCTGCACTTCGTGATCCCGACGTTCGTGCTCGTGGACTGGGTGCTGGGGCCCGACCGTCCCCGGGTCCGGTGGCGCGTCGTCTCCGTCGTGCTGGTGTTCCCGCTGGTCTGGGGGGTCTACACGATCGTCCGCGGGGCCGACGTCGGCTGGTACCCGTACTTCTTCCTCGACCCGGCCCAGGTGACCTGGCCGGGCGAGTTCGTCCTCTACAACGGCATCGCCCTCGGGACGATCGTCGGGGTGGTCGTCGCGCTCGTCGCCCTGAGTCACGTGCGGCCGCACGCCAGGGGGCGGCTGGGCGGTGGGCCGTCGTCGACGACGCGCACCGCGCCTCCTGCGGTCGCGGGACGAGGAGCCGCGGGTCGGGGAGGCGCGGGTCCGGGAGGCGCGGGTCAGGCGGTCGGGTCGGCCGACGGCTCGTCGGTGGGCGCGGGCGACCCCTCGGCCACGAGGTCGAGGTAGGGCGCGAGGCTCTGCATCGCGGCCGCCACGGCGTCGTCGTCGTCGAGGTCGGCGACCGCGGACGCGGCCTCGCCACCCGTCAGGGCGAGGAGCACCGGGGCGCCCGTGGCCGGCATGAGGTTGACGAACAGCCGGAAGGGCGCGTCGTCGTCGAGCACGGCCCAGACGGTCGCCTGCGTCGACCAGAAGGCCTCGTCGAAGCGCAGCCAGAGCACCTCGCGGGTGCCGACGCCGAGGGCCTCGATCGCGTCGGCGTGGGTCGAGGGCAGCTCGGGGGAGAACTCGGGGACGCCGGACTTGAGCACGCCGAGCGGGATGGTCGACACGGCGCGGTCGACCGAGAGCGACTCGCCCGTCGCGAAGCGCAGCCCCACGCCCTGGTCGCCGTACTGCAGCCGCACGACGTTGCTGTCGCGGAGCACGTCGAGCCCGTCGAGCAGACCCGCCACGAAGCCGGACAGGCCGCTTGTGACGAGGGTCGCGCCCGTGGGCAGCAGGTCGGCCGAGGGGTCGTCGCCGAGGACGGCGGCCGAGAGGTCGTCGGCTGCGGCACCCCAGCGGGCGGGCAGCAGGTCGTCGAGCACGAGGGCGAGCCGGTCGGCGTCCGAGACGCCGTCGGGGCCCGGAGAGGTCGAGACCTGGTCGGCACCGGACCCCGCGAGGGCGTCCGTGACGCTGGTGCCGACGTCGGCATCGCTCGACCCGGCCCGCGCGGACGCCCACGACGCCGCCCGGTCGAGCCGGTCGGCGGCGTCGCCGAGCGAGTCGACGGTGCCGTCGGAGGTGCGGACCTCGAGGGTGTCGTCGAGGGGGCGGGTGCGGACCCGGGCCAGCGCGAGGGCGGCCTCGAGGGCGACCGCGCCGGAACCCTCGAGCAGACCGACGCCGAGCTCGAGCGGGTAGGGCCAGTCGTCGTCGTGGACGCTGTGCACCCGACCGCCGACCCGACCCCTGGCTTCGACGACGACGACGTCGTAGCCCCGCTCGACCAGGGAGCGCGCGGCCGTCGCCCCGGCGATGCCGGCGCCGATGACGGCGATGCGCTCGTCGGTCGCGGCGACCTCGGCGACCTGGGCCGCGACGTCGTAGCCCGACTGGCGGGCCCCGTAGACCGTGCCGCCCATCGACGCGGCCACGGCCTCACCGGCGAAGAAGAGCCGGTCGTCGATCGGGGTGCCGAGCAGACGGCGGTCGGCGTCGGTCGTGCCGGGCGTCAGATGGCTCGTGGCGCCGAGCGCGTAGGGGTCGTCGCTCCACGAACTGCGACGGAAGGCCGCGGGGGCCACCGTGCCCGTCGGGGCGGCGGACGGGGTCGGCGTCGGGGTCGGCGCGCTGCCGGTCGGCGTGGCGCTGCCGGTCGGCGCGGGCGCGTCCGTCGTGCACGCGGACAGCACGAGGACCGCGGCCCCCGAGACCGAACCCGTCAAGAACGCTCGCCGACTGATGCCCATGGTGCGCCCATTCTCGCAGCCGGGGCGGGGGTCCGCTCGCGCCTGGCCGGTGCCGGGGTCGCGCGCCGCGGAGCCGCGGCGTCCTGCGGTCGCGGGCCGCGCCTCCCGGGGCCTCGCGGGGCCGACCGTCGCGTCCGCCGATGGTTCCCGTGGTCGCTCGTCGCGCCTCCTGGTGGCTCCCGCGGTCGCTCGCCGCGCCTCCTGGTCGCGTCGGCGGGCGTCAGGCGTCGACGGTCTCGAGGAACGTGCGCAGGAGGTCGGTCACCTGGTCGACGGGCAGGAGCGACGACGCGTGGTCCTGGCCGACGAGCGAGTAGAAGACGGCGGCGGGCATGCGACGCGCGGCCTCTTGCGACTCGCGGTGCCGGTCGACGTCGCGCGTGCCGGCGAGCAGCAGGGTCGGGACCTCGACCGAGTCGAGTTGCGCCACGGTCAGGCCGCCACCCGTCTCGGCGGCGGTGAAGAAGGCGGCCAGGGCGGCGGGGTCGTCTTGCATGAAGGCGAGACGCGTCTCGGGGTCGATGGGGCGGCCGATCGTCTCGCCCCAGCGGTCGACGAAGCGGGCCATGCCGCCGGTCGTCAGGGCGTCGTGCCAGTCGGGCGTGAACGTCGCACCGATGTTGCCGTTCATCGGAGCCCAGCTGCCACCGATCGTGGTCAGGGTGCGGAGGCGCTCGGGCTCGTTCGCGGCCAGGGACAGGCCGATCCGGGCGCCGAACGAGTAGCCGACGTAGTGCGCCGGGTCGAGCCCGGTGGCATCGAGGACCGCCGCGACGTCGCCGCGGTGGAGGTCCATGTCGTAGGCCGCGGGGTCGTGGGGCTTGCCGCTCTTGCCGTGCCCGCGCATGTCGAGGGCGACCACCGTGAAGTCGCGCTGCAGGTCGCGCAGGTAGCCGAGGCCGCGCCAGGTGCCCCGCGACAGGCCCGAGCCGTGCACGAGCACCAGGGGCGGACCGTCGCCGTCGACCTCGTAGGCGATCTCGGTGCCGTCGACGGGGTTGGGGGTGCTCGCACGCATCCGGCCAGTCTGGCAGTGCCCGGCGGTCGGCGAGGGTTGTGGTCGTAGTGCTCGCTGCGCACGTTCTGCGCCTTCTGCTCGCCCCGCGCGGCCCTGACCTGCCCGGTCCTGCCCTTCCGCCCTGCCCGCCCTGCCCTGCCCGCCGTCCGCTCCGCCCGCCGTCCGCCCCGCCCCGCCCCGCCTTGCCTTGCCCCCGTCCGCCGGGCTTGCTCGCCCGTCCGCCCTACCCGCCCGTCCGCCCTACCCGCCCGTCCGCCTTGCTCGCCCGTCCGCCCTGCCCGACCTGCCCTCCTGCCCGCTTCGCACTTCCCGACCTTGCCCGCCCGGTGAGCGTGGAAGGTCGGCAACTCCTCCTCCCTGCCGTGAGCGACGCGTGCGACCCGTGCCCTCGGCACCGGCGGCGTCACGGCGGAGGACTTGCCGACCCTGTCGTGGCCTCGGCAGACCCCGCACCCCGCACCTCGCACCTCGCACGAGGTTGCGCGCCGGAGCAGGGTCTGGGTCCGGACCCGGCCGGACGGACTGGCGAGGCAGGCCTGGTCGGCTGGCGACGGAGCGGAGCAGGCTCGGGTCATGATCGACGCATGGACGGCCGCGCAGGTCCGCGAGGCCGAGCGCCCACACCTCGAAGCGGGAGAACCCCTGATGCAGCGCGCCGCCGACGGGTTGGCGACCGTCGTCAGGGAGGTGCTGCGCGCCTCCTCGGTTCGTCGGGGTGGTCGCACCACGAAGGTGCTGCTGCTCGTGGGCAGCGGAAACAACGGGGCGGACGCCCTCTACGCGGGGGAGTCGCTCGCTCGCGAGCTCGTGCCGGCCGGGGGTGCGGTGACCGTGGTGCCCGCCGGCGCACGCGTCCACGAGGAGGCGTTGGCCGCGGCGCTCGAGGCCGGGGCCGTCCTGGACGACGTCGAGGGCTGGTGCGACGAAGCGGCGGTCTCGGAGAGCCTGCCCGGGTACGACGTGGTGCTCGACGGGCTGGTCGGGACGGGATCGCACGGTCCGGGCCTACGAGGTGAGGCCCTGCGGGTGGTGCAGGCGATGCTCGGTGTCGGTGTC
Organism: Frigoribacterium sp. Leaf186; assembly: GCF_001423905.1. GTDB lineage: Bacteria > Actinomycetota > Actinomycetes > Actinomycetales > Microbacteriaceae > Frigoribacterium. The sequence continues at coordinate 1,132,775 of NZ_LMPQ01000001.1, read as the reverse complement.
GGTGTCGGTGTTGGTGTTGGTGCCGGCGCCGGTGCCGGTGCGTGGGCCGGTGCGGCTGGGGCTCCGCCCGTGTTGGTCGCCGTCGACGTGCCGAGCGGCATCGGGGTGGACGACGGAACCGTGCCCGATCCGCTCGCCGTGCTGGCTGCGGACGTCACCGTGACGTTCGGCGGGCACAAGGTGGGTTTGCTCGTCGCCCCGGCCTCGCGACTGGCGGGGCGGCTCGTGCTCGTCGACATCGGCATCGGTGTCGATCTGGCGCGGCTCCCGCCGGCTTTCTCCACACCGTGACCACCGCCCCCTGACCCCGCTCGTCCGTTCCGGCCGACTCCTACCCTCGGGCGGGGGCAACTCCTGCCCGCAGTCGACATCGGCCCACCGGTCGACGGGCCGACGGACGCGACAGTGCACCGAAGGGGAGTTGCCGACGGGGGATCACGTCGCGTCGGGTGCGGCGTGGCGTGGCGTCGGCGTCGGCGTCTCGATCGGCTCGCGGACGTCTCCTCCTCGAAGGTGGACGAGACCAGGTGATCCACACCCTCTTCGCCGCGGGCCTGGCGTCGTTTGGGTCTCGGCCACTCTCGTTTCCCATGACCACGATCGCCGAGCTCGTCACGTCCGCCGGGGGGCTGCTCCACAAACGCGACCTGGTCGCGCTCGGGGCCACCGACCGCCATCTCACCGGCGCCGTCCGGTCGCAGAGCGTCAGCAGGCCCCGACGGGGGTGGTACTCCACGTGGCCGAAGAACGACCCCCGCTACGTCGCGGTGGCTGTCGGCGGCCGGCTCACTGGCGCGTCGGCGCTCCACCTGCTCGGGGCGTGGTCGTGGCGTCGGCCGCCCCTGACGGTGTCGGTGCCCGAGACGGCTTCGCGTCTGCGGCGCCGCCGTGGCGTGCGGGTCGTGTGGGATTCCGTCGACCTGAGCGGTCGTGGCTCGACGTGGGCGGTGGACCCCCGTGACGCGCTGGCGAGGGCGGTCGTCGAGGCGGACTCGTTCGAGGACGCCGTCGTGCTCGTCGACTGGGCGCGCGAGGCGGGCATCGTCTCGGATGACGACGACGCGGCCGAGGTGCTGGCCCGCCTGCGAGCGGACGCCGCCGGGCTCGTGGCCTGGAGCGAAGGAGGCGCGGAGAGCATCCTCGAGAGCACCGCCGGCACGAGACTCCGTCGCGCCGGGCATCACGTGGTGCGTCAGGTTCCCATCGAGGGAACGAGCAAGATCATCGACATGGTGGTCGACGGGGTCGTCGGCCTCGAGACCGACGGGCGGGCCCACCACGCCGATCGCTTCGAGCAGGACCGGTCGAAGGATTCGGACATCGCCCGGAGCGGTCGGGTGCCCTTCCGTGCGAGTGCGCAGATGGTACGGGACAGGTGGCAGGCGACCGTCGACGCCGTCGAGGCCCTGATCCACATGGCGGGTGGTGCGAGGCCGACATCTCGCATCGGCGACGCCGCACTGCCACGGGTGCTGGGGCCCCGGGGGCGTAGACGCTGGCGCCTCGCCGTACCTCCGCAGGGTGTCGGGCGCGGGCTACAGACGGCGACGTCCTGATCTGACCTGGCAAGCAGGCGCCCAGACGGCTAGGACCGACCTCCGGCCCATCGCACGTCGAGGGTCAGCCCCGGGGGGACTGCTTCGACGGCGGCACGACCGAGAGGGGCGTGGTGATGGTCTCCAGTGACTTGCGTGCCGCATCGACGCCGAAGAGGAGGGCGATGACACCGCCGACCAGCATGACCCCGGCGCCGAGGAAGTACCCACCGGTCAACGGCCCTCGGTCGCCGCCGTCACCGATGAGTGCTCCGTACAGGCTGGGCGCGACGGCCCCGACGATCTGGCCGAGAGCGAAGAAGTACCCGATCACCTGACTGCGCAGTTCTAGTGGGAAGATCTCGCTGACCGTCAGATACGCCGACGAGGCCCCGGCCGAGGCGAAGAAGAACGAGACGCTCCAGAAGGCCGTCTGGGTCGCGGCGTTCAACACGTCGGCCTGGAACAGGATGGCGGACACGGCCAACACGGCAGCCGACACGGCGTACGTCAGGAAGATCATCTGACGCCGACCCCAGCTGTCGAACAGTGGCCCGAGCACGAGCGGTCCGAGCAGGTTGCCCACGGCGAAGATCAAGAAGAAGTATTGCGTGCTGCTGGGACTCGTGCCGTAGAAGTTCTGGAGCACGAGGGCGTAGGTGAAGAAGATCGCGTTGTAGAGGAACGACTGGGTGATCATCATCGCCGCACCGACGAAGGTGCGTTTCGGATAGTCACGGACCAGGGTGCGAACGATGGTCCCGAAGCCGATCCGTCCTGCGGCCACCACCTCGATCGCCTGGTCGTCCGACACCCGTGACAGGTGGTCGGTGCCCTTGTCGCGCTCGACGCGAGCTTCGATCTCGTCGACCGTCGCCTCCGCCTCCTTCTCGCGACCGTGGGTCATCAGCCATCGAGGGCTCTCGGGGATGTGCCGCCGCAGGTAGATGATCGCGAGCCCGAGCACCGGCCCGATGAAGAACCCGATGCGCCAGCCGACGTTCTCGGCGAAGAGGTCGGGGTTCAGCAAGAAGATGTTGGCGGTCGCTCCGAGGGCTGCCCCACCCCAGTACGTTCCGTTGATGGCGATGTCGACGCGTCCGCGGTACTTCGAGGGGATGAGTTCGTCGATCGCCGAGTTGATGGCGGCGTACTCGCCACCGATGCCTGCACCGGCGAAGAACCGGAACACGGCCAAGAAGACGAAGTTGGGCGACAGGCCGGCGATGGCGCTCGCCACGAGGTAGATCGCGAGCGTCAGGATGAACAACTTCTTGCGACCGAGGCTGTCGGCCATGCGCCCGAAGATCAGTGCGCCGAACACCTGGCCCACGAGGTAGATCGTTCCGAGCAGACCGACTTCTGCGGCGGTGAGCCCGAGGTCGGCTTGGAACCCGGCCGAGGCCACGATCTGGATCTCGAGCCCGTCGAGCACCCACGAGAATCCGAGGCCGACGACGATCGACCAGTGGAACTTCGTCCATGGCAGGCGATCCATGCGGGCGGGTACCAGGCTCCTGGTGCCGCCGGACGAGGTGGCGGGTGTGCTGGTCATGGGTCGGCCTCCCGGTGGTGCGACGACGGGTGCGTGGTCTGCAACTGTGCATGATCTGCACGTGCCCGGACGCTACTCGCGCCTGGCGGCCGTGTCCGCCACGAGATCCGGGCCGAGGGATCGACGGCGGAGAGGAGGCGCACGTCGGCAACGCAGGATCGCTGTCCAAGCTAGGGCGAGGACATCAGCGGCACCGAGGCGAGGAGCGTCACCGGTCAGGAATTGCCCGCAGCTTGCGACCGGCCGGCCCGCTGGTGCCCTCGGAGGCGGTTGCCCACCGGCGGATCGTCGGCGCGGTCGTGCGCGTCGGGCACGCAGGACCCGCGGTGGCAGATGGGCCTGGAAGACGGCGACCCCGAGCTGACGCGCGGCATGAATCAGGAGTTGCCGACAGGTTTCGGCCGGCCGGCGGTGCGCGGCAGCGATCCGGCTCCGGGCGGGTCGTCGCCGTCGCTACGTGACGAGCCCGGCACCGCCACCGGAGGTCGCACCCGCATCCGCCCCGGCACCGGAGGTCGCGCCCGCACCCGCGCCGGCACCGCACCCGCGCCGGCACCGGCGCCAGAGGTCGCATCCGCGCCGGCGCCGGCACCGCACCTGCGCCCGCGCCCGCACCGGCAACGGCACCGCGCCGGCGCGTGCACGCCTGCACGGGCGGCCGCGCGCGGCTCGCTAGTGGGCGACGACCGGCTCGGCGCCCTCGACGACCGGCGGGCGCCGGACGAAGAACGACCCGACGACGGCGAACACCGAGATGATCGCCCCGACGAGGAAGGCCGCGCGCACGCCCGCCCCGGTCGCGGCGGCTCCGGCGCCCGACTGGCTGGCGGCGGCGGTGGCGGCGAGGGTCATCACGGTGACGAACACGGCGGTGCCGGCGGCTCCGGCGAGCTGCTGGACGGTGCCGATGATCGCGCTGCCGTGCGAGTAGAGGTTCGAGGGCAGCGAGCCGAGGCCCGAGGTGAACAGCGGCGTGAACATGAACGCCAGGCCGATGCTCAGGGCGACGTGGGCCGCGAGCACCATCGGGATCGGCGTGGACTCCGACACCGTCGACATGAACCAGAGCACCGCGCTGACGAGCGTCGTGCCGGGCACGAGCAGGACGGTCGGGCCGTACCGGTCGAACAGGCGGCCGACGACGGGCGAGAGCAGCCCCTGCACGAGACCGCCGGGCAGCAGCAGCAGGCCGGTGGCGAGCGGGTCGAGGCCGTGCACGTTCTGGAGGTAGATGGGCAGCACGATCAGCGTGCCGAAGAGCGCGATCATGCCGACACCGAGCACCGAGGCCGAGATGGTGAAGGTGCGCGAACGGAAGGTCCGCAGGTCGAGCAGCGCCCGGTCGCGACGCTGCAACGCCCGCTGGCGCAGCACGAAGGCGACGAGGGCGACGACGCCGACGGCCAGGGGCACCCAGGCGGGGACGGCGGCCTCGGCGCCTTCGCCGATCGAGCTGAGCCCGAAGACGATGCCGCCGAAGGCGAAGGCCGACAGGATCACCGAGGTGACGTCGAGCGGCACCTTCTTCGGCGTGGTGACGTTCTTGACGCGGGCGGCGCCGAGGGCGAGGGCGGCGAGGGCGATCGGCAGCACGAGGATGAACATGAAGCGCCACTCGAGCACGCTCAGGATGACGCCCGAGATCGTGGGACCGATGGCCGGCGCGACCGAGATGACGATCGAGATGTTGCCCATCGTGCGGCCTCGGGTCGCCGGCGGCACCAGCGTGAGGACGGTCGTCATGAGCAGGGGCATCATGATGGCCGTGCCCGACGCCTGGACGACGCGGCCGAGCAGCAGCACGCCGAAGCCCGGCGCGACGGCCGAGATGGCCGTGCCCAGGCTGAACAGGCTCATGGCCGTGATGAACACCGGCCGGGTGTTGAAGCGCTGCAGCAGGAAGCCCGTGATCGGGATCACCACGGCCATGGTGAGCATGAAGCCCGTGGTCAGCCACTGGCCGGCCGTGACGGTGATGCCGAGGTCGCGCGTCAGGCTCGGCAGCGCGACGCCCATGATCGTCTCGTTGAGGATCACGACGAAGGCCGAGACGAGCAGCAGCCCGATGACGAGCTTGTTGCGGGCGGCGGTCGCGGCCTGGTCGCCGTCGGCGCCCGCCGACGTGGCGCCCGCCGCCGCGTTGTCGCCGGCGCGGCTGTCTCCGGCGCGGCTGTCGCCGACGGTCGTCGGGGGAGAGGGGTCGATGCTCAAGTGGGGCTCCTCGGAGGTGACGGCGGGTGTGCCTGTGCGGCTGAACGTACGAGACGGTCCGGTTCTTCCCGATCCGTCACGATCGCCTCGCCGTCACCCCGAGGAGGTGCGGTGCGGGTCGGTCAGACGTCGCGTCGCTTCACGAGCGCGAAGGCCGCGGCGAAGAGCACGACCACCCACGCGGCCAGGACGAGCAGGGCCGTCCAGGGCTCGAGCGTCCAAGCACCCTCGGGCACGGGGAGCATCGTCGCGGACTGCCCGTCGACGACGTAGTCGTAGAGGCGGGCGCTGGCGTTCGGCGGGATGATCTCGTTCAGGTTGTAGAGCCAGACCGAGTCGTTGGCCGCCATGAAGAGTTGCACCACGATCGGCAGGACGAACACGATGCCGACCGCCGACGCGATGGCACCGGCGCCGTTCCGGATGATCGCGCCGAGGGCGAGCGCCATCATGCCGATGGCCGCGATCGAGACGGCGGCGCCCAGGACGGTCTTCCAGAGCGCGGCGTCCGCGAAGTCGACCGAGATGTCGTGCGCCGGCAGGATCGCACTGTTCACGAGCAGAGACACCACGAGCCCGACGAGCGACACGACGAAGAGCGTGACGGCGACGACGATCAGCTTCGCGACGAGGGCGGCACCGCGGCGGGGCACGGCCGTGAACGTCGACCGGATCATGCCGGTGCCGAACTCGCCGGTGATCACGAGGGCCCCGAGGATCGAGGCGACCAGTTGACCGAAGACGACGCCGACGGTGACCGACTGCGCCACCACGGCCTGCTGCTGCTCGCGCGTCGCGCCGTCGAGGGCGAAGAAGCCGGCGCTGGTCGAGAACAGGGCGCCGAACGCGACGATGACGACGACCATGACGGCCAGGCACCACCACGTCGACCGAAGGGTGCGGAGCTTGATCCATTCGCTGCGCAGCACGCCGCCGAAGCTGAGCTTCGAGGTCGGCTGTGCCGGCCGGTCGCGGTGCCGCGTGGGTGTCGTGGCGGTCATCGGGTCGCTCCCTGGGGGGTCTGCGCGTCGGGGGCGACGTGGCTGCCTGCGGCCGCGCCTCCTGCGTGGTATTCGACGGAGTCTTGGGTGAGGGTCATGTACGCGTCCTCGAGGGAGCGGACGAGGGGGGTGAGCTCGTGCAGCACGACGCCGGACGAGGCGGCGACGTCGCCGACCCGCTCGGCGGTGACGCCCCGCAGCTCGACCACGCCGGGCTCGACGGCCGTCACGGCGACGTCGGGGCCCCGCAGCAGCGAGACGAGGTGGTCGGCGTGCGGGCTGCGCACGCGGACCGCGTCGCCCGAGGCCTGCGAGATGACGTCCGCGACGGGGGAGTCGGCGAGCACCTTGCCCCGCCCGAGCACGATCAGGTGGTCGGCGGTCTGCGCCATCTCGCTCATGAGGTGCGACGAGAGGAAGACCGTCCGGCCCTCGCTCGCGAGGAAGCGGGCGAGGGTGCGCACCCAGACGACGCCCTCGGGGTCGAGGCCGTTGACGGGCTCGTCGAGGATCACGGTCGCCGGGTCGCCGAGCAGCGCGGCGGCGATGCCCAGGCGTTGCCCCATGCCGAGCGAGAAGCCGCCGACCCGCTTCTTCGCCACCGACTCGAGGCCGGTCAGGGCGATCACCTCGGCCACGCGCTTCTTGCCGATGCCGTGCGTGGCGCCCATGGCCAGCAGGTGGTCGTGCGCGCTGCGCCCCGTGTGGACGGCCTTGGCGTCGAGCAGGACGCCCACCTCGTGCAGCGGTGCCGCGTGGTCGGCGAAGTGCTTGCCGTTGACGGTGACGCTGCCGCTCGTGGGGCGGTCGAGGCCGACGATCATGCGCATGGTGGTCGACTTGCCGGCGCCGTTCGGGCCGAGGAACCCGGTCACCAGGCCGGGTCGGACCGTGAACGTGGCGTCGTCGAGTGCGCGCTTGTCTCCGTAGATCTTGGTGAGGTTCCGGGCTTCGATCATCGCGTGCGTCCTGTCGTCGGCATGCTGAGGGGTGTCCGCATCGCCCCAGGCTAGGGGCGTGGCCTGCCCGGAGGCATCCCCCGCCCGGCCGAGACCTGCGGATGACGGCATGGTCCGCTCGGCGGACGCCTCGCCCCGGGGTCGACCCGTTAGGGTCGTCCCTCGTGATCGCCGACACCCTGCTCGCCGCCCTGCCCGCCTCCACCGGCGGGGGGTTCGTCCTGTTCAACCCGGACGAGTTGCTGCCCGCCCTCGGACCGTGGGCGCTCGCCGGCATCTCGCTGATGGTGTTCGTCGAGTCGGGCGTGCTGTTCCCCTTCTTGCCGGGCGACTCCCTGCTCTTCACGGCGGGCGTGCTGCACGAGGCGCTGGGTCTGCAGGTCTGGGTGATCGCGCTCTGCGCCTTCGTCGCCGCGGTCTTGGGCGACCAGGTCGGCTACTTCCTCGGCCACCGCTTCGGCCGCCGCCTGTTCACCGACGACGCCCGCATCTTGAAGACCGCCTACCTCGAACGCGCCGAGGCGTTCTTCGCCAAGTACGGCGGCACGAGCCTGATCCTCGGCCGCTTCGTGCCGATCGTCCGCACCTACGTGCCCCTCGCGGCCGGCACGGCGGGCTACCGGTACCCCAAGTTCTTGCTGTTCAACGTCACCGGTGCGTTCCTCTGGGCCGTGGGCATGACGGTCCTCGGCTCGCTGCTCGGCGGCATCCCGTTCATCCGCGACCACATCGACGTGCTCGCCGTCGTGCTCGTCGTGCTGTCGGTCGTCCCGATCGCCCTGCACGCCCTGCTGGCCTGGCGTCGGTCGCGTCGCGAGGCCGCCCTGACCGAGCTGCGCACCGCCGACGTCGGCGACGACCCGGGCACCCTGCCCGGCTCGGCCGGCCGCCCCGAGTGACGGCGACGCCGCTCGGCTCGGTCGACGACCTCGTCGCCCGAGCGCTCGCGGTCCACGCGAGGGCCCAGGAGGCGCGGCTCGGCACCCCGGCCGACCTCACGTCCCCGACGACGGCCGCCCCGACGCCCGTCCGCACGCTGATCGGCGTCGCCGGCGAGCCCGGCGGCGGCAAGAGCACGGCCGCCGCGGCCGTCGTCGCCGGGCTCACGCGCGTCGGGGTGCGCGCCGTGGTCGTGCCGATGGACGGCTTCCACCTGGCGGGCGCGACGCTCGCCCGGCTCGGCCGCCTCGACCGCAAGGGGGCGATCGACACGTTCGACGCCGAGGGCTACCTGGCGTTGCTGCACCGGCTGCGCACGAGCCGGTCGACGGTCTGGGCGCCCGAGTACGTACGCGGGGTCGAGGAGTCGATAGGCGGAGCCGTCGAGGTCGACCCCCGCGTCGAGGTCGTGGTCAGCGAGGGCAACTACCTGCTGGCCGAGCTCGCGCCGTGGCCCGCCGTGCGGTCTGAGTTCGACGAGGTGTGGTTCGTCGACACCCCGGCCGGGCTGCGACGCCGGTGGCTGGTCGCCCGGCACGTCCGGTTCGGCATGACGCCCGAGGCGGCCGAGGCCTGGGCCGCCGGCCCGGACGAGGCCGCCGCCCGGCTCGTCCGCGCCACCCGGGGCCGTGCCGACGCCGTCGTGGACGCGGGCCGCCTCTGGCCCGACGCCTGACCGCCCGACGCCTGACCGCCCGACGCCTGACGGCTCGACGCCTGACCGCCCGTCGCGTGACCGCCCGTCGGCACCGCGCCTCCTCGTCCCGGTCGGGATGCAAGCAGAGGAGGTGCGGGTCGGGTCCGCCCCCGGCCGGCGGTGTCGGAGGCCCACCGTAGGGTGGACGATCATGCGCCTGTTGTTGATCCGCCACGGTCAGACCCCCGACAACGTCGAGGGCAAGCTCGGCACCGTCGCCCCCGGCGTCGGGCTGACCGACCTCGGGCGGCGCCAGGCCGAGGCACTGCCTGACGCGCTCGCCGACGAGTCGATCGGCGCCCTCGCCGTCAGCACGCTCGTCCGCACCCACCTCACGGCCGCGCCCCTCGCCGAGGCCCGGGGGCTCACCCCGACGGTGCTCGACGGGCTGCGCGAGGTGAGGGCGGGCGACCTCGAGGGCCGCAGCGACACCGCGGCGGTCACGGCCTACGTCGGCCGCGTCGTCTCGTGGGCGGCGGGCGACCTCGACGCCCGGGTGCCCGGATCTGAAGACGGGCACGAGTTCTTCGCGCGGTACGACGCGGCCTTGGCCGAGCTGGTCGCCGCGGGCGAGCGCGACGGGCACCAGACGGTCGCGGCCGTCAGCCACGGCGCCGCGATCCGCGCCTGGGTCGGGTCGCGGGCGGTCAACGCCGACGACGAGTTCATCCGTCAGCACCTGCTCGAGAACACCGGGGTCGTGACGCTCGAGGGCACCCTCGAGCGCGGCTGGCGCCTGCGCACCTGGCAGGGGCTGCCCGTCGGCGGCACCGAGCTGCTCGACCTCGACGCTCCCGACCCGACGGGCGAGTCGTACTGAGCTCGGCTCGGGGTCGGCTCGGGGGCGTCCCGAGCGCGCCCGCGGCTGGGTGACCGCTCGCCCGCGGCTGGGTGACCGCTCGCCCGCGGCCGGGTGATCGCGCGCCCGGCTACCCGAGCAGGCGCTCGAGCGCCGGGCCGGAGAACTTGCCGCCGGGGTCGACCTCGCGCACGAGCGCGGCGAAGTCGTCCAGGCGGGGGTAGGCGGCACGGATCGCCGCCGGGGGCAGGGCCGACAACTTGCCCCAGTGGGCCCGCGGGGTGAACGGGGCCAGCGCCTCCTCGACGCGGGGGATCAGGGCGCCGACCTCGGCGGGGTGCTTCTTCCAGGTGAAGGCGATGGCGAGGCTGTCGCGTGGCGTCGGGCTCAGCCAGAGGGGGTCACCTGCGACCGTGCGGGTCTCGCAGGTGTGCAGGTGCGGTCGCAGCGCGTCTCCGAGCTGCTGCACGGCGCGGAGGGCGGCCGCGCCGTCCTCGAGGGCGACGAAGTGCTCGCTCTGCAGCTCGGAACCCACCGACGGCGTCGCGTCGATGCGGAAGTGGGGCAGCCGGTCGGCCCACGAGCCGACGCTGCCGTCCATCGGCGTCGACTTCGTGCCGGTGACCTCGGCGTGCTCGTCGACGGGGGCCGGACGGGCACCCCAGAGGTTGCGGGGCATCGAGACGTCGGCGAGGCCGTCGGGCACGCGTGACTTCACCAGCACCTCGCGGATGCGGTGGTCGAACTCGTGGAAGAAGCTGACGCTGTAGCCCGCGCCGAAGACGTCGAGCAGGTGGTCGTCGACGCTGGTCCAGGGCAGGTCGACGTAGGTGTCCTGCCGCATGCGGAACCCGGGCTGCACGTCGAGGGTCACCCGCACGACGACGCCGAGGGCGCCGAGCGCCACGACGCTGCCGTCGAACCCCGGCTGCCCGCGGCGGACGGTGCGCAGCGACCCGTCGGCCCCGACGATCTCGAGGGCCGAGACGGCGCTCGCGAGGCTGCCGAGGCCGAGCCCCGAGCCGTGCGTGCCGGTCGCGATCGCGCCGCCGACCGAGATGTGCGGCAGCGACCCCATGTTGAGCAGGGCGAGCCCGTGCCGGTCGAGGTGCCGGGCGACGGCGGCGTAGTTCGTGCCCGCACCCACCGTGACGCTGCGGCCGTCGTCCGAGACCACCGGGTCGGCGGGCAGGGCCGTGGTCGAGACCAGCAGGCCGGGGCCGTCGGCGACGTCGCTGAACGAGTGGCGCGTGCCGAGCGCCCGGATGCGGGGAGCCCCGGCGACGAGGTCGCGCAGCTCGTCGACCGACGTCGGCGTCACGACCCCGGTCGCGCCGTAGCTGAAGCTGTCGGCCCAGTTGCGTTCGTCGCGTCGGGGCGGCCGGAGGGTCTCGTGCGTCGTCGTCACCCGACGAGTCTCGCACGCGCTCCGGCCCGGGCCGGGCTCCGCCGGCGGCACCGCCCGAGGAGGCGCGGTGCGCGATCACCGCTCGCCGCGCCTCCTCGGGTGGTCGGCCCGCGTCGCGTCAGGCCGCGATGCCTTCTTCGTCCTCGCGGACGGCGACGCGCTCGTTCGCCAGGCGGGTGCGGCGGACGCTCCAGAGGTGCGTGAGCCCGGCGAGGCCCAGCCCCACGGCCAGCCAGAGGGCGAGCGTCAGGCCGGCCCGACCCCAGCCCTGCCCGGGGAAGTACACGATCGACTGGGTCGCGTGCAACCAGGCCGAGCCGTTCCAGAAGGCGCCGAGGGCACCGAAGAACGGCGGCACGAGCTGCGACGAGAAGACGCCACCCGAACTGGTGAAGTTCAGCATCACGAAGAGCATCGTCAGCGCCGGCGTCGTCCAGTGCCGCAGCAGCGGGTGGAGGCCGATGCCGATCACGACGATCGCCGTCACGTACAGCCAGCTGACGAGGGCCAGGGCCCACAGCCCCCTCGTGACGATGCCGTAGACGGGACCGACGACGATCGTGCCGACGGCCGCGATGACGGCGGCCGTCGCGACGCCGGCGAGGAGGCGCGAGCCGAGACCCAGCCGGGCGCTCGCCGCCGAGATGGCCGCGGCGCTCGCGTAGGCGCCGACGCTCAGGGCGACGAGCAGGAAGAACAGCCCCTGGCCCGTCGGGTCACCGTCCCCGCTCGGCACGACGTCGTCGACCTTGAGAGGCAGGCCGAGCTGGTAGGCCACCGGGCCGAAGACCTTCTGCAGCACGCTCGCGGTGGTGTCGGAGGCCGCGGACGAGACGTACAAGGTGGCGTCCGTGGCACCCACCTCGAACGCCCCCGAGATCTCGCGGCTGGTGATGAGGGCGCGGGCGGCGGACGCGTCGGCCACCGTGCGGACGTCGAGTGCGTCGGGGTCGGCGTCGTTGAGCTGTTGGGCGAAGACCTCGCTCTGCGCCGAGGTGCCCACCACGGCGACGGGCACGTGGTGCGGGGTCGGCTGGCCGAAGGCCCCGAGGTAGGCCAGGGCCATGCCCGTCGCGAGGAAGAGCGGGATCAGCACGTGCAACGCCAGGGAGCGCCAGGCCGCGGCGTCGACGCGCGGTCGTCGCGCGGTGGACGGGCTCGCGTGCAGGTGCCCACGGTGGAGGCGCGGGTCGGGTCGCGCCCCGTCGTCACGTCGCGTCTCGTCGTCGGTGTGCCCCTCGGCGCTCGGTCGCGCCCGGTCGTCGGGTCGGTGCAGGGTCAGGTCGGTGGTCGTCACGGTGCTCCTCGTGGTCGGGGGCCCCGTTGCCCGGTCGGTCATGCAGTTGCATTATGCAACACTTACGAGCACCCCGGTGTTCCCGCCCACCCCTGGCTAGGCTGGGCTCGTGACGGACCAGCGGGGGCAGCAGGGCATCGACACCGTGTACTCCGAGCTCGAGACGGTGTCGCGGCGGGCGGTCGCCCGCGCCCGGCACAAGAGCGCGCCGCTGTCCTTCGTCGAGCACTCGCTCGTCACCTTCATCGCGGCGAACCCCGGCTGTCGCGCCACCGACATCGCGGCGGACTTCGGCCTCAACCGCTCGACCGTGTCGCGCCAGCTCGGCGGGCTGGTCGAACTCGGGCTGGTCGAACCCGGCGCCGCGGCCGGAGGCACGGCCGGCGGCGAAGCCCGCCGGGGTCAGGCGCTCGCCCTGACGGACCGTGGGCGTGAGCTGCTCGCCCGTTCTGTCGACGCGAACCGATCGGCCCTGGCCGACCGCCTCGCCGGCTGGACGGCCGCCGAGGTCGACGCGCTCGCCGCCGCCCTGCACCGGTTGAACTCGGCGTTCGTCGACTGAGCAGGCCGGGTCCGGGCAGCCGGTGGCCGGCCCTCGGCGGGGGATGAAAGCGACACGTGTCGTCGTGAGCGGCGTCGGTCGCCCCGCCGCGCCTCCTCGTATTCGGGGTACAGATCGTGTGACTCGTGTGACTCACGTCATGTCGTGTGCCCGCATGTGAACCCCTGACTGGGGACGCGCCGATGACGAGAAACCTTGAGGTGCGGGTTTACCCTTCCGCGTTCCGCCCGTAGGCTGATCGGGTTCCCCACCCCCGTCGACCGTCGATCCGGCGCGTCCTGCGGGCCGGGACCGACCACAGATAGGTGCCCCCTCCGTGACTTCGCCCGTGACCCTGCCCCGCCGCCGAGGCATCGCCGCCGCCGCGACGGTGCTGCTCAGCCTCTCGCTGGTGGTGTTGGGCACGGTGCTCGGAGCCTCGCCCGCGCAGGCCGTCAGCTACCCCTCGTGGGAGGACGTCCAGGCGGCCCGCTCGAACGAGTCGGCCAAGGCCGCCGAGGTCAGCCGCATCCAGGGGCTGCTCGACCAGCTCGCGAGCGACGCCGCCGACGCGCAGGCCGAGGCCGAGCGTCTCGGCCTCGAGTTCGAGAAGGCCCAGGCCGACGCCGACGCCGGGGCCGCCAAGCTCGCCGAGCTGCAGGCGCAGGCCGACGAGAAGGGCGCCGTCGCCGACGCCAGCGAGCAGCGGGCCGGACAGGTCTCGGCCCAGCTTGCCCGCACGGGTGGCGGCGACGTCTCGTCGCAGCTCGTGGGCGACACCGAGAAGGCGGGCGACCTGCTCTACCGCCTCGGGGCGATGAGCAAGCTCACCGAGCAGACCGACGGCATCCGCCAGCAGGCCGTCACCGACCGCAACGTCGCGCAGTCGTTGTCCGACCAGGCAAAGGTCGCCTCGGACGCCCTCGTGAAGCTGCAGGGTGCCGCGCAGGTCTCGATGGACGAGGCGCAGGCCGCGTCCGACGCCGCCGCGACCGCCGTGGCCGCCCAGCAGGAGAACGAGTCGCGCCTCCAGGGCCAGCTCGCGGTGCTGCAGGACCAGAGCCTCCAGACCGAGGCCGACTACGCCACGGGCGTCGAGGTCGCGCGTCAGGCCGAAGAGGCTCGCAAGGCCGCGGCGGCTGCCGAGGCCGCTCGTCAGGCCGAGGCCCTGCGCCAGCAGCGTGCGGCGGCTGCCGCTGCCGCCGCGGCCGCGGCCGCTGCCCGGCCGAGTGCCCCGGCGCCCGGTCCGGCCCCGTCGACCGGCGGCGGATCGTCCGGTGGGGGTGCCTCGACCGGTTCGGGCTGGGTGCGTCCCAGCGCCGGCTACATGTCGAGCGGCTACGGCATGCGCGTCAACCCCGTGACGGGCGTCTACCGCATGCACGACGGCATCGACCTCGCCCCCGGCTGCGGCAGCCCGATCTACGCCGCGACCTCGGGCACGGTCACGTTCGCCGGCCTCACGGGTGGCTACGGCAACTACGTCCAGATCAGCCACGGGGGCGGCGTCTCGACCGCCTACGGCCACATCGTCAACGGCGGCATCAAGGTGTCGCGCGGTCAGAGCGTGGTGGCCGGTCAGCTCATCGCGCTGGTCGGTTCGACGGGCAACTCGACCGGCTGCCATCTGCACTTCGAGACGCGCGTGAACGGCGCCTCGACGAACCCGGTGCCGTTCATGGCCGCCCGAGGCGTGCGCCTCTAGGTCCGGTCGCCTCGGCGCACGGCCTGCCCGCGAAGGGGCAGAATCGTCTGGTGACGAACACCGCTCCCACCGCTCCGTCCCCACTCCACCTCGAACGCGTCGCCTTCGACGACCCCCGGGCCGTCGCCCTGCGCGACGCCATGGACGCCGAGATGACCGTCCGCTACCACCGTGACGTGGTCGAGCCCGTCGCCGTCGTCGAGGCACGGAACGCCGCCCTCACCGTGCACCCCTCGAACGTCCTGGGCACCGTGCTGGTCGTCGCCGACGACGGCGCGGACGGCGGCACCCCGGTCGGTCACGCCCTCGTGCAGGACCGCGACGGCGAGTGGGAGGTCAAGCGCGTGATCGTCGCCGACGGCCAGCGTGGGCGGGGCATCGGACGACTGCTGATGGCCGAGCTCGAGACGATCGCGCGCGAGGGCGGTGCCCGCCGGCTCATCCTGCAGACCGGCGACCGTCAGCCCGACGCCGTCGCCCTGTACGAGAAGATCGGCTTCACGCGCATCCCGACCTACGAGCCCTACGTCACGACCATCCCGCAGTCGATCTGCTTCGAGAAGCCGGTCGCCTGAGGGGCAGACGCCAGACGGTCGATCGCCGGTGGGCCCGTCTGACGGCCAGAGGGCCGCCCGTCTGACGGCCGGCGGCCGACGCACCGAGGAGGCGCGGGTCGCCACGACGCGGGAGGCGCGCCCCGGCCGCGTGGTCGGGGCGCGCCTCCTGCGCAGGTGTCGCGGGTGACTCGGTGGACACGGGGCCGACCTGACCGCCCGTGGTCGCCGGACGGCCCGCCCTCGGACTAGAGGCCGGCCGTCGAGCGGATCCAGCTCGCGCTCTGCGACAGCACGGCGTAGTTCGAACCCGCGCGCGTGTTCGCGCCGGGGTCGGCCTCGTCGCCGGTCGAGCAGACGGCCACGATCTGGCCGCCCACGATCAGGGGGCCACCCGAGTCACCGTGGTTCGCCGCGCCGGTGGTGCCGTTCAGGTGCTGGGCGACCCCGCCGTAGGCGTCGGTGCTGCGGCCGGTGAGGCCGACCGTCGCCTGGTACAGGCCGTCCGACTGCACCGAGTTCGCGCGCAGGCCGTAGCCCATGATCGTTCCGCTGCCCGACGAGGTCGCCTGGAACCCGAGGTTCAGCGATGGGTAGCTGCCGAGGGTCTTCGACTGGCTCAGGTGCACGAGCGCGATGTCGCCCGCGGGGGCGGCGGCGACGCGGTCGACGGCGATCGCGGTGCCCGGGTTCGTCGTGCTGTTCGAGTGGTACACCTGCATGGAGGTCACGCCGTCGATGCAGTGTCGGGCGGTCAGCACCCAGCTGGCGGTGATCTGCTCGCCGGTGCAGGCGTAGCTCGCGGTGCCCCCGGTCTGGAAGACCAGCTGCACGGCCCACGGCGTCGTGGGTGCCTTCTCGCCACCGACGACGTCCGTCGACCGGATGGTGTCGACGGGCGTGGCGGCGAGGGCCGAGGTCGAGACCCCGAGCGATCCGACGGCGAGGGCCGCGGCGGTCAGGGCGGCGGCGACGAACTTTTTCATGTGGTTCCCCTTGGTTCGAGTGGTGCGTGTCGGGTGGTGCTGGCCCGGCGGTCCGGTGATCGCCCGACCCGGTGGATCGGGCACGTCCCGCCTGGGTCGAGCCTCCGCCTGCCCCCCGTTCGGGGGCAAGTCGGCACTCTGGCCGACTTGACGCCTGGTGTTGCGCGTGGCAACAGGGCCTTCGCTCGCATCGGATGCGGGCTGACGGGTAGCGTGTGCGGGTGATCACGCGACGAGACGCCGCCCTGCGGCTGGACATCCCGCTCGAGATGGCGAAGCGCCACGGACTGCCGCCCAAGATGACGGTCGACGAGCTGGTCGCGATCGAGCGGACCCCGCCGGCATGGCTCGTGCAGTCCCGCGCGAACCGCACGGGCAAGCCGGTCTGGGTCGAGCTCGAGTGCGTCGTCTGCGGCTACCACGAGGCGGCCCGCCCGAAGAAGTGGTGGCCCGAGTACACCTACCTCAGCTGCGACGACCACGGCGCCGACGAGTTGCCCGAGCCCGAGCCGGGCGTCGTGCGCGCCGAGGTGGACGGCGTCGGCACCCGCTTCGTCGCCATCGTCGACGTCGCTCCCTGAGCCGCCCGGGCGGCTCGGCCCGGCAGCGTGCCCGCCCCGGGCCCGCCCCGGTCAGACCGTGTACTGCACCGAGACCGGCGGTTCGAGGCCGGCGAGGACGTGCACGTACGCCTGGCGGGCGTCCTCGACCAGCAGCTGGCGTTGGATGTGCTGATCGTGCCAGTCGACCAGGTCGTCGGGCGTGACGTCGTCGACGTCGTCGGCCACGAGGTAGCTGAAGGCGTAGGCGCTGCCGTCGACGTCGAGGGTACGGCGGTACCCGAGTGTCTGGCCACTGGTCGCGTCGACGAAGACCTCCCAGCCGGGGTCGCTCGCGTCCGGCAGGGTGACGTCGACCACGGGATGGGCGGCGCTGGGTGAGGGGGAGGCGAGCCTCGTGCCGAGGGTGGCCGTGCGCACCGTCGTGGCCGCCGGGCCCGCCGTGGCCAGGTCGGGCGACCCGGCACCGCCGGCACCCGGACCCGTGGCCCGGGCCGTCGTCGCCGCACCGGCAAGGGACGACTCGGGCGAACTCGCGTCGATGCCCCGGACGACGTCGTGGTCGACCCGGGCGACGGCACGCGCCAGGGCACCCTCGAAGAGTTGCAGGCGTCGGGCCGTGGCGCGGAGCCAGGCCTCGAGCGCAGCGAGTTCGTCCGTCGTGAAGGGCTCCCGCTCGAACGAGTTGACAGCGAACGAGGCGGCCTCGACCGACCACTCCCACTCGAGCACGACCCGCAGCAGGGCCGAGCGACGGGGCATCAGCGCGAGCGTGCCGCGACGCAGGCCCGGCGAGAAGTGCAGCTCGGGCTCGTCGAGCAGGTGCCGCACGCCGGTGGCGGCGTCGGTCGAGGTGACGGGGACGAGGAAGGTGACCCGCACCTCGCGCCACGGCGCGGCACGGACGGGAGGTGCGTCCTCGTCGCGCAGGATCGTCAGGCTGCGCGGCATCTCGGCGGGCAGGTGCGGCCCCGGGCCGGACGGTGTCGGCTCGCCGCGCGCGGCGACGGGGAACGCCTCGTCGCGGGGATCGACGGGATCGACGGGGTCTGGGTCGTTCGCTGCCATGGCCCGAGAATGGTGGCACG
Organism: Frigoribacterium sp. Leaf186; assembly: GCF_001423905.1. Taxonomy (GTDB): domain Bacteria; phylum Actinomycetota; class Actinomycetes; order Actinomycetales; family Microbacteriaceae; genus Frigoribacterium. The sequence continues at coordinate 1,114,940 of NZ_LMPQ01000001.1, read as the reverse complement.
AGTCGATGCGAACCGCCTGGACGGGCCGCGCGCCCGGACCGCTGCGCCGTGTCGCGCCCACGTGCCCGGCACCCCGGAGCCCGGCACGCACGACCCACCCGCCGGCCCGGCCTTCAGAACGAGAGCTGGTCGACCGACGTGAGCGGCACCCAGCCGGCGCGGATGCCGTCCGGTGGCTCGACGGTCGGCACCGGCTGCAGGGTGTCGGCCTCGGCGAGCTGCGCCAGGTCGAAGCCGGTCATCTCGGCGATGTCGCGGACGGGCACCTGGTAGGTGCGGTACGGCCCGAGCGGTGGCGGGTCGCCCAGCTCGTGCGCCCGGGCGAACGCCGCCTCGAGGTCGACGCCCTCGAGCTCGGGCGACTGGTCGAGCAGGTAGGCCGCCGTGCGCAGCGACCCGCCGTCGGACGTCGTCCACGCCGCGACCTTGAAGAAGCGTCGCGGCAGTCGGACCCCGCGGTAGGGCGCGTCGTCGTCGAGCAGCACCGGTGCCGTGAAGACGGTCAGGCGCTGCCGGTGCGTCGAGGCGTACTGCAGCACCTGGTCTTCGAGGCCGAGCCAGAGCTTTTTCGACTGGTTGAACTCGGCGGCCTGCGGGGCGGCGTTCGTGAAGCTGAAGGTGTCGACGTTCGCGGCCGCAGCCACGGGACGGTCGCCCCAGACCGGGTCGCGTCGACGGACCAGGTGGCCCCGGTCGAGGTCGTTCGCGGCGTAGACGTCGGGGCCGGTCTGCTCGTCGTCGGGCACGCGCTCGTCGTAGTGCCAGTCGTCGCCGCGGCCGAGGTCCAGCAGGCTCGCGCCGTCGATGTTGACCGCCGTCAGGGCGGCCAGTCGCCGGGCCGGGTCGAGCAGCACGGTGAAGTGGACGTACGGCAACTCGCGCACGGTCGTGTGGAGGGCCGGCAGGGGCACGTCGACCGTCAGGAAGGTCGGGTCGTAGCCCGTGCGGTCGAGGCCCGGGGTGGTCGCGGTCGTGGGGTCGTCTGCGGTGCTCATGGGCGCCTCCGGCGGGTCGTCGTGCTCGTGGGGCCATCATGCCCACGGCCTCCGACATCCGGCCCGCGCGACGCCGGGGCGACGTGACGACACGACGGAGGCGCGGTGCGGGTCGTCCCCGCACCGCGCCTCCTCGGGTGCTCGCGTCGAGCGGCCGACGCCGGCCGGGCCTCAGTCGGCCAGGATGGCGTAGAGCGCGCGGCGGGTCTCGTCGAGCTTGGCGGTGGCGGCGGCCCGCTGGGCCTCGCTGCCGTCGTGGTGGAACTGCTTGACGACGCCCATCAGCTTCATGAGGCTGGTCTGGAACTCGCGGTCGGTGTCGCTGGCGTCGTCGGCCGTGGCGGCCCAGGCCTTGTCGATCTCGTCGGCGTGCTCGGCGACGTACGCGCGGCCCGCCTCGGTCAGCGTGAAGACGCTCTTCGTCGCGGCCTCGTCGCTCGAGATGAGCTCTTCGTCGACGAGCTGCTGCAGCGTGGGGTAGACCGAGCCGGGGCTGGGCTTCCACGTGCCGTCGGTGCGCTCGGCGATCGCCTTGATCAGGCCGTAGCCGTTCGAGGGGGCGTCGGCGAGCAGCGAGAGGATCGCCAGTCGGACGTCGCCCCGACGGGCTCGACCGCGTCCGCCGCGGCCCGGGCCGAAGCCGCCGGGGCCGAAGCCCGGGCCGCCGGGGCCGAAGCCGCCGAAGCCGGGGCCGGGACGGAAGCCGCGGCCGAACGGGCGGCCGAAGCGGCCGTGACCCTCGCCGCGGCCGAAGGGCTCGCGACGGGAGTCGGGGGAGTCGTGGTGGGCACGGCGGGGGTCGCCGTGGTTCTCGGGGGTGAAGTCGGTACCCATGGGGTACTCCTTTCGGGTCGGGGGAGAAGTCGAGATCGCGACGTGCTGTCGCGATGTGTCAAAGATATGTCGTTGACTATCGCCTGTCAACCGTTTCGTGAAAAACGAGAAAAAAGAAGGAGGCGCACCCCGGGTGGGGTGCGCCTCCTGCGGTCGTCCGGCGGATCAGCTCGCGGGCTGCACGCCGAACGCCGACGCGAGCTTCTCGATCTTCTGGGCGCGGCCCAGGCGGGGCAGGTCGCTGCCGTCGCGGATGACGCGGCCCCGGCCCTCGAAGTCGGCGAGGAAGTCCTGCGCCCAGGCGACGTCGGACGGCGTCGGGCTGATGACCTCGTTGATCACGGGCAGCTGCTCGACGTCGAGGCAGAGCTTGCCGGTGAGGCCGAGGGCGACGGCCACCGACGACTGCTCGCGCAGCACGGGGTGGCTGCTGCCGACCGTGGGGCCGTCGATCGGGCCGGGCAGGCCGCCGATGCGGCTGGCCACGACGAGGCGGGAGCGGGGGTAGGCCATGGCCAGGTCGTCGGCGCTCGTGCCGGTGTCGCGGCGGTAGTCGCCGCTGCCGAAGGCGAGTCGGAAGGCTCCGCGGGCCTTGGCGATGGCGGGGCTCTCTTCGATGCCGAGGGCCGACTCGACCAGCGCGAGCACCGGCACCGCGCCTCCGAGGCGGTCGAAGGTCTCGGTCACGTGCTCGGGCGCCTCGGTCTTGGCGAGCATGACGCCGTGCAGCCCGGGCAGGCCCATCAGGGCGTCGACGTCGTCGGACCAGAAGGCGGTCGACCGGTCGTTGATGCGCACCCACGCCTCGCCGCCACCCGTCAGCCAGGCGACGACGTCGTCGCGGGCGGCGGGCTTGCGGGCGGGGTCGACGGCGTCCTCGATGTCGAGCACGATCTGGTCGGCGCGCGACGCCTGGGCCGAGTCGAACCGGTCGGGCGCCGTGCCGGGCACGAGCAGCCACGACCGGGCGATGTCGGGGTTCGGTCGCGTGCGGCCGGCCCCGGAGGCCCGACGCGTGGTCGTGGCGGCCCCGGACGCTCCGGCGTCGGTCGCGGTCGGGTCGGAGGGGGTCTGGCTGGTGTCGGTCATGACGTCGTCGTCCTTCGTCGCTCGGCGGTCCCGTCCACGCTACCGGCTCGCCCGGGCCTGCGAGTCCTCGCGGCCAGGGCGGGTGCTCCCGGCCCGAGGTGCCGTTCGGGCGTAACGTTCAGGAGGATCACAGATCCAGGGAACGACCCCACCGACAGGAGTGAGCCATGACCGACGCGAACGATCCGCGGCGCGACCGCCCCGACCACGAGGGACGCGATCCCCAGCACGACGACGACTCGAACGATTTCGGGCGCCCCGACGAGGCGGACCAGGCGGGCCAGGGCGACGCGCCCTACGGTTCGCAGGTGCCGACCCAGCAGCCC
>NZ_LMPQ01000001.1:1109801-1111681 GCF_001423905.1 Frigoribacterium sp. Leaf186 | reverse complement strand
CTTCGGCTCGGACGCCCCGACGCAGCAGCAGCCGGCCGTCGACTTCGGCTCGGACGCCCCGACACAGCAGGCACCGGTCGCCGCTGCCGACGACCGCCCCGTGGTGGCCGAGGCGCGCGACACCCGCACCGAGTCGGACGAGGAGGCGCTGCCCGACTCGGTCCCGGCCGAGTACGTCCCCGGCGACTCGGCCTCCGACGGCACCTCGTCGTCGCACGGCGAGTCGTCCTCGGACCCCGACCGGAACGACCCCGACCGGAACGACACCGAGGTCCTCTCGGAGTCCGACCGCGACGCGGCCTCGGCCGGTCGCGACGGGGCCGACCGTCCGACCGAGGCCGACCGTCCCACCGAGGCGGTGCCCATGGTCGCCCCGTCCGAGCCCGCCCAGCGGGCCTGGTCCGCGTCGACCGACGGCAGCCGCCGTCCCCTGCACGACGACGAGGCGCTGCGGGCCGCCGAGGCCGCACGGGCCGGAGACCCCGCCACGGGTGACCGCGGTGACGACACGGCCACCGCGGCGTCCGCGACCGCGGCGACCGGCGCCTCCTCGTCCGGGCACGACGCCTATGTCGACGACCGCTCGGACGCCGAGCGCGACGCCGTCGACCGCGCGGCCGCCGACCGCCAGCCCTCGTTCGGGCAGGACGCCCCGACGGTCGTGGCGCCCGCCGCGGCCGCCGCAGGAGGCGCGGCCGCGGGTGCCGCCTCCGGTCGCGACACCGACTCCCACGCCTACCCCCTCGTCAAGGACTCGGGCATCGACCACGTGTCGGTGCGCCGCGAACTGCTGGCCCAGCAGAAGGAGGAGTTCGGCGGCATCCGCTTCGGCGCCGGCCTGCTCGGCTGGTTCGCGGCGACCGGCTTCGGCCTCGTCATGATCACGATCTTCGGCGGCGTCCTCGCGGCCTGGGGCGGGGTCGCCTCGGGCTCGACCGCGATGACCGACCTGCGCACCTTCACCACCGACAACGCCGACGTGCTCGCGCTGACCTCGGGCATCGTGGTGCTCGCGATCATCTTCTTCGGGTACCTCCTCGGCGGCTACACCGCGTCGCGCATCGCCCGCTTCAGCGGCTTCAAGCAGGGGCTGGCGACCTGGCTGTGGGGGCTCGTCATCACGATCGTCCTCGCCGTGGTCGTCGGCGTCGTCGGCACGCAGGCCGGCGACTCGTCGTCGCCCAACCCGTTCGTGCCCTCGATGGACGACCTGCAGTCGTCGTCCCTCGCCGGCCTGATCGGCCTCGCACTGGTCGTCGTGCTCAGCTTCGGCGGCGCCGTCCTCGGTGGCCTGCTGGGGCAGCGCTACCACCGCAAGGTCGACCGCTTCTACGCCGAAGACGAGTGAGCCGCGCGAGGGGGTGGGCCGACCGGCCCGCCCCCTCGCCCTTCGCCCCATCCGACGCCGCCCGGGCGTCGAACACCGATCAACCCCACCGGGCAGCACAGACAAGGACCACTCATGCGCACCCCCACCCGTTCGTCCCTCGGCCGTGGCGTCCTCGGCGTCGTCGCCACCGGAGCCCTCGCGTTCTCGCTCGCGGCCTGTGCCTCGACCTCGGACTCCGAGAGCAACAACACCGCTCCGACCCACCCCGTGAACCAGACCCGCGAGCCCGGCCCGGGCGAGAGCCTGCTGCCCGCGGCCTCCATCGCCGACCTGTCGAACGGCGTCGACACCCAGGTCGCGGTCGACTCGTCCTTCGTCGAAGCCCTCACCTCGCTCGGCCTCACCCCCGGCGTCGTCGGCACGGCCACCTTCACCGACGGGACGTTCTCGTTCCCGATCACGGGTGGTCACGTCGACTACTACGGCCCCGACAGCTCGGTGCGCCCGTACGTGCAGGGCGAGATCGACCACGACGGCTCCGGCCTGTCGT
>NZ_LMPQ01000001.1:1109331-1109758 GCF_001423905.1 Frigoribacterium sp. Leaf186 | reverse complement strand
CACCGCCAACGGCCAGGTCGCCGCCGAAGACGCCTACCTGTTCAACCTCTGGGGCGGCACGCTGAAGCCGCTCGAGGTCGTCGACGGCAACGCCGTGCTCGAGGGCACGACGGTGCACGTCAGCCCCGACGCCGCCGAGCTGCTGAACCAGACCTTCGACACCGACGCCGTCCAGGACGAGATGCTCGTCGGCGTCGCGAAGATCACCGCCGCGACGGAGTAGCACTCCTCCGCGGCTCGATCCGGCACGTGCCGGATCGGCCTCGAACCCGGTTTCGAACCATGAACCCCGTTTCTTCTGGGTTCATGGTTCGACACCGGGTTTTTCGGCACCAGCCAGGATTGAGACACGTCGACAAGCAAGTTTCGGGTCGCCGAAACCTTGCTAGGGTCGAGTCATGAGCTCGACCGACGCCCGCCGCGCCGA
>NZ_LMPQ01000001.1:954136-1109318 GCF_001423905.1 Frigoribacterium sp. Leaf186 | reverse complement strand
CGGCCGCGCCCCGACCGGCCGCGCCCCGACCGGCCGCGCCCCGACCGGCCGCGCCCCGACCGGGCGACCGACGGTGACCACCAGCCGGTCGTGCACGTCAGGCCGCGAGGCACCCTGCTCGGCCCGGCGTTCGTCGCGGCGATCGCGTACGTCGACCCGGGCAACGTCGCGGCCAACCTCACGGCGGGTGCCGCGTACCAGTACACGTTGCTCTGGGTGCTCGTGCTGGCCAACGCCATCGCCGTGCTCGTGCAGTACCTGTCGGCCAAGCTCGGCATCGTCACGGGGCGTTCGCTGCCCGAGGTGATGGGCACGCGCCTCCGTCGTCGGCCCCTCCGCCTCGCCTACTGGGGGCAGGCCGAGCTCGTGGCCGCCGCGACCGACGTCGCCGAGATCATCGGCGGGGCCCTCGCCCTGCAGCTGCTCTTCGGCGTGCCGCTGGTCGTCGGCGGCCTGATCACCGGGCTCGTCTCGCTCGGCCTGCTGACGCTGACGCGGTACCGCGGCGGACGGGTCTTCCAGACCGTCGTCATCGCGTTGCTCGCCGTGCTGACGCTGGGCTTCTGCGCCGGCCTGCTCTTCGCCCCGCCGTCGGCCGGGGGCATGCTCGCCGGTCTCGTGCCCCGCTTCGAGGACAGCACGGCCGTGCTGCTCGCCGCGTCGATGCTCGGGGCGACGGTCATGCCGCACGCGGTCTACCTGCACTCCGCGCTCACGCGTGACCACCACGGCGTCGTCGCCGAGGGGGCTGACCGGGCCCGCGTGCTCAAGGCCACGCGGTGGGACGTCGTCCTCGCCCTGCTCGTCGCCGGTGGCGTCAACGTCGCCATGCTCGTGCTCGCGGCCTCGACCCTCTCGGGGCAGGACGGCACCGACACGATCCCCGGCGCACAACGGGCCATCGCCTCGGCGCTCGGGCCGGTGATCGGCGTCCTGTTCGCGGTCGGGCTGCTCGCCTCGGGCCTGGCGTCGACTTCGATCGGGGCGATGGCCGGTGCCGAGATCATGAAGGGGCTGCTGCACGTGCAGGTGCCGCTCCTGGTGCGCCGGGTCGTGACGTTGATCCCGGCCCTCGTGCTGCTCGCGACGGGCATCAGCCCGACCTGGCTGCTCGTGCTGAGCCAGGTCGTGCTGAGCTTCGGCATCGCCTTCGCCCTCGTGCCGCTCGTCGTCGCGACGAGCGACCGGGCGCTCATGGGCACGGGCGTGAACGCGGTCGGCACCCGCGTCGCGGGGTGGGCGGCCGTGGTGGTCGTCGTCGCACTCAACCTCGTGCTGATCGGGCTGACCGTCTCGGGGGCGTGAGGGGCGGGGTCGACGCGACCCGCGCCTGCTCGGCTCTTGATCGCGCGGGGCGTCGCCGGTGCCCGCTAGTCGCGGGCGGGCTGAATGTGCGGGGCCCGCCGGGCCCCGCTAGCCGCGGGTGGGCTCGATGTGGGGGCCGTGGTCGGGGTCGTCACCCGCGGCGGCCTTCTCGGCCTGACGACGGTCGAACGCCGCCTGCATCGACTCGGCGTGGTCGGTCTTGGCCCTCGCGAGCGCCTCGTCGTCGCCGCGCATGGTGGCGACGGTCGAGCGCAGGCGGGCGCCGACGGCCTTGACGAAGTCGGCCGGGCTGGGGCTGAAGTCGTCGCTCTCGTCGCCGTCGCCCGCGTCGACGTAGTGGTGCAGCTCGTCGCTCTCGTCGTGGCGGATCGGCTGCTGGGCGTGCTCGACGCAGAGCTTGGCGACCTCTTCGGCGTGGGCGTGCATGACCGAGTGGGCGGCGCCCGGCATCTCCCACAGGCGGGACGACGGCAGCAATTCGCCGACGCGGCGCACCCACTCGCGCGGGGCGACGGCGTCGTGCTCGCCGCGGATGACCAGGGTGTCGGCCGTGATCGCCGGCAGGTGCTGCTCGATCGGGTACGTCATCATCTTCGGCAGGATGCGCGAGAACCACCGCACCCCGCAGAGGACGTAGGCGCTGAGGGCCAAGAACTTGACACGCCCGGGCTCGTGCCACGCCGCGCGCGCGAACCGCACGCCCTGCGAGAGGACGTTGCGGTGCGCCGGGTCGATCACGGGCCCGATGAGCACGACGGTCGAGAGGTCGGGTCGGCGCGAGACGAGGTCGACCACGATCTGGGTGCCCATCGAGTGCCCCACGACGACCGGGTCGTCGAGGCCCAGCTCGTCGATGGCGGTGCCGACCAGGTCGGCGTACTCGCGGATGGTCAGGGCGTGCCCCGGGTGCGGCACCCCGGCGAAGCCCGGCAGGTCGAGGGCGTGCACGGGGCCGAACTCGTTGAGGTTCGGGGCGAGGCGCTCGAAGTAGTCGGACGAGACGCCGATGCCCGGCACGAGCACGAACGGCCGCTCACCGGTCTCGCCGATCGTGTTGACCCGCACGTAGAGGTCGCCGCGCTCGACCCGGCGGACGGTGACCCTGGTGTCGACGTCGGAGGCGCGGGCGGCGTCGCGGGCGGCCGCGCGGCGGGCGGAACCGGCGTGGCGACGTCGAGGGCTCATCGGATCAGTCTGGCACGGCGGGCCCTTCGCCCGGAACGACGCGTCAGGCGGACGCCAGCACCTCGTCGAGGGCACGCAGGTTGCGGCGCAGGATGAGCGAGAGGGCCAGCGCCGACGCGGGCCCGGCGGCCCGCATCCACCAGGCGGCCGGGTGCCAGACGACGCGGATGTCCAGCGTCACGCGGTCGTCGTCGTGGTGGCGCACGCGGTAGCTCTCCCAGCCGCGCTGGGGGTGGCCGACCAGGGCGGCGTGGCCGAAGGCGATCTCGGTCTCGGACCGCACCACGGCGAACACCCGGCAGGCGACCGGTGGGTGCAGGGGGCCGAAGGTGACGCCCCACACGCTCGTCGCGCCGACGGTCACGCGGTCGGGCACATCGAGCGGCACGAAGCCCGAGCCGCGATGCACCTGCCAGTGCAGCACGGCGTCGCCCGCGGCGTCGAAGGCGGCCCGGCCGTGGCCGATCACCCGGCTGCGGGTCGTGACGTGGAACCCGGCGGGCGGCGGGCCGTCGAGGGTCGGCTCGCCGTCGAACGCGTAGTCGTCGCCGAACCGGGCCCGGGGTGAGCGGGCCGGGCGCGGCCGGGGTGATCGCGATCGGGACGGTCGCGACCGGGACGGGTGTGACGTCATGGGTCGACCCTGCCACGTCATGACGCTCGGCCGGGGCATGATCGGACCGTGACCGACGCGACCACGACGCCGCCCTCGACCCCTCCCACGGCCTACCTGATCCTGCACGGCTGGCAGAACCACCGCCCCGAGGGGCACTGGCAGCGCTGGCTCGCCGGCGAACTCGGGGCCCGCGGGCACGCGGTGCGCTACCCGCAGCTGCCCGACGCCGACGACCCCACGCCCGCCGCCTGGGAGGCCGCGGTCCGACGCGAACTCGCCGCCCTGCCCGCGGGCCGACCGGTGACGGTGCTGTGCCACAGCCTCTCGTGCCTGCTCTGGTTGAGGCTGCAGGCCGGCGACGCGCCTCCGCGGGCCGACCGGGTCGCGCTCGTCGCGCCTCCGTCGCCCGAGCTGATCGCCGGGCAGCCGATCGACGCGTTCGTGGCCGGCGACCTGTTCGACGGACGTCGGCTGTCGACCGGCGGGTCCGCCGAGGCGGTCGTCGTCGCCGGGGACGACGACGAGTGGCTGCCGCTCGGCCCGGTGGACACCTGGGAGGCGCGGGTCGACGCCCCGGTCGTCGTCGTGCCCCGAGGCGGTCACCTCACCCCCGACTCGGGCTACGGCGAGTGGCCGGCCGTGCTGGCCTGGGCGCTCGGGGCGCCCGCGGCGGAGGCGTTCGGCTGATCCGCCGTGCCCGGCGGCTGGCCGCGCCTACGCGTCCGGCGCGAGGAAGGCGGCGGCCGCGCGTGACAGGTAGGCCGGGTCGTCGGCGCCGCAGAGCTCGCGGGCCGAGTGCATGCCGAGCAGCGGGATGCCGACGTCGATCGTGCGGATGCCGAGCCGTGTCGCCGTGATCGGCCCGATGGTCGAGCCGCAGGGCACCGAGTTGTTCGAGACGAACTCCTGGAACGGCACACCGGCCTGCTCGCAGGCTCGCGACCACTCGGCCGCCCCGAGCCCGTCGGTGGCGTAGCGCTGGTTCGCGTTGATCTTGAGCAGTGGCCCGCGGTTGACGACCGGCTGGTTGACCGGGTCGTGCCGCTCGGGGTAGTTCGGGTGCACGGCGTGCCCGGCGTCCGCGCTCAGGCACCACGAGCCGGCGAGGGCGCGGCGGTGGTCGGTGGTCGTCGCGCCGAGGCCGGCCGAGACACGCGCGAGAACGTCTTCGAGCAGCGGCCCGGCGGCACCCGACGGCGTGGCCGAACCCACTTCTTCGTGGTCGAAGGCCGCGAACACGGCGACGTGGTCGAGCTCGACGCCAGACGTCGCGGTCTCGACCAGCGCGACGAGACCCGCGTGGGTCGACGACAGGTTGTCCATGCGACCGGCGGCGAACAGCTCGCCCGAGAGCCCCAGGACCGCAGGAGGCGCGGTGTCGGCCACGACCACGTCGTACCCGGTCACGTCGGCTCCCGTCAGCCCGGCCAACCCGGCGAGGTGGCCGAGGACGTCGGCCTCGTCGAGCGGCCCCGCCCCGACCACGGGGTCCAGGTGTCGCTGGGGGTCGAGCTTCAGGCCCTCGGCGTTGACCCCGCGGTCGAGGTGGACGGCCAGCTGCGGGAAGCGCAGCAGCGGCCCCGTCCGCACCAGGTGTGTCTCGCCGCTGCGGGTGACCAGCCGACCGGCGAACTCGAGGTCGCGGTCGAGCCACGAGTTGAACAGCGGCCCGCCGTAGACCTCGACGCCTGCCTGCAGCCACCCGCGGGTGCCGGTGGTCGGCTTGGGCTTCAGCTTGAAGCCGGGGGAGTCGGTGTGCGCCCCGACCACGCGGAACGGCGTCGTGGCCGTCGCGGTGGCCGGTTCGATCCAGGCGATGACGGCACCGTCGCGCACGACGTAGCGGCGGCCCGGGCCGGTGGGCCACTCCGCGGTCTCGTCGAGGGCGGTGAACCCGGCGTCGTCGAGCCGTCGGGCGGCCTCGGCCGCGGCGTGGAAGGACGAGGGCGAGGCCTGGATGAACCGGGCGAAGTCGTCGAGGTGGGGGCGCGTGTCAGTCATCCCCACCAGCATGCACCACCCCGTCGCCGCCGAGACCCCGGGAAGTCGCCGAGACCCCGGCGCGCGCACGGGGGTCTCGGCGACTTCCCGGGGTCTCACACCGGGGCCAGGGGTCAGCGGCCGCCGCTGCCGCCGCGGTTCGCGCCGATGTCGCCCCGGTGGGCGTTCGCCTCGGGGTCGGCCGAGTGCGGGTCCTCGTCGTCGAGGGTGAGCGCGGCGTCCTGCTCGCCCGACACGCCCCCCGGGCTGACGGCGACGTAGCCGTCCTCGCCCGAGTGGCTGCCGCCGAGCGGCTGCGTGACGTCGCCGTCGGGCGTCGCGTCGTCCGCGCCGGCGGGCTCGCCCTGGGTGTCGGTCGGGCCTTCCGGGTGGGTGGCCCGGTGCGTCTCGATCGCGGCGGCCTCGACGGCCGCCTGGTCGAGCGCGTCGCCGTGGCCGAGTTCGTCGGCCGCATCGTGCGGGTCGGGATTCGTGCGGGCCTCGCTCATCGGGGGTCCTCTCGTGGTGGGCCTCCGAGGGTAGGCGCAGCGCGCCTCCTCGTCCGGTCGGGGGCGACGGCTCAGGCGGCGCCCGTCGAGCAGGCAGCCCGAGTCACGACGGGCGGTGCGGCGCACGTCACGGCGCGGTCGGCAGCACCGCGGCCCAGAGGTGGAACAGGGCGTAGGCGCGCCACGGCGACCAGGCCGCTCCGGCGGCCTCGGCCTGCTTCGTCGTGAGTCCGCCCATCACGCGACGCAGCACGAGGTCGCCCGCGGGCCAGGCGTCGCGGTCGCCGAGGGCGCGGACGGCGAGGTACTCCACCGTCCACGGGCCGATGCCCGGCACGGCGAGCAGGCGTCGGCGCGCGTCGGCGTGGTCGACGTCGGGCGCGATCACGAGACCTCCGGCGACGACCTCGGCCAGGGCGTGGATCGTGCGCGCCCGGCTGTTCGTCACCCCGACGGCCGCCCGCAGCTCGTCGACGTCGGCGGCCGCCAGCCGGTCGGCCCGGGGGAACCTCGTGAGGCCCGTCCCCGCGATCGGCTCGCCGTAGGCCGCGACGAGCCGGCCGGTGAAGGTGCGGGCCGCGGCGAGCGAGACCTGCTGCCCCAGCACGGTCATCACGGCCGTCTCGAACCCGTCGGGGTTGCCCGTCACGCGGATGCCCGGCCGCGCCGCGACGAGCGGACCGAGCACCGGGTCGTCGGCGAAGCCCCGCTCGACGTCGTCGAGGTCGGCGTCGAGGTCGAGCCAGTCGCGGACGACCCGCGACGCCTCGTCGGCCGTCGCCTCCGTCGGCAGCACGCCGTCGGGCCCCGTCACCGTCACGTCGACCCCGGTCGACGCGAACGACAGGTCCAGCCGGTAGGAGGCGCGCGCGGCCCCCGAGCCCAGCTCGACCAGTCGCGCGTGCGTCGCCGCATCGACGTCGGTGGCTTCGGCCCCCGGCACGCTGTGCGCGGCGAGCAACCCCACGGCGTGCGCGTGGTCCCAGGCGCCGACGGGTTCGACCGTGAACCGCGAGGCCGTCGTGCCGGGCGTCGGCACCGCCTCGGGCGAGTCCGTCGTCACGACCCGGCCACCCGGCCGCCGCCGGCCGCCCGGCCACCGCCGTCCGCAGCACCGCCGTCCGCCGCGGGTCGACCGTCGTCACCCCACACTCCGGACGACCCGCGACGGTGGCTGTCGACGAGGTGCGTGTCGACGACCCCGACGGCCTCCATCAGCGCGTGCATGGTGGTCGGCCCCACGAAGGTGAACCCCTTCGCCTTGAGCGCCTTCGACAGGGCGATCGACTGCGGCGAGGTCGTCGGCACCTCGGCCATCGTGCGCGGCCGGGGGGTCTCGGCCGGCCGGAACGACCAGACGAGGTCGACGAGACCGCCGTCGGCCCGCAGGTCGAGCGTCGCCCGGGCGTTGCGGATCGTCGCGTCGACCTTGAGCCGGTTGCGCACGATGCCCGCGTCGGACATCAGCCGGGCGCGATCGTCGTCGTCGAAACGCGCGACGACCTCGGGGTCGAAGTCGGCGAACGCGGCCCGGAAGGCAGGGCGCTTGCGAAGGATCGTCGCCCACGACAGCCCCGACTGGAACGCCTCGAGGCTCAACCGCTCGAACAGGCCGCGCTCGTCGCGGACGGGCAGGCCCCACTCGGTGTCGTAGTAGTCGCGCAGCAGCGGGTCGGTCGACGCCCAGACCGGGCGGGCCAACCCGTCGTCGCCGACCACGACGCCCGCGCCCGCGAGGCCGGTGCCCGGGTCGGTGCCGGTGCCCAGCCCGGTGCCGGCGTCACCCCCCGACGCGACGACGCTCACGCGTGCGCCTCGAGCTCGATCAGGGTCTGCTTCGCCGCCATGCCCCCACGGTAGTTGCCCGCCGTCCCGTCGCTCCGCACCACCCGGTGGCAGGGCACGACGACCGGCAGCGGGTTGGTCGCGCAGGCCGTGCCCACCGCCCGCACCGCCCGCGGGCTGCCCGACGCGAGGGCGACGGCCGCGTAGCTCGCCGTCGAGCCGTAGCCGATGTCGGGCAGGTGCTCGAGGACGGTCCGCTGGAACCCCTTCGACAGCCGGCGGTCGAGCGGCAGGTCGAAGGAGCGGCGCTCGCCGCGGAAGTACTCGTCGAGCTCTCGGGCCGCGGCGTCGAGCCGGGACGGCACCTCGACGACCCGCGGGCTGACGGTCGCGGCCAGTCGGTCGAGCACCGTGTCGTGGCCCTCGAGCTCGAAGGCCACCCGCAGCACCCCGACGTCGGTCGCGCAGACGAGCAGTCGCCCCACCGGCGAGTCGAGGGTCCGGTAGGCCACGTCCACCGCCCCGGCGTCGAGCGCAGCCGCCGCGAAGCGTGCGTGCAGGGCGGCGAGGTGGCCGTCGGCCGGGTCGAGGCCGACCAGCAGGTCGCGCGTCGTGTCGGCGTCGGCGTCGGCGTTTTCGGCGGGGGTGGCGGTCATCGGACGCCCTTCGGCTCGGAGGTCGGGGTCGGGGTGGAGGTGCGGGTCGCGACACGGCCCTGACCTGCGGCCGGCGACGACCCGGCCGGCGACGACGCAGCCGGCGACGACGCAGCCGCTGAACGGACGGCCGGGCCGCGCAGCAGGCGTCGCAGGGCGGCGATCCCGTCGGCAGACGCCCGACGCGCCGCATCCGCGCTGATGCCGGTCACCTCGGCGACCTCGCGGTGCGAGAGCCCGACGAGGTGGTGGTAGACGACCGCGCGACGCTGCCCCGGCGGCAGGCCGCGGAGCGCCGCGTCGAGTTCGTCGCTGCGCGCGATCGCCTCGTCGTGAGGAGGCGCGGGCGGCGGTTCGGGCACCGTCCCGACCGGTCTCGGGTGCCGCTCCCGCGCCCGCAGCACGTCGATCGCCTTGCGGTGCGCGACGGTCACCAACCACGCCTCGAGGTTCGTCGACGGGGGCAACGACGGGTAGGCGACGAGCGCCGCGACGAACGTCTCGCTCCAGGCGTCGTCGGCGTCGTGCTCGTCGAGGACCGCCCGGCAGACGCGCCACACGGTGCGACCGTGCCGGGCCACCACGCGCTCGAAGGGTTCCACGTCAGAACAGCCGGCCGGTCTCGGGGCCCGACGGCTGCTCGGCCTCGAGCCCGAGCAAGAACCGCTTGCGGTCGAGGCCACCCGCGTAGCCCACGAGGGCTCCGCCCGACCCGACCACGCGGTGACAGGGCACGACGATGCTCAGTGGGTTCAGCCCGTTGGCGGCGCCGACCGCTCGGGCCAGCCCCACGCCGCCGAGCGAGGTGGCGACCTGCCCGTAGCTGCGGGTCTCGCCGTAGGGGATGTCCCGCAGCAGCGCCCACACGCGATGCTGGAAGTCGTTGCCGCGGGGGGCCAGCGGCAGGTCGAAGGTGCGGCGTGCGCCGACGAAGTACTCGCCCAGCTGGCGGCGGACCTCGGCGAAGTCGCTCCGCCCGACGCCGTCGCGCGAGACCGGCCCGAAACCCGACGGGTCGGGCAGGTGGCGGTGCTCGTCGAAGTAGACGCCGACGAGCCCCGTCTCGCCGCCCACGACGGTCAGCGAGCCGACGGGGGTGTCGACGGTGGTGTGGACGCTCACGGTGCCCTCCTGGCTCTCGGCGATGGTACTCATCCCGTAGACGTCACCGGGCAGGCAGATGTGAGGTGACCGACCGAACCGGTCCGGGTGATCCGACCCGGCCTTCGAGCGGTTACCCTGGAACGCCCGGTCCGGGCACTCCACACTGTCGGGTGTGTGCGAGCGTCCGGGCCGGGTCTCGTCCGTCCCCGGTGTCACAGGCCGCCGCGCGCGGCGTCACGGCCTCAGTGACGCGTCTCGAACGCGCTCTCGCCCACCGGCTCGACCTCGCTCACGTCGACGCGGTCGACCCGTGCCCCGCGGGGCCCCTCGCGCAGCCACTCGAGCAGCAGCGCCACGCGGTCGGGTCGCCCCTCGACCTCGACCTCGACGGTCCCGTCGCGCAGGTTGCGGACGAACCCGCCGACCTCGAGCCGGTCGGCCTCGCCCTCGGTCGAGAAACGGAAACCCACGCCCTGCACCGAGCCGTGCACGAGGGCCCGGCGTCTGATCACGTCGTCCATCGCTCGACCGTACCCGCGCCTCCTCGGCCTGGCCCCACCCGTCCCGTTCCGAGATCGCCCCCCGAACCGCCGAGTGGACGGGACACCACGACCTGCGGCGGTGTCCCGTCCACTCGACGGTGTGGTGCCGGCGGCCTACTTGTCGACCGTCGACATGTCGGCGTAGCGGGCGCCCTGGGGAGCCGCCACGTCGTCGAGCTGGTGCACCTGTTCGGCGTCGAGCACGACGTCGTCGGCGGCGACGTTCTCGTCGAGGTACGCGCGGCGCTTGGTGCCCGGGATCGGCACGATGCCCTCACCCTTGGCGAGCAGCCAGGCGAGCGCGACCTGACCGGGCGTGGCGCCGACGGCCCGGGCGACCTCGTCGACCTGCTGCACGATGCGGACGTTGGCCTGCAGGTTGTCGCCCGAGAAGCGGGGCGCGAAGCGACGGAAGTCGTCCTCGGCGAGTTCGTCGACCGAGCGGATGGTGCCGGTGAGGAACCCCCGGCCGAGCGGCGAGTACGGCACGAAGCCGATGCCGAGCTCGCGGACCGTCGGCAGGATCTCGGCTTCGGGTTCACGGCTCCAGAGCGACCACTCGGTCTGCAGGGCGGTGATCGGGTGCGTGGCGTGCGCGCGGCGGATGGTCTCGGGCGCGGCCTCGGACAGCCCGAGGTACCGCACCTTGCCGGCGGTGACGAGTTCGCCCATCGCGCCGACGGTCTCCTCGATCGGCACCTGGGGGTCGACCCGGTGCTGGTAGTAGAGGTCGATGTGGTCGATGCCGAGGCGCTTCAGCGAGCCGTCGACCGAGCGGCGCACGTACTCGGGCCGGCCGTCGACGGCACGCTCCGCGCGGGCCTCGGGGTCGGTGACGTTGCCGAACTTCGTGGCGACGACGGCCTGGTCGCGACGCCCCTTGAGGGCGCGGCCGAGCAACTGCTCGTTCGTGTGAGGCCCGTACATGTCGGCGGTGTCGAGCAGGGTGACGCCGACGTCGAGCGCGCGGTGGATCACGCGCACCGATTCGTCGTCGTCGGTGCTGTTGCCGGTGTAGAAGGCGGACATGCCCATGAGGCCGAGGCCGAGGCGGCCGACGTCGAGTCCGCCGTCGACCTGGCCGAGTGTGGTGTTCTTCATGGCCCGAGCCAACTCCCTCGCACCGGTCGACGACCCAGGCCCCGACGGCTCAGGCCGTGAGGGCGCCCGGACCGCAGGAGGCGCGGTGCCCGTCGAACGGACACCGCGCCTCCTCTGTCTCGTGGGGTCAGGCCCCGGGGGCCGCCGCGGTCAGCGGCGCCCCGCCCGGCGACGGGTGACGGCCGAGCCGGTGACGAGCGCGAGGCCGAGGGCCAGGGCGGCCGCCGCGACGCCGAGCGGCAGGCCCGGCTCGCTGCCCGTGTAGGCGAGCGGTCGGCCCGAGCCGCCGGTGCCCGTGCCGCCCGTGCCCTGGCCTCCGGCCGCCGGCACGACGGGAGCCGGCGTGACGGTCGGGTCGGGGGTCGGCTCGGGGTCGGGCACCGGAGTCACCACGGGAGGCGCGGCGAGGGTGATGGTCGGGACGGTCCCGTCGGCGAACGGAGCCGTGAACGTCCCCACCACCTCGCCGTCGAGGACGACCCCGTAGTCGGTCCCGGGGACGAGGCCCTCGGCACGGTAGACGCCGGCCGCGTCGGTCACCGGGGTGGCGACGGGCTCCGGCTCGGTGCCGTCGGCCTCGATCACCTGCAATTGCAGCCCCGCGGCGGGCGTCCCGTCGGAGTTCACGACGGTGCCCTCGACCGACACGGTCGCGGGGGCCGCGATCTGCACGGGCGGGATGGTGCCGCTCGTGGCAGGGGCGGTGATGGTGACGGCCGAGTCGACGTCCTCGTTCAGGACGACGTCGTACTGCTCGCCGGGGACGAGGCCGCCGACGGTGAAGCCACCGGTCGCGTCGGTCTCGACGCTGGCGACGGGCGTGGTCTCGCCGACCGGCACGATGTCGACGGTCGAGCCCTCGGCAGGGGCCGTGCCGTCGGGTTCGACGATGCTCGTGGTGATCTCGACGGTCGCCGGCAGGGTGATGACGGCCCCCGTGGCGGTCGTCACGGGCCCGAACGCGATGCCGCGGGCGAGGTCGACGACGTCGTACGACAGGGTGGGGTCGAGGCCGGGGAAGACCAGGGTGCCGTCGGCGGCGGTGGTGGCGACGGCGATCAGGCCGCCCGTGCCGGTCACGCGCAGACCGACCTCGCGCTCCGCGACCGGGGTGGTCCCGTCGGCCTCGACGACGCTCACGGCCAACGGTGCGGTGGCCGGGATCGCGGTCGCGCCGGTGAAGGCGAAGTCGAGCCCGGGGACGTCGTCACCGGCGACGGCCGCGGGCAGGGCGTCGAGCGGGTCGGCCCCGTCCGGCGTCTCGACCGAGACCTCGTACGGGGTGCCGCTGACGAGGCCGGGGACGTCGTAGGCCCCGTCGGCGTCGGTGCGGACGGGCAACCCGACGACCTCGCCCGTGTCGGAGTCCGTCACGGTGACGAGGGCGCCCGCGACGGGCGCACCGTCGTTGGTCACGACACCGCCCGCCGTGAACGTCTTGGTCACGAACCAGGTCTGGTACACCGGGAACCCGGCCCGCTGCTGGTAGGTGAAGGTCAGCGTCGTCAGCGGCACGGTGGGACTGAACCACGCGGCGGCGCCTTCGGTGTCGGCGGCGGCCGCGTTGCCGGTCAGCACGCCCGTCGTGGCGTTCCACGAGGGCACGTCGCGCAGGTTCGCCGCGTCACACGACGGGCCACCGGCCGTGCGGCAGTAGTTGTAGGTGCTCTGGAACCCGAGGGCGCTCGCCGGCACGGCCGCGCCGTCGGCGTCGGTGGCCGACACGGTGACCTGGTCGGCGTCGACGTCGCCCAGCACGAACGACCAGTCGCTCGCGGGCGTGGCCCGGTCGAAGGTGTACGTCGTGACCGATGCGGCGGCGGCCGTGGGGGAGTCCTGCGTGGGGCGGAGGTTGAGGTACGGGCGTCCGCGGCTCGAGTCGTACTCGGCGCCGACCGGCGTGCCCGTGCCCTGCCAGGTGCTCGACCCGCTGGGGATCGTCGCCTGGCGCGAGGTCGACGTGAACGTCGCCTGGGGGAAGTCGCCCGGCAGCGTCATCGTGCCGGTGTAGGCCCGAGCCGTCCCGTCGACGGTGAAGTCGGCCCAGCCGACCGTTCCCGGACCGGCGGCGGAGGCGCCCGTCGCGCCTCCGAGTGCCAGGGCACCGGCCACGACGACCGTCACCCCCGTCGCCGCCCACGCCCTGATGCGCCTGTTGACCATGTCGTCGTCCCTCCGGGCCCACCCCTGACGAGGGCCACGACTCCGAGGTTATGTCAGCTGTGGGCCTCGTGTCACACCCGATCCGTCACACGACGAAGGGGCGCCGCCTCGCGGCCGGTCGGACCGGCGTCGAGGGCGGCGCCCCTTCGGGGACGTCGTGCGTCAGCGCTTCTTGACGTTCGAGACGATGTCTTCCGAGTGGCTGCCTGTCGCTCCCTTGGCCTTCTTGTCGGCGCGCTTCTCCTTCAAGGAGCGCACGGCCACCTTCGCGGTGCCTTTTTTCGCTGATTTCTCTGCCATGGTGGTGCCTCCGTCGCGGACCGAGATGATCCGGTCCGCCCGAGGCTACGGGGCGGCGGGCCCGGTGTCTGTAGCGGCACCGATCTTCACGGCTCCTACACTGCGGGCATGTCCGGTCACGGCTCGTCCACCCCCGCCGTGCCCCCTGCCGTGCCCCACACCTCGACCGACGACCGCGCCACGTCGGCCGCCCTCGCGCGGGCCCGGGCTGCGGCGCAACGCCTCGGCATCCCCGGGCACGAGACCGTCGCCGAGGCGGCCGCCGCGATGCTGGGGACGCAGGCGCAGGACTTCACCGGTGGCCTGTTCGCCCTCGGCCTCCGGACCCCGGGCTCCCGTGAAGCCGACGTGCGTGCGGCCCTCGAGCGCCGCGAGGTGGTCCGCACCTGGCCCGCCCGGGGCACGCTGATGTTCGTGGCCGCCGACGACGTCCGCTGGCTGACCGCGTTGCTCGCGCCCCGCTCGCTGCAGGCCTCGCAGGGGCTCTGGCGACGCGTCGGCCTCGAGCCCCGCGACTTCGGGGCGGCACGGGAGGCGGTGCTCACCGCGCTCACCGGGCGGGCGCCGGCGTCGCGACCCGACCTGCTCCGCGCGATCTCGGACGCGGGCGTCGGCACGGCGGGCGAACGGGGCTCGCACCTGCTGCGGTGGCTCGCGGGGACGGGCGTGATCGTCTTCGGCGCCCCCCGCGGCACCGAGCAGACCTTCGCCCTGCTCGACGAGTGGGTGCCGGACGCCCGTCGCATCGACGACAGGGACGAGGCCCTCGCCGAGTACGCCCACCGGTACCTCGCGCATCGCGGGCCGGCCACCGAGCGCGACCTGGCCTGGTGGGGCGGCCTCACCCTCACCGAGGCCCGCCGGGCGGTCGACCTCGCGGCCGACGTCGAGCGGACCACCGTCGGCGACGTCGAGCAGCTGACCTGGGGCGACGCGGGGGCGGTGCCGCCCGCCCGGGACGACCCGCGCCTCCTGCCCCCGTTCGACGAGCTGCTGCTCGGCTACGGCGACCGGTCCGCGTCGCTCCGGGCGGCCGACGTCGCCCGCCTGGTGCCCGCGTCGAACGGGCTCTTCCTGCCGGCGGTCGTCGTCGACGGCCGCGTCGTCGGCACCTGGCGTCGCACGCTGACGCGTCACACGGTCGCGGTCGAGCTCGACGCCTGGGTACCGTGGGGCGTCCGCACACGCCGACGCCTCGAGCGACGAGTGGCGGAGTACGCCGACTTCGTCGGCCGCGACCTCGCCCCCACCACCCGCCCGACCCCGACGACACGCCGAGACGACAGGCCCCGATGACCCCCGCGCCCACCTCGACCCCGGTCGCCCCGACGCGCAGCGAGCGCCTCGACGAGCTGCCGTTCACCTCGAAGCACCGCCGTCTGCTCGCCGGCTCGGGCATCGGCTGGGCGCTCGACGCGCTCGACGTCGGGCTGCTCTCGTTCGTCATCGCCCAGCTGGCGACCGTGTGGAGCGACCAGGCCGGCCAGCTCGCCTGGGTCGCCTCGGCGGGCTTCGCGGGCATGGCGATCGGTGCGGCGCTCGGCGGTTCGCTGGCCGACCGGATGGGTCGCAAGACCGTCTTCGCCCTGACCCTGCTGCTCTACGGCCTCGCCACCGGGCTCTCGGCCCTGTCGTGGTCGGTGGGCGTGCTGCTCGTGCTGCGGTTCGTGGTCGGCCTCGGGCTCGGGTCCGAGCTGCCGGTGGCGTCGACCCTAGTCAGCGAGTTCTCTCCGAGGCGCATCCGCGGGCGGGTCGTCGTGCTGCTCGAGGCGTTCTGGGCCGTCGGCTCGATCGCGGCGGCACTCGTCGGCTACCTCGTGATCCCGACGAGCGACGACGGCTGGCGCTGGGCCCTGCTGATCGGTGCGGCACCGGCGCTCTACGCGGTCTTCGTGCGGCTCAAGATGCCCGAGTCCGTGCGGTTCCTCGAGTCCCGGGGGCGCCACGACGAGGCCGAGCGAACCGTCCGCGCCTTCGAGGAGGCCGCCGGCGTCGCCGCCCCCTCCGCCCCGACCGCGCCCGCCGCCCCGACCGCCCCCGCCGAGGAGGCGCGGGTCGTCGAGAAGCCGGCCCGCGCCTCCGTCGGTCGGTTGTTCGGTGCCGGCATGACGCGTCGCACGGTCGCGATCTGGGTCGTCTGGTTCATGACCAACTTCTCGTACTACGGCGCCTTCGTCTGGTTGCCGTCGCTGCTCGTGGCCGCCGGGTTCCCGCTCGTGCGGTCGTTCGAGTACGTCCTGATCATCACGCTGGCGCAGCTGCCGGGCTACGCCGCCTCGGCCTGGCTGATCGAGCGGTGGGGCCGCCGGGGCACCCTCGCGACGTTCTTGCTCGGGTCCGCCGTCGCGGCCGTGGCCTTCGGCTTCGGGGCCGTCAGCGGCAGCGTCGCGCAGATCCTCGTGGCGGGGATGGCCTTGTCGTTCTTCAACCTCGGCGCGTGGGGCGCCCTCTACGCCGTGACGCCCGAGCTCTACCCGACGCCGTTGCGGGGCACGGGGGCGGGCTGGGCCGCGGGGGTCGGTCGCATCGCCTCGATCGCGGCTCCGCTGTCGGTGCCGCCGCTCATCGCCCTCGGCGGCCCGCCCACCCTGTTCGTCGTGTTCGGCGCGGTCTTCGTCGTGGGGGCCGTCGCGGCGACCCTGCTGCCCGAGCTCCGCGGCACGCGGCTCGCCGAGTGAGCGCGCGTCGACCCGGGCGGCCGGCCAGCCGCCGCACGACGCCGCGACGGCTGGCCTGGCTCGTCGTGGTGCTGGTGGCGGGGGCCGTCCTCGTGGCGTTCCCGCGCCTCCTCGGCGGCGAGGTGGGCGGCGGCGCCGGTGACGGAGGCGCAGGAGGCGCGGGTGCGGCACCCGTGCCCACGAGCGTCCCGGCCGGCAGCGTCGAGGCCGTCGTCGACCGCGTGGTCGACGGCGACACCGTGGTCGTCACGGTGGCGGGCGAGCGTGAGCGCATCCGCCTGATCGGCGTCGACACCCCCGAGACGGTGAAGCCCGACGCCCCGGTCGACTGCTTCGGTCCCGAGGCGAGTTCGTTCACGACCTCCGCCCTGCCCGAGGGGGCGACCGTCTGGCTCGAGGCCGACGCCTCGCAGGGCGACGCCGACCGCTACGACCGACTGCTGCGCTACGTCTGGTCGCCCGACGGCACGATGCTGAACGAGCGGCTCGTCGCCGGTGGGTACGGGCGCGAGGACACCTACGACGACGCCTACCGCTACCGCGACCGGTTCGTCGCGGCCGAGGCGTCGGCCGAGGCCTCGCGCACCGGGCTCTGGGGCGCCTGCAGCTGACGCGACGGCCGGCGACCCGGCCACCAGAACGCGTCCCCGGTGAGGAACACCAGAGCGGGCACGAGCACGGTCCTGACCACGAGGGTGTCGAGCAGCACGCCGATGCAGACGATCACGCCGACCTGCGTCAGCGCCACGACCGGCAGCACGCCGAGCACGGCGAAGACGGCCGCGAGCAGCACCCCCGCGCTCGTGATGACGGCGCCCGTCGACGCGAGGGCCCGCACCATGCCCTCGTGGGTGCCGTGCACGAGGCCCTCCTCGCGGGCGCGCGTGGTGAGGAAGATGTTGTAGTCCACCCCGAGCGCGACCAGGAACAAGAAGGCGTACAGCGTCACCGCCGTGTCGAGCGCCGGGAACCCCAGCACGTTCTGGAACAGCCAGGTCGACGCGCCGAGGCTCGCGAAGAACGTCGCGAGCACCGAGGCGATCAGCAGCACGGGGGCCACCAGCGACCGCAGCAGCAGGGCCAGGATCACGAAGACGATCGCGAGGATGATCGGCGCGATCAGGTCGACGTCGGCCTGCGCCGCGACCTTCGTGTCGAAGGCCGTGGCGTCGCTGCCGCCGACGAGCGCGTCGGCGAGTCGACCGCCGGCGTCGGCGTACCCGGTGCGCAGGCGCTCGATCGTCGCGAACGCGGCGTCGCTCTCGGGCTCGGCCGACAGCTGCAGGTCGACGCGGGTCAGCCCGCCGGCGGTCTCACCGGCCGTCGCCGTGTCGACGCCCTGGGTGCCGGACGCCAGGGCGGTCGCCTCGTCGGCGACGGCCGAGGGGGCCAGCACGGTCGTCCTGCTCGTCAGGCCGGCCGAGAACGACTCGTCGATCACCCGCTGCGCGACGACCGAGTCGGGGTCGCCGAGCAGCTGGTCGGTCTGCGAGAGGCCGACGGCGTAACCGCTCAGGCCGAGGCACAGCACAGCGACGCCCGCGACGGCCGACACGGCCACGATCGCCGGACGACGTCGGACGCCGCGCCCGAGGCGGTCCCAGAACCCACGCCGCGGTGCCGCGTGGTGGGGCGCGCCTCCCGCGGTGTCGGCCGCCTCGGACGAGGAGGCGCGGGGGACGAAGGGCCAGAAGAGCCCGCGACCGCAGACCACGAGTGCCGCCGGCAGCGCGACCAGGGCGAAGACGATCGCGACGACGACGCCCACGGCGCAGGCCAGCCCGAGGGCGCGGTTGCCCGAGAGAGAGGCCAGCAGCAGGGTCAGGAGGCTGAGCGCGACCGTGCCCCCGCTGGCCGCGATGGCCGGCCCGGCGCTCGTCACGGCCGTGCGCATGGCGCGGTGACGGTCGGGCTGACTCAAGAGTTCTTCGCGGTACCGGGCCACGAGCAGCAGGGCGTAGTTGGTGCCGGCGCCGAACACGAGCACCGAGAGGATGCCCGAGATCGAGGCGTCGAGCGAGATGCCGAGGGGCTCCGCCACGGCGGCGGCGACGCGACCGGCCAGGGCGTCGGCCGCGCCGACCACGGCGAGCGGCACGATCCAGAGCACCGGGCTGCGGTAGGTGACGATCAACAGCACGGCCACGACGACGACGGTCACGAGCAACAGTCGGACGTCCGCCCCGGCGAACGAGTTCGCGACGTCGTCCTGGAACCCGACCG
This sequence comes from Frigoribacterium sp. Leaf186, assembly GCF_001423905.1. GTDB lineage: Bacteria > Actinomycetota > Actinomycetes > Actinomycetales > Microbacteriaceae > Frigoribacterium. The sequence goes on along the minus strand of NZ_LMPQ01000001.1, from coordinate 1,091,150 downwards.
GGCCGGTGAGCAGGGCGTCGAGCCCCGAGGGCAGGTCGGCCGAGGCGGCGTCGCGGAGGGCCGTGGCGGTGCCCGCGACGTCGTCGTCGGTCGTCGCGGCGTCGAGCGGGACGGCGACGAGCGCCGCCGTGCCGTCGGCGCTGACCTGCGGCGTGACGGCCCGGGGCGTGGTGGACAGCTCGGCGAGGGCGGCGGCCCGCGCGTCGACGGTGGCGAGGTCGGTGGCGTCGAGGCGCTCGCCGCCGTGGGTGAAGACGACGATGCCGACGGTCGTGTCGGCACTCGGGAACTGCCTGAGCAACTCGGTCACCTCGGCCGACTGGCTCGTCTCGGGGACGCCCGACGGCGGTGCGGCGTCGCCCTCGCTCGCCGGCAGGACGGCGAAGAGCAGGGCGACGGCCACGGCCGTGGCCGCGAGCACGACCCAGGCGGTGCGATGGCCGCTGACGATGCGGGCGAGGGTGCGCATGGTGATCCTTCAGTAGCTGAATGTCTTAGGAGCTAAGAGTATTGCAGATCACAGGAGCATCCACCAGAATCGTGGGGCAGGAGGTCCCATGCCCACCCCGACAGACCCGGCTCCCACGGCCGCGACCGCTCGTCCGACGCGCTCGCCGCGGGCCGACGAGATCGTCACCCACATGCAGCGCCTGACCACCGAGTCGCAGAAGGTCGCCCAGGCCTTCGCCGCGCAGCACGGCCTCGGCCACATCGACCTCGAGGCCTTGCTGCACGTGATGCAGGCCGAACGCGACGGCGACCCCGTGACGGCCGGGGGGCTCGGCGAACTGCTCGGCGTCACCTCGGGCGCGGCCACCGGCGTGATCGACCGGCTCGAGAAGGTCGGCCACGTGCAGCGCGGCCGTGACGACGCCGACCGGCGCCGGGTGCTCGTGCGGTACTCGGACCGTGCCCGCGAGGTCGCCGGGGCCTTCTTCGGACCGCTCGGGGTGATGAGCGACCGCGTCATGTCCGAGTTCGACGAGGGCGAGCTCGAGACCGTCCGGCGGTTCCTCGAGGGCATGTCGGGCGCGATGGCCGAGCGGGCACGCGAGGTGGGGCGTCCCGACTGAGGCGACCCGCGCCTCCTCGGCGGCCCCGGCCCTTGACCGTCGGCGGCAGCGGGTACCGTGGTCGCGGACCCCGGAAGGCAGGTGGCACGTGACCGACCACGTCTCGGCTCTCGATCTCTTCTCGATCGGCATCGGCCCGTCGAGCTCGCACACGGTCGGCCCCATGCGGGCCGCCCGCGAGTTCCTGCTCGGCGTCGAGGCCGGGGGTCGCCTGGGCGACGTCGCCCGCGTCGAGGCCGTGCTCTACGGCTCGCTCGCCGCCACGGGCCTCGGCCACGGCACCCCCTCGGCCGTGCTCGCCGGGCTCGCGGGCATGCAGCCTGAGACGTGCGACCCGCAGGTCGTCTCGGGCATGCAGCAGGCGGTCGAGTCGGGGGGTGGCCTGCGGCTGCTCGGTCGTCACCAGATCGCCTTCGCGCCGAACGACCTGCGCATGGCGCCGCTGACCCGCATGCCACGCCACCCCAACGCCCTGAGCGTCGAGGCCTACGACGCCTCGGGCGAGAGCCTGGCCCGCGAGGTCTACTTCTCGGTCGGCGGCGGCTTCGTCGTGCGCGACGGCGACGACGAGCAGGCCGTGCCCACCGCCGAGGCGCCCTTCGCCTTCACCGACGCCGACGACCTGCTGCGCCTCTGCGACGCCGAGGGCGTCTCGATCGCCGAGCTCGCCTGGCGCAACGAGGTCGCGCTGCACGGCGAGGCCGCCGCCGCGGCGGGCCTCGACGACCGCTGGTCCGCGATGCGCGCCTGCGTCGACGCCGGGCTCGAGGCCACCGGCGTCCTGCCGGGCTGGATGAAGGTGCCCCGTCGCGCCCGGCAGTTCGCCACCATGCTGCGTCAGCAAGACGAGCGGGCGACCGCCTTCGCGCTCGGTGGCTCCGCGATCGACCGGGGCCGCGCCTCCTCGCTGCTGGCCTCCGACCTGCCCGCTCAGTGGCTGCAGGCCTACGCCATGGCCGTGAACGAAGAGAACGCCGGCGGCGGACGCGTCGTCACGGCGCCGACCAACGGCGCAGCGGGCATCATCCCGGCCGTGGCCTACTACGCGATGAGGTTCCACGGGGCGACCGACGACGAGCTCGCCCGCACCTACCTGCTGACCGCCTCGGCGATCGGGTCGCTCTACAAGCGCAACGCCTCGATCTCGGGCGCCGAGGCCGGCTGCCAGGGCGAGGTCGGGTCGGCCGCGTCGATGGCCGCGGGCGCCCTGACGGCCCTGCTCGGGGGCACGCCCCGCCAGGTCGAGAACGCCGCCGAGATCGCCATGGAGCACCACCTCGGCCTCACCTGCGACCCCGTCGGGGGCTTCGTGCAGGTGCCGTGCATCGAGCGCAACGCCATCGCGGCGGGCACGGCGGTCGCCGCGACCCGCATGGCCCTGCTCGGCGACGGCAGCCACGTCGTCAGCCTCGACACCGTCATCGAGACGATGCGCCAGACCGGACGCGACATGAAGGACAGCTACAAAGAGACCAGCCGCGCCGGCCTCGCGGTCAACGTCATCGAGTGCTGACGGCAGGCGGCTGACGGCTGGCGGTCGACGGCTGACGGCAGGCTGCGGGCGGCGGGTGGCTGGCGGCAGGTGGCTGACGGCAGGCGGCTGCCCGCGGTCGGCCGAGGAGGCGCGGGTCGTGTCGCACCCCACCGCTAGCCTCGACGCATGACCCCGCCGCGCCGCCCCTCGTCGTCCCGACCCGCGACCCCGGGTGGCACCGACGCCCCGCGGCTCGATCCGGTCGACCCGCAGGGCCTCGTCGACCTCGGCACCGACCTGCTCGGGCCGCGCGGCAGTCGAGAGCTCGAGCGGTACGTCGACGCCGACCTCACCGACCGCGACCTCGAGGGGGCCGAGTTCACCGAGTGCGTCTTCGAGTCGCCCCGGCTCGGGTCGGCCCGCCTGCGCGGCGCCCGGTTGGTCGAGTCGGTGCTGACCGACTCGTTCGCGCCCGAGCTCGCCGCGTCGCGCAGCACCTGGCGCGACGTACGGGTCGAGCGGCCGCGGTGGGGGTCGGCCGAGCTGTTCGACGCCGAGCTGCGGTCGGTGCACCTGGTCGGCGGCAAGATCGACTTCCTCAACCTGCGCGGAGCCCGCCTGACCGACGTCGTGATCGAGGGGTGCACCATCGGCGAGCTCGACCTCGGCGGGGTGCAGGCCCTGCGGGTCGCGCTCGTCGACTGCCGGATCGGCACGCTCGACGTGACCCGCGCCTCCTTGTCGCACACCGACCTGCGCACGAGCGACTTCTCGCGCATCGACGGCTTCGAGGGCCTGCGGGGCGCGACCATCGACGAGCTGCAGCTCGCGACCTTCGCCCCGACGATGGCGGCCCACCTGGGGCTCGTCGTCGGCTGAGCCGTGCCGTGCCGGCGGGTGGGAACGGCAGCACGGGTGGGCACGGCGACACGCTGTGGGCACGGCGCCACGATGTGGGCACGGCGCCACGATGTGGGCACAGCGCCACGTCATCTCGTGGCGGCGTGCCCATCTCGTGGCGTCGTCCGCGTCGGGCCGCGCTACGCCGTCGCCGAACACGACGGCGGCGGCCCGGGCGGCGGTGCTATCGTCGCCGACAGAGCAACGCGCTCCGGGGTCAGTGAAAATCTGAGCCGGCGGTCACAGTCCGCGACCCGTGTCGTCACCGAGAGGTGGGGGCCCGGTTGAACCGGTGGAACTCCGGTACCGACGGTCATAGTCCGGATGAGAGGTGCGCGGGCCCGGTCCTCCGTCCGCGGACCCCGGGCCGATGCCGACCCTCGCGTCGCGCACCCCCGGAGAGCCCTCGGCAGAGCCAGGCAGACCGGAGGACGACATGACCACGCAGGCAGCGAGCACGCGCCGCACACGAGCCGTGGGGGCGCGACGCCCGCACGGCACGACGGCCACGGCGGTGCGCTGATGTTCACCGGACTCGTCGAAGAACTCGGACGCGTCGAGCGCGTCGACGACCAGGGCGACAGCGTCCGCCTGACCGTCCGGGGCCCGGCCGTCCTGGCCGACGCCGCGCACGGCGACTCGATCTCGGTCAGCGGCGTCTGCCTGACCGTCGTCGCGCAGCAGGGCGACACCTTCACGGCCGACGTGATGCGCCAGACCCTCGCCATGAGCACCGTGGGCTCGTTCGGGACGGGCACCGCCGTCAACCTCGAGCGCGCCGCGCGGGTCGGCGACCGCCTCGGCGGCCACATCGTCCAGGGCCACGTCGACGGCACGGCCACGGTCGTCGAGATCGAACAGGGCGACGCCTGGCGACGCGTGCGCTTCGACCTCGCGGACGACCTCGCGCCCCTGTTGGTCGACAAGGGGTCGGTCACCCTCGACGGAGTGAGCCTGACGGTCAGCGCGATCAGCGAACCCGGCGCCGTGCCGGGCTGGTTCGAGGTCAGCCTGATCCCCGAGACGCTCGCCGTGACCACCCTCGGCGGCAAGGCCGTCGGCGACCGCGTCAACGTCGAGACCGACGTGCTCGCCCGGCACGTGCGACGCATGCTGCGGCTCGACGCCCTGGGCGCGGCGGACGCCGTCGCGACGGGGCGCTCGTGACCGTGTCGGCGCCGGCCGAGGAGGCGCGGGTCGACTCGCGCCCCGCGCCGATCGAGCTCGCCCTCGAGCACCTGCGTCGGGGCCGCCCGGTCGTGGTGGTCGACGACGAGTCCCGCGAGAACGAGGGCGACGTCGTGCTCTCGGCCGAGCTCGCCTCACCCGAGTGGCTCGCCTGGACGGTGCGGGTGTCGTCGGGCTTCGTCTGCGCGCCGATGACCGACGAGATCGCCGACCGGCTCGACCTGCCGCCCATGGTCGCCCACAACGAGGACGCCCGCGGCACGGCCTACACGGTCAGCGTCGACGCGGCGGCCGGCGTGACGACGGGCATCAGCGCGTCCGACCGGGCGACGACCCTTCGGACCCTCGCGTCGGCGACCAGCGTCCGCGACGACCTGCACCGCCCCGGGCACATCCTGCCGCTGCGGGCCCGAGCCGGCGGCGTGCGCGAGCGCAACGGGCACACCGAGGCGTCCGTCGACCTGATGAAGGCCGCGGGCCTCCGACCCGTCGCGGTCATCAGCGAGATCGTGGGCGACGACGGCGAGATGATGCGACTGCCGGCCCTGCTCGACTTCGGCGCCCGCGAGGGTGTGCCCGTCGTCACCATCGCCGACCTCGTCACGTGGCTGGGCGATCGCGACCTCGACGCACCGGCGACGGAACCCCACCACGACACGACCCGCGGCGACGCGACCCACGACGACACCACCCTCAGCACAACCCCCAGCACCCCCGAAGGAGACCCCGCATGAGCGGAGCAGGCGCCCCCACCGAACTCGACGTCGACGGCACGGGAGTCCGCGTGACGATCGTCGCCGGCACCTGGCACGAGACCATCAGCGACGGCCTGCTGGCCGGTGCGCTGTCGACCGTCGAGCGCCTCGGGGCCACGGCCACCGTGGTCCGGGTTCCCGGCAGCTTCGAATTGCCCGTCGTCGCCAAGGCCGCCCTCGAGGCCGGCGCCGACGCCGTGGTGGCGCTCGGCGTGATCATCCGCGGCGGCACGCCGCACTTCGAGTACGTGTCCGACGCCGCCACCTCGGGCCTGCTCCGGGTCACCCTCGACACCGGCAAGCCGGTCGGCTTCGGCGTGCTCACCCTCGACGACGAACAGCAGGGTCTCGACCGGGCCGGGCTGCCCGGCTCGAAGGAGGACAAGGGGGCCGAGGCCGCCCACGCGGCGATCGCCACGGCCGTCCGGCTGCGCGACCTCGCCCGGGCGGGCGCCGCCCGCATCGCCGGCTTCTGACCGCCCGCGGTGCCGGGGCGACGATCGTCCTGGCACCGCGCCTCCTCGGCACCGCGCCTCCTCGGTCCGTCGACCCGCGCCTCCCAAGGGGCACACCGGGGCCGGTGCCTGCGGCTAAGCGAAGACCTCGTCGAGGAACGCCTCGAGCTGCTGCCACGAGCGGCGGTCCGCCCGGGCGTCGTACTGCGCGCCGTGGTCGGGTGCGTCGGTGCCGGGCACCGCGAAGGCGTGCATGACGCCGCTGTAGCTGAGCACCTGCCAGTCGGGTGCCTCGGCAGCCCGCATCTCGTCCTCGAAGGCGACGACCGCCTCGTCGGGGACGACCGGGTCGGCCGCGCCCGTCATGACGAGCAGCGGGGCCGTGACGGCACCCTTCTCGGCGGGCATCCCGGTGCCCAGTCCGCCGTGGAACGACACGACGCCGGCGACGTCGGCACCCGCGCGAGCCAGCTCGAGCGCCCCTGAGCCGCCGAAGCAGTAGCCCATCACGGCGATCCGCGACGGGTCGACGCCGGGTTCGGCGCGCAGTCGCTCGAGGTTCGCGAGCAGCCGTGAACGGAACAGGGGCACGTCGCCGTAGTACTTGCCGGCCTCACCCGCGGCCTCCTCCGGCGAGGGGCGGACGCCCTGGCCGTAGACGTCGCCGGCGAGGGCGACGTAGCCGAGCCGTGCGAGCATCTGCGCGCGCACCTCGACGTGGTCGATGACGCCCATCCAGTCGTGCAGCACGAGCACGCCGGGCACGAGCTCGGACGAGGAGGCGCGGGCCGGCTTGGCCAGGAACCCCTCGAGATCGACGTCGGTCGCCGCGTAGACCTCGTCCGACGTCGTGACGCCGCCCGGGTCGGGCACGCTGTCGAGGACGCGCTGCAGGTCGGGGGAGAGCGGGGGGCTGGGTTCGGTCGTGGTCACACCGGGACGCTACTCCCGGCGGGACGGACGACGCCTGCCGCCCTCAGCCGGGGTCGACGATGCGGGCGACGGCCTGCCGCACGACGTCGCACCGACGCTGCTGCGGTCCGGTGTGCAGGTTCGTCGCCTCGGGGGTGACGAACCAGGCCAGGACCACGCCGAAGACCATCGTCAGCAGCTCGTCCGCGTCCCAGCCCGACGAGATCTCGCCCGCGTCCTGGGCGGCCTTCACCGAGTCGCGGCGCGCCTCGAGCTGGCCGTGGTCGAGCACGCCCGGGCTCGGCAGCGCTACGCCCTCGATCTGACCCCAGAGCAGCAACCGGGCGTCGTCGGGGTTCGAAGCCAGGTGGTCGTAGAGGGCGCTGGCCCACCCCGGCAGGTCGTGGGCGTCGAACGGCACGACGGCGACCCAGCGACCGATGCTCTCGCCGAGGGCCGCGTCGAAGAGGTCGCGCTTGGTCGAGAAGTGGGCGTAGAGGCGCTCTTTGCTCGCCTCGGCGTCGCGGGCGATGGTGTCGACCCGGGCGCCGGCGAGGCCGCGGGCCGCGAACTCCGCCCGTGCCGCTTCGAGCAGTCGTTCCCGCGGTGGGGTGGGTCGTCGTGCCATGCCCAGAGCATAGGGGCAGGTGGTCACCGGACCACCCGGTTCGGGGCGTGGACTTCGCTTACCGGACGGTCCGGTTCGCTCGTCGTCCGGTCGGCGGGCCCGGCCTGCTCAGAGAGCCCGCGCGTCGGCGACCTCGGCACCCGCCGCGGCGGCGACGCCGGCGTTCGTGATGCGACCCGCGACGGCGTTGACGCCCCGCTCGAGCGACGCGTCCGCGGCGATCGCGTCGCGCCACCCGCGATCGGCCAGGGCGAGGGCGTACGGCATGGTCGCGTTCGTCAGGGCCCTGGTCGACGTCTGCGGCACCGCGCCGGGCATGTTCGCGACGCAGTAGTAGACGCTGTCGTGCACGGCGAAGGTCGGGTCGTCGTGCGTGGTCGCGTGCGAGCCCTCGAAGCAACCGCCCTGGTCGATGGCGATGTCGACGAGCACCGACCCGGGGCGCATCGACGCGACCATCTCGTCGGTGACGAGCTTGGGGGCCTGGGCACCGGGGATCAGCACCGACCCGACGACGAGGTCGGCGGCCGCGACCTGGGCACCGATCTCGTACGCCGTCGAAGACCTGGTCTGGACGCGTCCGCCGAACTGGACCTCGAGGGCACGGAGGCGCGGCAGCGACACGTCGACGACCGTCACGTCGGCGCCGAGGCCCAGGGCGTTCGCGGCCGCGTGCTCACCGGCGACCCCGCCGCCGATCACGACGACCTTCGCCTTGGGCGTGCCGGGCACACCGCCGAGCAGCACTCCCGTGCCGCCGACGGGCTTCATGAGGTGGTAGGCGCCGACCATGGTCGACAGGCGGCCGGCGACCTCGCTCATCGGCGAGAGGAGCGGCAGGCTGCGGTCGTCCCGTTGCACCGTCTCGTAGGCGATCGCCGTGGTGCCCGAGGCGAGCACCGCGTCGGTGCACTCGGGCGAGGCGGCGAGATGCAGGTAGGTGAAGAGGGTCTGATCGGCCCGCATCAGCGGGTACTCGGCTGCGATGGGCTCTTTGACCTTCATCAGCAGGTCGGCCTCGCCCCAGACCGTGGCGGCGTCGTCGACCACGGTCGCGCCCGCGGCGGTGAATGCCTCGTCCGAGAAGCCCGAGCCGAGGCCCGCCCCCGACTGCACGAGCACGACGTGCCCCCGGCGCGAGAACTCGTGGACCCCGGCGGGCGTCGCCGCGACGCGGTTCTCGTTGTTCTTGATCTCGGTGGGGATGCCGACGCGCATGGTTCGTCCTCTCGACGGTGGTCTCGACGACGGCGGCCGGTGCACGCCTCTGTTCGCCGAACTGAGGTCAGTGTGCTGTTTCTCATCGATGCCTGCCAAGCATTCCGCACGATATTCTGTGCAGGCGGCATCGCGCCGCATGATCGACGGTGACGGCAGGAGAAGAGATGGCTGCGACGAACGACGTTCGGCTCGACGAGGTCGACCGACAGCTGGTGCGCCTGCTGGTCGCCGACAGCCGCACCCCGAACGCCACGCTGGCGGCCCGGGTGGGCATCGCTCCGTCGACCTGTCTCGCGCGCCTCCGGTCCCTCGTCGAGCGCGGCGTCATCACCGGTTTCGGTGCCGAGATCGACCTGTCGGCGCTCGGCCTCGACCTGCAGGCCCTGATCAGCGTGACCATCCTGGCGTCGGCCCGTCAGCGGATCGCCGCCTTCTCGGCCGAGATCCGGGCCCTGCCCCAGGTGGTGCAGCTGTTCTTCCTCGGGGGGTCGGAGGACTTCATCATCCACCTGGCCGTGCGCGATACGAACGACGTCCGGGAGTTCGTGCTCGACCACCTGTCGGCGCACCCCGCGGTCGCCTCGACGCGCACCAGTCTCGTCTTCGAGCATCACCACCCCGGCCCGACGGTCTGACCGGTCGCCGACCGGGCCGCTCGGGGCCGGTCCGCCGGTCGGCCGGGCTCGGCGTCAGCGCGTGGCCGCGAGCGTCATCGGCAGGTGCGGGATGCCGTCCTCGACGAACTCGTCGCCGTCGACCACGAAGCCGAAGCGGGCGTACCAGCCCGACAGGTGGGCCTGTGCGTCGAGGCGCACGAGCCGGCCCTCGCACGAGGCGACTGCCGCGCGCATCAGGTCGGCGGCCAGGCCGCGTCCCCTCGCCGCCGCGGCGGTCGCCACCCGGCCGATGCGGCGGTCGTCGCCGTCGTGCAGCACGCGCAGCGTCGCCGTGACCCGGCCGTCGTCGTCCGAGGACCAGAGGAGGCGCGTGGTCGGTTCGAGGTCGCGCCCGTCGAGCTCGGGGTATGGGCAGTCCTGCTCGACCACGAAGACGTCGACCCGGAGGCGCAGGATCTCGTACAGGACGACGGGATCGAGGGCGGCGACGGAGGACGAGTGCAGGGCGGTGATCACGGAGCCACGGTACCGGCCCGGCCGGCGCGGCCCCTGTCGGCGTGGCGCCCGCTCGGCCTCGAGGCCGTCACGAGGCCTCACCGAGCGGCAGGGTCGTGAACACGCCGCCCACGGGAGCGTCGGGGGGCTGCACCTGGCCGGCGAACCGCTCGGCGAACGCCTCGGCGTCGTCTTCGGGGTGGTACCCGACAGCCTCACCCGCGGCGAGCGAGACGACGCGGCGGGTGTTGCGGCTGACGCCCCAGACGACGTGGTGCCCGGCCGGGGCGCTCGTCAGGGTCGCCAGCATGAGGCGGGCCGCGTCGGCCGGCGACAACCAGGTGCCGAGGCTGCGGACGTCGTGCGGCTCGAGCTCGCACGTCATGATGCGGGCCGACACGACGGTCGAGCCGAAGCGGTCGGCGTACAGGCTGCCGACGGCCTCGAGCAGCACCTTGCTGACGCCGTAGAACGAGTCCGGGCGGGGAGCCGGCACGTCGTGGTCGGCGGCACTCGAGCCGGGTTCGAACCCGACGGCGTGCACCGAGCTGGCCGCGAAGACGCGGGTCACGCCGGCACGGCGGGCGGCCTCGTGCACGACGTAGGCGCTCTCGACGTTGAGGTCGCGGATCTCGTGCCAGGTGCGCTCGCTGGCGTGGGAGGCGAGGTGGACGACGAGGTCGGCCCCGTCGAACGCCACCGTCAGCGACTCGAGGTCGGTCACGCCGACGTGCTCGAAGGTCTCGTGCTCGCGGAGGTCGTCGCCGGGTGCCACCACGTCGAGCAGCCTCAGGTGGTGGCCGGCCTCGAGCAGCAGGGGGCGCACCCAGGTCGCGATGCGCCCCGAGCCCCCCGTGATCGCGATGGTCGCCATGTGTGCCGCCTCTCGTCGTCGGCCCGTCCGCCGGGCACCTCGTGCCCCCATCCTGCCGGTGGCCACCGACACGGGCGACCGGGGGCACGTCCCGCGTCCGCCGAAGGGCCCTCGTGACTCGTCCCCGCGTCCCCCGGATGCCCCACCCGAGCCTGGCAGGGCTCTGGCGATGCCCTGGCAGGGCACTCCACGGCCGGGGTCGGTGACGCGTCACCTCGTACCGTGACCCGAGGCCCGACGACGTGCCCCGACCCTGCCCCCGATCGAAAGGCACACCGTGTCGTCAGCCTCCTCGTCCCTCGGAATCCTCCTGCTGCGCGTCGTCCTGGGGGTGGTGTTCGTCGTGCACGGGTGGCAGAAGCTCGCGGTCGACGGCCTCGCCGCGACGCAGGGCGCCTTCGGCGGCATGGGCATCCCGTTCGCCGAGGTCGCCGCCCCGGTCGCGGCCGTCACCGAGCTCGCCGCCGGGGTCGCCCTCGTCGTCGGCTTCGCCACCCGGGTCGCCGCGGCCCTCCTGGCGGTCACGGCGGTCGTCGCCCTGGTCGCCGTCCACCTGCCGAACGGATTCCTCTCGGCGACGGGCGGCATCGAGTACGTGCTCGTCCTCGCCGTGGCCTCGGTCGCGATCGTGCTGACCGGCCCCGGCCGCCTCGCCCTCGACGCGGTGGTCGTGCGCGGTCGACGCGCTCGGCGCGAGACTCCGGCCTCCGAGCCCGTCCCCGCCTGATGGCGGGCCCCTGACGGCGCGCCCCTGACGGCGCCCGCCCGGGCGGGACGGGTGATCGTGACGTGCCCGCGAGGGTGATTTGCGCCTCCTCGTCCCGACCGGGAGCGTGATCCGTGATCGGCTGGACGGCGATGCCCCCCGCCCACGACCGCCTCCGTCCGCCGGACGCTCGACCCCGCCCCGGTTCCCCCGTCGTCGTGTTCGGCGACGTGCTCGACGACATCATCGTCATGCCGCGGACGGCCGACCCGGCGGGGACCGAGACCGCCGCGACGATCCGGCACCGTGCGGGGGGCTCGGCCGCCAACACGGCCGCGTGGCTCGGCTCGTTGGGCGTCGACGTGTCGTTCGTCGGCCGGGTCGGCACGGCCGACCTCCAACGCCACGCGCAGTTGCTCGCCAACGCCGGGGTCTCGGCCCGGCTCGCCTACGACGCGCACGACCCGACCGGCACGGTCGTGATCACGGTCGACGGGACGTCTCGCACGATGTTCACCGACCGGGGTGCCGGCGCCTCGTTCGGCCCCGACGACGTGCCGGACGACCTCGTGGCTCGGGCTGGCCTCGTGCACTTCACCGGGTACACGGTCGCCCAGTCGCGCAGCCCGGTCGCCCTCCGCCGGCTGCTGGCGCGGGCCCGCGAGGTCGGTGCGCTCGTCTCGGTCGCGCCGGGCAGTGCCTCGGTGGTCCGCCGCTTCGGGGCGCCGGCGTTCCTCGCCGCCGTCGAGGGGGCCGACCTGTTCTTCCCGTCCCGAGAGACCGCCCGCGAGCTGACGGGACTCGAGCAGCCGACCGGGTCGGCGGAAGCGCTGGCCGATCGGTTCGGCGTGGTCGCCGTCGTCGACGACGACGGGGGAGCGACCGTGGCGACGCGGGGGCTGCCGCCCGTCACGGTCGACGGCGTGGCCACGCGCTGGGTCGACTCGGTCGGCCTCGTCGACGCGTTCTCGGCGGGGTTCATCGCCGCGTGGGCGACCTCGCGCAGCCTCGGCGTCGCCGGTCGCAGCGGAGCCCGGGCGGCGGCGAGGGCGGCGGGCGTCGCGGGCGGCAGACCGCCGTCTTGACCAGGAGGACCTGCTCGCCCCCGTCGATCCGCCCGCCCGCCTTGTCGCCTCGCTAGCGCGGGCTCTCGCTCGTGACCGTCACGGTCTGCACGCGGGGCGGACGTTCGGGCGTGAGTCGGATCTCGAAGCGGACGTCACCCCGGGCGCCGCGTCGACGCCAGACGAGGTGAGACGGCGCCGTCGACTCGTCGGCCGGCAGCGGGTCGCCGTCGCCCGAGTCGTCCCAGCCGCCCACGGACTCGACGAGGGCCGCCCAGGAGGCGCGTCGACGGTCGAGCGGGACGTCGAGCTCGACGTTCTCGCTGAACAGCCCGTCGGGGACGGCCCCACCGCGGACGACGGCTTCGACCGCATCGCGCGCGGCCGTCGTCTCGGACCAGGGCCGCACGACGACCCGGGAGTCGGGCCGGTCGGCCATGATGCCGTCGAGGGCGAGGCCGATCGGTTCTGAGACCTTCGAGTAGGTCGCGTTCTCGAAGCCGATCGCTCCCAGGCCGGTCGCGGCCTGCCACCGCATGTGGGCTGAGAAGCCGGGGTAGCCGCCGCTGTGCGACACCACCGGGCCGTGGTCGGGGTAGTGCTCGACGAACAGGCCGAACCCGTATCCGCCCGGGTGCCCGGCTCGGGCGGGCACGAACCGTTGCACCTGCTGCATCTCGCGGCGGGAGGCGCGCGACAGGATGCCGTCGAGGTCGCCGCGGCCCTCGGGGTCGAACGCCGAGCCGAGCCAGCGGGCCCAGCGGGTCAGATCGGTGACCGTGCTGAAGAGCCCGCCGATGGGCGAGAACGCGCCGGGCCCCGAGAACGGCAGGGCGTCGCCCCCGTCGGAGGCGCGGCGATGGCCCGTCGCGACGCCGCCGGTCGCCGGCACGGTCGCCTCGAACCCCGTGGCCGACAGGCCGAGGGGCTCGAGGATCGTCGACTCGACCACCTCGCGGTACGGCCGTCCGGCGACGGCGGCGATCGCCCGGCCGACCAGGGCGAAGCCGAGGTTCGAGTAGGCGAACGTCGTGCCGGGCACGCTGTCGAAGGTGAGCCCAGCCCTCAGCAGCGCGTCGAGCTCGTCGTCGGTGAGGGATTCTTGCCGGTCGCCCCAGGGGTCGTCGGTCGGGAAGCCGGCCGACATGGTGAGCAGCATGCGCAGCGTCGGCACCGGGGAGTCGGCCGTGGGCAGGACCACCTCGGCGAACGCCGGCACGAAGTCGGTGATCGGAGCGTCGAGCGAGACGAGCCCGGCGTCGCGCTGGGCGAGCAGGGCCGTGGCCGTGAAGCTCTTGGTGCACGAGGCGATCCGGTAGGCGGTGTCGACGCCGGGCGCCCTGCCCGGGGCGATCTCGCCCGACGACCCGTCGTGTGTCTGGCCCGAGCGGTCGAAGGTCGCCCAGACCGCGCTCGGCCCGCGACGCTCGGGTGGGCGGGCCGCGAACACGGCGTCGATGCCCGTCGGGGACGCGGAGCCGGCGGGGTGAGGGGTCGTCGTCACGGAGGTGATCCTCTCGGAGGGGCGGGACGGAGCAGGGCGGGAGGGCACGGGACAGAACGAAGCAGGACGAAGCGCGGCTGGGCGGAACGGCGTGGGGCGGTCCGGTCGGCGGCCGGTCAGTCCGACCGCGTGCTGCGGCGCATCGCCTCGTAGGCGTCGAGGGCGGCACGTCGCGAGGCCTTGAGGTCGACCATGGGCTCGGGGTACGAGTCGTCGTCGACCTCGGGCACCCACCGGCGCACGTAGTCGCGGTGCTTGTCGAACTTGTCGGCCTGCAGCACGGGGTTGAACACCCGGAAGTACGGTGCGGCGTCGGCCCCCGAGCCTGCGGTCCACTGCCAGTTGGCGGGGTTGTTGGCCTCGTCGGCGTCGACCAGGGTGTCCCAGAACCACCGTTCGCCGACGCGCCAGTCGGCCAGCAGGTTCTTGACGAGGAAGCTCGCCGTGACCATGCGGACGCGGTTGTGCATGTAGCCGGTCGTCCAGAGCTCGCGCATGCCAGCGTCGACCAGGGGGATGCCCGTCGTGCCCTGCTGCCAGGCCTCGAGCTCGCCCTGCTCGAGTTCGTGCCACGGGAACTCGTCGAACTCGGGCCGGTAGTTCTTCGTGGCCAGGTGCGGGTTCGCGAACAGCACGGTGTGGTTGAACTCGCGCCAGACCAGCTCGCGCAAGAACCCCGAGGCCTGTTCGCGGGCGTCGGGTGCGAGGTCGCCGCGCATGCGGTGCCACACCTGGAAGGGACTGACCTCGCCGAAGCGGAGGTGCGGCGACAGGTGGCTGGTGGCCTCTTGAGCCGGCTCGTCGCGCAGGCCGTAGTCGGCCAGGTGGCCCGTGGCGAAGCGTTCGAGGGTGTCGAGGGCGGAGGCCTCGCCCGGGGTCCAGGTCTCGCGGAGCCCACCGGCCCAGTCGGGCGACGTGGGAAGCAGCTGCCACGAGTCGAGGTCGTCGCTGTCGGGCCCGGAACGGGGCGCGTCCAGTTCGTCGGGGGCGGCCACGGGGTGCCGCGGCTCGGGTCGGTCGAGGCAGGCCCGCCAGAACGGTGTGAAGACCTTGAACGGCTGACCCTGGCCGGTCTGGATCGTCCAGGGCTCGAACATCAGGTTGGCCTGGAAGCTGCGCACGTCGAGGCCGCGCTCACGCAACGACGACTTGAGGTCGGCGTCGGTGTCGCGCGCGGCGAGCCCGTAGCGGCGGTTCCAGAAGACGGCACCGGCACCGACCTCGTCGACGAGGCGGGGCAGTTCGCGGGCCTGGGGGCCCCGGCGGAGGGTCAGCCGGCCGCCGATCTCGCGCAGCGACGCGTCGAGGGCCGAGAGGCTGTGGTGCAGCCACCAGCGCGACGCCGCACCCAGCGGGCGGATGCCCTCGGTCTCGTCGTCGAGCAGGAAGAGCACGACGACGGGCTCGCCACGTTCGACGGCGGCGGTCAGGGCGGGGTTGTCGGCGAGGCGGAGGTCGTCGCGCAGCCAGACGATGGACGGTGACGTCATGCGCTCGCCTCGATCGGCGTGCCGAGGCGCAACTTCGTGCACAGGTCGGCCAGGGACGCCAGTTCGTCGTCGTCGAGGGCGCCGCCCACGCGTCGACGGATGGCCGCGGCGTGGCTGACGGCCGTCCGGCGGTAGAGGTCGTACCCCTCGTCGGTCATGGCCACGATGATGCCGCGCCCGTCGCCGGGATCGGAGGCCTTCTCGACGATGCCCTTCGACGCGAGCCGGTCGACGAGACGGCTGATGCTCGGCTGCGTGAGGAGCAGGTGGCGCGTCAGGTCGCGGATGCGTGCGCGGCGGTCGGGCTGGTTCGACAGGTTGAACAGCACGTCGTACTCGTTGAACGAGATCTCGTTCGTCGGGAAGCAGTCGGTCAGTTCACGCATGACGCTGACCTGGGCCCGGAACAGCGCCTCCCAGGCACCCACTGCCATCGATGTCTCCGTCATGTCGCACCTCACGTTCGTCGAGGACGAGTCTACGAAAGGGCACCGACGTCGGGCCGACACCGGGCAGGACCGCGCCGTGGCCGACCCGTGGCCGGGCCGTCGCGGGGCGGACGACAGAGGGCCGGTCGCACGATGGCGACCGGCCCTCTTCCCTTGCACCAAGAGTGTCCTGCAATCACATTCCGCCTCGGCCGCCACAGCAAACGACGTCGGCGAGACACAATCTATAACGGATCGGTAACGGTGGTCCAGCGTTGATTCCGAGCAGTTCCTGAGAACTCTGACAGAGCGACCCGTGCCGACGTCGAAGCCGACGCCCTGCGGCGCCTGGGGGCCGACGTCGGGTGCGGGCGGCTCAGAACACGTCGGGCGACGGGGTCGACGCGTGCCGGATCGAGACGTCGGCGTGACGGTCGAACCGGTAGCCGACGCCACGCACGGTGCGGACGATGTCCTCGAAGGCGCCGAGCTTCGACCGCAGGCGACGGACGTGCACGTCGATGGTGCGCTCGTTCGGCACCTCGTCGTCGCCGTCGGCCCACAGGCTCGAGATGAGCTCGGCCCGTTCGATGGTGCGGCCCTCGCGCAGCACGAGGTACTGCAGCAGCTCGAACTCCTTGTAGGTCAGGGGTGCGACGTCGCCGTCGAGCAGCAGGCGCTTGCGAGAGATGTCGACGACCACGCCGCCGCGCGCTCCGGGCTCGTCGTCCTCGGTTACCTGGCGGCGCTTCGCGAGTGCCGCAGGGTCTTGGAGGGCGAGTCGGACGACCTCGACGTCGCGTCCGCCGGCACCCTCGGGTGCCAGGGCGACGGCGGCGTGGGTCTCGGCCGCCGGGGCGATGCGGGCGACGAGCTCCTTGATCTGCGAGACCACGTCGCCGAGCGACGTGCCGTCGGCCGCGGCCTTGAGCTCGTCGAGTCCGACGTAGAGGACGAAGCCGCGGGCCTCGGTGCCCTCGGGCACGGCGCGGGGTCGAGGTGCCGCGGGGGTGTCGGCCGCCGACGCGGTGGGCGCCACGACGGGGGCGGCGGAGCGGGCCGGGGCGACCTCGCGGAGGGGGGTCGGTGCGGCGGGACGAGCGGGCGAGACGGTGCGGGTGGCGGTGACGGGGCGGTCGAGGATGAGGGACATGACAGGCGGGGTCCTTGCGTGACGGCGGCTGCCGCTCGGGCCGACGGGTCGCCGGGGTGCCGAGGGACTGCTCGATGTGTGTCGGTGCTCGATCCCGCCGGCGATGGTGCCGTACGTCACGAGCAGTCGGTGCGATGCACCGTTCGGGATGCGCGTCGGGGGTGGCGACGCGAGGCATCCTGGAGTCGGTGGCTCAGCGACCGGGTGGGGCCGCGAGCTCAGCTGGCGGTGTCAGCAGCTTCGACTCGGCGAGGTGTGTGGCCGGATCAGGCACACATTCGACACGTGACAGCGTGCATCGGCATCATCGTGCCGGTGCTCCCGAGGGCCTCACGAGAGGTCGGGGTGAGCACGCTGTTAGTCATGGGGTCGATCTTGTTACACGCCGCGTCCCCGTGTCAAGCGAGGCGCGCCGACGGGCACCGTGACCGGCGCCGGGACGACGAACCGCGCCTCCTGACGTCCAGGAGGCGCGGTGCGGGTCGTGTGGAAGGGTCGCGTCAGGCGAGCCCGTAGAGGCGGTCGCCCGCGTCGCCGAGGCCGGGCACGATGTAGCCCTGCTCGTTGAGCTTCTCGTCGACGGCGCCGAGCACGACGTGCACGTCGCGGCCCTGCATGGCCTTCTCGACCGCGGCCAGCCCCTCGGGGGCGGCGAGGATGCAGACCGCCGTGACGTCGACCGCGCCCCGGTCGAGCAGGTAGTCGATGGCCGCGATGAGCGACCCGCCCGTGGCGAGCATGGGGTCGAGCACGAAGCACTGGCGGTTCGAGAGGTCGTCGGGCAGGCGCTCGGCGTAGGTCGTCGGCTGCAGGGTCTCTTCGTCGCGCACCATGCCGAGGAACCCCACCTCGGCCGTGGGGACCAGCTTCGTCATGCCCTCGAGCATGCCGAGCCCGGCCCGCAGGATCGGCACGACCAGCGGCCGCGGCTGGCTGATCTCGAGACCGGTGGCGGGGCCGACCGGCGTCTCGATGTCGACGGGGCTCGTGCGAACGTCGCGCGTGGCCTCGTAGGCCAGCAGGGTGACGAGCTCTTCGGTCAGCGCCCGGAACGTGGGGGAGGGCGTGCTCTTGTCACGGAGCACGGTCAGCTTGTGGGTGATGAGGGGGTGGTCCGCTACGTGCACTCGCATAGGCTCAACGGTAGCGGAGTCGACCGGTTCCGTGAGCCGCCCCGACCCCGTTGAGGCCCCGTGATCGCCGTCCCGCCCGAGTTCGACGACTGGATGTCGCTCGCCCTCGTCGAGGCCGACGCCTGTCGGGTCTCGGCCGACGTGCCGGTGGGTGCCGTCGTGGTCGACGCCGGCGGGGTCGTGATCGCCACCGGGCGCAACGAGCGCGAGCTGCGCCAGGACCCGACGGCCCACGCCGAGGTGATCGCCCTGCGGGCCGCCGCCCGGCACACGGGCGACTGGCACCTCACCGGCACGACCCTGGTGGTCACGCTCGAACCGTGCCCGATGTGCGCAGGCGCCCTGCTCGCCGCGCGCGTGCCGCGGCTCGTCTACGGCGCCTGGGACGACAAGGCAGGAGGCGCGGGCAGCGTCTACGACATCGCCCGCGACCGCAGGCTTCCGCACCGTGCCGAGGTCTACGCCGGGGTGCGCGAGGCCGAGTGCCGGGCGCAGCTCGACGCGTTCTTCGCCGGGCGGCGCTGAGCCGGGAGGCGCGCTGGTCGCCGACCCGCGCCTCCTCGGGTCTCAGTCGGCGGCGCGGATGACGATAGCGTCGGTGGGCGGGTCGACCTGGCCGGGTTTCACCCAGACGTCGGGTTCGACGTAGATGACGCGGGCGATGGGCACGGCCTCGCGGATGCGCGCCTCGACCGCGTTGATGGCGCTCGCCACGTCGGCGAGCACGGTCCGGCCGGGCATCGCGACCTTCACGCCGACGAGCAGTTCGTCGGGCCCGAGGTAGAGCGTCTTCATGTGGATGATCGACTCGACCTCGGAGCCGCCCGTGACGGCGTCGCGGATCTTCTGCACGTCGTCGGCCGAGGCGCCCTCGCCGACGAGCAGGCTCTTGGTCTCGATGCCGAGGATCACGGCCACCGCGACGAGCAGCAGCCCGATGGCGATGGTGCCGATCGCGTCGTAGAGGCCGTCGCCGGTGATCCAGGTCAGGACGACGCCGATCATGGCGAACGACAGGCCGAGCAACGCCGCGGCGTCCTCGAGCAGCACGACGGGCAGCTCGGGGGCCTTCGCCCGACGGATGAACGACGCCCAGCTCTGCTGGCCCTTGCTCGGGCGGGCCTCGCGGATCGCGGTGCGCAGCGAGAAGCCCTCGAGTGCGAGCGAGATCGCGAGCACGAGCACGGGCAGCCACGGCACGTCGAGCGGGTGCGGCTCGCGCAGCTTCTCGACGCCCTCGTAGAGCGAGAAGACCCCGCCGACGCTGAACAGGATGATGGACACGACGAACGCGTAGACGTACCGCTCACGCCCGTGGCCGAAGGGGTGCTCGGCGTCGGCCGCCTTCTTCGCCTGACGGCCGCCGAGCAGCAGCAGCAGCTGGTTGCCCGAGTCGGCCAGCGAGTGCACGCCCTCGGCGAGCATCGACGACGAGCCCGAGAACGCCCAGGCGACGAACTTGGTCACCGCGATGCCCAGGTTCGCGCTGAGTGCGGCGATGATCGCCTTGTTGCCGCCGTGAGTGCTCATCGGTTCGATCCCCTCGTGTGGTCCAGGTCGATCCTAGGATGGCCGGATGGTCACCACCCTCCCCACCACAGCGATTCTCGGAGCCGGCTCGATGGGCGGTGCGATCCTGCAGGGCCTGCTGCGCCCCGAGGTCGAGGTCGACGGCGGCGTCCGGGTGACCAACCGCACCGAGGTGAAGGCGCGGGCCCTGCGGCACGGCTCCGTCACCTCGCTCGCGACCGAGACCGACCCGAGTGCCAACGCCTCGGCCGTCGTCGGCGCCCGGCTGGTGTTGATCGGCGTCAAGCCGCACATGGTGGTCGACCTGTTGCGCGAGATCGGCCCGGTGCTCGACGCGGGTGCCGTCGTGGTCAGCCTCGCCGCGGGTGTCACGACCGCCACCATGGAGGCCGCCCTGCCCGAGTCCGTCTCGGTGCTGCGCTCGATGCCCAACACCCCGTCGCACGTCGGGCTGGGCGTCACCGGCCTCAGCGCCGGGTCACGGTCGACCGACGCCGACCTCGCGCTCGCCCGGTCGCTCTTCGCCGTCGTCGGCGATGTCGTGGTCGTCCCCGAGTCGCAGATCGACGCGCTCAGCACGATCTCGGGCTCGGGGCCCGCCTACGTCTTCTACCTGATCGAGCAACTGCAGGAGGCGGCGGTCGCGTTGGGCTTCACCCGCGCGCAGGCCGCCACCATGGTCCAGGGCACGTTCCGCGGCGCGAGCGAGCTGCTCGCGGCGAGCGACGTCCTGCCGGCCGACACCGCACCGACCGAACTGCGCCGCCGAGTCACGAGCCCCGGCGGCACGACCGAACGTGCCGTCGCCGAGCTCGAGCAGGGCGGCCTCGTCGACCTCTTCGAACGGGCCACCCGGGCCGCCCTCGCCCGCAACCGCGAGATCGCCGAGGGTCGCTGAGCCGCTTCCTGCCCGAACGCACCCGGCAGCGCGGCCGCGCTCAGCCCTCGAGGGCGGCGAAACGCTCGATCGCGCGGCTGTCGCCCGACACGATGATCAGGTCGTGGTTGCTGATGACCGTCTCGGGCGTGGCCTCGACGAACGCGCCTCCGGGGCTCTTCACTCCGACGATCGTGATGCCGTACTTCGTGCGGATGTTCGACGCGGCCAGGGAGGCGCCGCGGACGGGCTTCGGCGGGTACATCTTGACGATGGCGAAGGCGTCGTCGAACTCGATGTAGTCGAGCATCCGGCCCGAGACGAGGTGCGCGACGCGCTCGCCGGCCTCGCGCTCGGGGTAGATGACGTGGTTCGCGCCGATGCGGGCGAGGATCTTGCCGTGCGACTGGCTGATCGCCTTCGCCCAGATCTGGGGCACCTTCAGGTCGACGAGGTTGGCCGTGATGAGCACGCTGGCCTCGATCGACGAGCCGACGGCGACGACCGCGATCGAGAAGTCCTGGGCGCCGATCTGCTTGAGCGCGTCGATGCTGCGGGCGTCCGCCTGCACGGCGTGCGTCACGCGGTCGGCCCACTTCTGCACGAGGCCGGCGTCGGTGTCGACGGCGAGGACGTCGCGGTCTTGTCGTTCCAGCTGCCCGGCGGTCGCGGCGCCGAAGCGGCCGAGGCCGATGACGAGCACCGGGGCGTCGTGCTTGATCTTGTCAACCAACGATCGGTCGCTCCTCGGCTCTCGTGAACAACTGGCGTCGCTGGCTGGCGGCCAGGGCGACGGAGAGTGTCACTGTACCAACGCGGCCCATCCACATCGTGACCGCCAGGATGTACTTCGCCGAGTCGGGGAGGCGTTCGGTCAGGCCCGTGCTGAGGCCCGAGGTGGCGAACGCCGAGATGGACTCGAACAGCACGTGGTCGAGGGGCTCCTTGGTGATGTGCATGATGAGGATGCTCGACACGGCGACGATCGTGGCGCCCCAGAGGACGACGCTGACGGCCAGGCGCAGGACGTCGCTGGGGATGCGGCGGCCGAAGGCCTCCATCGACCGCTGACCGCGCGCCTCGGCGAAGGCCGCCAGGAAGAGCACCGCGAGCGTCGTCACCTTGATGCCTCCGGCGGTGGACGCCGAGCCGCCGCCGATGAACATGAGCATGTCGGTGACGAGCAGCGACGACCCGTTCAGGTCGGAGATCTGGATGGTCGAGAACCCGCCCGAGCGCGTCATCATGCTGAGGAAGAGCGACTGGAACACCGTCGGGCCGGCCTCGATGCCGCCGAACGTCTTCGGGTTGTCGAACTCGAGGACGATGTACAGCACCATGCCGAACACGATCAGGATCGCCGTCGTCAGCAGGGTCAGCTTGACGTGCACCGACCAGCGGCGCGGGTTGCGGGGGTTCCGGGCCAGGGCGTAGATCACCGGGAACCCGATGCTGCCGAGGAAGACCCCGATCATGATCAGGCTGAGGAACCAGTAGTCGTTCTCGAAAGCGGCCAGCCCCTCGGCGTTGGGCGTGAAACCGGTGTTCGTGAAGGCCATCGCCGAGTAGTAGAAGCTGTCGAGCACGGCGTCTCCGACGGGGATGCCGTCGATCAGCATGCGGGGGATCATCAGCAGGGCGATGGCCAGCTGGATGACGAACGAGCTGAGCGCCACCGTCGTCAGCAGCCCGCCGATCTCGCCGAGTCGGACGGCCTGCCCCTCGGGCACCGGGCCCGCGTGCACCCGCAGGGGGTTCTGGTCGCCGGCCGCCATGAGACGGGCGCGCAGGCCGAGCTTCCGCGAGACGACGAGGCCCATGATCGAGGCCAGGGTGAGCACCCCGATCGCGCCGATCTGCACGCCGACGAAGATGACGACGTGGCCGAACAGGGACCAGTGGGTCGCCATGTCGACGGTCGCGAGACCGGTCACGCAGATGACCGAGACGGCCGTGAAGACCGAGTCGGCCAGGGGAGTGATCGTCCGGTCGGCGGACGAGATCGGCAGCGAGAACAGCAGGGTGAAGACGACGATCAGGCCGGTGAAGATCAGGATGGCGAAGCGCGCGGGCGACTTGCGACCGATGTCGTCGATCGCGTCGCTGAGTCTGCGCCAGGGCGAGCGGCCGGGGTCCGAGGGGCGGCGTCGACCGGCGACGGGGGCGCGAGTCACGCCGGTCATGCTATCCCGGCCGACGCCGAGGCCGCGTGCGCCCCGGGTCACTACGCTGGTCGCATGCCGGACATCTTCGCCGTGATCGCCGACGCCACTCGCCGAGACCTCCTCAAGGTGTTGCTCGACGCCTCGATGTCGACCGACTCCGTCAACGCCGACATCAGCGTGGGCGAGATGGTCACGTCGCTCGGCATCAGCCAGCCCACGGTCTCGAAGCACCTCCGCGTTCTCCGCGAGGCCGGCCTGGTCAGCGTCCGTGAAGAGGGTCAGCACCGGTACTACTCGGTCGAGCCGGGGCCGCTCGAAGCGGTCGAGGACTGGCTCATCCCGTTCGTCAGTGCCGACTCGCTGGTCTCGGACGCGTTGACCAGCACGCCGTTCGCGGCCTGGGCCGGGGCCACCGTGCCCGCGCCGCTGCGGCGGGCGGCCGAGAACCTGCCCGACGCCGAAGACGTCGGCAGCACGCTGGGCCGCTACGTGGCCGGGGCCCAGCACCGCGCCTCCTCGGCCCTGCACGACGCGCAGAGCGCGCTTGGGGCCCTCGACGAGCGCGTCATCGACCCGGTGCGCAAGCGCCTGGGGCGCACCGGGCCCTAGCGCCGACCCTTCCTTTACACCGAGTCACACGCGCCCCTAGAGTTGCCCTCAGGCACACGGGAAACACTCGTCTGCTCCACAGCCCCGGCACGGGGCCCGAGTCGAGGCAGGGTCATGTCGCAGGATCTCTCCGATGTGCGGTTCCTCACGGTCGCCGAGGTGGCCGACATGATGCGCGTGTCGAAGATGACCGTCTACCGCATGGTGCACTCGGGCGAGCTGCCGGCGATCCGCTTCGGGCGCTCGTTCCGCGTGCCCGAGTCGGCCGTCGCGGCCGTGCTGCGGACCGGCGTCGCCGACGTCGGCTGAGCCACTTCGACTTTCTCGAGCCGTCCTAGTAGACTGACCCGAGGCATTTTTCCGCGGTTCTGTTTCGGACCCGGTCGGTCCAATCCAGAAATCAGTGAGGTCCTCTATGGGTTCTGTCATCAAGAAGCGTCGCAAGCGCATGGCGAAGAAGAAGCACCGCAAGCTGCTTCGCAAGACTCGTCACCAGCGTCGCAACAAGAAGTAGTCGTTGTACGCGAAGGCCCCCGCCGACCACCGGTCGCCGGGGGCCTTCGTCGTGCCAGGGGCAGCCGCGGCCGTCGCTACCCTTGTGGGCATGGCCGAACCGCGAATCACCCTGTTGACCAAGCCGGGCTGCCACCTCTGCGACGACGCCCGGTCGGCCCTGCACGAGGTGCTGGCCGAGCCCGAGTTCTCCGCTGCCGAGCTGGCCGTCGACGAGAAGAACATCCTCGACGACGCCGCGCTCACCGCCGAGTACGCCGAAGAGATCCCCGTCGTCCTGCTCGACGGCCGGGTGCACACGATCTGGCGCGTCGAGCCCGAGCGCCTGCGGACGGCGCTCCGCGCTTCTTTCGCTTGATTCACACGCCCAATATTTCTTCTTCCAATTAACCGTGTCAGATGGCACGCTCTTTCTGAGTGCAAAGATGCACAGATTGGAAGAGAACATGATCTGGAAGAACAGCACGACCTGGCCGTCGATTGCTGTAGTGCTCATGCTGGTGATGATGTTGATCGCCGGAACAGGGAGTGGGGCATTTGCTGCTGATCAGCCCGACGACGCGGAGGCCGTCATGTCCGTTGAGAGCGAGGGGCACGTGGTTTCTTTCGTGTCGGGCGGAAACCCGCGAGGGTTGTCGTCTTCGCCCCGAACGCGTCAAGGTGGGAGCAACGCGGAGGCAGGCGCGGACGGGCAGTACATCCGTGTTCTGAGCGAGCGAGAGCTAGTCGACTTTGGTTTCGAGGTCCTGATCGACGGGCGTCCGGCTCGTCTCGAACTCGACGAACGGGGAGGCGTGCGGATCTTGGACGACAACGGATCTGCCATCAACTCGCTCGCGCCACCCGTGGCCATCGACGCGGAGGGACAGGATCTTCGTTCGTCTTACGAGATAGTCGGCAACACTGTCCGGCAGCGCTTGGACGATGTGCCAACGACGTTCCCCGTGACGATCATGGCGCGACTCGAGTGCAATTTTCAGTTCTGTACCGTGATGTACAGCCGTAACGAGACGCGGCAGCTGACCAATTCAGGTCTTGTGGCAGCACTGATCGCCGCAGCGTGTGGGCCTGTCGGATGGGCCTGCGGAATCGCGACGGCGGCGATGGTGCAGACGGCGAATTCGGCGGTGGCCCAGGGGCGGTGCGTGGGTATCAGGCGCACGACGTTGCCAAGCCTGGTCACTTGGCCCGTCATCGAGAATTGCCGACAATGAATCAACGAGGAACTGACCGTGTTGTTCCTCGTCGGTCAGTGACAGTTAGCTATGCCCCTCCGACTCGTGGAGGGCTGTTGCTCGCCATCGTCATGATGGCCGGGGGGCTTGAGTTGCACGCCACGGGCGTGCTGGGGCGGTTCGATCAAACGGTGGTGCTACTCGTGTTCTTGGTGCTGGTCGGCGGCTTGCCGCGAGTAGTCGCCAGTGGCAGCGGGTGGTGGCGGACGCGAGCGAAGGAAGTCCCGGCGGCGGTCGTTTTCGGTCTGGGCCTTCTCGTCACGATCACAGCCGTCTCCTTGAGCGAACGGACGTCGTCGCCCGTGCCGACCATCGCGGCTCTAATGGTGCTGGGTCTCTTCGCCCTTGTCGCTTGTTCGAGGGCCGTCGCCGTCGGTCCCATTCACCGCACAAAGCAGGGCTGACGAAAGGGGGGCGGTCCGGTCTCATTCGAGACCGGACCGCCCATCAACCGATTCGTGCGGCGCGCCTACGGCTGGAGGCGCGTGGGGCCGCGGAAGAGGAAGGTCACTTCGCGCAGGTTCGCCTGGTGCAGCATGAGCATCAGCACCCGGGCGAGGCCCATGCCGAAGCCACCGTGCGACGGGGCGCCGTAGCGGAAGAAGTCGAGGTAGCCCCCGAGCTCTTCGGGCTTGAGGCCCTTCTCACGGATCTGCTGCTCGAGCACGTCGATGCGGTGCTCGCGCTGGGCGCCGGTCGAGATCTCGGTGCCGTTGAAGATCAGGTCGTAGCTCTTCGTCAGCTGCGGGTCGTCGTCGTGACGCATGTGGTAGAAGGGCCGGATCGAGATGTCGTAGTCGGTCAAGAAGACGAACTCGTGGCCGAACTCCTCGCGCACGTACTCCGAGATGCGACGCTCGCCCTCGGGGTCCATGTCGGCGTCGGCGCGGGGCACCTCGTAGCCGCGCTCGGCGACGATGCGCTTGGCCTCGGCCAGCGGGATGCGCGGGAAGGGCGTCGACGGGACGGTCACCTCGACGTCGAAGAGCGCCTGGATCTCGTCGCCGTGCTTCTCCTTCACGGCAGAGAAGGCCGCCACCAGCAGCTCTTCGTGCATGCGCATGACGTCCTCGTGGCTGTCGACGTAGCTGATCTCGGCGTCGACGCTCGTGAACTCGGTGGCGTGACGCGAGGTGAACGACGGGTCGGCCCGGAACACCGGCGCGATCTCGAAGATCTTGCCGAAGCCGGCCGTCTGGGCCATCTGCTTGAAGAACTGCGGGCTCTGCGCGAGGTAGGCGGCGCCCTCGAAGTAGTCGACCTTGAACAGCTCGGCGTTCGACTCGCTCGCCGTCGCCATCAGCTTGGGGGTGTGGATCTCGACGAAGTCGCGCTCGATCCACCAGGTGCGCAGGGCGTGCTCGAACGTGGTCTGCACGCGGAATATCAGCGAGTTGCGCGGCACGCGCAGGTCGAGGAAGCGGTAGTCCAGGCGCTTGTCGATGCCGCTGTCGGCGGCGATCGGGGTCTCGGGGTCGGCCAGCGAGTCGATGACCAGGGTCTCGACCTTGACCTCGATGCCCCCGAGCTTGACGCGCTCGTCGTGCTTGAGCTCGCCCGTGACCGTGACGAAGCTGCCCTGCGAGAGGGACGAGATGGCGTCGGCGACGTCGTCGGTCTCGCCGGCCGCCTCGAGCACGTCGGCGGCGGTGCGGGGGCGGACCAGCTGCAGCGCGCCGGTCTCGTCGCGCAGGACGACGAACTGCACCTTCTTCTGGTCACGCACCGTCTCGACCCAGCCGGTCACGGTCACGGGTCCGTCGGGCGACGCGGACAGGTCTTTGATGAGGGTGCGTTCGATCACGAGGCCCGAGTTTACAGTCACCGCCCCACCGCCCCGCGCGGGGTCGTGCAGGGCGCCGCCGAGCTTGGCGGTTTCCGTGTGGGAGGTGTGGAGGCGGCCCCGACCTAGACTCGTCTGCATGCCCGCGCAGCAGATCCACCTCGTCCGGCACGGTGAGGTGCAGAACCCCGAGCACGTGCTCTACGGCCGCCTCGACGGGTTCGGGCTCAGCGACCTCGGCCACCGCATGGCGGCGGCGTCGGCCGAGGCCTTCCGTGAGCAGGGCGTCCCCGTCCGGGCCCTCTTCGCCTCTCCGCTGCAACGCACCCGCGAGAGCGCGGCACCGTGGGCGTCGGCGTTCGGCCTCGAGACCCAGGTCGACGAGCGCCTGATCGAGCCGACGAACAAGTACGAGGGGCGCCGGTCGGACTTCAGCGTCGCCAAGCAGCTCAAGGTGCCCGCCGAGTGGCCGTGGATCGTCAACCCGCTGAAGCCCAGTTGGGGCGAGGCCTACGTCAGCATCGCCGCCCGCATGCTGTCGGCCGTCGACGAGGCCTGGTCGAGCGTCGACGACGGCGACGTCGTCCTCGTCAGCCACCAGCTGCCGATCTGGATGGTCCACCGCAGCGTCACCGGCGCGCGGCTGTTCCACGACCCGCGCCGCCGCCGGTGCACGCTGTCGAGCATCACCACGCTCGAGCGCCGCGAGGGGGGCTTCGTCGAGGTCGGCTACCAGGAACCCGCTGCACACTTGAACCAGTCCGCCGTCGACCTGGGAGCAGTGTGAGCCAGACCATCCGCCCGATCCGAGCCCGATCCGTCGTCCGCGGCCTGGCCCTGGCCGCCGTCGTCGCCCTCGTGGCCACGGGGTGCTCGAGCACGGCCGACGACCTCGCGCAGCAGTACGGCAACGGCACGACCGAGAACTACATCTCGGGCAACGGCACCGTCACCGAGATCGCCCCCGAAGACCGCACCGACCCGGTCGAGTTCACCGCCGAGACCGACGCCGGCGAGACCGTGTCGCGGTCCGACCACGACGGCGAGGTCGTCGTCCTCAACTTCTGGTACGCCGCGTGCCCGCCCTGCCGCCTCGAGGCACCCGAGCTCGAGAAGCTCAACCAGGCCTACGCCGGCAAGGGCGTGGAGTTCCTCGGCGTCAACGTCCGCGACCAGGCCGACACCTCCCTCGCCTTCGCCCGCACCTTCGACGTCACCTACCCGTCCGTCGTCGACGCCAACGACGGTGCCGTGCAGCTGGCGCTGGCCGGCACCATCGCGCCCAACGCCGTGCCGACGACGATCGTCCTCGACGAGCAGGGGCGCATCGCGGCCCGCATCCTCGGCGGTCTCGACGGCCCGGGCATCCTCGACACCCTGATCTCCGACACCCTCGCCGAGACGTCCTAGGTGTACCAGGGCAATCCCTTCTTCGACGCGGTCGTGGGCGGACAGCTCGCGGTCGGCCTGCCCGTCGCCCTGTTGGCGGGCCTCATCTCGTTCCTGTCGCCCTGCGTGCTGCCGCTCGTGCCCGGTTACCTCGGCTACGTCGGCGGCCTGACGACGGGGGCGACCGAGATCGGCGCCAAGCGGCGGGACCGTCGACGTCTGGTGCTCGGGGTCGTCCTGTTCATCCTCGGCTTCTCGGTCGTCTTCGTGGGCACGTCGCTCGCCTTCGCCTCGGCGGGGTTCTGGCTGATCCAGTGGCGCGAGGTCGTCACGCGGGTCATGGGCGTCGTGGTGATCCTGCTCGGCCTCGTCTTCATCGGGCAGTTCACGTTCCTGCAGCGAACCCTCAAGCCGGGCTTCCTGCCGAAGACGGGCCTGGCCGGGGCGCCGCTGCTCGGCATCGTCTTCGGCATCGGCTGGACGCCGTGCATCGGCCCGACCCTCGCGGCCGTGCAGGTGCTGGCGCTCGGCTCGGGTTCGGCGTGGCAGGGCGTCCTGCTGGGTGCGTTCTACTGCATCGGCCTCGGGGTGCCGTTCCTGCTCGTCGCGCTCGGCTTCGGCTGGGCCTCACGTTCCATCTCGTTCGTCAAGCGGCACATCCGCGTCGTCAACATCGTCGGAGGGTCACTGCTCGTGCTCATCGGTCTGCTCATGGTCACGGGCCTCTGGTCCAGCCTCATGTCGCACGTCGGGGCGGTGATCGCGAGCTATGGCACGATCGTCTGACCGCGACGGGGTCGACGCGACCCGCGCCTCCTCGTCCACCGCGACCGACGCCGACCTGGGCGACGTCGACACGACCGACGTCGGCGGCGACCCGCTGCGTCCGAGCGACCACATCGACTCGGTCCGGCCCGCATCGGACGAGGGGTCGGGCATCACGCAGCCCCGACTCGGCCCGGTCGGTTACCTCCGCTTCTTCTGGCGTCAGCTGACCAGCATGAAGACGGCGCTGTTCCTGCTCATGCTGCTGGCCGTCGCGGCCATCCCCGGGTCGCTCGTGCCCCAGCGCACCTCCGACCCCAACGGCGTCGTGCAGTACCGCACCGACCACCCCGACCTGTTCCCGGTGCTCGACAAGCTCGGGGTCTTCGACACCTACTCGTCGCCGTGGTTCTCGGCCGTCTACCTGCTGCTGTTCATCTCGCTGATCGGCTGCATCATCCCGCGCACGCGGCACCACTTCGAGGCGCTGCGGGCGCGTCCGCCGAAGACCCCGGCGCGCCTGTCGCGCCTGGCCGGCTACCGGTCGATCACGCTCGAGACCGCGCGAGGCGCGACGAGCGCGGGTGACGCCTCGATCACGGCCGCCCGTGCCGTCGAGGCGGCCCGTGCGCAGCTGAGGCGCTCCGGCTACCGCACCCAGGTCTTCGGCGACTCGGTCAGCGCCGAGCGCGGGTACCTGCGCGAGACCGGCAACCTGGTGTTCCACTCGGCTCTGGTCGGCGTGCTGCTCACCGTCGGCGTCGGCGGCGGCTTCGGGTACTCGGGCCAACGCGTCGTCGTCGAGGGCCAGACCTTCTCGAACGTGCTCGGCTCGTACGACTCGTTCAACCCGGGGCGCTGGTTCGACGAGTCGCAGTTGTCGCCCTTCTCGATCGCGCTCGACAAGTTCTCGACCCGGTACGCGCCCGACACCGACGGTGCGGCCGGCATGGCCACCGACTTCACGGCCGACGTCACCGCCACGGCGCGAGGCGGCGACGCCGAGAAGACGCAGATCAAGGTCAACTCGCCGCTCTCGATCGGCGGCTCGAACGTCTACCTGCTGGGCAACGGCTACGCGGTCGACGTGACCGTCCGCGACGGCGAGGGCAACGTCGCTTTCCGCGACACCGTGCCCTTCCTGCCGCAAGACACCAACCTCACGTCGCTGGGCGTCATCAAGGTGCCCGACGCCCTGCCCGAGCAGCTCGGCATGATCGGGTTCTTCTACCCCTCGGCCGTCGACCTCGGCACGGGCGCGCTGTCGTCCGACGACCCCGACACGACGAACCCCGTGCTCAGCCTCAACGTCTACTCGGGCGACCTCGGCCTCGACCAGGGCGTGCCGACCTCGGTCTACACGCTGACCACCGACGGGCTGACCCCCCTGGCCGGCACCGACGACGACGCGCAGGAGAAAGCGATCCAGCTCACGCCGGGCGAGACCGCGACGATCCCCGACGGCCTGGGCACCATCACGTTCGACGGCGTCAAGCGCTTCGCCTCGTTCGACATCCACCACGATCCCTCGCAGGTCTGGGTGCTGCTCTTCGCCGGGCTGTCGTTCGCGGGCCTGCTGACGGCGCTCTTCGTGCCCCGCCGTCGGGTCTGGGTCAAGGCGACCGAGACCGACGGGGGAGTCCGACTCGAGTACGCCGGCCTCGCCCGCGGCGAGGACCCGACCCTCGGCCGGGCGGTCGGCGAGATCGCGAAGGCGCACCTCGGCGGCCTCGGCGTCCCGACCGACGTCGCCCGCGAGGTCGCGGACGACCCGGCCCGTCACGACGTCGAGAAACCCGGCCCCGGTGCGGGCGACCGCGGACGTAAGATCTGATCGTGACCGCCGACCTCGCCTACTACTCGCTCGTCGCCGTGTACTCGGCGATGGCCATCTACACGATCTCGTTCGTGGCCTTCGCCCTCGACCTGGCGAAGCGGTCCGGTGACGCCCAGCAGGCCGCGGCCCGGGCCGCCAAGGCCGAGGCCGTCGCCACCGCGACCGTCTCGCGTTCGGCCGCCGGGGGCAGCACGGTCGTCCTCGACCGTCCGACCGGCGGCTCTGGCCCGTCGACCGCCGCGGTGACGGGTGCCCCGGCCAAGGCCTCGAGCTTCGAACGCGTCGCCATCGCCATGATGCTGCTCGGGTTCGTCGTGCACGTCGCCTCGGTCGTCCTGCGCGGACTCGCCGCCGGCCGGGTGCCGTGGGCCAACATGTTCGAGTTCTCGTTGACCGGGACGGCCATCATCGTCGGGGTCTACCTGGCCGTGCAGTTCGTGGTCAACCTGAGGTTCCTCGGCGCCTACGTCATGGGCCTCAACCTCGTGCTCCTGGCGATCGGCACCGTGAACTACTACGTGGCCGTCTCGCCCCTGCCCCCGGCACTGCAGTCGGCGTGGCTGGTCATCCACGTCTTCGTGGCCATCCTCGGCACGGCGTTCTTCGCCATCGCCGCCGGGCTGTCGGCCGCCCAGCTCGTCCAGACGAAGCGCGAACAGGCGAAGCTCGCCGGCCTGCGCTTCATGGACACCCTGCCCGGGGCCGAGCGCCTCGAAGACCTCGCGTACCGCATCGCACTGGTCGGCTTCGTCCTCTGGACCTTCACCCTCATCGCCGGCGCCATCTGGGCCGAGCGGGCCTGGGGTCGTTACTGGGGCTGGGACACCAAAGAGGTCTGGACCTTCATCATCTGGGTGCTCTACGCCGGGTACATCCACGCTCGGGCGACCCGCGGCTGGCGCGGCGCGCGGTCGTCGTGGCTGTCGATCATCGGCTTCGCCGCGGTCATGTTCAACTTCTCGGTCGTCAACGTCTTCTTCAAGGGTCTGCACGCCTACTCGGGGCTGTGATCGACCGACGCACCGGACTGGCGCTCTGACCGAACGACAGCCTGCGACCCGGCCTCGGCCCGCGACCCGGCTTCAGCCGGCGAGGACGGCGTAGGAGGCGCTCAGCCGCCCCAGCCACACCTCGCGCCGGTCGTCGTCCACGGCGTGCCGTCGTAGCAGGTCGACGTCGACGTCGACCCTGCGCACCTCGACGGCACCGTCCACCGGCAGCAGCGGTTCGCGGGTGACGTCGGCCCCGAGCAGCGCGGCTGTGCCGAGGCCGCAGTCG
Organism: Frigoribacterium sp. Leaf186; assembly: GCF_001423905.1. Classification (GTDB taxonomy): domain Bacteria; phylum Actinomycetota; class Actinomycetes; order Actinomycetales; family Microbacteriaceae; genus Frigoribacterium. The sequence continues at coordinate 1,059,099 of NZ_LMPQ01000001.1, read as the reverse complement.
TGGCGGAGGTCGGGCACGGCGGCGGCGAGGTGTGCGCCCATGCTGAGCCCCACCGACGTGTCGATGGCGCTCGAGACGACCACCGGCAGTCCTGCCGCGGCGACGATCGCGAGGGCGGCCGGGATGCCGCCGAGCGGCTGGGCCTTGATCACGAGCAGGTCGGCGGCGCCGGCGCGGGCGACGGCCAGCGGGTCGGCGGCCTTCCGGACGCTCTCGTCCGCGGCGACCGGGATGCCGAGGCCGGCGACGCGACGTCGCAGCTCCGCCAGCTCGGGCACCGTGGCGCAGGGCTGTTCCGCGTACTCCAGGCCGAACGGGGCCAGGCCGACCAGCGCCTCCTCGGCCTCTCGGACGCTCCAGCCGCCGTTGGCGTCGACGCGCACGCGGCCCTCGGGCCCGACCCACTCGCGCGCCGCGGCGACACGGGCGACGTCGTCGGCGAGCGTCTGACCGCGCTCGGCCACCTTGACCTTCACGGTGCGGCAGCTCCGGTACCGCGAGAGCACCTCGGGCACCCGCTCGGCGGCGACGGCGGGCAGGGTCGCGTTGACGGCCACCCGGCGGGTGCCGACCGGGGGCAGCCGGCCCCAGCCGAAGTCGATCGTGGCCGCGAGCCAGGCGGCGGCCTCGGCGGGACCGTACTCGACGAACGGGCTGAACTCGGTCCAGCCCGACGGCCCCTCGACCAGCAGGGCCTCGCGCTCGTCGAGGCCTCGGAACCGTGTGCGGAGGGGGAGGCGCACGACGTGGGCCCCGTCGAGCAGTTCGGCCAGGGGAGGCAGGGCGGGTGTGGGGGCGGCGACGGGGGAGCGGTCGGCGGTCGGCATCCGCTCAGTGTCGCACCGGTGGCCCCGGTAGGGTCGTGCGTCATGGTCGACCGCGAACCCGTGCCCGCCCGAGAGCCCGTGGGCCCCGACGACGACGACGACTACGGCGACGACGACGTCGCCGTCGCCGACGGGGCCGGTGCCGCCCGCCGCGACGGGCCCGACGGTCTCGAGGTGTTCGACGGGCCCGGTCACGACGAGTCGACGCCGGCGCCCCGCAGCCGTCGCCTGGGCGTCGTGACCTTCGTGCTCGCGGTCGCGCTGCTCGCCCTCGACGGGCTCGCGCTGGGCCTGCTCGCCGCCGACGTCGTCGGGCCGGCGGCCGTGCTCGCCCTGGTCACGCTGCTGGCCTCGATCGTCGTCGGGGTCGTGGCCCTGATCGCCGTCGCCATGCGCCGGGGTCGGTGGTGGGGCGTGGCGGCGTTGCTGCTCAGCGTGCTGGCCAACCCGTTCGTGCTCGTCCGGCTGATCGGGCAGTTCGTCTCGACGGTCTGACCGCGGTCCGACCGCGGTCGGGGCGAGGTCGGACCCCGTCGGTAGGCTGGCGACATGGCTTCCGAGGTGTCCGACCTGTTCGATCCGACCGAGTGGCGCAGCGTCGACGGCTTCGACGCCCTGACCGACGTCACCTACCACCACAGCGTCGACGGTCGGGTGGCCCGGGTGGCCTTCGACCGGCCCGAGGTCCGCAACGCCTTCCGGCCGCGCACGGTCGACGAGCTGTACCGCGTGCTCGACGACGCCCGGATGAACAGTCGCATCGGGGTCGTCCTGGTGACCGGCAACGGGCCCAGTGCGAAAGACGGGGGGTGGGCGTTCTGCAGCGGCGGCGACCAGCGCATCCGCGGTCGTGACGGCTACAAGGCCGAGGGCGACCAGGCGAACGTGCCCGACCCGGCGTCGGCGGGTCGCCTGCACGTCCTCGAGGTGCAGCGGTTGATCCGGTTCATGCCCAAGGTCGTCATCGCCGTGGTGCCCGGGTGGGCGGCCGGCGGAGGGCACTCGCTGCACGTCGTCTGCGACCTGACGATCGCCAGCCGCGAGCACGGTCGCTTCAAGCAGACCGACGCCGACGTCGGCTCGTTCGACGCGGGCTACGGCAGCGCCTACTTCGCCAAGCAGATCGGTCAGAAGTTCGCGCGCGAGGTATTCTTCCTCGCCGAGGAGTACAGCGCGGACCGCGCCTACGAGATGGGCGCCGTCAACCGCGTGGTGCCCCACGCCGACCTCGAGCGCGAGGCTCTCGCCATGGCGCGAACAGTCCTCACGAAGTCACCGACGGCCATCCGCATGCTCAAGTTCGCCTTCAACGCCACCGACGACGGCATCGTCGGCCAGCAGGTGTTCGCCGGCGAGGCGACCCGTCTGGCGTACGGCACCGACGAGGCCGTCGAGGGGCGCGACTCGTTCCTCGAGAAGCGCGCGCCCGACTGGTCGCCGTACCCCTGGCAGTACTGATGCCGTCGTCCGCGACCTCGTCGAGGTCGCACCCCGCGGCGGGGTGCCCCCGAACGGCCCGCAGGAGGCGCCGCGCATGACCCGCCCCCTGGTCGCCGTCGACGCCCGCGACGCCGGTGCCGTGCTCGACGCGCTCCGGGTCGCGCTCGGGGGTGGTCCCGCCGTCGCGCCCCGGACCGACGACCGCGTGCCCGCCGACCTGCCGCCCGTGGTGCCGCAGGCCGTGTCGCTCGTCGTCGAGACCAGCGGGTCGAGCGGTCGCCCGAAGCGCGTGGCCCTGTCGTCCGACGCGGTGCTCGCGGGGGCCGCCGCGGCGGACGGGGCCCTGGCCGGCCCGGGCCGGTGGGTGCTGGCCCTGCCGGCGCACTACGTCGCCGGCCTCAACGTGCTGGTGCGGTCGATCACCGCGGGCACCGACCCCGTGCTTCTCGCCCCCGGGCACTTCGACGTCCGGGCGTTCGTCGAGGCCGCCGCCGGTCTCGAACACCCCGTGCGGTACTCGTCCCTCGTGCCCGCGCAGCTCTCGGTCGCGCTCGACGCGGCCGAGGCCGACCCGGGGGTGGCCGACGTGCTGCGCCGGTTCGACGCCCTGCTGGTCGGTGGACAGGCCACGCCGGGCGTCCTCGTCGAGCGGGCGCGTCGGCTCGGGGTGACGCTCGTGCGCACCTACGGGTCGAGCGAGACGAGCGGGGGGTGCGTCTACGACGGCGTGCCGGTCGGGCGCACGCGCGTCGAGGTCGTCGACGGGCAGGTCGAGCTGAGCGGACCGTCGCTCGCCGAGGGGTACCTCGACGATCCCGAGCGGACCGAGGCCGCCTTCACCACGCGCGACGGGCACCGCTGGTACCGCACGGGCGACGCCGGCACGGTCTCGCCCGACGGAGTCCTCGCCGTGACCGGGCGGCTGGACGACGTGATCGTCTCGGGCGGCGAGAAGGTGTCGCTGGGCGTGGTCGAGCGGGTCGTGCGCGAGCAGCCGGGCTTCGGCGACGCCGTCGTCGTCCGTGCGACGCACGCCCGGTGGGGCGAGGTGCCCGTCGTGGTGACCGCCACCGCGCCTCCTGTGTCGTCCCTCGGGCCGTCGGCGGTCGACGAGTTGTCGGCGCTGCGCACGGCCGTGGCCACCCTGGCGGGTCGCGCCGCGGCACCCGACCGCATCGTGCGCGTCGAGACGCTGCCCTTGCTGGCCAGCGGCAAACCGGACCGCGTCGGGCTGACGCGGCTCGTGGCCGGTCTCGCGGCAAGCTGATAGCCCGCTGCGAACTAGACTCGGGGTCGTGGCGAAGACGAAGACCTCGACCCCCCAGCGCAGGGGCCGCCCCGGCGGCCGACCCGGCGGACGACCCGGAAAGCAGCCGGTGCGTCGGGTGACCCCCCGCGACTGGATCGGCGGCGCCCGCCTGCGCACCCTGCCGCTCGGCATCGCGCCGGTCGCCCTCGGCACCGGCGTCGCCCGGGCGAACGGCGGGTGGGACCTCACCCTCGCGCTGCTCTGCCTCGGGGTCGCCGTGTTCTTGCAGATCGGCGTCAACTACTCGAACGACTACTCCGACGGCATCCGGGGCACCGACGACTTCCGCGTCGGGCCGTCGCGCCTGACCGGCTCGGGCAGCGTCCGACCGACGACCGTACTGCGGGTGGCCCTGGCGTTCTTCGCGCTCGCGGCCGTGGCCGGCGTCGTCATCGTCGTCATCACCCAGATCTGGTGGCTGCTCGCCGTCGGCGCCGCGGCCGTCGTCGCCGCCTGGTTCTACACCGGCGGCAAGCGGCCCTACGGCTACAACGCACTCGGCGAGCTGTTCGTCTTCGTGTTCTTCGGGCTGGTCGCCACGGTGGGCACGACGTTCGTGCAGCTGCGCGAGTTCCCGTTCGACGCCTGGGTCGCGGGCATCGCCGCCGGCCTGTTCGCTTGCGCCGTGCTGATGATCAACAACGTGCGCGACATCCCGCAAGACACCGCGGCCGGCAAGCGCACCCTCGCGGTCGTCGTGGGCGACCCGGTGGCCCGCGCGCTCTACGCGCTCTTCCTGCTGCTGCCGTTCTTCATCCTGGTCTACTTCGCGTTCCTCTACCTGCACGCGCCGTACGTCTACTTCGCCCTGATCGTGGCGGTGCCCGCGGCGGTCATCGGCGTCACGGGCAAGACTCCCCGCGAGTTGATCCTGGCCCTGCAGCTGTCGTCGCTCTCGGCCCTGGTCTGGGCGCTCGCCCTGTCGGCCGCGCTCTTCTTCTAGCGAGAACCGCGCAGAGCACGCGACCCGAGCGCTTCAGACCTGGTCGCCGGGTCGCCGTTCGCGCTGCGCGTCGGCCTCGTCGTCGGCGAGGGCCTCGTCCTCTGCGGCCGAGTCGTCGTCGAGGCGGGCCGGACGCGACCGGCGCTCGGCGAGGTCGATCGCGACGCGGCGGCGCAACGGCGCGAAGAAGAGGTACGAGACGCAGAAGCCGACCACCGCGGCGATCAGCGTCGCCCACAGGGGGTCGAACCGCAGCACGAGCAGGACGCCCAGCACGACCGCGAACAGGCCGAGGCGGACGATCGAGTACTTGAGCCAGGGTTTCACGACGTGGAGTCTACGGTCCGTCGGGTGTGCGTCCGCCGCGCGGTGGGCACCCGGCACGGGCCGGGCGGGCCCCGCCCGGGAGGCGCGGTGAGGCGCCGTCCCGTGCGGCACGTCACAGCTCGGCAACGCCCGCGCCACCATCAGGCGTTGCACCGGATCGAGACCTAGGATCGGCTCATGGTCAGGCTCTTCATCGTGGGCATCGTCGCCGCGGCAGCGTTCGTCATCTTCGCGCTCATCGACTGCCTGTTCGCAGACGCCTCGCGGTTCCGCGCGTTGAACAAGCCCCTCTGGGCCCTCATCATCGTCCTCCTGCCCGTCATCGGCGCGGTGCTCTGGTTCGTCCTCGGCCGGGCCCGCAAGAACGGCCGTCCGGCGGCGCCGCGCACCATCGCGCCCGACGACGATCCCGAGTTCTCGGGGTCGTCCTGGCGCACGACGAGCGACCTCGACCGCGAGACGACCGACGAGCGCATCCGTCGGCTCGAGCAAGAACTGCTCGACCTCGACAACGACGACAAGACCGGCAAGCAGTAAGTGGCCAGCCCCTCGACCGAGTACGCCCTGTCGCTGCTCGGGGCCCTGGTCGACGCGGGGGTCCGCGACGTCGTCCTCAGCCCCGGGTCACGCAGCCAGGCGCTGGCCCTGGCGGCGGCCGAGTTCGAGGGTGCCGGGCGGCTGACGTTGCACGTCCGCATCGACGAGCGGTCCGGGGGCTTCCTCGCCCTCGGCCTGTCGGCCGAGACCGGCGTGCCGACCGTCGTCGTCACCACGTCGGGCACCGCCGTGGCGAACCTCCACCCCGCCGTCCTCGAGGCCCACCACTCCGGCGTGCCGATGATCGTGCTCAGCGCCGACCGTCCGGTCGAGATGCGGGGCATCGGGTCGAACCAGACCACCGTCCAGCCAGGGCTCTTCGCCACGGCCGTGGGCTGGGTGCGCGACGTCGAGGCACCCCGCCGCGGGCCGGTCGACCACGAGGCCGTCCGGTCCCTGGCCCGTGACGCCGTGGCCGAGGCCCTGGGCGGCGACTCGCACGGTCCGCTCGCCCGGTCGCGGGGGCCGGTCCAGGTGAACGTGGCGTTCCGAGAGCCCCTCTCGTCGGGCGAGCAGACGCTGCCCCCCGCCCAGCCCGAGGCCGTCCGGCCGCCGCCCGCGGTGGCGCCGACCCCTCTCGAGGTCGACTCGGAGCCCGCGACCCTGGTCGTCGCCGGCCACGCCGCCGGCCCCGAGGCCGAGGCGCTGGCGAGGGCGCTCGGTGCGCCTCTCGTGGCCGAGGTGTCCAGCGGCGCACGCTTCGGCCCGCACCTCGTGTCGTCCTACCGCGCCCTGCTCGACGACGCCGACTTCGGCGGTCGGGTCCGCCGCGTGGTCGTGTTCGGGCACCCGACGCTCAGCCGTCAGGTCCCCGCCGTGCTGACGCGAGAGGGTGTCGAGGTCGTCGTCGTCCGGGCAGCCGGGGCCGAGGCGTACGACCCGAGCCGCTCGGCCCGCGTCGTCGAGGCCGTCGAGGCGACCCGCGCCTCCTCGGGGGCAGGTTCGCCCCACGACCCGGCTCACCGGGCCTGGGTCGGACGCTGGGTGCACACGGGCCGCCGACTGCTCGAGGCCGGAGTCGAGGCCGAGGCCGAGGGCGGGGTCGACGGGCCGGCCGAGACCGGCGCAGACGACGACGCGGCGGGTGACCGGAGCGAGGCCGCCGAGCGCGCCGAGTTCTTGCGACGCGAGGTGCAGCTGCTGCGGCGGCCGGTCACGCGCCGTGCCCTGGCCGACGCCCTCTGGCGCGTGAGCTGGCCGCACGACCGGCTCGTGCTCGGGGCGTCCCGGCTGATCCGAGAGCTCGACCAGGTCGTGCCGGGCAAGAAGATCCCGGTCCACGCCAACCGGGGCCTCGCGGGCATCGACGGCACCGTCGCGACCGCCACCGGCATCGCGCTGGCCAGCCAGCGAGACGACCCCGCCGCGGGCACGACCCGCGTCCTGGTGGGCGACCTGACCCTGCTGCACGACGTCGGGTCGCTGCTGCTGGGCCTCGGCGAGACGCGTCCGCGACTGCAGGTCGTCGTCGGCAACGACGGCGGCGGCACCATCTTCGACGGGCTCGAGGTGGCGGCGACGGCGTCGGCCGAGGCGATGACCCGCGTGCAGTTCACGCCGCACGACGTCGACCTGGCCTCGCTCGCCCGCGCCTACGGCTGGCAGCACGTCGAGGCGGCCACCCGGGCCGAGCTCGACCGGGCCCTCGTGGCCCGGTACGACGGCCCGGTGCTGATCGAGGTGCCGCTCGCTCGCTGACCGTCCGCCCCACGACGCGGCGCGGCAGCGCGACCGGTCGTAGGGTCGGGGGCATGGCCAAGACGTGGACGACCCCGCCCTCCCAGTCCCTCCGAGCCGGCGAGGGCTTCGTCCTCGCCGACGTGGACACCTCGTCGACACCCGGATTCGAGGGCGACAAGTCGTACTCGCAGCAGGTGCTCGAGTCGGGGCGCGAGACGCTCGGCGAGCTGCAGGAGAAGCTGTTCGCCCAGAGCCGCAGCGGCGGCAGCACGGGCAACGTGCTGCTCGTGCTCCAGGCGACCGACACCGCGGGCAAGGGCGGCATCGTGCGTCACGTCGTCGGGGCCGTCGACCCGCAGGGCGTGGCCCACCACGCGTTCAAGGCGCCGACCCCCGACGAGCTCGCCCACGACTTCCTGTGGCGGGTGCGTCGTGAGCTGCCCGGCCCCGGCATGATCGGCGTCTTCGACCGGTCGCACTACGAGGACGTCCTGATCGGCAAGGTGCGACGCCTCGCCCCGCCCGAAGAGATCGAGCAGCGGTACGCCGACATCGTGGCCTTCGAGGACGAGCTCGTCGCGAACGGCACCACGCTCGTCAAGGTGATGCTGCACATCTCGTCGGACGAGCAGAAGGAGCGCCTCGCCGACCGTCTCGATCGCCCCGAGAAGCACTGGAAGTACAACCCGGGCGACCTCGAGGAGCGCCTCGTCTGGGACGACTACCAAGAGGCCTACGAGACCGCGATCCGTCGCACCTCGACCGAGACCGCCCCGTGGTTCGTCGTCCCCGCCGACCGCAAGTGGTACGCCCGGGTGGCCGTCCAGAAGCTGCTGATCGACGCCCTCGCGTCGCGGGGCCTCGACTGGCCCGCCGCGCAGTTCGACGTCGACCTCGAGAAGACGAAGCTCGCGACGTCGTAGGGCTGCGCAGCCCGCGCCGACGTCACCGCTGACGGGCCTCGGGGGACGATCTCGCGGCTCAGAAGGCTCCTCGGTTCCGTTCCGAGGGACACGGAAGGGTTCCGAACCAGTCAGTACGGGGTACGTGTGGTTGTCCCTGGAGGCGCCGATCCATGACAATGCCTCATGCTCTTGACGCGCCGCCCGTTCCTCCTGATCGTCGTGGCGATGATCGTCCTTGCTCTGGTCGCGTTCGTCGCGGTCGTTCCCGCCAGCGCCCGGGCCGACGTGCCCGCGACCTCCTCCATCTCGGGCCGAGTGCTGGGTCAGACCGCGGACGGCGGGACGATCCCCATGACGGGTGGCACGCTCGTGCTCTCCCTCAGGCCGACGGGGGCCGCGGTGACCGCACCGCTCGACCGCCGTCCGGACGGCACCTACACCTTCTCGGGCCTCGTGCCCGGCACGTACACCGTCCGCCTCAACCTGTCCTTCCCCTCGATCTACGTGCGGTCCGTGCAGACGGCCGTCGTCGTGCCGGCCGCCGGCTCCGCCGCCGTGGCGTCGGATCTCGTGCTCGCCCTGTCCGGCACGTTCTCGGGGACGTTCCGCGCCATCGTGAACGGCGTCGAGACCAGGGCCTCGGGATCCCGGGTCGAGATCTTCTACCTCGAACCACTGACGGGCACGTTCCGCCACTACGAAGTCGCCTATCCGTCGGAGACCGGGGCGTGGCGCTTCGGGTACCTCCCGGCCGGCACCTATCGCCTGTCGTTCGGGGCGTACGACACGACGCGGACGAACGAGACGGTCTATTGGCCGTCGGGTCGACGCTTCGGCGAGGCTCGCGACGTGATCCTCACTCCTGGCGGGACCGTGTCGAACCTCGACGTCGTGCTGCCGGAGCGCGCGGTCGCCTCTCGGCGGATCGCGGGCGCCGACCGGTACGCCACGAGCGCCGCCATGTCGTCGTCGACGTGGGGCTTCCCCGACGTCGGCGGCACGACCCCCGAGGTGCCGGTCCTGTACGTCGCGAGCGGCAGGGACTTCCCGGACGCCCTCAGCGCCGGGCCCGCAGCCGCACGTCAGGAGGGTGCCCTGCTCCTGGTCGACCGAGACACGATCCCGACCGCCGTCCGCGACGAGATCCTTCGGCTGTCGCCCGATCACATCGTCGTGGTCGGTGGCGAGGCCGCCATCTCGGCGTCCGTCTTCCGCGATCTCGCCTCCCTCCAGCCGTCCGTCGAACGGATCGCGGGTGCCGACCGATACGAGACGTCCCGTCTGGTGGCACGCTCGGCGTTCTCCGACGGAGCGGAGCGCATCTTCGTCGCCACCGGGTCGAACTTCGCCGATGCGTTGTCCGCGGGCCCTGCAGCCGTCCGGGACGGTGGCCCGGTGGTGCTCGTCCGCGGGACGGCCCCCGACGTCGACGCGCCGACCCGAGACCTCGTCACGACGCTCGGCGCACCTCCCGTGGCGATCGTGGGCGGGTACGAGGCCGTCAGCCAGAAGTTCCAGTACTCGCTCCTGTCCCTCTCGTGGAACGAGCGCTACGCAGGCCCGGACCGTTTCGCGACCGCCGTCGCCGTCAACGCGAGCTTCGGCCCGGGCGAGACGGCCTTCGTGACCAGCGGACTGGGCTTCGCGGACGCCCTCGTGGCCGGCGCGGCGGCGGCCCGCGCCGGGGCTCCGCTGTACCTCAGCGAGCAGTCCTGCGTCCCCGAGGGGGTCCGCCGCGCCGTGCTCGACGGTGCGGCGTTCGACGTCGTGCTCGTGGGCGGCACTGCCTCCCTGGGCGCCGGAGTGGAGGGCCTCTCGACCCGATGCGGGTGACGACCCGGCGGTGGCCCCGTCCGCCGTCCGGTGCCTCGAGCGGCCGTCCTCCGGCCGCCGGCGCCGAGGCGGACCCTAGGAGGCGCGGGTCCGCAACGCGTCGCCCGTCCCCTTGGGCAGCCGGAGCCCCTCGACGACGCTGAGCAGGGCCAGCACGGCCAGCACGATCAGCGCCGCCTGGTACCCGGTCGCCGCGGACGCCTGTCCGTCGGCCGAGGCGACGACGTCGGCGACGCGGACGGCCAGGGCGGTGGCGGCGACGCCGAGCCCGACGGCGAGTTGGCTCGTGATCGACGCGATGGCGTTGGCCGGGCCGATCATCGGTGCCGGCACGTCGGCGAACTGCAACGTGTTGTAGGCCGTGAAGCCCACCGACCGGAAGACGCCGCTCAGCAGCAGCACGACCGCGACGACCACCGGGGACGTGTCGGGCCGGACGAGCGCGGCCGCCACGAAGGTCGCCGCGAGGGCGACCGTCGCGACGACGATGATCGGGACGATGCGGAAGCGGTGCAGCAACGGCGTGGTGAACGGCTTCACCGCCAGGTTGCCGACGAAGACCCACATGAGCATCAGGCCGGCCTCGACCGGCGACCAGCCGAAGCCGTCCTGCAGCAACAGGGGCACGACGAAGGGGATGCCGTTGACCACGGCGCGGTAGAGCGAGCCGCTGAGGTTCGTCACGCGGAACGACCCGATGCGGAACGCCGCCAGGTCGAGCAGGGGGTGCGGCGCCCGACGGAACCACCGCACCGCGACGAACCCGAGCACGACCGCAGCGACGGCCAGCAGCGCCCCCGGCGCGAGCGTCCTGGGTTCGCCGAGCAATTCGAAGGCGAGCACGAGCGACACGATCGACGCGGCCACGAGCGTCAGGCCGACCAGGTCGAGCGGCTGTCGGTCGCCGACCCCGGGCGAGGGCACGACCCGCCAGGCCGCGACGAGCAGCGCGGCGCCGACCGGCACGTTCGCGAGGAACACCCACTGCCAGCCGAGGTGTTCGGTGAGCAGCCCGCCGAGCAGCGGGGCGACCACCGGGGCGACGAGGGCGGGCCAGGTGAGGTAGGCGATGGCCCGGATCAGCTCGGACTTCTCGGTGCTGCGCAGCACGATCAACCGGCCGATGGGCACCATCATGCTGCCCGCGAAGCCCTGCACGACGCGCGACGACGTCAACGTGACGAGGTCGGTGCTCGCCGCACAGGCCACCGAGGCCAGGGTGAAGAGCACGACCGCGGCCAGGAACACCCGGCGGGCACCCCACCGCTCGGCGAGCCAGGCGCCCAACGGGATGAACGCGGCGACGGCGACGAGGTAGCCCGTCACGGCCAGCCCGAGCTGCGCGGGCTGCACCCCGAAGTCGTCCGCGATCGTCGCGGTGGCCGTCGACAAGATGGTCGCGTCGAGGTTCTCCATGAAGAACGCGGCCGCCACGACGAGTGCGACCGGGCGCGACCACGACGTCGCCGGGGCAGTCATCGGCTGAAGGCGTCGACCACGGGGCGGAACTTCATCGCCGTCTCGGCCACCTCGCGCTCGGGCACCGACTCGGCGACCACGCCCGCGCCGGCGAAGGCCCGCACCGAGCCGTCCGGGTCGACCTGCGCGCATCGGAGCGCGATCGCCCACTCGCCGTCGCCGTCGGCACCGACCCAGCCGACCGGCCCGGCGTAGCGACCACGGTCGAACGGTTCGAGTTCACGGATCAGGGCCAGCGCCTCCGTCGTCGGGGTGCCGGCCACGGCCGCCGTCGGGTGCAGCGACGCGATGAGGTCGAGCGAGCTCGAGCCGTCGGTGAGGCGTCCGCGCACGTCGCTGGCGAGGTGCCAGAGGTTGGGCAGGCGCAGGGTGAAGGGCTGTTCGCCGGTCACGACGTCGCGGGCGTGCGGCCCGAGCGACAACAGCAGGCTGCGCAGGGCGAACGCGTGCTCGTCGAGGTCTTTCGGGGACGTCGCGAGGGCCAGCGCGGCCTGCTCGTCGGTCACGGCGTCGACGCCCCGGGCGGCGCTGCCGGCGAGCACGCGCGCCGACACCACGCCGCGTTCGGACTTGACGAGCGTCTCGGGGCTGGCCCCGATCAACCCGTCGACCGCGAAGGCGTAGCAGTCGGGGTAGGCGGTCAGCAGGGTGGCCGCGACGAGGCGGAGGTCGGCCTCGGCCGGGAGCGTGCCGACGAGGTCGCGCGCGAGGACGACCTTGCTGACGCGACCGTCGCCGATGGCGCGCACCGCCCCGGCCACGGCCTCCGCGTAGTCGTCGGCGCCGAGGGCTCCGTCGACCAGCGAGAGACGGACGGAGGCGCCCACCGGCTTCCCGGCGGGCAGCTCGGCCCCGTCGACCCGCGTGATCCAGGCGACGCCGTCACGCCGCCCGATCACGATGCTCGGGACGATCAGGACGCTCTTCTCGGCCGACTCGTCGTCGAAGGCGAACGAGCCGAAGGCGACCAGCCCGGAGCCCGGGACGCCGACCTCGTCGTCGACGGTGGCCGCCGCCGCGACGGCACGCCAGGCGTCGGCCGCCTCGGTCATCCGGTCGGGGCCCGAGAACTCGAGTCGCAAGGCTTCGCCGACGCCCGCCATGCCCGCCCCGCCGCGGACGAAGACCAACGGACGGGCCCGGTCGACGACGTCGAGGAGGGGGCTGATGTGGTCGATGCGGGTGGTGCGGACGGCGAGGGACGGAGCGCTGAACGCGGGGGAGTTCACCCGTCGACCCTACTCGGGACACCCCCAGTGCTTGACGGTAGGATCGACCATCGTGACCAAGGCCGACATGAACAAGCAACCCGACGAGGTCGCCTCGATGTTCGACGGCGTCGCGCGCCGTTACGACCGCACGAACGACGTGCTCTCGGCGGGCAACGCCGTGCTGTGGCGCATCGCCACCGTCAAGGCCGTCGGCGCGGGCCCGGCCGACAAGGTGCTCGACATCGCGGCGGGCACCGGCACGAGCTCGGCGGCCATCGCCCAGCGGGGTGCCGAGGTGATCGCACTCGACTTCTCGAAGGGCATGGTCGAAGTCGGTCGCGAACGCCACCCCGAGCTCGAGTTCGTCGAGGGCAACGCCGAGTCGCTGCCCTTCGACGACGACACGTTCGACGCCGTCACGATCTCGTTCGGCCTGCGCAACGTCAACCGGCCGAAGGTGGCCCTCGCCGAGATGAACCGCGTGCTCAAGCCCGGCGGCCGGCTCGTGGTCTGCGAGTTCTCGACGCCTCCGTTCGGTCTGCTGCGCGCCGCCTACCGGGCCTACCTCCGGTACGGCATGCCCCTCATCGCCAAGCTCACCAGCAGCAACGGCCCGGCGTACTCCTACCTCGCCGAGTCGATCGAGCAGTGGCCCGAGCAGCAGGTCCTCAGCCAGTGGATCCGCGGCGCCGGGTTCACCCGGGTCGCCCACCGCAACCTCAGCCTGGGCATCGTCGCCCTGCACCGCGGGCGCAAGCCGGCGCCGGGGGCCGCGCGCGCCTCCTCGCGGTCGAAGCGGACGACCTCGTGAACGCCGGGGCGCCTCCCACGCAGCGCAACTCGCTGGGCCGGTCGCTCGGTCTCGGCGAGAAGCTCTTCGCGACGCCGACCGAGCGTCGGTTCGTGGCGGCCGTCGACGACGGGCTCGAACTCGTCGAGGCGGGGCTCCTGCGCGAGATCGCCTTCGCCGACGACATCGCCGACGCCACGACGCGGTACCTGCTCGCCGCGGGCGGCAAGCGCGTCCGCCCGACGCTGACGCTCTTGATCGCCCAGCTGGGCGACGGGGCGACGCCCGGCATCGTGGCCTCGGCCCAGGCCACCGAGATCACGCACCTCGCGTCGCTCTACCACGACGACGTCATGGACGAGGCGCAGATGCGTCGCGGCGTCCCCAGCGCCCAGACCGTGTGGGGCAACAACGTCGCCATCCTGGCGGGCGACCTGCTGTTCGCCCGGGCCAGCACGATCGTGTCGGGACTCGGCCAAGAGGCGATCCTGCTGCAGGCCGAGACCTTCGAGCGGCTCTGCCTCGGTCAGCTGCACGAGACCGTCGGCCCCCGCGAGGGCGACGACCCGATCGCGCACTACCTCGACGTCCTCGCCGACAAGACCGGGTCGCTCATCTCGACCGCGGCCCGCGCCGGCGTGATGTTCAGCGGGGCGCCGCGCGAGTACCTCGCCCCCGTCGCCGAGTTCGGCGAGAAGATCGGCATCGCGTTCCAGCTGATCGACGACGTCATCGACCTGTCCGACCAGCCCGCCGAGACCGGCAAGAAGGCCGGCACCGACCTGCGGGCGGGCGTCGTGACGCTGCCGGTGCTCTACCTGCGCCAGCTGGCCCGGACCGACCTCGAGGCGTCGTCGTTGTTGTCCGAGATCGACCGGATCGTCGACGCCACGCGTGCCGCGGCTCAGCGGTCGGGGCTCGACCCGGCCGCCGAGGGCGGTCCCGTGGCTCCGATCGCCGACGCGACCTCCCACCTCGACGCCGAGTTCGCCGACCTCGTGCGTCGCGTCCGCGAGCACGACGTCACCGAACGCACCCGCGTCGAGGCGCACCGGTGGGCCCGCGAGGCCCTCGACGCGTTGTCGCCGCTGCCCGACGGCCCGGTCAAGAAGGCGCTCACCCGCTTCGCCGACCGCGTGGTCGAGCGGTCCGCCTGACCGGCGCCGCGCCTCCTCGTCCCGCACGACCTCGAGCACCATCGTCCAACCGGCCGGCCTCGCCGAGCCACCCCAGAACTAGGGAGCATCCGTGACCACCTTGCGACTGGCCATCGTCGGCGCCGGCCCGGCCGGCATCTACGCCGCCGACATCCTCGCGAAGGCCGAGAAGGCCTTCGACGTCTCGATCGACCTCTTCGAGCAGCTGCCCGCCCCCTACGGTCTCGTGCGGTACGGCGTGGCTCCCGACCACCCGCGCATCAAGGGCATCGTCAACGCCCTGCGCGACGTGCTCGACAGCGGCGACATCCGCGTCTTCGGCAACGTCCGCTACGGCGTCGACATCGGCCTGGACGACCTGCGCAAGCACTACAACGCGGTGATCTTCTCGACCGGCGCCATCAAGGACGCCGACCTCGACATCCCCGGCATCGAGCTCGAGGGCAGCTACGGCGCCGCCGACTTCGTCAGCTGGTTCGACGGCCACCCCGACTTCCCGCGGACCTGGCCGCTCGACGCCACCTCGGTCGCGGTCGTCGGCGTCGGCAACGTGGCCCTCGACGTCTCGCGCATCCTGGCCAAGCACGCGGACGACCTGCTGCCCACCGAGATCCCCGACAACGTCTACGAGGGGCTCAAGCAGTCCTCGATCACCGACGTCCACGTCTTCGGTCGCCGCGGTCCGGCCCAGGTGAAGTTCACCCCGCTCGAACTGCGCGAGCTCGGCGAGGTGCGCGACGTCGACATGATCGTCTACGACGAGGACTTCGACCACGACGAGGCCTCGAAGACGGCCATCGCGACCAACAAGCAGGTCTTCGTCATCGACAAGGTGCTGAACCAGTGGCGTCAGCGCGAGGTCGGCACGGCCTCGCGCCGCCTGCACCTGCACTTCTACGCCAAGCCCGTCGAGGTCGTCGGCGACGCCGAGGGCCGTGTGGCGGCCTTCCGGTACGAGCGCACCCGCCCCGACGGCCAGGGCGGCGTCGAGGGCACGGGCGAGCTGCGCGACGTGCCGATCCAGGCGATCTACCGGGCGGTCGGCTACTTCGGCTCGCCGCTCGACGGCATCCCGTTCGACGAGCGTCGCGGCGTTATCCCGAACCACGAAGGCCAGGTGATGGACGACGACAACCAGATCGTCCCCGGCGTCTACGCCACCGGGTGGATCAAGCGTGGGCCGGTCGGCCTCATCGGTCACACGAAGAGCGACGCGATGGAGACCGTCAAGCACCTCATCAACGACCAGGCCAGCTGGTGGCAGCCCGCCGACCCGTCCGACGAGGCCATCCCCGCCCTGCTCGAGTCACGGGGCGTCGAGTACACCGACCTCGAGGGCTGGCACCGGCTCGACGAGCACGAGATCGCCCTCGGCGGCTCGCACGAGCACGAGCGTGCCCGCGTCAAGGTCGTCGAGCGCGACGAGATGGTCCGCGTCTCGCGTGCCGTCGAGTCGGAGTCGACGCCGGCCTGACCGCCTCGGCCACCGTCACCGCGCCTCCTCGGCTGCCCGTGATCGCCTCGGCGACCGAGCCGAGGAGGCGCGCTGCCGTCACCGACCTCGGTGGTCGTCGGTAAGCTGGTCGGCATGGCAGACAGTTCCTTCGACGTGGTGAGCAAGGTCGACAAGATGGAGGCCGACAACGCCCTCCACCAGGCCCAGAAAGAGATCGAGCAGCGCTACGACTTCAAGGGCGTGGGCGCCTCGGTCGACTGGAGCGGCGAGAAGCTGCTGCTGAAGGCGAGCTCTGAAGAGCGGGTCAAGGCCGTGCTCGACGTGCTCGAGTCGAAGTTCATCAAGCGCAGCATCAGCCTGAAGCACCTCGACGTGGGCGAGCCCTTCGCCAGCGGCAAGGAGTACCGCATCGAGGCCTCGCTCAAGCAGGGCATCGAGCAGGACGCCGCGAAGAAGATCGGCAAGATCATCCGTGACGAGGCACCCAAGGGCGTCAAGAGCCAGATCCAGGGCGACGAGCTGCGCGTCCAGTCGAAGAGCCGCGACGACCTGCAGGCGACCATGGCGTTGCTGAAGAAGGCCGACCTCGACGTCGACCTGCAGTTCGTCAACTTCCGCTAGCGGCAGACCGGCGACGGCACCGAGTTCAGATCGATGGTCGAACCAGCCTGGGTGGCGCCGACGATCGCCGTGCTCGGCATCGTCCTCGACATCGCGATCCGCGTGTTCGCGATCGTCTACGTGCCGATCAACCGGCGACCCCAGACGGCCACCGCGTGGCTGCTCGCCATCTTCTTGCTGCCCTACGTCGGGTTCGTGCTCTTCCTGCTGATCGGCAGTTCGAAGCTGCCCGCCAGGCGGCGCGAGAAGCAGAGCGAGATCAACAAGTACATCATCGAGACCACCGAGGGCATGGAGCGCGTCAAGCGTGACCACCCGTGGCCGGCCTGGCTCGACTCGGTGGTCGAGCTGAACCGCACCCTCGGGGCCATGCCGCTCGTCGGCGGCAACACCGGCCGGATGCACACCGACTACGACGAGTCGATGGCGGCCATGGTCGAGGCGGTCGACGGGGCGCACCGCTACGTGCACGCCGAGTTCTACATCACGAGCCTCGACCGCACGACCGAGCCGTTCTTCGTGGCGCTCGAGAACGCCCGGCGGCGGGGCGTGACGGTGCGCGTGCTGATGGACCACATCGCCAGCCGGGGGTACCCGGGCTACCGCAAGGCCCGACGGAGGCTGGACGCGATGGGCGTGCAGTGGCAGCTGATGCTGCCCGTGCTGCCGTTGCAGGGCAAGTACCAGCGGCCCGACCTGCGCAACCACCGCAAGCTGCTCGTGATCGACGGTCGCGTCGCCTTCACGGGGTCGCAGAACATGGTCGACAAGAGCTACCAGAAGCGCAAGAACAAGCGACGCGGCCTCGAGTGGAAAGACTTCATGGTGCGCTTCGAGGGGCCGATCGTCGCGGGCATCAACGCCCTCTTCGTGACG
This sequence comes from Frigoribacterium sp. Leaf186, assembly GCF_001423905.1. Lineage (GTDB taxonomy): Bacteria > Actinomycetota > Actinomycetes > Actinomycetales > Microbacteriaceae > Frigoribacterium. Next base: position 1,041,648 of record NZ_LMPQ01000001.1, on the reverse strand, counting down.
GACTGGTACAGCGAGACCGACGAACTCCTGCTCCGCGAGACCGACCCCGTCCACACCGCCGACCAGCTCGACACGATCGACTGCCAGGTGGTGCCGAGCGGGCCGGGCTTCGACGGCGAGAACAACCTGCGGCTGTTCAACTCGCTGCTCTACAGCGCCCAAGAACGCATCATCGTCACGAGCCCCTACTTCGTCCCCGACGAGTCGATGCTCTACGCGATCACCACGGCGGCCCAGCGCGGGCTCGAGGTCCAGCTCTTCGTCAGCGAGATCGGCGACCAGCCCGTGGTCTACCACGCTCAGCGCTCGTACTACGAGGCCCTGCTGCGTGCGGGCGTGCGCATCTTCCTCTACCGGTCGCCGACGGTGCTGCACGCCAAGCACTTCTCGATCGACGACGAGGTGGCCGTCATCGGCTCGAGCAACATGGACATGCGCTCGTTCAGCCTCAACCTCGAGATCTCGATCATGGTGCGCGGGCGCGAGTTCGTCGAGCGGCTGCGCGAGGTCGAGCAGTCCTACCGCGAGTCGAGCCGTGAGCTCTTCCTCGACGACTGGCTCGCCCGCCCGTTCCGCTCCAAGGTGCTCGACAACGTCGCCCGCCTCACCTCGGCCGTGCAGTAGCCGCCCGTCTCCTCTTGATCCGCGTCGCGGAGGCGCGGCGCTGCGGGGCCGCGGGTGGGTGTGGTCGAGAGGGGGTCCGAGAGGCTGTATATTTGTCTGGCGCCTCCGGTCGGTGATCACACGGGCTGGGCGTGCATGGCAAGTTACCCAAGCGGCCAAAGGGATCTGACTGTAAATCAGCCGGCGTAGCCTTCGGGGGTTCGAATCCCTCACTTGCCACGGTTGCCCCTCAAGAACGGACTCGCTCGTCGAGTCCGTTCTTGCGTTTCCGGGCACCCGACCCATCAGGAGGCCCCGTGTCCGTCGCCCCGACCCCCGCCGAGCTGCTCGAGATCGCGATCTCCGTCGCCCGTGACGCCGCCGACCTCGCGGCACGCCGCCGAGCCGAGGGCGTCGAGGTCGCCGAGACCAAGAGCAGCACGGTCGACGTCGTCACCCACACCGACCGCGAGGTCGAGTCGTTCGTCCGCGACCGCCTCGCCGCCCTGCGGCCCGGAGACGGCTTCTTCGGCGAAGAAGGCGCACCCGACGCCTCGACCACCGGGCTGACCTGGGTCGTCGACCCGATCGACGGCACCGTCAACTTCGTCTACGGCATCCCGCAGTGGGCCGTGAGCATCGCGGTCGTCGACGGCGGCCCCGACCCGCTCACCTGGCAGGCGCTCGCCGCGGTGGTCGCCAACCCGACGTCGGGCGAGACCTACACGGCGTCGCTCGGCGGAGGCGCGTGGCTCGACGGCAGGCGGCTCGCCGTGAACGAACCGGCCTCGCTCGAACAGTCGATGCTCGCCACCGGTTTCTCGTACGACGCGGCCCGACGCGTCGAGCACGCGGAGGCGCTGGTCCGGGTGGTCGGACGAGTCCGCGACCTGAGGCGCCTCGGTGCGGCCTCGCTCGACCTCTGCGCCGTCGCCGCGGGGCGGGTCGACGCCTACGTCGAACGGGGCCTCAAGCCTTGGGACCACGCCGCCGGCGCCCTCGTGGCGGCCGAGGCGGGGGCGGTCGTCCGGGGCGAGGTCGGCCAAGCGCCGAGCGAATCGATGACCTTCGTCGCTGCCCCGGCCATCGCCGACGAGCTCGCCGCCCTGGTCGTCGAGGCCGGCATCTGACGTCTGCGGGCGGTGATCGATCACGACGACGACCCGGGTGAAATCCTGTGTTCCACCTGCGCGAACGCATGGTGGCACCCGAACGCGGGTAGCCATCCGTTCACCGACCGGCTACCCTGGTGAGGTCGTTACTGATCCGTGATCATCGCGTGATGAGCCTGTCGGCGTCCGTCCTCCCTGTGACGGGCCTGGCGCGGCTGCCACAGATCACCAGCAACGGCCGTGAAGACGACGGTGCACCCACCGTCTGATCCCGAGCACCCCGAGGACCCATCACCCGTGACGAAGTACCAACAGATCGCCGAGCCCGACGGCGACGGAACCCCGTCGCGTCGCGCCACCGACGACCTCGTGGCCACCGGTTCGACGCGTGTCGTCCAGACCGAGCCCACCGTGGCCGACGCTCCCGTCTACCTGACCCGCCGTGAGGCCCGCGAGGCCGAGCGCCGCGCTGCAGCCCGCACCGAGACCACCGCGGCTCCTGCCGTCCCGGTCGTCGTCGAGGCCCTCGCCTCGTCGCCCGCCGCCGCCTCCGAGCCCCTCTCCCCGCGTCGTGCCGCTCGCCAGGCCGCCGAGTCCGCCGCCCGTCCGACCGCCGCCCGTCGACTTCGTGCCGCCAGGGCACCGCGACCCGCCACGGGTCGCGAGTCGAACACCCGCACGCCTCGCAGCGCCGGCGCGACCTTCCGCCGGACGACCAAGCGCGTCACCGTCGTCGGCGCCATGCTCTTCGCGGGGTCGATGCTGGTGGCCACGTCGGTGCCCGCCAACGCGTTCTTCGTCGACACCCCGACCCAGACCGCCGCCAAGAAGGCCACCGACTCGCAGAGCTACACCGCGGCCGCCGCCACGACCGACGGCACGGACGCGGGCGTCTCACGCGACGGCTACTCGGTCACCGAGATGAAGGCCGTCACCGAGTACGCGTCGACGAGTGCCAGCACCTTCTCGAACGACGTCGACGGCACCGTCCAGTGGCCCTTCGAGACCGGCGTGCCGATCAGCAGCGGCTTCGGCGCCCGACAGGTCGCGAACTGCGGGTTCTGCTCGACCTTCCACCAGGGGCTCGACTTCGTGCCGGGTGCCGGCTCGCCGATCCAGTCGATCGCCGACGGCGTCGTCAGCAAGGTCGACGGCCCCTCGGGTGCCCTCGGCAACAACGTCTGGATCGACCACGTCGTCAACGGCCAGAAGGTCACCAGCGTCTACGCCCACATGCAGACCGGCTCGGTCGAGGTGACCGAGGGCCAGACCGTCACGGTCGGCACCATCATCGGCAAGGTCGGCAGCACGGGCAACAGCACCGGGGCGCACCTGCACTTCGAGATCGTCATCGGCGGCGTGCCCGTCGACCCCTACCCCTGGCTGCAGGCCAACACGAACTGACCACGGCGTCGGCGCCCGGCGCCGCCTCGTGAGAAGAGCCCCACCGGTGCAACCGGTGGGGCTCTTCTCGTCAGGCGCGGTGCGGGGCCGTCGACCGGGCGCTACGACGACGTCGCGAGCCAGACCGTGGCGTTGGGCGGCAGGGCCGGGCCCTCGACCACCATGGTCGCCAGCAGCACGTCGGCGACGGGCAGCTCGACCGCGACGTCGCCCATGTTCGCCACGACGGTCACGCCCTGGCTGCGGAACGCCACGACGTCGGGGCCGAAGCCGTCGAGCCAGGTCACCGACCCGGCGCCGAGGTCGTGGTCGGCCCGCAGGCGCAGTGCCCGCGTGTAGAGCTCGAGCGTCGACCCGGCGACTCCGCGCTGCTCGTCGCGGGCGTAGGTCGACCAGTCGGCGGGCTGCGGCAACCAGGAGGCGCCGGTCGCGTTGAACCCGAAGGCCGGCTCGTCCGCCGACCAGGGCAGCGGCACGCGGCAGCCGTCGCGACCGTAGCGCTCGCCCGCGGTGCGGAACCAGGTCGGGTCCTGCCGGGACTCGTCGGGCAGGTCGACGGCCTCGGGCAGTCCGAGTTCTTCGCCCTGGTACAGGTAGGCGCTGCCCGGCAGGGCCAGCATGAGGGCCGAGGCGGCGCGCGCACGGGCCAGCCCGAGTTCGGGCACGGGCAGCCCCTCGCTCTTCGGCCCGATGCCGTGCCCCTGCGGGTTGTCGGCGGTGAGCGCGAGCCGACTGGCGTGACGCACGACGTCGTGGTTGCTCAGCACCCACGTGCTGGGCGCGCCGACGCTCGAGAACGTGGCGATCGACGCGTCGACGACCTCTCGGACCGCCGGAGCCGACCAGCCCGTCTCGAGGTAGGCGAAGTTGAAGGCCTGCTGCATCTCGTCGGGGCGGACCCAGTCGGCGAGGCGCGAGAGGGGCTCGACCCAGGCCTCGGCGACGAGCACCCGGTCGCCCGGGTACTCGGCGAGCACCGTGTTCCACTCGCGGTAGATCTCGTGCACCCCCTCTTGGCCCCAGTACGGCGGCGGGGCGGTGTCGCCCTGGCCGCCGCCCATGCTGCCCGAGTCCGCGGGAGGCGTGTAGTCGGGCAGCCCCTCGGCCTTGATCATGCCGTGGGCGACGTCGACCCGGAACCCGTCGACGCCGCGGTCGAGCCAGAAGCGGAGGACGTCGACGAACTCGTCGCGGACGCGGCGGTTCGTCCAGTCGAGGTCGGGCTGCGACGAGTCGAACAGGTGCAGGTACCACTGGCCCGGTCGGCCGTCGGCCTCGGTGACGCGTGACCAGGCCGGCCCGCCGAAGATCGACTGCCAGTTGTTCGGGGGCAGCTCGCCGTCCGCGCCGCGGCCGTCGCGGAACAGGTAGCGGGCGCGGGCGGTCGAGCCGGGCTCGGCGGCCAGGGCCTCGCGGAACCAGGCGTGGTCGCTCGAGGTGTGGTTCGGCACGACGTCGACGATGACCCGGAGCCCCAGCTCGGTGGCCCGGGCCCGCAGCGCGTCGAAGTCGGCCAGCGTGCCGAACAGCGGGTCGACGTCGCGGTAGTCGGCCACGTCGTAGCCTGCGTCGCGCTGGGGCGACGTGTAGAAGGGCGACAGCCAGACGGCGTCGACGCCGAGGTCGGAGAGGGCGTCGAGACGCGAGGTGATGCCGGGGAGGTCGCCGACGCCGTCGCCGTCGTGGTCGGCGAACGACCGGGGGTAGACCTGGTAGATGACGGCCGTGCGCCACCACTCGGCACGCTCGCCGGAGGTCGTCGCGGTGCCCTCGAGCGGGGCGGTCGGGGTCAGGGTGTCGGTCTCGGCCGGTTCTCGTGTGGACATGCGGCCACGATACGGCAGGCCCTCGACGCGGCATCCGCTACGGTTCTGCTCAGAGCACCAGAGAAGCGAGCACCAGTCACGCGAGCACCAGGCACGCGAGCACCGGACACGCGAGCACCTGCGACACGATTGGCACGACCCTGAACCCTGCGACCGACCTCGTGACGGCCGACCTGCCTGCCGGCACGCGGCCGTTCCCGCTCGCGCTCGGGACGAACGTCTTCGGCTGGACGGTCGGGGCGCCCACCGCCCTCGAGGTGTTGGACCTGTTCGCGGACGACGGCGGGCGGGTCGTCGACACGGCCGACGTCTACTCGGCCTGGCTGCCGGGCAACTCGGGGGGCGAGTCCGAGGCGATCATCGGTCGCTGGCTCGCCCGTCCGGGCAACCGCGACCGGGTCGTGCTCAGCACCAAGTGCGGCCAGCACCCCGAGGCCCCCGGTCTCTCGCGCGCCAGCATCCGCACCGCGGTCGAGGCCTCGCTCCGGCGCCTGCGCACCGACCACGTCGACTTCTACTTCACGCACTTCGACGACGACCGGACCCCGCTCGACGAGACCGTCGGCGCCCTCAGCGAGCTGGTCGACGAAGGCAAGATCCTCTGTGCCGGGGCGTCCAACTACACCGGGGCGCGCCTCCGGCAGGCCCTCGAGATCGCGGCCCGTGACGGGTTGCACCCGTTCCGCGTCGTCCAGGTCGCCTACAACCTCGTGCGCCGTGGCGAGTACGAGGGCGACGTCGCGGCCATCGTCGACCACTACGACCTCGCCGTGCTGCCGCACTCGTCGCTCGCCAGCGGGTTCTTGACGGGCAAGTACCGTCACGAGGCGGGCCGCGGGGACTCCCCTCGGGGCAGCAGGGCCCTCAGCTACGTCACCCCGCAGAACCAGGGCACCCTCGAGGTCGTCGTCGAGATCGCCGAGCGGCTCGACGTCGAGCCCGGGGCCGTGGCCGTGGCCTGGCTGGCCTCGCGCGACAACGTCGTCGGCGCGCTCGGCAGCGCCCGCACCCCTCGCCAGCTCGAGGGCCTGCTCGAGGCGGCCCGGGTCGAGCTGACCGAGGGCGACCTGGCGTCGCTCGAGGCCGTCTCGCGTCCCGTCGCCTGACGCCGGGTCGGTGGCCGACGCGGCCTGTCGCGACCGACTACCCGGCCGGCGGCCCGAGCAACACGACGGTCTTCGTGCCGGGGTCCCACCGCCTCAGGGCCGACAGGGTCACGGCACGGGTCGGCCGGGCGTCCCCGGCGGCGAGGGCGACGACGGCCCGCGCCACCTGGTCGGGCGTCAGGCGCGAGGCGAGCGTGACGTGGGGGGTCCACCGACCGGGGGTCGTGTGCGGGACGTCACCCGCGCCTCCCAGGCTCTCGTGCACGTCGGCGTGCAGCGCGAGCAGCTCGCGCGTCACCACGAGCGGCCTCACCAGCACGAGTCCGCGCGGGGGAGCCCCGAACAGCAGCAGCGCGCCGAGCTCGGCCGACAGCGGCAGGGCCGCCGAGAGGGTCAGGAGGCGCGGGTCGGCGGCCGGGTCGAGGCCGGGTCGCGCCACCAGCGTGACGTGCGGCGCATTCGACGTGCCGGCGTGGTCGCCCTGCGACGGCAGACCCGCCTCCGTCAGGAGGCGCCACTCGTCGCGGACGGCCGCGTCCGAGGCCGGGTCGAGCAGGAGTTCGATGCTGTGCACCCGTCGATCCTGGCCCGGACCGGGCTCGGCGGACCGGGGCGTCACGTGGCGTCAGCACCCCCTCGGCTCTGCTACCCTTGTCTGGTGCCAATCGGCAGCGACCTCGGTCGCTCGCTCAGTGGTCACGCCCCGATAGCTCAGTGGTAGAGCACTTCCATGGTAAGGAAGGGGTCGTCAGTTCAATCCTGACTCGGGGCTCTGGCTGTCTCGGTCCCGTCCCGGTGTGATGCCGGCAGGGCCCGCAGCCTGCGGCGGGGTAGCTCAGTTGGTTAGAGCACACGGCTCATAATCGTGGTGTCGCGGGTTCAAGTCCCGCCCTCGCTACCGCAGGCCCGGATCTCTCACGAGTTCGGGCCTTCGTCGTCGGTGGCCCCGGTCGCGTCGGCTCCGGTCGCGTCGGCCCGGGTCTCGTCGTCCGGGCCGAAGGCGTCCACACCGTCAGGCCGCCGGGCCTACGATGAGGCATGGCCGTGAGCATCCGCAGCATCGGTACCGCCGTGCCCCCGACGACCATCCGACAAGACGCCGTCCGCGAGATCTTCGCGACGCAGCCGGGCCTCAGCCGCCTCGGGCAGCGGATCGTCGGTGCGGCCTTCGGGGCCTCGGCCATCGAGACGCGGCACACCGTCGTCGACGAGCTCGACCAGCAGCCCCGTGACGGCGAGGCCACGTTCTACGACGCGGCGACGAACGAGATCCTGCGTCCCGGCACGGGCACGCGCAACCAGGTCTACGTCGACCGGTCGCCCGACCTCTTCCTCGGTGCAGCCCGTGCCGCGCTGGCCGGTGCCCCCGACCTCGGCCCCGACGACGTCACGCACGTGGTCAGCGTCTCGTGCACCGGGTTCTTCGCGCCCGGCCCCGACTACCTCCTGGTGCGGGGCCTCGGGCTCTCGCCGTCGACGCGTCGCCACCACCTGGGCTTCATGGGCTGCTACGGAGCCTTCCCGGCCCTCGCCGCGGCCCGGGACTTCTGCCTGGCCGACCCCGACGCGGTCGTGCTCGTCGTCTGCGCCGAACTCTGCACGTTGCACCTGCGCAGCTCGGACGACCCGGACTCGATCGTCGCGTCGTCCGTGTTCGCCGACGGGGCCGCCGCGGCCCTCGTCACCGCGCGTCCCGCACCGGCGGGCGCCGTCGTCCTCGACCTCGACGTGCTCGAGACGGTGCTGACCCCCGTCGGCGAGACCGACATGGCGTGGACGATCGGCGACCTCGGGTTCGACATGGTGCTGAGCAGCTACGTGCCGCAGATCATCGAGCTGCACATCGACTCCGCCCTCGCGCCGCTGTTCACCGCCGGGGGCGTCGGTGTCGGCGACGTCGACCTCTGGGCGGTGCACCCGGGCGGGCGCAGCATCCTCGACCGCGTGCAGCAGCAGCTCGGCCTCAGCGACGACCAGCTGGCGCCGTCGCGGGCCGTGCTGCGCGACTACGGCAACATGTCGAGCGCCACCGTGCTGTTCATCCTGCGTGACCTCCTGGCGGGGCCGACGGGCGCGGACGCGACCCGCGAGCCCGAGGTGGGGGCCGAGGCCGTCGCCGGGCCGTCACCCACGGCCCAGCGGATCGGCGCCATGGCGTTCGGCCCCGGGCTGACCGTCGAGACCGCACTGATGACGCGACGCGTCGTCTCGTGAGCCCGACCCGCGCCTCCTCGGTCCGGTCATCCGGCCACCGGCCGCCCCGGTGGCCCGACCTGTCTCGGCGCGGCACCGACCTCGTCGAGCTGATGGACGACCCCGACTGCGACCTGACGCTGTTGAACGCGACCTACCGGGCGTTCCCGGTCGTCAACGGGCTCGTCGCGGGGTGGCGGCGGGTCTACCGACGCCGCCTGCGTCCGCTGTTGTCGACCAGCCGGACGACCCGCCTGCTCGACCTCGGATCAGGGGGCGGCGACCTCGCACGAGCCCTGGCCGGCTGGGCCCGTCGCGACGGTCTCGCGCTCGACGTCGTCGCCGTCGACCCCGACGCGCGGGCGCACGCGTTCTCGGCCTCGCGCCCGACGCCGCCCGGCGTCGAGTTCCGGCGGGCGTCGAGCAGCGAGCTCGTCGCCGCGGGCGAGACCTTCGACGTCGTCGTGTCGAACCACGTGCTGCACCACCTGGACGACGCGGCACGGGCCGCCGTCCTGGACGACAGCACCCACCTGGCCACCCGGCTCGCGGTGCACGCCGACATCGAACGCGGACGCGGGGCCTACCTCGCCTACCGGGCCGCGACCCGCCCGTGGCGCTCGCGGTCGTTCGTGCACGTCGACGGGCTGCTCTCGATCCGTCGCAGCTTCACCGCGCCCGAGCTCGCCGCCGTGGCACCCGCCGGGTGGCGGGTCGTCCGGCAGCGGCCCTACCGGCTGCTGCTGGTGCACGAGCCCGGTACGGGTCGTGGCCGCGCCGGGGGAGCCGCCGCCGCCCCCGAAGCTTCAGCCGTGCCCGGAGGCGGTCACCGTGCGGACTCATGACGTCCTGATCGTGGGCGGCGGCCCCGTCGGGGTCATGCTCGCGGCGGCCCTGACGGACCGCGGTCTCGACGCCGTCGTCTGGGAGGCGCGGGTCGACGACCCTGCGCACTCTCGCGCCCTCGGCGTGCATCCGCCCTCGATCGACCTGTTCGACCGGCTCGGCCTGGCGGACGACCTGCTCGAGGGGGCCGTCCGCATCCGGCGGGGCATCGCCACAAGCGGCGCCCGCACGATCGGAGCGGTGCCCTTCGACCGGGCGTCGTCTCGCTGGCCCTTCGTCGCGGCGGTGCCGCAGGACGCCACCGAGGCCGTGCTGCGGCGGGGGCTCGCCGATCGCCGTGCCGACGCCCTGCGACGCGGCATCCGGTTCACGGGGCTCGAGCAGCGGGACGACGACGTGGTGGTGCACGGGGCCGACGTCGACGGCCCCGTGGTCGCCGCCGCCCGCTTCGTCGTCGGTGCGGACGGCACGCGCAGTGCGGTCCGCGCGGCGCTGGGCGTCGACAGCCGGGCGCGCGACCTGCCCGACCGCTACGTCATGGGCGACGTCGCCGACGCGACCGGGCACGGGCCCGACGCCGTGATCCACCTCGAGCGGGCCGGGGTCGTCGAGTCGTTCCCGTTGCCAGGTGGTCGGCGTCGGTTCGTCGTCCACGTCGGCACCATGCCCGAGGCCGACGGGCGGCGGGCGTCGACCCCGGCTGCCCCGGCGCCGCCCGCACCGACCGCCGACCAGCTCGCCGCCCTCGTGTCCCGTCGCACGGGGGAGGCCGTCGACCCGACGACCACGACGATGACCAGCGCCTTCGGAGTCCGGCGGCGCCTGGCGACGCGCACGGTCGTCGGCCGGGTGGTGCTGATCGGCGACGCCGCCCACGAGATCAGCCCGATCGGCGGGCAGGGCATGAACCTCGGCTGGCTCGACGGTGCGGCCCTCGAGACCGTGCTCGCGGCGGCGCTCCGACGGCGGGGCGGTCGGGCGCTCGACCCGGGCTCGTTCGACCGGTTCGAGGCCGGTCGGGCGCGGGCCGCCCTCCGCGCCGCCCGTCAGGCCGAGTGGAACACCGCCCTCGGTCGTCCGGTCGGAGCCGCTGCCGCGCGGGCCCGTGACCTGGCGCTCGGCGCCGTGCTGCGCGCCCCCGTCCGACACGTGCTCGCCTCGGTCTACGCGATGCGCTGGGCCTGACGCCTGACGCCTGACGCCCGACGCCTAACGACGGTCGCCGGTCTCCTGCCGCCTGTCGCCTCGTCGGCGAGGCGCCGTGTCGGCGCGGCCTCAGGCGACGATCGTGCCGCCGCTCAGCGCGAGCTGCACGACCAGCAGGATCGCCGCCGCCATGATCAGCCGGAACAGGGTGCGGTCGACGCGCCCGGCGCGGACGAGACGCACGCCGACCACCGCGATGCCGAGCGTCACGACGGTGCCGACGACCGCCGCGACGAGGCCGGGCGTCGACGAGCCGCCGCCGACCTGCCCTCCGAGCAGCAGGACGGCGGCGACGGCGAGGGCCGCGAAGGCGACGACACCCGAGACCGTCCGCCCCAGCCGGTGGGGGAGCCCCGCGATGCCGGTCCGGGCGTCGTCGTCGAGGTCGGGCAGCACGTTGGTGAAGTGGATCGCCACGCCGAAGACCGCTCCGACCAGGACGGCCCAGGCGGCGGGTGCCGCGGGCGGGGCGGCCGCGAGGGTCGCCACGGCGGGCAGCAGCCCGAAGCTCACGACGAACGGCAGCACCGAGGCGGGCGTGCGCTTGAGCCCCAGGTCGTAGGCCCACCCCGAGGCCACGAGCACGAGGTGTGCCGTTCCCGCCGCGGAGCCCAGGGCGAACGAGGGCACCAGCATCGCCAGGCCGCACCCGACGGCGGCGGCTCGCACGGCCGACACGCTCACGCGACCCTGCGCGACCGGCTTGTCGGTGCGACCGACTGCGCGGTCGCGTCCGGCGTCGAGCCAGTCGTTGGCGAAGCCGATCGACGCCTGCCCGAGCAGGACGGCCAGGGCCAGCAGGGCCAGCCGCCCCACCGGCAGACCCGAGGAGGCGCCCAGCACGACGGCGAGGAGGGTCACCACGACCGTCGGCCCCGGGTGGGTCGACCCGAGGAGGGCCACGGCGGTCGAGACGGCCCCGTCGCGCCGGCCTGCGGCGGGAGGACGGCCGCGGTGCCCGTCGGAGGTCATCCGCTCACCCTAGAGGGCGTCGGCACGGGAAGGCCGAGGCGGTACGGCAGGGCGGCACGCCTGGCCGGCGCGATGTGCCGCCCGACGCGAAGAGGTGCACCCGAGTCGGGGGAGGACTCGGATGCACCCCGTCGCACCCTCGGCGCTCGAGGTGCAGGTGGATCAGTACCGGCACGCGCCGGATGAGGGTGCCCACGTCGAGTTACCATCCCAGACGTGCCTGGAGTGTACGTCCGTCGGGGCCGTACGGGAAGGGCTCCCGGGCCGGTCTTCGCAGATCGGCCTGGGAGCCCCGGTGGGTGCTGCGTCAGGCGCCGCGGCCCGTCTTCTGCTGCAGGCGGTCGATGTGCTCGCTGGCCTCGGCCTTGGTCATGTCGGCGGGCAGTTCTTCGCCGGCCTCGCGAGCCAGGGTGTCGAGGTAGCTCTTCTGCGGACCGGTGATCGGCTCGTCGCCGGTCACCCAGTCGTCGGGGTCCTTCGAGGCCGTGCTGCCGGCGTCGGGGCGGGCGCCGCCGAGGGTCTCGCCGTGTGCCGGGTGCGAGTTCTCTTCGCGGGCCGTGGCGGCCTGGTCGGTCTCGGTCTCGGTCTGCTCGGTGGTGGTCGTCTGGTCGGACTCGGCCGCTGCCGGGTCGACGGGCGTGATGTCGGGGTCGATGTTCGCGTCGCTCATGCCGTGACCGTACGCCGTGCCCCCGACACCGGGCCGGTGGTCGTACCCCGCTGGTTAGACTCGACCGCGTGTCCGTGAACCCTGAGCTGCAAGGGCGGGTCTTCCCGCCGGTCCCGCCCTACCTGGTGGGTCGAGAGAAGGTGCGCGAGTTCGCGCGCGCGACCGGCTCGACGAGCCCGCTGTCGTTCGACGTCGAGGCGGCCCGCGCGGCCGGCCACGCCGACGTCGTGGCGCCGCCGACCTTCGCCGTCGTGGTCCAAGAGGCCACGCTCGCGCAGCTGCTCGCCGAGCCCGACGCGGGCATCGACTTCTCTCGCGTGGTGCACGGCGAACAGCGCTTCTCGCTGACCCGTCCGATCGTCGCGGGTGACGAGCTGACGGCCACCCTGACCGTCACGAGCGTCAAGACGCTCGGCGGCAACGCGATGGTGACGGCGTCCTCCGACATGCGCGACGCCGAGGGCCGGCACGTGGTGACGGCCGTGTCGACGCTCGTCGTCCGCGCCGACGAGGGGGTCGCCGCGTGAGCGCCCTCGAGGTCGGCCAGGTCGTGGCCGAGAAGACCTACCCCCTGACGCGCGACTCGCTGGTCCGGTACGCGGGCGCCTCGGGTGACTTCAACCCCATCCACTACCGCGACGACGTCGCCGCCGACGTCGGCCTGCCGGGCGTGCTCGCCCACGGCATGCTGACGATGGGCACCGCCGTCCAACCGGTCGTCGAGTGGCTCGAGGGCGCCGGCGACGACGCCGGCGTGCTCGGCTGGGTGTCCGACTACCAGGTGCGGTTCACGCGTCCCGTCGTGGTCGACCCGGCCGACGGCGCCGAGATCGTGGTCACCGCGAAGGTCGGCAAGCTCGACGACGAGGCCCGCACGGCCCGCGTCGACCTGACCGTCACGTCCGCCTGCCAGACGGTGCTCGGCAAGGCGCAGGTCGTGGTGACGCTGGCGTGACGACCTTCGCCGAGCTCACGACGATGCAGGTGGGTGGCGAACCCGCCCGCCTGGTCGAGGCGACGACGACCGACGAACTGCTGGCCGCCGTCCGCGAGGCCTCGCTCGGCGACGACCCCTGGTTCGTGCTGGGTGGCGGGTCGAACACCGTGGCCTCCGACGAACCGTTCGAGGGCACCGTCGTGCGCGTCGCCACCCGCGGCGTGGAGCGCGTCGACTCCGACGACGACCGCGTGCACCTGCGGGTCGCCGCCGGCGAGCCGTGGGACGACCTCGTGGCCCTCACGGTCGAGCAGGGCTGGTCGGGGCTCGAGGCCCTCAGCGGCATCCCGGGGTCGACGGGGGCGTCGCCGATCCAGAACATCGGCGCCTACGGGCAAGAGGTCGCCTCGACCCTCGTCGCTGTGGACTTCCTCGACGACGACTCGGGCGAGTTCGTCCGCATCCCGGCCGCGAACCTCGACCTCGGCTACCGGACGAGCGTGTTCAAGAAGGGCCGTCGCGGCGTCGTGACCGCGGTCGAGTTCGCCCTCGTCGACGACGGAGGCGCGAGCGAGCAGGTCGCGTATCCGCAGCTCGCGAAGGCCCTCGGCGTCGAGCTCGGGGCCCGGGTCTCGGTCGCCGACGTGCGCTCGAGCGTCCTCGCGCTGCGCGCCGCCAAGGGCATGGTCCTCGACCCGGACGACCGCGACACCGCCTCGAGCGGCTCGTTCTTCACCAACCCGATCGTCTCGCGGGCCGACGCGTCGACCCTGCCGCGCGACGCCCCCCGGTGGCCGACCGGCCCCGAGCCCGAGCGTCGGGTCGTGCCGCTGGGCGAAGAGCCCGCCGCCCCGGCCCCGCGGGCCCCGGCCGAGGTCAAGCTCAGCGCGGCCTGGCTGATCGAGCACGCCGGCGTGACGAAGGGCTTCCGACTGCCCGGGTCACGGGCCGCCGTCTCGAGCAAGCACACGTTGGCGCTGACCAACCGCGGGGGTGCGACGGGTGACGAGGTCGCCGAGCTCGCGCGCTACGTGCAGCAGCGGGTTCAGTCCGAGTTCGGCGTGCTGCTGCACCCCGAGCCCGTCCTCCTCGGCCTCTCGCTCTAGGCCGCCCGACGGCAGGGGCGCCCCGGGCGGCTCACGAGTCCTTCCTGATCCAGCGGAAGGTCAGCAGCGACGCGACGGCCCCGGCGACGAGCCAGACCGCCAGCCAGAGGGCCACGCCCGGCAGGTCCCACGAGCCACCGGCCTCGGCCGCCGAGAAGGTGTCGGGCAGGAAGACGCTGCGCATGCCCTGGGCCAGCCACTTCAGCGGGAACACCGAGGCCACGGTCTGCAGCCAGTCGGGCAGCTGCGTGAACGGCAGGTACACCCCCGAGATGAACTGCAGCACCAGCGTGATCGGCACGATGACGGCGGTGGCGCTCTTGCCGCTGCGGGGCACGCGCGACAGGGCGATGCCGACCAGGGCCGACGTCGCGATGCCGAGCAGATAGACCCAGGCGAGCGTCAGCCACGAGCCCGCCTCGGTCGGCAGCGGCACCCCGAACAGGACGCGGGCCACCAGCACGAGCAGCCCCACCTGCAGGAGGCTCGTCACGAGCACCTGCCCGAACTTGCCGACGAAGTACGACCCGACCGGCAGCGGGGTGCCCGAGAGCCGCTTGAGGGTGCCGTCTCCCCGCTCGAGGGCGATGTCGACGGCGAGGTTCTGCACGCCCGACAAGAGGATGCCCGCGGCGATCATGCCCGGCAGGTAGAACGCGGCGGCCCCCACCTCGGTGCCGTCCGGCCGGGTGCCGAACGAGCCCGACGCGCTGAACGCCGTCGAGAAGATCGCCAGCATCACCACGGGGAACAAGAACGTGAAGAAGACGGTGTCGCCGGCGCGGAAGTACCCCCGCACCTCGTAGCGCGTCCGGCTCAGCCCGAGCGCCAGCGTCCTCACGAGGTCACCCCGGACGAGGAGGCGCGGTGCCCGTCACCGGCGCCGGTCGCGTCCGGGGTCCCGTCCGCCTCCTGCTCGGCGGCGGCGACGAGCCCGAGGTACACGTCCTCGAGCGACGGCCTGATCACCTCGAGCGAGCGGGGCTCGCCGAGCTCGGCGTGCAGGCGGGCGACGACGGCGCCCGGCTCGGAGGTGCGGACGTCGTGCCGTCCGTGCTCGTCGACCCAGGTGACGCGGGGCGTGCGCGCCTCCTCGTCCCCGAGTTCGTCGGGTCGCCCCTCGGCGACGAGACGGCCCCGGGCGACGACGGCGACGCGGTCGCTCAGCTGGGCGGCCTCGTCGAGGTAGTGCGTGGTGAGGACGATGCTCGTGCCGTCGGCCGAGAGCGACCGGATGAGCTGCCAGAACTGCCGCCGGGCCTCGGGGTCGAAGCCCGTGGTCGGCTCGTCGAGGAAGAGCAGCTCGGGGCCGCCCACGACGCCCAGCGCCACGTCGACGCGACGCCGCTGCCCGCCGGACAACGAGCGGATGCGCGCACCCGCCTTCGCCTCGAGGCCGACGGCCGCGATCACCTCGTCGACGTCGCGGGGGTTCGGGTAGAAGCCGGCGAAGTGGGCGACCTGCTCCCGCACCGTGGCCGTGCCCTGCTCGCCCGAGGTCTGCAGCACGATGCCGAGCCGCGCCTTCCAGTCGAGGCCTCCGTGCTGCGGGTCGACGCCGAGCACCGACACCTCGCCGCCGGACCGGTCGCGGTAGCCCTCGAGGATCTCGATGGTGGTCGACTTTCCGGCACCGTTCGGCCCGAGCAGGCCGAGGGTCTCACCCGCGGCGACGTCGAACGAGAGGCCGTGCAGGGCCCTGGTGGTGCCGTAGGACTTGGTGAGGTCGCGCACTCGCACGACGGGCTCGGGTGTCATGGGACCAGCGTGCGCCGTCGGGGCCGCGCGCACCAGGCCCGACCGGTCGAGGGTGGGTCCACCGATCGGTGGACCCCGCCCTCAGGAGGCGCGATCGCGGACCCGCGGACGGGTCGCGGTCACGAGAACAGGCGCTGGAGGCGCTGCACGCCCTCGAGCAGTTCGTCGTCGCTCAGCGCGTACGACAGGCGGAGGTAGCCGCTCGGGCCGAACGCCTCGCCGGGCACGGTCGCCACGTCGGCCTGCTCGAGGATCAGGTCGGCGAGCTCGAGCGAGGTGGTGGGCGTGACGCCGCCCCACTCGCGCCCGAGCAGGCCCTGCACGTCGGGGTAGACGTAGAAGGCCCCCTCGGGGGTGGGCGTGACGACGCCGTCGATGCGGTTGAGCTCGCGCACGATCGTGCTGCGGCGGGCGTCGAAGGCGACGCGCATGGCCTCGACCTCGTCCTGCGGGCCGGTGAGCGCGGCGAGGGCCGCGCGCTGCGACACGTTCGAGACGTTCGAGGTGAGGTGCGACTGGAGGTTCGCGGCGCCCTTGATCACGTCGGTCGGACCGACCATCCACCCGACGCGCCAACCGGTCATCGCGTAGGTCTTGGCGACGCCGTTCACGAGGATCGCCTGGTCGGCCAGCTCGGGCACGGCCTGGGTGATCGACGTCGCCGTGACGCCGTCGTAGGTGAGGTTCTGGTAGATCTCGTCGGTGATCACCCAGACGCCGGCCTCGAGCGCCCAGCGTCCGATCGCCTCGACCTCGTCGGGCGAGTACACCGCGCCGGTGGGGTTCGACGGCGAGCAGAACAGCAGCACCTTGGTGCGCTCGGTGCGTGCGGCCTCGAGCTGCTCGACGGTGACCTTGTAGCCCTGGTCGGCGCCGGCGAAGACCTCGACCGTCACACCGCCGGCGAGGGCGATGGCCTCGGGGTAGGTCGTCCAGTACGGCGCGGGCAGCAGGGCCTCGTCGCCGTCGTCGAGCAGGGCCTGGAACGCCTGGTAGACGGCCTGCTTGCCACCGTTCGTGACGATGACCTGCGAGGTCGACGCCTGCGTGCCGCTGTCGCGCAGGGTCTTCTCGACGATCGCCTCGCGCAGCTCGAGCAGGCCGGCCGCCGCCGAGTAGCGGTGGTTGCGCGGGTCGCGGGCGGCGACGACCGCCGCCTCGACGATGTGGTCGGGGGTGGGGAAGTTCGGTTCGCCGGGGCCGTAGCTGATGATCGGGCGGCCCTCGGCCAGCAGCGACTTGGCCTTCGCGTCGACGGCCAGCGTGGCCGATTCGGCGATCGACGAGATACGGGACGAGAGACGGCGCACGGTCGGGGTCACGGGGACGAGCCTAGCGGGGGAGTCCCCTCGTCGGGCGGGTGGCGAGCGACCGCGTCCGACCACCGGTCACCGCGTGGCTTTGCACCGGCCCGCCGCTTCGCCTACACTTGACGAGGCGATCGAATGCGCCAAGCTTCAGCGCGCCTCTGCAGTCCGGTTCACCAACGACCGGCGGCGAGAGGCAGGCCCCACGGGGTCGACCGAGAGGTCATCTGGACGGCGTCGATCCCCTAGGGCGGTGGCTCAATTGGTAGAGCAGCGGTCTCCAAAACCGCAGGTTGCAGGTTCGAGTCCTGTCCGCCCTGCAGCCCGGCTGTGTTCCTCATGACACGGTGATCACACACAGATACGGACACAGGCCCACGGGCCGAGCTCGGAAGGTCGGAACAGTGGCGAGAAAAGACGTTGACGTCCCCAGTGAAGACGTCGTCGACAAGGCGAAGAGCGACAGCGCGACGCGCCGTAGCCCCTTCGCCCGCGTCGCGCTGTTCATCCGCCAGGTGATCGCCGAGCTCAAAAAGGTCGTCACCCCGACCCGCAAAGAGCTGTTCAGCTACACCGGCGTCGTGCTGGTCTTCGTGGTCATCATGATGGCCCTCGTCTCGCTGCTCGACCTGGTGTTCGGCACCGGCGTCGGGTACGTCTTCGGCAACGGTCCGACCGGCAGCTGACGTCGAGCCGCCGGCGCGACATCCCGAGCACCACGTGCGACCGGGGCCCGTGCCACCGTGCACGAGCACCCGACAACCCCGATCGAAAGAAGAACCATTGCCTGACAACGAGCGCGACGACATCGACCTCGCCACCGCTGCCGAGCAGTCCTCCGAGGTCGAAGAGGCCCAAGAGGGCGGCACGCTGGCCGCCGACGAGGACGCCGTCGAGCCCGCCGAGACCGAGGCCCTCTCGATCGTCGACGAGGGCGACGCCGGGTCGACCGACACGAGCGACCTCGACGGCCTGCTCGACACGCTCGCCGAGGCCCGCGACCCCGAGGCCGACGCGATCGTCGACGACGCCCTCGACATCGACGACGAGTTCGAGGCCGAGGCCGCCGTCGAGGCGACCGACGACGAGGCCGACTCCGAGGCCGAGCAGGCCGCCGACGAGGGTGATGCCACTGCGGCGAACGCAGTCATCGCCGAGGCCGAGCAGTCCGTCCAGGCCACCGACGAGGGCGACGCCACCGACGAGGGCGACGCCACCGACGAGGGCGACGCCACCGCGGCCGACGCCGACGCCGTGCTGCCCGAGGCCGAGCAGTCCGTCCAGGACGCCGACGCCGAGATCGCGCACGACGACGTCGACGTCGACGTGTCCGCCACCGAGGTCGAGGACGACGAGCCCGCCGAGGTCGACCCGTACGAGGCCTTCCGCTACGAGCTGCGCGGCAAGCCCGGCAAGTGGTACGTCATCCACTCGTACGCCGGCTTCGAGCGTCGCGTGAAGCAGAACATCGAGAACCGCATGGTCTCCATGACCATGGAGGACTACATCTACCAGGTCGAGGTCCCGATGGAGGACGTCGTCGAGATCAAGAACGGTCAGCGCAAGCTCGTCACCCGCGTGCGCATCCCCGGCTACGTGCTCGTCCGCCTCGACCTCAACGAGGACAGCTGGTCGGTCGTCCGTCACACTCCGGGCGTCACGGGCTTCGTGGGCAACGCCCACAACCCCACGCCGCTGCGTTTCGAAGAGGCCTTCAACATGCTGAAGAGCCTCGTCCAGGTCGACACCACCCCGGCTCCGGCCAAGGGTGGCGCCAAGGGCGGCAAGCAGGCCCAGCGCGTCATCCCGGCCGAGGTCGACTTCGAGATCGGCGAGACGATCACGATCAAAGAGGGGTCGTTCGCCGGACTTCCCGGTACGATCAACGAGATCAAGCCCGAGAGCGGCAAGCTCACCGTGCTGGTCTCGCTGTTCGAGCGCGAGACGCCGGTCGAGCTCAGCTTCGACCAGGTGACGAAGCTCTAGCAGGCAGACACCCCCCACAGGTTTTCAGATCACCGGAGTCCGCGCCGCGGACCACCGGGAGAGCAGGTCGCGACCGCGATCGGCTCGAACCCCACAAGAAGGAAAAGAACAATGGCACCGAAAAAGAAGGTCACGGGTCTGATCAAGCTTCAGATCAACGCCGGCGCCGCGAACCCCGCCCCGCCCATCGGCCCGGCCCTGGGTCAGCACGGCGTGAACATCATGGAGTTCTGCAAGGCGTACAACGCAGCGACCGAGTCGCAGCGCGGCAACGTCGTCCCCGTCGAGATCACGGTCTACGAAGACCGCTCGTTCACGTTCATCCTGAAGACC
This sequence comes from Frigoribacterium sp. Leaf186, assembly GCF_001423905.1. GTDB lineage: Bacteria > Actinomycetota > Actinomycetes > Actinomycetales > Microbacteriaceae > Frigoribacterium. Next base: position 1,022,283 of record NZ_LMPQ01000001.1, on the reverse strand, counting down.
CCGCCCGCCGCCGAGCTCATCAAGAAGGCTGCCGGCGTCGCCAAGGGTTCGGGTACCCCGCACACCACCAAGGTCGGCAAGCTGACCATGGACCAGGTGCGCGAGATCGCGACGACCAAGCAGGCCGACCTGAACGCCAACGACATCGACGCCGCGGCGAAGATCATCGCCGGCACCGCCCGCTCCATGGGCATCACGGTCGACGCCTAAGCAGCACTCCTCCGTGCAGGCGACCCGCCTGCACGACCCTGACATCAGTGGGAGAGCCGGCCAGGCTCGCAACCACGTCCCCAGTACGAAGAGGTCCAACATGGCTCAGAAGTCCAAGGCGTACCGCGCCGCTGCCGAGAAGATCGAGGCAGGCAAGTTCTACAGCACCAGCGAGGCCGTCGCCGTCGCTCGCGAGACCGGCTCGAAGAAGTTCGACTCGACCGTCGAGGTCGCGTTGAAGCTCGGCGTCGACCCCCGCAAGGCGGACCAGATGGTGCGCGGCACCGTCATCCTGCCGCACGGCACGGGCAAGACCGCCCGCGTCATCGTCTTCGCGACGGGTGCCGCCGCCGAGGCCGCGATCGCGGCCGGTGCCGACGAGGTCGGTGGCGACGAGCTCATCGAGAAGGTCGCCGGCGGCTACACGTCGTTCGACTCGGCCGTCTCGACCCCCGAGCTCATGGGCAAGGTCGGTCGTCTCGGCAAGGTGCTCGGTCCCCGTGGCCTCATGCCCAACCCGAAGACCGGCACCGTGACCCCCAACGTCGCGCAGGCCGTCAACGACATCAAGGGCGGAAAGATCGAGTTCCGTGTCGACAAGCACAGCAACGTGCACTTCGTCATCGGCAAGGCCGGCTTCTCGGAAGAGCAGCTGAACACCAACCTCGACGCCGCCCTCGAAGAGGTCGTCCGTCTGAAGCCGTCCTCGTCCAAGGGCCGCTACATCACCAAGGGCACGCTGTCGACGACCTTCGGTCCCGGCATCCCCCTCGACATCAACGTCTTCTAGGTCCACCCGACCCCGAAGACCTCGCGTCGCCCGTAGGCCGTCCCACTCTCGAGTGGGGCGGCCTTCGTCGTCCCACCGTGCCACCGTGCGGCGACCCGGTCGGGTGAGGAGGCGCGGGTGGGGCACCATGGGCAGATGACCGTCACCGTGCGCCCCGCCACCCCGTCCGACGCCGCCCTGCTCGCCGAGGTGGCAGCGGTGACCTTCCCCCTCGCCTGCCCGCCCGGCTCGGACCTCGCCGACATCGCCCGCGTCGTCACGACCCTGCTCTCGGAAGAGGCCTTCACGCGGTACCTCGCCGACGAGTCGCGCATCGTCCTGCTGGCCGTCGACCCCACGGCCGCCGGTGCCGCCCTCGGCTACAGCATGATGGTCACCGGCGACCCCGACGACGCCGACGTCTCGGCCGTCGTGGCGTCGCGGCCCACCGTCGAGCTGAGCAAGTTCTACGTCATGCCGCAGGGTCACGGCACGGGTGCGGCCTCGACGCTGATGGCCGCGACCGTCGAGGCAGCCCGCGCGACCGGCGCCTCCTCGGTGTGGCTGGGCGTCAACCAGCAAAACGAACGGGCGCTGCGCTTCTACGCCAAGCACGGTCTCGAACGCGTCGGCACGAAGACCTTCGCCCTCGGCGACGACCTGCAGCAGGACTTCGTCCTCGAACTGCGGCTGTAGGCGTCGCCGGGTCGGCACGGCGGGTGAGGCGGCCGACGCGTCAGGCGGCCTCGGTGTCGTCGGCGACGCGCAGGACGAGCTTGCCGCGGGTGTGCGACCGCTCGAGGCGCGTGTGGGCCTCGCACGCGTCGGCCAGGTCGTAGACCTCGTCGACGTAGACGCGCACGTCGCCCGAGTCGAGCAGCCTCGAGATGATCGCCAGGGTCGCGCCGTCCGGCGAGACCGCGAACCCCGTCGAACGGATGCCGGCCCGGGCCGCCTTCTCGGCGAACGCGGCACCGGAGGCCATCGGGGCGTGGACGGCCAGCCCGCCGGGCCGCAGCAGCCGCAGCGCACGGTCGGCCTCGGCGTCGTCGTCGAGCAGGTTGATGACGACGTCGACCTGGCGGATGCTGCGGTCGACGTCGGCGGCGCCGTAGTCGACGACCTCGGCGGCCCCGAGCTCTCGCAACCAGGCCGAGTTCGCGTGCGAGCCGGTCGCGACGACGTGCGCGCCGAAGTACGAGGCGAACTGCACGGCGAAGTGCCCCACGCCGCCGGCCCCGGCGTTGATCAGCAGGCGCTGCCCCTCGTGGGCCTTGGCGACGTCGACGACCATGCCCCACGCGGTGAGTGCCGCCAGGGGCACGGCGGCCGCCTCGACGTGCGACAGTGCGGCGGGCTTCCGGGCCACCGACAGCGACGGGACGCTGATGTACTCGGCGTAGCTGCCGCCCGAGCGCGGGCACGGAGCCATGCCGTAGACCGCGTCACCGCGGCGCAGCGGGTGGGCCGCGTACGGCGTCTCGACGACGACGCCGCTGAAGTCGTGACCGAGCACGGCCGGGAACGACGGGATGGCGTCGCTGTCGCCCCGCCCGGCGCGGGTCTCGAGGTCGAACCGGTTGACGCCCGCGGCGACGACGCGCACGAGCACCTCGGCGTTCACCCGCTGCGGGTAGGGCACGTCGGCGGCGACGAGCTGCTCGGGCCCCCCGGTCCTCTCGATCACCATGGCACGCATCGTGGTGTGCGTCGTCGTGTGCATCGTCGGCCCCTGTCGGCTCGGTGCGCCGTGGCTCCGGCGCGGTGGTGACGCCAGTCAACGGGACGCATGAGTCACCCGTGTTTCGCGGGTGTCACCGACCGGGAAACGATGGGTACGGTGGGCACATGAGAGCAACGGTCGCGGTCCTGCGCGTCGCCGCGGCCGTGGCGGTCCTCGTGGCGGTCGTCAGCCAGTGGGAGAACAGCCTGCGCGACCCCGGGTACCGCTTCGTCGACTTCTTCGGCTACTTCACGATCCAGAGCAACCTGATCGTGCTGCTCGCCCTGCTGGTCGGGGCCTTCACGGTCCTGCGCCGGACGCCGCCGCCCCGGTGGACCGTCGCGCTGCGCGCCGGAGCGACCACCTACATCGCCCTGACCGGGCTGGTCTTCAACCTGGTCCTGGCCGGCATGCCCTCCACCGACCCCTACACGCTCGGCTGGGCGAGCGACGTGTTCCACCGCGTGATCCCGCTGTACGTCGTGCTCGACTGGGTCGTGTTCGCCGACCGCGACCGCCAGCCGTGGCGCCGGGTGTGGCAGTTCTTGGCGTTCCCGCTGGTCTGGGTGGTCGTCGTCCTGGCCCGGGGCGCGGACTTCGTGCCGTACCCGTTCTTGGACGTGGCGACGCTCGGCGGTGGCGCCGTCGCCCTCTGGTGCGTCGGCATCACCGTCGCGGTCGGCGTGATCGGTGCCCTCGTCGTGGCGGCCTCACGCCTGAGGCTGCTCGACCCCGATCGTCCGGCGCCCCCGCACGGCACCTGACCGGGCCGCAGGTCTCAGCGCAGCGGGTCGTACGGAGGCGGTTCGTAGGCCTCGTAGGCGTCGAACGGCGGCGGTGCCGACGTCGACGCCCGTCCGCCCGGGGCGAACGGGTCGACGGGGGCCTGCCGGGCGAGCGTGTCGAGCACCTGGTCGGCGAGGGCCACCAGGCGGTGGATCTCGTCCTCGTCGCGTTCGACCCAACGGCACTGCGGGTCGCCGTGGACGGGCACGAAGTCCGCGTGTTGCTCCCACACCACGAGCGTGCGTTCGGCCCCGAGCACGTACTGCTGCCAGGCGACCTGGCGCAGGTACGAGCGGGGGATCGACGACCAGGCCTTCTTCGTCGTCTTGATCTCGCAGAGCTCGACGGTGCCGTCGGCGCGGACGGTCACCCCGTCGGGCGTGGCCAGGTGCCGCGGCTGGCCGGAGGCGTGGAAGAGCTTCTGGCTGGCCTCGATGCCGTGGCGCTGCAGCACCCACCGGGCGATCTCGGGCTCGCGTGCCCGGCCGTGGTCGGTGTAGGCGTTGCCGCCGAAGCCGTTGCCGTAGAGCTTGTCGAGCACGACGGCCTGCACGGCGCGGGGGCTCGAGAGCCGGGCGACGTCGGTGGCCGTGATGCCCTGGCTGCGGGCCCGCAGCCAGGCGATGCGGTCGGAGGAGTCCGCGAGCACCCGGGACAGGTGCGCAGGAGGCGCGGCGGGGGTCGTCGGCTCGTCGTCGTCCCACAGGGCGAGCATGGGCTGGACGACGGTCATGGTGACCATTGTCCCTCGTGACGGGCGCGAGGACGACACCCGCGCCTCCCCGTGTCGCGGACGGGTGGCGCGCCGGGCACCGATGGTCAGACCGCGGCCGCGAGCTCGTCGATGGCGGCGGGGGAGAGCGCGTGGTGGATGGCGAGCATGCTGGCGCCCATGAGGCCGGCCCGGTCGCCCGCCCGCGACGGGACGATGCTCAGGTGCTCGGTCGCAAGCGGCATCGAGCGCTGGTAGACGACCTCGCGGACGCCCGCCAGGAGGTGTTCGCCGGCCTGGGCCATCGAGCCGCCGATCGCGATGACCGACGGGTTGATCATGTTGACGCAGGCCGTGAGCACCTCGCCGAGGTCGCGTCCGGCCTGCCGCACGGCCTGCACCGCGTCGAGGTTGCCCGTGCGGACGAGTTCGACGACCTGGCGTCCGCCCTCGCAGTCGTGGCCCAGGGCCCTCAGCGAGGCGGCGAGGGCCGGGCCCGAGGCGACGGCCTCGAGGCAGCCGACGTTGCCGCAGTGGCAGACGACCCCGGCCCCGCGCGGGATCTGCACGTGGCCGATGTCGCCCGCGATGCCCTGGGCCCCCCGCTGCAGGCGGCCGCCCGAGATGATGCCCGAACCGATGCCGGTCGCCACCTTGACGAACAGGAAGTGGTCGGTGCTCGGCCAGGCATGGCTGCGCTCGCCGAGGGCCATGATGTTGACGTCGTTGTCGACGAGGACGGGCACGTCGAGGTGGCGGCGCACCCAGCCCGGCACGTCGAAGCCGTCCCAGCCGGGCATGATCGGCGGGTTGACCGGTCGGCCCGTGCCGAACTGGACGGGGCCGGGCAGGCCGATGCCGACGCCGATGAGGTCGTCGCGGGTGCGTCCCAGCCGGTCGAGCAATGCGTCGGCTCCGGTGACCATGCCGCCCAGCGTGGTCTCGGGGCCGTCGGCGATGTCGATCAGGCTGCGGTCGCTGGTCAACTCGACGCCCATGAGGTCGGTGAGGGCGAGGTTGACGTGGCCGGCGCCGAAGTCGGCGGCGAGGACGACGCGGGCCGAGGGGATGAGGGCGACCCGCGAGGGCGGTCGGCCGCCCGTCGAGACGGCGTCGGCGAAGGGGCCGACGAGACCGAGCTCGGCGAGGACGTCGAGGCGCAGGCCGATGGTCGACCGGGCGAGGCCGGTCATCGCCGCCAGCTCGGCCCGGGTGCGCGGTGCGCCGTCGCGGAGCAGCTGGAAGATCTCGCTGGCTCCGGTGCTGCCGAGGGCAGACGACCGCGTCGTGTCGGACATGGCAGCAGTAAACCACAGGCCTCGGCGACGTCCGAGAGAACCCCGCCGAGAAAACGGCGACTTTTGCTTGCGGGTCGACAGAAGCGGTCCTATGGTGAGTCTCGGTCGACGCCGACCGCCACTCTTCCGGGGGTGACCGGTCGACGGCTCGACCGCAGAGAGTCCCCGACGGTGCCCGTCACCGCCGCACATCCACTCGGAAGAGGAGACACCCCTGGTGACCACCGCAAGCCCGATCTCGGTCCAGCTCTACACGGTCAGAGACGCCATCGCCGCCGACCTGCCCGGCACCCTGCAGCGCATCGCCGACCTCGGCTACACCCAGGTCGAGCCCTACGCCTTCGTCGACCGCGTCGACGAGTACGCCGAGGCCCTGCCGGCCGCCGGGCTCACCGCGCCGAGCGCGCACGTCGGCCTGATCGGCAAGGACCTCGAACCGATCTTCGCCGCCGCCACCCGTCTCGGCGTCGGCACGATCATCGACCCGCACATCGACGAGACCCGCTGGGTCACCCGCGAGGACGTCGAGGCGATCGCCGCGGAACTCGGCGAGATCGCCGACGCGGCCGCCGCCCACGATCTGAGGATCGGCTACCACAACCACGCCTTCGAGCTCGAGAACCTGATCGACGGCACCCCTGCCCTCGAGGTGTTCGCCGCGGCCCTGCCCGCGAACGTCGTGCTCGAGATCGACACCTACTGGGTCGAGGTCGGCGGCGTCGACGCGGCCGAACTGCTGGCCCGCCTGGGCGACAAGGTGCAGTTCCTGCACGTCAAGGACGGCCCGAAGAACAAGAACGACGTCGAGCAGGTCGCCGTGGGGCGCGGTTCGATGCCGGTCCGCGACATCCTCCAGGCCGCCCGCCAGGCCACGCCGGTCGTCGAACTCGACGACCACGCGGGCGACGTGTTCACCGCGCTGGCCGACAGCCTCGAGTTCTTGCAGGGGGTGCGCGCGTGAGCGATGTGACCACCGCCTCCCGGCCCGCCGTCGCCTCCGACGGCAAGACCGGCCCGGTCGGCGTCGGCGTCATCGGCGCCGGCGTGATCAGCGACCAGTACCTCGGCAACCTGACGCGGTTCCCCGACCTGAAGGTGCTGTTCGTCGCCGACATCGACCAGGACCGCGCGGCGGCCCAGGCCGAGAAGTGGGGCGTCCCCGGCAGCGGCACGGTCGACGAGCTGCTCGCCCTCGACGACGTCGAGATCGTCGTCAACCTGACGATCCCCGCGGCCCACGTCGAGGTCGCCCTGAAGGCCGTGGCCGCGGGCAAGCACGTCTGGGGCGAGAAGCCCTACGCGCTCGACCGTGAGAGCGGCGCACGCCTGCTCGCCGCGGCGAAGGAGGCCGGCGTCCGGGTGGCCGTCGCCCCCGACACCTTCCTCGGCGCCGGGCTGCAGACGGGCCTCCGCGTCGTCGCGCGCGGCGACATCGGCACCCCGCTGACCGGACTGGCGCTCTTCCAGGTGCCCGGGCCCGAGTCGTGGCACCCGAGCCCCGAGTTCTTGTTCGCCCACGGCGCCGGCCCCATGTTCGACGTCGGCCCGTACTACCTGACCACGCTGGTGCAGGTCTTCGGGCCCGTTGCCAAGGTCACGGCCACGGCCTCGAAGGCGCGGGACAGCCGCGTGATCGGCTCGGGCCCGAAGGCCGGCACGGTGTTCCCCGTCGAGGTGCCGACGCACGTCAGCGCCCTGCTGCAGTTCGAGAGCGGGGCGAGCGCCCAAGCCGTCTTCAGCTTCGACTCGAAGCTCGCCCGGGCCGGCTTCGTCGAGATCGCCGGCACCGAGGGCACGGCGGTGTTCCCCGACCCGAACGAGTTCGAGGGCGACACGACCGTCCACACCGGCACCGACGAACCGGCCGTCGTCGCCGCGACGGGCTCGACCTTCACGCGCGGCACCGGCGTCGCCGAGCTCGCCCAGGCGATCCGTGAGGGCCGCCGCGAGCGCGTGCCCGGCGAGCTCGCCTTCCACGTCCTCGACGTCATGGTGTCGCTCGCCGAGTCCGCCGAGCGCGACGAGAGCGTCCGCGTCGAGTCGACGCTCGAGCCGACGCCCGAACTGCCCGAGAGCTGGGACCCCTCCGTCCCGACCCTCGGCTGACCCGGTGCGGTGCCGGCGCCTCCTCGACGCCGGCACCGCGCCTCCTCACCCACCCCCGAGCGCACCACCCGCACGACACAGCACCACCGGCACGACACAGCACCACACCCCGCACCACCCCTTCCCTCACTCGATGAAGAGAAATCTCGAAGAAGAGACACCAGGAGAAGTCATGAACACGAAGTTCCGTTGGCTCGCCGCCCTCGCGGTCGGAGCCCTCTCGGTCGGATCGATGACCGCCTGCAGCGCCTCGGGCGGCAGCGGCGACTCCGACACGATCACCTACTGGGCCAGCAACCAGGCCCCGACGGTCGAGAAGGACGCCGAGATCCTGCAAGAGAGCATCGACCGTTACACCGAGGAGACCGGGGTCAAGGTCGACCTCGAGGTCATCCCGTGGTCCGACCTCTACAACCGCATCCTCACCGCCGTCTCGAGCGGTGAGGGCCCCGACGTCCTCAACATCGGCAACACCTGGGCGGTGTCGCTGCAGTCGAGCGGCGCGTTCGTGCCGTGGGAGGGCGAGGCCCTCGACGCGGTCGGTGGTCAGGACCGTTTCGTGCAGTCGAGCTTCGCCACCGGCGGCGCCGAGGGCCAGGCACCGACGTCAATCCCGCTGTACGGGCTCTCGTACTCGCTGTACTACAACACGAAGATGTTCGAGGCGGCCGGCATCACGACCCCGCCCGCCACGTGGGACGAGTTCGTCGAGGACGCCAAGAAGCTGACGGTGGACACCGACGGCGACGGCACCATCGACCAGTGGGGCGTCACGATGGCCGGGTCGAGCATCTCGAACAACTCCCACCAGGCGTTCGTCCGTGGCCTGCAGAACGACGGAGCGCTCTACGACTCCGACGGCAACCCGGACTTCGGCAACGACGGCGTCGTCACCGGCGTCAAGGAGTGGGTCGACCTGATGGCCGTCGACAAGGTGGTCTCGCCTTCGGACGCAGAGAGCGTGAACGGCTCCGACATGGCCGCGACCTTCGCCGACGGCAAGGCCGCCATGTTCTTCGACCAGGCACCCGACGCGAACCTCGCCGCCCGTGACTTCACGGACTACGCCGCCGCGCCCGTGCCGATGGAGTCTGCCGACGCCACCGGGCTGCTGGGCACCCAGAGCCACGTGGCCGGCATCAACATCAGCGTGTTCGAGAACAGCGACAACAAGGACGCCGCGATCGACTTCGTCAAGCACCTGACGAGCGACTCCGAGCAGGTCTACCTCAACAAGTCGTTCAGTTCGCTGCCCGTGGTCACGAGCGCCTACGACGACCCGGCGTTCCAGTCGGAGACCATCAAGCTGAAGCAGGTCACGCTCGCCGACCACGCCCAGCCCATGCCCCTCTACCCCTCTGAGGGACAGATGGAGACCTTGGTCGGCACCGCGATCAAGAACCTCCTCGCCACCGCAGCCCAGGGCGGTTCCGTCAGCGAGTCCGACGTCAAGTCGGCCCTCGAGGACGCGAACAGTCAGATGAGCTCGGGTCAGTAGCCCGTCCCACCGCCACCGGTGGGGGCGGTCGGTCCACGTGACCGGCCGCCCCCGTCGAGGCCCCGAGAGGACCCTCATGACCGTCAACGTCCTGCCCCCCGCCACCGCCGAGAAAGACCTGCCGCCGGACCCGCACCAGCTGGCCCCGCTCGAGCCCGCGAAGCGCAAGAAGCACCGCTCGCCGCTCGCCTACCTGCTCGTGGCCCCGGCCGCGCTCGCCGAACTGCTCGTCCACATCGTCCCGATGGTGCTCGGCGTGTGGATCGCCTTCATCACCCTCAACCAGCTCAGCATCGCCAACTGGGTCAACGCGCCCTTCGTCGGCCTGCGGAACTTCGTCACCGCGCTCGACCCCAGCTCGCCCATCGCGGCGCAGCTGTACGGCGCCCTCGGTCGCACGGTGCTCTTCACGGTCATCGTCGTCGCCATCGCCTGGAGCATGGGCATGCTGGGGGCCGTCCTGCTCACCAGCTCGTTCAAGGGCCGCGGCGTCCTGCGCACGCTCTTCCTCGTGCCCTACGCCCTGCCCTCGTACGTCGGCACGATCGCCTGGGCCTTCATGTTCAACCAGCGCGACGGGGCGATCAACCGCTTCCTCGTGGATGACCTCGGCATCTTGCAGGACCGCCCCTTCTGGTTGCTCGGTGGCAACTCGTTCTGGGCCATCGTGATCGTGACGGCCTGGCAGTTCTGGCCGTTCGCCTTCTTGATGCTGCTCGCCGCGCTGCAGAACATCCCGGGCGACGTCTACGAGGCCGCCAGCCTCGACGGCGCGAGCCTCTGGAAGCAGTTCACGCAGATCACCCTGCCCATGATCAAGCCGGCCAACGCCGTGCTGCTGTTGATCATGAGCCTGTGGATCTTCAACCAGTTCAACGTGCCCTACGTGCTCTTCGGCCCGGCCTCGCCCGAGCAGGCGACGCTGATCTCGCCGTTGATCTACCAGCAGTCGTTCAACAACTGGAACTTCGGCCTCGGCGGTGCCATGAGCGTGATGCTCCTGGTCGTGCTGCTGATCGCGTCGGCGTTCTACATCCGCATGGTTCTGCCGAAGGGACAACACGATGATTGAGACCCGCGGGTTCAAGGTCTTCCGCTTCTTCGGGCTGGCCTTCCTGTCGCTCGTGGTGGTGGTGCCGCTCTACGTGGTGCTGACCACCTCGATCAAGCCGCTCGCCGACGTCCAGGGGCTCTTCACCTGGATCCCCAGCCGGGTGACGCTCGAACCGTACGTGCAGATCTGGCAGACGGTGCCGCTGGCGTCGTACTTCAAGAACAGCCTGATCGTCACGATCTCGGCGACGGTGCTGTCGGTCGCGATGGCCGTGCTGGCCGCGTACTCGCTGGCCCGCCTGCGGTTCAAGGGGCAGCGAAGCTTCAGCCTCGTCGTGCTGTCGACGCAGATGTTCCCGGGCATCCTGTTCCTGCTGCCGCTGTTCCTGATCTTCGTGCAGATCCAGCGGACGGTCGGCGTGCAGCTGACCGGCAGCTACCTCGGCCTGATCATCACGTACATGACGTTCTCGCTGCCCTTCTCGATCTGGATGCTGACGGGCTACTTCGCGTCGATCCCGAAAGAGCTCGAAGAGGCCTCGATGATCGACGGCACGGGTCGCCTCGGCGCGCTGTTCCGCGTCGTGATCCCGGTCGCGAAGCCCGGGATCATCGCCGTCGCGGTCTACGCCTTCATCACGGCCTGGGGCGAGGTGCTCTTCGCCTCGGTGCTCACGAGCAAGGACACCAGGACGCTCTCGATCGGCCTCCGCGCCTACGCCTCGCAGCAGGACGTCTACTGGAACCAGCTGATGGCGGCCTCGGTCGTCGTGTCGCTGCCCGTGCTCATCGGCTTCATGCTCGTGCAGAAACACCTGATCACCGGGCTGTCGTCGGGGGCCGTGAAGTGACAGAGCCGGCCGTGGCCACGGCGGTGGGGCCGGCGGGCGCCACCGCCCGCCCGGCCGGCCGGGCCGCGCCGAGCCGAGGAGGCGCGGTGCCGGTCGAGCCGCTGGGCGTCGGCATCGTGGGCGGCGGCTTCATGGCACGCGTGCACGCCGGGGCCGCACGGTCCGCCGGTGCCCGGGTGGTCGCCCTGGCGTCGTCGAGCGCGTCGAGCGCGGCCGGCGCGGCGGGGCTGCTCGGCGTCGACACGGCGCACGAGAGCGTCGACGACCTGGTCACCGACCCCGGCGTCGACGTCGTGCACATCTGCTCGCCGAACGCCACGCACGCCCCGGTCGCCCTGGCCGCGCTCGCGGCCGGCAAGCACGTCGTCTGCGAGAAGCCGCTGGCGACCTCGTCCGCCGAGGCCGAGGTCCTGGTCGAGGCCGCCCGCGACGGGCGACTGGTCGGCGCCGTGCCGTTCGTCTACCGGTACCACCCGATGGTCCGCGAGGCCCGGGCCCGGGTCGCCTCGGGCGAGGTGGGCCGGGTGCTGAGCGTCCGGGGCTCGTACCTGCAGGACTGGCTGCTCGACAGCGACGACGTCGACTGGCGCGTCGACTCGGCGGCGGGCGGCCCGTCGCGCGCCTTCGCCGACATCGGCAGCCACCTGGTCGACCTCCTCGAGTTCGTCCTGGGCGACCGGCTGGCCCGCCTGACCTCGACGACCCACACGGTCCACGCGGTCCGTGGTGGGTCGCCGGTCGACACCGAGGACGAGGCGGCGGTGGTGTTCGAGACGACCCGCGGCGCGATCGGCACCCTCTTCGTGTCGCAGGTCGCGCCGGGGCGGAAGAACCGCCTTCTGCTCGACCTGTCGGGCACGGCCGAGAGCATCGAGTTCTCGCAGGAGGAGCCCGAGACCCTCTGGGTCGGCCGCCGCTCGGGCACGCAGCTCGTCGCCCGCGACGCCGCCGTGCTCGCCCCGGACGCCGCCCGCCTGTCGACCCTGCCGGCCGGCCACCCCATGGGCTACGTCGACGCGTTCGCGGGGTTCGTCCGTGACGCCCACGACGCCGTCCGCGGTGGCAGGCCCGAGGGGCTGCCCACGTTCGCCGACGGCCTCCGGGCCGTGCAGGTGACCGAGGCCGTGCTCGCCTCCGCCGCCGCCCGCACCTGGGTCGACCTGCCCTGACCCTGCCCGCCCTGACACCGCCCACCCGTCGCCGTCCGCCGCACCGCAAGCAGCGCCGCACCGCAAGCAGCCCCGCACCGCCGCCCCCGAGAAGGACCCCATGACCGAGAGCTCGCGCCCCGTCACCCTGTTCACCGGCCAGTGGGCCGACCTGCCCTTCGAGGAGGTCGCGGCGCTGGCCGCCGGCTGGGGGTACGACGGCCTCGAGATCGCGGCGTCGGGCGACCACCTCGACCTCGAGCGCGCCGACCAGGACGACGCCTACCTGAGGTCGCGCCTCGACGTGCTCGACCGGCACGGCCTGCGCGTCTGGGCGATCTCGAACCACCTGACCGGCCAGGCCGTCTGCGACGACCCGATCGACTTCCGGCACCAGGCGATCGTCCGGCCGTCGACCTGGGGCGACGGCGACCCCGAGGGCGTGCGGCAGCGGGCCGCCGACGACATGAAGCGCGCGGCCCGCGTCGCCCGCAAGATGGGCGTCGACACCGTCGTCGGCTTCACCGGCTCGAAGATCTGGCCCTACGTGGCGATGTTCCCGCCGGTGCCCGCGAGCGTGATCGACGCCGGCTACCAGGACTTCGCCGACCGCTGGAACCCCATCCTCGACGTGTTCGACGCCGAGGGCGTGCGGTTCGCGCACGAGGTGCACCCGAGCGAGATCGCGTACGACCACTGGACGAGCGTCCGGGCCCTCGAGGCCATCGGGCACCGGTCGGCGTTCGGCTTCAACTGGGACCCGTCGCACATGCTCTGGCAGGGCGTCGACACCGTCTCGTTCATCACCGACTTCGCCGACCGGATCTTCCACGTCGACTGCAAGGACACCCGCATCAAGCCACCCACCGGGCGCTCGGGCGTGCTCGGGTCGCACCTGCCCTGGGGCGACCCCCGCCGCGGCTGGGACTTCGTCTCGACCGGGCACGGCGACATGGACTGGGAGGACGCCTTCCGCGCCCTCGACTCCATCGGCTACGACGGCCCGATCTCGATCGAGTGGGAGGACGCCGGCATGGACCGCCTGCACGGCGCCCCCGAGGCGCTGGCGTACGTCCGGACGCTGCTCTGGCCACGGCCGAGCGCCTCCTTCGACGCCGCGTTCTCGAACCAGTGACGGCAGACTGACGGCATGCCCCGAACCCTGTTGCCCGGCCAACGCAGCCGCCTGCTCGTCGTCGACCCCGCGAGCGGCGACGTCGAGGTCGTCCTCGAGAGCACCCGGGTGCTGGTCGAGGCCCCGAACTGGAGCCCCGACGGCCGCTGGCTCGTGGTCAACGGCGACGGCCTGCTCTGGCGGCTGCCCGCCGACGCGCGCGGGGTCGACGAGGGGGCGCTCGAGCCGGTGCCGATGGGCGACGTCCCCGAGATCAACAACGACCACGTGATCGCCCCCGACCAGTGCGCGGTGATCGTCAGCGCCCGCGACGGCCACCTGTACGAGGTGCCGTGGGAGGGCGTGACCCCGGGCGGCCGGGCGCGCCGTGTGACCCGCGACCACCCCGAGGGGCGCAACCACAAGAACTACCTGCACGGCGTCTCGCCCGACGGCGCGACGCTCAGCGTCATCGTCGGGGCCCTGCCGGCCCCCGTCGACGACCCGGACGACGAGGAGGCGCGGGCCGGGTGGCGGACGAACGTCGCCCTGGTCTCGCGGGCCGACGGCGCCACCACGCCGGTGACCGACGACGAGCACCCGGACGACGGGGCCGAGTTCTCGCCCGACGGCGCCTGGTTGTGGACGAACTCGGAACGCGCCTCCGCGGGGGTGGCCGGCCACGCCCAGCTCTTCCGCAGCCGCCTCGACGGCGGCGACGTCGTCCGGGTGACCGACGACGAGCGGGTCGACTGGTTCCCGCACGTGTCACCCGACGGCAGCACGCTGCTCTGGGTGTCGTTCGAGCCCGGCACGCTCGGCCACCCCGAGAACCGCGACGTCGTGCTGCGCACCCTGCCGCTCGGCCCCGACGGCCTGCCCGTGCCGGACCGGGCCCCGCACGACGTGCTCGCCCTGTTCGGCGGGCAGGGCACGATCAACGTGCCCTGCTGGGCCCCCGACTCCCGCCGCTTCGCCTGCGCCGACTACCCCCTGGGCTGACGGAGCCGCACACCCTCTCGATCGGCCCGGAACCCCTGCCTCGGCACAGGGGCGAGAGCCGGATCGAGGGGTGGGGCGAAGCGAACCGGCCTGACCCGACACCGGCAGCGGTCAGATCTCGGTGACCCGGCCGCCCGTGAGGTGCAGCCGGCGTTCGGCCCGCCTCGCCACGGCCGAGTCGTGCGTGACGATCACGAGGGTCAGGCCGCGCTCGCGCCAGACGCCCTCGAGCAGGTCCATGATCTCGTCGCGGGTCGCCTCGTCGAGCGACCCGGTGGGCTCGTCGGCGAGCAGCACGGTGGGCTCCTTCACCAGGGCGCGCGCGACGGCGACTCGTTGCTGCTGACCACCCGAGAGCTCGACGGGCAGGTGGTCGGCGCGTTCGGCGAGGCCGACCGACTCGAGGGCGGCGGCCGACCGCCGGCGTCGCTCGTCGCGGGGCACCGAGCCGTCGGCGAACGCCGTCTCGACGTTCTCGGCGGCCGTCAGCGTCGGGATCAGGTTGAACCCCTGGAACACGAAGCCGATCTCGCGACCCCTCGCCGCGGCGAGGGCGTGGTCGCCGGCCTTCGAGAGGTCCTGCTCGCCGAGCAGCACAGTGCCGCTCGTCGGTCGGTCGAGGGCGCCGAGCATCTGCAGCAGCGTCGACTTGCCGCCCCCGGTCGGCCCCTGGATCGCGACCATCTGGCCGGCGGGGATCTCGAGCGTGACGCCGGCCAGCGCGGTCACGGTCTTCTTCTTCTGCGAGTACGTCTTGACGACGTCGGTGAGGCTGTACATCGGTCGGGGCCCTTCGGGTGCGTGCGGTGCGGTGGGGGAGTGCCGGCCGGCCGGGGTGTGCCGGTCGGCGGGGGTGTGCCGGTCGGCGCGGGAGTCCTGGTCGGCGGGGGACCAGGAGGCGCGGGTCGCGTCGACCGCGCCGGTCGCCCCGCCCTCGACCCGGCTCACGCGACGCTCCGCAGCGCCTCGGCCGGACGGAGCCGCGAGGCCCGCCAGCCGCCGATCGCCCCGGCGAGGAGGCCGCCGAGGACGGCGAGTCCGACGGCGATCAGGACGATCGTGAGCGAGACCGGGACGTGCAGCGCGATGTCGGTCGTGGCCTGGGCCATCTGCTGACCGAAGCCGCCGCCGGCACCGGACGCCGCGCCTCCCTGGGCTGCCGTGCCGGCCGCCGCGGTGGCCGCGCTGCCGGGCACGCCGCCGGGGCCACCCGCACCAGGGCCCGACGAACTCGCGGCCGAGGCCGAGAGGGTCGGCGCGATCGCGTTGACGACGACGATGCCGAGCAGGCCGACGGCCACGCCGACGACGCCGCCGATCAGGCCCTGCACGAGCGACTCGCCCGCGACCTGGCGGGTGATGCGGGCGTTGCTCCACCCGACGGCCTTCAGCGTGCCGAACTCGCGGGTGCGACGGCCGACGCCCGAGACGGTGAAGAGGATCGCGATGGCGAACGCCGCGGCCAGCACGATGACCGAGAGCCAGGTGCCGAGGTTCGAGACGAGGCCCGAGGCGGTCGACAGCGAGCCGGAGACGCTCGACGCGAGGTCGGACTGCGTGCTGACCGTCGCGTCGGGCAGGGCGGCCTTGAGGTCGGTCTTCAGCGAGTCCACGTCGCTCGCGCTCGCCGCCGTGACGTAGACGGTGCTGATCTGGTCGGTCAGGCCGCTGACGGTCTGTGCCGTGTCGAGCGGGACGTACGTGTCGCTCGAGGTCGCCGCGTCGGACGAGGTGGACGCGACGACGCCGATCACGGTGAAGTCGGTGCCGCCGATGGCCAGGGTGTCGCCCGTGGCGAGGTCGGCGCTCGTGGCGTAGGTCTGGTCGAGCACGACGACGTCCGTGCCGGCGTCGTCGGCGGTGAAGGTGCGGCCGTCGACGAGGCTGACGCTGGTCAGCGGGCCGACCGCGTCCGCGGTGACGTCGATGCCCTCGACGGCGAACTGGTCGACGTCGAACGAGCTGCCGCCCGCGCCGTCGGCTCCGCCGGTGGGCGGTGCCTGCGGGGCGGTGCCCGCGTCGGTGCCGGTACCTGAGTCGGTGCCGGTGCCCGCGCCTCCCGAGCTGCCCTGGGAGAAGTCGGGCAGGGTGCCCGAGAAGCTCGAGGACTGCAGGCTGAGGGTCGCGGTCGCGGCAGCGACGCCGTCGACCCCCTCGACCGTGGCGAGCGTCGAGGCGTCGACGGTGGCCGTGCCACGAGCGGCCGAGAGGGTGCTCTGCGCGACCTCGGTGCTGCCGTCTTCCGTGCTGCCGTCGCCCGAGCCGAACGCGAACTGCTGCCCGGGGCCGCCGCCGTCGGCGCCGGGCTCGGCGGCCTGCGTGACGGTGACGTCGGTGCCGACGCCGTAGACGGACTCGAGCACCGACGACTGGGCGTTGCGCACGCCCGTGGCGACGCCGTTGACGATGATGACGAGGGCGATGGCCAGCGCCATGCCGATGGCGATGACGACGGTCTGCTTGCGCCTGTTGCCGAGCTCTCGGCGCAGGTAGGTGAAGAACATGGTGGGGGTCTCCTTGACTGGGGCGGTGCCGGGCCCGGGAGGCCTGCCGCCGCAGCGAACCTAGGAGGGGCCTCGATGAGGCCCCGATCAGCCGGCCATGAAGCGCCTATGAGAGATGTGCAGCCTGCTCATCGATCGATCACAGTCCGTTCATAGGAATCGCTCGATACTTGGAGAGGTGACCACAACGACCCCCGCCACCGCTTCGGCCCCCCGCCTCACCCGTGCCGACGGAACGCCCCTCCGAGTCCTCGTCGTCGACGACGAGAACAGCCTCACCGACCTGCTCTCGATGGCCCTGCGTTACGAGGGATGGGACGTCAAGGCCGCCTCCGACGGTCAGGCGGCGCTCGCCACGGCCCGCGAGTTCAAGCCCGACGCGATCGTGCTCGACTGGATGCTGCCCGACATCGACGGCATCCAGGTGCTCGGTCGGCTGCGGTCGAGCGGCGACGACACCCCGATCCTGTTCCTCACCGCGAAGGACAGCGTCGAAGACCGGGTGTCGGGCCTCACCGCCGGCGGCGACGACTACGTCACCAAGCCGTTCTCGCTCGAAGAGGTCGTGGCCCGCCTGCGCGGCCTGATCCGGCGGTCGGCCTCGGCCATCAGCGAGGCGGGCGACTCGCGCATCGTCGTCGGCGACCTCGTGCTCGACGAGGAGAGCTACGAGGTGACCCGGTCCGGTCGCGAGATCGAGCTGACCGCGACCGAGTTCGAGCTGCTGCGGTTCTTGATGCGCAACCCGCGGCGGGTGCTGAGCAAGGCGCAGATCCTCGACCGGGTCTGGAGCTACGACTTCGGCGGCAAGTCGAGCGTCGTCGAGATCTACATCTCGTACCTGCGCAAGAAGATCGACGTCGGCGAAGAGCCCATGATCCACACCGTCCGCGGCGTGGGTTACGTGATCAAGCCCACGTCGTGACCGATGCCCTGCCCGCCCGGGTGGGCTCGCGCCTCCGGGGCCTCGTGCGCCGGGCGCCCGGGCTGGCCGGGCCGCTCACGCTGCGCAACCGCCTGATCCTCAGCATCGTCGCCCTCGTGGTGCTGCTCACGATCGTGATCGGCGCAGTGAGCGTCGTCGCCCTCCGCAGCTCGCTCGTCGACCAGCTCGACGACGAACTGCGCCAGGCGACGAACCGGGCCCTCAGCGGGCCGGCGGCCGACGGGTCCGACTCCGGCAGGCCGAGCGTCTCACCCGACGAGGCCGATCTGCTCGGTCCCCGTCAGGCCCCGGGCACCTTCACGGCCCTCGTGGTCGGTCAACGGGTCACCGCGGCGTACAGCATCGACTCGTTCGGAGACGTCGACGACCCGGTGACGTCGGCGAACGCGTCGGCCGTGCTCTCGGTCGTCGGGACGACCGACCCCACGACCGTCGACCTCGGGGGCAGCCTCGGCTCGTACCGGGTCGAGGCGGAACCCGTGCAGCTCATCCCGACCTCGGGGGTCAGTAGCACGGCGACCTACGGCTACATCGTCGTCGGCCTGCCGATGGACAGCGTGTCGACGACCGTGACCCGCATGGTCGCCGTCATCGTCGCGATCACCGTCGTCGGGCTCGCGATCGCCATCGCCATCGCCTACGCCGTCGTCCGCAGCGCCCTGCGCCCGCTCGAACGCATGTCCGACACGGCCCTGCGGGTGGCCGAACTGCCGCTCGACCGGGGCGAGGTCGCGCTCGCCGAACGCGTCGACGACGCCGACGCCGACACCCGCACCGAGGTCGGTCGCGTCGGCGCCTCGCTCAACCGCATGCTGGGCCACGTGGCCGGGGCGCTCGAGGCCCGGCAGCAGAGCGAGAACAAGGTGCGGCAGTTCGTCGCCGACGCCTCGCACGAGCTGCGGACGCCGCTCGCCTCGGTCCGGGGCTACGCCGAGCTGACCCGGCGCATGAACGCCGGCCTGCCCGACGACGTCGTCTACGCCATGGGGCGCATCGAGTCCGAGTCGCTGCGCATGACCTCGCTCGTCGAGGACCTGTTGTTGCTCGCCCGACTCGACGAGGGGCGCGACCTCGTCACCGGCGACGTCGACCTCACCCGCGTGGTGCTCGACACGGTGAACGACGCCCACGTGGCCGGCCCCACGCACGACGTCGACGTCTACGTGCCCGACGAGCCCGTGACGGTGTCGGGCGACGCGATGCGCCTGCACCAGATCGTCGCGAACCTGCTGACCAACGCGCGCACCCACACGCCCGACGGCACCCACGTGCACGTCTCGCTCACGGTCGACGACGCGTCGGGGCAGGCCGTCGTGTCGGTGGCCGACGACGGCCCCGGCATCGACGAGGCCGTGCTGCCCGTGCTGTTCGAGCGCTTCGCCCGCGCCGACAGCTCACGATCGCGCAAGGCCGGTTCGACCGGCCTCGGGCTCGCCATCGTCGAGGCCGTCGTCCACTCGCACGGCGGCACCGTCGACGTCGACAGCTCGGCAGACGGGGCGACCTTCACCGTGCGCCTGCCTCTCGCGACGCCTGCCGTCGTGGGCGTCAGAGGAGGCGAGGAGGCGCGACTTGCGTGAGCGCGCCTCCTGCGTCTACTCTGTACGAAGCCCAAGACCGCCGGTTGTACTCGTCTGCTCGCAGACGGGTGCCGAAGGTTCTCGAGAGAGAGCGACCAGCGCAGGTGTGTGAAGTCGTTCCTCTTCTCGAAGAGATCCAGCTCCGTGCGCTTGCGCCGGAGCTTTTTTCGTTCGTGCAGCACCGGTCTCGGTGCGGCCGAGTCGAGTGCCGGGGGGCTGCCGGCACACCCACGTTTTAGGAGAGCCATGGCGAACAAGGAAGCATCGGTCGCCGAGCTCACGGACAACTTCCGTGACTCGACCGCCGTCCTGCTCACCGAGTACCGCGGTCTCACTGTTGCTGAGCTGAAAGAGCTCCGCAAGTCCATCAGTGCAGACGCGACGTACGCCGTGGTGAAGAACACGCTCAGCAAGATCGCGGCCAACAACGCCGGAATCAGCTCGTTCGACGACGACCTCGTCGGACCGTCTGCGATCGCCTTCGTGCACGGTGACCCTGTCGCCGTCGCCAAGAGCCTGCGTGACTTCGCCAAGGCACACCCCGCTCTGATCGTGAAGAACGGTTACTTCGACGGTAACCCGCTCACGGCGGACGAGGTCAAGCAGCTCGCCGACCTCGAATCCCGAGAGGTGCTGCTGGGCAAACTGGCCGGCGCCTTCAAGGCTTCGCTGTTCGGTGCTGCCTACCTGTTCCAGGCACCGCTGTCCCAGGCCGTTCGCACGGTCGAGGCACTGCGTGCCAAGCAGGAAGCCGACAGCTAGCAGCTGTCGTACCAACCCACACTTCAGAAAACACACAAGGAGAACACCATGGCGAAGCTCACGCAGGACGAACTGATCGAGGCCTTCAAGGAGCTCACGCTCATCGAGCTCAGCGACTTCGTGAAGAAGTTCGAAGAGGTCTTCGAGGTCACCGCTGCTGCCCCCGTGGCCGCTGCCGGTGCCGCCGGCCCCGCCGCCGCCGCCGAAGAGGTCGAAGAGCAGACCGCCTTCGACGTCGTGCTCGAGGCTGCCGGCGACAAGAAGATCCAGGTCATCAAAGAGGTCCGCGCGCTCACCAGCCTCGGCCTCGGCGAGGCCAAGGCCGTCGTCGACGGTGCCCCCAGCACCGTCCTCGAGGGTGCCACGAAGGAAGCCGCCGACAAGGCCAAGGCTCAGCTCGAGGCCGCCGGCGCGACGATCACCCTCAAGTAGTCGGCGGGCCCTCGCGGCCCCTCGCCCTTGAGCGGCACGTCTGCTCAGCAACAAGACAGAAGGCGCCACCCCTCGGGGTGGCGCCTTCTGGCGTTCGTGCGGGGGCGCTGCCGGGGCGCGTCGTCCGAGCCCGGTGACCCGCGCCTCCTCGGGGGGACGCCGGCGGCCGGGTCAGGAGGCGCGGGCCAGCACCGAGTGCCGGCGCCCGTACCCGAGGTACACCGCGGTGCCCACGACCATCCACACGGCGAAGGCGAGCCAGGTCACCCACCCGAGCGTGACCATCAGCAGGACGCAGAAGGCGCAGCCGAGGATCGGAGTGAGCGGGTAGAGCGGCACCCGGTAGGTGCGCTCGAGCTCCGGCCGGTTGCGGCGCAGCCAGATCACCGACACGTTGACCAGGGCGAAGGCGAAGAGCGTGCCGATGCTCGTCGCGTCGGCCAGGGCGCCGAGGGGAATCACCGCGGCGGCCACGGCCACCGCTCCGCCCACGATCCGCGTGCCGGCGACCGGGGTCTGGGTCCGCGGTGAGATGCGGCCGAGCACCCGGGGCACGAGGCCGTCACGGGCCATCGAGACGAAGATGCGCGTCTGGCCGTAGAGCACGGTCAGCACGACGCTGGCGATGGCGGCCACGGCCGTGACGGCGAAGAGGAACGCCACCCACGGCTGGCCCGTGATGTCGCCGACGATCGCGACGAGGGTGGCCTCGCCGTCGGTGAACGCCGTCCACGGGCGGGCGCCGATCGCGGCGACGGCCACCAGGATGTACAGCACCGTGATGATCACGATCGAGGCGATGATGGCCCGCGGCAGGTCGCGCCGGGCGTCGCGGGCCTCCTCGCCGGCCGTCGACGCCGCGTCGAAGCCGATGTACGAGAAGAACAGCCGGGACGCGGCGGCCGAGACCCCGGCGGCGCCCATCGGGGCGAGCGGTTCGAAGTTGCCGACGCTGAACGCGGTGAAGGCCACGGCGACGAAGAACACGAGCAGCCCCACCTTCACCACGACGAGCAGGGTGTTGACCCAGGCGCTCTCGCGGGCACCCGGCACGAGGACGAGCGTGGCGAGGACGACGAGCACGGCCGCGGGCAGGTTGAGCACGCCGCCGGCCCCCGGCGGCTCGGCGATCGCCGCGGGCAGGGCCAGGCCGAAGACGTCGAGTGCTTCGTTCACGTACTGGCCCGCGCCGACGGCGACGGCCGCGACCGAGACGGCGTACTCGAGCACGAGGCACCAGCCGCAGACCCAGGCGATGCCCTCGCCGAGGGTCGCGTACGCGTACGAGTAGCTCGAGCCCGAGACGGGCACGCTGCCCGCCATCTCGGCGTACGACAGGGCCGAGAGCAACGCCGCGACGCCCGCCAGGACGAACGAGATCCACACCGCCGGCCCGGCCAGCGGCACGGCCGTGCCCAGCACGACGAGGATGCCCGTGCCGAGCGTCGCCCCGATGCTGATCGCGGTCAGGTGCCAGACCCCCAGGGTGCGCCGCAGGCGGGGGCCGCCCTCGGCCGTCACGTCGTCGGCGGTGGGGGCGTCGAGGGGTTTGCGCGCCCTCAACTGGGCGACGAGGGACGGACGGGACGGGACGCGGAGCTCTGCAGGCACCGCGAGAGGTTACCGTACGACGCGCGCCGAGCCCCGTCGTGGTCAGTCCTCGAGGTCGAGGCCCAACTGCTTGACGCGGGTCATGGCCTCACGCCTCGACGACGCCTGCAGCTTGCGGTAGATGCTGCGCACGTGGCTCTTCACCGTGTTGACCGAGATGAACAGCTGGCTGCCGATCTGACCGAGGGTCTGGCCCGTGGCCAGGTGTCGGACGATGACGAGCTCGCGGTCGCTCAGCGGTTCGGCGAGCTGGGGCACGACGTCGGCCGTGGTGCCGCGGAGCCGGTCGAGCACCCCGACGATGGCCGGCGGCTGGCGGCGGCCGACGGCACGCTGCACCAGGTGGTCGAGGACGTCGTCGGGCAGCGTCGCGAAGAGCCAGACGGACCCGTTGTGGCCGGCGCTCAGCAGGGCCTGGTCGAACGCAATGTCGCTGCGCGGGCCGTCGCCGAGCGCGAGGTGGGCGGCGGCCTGGATGGCGTGCACCTGACCCATGGTGCGCTCGCTGTGGAGGTCGCCGATGGCCAGGCAGGGCTCGAGCGCCTCGAGGGCGGCGTCCGGCTCGCCGGCGGCGAGGTGGACGAGGGCGAGCACGCGACCGGGGCAGCGGATGTGGTGGTGCGACGGCACCACCGACGACGCGAGTCGCCGGGCGTCGTGGGGCTGGCCGAGGAGGCGCATGGTCTCGGCGCGCAGGACGGTCGCCGAGTCGGTCAGGGCGCTGTGGCCGGTGAACCCGTCGATGGTCCGCGTGATGCGGGCGAGCAGGTCGAGCACCTCGATGTGTCGCCCCTCGGACAGCAGCACGTGGGCCTCGGCGAAGAGGCCGAGGGCCTCCCAGTCGTTGCCGCGGGACGCCTGGCGGACGTCGGCGAGCAGGCCCTCGTGACCGCTGACGGCCGCGCCGCGTTCGAGTGCGAGGTGCACGCGCGTGATCTGCGTCAGGGCTCCGAACGAACTGGCCAGCAGGTCGGTGCCGTCGGCGAGCTCGCGGGCGAGGTCGACGTGCCGGTCGGCGAGGTCGAAGTCGCCGATCAGCATCGCGACGAAGGCCAGGGCCGACAGGCACTCGACGCGCTCGGCCGTGCTGAGGTGGTCCTCGCCGAGCCCGTTCGCCAGGCTGAGGGCGAAGCGGGCCTGGTCGATCTCGCCGTAGTGCAGGCGGATCAGGCCGAGCTGCAGCGAGAACGAGGCGCTGAGCGAGATGCGGACGCTGATCGACTCGGCGAGGTCGTTCTCGATCAGGGTGCGCGCGACCTCGAGGTGCTCGTGGGCCACGACGAAGTTGCCGAGGGTGCGGAGGGACGCCCCGAGGTGGACGTGGTAGCCCGCCCGGATGTCGAGGGGCAGGTCGGGGTCGGCATCGAGGGCCTTGGCGACGCCCCGGAACCACGGCAGCGCGGCACTGCGCGAGCGCGAACCGACCGAGCGGTGGCTCGCCGCCAACGCGAGCAGGATGCGCGGCCTCCCGCGCCACTCCTCCTCGGGCGTCGAGCGGATCGCCTCGCGGAGGCGCGCTCCCTGCACGGGGGCGATCTGGGTCCAGCCCTGTTCGATGGCATCGAGAGCGGCCCGGTGGTCGGCGGGCTGAAGTTCGGCACTCGGTGGTTCGACGGCCGTGGGGTTCGACGTGTTCACGATGGTCCTAGCTCTGCCGCTTCGGGAGGCCCACTCGTCGGGTACGGGGGCGCGGCCGCCGGAGCCTGGTCAGGTGCACCGACATCGCCATACTAAACTGAGTGGTCTTCGCACCGGGGGGTGTGTCGGGCATTGCGCCCACAACTGGGGGACGAACGGTCGTTCTACGGCGTGTCGCGCTCGCACCGACCTCGCGTCGGTGCACGGACTGCACCGATCTGCGGCCGCACGGCGACGATCGGGGGGCGTCCGGCCTACGCTGACCGGATGAGCTCGATGCATCCGCCCGCGGGCGGTCCCCGTGGCGGCGCTCGGCCGGGCGGGTCCCGGGTGTCGAGCGGTGACGCCGACGCCCAGCGGGCGGCCAACGCCACGGCGCCCCGCATCCCCGACCTCGTCGGTCGCATCCGGGGCCTCTTCTCGCCGCACAAGCGGGCACTCGTCGTCACGGTCGTGCTCGTCCTGATCGGGGCGGCCATCAGCGTGGCCCCGCCGCTGCTCACCAAGCAGGCGTTCGACCGGGGGCTGTTCCCGCCGGGCGGCCCCGACGTGCCCGTGCTGCTCGAGCTCGTGGGAGCCATGGTGGGGCTCTGGGTGCTGTCGGCCGGCATCGGCGTCTGGCAGACGTACCTCACGGCGACGGTCGGCAACAAGGTCATGGGCGCCCTGCGCATCCGCCTGTTCGGGCACCTCCAGCGCATGGAGCTCGCCTTCTTCACCCGCACGAAGACCGGCGTCATCCAGTCCCGGCTGCAGAACGACGTCGGCGGCGTCGCGAGCGTGCTGAGCAACACGATCTCGAGCGTGCTCGGCAACACGGTCACGGTCATCGCCGCGTTCGTGTCGATGCTCGTGCTCAGCTGGCAGATGACGGTCGTCACGGTGATCCTGCTGCCGTTGCTCGTCGTCGCCCAGCGCCGGGTCGGTCAGGTGCGGGCGCGCATCGCCACCAAGACGCAGGAGTCCCTCAGCGACATGACGTCGATCACGCAGGAGGCGTTGAGCGTCAGCGGCATCCTGTTGGCGAAGAGCTTCAACCAGCAGCGGGCCGAGGTCGAACGGTACTCGGCAGAGAACCGCACCCAGATCGGGTTGCAGGTGCGCCAGCAGATGAGCGGACAGTGGTTCTTCGCCGTCGTGCAGATCTTCCTGTCGGTCATCCCCGCCCTCATCTACCTGGTCGCGGCGTGGCTCATCCTGCGCGACGTCCCGGTGACGGCCGGCACGATCGTCGCGTTCACGACGGTGCAGGCCCGACTGACGTTCCCGCTCATGGGCCTCTTGAGGGTGGCCCTCGACCTGCAGACCTCGGGGGCGCTCTTCGCCCGCATCTTCGAGTACCTCGACCTGCACCCGGCGATCACGAACGACTCATCGGCCGAGACCGTCGACGAGTCGCAGCTCGGCCGGGTCGAGTTCGACGACGTCTCGTTCTCGTACCCCGACGCCGAGCCGGGACAGAAGACCCTCGACGGGGTCTCGTTCGACATCGCGCCCGGTCAGTTCGCGGCCTTCGTCGGCCCGAGCGGCGCCGGCAAGACGACCGTGTCGTACCTGATCCCACGGTTCTACGAGGCGTCCGGAGGCGCGGTGCGCTTCGCCGGCACAGACGTCCGGCGGCTCGACCAGGAGAGCCTGCTCGGCCACATCGGCATCGTCAGCCAGGAGACCTACCTCTTCCACGCCAGCATCGGCGACAACCTGCGGTACGCGCGGCCCGACGCGACCGACGAGCAACTGGTCGACGCGGCCCGGCAGGCCAACATCCACGAGACCATCGCGTCGTTCCCCGACGGGTACGACACGATCGTCGGGGAGCGGGGCTACCGCCTCTCGGGCGGTGAGAAGCAACGCATCGCCATCGCCCGCGTCCTCTTGAAGGACCCGGCGGTGATGGTCCTCGACGAGGCGACGAGCGCCCTCGACACGGTGTCCGAGCGGGTGGTGCAGGAGGCTCTCGACACGGCGACCCGGGGCCGGACGACGATCGCGATCGCCCACCGCCTGTCGACCGTGCGCGAGGCGGACGTGGTCTTCGTCGTCGTCGCGGGCCGCGTCGTCGAGCGCGGCACGCACGACGAACTGCTCGCCCTGGGTGGGGTGTACGCCGAGCTGTACGGGCAACAGGTGTCGGCGTAGTCGCGCCGGCTGCCGCCGCACCGGGGACGCGCGCCTCGTGAGGGACGCGACCCGCGCCTCCTGACGGAAAGCGTCGCGAGCCCCTGGTCATCGCGGGGGCAGGAGTGGTAATTGTTGAGGACGGGTCAGGTGAGTTGTCCTCGGATCTCGGGGCGTCACGTTCGGGCTGGCCCGAGGGACGAGGCCAGACGTGACCAGCAGTTCGACCGACCAGCGCTCGACCAACGCGGTCGACGCCGTGCCCCACCGCCGCTTCAGCTGGCGTGCCCTCGTGGGCCGCGGCTCGCTCGACATCCAGTCGAAGCTGCTCGTGATGCTGCTCGCCGTGAGCTTCGTCGCGGCCATCGTGATCGGTGCGGTCGGCTACGTCAACGGGCGCGACTCGCTGCGTGAGGCGGCGTTCGACCAGGTGACGAGCATCCGCGAGTCCCGTGCGCGCGAGGTCGAGCGGACCATGGCGAGCGTCCAGCAGGCCGTCGTGCTCGACAGTCGCAACGACAGCGCCGTGCAGGCCTCGCTCGCGTTCAACGCCGGGTTCGCGGCCCTCGCCGCACAGGCCCCGAGCGCCGAGCAGACCTCGGCGATCGACTCCTTCTACTCGGACACCTTCGGGCCGCGGTACGACGACGCGACGGGCACGCAGGCCGACGTCGACCTCATCACGCCGTCGACACCGGCCCAGACCTACCTGCAGTCGCTCTACACGGTGCCCTTCGACGACGACTACGACGCGTCGCTCGCCTTCGACGCGGCCGACGACGGCAGCGAGTGGTCCGCCGCCCGGGCCGAGTACCACGACTACTTCCGCGAGATGGTGACGCAGCTGTCGTACGAGGACGCCCTGCTGCTCGACACCGACGGCAACGTGGTCTACTCGGCCTTCTCGGGGGTCGACCTCGGCACCAACGTCGAGACCGGGCCGTACTCGCGCACGAACCTGCGCGAGGTCTACGACGAGGCCCTCGAGTCGAACACCGTGGACTCGTCGTTCACGACCGACTTCGAGCCCTACCTGCCGTCGCTCGGCGCGCCGACCGCCTGGATCGCCTCACCCGTCGGCACCGGCGCCGACGTCTCGGGCGTCCTCGCCATCCAGGTGCCGGTCGACGCCATCAACGACGTCATGACCGGGGACGAGTCGTGGGGTCGTGACGGCCTGGGCGACACCGGCGAGGCGTACCTCGCCGGCCCGGACCTGACGATGCGGTCGTCGTCGCGCGAACTGATCGAGCACCCCGAGACCTTCGCCGCCGACGTGATCTCGCACGGCACCCCCACCTCGGTCGCGAACCGGCAGGTCGAGACGGGCAGCTCGGTGCTGCTCCAGCCGGCCGCGACGACGGCCGTCCAGGCCGCGCTCGAGGGCCGGACCGGGACGACCGTGAACACCGACTACCTCGGCCACCAGGTGCTCGCCGCCTACAAGCCGGTCGACGTCGACGGCCTCAACTGGGTGATCGTGGCCAAGGTCGACACCTCGGAGGCCTTCGCCCCGGTCGACGTCTTCACGCGCAACCTGTTGCTGTCGACCGCCGCCATCATCGTGCTCGTCTCGCTGCTGTCGTTGCTGCTGGCGCAGGTCTTCGTCCGGCCCGTCCGACGGCTGCAGACCGCCGTCAACCGCGTGAGCGGAGGCGAGGTCGGCGTCGAGGTACCGGTGCGCGGCGGCGACGAGTTCGCCGACCTGGGCTCGTCGTTCAACGACATGAGCCGCAGCTTGAAGCTGAAGCAGGACCTCATCGACGACCAGCGCCGCGAGAACGACCGGCTGTTGCTCACGTTGATGCCCGAGGCCGTCGCCAAGCGCTACAAGGAGGGCGAGGAGACCATCGCCGAGGACCACACCGACGTCTCGGTGGTGTTCGCCGACATCGTCGGGTTCGACGACGTGAGCCGTGGGCTGCGTTCGGGCGAGTCGCTGGCCCTGCTCAACGGCCTGTGGAAGTCGTTCGACGAAGCCGCCGACCGGTTCGGCGTCGAGAAGGTGCGCAGCAGCCAGACCGGCTACCTGGCGAGCTGCGGCCTCTCGGTTCCGCGGGTCGACGCCGCCCGTCGGGTCGTCGACTTCACGCTCGAGCTGCAGACGGTGCTCGACCGGTTCAACGCGACGCACGATGCCCGGCTCGCGTTGCGGGCGGGCCTCGACACGGGGCCGGTGACGAGCGGCCTGGTCGGACGGCAGAGCATGGTCTACGACATGTGGGGTGACGCCGTGACCCTCGCGTACCGCGTGCAGGACGTCGCCGCACAGCCCGGGGTGTACGCCACCGAGCGGGTGGTGCAGAAGATCGGAGACGCCGTCCCGGCGTCGGACGCCGGCACCGTCACGACCCAGTCGGGCGCCCAGCGCGTCTTCCGTCTCGACCGACCGGCCGCCTCGTGACCAGCGTCTGGCAGCAGCCGTGGTTCGTGCCGACGCTGGTGGTCGTGATCGGCCTGCCGATCGCGCTCATCGTGTTGACCGAGATCACCTCGACGTTGCACCGCCGGGGCAACCCGGCCCACAAGGTCACCCGCCTGCTGCGCACCTACGTCGTGCCCGCGGGGGCGATCGCGCTGCTGCTCGGCGAGGTGACCCGGGCGCTCGACTCGCGGGACTTCACGTGGACGAACGTCGTCGCGACGATCTTCGGGTTCCTGGTGATCCTCGCCGTGCTCAACACGGTGAACCTCGCGCTCTTCACGAACGCCTCGAAGGGCAGCTGGCGCGACCGGCTGCCGTCGATCTTCGTCGACATCGGCCGGATCATCCTCATCGCGATCGGCCTGGCGGTGCTCTTCAGCGTCGTCTGGGGCACCGACGTGGCGGGCCTGTTCACGGCGCTCGGAGTCACCTCGATCGTCCTCGGCCTCGCGCTGCAGGGGGCCATCGGCAGCATCGTGTCGGGGCTGCTGCTGCTGTTCGAACAGCCGTTCCGGTTGGGCGACTGGCTCGACGCCGGGGGAGTCCGCGGCCGGGTCGTCCAGGTCAATTGGCGGGCCGTCCACATCGACACGGGCAACGGCATCCAGATCATGCCGAACGCCACCCTGGCCGGAGCGTCGTTCACGAACCTGAGCCGGGGCGGCGGCAGCTTCACCGTGACGACGACGGTCTCGTTCACCACCGACGACCCGCCCGCCGAGGTCGTCGCCCTGCTTCAGCGCGTCGCGTCGGCGCTGCCCCAACTGGCCGAGGGCAGTGCACCGGTCGCCGTCCCGCTCGGCGGCACGGACTACGCGTTGTCGTTCGACACCCGCGGGCCCGCGCTCGAAGGGGCCGCCCTCGCGACCTTCCGCGGCTGGCTCTGGTACGCCGCCCGGCGGGCGGGCCTCGCGCTCGACGGCGACGCCACCGACGACTTCGTCACGCCCGAGCGCACCGAACGGGCCGTCCTCGCGATCGCGCCCACCCTGAACCTGTCGGCCGAGGACACCCCGGCCCTCGTGCCGCTCGTCCGGCTCGAGCGCTACGCCGCCGGTGAGGTCGTGCTGCCGGCCGGCGTCGTGCCCGAGGCCGTCCGCTTCGTGCTGCACGGTGCCGTGTCGCTCGGCGCGACGCTGCCCGACGGCGCGGTCGTGCCGGTCACCCGGGTCGAGGCCGGCGACTACGTGGGGCAGACCGCCCTGACGCGCGAGGTGACGTCGACGAACGCCGTCGCGCTGACCGAGGTGGCCGTCGCGCTGGTGCCGACGTCGACGCTCGACGACCTGGTCCGCGTGCGGCCGCGGCTGGCACGCGAGTTCGGCGACGTCATCGAACGTCGCCGCGACCAGGCGCGCGCCGCCCTGGCCGGCTGAGACGGGCCCGGCCGCGCTCGGCCGCGCTCGGCTCCCCTCAGCCGCGCTCGGCGAGCATCGCCTGCATGGCGTCGACCTCGCTCTGCTGCGTCTGCACCATGCCCGACGCGAAGGCCCGCACCTGCGGCACCTCGCTGCGCGCCAGGATCGCGTCGGCCATCTCGATGCCGCCCTCGTGGTGGGCGATCATCAGCGTCAGGAAGACCCGTTCGGCCTCGACGCCGCGGGCGGAGTCGAGCGAGGCGAGCTGCTCGTCGGTGGCCAGCCCCGGCATGCGGCCGCCGGGTTCGTGGGTGGCGACCGGCGTCGCCGAGCCGCTCGCGCCTCCTGCGCCCGACGTGTGGTGGCTGCCGTAGTCGCCGTCGAGCGTCGGCCGGGTCATCCACGTCATGGTCGGCTCGGACGGCGCCTGGGGCACGCGCCACAGCTCGAGCCAGGCGTACATCTGCCCGGCCTGCTGCGACTGCGTCAGGGCCATGTCGTACGCCAGCGAGCGGACGTCGGGGTCGTCGGTGCGGTCGCGGACCATCATGGCCATCTGCACGGCCTGTTCGTGGTGCACCTGCATGTCGCGCGAGAAGCCGGCCTCGACGCTGTCGGTGCCGGGCGTGACGGGGTTCGGCGAGCTGAGCCGGCCGAGCGCGACGCCCACCAGCAGCACGATCGCGACCGTCAGGACGCCCGCGACGACCAGCCGCAGCCGACGAGCCGAGGAGGCGCGGGTCGGCGCCGCCCCGTCGGTCACGTCGCCGTCGTCACGGCCGGCCCCGGTCACGCGATCTTGCCGGTGCCGTCCACGCCGCCGGTGCAGGGGGCGCCGGGCTCCGGGGCGTTCGTGGACTTCCAGTACTTGGTGACGAAGTCCGAGACGGTGGCCTCGTCGTCGGTGACGTTCGAGAAGGGCAGCTGGGCGCCCCAGGCCGAGACGTACATCGGCGAGTCGAGCCCCTCGTAGGGCGAGACGACGGCGTAGGTGTCGGGGGCGAAGTCGCGCAGCGCCTCGATCTCGGACTCGCTGACCTGCTCGGGGTCGTAGGTGAACCAGACCGCGCCGTGCTCGAGGTCGTGGACGGCGTTCTCGTTCGGCACCGGCTCGGTGTACACGCCGCAGTTGAGCCAGATCTGGTTGTGGTCGCCACCGGCCGGCGGGGTCATCGCGTAGTCGACGCTGCCGCCCACGTGGTTCGCGGTGAGGTCGGCGTACGTCTTCACGCCGTCCACCTCGATGGCCTGAGGGTCTTGACGGGGCTGCCCGCTCGTCACGACGAAGGTCACGACGAGCGCGATCACCGCCGCGCCGGCCACCGAGGCCGTGACGATGCCGATCGTGCGGTTGCGCTTCGACCGGGCCTGCTGCCGTTTGAGCTCGGCGACCTTCTCTTGGCGTCGGGCGTCGCGCTGCTGCTTGACGGTGGGCTTGTCGGTCGGCTTGTCGCTGCTGGCCACGGGGGTCCTCTGGGTCGGGGAGGTGGTCGGGACGCACCCGATCGTAGATGCGTCATCCATTTTCTCTCACGACTGCCTGGGAGGCGCGTGCCAGTCGCGCGGGCGGCGTCACGCAGCCGTCACACGGCACCACCCCCTCGGTAGACTCGGCCCACGGGCCCGCCAGGACGCACCGGCCGGCCCGGCCACCCGAGTCGTCGACCTGCGCCGTGCCCCACGAGGGCCGCGCGAGAACCGGAGCACCCCCGTGAAGTACGCCGAGACCGTCCTCGACCTGATCGGCGACACCCCGCTGGTCAAGCTCAACAAGGTGACCGAGGGCATCACGGCGACGGTGCTCGTCAAGGTCGAGTACGTCAACCCGGGCGGGTCGTCGAAGGACCGCATCGCCACCCGCATCATCGACGCCGCCGAGCGGGACGGGCTGCTCGGCCCCGGCGGCACCATCGTCGAGCCCACGAGCGGCAACACGGGCGTCGGGCTCGCCCTGGTCGCCCAGCAGCGCGGCTACCGCTGCGTGTTCGTGCTGCCCGACAAGGTCGGCGACGACAAGCGCAACGTGCTGAAGGCCTACGGCGCCGAGATCGTCGTCACGCCGACCGCCGTCGAGCCCACCAGCCCCGAGTCCTACTACAGCGTCTCGGACCGCCTGGCGAGCGAGATCCCCGGGGCCTTCAAGCCGAACCAGTACGCGAACCCCAACGGCCCGCTCAGCCACTACGAGACGACCGGCCCCGAGATCTGGCGCGACACCGACGGTCGCATCACGCACTTCGTCGCGGGCGTCGGCACCGGCGGCACCATCAGCGGCACGGGCCGCTACCTCAAAGAGGTGTCCGGAGGCGCGGTGCAGGTCATCGGCGCCGACCCCGAGGGCAGCGTCTACAGCGGCGGCACCGGCCGCCCCTACCTGCTCGAGGGCGTCGGCGAGGACTTCTGGCCGGCCGCCTACGACCCCTCGGTCGTCGACCGCATCATCGCCGCGGACGACGCCCGCTCGTTCGAGCTCACCCGTCGCCTCGCCCGCGAGGAGGGGCTGCTCGTCGGGGGGTCGTCGGGCCTCGCCGTCGCGGCCGCCCTCGACGTCGCCCGCGAGCTCGGCCCCGACGACGTGGTCGTCGCCCTGCTGCCCGACAGCGGGCGCGGTTACCTCGGCAAGATCTTCAACGACGCCTGGATGCGCTCGTACGGCTTCGGCGTCAGCCACGACGAGCGCTCGGTGCGCGACCTGATCGCGTCGAAGGACGGCCAGCTGCCCGACCTCGTGCACGCGCATCCGTCCGACACCGTCCACGACGTCATCGGCATCATGAAGACCTACGGGGTCTCGCAGATGCCCGTGCTCTCGGCCGAGCCCCCCGTCGTCATCGGCGAGGTCGTCGGTGCCATCGAAGAGAAGGCGTTGCTCGAGGCGATCTTCCGGGGCGGGGCCACGATGGGCGACGCCGTCTCGGCGTACCTCGGCGACCCGCTGCCGCTGATCGGCGTCAACGAGCCCGTCTCGGCGGCCCGCACGGCCCTCGAGTCGGTCGACGCCCTGCTCGTCACCGACGACGGTCGGCCGGTCGGCGTCGTCACCCGCCAGGACGTGCTGGCGTTCCTGTCCTCGTGAGCGGCCGGCCGGGGCGACCCGGCCTCGCTCGCCGGCCCGCGCCTCCTCTTCTTCTTCCCCACCCGCACGCAGCACCCGTCCCCCTCGAAAGGACACCCCATGACCCACGGTTTCTCGACCCGCGCGATCCACGCCGGCCAGGAGTTCGACCCCACGACCGGCGCGGTCGTGCCGCCCATCTACCAGTCGTCCACCTTCGTGCAGGACGGCATCGGCGGGTTCCGCGGCGGCTACGAGTACGCCCGCTCGGCGAACCCGACCCGCGACTCGCTGCAGACCCTGCTCGCCGACCTCGAGGGCGGCAGCGCGGCGTTCAGCTTCGCCTCGGGGCTGTCGGCCGAGGACGCCCTGCTGCGCTCGGTCCTGGCACCCGGTTCGCGCATCGTCATGGGCAACGACGTCTACGGCGGCACGCACCGCCTCGTCGACCGGGTCTGGGTGCCGTGGGGCGTCACGCTCGACACGGTCGAGATGAGCGACCTCGACGCCGTGCGCGCAGCCGTGCAGGCCGCACCGACCGCCGTGCTGTGGGTCGAGACGCCGAGCAACCCGCTGATGAAGATCAGCGACATCGCGGCGCTCGCCGAGATCGGTCACGCGGCCGGCGCCGTCGTCGTGGTCGACAACACCTTCGCCTCGCCCTACCTGCAGCAGCCGCTCTCGCTCGGGGCCGACGCGGTCGTGCACTCGACGACGAAGTACATCGGCGGGCACTCCGACGTCGTCGGCGGGGCGGTCGTCGTGGCCGACGACGAGCTCGCCTCGAAGGTCGGCTTCGTGCAGTTCGGCGTCGGTGCCGTCTCGGCGCCGATGGAGGCCTGGCTGACGGTCCGCGGCGTCAAGACCCTCGGCGTCCGGGTCGACCGCCACTCGTCCAACGCGCTCGCGATCGCCCGGGCCCTCGAGGGCCACCCGGCCGTCGAGCGCGTCTACTACCCGGGGCTCGAGTCGCACCCGGGGCACGAGCTCGCCGCGCGGCAGATGCGCGCGTTCGGCGGCATGCTCTCGGTGCAGCTCGCCGCGGGTGCGGCGGCGGCCCGGCGCTTCGCCGAGTCGACCGAGATCTTCCAGCTGGCCGAGTCGCTCGGCGGCGTCGAGTCGCTGATCGGCTACCCGAGCGAGATGACCCACGCCTCGGTGCGCGGCACCGAGCTCGAGGTGCCCGACACGATCGTCCGGCTGTCGGTCGGCATCGAGGACGTCGACGACCTGCTCGGCGACGTCACGCAGGCGCTCTCGCGCCTCGACGCCTAGGCGTCTCGCGACACGACCCGGGGAGGCGCGGTGCAGGGGAGTCCCGCACCGCGCCTCCGTCGTCCGTCACCTCGGAGGCGCGGGTCAGAGTCCGGCTTCGACGGCGGCGCTCACGGCGTTCGGCCCACCGAGCACGACCACGCCGTCGGGGCGGAGCGACGTCAGGGCCGCGCGGACGCTCGCGGGCACAACGGCCGACCCCGTGAGCAGGACGGGCCCGGCCAGCCGTCCCGCCGTCGACGCACCGGCGAGGGCGTCGGGGAAGTTCGAGCCCGTGGCGAGGAACGCGACGTCGGCCCCGCGCGGGTAGCCGGCGGCGGCGATGGCGGCCGAGGTGGCGAACCGGTCGTCGCCCGAGAGCCGCGAGGTCGGGGCGATGGCCTTCAGTTGGGCGACGACGGAGTCCCCGACGGCGGCGACGCCGCCGAGCACGACGATGCGGGCCGGGGCGAGCCGCTTCAGCTCGATCGCGACGGACGCCGGGAGGGCGCCGGGCCCGGTGAGCAGCATCGGGCCCTTGTCGGGACCACCGGCCAGGGCCGCGCCCGACAGGGCGTCGGGGAAGTCGAGCCCCGTCGCGACGTAGGCCGTGCCGCCGCGCCCCTCCGGGAACGTCGCAAGCGAGATCTGGGCCGAGGTGTCGAACCGATCCACGCCCGAGACGCGGGTGGCGCCGCCGGTCGCTATCTGGGCGAGCTGCTGACGGACGGCCTCGGACACGGCGGCGGCGCCCCCCAGCACGACGATGCGTTGCGGACGGAAAGCGACGAGTTGCGCGCGGGTCGCGTCGGGCAGGGTGTCGGGGGAGGTCAGCAGGACCGGGGCGCCTCGGTAGCCGGCGGCCGCGCCTCCGGCCAGGGCGTCGGGATAGGTGCTGCGCGACGCGACGTACACCAGGGGGACCGAGGCCTTGGTCGGGGCGTCGCCGTCGACGACGACCGGAGGCGTGAACGCGCTCGCGGCGATCGACGCCGCGGTGGCGTAGGCGTCCGCCCCCGCCAGGCGGCCCACGGCCGGTGCGGTCGGGCGGGTCAGGGCCGCCAGGTCGGCCTCGGTGCCGTTGAAGACGTCCTGGTCCCCGGGGTAGGGCGAGTCCTCGGTGCGGGACCACTGCCAGAACGTCCAGGTCGCGAAGGAGGAGGTCGGGGGAGCGACGGGGATGTTCGTCGTCGCCGACGGGTAGTACGCGACGAAGAGCCGGTCCTTCGGGAACGCCGTGCTGTCGCCCGTGCACGAGCTCCAGAAGTCCTGGTTGGTGTAGATGATCGGTTGGACGCCCTGCTGGGCCACCACCGTGCCGATCCACGCCTGTATCCACGTGACCATCTCGGACTGCGACAGCCCCCAGCAGCGTCCGCCCTGCTTCGACGGGTTGGTCGACACCTCGACGTCGAGGACGGGGGGCAGCGTGCCCGGGGTCCAGGCGGGGGTGGAGTCGAGGAAGAACTGCGCCTGCGGTGCCCCCGACGAGTAGAAGGGCAGCGCGTAGTGGTAGAAGCCGGCGGTCAGCCCGGCCGCCCGGGCGCCGGAGAACTGGGCCGACCGGTAGCGGTTCGTGCTGCCGGTGGGGTTGCCGTTCGTGTACGTGCCGGGCACGCCCTCGGAGGCCTTGACGATCGTGAACCGGGCACCGGCGGCGCGGGCCGCGGCGAAGTCGGGGGCGGGTTGGAAGGCGCTGACGTCGAACCCGGGGACGCCCCGGGGCGGTGAGACGGCCGCCGAGCGCGACGTCGAGTCGGCCGGGTCACCGGTGGCGTCCAGCGACGCGCCCATCTCGTGATCGGAGGCGGCGTCCTGTCGCTCGAGCGACGGAGACGAGGTCGGGTCCGGCTCGGACGGGGCGGCGACGGCCGCCGCAGTCGAACCGGCTCCGACGACGACCCCGAGGACGATCGCGAGGCCGAGGGCCCGGACGGCACCGGGTCGGCGAGATGACGTGGACATGAGCGAGCCCCCCTGCAGACGGCGACGCCCCTCGCCGCCTGACGCGATCCTAGGGCGAGCGTGCGTCGCCCGGTGCTCGGCCTAGGCTGGCGGCATGTCCGACGCCGCCGTGAGCACCCGCCCCGAGGGAGTGCTCAGCAGCCGGTATCGCCTGGCCACGCTCGGCATGTGCGCCCTGATCGGCATCGCCGCGTTCGAGTCGCTGGCGGTCACGACGATCATGCCGATCATCAGTCGCGAGCTCGACGGCGAGGCGCTCTACTCGCTCAGCTTCGCCGCCCCGCTCGCCTCGGGACTCGTGGGCATGGTGGTCGCCGGCAACTGGGCCGACCGCAGCGGTCCCCGCGTCGTCGTCATCGCCTCGATGCTGATGTTCGCCGTCGGCCTGCTCGTGGTCGGCACGGCGCCCGACATGGTGGTGTTGCTGCTCGGCCGTCTCGTGCAGGGCGTCGGCTCGGGTGCGGTCATCGTCGGGCTGTACGTCATGGTCGCTCGGCTCTACCCGCCGGGCCTCCACCCCTCGATCTTCGCCGGCTTCGCGGCCGCGTGGGTGGTGCCCGGGCTCGTCGGGCCGCTCGTCGCCGGCGTCGTGGCCGAGACGGTGGGTTGGCACTGGGTCT
Organism: Frigoribacterium sp. Leaf186; assembly: GCF_001423905.1. Classification (GTDB taxonomy): domain Bacteria; phylum Actinomycetota; class Actinomycetes; order Actinomycetales; family Microbacteriaceae; genus Frigoribacterium. The sequence goes on along the minus strand of NZ_LMPQ01000001.1, from coordinate 985,745 downwards.
TCCTCGGCGCCCTCGCCCTCGCGGTGCCCGCCTTCTTCGCGATCCTGCCGAGCCTGCGTCGCGTCCCGCCGCCCGAGGTGGCCGAGGGGGCGCAGCGCGTCGCCTGGAGCGTCGGGCGCATCCTCTGGTCGGTCGGCGCCGCGATCGGCGTGCTGGCGCTCAACCTCGTCTCGGAGTTCCCGACCTGGCTCACCGTCGTCGTCATCGTGGTGGCGGTCGTCGTGCTCGCCGTGGCCCTCCGGCCGCTGTTGCCCCGGGGCACGCTGCGGGCGGCCCCCGGGCTACCGACGCTCGTGCTGCTGCGCGGGCTGGTCGGGGCGGCGTTCCTCGGCAGCGAGGTCTACATCCCCTACATGCTCTCGGCCGAATACGACTTCAGCGCCTCGGCGTCGGGGGTCACCCTGACCCTCGGCGCGCTGGGCTGGGCGTTCGCCAGCTGGGTGCAGGGTCGACTCGGCGACCGGGTGCGTCAGCGCACGGGCATCCGGGTGGGCATCGTCCTCGTGCTGGTGGGCGTCGTCGTCGCCGCCCTCACCCCGCTCTTCCACCTGCCCCCGGTCTTCTTGATCGCCACCTGGGCCGTCGCCGGGTTCGGAATGGGGTTCATGTACCCGCGCTTCTCGGTGCTCGTGCTGGCCCTGTCGCCCGAGGCCGAGCGCGGGTTCAACAGCTCGGCGCTCACCATCGCCGATTCGACCGGGTCCGCCGTCGCGCTGGCCCTGACCGGGGCGGCGTTCGGGCTGCTGGGCGGGGCGTCGAACCCGGTCGCGTTCGTCGCCTGCTTCGCCGTGGGCACCGGCGTCGCCGTGCTCGCCCTCGCGCTCAGCGGCCGGGCGGTGCCCCGAGGACGCTGACCGCGCCTCCCGCCGGATGAATGCATAATGGTCTCCGGACGACGATGTGTACGGTCACATCGCGCGGTCACAGAGCGACGGAGCGACGGTGAAGCCTGACATCGACAAGGTGCGTGCTCCCAACATCCGCGACGTCGCCGCCCTCGCCGGGGTGTCGTACCAGACCGTCTCGCGCGTCCTCAACGACAGTCCGAGCATCCGGCCGACGACCCGGCAGAAGGTGCTCGACGTCATCGACCAGATCGGCTACCGGCCGAACCAGGCCGCGCGAGCCCTGGTCACGAGCCGCTCGAAGGCCATCGGCGTGCTCACCCTGCAGAACGTGCACTTCGGCCCGCAGACCATCGTCAACGCGATCGAGTTCGAGGCCCGCACCGCGGGTTACCGGCTCAGCATCGCGAGCACGACCACGGCGTCCGACGACGTCCGGGCGAGCCTGCAGCTGCTCACGAACCAGGCGGTCGAGGCGATCATCGTCATCGCCCCGCAGCGCAAGTTCTTCGACGTCATCGACGAACTCGACCTCGACGTGCCGATCGTGGCCCTCGACTCGACCCAGCGGGCCCGCGCCCACAGCCTGTCGGTCGACCAGTTCGAGGGCGCCCGGCTCGCCACCCGGCACCTCATCGACCTCGGCCACCGGCACATCGTCCACGTCGCCGGCCCGCAGGACTGGATCGAGGCCGACGAACGCATGCAGGGGTTCCTGTTCGAGATGGGAGAGGCCGACCTGTCGATCGAGCCGCCCATTCTCGGCGACCTGACGGCCGATTTCGGCTACGTCGCGGGTCAAGAACTGTTGCGCCGCCGCGACTTCACGGCGGTGTTCTCGGCCAACGACCTGATGGCGGTGGGCCTCTTGCACGCGTTCCGCGAGGCCGACGTCGACGTGCCGCGCGAGGTCAGCGTCGTCGGCTTCGACGACTCGCCGACCGCGCCGCACCTGTGGCCCCCGCTCACGACGGTCCGGCAGGACTTCGCGCTGATCGGTCGCCGGGCCGTCGAGCTGGTGGTGGCCGAGCTCGAGGGCGGCACCGTCGTCGACCGCACCCTGATCCCCCCGGAGCTCGTCGTGCGCGGGTCGACCTCGCGCCCCTGGTTCCTCTGACCGGCCCGCGGGAACCGCGACGTCGGGGCGGTCAGGAGGCGCGGCGGGCGTCGCGCGGACCGGCTTCGTAACAGATCCGCAACGGCATTTGACACGACCCCCTCTCAGGATTAGCTTTGCTCCAGTCGCGGTGTGAACGGTCACATTCAGCGGGCCGGGCAACGAACGCCGGTTCCGCGCTCAGGCCCCGCACGGCGACGACGAACAGCAGGATGCCCGCCGGAGCACGTCTCCGTCGGACGACGACGAGGTCGAAGGTCGAGGACGACGTGCCCAGTGCCGTGACGTCGAGCGCACAGCTCGCGAGCAGCCACACCCCCGGGGGTGCCCCACATGGGCGTTGATTCCCCCGTCATCCTCGAGATGCGCTCCATCACCAAGGAGTTCCCGGGCGTCAAGGCGCTCGACGACGTGTCGATGCAGGTCCGCGCCGGTGAGGTGCACGCCATCTGCGGCGAGAACGGCGCCGGCAAGTCCACGCTGATGAAGGTGCTCTCGGGGGTCTACCCCTTCGGCACCTACACCGGCGACATCGTCTACCAGGGCGACGAGATGCGCTTCCGCGACATCCGCTCGAGCGAGTCGCAGGGCATCGTGATCATCCACCAAGAGCTCGCGCTCATCCCCGAGCTCTCGATCACCGAGAACATCTTCCTCGGCAACGAGCCGACCCGCTTCGGTGCCATCGACTGGCGAGCCGCCAAGACGAAGGCCATCGACCTGCTCGCCCGCGTCGGCCTCCGCGACGACCCCGACACGGCCATCAAGAACCTCGGCGTCGGCAAGCAGCAGCTGGTCGAGATCGCCAAGGCGCTGAACAAGAACGTCAAGCTGCTCATCCTCGACGAGCCCACCGCGGCCCTGAACGAGGCCGACTCGCAGCACCTGCTCGACCTGATCCGCGGGCTCAAGGGCCGCGGCATCTCGTCGATCATGATCAGCCACAAGCTCAACGAGATCGAGGCGATCGCCGACTCGATCACGATCATCCGCGACGGACGCACGATCGAGACCCTCGACGTGAAGGCCGACGGCGTCAACGAGGACCGCATCATCCGCGGCATGGTCGGCCGCAACCTGGCCAGCCGGTTCCCCGACCGCACGCCGAAGATCGGCGAGGTCTTCTTCGAGGTCAAGGACTGGTGGGTGCGCCACCCGCAGACCGCCGAGCGGTTCGTCTGCAAGGGCTCGAACATCACGGTCCGCAAGGGTGAGATCGTGGGCCTCGCCGGCCTGATGGGTGCCGGTCGCACCGAGCTCGCGATGAGCATCTTCGGTCGCTCGTACGGGCAGTTCGTCTCGGGTGAGATCGTCAAGGACGGCGAGACGATCGAGATCAAGAACGTCTCGGACGCCATCGACAACGGTCTGGCCTACGTGTCGGAAGACCGCAAGGTCCTCGGCCTCAACCTGCTCGACGACATCAAGCGCTCGACCGTCGCCGCCAAGCTGACCAAGATCTCGAAGGCGTCCGTGGTCAACACCTACGAAGAGCACTCGATCGCCGAGGAGTACCGCAAGAGCCTCCGGGTCAAGACCCCCACGGTCGACGAGGGAGTCGCCAAGCTGTCGGGCGGCAACCAGCAGAAGGTCGTCCTGGCGAAGTGGATGTTCACCGACCCCGACCTGCTCATCCTCGACGAACCGACCCGCGGCATCGACGTGGGCGCCAAGTTCGAGATCTACAACATCATCAACCAGCTCGCGGCACAGGGCAAAGGCGTGATCGTCATCTCGTCCGAGCTGCCCGAGCTGCTGGGGCTCTCCGATCGCATCTACACGATCTTCGAGGGCACCGTCACGAACGAGATCGAGGCCTCAGAGGCCGACGCCGAGACGCTCATGCGATCCATGACCTCGAAGAAGAAGGAGCAAGCCGCATGAGTGGCATCAAAGACCTGAAGAAGGTGTTCGGCGGCAACACGTCGAACGCGCGCCAGTTCGGCATGATCGCGACCCTCGTCGTGGCCATCCTGATCTTCCAGGTGCTGACCGACGGGCTCACCCTGCAGCCCACCAACCTGATCGCCCTGGTCAGCCAGTACTCGTACATCCTGATCCTCGCCATCGGCATGGTGATGGTCATCGTGGCCGGCCACATCGACCTCTCGGTCGGCTCGGTCGCCGCCTTCAGCGGCATCGTCGTCGCCAAGGCGATGGACAGCTGGGGTCTGCCCTGGGGTGCGGCCATCCTGCTCGGCCTGGTCGTCGGCGTGGTCATCGGCGCCTGGCAGGGCTTCTGGGTCGCCTACGTCGGCGTCCCCGCCTTCATCGTCACGCTCGCCGGCATGCTGCTCTTCCGCGGTGCCAACCAGTTCGTGGGCAACGCCGACACCATCCCCGTGCCCGACGGCTTCACCGTGATCGGTGCCGGCTACCTGCCCGAGTTCGGGCCGAACACCGGCTACAACAACGCGACGCTGCTGCTCGGCCTCGTGATCATCGTCGCCGTGGTCTACAACGAGTTCCGCCTCCGTCGCATCCAGCAGAAGATGGGCTCCGAGCGGGCTCCGTTCTGGGTCAGCATCGTCAAGCTGGTCGTGCTCGTCGCCATCGTCGCGTACGCCGCCACGCTGTTCGCCGGCGGTCGGGTCGGCACGTCCTTCCCGATCTCGGGCATCATCCTCGGCGTGCTCGTGCTGGTCTACGGCTTCGTGACGCAGAACACGATCTTCGGTCGTCACATCTACGCGGTCGGCGGCAACTCGCACGCCGCCGAGCTGTCGGGCGTCAAGGCCAAGCGCATCAACTTCTTCGTCATGATGAACATGTCGGTGCTCGCCGCCCTGGCCGGCATGATCTACGTGGCCCGCGCCGGTGCCTCCGGCCCGCAGGACGGCCTGAACTGGGAGCTCGACGCCATCGCCTCGGTCTTCATCGGTGGTGCGGCCGTCGCCGGCGGCATCGGCACGGTGACCGGTTCGATCGTCGGTGGTTTCGTCATCGCCGTCCTGAACAACGGCCTGCAGCTGATGGGCGTCGGCTCCGACAAGGTGCAGATGATCAAGGGCCTCGTGCTGCTGATCGCCGTCGCCGTCGACGTCTACAACAAGAGCCAGGGTCGCCCCTCGATCACCGGGTTCCTCACCCGTGGCCTGCGCCGCGACAAGAACGGCATCGCCGCCTCCGACCTGACGCCCGGCAGCCAGAACGGCGTCGGCCGCGACGCCGAGACCACCGAGCCCGCCCTCACCCCGAACGGCGACATCTCGGACGTCCAGCGGCCCAAGGCCACCACGCCCAACTAGACCCACCACCCGGCGCGCCCGTCCATCGACGGGCGGACGCGCCTCCACCGGGAGTCCGCACCGCGGGCGACCACACGGCACCACCCCTCACAACGAGAAAGTAGACACAGCATGCGCAAACTCGCGCTGACGACCTTCGCGGTCGCCGCAGCAACGACGCTGATCCTGAGCGGCTGCTCGAACTCGGCCCGCACCGACGCGGGTTCGGGCGACGCGGCCTCGGGCTTCGAGTCCGGCTCGACGATCGGCGTGGCCCTGCCCGCCAAGACGAGCGAGAACTGGGTCCTCGCCGGTGACCTCTTCACCAGCGACCTGACCGACGCCGGCTTCAAGCCCGACGTGCAGTACGCAGCGGCCAGCGGCACCGTCGCCAACCAGCAGGACGAGATCCAGTCCATGGTCACCAAGGGTGCCAAGGTCATCATCATCGGCGCCGCCGACGGTGGCCAGCTCGGCACCCAGGTCAAGGCCGCCCACGACGCCGGCGCCGTGGTCATCGCCTACGACCGCCTCATCCTCAACACGGACGACGTCGACTACTACGTCGCGTACGACAACTACAAGGTCGGCGAGCTGCAGGGTCAGGCCCTGCTCGACGGCATGGCCGCCAAGAAGGCCGACGGCCCGTACAACATCGAGCTGTTCTCCGGCTCGTCCGACGACGCCAACTCGAAGGTCTTCTTCGACGGCGCGATGAGCGTCCTGCAGCCGAAGATCGACGACGGCACCCTCGTCGTCGCCTCGGGTCAGACCGACATCAAGCAGACGGCGACCGACGGCTGGAAGCCCGAGAACGCCCAGCGCCGCATGGACTCGCTGCTCACCAGCACCTACGGTGACAAGGAGCTCGACGGCGTCCTCAGCCCGAACGACACCCTCGCCCGCGCCATCATCACCTCGGTGAAGCAGGCCGGCAAGGACATCCCGGTCGTCACCGGTCAGGACTCCGAGGTCGAGTCGGTCAAGTCGATCATGGCCGGCGAGCAGTACTCCACCATCAACAAGGACACCCGCAACCTCGTGAAGCAGGCCGTCGCGATGGTCACCTCGCTGAGCAAGGGCGACAAGGCCGAGACGAACGACGACGAGTCGTACGACAACGGCAACAAGATCGTCCCCGCCTACCTGCTGCCGCCCCAGATCGTGACGAAGGAGAACGCCGCCGAGGCGTACGCCAACGACACGACCCTCGAGCCGCTCACCAAGTAAGCACCCCGCTGCCGCTCGGCGGCATTGGCACCGGTCGGGCACCCCACCAGGGGTGCCCGGCCGTCGTCGTCGCGGGCGTCGTCGCCACCGCCGGGTATCGTGCCTGCGTGGGCACCGACCGAGCAGCGCAGGAGGCGCGGGTCGCGTCCGCGACGCCCGTCACCGTCGAGCTGCTGCTCGCCTCGCCCCGCTCCCGCTACGTGGGCCGCCCCGCCGACGGCCCGGCCCCGGCTCCGGCCACGGGGTCAGAGCTCCACGACGCCGTCACCGTGCGCGCCCACCTCGGCATCGTGGGCGACCGCTACTTCAACGCCCCCGCGCACCGGGGCGCCTCGGTCACCCTGTTCGCCGCCGAGCAGCTCGAGCACGTGGCCCGCGAGCTCGGCCTGCCGGAGGGCACGGTGCTCGACGCGGCACTCACCCGCCGCAACGTGGTCGTCCGCGGCGTCGACGTCGACGCGCTGGTCGGGCACGAGTTCGACCTCGACACCGGCGACGGGCCCGTCGCGTTCCGCGCGAACCGGGCGGCCAACCCGTGCGCCTGGATGGACGTCGTCTTCGGGGCCGGCGCCTTCCGCGCGCTGAGGGGCCGCGGGGGAGTGCGCTGCGAGCCCCTCACCGACGGGGTGCTGCGCGTGGGGCCGGGACTGCTGCGCGCCTCCTAGGCGAGCCGTCGACCCGGCGGTCGGCCGTGGGTCAGCCCCACCAGGGGGGCAGCATGAGGTTCATCGTGTCGAGCAGTGCACGGCGGCTCGTGCGCTTGCCCCCGAGCCAGGCCTCGATGGCGCCGACGAGCCCGTGCGCGAGGTGCCCGGCGGCGATGTGCACCGAGAGCCCCTCGGGCAGGCTGCCCGCGGGCAGGGAGTCGAGGTGCTGGACGCTGGACTCCTCGAAGTGACGGGCCAGGGCCTGGTGGATCGAGGCGTCGAGGGGGTCGGGCAACGCGAGGCGGTAGATCTCGCGGTACCGGACGACGTGGTCGACGACCTTCTCGATCGACCGCCGCGTGGCCTCGGGGCCGTCGGCCCGGCCCTCGAGGCGCAGGGCGTGGTCCTCGGCCCGGATCGCGTCGAGTTCGGGGGTGAGCACCGCGGTGAGCAGGCTGCCGGGTGAGGTCGCGTGGCTGTAGAACGTGGCGCGGTTGATGCCCGCGGCCCGGGTGACGTCGGCGACCGAGATGCTCGACACGGCCCGCGTCGAGGCGAGCTCGACGACGGCGGTGTGCAGTGCCTTCGTGGTCTGGACGATGCGCGCGTCGACCATGGACGTTCCTCCTCGGGGCTCGGGACGGGACGGTCGCGTCCGAGGCCAGGTCGAGCCTAGACCGGGGCGGGGTGCCGACAGGGGCACGGCACGGGGGACTGTCGGCCGGCCGCGCGAGCGGGATAGGCTGGGACGCGACGGGTGTCGTGCACCGATGCCGTCCCCCTCCCTCCTCCCACCCCCTCGAACCACGTGGTGGTCGTGCGCGTCGGCGCGATCGCATCGATTCGACCCGTGAGCCGGCCGGCCCGCCGGTGCCGCGCCCCGTCGCGTCCGCCGGACCGCGACCACCCCACCGTGACCCCCACCAGACAGGACCTGCCTCGTGACCACCGTCGTCCACCCGGGTGACTCCCTGACCCGTCGCCAGCGGCTCGTCTACGTCGTCGTGCTCGGCGCGCTCACCGCGCTGGGGCCGTTCACGATCGACCTCTACCTGCCGGCGTTCCCCGAGCTCAGCCGCGACTTCTCGGTCGACAGCGGGGTCATCCAGCTCACGTTGACCGCGACCACCATCGGCTTCGGGGTCGGGCAGCTGCTCGTCGGGCCGTGGAGCGACAAGGTCGGTCGGCGGACGCCCCTCATCGTGGCGACGGCCGTCCACATCCTCGCCAGCATCGGTGCGGCCAGCGCGCCGACCATCGAGCTGCTTGCGGTGTTCCGCGTGCTGCAGGGCATGGGCGCGGCCGCCGGTGGCGTCGTCGCCATGGCGACCGTGCGCGACCTGTTCGGCGGCCTGCCGCTCGTGCGCATGCTCTCCCGCCTCGCGCTGGTCAACGGGCTCGCCCCGATCGTGGCTCCCGTGATCGGGTCGCAGCTGCTCGCCTTCACCAGCTGGCGCGGCATCTTCGTCTTCTTGGTGGCGTACGGCGCGTTCGTGATCATCGCCGCGATCTTCCTGATCGTCGAGACCCTGCCCCCGGCCCGACGGGCGGAGGCCGGGCACAGCACCCTGCGGCAGCGCTACAAGGTGCTCTTCAGCGACCGCATCTTCGTCGGCGTCGCACTGATCGGCGCCATGGTCTTCTCGGGCCTGTTCTCGTACCTGTCGGCCTCGTCGTTCCTGTTCCAGGAGGTCTACGGGCTGAACGCGCAGCAGTACGGCTACCTGTTCGCGATCAACTCGCTCGGCATCGTCGCGGGCGTGCAGATCAGCTCGCGGCTGGCCCGTCGCGTGGGGCCGCAGTGGATCCTCGCCTGCTCGACCGTCGTGCTGCTGCTCGCGGCCGCGTCGATCGTCGTGCTCGACTCGCTCGGCGCCGGGCTCGTGGGCATCCTCGTGCCGCTGTGGTTCTTCATCGCGGCCTGCGGGTTCTCGTTCCCCCAGGTGCAGGTGCTCGGGCTCGCCCACCACGGCAAGGAGGCCGGGACGGCGGCGTCGCTGCTCGGCGCGCTGAACTTCGGCCTCGCGGGCCTCATCTCGCCGGTGGTCGGCTTCTTGGGCATCGGCTCGGCCGTGCCGATGGGCAGCGTGATGATCGCCACCTCGTGCGTGGCCATCGCGAGCCTGTGGCTGCTGGTGCGCCCCCGGACGGTGCCGGCGCTCGGTCGCTGACCCGCGCCTCCTCGGACGACGCGGGCGGACGCCGCGGTGTGACCGCGTGGTCGTCGGCCCGCGCCTCCCGGTACCGTCTGGGGATGCGCACCGACCCGCTCGCCCCCAAGCCCGCGTCCCCGACCGAAGAGCGGGTGGCGCGCCGCGTCCAGCGGCGGTGGTGGGTGTTCAGTGCCCTCGGGGCGATCGGGGTCGTGCTGCTGCTCGGTGTCGTCATCACGGCGCGCGCCGGCGTGATCGGGGTCGACGAGCGCTTCATGGGCGAGCTGGTGGAGCACCGCAGCCCGTTCTGGGACGTCCCGTCGTTGATCTTCAACTCGATCGGCGCCGGGGTGGTCGGGGTCTTCGTGGTGCCGCTCGGCGTCGCCGCGGTCTTCCTGCTGCGGCGTCGCCCCTGGGCCGCTCTGTACTGGATCGCGGCCTGCGCGGTCAGCGCGGGCGTCGTGCAGGTCGTCAAGCACACGTTCGGCCGGGCGCGTCCCGAGGACATCCTCGTGGTGAGCGACTACGGGTCGTTCCCCTCGGGGCACACCGCCAACGCCGCGACCCTGGCCGTCGTGCTCGGGGTGATCCTGCGGCGCGTCTGGGTGTGGGTCGCGGGCGTGGTCTACACGGTGCTCATGCTGCTGAGCCGCACCTACCTCGGCGCGCACTGGCTCACCGACACGATCGGCGGCCTGCTGATCGGCGCCGGCGTGGCCGTCGTGCTGTGGGCACCGGTGGCGCACCGGTTGCTCGCCGAGCAGGAGCGCGTCCGGGGTCGCGGCTGGATCTGGCAGGGCCGCAGCGCCTGACGCCGACGGGGGCCTCGTGCACGGCGTCGTCTGCCGGGGGTCCACGCGCCGGGGCGGGCGTGTTCGTGGCACACGGGCGCGCGCGATGGCCCGGCGGCGACGAACTCGCCCGGACCCCGACGCCGGGGGTGCCTAGGCTGGCAGCATGACGGACGCGCTCGAGCAGGCCAGGGCGGAGGCCGCCGCCGCGGTCGCCGCCGCCGAGAAGGCGAAGCAGGACGCGGAGGCGGCACTCGCGCGAGCCGAGCGGCTCGCCAGCGAGGCGGCTGCGTCCGCCGACTCCGCCGACGCGGCTGCTCCCACCGCCGCCGCTGCCCCCGACGCCGTGCCCCCCGCTGACACCGCCGACGCGGCTGCTCCCGCCGCCGCCGACCCCGAGCAGGCGGCCGCCGAGGCGGACGTCGCCGACGCCGCGGCCGACGCGGGGCTCACCGAACCCGAACCCGTGGCGGGCAGCCCGGTCGACGGCCTGCCGACGCCGGCAGGCGGGCCGCTCGACGAGTCGGCCGTCGACGTCGTCCGGGCGGGCTACGGCTTCGACGGCCCGGCGCTCGAGATCGGTGCACTCGTGAACGGCGAGGCCCGGGCGGACGTCCCCGTGCGCATCCCGCTGTCGATGCTCAACCGGCACGGGCTCGTGGCCGGGGCCACCGGCACGGGCAAGACGAAGACCCTGCAGGTGCTGGCCGAGCAGCTCTCGGCCGCCGGGGTGCCGGTGTTCGCGGCCGACGTCAAGGGCGACCTCTCGGGCATCGCGACGCCGGGCGAGGCGAACGAGAAGCTGCTCGCGCGGACGCGGGGCATCGGGCAGGACTGGTCGCCGCAGGCGGCCCCGACCGAGTACTTCGCCCTGGGCGGCAAGGGCACCGGCGTGCCGGTCCGGGCCACGGTCAGCGGGTTCGGCTCGCTGCTGCTCAGCAAGGTGCTCGGCCTCAACGACACGCAGGAGAGCAGCCTCGGCCTGGTGTTCCACTACGCCGAGCAGGCCGGGCTGCCGCTGCTCGACCTGGCCGACCTGCGGGCCGTGCTGTCGTGGCTGACGAGCGACGAGGGCAAGGGCGAGCTCGAGGGCCTCGGCGGGCTGAGCAAGCAGACCGTCGGGGTCATCCTGCGCGAGCTGATCACGTTCGCCGACCGGGGCGCCGACGCCTTCTTCGGCGAGCCCGAGATCGACACCGCCGAGTTCCTCCGCACGGCCGAGGACGGCCGAGGCATCGTCAGCCTCCTCGAGGTGCCCGGCGTCCACGACCAGCCGGCCCTGTTCTCGACCTTCCTGATGTGGCTGCTCGCCGACCTCTACAACGACCTGCCCGAGGTGGGCGACCTCGACAAGCCGAAGCTCGTCTTCTTCTTCGACGAGGCGCACCTGCTGTTCAAGGACGCGTCGAAGGAGTTCCTGGCGCAGATCACCCAGACCGTGCGCCTCATCCGCTCGAAGGGCGTCGGCATCGTCTTCGTCACCCAGACCCCGAAGGACGTCCCCGGCGAGGTGCTCGCCCAGCTCGGCTCGCGCGTGCAGCACCAGCTGCGGGCCTTCACCCCCGACGACGCGAAGGCCCTGCGGGCCACGGTGTCGACGTACCCGACGAGCGACTACGACCTCGCCCAGGTGCTCACGACGTTGGCCACCGGGGAGGCGGTGGTGACGGTCATGAACGAGAAGGGCGCTCCCAGCCCGGTCGCCTGGACGCGCCTCCGGGCCCCACGCGGATCGATGTCGCCGACCCCCGCCGACGTCATGACGGCCGCCGTCGCGGCCTCACCGTTGATCGCCGCGTACGGTGCGGCGATCGACCGCGACTCGGCCCGCGAGATGCTCGCCCGCAAGCTCGAGGCCGCGGCGCTCGACGACCGCGAGCGGACGGACGCGGCGGCCCGGCAGGCCACCATCGACGCCCAGCTGAAGGAGGCCGCCGCGCGCGAGAAGGCGGACGCCAAGGCGGCGACCACCGCCGAGCGCGAGCGGAAGGCCGCCCAGGCCGAGTACGAACGTCAGCAGCAGGAGTTCGAGCGCGCCGAGCGAGCGGCCGCGAAGGCACGCGCCGGGCGGGGCGGGGCGAGCCGCGCCTCCTCGGGGTCGCGTTCGTCCGGGTCTCGTTCGTCGGGGTCGTCCGGGGGGCTGCTCGGCGAGGTGCTCGGGTCCAGCGCGGGCAAGGCCGTGGTCCGCGAGGTCGTCAAGGGGATCTTCGGCACGTTGCGCCGACGCTAGGCCGTCTCAGACGCTGCTGCCGAAGGCCTGGAAGAGCAGCGCGAGCGTCCCGGTCGCCAGGGCGAAGAGGGCGACCGCGATCGTGACGCCGACCCACGGCCGGCTCTCGTACCAGTAGGGGCTGTCGGGGTAGGCGGTGAAGAACTCACGGCGCGTCATCGGGCGGGGCGCGACGGTCGTCGGCATGCCCAGGGCCTCGACGACGGCCTCGACCGATGCCTCGGACCAGTAGGTGCCGCGCATGCGGAACAGTCGTCGCCCCTCGTCGTCGAGGGCGAGGAGCTGGGCAACCGTCTCGGTCGAGTGGTCGCGGTAGGTGCGGACGAGCACGAGCGTGTCGACGTCGTCGCGCCGCAGGCGGACGAAGCCGGGCAGCCAGCCGCGCTTGACGAACTCGGTGCGGGTGACGGCGGCGTACGAGAGGCGGTAGCGCCAGTACATGAGCAGCCCCATCACCACGACGCCGACCGCCACCGCGAGCACGCCGTTCTGGTGCCCCGACGGCAGGGTCAGCCAGAGCACGGCGACCAGGACGGGCGAGAGGCTGAACACCCCGGTGAGGGTGGCGCCCCGGGCGAGCTCGCGCCGGGGTCGCACCGTGACGGTGCCCCGCTCGGTCGGCGTCGCCGCGTCGGTCGTGCTCATGTCGTCCCCCAGAGGTGGGCGTCACCCCGGGTCCCCCGACCCGGGGCTGCTGCTGTCGGGGCAGCGCCGCCTGTTCAGCGTAGACGATGCGTACGCACAGAAACCGGGTCGTCCCACCCCAGTGCGGGGAGCCCGCGATCGGGGGAGTCGAGCGAGTGTCAGCTCTCGGCGCGGTCGCGCAGCCGCTCGATCTCGCGCCGGTCGCGCTTGGTCGGGCGACCGGCCCCGCGGTCGCGGACGGGCACCGCGGCGACCTCTTCGCGCGGCGGCGGCGGGGGAGTCAGGTCGGTCAGGGCCTCGGCCGCCGCAGGAGCACCCACGCGCTTCACCAGGCAGGTCTTGACCACGACGATGCGCTCGAAGCCGGCGATGCGGGCCCGCACCTCGTCGCCGGGGCGGACGGCCTGGGCCGCCTTCACGCGGTCGCCGTTCACCCGGACGTGACCGGCGCGGCAGGCGGCGTTCGCGGCCGACCGGGTCTTGTACAGCCGGACGGCCCAGAGCCAGGCGTCGACGCGGGCGGACGAGAGGGGTGGCATGCGTCGATGCTACGGGTGGCCGCCGACGTCGGCCGCAGCGGCCCGACGAGTCGCGCGCGTGCCCGGCTCAGAGGTCGTCGTCGGCGACGCGCACCGGGGTGCCGCCCGTCACCCGGACGAGCTCGTCGAAGCTGCTCGCGAAGACGGTGTTCGCCGTGCCCGCGCTCGCCCAGACGACGTCGTGCGCGGCCAGGGCGGTGTCGACGAGGGTCCGCACCGGGGCGGGGTGGCCGAGCGGCGCCACGCCGCCGATGACCTGCCCGGTCGCGCGCTTCACCTGGTCGGCGTTCGCCCGCATGATCGGGCCGAGCCCGAGCGTCGAGCCCACGAGGTCGGTGTCGACCCGGTGGGCGCCGCTCGTGAGCACCAACAGGGCCTCGTCGCCGGTGCGGAAGACCAGGCTGCTGGCGATGGCGCCCACCTCGCAGCCGAGGGCGGCGGCGGCCTGGGCGGCCGTGTGGGTCGACTCGTCGAACGCGCGGACCTCGCCCTCGGCGCCGGCGGCGCGCAGGGCCGAGACGACGGTGCGGGCGCGCGGCGGGAGGGCGGCGGCGTCGAGGTGCTCCGAGGAGGGGCGGTGCGCGTCGGTCATGCCCCGACCGTAGCCATGAGGGAGCCTCATGAGCCGGACCGACACGGGGCGTCCGCCAGGCGTCGCCGAGTCCGGTACGCTGGTCTCGGTCGTGCGCCGGTCCGCCGTGTGCCCGCCCTGGAGGATTCGCCTAGTGGCCTATGGCGCACGCTTGGAAAGCGTGTTGGGTGCAAGCCCTCAGGGGTTCGAATCCCCTATCCTCCGCGACAGAATGGCCCTTCCCTACGGGAGGGCCATTCGTCGCTGTGCTTGTCTGGCGCCCTCCGGGCGCGGGCGGCTTCGCCGCGGACGGGCAGGCGTGGGGCCGGGCGCTTGCGGCTTCGCCGCGGACGGGCAGGCGTGGGGCCGGGCGCTTGCGGCTTCGCCGCGGACGGTCAGGCGTGGGGCCGGGCGTCAGGCCAGGGGGCGGGTCATGTAGCGCAGGTCGAGCCACTCGCCGAACTTCGTGCCGACCTCGCGCAGCACGCCGGCGTCCTCGAATCCGAGCGACGCGTGCAGGCGCACCGACGCCTCGTTGCCCGCCTCGATCAGCGCCACCATGACGTGCAGCTCGTCGCGCGTGGCCCGCTCGACCAGCTCGGTCAGCAACCCCCGGCCGATGCCCTCGCCCTGGTGACCCGGCCGGACGTAGACCGAGTTCTCACAGGTGTGCCGGTAGCCGTCCTTGGCGTGGAACGGGCCGTAGCTGCCGTAGCCGACCACCTCGTCGCCGTCCACCGCGACGATCGCGCCGCGCCGCGCCTCCTGGTGTGCCGTCAGCCACTCGCGCCGACCCTCGAGGGTCGGCGTGGCGTCGGTCCAGATGGCCTTCGAGTGCGCGACGGCGTCGGCGTGGATCTCGAGGACGCCGGGCAGATCGGCCTCGGTCGCGGTGCGGATCAGCATGCCGACAGCCTAGGAGGCGCGCAGCAGCACCCGGTCGAACATCGCCTCGAGGGGCCCCAGGTCGCCGTCGTCGCCCGCCCGGCAGGCCGAGTCGTTCTCGTCCTTCGTGACCGAGGCCCAGTCGAGGCGGTAGCCCTCCTCGTGGCACCAGAGGTCCCAGAAGGCCCGTTGCGCGCGGCCGTTGCCCTCGCGGAACGGATGCACGTGGTTGAGGTCGCGGTACAGGCGGGCGAGCGCCGCGACGAAGGCCGGGCGGTCGGAGCCGTCGGGGGCCTCGGCCAGGTCGTCCTCGAACCGGTGCAGCGCGGCGTCGAGGTGCTCTGGCGGGGTGAACGAGCCCACGCCCTTGGTGATGCCGACCGTCCGCAGCCGACCGGCCCAGGGGTAGATCAGCCCGAAGACGGTCGAGTGGATCGCGCAGAGCAGCTCACGGCCGTACTCGTCGGGCAGGTCGACGGCGTCGAGCAGGGCGAGCACCGTGCCGGCGAGGTCGTCCTCGACCCGGCGCAGCTCGTCGGCGTCGTGGATGTCGAAGGCGTTCGCGAGCACGACCGTGCCCGGCCAGTAGTACGGGTCGACCGTCACTGCTCGGTCTGGGCGGCCGAGACCACGCGGTCGGTCACGTCGTCGGCGCTGAGCTCGCCGGCCTGGTAGCGCTCGATCAGGCGGCGCTGGTCGTCCGAGAGCGACCCGCCCTCGAGGCGGGTGGAGGCGACCGCGCGCGCGAGGGCATCGTCGCGGGTGAACCGCGCCGTCCGGGTCTTCCTCGGGGTGGCCACGCGCCGATCTTACGACCCCCGGGCGGGGCACGTCTCCCCGGCGGCTCGAAGGCTGCCGCCCGTAGGCTGGCGGGCGTGTCGACACGCATCTACATCACCTCAGCCGAAGGCCACACGGGCAAGTCCACGATCGCGCTCGGCGTGCTCGACACGTTGAGCCACGAGGTGGGCCGCGTGGGGGTGTTCCGACCTGTCGCCCGCTCGACCGACGAACGCGACTACGTGCTCGAGCTGCTGCTGTCGCACGACAGCGTCGACCTCGCCTACGACGAGTGCGTCGGCGTCAGCTACGACGCGGTGCACGCCGACCCCGACGCCGCGCTCGCGACGATCGTCAGCCGGTTCGCGGCCGTCGAACGCCAGTGCGACGCCGTCGTCGTGATCGGCTCCGACTACACCGACGTCGGCAGCCCGACCGAGCTGTCGTACAACGCCCGCATCGCCGCGAACCTCGGTGCCCCCGTGCTGCTCGTGCTGGGCGGCCGCAGCGCCGACGGTCAGACCCGGCGCACCGGTGCCGACATGCGCCAGGTCGCCGAGCTGACCACGGCCGAACTGCGCTCCGAGCACGCGAGCCTGCTGGCCGTCGTGGCGAACCGGGTCGACCCCGACCACCTCGACGAGGTGGTCGACGGCATCGGGTACGCCCTCGAGGCATCGCCCACCGGGCGGGTGCCGATCTGGACGCTGCCCGAAGACCGCGTGCTCGTCGCTCCGACCATGCGGGCCGTGCTGCAGGCCACCGGGGCCACGCTGCTGAGCGGCGACGACGCGCTGCTCGACCGCGAGGCCCTCGGCGTCGTGGTCGCCGCCATGTCGATGGAGAACGTGCTGCCCCGCCTCACCGAGGGCGCCGTCGTCGTCGTGCCGGGCGACCGGTCGGACGTGCTCGTCGCCACGGTGCTCGCCCACGCCTCCGAGACCTTCCCGTCGCTCGCCGGCATCGTGCTGAACGGCGGCTTCGCCCTCGCTCCCCAGGTCGAGCGGCTGCTCGAGGGCCTCGACAGCCCGCTGCCGATCGCCACCACGACCACCGGCACCTACGACACCGCCCTGGCCATCACGCAGACCCGGGGCCGGCTCGCCGCCGACTCCCCGCGCAAGTACGACCTCGCCCTGGCCCTGTTCGAGACGCACGTCGACGGGGCCGAGCTGCTGCGTCTGCTGCAGGTGAGCCCGTCCGGCGTCGTCACCCCGCTGATGTTCGAGTACCAGCTGCTCGAGCGGGCCCGGGGGCTCCGCAAGTCGATCGTGCTGCCCGAGGGCGACGACGACCGCATCCTGCGGGCGGCCTCGACCCTGCTGCAACGCGGGGTGGCCGACATCACCCTGCTCGGCGACGAGACGGCGATCCGCGCCCGCAGCGCCGAGCTCGGCCTCGACCTCGCCGCCGCGCGCGTCCTCGACCCGTTCGACCCGAGCCTCCAGGTGCTCTTCGCCACCGAGTACGCCAAGCTGCGCGCCCACAAGGGCATCGCGGTCTCGCAGGCGATGGACACCGTCACCGACGTGTCGTACTTCGGCACGATGATGGTGAAGCTGGGCCTGGCCGACGGCATGGTGTCCGGCGCCAAGCACACCACGGCGCACACCATCCGCCCCGCCTTCGAGGTCATCAAGACCCTGCCCGACGTCGGCGTCGTGTCGAGCGTGTTCCTCATGGCGCTCGCCGACCGCGTGCTCGTCTACGGCGACTGCGCCGTCATCCCCGACCCGACCGCCGAGCAGCTCGCCGACATCGCGATCTCGTCGGCGCAGACGGCACTGCAGTTCGGCATCGAGCCGCGCGTCGCGATGCTGAGCTACAGCACCGGCGACAGCGGCTCGGGCGCCGACGTCGAGAAGGTGCGCGCCGCCACCGCCCTCGTGCGCGAACGCCGGCCCGACCTGCTCGTCGAGGGCCCCATCCAGTACGACGCCGCCGCCGACCCGACCGTGGCCGCCGCCAAGATGCCCGAGTCCGAGGTCGCCGGCCGCGCGACGGTGTTCATCTTCCCCGACCTCAACACGGGCAACAACACCTACAAGGCCGTGCAGCGCAGCGCGGGTGCGGTCGCGATCGGCCCCATCCTGCAAGGCCTCCGCAAGCCCATCAACGACCTCTCGCGCGGCGCCCTCGTCGGCGACATCGTCAACACCGTCGCCATCACCGCCATCCAGGCCGGCACGCAGGCCGCCGAGAACGCCCCCGCGGCACCGGTCGCCCCGGCGCCCACCACCCCCACCCCCGAAGGAGCCCCCTCGTGAGCACCGTCCTCGTCGTCAACTCCGGCTCGTCGTCGTTCAAGTACCAGCTGATCGAGCTCGACGGCGAGCGGACGCTCGCCAGCGGCTTGGTCGAGCGCATCGGTGAGGACGTCGGCTCGACCCGGCACCGCAACGAGGTCACGGGTGACGAGACGCGCAACGACACCCAGCCGATCGCCGACCACGCCGCCGGGTTCGCCGCGATGCTCGCGGCGTTCGACGCGCACGGCCCGTCGTTCGCCGAGTACCCGCCCGTCGCCGTCGGCCACCGCGTCGTGCACGGCGGAGAAGAGTTCGACCGCGCCACGGTCGTCACGACCGACGTCGAGAAGGCGATCGACCGCCTGTCGGCCCTCGCCCCGCTGCACAACCCGGCCAACCTCCAGGGCATCCGGGCCGCGAAGGAGGCCTTCCCCGACGTGCCCCACGTCGCCGTCTTCGACACCGCGTTCCACCAGACGCTCGTCCCGGCCGCCTACACCTACGCGATCGACGCCGAGCTCGCGAAGGAGCACCACGTCCGCCGCTTCGGGTTCCACGGCACGTCGCACAAGTACGTCAGCGAGAAGACCGCCGAGTTCCTCGGTCGGCCCCTGTCCGAGCTCAAGATCATCGTGCTGCACCTCGGCAACGGCGCCTCGGTCGCCGCCGTCGACGGCGGTCGATCGATCGAGACGAGCATGGGCATGACACCCCTCGAGGGCCTCGTGATGGGCACGCGGTCCGGCGACATCGACCCGGCAGCCGTGTTCCACCTGCACCGTGAGGCCGGGCTCGACTTCGACGAACTCGAGGCGCTGCTCAACAAGAAGAGCGGCCTGCTCGGCCTGACCGGCAGCGGCGACATGCGCGACGTGCAAGACAGCGCGTCCCGCGGCGACGCGGTCTCGGAGGCGGCGCTCGCCGTCTACCGGCACCGCATCCGGCACTACATCGGCGCCTACGTGGCGCAGCTCGGCGGCCTCGACGCCGTCGTGTTCACGGCGGGCGTGGGCGAGAACAATGCCCTGCTGCGTCGTCGCACGCTGCTCGGCCTCGAGTTCTTCGGCATCCACGTCGACGACGACCGCAACGAGCTGGCCTCGCGCGAGGCCCGCCTCATCTCGCCCGACGGTGCCCCGGTCCAGGTGCTCGTCGTGCCGACGAACGAAGAGCTCGAGATCGCCCGACAGGCGGCCGCCCTCAGCTGAGGCGTCGGGCCGGCGCACGACCCGGCCACCCCGGCGACGCGAGAGAGCCCCGGTGCGCAGGTCGCGCCTCCGGGGCTCTCGTGCCACCGGTCGTCACGCGACGACCAGGAGGCGCGGGTCAGTACTTGATGGTCGCCAGCGCGTCCGAGACGCTCACGTCGCCCGACACGACCTCGAACTGCGTCTTGACGGCGGTGCCCTCGATCAGGGCGGTGGCGATGACCTCGGCGACGTCGGCGCGGGGTATGCTGCCGCGCTCGACCGTGGTGCCGACCGACACCTGGCCGGTGCCGGCGTCGTCGGTCAGGCCACCGGGGCGCACGATCGTCCAGTCGAGGCCCTCACGACGACGCAGGTCGGCGTCGGCCTCGCTCTTGGCGCGCATGTACACCTGGTACACGTCGTCGTCGTTCTCCGCGGGCAATTCGGCCCGCGCGGGATCGAAGTCGTCCGTGCCGATGGCCGAGACCATCACGTAACGGGTGACGCCCGCCTTCTCGGCGGCGTCGGCGAGCAGCACGGCACCGTCGCGGTCGATGGTCAGCTTGCGCTCGGCGCCGCTGCCCCCTCCGCCGCCGGCGGCGAAGACGACCGCGTCGGCCCCGTCGAGGTGGCCGGCGAGCGTGTCGACGTCGGTCTGCTCGAGGTCGAGCACCAGGGCACGCGCCCCGGCGGTCTCGAGGTCGGCGGTGTGGTCGGGGTTGCGGACGATGCCGACGGGGTCGTGCCCGGCGTCGGCGAGTCGGCGTTCGAGGAGCTGGGCGATCTTGCCGTGCCCTCCGGCGATGACGATTCTCATGCCTCCAGGCAACACCCCGGGTCGCGGGGACCGTCCAGTTGCCGCTAAACTCGTCGAGGCTCCTCACGTGGCGTCATCCAGGCCAACTCCCCCAGGGCAGAAATGCAGCAAGGGTAACCGGGCTCTGGCGGGTGCGTGAGGGGTCATTCCTCTTTTCGGAGCAGAACTCCGCGTCCCCCTCACGTGCCTGGCGGGGCAGGGTTCCGGTGGCCCCCCTTCGTGGGGTGCGCGATGCACGCGATCGCCCCTATGCTCGACGGACGGCGAGACCGAACCAGCTCGTCGGGAGCGACCAACCACCGCTCCGGCCGCACCGCTCACCACGGTGCGACCACGCCGCGACGACGTCGTCGCACCACACGATCAGGATCAGGACCGATGAGCCCCTCACCACGGCACGTCAGCAGCACCCGCACCAGGCGAACGAGCCCGCGCACCGCGCGGTAGGCCCGTCCGCCTCGTCGTCGTCCCCGGACGACGACGAGGCGCAGGGCTCGACCGCACACCGCGCCGTCACCCCGGCACCACAACAGAACAGCAGCACCTCCCGCCTCACCAGCGGGAGTTCTTCGGATCAGGCGGCGGGCTCGTCCCGTCAGGAAGAGGCACACCCATGCGAAGCCAGGCGATCGAGCGTCCCCGCCGCTCCCACGCGTCCCGCGCACTGAAGGCGACGGCCGCGGCCGTCGTCGCGGCGGTGGTCGGCGCACTCGTCGTCGTCGTCCCCGCGCAGGCGGCCACGACCGACCGCAGCGAGGCCGAGGCCTCGCTGCTCGGCGGTTCGGGCATCGTCGCACTCGACCAGGTCGCCGCCCTCGGCGGGGCCTACTCGGCCTTCGGCACCACGCAGAACCCGCCGACGTCGCGCAACCCCCTGAACCTCACCGCGGTCAACGCGCTCACGGTCGGCCTCGGCAACGGCATCCGCCTGCTGGGCGGCAACGGGCTGGTGACCCTCGGCGTCGACGGCCAGTACGCGAGCGCCACCGCGACGTCGGCCACCGCCTCGGCCGGCCTGATCGGGGCCGACGGCTCGATCGCCACGGGCAGCGGAGCCCCCGGCACCGGGGCGACGCTGAACCTGCAGCCCCTGCTCGCGTCCGTCCCCGCGACGAACGGCGTGCTCAGCGACGTCCGACTGGGCCTCGGCGCGCTGTCGTCCCAGATCACCCAGCAGCGGGGGGCGACCGCCACGGCGCCGACGACGGCCTACCAGGTCGCCGGGGCCCGCTACACGCTGACCAGCCCGGCCGTCCAGCAGGTGACCTCGTCGCTGCGCGGCACCGTGACCGGACTCGGGACGACCGTGAACGCCGTCTCGGGCAGCGGCGCCGTGACCGCGCTCGGCACCTCCATCACCGCACCGCTCACCACGGCGGTCAACACCCTGCCCCTCGGGGGCGCGGTCACGCTCGGCCAGCCGGTCGTCGGCGTGACGGCGACCGTCGACCTCGACTCGACGATCTCGACCGAACTCGCGAGGCCCCTGACCTCGGGCCCGGTGACGATCACGCCGAGCACGGGCCAGGTCGTCATCGACTTCGGCGCCCTCAACGGCTTGCCCGCGAACAGCGACCTCCTGAACCCCGCGACGGTCACGGCCATCACGAACGGCATCACCGACATCCTGCAGAACCAGCTGCCGACGAACCTCGTCGCCGCCGCGAACGCCGCCGTGCGCGCCACCGCGGCGACCGTCGACCTGCGGGTCGCGCTTCGCATCGACCTCGGACTCGCGACCGCGAACGAGACCCTGTCGACGCGCACGGTCACCACCATCGGCCAGCTCCTCGACGGGACGGTCCCGGCCACCGCCACCACCGTCACCGGGTCGGGTCTCGTCGGCGCCCTCGGCGCCGCCACCCTCCGCGGCGCGCTCCTGCCCGTCGTCGGCACCCTGCTCGGCTCGGTCGGCGGCCTCTACTCGCCGCTCGTGGACGGCACGGCGCTCGCCGCAACCACGAGCACCCTCCGCACCACGACCGCCGCGGTCGTCACGACCCTCGCGCCGCTGACCTCGCTGCTGAACCAGCTCGTCCGCGTGACCATCAACGCCCAGGACGGCGAGGGCTTCCGTGACGCCCGGGGCACGGACGCGGGCTCGAGCTCCGTCCACGCCGTGAGCCTCTCGGTGCTGCCGCTCGTGAACGCCTCGCGGGTCGACCTCGCGACCTCCACGGTCCGCGCCGCGGCCCTGGCTCCCCTCAGCATCGCCACGCCCACCGCCGGGCAGGTCTTCGTGGTGCCCGGCACCCCCGGGGCGACCCGCAGCGTCGTGCTGACCGGTGCCGGCGAGCCGGGCGCGACCGTCACGGTCGACCTCGGTGCCGGTCGCACGGGCACCGGCACGGTGGCCGCCGACGGCAGCTGGAGCGTGACCGTCGCGAGCGTGCCCGCGGGGGCCTACAGCGCCTCCGTGACCCAGACCCTCGGGGCCGTGACCACCGGTCCCGTCACCCGCGACTTCACCGTCGTCGCCCAGCAGCCCCTCGTCGTCACGACGCCCACGGCCGGTCGCGTCTTCACGGTGCTCGACGCGGGCTCCACGACGCCCGTGATCGTCTCGGGCACCGGCACGCCGACGGCCACCGTCTCGGTCGACCTGGGCGGCGGCCGCACGGCCACCGCCGTAGTCGCCACCGACGGCAGCTGGACGACCACGGTCGCCGGCGTGCCCGTGGGCTCGTACACCGCCTCGGTCACCCAGGCCGTCGGCCCCGACGTGTCGGCACCGGTCACCCGGGCCTTCAGCGTCGTCGCCGGCGCCGGCCTCACCGTCACGAGCCCGACCTCGGGCACGCAGTACCGCCTGCCCGGCGCCGACTCGACCCGTGACGTCACCGTCTCGGGCACCGGGCAGCCCGGTGCCCCCGTCGCCGTCTCGCTCGGCGGCGGCCGCGACCTCACCGCCACGGTGGCCGCCAACGGCACCTGGTCCGTGACCTTCCCGGCCCTGCCGGTGGCCGCCTACACGGCCACCGCGACGCAGACCGTGGGAGGCGCGGTGTCCGCCCCGCAGACCACCGACTTCGCCCTCGTGGCCGCGACCCCGGTCACGATCGCGACGCCGGCGCCCGGCGCGACCCTGACGGTCGCCGACCCCACCTCGACCACCCCGGTCACGGTGACCGGCGCCGCCGAGCCGAACGCCCCGGTCGAGGTCGACCTGGGTGGCGGCTACGTCGCGTCGACGACGGCCGACGGAACGGGCGCCTGGACGGCGACCGTCTCGTCCGTGCCGGTCGGGACGCGCACGATCAGCGTCACGCAGACCGTCGCCGGGGTCGTCTCGGTGCCGGTCACGCAGCAGCTGACGATCGCCGCCGGCGACCCGCTCGTCATCGAGGCTCCCGCCGCGGGCACCACGGTGCGCGTCGCGAGCAGCGCCTCCCTGGCGACGCTCACCGTCTCGGGCACCGCCGAGGCGGGGGCCGACGTCCGCGTCGACCTCGGCGACGGATTGACCGGGCGGGTCACGGCCGACGCCACGACCGGCGCCTGGTCGGTCGACGTCGCCGACGTGCCCGTCGGCCAGCGCACCATCTCGGCGACGCAGACCGTCGGCGGCACCGTCTCGGCCGTGCAGACGCGGGTCGTGACGATCGTCGCCGGGACCCCGGTCGCCATCTCGACGCCGGCACCCGGGGCCACGATCCCGATCGTCGGCGGCACCACCGCCGACGTGACCGTCACCGGCACCGCCGACCCCGGGGCCACCGTCACCGTCGGCCTCGGCGCCGGCTTCGAGGTGCCGGCCACGGTCGACCCCGTCACCGGCGCCTGGACGGCCGTCATCCCCGACGTCCCCGTCGGCGACCGGACGCTCGGCGCGACCCAGACCCTCGGTGGCACCACCTCGGCACCGGTCACGCAGCCGCTGACCATCGCCCAGGGCACGCCCCTCGACGTCACGTCACCGCTCGACGGCGACGAGTACGTCGTCGCCGGGCCGGACGGCACGACGCCCGTCGTCGTCTCGGGCACGGGCCAGGTCGGGGCGACCGTCTCGGTCGACCTCGGCGACGGCCTCGTCGGCGAGACGGTCGTCCCGGCGTCCGGCACCTGGTCGGTCGTCGTCGACGGCGTCCCGGTCGGCCCGCACACGGTCTCGGCGACCCAGAGCGTCAACGGCTCGACCTCGGCGGCCGTGACCGTCGACATCGACGTCGTCGAAGGCGGTGACGTCGTCATCGCGGCGCCCGTCCCCGGCACCCGCATCGCGGTGGCCGACGACCAGGGCACCACCCCGGTCACCGTGTCAGGCACCGGCGTGCCCCTCCTGCCGCTCGTCGTGACGCTCGACGGCGTCGACCAGGCTCCCGTCACACCGGACGCCCAGGGCGCCTGGTCGCTCGAGCTGGCCGGCGTCGCCGTCGGCGACCACGTCGTCGGCGCGAGCCAGCAGCAGGGCGCCGTCCTGCTCGAGGCCCGGCCGACGAGCTTCTCGGTGGTCTCGGCCGAGGCCGACCTCACCATCTCGACCCCGGCACCCGGTGACGTGATCACCGTCGCCGGGGACGCGGCGACCACGGCCGTCGTCGTGAGCGGCACGGCCACCCCCGGCGCACCCATCGAGGTCACGCTGGCCGGCACGGTCGTGCCGACGACCGCCGGCCCCGACGGCCTCTGGACCGTCACGGTCCCGGGCGTCCCCGTCGGCGACCAGCTCGCCTCGGTGACCCAGACGGTCGGCGGCACGACCACGACCGACCCCGTGACCTCGGCCTTCGAGGTCGTCGCCGGCGCCGACGTGGTCATCACCACGCCCGCCGCCGACGTCCGCTACGTCGTCGCCTCGCCGGGCATCACGCAGGACGTCCCGGTCGCCGGCACGGCACAGCCGGGTGCCCTCGTCACCGTCACCCTCGACGGCGTCGAGGCCGGCACCGCCCTGGCCGACCTCACCACCGGAGCCTGGGCCGTGACCCTCGTCGGCATCGGGGTCGGGGAGCGCGTCCTCGGGGCCTCGCAGACCGTCCGCGACACCGTCCAGCAGGCCGACACGCGCCTCGTGACGGTCGTCCCGGCGGCCGACCTCACGATCGTGGCACCCGCCGCCGGCGTGCCGATCGTCCTGGCCGACCCGTCCTCGACGACGACCCTCGTCGTGTCGGGCCAGGCCGAGCCGGGCGCGGTCGTCCGCGTCGACCTCGGCGACGGCCTGACCGACACCGTCACCGCGGGCACCACGACGGGCGCCTGGTCGGTCTCCTTCGCCGGGGTTCCCGTGGGCACCCGCACCGTCACCGCGACCCAGACGGTGGGCACCTCGGTCTCGGCACCCGAGACGCGCGTGGTCAGCATCGTCGCCGGTGCCCCGCTCGTCGTCACGGCTCCCGTCGACGGCGCCGTCGTCGACGTGGCCGGGCCCGACGTCACGGCGACGGTGACGGTCTCGGGCACCGCCGCGGCCGGGTCCACGGTCGACGTGGTCCTCGACCCCGCGACGGGCCCCGACCTGACCGCCTCGGTGACGGCCGACGCCACCACCGGTGCCTGGTCGGTCGACGTGGTCGGCGTCCCCGTCGGCACGGTCGCCCTGTCGGCCACGCAGAGCATCGGCGGCACCACCTCGCCGGCGCAGGAGGCCTCGTTCGAGGTGCGGGCGGCCGCCCCGGTCGTCATCGTCGACCCGGACGACTCCGTCTTCACGGTGCTCGACCCCGCCGGCACGATCGACGTGCCGGTCTCGGGCACGGCGTCGCCGGGTGCCGAGGTCTCGGTCCGGCTGAACGGGGGAGCGGCCGTCACCACGACCGCCGACCCCGCGTCGGGTGACTGGTCCGTCGTCTTCGCCGACCTGCCGGCCGCCGTCTACCAGGTGACCGCGTCGCAAGCCGTGGCCGGCACGACCTCGACCCCCGTCGCCGCCTCGTTCACGATCGAGGTGGGTGCCGGGCTGACCGTCCTGCAGCCTGCGCCCGGCGACGTGGTGACGGTGGCCGACGCCACCGCGACCACGGACGTCACCGTGAGCGGCACGGCCGAGCCCGGGGCGACCGTGCGCGTCGACCTCGGCGGCGACCTCGTCGCCTCGACGACGGCCGACGGCGCCACCGGTGCCTGGAGCGTCGTCGTCCCCGGCGTCACGGTCGGCGAGCGCACGCTGAGCGCCACCCAGGCGCTCGGTGGCTCGGTCTCGCCCGCCGTGACCCAGCCGCTGTCGGTGGTCGCCGCCGCCGCGGTCGTCATCGACGCCCCGGCACCGGGCACCGTCGTCGCCGTCGCCACGGCCGACGCCACGACCGACCTGGTCGTCTCGGGCACCGCCGAGCCGGGGGCCTCGATCTCGGTCGACCTCGGTGACGGCCTGACCGCCACCGCCACGGCCGACGACGAGACGGGTGCCTGGAGCACCACCGTGCCCGGCGTCCCGGTCGGTGACCGCACCGTCGCCGTCACCCAGACCGTCGACGGCTCGACGTCCAGCCCGGTCACGCGTGACGTGTCCGTCGTCGTCGCTCCCGCCGCGCCCGTGATCGTCGCCCCGGAGCCGGGAGCGACCGTGTCGCTGCTCGACCCGGCCGGCACCACGTCGGTCGTCGTCTCGGGCACCGGCGAGCCCGGCGCCACCGTCGCCGTCTCGCTCGGCGCCGGCCTCACGGCTGCGGCCACCGTCGACCCCGAGGGCGACTGGCGGACGACCGTCGACGGAGTCCCCGTCGGCGAGTACACCGTCACCGCCACCCAGACGATCCGCGGCGCGACCTCCGAGGCGGCGACGCGACCGTTCACGGTCGCCGCGGCCGCGGGCCTCGTGGTGGACCGGCCCACCGACGGCACGACGGTCGTCGTGCTCGCCGAGGGCGACACGGCCTCGATCGTCGCCTCCGGCACGGCCGAGCCCGGAGCGACCGTCACGGTCGACCTGGGCGACGGCCTGGTCGGCACGGTCGTGGCCGACCCGACGACGGGCGCCTGGACCGTGACGGTCGACGGCGTCCCCGTCGGCGACCGCACCGCCTCGGTCACCCAGACCGTCGACGGAGCGGTGTCGACCCCGGTCACCCGCGCGGTGTCGGTCGACGTCGCCGCTCCGGTCACCGTCACCTCGCCCGCCGACGGAGCGTCGATCGTGGTCGGCGACGCCGACGACACCACCGACGTCACGGTCGCCGGCACGGGCCAGCCCGGGGCCACCGTCGTGGTCGAGGTGGGGGACGACCTGACCGAGACGACCACGGTGACCCCCGAGGGCACCTGGACCGTCACGGTCGGTGACGTCCCGGTCGGTTCGTACCCGGTGGTCGTCACGCAGACGGTCCCCGCCGGCTCGACGACCCCCGTCACGCAGCAGCTCGACGTGGTGGTCGGCACCCCGGTCTCGATCACCGAGCCCGCTCCGGGCGACACGGTGGTCGTGCTCGAGGGCGAGACCACGCCGGTGACCGTGTCGGGCACCGCGCAGCCCGGCGCGACCGTCACGGTCTCGCTCGGCGGCGACCTGACGCAGACGGTGCCGACCGACCCGACGACAGGGGCGTGGACCACGACCTTCGACGGCGTGCCGGTGGGTGCCGGGCCGATCTCGGTGGGCCAGCAGTACGGCACCGTCACGACGGTCCCCGTGACCCAGCCGTTCGCGGTGGTCGCGGCAGACCCGATCACGATCACCGACCCCGAGACGGGCACGCGCCTCCTCGTGGTGTCGGCGGACGCCACGGTCGACCTGCCGGTGTCGGGTTCGGCGCAGGCCGGCGCGACCGTCTCGGTGACGCTCGACGCCGGGACGGCCGTCACGGTCGAGGCCGACGACGACGGGGCCTGGACGACCACCTTCGCCGGGGTCGGCGTGGGCGAACACGTGGTGTCGGCGACGCAGACGGTCGCCGGGGTCGAGTCGGCCCCGGTGACGACCACGGTCGTGGTCGAGGCCGCCGCGGCCCTGACGGTCACGGCACCGACCGACGGCCAGCAGTACCAGGCGGGTGACGCCGGCACCGCGCCGGTCGTCGTCCGGGGCCAGGGCCAGCCGGGTGCGCCCGTCGCCGTCACGGTCGACGGGGGAGACCCCGTCACCACGACGGTCGGCGACGGCGGCTCGTGGCAGGTGCCCGTCGTGCTCGGCACCGGGTCGCACACGGTCTCGGTCGTGCAGACGATCGGCGACGCGACGAGCGCCCCGATCGAGGTCACGGTCGAGGTCGTGCCCGCCCCGGCCGACCCCGCGACGGCACCGACGATCACCTCGCCGGCCGACGGTCAGCTCGTGACGGACGCGGACGGCGACGACCTCGTCGACCTGCCGGTCACCGGCACCGGCGAGCCCGGGGCCACGATCACCGTCACCGTCGGCGGGACCACGCAGACGACGACCGTGACCGAGGGCGGTGTCTGGTCGGTGACCGTGCCGGGCGTCCCGGTCGGCACGAGCACCGTGGTCGTCGAGCAGACGGTCGCGGGGGTCGTGACCGGGACCGCCTCGGTGACCGTCACGGTGGCATCCGCCGCCGAGGTCGCCCCCCTCGTGGTGACCTCGCCCGAGCAGGGCTCCATCCTGCCCTCGGGCACGGCGGGCACCGCCGACGTCCTCGTCGACGGCACGGCCCAGCCGGGCGCCACGGTGGCCGTGCGGCTCGACGGCGGCCTGCCGGTCACGGTCGTGGTCCCCGCCGGGGGCACCTGGTCGACGACGCTGCAGGGCGTCGCGCCCGGGCAGCACGCGCTGTCGGTGACCCAGACCGTGGGAGGCGCGGTGTCAGCACCCGAGACCGTCGCCTTCACGGTCACCGCGCCCGCGAACACGGACGCCGGCGTCGTCATCACCTCGCCGGCTCCAGGTGCCCTGGTCGCCGACGTCGACGGCGACGGGGTCGAGGACCTGACCGTGACGGGAACCGGCACGCCCGGCGCACTCGTCGTGGTCGGCCTCGGCGACGGGGTCACGCAGACGACGACGGTCGGCGACGACGGCACCTGGTCGGTCGACTTCGCGGACGTGCCGGTCGGCGCGTACGTCCTCACGGCGACGCAGACCGCCGGTCCGGACACGACCACGGCGACCCAGGACCTCCTGATCGCCTCGGTCGACCCGGTCGTCGTCACGACCCCGGTCGCGGGTTCGGTCCTGCAGGCCGGGACGTCGGGCACGACGCCCGTCACGGTCGTCGGGACCGCGGAGCCCGGGGCGGCGGTGACCGTCCGGCTCGACGCCGGCGCGGTGCAGACCGTGACGGCCGACCCGGCGACGGGAGCCTGGACGGTCGTCTTCACGGGCGTCGGCGTCGGGCCGCACGTGGTCGCCGCCACGCAGACCGTCGACGGGGCCACCTCGGCTCCCGTCACGACCGGGTTCTCGGTCGCGGCGGCCGCCGGCACGCCGGGCACGCCGGGCACGCCGGGCACGCCGGGTACGCCGGGCACGCCGGGCACGCCCGGGTTCCCGGGGCTGCCCGGGGCCGGCGGCGGGTCGGGCACCGGTGGCGGAGCCGGTGGCGGAGCGGTCGTGACCGGAGGGGCCTCCGGCCTGGCCTACACGGGCTCCGACGTCCTCGGCGGGCTCTCGCTCGCGGTCTTCGCGCTGCTGATCGGCCTCGGCCTGGTCTCGGCCACCCGCCTCCGACGTCGGTCGGGGGGAGCGCGGAACCGGTAGCACCGGCCGAGTAGCCGCACCCGGGGGCCCGTCGTCACGACGGGCCCCCTCGTGCGTCCCGGGGCCGCCGTCCGGGGCTGCTCGACGGTGACCCGGACCGTCGACCGTTGTCGGTGGCCCCGACTACTCTTGGTCCGTGGTCACCGCCCTGTATCGCCGTTACCGGCCAGAGAACTTCTCCGAGCTCATCGGGCAGACGCAGGTGACCGATCCGCTCCGCACCGCGTTGCGGACGAACCGGGTCAACCACGCCTACCTCTTCAGCGGCCCCCGAGGCTGCGGCAAGACGACGTCGGCCCGCATCCTGGCCCGCTGCCTGAACTGCGCCCAGGGCCCGACCGACACCCCGTGCGGCGTGTGCGCGTCGTGCGTCGAGCTCGCGCGCGACGGTGGCGGGTCGCTCGACGTCATCGAGATCGACGCCGCCAGCCACAACGGCGTCGACGACGCCCGCGACATCCGCGATCGTGCCGTCTTCGCCCCGGCTCGCGACCGGTTCAAGATCTTCATCCTCGACGAGGCCCACATGGTCACCCCGCAGGGCTTCAACGCCCTGCTCAAGGTCGTCGAAGAGCCGCCCGAGCACGTCAAGTTCATCTTCGCCACGACCGAGCCCGACAAGGTCATCGGCACGATCCGGTCACGCACACACCACTACCCGTTCCGGCTCGTGCCCCCGGCCCAGATGCTCGAGTACGTCCACGAGCTCTGCGAGAGCGAGTCCGTCGAGGCGGCCCCCGGCGTGCTCCCGCTCGTCGTCCGGGCCGGCGGTGGTTCGGTGCGCGACACCCTGTCGCTGCTCGACCAGCTGATGGCCGGCAGCGAAGACGGCGCCATCCAGTACGAACGTGCCGTCGCCCTGCTCGGCTACACGCACGCCTCCCTGCTCGACGACGTCGTCGAGGCGCTCGGCGCCCGCGACGGCGCGGCGGCGTTCGCGGCCGTCGACCGGGTCGTCCAGACCGGCCAAGACCCCCGTCGGTTCGTGGAAGACCTGCTCGAGCGCCTGCGCGACCTCATCGTCGTCGGTGCGACCGTCGAGGGCGCCTCGGCCGTCCTCCGCGGTGTGACGGCCGACGAGCTCGACCGCCTCGTGCACCAGTCGCACGCCTTCGGCGCGGCCGAGCTGTCGCGGTCGGCCGACGTCGTCAACCGGGCACTCACCGACATGACCGGCGCCACGTCGCCCCGGCTGCACCTCGAACTGATGATCGCCCGCGTGCTCGTCCCCGAGAGCGACCAGAGCGGACGCGGTGCTCTGGCCCGCGTCGAACGGCTCGAGCGTCGCGTCGGCGTCGACTCGTCCGGGTCCGGTTCGGGCTCGAGCTCGCCCGCGGCGTCCGCGCCGTCGGCGGGCACCCGCCCCGCCGACACCTCGCGGTCATCGGGCCCGTCGACCTCGACGGGCGCCACCCGCGCCTCCGCCCCGGCACCGGCCCCCTCGGGTGCGCCTGCCTCGCCGTCCCCCGTCGAGGCCACCCCCTCGACCGAGGCGGCCGGCGGCCCGTCGGCGGTCGAGAGCGCGACGGCGTCGTGGGCGTCGGCTGCCCCGGCGACGCCTACCGAGGCCGAAGGCACGTCGACGACCGAACCCGCACCTCCGTCGGCACCGCATTCGGCCGCCTGGGCGCAGACCGCCGAGGCCGAGCGGCCCGCGGGCTCGGCCGTGGCCCCGGTGACGCTGCAGCAGCTCCGCGACAGCTGGCCCGAGATCGTCGAGGTCGTCCAGAAGGCTCGGCGCACCGCCTGGATGGTCGTCGTCACGGCCACGGTCGTCGACTTCGCCGACGACGTGCTGACGTTGGCCTTCCCGAGCGCGAACGACGTCGAGAGCTTCAAGCGTCCCCAGGGTGCGGCCGAAGGCGTCAGCGAGTACCTGCGACGGGCCATCGTCGACGTGCTCGGCGTCAAGGTCAAGTACATCGCCCGCGTCGAGGGTGACGGGCCGGCAGGGCCCACCCCGGCGGGGGCTCCCGTGGCCGAGACGTCGACCCCGACCTCGACGACCGGCGGACGGCAGGCCACGGAAGCCGAGCCCGCCGCCGCACCTGCCGCGCCCACACCTGCTGCCGCCGAGCCTGCCGCCGCCGCACCGGCCGCC
>NZ_LMPQ01000001.1:900807-954116 GCF_001423905.1 Frigoribacterium sp. Leaf186 | reverse complement strand
CCTGCCACACCTGCGGCGGCCGCCGAGCCTGCCGCCCGCTCGACGTCGACCCGCGCGTCCGGTGCCTCGGCGCCCTCGCCCGAGGCGACCTCGGGCCGACGTCCGGCCGGCTCGGCGCCGGTCACCGGGTGGGACGTCGCACCGATCCCGCAGAGCGCGCCGCCCGAGCCCGACGAACCCGAGCACATCACCGAAGAGCCGCCCGGTGGGGTGCCGACGGTCGACGCCGCGCCCCCGCCCGCCGAGGCCGTCGGCACCCCGGTGGCGCGGCCCGCGGGCCCTCCCTCCCCGACGACGTCGGCACCCTCGACCCCGTCCGCCTCGGCCGGACCGTCCGTCGCCGAACGCCGTGCGGCGACCGGGGACCCCCGCCGCGGCATCCCCACGGGGTCCCGCTACGGCGAGGCCGTCGTCCGCGAGATCCTCGGGGCCCAGTTCATCGAAGAAGAGACGATCGCCCCCCGGGTCACGCCTCAGAGAAGCGAGTAACGCGTGTACGAAGGCATCGTCCAAGAGCTGATCGACGAGTTCGGTCGCCTGCCGGGAATCGGGCCGAAGTCGGCGCAGCGCATCGCGTTCCACATCGTCCAGAACGAGTCCTTCGACACGTCGCGCCTCGCCGAACTGCTGGTCGACGTCAAGACCAAGGTGCGTTTCTGCGAGATCTGCGGCAACGTCAGCGAGCAGGAGACCTGCAACATCTGCCGCGACCCGCGCCGCTCGCCGGCCACCATCTGCGTGGTCGAAGAGGCGAAAGACGTCCAGGCGATCGAGCGCACCCGAGAGTTCCGCGGGCTGTACCACGTGCTCGGCGGGGCGATCAGCCCCATCGACGGCATCGGGCCCGACGACCTGCGCATCCGTCAGCTGGTCCAGCGTCTGGCCGACGACACCGTCCAAGAGGTCATCATCGCCACCGACCCCAACCTCGAGGGCGAGGCGACGGCGACCTACCTGTCGCGCATGCTCGCGCCGTTCGGGTTGCGCGTCACCCGCCTCGCCTCGGGCCTGCCCGTCGGCGGCGACCTCGAGTACGCCGACGAGGTCACGCTCGGCCGGGCCTTCGAGGGCCGCCGGCTCGTCTCCGAATGACGACCCGCGCCTCCTGGGCCCACCGGAATCGCTGACCGGTCAGAGTCGGGCGCGACGCGCCCGCACGACGCAGTAGACGCCGTAGGCCATGAGCCCCACGGCGACCGCGGTCAGCACGACCACGCCGAACGGCAGGGCGGCCAGGGCCTTGAGCGCGCCGTCGAGTCCCGTGGCCTCACTCGGGTCGGCGGTCACGGCGGCCACCGCGAACAGCACCCCGACGACCGCCAGCGCGATCCCCTTCGCCACGTAGCCGGTCACGCCGAGCGCGATGGTGCCCCGGCCGGCGGCGCCGCCCGGCAGCACCAGGTCGTCGCGGAACTTCTGCTTCACGCCCTTGACGACGAAGTAGCCCCCGATCGCCACGACGGCGAGGGCGACGACGACGAGCAGCACGACGCCGCCGGGCACGGCGAGGAGGCGGGCACTCAGGGTCTGCGTCTGGTCCGAGCTGTCCGACGACGACCCCCGGGCGAAGGTGAATGCCGTGAGGCCTACGGCGAGGTAGGCCACTCCCTTGCCGCCCTCTTTCGCCCGGTCGGCCCAGGCGTCCTTGCCGCCACCTCGGACGAGCGCGGCCTCGAGCAGTTGGAACAGGCCGAGGCCCCAGAGCCCCACGACGATCAGCCAGAGCAGGAACACCCCGCCGGGGCGGGAGGCGAACTGCCCGAGGGCCCCGCCCTGGTCGGCCTCGCCGCCGCCGCCGAAGGCCACGCCGAGGGCGATGACGCCGATGACGACGTGCAGCAGCCCGTTCATGGCGAACCCGATGCGTGCCGCGGTCGAGAGTGCGCGGCTGTCCTGCAGGCGGTCGGCCGCGCCGCGGGCCTGGTCGGTGGTGTCGGGCATCGCTCCACCGTAGGGGAGCGGCGACGACGACGCCCCGCGTCCCGACGTGCGTCACACGCCCTCGACACCGAATAGAATCGCCGGACGCAGGCGTGAGCCGGTCTCCGGCGCGCCCAGTTCCCCCTCCAGGAGTCACCGTGAGCTTGATCGTGCAGAAATTCGGCGGGTCGTCCGTCGCCGATGCCGAGAGCATCAAGCGCGTCGCCAAGCGCATCGTCGAGACGCGCAAGGCGGGCAACGACGTCGTCGTGGCCGTCAGCGCCATGGGCGACACCACCGACGAGCTGCTCGACCTCGCCAACGAGGTCAGCCCGCTGCCCGGCGGTCGCGAACTCGACATGTTGCTCACGGCGGGTGAACGCATCAGCATGGCCCTGCTCGCCATGGCGATCCGCAGCCTGGGCGTCGAGGCCCGCTCGTACACCGGCAGCCAGGCCGGCATGATCACCGACGCCCAGCACGGCAAGGCCCGCATCGTCGACGTGACGCCCGGTCGGGTGCGCGACGCGCTCGACGCCGGGTACGTCGCGATCGTCGCCGGCTTCCAGGGCTTCAACCGGTCCACCGGCGACATCACGACGCTCGGTCGCGGCGGCTCCGACACGACGGCCGTCGCGCTCGCCGCGGCCCTCGACGCCGACGTCTGCGAGATCTACACCGACGTCGACGGCGTCTTCACGGCCGACCCGCGGGTGGTGCCGAAGGCCCGCAAGCTCGACCGCGTCACGAGCGAAGAGATGCTCGAGCTCGCGGCCGCCGGTTCGAAGGTGCTGTACATCCGCGCCGTCGAGTACGCGAGGCGCCACGGCGTCACCCTGCACGTCCGCTCGTCGTTCAACAACAACGAGGGCACGCTCGTCGTCAACCCGAAAGAGGGAGAGAACGTGGAAGAACCCATCATCAGCGGGGTCGCGGGCGACCTCAGCGAGGGCAAGATCACCGTCGTGGGCGTCCCCGACGTGCCCGGCAAGGCCGCGCAGATCTTCCGAACGGTCGCCAAGACCGGCGCCAACATCGACATGATCGTGCAGAACGTCTCGGCCGCCTCGACGAGCCGCACCGACATCTCGTTCACCCTGCCGAAGTCCGAGGGCGCCGTCGTGCTCCAGGCCCTCGAGTCCGACCGGGCCGAGATCGGCTTCGAGTCGCTGCAGTACGACGACCAGATCGGCAAGCTCGCCCTCGTCGGCGCCGGCATGCGGACGAACGCGGGCGTCTCGGCGCGTCTGTTCACCGCCCTGTTCGAGGCGGGCATCAACATCGAGATGATCTCGACCAGCGAGATCCGCATCTCGGTCGTCACCCGTGCCGACACACTGAACGACGCCCTGCGCGTCGTCCACACGGCCTTCGGCCTCGACGCCGAGGTCGACGCCGTCGTCCACGGCGGCACCGGCCGCTGACGCGACCCGGTCGCCGACCCCGGGAGGCGCGCGCGGTCCGTCACCGCTCCTCCCGACCCTGCCCCGCCGCTTCGAGACACCGCACCACCGAACCCCCAGGAGGACCCCATGGCCGAAGGACTGCGCGTCGGCGTGATCGGCGCGACCGGACAGGTCGGCAAGGTCATGCGCACGTTGCTCGACGAGCGTGACTTCCCCGTGGCCGAGATCCGATTCTTCGCGACCGCCCGGTCGGCCGGCACGACCCTGCCCTTCCGCGGCGCCGAGATCGTCGTCGAGGACGTCGAGACGGCCGACCCCACCGGTCTCGACATCGCGCTCTTCTCGGCGGGGGCGACGGGCTCCCGGGCCCACGCTCCGCGCTTCGCCGCGGCGGGTGCCCTCGTCATCGACAACTCGAGCGCCTGGCGCATGGACCCCGAGGTGCCGCTGGTCGTCAGCGAGGTCAACCCGCACGCCCTCGACCAGGCGGTCAAGGGCATCGTCGCCAACCCGAACTGCACGACCATGGCGGCCATGCCCGTGCTCAAGGTGCTCGACGCCGAGGCCACGTTGCAGCGGCTGATCGTCAGCACCTACCAGGCCGTGTCGGGCAGCGGCCTCGCCGGTGCGGACGAGTTGTTGCAGCAGACCCGGGCCGCGATCGACGGCGACACCATCGGCCTCGTGCACGACGGCCGCGCCGTCGAGCTGCCCGAACCCGTGACGTACGTGCGCCCCATCGCCTTCGACGTGATCCCGCTCGCGGGCTCGATCGTCGACGACGGCACCCGCGAGACCGACGAAGAGAAGAAGCTGCGCAACGAGAGTCGCAAGATCCTCGAGCGACCCGACCTGCTGGTCAGCGGCACGTGCGTGCGCGTCCCGGTGTTCACGGGCCACTCGCTCTCGATCAACGCCGAGTTCGCCTCCGACATCACGGTCGAACGGGCCGAAGAGCTGTTGCGCGACGCCCCCGGGGTCGTGCTGACCGACGTGCCGACGCCGCTCGAGGCCGCCGGCGCCGACCCGAGCTTCGTCGGCCGCATCCGGCACGACGAAGGCGTCCCCGGCCACCGGGGGCTGGCGTTCTTCATCAGCAACGACAACCTGCGGAAGGGTGCGGCGCTGAACGCCGTGCAGATCGCCGAGCTCGTGGCGGCGAAGCGCTCCGCCGTCGTCTGAGGCGCTCCGACGGGGGCGGACCGGGGCGTCGACGACGTCACCGGGTCTCTCGACGTCGAGAAACCCCGGGTCCGTCCCGTGTCGGGCACCCGGGGCCCGGGCGGGGCCCAGGCCTAGACTGACCTCCGTGACTGATGCGAAGAAGCCCGTCGACGTAGCCCTCATCGGGGCCGGCATCATGAGTGCCACCCTCGGTGCCATGATCAAGCAGCTCGAGCCGAGCTGGACGATCGAGATCTACGAGGCCCTGGGCGACGTGGCCCTCGAGTCGAGCAACCCCTGGAACAACGCGGGCACGGGCCACTCGGCCCTCTGCGAGCTCAACTACACGCCCGAGCGGGCCGACGGCACGATCGACACCTCGAGCGCCGTCAAGGTCAACGAGCAGTTCCAGGTGTCCCGCCAGTTCTGGTCGTTCCTCGTGGCCGAGGGCGCCCTGCCCCAGCCCGACGCCTTCATCAACTCGACCCCGCACATGAGCTTCGTCTGGGGCGAGAAGAACGTCGAGTACCTCCGCAAGCGCCACGAGGCGCTGCGCGAGCACCCGCTGTTCCAGGGGCTCGAGTTCAGCACCGATCCGTCCGTCATCCGGTCGTGGGCACCCGTGCTCATCCCGGGCCGGGCCGAGGGCCAGCCGATCGCCGCGACCCGCATCGCGGCCGGCACCGACGTCGACTTCGGGTCCCTCACGCGCCTCCTCTTCACCTACCTGCAGGGCGAGGGCGCGACCCTCGAGGTCGACCACCGAGTCACCGACCTCACGAAGCTCCCCGACGGCACCTGGCGCGTCGCCCTGCGCGCGAAGGGTGGCAGCCCCACGACGGTCGACGCACGGTTCGTGTTCGTCGGCGCCGGAGGCGGGGCCCTGCACCTGTTGCAGAAGTCCGGCATCGACGAGATCAAGGGCTTCGGCGGGTTCCCGGTGAGCGGTGAGTTCCTGCGGTGCGACGACCCGGTCGTCGTCGGCAAGCACCAGGCCAAGGTCTACGGCAAGGCCGCCGTGGGGTCGCCGCCGATGTCGGTGCCGCACCTCGACACGCGCGTGGTCGACGGCCAGGCCAGCCTGATGTTCGGGCCGTACGCCGGGTTCAGCCCCAAGTTCTTGAAGCACGGCTCGATGCTCGACCTCTTCGCCTCGATCCGCCCGCACAACCTGTACCCGATGATCCGGGCCGGCCTCGCGAACCTGTCGCTGGTGAAGTACCTCGTGGGCCAGCTCGCGGCGAGCAAGCAGACCAAGTTCGAGTCCCTGCGCGAGTTCATGCCCGACGCCGACCCGAAGGACTGGTACCGCATCACGGCCGGTCAGCGCGTGCAGGTCATCAAGAAGGACGCGAAGAAGGGCGGCGTGCTGCAGTTCGGCACCGAGGTCATCACGGCCGGCGACGGCACCATCGCCGGTCTGCTCGGCGCGTCGCCCGGTGCGTCGACCGCCGTGCCGATCATGCTCACCGTGCTCGAACGGTGCTTCCCCGACCGCATCGCGGCCTGGAAGCCCCGCCTCAACGCGATGATCCCGACCTACGGCGACGACCTGTCGTCCGACGAGCGACGTGCGGCCTCGACCATCGGGGCGACCGCGGAGGCGCTGGGCATCCACGCCTGACGTTCTCCGCTCACCCCGCGGTCTCCGTGCCCGGCCCGGTCGGGACGACGTTTGCTCGTCGCGCCGGCTTGACCCCCGTTCGAACGTGTGTTCGAATGGGCTCATGCGATGGTCCGAGCAAGCGGTCGACACCGAGAAGGCGTCGGCCCTGCCCGGCCTGGCGCGCCTGAACAACCTCATCACCTCGGTCACCACGCCCGAGTTCGCGGGGGTGACCTTCCACGAGGTCGTCGCGAAGAGTGCCCTGAACCGCGTCCCGGGCGGCGACTCGGCTCTTCCCTTCGGCTGGACGATCAACCCGTACCGGGGGTGCAGCCACGCTTGTGTCTACTGCTTCGCCCGTCCCACCCACGAGTACCTCGACCTCGACGGCGGCGACGACTTCGACCGGCAGATCGTCGTCAAGGTGAACGTCGCCGAGGTGCTCGCGCGCGAGCTGCACCGTCCGACGTGGCAGCACCACCCGGTGGCCCTCGGCACCAACACCGACCCGTACCAGCGGGCCGAGGGGCGCTACCGGCTCATGCCCGGCATCATCGCGGCCCTGGCCGACTCGGGCACGCCGTTCAGCATCCTCACGAAGGGCACGCTGCTGCGGCGCGACCTGGCCCTGCTCGCCGAGGCGGCGCAGCACGTGCCCGTCGACCTGGCCATGTCCGTCGCGATCTACGACGACGACCTGCAGCAGTCGGTCGAGCCGGGCACGCCGACGACCGCAGCCCGCCTGGCCACCGTCTCGGCGGCTCGCGACCTCGGGCTGTCGTGCTCGGTGTTCATGATGCCCGTGTTGCCCTACCTCACCGACGGGCTCGACCACCTGCACGCGGCGCTGGCCGCCGTCCGCGACTCGGGCGCCTCCAGCGTCATGTACAGCGCGCTGCACCTCAAGCCCGGCGTCAAAGAGTGGTGGTTCTCCTGGCTCGACCGTGAGCACCCCGAGCTCGTGCCGAAGTACCGAGCGCTCTACGCTCACGGCACCTACGCCCCGACGGGCTACCGCTCCTGGCTGGCGGCCCGCCTGCGTCCGTTGCTCCGCGAGTACGGCCTCGAGAAGGGGCGAGCCGATCCGTCCACCGGGTCGATGCGTTCGGCGGCCCTCGACGACAGCGCGCGCTCGCTGCGGTTGATGGGACTGAACGGTCGGGGCACCGGAGCCGGCACAGGCATCGGCACGGGCGCCGGCACCGCCACGGGCGCGGACGTCGACACGAGGCCGGCAGGGCCACCACGGGCGTTGATCGCCCACGAGCTCCCGGGCGGTGCCCGGTCCACGCAGCCGCGGCTGTTCTGAGTCGTCCCGACGGCCGCGGTCCTTCCCCCCGTCTGTGCCCCGGTGGGCAGATCGGGGCACAAACGGCGGCACTCGTCCGCCCACCTGCGGCGACGTCCCCTCATGCCGGGGTACACGGGTGGTCAGCCTTCTGCCATGATCTCTCCAGACCACGAACGAGCCGATCAGGAGGCCGCATGCTGCTCGGCCTCCCGGCCCACCTCGCACCGGCGGCCCTCGGGGACTCCGTGTCGAGGGCGTGTCACGCCATCGCGGCCACCGTGCTGGTGGCGGCGGCGGCCCTCCTGGTCGTCAAGCAGGTCGCCTCACCGAGCCTCCTGCTCTGGCCCGCGCTCGTCTCGCTCGTCCCGGTGCTCGCGTTGCTCGTCGTGGTCGAACGCACGAGGTCCATGACGGCCCACCTCGCCTACCTGATCGTCGGCACGGCCTCCCTCTACTGGTACGCCGTCACCCTGTTCGCCCAGGTGGCGTCGGTTCAGGCCTCCGACGCGTTCTCGCTGTCGTTGCCGAAGATCGCCCTCGTCATGGTGGGCAGCACGGCCCTCGGCCCGCGTCGGGGGCTGCTCTGGTCGGCGGCAGGGTACGCGGCCGGTGAGCTCGCCACGCAGCTGGCGACCCGGCACACGGGCGCGTCCTTCCGACTCGACGTCACCACGCTGCTCGCCTTCGTCCTCGTCGCCGTCGTGTCGGTCCACGGCGAGGCCTCGCGCGGTCGTGCGCGCCGGGCGCAGCCGGGGCTGCACCGGGCCGCGCTCGAGCAGCAGGTGCAGCGGCTGCGCGTCGACGTCGAGGGTCAGGCGGCGGCCCTCGTCCACGACACCGTCCTCGGTCACCTCGCGGCGGTGGCCGCCACCGGCCCGGGGCCCCTGAGTCCGCAGGCCGCACGTTCGATCTCCGACGACCTCGAGGTCCTCGTGGGGCGCGACTGGCTGTCACCGGGCGTCGGAGCCCCGGCCGAGGCGATCGCGGCCGCCGACGGCTGGGAGCGCAGCCGCCTGCACGCCGCCGTCGAGCAGGCGCGGGCCGACGGGCTCGACGTCGCCGTGACGGGTGACGTCTCGTCGGTCGGCCGCCTCGACGGCACCACCGCGGACGCCCTGGGTCTCGCGGCCGCCCAGTGCCTGGTCAACGTGAGCCGGCACAGCGGCGTCGACCGTGCCGAGATCGTCGTCTTCGGCGACGGCACCGACCTGACCGTGATGGTCATCGACGACGGCGTGGGGTTCGACCAGGCGGCGGTGGCCCCCGATCGTCTCGGGCTGACGAACTCGGTCGAGGCCCGTCTCGGTCGTGTCGACGGCCACGTGCAGATCTGGTCGTCGCCCGGCAGCGGCACCTCGATCGTGCTGCGGGTCCCGTTCGCCGTTGCGACCACCACGCCCCTCGCGGTCGCGACCGACGACGGGGTGTCGGCATGACCGCCGGTGCCGCCCCGCGAGTGGTCACTCGCGCCTCCGTGCCCACGCCTCAAGAGGTCGATCCGCTCGGTGCCCTCGCGGCCCGGCCGATCACGGGAGCGGCCGGGGCGACCGCCCTGCTCGTCGCGTCCTTCCAGACCGTGTTCCGCGCGTCCGACGTGTCGACGCCCTGGGCGGCGGTGGCCGCGCTGGTCACGGTGGCCGCCGCTGCGGCCGTGCTCGTCGTGGCGGCGGACCCGCTGAGGGCGCCGTTCGGGCCGAGGGCCGCCTGGTGCGTCGCCGCGGGCTGCGCCGTCGCGTCCGTGCTGTCGGCCGTGGCGACGTCCGGCAGCAACCCGTTCGTCCGGGACGACTGGGCAGGGGTCGTCTCGGGCGTGCTCCTGCTCGGCCTCGCCCCGTACCGACCCGCTCGCGAGATCGCCCTGGCGGGTGCCGTCATCGGGGTCG
Organism: Frigoribacterium sp. Leaf186; assembly: GCF_001423905.1. GTDB lineage: Bacteria > Actinomycetota > Actinomycetes > Actinomycetales > Microbacteriaceae > Frigoribacterium. The sequence goes on along the minus strand of NZ_LMPQ01000001.1, from coordinate 944,846 downwards.
TCGTCGCGATCGTGGTCGTGGTCGAGTCCCCGGGCTTCGTCACGACGGTGCCCACCGCGACGTACGTCGTGGTCGCCGTCACTCCGCTGCTGGCCCTCACGGCCGCGTCGGCCGTGTTCTCGGCCGTCCACGTCGGCCACGTCGAGCGGTGGATCACCCGCGCGGTCGGCTTCCGGCGCGTCAGCACCGACGACCTGCGGGTGACCCTCGCCCGGTCCGTCCAGCAGGACCGCGTCACGGTGCTGAACCGAGAGGTCGTGCCGTTCTTGGCCCGCCTGATCGCGGCGGGCCGGGTCACCGACCACGACGCCCACGAGGCGCGCCGAGTGGCGGACGCCCTCCGCGCCTCCTTGGTGGCGGACGCCGACGCGACGTGGTTGACGCGACGACTCGACGCCCCCGGCCGGCGGGTGTCGACCGAGGTCGTCGACCCCGGTCGGGTGGCCGATCGGCTCGGGCCCGAGCACCGGACGGCGCTCTGGGCGTTGTTCGCGGCCGTGGACGACCCCGCGGTGGTCGACGTGAGCTCGCTGCGGGTCGCTCTCGTCGGTCAGGAGGCGCGGGTCGACGTCACGATCGAGCTCGCGGTCGCGTCGTCGGCCACGGCCGCACGGCGGTCGCTCTCGCCCTACCTCACCGTGCTCCGCCTCGTCTCGGGCGACCTCCGCGTCGACCGGTCGACCTCGCTTCTGACACTAAGGTTTTCTTATGACCAGCACTGAGCCGAGCGGCCGCTCGTCCCACCGTCCGGGCTTCGGGAGGCCCGTCGCAGCACCGTCGTGGGCCACCGTCGGCCCGGGGTCCGAGGCGCCGCCGGCGCGACGCGTCCGGCTCGCGATCCTCGACGACCACGAAGTGCTGCTCGACAGCCTCAGCAGCTGGATCAACGTCAACGCGTACGACTTCGACCTCGTGCTGACGGCACACACGTGGCTCCAGCTGGTGCACAGCGACAACTTCCCGACCGACCTGGTGTTCCTCGACTTCCAGCTGAAAGAGCCCGTGTCGATCGAGGCCAGGGTGCGCACGTGTCGCGCCGCCGGTGCGAAGGTGGTCGTGTTGTCCAGCCTCGACACCCGCGAGTCCCGCGAGAGGGCCCTCGAGGCGGGTGCCTCGGCCTTCCTGTCGAAGACCTTGCCGATGCGCGAGGTCATGGACGCCGCCCGGCAGGTCATGGGCGTCGCTCGCGACAACTCGCCCCAGCGCGACTGGCGTCCGCTGCCGGCCGGTGCTGCGAACCAGACCCGACCGAAGCTCAGCGCGGGTGAGGCCGAGGCGTTCCGGCTCTACGTGTCGGGGTTCAGCACGAACGAGGTCGCGGCCCAGATGAACGTGCAGTACGAGACGGCGAAGACGTTCCTGCGTCGGGTCAGGGAGAAGTACGCCAAGGCGAACCGGCCGGCCAGCAAGAAGTCCGAGCTCATCCGTCGGGCCGCCGAAGACGGCTACCTGCAGTAGTGGCCAAGCTCTACTTCCGCTACGGCGCGATGAACAGCGGCAAGAGCACGGCTCTGCTGCAGGCCGCCTACAACTACGAAGAGCGCGGGCAGCGCGTGCTGCTGGCCAAGCCCGGCGTCGACACGAAGGGCGACGATGCCATCGTGTCGCGCCTGGGCGTCACGCGGGCCGCGGACGTCACGTTCGCGCCCCACGACGAGGTGCGACGGGTCTTCCTCGAACGTCGGGACTCGGTGCGTGCCGAGACGGGGTCGAGCCTGGCCTGCCTGCTCGTGGACGAGGCGCAGTTCTTGGCGCCCCACCAGATCGACGACCTGCTGCGCATCGCGATCCTCGACGACGTCCCCGTGCTGGCCTACGGCATCCGGACGGACTTCCGCACGGTGGCCTTCCCGGGCAGCCGCCGTCTGCTCGAGGTGGCGCATTCGCTCGAAGAGCTGAAGACGATCTGCCGCTGTGGACGCAAGGCCGTGTTCACGGCTCGGACCGTCGGCGACCGTTTCGTGTTCGACGGTGACCAGGTGGCCATCGACGGGCAGGAGGTCACCTACGAGTCGCTCTGCGGTGCCTGCTACCTCGCCGAGTCCGGCGGCCGCCTGGCCTGACCCCGTCGGCCCCACCCAGAGGTGGAGCCATTCGTGTCGCCCGAAGGGCGAACCAAAGGGCGAAGAGCAATTGGCCCCACCCTGAGGTGGGACCAATCCGTGTCGCCCGAAGGGCGAACCAACAAGCACAGAATGCAAATGGCTCCACCCAAAGGTGGAGCCATTTGCATTGGTCGGGGTAGCGGGATTCGAACCCACGACCTCCTCGTCCCGAACGAGGCGCGCTACCAAGCTGCGCCACACCCCGATGTCTTCGCGTTCTCACGTGAAGCAACCTGACAAGAATAGCCCATGTTCGAGGCTCCTCGTGTCACCGTCCCGAAGGTCAGGCCGTGAGGGTGACGATCACGGCTTCGGGGCGGCACGAGAACCGCACGGGGGCGTAGATCGAGGTGCCGAGTCCGGCCGAGATCTCGAGGTGCGCGGTCTTCCGCGCATGGCTCCAGGTCGTCAGACCGCTGACCTTGCTGCGCGGGAGGTCGCAGTTGGTGACGAGGGCCCCGTAGCCGGGCACCTGCACCTGTCCGCCATGCGTGTGGCCGCCGAAGATGACGTCGGCCCCGTTGTTGACGAACGAGTTGAGCACGCGCTGGTAGGGGGCGTGAGTGACGCCGATGCTGATCGGGTCGGGCCCGCCGCGGTCGTCCTGCCAGCCGACGTTCTCACGGAGGTCGTCGAGGGCTCCGGGGATGCGGTCGAGCCGGTCCCAGCCCCGGTGGGCGTCGTTGACGCCGAAGAGCTCCAGCCTCGAGCCGCGGAGTTCGAGGGCCCGTGCCGTGTTGTCGAGGTCGAGCCACCCCAGCTGGTCGGTGAAGAACGACTGCATCCGGTCGATGTCGAGGTCGACCGGCGCGCGGTGGGCCTTGCTGGGCCCGCCGAAGTAGGTGAAGGGGTTCTTGGGGGAGGGGCCGTAGTAGTCGTTCGAGCCGTTCACGAAGACGCCGGGGACGCCGCGGAAGGGCTCGAGGGTGTACTCGAGGGCGGTGTGGGCGTCGGCGTGGCCGATGTTGTCGCCCGTGTTGACGATCAGGTCGGGTTCGAGCACGGCGAGGCCGCGGACCCACTCCTGCTTCTCGGACTGCCACGGGGCGAGGTGCAGGTCGGAGAGGTGCAGGATCGTCAGGGTGCGCGAGCCGGGTTCGAGGATCGGCAGCACCTCGTGTCGCACGGTGAAACGGTTGCGCTCGACGAGGACTCCCCAGGCGAGGGCCCCGAGGCCGACGGCCGCGCCCGCTGCTGCGGTCACGGCCGTCGTCCCGAGGGGGCTGAGCCCGGAGGTGGTGCGAGGGCTCACGTGCAGTTGCCCGGGTCGTTGCCGTCCTTGTCGCCGAAGACGGTCAGGCCGATGGCCGAGTCCTTGGCCACCGACGTCCCGGCGGCAGGGTTCGTCGCGCTGACCTGGCAGGCGTTCTTCCCGTCGCCCTGCGTGAAGCCGGCGATCGAGACCTTCGACGTGTCGAAGCCCGCCCCGCCGATCGACTTGACCGCGTCGGCGACCTTCTGGCGAGAGACGTCGGGCACGGTCGTGGCGCCGCTGCCGTCACTGGTGAACACCTTCACGGTCGTGCCCTTCGACACGACGGTGCCGACGGCGGGGTCCGAACCGACGACCTGGCCCGCAGGCAGCGCGGAGGCCTGGGTGCCACCGTCGGAGTAGCTCAGGGACACGCCCCGGAGCAGGGCCTGGGCTTCAGACGGCGTGATGCCGGACATGTCGGGAACGGCGACGCCCGAGCCGCGCAACACGGCCCGCGACGCCTCACCGAACGCGGTGCCGGGATACACGGTGTTGTTGACGCTCTGGACGGCCTTGAAGAACTGGGGCCGCGCGTTCGCGTAGCTGCCGTACCTGCTCTGGTTGGGTGAGGCCACCGTGCGCAGGCTCTTCTTGCCTCCGTCGGCGTTGCCCTGCCACACCACGGTGGCGAGCTTCGTCGTCGCGCCGGCGATCCAGATCTGGTCCTTCGCGTCGGTGGTGCCCGTCTTGCCGATCTCGGGGTACCCGTCGGCGGGGAGGCCACCGACGGCCGTACCGTTCCGCCACAGGCCCTGCATCGCCACGGCCGCCGCAGCGGCGACCTGGGGGTCGACCGCCTGGTTGCAGTTCTGGGCCTGGCCACCGATGTCGGCGCCCTCGGCGTCCTTGATGTTGTCGACGATGATCGGCGTGCAGTACGTGCCGCCGGATGCGATGCCGGCGTACGCGGCAGCCATCGTCAGGGGGGCAATCTCGTCCGCCGAGCCCAGGATGGCCGAGGCGTAGTCGTGCAGCGGGCCGCCGTCGGCGCGGTGGACCCCGAGCTTCTCGGCGACGTCCTGGATGTCGGCGATGTCGAGCTTCTCCGCCATCGCGGCGTACGCGGTGTTCATCGACTTCGCCGTGGCGTCGGCCACGCTCATCAGGCCGGGCTGTTCGCCGGCGTCGTTCTTCGGTGCGTACTTGTTGCCGCGACTCCCGTCGATCGTCATGTTGAACGTGCGGGGTTTGGCGTTGACCGACTCGTAGATGCCGTGACCCTGCTCGATCCAGTCGATGAGGGTGAAGGGCTTGTAGGTCGAACCGGGCTGGAAGCCGCCCGATCCGCCGTAGTCGTAGTCCGTGCTGTAGTTGACCGACGTCAGCGTCGGGTCGGGGCTCACGACCTCGGAGAAGGTCGTGTTCTGGGCCATGACGATGACGCGGCCGGTGCCGGCCTCGACGGAGTCCACGACGCTGCCGAGCTTCAGACGGTTCTCCGACGCCGGAGCGAAGGTGTCGATCTGGGCCTTCGCGTTCTCGTTGAGGTCGAGGTTCAGCGTCGTGTAGACGCTGTACCCGCCGGTGTTCCAGTTCGCCTGACGCTCTTCGGGCGTGGAGCCGAGGACTGCGAGGTCCTTGATGCTCTTCTTCACGTAGTCGCAGAAGTACGCGGCCGAGGGCACGGTCACGGCACCGCATCCCTGCGAGGGGGCGGTCAGCACGACGTAGCTCTCGACGGGAGTGGCCAGCGAGGCGTCGGCCGTCGCCTGGTCGATGTCCTTCTCGGCGAGCATGGACTTGATGATGACGTCGCGTCGGGCCTTGTTGGCCGGGTACTTCTCGGGCGTCGACATGTTGCGCGAGTCCGGGTACTGCACGATCGCGATGAGGCTCGCGGCTTCGGGCACCGTCAGGTCGGCGGCGCTCTTGTTGTAGTAGTGCTGAGCGGCGGCCTGCACGCCGTAGGTCTGGTCGCCGAAGTAGGCGATGTTGAGGTAGGCCAGCAGGATGTCGTCCTTGCTGTACTTCTTCTCGAGCCCGATCGCGAACTTCATCTCTTCGAGCTTGCGGTCGAGGGTCGTGGTCGTCGCCTCCTTGTAGGCGGCGTCGCGCTCTTCGGCGGTGGGCAGCTGCTGCGACTGGGCGATGCGGATGTTGCGCACGAGCTGCATCGTGAGCGTCGAGCCACCACCGCTCGCACCGAGTTCGCCGGCACCCGCCGATCCGACGGCCGCACGCACCAGCGAGGTGACGTCGACGCCGCCGTGCTCGTAGAAGCGGCGGTCCTCACCGGCGACGACGGCCGTCTTGAGGTTCTCGCTCACCTCGTCCCACTTGAGCTCGACGCGGTTCTCGCTGTAGAGCGTCGCGAAGGGGACCTGCTGCCCGCCCTGGCTCGCGTACAGCGTGTTGCGCTGCTGCAGCTTGCCGATCTCGATGTACTCGGGGATCGACTCGAACACGCCGATCGAACTCGAGGCCGTCATGCCGGCGACCGCGATGGCCGGCGTCACGCCGATGGTCACCAGGAGGCCGGCCAGGACGCTGAAGCCGACGAATCCGAAGAGTGCCCCGATGGCGGACGTGGGCTTCGATTTTTGGGCAGACATAGGATCAGGGTAAGCGACATCGCCGAATTTCAAGCTGAACGGAAGCCGAAATGGTCCTTTGGGAGTACACGACGACGCCCCTGCTGGTGCACAACAGCACGGCGATCCTCAACAACTGGGGCTCCGACGGGTGGGAGCTCGTCCAGGTGACCCAGGGCCCCGAGGGCGGTCCCGTCGCGTGGCTCAAGCGCCCCCGCCAGGACGCCTGATGGGTACGGTCGACGACCGCCTGGCCGAGCTGGGTCTCGTCCTCCCGCCGGTCGCGGCGCCCGCGGGCTCGTACCTGCCCGCCCTCCGCAGCGGGTCGCTCGTCTTCACGGCGGGGCAGCTTCCCTTCGTCGACGGCCAGTTGCCGTCGACCGGCAAGGTGGGCGAGGGCCACGGCCTGGTCGAACCGGCCGACGCCCAGGCGCTCGCGGCGACCTGCGTCCTGAACGGCCTCGCGGCGGCGGCGACGGTGCTCGACTCGCTCGACGACGTCGTGCGCGTGGTGAAGCTGACCGGCTTCGTCGCGTCAGACCCCGACTTCTCGGGTCAGCCCGGCGTGATCAACGGGGCCTCCGACCTGCTCGGCCAGATCTTCGGCGAGGCCGGTCGTCACGCCCGCAGCGCGGTCGGGGTGGCGGTGCTGCCGCTCGACTCGCCCGTCGAGGTCGAGCTCGTCCTCGAGGTCCGCTGACGCGCCTCCTCGTCCTGACGCACCGACGGCCCCTCCTCGACCAGAGGAGGGGCCGTCGTCGTCACGGGCCGTGTCCGAGCCGCGTCAGCGCATCTCGGCCGTGATGACCGACATGACCGAGGTGTCGGCCAGCGTGGTCGTGTCGCCGACCTCGCGGCCCTCCGCGACGTCCCGCAGCAGGCGCCGCATGATCTTGCCCGAGCGCGTCTTCGGCAGCTCGTCGACGAGGACGACGGTGCGCGGCCGGGCGATCGCGCCGATCTGGTGGGCGACGTGCGCGCGCAGGGCGGCCACCGCCTCCTCGGGGGTCTGGGTGGTCTTGGCCTTGTTGCGCAGGATGACGAAGGCGACCACCGCCTGACCGGTCGTCTCGTCGGCGGCGCCGACGACCGCGGACTCGGCCACGATGGGGTGCGACACGAGAGCCGACTCGATCTCGGCCGTCGACAGCCGGTGGCCCGAGACGTTCATGACGTCGTCGACGCGGCCGAGCAGCCAGATGTCGCCGTCCGCGTCGCGGCGGGCGCCGTCCCCGGCGAAGTAGCGGTCGCCGAAGCGGCTCCAGTACGTCTCGACGTAGCGGTCGGGGTCGCCCCAGATGCCCCGCAGCATCGACGGCCAGGGCTCCGACACGACGAGCAGGCCGCTCTCGCCGTTCGCCACCGGCACGCCGTGGTCGTCGACCACGTCCACCACGACGCCCGGCAGCGGGGTCTGGGCCGACCCGGGCTTGGTGGTCGTCACCCCGGGCAGGGGCGAGATCATCTGCGCGCCCGTCTCGGTCTGCCACCACGTGTCGACGATCGGCGTGCGGCCCGCGCCGATCACCTCGCGGAACCACAGCCAGGCCTCCGGGTTGATCGGCTCGCCGACCGAGCCGAGGAGGCGCAACGACGTCAGGTCGCGGGCGCCGGGGATCTCCCTCCCGGACTTCATGAAGCCCCGGATGGCCGTCGGCGCGGTGTAGAAGATCGTGACGCCGTACTTCTCGACGAGGTCCCACCACCGGCCGGGAGCGGGGAAGTCCGGCGTCCCCTCGTAGAGCACCTGGGTGGCGCCGTTGGCCAGGGGGCCGTAGACGACGTAGCTGTGGCCGGTGATCCAGCCGACGTCGGCGGTGCACCAGTAGACGTCGGTCTCGGGGTGCAGGTCGAAGACGACGGAGTGCGTGTAGGCGACCTGGGTCAGGTAGCCGCCCGAGGTGTGGAGGATGCCCTTGGGCTTGCCGGTCGTGCCGCTCGTGTACAGGATGAACAGCGGGTGCTCGGCTTCGAACGCCTCGGCGACGTGCTCGTCGTCGACGGTCTCGATCGCGTCGTGCCACCAGACGTCGCGGCCGTCGGTCCAGTCGACGTCGTTGCCGCCCCGACGGACCACGAGGACGTGTTCGACCGACGACTCGCCGTCCACCGCCAGGGCTTCGTCCACGGCCGCCTTGAGGGGCGAGACGGCTCCCTTGCGCCAGCCGCCGTCCGCCGTCACGACCAGGCGGGCGCCGGCGTCGTCGATGCGCGCCCGCAGGCTCTCGGCGCTGAAGCCACCGAAGACGACCGAGTGCACGGCCCCGATCCGTGCCACGGCCAGCATGGTGACGACCGCCTCGGGGATCTGGGGGAGGTAGACGACGACGCGGTCACCGGACCGGACGCCCAACGACAGCAGGAGGTTCGCGGCGCGCTTCACCTCGCGCGTCAGCTCGGCGTACGTGAGGGAGCGTGCGTCGCCGGGCTCGCCCTCCCAGTGGAGTGCGACGCGGTCGCCGAGACCGGCCTCGACGTGGCGGTCGAGGCAGTTGTAGGCGACGTTGAGCATGCCGTCGGCGAACCAGCGGGCGAAGGGCGCGTCCGACCAGTCGAGGGTCTCGGTCGGCGTCACGGCCCACGAGAGCCGCTCGCGGGCCTGGTCGGCCCAGAAGGCGAGGCGGTCGGCGGCGGCCCGCTCGGCCAGGTCGGGCCCGGCCACGGCCGTCCTGGCGAAGTCGGCGGGCGGGGCGAAGGTGCGCCCGTCGGGGGTGTGGTCGTCGGTGCCGTCGAGCATCGGAAGTCCTCTCGCGTCGTTGCGTGAACCGCGGCACGGAGCCGCGCCGACGACCTTACTCCGGAGGTCACGGCGGACCGACGCCTGCGACACGCCCGCGACCGTGACGCCGTCGTGGTGCGCGAGGGGCAATCTGGGGTACAGTGGGCGAGTCGGATTAGATTCCGACGTGCGTCGCGCTGATTCCCCCCAATCGCCCGACGCACGTGGCGGCACCGGTTCCCCCCAACCGGTGCCGCCCCTCTCTTTTCACCCGGCCCTCGCCCGGGTGGGGCGTCGCCTCCTCCCCACGTCCTGGTGCGGGCGAAGCATCCCCACCGATGCCCACCGATCTGTCTGTACTGGCGGTCGCGTGCCTACCGTCGGGGCATGTCCTCTCCACCCCGTCCGTCCCGGCCCGCTGAGCCCGACCGTCACCCGTCGCTCACCCTCGACCACCCGCCTGCCCGCTTCGTCCTCCGGCCGTCGTCCACGACGGTTCCAGAACGGGGTACAGGTTCGCAGATCGGGGTACACGCCAGGTTCACCAGGCAGCAGCGGTCCGCCTTCGGTCCGCTCGCACGCTTCCTCGACGAACCCGACGTCACGGACGTCTTCGTGACCGGCGGGGTCGGGGTCTGGGTCGATCGAGGTGGCGGGGCCGAAGCCGAGACGGCGGTCCACCTGTCAGAGGCCTCGGCACGGCAGGTGGCCGTGCGTCTGGTGTCGCTCGGGGGACGCCACGTCGACGAGACGAGTCCGTGCGTGGACGTCCGCCTCGGCGACGGCGTCCGCGTGCACGTGGTCCTCCCGCCGCTCGCGGTCGCGGGCACCGCCCTGTCCATCCGCGTGCCCCGTGCCGAGTCGCCGTCGTTGCTCGATCTCGAGCGGCGGGGGTTCTTCGACGGGGGCGACCTCGACTCGGTGACGCGTTGCGTGACCCGACGGGCCAACGTGCTCGTCAGCGGGTCGGGCGGGGCGGGCAAGACGACCTTCCTCGCGGCACTCCTGTCCGAGGCGCCCGCCTCGGACCGCATCGTGACGATCGAGGACGTCGCCGAACTGCGACCGCGTCACCCCCACGTCGTGGCGCTCGAAACGCGCCAGCCGAACCTCGAGGGTGCCGGGGGAGTCGACCTGTCCCGCCTCGTCCGCGAGGCGCTGCGCATGCGACCCGACCGACTCGTGGTGGGCGAGGTGAGAGGGCGCGAGATCCGTGACCTGCTCGCGGCCCTGAACACGGGTCACGACGGAGGGGCGGGCACCGTGCACGCCAACGGGCTGGACGACGTGCCCGCGCGTCTCGAGGCGCTGGGGGCACTCGCCGGGTTGTCGGTCGACGCCCTGGCCCGCCAAGCCGTCAGCGCGATCGACGCCGTCTTCCACCTCGAGCGTCGCGGTGGTCACCGGAGGCTCGCCGACATCGGGCACCTGGCCGTCGGCCCCGACGGGCGACTGTGCGCCCGGACGGGGCTGCGTGACTGACCGGCCGGGTGCCCCGACCCGGCGGGACGGCCCGGGCCTCCGTCGCCCGAGTCACCGTCCCCGGAGCCACCACACGGCGAGGCGGACCAGGACGACGCCGACCCCGGCCGCCGTCGTCGTCGAACGCCTCGCGGTCCTCGTCGAGGCCGGGGTCGCGCCGACGCGAGCCTGGGGCCACGTCGCGTCCGTCGAGCCGGACGGCCCGATACGACGGCTGGCCGAGGCCGTGGCCTCCGGTGGGGCCGACGGCGTCCCGGTGTCGGCCGGTCTCGTCTCGTGGCTCGACGAGGACCGCTTCGTCGGCGTCCCGGACGCCCTCGAGCTCGAGCGCACGTGGCGGCAGGTGGCGTGTGCGTGGCGCGTCGCCGAGACGAGCGGGGCTCCGATGGCCGACTGCCTCCACTCCGTGGTCAGGGCTCTGCGTGCCGCCGACGAGGCCCGACGAGACGTCCGGGTTGCGCTGAGCGGCCCCCGCGCGACGTCCCAGGTGGTGCTCGCGCTCCCGGTCGTGGGTCTGCTCTTCTCCCTGGGGTTGGGGTTCGACACCGGTGCCGTCCTCGTGGGCACCCCGATCGGCTGGGCCTGTCTCGTCGTCGCGGCGGGTCTCGTCACGCTGGCACGACGGTGGAACGCGCACCTCGTCCGGCGCGCACGCCCGTCCCCGAGGGTGCCGGGCCTGCGGCCCGAACTGCTGGCGGTGGCGTTGTCCGGGGGAGCAGCGTGGTCGTCCGGCCTCACCGCCGTCGACGAGGCCGTCGCCTCGTGCGGCGTCGGCGGGGTGGCCCCCGACCCCCGAGGAGGCGCGGGTGCGGTCGACGAGGCCGCCGACCTCGCCGAGCGGCGGCGCTGCGAGCTCGTGCTCGACCTGTCCCGTCGCGCGGGTGCCCCGGCGGGGGTGCTCCTGCGCTCCGAGGCCCGTGAACTGCGGTCGGAGGCCCGCTCCGCCGCCCAGACCGCGGCGAGCCGGCTCGGGGTCACCCTCATGCTGCCGCTCGGCGTGTGCATCCTGCCGGCCTTCCTCGTGATCGGGGTCGTCCCGCTGGTCGTCTCGCTCGTGTCGTCCACAGCCGGCTCGTGGTGACCGTCGTCCCCAGCAGGAGCCCGCGTCACGACTCGGCCGCCGTGACCCCGACAGGCTCGAACCGGCACCGCAGCGGTGCCGCACCCCTAGAGAGAGGAACACCATGACACTCACCACCGATCCGCAGCCCGTCGTCCCCCCGGCGGGCCCGACGTCCACCCCGGGCGTCTCACGAGCCCCTCGTCTCGTGACCGTCGCGCAGCGCCTCGCCCGGGCCGACAACGGTGCCGCGACGGCGGAGTACGCGATCGTCATCATGGCCGCCGTGGGCTTCGCGGGGCTGCTCGTGACGATCATGAGGTCGGACGAGGTCCGGGGCGTCCTGTCCGACCTGGTCCGCTCGGCCCTGACGGTCGGTTGAGCACCCCGTGTCCGGTCGGGTCCGTGGGTGCCGCGGGCGCCTCCTCCGGCCGCTCCTCGACGACGGGGGGACGGCGACGGTCGAGTTCGCCATGGTGATGCCTTCCCTGATCGTGGTCGTCGCGTTCGTCGTGACGAGCCTCGCCGTCACCTCGCAGTCGGTCCGCCTCGCCGACGCCGCGGCCGTCGTCGCCCGGCAGACGGCCCGGGGCGACGGCAGCTCGGTGGGGGCCACCCTCGAGCGTCTCGCACCCGGAGCCCGGATCGTCCGGTCCGACGGCCCCGACCTCGTCTGCATCGACCTCCGCCGAGACGTCCGTCTCGGTCCCGTGGGCGGGCCGGTCACGTTGACCTCCCGCAGCTGTGCCCCCACGGACGGGCGATGACGATGCGCCGCCTGCTGGCGTGCGACCTCGGCACTTCGACCGCCGTCCTCGCGGGTGCCCTGGCGACGCTCGCCGCCCTCGGCGTCGTGCTGGTCGGCTCGCACTCCGCGCTGGCCGTCCGGTCACGCTCCGCCGGGGCGGCCGACGCCTCGGCGCTCGCCGCGGCCGACGCCCTCTCCGGCCTGGTCGCGGGCACACCGTGCGACCGCGCGGCCGTCACGGCGGCGGCGAACGGGGTCGGGGTCTCGGAGTGCGTCGTGACGGGTGCAGAGGTGACGGTCGAGGTCGCGACGGCCTTCGGGCCGTTCGACGTCAGGGCCCGTGCGACGGCCGGTCCGCCGCCCGCGTCGGCCCCGCCCGGGGGCCGTGTCCCGTGAAGGAGGCCCGGGCGTCGGGTGTGTATGGTGTGGCTGTCGGCTGCACGGCTCCCGACGTTCCTCGGGGTCGGTGGGAGCGATCGAGCACCCCGTCCTCGCCCTGCAGCCCCTCGCCCGGTCCGTCGGACCGGGTCGCCGCACCACCACCCAAGGAGTCCCGTGCCAGGCACGAAGAAACTGGTCATCGTCGAGTCGCCCGCCAAGGCCAAGACGATCGGGCAGTACCTCGGCGACGGTTACGAGGTGCTGGCCTCCGTCGGTCACATCCGCGACCTCGTCGAACCGAAGAACCTCCCGGCCGAGCTGAAGAAGGGGTCGATGGGCAAGTTCTCCGTCGACGTCGAGAACGGCTTCGAGCCCTACTACGTCGTCTCGGACGCCAAGAAGAAGACCGTCTCCGACCTCAAGCGCGCGCTCAAGAACGCCGACGAGCTCTACCTCGCGACAGATGAGGACCGCGAGGGCGAGGCCATCGCGTGGCACCTCCTGCAAGAGCTGAAGCCCAAGGTGCCCGTGAAGCGCATGGTGTTCCACGAGATCACCAAGGACGCCATCCAGAAGGCTCAAGAGAACACGCGCGAGCTCGACACCGCGCTGGTCGACGCCCAAGAGACCCGACGCATCCTCGACCGTCTCTACGGTTACGAGGTCTCGCCCGTCCTGTGGCGCAAGGTCGGGCCCGGGCTGTCGGCCGGCCGGGTCCAGTCCGCCGCGACCCGTCTCGTCGTCGATCGCGAGCGCGAACGACTGGCCTTCGTCTCGGCGTCCTACTGGGACCTCACCGCCACCTTCGAGCCCGTCGCGGCCGAGGGCGACGCGAAGGTCGCCTTCGGGTCACGCCTCGTCCGCGTCAACGGCGGCCGGGTGGCCGCCGGTCGTGACTTCGACGACCGAGGCCGCTTGAAGGGTGAGGCCGTGGCGCTCGACGAGTCGTCCGCACGAGCGCTCGCCGAGGCCCTGGGTTCGCCCGACGTCGACGTCGTGGTCGGCTCGGTCGACTCGAAGCCCTACACCCGCCGCCCCGCGGCCCCCTTCACGACGTCGACCCTGCAGCAGGAGGCCGCGCGCAAGCTGCGCTTCTCCGCCCGGCAGACGATGAGCGTGGCCCAGTCGCTCTACGAGAACGGGCACATCACCTACATGCGGACCGACTCGCCGGCGCTCTCGCAGCAGGCGATCGGTGCGGCGCGCAGCCAAGCGGCCAAGCTCTACGGGGCCGAGACGGTCCCCGACAAGCCGCGCCTGTACACGGGCAAGAGCAAGAACGCCCAAGAGGCCCACGAGGCCATCCGCCCCTCGGGCGACACCTTCAAGACGCCGTCCGAGATGCAGGCCGTCCTGCGCGGCAACGACTGGAAGCTCTACGACCTCATCTGGAAGCGCACCGTCGCCTCGCAGATGGCCGACGCGAAGGGTTCGACGGCCTCGGTCGTCGTGTCGGCGACCACCCCCGCGGCGGTCGAGGGCATCACGGCCCGCACCGCGTCGGGCACCCTCGCCGAGTTCGCGGCGTCCGGCACCGTCATCACCTTCCGGGGCTTCCTCAACGCCTACGAAGAGGGGCGCGACGAAGACCGGCACGGTGCCGCCGAGCCCGCCGAGTCCAAGCTGCCGCCGCTGACCGAGGGCCAGGCCCTGGGCCTCGACGAGGTCGAGGCCAAGGGCCACGACACGTCCGCGCCGCCGCGGTACACCGAGGCGAGCCTGGTGAAGACGCTCGAGGAGCTCGGCATCGGGCGCCCCTCGACGTACGCCGCCATCATGTCGACCATCGTCGACCGCGGCTACGTGACCCCGCGGGGCACGGCCCTCGTGCCGAACTGGATCGCGTTCTCGGTCGTCCGCCTGCTCGAGGACTACTTCGCCGACCTGGTCGAGTACGACTTCACGGCCAGCATGGAGGACGACCTCGACCTCATCGCCGGCGGCGACGCCGACCGCGTCGACTGGTTGAACGGCTTCTACTTCGGCAACGAGTCGCACCGGGGCCTGCGCAAGGTCATCGACAACCTGGGCGAGATCGACGCCCGCGACATCAACTCCATCGTCCTCTCCGAGGGCGTCACGCTGCGCATCGGTCGCTACGGTCCCTACCTCGAGGCGCCGGGCGACGACCCCGAGACGCCCCGCCGGGTGAACGTGCCCGAAGACCTCGCTCCCGACGAGCTGACCGCCGAGAAGGCGCGCGAGCTGATCGACGCCCCCGTCGTCGGCGACCGGGTGCTGGGCGTGAACCCCGACTCCGGCAAGGAGGTCGTCGCGAAGGACGGCCGCTTCGGCCCGTACGTCACCGAGCGGACTCCCGAGACGGCGTCCGACGAGGCGGCCGGCGAGATCGCGGCGGACCCCGTGACCGGCGAGGTGAACGAACCCGCGGCCGCCGCGACGACGACCGCCGCGAAGAAGGCCCCGGCCAAGAAGGCTCCCGCGAAGAAGGCCGCCGCCCCGAAAGAGCGCACGGCCTCCCTCTTCAAGAGCATGAGCGTCGACACGGTCGACCTCGCGACGGCCCTGCGGCTGCTCGACCTCCCTCGCACCGTCGGCACCGACCCCGAGAGCGGCGACGAGATCCAGGCGCAGAACGGGCGCTACGGTCCCTACCTGAAGAAGGGGACCGACACCCGGTCGCTGACGAGCGAGGACGCGATCTTCGAGATCGACCTGCCCGGTGCGCTCGAGCTCTACGCCCAGCCGAAGTACGGCGCCCGCAAGGCCAGCAGCGCCCTGAAGGAGTTCGAGGCCGATCCGGTCAGCGGCAAGCCGATCAAGGTGAAGGACGGCCGGTTCGGCCCGTACGTCACCGACGGCGAGACCAACGCGACCATCCCGCGCGGCGAGACGGTCGAAGAGGTCGACTTCGACCGGGCCGTCCAACTGCTCGCCGACAAGCGGGCCAAGGGGCCGGCCAAGCCCAAGACCGCCGCCAAGAAGGCGCCCGCCAAGAAGGCGCCGGTCAAGAAGGCACCGGCCAAGAAGGCGCCGGCCGCAAAGACCGGCGCGGCGAAGACGACCGCAGCGAAGGCGACCGCAGCCAAGGCCCCCGCGAAGAAGGCTCCCGTGAAGAAGGCGACGACGGCGAAGGCCGCGACGTCCGAGGCCACGGCCGAGTGATCGGCGCGGTCGGGGCGCGAGCCGAGGGCGCACGCTGACCATGCCCCTCTGGGAACACCTCACGGGTCAGCCCGACGCCATCGAGGCGTTGACCGCGGCGGCGTCGACACAGCCCGGCAACGCCTCGATGACCCACTCGTGGCTGATCACCGGTCCGCCCGGCTCCGGTCGGTCGAACCTGGCGTACGCCTTCGCGGCCGCCCTGCTCTCGCGGAGCCCCGCCGACGAGGAGGCCACGTTGCGTCAGGTCGCCGCGCGGTCGCACCCCGACCTCGCCGTCCTCAGCACCGAGCGCATCATCATCACCATCGACGAGGTCCGGTCACTCGTCGCGGCCAGCCAGTTCTCGCCGTCGGTCGGTCGCTACCGGGTCGTCGTGATCGAGGACGCCGACCGCATGACCGAGCGCACCTCGAACCTGTTGCTGAAGGCCCTCGAAGAGCCGCCGCCGCGCACCGTCTGGTTGCTCTGCGCCCCGAGCGAGGCCGACCTCATCCCGACGATCCGCTCCCGGGTCCGCAGCGTGCGCCTCCGGATGCCCGCCGTGGCCGACGTGGCCGCGCTGCTCGAGCACCGCGACGGCGTCGATCCCGACATCGCCCTCGTGGCGGCCCGCGAGGCCCAGAGCCACATCGGCATGGCGCGCCGCCTCGCGCTCGACACCTCGGCCAGGTCACGGCGCCGGCAGACGCTCGAGGCAGCCCTGGGCATCCGCAGCGTCTCGGACGCCGTGATCGCCGCGGCCACCCTGCTCGCCGTCGCCGGCGACGACGCCAAGGCGATCACCGAAGAACGCGACGCCGAAGAGCGTGCGAGTGCGCTGCGCTCGTTGGGCGTCGAGCCGGGCGGCACCGTCCCCCCGGCCCTCCGCAGCCAGTTGCGCGCACTCGAGGACGACCAGAAGCGTCGGGCGACCCGCAGCCTGCGCGACGGCATCGACCGCATCATGGTCGACCTCCTCTCGCTGTACCGCGACGTCCTGCTGTTGCAGCTCGGCGTCGACGAGCAGCCCATCAACGACAGCATCAGGGCCCAGCTCGACTCGGCGGCGGCCGCGTCGACGCCGGCCGCGACCCTCGCGGTGCTGGACGCGATCGCGGTGGCTCGTCGCCGCATCGAGGCCAACGTGTCGCCGGCCATGGCGCTCGAGGCCATGCTCGTCGTTGTCAGCCGGCACGCCACCCGCTGACCTGCCCGGCGACGGCCCGCCACCCGTCGACGACCCGCTGCCCGTCGGTGGCGTGGTGGCGGCGTCGTGGCCGCGGCGGCGTGACGGACCGGGCGTGACGGCCGCGGTGGCGGCGCCCGTCCACCGGATTCCCGGACGCATGCGCGATGATGGCCCGATGAGCGACCCGAACGCCGCCCCCGGTCTGCGCGAACGCAAACGTCTGGCCACCCGTCGAGCGATCCAGGTCGCCGTCCTCGACCTCATCGTCGAGCACGGCCTCGACGCCGTGACCGTCGACATGGTGAGCCGGCAGGCGGACGTCTCGCCGCGCACCTTCTTCAACTACTTCACGTCCAAAGAAGAGGCCGTCGTCGGCGACCCGCCCGCCTTGCCCGACGGTGGCGACCTCGAGCGCTTCGTGGCCGAGCGCGACGAGCCCGTCCTCGCGAGCCTGATCAAGCTGCTGACGACCTCGGTCGAATCGGCGACGGTCGACCGCGAGCTCGTCGTGCTGCGCCGTCGCGTGCTCCGCGCGCACCCCGACCTGCTGGCCCGTCGCATCGCCTCGACGCGCGTCTTCGAGGAGCGCCTGACCACCGTCGTCGCCCAGCGCATGGCAGCCGACGAGGGTGTCGCGAGCGATGCCGTCGACGCGTCGCTGGTCAGTCGGGCGCACCTCGTGTCGCTCGTCAGCATCGCCACCCTGCGCCACGCCTGGGCCGAGTGGATCGACGACGACGACGTCGACCACCTCAGCGACATGCGCTACAGCCTCCGTGCCCGCATGGAGGCCAGCTTCGACGAGCTCGGTCGCCTCGTGACGCGTGAGGTCCGCTGATCCTGTACAGTGTCTAATCGTGCCGCGAGGCACGGGCAGCCGGCTCAGGCCGGACCCGCCGCTTTAGCTCAGTCGGTAGAGCGTCTCACTCGTAATGAGAAGGTCATCAGTTCGATTCTGATAAGCGGCTCCACCACAGCCCCGGGTCACCTCGACCCGGGGCTGTTCCCGTCCCTGCACTCGGCAATCAGGTGGTCGCGTGAGAGCGACCCGGCGTCGGCCCCGCACGGCCTCCCGCCCCCAGTAGTGGTGATCACGTCGCCCCTTTGTACCCCGAACGGCTCGCCGGCCCCCTGTCGTCACCATACGGTCGGACAGCGACGCCCGTGACCGACGGAAGGAGGCGCCTGCATGCCCCTCCGAGTGATCTGCACCGCGCTGCTCGCCGCCGTCCTCGCGGGCGTGCTCCTCGTCGTCTGGGCGGGTGGTGACAGCTCGGCCCTCGCCACGGCGGGCGTCGCCGACGGGCGGGCGACGGTCCTCGCCGCAGCCGGCGACCCCGAGGCCGAGGCCGAGGGCGCAGGAGGCGCGGCGTGCGTCGCCGACGCCACCGGCGCCTCCTCGTCCTCGCCCTCGCAGCCCGTGGCCGACGCGATCGCCGTGCCCACGGGTGCCACCGACGCCGCCAGCGGGGCGACGGGCACGACGACGGCCGATCTCGACGCGTTCCGTGCGGCGTACCAGGAGCAGCGTCGCCAGGGCTGCCTCGGGCTGCTGCCGGCCGGCAACGTGCGGTACGACGCATGCCTCGAGCGGTACCTGCTCTGGATCGCCGGCGACCCGAACCCCGACCCGCTGAGCGCCTGGGGGCACAAGGGCGAGGTCGTCCGCAGCGACGGCGAACCCCCCGTGGGCTGCGACGGCAACCTCGCGGGGGGGACCGGCACGACCGGAGCCGTCGCCGCGGAGAAGTGGTGGGCCTCGGGCCCGCACCGTGACGCCGTCTACCGACCGGACTTCCGTGGCGACCTCGCGCACGCCTGCCTCGGTTTCGCGTCCGTGCACGGGGGAGCGCCGGGCGACAGCCCGGACTTCGTCCGGTCGGCCAGTCGCTGGTACGCCTGCTGACCGGTGTCGTCGGCGGTGGCTGGTAGACAGTCCGCATGACACTTCGATGGGGAATCCTCGGCGCCGGCGGCATCGCCTCGACCTTCACCTCCGACCTGCAGGGCGCGGGGTTGACCGTCTCGGCCGTCGGGTCGCGCGACCTCGCCAAGGCACGCGAGTTCGCCGACCGTGCCGGGGTGCCCGGTGCCCACGGCAGCTACGACGACCTCGTCGCCGACCCCGAGGTCGACGTGGTCTACGTGGCGACGCCGCACCCGTTCCACGCCGAGAACGCCCTGCTCGCGATCGCCGCGGGCAAGCACGTCCTCGTCGAGAAGGCCTTCACGGTGAACGCGGCCGAGGCCGAGGCCGTCTACTCGGCGGCTCGTCGGGCCGGCGTCGTCGTGCTCGAGGCCATGTGGACGCGCTACACGCCGCAGAGTGCGCGACTGCGCGCGGTGGTGCGCTCCGGCGTCATCGGCGAGGTGCGCCTCCTGACCGCGGTGCACGTCCAGTCGCTGCCCACCGACCCCCGGCACCGCCTCAACGACCCGGCCCTCGGCGGCGGCGCCCTGCTCGACCTGGGGGTCTACCCCGTGTCGTTCGCCCACGACCTCCTGGGGGCGCCCGAGAGCGTCACGGCCACGGCGACCCTCAGCGACCAAGGCGTCGACGCCCGCGTCGGCATCCAGCTCGGCCACGCGTCCGGCGCGACGTCGCAGCTCTACGCCGCCCTCGACGCGTCCGGCCGCAACAGCGCGTCGCTCCTCGGCACCCAGGGGCGCATCGACGTCGACGACACGTTCTACGCACCCGGCGGCTTCACCGTGCGCGACTCCGACGACGCCGTCGTCGAACGCTACGACGCCGACGAGGGCGGCCTCCGCGGCATGCAGCACCAGGCGCTCGAGCTCGAGCGGGTGGTCGCGGCGGGCGAACGCGAGAGCCCCCTGTTGACCGCGGCGGACGGCGTCGAGGTGATGCGAACCATGGACGAGGTGCGGCGGCAGATCGGCGTCCGGTACCCGTCCGAGAGGTGACGTCGCGTCACCGCTCCGTATGATGTCCTCGATGAGCGATCAGGGTGAGCCACGTCACGACCGACCCGAACCGGGCGCCGGCGCCGGGGGCGACGGTCCCGCCGACACGACCTCGACCGGGTCGCCGACCTCCGCCTGGCGGTGGGTCTCGACCCGACCGCGCGCCGTCCTCGTGACGGCCGGCGTGCTCGTCCTCGCCTTGCTCGGCGGCGGAGCGGTCGCCGCCGGTGCGGCCACCGCTCCCGGCGCCCCGACGGCCCGGGCCGGTTCGGCGACGCCCCAGCCCGACGTGACGGTGACGCCCGATGCGACGCCGACGGCCGACCCCGAGCGGTCGGTGCCCGACGTGTTGCCCGGGGCGACCCGCCTCCGCACCTGCTCGGTCGCCGGGGCCGCCTCCGACCCGCGGCTCGCCCAGTTCGAGGGCAGCGTGGTCAACGCGGCGACGGGCGAGGTGCTCTTCGACCGCAACGGCTCGACGGCCGCCCGCACGGGCAGCGTGCTCAAGACCCTGACGAGCGCCGTCGCCCTGTCGGTCCTCGGCCCCGACGCGCGCCTCACGACGCGGGTCACCGGCGATCCCGGCACCGGTGCCGTGGCGCTGGTGGGCGGCGGCGACGCCACGCTCAGCGCCACGGGGTCGAGCGTGTACGCCGGTGCGCCCACCGTCGCCGACCTCGCGAGCCAGGTCAAGACGTCGCTCGGCGACCAACCCCTCACCCAGATCACGCTCGACGCCACCTACTGGAACCCCGCCGACAAGTGGGACCCGTCGTGGAAGCGCACCGAGCAGACGATCGGATACCACTCCGAGGTGACCGCGCTGATGGTCGACGGCGACCGCGCCAACCCTGCGGCGCAGACGAGCCCGCGCAGCACCGACCCCGTCGCCCGGGCCGGCGACGCCTTCCGGTCGGCCCTCGTCACGGCCGGCGTGGTCGGCGCCGACACGGCCACGATGACCCAGGGCACCGCCACGAGCGCGGCGGTCATCGCCCAGGTGTCGTCTCAGCCGGTCAGCAGGCTGATCTCGCAGCTGCTGCCGACGTCCGACAACACCCTCGCCGAGATGCTCGCGCGGGTCTCGTCGAAGGAGTCCGGCGCCGACGGCTCGGCCGCGTCGCTCACCGCGCTCTACCAGGGCGTCCTGTCGTCGACCTACGGACTCGACACGTCGTCGCTCACGATCATCGACGGCTCGGGCCTGAGTGAGAACGACGCCGTGCCGTCGACCTTCGTCGCGCGGCTGATGGTCCAGGTCCTGAACCGCGAGCACGGTCTCGGAGTCGTGTACGACGCCCTGCCCGTGTCGGGCAAGACCGGCACCCTGGCCTCGCGCTTCACCGGGTCGAACGCCGTCGCCCGGGGGGCCGTGCACGCGAAGACCGGGTGGATCGACACGGCCTACACGCTGGCCGGCACGATCGACGCGGCCGACGGCACGAAGCTCACCTTCGCCTTCTACGCGATCGGCTCGGTGCAGGACAACGCGCGGGCCGCCCTCGACACGGTGACGACGGCGGTCTACAGTTGCGGCGACAACCTGGCCAACAGCTGACGACGCGGGTGTCGGTGCGGCGCGCGAGAATGGTCGCATGACCAGAGCACTCTTCGTCGTCGACGTCCAGAACGACTTCACCGAAGGAGGCGCGCTCGGCGTGGCCGGCGGCGCGCACGTCGCGCAGGCGGTCACCGACCACCTGCGCGCGCACCCCGACCGCTACGACCTCGTCGTCGCCAGCCGCGACTGGCACTCGCCCGACGGTGACAACGGTGGTCACTTCAGCACCGCGCCCGACTTCGTCGACTCGTGGCCGTCGCACTGCGTCCAGGGCTCGCCCGGGGCCGAGTACCACCCCGACCTCGACACGTCGGCCGTCGACGTCCACGTGCTCAAGGGCGACGGACGCCCCGCGTACTCGCTGTTCGACGGCGTCGTCGAGGGGGGCCGGCCGTTCGGCCAGGTCCTCGCCGAGCGGGGCTTGGACGAGGTCGAGGTCGTGGGTCTCGCGACAGACCACTGCGTCCGAGCCTCGGCCCTCGACGCCGTCGCCGCAGGGCTCCGCGTGACCGTGTTGACCGATCTGGTCGCCGGCGTGGCCCCGGGCCCGAGCGAGGCCGCCCTGACCGAGCTGCGGGCGGTCGGCGTGACCTGCGCACCGTCGGCCGAGGTCGTCGACGGGGCGACGGGGGCCACGGCGTGAGCGCCGGGGGCGTGACGGCGGCCGATCGTCGTCGGGTTCTCGAGGCGGTGCCGACAGGCCTGTTCATCGGTGGCTCCTGGGGGGCGTCATCCACCGGCGACTCCCTCGACGTCGTCGACCCCGCGACGGGCGAGGTCCTGGTCGCCGTGGCCGACGCCTCCCCGGCGGACGGTCTCCGGGCTCTCGACGCGGCGGTCCACGCGCAAGACGGCTGGGCCGCGACGTCGCCTCGGCACCGCAGCGAGGTCCTCCGCCGCGCCTTCGACCTGCTGATGGAGCGGCGCGACGACTTCGCCCTGCTGATGACGCTCGAGATGGGCAAGCCGCTGGCCGAATCGCTCGGCGAGGTCACCTACGGCGGCGAGTT
This sequence comes from Frigoribacterium sp. Leaf186, assembly GCF_001423905.1. Lineage (GTDB taxonomy): Bacteria > Actinomycetota > Actinomycetes > Actinomycetales > Microbacteriaceae > Frigoribacterium. The sequence continues at coordinate 922,772 of NZ_LMPQ01000001.1, read as the reverse complement.
CCTCCGATGGTTCTCCGAAGAGGCCGTCCGCGTCTCGGGCCGCTACGGCACCAACCCCGAGGGCACCGGCCGCACGACGGTGCTGCACCGCCCGGTGGGCCCGTGCCTGCTCATCACCCCGTGGAACTTCCCCCTGGCGATGGCCACCCGCAAGATCGCCCCCGCCCTGGCCGCCGGCTGCACCGTGGTGATCAAGCCCGCCGAGCTGACCCCTCTGACGACGCTCGCCTTCGTGGCGCTGCTCGTCGAGGCCGGCGTGCCCGACGGGGTGGTCAACGTCGTCACCACCCTGTCGGCGAACGACGTGTGCGAGCCCCTGATCCGCGACCCGCGCCTCCGGAAGCTCAGCTTCACGGGGTCGACCCCGGTCGGCTCGACCCTGCTGACCCAGGCGGCCGAGCAGGTGCTGCGCACCTCGATGGAGCTCGGCGGCAACGCGCCGTTCGTGGTCTTCGACGACGCCGACCTCGACGCGGCGGTCGAGGGGGCGATGCAGGCGAAGTTCCGCAACGTGGGGCAGGCGTGCACCGCCGCCAACCGGTTCATCGTGCAGGACTCGGTCGCGGCCGAGTTCACCTCGCGAGTGGTCGAGCGCGTCCGAGGACTGCGCGTCGGCGCGGGCACCGACGACGGGGTCACCGTCGGTCCGTTGATCGACGCGCGGGCGGTCGACAAGGCCGACCGCCTCGTGCGCGACGCGGTCGACCGGGGCGCCGTCGTCGAGACCGGCGGGGGCGTGGTCGCCGGGCCGGGCACGTTCTTCGAGCCGACCGTGCTGTCGGGCGTCGTCCCGGGCAGCGAGATCCTCACCACCGAGATCTTCGGGCCCGTGCTCGCGGTCTCGACGTTCCGCGACGAGGCCGAGGGCATCCGCCTGGCCAACGACACCGAGTTCGGGCTCGTCGCCTACGCGTTCACCCGTGACCTCGCGAGGGGGCAGCGCCTGGCCGAGCGCCTGCAGACCGGCATGCTCGGGCTCAACGTGGGCGTCGTGTCCAACGCCTCGGCCCCCTTCGGCGGCGTCAAGTCGTCCGGCCTCGGTCGCGAGGGCGGGGCCGAAGGCATCCACGAGTACCTCGAGACGGTGTACGTGCTGACCCCCGACCCCTTCGCCGCATGAGCGCCGCACAGCCGTTGCGCGTCGGCATCGTGGGCTACGGGCTCGCCGGCCGGGTCTTCCACGGCGCGCTCCTGGCCGCCGACCCGGCCTGGCAGGTCGACGCCGTCGTGACCCGCGACCCCGACCGGTCGGCGCAGGTCGCCGACGCACACCCCGGTGCCCAGGTGGTGGCGAGCGTCGACGAGCTCTGGGGCCGCGACCTCGACCTCGTGATCGTGGCCACACCGAACGACACCCACGTCGAGACCGCGACCCGGGCGCTCCGCGCCGGCGTCGCCGTGGTCGTCGACAAGCCGCTGGCGACCTCGTCGGCCGACGCCCGGGCGCTGGTCGAACTCGCCGAAACGCTCGGTCGGCCGCTGACCGTCTACCAGAACCGCCGGTGGGACGGTGACTTCCTGACCGCGTCGCGGCTGGCGGCCTCGGGCGACCTCGGCGAGGTCCACACGGTCGAGTCGCGGTTCGAGCCCTGGAAGCTCGAGAACCGCGCCGGTTGGAAGCGCCGGGCGACCGCGGCGGACGGCGGCGGCATCCTGTTCGACCTGGGGCCGCACCTCGTCGACCAGGCGTCGGTGCTGCTGGGACCCGTCCTGACGGTCCACGCCGAGATCACGACCCGGCGCCCGGGCGGTTCGGCCGACGACGACGTGTTCCTGTCGCTCGGGCACGAAGGCGGCCGACGGTCGCGGCTGACGATGAGCCACGTCGCGGCGGTGCCGGGGCCGAGGTTCCGGGTGCTCGGGTCGTCGGGGGCGTACGAGGTGCACGGTCTCGACCCGCAGGAGGCCCAGCTGGCCTCGGGAGTCGCGCCGACCGATCCGGCGTACGGCGTCGACGAGACCGCTCGTCGTGGCGTCGTGATCACCGACGGCTCCCGTCGAGACCAGCCGACCGACGGCGGGCGCTACCCGGACTTCTACTCGCAGCTCGCTCGTGCGCTGCGCGGTGACGGCGAGCTGCCGGTCGACCCCTGGGACGCCGTCCGCGGGCTCGAGGTGATCGAGGCCGCTCGTCGCTCGGCCGACGAGGGACGCGTCGTCCGCCCCTGACCGGTGGCCGCGGGCGGGTGACGCGGGCCGGGCGGGAGGGTGTCCTCCTCGGCGACCTGCGCCCGCCTCCCGCCTGCGCCGCGCCTCCCGCCTGCGGCGCGCCTCCCGCCTGCGGCGCGGTCAGAGTCTCGTCGTCCAGTCGACCGTCGCTAGGGTCGCCGCCACGTCGACCTCGTCCAGCGTCGCCGGCGACCAGCGGGGCCGACGGTCCTTGTCGACCACGCGCGCGCGGATGCCCTCGACGAGGTCCAGTGAGGCGGCGAGCGAGGTGACGATCCCGAGTTCTTGCCCGAGCACGGCCTCGAGGTCGGGCAGCCGGTCAGCCCGGCGCTGGGCTTCGAGGGTCACGACGACCGACGTCGGCGAGGCGGCCTCGAGGTCGTCGGCCACGGCTCCCGCCGCGTCGAGGCCCGACGACGCGAGGTCGCGCAGCCGACGGACGATGGCGCGCGCGTCATCGCCGCGGTAGGCCTCGTCGATCCAGTCGCCGGCTGCGGCGAGCTCGGACGGCCCCGCTGCGACGCCGAGCGCCCGCACGGCCTCCACGCCGCCCTCGGCTAGGGCAGGCAGCACGAGCGCGAGCTCAGCCGACGGCACGAGCACGTCGGCGAACCCGGTGTGCAGCGCGTCGGCCGCCGACATCGCCCGACCGGTCAGGGCCAGGTGGGTGCCGAGCTCGCCCGGGGCCCGCGAGAGCAAGAAACTGCCGCCGGCGTCGGGGGAGAGGCCGATGCGGGTCTCGGGCATCCCGAGCGAGCTGCGCTCGGTGACGACGCGCAGCGTGATGTGACCGCCCAGCCCGATGCCGGCACCCATCGCGATGCCGTCCAGCAGCGAGACGATGGGCTTCGACCACCGCGACAGCCGCAGCGTGCCCCGGTACTCGCGCCGCCACATGTCGATGCTGCGGCGGGGGTCCTCCGTCGCGTTGGCGTGGATCCAGGCGATGTCGCCCCCGGCGCAGAAGCCCCGCGGACCGGCTCCCTGCAGCAGCACGGCCGTCACGGCGTCGTCGTCCTCCCACGCGTCGAGTGCGCGTTCGACGAGGCCGAGCATCTCGACCGTCACCGCGTTGATCTTCTGCGGACGGTTGAGGGTGATGACGCCCACCCCGCGGTCGACGTGGGTCAGGACGGTGGGGGCGACGTCGCTCATCGGGCCATCGTCGCACGTCGTCGCCCTGCCACCCGGCGACCCGGCGACCGGGCGACTCGGCGACCGGGCGACTCGACGACCGGGCGACCCGGCCACCCGGCGACCCGGCGACCCGGCGACCCGGCGACCCGGCGACCCGGCCGACGTCAGACGAGCAGCTGGTGCTTCGCGAGGTCGCGGTAGAGCGGGGTGGTCTGCACGAGCTCGGAATGGGTGCCGACCCCGACGACGCGCCCCGCGTCGACGACGACGATCTGGTCGGAGTCGACCACGGTCGAGAGCCGGTGGGCGATGACGATGAGCGTGCGGTTCTCGGCCACGGCGTCGATGGCCTCGCGCAGACGCTGCTCGTTCAGGCCGTCGAGGCTCGAGGTCGACTCGTCGAGCAGCAGGATGGGCGGCGCGTTCAGCAGCGTCCGGGCGATGGCGAGTCGTTGCCGCTCGCCACCCGAGAGCATCACGCCGTCTTCGCCGACCTGGGCGTCGAGACCCTGGTCGCCCCGCTCGAGCACGGCCGTGAGGTTGACCGCCTCGAGCACCCGGCGGCAGTCGTCGTCGGTGGCGTCGGGCGACCCCAGGGTGAGGTTGTCGCGGATGGTGCCGGCGAGCACCGGGGCGTCCTGCTCGACGTAGCCGATGCGCGACCGCAGCTCGTGACGGTCGAGGGTGCGGACGTCGGCCCCGCCCACGACGACGGCACCCGAGGTGGCGTCGTAGAAGCGCTCGATGAGCGAGAGGATGGTGCTCTTGCCGGCGCCCGAGGGCCCGACGAGCGCCGTGCGTCGCCCGACGGGCACGGTGAAGCTCACGCCCCGCAGCACCGTCAGGTCGTCGTCCGTCGTGTCGACGGGAGCGCCCGGGCGGTCGGCGGTCGAGGCACCGGCCACGGGCGAGCCGGGGTAGCGGAAGTGCACGTCGTCGAAGCGGACGGCGACGTCGGCCGCCGAGCCCGCTCGCGCGCCGGCGGCACCGGTCGTGGCAGCAGCCGTGGCGACCTCGGCCGCGAGGCGCTCGTCGCCGTCGGTCTCGCTCGGCAGGTCGAGGATCTCTTGGATGCGACCGAGCGCTCCGAGCGCCTGGTTGACGCTGAGCACGGCGCCGAGGGCCTGGCCGAGCGGCATGATCATGAGGAACAGGAAGAGCACGAACGACACGAGCGACGCGATCTCGATGGCACCGCTGGCGACGCGGTAACCGCCCACGCCGAGCACGACGAGGAACGACGCCTGCAGCGCCACCGACGAGATCGGCACGACGAGGGCCGAGATCCGTGCCACCTGCAGACCCCGCTGGTAGGCGCCCTCGGCGTCACGTTCGACGCCGGCGATCTCGCGCTCGGTGGCGCCCGACGCGCGGATCGTCCGGACCGAGCTGATCGCGCGCTCGACCGCGGCGGTCAGGTCGCCCACCTTCTCTTGCGCCTGCCGGCTCGCGACGCGGATGCGGCCGGACAGCAGCACGACGACCACGACCGAGACGGCCACCACGAGCACGGTCAGGCCGAGCAGCACGGGATCGATCAAGAACATGCCCACCAGGGCGCCGACGAAGGTGAGGCTGCCGCCGATGGCCTCGACGAGACCCTGGGTGAGCACGGCGCGCAACAGGGTGGTGTCGGAGCCGACGCGCGAGACGAGGTCGCCGGTGCGGCGGGTGTCGAACTGGCTGATCGGCAGGCGCAGCATGCGTCCCACCAGCCGGCGACGGCTCGAGAGCACGACGCCCTCGCCGGTGCGCTGCAGCAGGTAGTGCTGGAACCCGCTGATCAGTCCGGCCGCGACGACCAGGCCGACGAGCGCCCAGACGAGGGGCCCGAGCGTCACGCCCTGCTGCACGGCCGAGATCACCTGTTGCACCAACAACGGCTGCCCGAGCGACGCCGCGGCACCGAGCACGCTGAGCACGATGATGAAGGCCATGACCTTCTTGTGTTCGAACAGGTAGGGCAGCAGCTGACGGAAGGTGGCACGCGGCCCCTCGGGCTGCGGACGGCGACCCCAGCGCGACCGGGGCGCGGTGACCTGGTCGACCCGCGCCTCCTGACCGGTGGACGTCGTCGTGCGCGCGCGTGTGTCGGAGCTCATGATGCCTCTCGTGCCGGTGACCGGCGTCGCGGTCTGCGGCGGTCGGATGTCGCGGGCGGTGCCACCGCCGACTACGACCGTACTTCGTCCGGGTGACATCCACCTGCGTCACGACGACGGCCCGCGCCTCCGGTCAGGAGGCGCGGGCCGGCCGGTGAGGCGCCGTGCGTCCGGTCAGCCGGCCGCCTCGTAGTCGACGTCGCGGGTCTCGCGGCTGAGCACGAGCGCCACGAGCGTCAGGAGCGCCATGGACGACAGGTAGAGGCCGACGAGCCAGGTGCTGCCGCCCGCCGCCGTCCAGAGCGCGACGGCGATGAACGGCGCCACGGCCGCACCGAGGATGCTCGCCACGTTGTAGCTGATGGCCGAGCCGGTGTAGCGGACGCTGGTCGGGAACAGCTCGGGCAGCACGGCCCCCATCGGCCCGAAGGTCAGCCCCATCAGCACGAAGCCGATGATGAGCAGCGCCTGAGCTCCGAGCTGGCCGGCCGCGAACAGCGGGGCGAAGGTGAAGCCGAAGACGAGGATGCCCGCGGTGACGCAGATGAGCATGGCGCGGCGGCCGTACTTCTCGGCGAGCGGCCCCGAGACGAGGGTGAAGATGCCGAAGAAGACGACGCCGAGGATCAGCATCCACAAGAACTGCGTCCGGGCGATGCCGAGGCCGGCCGGGTCGCCCGCGGCGTCCGCCGTGCCGTAGGTGAGCGTGAACGTCGTCATCAGGTAGAACAGCGTGTACGTGGCCAGCATGATGAACGTGCCGAGCAGCAGCGGGCGCCAGCTCGTGCGGAACACCCGGGCGAGCGGCAGCGAGGCGACGTTGCCCGAGTCGACCACCTTCTGGAACGCCGGGGTCTCGATCAGCTTGAAGCGCACGTACAGCCCGATGATGACGAGCACCGCGCTCGCCAGGAACGGCAGGCGCCAGCCCCAGCTCATGAACTGCTCCTCGGTGAGGGTCGTGTTCAGCAGCACGAAGAGCAGGTTGGCGATGATGAAGCCGATCGGGGCACCCAGCTGGGGGAACGTGCCGTAGATCGCCCGGCGGTTCGCCGGGGCGTTCTCGGTCGCGAGCAGCGCGGCACCGCTCCACTCGCCGCCGAGGCCGAGACCCTGGCAGAAGCGCAGGACGACGAGGCAGGCGGGGCCGGCGACCGCCCACCCGGGCGTCGTGCCGGCGGGGATGCAGCCGATCAGGACGGTCGCGATGCCCATCGTCAGGAGGGACGCCACGAGCGTGCCCTTGCGCCCGATGCGGTCGCCGAAGTGGCCGAAGACGACCGAGCCGACGGGTCGGGCGACGAAGGCGACGCCGAAGACCGCGAACGAGGCGAGGCGCGCGACGGCCGGGTCGTCGTTGGCGAAGAAGATCGTCGGGAAGACGAGGACCGCGGCGGTCGCGTAGACGTAGAAGTCGTAGAACTCGATCGAGGTGCCGATGAGGCTCGCGACGATGACGCGCGAGCGTTTGTTGGTGGCGGGGGCGGACGACGTCGACGGATCGACGGTGGGGGCAGACACGGGGGCACTCCGAAGCGGGGGGTCGATGGCCCGGCAGACGTCGACGACCGGGCGCGTGATGCGGCACAACGGGTCGGACGGAGGCGCGGTGCAGGGATCTGCTGGTCGCTCGGCCGGGTGAGACGGTGGCCGCTCGTGACAGCCGTCGCCCATCTTACCCCGGCTGTACCCCGTGTCGTCCCCCGGCGGGGCCGGCCGAGGCGCCCGTCCGCGGGTCCCCGCGGCTCGCGCGCGATGCGGCCTGATCCGGGGTCAGCCGTCGGCGCCGAGGTGGCCGGGCAGCTCGTGCCCCATGCGGTCGCGCTTGGTGTCGAGGTAGCCCTCGTTGAAGGCCCCGACCCCGACGACGAGCGGCACGAGCTCGGTCACGTCGATGCCGTGCTCGCCGAGCTGGCGACGCTTCTCGGGGTTGTTGCTGAGCAGGCGCACGCGGGTCAGTCCGAGGTCGCGCAGCACGTCGGCGGCCGCCCCGTAGTCACGGGCGTCGGCGGGCAGGCCGAGGGCGAGGTTGGCGTCGAGCGTGTCGAGGCCGTCCTCTTGCAGGCGGTAGGCGCGCAGCTTGTTGACCAGGCCGATGCCGCGGCCCTCGTGCCCGCGCAGGTAGACCACGACGCCGCCGTGGTCGCGGATGGTGTCGAGCGCGGCGTCCAGCTGCGGGCCGCACTCGCACTTGAGCGAGCCGAACGCCTCACCGGTCAGGCACTCGGAGTGCACGCGGACCAGGGCGCCGTCCGCCGGGGGGAGGCCGGTCGGGTCGCTCGCGATGACCGCCACGTGGTCGGCGCCGGTGACGGTGTCGCGGTAGGCGCGCATGCGGAACGTGCCGTGGCGGGTGGGGACCGTGGTCTCGACCTCGAACGACACCTGGGACGATGCGGCGGGGATGGTGGTCATGCGTGCCTCCTGGAGGTGTCGCGGGCGACGACCACCAGGTCGTCGCCGAGGGTGTGCGCGTCGGTGACGCGCAGACGTCGTTGCCGGTCGATGTGGTCGACGCCGAGGTCGTCGAGGGCCGTGCGCGGCCCGCCGAGCAGGGTCGGGGCGAGGTAGACGAGGTAGTCGTCGACGAGTCCGAGGCGGACGAAGGCGCTCGCGACCGTCGGCCCGCCCTCGACGAACAGGCTGCGAACGCCGCGGCGGCCCAGGTCGTCGAGCACGGCCTCGAGGTCGCGCGTGCCGGTCTCGACGAGACCCCGCGGGTGCCGGCGGAGGGCGGCGTCGGCCGGGACGGCTCGCGTGCCGACGACGACGGGCAGGGGCTGCTCGGCCATCAGCTCGCCGGCGTCGTCCCGGGCGGTCAGGCCGGGGTCGTCGGCGAGCACCGTGCCCGTCCCGACGAGGATCGCGTCGTGGGCCGCACGCTGCTCGTGGACGTGCCGGCGGGCTGCCGTGCCGGTGATCCACCGGCTGCTGCCGTCGGTCGCCGCCACTCGTCCGTCGAGGCTGGACGCCCACTTCACCGTCACGAAGGGGCGACCCGTCCGTGCCCTGACCAGCCAACGCCGCGCCATCTCTTCTGCCTCGTCGGCGAGCACGCCGCCGATCACGTCCACGCCCGCCCGGCGCAGCCGCTCGGCACCGCCGCCGGACGACGCGCCGGGGTCGGCGACGGCGTGGACGACGCGCGCGACGCCTGCCTCGATCAGCGCGACGCTGCACGGGCCGGTGCGTCCGACGTGGTCGCAGGGCTCGAGCGAGACGACGGCCGTGAGGCCTCGGGCGTCACCCGGGGCCAGGTGGGACAGGGCGTCGACCTCGGCGTGCGGCGTGCCCGCGCCGCGGTGCCACCCCTCGGCCGCCGTGCTGCCGTCGGGGCGCAGCAGGACGCACCCCACCTGCGGGTTCACGCCGCGTGCCGGCCCACGGCGCGCGAGGGCGACGGCTCGACGCATGGTGCGCTCGAGCAGGTCGCGATCGATCGCGTCGGTGCTCACGGGGCCTCCGGGAGGGAACGGTCGCGCGCGAGGGCGTGCGGTGAGGGGGACGGTCGCCGGGCGCCTTCGACGGCGCCGGTGACGGAGTCAACGCCACCCGTGCCGCGGTATTCCGCCGGCCGGTCCGCCTCGGCAGCCGGGCCGACCAGGGCGGGCCAGCCCGGTCGGGTCGATCGCTCGTCGCCCGGCCGGAGGCGGGCCTTCCAGCAGAGGGGATGACCACCGTCGCGGCCGGGGTGCAAGCCAGGGCCGACCCCCTGGTACGTGAAGCCGACGTGGCGAGCCACGGCGGCCGAGGCGTCGTTGCCGACGTAGCCCTCCCAGAAGAGCTCTCGCAGCCCACCGCCTTCGAAGGCCCAGTCGGCCACCAGGCCGAGGGCCTCGGTCATGAGGCCCTGCCCTCGCGAGGCCGGTGCCGTCCAGAAGCCGACGTCCGACGATCGCAGGCGCACGCTGATGACGCCCTCGAGCAGACCCGACCCCGGACGGCGAAGGCCCCAGGTGAACTCGCGCCCGGTGGCCCAGCCGTCGTCGACGATGCGGCTCAGGAAGAACTCGGCGTCCGACCGGTCGTACGGCACGGGCACCGTGGTGAACCGGCGGAGGGTCTCGTCGCGGCAGGCCTCGACGATGGCAGGCACGTCGGCCGCGCTCGGCACCAGCAACTCGAGGGTCGGCGACGCGAGCACGAACGGCAGCACGGTCAGGCCTTGCGGACGAAGCCGATGCGGTCGTACACGGTGTCGATCGTGACCTGCGCGATCTCGTTCGCCCGGTCGGCGTTGACCGCGAGGATGCGGTCGAGCTCGGCCGGGTCGTCGAGGAGTTCGAGGGCCCGGGCACGGACGGGGGCGAAGGTCTCGACGACGGCCTCGGCCGTGTCTTTCTTGAGGTCGCCGTAGCCCCGACCGGCGTAGCGCTCTTCGAGGTCGGCCACGCTGTCGCCCGAGAACGACGACAGGATGGTGAGCAGGTTCGAGACGCCGGCCTTGGCGCCGCGGTCGAAGCGGATCTCGCGTTCGGCGTCGGTCACGGCCGACTTGATCTTCTTGGCGGTGCGGCTCGGTTCGTCGAGCATCCACACGACGCCCGAGTCGGTCGTCGCCGACTTGCTCATCTTCGACTCGGGGGACTGGAGGTCGTAGATGCGCGCCGATTCTTTCTGGATCGTCGCCTCGGGCACGACGAACGTCTCGCCGAAGCGTGAGTTGAACCGGGTGGCGAGGTCACGGGTCAGCTCGACGTGCTGTCGCTGGTCGTCGCCGACCGGCACCGTCTCGGCCTGGTAGAGCAGGATGTCGGCGGCCATCAACGTGGGGTAGGCGAAGAGGCCGAGCGAGGCCGCGTCGGACCCCTGCTTGGCCGCTTTGTCTTTGAACTGCGTCATGCGGCTGGCCTCGCCGAAGCCGGTCAGCGTGTTGAGCACCCAGGCCAGCTGGGTGTGGGCCGGCACATGCGACTGGATGAACAGGGTGGACTTCGACGGGTCGATGCCCGCCGCGATGTACTGCGCGGCCGTCCCGCGGATCTGTGCGCGGAGCGCCGCGGGGTCTTGCGGGACGGTGATGGCGTGCAGGTCGACGACGCAGAAGAGGGCGTCGTGCGTCGTCTGGAGGGACTTCCATTGCTGGAGCGCACCGATGTAGTTACCGACGTGGAGGGAGTCGGCGGACGGCTGCATTCCGGAGAAGAGGCGGGGCTTGGTCATGTGGTCCTCGGTGGGGCGGTGCGAGACAGGTGGTGCGAGACGGGTGGTGCGAGACGCTGGTGCGAGACGGGAGGCGGCGGCGCGGCGCCGGTCAGAGGCGGTAGTCGACCACGACCGGTGCGTGGTCGGACCACCGCTGGTCGTAGGCGGCGGCACGGTCGACGACGTAGTGCTCGACGGTGTCGGCGAGCGACGGGGTCGCCAGCTGGTAGTCGATGCGCCAGCCGCTGTCGTTGTCGAAGGCCTGACCCCGCCAGGACCACCACGAGTACGGCCCCTCGACCTCGCCCGCGAACCGTCGGCCCACGTCGACCCAGCCGAGGCCCTCGCCGCCGGTGCCGTCGACCGTCTCGACCTGCTCGCCCGCCGGCCCGAGGAACCGGTCGAAGTACGACCGCTCGCGGGGCAGGAAGCCGGCACGCTTGACGTTGCCCTTCCAGTTCTTGATGTCGAGCTGGCGGTGCCCGACGTTGAGGTCGCCGGTGACCACCGAGAGCTCGTTGTGCGCCGCGAGCTCGGGCAGGCGCGCCGACATGGCGTCGAGGAACTTCCACTTCTCGTCTTGCTTGGGGGTGTCGACCTCGCCCGAGTGGACGTACGTGCTGACCACGGTCACGACGGTGCCGCCGATCTCGTAGTCGGCCTCGAGCCAGCGACCGGCGCTGTCGAAGTCGTCGGGGCCGAGCTCGACCCGGTGCACGTGGACCGCGCCCCGGCTGGCGATGGCGACGCCGGCCCGGCCCTTGGCGGTCGCGGGGTCGTGCACGACGTTCCACTCGGGGCCGAGCAGCCCCTCGAGGTCGTCCGTCGACGCGCGCACCTCTTGCAGCGTGAGGATGTCGACGTCGCGCGCCGAGAGCCAGTCGCCCATGCCCTTGCGGAACGCGGCGCGGACGCCGTTGACGTTGACGGTGGCGAGGCGGAGGCGCGTGGACATGGGCTCCAGACTAGCGGCGGGCACCGTCGCCGGGGCCGACCGAGGGGCCGGTGGGCGGGACGTCGGGCGGGTCACCCGGGCGGACGGCCCGCCGCGACCGCGCGAGCAGGCCGCGGGCCCCGGCGACGAGACGGCCCCGACGCGACCGGGTCCGCGCCTCCTCGGCCAGGCGGTCCTCTTCGAGGCGGCGCAGGCGTTCGGCCTCTTGATGCGGGTCGGCGTGCACGCCGAGGTCGTCCATGCCGACGGCGATCCAGCCGGCGCTGAGCAGCAGCACCTGGCAGAGCAGGTTGATCACGATCAGCAGTCCGACGATCGCCGCGAACGAGGCCAACAGGGGGTTCGAACCCGTGGCGCGCAGCACGACGCCGCCGACGAGCGTCAGAGAGACGAAGCCGGCCGCCCCGATGACCGCCCCCGAGAGGAGGCGCCGGAAGGGGATGTGCAGCCCGGCCAGCACCCGGAAGAGCACGGCGAGCACCGCGGTCTCGAAGACGAAGACGAGCAGCACCCCGACCACGCGCTGGGTCGTCTCGCCGAGGATCGACCGGACCGGGACGCCGGCGCCGGCCAGCAGACCAGAGACCGCCGAGGTGCTCAGCAGCGAGAGCGTCGCCGAGACCACGACGGCGGCTCCGAAACAGAGCGCCAGCCCGAGGTCGCGCACGATCAGCCGACCGAGCGGCGTGACCGGCTGGGGGGCCCGGAACACGATGCGCACGCAGTCGCGCATGCTGCCCAGCAACGTGATCGACGACACGAGCAGGCCGACGAGGGCCACGGCGCCGGTCCAGCCGAACACCGACGCGTCGAGCAGGAGTTCGGGGTCGACGACGCCCGTGCCGTCGGCGTCCTGGATCAGGCCGGGGACGGCCGACCGGATGAAGACGATCAGCTCGTCGCGCAGCAGTTCGTCCCCCGAGACGACGAAGCCCGCCACCGAGAAGCCCACCCAGAGCGCTGCGAAGAGGGCGAAGAGGGCCTGGTAGGTCAGGCCCGCCGCCAGCAGCGGCCCCTTCGACGTCACGTGCCGGGCCAGCACCCGGGTCGGTCGCGACCCGGCGACGCGCGACCCGGCCTGCCGGGCGCGCCCGGACGGGCCGACGGCCGAGGAGGCGCGGGCCGGCTCGGCCGGGTCGGGCGTCGGTTCTCGGGTCCACGGCGCGCGCATGGGTCCAGGGTACGGGGGCGCGAGCCCCGGTCCGGGTGTCGGGATCGAGGCCGCGGCCACCCCCGGTGGTGCGCACCGGCCGGACGCCCGGGCGTTCCGTCTACGATGGACCGACCGTGAGCGTGCCCGGCGTCCTGCCGCACGTCTCCACCATCGAGACTCGAAGAGGTTCACCGTGGCACTACAGGGCGTTGGCGTCGGACGTGGGGTGGCCGTCGGCCCCGTCAAGAAGATGCCCGATCCGCTGCCCGAGCCGGGCACCGCGCCCCGGACGACCGACGCCGCCCTCGAGTACGACGGCGTGCTCAAGGCCCTGTCGGCCGTCGCGGCCGACCTCACCGCGCGCGGCGAGAAGGCCGGTGGCGAGGCGAAGGACGTCCTCGACGCGCAGTCGCTGATGGCCCAGGACCCCACGCTCACCGACGACGTGAAGGCCCGCATCGACGACGGCCGCACCGGTGAGCGCGCCGTCCACGAGGCGTTCGCCGCCTTCCAGGACCTCTTGATCGGCATGGGCGGCTACATGGCCGAGCGGGCGACCGACCTCGGCGACGTCGCCCAGCGCGTCATCGCCTCGCTGCGCGGCGTGCCGGCCCCCGGCGTGCCCGAGAGCGACACCCCGTTCGTCCTCGTCGCCCCCGACCTCGCGCCGGCCGACACCGCCCTGCTCGACCTCGACAAGGTGCTCGCCCTCGTCACCCGTGACGGCGGTCCCACCTCGCACACGGCCATCCTCGCCCGGTCGAAGTCGATCCCCGCGATCGTCGGCGTGACCGGAGCCCTCGACCTCGCCGACGGCACGGTCGTCGTCGCGGACGCGGCGAGCGGCGTCGTCACGGTCGACCCGTCGCCCGACGAGGTCGCCGAGGCGGAGAAGCGCATCGCCGACCGTGCGGCCGCCGCCGCGGCGCCCCTGACCGAGGGTGCCCTCGCCGACGGCCACGCCGTCCCGCTGCTCGCGAACCTGGGCGCACCGGCCGAGGCCGCGGGCGCGATCGAGCTCGGTGCCGAGGGCGTCGGCCTGTTCCGCACCGAGTTCCTCTTCCTCGGCAACTCGAGCGCCCCGACCGTCGAGAGCCAGACCAGCAGCTACACCGCCCTGCTCGAGGCGTTCCCCGGCAAGAAGGTCGTCGTGCGGGCCCTCGACGCGGGCGCCGACAAGCCGCTCAGCTTCTTGAACGACGCCCACGAGGAGAACCCCGCCCTCGGCTTGCGCGGCCTGCGGGCGCTCCGGGTCAAAGAAGACATCCTGCGCGACCAGTTGACCGCCCTGGCGGCGGCGCAGGCCGCGACGACCGCCGACCTCTGGGTCATGGCTCCCATGGTCAGCGACGCCGAAGAGACCGAGTACTTCGTCACGCTCGGCCGCGAGCTCGGGCTGAAGACCGTCGGCGTGATGGCCGAGGTGCCCTCGCTCGCCGTGCTCGCCGACCAGATCTTCGCCACGGCCGACTTCGTCAGCGTCGGCACGAACGACCTCACCCAGTACACGATGGCGGCCGACCGCATGCTGGGCTCGGTGGCGTCGTACCAGGACCCGTGGCACCCGGCCGTGCTGCGCCTGGTCAAGTCGCTGGGCGACGCCGGAGCCGAGGCGGGCAAGCCCGTGGGCATCTGCGGTGAGGCCGCGGCGGATCCGCTGCTGGCCGTCGTGCTGGTCGGCCTCGGGGCGACGACCCTCTCGATGACGCCGGCCGCGCTGGCCGACGTCCGGCTCGAGCTGTCGCGCTACACGCTCGAGCAGGCACGCGAACTGGCGACCGCAGCCGTCGCGGCGACCACCGCGGCCGGGGCACGAGCGGCCGCCGAGGCCGTCACCGTCTGAGTCCGGGCGGCCCCGCCGAGGGGCCGCCTCGATCCGCTCGCGGGCCGATCAGCGGGTGCTGATCAGCGGGCGCCGATCTCCGCTCGTCGCTCGTCCAGGTGGTCGGCGAGGTCGCCCCAGGCCACGACCGCGTCGCGGATCGCGGCGGCCGCGTCGTCGTCGAGCACCGACACGAGGCCGCGCGGATCGTCGACCAGCACGAGCGCGCTCGACCGCGACAACACGGCGTACGACGACGACCGGTCGCCGACCGGTGCGTTCGTCCCTCGCAGCTCGAGGTGCAGCCGACCCGACGACCGTGTCAGGCGCGCCCGCACCGGGTCGCCGTCCGACGCGAAGAACTCGGCCAGCGCCTCCCGGTCGTCCGAGAGGACGTCGCGCTCCCAGCCGGTCTCTGCGAGCCGGGAGTCGGCGCCGGCGACGGACTGCCAGAGCACGACGGACCGCTCGGTCGGCGAGGCTCCGGGGCGGAGGCCGAACCGCGCCTCCAGGTTGTCGGCGACGGCGGCCGCGACCGCGGCACGGTCCACCGACGGTGGCGGGTCGAGCCTCTCGACGACCACCGAGACGACGGCGTCCAACTCTCGAGGCCAGGTCGAGACCCGCGTCTCGTCGAGCAGGCGGTCGTGCTCGCCCGAGGTGAGGGCTTTCTCCACGAGCTCGTCGAGTCGGGCCAGGGCACGCCCCATGTCGCGCTCGGCGGACGGCCGGACGGGCGGCCGCGTGCGGAGGGCGGCGCCGAAGGCACGACGGCGTTCTCGCTGGTCGTCGGGCCGCTCACCGTTGCGGTACGGACGCCGCCTCACGAGATCGGCCGGGCGACGACCGCGGAGGGCCGTCGGTCGAGACGTCGGACGTCGTCCATGGCATGCCTCTCGGGGTCGGTGGCGATGACGATGACCCAGCCTAGGCCGCCCGGGCTGTGCCGGGCCGCGCACGTCCGAGTCCGCCGTGCATCCGGTCACCGCGGCCCCCCACGGAGCAGACTCGACGGGTGGGCACCCCTATCCGACACCCGTTGGTCGACGCGATCTCGTCGCGAGCGGTCCGTGTCGACAGCAGGGCCCGCGTCGTCCGACTCAGCCGTCCGCTGGCGGACCTCCTCGGTCGGCCCGCGTCGGGGCGCCGGGTGGTGCTCGTCACCAGCGAGCGGTCACGGCTCACCGTCGGCCTCCGGGCCGCCCTGGTCGCCGCCGGGGGAGTCTGGGCTGTCCACGACGACGCCGACCGGCTCCGCGACGGGCTCACGGGCGTGCCCTACGACGACGTCGACGCGGCGGCCGCCGAGCTCGACGCGTCCGCCGTCGACGCGCCCGCGGCCGAGCGGCTGCCGGTCATCGCGGACGCCGTCGACACCACCTGCCAGCTGAGCGTCGACCTCACCGTGCTGCACCGTGCCTCGCACGACACGAGCCTGGGAGGCGCGCTCGAGACCCTGGCGGCCGCCGCCTCGGGCTCCTTCCCTACCCGGTGGGGAGCGACCGAGCCCCTCGTCCACGCCTGGGACCGCTGGGTCCTCACCCAGCACGCGCGCCACGAGGCCCCCGAGACGGTCCGGGTCGTGGTCGAGGGCCCGCACCTGTCGGCGACCGTCACCGCCCGGGTCACCGACCACGGCATCGAAGAGACCACGGCCGTGACGGTCGACGTGACCGACGGGTCGCTCGACGAGGCGATCGCACGGCTGACCGACGCCCTCGCCGAGATCGCCCGCTCGTCGCTGCCCACCTTCGCGCTGGTCATCGCGCGCGAGGGCGAGTCCGACCGGTGCGTCCGCGCCGTCACGTACCCACCGCCCAACCCGGTCGCCCTCTTGATCGGGGCCCCGTCGGTGCGACGCCTCGGCCTCGAGCGGTCGACGTTGGACGCCGAACGCCCCGTCGTGGTCGTCGGGCGTCCGCGACTGCCGGCGTTCGTCGTCCCCCTGGGCGACGCGGGCACCTCCGGCTGGAACGCCCTGCACCGCACCCTCGAGGCTGTCGGCCCCGAGCGGCTCGCACAACTCGTCGCCAGCCCGTTGCTGCAGGCGTGGGAAGAAGACCTGCACGAACTCGACCTGCTGCACGAGAGCACTCTCGAGGGCGACGGGCCCTCCGAGGACGAGGCCTGATGCCCCGCGACATCACCATCTTGAGCCCGCACGTCTACGACCAGCTCGACCTCGTCAGCGCGGCCCGTGCCGTCGACGACTCGCTTGGCGTCCGAGAGATCGACGGTGGCGACGCCCTCCAGGTCTTCGCGGCGGGTGGCGTTCCCCTTCTGACGGTGTACCAGGCGGCCGAGCTGACCGACGCGGGCGAGATCGACCGACTGCTGCCGGACCCGCCGACGGTGCGCCTCCCGGTCTTCTGGATCGACGCCGTCGCCCCGCTGGGCGACGCGGGCGAGGCCGGCGTCTCGGTCGCCCTGCGACTGGCCCTGGCCCTCGAGGCCGCCTGCATCGTCGAGGACGACTGACCGGTCGAGGGCGACGTCGAGGACGACGGACGAGGGCCCGACCACCAGGTGGTCGGGCCCTCGTTCGTGATCGGCAGGGTGGGGTCAGGCGCGTCCGCGCAGCACGGCCTGCTTGACCTCGGCGATGGCCTGGGTCACCTGGATGCCACGAGGGCACGCCTCCGTGCAGTTGAAGGTGGTGCGGCAGCGCCAGACGCCCTCTTTGTCGTTGAGGATGTCGAGGCGCACCTGGGCCCCCTCGTCACGCGAGTCGAAGATGAAGCGGTGGGCGTTGACGATCGCCGCGGGACCGAAGTACTGGCCGTCGGTCCAGAAGACCGGGCAGCTCGAGGTGCACGCGGCGCACAGGATGCACTTGGTCGTGTCGTCGAAGCGCTCACGCTGGGTGGCGCTCTGCAGGCGCTCCTTCTCGGGCTTCGACGAGGCCATCAGGAACGGCTGGATCTCGCGGTACGACTGGAAGAAGGGCTCCATGTCGACGACGAGGTCCTTCTCGAGGGGCAGACCCTTGATGGCCTCGACGTAGATCGGCTGCGAGATGTCGAGGTCCTTGATGAGGGTCTTGCAGGCCAGGCGGTTGCGGCCGTTGATGCGCATGGCGTCGGAACCGCAGACGCCGTGGGCGCACGAGCGGCGGAAGGTCAACGAACCGTCCTGCTCCCACTTGATCTGGTGCAGCGCGTCGAGGACACGGTCGGTCGGCAGCACCTGGACGTCGAAGTCCTGCCAGCGGGGCTCGTCGTCGACCTCGGGGTCGAAGCGCCGGATGATGAGGGTGGCCGTGAACGTGGGGACGGCGTCGGAGCCCTGGGGCTTGTTCTCGAGGACAGCGGTGCTCATGTCAGTACTTCCGTTCCATCGGCTGGTAGTTCGTGATCACGACGGGCTTGGTATCGAGGCGGATGTGGTCGCCCGCCAGGGAGGAGTGCGCGTCGCCGGTCAGGTACGCCATCGTGTGGACGAGCCAGTTCTCGTCGTCGCGCGTGGGGTAGTCCTCGCGGAAGTGCCCGCCGCGGCTCTCTTGGCGTGACCTCGCCGAGTAGACGACGACCTCGGCCAGGTCGAGCAGGAATCCCAGCTCGATCGCCTCGAGCAGGTCGGTGTTGAACCGCTTGCCCTTGTCTTGCACCGAGATGTTCTTGAACCGCTCGCGCAGGTCGGCGATCACGTGGGTGACCTCGTCGAGGGTCTCTTCGGTGCGGAACACCTGGGCGTTGCGGTCCATGCTGTCTTGCAACTCCTTGCGGAGCGTCGCGATGCGCTCGGTGCCGGTCGCGGCGCGGACGTCCTCGACCAGCCCGCGGACGAAGGCGGCGGGGTCGTCGGGCAGCGGCACGAAGGGGGCGTCCTTGACGAACTCGACCGCGTTGTTGCCGGCACGCTTGCCGAAGACGTTGATGTCGAGCAGCGAGTTCGTGCCGAGGCGGTTGGACCCGTGCACGCTGACGCAGGCGCACTCGCCGGCGGCGTAGAGGCCCGGCACGACCGTGGTGTTGTCGCGGAGCACCTCGGCCTTGACGTTCGTCGGGATGCCGCCCATGGCGTAGTGCGCCGTGGGCAGCACGGGCACGGGCTCGGTGTAGGGCTCGACGCCGAGGTAGGTGCGGGCGAACTCGGTGATGTCGGGCAGCTTGGCGTCGATGACCGCCGGGTCGAGGTGCGTGATGTCGAGGTAGACGTAGTCCTTGTGCGGACCGGCCCCCCGGCCCTCTCGGATCTCGGTCGCCATGCAGCGGGCGACGATGTCACGCGGCGCGAGGTCTTTGATGGTGGGGGCGTAGCGCTCCATGAAGCGTTCGCCTTCGCTGTTGCGGAGGATGGCGCCCTCGCCGCGGGCCGCCTCGCTCAGCAGGATGCCGAGCCCGGCCAGGCCGGTCGGGTGGAACTGGAAGAACTCCATGTCTTCGAGGGGCAGGCCCTTGCGCCAGATGATGCCCACGCCGTCGCCCGTGAGGGTGTGGGCGTTCGACGTCGTCTTGTAGATCTTGCCGAACCCACCGGTGGCGAAGATGACGGCCTTGCCCTGGAACACGTGCAGGTCGCCGGTCGACAGCTCGTAGGCGATGACGCCGGCGGGGCGCTCCTCACCGTCGATCTCGCCCATGATCAGGTCGAGGACGTAGAACTCGTTGAAGAAGTTGATGCCGTGCTTGACGCAGTTCTGGTACAGCGTCTGCAGGATCATGTGACCGGTGCGGTCGGCCGCGTAGCAGGCCCGTCGGACGGGGTTCTTGCCGTGCTCGGCCGTGTGCCCGCCGAAGCGTCGCTGGTCGATCTTGCCCTCGGGCGTGCGGTTGAAGGGCAGGCCCATGTTCTCGAGGTCGAGGACGGCGTCGATGGCCTCCTTCGCCAGGATCTCGGCCGCGTCCTGGTCGACGAGGTAGTCGCCGCCCTTGACGGTGTCGAAGGTGTGCCACTCCCAGTTGTCGTCCTCGACGTTCGCGAGGGCCGCCGCCATGCCGCCCTGGGCGGCGCCGGTGTGCGAACGCGTCGGGTAGAGCTTCGAGATGACCGCCGTGCTGGCGTTCGGGCCGGCCTCGATGGCCGCTCGCATGCCGGCACCCCCGGCCCCGACGATCACGATGTCGTGCTGGTGGTAGTGGACGCCGTCGACGACGGTGCTGGCGGAGGCGGGGGAGGGTGTGGTCACGGTTCTTTCCGGTGGGGGACGTGCGGCCGGTGGCCGGAGCGGGCGGTGGGCCGGGTGGTCAGCCGGCGGTGCAGAACGACGGCAGCAGGTCGGCCGGGGCGTTCGCGGGGCACGGGTCGAAGGTGTAGATCACGAGCGTGCCGAGCACGAGCAGGACGGCCGTCGACACGAGCAAGGTGACGAGCAGCACCTTGCGGACCGTGGGCTTCGAGACGTAGTCGTTCACGATGGTGCGCATGCCGTTGGTGCCGTGGATCAGTGCGAGCCAGAGCAGCAGCGTGTCGTACACCTGCCAGAAGGGGCTGGCCCACTTGCCGGCGACGAAGGCGAAGTCGATGGCCTTGACGCCACCCTCGCTCGCGAGCAGGTTGATGAAGAGGTGGCCGAACACGAGCACGACGAGCAGCAGTCCGCTGGCGCGCATGTAGATCCAGCCCCACTTCTCGTAGTTGGTGGAGCGCTGGGCCGTGCGGGCCGAGCGCGGGGCTTCGACGGTCTGGGTGGTCATGGCTCTACTCCGAGAAGACGTTCATCAGGTGACGCGGCGCGAAGCCGGCGAACAGGACCACGGCGAGGCCGATGACGACCCAGAACATCACGCGCTGGTACTTGGTGCCCGGGCCCCAGAAGTCGATCAGGATGATGCGCAGGCCGTTCAGGGCGTGGAACAGGATCGCCGCCACGAGGCCGGTCTCGCCGAGCCCCATGATCGGGTTCTTGTAGGTGCCGATCACCGCGTTGTACGCCTCGGGGCTGATGCGCACGAGGGCGGTGTCGAGGATGTGCACGAGCAGGAAGAAGTAGATGCTCACGCCGGTGATGCGGTGCAGCACCCACGACCACATGCCCTCACGGCCCCGGTACAGGGTGCCCGCGATCTTCCCGGGCGCCTTGGGCGCGCTGATCTTCGGTGCACCCGGTCTGCCTGCCGGTGATGCGACCGTTCCCGTCGACTGCTCGGCCATGAGCACTTCTCCTCGCGGATGGGGCGGATGCGCTCTCACTCGGTCGGTACGAGGGACAGCCGTGTCCGCTGGTGGCGTTCTCAGAACCCGTCCAGTCTACGTTCCCGCCGCGACGAGCCGCGGCCCCGCCCCGCCGAAGTCGTTCGACGTCGAGACAAGACGGGCCCACGGGATCAACGGACGGAGGCGCGCTCGGCCCCGTCGCGGACGCTCGCCGTCGCGCGTCGGTAGTGCTCGACCAGCTCGTCGCCGAGGGCCTCCCACGTGCGTCCGACGACCGCGCGCCTCCCGGCCTCGCCGAACCGGGCCCGCAGCTCGTCCGATTCGACCAGCGTGCGCACGCCGCGCCTCAGCGAGTGGTCGTGGCGCGGGTCGAAGAAGAACCCGTCGACGCCGTGGCGCACCAGGTCGAGGGGTCCGCCGGCGGCAGGGGCCAGGACGGGCAGCCCGCTGGCGTGGGCCTCCTGCACGGTCTGACCGAAGGTCTCGGTCGACCCGGTGTGCACGAAGACGTCGAGCGCCGCGTACGCGTCGGCGAGCTGATCACCGTGCAGGGGGCCCGTGAAGACCGGGTCGAGGTGTCGCAGGCGGCGGCGGAGGGAGGGCAGCGACGGCCCGCCGCCCACGACGACGAGCCGTGCGCCGCGCAGCGGGCGCAGGGCGGCGAGCCGCTCGACCTGTTTCTCGGGAGCCAGGCGGCCCACGTAGCCCACGAGCACCTGGTCGGGTGCCCCCCACGAGCCGCGAAGCGACCGGACGGCGTCGCTGGACTTCCGGTTCGGGTGGAACAGGGCCGAGTCGACCCCGCGACCCCACGTCTCGAGTCGACGGACGCCCGCCGTCTCGAGGTCACGCAGGGAGGCGCGCGAGGGGACGAGCGTCGTCGTCGCCTGGTCGTGGATGCGGCGCACGAGCCGCCAGGCGACGGCCGAGCCGAGCCCGAGGCCGTTCGTGCCCGCGTACCGGGCGACGTCGGTCTGGAACACGGCCACCGAGGGCACGCCGAGGCGGGCGGCGGCGGCGATGGCCTGGGCCCCGAGCAGGAACGGCGAGGCGACGTGGACCACGTCCGGCCGGAAGCCGGCGATGGCGGCGGCGACCTGGGGGTTCGGCAGTCCCACGGGGAACTGACGGTAGGCCACCGAGGGCACCCGGTGCACCGGGAAGCCCGCGTAGCTCGTCGTGCCTCGTCCGGCCGGCGCGATGACGAGGGCCTCGTGCCCTCGTCGGGCCAGGTGGTCGAGCACGCGCAACACGCTGGTGGTGACCCCGTTGACGGTGGGCAGGAAGCTCTCGGTCACGATCACGACTCGCATCGGTCCTCCTCGGACTGCTCGTGGTGCGAGCCTCACCGGCGACGGTGGCGGGAGGGGATCGGCGGCATGGAGG
>NZ_LMPQ01000001.1:874118-900773 GCF_001423905.1 Frigoribacterium sp. Leaf186 | reverse complement strand
CCCCGCCGGTGGCATCGGGTCGCGTCTCTGGCCCCTCAGCCGCGCCGACGCGCCCAAGTTCTTGCACGACCTGACCGGCAGCGGCTCGACGTTGCTCCGGGGCACCTGGGACCGCTTGGCACCCCTGAACGGCGACCAGCGCATCATGGTCGTCACCGGCCGTGCCCACCGGGCCGCCGTCGAGTCGCAGCTGCCCGGCCTCGCCGACCACAACGTCGTGCTCGAGAGCGAGCCGAAGGACAGCACGGCCGCGATCGGCCTCGCCGCGGCCGTCCTGCGACGCCGCGAGCCGGACGTCATCATCGGCTCGTTCGCCGCGGACCACGTCATCGCCGACACCCGTGGCTTCGGCCGGGCGGTCCGCGAGGCCATCGTCGCGGCGGACGAGGGCTACATCGCGACCATCGGCATCACCCCCACCGAACCGGCCATCGGGTTCGGGTACATCCACGTCGGGGCCCCCCTCGACATCGACGGCGCCCCGAGCGCCCACACCGTCGAGTCGTTCGTCGAGAAGCCCGACCTCGAGACGGCCGAGCAGTACGTCGCGGGTGGCGACTACCTCTGGAACGGCGGCATGTTCATCGCGCGGGCCGACCGGCTGCTCGAGCAGCTCGGCGAGACGAGCCCCGAGTTGCTCGCCGGCATCGAAGAACTCGCCGAGGCCTGGGACACCCCGCGCCGCGGCGCCGTGGTCGACAAGGTCTGGCCGGGGCTGCAGAAGATCGCCATCGACTACACCGTGGCCGAACCGGCCGCCGCGGCCGGTCGCCTGGCCGTCGTGCCGGGCGACTTCGACTGGGACGACGTCGGCGACTTCGCCTCGATCGCGAAGCTCCACGCCGGTGGCCGCAAGAGCGACCTGGCCATCCTCGGCGAGAACGCGCGGGTGCTGGCCGACAGTTCGAGCGGCATCGTCGTGGCGAACAGCGGACGCCTCATCTCGTTGATCGGGGTCAACGACATCATCGTCGTCGACACCCCCGACGCCTTGCTCGTCACCACCACGGCCAACGCCCAGCGGGTGAAGGGCGTCGTCGACGCCCTGAAGCTCAGCGGCCGCAGCGACGTCCTCTGACCGGTCGGGTCCGGCCCCCGGCGGCCGCCGAGGTTTCGCGTTCGTTACGTCGTGGTCGCGACTGTGTAACGCCTCGGCATCGCTAGCACCCGACGGTCGTCGGCGCTCGTCACAGTAGGTAACCTGTCAGCCATACCCACCCGGCGCGCCTCGTGCCGGGCTGCACCCTGGAGGACAACTTGACTACAACTGCGCGCAAGGCCGTGCTCAGCGGCCTCGCCCTGGCGAGCACCGCCGTCATCCTGGCCGGCTGTGCCTCGGCCCCCGAGAGCGGCTCTGGATCGACCAGCGGCGCCTCGAGCGACTTCGTCCCTTGCATGGTCTCCGACGCCGGCGGCTTCGACGACAAGTCGTTCAACCAGCTCGGCTACGAAGGGCTCAACGAGGCGGCCGACACCATCGGCGCGACGCCGAAGACCGTCGAGTCGGCCGACGAGACCGTCTACGACGCCAACCTGTCGAACCTCGCCGACCAGGGCTGCAACCTGATCGTCACGGTCGGCTTCGCGCTCGCCGACGCCACGAAGGCGGCCGCCGAGGCGAACCCGAACATCGACTACGCCACCATCGACGACGCGTCGATCACGGCCGACAACGTGCAGCCGATCACGTTCAACACCTCCGAGGCCGCCTTCCTCGCGGGCTACGCCGCCGCCAGCTACTCGAAGACCGGCGTCGTCGGAACCTTCGGCGGCATGCAGTTCCCGACCGTCACGATCTTCATGGACGGCTTCGCCGACGGCGTGAAGTACTACAACGAGCAGAAGAGCGAAGACGTCAAGGTCGTCGGCTGGGACGTCGACTCGCAGAACGGCACCTTCACCGGTGGCTTCGAAGCCGGCACCACGGCCAAGCAGAGCGCCCAGACGCTGATCGACCAGAACGCCGACGTCATCCTGCCGGTCGGCGGCCCGATCTACCAGAGCGCCGCCGAGGCGATCCGCGACTCCGGCAAGGACGTCGTCCTGGTCGGTGCCGACAGCGACACCTACGAGACCGACACGGCCAACGCCGACCTGTTCCTCACCTCGGTGCTCAAGGGCATCAAGCAGGCGACCGACGCGGTCGTCACGCAGGCCAGCGAGGACGACTTCTCGAGCACCCCGTACGTGGGCACCCTCGAGAACGACGGCGTCGGCATCGCGCCGTTCCACGACTACGCCGACAAGGTCGACGGTGGACTGCAGGACGAGCTCGACACCATCAAGGCGGGCATCATCGACGGTTCGATCACGGTCGAGTCGCCCTCGGCCCTCACGAGCTGACGAACGCACCTCCCGTCATCGATTAGCATCGACTGACCCAGGGCCGGGAGCGACGGTCACCCCGTCGCTCCCGGCCCTCTCAACGCCCGTGGGCGGGCCGCCGACCCGGCGCCGCCCGACCCCACCCGAATGCCTAGACCCGAGGTAGCCACCTGAGATGAAGCTCGAACTGCGGGGCATCACCAAGCGATTCGGCGCACTGACCGCCAACGACCACATCAGCCTGACCGTCGAACCGGGCGAGATCCACTGCCTCCTCGGTGAGAACGGCGCCGGCAAGTCCACGCTGATGAACGTGCTCTACGGCCTGTACCAGGCCGACGAGGGCGAGATCCTGCTCGACGACGCCGTCCAGCACTTCTCCGGCCCGGGCGACGCGATGGGCGCCGGCATCGGCATGGTGCACCAGCACTTCATGCTCGTCCCCGTCTTCACCGTCGCCGAGAACGTCATGCTCGGTCACGAAGAGACCAAGGCCGGTGGTCGCCTCGACCTCGCAGCGGCCCGCGCGAAGGTGCGCGAGATCAGCGGTCGGTTCGGGTTCGACATCGACCCCGACGCCCTCGTCGAAGAGCTGCCCGTCGGCGTACAGCAGCGCGTCGAGATCATCAAGGCCCTCTCGCGTGACGCGAAGGTGCTCGTGTTCGACGAGCCCACGGCCGTCCTCACCCCGCAAGAGACCGACGAGCTGATGGTCATCATGCGTCAGCTGCGTGACGCGGGCACCGCGATCGTCTTCATCACCCACAAGCTCCGCGAGGTCCGCGAGGTCGCGACGCGCATCACCGTCATCCGCCTCGGCAAGGTCGTCGGCGAGGCCGAGCCGAGCGCCTCGAACGCCGAGCTCGCCTCGCTCATGGTCGGCCGCGCCGTCGAGCTGACCGTCCAGAAGGCGCCGGCCGAGGCCGGTGGCCCCGCCCTCGTCGTCGAGAACCTGCGGGTCGTCGACCCCATCGGGCAGGTCGTCGTCGACGACGTCTCGTTCGAGGTCCGCCGAGGCGAGATCCTCGCCATCGCGGGGGTCCAGGGCAACGGCCAGACCGAGCTGACCGAGGCGATCCTCGGCCTCCAGCCCCGGGTCGAGGGCCGGGTGTCGCTCGACGGACGCGACATCACGGGCCGCAGCGTCCGCCAGGTGCTCGACGCCGGCGTCGGCTTCGTCCCCGAGGACCGCAACCAGGACGGCCTCGTCGGAGAGTTCACCGTCGCCGAGAACCTCATGCTCGACCGGTCGCAGTCCGGTCCGTTCGTGAAGCGCGGGTCGCTCAAGCTGTCCGAGCTCGCGGCGTTCGCGGTCGCCAAGGTGAAGGAGTTCGACATCCGGACCCAGGGCATCACCACCCCGGCCGGCCGTCTCTCGGGGGGCAACCAGCAGAAGGTCGTCCTGGCGCGTGAGCTCAGCCGCGACCTCCGGCTCTTCGTCGCGGCCCAGCCCACCCGCGGCATCGACGTGGGCTCGATCGAGTTCGTGCACAAGCGCATCGTCGAGACCCGCGACCAGGGCGTCCCCGTCATCGTCGTCTCGACCGAGCTCGACGAGGTCGCCGCCCTGGCCGACCGCATCGCCGTGATGTACCGCGGCACCATCGTCGGCATCGTGCCGGCGGACACCCCCCGCGACGTGCTGGGGCTCATGATGGCCGGCGAGATGCCGCACGGAACGGAGCAGGCAGCGTGACCGACGCCACGACCACCACGCAGGGGCCGGGCACCCCACCCGCCCCGTCGGCACCGGAGTCGACCGAGGGACGCGGATCGCGCCTCCTGCGAGAGATCACGACCGGCAACGCCGCCATCTCGGTGCTCGCCGTCGTGCTCGCGCTCGTCGTGTCCGGCCTGCTGATCGGCTTCACCGACACGACCGTCCAGGGCACCCTGGGCTACTTCTTCTCGCGGCCGGCCGACTTCTTCCAGGCGTTCTGGGCGTCGGTCGGCGGGTCGTACTCGTCGCTCTTCCAGGGCGCGGTCTACAACTTCCGGGTCGACGGCTTCGCGGCCGGCATCCGCCCCCTGACCGAGACGCTCAACTACGCCGTGCCCCTCATCGCCGCCGGTCTCGGCGTCGCCGTGGCGTTCCGCGTCGGCCTGTTCAACATCGGTGCCCGCGGTCAGATGCTGATGGCTGCGGCGGCCGCCGGCTGGGTGGGCTTCTCGTTCCACCTGCCGCTGGCGCTCCACCTGCCGCTCGCCCTCGCGGCCGGCATCGCCGCGGGTGCGCTCTGGGGCGGCATCGTCGGTCTGCTCAAGGCCCGCACCGGTGCCCACGAGGTGATCCTCACGATCATGCTCAACTACATCGCCTTCTACCTGTTGGCCTTCATGCTGCGGACGCAGGGCCTGTTGCAGGCGCCCGGCAGCGCGAACCCGAAGTCGCCGGCGACGCTCGACACGGCGATCCTGCCCGACCTGTTCGGCTCGCGGTACAACCTCAACTGGGGCTTCGTGCTGGTCATCGTCATCACGGCGGTCGTCTGGTGGCTGATCAACCGGTCGACGCTGGGCTTCCGGTTCCGGGCCGTGGGCGAGAACCCGCACGCCGCCCGCACGGCGGGCATGAACGTCAAGAACATCTACCTGTACGCGATGCTCATCTCGGGTGCCCTCGCGGGCGTCGCGGGGTCGACCCAGGTGCTCGGCACGCTGACCAGCGGCTTCACCTCGGGCATCGACGCGGGCATCGGCTTCGACGCCATCACCGTGGCGCTGCTCGGCCGGTCCCGGCCGTGGGGCGTGTTCGGCGCCGGCGTCCTGTTCGGCGCGCTCAAGGCCGGCGGCTACTCGATGCAGGCGGCGAACGGCGTCCCGATCGACATCGTGCTCGTCGTGCAGTCCCTCATCGTGTTGTTCGTGGCCGCGCCCCCGCTGGTCCGAGCGATCTTCCGTCTGCCGGCCCCGGGCCTCCGCCCGGTGCGCAAGGCCTCGAACAAGGAGGCGGTGGTCACCAAGTGAGCACGCTCACCCCCGACGCCGCGGTCCCCGCCGCACCGTCGCCCGACCTGGCCAGGGCCTCGACCCGCAGCCTCAAGGCCCCGATCGCCTTCGCGATCTTCACGCTCGTCGCGGCGGTGCTGTTCATCGGCCTGGCCCGTGAGGGCGAGAGCACGTTCCGGCTCTCGACCGCGACCGACTTCTTCGCCCTGCCCGACGCCGTCCTCCCGTCGACCGTCACCGGCGTCGTGCTGACGGTGCTGCTCGCCGTGGTCACCGTCGTGGCGGTCCTCCGCGCCGTGCGCTTCGAGAAGGTGCCGATCTGGTTGGTCGCCGTCTTCGGCGTGCTCTTCCTGCTGGGCTTCCTCACCTGGGCGAGCGCCGGGCAGACGATCCCGGTGCCCGGTCTGCTGCTCGGTGCCCTCGCGCTCAGCACGCCCCTGATCTTCGGCGCGCTGGGCGGCGTGATCAGCGAGCGGGTGGGCGTCGTCAACGTCGCGATCGAGGGGCAGCTGCTGGCCGGCGCCTTCGTCTCGGCGATGATCGCCTCGGCGACCGGATCGGCCTACGTCGGCCTGGTCGGCGCGATGATCGCCGGCGTGCTCGTCTCGATGGTGCTCGCGGTCTTCAGCATCCGCTACATCGTCGACCAGGTCATCGTCGGCGTCGTGCTCAACGTGCTCGTGACCGGCCTGACGAGCTTCCTGTACTCGCAGGTGCTCTCGAAGTCCGACTCGCTCAACCGCGGCGTGCGCTTCCCGCAGCTCGACATCCCGATCCTCAGCCAGATCCCGATCGTCGGGCCGGTCTTCTTCCGGCAGACGATCATCGTGTACCTCATGTACGTCGCGATCGCGGTCGTCTTCTACGGGTTGTTCCGCACCCGGTGGGGGCTGCGCCTCCGCTCGGTCGGCGAGCACCCGCAGGCGGCCGACACGGTAGGCATCAAGGTGAACGCCACCCGGTTCTGGAACGTCTCCCTCGCCGGTGCCATCGCCGGCCTCGGTGGGGCCTACTTCACCCTGGGCTCGCTCGGCAACTTCCAGAAGGAGATGACGGCGGGCGCGGGCTTCATCGCCCTGGCGGCGGTCATCTTCGGCCGCTGGGACCCCATCCGGGCCACGCTCGCCGCGCTGCTGTTCGGCTTCGCGAGCAACCTGCAGAACGTGCTCGGGGCCATCGGCTCGCCGGTGCCGAGCGAGTTCATGCTCATGCTGCCGTACGTCGTGACGATCTTCGCGGTCGCCGGCCTGGTCGGGCAGTCCCGGGGCCCCGCGGCCTCCGGCAAGCCGTACATCAAGTCGTGACGGGCCGCAGCAGCGCGTCGGTCGTCACCGAGACCGACTGGGACGCCCTCCGCGAGGCCGCGAGGGCCGCCATGCGCAAGGCCTACGTGCCCTACTCGAAGTTCCCCGTGGGGGCTGCGGCCGTCACCGACGACGGCCGCGTCGTCTCGGGCTGCAACGTCGAGAACGCCTCGTACGGCATCACCCTCTGCGCCGAGTGCTCACTGGTGTCCGACCTCGTCATGTCGGGTGGCGGCCGCCTGGTCGCCTTCGCCTGCGTCGACGGCAACGGCGGGGTGCTGATGCCCTGCGGTCGCTGCCGGCAGCTGCTCTACGAACACTCCGACGAGGCCATGGTGCTCGACACCGTCTCGGGCTTCAAGACCATCGACGAGGTCGTCCCCGACGCGTTCGGGCCGCGGCAGCTCGAGGCGTACCGCGCCTCGCAGGGCTGACCCGCGCCTCCTCGTCCGTCCCGGTCGCGACCCCGTGGTCGCGCCGTCGCACCACCCATCGCACCACCGCTAGGAGCCCCACCGTGACCCAGAACGCCGTCGAACCCTTCGACACCGTCGACCTCATCCGCGTCAAGCGCGGCGGGGACGCCCTCAGCACCGAGCAGATCGACTGGCTGATCGACGCGTACACCCGGGGCTACGTCGCCGACGAGCAGATGTCGGCGCTGACGATGGCGATCTTCTTGAACGGCATGGAGCGCCGCGAGATCCGCGACATGACGATGGCGATGATCCGATCGGGCGAGACGATGGACTTCGCCGGGCTCGGCAAGACGACCGTCGACAAGCACTCGACCGGCGGGGTCGGCGACAAGATCACCCTGCCGCTCGCCCCCCTGGTGGCCTCGTTCGGCGTCGCCGTGCCGCAGCTCTCGGGTCGTGGCCTCGGCCACACCGGCGGCACGCTCGACAAGCTCGAGTCGATCCCGGGGTGGCAGGCGTCGATCTCGAACGAGCGCATGCGCGAGATCATGGCCGACAGCGGGGCCGTGGTCTGCGCCGCGGGCTCGGGCCTCGCCCCCGCCGACGGCAAGCTGTACGCCCTGCGCGACATCACGGGCACGGTCGAGGCCATCCCGCTGATCGCCTCGTCGATCATGAGCAAGAAGATCGCCGAGGGCACGGCGGCGCTCGTGCTCGACGTCAAGTTCGGCTCGGGCGCCTTCATCCAGGACATCGAGCGGTCGCGTGAGCTGGCCCGCACGATGGTCGACCTCGGCACCGACGCCGGCGTCGCGACCACGGCGCTGCTCACCGACATGAACGTGCCGCTCGGCCTGACCATCGGCAACGCCCTCGAGGTCCGTGAGTCGGTCGAGACCCTCGCCGGCGGCGGCCCCGCCGACATCCGCGAGCTGACGGTCGCCCTCGCCCGCGAGATGCTGACCCTCGCAGGTCGGCCGGACGCCGACGTCGAGGCCGCCCTAGACGACGGTCGCGCGATGGACGCCTGGAAGCGCATGATCCGCGCCCAGGGCGGCGACCCCGACGCGGCGCTGCCCACGGCCCGCGAGACGCACGTGGTGACGGCCGCGAGCAGCGGCTACCTGACCGAGCAGCACGCGCTGCCGTTCGGCATCGGTGCCTGGCGCCTCGGTGCCGGTCGCGCCCGCAAGCAAGACCCCGTGCAGGCCGCCGCCGGCATCGAGCTGCACGCCAAGCCCGGCGACCGCGTGACCGAGGGGCAGCCGCTCTTCACGCTGCACACCGACGAGCCCGGCCGCTTCGAGCGTGCGCTCGAGGCCGTCGACGGCGCCTGGACGATCGGTGACGAGGCCCCCGCGGCGCGCACCATCGTCGCCGAGCGCGTCAGCTGACCCCCGCCGCGACCGAGGCCCCGAACCGGCACCCCGCCCCGCCCAGGAGGCGCGGTGCCGGTTCGCGACGTCTGCGCACCCGTCTCGTGGCGCGCGTCCAGAGTCGTCGCCCGGACCGCTAGTAGATTGAGGGGCATGAGCGCTCCCGACAAGGACTACCGACTGCCGAACGGGGGCCCGCGCCTCGCGGCCCTGCCCAAGGTGTCGTTGCACGACCACCTCGACGGGGGCCTCCGACCCGAGACGATCGTCGACCTGGCCCGCGAGGCCGGCGTCGAGCTGCCCGCCACCGAGCCCGAGGCGTTGCGCCGCTGGTTCGTCGAGGCCGCCGACTCCGGCAACCTGGTCGACTACCTCGCCACCTTCGAACTGACCGTCGCCGTCATGCAGACCGCCGACCAGCTCACCCGCGTCGCCCACGAGTTCGTCCTCGACCTGGCCGCCGACGGGGTCGTCCACGCCGAGGTGCGCTGGGCCCCCGAACAGCACCAGCGTCAGGGGCTCACGCTCGACCAGGCCGTCGAGGCGGTGCAGGCGGGCTTCACGTCGGCGGTGGGCTCGCTGGCCGCCGACGGCCACCAGATCTCGGTCGGCCAGATCCTCAGCGCCCTGCGTCACGAGGGTCGCTCGCTCGAGATCGCGCAGCTCGCCGTCCGCCACCGCGAGTCGGGCGTGCTGGCCTTCGACATCGCCGGGCCCGAGGCCGGGTACCCCGCTGCCGACCACCGGGTCGCCTTCGACCTGCTGGCCCGCGAGTTCATGCCGGTCACCGTGCACGCGGGCGAGGCCGACGGCCTCGACAGCATCCGTGGCGCCCTCATCGACGGACGAGCCCTGCGCCTCGGTCACGGCGTCCGCATCGCCGAAGACATCCGCGTGGTCGCCAGCAAGGGCGCGGCGACCACGGTCGAGATCGGGCCGATGGCGTCGTGGGTGCGCGACCGCGAGATCCCGCTCGAGCTGTCCCCCCAGTCGAACCTGCAGACCGGCGCGATCGCGGCGTGGGGCACCGACCTCGACGACCACCCGTTCGACCTGCTCTACCAGCTCGGCTACGGCGTGACGGTGAACACCGACAACCGCCTGATGAGCGACACGAGCCTCTGCAAAGAGCTCGCCCTGCTCAGCCAGGCGTTCGACTACGATCTCGACGACCACGAGACGTTCCAGCTCAACGCCGCGGCGTCGTGCTTCCTGCCCCTCGAAGAGCGCGAGGCGCTGGCCGACCGCATCACGGCCGGCTTCGAGGGGGCCTGAGCATGGCGCTTCCCCCGCTGCCCGACGAAGCCGTCGTCATCGGTGCCCGCGTCGCCGACTGGCGAGAGGCCGTCCACGTCGCCGGTCGGGCCCTGGTCGACTCGGGTGCGGCCCACGAGGGCTACGGCGACGAGATGGTGCGCATGATCGACGAGCACGGCCCCTACGTCGTCATCGCCCCGGGGCTGGTGCTCGCGCACGCGCGCCCCGGTGACGCCGTCGTGCGCGACGGCCTGGCGGTCGTCACCCTCGCCGAGCCGGTGCCGTTCGGCCACCCGCACAACGACCCGGTCAGCGTCGTCCTCGGCCTCGCGATCGTCACGGTCGGCGGCCACCTCGAATCGATCGCCGACCTCGCCAACGTCTTCAACGAGGCCTCCGTCATCCCCGCCCTCGCGGCCGCCACCTCGGTCGACGAGGTGCGTCGGCTGATGGGCGTCCCCGCCTGATCCGCCCTCGACAGATCGAGACCACCCCATGAAGATCGTCACCATCTGCGGCGCCGGCATCGGCAGCAGCGGAATCCTCAAGGTCAACGCCGAGCGCGTCCTGGCCAAGCTCGACATCGAGGCCGACGTGGTCGCGGCCGACATCGGCTCGATCGCGTCCGTCGGTGACGACGCCCAGGTCATCCTCACCTCGGCCGAGTTCGTCGAAGCCATCGGCTCGACCTTCGCCGACGTCATCGTCATCCAGAACCACTTCGACCAGGCCGAGCTCACCGAGAAGCTGCAGAAGTCGCTCGGCTGAGTCGCCGACGTGAGAGACCCCGGAGGCGCAGGTCGCGCCTCCGGGGTCTCTCCCGTCGTGGGGGCGGTCGCCGCCCCCGGCGTCAGGCCAGCAGGTCGCGCATGCCGGCGTCGAGGTCGGCCACGGCGGCCTCGGCCGCCGCCCGGCGGGCCACGGCGTCGCCCTCGGTGCTCGACGCGTCGATGTAGACCTTGAGCTTGGGCTCGGTGCCGCTCGGACGGACGATCACCCGGGAGCCGTCGGTCAGCCAGTACCGCAGCACGTCGCCCGCCGGGAACGACCCGAACCCGTCGCAGAAGTCGTCGACGTGGTCGACCCGGTGCGAGCCGATGGTCGACGGGGGCTGCTGCCGGAGACGCGCCGTGAGGGCCGTGATCGTGGCGAGATCGTCCACGCGGATCGAGATCTGCGACGACGCGTACGCCCCG
Source organism: Frigoribacterium sp. Leaf186 (assembly GCF_001423905.1). Taxonomy (GTDB): domain Bacteria; phylum Actinomycetota; class Actinomycetes; order Actinomycetales; family Microbacteriaceae; genus Frigoribacterium. Next base: position 889,947 of record NZ_LMPQ01000001.1, on the reverse strand, counting down.
AAGCGCTCGTCGAAGGCGACGAGGTGCTCGGCCAGGCTCGACCCGGCGGTGTGCAGCTCGGTCGCGAGGGCGAGCAGGTCGACGGCCGCCGAGATGCCGTCCTTGTCGCGGACGACGTCGGGGTCGACGAGGTAGCCGAGCGCCTCTTCGTAGCCGTAGATCAGGCCGCCGACGCGCGACACCCACTTGAAGCCCGTCAGGGTGTCGACGTAGTCGAGCCCGTGGACGCGGGCGATCTCGCGCAGGGCGGGCGACGAGACGATGCTCGCGGCGAGCGTGCCGTCCCGGTCGTCACGCCGGGCGCGTTCGGCGGCACGCCAGCCGAGCAGCGAGCCGACCTCGTTGCCGCTGAGGCGCCGCCAGCCGCCCTCGACGGGGATCGCCACGGCGAGCCGGTCGGCGTCGGGGTCGTTCGCGATGATCAGGTCGGCCTCGACGCGGTCGGCCGTCGCGAACGAGAGGTCCATGGCGCCCGGTTCTTCGGGGTTCGGGAAGGCCACGGTCGGGAAGGCCGGGTCGGGGGCGCTCTGCTCGCTGACCGGGATGGGCTCGGCGAAGCCCGCGGTGGCGAAGACCCGGCGCGCGACCTCCCACCCGACCCCGTGCATCGCCGTGTACACGACCCGGGGTTGGCGGCCGGTCGAGGCGGTGCCGGCGACGGCTGCCGTCCGGCGCACGTACTCCATGACGAGGTCGTCGCCGGCCTCGCGGTAGTCGTCCGACCGGGGCAGGTCGGTGACGGGGGACTGGGCGGCCCGCTCGATCTCGGCCGCGATCTCGCCGTCGACGGGCGACACGATCTGCGACCCGGCGTCGACGCCCCCGAGGTAGACCTTGTAGCCGTTGTCCTGCGGGGGGTTGTGGCTGGCGGTGACCATGACGCCGGCGCTGACGTCGAGGTGACGGACGGCGAAGGCGAGCACCGGGGTCGGCAGGGCACGCGGCAGGATCGTCGCGGCCACCCCCGCGGCGGCCATGATCTCGGCGGTGTCGCGGGCGAAGACGTCGGAGTTCTTGCGGCCGTCGTAGCCGATGACGATCGAGGGGTGCGACTCGCGACCGAGCAGGAAGGCGGCGAAGCCGGCGGCGGCCTGCGCGACGAGCACGCGGTTCATGCGGTTCGAGCCCGAGCCGAGCGCGCCACGGAGGCCGGCGGTGCCGAACTGCAGGCGGCCCGCGAAGCGGTCGGCGAGCTCGGCGACGGCGTCGGCGCGGCCGGCGGCGTCGGCATCGGCGGACGTCGCCCGCGTCAGCAGGCGGTCGAGTTCGTCGCGGGTCTCGTCGTCCGGGTCCTGGTCGCGCCAGGCCGTGGCCGTGGCGATCAACCCGTCGAGGTCGCCGGCCACCGGGCCGCTCACAGGGCCGCCACGATCCGGGCGAGCAGGTCGCTGATCTTGGCCTCGGCGTCGCGGCCGGCCTCGAGCACCTCGGCGTGGCTCAGCGGGGTCTTCTGGATGCCCGCGGCGAGGTTCGTGATGAGCGACATGCCGAGCACCTCCATGCCGGCCTGGCGGGCGGCGATCGCCTCGAGTGCCGTCGACATGCCGACGATGTGGCCGCCGATGGCCTTGGCCATCTGCACCTCGGCCGGCGTCTCGTAGTGCGGTCCGCGGAACTGCGTGTAGACGCCCTCGTCGAGGTCGGGGTCGATGCCGCGGGCGACGTCGCGCAAGCGCGACGAGTACAGGTCGGTCAGGTCGATGAAGGTCGCGCCCTCGAGCGGCGAGTCGGCCGTGAGGTTGATGTGGTCGCTGATGAGCACGGGGGTGCCCGGCTTCCAGGTCTCCCTGATGCCCCCGGCACCGTTCGTCAGGATCATCGTGGTGGCGCCGGTCGCGGCGGCGGTGCGGACGCCGTGGACGACGCGGCGGACGCCGTGCCCCTCGTAGTAGTGCGTGCGGGCACCCATGACGAGGGCGTGCTTGCCCGAGGGCAGGGCGATGCTGCGGATCGAGCTCGTGTGGCCCACGACGGCCGACGCGGCGAAGCCGGTGATCTCGGTCGCCGGGATCTCGGCGACGGTCTCGCCGATCAGGTCGGCGGCCTTGGCCCAACCGCTGCCCAGGGTCAGGGCGACGTCGTGCCGGGCGACGCCGGTCTTCTCGGCGATCTCGGCGGCGGCGGTGCGGGCGACCTCGAAGGGGTCGGCGGCGCGGTCGTCGAGCGGGTGCGTGGTGGTCTCAGACATGGCGTCCACTCTAGGGTCTGCCGACCCGGCACCCCGGTCGTGCCGGGGCCCGTCGCGCGCGTCAGTCGATGCTGAGCAGCACGTGGCCCGACGAGACGGTCTCGCCGACGACGGCCGAGATGCCCGAGACGGTGCCGTCGCGGTGGGCGGCGACGGGCTGCTCCATCTTCATGGCCTCGAGCACGAGCACGAGGTCGCCCTTGACGACCTGCTGGCCCGCCTCGACGGCGAGCTTGACGACGGTGGCCTGCATGGGGGCCTTGACCTCGGCGCCCGTCGCGGTGACGACGGTCGACCGGGGTGCGCCGCGGCGCTTCGGGGCCACCGCAGGAGGCGCGGTGCGCGACCCGAGACCGGCCGGCAGCGAGACCTCGAGTCGCTTCCCGGCGACCTCGACCACGACGGTGTCGCGCTCGTCGGCGGGGCGTGGGGCCTCGGCCTCGCCGCTCCACGCGGGGATGGTGTTGTCGAACTCGGTCTCGATCCAGCGGGTGTAGATCGAGAACGGCCGACCGTCCGCCGGCGCGAAGGCCGGGTCGTCGACGATCGCGCGGTGGAAGGGCAGGACGGTCGGCAGTCCGGCGACCTCGAACTCGGCGAGGGCCCGGCGCGAGCGCTCGAGCGCGTCCTCGCGCGACGACCCCGTGACGATCAGCTTGGCGAGCAGCGAGTCGAACGAGCCGCTGATCTCGTCGCCGGCCTGGACACCGCTGTCGACGCGCACGCCGGGGCCGCCCGGTGCCTTGAAGACGTGGATCGGGCCGGGGGCGGGCATGAAGCCGCGGCCGGCGTCCTCGCCGTTGATGCGGAACTCGAACGAGTGGCCGCGGGCCTCGGGGTCGTCGTAGTCGAGCACGCCGCCCTCGGCGAGCCGGAACTGCTCGCGGACGAGGTCGATGCCCGTGACCTCTTCGGACACGGGGTGCTCCACCTGCAGGCGCGTGTTGACCTCAAGGAACGACACGGTGCCGTCCTTGCCGATCAAGAACTCGCAGGTGCCGGCGCCGACGTAGCCGACCTCGCGGAGGATGGCCTTCGACGCCTCGTAGAGCTGGGTGGTCTGCTCGTCGGTCAGGAACGGGGCGGGCGCCTCTTCCACGAGCTTCTGGTGGCGGCGCTGCAGCGAGCAGTCGCGGGTCGAGACGACCACGACGTTGCCGTGGGCGTCGGCGAGGCACTGGGTCTCGACGTGGCGGGGCTGGTCGAGGTACTTCTCGACGAAGCACTCGCCGCGGCCGAAGGCGGCGACGGCCTCACGGGTGGCCGAGTCGAAGAGCTCGGGCACCTCGTCGCGGGTGCGGGCGACCTTGAGGCCGCGTCCGCCGCCGCCGAAGGCCGCCTTGATGGCGACGGGCAGGCCGTGCTGGTCGACGAAGTCGAGCACCTCGTCGGCGCCCGACACGGGGTTCAGGGTGCCGGGAGCGAGCGGCGCCCCGACGCGCTCGGCGATGTGGCGGGCCGAGACCTTGTCGCCGAGCTGCTCGATGGCCTCGGGGGAGGGGCCGATCCAGACGAGGCCGGCCGCCTCGACGGCGCGGGCGAAGTCGGCGTTCTCGGCGAGGAACCCGTAGCCGGGGTGCACGGCGTCGGCCCCCGAGCGGCGCGCGACCGAGAGGATCTTGTCGATGACGAGGTACGTCTCGGCGCTCGTCGTGCCGCCCAGGGCGTAGGCCTCGTCGGCGAGGCGGGCGTGCTGGGCGTCGCGGTCCTGGTCGGCGTAGACCGCCACGGAGCCGATGCCGGCGTCACGTGCGGCGCGGATCACGCGGACGGCGATCTCTCCACGGTTGGCGATGAGGACCTTGCTGATACGCGGCATAGTTCCCCACCCTATTGCGCCCTCCGCACCTGCCTTTGGCTGACGTGCACAAAAAGGACGAGGAGGCGCGGGGCAGAACCTACAAGACGCCTGCGGTCGCCGAGGTCCACAGCTCGTGCCACGGCACGCCGAAGCCCCGGACGAGCGACCGCAGCACGGGCACCGAGAGGCCGACCACGGCGCTCGGCGTGCCCTCGATGTGCGTGATGAACGCCGAGGCCCGGCCGTCGATCGTGAAGGCGCCGGCCACCTCGAGCGGTTCGCCGGTCTCGACGTAGGCGGCGAGCTCGCGCGGGTCGAGGTCGTCGGCGAAGGTGAGGGACGCGCTCGCGACCCGGCCCGCGCCTCCTGAGGGGTGCTCGTCGCTGGTGCGCGGCGCCCCGCCGCGGTGGTCGACCAGCCAGTGGCCCGACCAGAGGGTGCCGTGGCCGACCTCGGCCATGCGGCGCCAGCGGTCGAGTGCCAGGGCGGGTTCGTGCGGTTTGCCGTGCACCTCGCCGTCGAACTCGAAGGCGCTGTCGCCGCCGAGCACCAGCCCGTCGAGGGGGTGGCCGTCGACCGTCACGTCGAGCACGGCCTCGGCCTTGAGCCGGGCCAGGTGCTGCACGGTCTCGGCCGCCGAGAGCGGCCGACCGAGTCGGCCCGCCTCGAGGTCGACCGCCGCCTCTTCGTCCACTCCGGGGCTGATCAGCACCGGCTCGACGCCGGCGGCGCGCAGCAGGGCGAGACGGGCGGGGGAGGTGCTGGCCAGGTAGAGCGGGACGGTCATGCCGCCCAGCCTGTCAGACTCGACGCATGGGAGACATGCTGGGCCGCGAGGTCGAACTGGACGTGACGGGCATCGCACACGGGGGCATCTCGGTGGCGCGCCTCGACGGACGGGTGGTGTTCGTCACCGACACGCTGCCCGGTGAGAAGGTCGTCGCGCGCATCGCCGACGACCGCAAGAAGTCGTTCTGGCGGGCCGACACCGTGAGCGTCGTCGAGGCCAGCGAGCACCGCCGCCCGCACGTCTGGGGCGCGGCCGCCCTCGAGGTCGATCCCGCCGACCGTGCCGGCGGTGCCGAGTTCGGCCACGTCGAGCTCTCCCACCAGCGCGAACTGAAGCGACAGGTGGTCGTCGACGCGCTCTCGCGGATGGGCGGCGTCGCCGACGCCGACGGGCGCGTCACGGTCGAGGCGTTGCCCGGCGACGACGACCGACGGGGCACGGGGTGGCGCACGCGCCTCCGCCTGCACCTCGACGCCGACGGTCGACCGGGCCAGTTCGCCGCCCGGTCGCACCGGGTCGTCCACGTGCCCGACCTGCCCCTCGCCTCGCCCGAGGTCGCCGAGGTGGCTCCGCTCGGCGACGCCTTCCCCGGCGAGGAGCACGTCGACGTCGTGGCCCCGAGCGTGGGCGGTGCCCGCCTGATCATCGGTCGTCAGGCCCGGTCGACCATCACCGAGGTCGTCGGCGAGCGCGAGTTCCGCCTCGACGACGGCGGGTTCTGGCAGGTGCACCGCGAGGCCGCCGCCACGCTCACCACCGCCGTGCAGACGATGATCGACCCCGACCGCTTCGACCCGAAGGCGGCCAACGTCGACCTCTACGGCGGGGTCGGGCTGCTGGCCGCTGCCGTCGGGGACCGCTTCGGTGCGGGCACGCGCATCACCAGCGTCGAGAGCGACGAGCGCGCGACCGAGCACGCCGCCGAGAACCTGGCCGAGTGGATCGGCGCCTCGGCCGTGACCGGACGCGTCGAGCGGTGGCTGCGTCAGACGGCGTCCCAGGCCGGCGGTGCCGAGCGCGAGCGCCTCGCGCACGCCACGATCGTGCTCGACCCGCCCCGGTCGGGCGCCGGTCGCGACGTGGTCTCCGAGATCGCCGCCCTCGGGCCCGCCCAGGTGGTGTACGTCGCCTGTGACCCCGTTGCCCTGGCCCGCGACGTCGCCCTCTTCGCCGAACGCGGCTACCGGCTCGACGCCCTGCAGGCCTACGACCTCTTCCCGAACACCCACCACGTCGAGACGGTGGTGCGCCTGCTGCCTGCCTGAGCACCGATCCCGGTACGATGTACCCCGTGCACGCCTGGGGTTCAGGGCCAGACGCACGCCGAACGAAGGACCACCGTGTCAGACCTCTCGACCGAGACCCCCACCGCGCCCCGCCCGACCGCTCCCGTCCGGGTCGCCATCGTCGACGACCACGAGTCGGTGCGGCTCGGCATCCAGGCCGCCTGCCAGAACGAGGGCTTCGACGTCATCCTGACGGCCGCCGGCGTGCAGGAGTTCGTCGAGAACCTCGCCGGGCGCGAGGTCGACGTGGTCGTGCTCGACCTGTCCCTCGGCGACGGGTCGACCGTCACCGAGAACGTCAAGCGGGTGCAGGCCACCGGGTCGGCCGTCCTGGTGCACAGCATCGCCGACCGGGTGGCGTCGGTCCGCGAGGCGCTCGCCGCCGGTGCGGCCGGCGTGATCCCGAAGTCGTCCGCGACCAAGACGGTCATGGCCGCCGTCGCGACCGTCGCGCGGGGCGACGTCCTCAACAACCTCGAGTGGGCGAGCGCCATCGACGCCGACCGCGACTTCGCGAAGGCGCAGCTCGGACGCCGCGAGCGCGAGATCCTGCACCTCTACGCCTCGGGCCTGCCGCTCAAGCTGGCCGCCCAGCAGCTCGGCATCGGCTACTCGACGGCCCGCGAGTACCTCGACCGCATCCGTGTCAAGTACGTCGAGGTCGGTCGCCCGGCACCGACCAAGGTCGACCTGCTGCGCCGTGCGGTCGAGGACGGCATCCTGCCGGGCCTCGACGCGGACGGCGGCGATGGCCGCTGAGGGCCGACTGAGCGCCCCGATCCCGCTCGGGGCCCTGCGGCCCCCGCGCAACCCCATCAGCCGCGCCCTCCTCGACAAGGTGCTGGGGCGGATCATCGCCGCGGCCGGACTCGTGTTCGGCCTGCAGGCGCTGCCCGACATGTTCGGTCAGGTCGACGACATGCAGCTCGCCTGGGCCTGGGTCATCGGGCTGGCGATGTTCGGCGGGTTCCTGGCCCTCGTGGTCGCCAGCCTCGTGCAACGCGGCGTCACCACCGTCGAGGCCTTCGTCGCCGTCGCGTACCTCATCGCGCTCGTGACCTGGCCGCTCGCCGTGGACGACCCCAGCCGCATCCAGTCGGGCGTTCCGTGGCTCTGGTACCTGTGCACGGTCGCCACGGCGTCGGCGGCGTCCGCGTTCTCGACCTGGATCGCCAGCGGCTACCTCTTCGTCGCCCCCGCGGTCTACGGCTTCATCCGCCTGACGCCCTCGGGTGGCGCGGTGTCCCCGCAGCGGGCGACCCTCGACTCCGTGTACGCGATCCTGCTCGGCGGCGCCGTGCTCATCCTCGTGGTCATCCTGCGGCAGGCGGCGGCGAACGTCGACCAGGCCCAGGCGACCGCCGTCGCCCGCTACTCCGAGGCCATCCGCGAGCACGCGACCGAGCTCGAACGGGTCGAGGTCGACGCCATCGTGCACGACAGCGTCCTCACGACCTTCATCCAGGCGGCCAGGGCCTGGTCGCCCGACGAGCGCGACCTGTCGACGAACATGGCCCGCAACGCCATGTCCCACCTGTCGGCGGCGGCGAGCACGACGCCGTTCGACGAGTCCGACACGTCGCTGGCGAGCATGGCCGACCGGGTCGAGGCCGCCATCGCCGACCTCGGGGTCCCGGTCGAGGTGCGCCGTGGTCGGCTCGACGACGAGGGCATCCCGTCCACGGCCGCCGAGGCGCTCTATTCGGCGGCGATGCAGGCCCTCGTGAACAGCTCGCAGCACGCGGGCGAGGGCCCCGGCGTCGACCGCTGGGTCGAGGTCCGCCACGACGGCGCCGGACTCACCACCGTCGAGGTGGGCGACACGGGCAAGGGCTTCGAGCCGTCGTCGGTGCCGACCGAGCGCCTCGGGGTCCGCGTGTCGATCCACGAGCGGCTGAACAACGCCGGCGGGCTCGCCACCATCGACTCGGCACCGGGGCGAGGCACCGTCGTCAGCCTGCGCTGGCCGGTCGAGCAGGCACCCGCATGAGGGTCTCGGTGCCCCGCTGGCTGATCGTCTCGCTCGCCGCGGTCTTCTCGGCCTACCACCTCGTGCTCGCCGCGGCGTCGGTGGACCGCGTCGCCGACCCGTTGCCGGTGCTGGCCTGCATGGCGCTGTACGCGGCCGCGACCGTGGCCGTCCTGTGGCCGAGCAAGCACATGATCATGCCCGTCTGGATGGCCTCGTTCTGCCTGGCCGTCAGCATCGTCCTGCCGCTGGTGGTGACCTCACAGCTCGACAGCTCGGTGAAGAACGGGTACGCCACCTGGTACGTCGCCGCCGTGGGCACGCTCATGGTGATCGTCTCGACCCGTCGGCGACAGGGCTTCGCCTGGCTCGGGGTCGGCTTCATGGCGGTCCACGGCGTGCTCTGGGCCGGGGTCCAGCAGATCGCCGAGCTCGGCATCGTGGGCAGCGTCGTGTGGGTGGCCTTCAGCCACGCCATGTCGAGCACGCTGACCCGGGCGGGACGCGAGACGCGCGAGTTCATCCTCGCCGAGCACGAGGCGGCCGACTGGCAGGCCGCGCAAGAGGCACACGTCAACGAGCGCCAGTACCGACTGCTGCAGACGGGCCGCACGGCCCGCCCCATGCTGCAGACGATCGTGCGGCGGCACGGCGACCTGACCCCCGACGAACGCCAGGAGTGCCTGAACCTCGAAGGGGCGATCCGCGACGAGATCCGGGGCCGACGGTTGCTCGACGACGACGTGCGCCGCGAGGTCATGGCGGCCCGTCGTCGCGGGGCGGTCGTCAGCCTCCTCGACGAGGGCGGCATCGACGACCTCGGGCCGGCCGACCTCCGACGCGTCCACGGCGTGCTCGCCGAGGCCCTCCGCGACTCGGCCGCCGACCGCATCGTCGTGCGGACCGTGCAGGGTGGCGGGGACGACGCCGTCACGGTCGTCGGCCTCGGGTCGGTGGACCTCTCGTCGAGCGCTCTGGGTCGCGGCGTCTCGGCCGACGCCGACGAGGACGACGACGGCGACGAGGTGCAGCTCTGGCTGCAGATCCCTCGCTCGGCCTCGTGAGCGACGCCTGAGGCACGGCCACCGGGCACGTCCACCGGCGCACGGCCGCGGGGGCACGATCGCCCGCGCGCGACCACCGGCGCCGGAACGGGAGAAGGGCCGGACGATCGTCCGGCCCTTCCGAGACCCTGAGTCAGGGCGGCAACCCGAATGTCGCCCTGACTCCCCCCGGCAGGAACCCGCTTACCCTAGTCGGCTCCCGCTCGGTGGTGTGACTCTGAGAGAGACACCTAGCAGAAGCAACTATGACTCCTCGCGACGCGGACTACAGTCGTCATTTAGGGGGACAGGCGGGGGAGGATGACCCCGTCTACCCCTCTTCGGGTCACGTCAGCCCGAGAATCCTCGCCACCGGCCGTCGCCGGGCACGATCGTGGGGCGCGGCGCCCTGGCCGATCGGGTCCAAGCCGAGGCGGACGGCCGTGCCGGTGTGGTCTCGACCGACGCCGACCGACCGGCGGCGACGGCGGCGAGCAGTGCCGTGATCGCGGCGAGCTCGTCGGGCGTCGGATCGCCGGCGACGACCCGCAGGACGGGAGCCGGGGCGGTCTCGGTGGACGGGTCGCCGGCCTCGGCCGCGTGTCGCCCGCTCACAGGGGGATGTTCCCGTGCTTCTTGGGCGGCAACGTGGCGCGCTTCGTCCTCAGCGCCCGGAGGGCCTTGACCACGGCGACTCGCGTGGCGGCCGGTTCGACGACCCCGTCGAGCTCGCCGCGCTCGGCCGCCAGGAACGGGCTGGCGACGTTGTAGGTGTACTCGTTGGCGAGACGCGTCCGGACGGCCGCGACGTCTTCGCCGGCCTCGGCTGCGGCCTTGATCTCGTTGCGGTACAGGATGTTGACGGCACCCTGCCCGCCCATCACGGCGATCTCGGCCGTGGGCCAGGCGAGGTTGATGTCGGCGCCGAGCTGCTTCGACCCCATCACGATGTAGGCACCGCCGTAGGCCTTGCGCGTGATCACGGTGACGAGCGGCACGGTGGCCTCGGCGTAGGCGTAGAGCAGCTTGGCGCCACGGCGGATGACGCCGGTCCACTCCTGGTCGGTGCCCGGCAGGTAGCCGGGCACGTCGACGAGCGTGAGGATCGGGATGTTGAACGCGTCGCAGAAGCGGACGAACCGGCTCGCCTTCTCGCCCGCCTCGATGTTGAGGGTGCCCGCCATGGCCGACGGCTGGTTGGCGATGACGCCCACCGGGCGGCCCTCGACGCGGCCGAAGCCGACGACGATGTTCGGCGCGAACAGCGGCTGCACCTCGAGGAACTCACCGTCGTCGACGACGTGCTCGATGACGGTCATCACGTCGTAGGGCTGGTTCGGGCTGTCGGGGATCAGCGTGTTCAGCTGGCGGTCGAAGTCGGTGGTCTCGAGCTCGACGGGCACGTCGAAGACGTGGGGGTCGGCCAGGTTGTTGTCGGGCAGGTACGACAGCAGGGAGCGGGCGTAGTCGAGCGCGTCGTCCTCGTCGCTCGCCAGGTAGTGCGAGACGCCCGAGACCTTGTTGTGGGTCAGGGCCCCGCCGAGCTCCTCGAAGCCGACGTCCTCGCCGGTGACGGTCTTGATGACGTCCGGCCCGGTGACGAACATGTGGCTCGTCTTGTCGACCATGATCACGAAGTCGGTGAGCGCGGGGGAGTACACCGCGCCTCCTGCTGCCGGGCCCATGATCAACGAGATCTGCGGGATGACCCCCGACGCCGCGGTGTTCAGGCGGAAGATCTCGCCGTACTTGCCGAGCGCGACGACGCCCTCCTGGATGCGGGCTCCGCCCGAGTCGAGGATGCCGATGATGGGCACCCCGGTCTTCAGGGCGAGCTGCATGACCTTGATGATCTTCTCGCCGGCGACCTCGCCGAGCGACCCGCCGAAGATGGTGAAGTCCTGCGAGTAGACCGCCACCTGACGGCCGTGGATGGTGCCGGTGCCCGTCACCACGGCGTCGCCGTAGGGGCGCTTGGCCTCCATGCCGAAGGCGTGGGTGCGGTGGCGGACGAACTCGTCGAGCTCGACGAACGAGCCCGGGTCGAGCAGCTCGTCGATGCGCTCGCGGGCCGTCTTCTTGCCCTTCGCGTGCTGCTTCGCGACGGCGGCCTCGCCGCTGGCCGTCACGGCCTCGTGGTAGCGGGCCTTGAGGTCGGCGAGCTTGCCCGCGGTGGTGTGCAGGTCGGGCGCGGCGTCGGTGAGGGGCGCGGAGTCAGGAGTCACGCGCTTCACTCTACTGACCGGCCCACGGCCCGCCGTTGGAGGTTTCCACGCGTGGACGACCCCGGACGTCGTAGGAGTCGTCAACCACGGCCCCTAGGCTGAGCCGATGGACTTCCCCTTGACCTCGGCCGCCAGCCCCCACCTCGTGGTGCTCGGGTCGACGGGATCGACCAACGCCGACCTGCTCGCCGCCGTCGACGAACCGCACCTGGCGACCTGGGCGACCCTCGACCAGTCCGCCGGACGGGGCCGGCTCGACCGGCGCTGGGTCACGGCGCCCGGGCGGTCCCTCGCGGCGAGCGTGCTGCTGCACCGCGGCGACCTGCCGACGGAGGCGCTCGGCTGGGTGCCGCTGCTCGCGGGCGTGGCGATGCGCGCCTCCGTCCGTCGGGTGGTCGGCGCCGCGGACGTCACGCTCAAGTGGCCCAACGACGTCCAGGTCGGCGGCGACAAGGTCTGCGGACTGCTGGCGGAACTGCGCCCCGACGCGAGCGCCGTGGTCGTCGGAGCCGGGGTCAACCTCACCGTGCCCGCCGACCAGCTGCCCACGCCGACCGCCACCTCGCTCGGCCTGCACGGGGCCTCGGGGTCGGCGCTCGACCTGGCCGACGCCGTGCTCTCGTCGTGGGTTGCCGACCTCGGGCGACTCGTCGGCGACCTCACGGCGGCCGGGGGCGATGCCACCGCCAGCGGCGCCCTCGACGCGGTGCGCGAGGCCTGCGCGACCCTCGGGCGTCGGGTGCGCGTCGAACTGCCGGGAGGTGCGGTGCTGGTCGGCGAGGCGGTGGACGTCGACGAGGCGGGCCGCCTGGTCGTCCGGTCGGCCACGACCGGTGGGACGACGGCCGTGGCTTCGGGCGACGTCACGCATCTGCGGTATGAATGAGCCTGTGAGCACCGACGGACCGCAGCCGACCGAGTACGTCGTCGCGCGCCTCCGGCCGCACGCCCGCGTCCTGTTCTGGCCGTCGCTCGCCCTGGTCGGCATCTGCGCCGCGACCGGGTACTTCGGGGGTCGCTTCGACGTCGAGTGGCAGAACTACGTCGTCCTGGGGGCTGCCCTCGCCCTGATCGTCCTGCTGTGGCTCGTGCCGGTGCTGCTCTGGCTCGGCCGTCGGTACGTCATCACCTCGCGCCGCCTCGTGGTGCGGCGTGGGCTCTTCGTCCGCACCAGGCAAGAGCTGCTGCACAGCCGCGGGTACGACCTGACGGTCCGCAAGAACTCGGTCCAGAGCGCGTTCCGCAGCGGCGACGTACTGATCAACACCGGTCTCGACCGGCCGCTCGTGCTGTGGGACGTCCCGTCGGCCGATCTCGTCCAGTCGGCGCTGCACGACCTGATGGAGGCCAACCAGAACAGCGTCGCCCAGCGCCGCCAGCACGAGCAGTCCGTCGGGCACGACGAGACCACCTCGTGGGGCGGCGAGCGGCCGTCCGGTCGCTGAGCCCCCGGGACGGGCGGCGCTCCGGCCTGCCCTAGGGTTGACGGCATGCGGATGTCAGTCATCGGATGCGGTTACCTCGGCGCCGTGCACGCAGCGTGCATGGCCGACCTCGGGCACGAGGTGGTCGGCATCGACGTCGACCCGGGCAAGATCGAGATGCTCGCGTCCGGGCACGCCCCGTTCTTCGAGCCGGGCCTGCCAGAGGCCTTGCGCCGGGCGCTCGACTCGGGGCGCCTGCGCTTCTCGACGGACCCGGCGGACGCCGCGGGCGCCCAGGTGCACTTCGTCGCCGTCGGCACCCCGCAGACGGCCGGCAGCGACGCGGCCGACCTGACCTACGTCGACGCCGCCGTCCAGGGCCTCCTGCCGCACCTCGCCGACGGCGACCTGGTGGTCGGCAAGTCCACCGTGCCGGTCGGCACCGCGAGCCGCCTCGCCGACGCGGTCCGCGCCTCCTCGGGGGCCGACCTGGCCTGGAACCCCGAGTTCTTGCGTGAGGGCTTCGCCGTGGCCGACACCGTCTCGCCCGACCGCTTCGTCTACGGCGTCCCGTCCGGCGACGCCGGCGAGCGGGCCACCGCGGTGCTCGACGAGGTCTACGCGACGGCACTGGCCACCGGCACGCCCCGGCTCGTCACCGACTACGCGACGGCCGAGCTCGTGAAGGTGTCGGCGAACGCGTTCCTCGCGACGAAGATCTCGTTCATCAACGCGATGGCCGAGATCGCCGAGGCGACCGGAGCCGACGTGACCCAGCTCGCCGACGCCATCGGGCACGACGCCCGCATCGGTCGGCGGTTCCTCAACGCCGGCCTGGGCTTCGGCGGCGGCTGCCTGCCGAAGGACATCCGGGCGTTCCGGGCCCGGTCGCGCGAGCTGGGCCTGGAGTCCCTCGACTTCCTCGCCGACGTCGACGCCGTCAACCTGCGTCGCCGCGACCGGGTGGTCGCCCTGGCCGACGAATTGCTGGGCGGTGACGTCGCGGGTGCCCGCGTCGCCGTGCTCGGCGTGGCCTTCAAGCCCGACAGCGACGACGTCCGCGACTCCCCGGCGCTCGACGTCGCCCGGCGCCTGCACGCCGCCGGTGCCGACGTGGTCGTCCACGACCCCGAGGCGAACGAGACCGCCGCCCGGCTGGCTCCCGACCTCACCTACGTCGACGACGCCTCGTCGGCCCTCCGCGACGCCGACGTCGTGCTCGTCCTCACCGAGTGGAAGCAGTTCAAGGCGCTGCGTCCCGCGGACGTCGCCGACCTGGTCGCGCACCGGCGACTCGTGGACGCCCGCAACGTGTTCGACCCGGCCGAGTGGCGTGAGGCGGGGTTCGAGTTCCGGTCGCTCGGGCGCCCGTAGCCGGGTGACCGGTCGACGCGGGCTGCGGCGGCTCCGTCACCGCGCCTCCCGCGGCACGTCCGCGCCGCCGCGCCGGGCGCCGCCGATACGATGACGGCATGACGAAACGGGCTCTCCTCACCGTGTTCACCGCCGGCGCGGTGGTCCTCGCCCTCGCCGCCTGCACGGGCGGCGACGCCGAGCCGACGCCGACGTTGTCGAGCTTCACCCCGACCTCGACCGCCTCGCCCGCGGCTCCCGACACCGGGGCCGAGACGACGACGCCGACGCCGCCCTCGGACGACCCCTCGGCGGGCGACCCGACCGACGACGGGTCCGCGGCGGTCGAGACGCCCGTGCCCGTCCCCGCCGACCAGGCCGACGGCTGGACCGACGCCCGGGCCTACGACGCCTGCCGCAACGAGGCCACGAGGTCGCAGGGGTCAGACTACCGCTGGAACGACCGGTCCTCGCAGATCCTCGTCCAGGGTTCGGCCGGCCGGTCGATCGACGTGGCCGGCCTCTACAGCGGCGGTGACGTCGGGGTCGCCAACGTCGTCTACCGGTGCGTCGTCGGAGGCACGCCGGACGCGCCGCAGCTGAGCGGGACGGTCGTCCGATGACGGCGCTGCGCGTCGGCGTGATCGGCGGCGGCCAGCTCGCCCGCATGATGATCCCGCCCGCCGTCCACCTCGGCGTCGAGATCAGCGTCCTGGCAGAAGCCGAGGGCAGCTCGGCCCGGCTGGCCGCGACCCGGGTGGGCGACTACCACGACGTCGACGTCGTCCTCGACTTCGCCCGCACGGTCGACGTCGTCACGTTCGACCACGAGCACGTCCCGCAGAACGTCCTGACCGCCCTCGTCGACGCCGGCGTGAGCGTGCGTCCCGGGCCGTCCGCGCTCGCGGTGGCGCAGGACAAGATCGTGATGCGACGGACCCTCGCCGGGCTCGGTCTGCCGGTCCCCGACTGGGCGGCCGTCCGTGACGCCGACGAGCTCGGGGCCTTCCTGGCCGACCACGGTGGCCGCGCGGTCGTCAAGACGGCGCGGGGCGGTTACGACGGCAAGGGCGTGCGCGTCGTGTCGTCGGCCCACGACGCGGACGACTGGTTCGGGGCCCTGGCCGAGGACGGCGACGGAGGCGCGCTGCTGGTCGAAGAGCTCGTCGAGTTCCGGCGCGAGCTGTCGCAACTCGTGGCCCGGCGACCGAGCGGTGACGTCGTGCCCTGGGCCCTGGTCGAGACCGTCCAACGCGACGGAGTGTGCTCGGAGGTCTTCGCCCCGGCGCCGTCGAGTGCGGGGCGACTGGCCGACGTGGCCGACGACATCGCCCGGACGGTCGCCGAGCGACTCGACGTCACCGGGGTCCTCGCCGTCGAGCTGTTCGAGACGACGGACGAGCGGCTGCTGATCAACGAACTCGCCATGCGGCCGCACAACACCGGGCACTGGACCATCGACGGGTCGACCACCAGCCAGTTCGAGCAGCACCTCCGGGCCGTGCTCGACCTGCCCCTCGGCGACACCGGCTGCCACCGCCCCTGGAGCGTCATGCTCAACGTGCTCGGCGGGCCGACGACGGGGTCGATGGCTGACCGGCTGCCCGCCCTGATGGCCGACCAGCCGGCCGTCAAGGTCCACGACTACGGCAAGAGCCCTCGCCCCGGTCGCAAGGTCGGCCACGTGACGGTGGTCGGCGACGACCTCGACGAGGCCGTCTTCCGGGCGCGCGCCGCTGTCGAGTTCTTC
>NZ_LMPQ01000001.1:866328-874082 GCF_001423905.1 Frigoribacterium sp. Leaf186 | reverse complement strand
CCCCGCCGTGCCCGCGAAGGTCGCCATCGTCATGGGCTCCGACAGCGACTGGCCCACCATGCAGGGGGCGTCGTCGATCCTGTCCGAGCTCGGCATCCCGCACGAGGTCGAGGTCGTCTCGGCGCACCGCACGCCCGACAAGATGATCGCCTTCGGTCGCGACGCGGCGGGCCGCGGGTTGTCCGTGATCGTCGCCGGTGCCGGGGGAGCGGCCCACCTGCCCGGCATGATCGCCTCCGTCACCACCCTGCCGGTCGTCGGCGTGCCCGTCGCGCTGGCGAAGCTCGACGGCCTCGACTCGCTCCTCTCCATCGTCCAGATGCCGGCCGGCATCCCCGTGGCGACGGTCTCGATCGGCGGTGCGGTCAACGCCGGCCTGCTCGCGGCCCGCATCATCGGCTCGCACGACCCCGTCGTCGCCGAGCGCCTGGCGCAGCACGCCCGGTCGCTCGCCGAGCTGGTCGAGCAGAAGAACGCCGACCTGCGTCGATCACTGTGAGCACGGCGCTGCCCGTCCGCCACCCGGACGTCACCTCCGAGCCGTTCATGACGAAGCGTGCCTGGGTGCTCGTCCTGCTGAACGTGATCGTACCGGGCTCGGCGCAGGTGCTCGCGGGCAGTCGCCGACTCGGCCGGTGGGGACTCGCGTCCACGCTGGTCTTCTGGGCGGTCGCGATCGTGGTCGTCGTGCTGGCGTTCGCCTTCCGCTCGCCCTTGATCGAGATCGCGACCAACGTCGTCGCCCTGACCGTCGTCCAGGTCTTCCTCGCGTACTACGCGGTGCTGTGGCTGGTGCTGACCGTCGACACGTTGCGGCTGGCCCGGATCGTCCGGACGGCTCCCTCGGCACGCGGGGTCCTCGCCGGTGCCATGGTGCTCCTGATGGTGGTGACCGTCGGGCCCGCCGCCTACGGGGCCTACCTCGCGGGGGTCCAGCACGGTCTGCTGAACAGCCTGTTCACCTCGAGGGCCGACGCCGCGCCTCCCGTCGACGGGCGGTACAACATCATGTTGCTCGGCGGCGACGCCGGGGCCGACCGCACGGGCCTGCGCCCCGACAGCATCTCGGTCGCGAGCATCGACGCCGAGACCGGGGCCACGACGATCGTGGGCATCCCCCGCAACCTCTACGACGCGCCCTTCGTGGCCGGTTCACCGCTCTACGGCGACTACCCCGACGGCTACGACTGTGGTGACGACTGCCTCGTGAGCTTCCTGTACACCTACGGCGAAGAGCACCCCGACCTCTACCCCGACGCCGAGTCGAAGGGCAGCAACCCCGGCGTCGAGGCCATGCGCGACGCGGTCGAGGGCATCACGGGCCTGACGGTGCAGTACTACGCGTTGATCGACATGCAGGGGTTCGTCGACCTGATCGACGCGCTCGGCGGCATCCAGGTCGACGTGCAGCAGCGCATCCCGATCAACGGCGGCGTCGACGGCAACGGCCAGCCGATCAACGTCGACGGCTGGATCGAGCCGGGTGACCAGAGGCTCGACGGCTACCACGCGCTCTGGTACGCCCGGGCACGACACGGCACCAGCGACTACGACCGGATGGCACGCCAGCGCGAGGTGCAGCAGGCGCTGCTGTCGCAGTTCCAACCGGCGACGGTCCTGTCGAAGTTCCAGGCGGTCGCCGCGGCGGGCGTGCAGACCGTCGACACCGACATCCCGCAGGGCGCGCTGGCAGCCTTCGTCGACCTGGCCGTGAAGGCGAAGTCGCAGCAGATCACGAGTCTCGAACTCGTCCCGCCGACCTACGACAACGTCTACCCCGATTACGACGCGATGCGCGCCGCCGTGGCGCAGGCCACGACCTCGACCACCGCACCCTGACACCGGGCACCGGGTGGTCCGACCCGAACCGT
Source organism: Frigoribacterium sp. Leaf186 (assembly GCF_001423905.1). GTDB lineage: Bacteria > Actinomycetota > Actinomycetes > Actinomycetales > Microbacteriaceae > Frigoribacterium. The sequence goes on along the minus strand of NZ_LMPQ01000001.1, from coordinate 872,211 downwards.
CACGGGACGAGGAGGCGAGGTGCGCCCGCGAGCGTGCGTCGCGCCGTCCGGCGCCGTGAGCGTCTGCTCAGAGGTCGGCGTGCAGCTGCCACACCTTGTCGGCCGAGTCCCGCCAGCTGAAGGCGCGTGCACGGTCGATGCCGGCGATGCCGAGACGAGTCGACAGTTCGACGTCGGAGACGACCTGGAACATGGCCTGGGCGAGGCGCTCCGGGTAGCCGGCGGCGTCCTCGCGCGCCACGCTGACGGCCGCGTCGGCTGCGACCTCGAGCAGGGCGGGGGCGTCCGAGACGATGGTGGGCGTGCCCAGGCTGAACGCCTCGACGACCGGCAGGCCGAACCCCTCGGCGAGGCTCGGGAACACGAAGACCGAGGCCCGCTGCAGCAGGACCGCCAGCTGCTCGTCCGAGACGAAGCCCAGGGTGCGCACCTTCTCGGCGGGCAAACCGGCCGAGACGACCAGGTCGGCGACCTGGACGTCTCCCCAGCCCTCGGGGCCGACGATCAGCAGGGGCAGGTCGGGAGCGTCGGGGTGGGCGAGGGCACGGATGAGGGGTTCGATGCCCTTGCGCGGCTCGAGCGTGCCGACGCTCAACGCGTAGCGTTCGGGGAGGTCGAGCTGATCGGCGATCTCGTCGGCGTCGGAGGGGACGACGAGCTGCGGGCTCACGGCACCGCCGACGACGCGGAGGCGGTCACCGAACGGGTAGAGCTCGGCGAGTTCGCGGGCCACGCTGTGGGTCGGGACGACCACCCCGTCCGCGTGCTTGAAGGCCCGCTTCGTCATGGCCTTGTGCCAGCGGACCCCTCGTGGCGTGAGCGTCTCGGGGTGCGTCCACGGCACGGTGTCGTGGATGGTCACGACGGTCTGGGTGCCCGGGTCGAGGGCCCGGTCGTGGCGGTAGAGGGGGGCGAACAGGCTGGTCGCGTGGACCATGCCGCGACCGGGGAGGCCGAGCACGCCGCCCTGCCACGCCAGGGCCAGTTCGCGGCGCCCGAGGGGCGACTTGGTGACGTGGGAGAGTCCCGGCAGCAGGTCGGTCAACCGGTCGTAGTCGGTCTGCGGGTGGGCCGCCACGACGCCCTCGACGTCACAACCGCGGGGTGCCGTCTCGACGAGGGCCCGCGTCAGCTCTGCGGTGTAGCGCCCGATGCCACCGGGGACGGGAGCGAGGATCTGATCAACGACTACTCGCAGCGTGGTCATCGGTCTGCAACACTCCCCTGCTCGCGGCCTCGGCCAGCGCTTCTCTCCACGGACGCATGGGCGTGAGACCGGCCAGCCCCCACGCGTCGTGGCCGAGGACGCTGTAGCTCGGTCGCGGCGCGGGGCGCACGAACGTCGAGCTGTCCGTCGGCTCGACCCTAGCAGCGTCGAGGCCGGCCTCTTCGAAGACGGCCCGGGCGAACTCGAACCAGCTCGCGCTGCCCGAGTTCGTGCCGTGGTAGACGCCCGCGGGTGCGTCGGAGTCGACGAGCGCGACGATCTGCCTCGCGAGGTCGGCGGTCCACGTCGGCTGCCCGAGCTGGTCGTCGACGACCGAGACGGTGTCGTGCGACGCCGCGAGCTTGACCATGGTCTTGGCGAAGTTGCCGCCGTGTGCTCCGTAGAGCCAGGCCGTCCGCACGACGTAGGTGCCCGAGGGGTTCGCGGCCAGGGCGAGCCGCTCGCCTTCCGCCTTCGTGCGGCCGTAGGCGCTCACCGGTGCCAGCGGGGCGTCCTCGGGGTAGGGCTCGGTGGCGTCGCCGTCGAAGACGTAGTCGGTCGAGACCTGGACGAGCTTCGCTCCGACGGAGGCGGTGGCCTCGGCCAGCAGACCGGCTGCGGTGCCGTTGACGGCGAGAGCGGCCTCCTCGTCGGTCTCGGCAGCGTCGACCGCGGTGTACGCGGCGGCGTTGATCACGACGTCGTGGCCCTGGACCGCGGCGAACACCGCGTCCCGGTCGGTGACGTCGAGGTCGGCGCGACCGAGAACGGTGACGTCACGCCCGAAGAGCGCTTCGAGCAGGTCGGTGCCGAGCATGCCGCGGGCACCGGTGACGAGGTACTTGGCGTTCTGGACCGCAGCCATCAGAGGGCGGCGCGCTCTTTGAGGGGCTGCCACCACTCGCGGTTGTCGCGGTACCACTGCACCACGTCGGCGAGACCCTTCTCGAAGGGGACCTGGGGTTCGTAGCCGAGTTCGTCACGGATCTTCGAGATGTCGACCGAGTAGCGGAGGTCGTGGCCCAGGCGGTCCTGGACGCGGTCGACGTACGACCAGTCCTTGCCGGTGGCCTCGAGCAGCATCTCGGTGAGCTCTTTGTTGGTCAGCTCGGTGCCGCCGCCGATGTTGTAGATCTCACCGGCACGGCCGCCGACGAGCACCATGGCGATGCCTCGGGTGTGGTCGTCGACGTGCAGCCAGTCGCGGATGTTGTTGCCCTCGCCGTAGAGGGGGACGTGCAGGTCGTCGATGAGGTTCGTGACGAAGAGCGGGATGACCTTCTCGGGGAAGTGGTACGGGCCGTAGTTGTTGCTGCAGCGCGTGATCGACACGTTCAGCCCGTGCGTGCGGTGGTAGCTGCGGGCGAGCAGGTCGCTGCCGGCCTTGGAGGCCGAGTAGGGCGAGTTCGGCTCGAGCGGGCGGTCCTCGGCCCACGAGCCCTCGGCGATCGAGCCGTAGACCTCGTCGGTCGATACGTGCACGAAGCGCTTCAGGTCGTTGCGCAGGGCGGCGTCGAGCAGCTGCTGGGTGCCGAGGACGTTGGTCTCGACGAAGATCGAGGCGTCGCGGACCGAACGGTCGACGTGCGACTCGGCGGCGAAGTGGACGACGGCGTCGACGTCGGGGAAGAGCGTGTCGAGCAGGGCGCCGTCGCGGATGTCACCCTGGACGAAGTGGAAGCGAGGGGACTCGGCGACCGAGATGAGGTTCTCGAGGTTGCCCGAGTAGGTCAAGGCGTCGAGTACGACCACCTCGGCGCCTTCGAGGCCCGGGTAGGCGTCTTCCAGGGTCCGTCGGACGAAGTTGGAGCCGATGAAGCCGGCTCCGCCGGTGACGAGGATTTTCACGGTGTCTGCTTTCACGATCAATGTCAGAGTCCACTCGATTCTAGGGACTGCGCGACCCGATCCGGCAATGTCCCCCCTTCTGCCGATCCTCGTTCGGGGGGCTGGACCGCGGCGGCAGGCCTGTGCGACCGTCTAACAATGACCATGCCCGAAGCGCAACCGGACGGACCAGGGGACGCCGGCGACCTCGGCCGGCGTCGCCTGCTCGGCTACGCCGCAGCGACCGCCGTCGCCGGCTCGGCCGTGGCGCTGCGGCCCTCCGCCGCCCTCGCCGCGACCTCCCTCGCCGAGACGTCCTCCGACGTCCAGACCGTCGCCGACGCCCTGGCGGCGGCACAGGAATCCGCCTGGGGAGGCTTCTCGAACGGCCAGATCCCCTCGAACGTCCTGACGGCGGTCCCGTCCTCGGTGGCGGGCTCGGGGTTCCTGCGAGACGACGCCGCGCGTCAGTTCTTCTCGATGTCGCTGGCCTTCGTCCAGGCGGTCGGTCGCACCCTGACCATCACCGAGGGCTACCGGACCTACGCCCGGCAGGTCGACTACTGGAACCGCTACCAGGCGGGGACGGGCAACCTGGCGGCGTACCCCGGCACGTCCAACCACGGGTGGGGGATCTCCTGCGACTTCGGCGCCGGGGTCGAGACCGCCGGCACCGCGGCGAAGCGCTGGATGGACGCGAACGCACCGTCCTACGGCTGGCAGCCCACCGGCAACGGGTTCTCGCGACCCGAGCCCTGGCACTTCGACTACAGCGGTTCGTGGACGGGGCCTTCCAGCGCCAACGCCACGGTCAAGCCCGAGGACGTCGACACCATCATCCTCCGGTGCACGGGTCCCCTCAGCGAGTACCCCGTCGCGGGCTACACGGTGCTGCTCGGCGTGCGGACCCTCCGTCACCTCTCGAACGTCGACATGGTCAACAGCATGCGCGTCATCGGCACGCCCTACTACGAACTCGACTGGGTCGGTTTCTACAACGTGTTGAGCGCTCTCGGCATCCCCCGGTCCGCCATCCGCGCCGAGGCCGACTACTTCTGGGGCTAGGCCGCTCGCCGCTCGCCCCGCCCCGATCGAAAGGACAACAATGCTCATCCTCCGCTGCTCCGACCGCCTCGACGAGGTCGGCCTCGGCTACACCTGCATGGTCGGTGTCCGATCCCTCCGACACATGACCACCCCGGCCATGGTCGACGCCATGACCGCGGTCGGCGTGCCGACGAAGCAGGTCAACAGGGTCGGTTTCTACAACATCCTCAGCTCGCTGTCCATTCCCCGGTCGGCCCTCCGAGGCGACGCCGACTACGCGGCCCGCTGACGCGACACGACCGTTCGGGCAGGTCCCGGCCGTCCCCGTCCGTGCGGGATACTGAGAGACCATGAGCCCGTCCCCGCACCTCGCCCGTCCCTGGGTCGCCCTCCTCGTCGGCTGGGCGTTCGCCTTCGTCTTCTTCTCGGCGTGGGCGGTCGCCAGCCCCGTCTCGTCGGCACCCGACGAGTCCGGGCACATCATGAAGGCCGCCGCGACGGCGCGGGGCATGCTGCAGGGCGAGCCGACCGACGCGCCGGGCAACGAGTCGTTCCGCCTGCCCGCCGACGTCGCGGACGTCGGCGGCCCGATGACGTGCACGGCCTTCCACGCCGAGACCCCCGCGAGCTGTCAGCCCGACTTCGACTCGTACACCTCGGACGAGGTCACGGTCGTGACCGGCGTCGGCTCGTACAACCCGCTGTACTACGCCGTGGTCGGGTGGCCGTCGCTGCTGCTGCACGGTGACGCCGCCGTCATCTCGATGCGCCTGATGTCGGCCCTGCTGAACTCGTTCTTCGTCGGCGTCTTGTTCTGGGTCAGCACGCAACTCGGCAGGGGCCGCTCGCTGCTCGGGTGGGCGGCGGTGGCCTTCACCCCGATGGCGGGCTACCTGTCGGGGGTCGTCAACCCCAACGGGGTCGAGATCACCGCGTGTGCCGCGCTCGCGGCGACCGCGTGGCTCGTCGTCCACGATCGCGGCGAGGTCCACCTGAAGACGGCGGTCGCCTTCGTCGCCGCGTCGGGCATCGTGGCGGCGAACACCCGCACGGCCTCGCCGTTGTTCGTCGCCGTCATCGTCGTGGCCGTGCTCCTGACCGTCCCGTTCGCCAGGGTCCGTGAACTGGCCCGACTCGCCCCCGTCCGCGTCGCGGCCGCCGTCAGCGTCGTCGGCCTGGCCGGCGCGGCCGCCTGGACGATCCTCGTCGCCGCGCCGGCAGGCTTCATCCCGTCGTCCGACCCGGCCCGAGACGGCGTCCTGGCCGCCGCCGTGCGGACGCTGGGGTCGACCGACGAGTTCGGCACCGAGCTCATCGGGGTGCTGGGGTGGTTCGACACCGGTCTGCCGGCACCCGTGCAGTACGGGTGGACGGCAGCCATCGGCTTCGTCGTGCTGGGCGCCCTCGTGTTCTCCGCGCGCAGGTCGCTTCCGGGAGTGGTGCTCCTCATGGCGGCGTTCCTGTTCGTGCCCACGATCATCCAGGCGCCGAGCGCGGCGACCTTCGGGGACATCTGGCAGGGCCGGTACTCGCTTCCCCTCTTCGTCGCCATGATCGTCGTCGGGGGCCTCGCCTGGGGTTCGGCGTCGACCACGCCCCTGCCGCGTCGACTCGTGCCGATCATCGTGGTGCTGGCGGGAGCCGGGCAACTCGCGTCCTTCGCCGCCGCCTACCGTCGGTTCTCGGTGGGCATCGGTCGGCCCTACTCCGACGTCCTCACGGCCGATGCCTGGCAGGCACCCGGCGGGCTCGGCACGGTGGTGGCCCTCTTCGGCGTGGGGGCGGTGGGTCTCGTCGTCCTG
>NZ_LMPQ01000001.1:810188-866294 GCF_001423905.1 Frigoribacterium sp. Leaf186 | reverse complement strand
GATCCGACCCCGTGCCGCGGGCGGACCTCGGGCCGAGGGCTTGGTACTCTTCCGAGGTGCAGATCCGCGAACTGAAGATCCCTGACAGCTACGAGATCACGCCGAAGCAGTTCGGTGACGACCGGGGGGTGTTCCTCGAGTGGTACCGGTTCGACAAGCTGGCGGACGTCGTCGGCCACCCGATCGACCTCCGCCAGGCGAACACGTCCGTGTCGAAGCGTGGGGTGGTCCGGGGCATCCACTTCGCCGACGTGCCCCGCGGCCAGGCCAAGTACGTCACCGCCACGCACGGCGCGGTCCTCGACTACGTCGTCGACATCCGGGTCGGTTCGCCGACGTTCGGTCAGTGGGACTCCGTGCTCCTCGACGGCACCGACCGTCGTGCCATCTACCTGGCCGAGGGGCTCGGCCACGCGTTCGTCGCCCTCACGGACGAGGCCACGGTGAGCTACCTCGTGACCGACACCTTCGACGCCGGCAAAGAGCACGGCATCGACCCGCTCGACCCCGAGATCGGCCTGGTCTTCCCGCCCGAGGCCGGAACGGCTCTGCTGTCTCCGAAGGACACCGATGCTCCCGGCCTGTCCGACGCCGCCGCCGCCGGCCTCCTGCCCACCTGGGACGACATGCGGGCGTACTACGCGACCCTCGACACGAAAGCGACCGACGCATGAAGGGCATCATCCTCGCCGGCGGTTCCGGCACCCGCCTCTGGCCCATCACCAAGGGCATCTCCAAGCAGCTCATGCCCATCTACGACAAGCCGATGGTCTACTACCCCCTGTCGACCCTCATGATGGCGGGCATCAACGAGGTCCTGGTCATCACGACGCCCGAGTACAACGAGCAGTTCCGTGCCCTCCTCGGCGACGGCTCACAGCTCGGCATGGACATCCAGTACGCGGTCCAGCCTTCTCCTGACGGGTTGGCCCAGGCGTTCGTCATCGGCGAGGACTTCATCGGCGACGACAGCGTCGCGCTCGTCTTGGGCGACAACATCTTCCACGGCGTGGGGCTGGGCACGAGCCTGAAGAAGAACGCGGACGTGGCCGGTGCCACGATCTTCGCGTACCACGTGGCCGATGCGAAGGCCTACGGCGTCGTCGAGTTCGACGAGGCGTTCAAGGCCATCTCCATCGAGGAGAAGCCCGCGGCGCCCAAGAGCAACTACGCCGTGCCCGGTCTGTACTTCTACGACAACAAGGTCGTCGAGATCGCCAAGACGATCGAGCCCAGCGACCGGGGCGAACTCGAGATCTCGACGGTCAACGAGCGCTACCTCCAGGCCGGTGAACTGCAGGTCGAGGTCCTCGACCGCGGGACGGCCTGGCTCGACACCGGCACCTTCGAATCGATGATGCAGGCGTCCGAGTACGTGCGAGTCATCGAGGACCGTCAGGGACACAAGATCGGGTGCATCGAAGAGATCGCCTGGCGCAACGGCTGGATCGACGACGAGCACCTGGCGGCCCTGGCCGCCCCCCTCGCCAAGAGCGGATACGGCATCTACCTCAAGGCGCTCCTCTCGGCGTGAACCCGAGGCACCACCGTGAACCGGAGGGGTGCGTCACCGTGAACCGGTGATGCGCCCCTCCTTCCACGAGGGGGTGCGTCGCCGCGCCGCGCCCACGATGCGAGATCCTCGTGCGAGTTGGTACTGGTAGAACTCGTCCTTGAGGGGCTTGAGCGCGTGGTACTGGTTGCTCTCCTCCAGGACCAACGAGATGGCCGTGTCGGCCTTCACGACGCGCCAGCCGGCCAGCCGGGCCATGAAGGTCATCCACTGGTCCTCCAAGAACGCGTACTTCCGGGGCAACGCCGCGAAGAACCGGTCGTCGTCGACGAGCGCGGAGTCGTACACCGTCCCGCCCGTCCCGGCGTGGTCGGCCGTCGCCCCCGGGGGGAGTTCGGCCCGCCTCCAGTACGACCCGTGGAGTCCGAAGGCCCACCAGGCCACGACCGACCGGGGCGCGTAGTCCCTCGCGAGGTCCGAGACGAAGGTCGGCGACACGTCCTGGTCGTCGTCGAGCATGATCACCGGTCCGTCGTAGCCGCCGTTGCGCGCCAGCCGGGCGACCACGAACCGGGCGAGACCCCCGAGGTTGTCCTCGCTGTGGTGGATGTCGACGCTGGCGAGGCATCCGTCCCCGAGTGCCCGTGCGGCCAGGACCCGGTCGTAGTGGTCGCGATCGTCGGGGTTGTTGTTCCACAGCATCAGCCGCGCCCCGGCAGGCCAGTCCTGGCCGTCGAGCATGTCCAGCACGGCCTCGAGTCGCTGGGGTCGGTTCCACAGGCAGACGACGATCTGGGCCCGGGGGTCACCGGGACGGGCCCAGGCGCCGGAGGTCGGCACGACGATGCCGTTCGTGAGGACGTCGCCCACGAGTCGTCGCCAGGCGAGGTCCCGCCGTCGTTCCGTGAGGCGACGGGCGAACGCCAGGCCCCGGTCGTAGGCGGGTTCGACCCGCAACCGTCGAGCCACGCGCCGCGCGTGGGGCCGCAGGACGCCGATCATCGGAGGTGCAGGCCCGTCCTGAGGCGCCTCGCGCGGGTGCCCACGGCGTCGGCCCACCGGACGGCCTTCCGCGACGACAGGGCCTGGACGGTCCTCTCGCGGTCGTTGGCGAGCCCCTCGAGCGCGGTCGATCGTGCCGTCACGTGCTCGACGGTGTTCTCGAGGAGGCGGACGTTCTCGACAGCGGCGGCGAGCGAGGCCTCCGTGCGGGCCAGGGCGGCGTCGCGGCGCACGAGACCGAGCCCGGCTCCGCGCAGCCCCTCGACCTCGCCGGGAGAGAGCAGTTCGTCGGGCACCGTCGGGAAGGCGTCCTCCTGCGAGAACAGGCGTGCCAGGGAGTCGTCGTGACGGAACGGTCCGGCCTCGGCCTCGGCCTGCGTCACGCCCCGGAGCGCCCAGTACGCCTTGAGGGACCCGTCACGGAGGCGCCGGAAGTCCCGCATTCCGTGGTGTGCCGGGCTGGGAGTGGCGTCGGGGTTCGCCTCGTAGGCACGCCCGGAGATGTCGACCCGGTGCGAATACTGCGACCAGGAGCGCCAGGGGAAGTGCAGGACCTCGAGAGCGAGCTCTTCGGGCGGGACGGCCCCCTGGGCGAGGGTGACCAGGTGGTTGCCCTGCACGACCCGGACGTCGGGGTCGCCCACGTGGATCGCATTGCCGCTCGGATGGGAGATGAGCCCGATGGTGTCGAGGTCCTCGGCGGACCGCTCGTCGCGCCAGACGAGCCGCTCGAGGCCGCCACCTCGTTCCGCCAAGGGCCCGACCATGTTGACGACGGGGACGACGAAGGCGCGGACCGCCGGGTCGAGTCGGGAGAAGACCTCGCTCAACGTCAACCCACGGTCCCTGGCGATGAGGAACTCGTCCGCGTCGGCGTTGATCACCCAGTCCGCCTGGTGCAGGAGGTACGCATCTCGAGCCATCCCGGTCACGACCGGACTCTGCTGCTTCCGGTGGACGGGATCGTGGCGGAGGTCCACCGTGATCTCGGCGGTGGCGGCGAACGCCTCGAGGATCTCGGTCGTGCCGTCGGTCGAACCGTTGTCCGTGACGATCAGGACGTCGACACCCTGTGCGACGTGGTATGCGAGCCACTCGGGAAGGATGTCCGCTTCGTCGCGGATCATGAGCGTGACGGCGAGGGTCATGGTGGTGGTGCCTTTCTGCGCGGCTGGGGTCGACGACGTCAGAGGCCGCGGGACGGCAGCATCGAGCGGAGGGTCAAGCCCGCCCTCAACACGAGTCGTAGAGGGAGGAGGTGCCAGCCGTGGTATCGGGTGGAGAGGAACAGGTAAGCGCTCCGGTGATGGGCACGTCGCATCTCACGCGACGAGTCGTTGGTGGCGTGGGCCCCGACGTGCACGACGGAGATCGCCGGGTCGTAGACGTTGGCCAACCCGGCCCGCCCGATGCGCCACCCGAGATCGACGTCCTCGAAGTACATGAAGTAGCGCTCGTCGAAGCCGCCGAGTCGGGTGAAGACGTCGCCTCGGACGAGGAGGCAGGCACCGGACAACCAGCCGACGGAACGACGCACCTGCGGGCGGTCGTCGGCGTGGTACAGCTTCGTCCAGGGGTTGTCCGGCCAGAGGTTGGCGAAGAGGGCGTGGCCGAGGCCCGTTCGCAGCGAGGGGATGCGACGAGCTGACGGGTAGATCGAGCCGTCCGTCTCGATGACGGCAGGCCCGACCGAACCCGTGTCGGAGTCCTCTTCGGCCGTCGCTCGGAGTCGGTCGAGGCTGCCGGCCGACAGGACCACGTCCGGGTTCGACACGAGGACCCAGTCGGGCCGGACCGCGAGTTCGGCGACGGCCCGGTTGACCGCGGCGCCGTACCCGGCGTTGCGGCCCATGGGCACGAACCGAGCACCGTACCTCGCGGCGACGTCGCGGAGGGATCGTTCGTCCGACGAACCGTTGTCGACCACGACGACGGGAACGTCGGACGCGCTGGCCTGGCGGGTGGACGCGAGGAAGTCGTCGAGGTAGCGGCCCGAGTTGTAGGTGACGGTGACGATCGCGAGCCGGTCGTCGTCGCTCATCGTGACCAGGCCCCTCGGTGTGCGGCGGCACAGGCCGCCCACGTGAAGTCGGCGGCACGGACCACCGCGTCCTGCGCCAGACGGTCTCGCCGGTCGCCGTCGGCGAGGAGCTCGAGCAGGTCCTCCTCGATCGCGTCGGCGAACGGCTGCGTGTAGGCCACGGCGTCGCCCCCGACCTCGGGGATGGCCAGGCGCGGGGTCGTGAGGACCGCGGAGCCGCACGACATCGCCTCGAGCACGGGGAGCCCGAATCCTTCGCCGATCGACGGGTACACCACGAGGCTGCTCCCGCCGAGGAACGCAGCGAGCTCGTCGAGGTCGAGGTAGCCCAGGTAGCGAAGTGACGTCCCCGGCCGGTCTCCGGCCTCGGTGAGGAGGCGGACCGCTTCGGCATCCCACCCGAGCGAGCCCGAGACCAACAACGGCGGTACGTCGGACTCCCGAGCCGACGCCGCTCGATGAGCCCGGATGAGGGCGGCCACGCTCTTGCGGGGTTCGACCGTCCCGAGGAACGCGATCCACGAGGTCTCGCCGTCGATGCCGTGTCTGCGGCGGAAGGCCGAGATCGCGTCGGCCGTCGGCGGACGGAAGACGTCAGGATCGACGCCGAGGTGGGCGACCGTGTTGGGGACGCCCGACCGGACGAATCGCGAGACCTCGTCGGCGGTGGCGGCACTCGGCGTGACCGTCGCCCGGGACAGGCGCCGCGCCGCGCCGGTCCACAGGCGGAAGAAGGTCCGCTTGAGCCGACCGTGAGACCGCGGGTCGCTGAAGAAGGTCGCATCGTGCAGCGTCACCACGCATCGCTTCGACGCGACGAGGGGGAAGGTGTAATGAGGGCTGTGGAGCGTGGTGGCGCGGCTGCGACGGAGGTGTCCGGGTAGGGCGATCTGCTCCCAGAGCAGCCGCACGGGTCGGAGGTCGACGAGCCGAGGCGCACCCCGGTACACGTGACCGGGTGCCCGGTCGGACAACCACCCGAGGTCGGAACCCTTGGCGATCACGGTGACGGAGTAGCCCTCGTCCTCGAGCCCGGTGAGCAACCCCGAGATGTACCGCGCGACACCACCGCGGTCTCGCGGAATCGATGTGGCGTCGATCAGGACGGGGAGTGTGACCACCGTCAGACGGCGAGTTCGCGGCCGGCGGTCGCCACCCGGGTCATGCCGGCATGACGATCGTCGTCGACCATGACGAAGCGGGCGGCCTCACGCAGGATCGCGATGTGCTGACCCGTCTTCGACGCCAGGAAGCAGTGGATGAAGTAGGGCCCGCCGCCGAACTGGATGTCGTCGAGCCTGTACTCGACCACGGTCGTCCCGTGGAGGGGCTGGTGGACCAGGCCTATCTTCCGGCTGTCGGTCCCGTACACCAGGTGACCGTGCTGGTTCTCGATCTTGAAGCCCGAGTGCCACTCCTCGAGGGGAGTGGTGTGCGACAGCGTCATGCGGATGACCAGGTCGTCACCGGGGCGCAGCTCTTCGCCGGGGGCACGACCGGGTGCGGCGATCTCGACCTTGTCGACGGTCCCCGGCGTGGCGTCGGCCTCGGGGTTGGCGGCCTCGGCCTCGGCGACACGACGACCCTCGAGGATCTCGCGGAAGTTCTTGACGGCGTGGCGCGCGGAGCCCTGGAACATGACCTCGCCGTGGTGCAGGACGACGGCGCTGTCGCACAACTCCTGGACCTGGCCGAGGGAGTGGCTGACCAGGACGATCGTGCGCCCCTCTTGCTGGAACTCGCGGATCTTGTCGAGGCACTTCTTCTGGAACTGCTCGTCTCCGACGGCCAGGACCTCGTCGACGAGGAGGACGTCGGGGTCCGTGTGGATGGCCACCGCGAAGGCGAGCCTGACGTACATGCCCGACGAGTAGAACTTCACCTGCGTGTCGATGAAGTCACCGATGCCGCTGAACAGCAGGATGTCGTCGAACTTCGCCTCGGCCTCTTCTTGCGTGATGCCGAGGATGGCGGCGTTCAGGAAGACGTTCTCACGCCCGGTCAGGTCGGGGTGGAATCCGGCTCCGAGCTCGATGAGCGCCGCCAGTCGGCCACGACGACTGACCTCACCCGTGGTGGGTTCGAGGATGCCGCCGATGACCTTGAGGAGGGTCGACTTGCCCGAACCGTTGGGGCCCAGGAGGCCGATGGTCGTCCCGGCGGGGATGTCGAGGGTGACGTCCTTCAACGCCCAGAAGTCCTCGCTGTGACGACGGCCGGCTCGGCCGAGCGTCACGATGCGCTCCTTCAACGAGTTGTCTCGACGGATGACGAAGCGCTTCGAGACGTTCTTCACGCTGACGACGGTCGGGGCGTCGGCGAATTCGACGTCGTCGACCGCGAGGATGTTGTCGGTGGTCATGACAGGGGCCTTTCTCGGTGCACGACTCAGATCTCCTGCGCGAAGTTGCCCTGGAGGCGGGCGAAGACCCGCTGGCAGAAGAACAGGGCGACGAGGCCGGCGAGGATCGCGATGCCCATGCGGAGCATGAGGTGGTCGGGGTACTGATCCGGGCCGCCGGCGGTCCAGAACGCCCGGTGGAAACCGAGGATGCCGAGCGTGATGGGGTTGTTGGTGTAGATCGGGAGGACCCACTCCCAGGGGCCGCCGGTGGCGCGCGAGAACACCATCTGCCAGGAGTAGACGATGGGGGATGCCCACATGAGCAGCATCATCAGCACCTCGACCAGGTAGGCCATGTCCCGCAGGTAGACGTTCAGCGCGGACAACAGGATGCCCAGGGCCGTGCCCCACACGAGGATCACGAGGGTCGCCGGGACGAAGAACGCGAGGTTCTCGAACGTCGGGAAGGACCGGAACGCGAGCGTGGCGATGAGCAGGATGACGAGCTGGATGGCGAAGTTGAACAGGGCGCCGCCGACGGCCGACAGCGGGTAGATCTCTCGCGGGACGTACACCTTCTTCAGCAGTCCGGCGTTGGCGACCACCGAGCCGGTGGCGCCCGAGACGATCTCGCTGAAGAGGCCGTAGAGGGTCAGGCCGGCGAAGATGTAGATGGCGAACTCAGGGATGGCCCGTGCCGAACCGAGGATCTGCCCGAGGATCAGCCAGTAGATGCCCAGCTGCACGAGGGGCCTGATGAGCGTCCAGGCGAAACCGAGCGCGCTGTCCTTGTACCGCGACTTGAGGTCGCGTCGGATGAGCAGGTCGAGCAGCTGTCGCTGCTGGAAGACCTCACGGACGGAGCCCCAGGTGCCGCCGGCGGGCCGCCCTGCCGGGACCATCGGCTCGTCGCGAAGCCTCGCGAATCTCTCAGTGACTGTGCTGCTCATGGCCTACCTCGCTTGTCGGAGAACAGGAAACTATACCTCGGGCGACTCGGGGTGAGGGCGAGGCCGGGGCCGTCACCGCCCGTTCTTGCTGTCCCGCATCGTGTTGAGGCGCGTGACGACCTTGCCGCGCAACTCGCCGACACCGCCGGAGGTGAGGTAGTGACGGGCGAGCAGGACGTCCCGTCGGACGCCGTGACGGCTGTTGGCGATCTCGTGGAACCGCTGCTCGGGGGACTTCTCGATGGACGGGATCACGACGCCTCCGGAGTGACGCCCCGCCTCGGCGGTCACGTGCGCCCGGTCGGGTGCGACGTGCGGATCGTGGCAGAACTCGATGAGAGGGGCCAGGGCCTTCTCCCACGTGAAGTCGGCCGCGACGCGTGCGACGTTCTCCTTGGCGAGCGCGATGGCGTCGTCGTCGAACAGCATGGACTCGAGCGCGTCCGCGAGGCCGTCGACGTCGCGTTCGGTCACAGCCACGCCGAGCCCCTCGGCGGCGACGAGGTCGCCGAAGCTGTCGCCCCTCGTCGTGACGATGGGGAGGTTGGCCCACATGTAGTCCAGGATGCGCGTGCGGAACGAGAACGTGGTCTCGACGTGGTCGAAGTGCGTGCTGACCCCGGCGTCGGCCTCGAGCAGGTAGTTCTGTCGGTCGTCGAGGGCGACCCAGTTCTCGTTGAAGAAGACGTTCTTGCCCGTCAGCCCGAGCTGCTCCGAGATCTCGCGCGTCTTGGAGACGATCGCCATCTCGGGGACATCCGGGTTCGGGTGGGCCACGCCGAGGAAGAACAGGCGGACGTTCGGTCGACGCTCGGCCAGGACGCCGATGGCGCGCACGAGGGTCGGGGTGTCGAACCAGTTGTAGATGCCGCCACCCCAGATGACGACCTTGTCGTCGTCGCCGATGCCCGGGACGACGCCCCGGATCGCCTTGCGGGTGTGCTGCGGGGGAGTGCTGTCCATGCCGAACGGCGCGATGGAGATCAGGTCGCGCAGGTTCTCGTCGGCTGCGTAGGTGTCGGGGTTGATGCGGCCGACGGCGGCCAGTTGGCCCATCCAGAAGAGCCTCTGACGCTCCGAGGCACAGAGGAAGTAGTCGCCCCTCTGGAGCTGTTCGTTGACGACCTCGGTCGTGACGAGCACCTGGTTGCGCCAGGCGGCGTCACCCATCTCGCGACCCTGCTCGAGCTGCTCGAGGTGCATCGGGTCGTAGAGGTCGACGACCATCACCTTGTGGGAGCGCTGGAGCGTCAGGAAGTGTCGCAACGCGAAGCCCTGGAAGAAGATGACGTCGGCCCACTCCTCGTGGACCTTCATCGCGCGCTCGTCCTGGAGGCGGACCCGCTCGACCTCGAAGTTCTCGGAGGCGCGGTTCGCGACGTTCCAGGTGACGAGCCGGACGTCGTTGTGCTCGGACAGGGCCTCGGAGATCTTCCAGGCCCGCATGCCCGGCCCGGCCATCTTCTCGCCGAGGGCGTCACCCGTGATGACGAGGACGCGCTTGCGCATCATCGGGCGGTTGACCCCGAAGGCGTCCTGGATCTTGGTGAAGCCGTCGAGGAAGTAGTCGTCGCCGAACAGGGGGTGGAAGATGTTGCCGAAGAGGCGGAACACCTCTTTGTCGGTCTTCACCCGACGCGACTGGATCTCGTCGCGACGCTTCTTCAGCTTCGGCAGGTCGGCGACGAACTGGTCGAGTGCGAACAAGCCCGCGACCGTGTCTTTGTGGACGGGGGTGGTCTCGTCGTGTTCGTCGGCTTCGCCGGTGAAGCGCCGCAGGTCGTACGACTCGGAGTCGAGCTTGCCCTTGGCGACGGCACGGCGTGCCAGGAGGGCGAACGCGGCCGGCAGGAGCGTGCCGAGGCTGTCCTCGGACAGGTTCTTGTAGAGCATGTGGAGCGCGTTGCGCTCGAGCAGGTACATCTCGCGGTGCTCGCCGAAGCTCTTCATCGAG
This sequence comes from Frigoribacterium sp. Leaf186, assembly GCF_001423905.1. Classification (GTDB taxonomy): domain Bacteria; phylum Actinomycetota; class Actinomycetes; order Actinomycetales; family Microbacteriaceae; genus Frigoribacterium. The sequence continues at coordinate 856,490 of NZ_LMPQ01000001.1, read as the reverse complement.
CCGTGGTGCTTGTGGTACACGATCGAGTCCGGTGCGAAGCGGACGCGGTAGCCGTAGAGGTTGAGGCGCCAGCCGAGGTCGACGTCGTCGTAGAACATGAACATGTCCTCGTCGAAGCCGCCGATGTCGAGGAAGAGCGGACGACGCACGAAGAGTGCGGAACCCGTCCCGAAGAGGAGGTCGCGCTGCTGGTCGAAGCGACCGTCGTCCTGCTCGTTCGTGTGGTTCTTGTAGCCCATGCCGAACCAGGACAGCCCGGATTCGACGAAGTCGATGGCCTTGCCGTCCCAGTCGAGGACCTTGCTGGCCACGGCCCCGATGCGGGGGCTCGCCGAGAACGCGGCGATGCCCTCGCGGATCCAGTCGCGGTGGGGTTTCGCGTCGTTGTTGAGGAACGCGACGAAGTCACCCGTGGCCGTCCGGGCACCGAGGTTGCTGCCGCCGGTGAAGCCGAGGTTCTCGTCCGACACGACGAGACGGACGTTCTCCTGGTCGCCCAGCGCGGCGCGGAGGCGCTCTTCGCTGTCGTCACCGGAGCCGTTCTCGACCACCACGATCTCGAGCTGCTTCGTCGGCCAGTCGACCTCGTTGAGCTGCGCGACGCACTCGAGCGTGTCGTCCGTGCCTCGGTAGTTGATGATGACGACAGAGACGGTGCCGGTGGTGGTGACGGTCAAGACGTGTGCTCCCAAGTGATCGGCCGGTCGAGGTGCCCGAGGGCAGCACCAACTATAACCATGTCGGTACCAGCGCTCCGGGCTGTCAGGATGGCCTGGTGAAAGCGAGCGTCGTCGTCGTCGACTGGAAGCGTCCCGAACTGACCCGCCGTTGCCTCGGCTCCCTCGCCCCGCAGTGCGTCGCCGGTGAGATCGACGTCGTCCTCGTCGTCAACGAGGCCGACGCCGCCGACGTCGAGGCGTACGAGCGGGACTTCCCCGACGTCCTCGTCGTGCCGCTGTCCGGCAACACGGGTTTCGCCGGGGGAGTCCAGGCCGGCATCGACGCGTCGTCGGGTGACGTCGTCGTCCTGCTCAACAACGACGCGGTCGCCGCACCCGACTTCGTCTCCCGCGGCCTCGAGGCGCTCGGGTCCGCCGGCGCCGGCACGGCGGCCGTCGCGGCCCGGGTCGAGCTCGACGGGTCCTTCGCCCCGGACCCCTCGGGTCCGCACGCCGACTCCCTCACGGGGCTGGACGGTCGGGGCTGGGTCAGGAGCGTCCTGCCGACGGGCGTGCGCCTCCTGAACGGCGAGGGCATCGCGGTCGACCGCTGGGGCAACGGCTTCGACCGGGGCTGGCTCGAACCGGTGACGTCCGGATCGGAGTGGCCGCAGCCCCTCTTCGGGTTCTCGGGAGGCGCGTGCTTCGTGAGACGGGAGGCACTCGACCGGATCGGTGGCTTCGACGGGTCGCTCTTCATGTACTACGAGGACCTGGACGTCTCGTGGCGCCTCCGACTCGCCGGCTGGGAGATCGGGTCAGCGCCCGGTGCCGTCGCGGTGCACCGCCACGCGGGCAGTTCGAGCAGCGGGAGTCCCTTCATCAAGTACCAGAGCATGCGGAACCGCCTGGCCGTCGTGCTCCGCAACGGGTCGCTCGAGATGGTCCTCCGCGTGATCGCCCGCGTGGCCCTCCGGGCCGTGGCCGACGTCGCGCCCGTCGGGCGGTCCCAGCTCTCCCGATCGCAGTGGGCGCGCCTCCTGCCGGATCTGCCCCGACTCGTCCTGCGCGCGGTGTCGCTCCGGCGACGGGACGCGGTCCCGGCGGACGCGCGGCGGCGGGTCGAACGGACCGTCCTGACGCGGTGACCCTCGAGCAGGGGGTCCCCTCCGGTCATGTCGTGACCTAGGCTCGTCCGGGGTCTGCCGACGTCCCGGGTCACCGCCGGGGCGACGGCCGTGCACGACCGTGTCACGACCCGTCGACGCCACAGGGAGGCGCCTCGTGAGAAGAATCACCGCACTCGTCACATCGGCGGCCCTGGTCGCCACCGTCCTCGTCGGCGTGGGGCTGACCGGCGGGGCCCAGCCGGCGCAGGCGCTCTCGGGGGCCGACTTCGACCCCGGCAACATCGTGTCCGACCAGGTCTTCTTCAACGGCGGGGCGATGAACGAGGGGCAGATCCAGCAGTTCCTCGACGCGCAGATCGGATCGTGCACGAACAGCAACTGCATGAACGTGAAGCGGACGGACACGTCGTCACGGGGTGCGGACGCCATGTGCGGGGCCTACCAGGGCGCCTCGTCCGAGTCGGTCGCGCGCATCATCGCCAAGGTCGGGGCGGCCTGTGGCATCAACCCGCAGGTCCTCCTCGTCACGCTCCAGAAGGAGCAGGGCCTCATCTCGGGTTCGGCCGCGCGCGGTCCGTCGGACGCACGCGTCGAGCGGGCCATGGGCTACGCCTGCCCCGACTCGGCGAACGGCGGTTGTGACCCGACCTACGCCGGCGTCTACAACCAGATCTACCGTGCCGCGTGGCAGTTCAAGCGCTACGCGAACCCCGCCGGCACGAGCAACTACTTCCAGCAGTACGCCCCGGGCGGCAACCGCACGGTCCAGTTCAACCCCTCGGCCGCCTGCGGCTCGAAGACCGTCTTCATCCGCAACCAGGCGACGGCGAACCTGTACTACTACACCCCGTACACCCCGAACGCGGCAGCCCTCGCGAACCTGAACGGGACGGGCGACGGGTGCTCCGCCTACGGCAACCGCAACTTCTGGGTCTACTTCAACTCGTGGTTCGGATCGCCCACGGGCGACCAGCGACCGGTCGGCTCGGTGGACAGCCTGACCGCCGGCATCGAGAGCGTGTCGCTGCGCGGGTGGGCGGTCGACCTCACGTCGTCCGCGTCGATCCAGGTGCACGTCTACGTCGGCTCGGCCGGCACGCCCCTCAACGCGAACCTGTCCCGGCCCGACGTGGCCGCGGCGTATCCCGGCAAGGGAGCCGCCCACGGCTTCGACTACACGATCGCCGCCGCACCCGGCGCGCAGCGCGTCTGCGTCTACGCCATCGGCGTCGACGCCGGTTCGGCCAAGGAGCTGACCTGTCGGGACCTCGTCGTCAGGTCCGGTTCGCCGGTCGGCTCCGCCGACGCGGTGCTGGCCGTCCCCGGGGGGGTCAACGTGCGCGGCTGGGCGCTCGACCCCGAGACGCCCTCGTCGATCCAGGTCCACGCCTACGTCGACGGCGTCGGCTACCCCCTGCGTGCGGAAGCCGACCGTCCGGACGTCGCCCGTGCCTACCCGGGGCTCGGATCGGCCCACGGCTTCGCCCGCACCCTCCCGGCCTCCCCGGGGGTCCACCAGGTGTGCCTCTACGCCATCAACACGGGCAAGGGCGCCAACACCACCCTGTCGTGCGACTCCGTCCGTGTCGTCGGCGGCGACCCCGTGGGTTCTCTCGACACGGTCACCGTCGCTCCCGGCCGGGTCTCCGTCTCCGGTTGGGTCATCGACGGAGACACCACGGCTCCGGTCCCCGCGCACGTGTACGTCGACGGCGTGGGGCGCGCGCTCACCGCGGATCAGCCCCGCAGCGACATCGGCCGCGTCTACCCCGCCTACGGTGCCCCGCACGGGTTCTCGGGATCGTGGACCGCGGCCCCGGGGTCGCACCAGGTCTGCGCGTACGGCATCAACGGGGCGGGGTCCGGCGCCAACGCGCTGCTCGGCTGCCGGACGGTCGTCGTCCCCCCGACCAACGCGAAGCCGCTCGGCAGCGTGGACGACATGACGGCGGAGGCCGGGGGCATCCGCTTGCGCGGCTGGGCCTTCGACCCCGACACCGCCACGTCGCCGACGTCCGTCCACGTCTACGTGGACGGACGGGCGACGGCCGTCCGAGCCGACCAGCCGAGGTCGGACGTCGCCCGGGCCTACCCCGCCGCCGGGGCGTCCCACGGGTTCCAGTCGCTCGTCGCCGCGGCGTCGGGCTCGCACCAGGTCTGCGTCTACGCGCTCGACACCGGTGGTGGGGAGAACGAGACCCTGTCCTGCCGTACCGTGGTGGTGCCGTAGGACGACGGCAGACCGCCCGACCGTTCGGCCTCACACGGCCCCGCTCCACGAGGACACGCCCTTGACGCCCCGCACGACAGCCCTGCCCGCGCGACGAACGACCGCGGGGGCGGGGCTGTCGGCACGGTGGTCCGTCGCCCTCGAGGAGCGGCTCCGGCCCCGCGAGTCGGGCCTGCCTCGTCTCGCCGTGCTGCTGGCCTTCCCCGTCGTGGTGGTGCTCGTCGCGGCCGTGGCTGTGTTCCTCGGTGTCTCGGGGACGTCGAGCGGGATCTTCTGGGGCTCGTTCGGCACGGGGTCCGACCCGGATCTGCTCGCCGGGATGCCGCGAGGCGTCCGAAGCGACGAGTGGCTCGTCCAGTCGAGCTGGATACTCTCCCAGGTCGCGCAGGGGTTCCCCCAGGTGAACCAGACCCTGCCCGGGGGGATGGACGCGACCATCCAGAACGACCTGCCCGTGCTCGACTGGTCGACCCTCTTCAGACCCCACGTCTGGGGTTTCTTCGTGGCGTCCGTGGACCAGGGCATGGCCTGGAGGTGGTGGCTGCCGGCCGTCGCCGTCCTCGTGTCGTGCTACGCGTTCGTCGTCACGCTCCTTCCACGTCGTCCCGTGACGGCGGCCCTGCTCGCCTTCGCGGTGGTCTTCTCGCCCGTGCTGCAGTGGTGGTTCCTGCCGATCACGCTGTGGCCCGTGGCCTGGGCGTTCACGGCCCTGACCGCGGTCGTCTGGTCGCTCAGGACCCACCGGCGATGGGTGCGGGTGGCGGTGTCGGCGGCAGCGGCCTACCTCACCGTCACCATGACGATGAGCATCTACGTCCCGTTCATGATCCCGTCCGCCTACGTCGTGGCCTTCGTCGGCGTGGGCTTCATCGTCGCGACGATCCGGGGCGGGACGCCGTTCCGGGAGGTCGCAGGACGGCTCGCGCCCCTCCTCGTGGCCGTCGTCGTCGCCGCGGGCGTCCTGGGCGTCTGGATCGTCACCCGCCTCGGCACCCTGGAGTCCGTGCTCTCGACCGTGTATCCCGGTCAGCGGCTCGAGCCGACCGGCACCACGGGGTTCCCGCAGTTCGTGCAGGCCTGGAGCGCTCCCTTCCAGCAGGCGGTCCAGACCGTCTCGCCCGGAGTCCTCGGGTCGAACGCGTCCGAGTCCGCCGCACCGTTGATGGTGTCCCTGCCCGCCCTCGTCGTCGTCGCCTGGCTGGTCCTCCACGATCGGCGGCGGGCCGCGTCCGTGGACCCTGTCCTCGTGGCGCTGTTCGCGGTCCAGGCGTTCTTCGTCCTGTTCCTGTTCGTGCCCGGGTGGGACTCCCTGGCCCACACCCTCTTCATCGACCGCACGACCGCGAGCCGGCTCAGGATCGGGTTCGACCTCCTGAACGTCGTGTCGGTGGCCTACCTGGGCCACCGTCTCGACCGCGAGGGCACTCGCCTGCCGTGGGCGGTGGCGTTGCTCGCGGGGGCCGTGTCGCTCGGGCCGATCGCCGTCGCCTGGGCCACGTTCCACTTCGAGTCGACCGAGCTGTTGACGGGCTCCCGGTGGTGGATGGTGGTCTGCCTGCTCGTGGTGCTCGTGCCGGTCGCGTTGGCTCGTCGCCGCCTGACCACGGCCGCGGCCATGCTGGCCGTCGCCGCGGTCGTCGTCGGTGCCGGGGTGAACCCGCTCTACCGCGGCGTGTTCGAGTTGACGGACACCGAAGCCGGCCGTGACGTCGTCGCGCTCGAGAAGGCCGCTCCGGATTCCACCTGGGTCGGCGTGGGGGGCTACGTGACCACCGCGATGTTGCTGGAGTCGGGGGTCCGTGCGTACAACGGGGTCCAGACCTACCCGCCCGAGGAGATGTGGGACGAGATCGACCCGGACTCGAGCGATGCCGACGCCTGGAACCGGCTCGCCAACGTCTTCTGGGCTCCGGGCTCGGGTGAGCCCGAGGTGACCAACCCGGTCCGCGACCAGATCCAGGTCACGTTCGACGGGTGTTCCGAGTTCGCCGAGGAGCACGTCGACTACGTGCTCGCCGACCAAGCCCTCGACACCACCTGTCTCCGCACGCTGGACACCGTCACGCAGGGGACGCAGACGCTGTGGATCTACGAGGTCGACGACGCTCGGGCACGCTGATGCCGAGTCCCCTGCCCCAGCCCTGCTCCGGCAGCCGTGCCCGCCGGGCGAGCCGCGGTGACCTGATATCTTCTCTGCCGGGCGGAGCCACCGCCCCGCCCTCCACGCCCGTGACGTTCCGAAGGACCCCATCGTGACCCCTGACGATCTCGTCATCGCCGCCATCGTCCCCTGCCACAACGAGGCCGCGTCGGTCGCCAAGGTCGTCACGGACCTCCGACGTGCCGTCCCCGGCATGCACGTCTACGTGTACGACAACCGCAGCACGGACGGCACGGACGAGATCGCTCGCGAGGCGGGCGCCATCGTGCGCTACGAGGACCTCAAGGGCAAGGGCAACGTCATCCGTCGCGCGTTCGGCGACATCGACGCGGACGTCTACCTCCTCATCGACGGCGACGACACCTACGAGGCCGAGGCGGCCCCCGAGATGATCGAGACGCTGCTCCGGGGGCCGTACGACCACGTCCTCGGGGTCCGGAAGGACGAACAGGCCACGTCGGCCTACCGGCCGGGTCACGAGGCGGGCAACAAGGCCTTCAACCGCCTGGTCAGTCGTCTGTTCGGACTGCCCGTCACCGACATGCTGAGCGGCTACCGCGTCTTCTCCCGGCGCTTCGTCAAGTCGTTCCCCGCCCTGTCGAGGGAGTTCGAGGTCGAGACCGAGCTCACGATCCACAGCGCGACGCTCCGGCTGCCGCAGACCGAGTTCGAGGTGGGCTTCCGCGACCGTCCGGAGGGCAGCGAGAGCAAGCTCAACACGGTCAAGGACGGGTTCAAGATCCTCAACCTCATCGGTCACCTCATCCGGTACGAGCGTCCGTTGCTGTTCCACGGCGTCATCGGCGGCCTCTTCGTGCTGGTGGCGCTCGCTCTCGGCCTGCCCGTCGTGGCGGAGTTCGCCGAGACCGGTCTGGTGCCGAGGTTCCCGACGGCCCTGCTGGCCGCGTCCCTCACCATCGTCGGCGTGCTCACCTGGTCGGTGGGGCTGGTCCTCGACGGCGTGACCCGGGCGCGCCGCGAGACGTCCCGGCTGTCGTACCTCGCCTACTCGGCACCGGGCCGCCGGGTGGGGTCGGCCCACCTCGACCCCGAGGGCTCGCGCGCCGACGCCTCCTGAAGCTGTCCCCGGTCGCCGCGCGCCCCCCGTCCGGGGCGCAGTCGGACGGGCGACCGGACGCTAGGCTTGGCCCACGACGGGGGTGGCAGGGGTCGCTCCGGGATGCGAGGCAGCATGACGTCCTTGACGAACTCCCGAACCGGGGAGGCGCGCCGCAGGGTGCGCATCCGCACGGTCGCCGTCACGACGGGCTGGGCACTCCTCCTCGGCTTCCTCGTGCCCGTCGTCTCCACGTTCGTCCCCGACGCGGTCCCGTCCGCCGACGCGGCCGTCCCGGTCGAGGTCGAGGCACCGGACTTCGCGTCCGAGGTCCATCAGGACCCCTGGGACTACTCCAACGCCGCCGACCAGAACACCGACGCCGCTCGGGCGCAGTCGATCTCCGTGTCCGGGGGCAAGCTCTCGCTGGGCGTCCGCGGCGGTGACTGGTTCACGCCGGTCCCGTCGGTCTCGGGGGCCGTCTCGTACGGGCGTGACGGCACCGCCGAGAGCATCGACACCTCGCGCTACACGCGTCTGTCGTTCCGCATGGACCAGCCGAGCAGCGGCACCGGCGCGATCGTCTGGTTCAACTGCGGCGAACAGGCCGAGCAGTGCGGTGGCGGCATCACCTTCCCCCTGCGACCCGGCAACCAGGTCTACGACCTCGCCCTCGACAAGACGTCGATCGTGGCCGGGAAGGTCCCGTGGACGTCGTCGCGGATGGTCAACCTCCGGGTCGTCCCGAGCGTCACCCAGTCGCTGACGCAGACGATGTCCGTGTCGGTCGACTGGATGCGCCTCTACTCGCCGACCACCGCCCACGCGGCCTTCCCTCCCGGCGTCTACGACACGTACTCCGTCGAGGCGCTCCCGCGTCCGGTCGTCGACAGCCCGAGCATCGCCGAAGGTCGTGACCTCGCCGCCGACCAACGCGGTTCGTCCTACGACTTCACCCGCGCCTCCGGGACGTCGGGCATCCGGGTCCTCAACGCGCAGGTCACCGGCTACGGGACGTCGGGCATGACCGCCGTGAACGCCCCTCCGGTGGTCAACGACCCCGAGGTGGTCTTCCCGGTCACGCCGTTCTCCGGTGACAAGTACCACCACCTGTCGTTCGAGCTCGAGTACGACGGCCCCTTCTCCCTGGCCGACTCGGTCGGCGGAGGCAAGGTGGCCCGGCTGATCTGGATCGCCAACGGCGCGTCGAACTTCCAGGAGGGCGAGGACATCGTCACCTACTCCGGCGCGAACGCCCGCCGGATCGACATCGACCTCTCGAAGGGGGACCCGGTCGACCCGACGTCCTCCGCGCCGCGCCTGGGCTGGTCGGGCCGCACCGTCGAGTTCCTGCGCTTCGACCCCAACGAAGACCGGGGCCGCAACACCTGGCGGCTGAAGTCGTTCGCGCTCCGGGCCGACCCGACCGCCCAGGGCTCGACCCAGGTGCGGTTCCACGACGACGCCTGGGTGCCGGGCACCGTGGCCGACGTCAAGGTCGGACGGGGGGCACCCGGGACGCCCTTCGAGACGATCGCCACGAACGTCCCCGTCGCCCAGGGCGGCAGCGCCGTGACGTTCGCCCTCGACCAGCGCGCACCCGGCTCCTACAACGTCGAGGTCGTCCTCCGGCACCCCTCCGGGGGCGGAGCGCTCGCCTTCGCGAAGACGCCGATCGTCATGACCCCCACGCCGGGCAACGACCCCAAGGGGGCCCTCGACACCGTCCGTCGCGTCCCCGGTGGCGTCGAGGTGGCCGGGTGGGCGCGCGACGCCGACACCCAGGACTCCATCGACGTGCACCTCTACGACAGCACGACCGGGCGCGCGATCGGCGTCACCAAGGCCGACGGCGCCCGCCCGGACGTCCGGGCCGCGACCGGAGCCCAGCTCGGGACCGGGTTCCGGACGACCGTCGCCCTGTCTCCCGGCCGTCACTCGGTCTGTGCCTACGGCATCAACGTCAGGGGAGGGCAGAACGCCCTGATCGGCTGCCAGGACATCGTGATGGACGACGGCCTGCCCGTGGGCTCCGTGGATTCGGTCGTGAGGACGCCCGGCGGTCTCAGCGCCTCCGGTTGGGCCCTCGACAGGGACACGCTCGACCCGGTCGGCGTCCACGTGTACGCCGGGGCCGCCGGCACCCAGGTGGTCGCCGACGGCACCCGCTCGGACGTCGGTCGCGCGTATCCCGGCTACGGTTCGGCTCGAGGGTGGACTGCCACCGTCGCCCGCCCTGCCGGCACGTACCAGGTCTGCGCGTACGGGATCGACGACGCCGGCAAGGGATCACCGAACCTCGGCTGCCGGTCTTACACCCTCGACCCCCGCCCGGTCGGGTCGTTCGACTCCGCCGTCCGTCAGGGCGCCACGGTCGACCTGCGGGGCTGGGCCCTCGACCCCGACACGGCCGACTCCGTCGACGTCGCCGTCTACGTGGACGGACGAGGGGCGGGAGTCGTCAGGGCCGGCGCGACCCGGGGCGACATCGCCCGGGCCTACCCCGGCTGGGGTGCCGCCCACGGCTTCTCGACCACGATCACGGCCGCGCCCGGATCGACCGTCTGCACCTACGGCATCGACTCGTCCAAGGGGGAGAACACCACGCTCGGCTGCCGGGTCGTCTGAGCTCGGACGCCGGGGCGGCACGGTAACCTCTTCGGGGCGCCACGGTCCCGCCGTCGTCCAGACCCCGTCCCCACCGATCACCCGAGAGCAGTTCGACCGATGCCGCTGAGTCCCGCGCCGCCCCGATCGGTGGTCCGCTCGTGACGGGCCCCGCACCGCTCGTGGCCCGCTTCCGGTCCAGCGCGCTCTACGGGCCGTTCGTCTACCTCGCGGTGGGCGGCATCGCCTTCGTCGTCGACCTCGGCCTGCTGATCCTCGGGCGCGACGGCCTGGGCTGGCCCCTCGGCGTGGCCGGCGCCGTGGCCTTCTGGGCGGGCCTCCTGGTGAGCTACGTGCTGCAGAGGTTCCTGACCTTCCGGTCGAACCGGTCGTCCTGGCACTCGCTCTGGAAGTACGCGGTGCTGGTGCTCGTCAACTCGCTCGCGACGATCCTCGTCATCGAGCTGTTCGACCGCCTCGGCCCGGGCTACGTGGTGGGGAAGTTCGTGAGCACGGCCCTCACGACGCTGTGGAACTACGCCGCCTACAAGTTCTGGGTCTTCGCGGACGCCAGCCGGCCCGACGAGGTCCGACCGGACGGCGACACCGTCGACGAGGCGCCGCACGCTCGGTGACGACGCCGCCGGGGCTCCGTGGTGGCACCGGCACGGAGGCCGGGACGCGCTCAGCCGTGGTGGCGGGAGGCCTCCGTCGAGCCGGACGCGGGCCCCGTCCGGCCCTCGAGGTCACGCAACCGGAGGTCGTTCATCGCGGCTTCCTCGGCGAGGGTCCGCACCTTGTCCTCGAGGTCGGTGAGCTCGGCGCTGAACTGGACGCAGACCAGGAAGATCACGACGATGCTGGCGAAGAAGGCCAGGTTCGCGGGCTGCTCGACCCCCACGAGGTCGGCGGCCCACGCCGTGATCTGCGGGAACACGCTGATGAGCAGGGCGACGACGCCCGCGACGAGCCACCACACGGCGTGCCGTTCACGGAGCCGACGACGGCGCAACCGATCGACGACGACCCCGAGCGCGAGCAGGCTGGCGACGATGCTGAAGATGTAGCTGGCGACGGTCATGCCGGCACGACCTGTCCGGCCGGCGCGTTGATCGGCCGAATCAACGCGATCACCAGGGCCATGCCCGCCCGGGCGAGGTACAGGGCGGCCTTGGCCGGGTTGTGGGAGGCGACTCCACCCGCTCGGGGGCGCATCGACACGGGGACCTGTTTGATGGTGAGCCCGTGCCGGGCGGCGATGACGAGCGACTCGACGGTGTCACCCAGGTACTCGGCGGGGTAGTTGTCGGCGAACAGCTCGACGGCGCGCGGTCCGGCGCCGCGGTACCCGGAGGTCGTGTCGGTGAGCGGCGTGTGGGCGATGCGGCTGAGGCTCAGGCTCAGGAACTTCATCGCCCAACGCCGCGGACCGCGGACCTCGTAGTCGCCCTCGCCGGCGAACCGGGCACCGATCACGACGTCGTGGTCGGCCAGTTCGGCGAGCAGCCGGGGCACGCTGGTCGGGTTGTGCTGCCCGTCGGAGTCGATCTGGACGACGTTGTGGAAGCCCTGACGGCGGGCGTAGCGGAAGCCGGCGCGCATGGCGCCGCCGACCCCGAGGTTGAAGGGCAGCTCGAGGACTCGTGCCCCGGCGTTCTGGGCCCGCTCGACCGTCGCGTCCTTCGAGCCGTCGCTGACGACGAGGCAGGCCACGCCCGGGAGGGCCGCGAGGACCTCGCGGACCACGTCGCCCACTGCTGCTTCTTCGTTGAAGGCGGGCATGACGATGAGCGTCTGCTCGAGAACGGTGGGCATGGGCCAATCGTAGCTCGACGGCCGACCGCGATCGATCCGCCGGGCGGCGCGTCAGTCCGGCGGTCGGGGTCGACGTGCGGCGGTGTCCGACCCGCGGCGGTCTAAGGTCGATGGGTCACGATCGTGCTCAGGCCGATCTCGCACGAACGGAGCACCCCATGGACCAGCGCACGACGCCCGGCGCCTCCTCCCGTCCCTCGAAGGACCACACCGGCGCCGGCGGCCTCGTCGTCCTCCCCACCTACGACGAGGTCGAGAACCTGCCCATCATCCTCGGCCGCCTGTTCGCCGCGGTCCCCGACGTCCACGTGCTGGTGGTCGACGACGGCAGCCCCGACGGCACCGGCCGGCTCGCCGAGACGATGGCAGCCGACGACGAGCGCATCAGCGTGGTGCACCGCACCGGCAAGCTCGGGCTCGGCTCGGCCTACGTGGCGGGCTTCGGGTGGGGACTCGAGCGGGGGTACGACGTCGTCATCGAGATGGACGCCGACGGTTCGCACCCGCCCGAGAAGCTGCCCGAGATGATCGCCCTGGTGACCGCCGCGGCCCCGGGGTCGCCCAGCCTCGCCATCGGTTCGCGCTGGGTGCCCGGTGGTTCGGTCGTCAACTGGCCGGTCTCCCGCCAGGTCCTCAGCCGTGGCGGCAACCTCTACGCCCGGCTCGCCCTCGGCCTGCGCCTCAAGGACGTCACGGCGGGGTTCCGCGCCTACACGCGTGAGTCGCTCGAGGCGATGGACCTCACCGGCATCGACTCGAAGGGCTACTGCTTCCAGGTCGACATGACCCTGCGCGTCCTCGACGGGGGCGGCCGCGTGGTCGAGGTGCCCATCGAGTTCAGAGAACGCGAGTTCGGCGAGTCGAAGATGAGCCAGGCCATCGTCGTCGAAGCCATGCTCCGCGTGACGGTGTGGGGCCTCCAGCGGCGACTGCGCACGCTTCTCGGCAAGCGGCCCGGGCCGAGCTGGGTCGTCGAGGACTGAGGCGCGGTGGTCGACGCGACCGCCGACCGACGGGCCCAGGGGTCGACCACCCGACCCGCGCCTCCTACGGTCGTGCCGATCGGGGCAACCGTGACCGCCACGACCGCTTGCGGGCGGCGATGGTGGCGATGGCGACGAAGGTCATCAGACCGCCCTCGAACAGCACGAAGCTCTCGGCGAAGGCGGTCACTCCGATCAGCACGAGCACGAGGGCCGGCCAGACGTAGGCCACGATGGGGTGACCCGACGCCGTGATCCAGCTGCGCACGAACGCCAAGGTGCCGGCCACGACGAGCAAGAGCCCCCCGACGAGCCCGAGCTGCAGCCAGATGTCGAAGAACGCGTTGAGCCCGGTCTCGTGCGGGCGTCCGCTCGGGGCGATGATCGTCGAGTACGGGAAGATCTCGGTCGGCCACTGGCCGACGAACCCCCAGCCGACGATGTCGTGCACCGCCGCCAGCTCGCGGATGCGCGCCCAGAGCAGCGACCGCACCGAGAGGTCGTTCGTCGCGTCGACCGCGTCGAGGAGGCGCGACCGACCCGCGTAGGCCAAGGCGCCCCCCAGCACCACGATCACCGCGAAGACCGACTGCATGAGCGGCCGCCGCGACTCGGGGGCCCGGCGGAGGGCGTTGAGCGCCACGCCCGCCACGATCAGGACGATGACGGCGATCGCCGTCGCGGGTGAGCGGGCGAAGACCAGCGCCGCCAGCGCGAGCACGCCGGAGGCCACGGCCTGCCGCCTCGGGACCGACCGGGTGAGGAACTCGACGGCGAAGGTGATGATCGCCAGCGTCGCGAGGAACCCCAGGTAGTTGCGGGTGCCCGAGATGCCCTGGATCGGTCCGCCGGCGGCGAGGTTGCCCTGGATGCCGAGGAACGCGATCGGCTGGTCGATCAGCAGGCCGCTGAGCACCTCGAGCGACAGCGACGCGACGAGCAGGATGCGCAGCGCGTCACCGAACGCGCGGACCACCTGCACGAGGTCGCGTCCCAGGGCGAGGTAGAGCCCCAGGGCGCCGAACCCGACGGCGTAGGCGACCCCGCCGATCGAGACCCAGGTGTACTCGCTCCAGAAGACGCTGAGGCCCATGAAGCCGAACAAGGCGATGAGCGACACGGGAAGGATGCCGTGCCACTCGATGTGGTGCCGGCCGCCGACGAGCGACAGGGCCGCGAGGACGACCAGGGTGCCCAGGACGGCGAGGGACCCGGGCCAGCCCATGAGGGCCCTGACGGACTGCGTCGAGAACGCGTAGAGCACGATCGCCACCGACAGCGCCTGGGAGAAGTGCCCACCGGCCGAGAAGCCGATCCAGGCCGACAGGTACCGGCGGAGGGGGTCACGGCTGCGGTCGAAGCCCGAACTCACCGGTCGTGGCCCGTCCAGCCGAAGGGGTCACGACGGGTGACGAGCACGATCACGACGAACGTGGCCCAGCCCCATTCGACGATCAGCCGCGACTCGGTGAGCCCGTGGACGAGCAGGGCCGTGACGAGCAGCAGCGGCAGCAGGTCGTGGGCGGTCCACGGGGCCACGACCTCGCGCGACAGCACGCGGCGGTCGACGGCCCACCACCACGAGCGCACGACGACCCCGACGATCGTCAGGCCGAAGAGCACGAGGCCGATCCAGCCCAGCTGGAACCACACGTCGAGGTAGGCGTCGTGGGCCTGCAGGTACACCACTCCGTTGCGTTCGGCGAGGTCGGTGAAGGGCTCGACGAACGGGAACCAGTAGCCGACCCAGCCCCAGCCCACGACGGGGTGCTGCACCCCGAGGTCGTGGACCGCCGACCAGATGTCGGTGCGACCGGTCAGGTCGGCGCTCTTGCCGGCCAGGGCGAGCAGCGGACCGCGGGCGAGGGCGACGGCCGCGCCGGCGGCGACCACGACGAGCGCGGCCACGCCGTAGACGGGGGCGCGGCGGCCGGGTTCGCGGCGGCGGGTCGCCACGACGAGCAGCAGCACGAGACCCACCGCGACCGCGACCGCGGCGACGGTGGCGGACCGGGTGAGCAGCAGGGCGAGCACGGACGCCGCGACGCCGACGACGGTCGAGCCGCGGGTGATCGAGCGGTCCGCCGCCTGGACGCCGGTCACGACGAGGGCGAGCAGGGCGATCACGGCGAGGATGTTGCTGTTGCCCTGCAGCCCCTGGATGCGACCGCCCTCGAACAGCACGTCGCGCGACCAGAAGAAGGCGGCCGGCTGCCCGGTGCAGTCGAGGTAGACGGGGCAGACGGGCTGGCGGACGAACAGCCCGACGACGAGCTCGAACAGGAGCGACGCCACGACGTGGATGCGCAGTGCCCGACCCAGGGCGGTCACGATGGCCGGCCACGGGGCCACGACGGTGACCGCGAGGGCGCCCACGCTGGTCATGAGGGTCGTGACGACGCCGACGGCCGAACCGCCCGGGTACTGCGACCAGGCGAGGGACGCGACCGCGAACGCCAGGTAGAGGACGAGGAGGCGCGGCAGCGTCCGCACCCGGGGCGGGTGCCGCACGACGAGGACGACGGCCGCGACGACCAACGCCACGCAGGCCGCGCCCCAGCCCCACCAGCCCGTGCCGTTGCGCAGGACGTCGCCTCCGAAGAGCACGAGGAACGCGAGCGTCGCGTACGTCGTGGCGCCGCGAGCCGGCGCCACTCGGGCGGTCCGCGCGGGCAGCGTCGAGGTCATGGGCACCAGGCTAGACGACGGGGGAGGCGCGGCGGGGCGACCAGGGGCCGCCCCGCCGGACGGCTCAGACGAACGCGGCCTGCCCGGTGATGCTGCGGCCGACGATCAGCGTGTTCATCTCGCGGGTGCCCTCGTAGCTGTAGAGGGCCTCGGCGTCGGCGAAGAAGCGGGCCACGTCGTAGTCGAGCACGATGCCGTTGCCGCCCATGACCTCGCGGGCGTAGCCGACGGTCTCTCGCATGCGGGCGGTCGTGAAGGCCTTCGCCAATGAGGCGTGCTCGTCGCGCTGGGTGCCCTCGTCGAGCATCTGCGAGCACCGCACCACCATGCCGATCGAGGCGGTGATGTTGCCGATGCACTTGACCAGCAGGTCTTGGACGAGCTGGTGCTTGGCGATGGGCTTGCCGAACTGCACGCGCTCGTTCGCGTAGGCCAGGGCGGCCTCGTAGGCGCCGATCGAGTTGCCGACCGCCGCCCAGGCCACCTCGGCACGGGTCAGGCGGAGCACGGCCGCGGTGCTGCGGAACGAGTCGGCCTGCTGCAGGCGGTGGCTCTCGGGCACGCGCACGTCCTCGAGGGTGATGTCGGCGTTCTGCACGATGCGGAGGCTCTGCTTGTCCTCGATCTTGGTCGCCGTGTAGCCGGCGGTGTCGGTCGGGACGATGAAGCCCTTGACCTGCCCGTCTTCGGCGCTCTTCGCCCAGATGATCGTGATGTCGCTGAAGGTCGCGTTGCCGATCCACCGCTTCGAGCCGTTCAGCACCCAGTCGTCGCCGTCGCGGGTCGCGATCGTGCGGAGGCCCTGGGCCGAGTCGGACCCCGAGAGCGGTTCGGTCAGGCCGAAGGCTCCGACGAGGTCGCCGCTCGCCATGCGCGGCAGCCACTCGGCGCGCTGCTCGGCCGAGCCCCCGACGCCGATCGACCCCATCGCCAGGCCGTTCTGCACGCCGACGAAGGTCGCGACGGACGCGTCGACCCTGGCGAGCTCGAGGGCGACCCACCCGCGGAAGACGGCCGAGTTCTCGAACGGCCGCGTCTCTTCCCACGGCATGCCGAACAGACCGAGCCCGGCGAGGCCCTTGACGATCTCGTGCGGGAAGGTGGCATCCGCCCAGTGCCGGTTCACGCCGGGCTTCACCTCGGTCTCGAGGTACCGGCGGAGGTCGGCCAGCACGCCCTTCTCACGGTCGGAGAGCAGGTCTTCGTAACCGTAGAAGTCGCTGACGAGCGAGGTGAACGAGGTGAGGGTCGCTGATGACATCCGTGCTCCATTGCTTCGTGTCGGGACGACAGGAGCCTAGGCAGCCGCCCGTCCGGCACCAAGGGGTTGGTAGCTTTGATCAACGCCCCGACGTCGTCGACCGGACCGTTTTGTAGGGGGCGACCAAGCACGAGCTCCGCCGAGCAAGGAGAACGATGTTCCTCGCCATCACCAACACGCCCCGCGACTACGCCTGGGGTTCGACGACGGCCATCGCCGAACTCCTCGGACGTCGGCCGAGCGGCCGCCCCGAGGCCGAGCTGTGGCTCGGGGCCCACCCGGGGTCGCCGAGCGTGGTCGTCGCGCCGGCGGTCGTCGGCGGGGCCGACACGCTCGCCGACTGGTTCGCCGCAGAGCCGGCCCGGGCCCTCGGTCGCGATCGCGACGTGCTGCCCTTCCTGCTCAAGCTGCTGGCGGCCGACGGTCCGCTGTCGATCCAGGCCCACCCGACCCCCGAGCAGGCCCGCGAGGGCTTCGCCCGCGAGAACGACGCCGGGGTCCCCCTCGACGCCCCCGAGCGCAACTACAAGGACGCCTCGGCGAAGCCCGAGATCATCGTGGCCCTCAGCGACACCTTCGACGCCCTCTGCGGGTTCCGCGAGCCGGCCGAGACCCTGGTCGACGTCGACCTGCTCGACGGCGGGTCGGGGCGCCTGGGCCGCCTCCGCGGCCACCTGGGCGACTCCCTCCGGGCGACCCTCGCGTTCCTGTTCGAGGGCTCCGACGAGTCCGCCGCCACGATCGCGGCGGTCAGCGAGCTCGCCGCCGCCCACCGGTCCGGCAGCGCGGGCATCGCCACGGTGGTCGACCTCGCCGAGCGCTACCCGGGCGACCCGGGCGTCGCGCTGTCGCTGCTGCTCAACCGGGTGACGTTGCGCCGGGGCGAGGCCCTGTTCCTCCCCGCCGGCAACGTGCACGCGTACCTGGGCGGCTTCGGGGTCGAGCTGATGTCGCCGTCCGACAACGTCCTGCGGGGCGGCCTCACGCCGAAGCACGTCGACGTGCCCGAGCTGCTGAAGGTGCTCGACTTCGACCCCCTCCCGGTGCCGCGCCTCGAACCCGTCGAGGTGGCCCGCGGCGTCCAGCGCTTCGCCCCCGCGGGGACGGGCTTCGCCCTGCTGCGGGTCGACGCGGCCCGTCAGGGGGCCGTGGTCGAGATCGGCGGCCCGAGCATCGTCCTGGTCGTCGAGGGCGAGGTCCACGTCAAGGGTCAGGACGGCACGATCCGGCTCGGCCGGGGCGAGTCCGCCTTCGTCACTCCCGACGAGGTCCGGCTCGCGATGACGGGTGGCGGGACCGCCTACGTGGCTACGCCGGCCTGAGGCCGACCCCAGGCCCTCGGCGGCGGGCGCCGGGCGGCCGGCGGTCACCCGATAGGTTGGCCCCATGTCTTGGTTGGTCACCGGCGGTGCCGGGTACATCGGTTCACACGTCGTCCGCGAGTTCACGGGGGCGGGCATCGACGCGGTGGTGCTCGACGACCTTTCGTCGGGCCTCGAGGGCTTCGTGCCCGACGGGGTGCCGTTCGTCCGGGGGTCGATCCTCGACCGCGAGCTGATCGAACGCACCATCGACGAGCACGGCGTGACCGGCGTCGTCCACGTCGCGGGCTACAAGTACGCCGGGGTGTCGGTCCAGCGACCGCTGCACACCTACGAGCAGAACGTCACCGGTACCGCGCGCCTGCTCGAGGCCATGTCGAGCCGGGGCGTCGACCGCGTCGTCTTCTCGTCGAGCGCAGCCGTCTACGGCACCCCGCCGACCGAGCTCGTCACCGAGGACACCCCCAAGGCCCCCGCGTCGCCCTACGGCGAGAGCAAGCTGATCGGCGAGTGGCTGCTGCGCGACCAGGCCGTGGCCGAGGGCCTGCGCCACACGAGCCTGCGGTACTTCAACGTCGTCGGCTCGGGCCGACCCGACCTCTGGGACGCCAGCCCGCACAACCTGTTCCCCCTGGTGTTCGCGGCGCTCGCCGAGGGGCGCGTCCCGCGCATCAACGGCGACGACTACGACACCCCCGACGGCACCTGCGTCCGGGACTACGTCCATGTCGCCGACCTGGCGGTCTCGCACGTGGCGGCGGCCCGTCGACTGGACGCGGGCGAGCCCGTCGAGCCCGCCTACAACCTCGGCTCGGGTGGCGGCGTCTCGGTGGCCGAGATCATGACCGCCATGCGCGAGGGCACCGGCATCGACTTCACGCCCGAGATCGCGCCCCGCCGCCCCGGCGACCCCGATCGCATCGTCGCCGACGGCAGCCTGGCGGCCCGCGACCTCGACTGGGAGATGCGCCACACCCTGCTCGAGATGGTGACCAGCGCCTGGCAGGCCGCGCCGCGCGTGTGATCCAGCGCCGAGGGCCGAAGTCACCCGTTCCGCTCGAAACGTCCCCCGACACGCCGAGGCCGCCTTGCCCCTGATCGGGGGGTGCAGGGTTTATTGGCCCTCGACTTGACGGATGGGTAATGACACCGGTGTAATTACCTTGTCGCGTACATTCACGGGCGATCGACACGAGGGGAGATGCGCTGTGGGCATCCACGAGAACCGCGCCGGGGTCCCGGACGACTGGCACGTCGACCCGATCCAGCTGGGCGTCCCCGGCTCGCCGGCGTCACGCACCACGACCACCACCGACGACGAGAACCAGCTGGCCTGGCAGGTCGACTCGCTCTGTGCCCAGACCGACCCCGAGGCCTTCTTCCCCGAGAAGGGCGGCTCCACCCGCGACGCCAAGAAGATCTGCGCCTCGTGCGACGTGCGGGCCCAGTGCCTCGAGTACGCCCTCCAGAACGACGAGCGCTTCGGCATCTGGGGTGGACTGTCCGAGCGCGAGCGTCGCAAGCTCCGCAAGCGGGCCTGACCCGCGCCTCCTCGGTCCCCGACGGCACCGACCCCGACGGCACCGACCTCGACGGCACCGACCCTCGTGGATCGGTGCCGTCGCCGCGTGACGGGCCGGCGGCGCGGGGGCGCCGGCCGCCTCGGGGCACGAGCGACGAGGAGGCGCGGGTCGCGACGTCTCGCCCGTCGCGTCGGCGCGCCGAGCCGGTGCCCGCGTCGGTGCGACCTAGGCTGCTCGAGTCATGCAGCCGAGAGTCACAGCGATCCTCGTCGCCCCTGGTGGAGCGACCTACCTCGACCGAACCCTCGACGGACTGTCGCGTCAGACGCGTCCGCCCGAGGCGTTGGTGGTGGTCGACACGGGGGGCAAGGACTCCGCCGCCGGTCGCCTCTCGCTGAGTGGTGCGGCGCAGCTGGCCTCGCTCCCCGACGCGAAGACCCTCGGCGCGGCCGCAGCCCACGGCATCCGGCTCTCGGACCCGGGTGACGGTTCACCCGACGACTGGGTCTGGTTGCTCGGTCACGACAACGCGCCGGCACCCGAGGCGCTCGAACACCTCATGTCGACCGTCGAGGTCTCGCCCTCGGTGGCGATCGCGGGTCCCAAGCTGATGAGCTGGGGGCGGCCCGGCGTCATCGCCGAGTTCGGCGAGACGATCACCCGGTACGGTGCCTCGCTCGCCCGGGTCGAGAACGAGCTCGACCAGGGTCAGCACGACGTCATCGACGACGTGCTGGGGGTCGCGGCCGGCGGCATGCTCGTCCGGCGCACGGTCTGGAACGCCCTGGGCGGCTTCGACCCCGCCCTGCCGCACGTGGACGCCGCCCTCGACTTCTCGATCCGAGCCCGGCTCGCCGGCCACCGCGTCGTGCTCGTGCCCGACGCCAAGGTCGACAGCGCGGGCCCGCCGGAAGAATTCGGCCACGGTCCCGTCGGGCACGCCCGCGCGGCCCGCCTGCACCGAGCCGCCCAGCTGCACCGGCGACTGACCTGGTCGGCGGCGGTCCTGCTCCCGCTGCACTGGCTGAGCCTCGTGCCGCTCGCGATCGTCCGGAGCGTCTGGCACCTCCTGACGAAGAACCCCGGCGCCGTCGTCGGCGAGTTCGCGACCGCCTTCCGGGCTGCGTTCGGCGGCTCGCACGTCCGATCCGCGCGACGGGCACTCGCCCGGACGAGGACCGTCGGCTGGGCCTCGGTCGAGCCCCTCCGGGCGTCGCGCTCGCTGTTGCGCGAGCGGCGCGTGACCGAGCGCGACGCGCAGGTCGCGTCCGTCGAGGACGCGCCCGACCCGCGCGCCAGCTTCGTCCACTCCGGCGGTCTCTGGGTCGTGCTGGTCGCGGCCGTCGTCGGCGTCGTCGCGTTCCTGCCGCTGCTCGGCAACCCGGCGGTGACCGGCGGGGGACTGCTGCCGCTCAGCACCTCGGTGGGTCAGCTGTGGTCGTCGGTCGGCTACGGCTGGCGCGAGATCGGCACCGGCTTCACGGGGCCGTCCGACCCGTTCACGGCCCTCGTCGCCGTCCTCGGCACGCTCACGTTCTGGTCCCCGTCGACGGCGATCGTGGGCGTCTACGTCGTCGCCCTGCCCCTCACCGCCCTCGGCGCCTGGTTCGCCACGCGGCGCGTCACCCGTCGCACCTGGGTGCCTGCCGTCGCCGCCGCCGTGTACGCCCTGTCGTCCCCGTTGCTCTCGGGCCTGCAGTCCGGGCACCTGGGCGCGGTCCTCGCCCACGTGACGCTTCCGTTCCTCGTCTGGGCCATGATCGGGGCCGCGAGGTCGTGGACGGCCGGAGCCACCGCGTCCCTGCTGTTCGCGGTCGTCGCGGCCGCCTCTCCGTCTCTGATCCCCGCGCTGCTCGTCGGCTGGCTCGGTTCGATCGTCAGCCGTCCCCGGGGCACCCACCGCCTCGTCGCGGTGCCGCTGCCTGCCGTGGCGCTCTTCGCCCCCCTCGTCGTCGCCCAGCTGCAGCGGGGCACCTGGTGGGCCGTCTTCGCCGACCCGGGCGTGCCGACCCGCTCCGACCCCGCGTCGCCGCTGCAGTTGCTGCTGACCTCGCCCGAGACGGGCTTGAACGGCTGGACGGCCCTGATCGCCGGCACGGGCTTCTCGTCCGCCACCCTCGCCGTCGTGGTCGCCGTGGCGATCGCCCCCCTGGCCCTGCTCGCGGTGGCCTCACCGTTCGTCGGCTCGCAGCGCCGTGCCGTGCCCGCGCTCGCCCTGGCCCTGCTGGGCTACCTCACCGCCGTCGCCGCCACCCACGTGTCGGTCACGGGCGTCGGCAGCGACACGACGACGATCTGGGCGGGCGGCGGCCTCAGCCTGTACCTGCTCGGACTCGTCGGGGCCGCGGCCGTGACCCTCGACCGGCTGCCGCGGGCCGCGCCTCCGGCGGGAGCCCTGGTCGCGGTGCTCGCCGTCGCCGCCGCCGCGCCCACCGTCGTCGCCTCGTTCGGGCCGGTCGCCGACGTGCGCCCCTCGTCGGGTCGCATCCTCTCGGCGTACGTCACCGCCGAGGCCGAGGCGACCCCCGACGTCGGGACCCTCGTGCTGACGCCCCAGCCCGACGGGTCGCTCGCCGTCTCGCTGGAGCACGGTCAGGGGGCGACCCTCGACGACCAGTCGACGCTCGATTCGACCGCCCAACGCCTCACCTCGGTGAACGAGGACCTCACCGTCCTGGCCGGCAACCTCGTCAGCCGCAGCGGTTTCGACCCGACCGACGACCTCCGACGGCTCGGCGTCGGCTTCGTGCTGCTCTCGGCGACGGACGACGACGGCGACGCCGACCGCCTCGGTCAGCGTGCTGGTGAAGCGCTCGACGCCGACGCGCTCTTCCTGCCGGTCGGCGACACCTCGAACGGCCTGCTCTGGCGGTACGTCGAGGCGGGCGACGAGCGCGAGGCGCACCCCGGTGCCGGGCCGCTCCGCCCGATCGTCCTGATCAGCTGGGGCCTCGTCTTCGGTTCGGCCCTGCTGCTCGCGATCCCGACGTCGCCCCGCCGACGCCGCTCGCGGGCCGGGACGCCCGAGGCCGAGCAGCCCGCCACCACCTTCGACGAGGAGCGAGATGAATAAGCGATCGGTCTTCTCGACCACGGGACGCGTGGCGGTCGGCGTCGCCGGCCTCGCCGTCGCCGCCGCGGTCGTCGGTGGTGCGACGGCGCTGCCGTTGCCCCGCTTCGAGACGGTGCCTGCCGGGCAACTGGTGACACCCGTGCCCGTCGACCAGCAGCGGGTCTGCACCGGCTCTCTGCTGCAGCTCTCGGACGCCGAGGGGCAGCAGGCGACGACCGCCAGCTCGGTCGGTCGCGCCGACGTCGTCCGTCGGTCGAGCGGGGGCGACGTC
The DNA here is from genome assembly GCF_001423905.1 of Frigoribacterium sp. Leaf186. Lineage (GTDB taxonomy): Bacteria > Actinomycetota > Actinomycetes > Actinomycetales > Microbacteriaceae > Frigoribacterium. The sequence goes on along the minus strand of NZ_LMPQ01000001.1, from coordinate 833,710 downwards.
GACGTCGACGTGCTCGCCGGCGCCGACGGCAGCGACTCTCGCCCCTCGGTGGCGACCGCCCCCGTCGAGGGCGACGACGTGCCGCTCGTCGCGGCCGCCCAGAGCCAGTCGGTCGACGACGGCGACCTGCGGGGCTTCGCCTCGGCGCCGTGCACCGAACCCACCAGCTCGACCTGGTTGATCGGCGGCTCGACCGAGACCGGCCGCGTCTCGCTGATCAGCCTCGTGAACCCCAGCGACGTGAACGCCACGGTCGACCTCGACATCCGGTCCGAGACCGGTGAGGTCCAGGGCCCGGGCATCGACGGCATCGTCGTCGCACCCCGCAGCCAGAAGGTGGTGCCCCTCTCGGGCTTCGCGACGGGACTCGTCTCGCCCGCGGTGCACGTGTCGAGTCGCGGGGGCCAGATCGTCGCGACCCTGCAGCAGAGCGTCGTCCGCACCCTCGAGCCGGGTGGGGTGGACATCGTGACCGGGTCGGCCGCGCCCGCACGCGAATCCGTCGTCCCGGGGATCGTCGTGCGCGACTCCGCGAACCTCGAGGGCGCGCTGGCCGACCCCTCGTCCTCCGACCTGCAGTCGGTGCTGCGCGTCCTCGTGCCGGGCCAGGACGCCGCCCAGCTGTCGGTCTCGCTGGCGACCGACGACGGCACCGGCACCACCTTCGAGACCCGGGTCGAGGGCGGACGCGTCACCGACGTCCCGATCGACGGCCTCGACGACGGGGTCTACACCGCCACCGTGCGGTCCTCCGCCGCGGTGGCCGTGGCCGCCAGGACGTCGACGGTCGCCTCGGACGCGGGCGGGGTCGACCTCAGCTGGGCGGCGTCGTCCCCGCGCCTGTCGGGCGACACCGAGACCGTCGTGCCCGCGGGCGACGGGGCCAGGTTCTGGCTCGTCAACCCGGGGCAGGACGCCGTCACGGCGCGCGTCACGGTCGGTGACGTCGACGAGCGGGACGTCGAGGTGCCCGGGGGGTCGACGGTCGGCTTCGACGTGGCCGAGGGCGACGGCGTCCGCCTCGAGGACGCCGACGGCCTGCGAGCGGGCGTCAGCTTCTCGGCCGCCGCGGCGATCGCCGCCTGGCCCGTCACGTCTCCCTTGGCGGCGTCGACGCCGGTGACCGTCTACCCCTGACCGTCGACCCCTGACCGTCCACCCCTGACCGTCCGCCCCTGAGCCCGAGGCGACCGGGTCCGGCGGCCTAGCCGTCGCGCCAGCGGTCCGGCGCGAGCTCCCAGGGGTCCTTGCCGAGCAGGTCCGCCACGGCCCGGAACACGTACCCCTCGACGAGGACGCGGTGGTTCCACTCGTCCTCGGCGGCGCCGCGACGGTCGTGCGACGGCGCCAGGCGCTCGATCGGCAGGCGGTACAGCACGACCCGGCCCGCGGCCCGGTCGACCGACCATCGCTCGACCCGCGTGCGGTCCGGTTCGGCGGGCAGGCCGGCGACCTCGAACGACGTGTCGGCGAGCTCGTCGGGCCACGCCTCGCGCAGGTAGTCGGCGGTCGCGGCGACGATGTCGTCGAAGAGGTCGACCCGCGTCCGCAAGAAGGGCAGGTGCGGCCCGGCGGCCGACGATCGGAGGCCCCGCCCGTGGCGGTCCCGCCGGCGGGACCGGTCGGTGACGCGTGCGCGGCGGGCCTTGCTCATCCGCCCATCGTAGGCCCGTCAGGAGGCGCGGGTCGGCCCGGCGGGACCTCGCGGTAGTCTGTCCGGCAGATGAACGGTCGACCCTGCAGCAAGGTGACGTGCCACGACGAGGCCGTCGCGACGCTGACCTACGTGTACGCCGACTCGATGGTCGTCGTGGGCCCCCTCAGCGGCCGGGTCGAGCCCCACGGGTACGACCTCTGCGACCGCCATGCGAGCTCGCTCTCGGTGCCTCAGGGTTGGCAGGTGCTCCGCCGGGTAGTTTTGGGGCATGACCACTGAGAACGAGCCCGTCGACCTGACCGCTTTCGTCAAGACCTACGACGTCCGCGGCCTCGTCGGCAGCCAGCTGACCGAGACCGTGATCGAAGCGTTCGGTGCGGCCTTCGCCGACGAGATCGACGCCGCGGGCCGCGACCTGGTCGTCGGCCACGACATGCGCGACTCGTCGCCGGGCTTCGCCGACGCCTTCGCGCGCGGTGCCCGTGCCCGCGGGGCGAACGTCGTCGCCCTCGGCCTGTGCTCGACCGACGAGTCGTACTTCGCCTCCGGCTCGCTCGACGCCCCCGCCGCCATGTTCACCGCCAGCCACAACCCGGCCACCTACAACGGCATCAAGATGAGTCGGGCCGGTGCCCAGGGCATCAGCCTCGACACCGGGCTGTCCTCGATCCGTGACCGCGCCTCCTCGTTCCTGGCCGACGGCATCGACGCCGTCGACGAGCCCGGCACCGTGCGAGAGCACGACTCCCTGCCCGACTACGCGGCGTACCTGCGTGGCCTCGTCGACCTGTCGGGCATCCGGCCGATCAGGGTCGTCGTCGACGCGGGGAACGGCATGGGCGGCCTGACCGTCCCGGCGGTCCTCGGCGAGGCCGCAGGCCTGCCGAAGCTGCCGATCGAGATCGTCCCGCTGTACTTCGAGCTCGACGGAACGTTCCCCAACCACGAGGCCAACCCGCTCGACCCGGCCAACCTCGTCGACTTGCAGAAGGCCGTCCTCGAGCACGGCGCCGACCTCGGGCTCGCCTTCGACGGCGACGCCGACCGCTGCTTCGTCGTCGACGAGAAGGGCGAGGCCGTCACGCCGTCGGCCGTGGCGGCCATCGTCGCGGTCCGCGAGATCGCCCGCGTCAAGGCGGCCGAACCCGACGCCGAGATCGCGGTGATCCACAACCTGATCACCTCACGCGCCGTGCCCGAGGCGATCGAGGCCGCCGGGGCGACGCCGGTGCGCACGCGCGTCGGCCACTCGCTCATCAAGGACGAGATGCGGGCGACCGGGGCCATCTTCGGGGGCGAGCACTCGGCCCACTACTACTTCCGCGACTTCTGGAGCGCCGACAACGGCATGCTCGCGGCGATGCACGTGCTGGCCGAGTTCGGCTCGCAGTCCGAACCGCTGTCGACGCTCACCGACCGGTACACGCCCTACGCGGCGAGCGGCGAGATCAACTCGACGGTCACCGACGTCCCGGCGGCCTACGCCCGCATCGTCGAGGCCTACACGGGCGTCGGCGACTTCGACGAGCTCGACGGCCTGACGGTCAGCGGCTCGTCCGACGACGGCTTCTGGTGGTTCAACGTGCGTCCGTCCAACACCGAGCCGTTGCTGCGCCTGAACGCCGAGGCGGCGACCCCTGCCGGCATGGAGCGCGTCCGCGACCACGTGCTGGGCCTGATCCGCGGCTGACCCCGCGCGCCCCGTCGGGGTGCCGCGCCGCGACGGGGTGTACCCCCACGGGGTATCCTGGCGCGAGGTCACGACACGGTCAGGAGGCGCGGGTGGCGGAACACGGTGAGCTCGCGTCGACGGCGCACGTCGGCTACAGCGGCGACAAGGAGCAGATCGTCAAGCGGCTGCGTCGCGCCGAGGGCCAGGTGCGGGGCATCCAGCGGATGGTCGAGGACGACACGTACTGCATCGACGTGCTGACCCAGGTCAGCGCCGCGACCCGTGCTCTCGAGACCGTGGCCCTGCAGTTGCTCGAGGACCACCTCGCCCACTGCGTCGCCCAGGCCGCCCGTGAGGGCGGCGACGTGGCGGACGCCAAGCTGCGCGAGGCGTCGGCGGCGATCGCCCGACTCGTGCGGTCGTGACGCGCTAGCGACGGCGGGGGAACCCCGGCACGGTCTCGGTGAGGGCCGGCGTGAGCCGGTCGAGCAGCGTCGCCTCACGGGCCAGGGCCGCGGACTCGCGCTGACGACGCACCGCCGAGACGCCAGCGAGCAGGAACTCGGGCTCTCCGGACGGCACCGGAGAGACGAAGGGCACGGTCTCGGCCGCCAGTTCGTCGGCGATGCGGCGACGGCTGGCCGGCGAGAGCTGGGGTGCCTGCTGCAGGAAGGACGCGATGCGGCGTGCCAGGCCGTCCGGGAGGCGCGCCACGTCGGCGACCTCGGCCCACCCCTGCAGGTGCGCGGGCACGCCGTAGACGACGTGCGTCGCCCGCGGCACGCGTTCGTTGCGGCTGTACGTGCCCGCCATGAGGTCGCCGAGGCGTCGCGACGACCCGTTCAGCAACGCGACCACGACGGCCAGGCCGCCGCTCGTGAAGACGATCTCGAGCAACCCCACCAGCGCGCGGGTGAGGGCGTGACGCAGGCCGATCGCGCCTCCGTCGGTGCGCACGATGCGGGCACCCACGGCCAGCTTGCCGAGGGACCGCCCGTGGCTCGCGGTCTCGACGACCGTCGGCACGACGATGAAGCAGACGGCGATCGACGCCACGAGGAACGCCTGGGAGAGCGCGTCGTCGAGCACCCCGGCGTCGTTGAGCAGCGAGACGAGCACCAGCGCGCCCACGAGCAGCAGCGCGTAGGCGACGTAGTCGATCAGCACGCCCGCAGCCCGCAGCACGAAGCTCGTCGGTCGGAGGTCGAGGGCGACGGCTTCGCCCGTGACGAGTTCGTCGCCACCCGCCGTGAAGGCCTCGACCTGGTCGGGCCGCAGCACCACCGGGGAGGCGCCTCGTGCCTTGGTGCGGGACATGCCTATCATCTAAGCAGAATGGACATCGACGCCTATGCCGCCGCCCACGGTCACGACTGGGCCGAGCTCGACCGTCTCGCCCGACGGCGGCGGCTGAGCGGCCCCGAGGCCGACGAGCTCGTGCGGCTCTACCAGTCGGGCGCGGGTCAGCTGTCGGCGCTCAAGACCGCCACGGGCGACTCGGTGCCCGCCGACCGGTTGTCGATGTCGCTGTCGAGGGCCCGCCTGAGGTTCACGGGCGCGGGACGCAACCTGCTCGCCCAGCTGCCCACGTTCTTCGTCGCGCAGCTCCCGGCCGCCCTCTACCGGGTGCGGTGGCTGTCGCTCGTGCTGACGCTCGTGACCGTCGTCGTCGCGGCGGTGTTCGCCACGTGGGCGGCGAACACGCCGGCCCTGCTCGCGTCGTTCGGCAGCGAGGAGTTCCGGCGTCAGTTCGCCGAGCAGGACTTCGTGAACTACTACTCCGAGAGCGCGTCGACCTCGTTCACCGGCCAGGTCTGGACGAACAACGCCTACATCGCGGCCCAGTGCGTCGCGTTCGGCATCACCGGGGTGTGGGTGCCGTACGCCATCCTCAGCAACGCGATGAACGTCGGCATCTCGGCCGGACTGATGGCCGACCAGGGTCGACTCGACCAGTTCTTCCTGTACATCGCGCCCCACGGCCAGCTCGAGCTCTACAGCATCTTCGTCGCCGGGGCGGCTGGCCTGATGATCTTCTGGTCGTGGGTCGCGCCCGGTGCTCGCACCCGCGGTCAGGCGTTGGCGGAAGACGGTCGGGCGCTCGTGACGATCGCCGTCGGCCTGATGCTGTCGCTGCTGGTCTCGGGGGTCATCGAGGGGTTCGTCACGCGGCAGGCGTGGCCGTGGCCGATCAAGATCGGCATCGGGACGGTGGCCCTGCTGGCATTCCTGGCCTACCAGTGGGTGCTCGGGGGCCGGGCCCACCGGGCCGGCCAGACCGGCGACCTCGACGAGTTCGAGGCGGGGGCGACCCAGCTCGTCGCCGACTGACCCGAGGCGTCGGCGCGATCAGAGCCGGCCGGCCGCCTTCAGCGCCAGGTAGCGGTCGGCGAGGGCCGGCGGCAGGTCGGCCGGTGCGCCGGTGACGACGTCGGCGCCGACCTGGCGGAGGGCCGCGGCGACGCGGCGCTGGTCGAGGCGGGCCCGCTCGGCGGCGGCGGCCCGGTAGACCTCGTCGCGGTCAGCCCGCCGCAGGACGGTCTCGTCGAGCGCGGGGTCGGTGACCGACGCCACCACGACGAGGTGCTGGCGCGTCAGCTGGGGGATGGCCGCCAGCAGCGAGCGCGAGGCGCCCGGGCTGTCCACCGTCGTGGCGAGCACGACCAACGCCCGCCGCGAGGTCATCGACCGGACCAGGGCGGGTACGGCGGCCCAGTCGGTCTCGACGAGTTCGGGTTCGACGGGGGCCATGGTCTCGACCATCGACGAGAGCAGGGCGGGTCCGGTCGTGCCCTGCACCCGACCCCGGACGCGTCGGTCGAAGAGCACCAAGTCGACGCGGTCGCCGGCCCGGGAGGCGAGGGCCCCGAGCAGCAGGGCGGACTCGAACGCGGTGTCGAGGCGGGGCTCGTCGTCGATGCGGGCCGCCGAGGTGCGCCCGGTGTCGACCACGACGACGACGCGGCGGTCGCGCTCGGGGCGCCACGTGCGGACGACGAGGTCGTCGCGGCGAGCCGTCGCCCGCCAGTCGATCGAGCGGACGTCGTCACCGCGCACGTACTCGCGCAGGCTGTCGAACTCGGTGCCCTGTCCCCGGATCATCACGCTCGTGCGTCCGTCGAGCTCGCGCAGGCGGGCCAGCCGCGACGGCAGGTGCTTGCGGGACGAGAAGCGCGGCAGCACCCGCACCGCACCCGGCACGTCGTGCGTCGCCTGGCGCCCGGCGAGCCGGAGCGGGCCGATCGTGCGGACGGTGACCCCGCCGGCACGGCGCTCGCCTCGTCGGAACGGGGTGAGCGTGGCGGTGAGGGTCGTCGCGCGGCCGGGTCGCAACGTCACGCGGCGGCGGGTCGGCGTGGCACCGGCCGACGGCTGCCACGCGTCGCGCAGCAGGCCGCGGAGCGTGCGTCGGCCCTCGTTGACGACGATCAACCGGGCCGGTGCGCTCTCGCCCAGGCGGACGGCGCCGGGCAGCTCACGGCGCAGCGAGAGGGCACGCGGGGACGCGGCGAGGGCCACGTCGAGCACCGTGAGGACGACGACGACCCCCAGCCACCCCACGATCGCCCAGCCGCTGCCCGTCGCGACGACGGGCACGACCCCCAGCGCGACGAGCGCGACGAACCACCCGGTGATCGCCATGGCTAGAGCGGCACCCGGACCTGCTGCAGCACCGAACGCACGATGCCGTCGGCGTCGACGCCCTCGAGCTCGGCCTCGGGGCGCAGCTGCAGGCGGTGTCGCAGCACGGGCAGCGCCATGGCCTGCACGTGGTCGGGGGTGACGTGGTCGAAGCCGGTCAGCCAGGCCCACGCCTTCGACGCCGCGAGCAGGGCCGTCGACCCCCGGGGGCTGACGCCGATCTTGACCGACGGGCTCTCGCGCGTCGCACGCGCCAGGTCGACCATGTAGGCCAGGACGTCGGGGGAGGCCCCGACCCGGGCCACCTCGGCCTGGGCGCGGGCCAGGTCGTCGGGGCCGAGCACGGGGGTGACCCCCGCGGCCCGGAGGTCGCGCGGCGAGAAGCCCGCGGCGTGACGCGAGAGCACCTCGACCTCGGCGTCGCGGGGCGGCAGGTCGAGGGTGAGCTTCATCAGGAAGCGGTCCAGCTGGGCTTCGGGCAGCGTGTAGGTGCCCTCGTACTCGACGGGGTTCATGGTCGCGGCGACGAGGAACGGCGTCGGCAGGGGGCGGCTGACGCCGTCGACCGAGACCTGGCGCTCCTCCATCGCCTCGAGCAGGGCGGACTGGGTCTTGGGCGGCGTGCGGTTGATCTCGTCGGCGAGCAGGACGTTCGTGAACACCGGGCCCGCCCGGAACTCGAACTCGCCCGACTTCGCGTCGTAGACGAGCGACCCGGTGATGTCGCCGGGCATCAGGTCGGGGGTGAACTGGACCCGGGCGGTGTCGAGCGACAGCGAGTGGCTGAGGGCCCGGACGAGCAGGGTCTTCGCGACCCCGGGGACGCCCTCGAGCAGGGCGTGCCCCTGCGCCAGCAGGGTGACGATGAGGCCCGTGACGGCGCCGTCCTGGGCCACGACCGCCTTGCCCACCTCGGTGCGCACGCGGGCGAAGGTCTGCTGCAGTTCTGAACTCATCTGGTGGTCTTCTCCGGGTGGGGGATCGGTGCGGGGACGAGGGCGGCGGGGGCGGGCGCAGGAGGCGCGGGGCGGGTCACGACGGAGCCACCGCCCGGCGCACCGCGCGTTCGAGGTCGAGCAGGCTGTCGCTGAGGGCCACCAGCTCTCGGTCGTCGACCGGATCGGCGTCGACCAGGACGTGGCGGAGGCCCCTCGGGTCGGCGGCCGTCAGCGCGGCGACGCGCGCGACGATCTCGTCGACCGAGGCGGTCGACGACAGGCCCGTCACCCGGGCGAGGCGCCCCAGCGTGCCGATGCGGAGCTGGTCGAGGGCGTGACCACGCTGCCCCGACCTCTCGTACAGCCGGGCCCGGCCCTCGGTGGTCTCGGACGCCCGGACGGTCACCGGCAGTCGTTCGACGACGAGGGCGCCGAGCCGTCGGCCGCGCCAGACCATGGCGGCGACGCCGGCGAGCAGCAGCACGACGAGCGACGGGGTGACCCACGAGGGCGTCAGCGTCGCGAGCGTCCCGGAACCCTGGGGCAGGTCGTCGGCGGAGGGCAGGTACCAGGTCAGTTCGGAGGACTCGCCCAGCAGGGCGAGCGCGAAGGCCGCGTCGTCGTCCGACGCGATCGAGCCGTTGCTGAGTGCGCCCGTCGCTCCCACGACCGTCACCCTCGTGTCGCCGTCCTCGACCTCGACCAGGCCGTAGCCGTCGTCGCTCGGCAGGCAGCGGACGGCTCCCGACCGGTCGGAGTCGTACGCCACACCCGTGACGTCGACGCGGGACGCCTGTCGCAGGGCGGGCAGCGCGCACGAGGGGGACGCCGTCCCGTCGGACACCTGGGCGGTCGCGCGGACGTCGTCGGTCAGGCTCTCGAGCGCCGTGGGACCGGGTGCGAGCAGGACGAGGTGGGAGGCCTCGGTGGCGAGCCGGCGCCACTGGTCGGCGACCAGGAACCCGTCGGCGTCGTCCACGACCACCGTTCCGCCGCCGGGGTCGCCCGTGCCGCCGAGCCGGTCGAGGGTCGCCTCGAAGCCCGTCGTCACCGTCACGTCCACACCCTCGCGGCCGAGCACCTCGACGAGCGCCTTCGCCCCGCCGGGGGCGGCGTTGGCGGGCCCGAGGGGGCGCCCCTCACCCGAACCCGACCCGACGACGAGGGCGGCCGCGACCCCGAGCGCCAGCACGACGGCGAGGGCGACCCAGAACCGGGCGCGTCGCAGGGTGGCCCCGAGCGTGGGCGTCGTGACCGTGCCGGTCGCACCGTCGGGTGCCGTGGTCGTCACGCCTCGACCCGTCGAGACGCGGTGACCCGTCGAGACGTCGTGACGCGTCGGTCGAGGTCGACGACGGCGCGGTAGGCCTCGTCGGTGCCCGGCCGGTCGAGGTAGCGGACGCCGTCGAAGGCCGACGCGGCCTCGGCGAACGCGTCACGCAGGTCGGGGAACGCGTCACCGGCCCGCCGCGCCACGTCGTTCGCGGTCGTGCCGGGCGAGACCGCCACGTCGCCCCGTTCGTCGAGCGCGCGGGCGATCGCCCGGAACGACTCGGCCACGGCGAGGGTGAGGTCGCCCTGGGCGGCTGCGGCACGGGCGGCGGCGCGCATCGCTTCGCTGTCGCGCACGTCGTCGTCGCCGAAGAGGACCGGGGCGCGGGTCGACCGCCGGTTGAGCCGCGGCACGCCGTAGACGAGCAGCACGACGACCACGACCACCACGACGACCGCCAGCAGGACGATCAACGCGACGGCCGGGGCGCCCTCGGTGCCCCCGAAGCGGATCGAGCCGAGCCAGTCCCAGAACGCCTGCGCCGCACGGTCGAGCCACGACGGTTGCGCGGCCACGTACTCGGGCTTCGTGAGCTCGCGGAGGACGTCGCGTCGCGCGTCGTCGGCGCCGGGGCTCAGCGGCGGCCCGGCGGCGAAGGGCAGCCCGGTCACCAGCGCGGTGCTTCCGGGGCCCTCGTCGGGACGACCGGGGCGTCGGGCGTGCGGTAGGGGTCCGGCTGCCCGTCGGCGGTGCGTCCACCGCGTTCGACGTAGCGCACCAGCTCGAGGTCGAGCCCTTCGGTGCGGATGCGACGGTCGACGTAGACGAGACCGGCCGACGCCGCCTGCAGCACCGAGCCGATGGCGCCGATGACCGCCGTGATGCCGAGGGTCACAGCGTAGGTGCCGGCGGTCAACGCGACGAAGGTCGGGTCGGTGACGTCGCCGGTGGGGGCGAGCGTGCCGGTCAGGACGCTGAACAGCACCGAGAAGGGCGTCGCGACGACCTGCGACGCGATCTGCACCATCAAGAACACGAGCGCGATCACGCCGAAGGTCCGCCAGAAGGAGGTGCGGGTCAGCGACCACGAGCGCCTCACCGCGGCGCGCAGGGCCAACCGTTCGAGGACGATCGCACTCGGCACGAGGCTGGTCTTCACGGTCACCCACACCCCGAGGACGAGGAGTCCCAGGCCGAGCAGGACCGCGACGCCGATGCCGATGCCGATGCTCGGACCCGTGCCGACGGCGACGCCCACGACGACGACCCCGGCGACGAGCGCCAGGGCGACGACGTACGCGGCGGTGAGCAGGGCGGACCAGGCGACGAGGGTGCCGAGGCGACCCTTGGCCAGGGCCCAGAGCCCCCCGAGCCGCAGCTTCTCGCCGAGCGTCTGACGGGCCGTCTCGAGGACGAACAGGCCCTGCAGCAGGGCCGTGACGACCACCTGGAGGGCGATCGGCACGAGGGCCGAGGCGGCCACGATGGCGACGGCCCCGGCGAGGACCGCGTCGCGATCACGGGGCAGGGCCTGCTCGACGCGGCCGAAGGCGAGGAAGGCGCTGCCGCCGGTGATCAGCACGGTCACCACCAGCAGCACGACCTGCGACAGCAGCGCCGTCCCGAAGGTGGTGCGCGGGTTGCGCCGGAAGACCTGGAACGAGGCGCCGAGGATCTCGCCGAACGTCAGGGGACGCAGCGGCACGAGCCCCGGCTTGGGCGGGGGCGTCCAGCCGGCCGGCTGGGGCAGGCCCGCCGAGGGCGGCGGCGGAGCGGACGCCGGTCCGGCGGAGAACGGGCCGCCGGGCAGCGGACCACCGGGCAGCGGACCGGAGGGCCCCGAGCCAGGAGTCGGCGGTGCGACCCGCTCACCCCAGCGCGGAGGCGACGCGTCGCCTCCTGGCGTGCTCCAGGCGTTCGGATCGCTCATGGTCCCCCTGGTCGTCCTGACCGTGAGGTCGTCCTCACGGGTGCGTTCATGTTTCCACACCGGACGCAGCGCTGCCAGCCGACGAGCGCCTCCTGGACTAATCTGTCCTGACGTGCCGCCTCCCGAGCGGCCCAGCCCCGACGGAGAACATGAACCCGCGCATCCTCGTGGTCGACGACGACCCGGCGCTCGCCGAGATGATCGGCATCGTCCTTCGCGCCGACGAGTTCGACCCCCACTTCTGCGGTGACGGCAGCGGCGCCCTCGAGGCGTTCCACGAGGCCACGCCCGACCTCGTGCTGCTCGACCTCATGCTGCCCGGCCTCGACGGCATCGAGGTCTGTCGCCTCATCCGTGCCGAGAGCGGCGTCCCGATCATCATGCTGACCGCCAAGGGCGACACCGCCGACGTGGTCAGGGGGCTCGAGAGCGGGGCCGACGACTACGTCGTCAAGCCGTTCAACCCGAAAGAGCTCGTCGCCCGCATCCGCACCCGGCTTCGTCCGGCCACCGAGCCCACCAACGACGTGCTCACGGTCGGCGACCTGCGCCTCGACGTCGCCGCCCACGAGGTGCGACGAGGTGACACGCCCATCGCCCTGACCCCCCTCGAGTTCGAGCTGCTGCTCGCGCTCGCCTCGAAGCCGCAGCAGGTCTTCACGCGAGAGATGCTGCTCGAGCAGGTCTGGGGTTACCACTACAAGGCCGACACGCGTCTCGTGAACGTCCACGTGCAGCGGCTGCGGGCCAAGGTCGAGCACGACCCCGACGCGCCGCGCATCGTCACGACCGTGCGGGGCGTGGGCTACCGCGCCGGCGCGGGCTCGTAGCCCGGCGGTGACGCTCGTGTCCGCGGCGGAGAGGCCCGAGCAGGGCCGGCCCCTGCGGTCGGGCGGGGTGGCGGCCTGGCGGCCGCCCGCGTGGCGCACCTGGCCGACCCGGGTCGTCGGGTTCTGGCGGTCGTCCCTGTCGTTCCGCACGGTGGCGCTCACCGTGGTGCTCTCGACCGTGGCCGTGACGATCATCGGCACGCTCATCTCGGTGACGATCGGCACGAGCCTCTACGACCAGCGTCGCGAACAGGTCGAGGCCGAGAGCGTCCGGGCGACGTTGCTGGCGCAGAGCATCTTCGACTCGGCGACCGCGACCGAGGACGCCAACCAGGTCGAGCTCGACGCGCTGCAGAACGAGGCGCAGACGGCCATCCTCGGGTCGACCTCGAGCCCCGGCGGCACGAGCATCGCCATCTTGCGCACCCCGGGGCAGAACAGCCCGCAGACGATCCAGAACATCGCCAGCCCCGACTTCCCGGACTCCGTCATCTCGCCGGCCCTGCGCGAGGCCGTGGCCACGGACGACGGCCGCCTCTCGACGCAGTCGGTGTCGTTGCCGCCGACGTCGCAGGGCGGCGGGTCTCCCGGCATCGCGGTCGGGTCGACCCTCCAGGTGCCCACCGCGGGCCAGTACGAGCTCTACCTCGTCTACGACCTCAGCGACGCGCAGGCCACCCTCGACCTGATGCAGCGGACGCTCGGCATCGGGTCGCTCGCGCTCGTGCTGCTGATCGGGGCCATCACGTACCTCGTGGTGCGTCTCGTCGTCGGGCCCATCCGCACCGCGGCCGAGACGAGCCAGAAGATCGCGGCCGGCCACCTCGAGGAGCGCATCCCCGAGAAGGGTCAGGACGTCGTCGCGACCCTGGGGCGGTCGTTCAACGGCATGGCCGACGCCATGCAGCGCCAGATCTCGCAGCTGGCCGAGCTCTCGCGCGTCCAGCAACGGTTCGTCAGCGACGTCTCGCACGAACTCCGCACGCCGCTCACCACGATCCGCCTGGCGGGCGACGTGCTCTACGACCAGCGCACCTCGTTCACGCCGTCGGCCGCCCGGACGGCCGAGCTGCTGCACACGCAGGTCGACCGCTTCGAGCTGCTGCTGGCCGATCTGCTCGAGATCTCGCGGTTCGACGCCGGGGCCGTCGAGCTCGAGACCGAGCCGGTCACGGTCGTGCGGCTGGTCGAGGACGGCGTCGACGAGTTCGGTCCGCTGGCGGCCGAGTCCGGCAGCGTCGTGTCGGTCGTCGCCAGCGGTGGGTACTTCGAGGCCGAGGTCGACCCCCGCCGACTGCGGCGCATCCTCCGCAACCTCCTCGGCAACGCCATCGAGCACGGCGAGGGGCGCCCGATCGAGGTCGAGGTCGACAGCGACGCCTCGGCGGTGGCGGTGGCCGTGCGCGACCACGGCGTGGGCATGAGCCCCGACGACGCGGCGCGGGTGTTCGACCGGTTCTGGCGGGCGGACCCGTCGCGTCGACGCACGATCGGGGGGACGGGTCTCGGACTGGCCATCAGCCTCGAGGACGCCGCCCTGCACGGCGGGCGGCTCGAGGTGTGGTCGGAGCCGGGGTCGGGCAGTCGCTTCGTCGTCACCCTGCCCCGGGTGGCCGGCGGTCGCCTCGAGGGCTCGCCCCTGCCGGTGGTGCCGCCGGACCGTCGGGGCGAGACGACCGTGCCCGTGACCGGCGAGCCCTGGACGGGTTCGGTGCCGACCTCCGAGACGGATGCCGTCTCGACGGCGACGACGAGGGGTGCCGATGTCTGAGCGCCGACCGGCCCGGCGGGCGGGCCGTGCCTCGGCGGCCCTCGCGTTCCTCGTGGTCGCCCTCGTCGCGCTGACCGGTTGCGTCGGCATCCCCGACGGCGGTCAGGTGCAGCAGGGCGACGTCGTGAGCGACGACGTCGTGAGCGACTTCGTGTTCCGGCCCAACGGCCCGGTCGCGGGCAGCTCGCAGGAGCGACTGCTGCGGGACTTCCTCTCGGCAGGGACGGGCTCGCAGGACAACTACGGCGTCGCCCGGGAGTTCCTCAGCGCCGGGTTCGCCGACGAGTGGGAGCCCCGGGCGAGCGTGACCATCCGCCCCGGCGTGGGGTCCACCACGCGGGTCGGTGCGTCCACCCTCGACTACGCCTTCGTGGGGTCGGCGACCGTCGACTCGGCGGGGCACTACACCCCGGCCACGTCGTCCACGACGACGACCCTCGCGTTCTCGTTCGTCGAAGAGGGCGACGAGTGGCGCATCAGCGACGCCCCGGACGGCATCGTCCTCTCACCGGCCACCTTCGACTCGGTCTTCCGGGCGCACGCCGCCTACTTCTACGACCCGACCTTCACCTACCTCGTGCCCGACGAGCGGTGGTTCCTCGCGAGGTCGTCGACCAGCACGCGCCTCGCCACCGCGCTGCTCGACGGCCCCTCCGACTGGCTGCAGGGCGCCGTCGTCTCGGCCTTCCCCGAGGGCACCCAGCTGTCGCTGACGGCCATCACGGTCGACGACGGCACGGCCAGGGTCGACCTCACCGCCGACGCCCTCGAGGCCACCCCCGACGCGCGGGCCCGCATGCAGGCGCAGCTGCTCGCGAGCTTCTCGACGTTGGCGACCGTGACCGCCGTCGAGCTGAGCGTCGAGGGTGCCCCGTTGTCGGTCCCGGCGATGCAACAGCCCGCACCGGTCCGCGACCCCGCGGTCGACGCCCGGCCCCTCGTGCTGGCCGACGGGGTGCTGGGCTTCGCCACGGCGAGTGCCACGAGTCAGCTGCCGGGGCTGTCGGCGGCGATCGAGGACCTGCGCCCCCGGTCGATCGAACTGGCCTCCGACCAGGGCTCCGCCGCCGTGGGCACGGCGTCGGGTGCGTACGCCGTCTCGGCCTCGGGCGGTGCGCGCCTGGTCGACGGTCGGTCGGGACTCGTGGCCCCCTCGCTCGACGGTGCGGGCTTCGTCTGGTCGCTCGTCGCCGACGACCCGACGAGCCTCAGGGCGTACTCGTCCGACGGCACGGCGCACCCGGTGGCGACGTCGCTGCCGACGGGGCCGAGGGCGATCACCTTCCGCGTCTCGCGCGACGGGACCCGCGCCCTGCTGTTGCTCGACGACCAGGGTGCCTCGCGCCTCCTCGTGGCCGCGATCGTGCGCGACTCCGACGGCGTCCCGATCCGCCTGGGCCCACCGCTCGAGCTGTCCGCCCCGGACGGCGCCCCGGTCGACGCGACCTGGGCCGACCAGCTCACCGTGGCCGTGCTGACCACCGTGGGCGAGTCGTCCCGCGTGACCACGTCCGAGGTGGGCGGCGACTCGTCGAGCGCCGGGCGGCCGTCGGGCGAGGCGGTGGCCGTCGTCGGCGGCAACGGGCTCGACCGCCTGCTCGTGCTGAGCGCCGACGGTGACGTCCTCGAGCCCCGCGGCAGCAGCTGGCAGGCGACCGGGCTGACGGCCGACCTGCTGGCCACCCAGCGCTGACGAGGGCGTCGGCTCCTCCCCAGGCCGGCCGGGCCACCCGTCGTCCCCGGTCGGCCCTGGGAGGCGCGGTGAGGGCCGCCGGCGCACGTCACGCTGTCGGGGTGCCTCAGTCGTCCCGCCCCCGCCTCGGCCCGCGCCCTCGACCGGCGGTCGCCTGGCGGAGTGCGCTCGGGCGGGCGACGCGCGAGGCACTGTCGGTCGTCTCTCCCGTGTCGTGCGCGGGCTGCCGGGCGCCCGACGTCGCGCTCTGCGACGACTGCCGCCGCCGTCTCGTCCCCGAGGTCACCCGGGTCGACCTGCCCGACGGGCTGCCCGTCTTCGCCGGCCTCGCCTACGCGTTCGAGGTGCGGGGCGTCGTGCTCGCGTTCAAGAACGGCGGCCGCGTCCGCCTCGCCGAGGCGCTCGCCCCGGCCCTGGCGGCCGCCCTCGAGGCCTGCGCCCGGGTCGTGACGGCCGAGGCCGAGAGGGCGGACGCCGGCGCCGACGCCCCGCCCGACCTCCCCGTGCTGGTGGTTCCCGTCCCGCCGTCCCGCCGGGGGCGACGGCGGCGAGGCTACGACCCGGTCGACCTCGTCCTGCGGCGGCTCGGCCTCACCGTCGGCCGGCGGGTGCTCGTGCCGACGGCGACGGCGGGGGGAGGCCAGAAGGGCCGCGACCGACAGCAGCGGCTGCGCGCCCGCGAGGGCAGCCTGCGCTGCCGGCGAGACCTGGGTGGCATGCACGTCGTGCTGGTCGACGACGTCGTGACGACGGGCGGCACCCTGCTCGAGGCGTGTCGTGCCGTCAGGGCCCGGGGTGCGGTGGTCGTCGGTGCGGCGTGTCTGGCCGCCACGCCGTCGTGGTCGGGGTCGACGGCGTGACGAGCCGACGAGCCGACGGGCCGACGGGCCGACGGGCCGACGGGGGAGGGGCGGACGGGCACGGCGGAGGGTGGCAGCGGTCGTGCCGCACCTGTCGATCCGCCGCGCCAGGGTGAACGATGCGTGACACGGGGGTGTCCGCATGGCTACGGTGGGGCGAAAGGCGTGAAAGGACATCCGCCTGGCTGACAGGCGGCACGTCGATAGCCACAGGAGGTCGTCATGGAAATTTCCGTCACGGGTCGAAACGTCGGCATCACCGATCGTTTCCGCGAGTACGCCACCGAGAAGGCCGACAAGGTCGCCGTCCTCGCCACCAAGGCACTGGCGCTCGAGGTCAAGGTCTCGCGTCACCACGAGAAGTCCGGCGGCCAGGCGGGCGACGACCGGGTCGAGCTGACGCTCGTCGGCCCCGGCCCCCTCGTGCGCGCCGAGTCCACGGCAGGCGACAAGTACGCGGCTTTCGACCTCGCGATCGGGCGCCTCCTCGAACGGGTGCGACGGGCGAAGGACCGACAGAAGATCCATCGCGGGCAACACCGGCCGACGTCGCTGCGCGAGGCCTCGACGGCCGACTTCAGCGGGGTGGGCGTGACGCCGGCCGCGGCCGAGACGCTCGACCTCGTGCGCACCGGGGCCGTGCCGGTGGTGGGCGACGAGGCCCCCGCCGACGAGTTCGAGGACGACTACTGCCCCGTGGTCATCCGCACCAAGGTGTTCGCGTCGACGCCCATGACGGTCGACGACGCGCTCTACTACATGGAGCTGGTCGGGCACGACTTCTACCTGTTCATCGACTCCGAGACCGAGCGACCGAGCGTCGTCTACCGCCGGAAGGGCTGGGACTACGGCGTGATCGGGCTCGACCAGGACTCGCCCGACCTGCAAGAGGCCGCGACGGCACTGCGGGCGGGACTCGTGAGCTGACCGTCTGACACGCCCGGTGGTCGACGCCCCGGGAGGCGCAGGGCACGTCCTTGCCGCCTCCCAGGGGGTCGGCCACTACGCTTGCTACGATCGTGGGCCGGTCCAGGACGGACCGTCGACATCTCGGTGCTCCGATGCGGATCACCTCAGCGAGACCGCGGAGCGTTCCGCGGGTTCGACCGAACACATGGGAGCACACCAGTGGCCAACGTCCTCGAGAAGGTCCTCCGCGTCGGCGAGGGCCGCACGCTGCGCAAGCTCAAGGCCTACGCCAAGGCGGTCAACGAGCTCGAAGACGACTTCACGACCCTGACCGACGACGAGCTGCGCAACGAGACCGTCGAGCTGCGCGAGCGCTACGCCTCGGGCGAGTCGCTCGACGACCTGCTGCCCGAGGCCTTCGCCGCGGTGCGCGAGGCGTCCAAGCGCACCCTCGGCCTCCGCCACTTCGACGTGCAGCTGATGGGCGGGGCAGCCCTCCACCTCGGCAACATCGCCGAGATGAAGACCGGTGAGGGCAAGACCCTCGTGGCGACCACGGCGGCGTACCTCAACGCCATCGCCTCGCGCGGCGTCCACGTCATCACGGTCAACGACTTCCTCGCGAGCTACCAGTCCGAGCTCATGGGTCGCGTCTTCCGCGCCCTCGGCATGACGACCGGGTGCATCCTGTCGGGCCAGACCCCGGCCGAGCGTCGCGAGATGTACGCCGCCGACATCACCTACGGCACGAACAACGAGTTCGGCTTCGACTACCTGCGCGACAACATGGCCTGGCAGGCCCAGGACATGGTGCAGCGCGGCCACTTCTTCGCCGTCGTCGACGAGGTCGACTCCATCCTCATCGACGAGGCCCGCACCCCCCTGATCATCTCGGGCCCGTCGTCCGGCGAAGCCAACCGGTGGTTCACCGAGTTCGCGACCATCGCGCGTCGCCTCGTCTCGGGCACCGACTACGAGGTCGACGAGAAGAAGCGCACGGTGGGCGTCCTCGAGCCCGGCATCGAGAAGGTCGAGGACTACCTCGGCATCGACAACCTCTACGAGTCGGCGAACACCCCCCTCATCTCGTTCCTGAACAACGCGATCAAGGCCGACGCGCTCTTCAAGCGCGACAAGGACTACGTCGTCATCAACGGCGAGGTGCTGATCGTCGACGAGCACACCGGCCGCATCCTCAGCGGCCGCCGCTACAACGAGGGCATCCACCAGGCCATCGAGGCGAAAGAGGGGGTGTCGGTCAAGGCCGAGAACCAGACCCTCGCGACCGTCACGCTGCAGAACTACTTCCGGCTGTACAAGAAGCTCTCGGGCATGACCGGCACCGCCGAGACCGAGGCCGCCGAGTTCATGAGCACCTACAAGCTCGGCGTCGTGCCCATCCCGACCAACCGGCCGATGCAGCGCCTCGACCAGACCGACCTCGTCTACAAGAACGAGACGAGCAAGTTCGACCAGGTCGTCGAAGACATCGTCGAGCGGCACGAGAAGGGTCAGCCCGTTCTCGTCGGCACGACGAGCGTCGAGAAGAGCGAGTACCTCTCGCGCCTGCTCGCCAAGAAGGGCGTCAAGCACGAGGTGCTGAACGCCAAGAACCACGCGCGCGAGGCGGCGATCGTGGCGCAGGCCGGTCGGGCCGGTGCCGTGACCGTGGCCACCAACATGGCCGGCCGTGGCACCGACATCATGCTCGGCGGCAACGCCGAGTTCCTCGCCGTCGCCGAGATGAACTCCAAGGGTCTCAGCCCGGTCGACACCCCCGACGAGTACGAGGCCGCCTGGGACGACGTCTTCACCGCGAAGAAGGCCGCCGTGCAAGAAGAGGCCGAGAAGGTCATCGAGGCCGGCGGTCTCTACGTCCTCGGAACCGAACGCCACGAGTCGCGGCGCATCGACAACCAGCTGCGTGGTCGCTCCGGTCGCCAGGGCGACCCGGGCGAGAGCCGGTTCTACCTCTCGCTGACCGACGACCTGATGCGCCTGTTCAACTCGGGCGCCGCCGAATCGCTGATGGGCCGCGGCAACGTCCCCGACGACCTCGCCATCGAGAACAAGATCGTCGGGCGGGCGATCCGTTCGGCGCAGTCGCAGGTCGAGTCGCGCAACGCCGAGATCCGCAAGAACGTCCTGAAGTACGACGACGTCCTCAACCGCCAGCGCGAGGCCATCTACGGCGACCGTCGGCACATCCTCGAGGGCGACGACCTGAAGGACCGCAGCCAGAAGTTCCTCGAGGACGTCGTGAACGAGGTCATCGACCAGCACACGGGCGACGGCAGCCCCGACGACTGGGACCTCGACGCCCTCTGGACCGAGCTCGGCACCCTGTACCCGATCTCGATCACCATCGACGAGGTCATCACCGAGGCCGGCTCGAAGGGCAAGGCCACGCGGGCCTTCCTCGGTCAAGAGATCCTGTCCGACGCCAAGGTCGCCTACGAGGCCCGCACCGAGGCCCTCGGCGAGTCCGCGATGCGCGAGCTCGAGCGCCGCGTCGTGCTCTCGGTCATCGACCGTCGCTGGCGCGACCACCTCTACGAGATGGACTACCTGAAGGACGGCATCGGCCTCCGGGCCATGGCCCAGCGCGACCCGCTGGTCGAGTACCAGCGCGAGGGCTACGCGCTCTTCCAGAGCATGATGGGGCAGATCCGCGAAGAGACCGTGGGCTTCCTCTTCAACCTCGAGGTCGAGGTGCAGGGGCAGGTCGGTGCCACCGAGGCACCCGTCATCGCGGCCAAGGGCCTCGAAGCCGAGAAGCAGCCGCAGGCGCAGCTCGCCTACTCGGCTCCGAACATCGACGGTGAGGTCGAGGTCCGCAACCAGCGCGGCCAGCTCGAGAAGGGCGCGACCGCCAAGGCCCAGAAGGCGCAGGACGAGGCCGAACGGTCGACGTCGCCCGAGATCGCCGCGGCACGGGCCGCTGGCGGCCCGGCGGCACGCGAGGCCGACGAGGGCACCGTCGGTGCCTTCGGGCAGAAGACCGGTGGCGGTGACGCCCCGGTGAACCGCGCCGAGCGACGCGCCTCGGGCAAGAAGGGTCGTTGACTCCACACCCACCCCGCGACGACGACGCGCCCCCGACACCGGTCGGGGGCGCGTCGCTCGTTCACAGCACGTGGACGGCCGTCGCCCGCCAGCGGCGGTCGTAGGTCTCGAGTCGGACGGCGACCGCCCGGCTGCGGGCCCGTCCGTGCAGGACGACGACGGCCTCGACGACCCCCTCGACCGGGGAGCTGAGTCGGATGCCGCCGACGGTGAAGGCCGGACGCTGCACCCGGGTCCCGTGCGCCGACCGGGCCCGGGCGGCCAGGACGACGCGGGTGTGCAGGGTGCGGTAGACGTCTTCGGTGACCCAGCGCGAGACCTGGTCGAGATCTCGGGCTCCGGCGAGGATCTCGACGACGCACCGCACGAGGTTCTCGACGAGCAAGGCGGGGTCGTCGGGGAACGGTGACGAGGCCGGTGCCCTGTTCGCCCGTCGACCGGCGGCCGGGGTGACGTCGTCGGATGCCCCGGCGTCGGCGGCGGCGTCGTGCGCGACGTCGTCGCTCGGGCGGGGCGCGCTCTCGAGAGGCGGGACGGGCCGGAGGTGCGGTCGCGACGGCGTCTCGGGGACGAGGGGGTCGACGAGGGGCTCGACGAGGGCGAGGGCGTGGTTGTTCGAGGGCATCGGCAGTCTTCCTGTTCACGATCATCCGGGCATGTTCCGAAGATATGACATGTGAGATGGCGAAACCAGACCGACTCGACGGTCTGTGGAGAACCCGTCCTGGCGCCGCGGCTGCGCGGGGGCCGCGGGCGTCACGGCTCCGACCGTCGACCTAGACTGAACGGGTGTCGACGCTCAGTGATCTCGTTCTCGCCCAGGGCCTCTCGAGCGAGGTGGACGTCGAGTGGCTGCACCTGCTGGTGGGGGACTGGCAGCTGCTCGCCGACCTGGCCTTCGCCGACATCGTGCTCTGGGTGCCCACGCAGACCGGCAGCTTCGTCGCGGTGGCGCACGCCCGGCCGTCCAGCTCGGCCACGCTCTTCTACCGCGACTTCGTCGGGCAGGAAGTGCGCACCGAGTGGCGTGACCAGATCGAGCAGGCGTTCACCACGACCCGCATCGTCGACTCCGCCGCTCCCGACTGGTACGAAGAGACGCCGACGCGCGTCCGGGCCGTCCCCGTGCTGCGGCGCCTCGGGGCCAGCCGTCCCGACGTCACCGACGCCCCGATCGCGATCATCACGAGGCACACGAACCTCAGCGAGGCCCGCACCCCGAGCCGCCAAGAGCTGACCTTCAACCAGTGCTCCAACGACCTCTTCGCGATGATCGCCGCCGGCGACTTCCCCGACCTCGGGGCACCGACGGGTCCGCGACGGGGCGCACCCCGCGCCTCCGACGGGTTGCTGCGTCTCGACGTCGACGGCATGGTGACCTTCGCGAGCCCCAACGGGCTGTCGGCCTTCAACCGGATGGGGTTCGCCGGCGAGCTCGAAGGCGAGTCGCTGGCCGAGGTCACGACGGGGCTGCTCGCCGGCAAGCTCGTCATCGACGAGTCGCTGCCCCTCGTCGTCACGGGCCGGGCCCCGTGGCGCACCGACATCGAGGCCCGAGGGGTCACCGTGTCGCTGCGGGCCATCCCCCTGCGTGACCGGGGCGAGCGCGTCGGGGCGATCGTGCTCTGCCGCGACGTGACCGAGCTGCGCCACCAGGAGCGCGAGCTGATCACCAAGGACGCGACGATCCGCGAGATCC
The DNA here is from genome assembly GCF_001423905.1 of Frigoribacterium sp. Leaf186. GTDB lineage: Bacteria > Actinomycetota > Actinomycetes > Actinomycetales > Microbacteriaceae > Frigoribacterium. The sequence continues at coordinate 811,770 of NZ_LMPQ01000001.1, read as the reverse complement.
ACCACCGCGTCAAGAACAACCTGCAGACGGTCGCGTCGCTGCTCCGCATCCAGGCTCGACGCACGCGCACCGACGTCGCCCGCGAGGCGCTGACGCAGGCCATGCGACGGGTGCAGTCCATCGCCGTCGTGCACGACACCCTGTCGGAGGGGCTCAGCCAGAACGTCGACTTCGACACCGTCTTCGACCGGGTGCTCATGCTCATCGCCGAGGTCGCGTCGAGCCACAACACCACGGTGCGGCCCACCATGACGGGCAGCTTCGGCGCCCTGCCGAGCGAGTACGCGACGCCGTTGGCCCTGGCCCTGACCGAACTCGTCACGAACGCGGTCGAGCACGGGCTCGACGGTCGCGACGGCGAGGTCGAGATCGTCGCCGACCGCCGTGCCGAAGAACTCACCGTCAAGGTGCGTGACAACGGCGTGGGGCTGCCCGAGGGCAAGGTCGGCTCGGGCCTCGGCACCCAGATCGTCCGCACGTTGATCCAGGGCGAGCTCGGCGGCACGATCGACTGGCACACCCTCGTCGGCAACGGCACCGAGGTCACCATCGAGATCCCGTTCCGCTGGCTCACCCAGCCCTGAGCCGGTCTCGACCCGGCCCGGACGCGACGAAGCCCGGCACCTGGGATCAGGTGCCGGGCTTCGTCATCGGCCACGAGGCCGGGTGTCGCCCGACCGGGGTCCGGGCGACGGTGGATCAGCTGGCGCGGCGCGCGCGAGCGGCACGACGCTTGAGGGCGCGGCGCTCGTCTTCGCTCAGGCCACCCCAGACACCCGAGTCCTGCGAGGTCTCGAGCGCGTACTGCAAGCAGGTCTCGGTGACGGTGCAGCGTCCGCACACGGCCTTCGCCTTGTCGATCTGGTCGACGGCGGGGCCGGTGTTGCCGACGGGGAAGAAGAGCTCCGGGTCAGCCTGCAGGCAAGCGGCTTTGTCACGCCAATCCATCGATGGGTACTCCTTAAAGATGCAGAACCAGGCACGTCGAGGCGCCTGGTTCGTGGTGGGGAAAGAAAAGAATTCGGGAGGCGCGCACCGCAATGTGCACGTCACTTCGACCTCGAATATGGTCGCATACTGATACCGCCAAATCAAGGGATCTCCGGGAGGCTCACACGTGACGACAGCAGGCACCGACGGCCCCCGAGACGAGACCGGTCGGTCTGCCGAGACGCGTCGACCGGCCCTGCTCTGGGTCGTGATCGTCCTGCTCGTGGGCGAGTTCCTGCTCATCGCGGCGACCGCGGTCTTCCTGCTCGTCGAGCTGCTCGTCGCCCGCCCCGACTCGTACCCGTCGGCCGTCGCGATCGTCGTGTTGACGCTGCTCGCCACCGCATGGCTCGCCTCGATCGTGCTGGGAGCGCTGCGCGGCCGGGCCTGGATCCGCGGGGCCGCGATCGTCTGGCAGGTGCTGCAGTTCGCCGTCGGCATCGGCAGCCTGCAAGGGGTCTTCGCCAACCCGACCATCGGCGTCGCACTCATCGTGCCGGCCGTCGCCGTCGTGGCCCTCCTGCTCGTGCCGTCGGTCGTCGCCGCCACCTCGGCCCGCGACCAGGAGCCCCACGTCTACTGACCCGCCAGG
>NZ_LMPQ01000001.1:675828-810170 GCF_001423905.1 Frigoribacterium sp. Leaf186 | reverse complement strand
GGTGCCGGCCTCGAGGACCGGCACCGCGCCTCCTGCGCTCGCCTCGCCGACGAGCCTCAGTCGAGGCCGAGCTTCTTGCGGAGCGACGCCACGTGCCCCGTCGCCTTGACGTTGTACAGCGGCAGCTCGACCGCCCCCTGCTCGTCGACGACGAACGTCGAGCGGATCGTGCCCGTCACCATGCGTCCGTACGAGTTCTTCTCGCCGTAGGCGCCGTACGCCTCGTGCACCGTCAGGTCCGGGTCGCTCAACAGCGGGAAATTCAGCCCCTGCTCGTCCTTGAACGCCCGCAACGCCTCGGGCTCGTCCTTCGAGACGCCCAGCACCTGGTAGCCCGACGACTTCAGCGAGTTGATGTTGTCGCGGAAATCACACGCCTCGGTCGTGCACCCCGGCGTCGACGCCGCAGGATAGAAGTACACGATGACCTTCCGCCCCGAGTAGTCGGCGAGCGACACGGGCGAACCGTTCTCGTCGTCGAGGGTGAACGTCGGCGCCGCAGCGCCCTTCTCGAGCTTCGTGGCCATGGTGCTCCGATCTGCGGGCGCCCCGAAGGGCACCGGTGGTTCTGAGTGGGTCGCATCTCATGCTAGTGTTGACCGTCGTTGCGAGAGATCGCAGCTCGCACCTCTAGCTCAATTGGCAGAGCAACTGACTCTTAATCAGTGGGTTCTCGGTTCAAGTCCGAGGGGGTGCACGAAAGAATTGGGTCCCCCGTGTTCTGCTTCGCAGAACCGGGGGATTCTTTCGTCGTATGGGTTTGGTCCGCTCCGCGGACCGCGGCCGACGCCGCACGGGGGGCAAGCCGGGCCCGCCAGGTCGCCGTTGCGCGGGGGTGACGTCGCTTCGCTCGTCACGGTGCACGGGGGCAACATCGCTTCGCTCGTTGCACCCGGGGGCAACGTCGCTTCGCTCGGTGCACGCGGGGCAACGTCGCTTCGCTCGTTGCACGGGGGCTGGGGGTGGCCCCCGAACGGGTGATCTTGGTGGGGGTTGACAGAGGGGCGTCGTGGGGGGCGCGTGGTGCGCGCCGAGCGGACCGGGGGGCCCGGGGTGTGAAGGGTGCGGCCTGGCGGCGACGGACAGGCCCGGAACGACGGGGGGTACACGCCGAGTCCCCCAAGAGGCCGACTTCACAGAGTGACGCATCGCAGGCCGGCATCGCAAGGACGAATCACGATTCACCCTGTGCCCCGGACGGGTGACGGCGTCCCCGCGAGCGGGACCGGCACCCGGGCAATCTGCCCCGCGCCCTCGATCCCGGGGCGGATGTCGACTTACTCTCACTCCCAGATCGTGGTTCGCCGCCCGAACGGCGCCGGACTCCCGACCGGCTCCCACGATCCGACGTCACCCGGACGTCCGTCCCACCGCAGTGCCGCACCCCGGCACTGCCGCACCACCGCACTGCCCTCAACCCCTTTCACCCGAAGAAGAGGTCACCCGAACAATGCACATCGTCGTGTCCGGCGGAGCCGGATTCCTGGGATCGCACCTGTGCGAGGCCCTGCTCGCCCGAGGAGATCGCGTCACCTGCGTCGACAACCTGTCGACCGGTCGCACCGAGAACCTCCGCACCGTCGAGGACCACCCTCGATTCCGTCTCGTCCTCGCCGACGTCACCACATGGGTCGCCGACGCCGACGACCACGTCGACGCCGTCGCCCACCTCGCCAGCGCCGCCTCGCCCCCCGACTACCACCGGATGCCGCTCGAGACCCTGCTCGTCGGCAGCCGGGGGACCGAGAACCTGCTCGAGCTCGCCGACCGGCACGGCGCCCGCTTCGTCGTCGCCTCGACGAGCGAGGTCTACGGCGACCCCCACGTCCACCCGCAGCGCGAGGACTACTGGGGGCACGTCAACCCGGTCGGTCCCCGCAGCGTCTACGACGAGGCCAAGCGCTACGCCGAGGCCGTGTCGATGGCCTACGCCCGGAGCCGCGGCACCGACGTCGGCATCGTCCGCATCTTCAACACCTACGGGCCGCGCATGCGCGCCGTCGACGGCCGCGTGGTCACCTCGTTCATCGCCCAGGCCCTGAACGGCGACGCCCTCACGATCTACGGCGACGGGTCGCAGACGCGCAGCTTCTGCTACGTCGACGACCTGGTCCGTGGCCTCGTCGCCATGCTCGACAGCCACGAGACCGGCCCGGTCAACCTCGGCAACCCGTCCGAGCGCACCGTGGCGAGCCTCGCCGAGCTCGTCGTGGCGCTCTCGGGGTCGGCCTCGGACATCGAGTACCACCCCCTGCCGCAGGACGACCCGACCCGCCGCCGACCCGACATCACGAGGGCCCGCGAGGTGCTCGGCTGGACCCCGACCGTCGGCATCCTCGACGGGCTGAAGCGCACCGTCGAGTGGTTCGCCGGACGACCCGAGGAGGTGCGCGAGGCCGCCGAGGCCCTCACCGGTGGTCAGCCCACCGGCCGCGACGCCGTGGTCACGGCCACCCCGGTGGACGCACTGGCGGACCACGTCATCGTGGCCCGAGGCGACTCCGGCCCGTCCACCCGACTCGACGAGCGCCTCGCCGCTCGACCGGCCGCCTGAGACGGGGGACGACACGTGAAGATCTCCGTCATCGGCACCGGGTACCTCGGTGCCGTGCACGCCGCCGGCATGGCCGAACTCGGCCACGAAGTGCTCGGCGTCGACTCCGACGCGCACAAGATCGCCGAACTCGCCGCCGGGCGGGCACCGTTCCACGAACCCGGCCTCGGGGAGCTGCTGGCCCGGGGCGTCGCCTCGGGGCGCCTGAGCTTCAGCACGAGCCTCGAGGACGCGGCCGCCTTCGCCGACGTCCACTTCGTCTGCGTCGGCACCCCCCAGGAGCCCGGTTCCGACCGCGCCGACCTCCGGTTCGTGGACGCGGTCGTGGCCGGACTCGCCGCGCACCTCGTCCGACCGGCGTTGATCGTCGGCAAGTCGACCGTCCCGGTGGGCACGGCACGGCGACTCGCCGCCCTGGCCGCCTCGGCGGCTCGGCCGGGCGTCGCGCCGGCCCTCGCCTGGAACCCCGAGTTCTTGCGCGAGGGGTTCGCCGTCGAGGACACCCTCGCCCCCGACCGTCTGGTCTTCGGGGTCGACGACGCCTCGTCCGAAGCGGTGCTGCGCGAGGTGTACGCCACCGTGCTCGACCGGGGGACGCCGACCCACGTCACCGACCTCGAGACGGCCGAACTGGTCAAGGTCGCGGCCAACTCGTTCCTCGCGACGAAGATCTCGTTCATCAACTCGATGGCCGAGGTCTGCGAGGCCGTCGGCGCCGACGTGACGGTCCTCGCCGACGCCATCGGCGAGGACGCCCGCATCGGCCGCAAGTTCTTGAACGCGGGCGTCGGCTTCGGCGGCGGGTGCCTGGGCAAGGACATCCGGGCGTTCCGGGCCCGCGGGCACGAGCTGGGCGTCGGGCAGGCGCTCGAGTTCCTGGCCGAGGTGGACGCCACGAACGACCGTCGACGCCAGCGGGTCCTCGACCTGGCGGCGGCCCGGTTCGACGGCGACCTCGTCGGCAGGCGGGTCACCGTGCTGGGGGCGGCCTTCAAGCCCGACAGCGACGACGTGCGCGACTCGCCGGCCCTCCACGTCGCCCGAGGCCTCCACGACCTCGGTGCCGTCGTCACGGTGCACGACCCCGCCGCCGTCGACAACGCGCGTCGCGTCGCGCCGCAGCTGGGCTACGCGGACGACCTCGGCGACGCCGTCGCCGGGGCGGAACTGCTCGTGCTGCTGACCGAGTGGCGGCAGTACCGCGAAGCCGACCCGCGCCTCCTCGCCTCGCTCGTCGAGGACGCCGTCGTCGTCGACGGTCGCAACGCCCTGGACACCACCCTCTGGACCGCGGCCGGTTGGACGGTGCACGCCCTCGGGCGGCCCGTGTCGGCCCCGGTCTGGAACGTCACCCCGTTCGTCGAGACGGCATCGCCCGTCCGTCAGGAAGAAGCAGTCGCATGAAGATCCTCGTCACCGGCGGAGCCGGGTTCATCGGTTCGCACGTCGTCGACATCCTGCTCGAGCAGGGCCACGACGTCCGCGTGTTCGACAAGCTCGTCGAACAGGTGCACGGTGGGGCCGGACCCCTCCACGTCCCCCAGGAGGCCGAGTTCGTGCTCGGCGAGATGACCGACCGGGCCGCGCTCACCGCCGCCCTCGACGGCGTCGACCAGGTGGTCCACCTGGCGGCCGAGGTCGGCGTCGGGCAGTCGATGTACGAGATCTCGCGGTACGTCGACGCGAACACGGGCGGCACGGCCCTGCTCCTCGACATCCTGGTGAACACCGAGCACCAGGTGAAGAAGATCGTCGTCGCGTCGTCCATGTCGATCTACGGCGAGGGGTCGTACACCTGCGTCGAGCACGGGACGGTCGCGCCGCGCCTCCGCACCGAGGCCCAGCTGATCGCACGCGACTGGGAACCCGGCTGCCCGGTCTGCGGACTGCCGTCGGCGCCCCTGCCCACGGCCGAGACGAAGCCGCTGTTCCCGACGAGCGTCTACGCGATCTCGAAGATGGACCAGGAGCTGCTCGTGCTCTCGGTCGGCGCCGCCTACGGCATCGACGTCACCGCGGTCCGGTACTTCAACGCCTACGGCCCCCGCCAGGCGCTGTCCAACCCGTACACGGGCGTCGCCGCCATCTTCAGCGGTCGACTGCTGAACGGCGAGCGGCCGATCGTGATGGAGGACGGCGAGCAGATGCGGGACTTCATCCACGTCAAGGACGTCGCCCGGGCCACCGTGCTCGCGCTCACCGCGCCCGGTGCCTCCGGCCAGGCCGTCAACATCGGCGTCGGCGACCCCATCAGCATCGTCGAGGTGGCCCGCGTCCTCGCGAAGGCCCTCGGTCGTGAGGACATCGAGCCGATCGTCACGGGGGAGTACCGGGCCGGCGACATCCGTCACTGCTGGGCCGACCCGACCCTCGCGAAGGCGGTCCTCGGCTTCGAGCCCGAGTACCGGTTCCGGGAGAAGGGCGTCCAGGAGCTCGTGGCCTGGGTGAGCGAGCAGACCGCCGTCGACCGGGTCTCGGCGGCCAACGACGAACTGCGCAAGCGAGGGCTGACCGTATGACCGGGGACCTCCTCACCTGGTCGCTGGTCGTCGTCCAGGTCGTGTACCTGGTCGGCATCCTGGTGACCTACTGGTTCCACCTGCTGCCCGTCGACCTCGTGGACCGCGAGCAGGCGCCCACCCGGCCGCTGCCGAAGATCGTGCTGTTCTACCCCGTGCTGCACGAGCTCGAACAGACGATGCGCACGACCTTCACGGGCATGCAGCGCGCGGACTACCCCGCCGAGCTGCTGCGCGTCGTGTCGATCCCGAACTCGGACGACCACGAGACGATCGCCTCGCTCGAGCGGCTCAGGCTCGAGTTCCCCTTCCTCGAGGTGATGGCGGTGCCGCCGACCACGGACCCCAGCTGGGACGCGGTGTGGAACGCCTGGAACGAGAACCCGAAGGCCTACTGGTGGCACCAGGACAAGCGCCGGGGCGACCGCGACCTGCCGCCGAAGAAGACGCGCCAGCTCGTCTGGGCGACCTACCAGGTGGCCCCCGGCAACGAGGACGCGCTGCTGTCGTACATCGACGCCGACAGCGTCGTGCCGACCGACTACTGGCGGACGGCCGCCGTCGGCATGGAGACCTTCGACGTCGTGCAGAACACGAACATCACCGGGAACCTGATGAGCAGCTGGCCGGCGTCCTTCTACGCGATGGACCACATCGCCTGGGACTCCACCCTCTACAAGCACATGACCGCCCACGGCAAGCACCCGTTCTACGTGCTGGGCAAGGGGTTGTTCTTCCGGTTCGGCGACGTCGTGGCGGCGGGCGGGTTCCACCCGTGGCTGACCATCGAGGACCCCGAGGTCGGCATGCGCCTCTGGACGAACGGCGCCCGCCTCGGCGTCGTCGAGTCACCCCTGATCGAGGAGGTCCCGGCGACCTGGAGCCAGGGGGTCACCCAACGCAAGCGCTGGGTCGCCGGGTTCTTCCAGTCGTTGCACACGCCGCTGGTGCGGATGGGCATGACGCCGGCGCAGCGGTTCCGGGCGCGGCTCAACTTCGTCCCGTGCCTGTCGTTGGCGTTCAACCCCGTGGGCTTCGCCGTCGGGCTCTGGGCGATCGTGGCGGTGCTGGCCTTCGGCGTCGTGCTGCCGGTCGGTGCGGTCGTCCTGTGCCTCGTGACCGCCTCGCTGGCCCTCGCCCTCATGGTGAACGGCATGGTCCGCGCGGGGGTCGCGTCGAGACCGGTGCTGCCCCGCCGACGGGACCGGCTGGCCTACGTCGCGCGCGTGAACCTCGTCTTCGTGCTCGGCTACTGGCTGTGGTGGCTGCTGCCGCTCGTCAAGGGCTACAGCATGTTCCTGCGAGACGGCGGCCTCGTGTGGGAGCGGACCGAGAAGCGGGACGCCAACAACGTGCTCGTCCGTCTGGGCTCCGCCGGGGACGACCTCGACGACCAGCTCGTCGCCCCCGTCTCGATCCGTCGGGGCGCCCACGCGTCCGGTCGAGAGGCGGACGAGGTCGTCGCGGGCTGAGGTCGGCCCTAGCCGTTGCGGACGGCACCGACCGGGATGGTGCCGCCCACGGCGCGGGTGCCGCGGCCGAGGGCGGGCAGCCCGGACGAGCCGCTGCGACGGGCGACCAGCCTGTCGACCCGGGGGGCGAGCGAGGCGGGGTCGAGCCCGGCGGCCAGCGAGGCGACGGACGGTCGGACCCGGAAGGCCGACAGGCCGGAGCGACGCTGGCTGGAGTTGCCGGCCGGCACCGGGTCCGTCCCCCCGAGGGTCGTGTTGCCCACGACGGTCTGGGCCACCCGGTCGAAGGCCCGCGGGGTCGACAGCGGCGCGATCACGTTGTTCGCGATGACGACGCCGTTGTCGACCACGGGCCGGTCGAGGACCACGGCGATGTCGGTGGACCCCGTGATGGCCGGGCTGGCGGTGCGCAGGTTGCCGACGACCGTGTTGTTCACGACGTCGACGTCGCGCGAGTTGTAGACGTAGACGCCGCGTCCGCCGCAGGCCACCACGACGTTGCCCTCGACCAGGCCTCGCTTCGGGTAGGGCGGCAACCCGGCCGACAGCGAGTTGGGCACGGCGAGGGAGTCGACGCTGATGCCGTTGCCGTCCGTGACGAAGTCGAATCCGCCCGGCGCGTAGGGCACCGTGCAGACGACGTCGAAGACGTGGTTGCCGACGGCCCGGTAGCCGTAGCGCCCGTCACCGACGGACGACCCGAGCGACTGCCCGCCGAAGAAGCTGATGCCCGAGGTGTTGTACGTCGACCGCCGCGAGGTCGCGTGCACCCGGTTGAAGAAGACGTCCACCGCGTCCCACCCGCCGGCCGGCAGGGCCGTCCCGCCGACCGTCGCCGCCCCCGTGGCGAAGCAGTTGACGCCGCCGCCGGGGAAGTCGTGGACGTCGCAGGCCCAGATCGCGACGGCGTGCGACCGGCGGAAGACCGCGACGCCCGAGGGGTCGGGGTCGGGCGACGCCTGGTCGCCGCGGATCTCGAGACCGTGGACGCCGACGTGGCTGGAGAGCTGGACGTCGAGCCCGTTCGTCCAGCGGGTGCGGTCCCACGAGGCACGCGAGGCCGACACGTCGATGACGGCCTTGGCGCCCGGGGCCGCCTCGATCGTGATCCAGGCGGTGGGCGTGCCGTGACGGTCGAAGAACTCGGTGTGGCCGTAGGTGCCCGTCGCCACGACGATGCGGTCGCCCGGTCGGCTGACGTCGACGGCGGCCTGGATGCTGCGCTTGGCCTGGTCGGGCGCCAGGCCCGAGCGCGCGTCGTCACCCGTGCCCGACACGTGGAGGGTGCGGAGGCCGCCGGGGTAGGTCTGCCGGAACAGGGCCAGGGTGTCGATGCGGGGCACCGTCACGGTGGTGGCGGCGGCCGCCGGCGACGCCGAGACCAGGGCCACGGTGGCGAGGCCGACGCCGGCCGCGGCGAGCAGCCCGCGCCGCGAGACGGCGTGGCCGAGCAGGTCGGGGTGGAGCGGAGGCACGAGACGGTCCCTTCGGTCGCGCGACGGCACGGGCCGGGTGGGGCTGTCGCCCTCCGGCAGGTGCTCCCCAGTGTGACGCGACCGGGGTGGGTGCCACACGCCCCTCTTCGGGGACGGTGGGCGCGGTGCCCGGCGCCGACGGCCGAGGAGGCGCGGTGCGCGGCCGCGCGACCCGCGCCTCCTCGGGGTGGTCGCGCCTACTGCCCGTCGCGGGGGACCTGCGAGGCCGCGTCGCGACCGGTCACGGGGTAGGGGCCGGTCATGCCCTCGCGCAGGCGCGCGGCGGCGAGGATGCGGTCGCGCTGCAGGTGCCAGCCGAGCATCAGCAGCGGGATGATCACGACGAGCGACATGACGGTGAACGACCCGATCGGCCAGTCGATCGCCATCAGGACGATGACCGCCGCCAGGAAGGCCAGCGTCAGGTAGCTCGTGACCGGCGCACCGGGCAGCTTGAACGAGGGCTCCTTCGCCTTGCCCTGCTTCGCCCACTGGCGCAGCCGCATCTGGCACAGGATGATCGTGCCCCACGCGGTCAGGATGCCGAGCGAGGCGATGTTCAGGACGATCTCGAAGGCCGTGTTCGCCCCGACGATCGCGTTCAGCACCACGCCCAGCAGGGTGATGCTCGCGGTCAGCAGGATGCCGCCGAACGGCACGCCGCCCTTCGACATCTTCGTCGTGAACTTCGGTGCCGAGCCGTTCATGCCCATCGAGTGCAGCACGCGACCGGTCGAGTACAGGCCGGCGTTCAGGCTCGAGAGCGCCGCCGTGACCACGACGAAGTTCATGATCGAGCCGGCGATCTCGCCGACCTCCGGGCTGCCGATGCTGCCGAAGAACGTGACGAACGGGCTCTCGCCCGCCTTGTAGGCCGTGTAGGGCAGCAGCAGCGACAGCAGCACGAGCGAGCCGACGTAGAACACGGCGATGCGGATGATCACCGTGTTGATCGCGCGGGGGACGACCTTCTCGGGGTTCTGGGTCTCACCCGACGCCGTGCCCACGAGTTCGATCGCGGCGTAGGCGAAGACGACGCCCTGCACGACGATCACCGCGGGCAGCAGGCCGTTCGGCAGGATGCCCGAGGCGGCGACGAGCCCCCATCCGGTGTCGACGGCGGCACCGTCCTGGGTGACCGGGAACGCCGCCGCGAGCCACACGACGCCGACCACGAGGAACACCACGAGGGCGGCGACCTTGATGATGGCGAACCAGAACTCCATCTCGCCGAAGACCTTGACGGCCAGCAGGTTGACCGAGAGCACGACGGCCAGCGCGACCAGGGCCAGCAGCCAGTCGGGCGCCGCCGTGAAGGCCGACCAGTAGTGCAGGTAGAGGGCGACCGCGGTGACGTCGACGATCGCGGTCATGGCCCAGTTCAAGAAGTACATCCAGCCGGCCGCGTAGGCGAACTTCTCGCCGAAGAACTCGCGGGCGTACGAGACGAACGAACCGGACGACGGACGGTGCAGCACGAGCTCGCCGAGCGCGCGCAAGATGAAGAAGGCGAACACGCCGCAGATCGCGAAGACGATCGCGAGCGCCGGGCCCGCCGACGCCAGGCGTCCGCCGGCCCCGAGGAAGAGCCCCGTGCCGATGGCGCCACCGATGGCGATCATCTGCAGCTGGCGTGGCTTCAACCCGTGCTGGAAGCCCTCTTGTTCGTGCGAGAAGTCTTGGGGCAGGTGCGTCTCGGTCGAGGCGTCGCCGCCCCCGTTCGTGGGACTCGTCATCGGTCGACCGTAGCCCGTATCGGGTCCGGCCGCGTCACGACCGGCCGCCGGGCGAACCCCCAGGAGGCGCGGGGGCGATTCACACGCGCGTAACGAAAGCGTGACGATCACGATGCCCATGGGCACGGGCGACACGCCGTGACGGGGTACGTCCCGGGTCCCCTCGACGACGGGTCGCCACGCGGATGGACGACAGATGTCGGCTACGGTCGTGGAGGCCCGAGAGCATCGGGCCCGTCATCATCAGGACGCGCAGACCGGTGGTCCGACCCACTCGGACACAGGTCGTCGTACGGTCTGGTGGCGCGAGGGTCCGGTCCCATGACCGACCCGGCGGAGGTCAGGTTCGCCCCGTGACACCACGGTGGGCTTGAGCCGACACGATCCGCACGCGTCGTCGACCCGTCCGCCCGACCCGATCGCCGCCGACGGCGAGCCGGCCCGAGCGGCCGGTGCCCCCTCGGCGCGCCTGGAGACACCTGTGACCACAACGCCTGCCGTGCGTGCCCGGAACCTGTACAAGGTGTTCGGCCGCCGACCCAAGGACGCCGTCGCCCGACTCGAGGCCGGTGCCTCGCGCACCGAGGCCGCGGGCCTCGGCACCGCCGCCGTCATCGACGCCTCGTTCGACGTGCAGCCCGGAGAGATATTCGTCGTCATGGGGCTGAGCGGCTCGGGCAAGTCGACGCTCATCCGCATGCTCAACGGACTGCTCGAACCCACCTCGGGTTCGGTGGAGGTCGCCGGCGCCCGGATCTCGGACGTCCCGGCGAAGAGGCTCCGCGAGGTGCGTCGCCGGGACGTCTCGATGGTGTTCCAGCACTTCGCCCTGCTGCCGCACCGGAGCGTCCTCGACAACGTGGCCTACGGCCTCGAGGTGCAGGGCGTCGCCAAGGCGGCGCGCCTCGCCAAGGCCCGCGAGGTCACCGAGATCGTCGGGCTCGCCGGGTGGGAGGACAAGCTGCCGAGCCAGCTCTCCGGTGGCATGCAGCAGCGCGTCGGCCTCGCCCGTGCCCTCGCCGCCGAGACCGACATCCTGCTGATGGACGAGGCCTTCTCGGCCCTCGACCCGCTGATCCGCCGAGAGATGCAGGAGCAGCTCGTCGAGCTGCAGGCCAAGCTCGGCAAGACCATCGTCTTCATCACCCACGACCTCAACGAGGCGATGTTCCTCGGTGACCGCATCGCCGTCATGCGCGACGGGCGCATCGTGCAGATCGGCACGCCCGAGGACATCCTCACCGACCCGGCCAACGACTACGTCGCCCAGTTCGTGCAGGACGTCGACCGGGCCCGCGTCCTCACCGCGGCGAGCGTCATGGAGCCCGCCCGCGCCGTCGTCCCCCTGACGGTCGGCCCGCGCGGCGCCCTGCGGTCGCTCCGAGACCTGCAGACCGCGGCCCTCTTCGTCACCGGCCGCGACCGCAAGCTGCTCGGCTGGGTGCGCGACCGCCACGTCATGCGGCAGGTCAAGGCGAACGACACCGACCTCGCCGCCATCGTCAACGCCGAGTTCTCGAAGGTCGGGCCCGACGCGGCCCTCGTCGACCTGTTCGAGCTCGCCGTCGAGAGCCCGCTGCCGATCGCCGTGGTCGACGACGCCGACCGTCTGCTGGGCGTCATCCCGCGCGTCACGCTGCTCGCGGCCCTCGGCAACGTCGACACGACCACCTCGCCCGTCCCCGTGCTCGAACCCGTCACCCGCATCTCGGACGTCGAGCTCGACGCCACCCTCGAAGGAGCCACCCGATGAACGAGTACCTGCGCATCCCCTTCGGCTCCTGGGTCTCGGACGTCGTCGACCTGGTCACGACGAACCTCGGCGGCTTCTTCGACGTCGTCCGCCTGGTGTTCTCCTTCTTCTACGAGTGGGTCGCATACTTCTTGAGCGCGCCTCCGTTCTGGGCGGTCGTGATCGTCATCGCGGCCCTCGCCTTCGTCGCCAAGGGCTGGAAGTTCGCGGTCGGCACGGCCGTCGGCCTGCTGTTCATCGGCACGGTGAACCAGTGGGAGAACGCGATGTCGAGCCTCGCCCTCGTGCTCGTGGCCAGCACGCTCGCGATCGCGCTGAGCATCCCGCTCGGGGTGCTCGCGGCGAAGTCGGACGTCGCGTCGGCCGTCATCCGGCCCGTGCTCGACTTCATGCAGACGACCCCCGCCTTCGTCTACCTGATCCCCGCCCTGCTGTTGTTCCGCGTCGGAGTCGTCCCCGGCATCGTCGCGACCATCGTGTTCGCCATGGCGCCCGGCGTCCGCCTGACCGAGCTGGGCATCCGGGGCGTCGACCACGAGGTCGTCGAGGCCGGCCAGGCATTCGGCTCGTCGCCGTGGCGCATCCTGCGACAGATCCAGCTGCCGCTCGCGAAGCCCAGCATCATGGCCGGCGTCAACCAGGTCATCATGCTCTCGCTCTCGATGGTCGTCATCGCCGGCATGGTCGGCGCGGGCGGGCTGGGCGGCGACATCGTCGCGAGCCTCAACCGCATCGACGTGGGGCTGGGTGCCGAGGCCGGCGTCTCGGTCGTCATCCTCGCCATCGTGCTCGACCGCATGACGGCTGCCCTCGGCTCCGACCGTCACAGTCGGCGGGTGGCCCGCGCGCAGAACCGCCGGTCCGTCCCGCCGGCCCCGGCCCCCGACCGGGCCGAGGCCGAACAGCCGCTGCCTCCCGCCGACCGCCGCGAACCCGCGACGGCCTCGGCCTAGACCCCGACCGGCCAGACCGACCGACCAGACCCCGACCGGCCAGACCCCGACCACCTGCGGGACGGGTGCCGCCCCGGCACACCCGACCCGCGCCTCCTGCACCACCCGAAAGGACCACATGAACAAGCGCACCATCGCCGCATCGATCGCCCTCGGCACCACCACCGTGCTCGGACTCGCCGCCTGCTCGCCTCCCGGCAGCAGCTCGTCGGCCGAGGGCGAGACGCTCGACAACGGCGACCAGGCCGTCGTCGACCTCGCCGTGTTCAACGGCTGGGACGAGGGCATCGCGGCCTCGTGGCTGTGGAAGACCGTCCTCGAGGACGAGGGCTACACGGTCGACCTGAAGCCGGCCGACGTCGCCCCCGTCTACAGCGGCCTCACCACCGACGACTACGACGTCGTGCTCGACACCTGGCTGCCGACCACGCACGCGTCGTACATCGAGCGGTACGGTGACGACCTGACCGACCTCGGCGCCTGGAACGACGGTGCCAAGCTCGCGGTCGCCGTCAACGAGGACGCCCCGATCGACTCGCTCGACGAACTCGCGGCGAACGCCGACCTGTTCGGCGGCACGATCGTCGGCATCGAGCCGGGCGCGGGCCTCACCGCGGCCGTGCAGGACGAGACCATCCCGACCTACGGCCTGAGCGACATGCAGCTGCAGACCTCGTCGACCGCCGCCATGCTCACCGAGCTGAAGAGCGCGACCGACGCCGGCGAGGACATCGCCGTGACGCTGTGGAGCCCGCACTGGGCCTACGACGCGTTCCCGATCAAGGACCTCGCCGACCCCGAGGGCACCCTGGGCGACGCCGAGGGCATCCACTCGTTCGGCGGCAAGAGCTTCACCGCGGACTTCCCGCAGCTGACCGAGTGGCTGCAGGGCTTCACGATGGACACCGAGACCCTGTCGTCGCTCGAGAACGCCATGTTCAACGGCGAGGAGGTCGACGGCGACGACTACGCCCCGGTCGTCGAGAAGTGGATCTCCGAGAACCAGGACTACGTCGACGGCCTCACCAGCTGACCCGACCCGCGCACGACGACGCCCCGGCCGAGCCCCGCTCGCCCGGGGCGTCGTCGCGTCGTCGACCGGGGCGTCGTCGAGCGGCCGGGGCCGGGTGACGCGGCCGGGCGAAACCACAGCCAGGCGACACCTGACGCACAGCCAACCCCGAGGTCACGCCCCGGGAGGCGCGGGTAGCGTCGTCGACGGGCGTCACCCGAACGACGCACCACCGCACCAGGACCCGCACCCCGAGAGGCACCACCCGTGAGCACCACCGCACCGACCGACGTCCTGAGGAGAATGGCCCGCGTCATCACGCGCACCGTCTCGTCCGACCTCGTCCAGGTGTCGACCCCCGACCGCGTGCTCGGCCACGTCCGGGCCGAGCAGGGCACGTTCGTCGCCCTCCGCGGAGCCGACCCCCGCTGGGGCGAGGTCGTCGGGCGCTACCCCTCCGAGGGGCTCGCCCTCGAGGCGCTGCGCCAGCGCAAGCGCTCGATCTGACGCGTCGCCCGTCCCGGGCGTGACGCGCGGGTGACGGTAGCTGTGCATCGCCTCACCGTTCCGTCGCCCGGGCCTCTTGGCCGCGACACCGCCGTGCATCATGCGTCAGGCTCGACGGATGCCTTGGATCCAGCTCGCCATCTCGCTCGTCGCCGCCGTCGTCCTCACCTTCGTGGTCTCGGCGGTCGTGGGCGCCGTCGTGGGCGTCGTCGCCAAGCGCAAGGAATGGGCGCAGGCCTTCGTCACGCGCATGCGTCGGCCGTTCCGCGTCACCCTGCTCGTCGTGTTGCTGGTCGTCGCCCTCACCACGTCGTTCGACTCGCTGCTGCCGGCCGACTACCCGGGCGAGGGCTGGGTGTCGCAGCTGTTCCGCTGCGCGATCATCGTCGTGGTCGCCTGGTTCGTCGGGGCACTCGCCA
This sequence comes from Frigoribacterium sp. Leaf186, assembly GCF_001423905.1. Lineage (GTDB taxonomy): Bacteria > Actinomycetota > Actinomycetes > Actinomycetales > Microbacteriaceae > Frigoribacterium. Next base: position 795,770 of record NZ_LMPQ01000001.1, on the reverse strand, counting down.
TCTTCTTCGAAGACCTCGGGCTCTCGCGCTACCGGGTCGACACCCCCGACAACCGGGTGGCCCGCCGGGTGCGCACGCAGGTGCTCATCCTGCGGCGGCTGACCGTGGCGCTCATCGTCATCCTCGCCGCGGGCACCGTGCTGCTGGGCTTCCCGGGCGTCGAGGCCGTGGGGGCGAGCGTCCTCGCCAGCGCCGGCCTCGTCTCGGTGGTCGCCGGGCTCGCGGCGCAGTCCACCCTCGCGAACGTGTTCGCCGGCATCCAGCTCGCCTTCAGCGACGCCATCCGCATCGACGACGTGGTCGTGGTCGAGGGCCAGTGGGGCCTGATCGAGGAGATCACCCTGTCGTACGTCGTCGTGCACGTCTGGGACGACCGGCGTCTCGTGCTGCCCTCGACCTACTTCACGACCACGCCGTTCGAGAACTGGACGCGGCGCAACAGCGAGCTGCTTGGAGCCGTCGAGTTCGACCTCGACTGGCGCGTCGACCCCGGCGCCATGCGCAAGGAGCTCGACGTGATCCTCGCCGGCACCCACCTCTGGGACGGCCGGACCAAGGTGCTGCAGGTCACCGACGCCCAGGCCGGCTACGTGCGGGTGCGGGTGCTCGTGACCGCCAAGGACGCGGCCACCCTCTTCGACCTGCGGTGCCTCGTGCGCGAGGACCTCATCGCCTGGCTGCACGCGAAGAGCCCGCAGTCGATCCCGCGGACGCGCGTGCAGATGGTCGAGGCCGAGCCCGCGTCGAAGGGCCGTCCCGCACGGTCCACCTCGGACGCGTCGGGCCTGTTCAGCGGTGACAACGCCGACTCCGAGCGCACGGCGGCGTTCACGGCGGCCATCCCGATCCACGACATCGCCGAGTACGAGGCCAGCCTCGGGGCCGAGGCCGAGCGCGACCCGCACGTCGCCGGTCGTCCGGGCGGGAGTCCGACCGGCCGACCCGACGGCGACCCGTCGGGTCCGACGCCCGGCGTCCGCGGGCGTCGCTGACGCGCCGGTCGCGACCCGGCCACACGACGAAGGAGGCGCGCCCCGCCAGAGCGGGATGCGCCTCCTTCGTGTCTCGGCCCGACGTCAGTCGTCGTCGTTCGCGGCCTCGATCACGTTGCCCACGGCGATCGCGGTGGACGCCGCCCAGCTGATCGCCATGAGGGCGAGGCGCCAGTCGCGCGGGCCGGCGCTCAGGCTCTTGAGCAGGCTGATGCCGGAGAAGATCGCGCTGATGATCGCGCCGTTGAAGAGGAATTTGCGCACGGTGGGGCTCCCAGGGGTCGTTTCGCCCACGGTACCGCGTGGCGCCCGGCGAGTCCGGGTGGGGGTAGGTTGAGCTGCCCGGCGTCCCGTGCCGGTGCGTCCCGCGGTCGAAGGAGAATGCCGTGCGCACTGCCGTGCTCGGAGGGGTGTTCGTCGTGCTCGGCCTCGTCGCCGTGGTCACCGGCGTCCTGACCGGTGACGAACTCGTGGCCCTGGTCGAACGGGTCGCCCCCGTGCTCGGCTTCGTGGTCGGCCTGACGATCGTCGCCGAGCTGGCGGCCGAGGCCGGGCTGTTCGCCTGGCTGGCGTCCGCGTCGGCCCGGCTCGCCCACGGCCGCGTGCTCGTGCTGTGGCTCTTCGTCGTCGCGCTCGCCGTGCTGTGCACGGTGTTCCTGTCGCTCGACACGACCGCCGTGCTGCTGACCCCCGTGGTCGTCATCGTCGCGCGCCACGCGGGCCTGCCGCCGATGCCCTTCGCCCTGACGACGGTGTGGCTGGCGAACTGCGCCTCGATGCTGCTGCCGGTGTCGAACCTGACCAACCTGCTGGCCCTGCACGAGCTCGGGTCGCCGGCTCCCGTGCAGTTCGCCGCGCTGGTCGCGCCGGCGGCCGTCGTCGGCGTCGTGGTGCCGGTGGTCGCCATCGCACTGCGCTACCGGCGTCAGCTCGTCGGTCGCTTCGAGGCGCCGTCGGCCGAGCCGGTCGCCGACCGCGTGCTGTTCGGCGTCGCGGCGGTCGCGACCGGACTGCTCGTGCCGGCCCTGGTCTCGGGCCTCGAGGTGTGGATCCCCGCGGCGGTCGCCGCGCTCGTGCTCGTCGTGGCGACGGCGGTGCGTCGACGGGGAGTCCTGCGCCTCGGGCTCGTGCCGTGGGGCACGTTGCTCTTCGCCGGGGGACTCTTCCTGGTCGTCGAGGCCGCCCACTCGCTGGGACTCGCCGACCTGCTCGGCGCCGTCGTCGGCACGGGCGACCAGTTGCCCGACCTGCTCCGCCTGGCGGGCGGCAGCGCCGTCGCCGCCAACGTGGCCAACAACCTGCCGGCCTACCTCGCCCTCGAGCCCGTCGCCGGGTCGCCCCTGCGACTCGTCGCCGTGCTCGTCGGGGTCAACATCGGCTGCCTCGTCACGCCGTGGGCGTCGCTCGCGACGTTGCTCTGGCACTCGCGGCTGTCGTCGATGGGCGTCGAGGTGTCGTGGGGCCGGTTCATGCTCGCCGGACTCGGTGTCGCGGCCGTCGCCGTGCCGCTCGCGGTGGTCGCGACGGCGCTGTTCGTCTGAGGTGGTCGGGCGCTCGTGCCCGCCGTCGGCGCGGTCGCGAGGTGACGACGCGCGAACGCGAGGGTCTGCCTCAGCGAGGTGACCCGCGCCTCCTCGTCGCCCCGGGTGTGCACCTCGGCCGCGACGGTGCCCGACCACCCCGACCGGGCCAGGTGGGTCAGCACCTCCGCCACCGGCTGGGTGCCCCGGCCGGGCACGAGGTGCTGGTCGTGCAGGCCGCCCGGGCGCGGCGAGATGACGCCGTCGGTCAGGTGGACGTGGCGCAACCGCGGCCCGAGCGCCAGGGCGAGGTCGAGCGCGTCGCGCCCGGCGACGGCGGCGTGCGAGAAGTCGAGGGTGGCCGCGTCGACGTCGACCGTCGAGGGATCGTGACCGGGCCGGTAAGGGTCGAGGCCGACAGGGCCGAGCCGCAGCGGGAACATGTTCTCGACCGCGAGGGTGACGCCCGTGGACTCGGTGATCTCGCGGACCACCTCGACGAAGCGGGCCGCGTACGACCGCTGCCAGGCGAACGGCGGGTGCACGACGACGGTCGCGGCACCCAGCTCGAGGGCCAGCTCGGCCGACCGGCGCAGCTTGTCGACCTGGTCGCGGCCGAACGCGAAGTGCGCGACGGGCAGCACGGGCGCGTGCACCGACAGCACCGGCAGCCCCCAGCGGGTCGTCGCGGCCCGGAGCAGTCCGGCGTCACGGGTCGATCGGTCGGCGGTCACCATCACCTCGACCCCGTCGTACCCGGTGAGCCGCGCCAGCCGGAAGGCCTCGTCGGTCGACAGCGGGAAGACGCAGGACGTGCTCATTCCGACCGTGGTCACGCGGCCAGGCTACGACCGTCGGGCCGCTCGGACGGCGCTCCGGAGGTGAACGGTGCGCGAACGCCCGGCTACAGCCAGTCGCGGCGTCTGAACTGCCACCAGAGCACGCCGCCGATCGCGACGATCAGCACGCACGACGTGACGAAGCCCGCGGGGGACTGGAACCCCGGGTAGGGCACGTTCTGCCCGTAGAAGCCCGTGATCGCCGTCGGCACCGCGATGATCGCCGCCCAGCTCGTCACCTTCTTCATGATGAGGTTCATGCGATTGGACTGCAGGTTGAGGTTGGTGTCGAGGATCGTCGACACCAGGTCGCGCAACGAGTCGTTCTGCTCGGCCACGCGCAGCACGTGGTCGTAGACGTCCTGGAAGTACGGCTGCATGTCGGCGTCGACCTCCTTCAGGTCGCGACGCAGCAGCGTGTTCAGCACCTCGCGCATCGGCGACGCCACCCGGCGCAGCTGGACGAGGCTCTTGCGCAGCGCGAACGAGCGCTTCTGGACGTCGATCGTGCGGGGCTTCGGGTCGAAGAGGTCCTCGGCGATGCCCTCGATCTCGTCGTCCAGGGCATCCGTGGCCTCGAAGTGCCGGTCGACCACGCAGTCGAGCAACCCCCAGAGCAGGTACGTGACGCCGTGCGACGCGAGGTCCTTGTTCTGGTCGTAGGTCGTCTCGAGCCGCGAGACGTCGAAGTCGGGGTGGTGGATCGTCACCAGCGCCCGCCGCGAGATGAACGCCTTGACCTCGCTCGGGGTCAGGACGCCGCTGGCCCGGTCGAACTGCACGTCGTACAGGGCCGCGAAGAGGTGCCCGTCGTAGCGGTCGATCTTCGGGCGCTGCCCGTCCTGCAGGGCGTCCTCGACCGCGAGTTCGTGCAGGCCCAGCTCGTCCTCGAGGGCGGCGAGGTCGTCGGCGGTGGGGTCGGTGAAGTCGACCCAGACGTGGCAGCCGTCGGTCTCGAGGTGGTCGCTCACCTCGTGCAACGGGAACCCGTGGGCGATCAGCTCGCCCCCGCGGTACGCCCGCGTGATGGTGGTGGTGCCGGACGGGGTGCCCCGGTCGGCGGCGCCGGGGGAGCCCTCGGCGCGTGGGGGACGGGTGTCGGTCATGAGGCGCATGCTATTCCCGTGACCTCGTACACGAAGCAGCGTGCCGACGCCCCCGCGGGCTTCTTCGAGGCCGAGGCCGCCGGGCTCGCCTGGCTCGCCGAGGCCACGCCCCGAGGAGGCGCGCGCACCGTGGGCGTCCGGGCCGCGTCCCCGGGGCGCATCGACCTCGACCCCGTGCACGAGGTCCGCCCCACGGCCGAGGCCGCCCGGGCCTTCGGCGCGGCGCTCGCGGTGACCCACGCGAGCGGTGCGGACGCGTTCGGCGCGCCTCCTCGGGGGTGGACGGGGCCGTGCTTCATCGGCAGCCGGGCGATGACCGTCCGCCCGAAGGCGACCTGGGGAGTGTTCTACGCCGAGCAGCGGGTCCTGCCGTACGCGCGCGTCGCGGTGCAGGCGGGAACCCTCGACCGCTCGGGCCTCGAGACCGTCGAGCGCGCCTGCCGCCTCGTCTCCGACGGTGCGTTCGACGACGACGGGGCCCCGGCGCGGCTGCACGGCGACCTGTGGAGCGGCAACGTGCTCTTCGACGACGGGGGAGTGGTGATGATCGATCCCGCCGCCCACGGCGGGCACCCCGAGACCGACCTGGCGATGCTGGCCCTGTTCGGCTGCCCGCACCTCGACGACGTGCTGGCCGGGTACGACGCGCGCTCGCCGCTGCGCGAGGGGTGGCGGGGCCGTGTGCCGCTGCACCAGTTGCACCCGCTGGCCGTGCACGCCGCCGGTCACGGGCCGAGCTACGGCACAGCGCTCGTCCGGGCGGCCGAGGCGACCCTGCGGCTGGCCTGACCGCGTCGGCGCCGGGGTACGCGACCGCCCGGGTGGCGCGTCGGGTGCCGCTGATAATCTGGCCGTCCCGCGTCCGTGCGGGCGACCGACAGGAGCTGACCGACCCCCATGCCTGACACCCCCGAACGGTACGGCTTCGTCGTCGTCTCCAACCGCCTGCCCGTCGACCGCGTCATCGCCGACGACGGCTCCGCCTCGTGGCAGCACTCGCCCGGCGGTCTCGTCACCGCCCTCGAGCCGGTCATGAAGGCCAACGACGGCGCGTGGGTGGGCTGGGCCGGGCAGCCCGACCTCGAGTTCGAGCCCTTCGAGTCCGACGGCATCGAGATCGTGCCCGTCCCGCTCAGCGCCGACGAGGTGCAGAGGTACTACGAGGGCTTCAGCAACGACACGCTCTGGCCGCTCTACCACGACGTCATCGCCGCACCCACGTACCACCGCGTCTGGTGGGAGTCCTACGTGCAGGTCAACCAGCGCTTCGCCGACCGGGCCGCCGAGATCACCGAAGAGGGCGGCACCATCTGGGTGCAGGACTACCAGCTGCAGCTCGTGCCGAAGATGCTGCGCGAGGCCCGACCCGACGTCACCATCGGGTTCTTCAACCACATCCCCTTCCCGCCGCTCGGCATCTTCTCGCAGTTGCCGTGGCGTCAGCAGATCGTCGAGGGCCTGCTCGGCGCCGACGTGATCGGGTTCCAGCGGGCCGACGACGCCTCGAACTTCTCGCGTGCCGTCCGGCACCTGCTCGGCTACTCGACGACCCGGCCCTACATCGAGGTGCCCGTCGACGACGAGTCCGCGCCGGTCTCGCGTCGGGGCACGAAGGTGCGCCGCGTGCTCGCCAAGCACTTCCCGATCTCGATCGACGCCGCGAGCTACGAAGAACTGGCCGCGCGACCCGACGTCCAGGCCAGGGCGCGCGAGATCCGCGAGGGCCTCGGCAACCCCAAGACGATCATGCTGGGCGTCGACCGCCTCGACTACACCAAGGGCATCCGGCACCGGATGAAGGCCTTCGGCGAGCTGCTGGCCGACGGCCGGCTGAGCGTCGAGGACGCCACGCTCGTGCAGGTCGCGAGCCCGAGCCGCGAGCGGGTCGAGACCTACAAGCTGCTGCGCGACGAGATCGAGCTGACGGTCGGCCGGGTCAACGGCGACTACGGCACGATGAGCCACACGGCCATCAGCTACCACCACCACGGGTACCCGCGCGAAGAGATGGTGGCGCTCTACCTCGCGGCCGACATCATGCTCGTCACGGCCCTCCGCGACGGCATGAACCTCGTCGCGAAAGAGTACGTGGCCGTGCGACGCGACAACGACGGGGTGCTCGTGCTCAGCGAGTTCGCCGGTGCGGCCGACGAGCTCAAGAGCGCCCTGCTGATCAACCCGCACGACATCGGCGGCCTCAAGAACACCATCATGCGGGCCGTCGAGATGCCGAAGCGCGACCGCACCACGCGCATGCGGGCGCTGCGGCGGCGGGTGCTCGAGAACGACGTGGCCAAGTGGTCGGCGTCGTTCTTGCAGGCGCTCGAGAACGTCCGTCCGGGGCAGCAGATCACCCCCGTGTCGGCCGACGGCGCGACGGGCGGTGACGCCTCGTGACCACTGCCGACGCCCTGGCCCTCAGCGACGCGCTCGGTCGCCTCGCGACGACCCCGCGCCTCCTGGTCGCCCTCGACTTCGACGGCACGCTGGCCCCCGAGGTCGACGCGCCCCTGCAGGCCAGGGCCCTGCCCGAGGCGATGGACGCCATCCGACGCCTGTCGGCGCTCGACCAGACCACCGTCGCCCTGGTGTCGGGTCGCGACCTCGCGTCGCTCGTCGAGGTCAGCCGGACGCCCGACGAGGTGCTGCTCGTCGGGTCGCACGGCATCGAGGTGCGGGTCGACGGTCACGAGACCTCGCTGAGCGACGACGAACGAGCCGCGAGGGAGCGCCTGTCCGAAGCCGTCCACGGTGTCGCCGAAGGGCGGGAGGGCGTGTTCGTCGAAGAGAAGCCCGCCGGTCTGGCGCTGCACACCCGGCTCGCCGACGAGGCCACGACCGAGGCGGTCCACGAGGCCGCCCGCGAGGCCGTCGGCGCCCTCGGCGGCATGCACGAGCGGGTGGGCAAGAACGTCCTCGAGTTCGCGGTGCGGGCCACCGGCAAGGACGACGGCATCGAGCGCCTGCGCGAGGTCGTGGGTGCCACCGGCGTGCTCTACGCGGGCGACGACGTCACCGACGAGGACGGCTTCCGGGCGCTCGGTGAGGGCGACCTGTCGCTGAAGGTCGGGCCGGGCGAGACCCGCGCGATGCACCGCGTCGCCGACCCCGCCGCCGTGGCCGACCTGCTCGCCGAGCTGGCCGGTCTGCGCGAGCACCTGGGGCATGCCTGAGGTCGCATGCTTTGCACGGTCGTGATGCTCCGGTCTGAGCATTCTCAGGTCATCGCAAGGTAGTCTGTACACCCCGCCGCGACTACCCGCCACCGCTCGCCCGAGACGGTCCGGCGAGGTCGCCAGCCGACGGAGGTCCCCGTGATCGTAGTCCTGACAGCGTTCGCCGTGGCGGCCGTCGTCGTGGCCTGCGTCGGTGGTCGCCTGGGTCGTTCGCTCTTCGTCTGGGCGTCGATCGTGCCCTTCGCCGCCTTCGTCGTCACGGCCCTGCAGGGCCCGGCGGTGCTCTCGGGCGAGGTGCCGGTCGAGGCCGTGCCGTGGATCCCTCAGCTCGCCATCTCGCTCACGCTGCGCATGGACGTGCTCGCCTGGGTGCTGGCGCTGGTCGTCACGGGCGTCGGCGGCCTCGTGCTCGTCTACTGCGCGCGCTACTTCGCCCGCGACGAAGCCGGGCGGGCCCGCTTCGCCGCCGTGCTCGTCGCCTTCGCCGGTGCGATGTACGGGCTCGTCACGAGCGACGACGTCTTCGTGCTCTTCGTCTTCTGGGAGGCCACGAGCGTCTTCTCGTACCTCCTGATCGGGCACTACACCGCCAAGCAGGCCAGCCGCGGGGCCGCGCTGCAGGCCCTCATCGTCACGACGGCCGGCGGCCTCGCGATGCTCGTCGGGCTCGTGATCCTCGCCGTCCAGGGGGGCACGAGCTCGCTCTCGCAGCTGGTCGAGAACCCGCCGTCGGGCACCGTCGTGACCGTGGCCGTCGTCCTCGTGCTCGTCGGCGCCCTGTCGAAGTCGGCGCTCGTGCCGTTCCACTTCTGGCTGCCAGCCGCCATGGCCGCACCCACCCCGGTGAGTGCCTACCTGCACGCCGCGGCGATGGTCAAGGCGGGCATCTACCTCGTCGCGCGCCTCGCCCCCGGCTACCACGACCAGCCGGGCTGGCAAGAGATCATCGTGACCGTCGGCGTCGTCACCATGGTCCTCGGTGGCTACCGCGCCCTGAGGCAGCACGACCTCAAGCTCGTGCTGGCCTACGGCACGGTCAGCCAGCTCGGGTTCCTGACGATCGTCGTCGGCTTCGGCACGCGTGACGCCGCCCTCGCCGGCCTCGCCCTGCTCGTCGCCCACGCCCTGTTCAAGTCCACGCTCTTCCTGGTGGTCGGCGTCATCGACCACCGGACGGGCACGCGCGACCTTCGGAAGCTCTGCGGGCTGGGCCGGCAGGCACCCGTCCTGCTCGTGGTGACCGTCCTCGCCCTCGCCTCGATGGCCGGCGTTCCCCCGACCTTCGGCTTCGTCGCGAAAGAGGCGGTGCTCACGGCCCTCTACGACGACGCCGTCACGGGGTCGGTCTGGGGCGTCGTCGCCCTCGTGGGCGTCGTCGTGGGCTCGATCCTGACGACGGCCTACAGCCTGCGCTTCTTGTGGGGTGCCTTCGGCCGCAAAGAGGGGGTCGGTCCGGTCGAGTTCGTGCGAGAGCACGTCGACTTCCTGCTGTCGCCGATGGTGCTCGCCGTCGCCGGTCTCGTGCTCGGCCTGGTCTCGTACCAGGTGGGCCCGGTCTTCGCCCGGTACGCCGACACGCTGCCCGCCGGGGTCGGCGAGCACGAGCCGTACTACCTGGCGCTCTGGCACGGCGTCGAGCCGGCACTCGGCTTCACCGCCGTCTCGCTCGGGGTGGGGGCCCTGCTGTTCTGGCAACGCGACCGGGTCGCTCGGGTGCAGAAGGCCGTCTCGTTCCTGCCCCGCGCCTCCGACGGGTACGTCCGCATCATGGCGACCGTCGACCGCACGGCCTCGCTGACGACCGCGACGACGCAGCGCGGTTCGTTGCCCTTCTACCTCGCGACCATCCTCGTCGTCTTCATCGCCTCGTCGGTCGTGACGCTCGCGATCAACGGCAGCTGGCCGACGACCGCCGTGCTCTGGGACTACCCGGCACAGTTGGCCATCGGAACCCTGATGATCATCGGGGCCATCGCCTCGGCGCTCTCGAACAAGAGGTTCCAGGCGGTCGTCCTCGTCGGCGTGACCGGCTACGGCATGGCGGCCCTGTTCGCCCTGCACGGCGCACCCGACCTGGCCCTCACGCAGGCTCTCATCGAGACCATCACGCTCATCGCGTTCGTCCTGGTGCTGCGTCGCCTGCCCGCCCGCCTGGGGGAGCGCAACGGTCGGACCCACCGGGTCGCCCGCGCGGTCATCGGCGTCTCGGTCGGCTCGGTGATGGCCGCCATCGCCGTCGTCGCCCTCGGCGCGCGGCCCGGCCCGACCATCTCGGGGGCGTTCCCCGAGCTCGCCGTCGACGGCGGACACGGACGCAACGTCGTCAACGTGACCCTCGTCGACATCCGAGGGTGGGACACCATGGGCGAGATCGCCGTGCTGATCGTCGCCGCCACGGGCGTCGCCAGCCTGGTGTTCCTCACCTCGCGCGCCGACGTGCTGCCCCGGCCCGAGAGACGCACCCGCGCCCAGCGCTTCCTGGCCCGCGTCCGGCCCGTCCGTGAACCGGCACCCGTGGTGCCCGACGGCGGCACCACCGTCCAGATCGGCGACAGCACCGAGGGCGACCGTCGGGCCTGGCTGCTGGCCGGTCGCAAGCTCGCGCCGCAGAACCGGTCCATCCTGCTCGAGGTCGTGGTCCGGCTGATCTTCCACGCCATCATCGTCGTGTCGATCTACCTGCTCTTCGCCGGGCACAACACCCCGGGTGGGGGCTTCGCCGGCGGTCTCGTCGCGGGCTTCGCGTTCGTCGCCCGCTACCTCGCCGGTGGCCGCTACGAGCTCGGCGCCGCCGCCCCCCTCGACGCCGGCAAGTTGCTCGGTGCCGGCCTCCTGACGGTCACGGCCACCGCCCTCGTCCCGCTCTTCTTCGGCGTCGACGCCCTCACCTCGACCTGGTTCGAGGCCGAGGTGCCCCTGCTCGGGCACATCGAGTTCGTGACCAGCACCTTCTTCGACATCGGCGTGTACCTCGTCGTCGTCGGGCTGGTGCTCGACGTCCTGCGGAGTCTCGGGGCCGAGGTCGACCGCCAAGAAGAAGAGGACGCGCCCGGTCACCCGGGCGAGGTCTCCGAGCCCCGAGAAGAGGCGCTCCCCGTGTCCGTCGCCGGTACTTCCCCGACCGGGCGGGGTGACGCATGAGCGTCTCACTCGTCCTGATCGTCGTCATGGCCGCGCTGTACGCCTGCGGTGTCTACCTGCTGCTCGAGCGCAGCATGACCCGGGTGCTGCTGGGCTTCCTGCTGGTCGGCAACGCGACGAACATCCTGATCCTGATCATGTCCGGCCGTCGGGGTGCCGCACCGATCGTCGACGGCCAGGCCGACCCGGCCGAGTTCGCCGACCCCCTGCCCCAGGCGTTCGTGCTGACGGCCATCGTCATCACCTTCGGCATCTCGGCCTTCATGCTCGCGCTGATCTACCGGTCGTGGCGACTCGCCCAGGGCGACACCCTGGCCGACGACGCCGAAGACCTCGAGATCGGACGTCGCGGCGTCCCGGCCGAAGAGGAGTCCGAGCAGGGCGACGGCGACGACGAGGCCGGCGGCGACAGCGAGTTCGGCGACCGGGCCGAGGCAGCCGTCCCGGCAGACGACCGGGGCCCGCAGGGCGACCGTGCACACCACGACGAGAAGGGCGACCGAGCATGAACTCCAGCTACCTCGTCCCGCTCGTCGTCCTGGTCCCGCTGCTCGGCGCGGCGGCCGCCCTGATCGCCGGGCGTCGTCCGCGGCTGCAGGCGGTCGTCTCGATCGTCGCGCTGGCCCTCGTGGTCGTCATCAGCCTCGTGCTGCTGGTGGTGGTCGACTCCCAGGGGGCCATCGCCGTCCAGGTGGGCGGCTGGGAGGCCCCGTTCGGCATCACGCTCGTCGTCGACCGGCTCGCGGCGTTGATGCTGAGCATCTCGTCGATCGTCCTGTTGGCCGTCTTCGTCTTCTCGGTGGGGCAGGGGCAGGCCGACGGTGACGGCGAGGCGCCCGTCTCGATCTACAACCCGACGTACCTGATCCTCGCGACCGGCGTGTTCAACGCCTTCATCGCCGGCGACCTCTTCAACCTCTACGTGGGCTTCGAGATCCTGCTCGTGGCCAGCTACGTCCTGATCACCCTCGGGGGCACCGAGCAGCGCATCCGCGCGGGCGTCGTCTACATCGTCGTCAGCCTCGTGTCGTCGGTGCTCTTCCTGGCGTCGATCGCGATGATCTACGGCGCGCTCGGCACGGTCAACATCGCCGACATCGCCCAGAAGATGGACACGATCCCGCCCGACGTGCAGACGATTATCCACGTCATGCTGCTGACGGCGTTCGGCATCAAGGCCGCGATCTTCCCGCTGTCGTTCTGGTTGCCCGACTCGTACCCGACGGCCCCGGCGCCGGTCACGGCCGTGTTCGCCGGCCTGCTCACCAAGGTGGGCGTCTACGCCATCATCCGCACCGAGACGGTCCTCTTCGTCGAGAGCAACGTCAACGTGTACCTGTTGATCATCGCCCTGCTGACCATGACCGTCGGCATCCTGGGTGCGGTGGCCCAGGCCGACATCAAACGGCTGCTCTCGTTCACCCTGGTCAGCCACATCGGCTACATGATCTTCGGCATCGCCCTCGGCACGGTCGAGGGCCTGGCAGCCACCATCTACTACGTCGTGCACCACATCACGGTGCAGACCACGCTCTTCCTCGGTGCGGGCCTCATCGAACGACGGGGTGGGACGGCGTCGATCACGCGGCTCGGGGGCCTGCTCAAGGCCGCGCCGATCGTCGCCGTGCTGTTCTTCATCCCGGCCCTCAACCTCGGCGGCATCCCGCCGTTCTCGGGCTTCATCGGCAAGGTGGCGCTCTTCGAGGCCGGGGCCCGACTCGACGACCCCCTGGTCTACGTGTTGATCGGTGCCGGGGCGCTCACGTCGCTCCTGACCCTCTACGCCCTGATGCGGGCTTGGAACCTCGCGTTCTGGCGCCCGAAGGCCGACGTCGAGGACCACGAGTCACCGTTCACCGAACACCTCGAAGAGGCACCGGGACGCGTGGCGGTGCAGCAGCGCCGGACCAACCCCCGCACCATGGTGGGTGCGACGGCGGGCATGGTGCTCGTCTCGCTCGTGCTGACCTTCGCCGCGGGCCCGCTCTACGGCGTCGCCGAACGCGCGGCCGGTCGGGTCTACGGCTCGAACGACTACGTGCAGACGGTGTTCCCCGACGGTGAGGGCGAGACGGCCACCGACCCGTCGTCGCCCGAGCCCGAACCAGCCTCCGACACCACCGACGAGGGGAGCATCCCGTGACCGGTCGCCCCACGCGTGGCGAGGTCGGGCGCAGCCTCGCCCGGCAACTGCCGCTGCTCGTCGGCCTGGTCGTCCTCTGGATGGCCTTGTGGAACCAGTTCACGGTGCTCGCGTTCGTCACCGGCGTCGCCGTCGCGCTCCTGGTGACCCGCGTGTTCTTCCTGCCGCCCGTCGAGCTCAGCGGCCGGTTCAACCTCTGGTACGCCGTGGTCTTCCTGGCGCACTTCCTGGTCGACCTGGTGCGCGCCTCCGTCATCGTCGCCTGGCAGGCCGTGCGTCCCCGCGGGGTCGACTCGAACGCGATCGTCGCGGTGCAGCTGCACACCCGGTCGGACTTCATCATGACCCTGGTGGCCGAGGCGATCTCGCTCGTGCCCGGCTCGCTCGTGGTCGAGGCCGACCGCGAGCGGTCGATCTTGTACCTGCACGCGCTGGCCGTCGAGGACCTCGACGGCGTCGAGGCCGTCCGTCACGGCGTCCTCGTCGTCGAGGCGCGTCTCGTCCGGGTGCTCGGCAGCGACGACGACCGACGCCGGATCTCCGACGGCACCCCGGCCGCGGCCGAGGTGCACGACCCGGTCAGCCCGTCCTCGTCCCACGAAGGAGGCCCCTCGTGACCGTCGTCGCCTACGTCGTCGGCGCGCTGTTCGCGTTCGCCGGTCTCGCCTCGGTCATCCGCATCGTGCGGGGGCCGTCGATCCTCGACCGCATGATCGCGTCCGACATGCTGCTGACGACCCTGATCTGCGTCCTCGCGGCCGACATGGTCTTCAACGGCCACACCCGGACGATCCCGGTCATCCTCGCCCTCGCCCTGACGGCCGTCCTGGGGACGATCACGGTGGCGCGCTACGTGTCGAAGCAGGACCCCTCGTGATCCCCGAAGCCGTCTACGACGTCGCCGCCTCGATCATGCTGATCGCGGGGGCGCTGCTCTCCCTGGCCGCGGGCATCGGCCTGCTGAGGTTCCCCGACGCCCTGTCACGGATGCACGCCGCCACCAAGCCGCAGATCTTCGGGCTCATCCTCGTGCTGGCCGCGATCGCCCTCGACCAGCACACGGTCGGCACCATCGCGTCGCTGCTCGTCGTCCTGGTCTTCCAGATGCTGACCGCTCCCATCTCGGCCCACATGATCGGGCGTGCGGGGTACCGCAACGGCGACCTGCTGCGCGAGCAGCTCGTCGTCGACGAACTCGACGACGCCGTGGCCCGCGCGGCGGGCGAGATCGCCGAGACCACCGAGGGCGACGCCGCCGACCTCGACGTGTCCGACCTCCCGGTCGGGTCGGCCGACGCCCTCGCGGTCGAGCTCGACCGCGTGGGCGACTCGTCCGGTCTCGACGACAGCAAGGGCGACGACCCTGAGCGCGACCACGAGGGTCGACGCACCCGGTCGGGCGGCGACGCGTCGGGGGAGCCGGGCGAGCTCTGAGGTCGTCGGCGTCGGCCTCGGCGTCGGTGGACCGGGTAGGCGCGCTCACGCCCTAAACTCGACCCATGCCAGAGAAGCCCACCCCGGACGGGATCGACATCAAACCCCGCAGCCGCGTCGTCACCGACGGCGTCGAGGCCACCACGTCACGAGGCATGCTCCGTGCCGTCGGCATGGGCGACGAAGACTGGAGCAAGCCCCAGATCGGCATCGCCAGCAGCTGGAACGAGATCACCCCCTGCAACCTGTCGCTCGACCGGCTGGCCCAGGGCGCCAAAGAGGGCGTCCACGCCGGGGGCGGCTACCCGCTGCAGTTCGGCACGGTCTCGGTGTCCGACGGCATCTCGATGGGGCACGAGGGCATGCACTTCTCGCTCGTCTCGCGTGAGGTCATCGCCGACAGCGTCGAGGTCGTCATGAACGCCGAGCGTCTCGACGGTTCGGTGCTGCTCGCCGGGTGCGACAAGTCGCTGCCCGGCATGCTCATGGCCGCGGCCCGGCTCGACCTCGCCAGCGTCTTCCTCTACGCGGGCAGCGTCGCCCCCGGTTGGGTCAAGCTCAGCGACGGCACCGAGAAGAACGTCACCATCATCGACTCGTTCGAGGCGGTCGGGGCCCACAAGGCCGGCAACATGAGCGACGACGACCTCAAGGCCATCGAGTGCGCGATCGTCCCCGGCGAGGGCGCCTGCGGCGGCATGTACACGGCGAACACGATGGCGAGCGTGGCCGAGGCCCTGGGCATGAGCCTGCCCGGTTCGGCCTCGCCGCCGTCGGCCGACCGTCGACGCGACTACTTCGCCCACCGCTCGGGCGAGGCCGTGGTCGAGATGCTCCGCCAGGGCATCACGACGCGCGACATCCTGACGAAAGAAGCGTTCGAGAACGCCATCGCGGTCGCCATGGCGTTCGGCGGCTCGACGAACGTCGTGCTGCACCTGCTCGCCATCGCGTACGAGGCCGAGGTCGACCTCACCATCGACGACTTCAACCGCATCGGCGACAAGGTGCCGCACATCGGCGACCTCAAGCCCTTCGGCAAGTACGTCATGAACGACGTCGACCGCATGGGCGGCGTGCCCGTCGTCATGAAGGCCCTGCTCGACGCGGGTCTGCTGCACGGCGACTGCCTGACGGTCACCGGCAAGACCGTCGCCGAGAACCTCGAGTCGATCAAGCCCAAGCCGCTCGACGGCGAGGTGCTGCGGACCCTCGACGACCCGATCCACGCGACCGGCGGCCTGACGGTGCTCAGTGGTTCGATGGCACCCGAGGGTGCCGTGGTCAAGACGGCCGGCTTCGACGCCTCGGTGTTCGAGGGCCCGGCCAAGGTCTTCGAGCGCGAACGCGGCGCCATGGATGCCCTGACCGAGGGGCGCATCGAGGCCGGCGACGTGGTCGTCATCCGCTACGAGGGCCCCAAGGGCGGCCCCGGCATGCGCGAGATGCTCGCCATCACGGCGGCCATCAAGGGCGCTGGGCTCGGCAAAGATGTACTACTCTTGACGGACGGACGATTCTCAGGCGGCACAACCGGCCTGTGCATCGGCCACATAGCACCCGAAGCGGTCGACTCCGGTCCGATCGCCTTCGTGCGCGATGGTGACTTGATTCGGGTCGACATCGCCGCTCGCTCGATCGACCTACTCGTCGACGCCGCTGAGCTGGACGCCCGCCGAGACGGCTGGGCCCCGCTTCCCCCGCGGTACACCCGCGGTGTCCTCGCGAAGTACGCACGCCAGGTCCGCTCCGCGGCAGAGGGCGCCGTCACCTACTGACGCCCCGCCCGATCGCCCGGCGCGTCACCCCCGCACGCGGCCCGAGCCGCCCCGTCACCAGCGATCACCGACCACGAAGAGGGAACCGGCACCGATGCCTGCAGAGTCCACCCCCACACCCGGCACCGCGACGCGGACGGCCCGGCCCGCCGCCGGCGCGTCCGTCGGGTCGCCCGCCGCGCCTCCCGTGCTGACCGGGTCCGGTGCCATCCTCAAGTCGCTCGAGCACCTCGGCGTGACCGACGTCTTCGGGCTGCCCGGCGGCGCGATCATCCCGTTCTACGACGAGCTGATGGCCTCGACGGCGATCCGGCACATCCTGGTCCGCCACGAGCAGGGCGCCGGTCACGCCGCCGAGGGCTACGCGGCGGCGTCCGGCCGCGTCGGCGTCGCCATCGCGACGTCCGGCCCCGGCGCGACGAACCTCGTCACGGCCATCGCCGACGCGTACATGGACAGCATGCCGCTGCTGGCCATCACCGGGCAGGTCTTCTCGACCCTCATGGGCACCGACGCCTTCCAGGAGGCCGACATCGTCGGCATCACCATGCCGATCACGAAGCACTCGTTCCTGGTGACCAAGCCGGAAGACATCCCGGCGACGCTCGCCGCGGCCTACCAGATCGCGAGCACGGGTCGTCCCGGCCCGGTGCTCGTCGACATCACCAAGGACGCGCAGCAGAACAGCGCGCCCTTCGTCTGGCCGCCCGTGGTCGACCTGCCCGGCTACCGGCCGGTCACGAAGGCACACGGCAAGCAGATCACCGCCGCGGCGCAGATGATCGCCGACGCGAAGCAGCCGGTCTTCTACGTCGGCGGCGGCGTCATCCGCGCCGGCGCCTCGGCCGAGCTGAAGGCGCTCGTCGAGCTCACCGGGGCCCCCGTCGTCACCACCCTCATGGCCCGGGGAGCCTTCCCCGACACCCACCCGCAGCACCTCGGGATGCCCGGCATGCACGGCACGGTGCCGGCCGTGCTCGGCCTGCAAGAGAGCGACCTCATCATCGCCCTCGGTGCGCGGTTCGACGACCGGGTGACCGGCAAGGCCGAGCTGTTCGCGCCCGGCGCGAAGGTCGTCCACGTCGACATCGACCCGGCCGAGATCTCGAAGATCCGCATCGCCGACGTGCCCATCGTGGGCGACGCCAAGGTCGTCATCCCCGACCTCACGAGCGCGTTCGCCGAGGTCACGGGCGGCGTCAAGCCCGACATCGCGGCCTGGTGGGAGCACCTCGACGGGCTCCGCGAGCAGTTCCCGCTCGGCTACACCCAGCCCGATGACGGCCTGCTGTCGCCGCAGGCGATCATCCAGCGCATCGGGCAGCTCTCGGGCCCCGAGGCGATCTACGCCTCCGGCGTCGGCCAGCACCAGATGTGGGCCGCCCAGTTCATCGAGTACGAGCGCCCGCACGCCTGGCTCAACTCCGGAGGCGCGGGCACGATGGGCTACTCCGTCCCGGCCGCCATGGGCGCCAAGGTCGCGCAGCCCGACCGTGTGGTGTGGGCCATCGACGGCGACGGGTGCTTCCAGATGACCAACCAAGAACTCGCCACCTGCGTCATCAACGACATCCCGATCAAGGTCGCGATCATCAACAACTCGTCGCTCGGCATGGTGCGGCAGTGGCAGACGCTCTTCTACGAGGGGCGCCACTCGTTCACCGACCTCAACACCGGGCACGAGACCCGCATGGTGCCCGACTTCGTCAAGCTGGCCGACGCCTACGGCGCCCTCGGCATCCGGGTCCGCACCGAAGACGAGGTCGACGCGGCCATCGAGCTCGCCCTCGCGACCAACGACCGACCGGTCGTCATCGACTTCGTCGTCAGCCGCGACGCGATGGTCTGGCCGATGGTGCCGCAAGGGGTCTCGAACTCCGAGATCCAGCACGCCCGTGCCCTCGCTCCCGAGTGGGACGACGAGGCGCCCGGCACGAGCGCCTCCGACACCACCCGCGACGGCGACATGACCGGAGAACACGCATGAGCCACGTCCTGTCCCTGCTCGTCGAAGACAAGCCGGGTCTGCTGACCCGCGTCGCCGGGCTCTTCGCCCGGCGCGGGTTCAACATCGAGAGCCTCGCCGTCGGCAAGAGCGAGGTCGAGGGGCTCAGCCGCATCACGGTCGTCGTCGACGTCGAAGAGCTGCCGCTCGAGCAGGTCACCAAACAGCTCAACAAGCTGATCAACGTGATCAAGATCGTCGAGCTCGACTACTCGCAATCCGTGCAGCGCGAACACCTGCTGATCAAGGTGCGCGTCGACAACACGACCCGCTCGCAGGTGCTCGAAGCCGTCACCCTCTTCCGCGCCTCGGTCGTCGACGTGTCGACCGACGCCCTCGTCATCGAGGTCACCGGTGACACCGGCAAGACGACCGCGTTGCTCCGAGTTCTCGAGCCCTACGGCATCAAGGAGATCTCGCAGTCGGGCCTGCTCGCCATCGGGCGCGGCGCGAAATCGATCACCGACCGCGTCTTCAAGAACTGACCCCTCGAGGGGCCGCCACCCGCGCCTCCTCGTCCCGACACCCCATCGTCAACACCCAAGGAGAACCACCACCGTGACTGAAATCGTCTACGACAACGACGCCGACCTGTCGATCATCCAGGGCAAGAAGGTCGCCGTCATCGGCTACGGCTCGCAGGGCCACGCCCACGCGCTGAACCTCCGCGACTCGGGCGTCGAGGTCGTCGTTGGGCTCAAAGAGGGTTCGAAGAGCCGCGCGAAGGCCGAAGAGGCCGGCTTCACCGTCCAGACGCCCGCCGAGGCCTCGGCCTGGGGCGACGTCATCGTGATCCTCGCGCCCGACCAGGTGCAGCGTCACGTCTACGCCGACGACATCGCCCCGAACCTCGCCGACGGCAAGGCGCTCGTGTTCGGTCACGGCTTCAACATCCGCTTCGGCTACATCGAGGCGCCCGAGGGCGTCGACGTCCTGCTGGTCGCCCCGAAGGGCCCGGGCCACACCGTGCGTCGCGAGTTCGAGGCCGGCCGTGGCGTCCCCGTCATCGTGGCCGTCGAGCAGGACGCCTCGGGCTCGGCCTGGGACCTCGCCTGGTCGTACTCCAAGGGCATCGGCGGCCTGCGCGCCGGCGGCATCAAGACCACGTTCACCGAAGAGACCGAGACCGACCTCTTCGGCGAGCAGGCCGTGCTCTGCGGTGGCACCTCCCAGCTGATCCAGTACGGCTTCGAGACCCTCACCGAGGCCGGCTACCAGCCGCAGATCGCCTACTTCGAGGTGCTGCACGAGCTCAAGCTGATCGTCGACCTCATCTGGGAGGGCGGCCTGGCCAAGCAGCGCTGGAGCGTCTCCGACACCGCCGAGTACGGCGACTACGTGTCGGGCCCCCGCGTCATCACGCCCGACGTGAAGGAGAACATGAAGGCCGTCCTCGCCGACATCCAGTCGGGTGCCTTCGCCAAGCGCTTCATCGACGACCAGGACGCGGGTGCCCCCGAGTTCCAGGAGCTGCGCAAGAAGGGCGAGGAGCACCCCATCGAGGCCACCGGCCAAGAGCTGCGCGCCCTCTTCGCCTGGAAGCAGCAAGACAACGACTACGTCGACGGCAGCGCCGCACGCTGACCGACGTCACACCCGAACCACCCGCGAGGGCCCCGCACCACCCGGTGCGGGGCCTTCGCGCCGTCGGTCGGCCCGACGACCTCGTGGCATGATCTAAGGCATGGCTCACAGCAAGAAGGCCGTGCACTTCGGCGCCGGCAACATCGGTCGGGGCTTCGTCGCCCAGTTCCTCCACGCGAGTGGCTACGAGGTCGTCTTCGCCGACGTGAACGACGACCTGATCGGGGCGCTGCAGTCGCAGCCGTCGTTCGAGGTCCACGAGGTGGGCGCAGACAGCCGCACCACCGTCGTCGACGACTACCGGGCGATCAACAGCCGCACCGACGAGGCCGCCCTGGTCGCCGAGATCGCCACGGCCGACGTCGTGACGACCGCGGTCGGCGCGCGCATCCTGCCGTTCGTCGCGCCCGTCATCGCCCAGGGCCTCGCCGCGCGATCCGCCGACCTCGCGCCCTTGGCCGTCATCGCCTGCGAGAACGCCATCAACGCGACCGACTCGCTGGCCGTCGCCGTGCGCGAGCACGACCCGGCCGAGAACGCCGTCTTCGCCAACTGCGCCATCGACCGCATCGTCCCCGAGCAGGCCGGCGGCACGCTCGACGTGACGATCGAGTCGTTCTTCGAGTGGGTCGTCGAGAGCACCCCCTTCGGTGAGCACCGTCCCGAGATCCAGGGGGTCACCTGGGTCGACGACCTCGAGCCCTTCATCGAGCGGAAGCTCTTCACGGTGAACACCGCCCACGCGGCAGCCGCGTACCACGGGTTCCGCAAGGGGCTCGCGAGCATCCGAGAGGCGCTCGACGACGCCGAGGTCATGGCCGAGGTCCGTGGCGTGCTCGCCGAGACCAAGGCCTTGCTCGTCGCCAAGCACGAGCTCGACGCCGACGAGCAGCAGGCGTACATCGAGAAGAACCTCGTCCGCATCGCCAACCCGCACCTGCCCGACACCACCGAGCGGGTCGGCCGCAACCCGTTGCGCAAGCTGAGCCGTCACGAGCGGTTCGTCGGTCCGGCGGCCCAGGCCGCCGAGCGCGGGCTGCCCTACGACGCGCTCGTCCGTGCCGTCCGCGCGGCCCTCGACTTCTCGGTGCCCGACGACGTCGAGAGCGTCGAACTGCAGTCGCTGCTGGTCTCCGGCCTCGGCGCCGACGAGTTGACCCGCACGCTGACCGGCGTCCAGGACGACCACCCGCTGTATCCCGCACTCCTCGCGGCGGTCTCGTCCAAGCTCACGGCATGACGCCTGCCGAGCCGCAGGCTCCGGCCGGCGGCGACCCCGACGACGCCCTGACCTGGGGTGACGAGGCCGACAGCAGCCACGTCGAGGGTCCGGCCCCGTCGGCCAGGGTGCGACGGGTCCGGGCTCGTGACGCCGACGAGGCGGATGACGCCCCCGACGAGGCCGACGAGACGGATGACGACGACGACGACGGTCCCGCCGTCATGAGCTCGGGCTCGCTCATCGTGCACGGCGTGTTCGGTGGTGTTTTCCTGCTCTGGGCGGCCGGCTGGATCGTCGCCGTGGGGGACTTCACGAACCCCTTCACCGATGCGATCTCGTCCGTCATGTGGAACCTCGGCGAGCTCTTCGCCGTCGCCGCACCCCTCGCCTGGTTCGTCGCCGTCATCGTGCTGGTCCCCACGGTCCGCACGCGACGTCGCCTCGCCGTGATGGCCCTCGGCGCGCTCCTCGTGGCGCCCTGGCCGCTCGTCATCGGGGGTCCGGCATGAGCGACCTCGGCCGCGCCTCCGTGCCCGGGGCGGGTCGCGACCACGACGCCGTCTCGGTGACGGCGGGCGACGCGAGCGAACCGGGCCGCGCCTCCTTCTTCTTCTACCTGGCGGTCGCGATCGTCTTCGCGGCGGCCTTCGCGTTCGACCTGTTCGAGGCGATCTCCAACCTGGTGCTGGTGCCGCAGGTCTTCACGCAGAACAACGACTTCTACCGCGAGAACGGGCTCGACGGGTTGATCGTGCAGCCGCCGTGGCTGCCGTTGATCGTCGGGGTGGTCGTGCCACCGCTGGCCTTCGTCGGCGCGATCGTCGTCGGTCGCCGCCACGAGCTCTGGAAGTTCACCCTCGTGCTGTTCGCCGCCCTGGGTCTCGTGGCCGCCGTCTCGCTCACGCTGACGGCCTACGTCACGACCGTCTGACCCCGGCCGAGGAGGCGCGGGTCGGCTCGTCGACGGCGCTCGGCACCACCGCGTCATGTGGACGTCACACGCCGGACGAGTCGATAGAGTCGTGGGCAGCCGCGCCCACGGCGCGTCGCGGCCCCTGACCGAACACCACCCAGAGAAGGACGTCCGCCCCGTGGCCAAGCCCGTCGTGTTGATCGCAGAAGAACTGTCACCCG
Source organism: Frigoribacterium sp. Leaf186 (assembly GCF_001423905.1). Lineage (GTDB taxonomy): Bacteria > Actinomycetota > Actinomycetes > Actinomycetales > Microbacteriaceae > Frigoribacterium. The sequence continues at coordinate 773,696 of NZ_LMPQ01000001.1, read as the reverse complement.
CAACCGTCGAGGCCCTCGGGCCCGACTTCGACGTGCGATCGGTCGACGGCACCGACCGCCCCGCCCTGCTGGCGGCCCTGGCCGACGCCGAGGCGATCCTCGTCCGGTCGGCGACCCAGGTCGACGCCGAGGCCATCGCGGCCGCGCCGTCGCTCAAGGTCGTGGCCCGCGCCGGCGTCGGTCTCGACAACGTCGACATCAAGGCCGCCACCACGGCCGGCGTCATGGTCGTCAACGCCCCGACCTCGAACATCATCTCGGCCGCCGAGCTGACCGTCGGGCACATCCTGAGCCTCGCCCGGCACATCCCGGCCGCCCACTCCGCCCTGGCGCAGGGGCAGTGGAAGCGCTCGAAGTACACCGGTGTCGAGCTCTACGAGAAGACGGTCGGCATCGTCGGGCTGGGCCGCATCGGCGCCCTGATCACCGCGCGCCTGCAGGCGTTCGGCGTGAACGTCGTCGCCTACGACCCCTACGTGACCCCCGCCCGCGCCCAGCAGCTCGGCGTGACGCTGCTCTCGCTCGACGACCTGCTCGCCACGAGCGACTTCGTCACGATCCACATGCCGAAGACGCCCGAGACGACCGGCATGATCGGACTCGAGCAGATGAAGGCCATGAAGAAGTCGGCCTTCGTCGTGAACGTGGCGCGCGGCGGGCTCATCGACGAGGACGGCCTGTACGAGGCCCTCACGACCGGCGAGATCGCCGGGGCCGGCCTCGACGTGTTCGTGAAGGAGCCCCCGGTCGACCAGAAGCTGCTCGGTCTCGAGAACGTCGTGGTCACCCCGCACCTCGGCGCCTCGACCGACGAGGCACAAGAGAAGGCCGGCGTCTCGGTCGCCCGGTCGGTGCGCCTCGCCCTCGGGGGCGAGCTCGTGCCCGACGCGGTCAACGTTGCGGGTGGCGTGATCGACCCCTACGTCCGCCCCGGCATCCCCCTGGTCGAGAAGATCGGGCAGGTCTTCTCGGGCCTCGCCGACAGCCCGCTGACGAGCGTCGACGTCGAGGTGCGGGGCGACCTGGTCGAGTTCGACGTCAGCGTGCTCAAGCTGGCGGCCCTGAAGGGCATCTTCACCAACATCGTCAGCGAGTCGGTCAGCTACGTGAACGCGCCGCTGCTCGCCGAGCAGCGCGGCATCACGGTGCGGCTGCTCACCGACCCCACCAGCGACGAGTACCGCAACGTCATCACCCTGCGCGGCTCGTTGAGCGACGGCTCGCAGATCTCGGTGTCGGGCACGCTGACCGGCACGAAGCAGGTCGAGAAGATCGTCGAGATCAACGGGTACGACGTCGAGGTGCCCATCGCGGCCCACCACCTCGTGATGGTCTACACCGACCGTCCCGGCATCGTCGCGGTCTACGGTCGCGAGTTCGGCGACGCCGGCATCAACATCGCCGGCATGCAGATCGCCCGCCGGAGCGCCGGTGGTCAGGCGCTCAGTGTGCTCACCATCGACAGCCCCGCGCCCGACGAGCTCGTCGAGAAGGTGCGCGTGGCCATCGACGCGCAGGTGCTGCGCGAGATCGACGTCACGCTCTAGCCACCCCGGACGACGAACCGCCCCACCCTGGCCGTGCCGGGGGAGGGGCGGTTCGTCGTCCGGGCGCCCGACGCCCGGCACCGGACGTCCGGTGCCGGGCCTAGAGTTCGAGGGACTCGTGGGCCTCGAGCTTGACGGCGTCGCCGCCGACCGACTGTGCGGATGCCTTCATGCGGTCGAAGTGCATGGCGAGTCCGGGCGCGGAGAGGGTCTGCTCGTGCGTGGGGAACGCCAGGCGGGGTTTGACGGCCGCGACGTAGTCGATGACCTCGGCCACCTTGAGCCACGGGGCGCCGACGGGCGCGGCCAGTACGTCGACGGGCACGGGCGGGACGGTGAACTGGTCGCCCGGGTAGAACAGCGACCCGTCGACGAGCACGCCGACGTTGTCGATCACCGGGATGCTCTCGTGGATGACCGCGTGACGTGAGCCGTAGAACGCGAGCGTGAACGGGCCGACCTCGACGGTGTCGCCCTCGGCGACCACGTGCACGTCGAAGGACTCGGCCGCGGCGGCCACGCCCTCGGGCCCGTAGATCGTGGCCGACGGGTTCGACGCCAGCAGGTTCGTCAGCTGGTCGGGCGTCCAGTGGTCGGCGTGTTCGTGCGTGACGACGACGGCGTCGACGTCGTGCAGGTCGACCAGGGGGCTCGTGAACGAGCCCGGGTCGACGACGAGCTTGCGGCCGTCCGTCTCGAGGATCAGGCAGGCGTGTTCGAGTTTCGTGAGGCGCATGAGAGCGACTGTACGCGCGTGCGCGAGGGCGGACCCGGCACGCCGGTGCCCCGATTTGTGACGGGCTGGCGCGGTGTGGCATACTCGACGAGTTGCAAATACGGCCCCATCGTATAGCGGCCTAGTACGTCGCCCTCTCACGGCGGTAACACGGGTTCGAATCCCGTTGGGGTCACCAGCACCACCACGAAACCGCTCGGCTGCCGCCGGGCGGTTTCGTCGTTGACGGCCGACGATTCAGACGTCGCAGCCGTCGCAGCCGTCGCAGCCGACGCAGCCGTGGGGGGTACGACGAGCAGCGGCCCGACTCCGTCGTGATGACGTCGTCGGGCCGCGGCCGGTCGGGCGGGTCGTCTCAGCCCTTCGTGGCACCCGCGAGCAGGCCACGGACGAAGAACCGCTGCAGGGCGAAGAACACGATCAGCGGCACGATGATCGAGATGAAGGCCCCGGCCGTGAGCAGCTCCCACGACTGCCCGTACGACCCCGAGAGGTCTTGCAGGGCCTTGGTGATGGGCAATCCCTGACCCGACGTGAAGACCGTCGCCACGAGCAGGTCGTTCCAGACCCACAAGAACTGGAAGATGCCGAACGAGGCGATGGCCGGCATCGACAGCGGCAGGACGATCCGGAAGAACACCTGGCCGTGACCGGCGCCGTCCATGCGGGCGGCCTCGATCACCTCGGCCGGGATCTCCGAGATGAAGTTGTGCAGCATGAAGATGGCGAGGGGGAGCGCGAAGATCGTGTGGGCGATCCAGACCTTGGCGTACGACCCGTCGAGGCCGTTCACCCCGAGCCCCGGCAAGATGTAGAGCCCGCCGATGCGCAGGCCGTCCGAGAAGAGCCGGAGCAACGGCACGAGTGCCATCTGGATCGGGACGATCTGCAGGGCGAACACCAGGACGAAGATCGTGTTGCGGCCCTTGAACTCGATCCAGGCGAAGGCGTACGCGGCGAGGCTCGCGATCGTGATGGGGATCAACGCCGCCGGCAGCGTGATGACCAGCGAGTTGAGGAAGGCCTTGCCGAGGGTGAGGCTGTCGCCCGAGTTGAGGGCGTTCACATAGTTGTCGAACGTGAAGCCGGGGTTGGCGAAGACGGTCCACCAGCCGGTGGTCTTGATGTCGTTCGCCGGACGGAAGGACGAGATGAACAGCCCTGCGGTCGGCAGGGTCCAGACGACGGCGATGATCAGGGCGGCGATCGTCGCCCCGCGGCTCGTCGTGCCGCGCTTGAGCTTGCCGCTCGAGCTCTCGATGCGGGCGACCCCGCGCTTGAGCTGTCGCTCGGTGCCCGAGCCGACCGAGACCCCGATCGGGGTGGGTGTGGCGCTCATCGGATCTCCCTCTGCTTCTGGATCTGGCGGGCGTTGTAGATGACGATCGGCAGCACGAGGACGAACAGGATCACCGCGAGGGCCGAGCTGTAGCCGGTGCGGCTGCCGAGCTGGAACTGCCGGACCATCTCGAACGCGAGGATGGTCGTGTCGTTGCGGCCGCCGGTCATCGCCGAGACGATGTCGTAGACCTTCAGGGACGCGATCGAGATCGTGGTGAGCACGACGATGATGGTCGTCCGGATGCCGGGCACGGTGATGTGGCGGAACGCCTGGAAGCCGTTGGTGCCGTCGAGCGACGCCGCCTCGAGCTGTTCGGCCGGGACGCCCTTGATGGCCGCCGACAGCACCGTCATGGCGAAGCCGGCCTGCGTCCAGATCAGCACGATGACGAGCAGCAGGGTGTTCCACGGTTCGAGGCCGAGCCAGTCGACGGGTTGTCCGCCGAAGGCGACGAGGATGCCGTTCAGCAGGCCGATCTGGTCGCCCTGGCGGATGTCGTAGAAGAACTTGAAGATGATCGAGGCGCCGACGAACGAGATGGCCATCGGCATGAAGACGAGCAGCTTCAAGAATTTCTCGCCGCGGCTCTTGTCGATGAAGACGGCGTAGGCGAGGCCGATGGCCGTGGCGGTGATCGGGGCCAGCAGCACCCAGATCAGCGTGTTGCCGAAGGCGGTGAGGCCGTCGGGGCTCGTGAACACCCAGACGAAGTTGTCGAGCCCGGCGAAGCCCGAGCCGTCGTTCTTCATGAAGGCCTGCCCCGCGGTGGTGATCGTCGGGTAGATCAGGCCGATGATCAGGAAGAACACGGCGGGCGTCATGAACGCGATGAGCTGCAGCGAGTAGCCGGCGCCGCGTTTCGAGCGGTAGTCCAGCAGGAAGAGCCCACCGCCGAGGACGGCGGCGATCGCGGCGACCCAGATCACCGAGTTGTAGAGGCCGAAGGCCAACAGGACGACCACCGGCACGGCGACGCAGACCGCGAGGCGGATGATCGTGTACTGCAGCCCGCGTCGGGGCGCGAACTCGACGAAGACCAGCACGACGGCCACGAGGGCGGTGAAGGCGACGAGGATCAGGGGGATCTGGGCCAGGGGCGGGATTCCCGCCAACCACTGGAAGAAGCTGGACATCTCTGTCCTTTCACGTTCGGGTCCGAACAGGGCGCGACCGTCCACCGCCGCCGGGGACGGCGGTCGGGCGCGGGGTCAGGGGCCACCGACTCGCGGTGGCCCCTGAGACGCGGGTGTTACGAGGTGTAGCCGGCCTGGATCTCGCTGAGGACCGAGTCGGTGTCGGTGCCGTCGATCCAGTCGACCATGCCCTTCCAGAAGCTGTCGGAACCGACCGACTTGGGCATCAGGTCGGAACCGTCGAAGCGGAAGGTGGTGTCGGTGCCCTGCAGGATCTCGACGGCGCCCTTCAGCAGGTCGCTGCCGGCGTTCTCGGGGTCGAGGCCCTTGTTGGCCGAGATGACGCCGCCCAGCGAGACGCGGCTGTTCGCCCAGTCGGCGCTGGCGAGGTAGGCCTGGACCTTGGCGGTGTCGTCGTCGTTCGAGAACGCGGCGACGAACTCACCACCACCGGTGACGGCGGCGGGGTCGTCCTCCTTCATCGGCGGGGTCAGGAACGCCCAGACGTCGCCGTCCTCGGCGACCGTGGCGGGCTGGCCGGACGCGTTGTTCGCGGCGGTCAGGAAGCCCTCGAAGAACGAGGCCTGGTGGGTCAGGGCGCAGCTGCCGTTCGCGACGTTGGTGGCCACGTCGCCGAAGGCCGTCGAGTTGATCGACTTCACGTCGCCGTACCCGGCGTTGACGAGGTCGGGGTCGAGCAGGATCTCGCCGACGGAGTCGAACGCGTCCTTGATCTCGGGGTCGGTGAACTTCGTGTCGCCCGCGACCCACGAGTCGTACGCGTCGGGCCCGGCCTCGCGCAGGACGAGGTCCTCGACCCAGTCGGTCCCGGGCCAGCCGGAGGCCTCACCCGAGTTGAACCCGGCGCACCAGGACGGCCCGCCGGTCTTCTCCTGGATGGTCTTCGACAGGGCGACGAGGTCGTCGTAGGTCTTCGGCACCTCGACACCCCACTCCTTGAACTTGGCGGGGGAGTACCAGACGTAGCCCTTGACGCTGGCCATCAGCGGGGCGCCGTACTGGGTGCCGTCGACCTGGCCGTACTTCTGCCAGTCCTCGGACCAACCCTCTTTCACGTTGGCGAGGGCGTCGGCGGGCAGCTCTTGCACCTTGCCCGACGCGACCGTGTCGGCGAGCAGTCCGGGCTGGGGGAAGATCGCGAGGTCGGGGGTGTCGCCGCCCTGGACCTTGATTCCGATCTGCTTCTCGAACTCCTTGTCGCCCGTGTACTTGATCTCGATGTCGTTGGCCTTCTCCCAGTCGGCCCACGACTGCTCGAGCAGGGTGGCCTCGTCGCCGTTGATCGTGCCGTAGACGTTGACCACACCGTCGGCCGTCCCGACGTCACCGGCACCCGCGCCTCCGGCGTTCGGGTCGTTGGGGTCGGCCGTGCCGGAGCATCCGGCCAACAGGAAGCTCGACGCCGCCAAGATGGCCAGGGGGCCCGTGAAACGGCGGTGCAGGGATGCTCGCATGGGTTTCTCCTCGTTGAGTTGCCAGGGCGGACCACGACCGTGCTGTCGGCGTCGTCCGCCGCGCGTCGTCGTCGACGCGCGTCGACGATGAGTGTCACACACTCGCAGGAGGCGCGCAACCGCGTCTGCTACGGACGGTCGTGTCGGGGGGCGGTGCCCGACGTCCCCCGCACCGTCAGGCGGGGACCGACCAGCACCTGGGGGGCCTCGAGACGGCGGCCCTCGATCCGGTCGACCAGGTCGTCGACGGCGGCCGCGGCGATCTCGGTGCCCGGGGGAGCGACCGTCGTGAGCGGGGGAGACGTCATCTCGGCGGCGAGGTCGCCGATGCTGAGGGCGACCACCGTGACGTCCGCCGGGATCGACCGGCCGGCCGTCGCTGCGGCCTGCACGAAGCCGGCGAGGGCCGTCTCGTTGAAGGCGATGACGGCGGTCGGCCGGTGCGGCGACGAGTCGAAGGCGGTGAACGCCTCGCGACCGCCGGGCACGGAGTTCCGGGCGAGGTGCGTCTCGACCTCGAGCCCTCGCCGCCGCGCGGGCCCGGCGAGCGCCGCCGTGGCCCGGCCGAGCGGCCCGGAGCCCCGCTCGGGCGCCTCGATCGCCTGGCTGAGGAAGAACACGTGCCGGTGCCCGAGGTCGGCGACGTGGTCGACGGCCAGGCGGCCGAGCGCCTCGTAGTCCGCGTCGACGAACCAGAGTCCCTCGACGTCGTCCGGGCGGCCGATGTTGGTGAACGGCAGGCGCGAGCGCGACAGCACGGCCACGCGGTCGTCGTGCGCGGTGAGCTCCATCAGGATGACTCCGTCGACGAGCCCCTCGCTCACCAGGCTGCCCAGGCCCTCGACGTCGTCGATGGGGTTGGACCAGAGCAGCAGGTGGTAGCCCCGGCGCCTCGCCTGGTCGGTGGCGGCCGCGACGTACTCGAACTCGGACGAGGTCACCCCCCGTCGGCCGTACGGGTAGTGCAGGGCGAGGATGCCGCCCCGGGCGCCCGCCAGTCCGCGCGCGAAGGCGTTGGGCGTGTAGTTGAGCTCGGCCATCGCGCGTTCGACGCGTTGGCGCGTGGCGGCCGAGATCGTCCGCCGACCGCTGATGGCGTACGAGACGGTGCTCGACGAGACGCCCGCGAGACGCGCCACGTCGTCGCGGGTTGCCGGCATCCTCGTCCACCTCGTCGTCGATCGTGTGCACAGCATACGAGTGACGGGCGGGCGGCCCGTTCAGCGACCCTCGCGGGCCGCCGGGTGGTCTACGCGGGCCAGACGGGACGGAACTGCACGCTGATGCGGGGCCCGACGGCCCTCTTCGTCTTGGCGATCGCGTGTTCGTGGGTGCGTTGGCAGCTGCCGCCCATCACCAGCAGGTCGCCGTGGCCGAGCGGGAAGCGCCGGGTCGCACCCGTCGTCCGGGAGCGCACCGCCAACGTGCGGGGTGCCCCGAGCGAGAGGATGCCGACCATCGTGTCGCGGTCGAGCGTCCGCCCCACGTGGTCGCCGTGCCAGGCGATGCTGTCGTCGCCCGTGCGGTAGAAGCAGAGCCCCGCCCGCTCGAAGCGCTGCTCGGCCGGGGCGCCGCGCTCGTCGGCGTAGTAGCCGTTGAGGTCGTCGCGAGCCCGCGCCAGGACGGGATCGGGCAGGGCGTCACCCGCGTCGTAGGAGGAGACCAGGCGGGGCACCTCGACGACGCGGTCGTACATCTGTCGTCGGTCGGCCCGCCACGGGACGTCGGTGACGAGGCGTTCGAACAGGGCGTCGGAATGCGACGCCCAGGCCGGGACGACGTCGAGCCACGCGCCCTCGCCCAGGTCGAGGTGGTCGACGCGACCGGAGAGCGGCGCGAGGTCGGGCCCGTCGGACAGGCCGTCGAACAGCGAGGCGGTGAAGGCGATGCTCATGCCCACATTCTACGTCACGAGTCGAACACGTGTTCGAGTGCGGTGCATCGGTCAGCTTCCGGCCGAACCCGGCGGGACGGCCACCCGGTCGGGTGCGACGAGCTCGCGCGCGACCCCGTCGACGTCGACGTCGACCAACCGGCCCGCCCACGCGTAGACCTGCAGCTGCGCGGCGTGCTGCCACAGGGGTCGTCCGCTCGAGAGGTCGAATGCCACGAGGGTCGAGCGTCCGCCCGAACTGCCGTAGGCCAGGGCGTAGCCGACGGTGCGGCCCGCCGCGGCGAGCACGGCTCCGTCGGGCAACGAGACCCGTGCGCCGGCCGAGCCGGTCGCCCCGTCGAGCGCGCGCACCACGACCGGGCCCGGCCCCGCGGCCGTCGCCGTGGCGAAGACCCGGTCGTCGGTCTGGCCGGGCAGGCCGTCCACGGCGGACGAGCTCGACGCGGGGTCGCGCCAGCGCACCTCGCCCGTGGCGAGGTCGAGACAGGTCACGGTCCGCGAGCGGACGTCGGTCACCGCGAGGCAGGTCCGCGTCACCGAGTACCCGCCCCGGACGTCCCGGTCCGAGCTCCAGAGGCGCTCGCCGCCGGCGGTCAACGCGACGAAGCCGGCGTCGCCTCGTCCCGTGGCCGCGCCTCCTCGGGGGGCGTAGACGACGTCGTCGTGGACGACGTAGCCGACCAGGCGGTCGAGCCGGGCCGACCAGGCCCGCTCGACGCCCGTGGCCAGGTCGACCTGCACCGAGCCGTCCGCCCGGGCCACGACGACGCGGTCGCTGAGGGCGAGGGCGATGCCGGCGGTCGAGGCGGCGCCGCTCCAGACGACCCGGCCGAGGTCGCGGGCGTCCCGCAGCTCGTACCGGTAGACGCCGCCGACGCCCTGCTGACGCCCGGTGACCACGACGGCGCCCGCGGTCTGGAACTGGTCCCCGTCGCCGGCCGAACCGGTCGAGACGACGTCGACCGGTCGACCGGTCTCGGTCGAGAGGGTCGTCAGCACCTGTTCGCCGTCGACGGACGCCCGGACGAGCACCAGACCGGCACCCTCCACCGTCGAGACGGACGACACGAGTGCCGGGCCGGTCAGCCCGAGCTCGTGGAAGTCGTCGGCCACGTCGTGCACCCAGCGGAAGGCCCCGCGGTCGACGTCGAGCGCGCCGATGCGGGTGCCCACGCCCTGGGTCGGGGTGGCGCAGTCGCCGTCGTTGGCGAAGCCGTAGGTCCAGGCGCCGGCCGCGCTGACGAGCGCGAGCCCCTGGTCGACGGGCGTCGACCGGTACCGCAGGCACTCGGGCGGGGCCCCGGGTGCGAGGGCGGCCCGCAGGTCGACCCGCCAGCCGGTCGTGGTCGGCTGCTGTCGCAGGTCGTCGACGGCGATGCCCTGCCAGGGGCCGTCGCCGCCGTACTCGGGCTGGGTCGGTGCGACGACGACGGTCGTCGCGATCGCCGCCAGCGCCAGGGCGGCGTAGACCCCGGTCAGCCGACGCCCCGCCCTCACGACGTCGCTCCGACGCGGGCGGTGTCGACGAGTCGCCGGGCCACGCCCCGCTCGTCGATCCGCACCAGGTGCCCGCCCCAGAACACCACGGTGCCGGACGTCGAGGTCGACCAGAGCGGTCGGCCGTCCGCCAGGTCGAGGGCGGCCACGTCGCGCCCCGACGACCGGCCGTCGTCGGTCTGCAGGTAGAGCACCGATCGGCCCGCCGCCGAGAGGTCGTCGAGCAGCCCCACGGCCGAGCTGAACCGGGTGTGCCCGTCCCCGCCGTCGAGGGCGAGCAACCGCGACCCGCCGTCCCGTTGGACGATCACGAACACCTCGTCACCCCGTTGGCCCGGCACGGCCTCGATCGCGAACGGGGCGCCCAGGTCGGTGCTCCACCGCACGTCGCCGTCGCGGGGGTCGAGGCATTCCGCCGCCGTGTCGCCGCGGGTGACGACGATCACGCAGGACGGCGTGACCGCCAGCCGGCGTCCGCTCGTCGGCCGGCTCCACACGGCGTCGCCGCGTTCGTCGAGCGCCGACACCGTGCCGTTCGCCCGGGTGAACTCGATGCCGAACGCGACGACGCGACGGCCGTCGTCGGTCGTGACGACGGCTCCCACCGGCGGGACGGCGATGACGTCGGGCGACGCCGCGAACGGTCGCTCGTCTCCCGTCGTGCCGTCGACGAGCACCGTCTCGCCGCCCTGCGAGACCAGGGCGCCGGCGTCCAGCAACGCCGGCGTGCTGCCCGAGTCGACCCCGCCCTCCCACACCGGGTCGTCGAGGCGCGAGGCCTCGACCAGCTGGTACCGGTCGCCCGACCCCGCGATGCCCGAGAAGGTGCGCAGCTGCAGCGGCCCGCGAGAGTCGACGCTGACGCTCGGCAGGTCGCGCCGGCCGCGCGTCGACTCGACCAGCGACCCGTCGCGCAGGTCGAGCGCGGCGAGCACCGTGGCCCCCGTGGTCTGGGTCTGCACGAGCACGCGTCCGGCCGCCGGCACGACCTGGGTCGCCGGGATGCTCAGCGCGTCGGTGTCGGGCACGTCCCGGGCCAGGTCGTGCACCCAGCGCACCGTGCCCGTGGCCGTCTCGACCAGGCCGATGAGGCTGGTGGTGGCCTCCGAGGCGTACGACCGGCACGCCGGCGACCCCAGGGCGTCGCCGAAGTCGAGGTCGACCGAGGTGCCGACGGCGACCAGCCCGTCGACGGCCGGGGACGTCCAGAAGTTCAGGCACCGCCGCGGGGCGTCGGGGGCCAGGGTGGCGGCGAGGTCGAGCGTCCAGCCGGTCGCGTCCGGCGCGCGCCGCAGGTCGTCCACGGCGAGTCCGGTCCAGGGCCGGCCGTCGCCGTAGTCGGGGGCGACCGAGACCGCCCCGGCGGCCACGAGCGCGGTCGCCACGACCAGGGCGCCCAGCACCGAGGCCAGGCGACGAGCCGGGGAGGCGCGGTGCCAGCGGCCCGCGACCCGCGCCTCCTCGGGGTGATCGCGCGCGCGCTCGGGGTGGCTCATGGGTCGGCCTCCTCGTCGAGCGCAGCCGTCGTCCGCCCGACGGGTGTCGTCATGCTATTCGGAGCCCTGGGCCGCGGCGCTCGCCGTGGCGACGCCCCGGCCGTGCCACCGCCTCGCCGGGGTGGGAATGACCGCCGCCGGGGCGGGGTTCCACCCCTCGACCGTCGGGACGGACGCCGGAGGCACTGGCGTAGACTCCTCGGATCATCTCGACGTCGATACAAGAGAAGGGGCGTGCCCGTGGGTAGGACGCTGGCCGAGAAAGTGTGGGACGACCACGTCGTCGTCAAGGGCGAAGACGGTGCCCCCGACCTTCTCTACATCGACCTCCACCTCGTCCACGAGGTCACGAGCCCGCAGGCCTTCGACGGCCTGCGCCAGGCCGGTCGGCCGCTGCGTCGCACCGACCTCACCATCGCGACCGAGGACCACAACACGCCGACCCTGGCGATCGACAAGCCGATCGCCGACCTGACCAGCCGCACGCAGATCGAGACGCTCCGCCGCAACACGGCCGAGTTCGGCGTCCGCCTGCACTCGCTGGGCGACGCCGAGCAGGGCATCGTGCACGTCGTCGGCCCCCAGCTCGGCCTCACGATGCCGGGCGTCACGGTCGTCTGCGGCGACTCGCACACGTCGACCCACGGGGCCTTCGGGGCAATGGCGTTCGGCATCGGCACGAGCGAGGTCGAGCACGTCATGGCGACGCAGACGCTGCCGCTCAAGCCCTTCAAGACCATGGCGGTCACCGTCGAGGGCACGCTGCGCCCCGGCGTCACCGCGAAGGACATCATCCTGGCGGTCATCGCGCAGATCGGCACCGGCGGCGGGCAGGGCTACGTGCTCGAGTACCGCGGCAGCGCCATCCGCTCCCTCTCGATGGAGGGGCGCATGACGATCTGCAACATGTCGATCGAGGCCGGGGCCCGCGCGGGCATGGTCGCGCCCGACCAGACCACCTACGACTACCTGCAGGGTCGACCGCACGCTCCGACCGGCGCCGACTGGGACGACGCGGTCGCCTACTGGGACACCCTGCCCACCGACGACGACGCGGTGTTCGACGCCGAGATCTTCCTCGACGCCGACACCCTCGAGCCGTTCGTCACCTGGGGCACCAACCCCGGCCAGGGCGTGTCGCTCAGCGACTCCGTGCCCGACCCCGAGTCCGTCGTCGACCCGAACGAGAAGGCCGCGGCGACGCGAGCCCTCGAGTACATGGCACTCGAGGCCGGCACGCCGATGAAGGCCATCCCGGTCGACGCCGTCTTCATGGGCTCGTGCACCAACAGCCGCATCGAAGACCTGCGGGCGTTCGCGTCGATCGTCCGTGGCCGCACGAAGGCCGAGGGCGTCCGCGTCATGGTCGTGCCGGGCTCGGCGCGCGTCCGGCTCGAGGCCGAGGCCGAGGGCCTCGACAGGGTCTTCACCGACTTCGGCGCCGAGTGGCGGTTCGCCGGGTGCTCGATGTGCCTCGGCATGAACCCCGACCAGCTGGCCCCGGGCGAGCGTTGCGCGTCGACGTCGAACCGCAACTTCGAGGGCCGTCAGGGCAAGGGGGGCCGCACGCACCTCGTGTCGCCGCTCGTCGCCGCGGCCACCGCCGTGCGGGGAACGCTCTCGTCGCCGTGGGACCTCCAGGCCGACGACGCCGGGGCACCGGTCGACGCCCGATCGGACGCCGAACCCGTCCTCGCCGACGGCACCGACCGGGCAGGGGCCCTCTGATGCAGAAGTTCACCACCGTCACCGGCGTCGCCGCGCCGCTCAAGCGCTCGAACGTCGACACCGACCAGATCATCCCGGCGCAGTTCCTCAAGCGCGTCACCAAGACCGGTTTCGAGGACGCCCTCTTCTTCGGGTGGCGCAACGACCCGGAGTTCGTGCTGAACCAGCCGGTGTTCCAGGGCGCGCGCGTCCTCGTCGCGGGCCCCGACTTCGGCACCGGGTCGAGCCGGGAGCACGCCGTCTGGGCGCTCCGCGACTTCGGCTTCGACGTCATCATCAGCTCGCGCTTCGGCGACATCTTCCGCGGCAACTCCGGCAAACAGGGGCTGCTCGCCGCAGCCGTCGCCGAAGACGACGTCGAGCGGATCTGGGCCGAGATCGACGAGCACCCGGGCGTCGAGATCACGGTCGACCTCGTGGCGCAGACCGCCACGGTCGGCAGCCTCACCGTCGGATTCGAAGTCGATGCCTACACTAAGTGGCGTCTCCTCGAAGGCCTCGACGACATCGGCCTGACCCTCCGCGACGAAGCGGCCATCACAGAATTCGAATCCCGTCGCGCCTCCTGGCGCCCGAAGACATTGCCGGTGAAGTAAGTGAACTCTCTCGTCCAAGACGCAGCAGCAGCAGGTGCCCGTGTGGGGCTGACCTCCGATGAGATCGTCATCCGGGGCGGCAAGCCGCTCATCGGTCGCATCGAGGTGCGCGGCGCGAAGAACCTCGCCACCAAGGCGATGGTCGCGGCGCTGCTGGGCGACACCCCCAGCATCTTGAAGGACGTCCCCGACATCAGCGACGTCAACGTCGTCCGCGGGCTCCTCTCGGTCCACGGCGTGCGAATCACCGACCCGGCGCGCGGCGAGATGATCCTCGACCCCTCCAACGTCGAGAGCGCCCACTTCGCCGAGATCGACGCCCACGCGGGTTCGAGCCGCATCCCGATCCTCTTCTGCGGTCCGCTGCTGCACCGTCTCGGCGAGGCGTTCATCCCCGACCTCGGTGGCTGCCGCATCGGCGACCGACCGATCGACTTCCACCTCGACGCCCTGCGGGCCTTCGGCGCCGTCGTCGACAAGTCGTACAACGGCATCCACCTCACGGCGCCCAACGGCCTCACCGGTGCCAACATCGAGCTGCCCTACCCGAGCGTCGGCGCCACCGAGCAGGTGCTGCTGACCGCGGTGCTCGCCAAGGGCGTCACCGAACTGCGCAACGCCGCGATCGAGCCCGAGATCATGGACCTCATCGCCATCCTGCAGAAGATGGGCGCCGTCGTCTCGGTCGAGCCGAACCGCGTCATCTTCATCGAGGGCGTCGAGAAGCTCCGGGGCTACACGCACCGGGCGATCAACGACCGCAACGAGGCCGCCAGCTGGGCCTCGGCCGCGCTCGCGACCAAGGGCGACATCTTCGTCGAGGGTGCCGACCAGAAAGACCTGATGACGTTCTTGAACGTCTTCCGCAAGGTCGGCGGCGACTTCGACGTCCACGAGGACGGCATCCGCTTCTTCCACCCCGGTGGCGAGCTCAAGCCCGTCGTCGTCGAGACCGACGTGCACCCCGGCTTCATGACCGACTGGCAGCAGCCCCTGATCGTCGCCCTCACGCAGGCGCAGGGCACCTCGGTCGTTCACGAGACGGTGTACGAGAACCGCTTCCAGTTCACCGAGGCCCTCAACGACATGGGTGCCGACATCACCGTGCACAAAGACGGACTGCCCGACCACGACCGCCGCGTCGCGCGTCGCGAGTTCGAGCAGGCCGCGGTCATCAACGGCCCGACGGCGCTGCACGGGGCCGACATCCGGGTGCCCGACCTGCGCGGTGGCTTCAGCCACCTGATCGCGGCCCTGACCGCCGAGGGCGAGTCGAAGATCAGCAACGTCGGCATCATCAGCCGCGGCTACGAGCACTTCATCGCGAAGCTGCGCAAGCTCGGCGCCGACTTCGACTTCAAGGGCTGATCGGCCGGTGTCGACTGCCGACCCCGACGCCCCCGTCGTCCCGGTCCCGGCGCGAGGGCGTCGCAAGGAGAAAGGCGCGTTCTTCCGCACCCTGGCGACGCCCGCGGCGCCGCTGTTCGACCTGATGGCCTCGATCGACATCGTCGACGGTCACAAGTTGCCGGCCGAGGGCGCGTTCGTCCTGACGCCGAACCACTACACGAACATCGACCCGGTCGTCGTCGGCCGGGTCATGTGGGCCCTCGGCCGCGTCCCGCGCTTCCTGGCCAAGGCGTCGCTCTTCCGGGTGCCGATCTTCGGCCGCATGATGCACGCCATGGGGCACATCCCGGTCGAACGGGCCGGTCGGACGCACGACAACGACCCCCTCGCCGCCGGTCGCACCCTCGTGGCGAGCGGTGGCGGCGTGATCGTCTACCCCGAGGGCACGCTGACCCGCGACCCCGATCTCTGGCCCATGAAGGGCAAGAGCGGGGCGGTGCGGCTCGCCCTCGCCGCCGGGGTCCCGCTCATCCCCATGGCCCACTGGGGCAGCCAGCACCTGATGGGGCGCTACTCGAGCCGGCTGCACGCCTTCCCCCGCAAGCGCATCACCGTCGTGATCGGCGATCCCGTCGACCTCTCGGCCTATCGCGACCGACCGCTCGACCAGGCGTCCGTCACGGCCGCCACGGCGCTCGTCATGCAGGCCGTGACCGAGCTCGTGGAGCGGCTTCGGGCCGAGACGGCACCCGCCGAGCGCTGGAACCCCGCCAAGAACCACCAGAAGGAGACAGGCCGCTTTGAGTAGCTCCGAGTCACGCGAAGGCGCCATCGAGGCTCTCGGCGACGGGGCGGTCACGACCGAGGCGATCTCGATCGTCATGCGCGAGGCCATCCCGCGTCGGGTCGCCGTGCTCGGGTCGGGCAGCTGGGGCACGACCTTCGCCAAGGTGCTCGCCGAGGGCGGTGCCGACGTCACCCTGTGGGCCCGCCGTCCCGAGGTGGCCCGCGAGATCACCGAGAGCAAGCGCAACACCGACTACCTGCCGGGCATCAACCTGCCCCGCACGCTCGTGGCGACCCCGTCGGTCGAGCAGGCCCTCGCCGGCGCCGAGCAGGTCTACCTCTCGGTGCCGAGTCAGACGCTGCGCGAGAACCTGACGGCCATCCGGGGGCTCGTGCCCGGCGGCGTACCGGTGGTCAGCCTGATGAAGGGCGTCGAGAAGGCGACCGGGCTCCGCATGAGTCAGGTCATCGAGGCCGAGCTCGGCATCGAGCGCGACCTGATCGCCGTCGCGTCCGGTCCGAACCTCGCCCTCGAGATCGCGAAGCGGCAGCCGACGGCCGCCGTGGTGTCGTCCCACAGCCTCGAGACCGCGACCCTCGTCGCGGCCACGGCCACCAACCCGTACTTCCGGTCGTTCGTCAACACCGACGTGATCGGCACCGAGTTCGGCGGCGTGCTGAAGAACCTCATCGCCGTCGCCATCGGCATCGTCGACGGGGTCGGTTACGGCGAGAACACGAAGGCCTCGATCATCACGCGGGGCCTGGCCGAGATGACCGCGTTCGCGGTCTCGTTCGGTGCCAAGGCCGAGACGCTCGCCGGGCTCGCCGGGCTCGGCGACCTCATCGCCACCTGCGAGTCGCCGCTGTCGCGCAACAACACGGCGGGCCGGTTGCTCGGTCAGGGGTACGCCTTCGGTGACGTGGTGCGTCAGATGAACCAGACCGCCGAGGGGCTGGCGTCGGTGGCACCCATCCTCGAACTGGCCCGGTCGCGGGGCGTCGACATGCCCATCGTCCAGCAGGTGGCCGAGGTGCTCGCCGGTACGCTGGACCCGCGCAACATCGCCCCGCACCTCACCGAGACGGACGAGCCGCAGGGCGAGTGACCTCGAGGTCGTCGCCGCCGGGGCGTGCGCCGACCAGAGCCCGCCACCGCGGGTCGGCCCGTGGGCCGTGACACCGAAGAAAGGCCCCTCCATGGCGACCAGCGACCCGACTCCGACGACCGCCCCCGTCGCGACCGATCCCGACGTGACCAGCCCCGCCGCGACCGCCCCCGGCGCGACCGACCCGTCGTCGGTCGGCCCGGCGAAGACCGTCGTGGTCGTTCTCTTCGGCGGCCGGTCGAGCGAGCACTCGATCAGCTGTGCGACGGCCGGAGGAGTCCTCTCGGCGATCGACCGGGAGCGGTTCGAGGTGGTGCCGGTCGGCATCACGGCCGAGGGCGCCTTCACGTTGCAGCCCGACGACGCGTCGCGGTTCGCGCTCGACGCCGAGACCCTGCCGACCGTCGTCGACAACGGCACGCGGGTGCACTGGCCCGAGTCGTCCACCACCCGTGAGCTCATGGTGACCGAGGCCGACGGCTCGACCCGCCTGCTGGGCGAGGTCGACGTGGTCTTCCCCATCCTGCACGGCCCGTTCGGTGAGGACGGCACGGTGCAGGGCCTCCTCGAACTGACCGGCCTCCCGTACGTCGGGGCCGGCGTCCTCGCCTCGTCGCTCGGCATGGACAAGCACTTCACGAAGACGGTGTTGCAGGCCGCCGGCGTGGCCGTCGCGCCGTGGCGCACGGTTCGTCGCCGCGACTGGGACGCCGCGCCCGACCGCGTCGCCGCCGACGTCGAGGCGCTCGGGTACCCGATGTTCGTCAAGCCGGCCCGGGCCGGTTCGAGCGTGGGGGTGTCGCGCGTCGATTCACCCGCCGAGCTGGGCGCGGCCATGGCGAAGGCGTACGCCGAGGACCACAAGGTGCTCGTCGAGTCCGCGGTCGTCGGCCGCGAGATCGAGTGCGCCGTTCTCGGCGGGCGTGACGGGGCGTCGCCGCGCACCTCGGTCGCGGGCGAGATCGTCCTCGCGAGCGACACCTTCTACGACTTCGAGTCGAAGTACCTCGGTGCGCCCGGTGCCGACCTCGTCTGCCCGGCCGACCTCAGCGGCGACGAGCTCGCCGAGATGCAGCGCCTCGCCGCGCTCGCCTTCGAGGCCATCGACGGCACCGGCCTCGCCCGGGTCGACTTCTTCCTCACCGACGACGGCTGGGTGATCAACGAGGTCAACACCATGCCCGGCTTCACCCCCATCTCGATGTTCCCCGCCTGCTGGCTCGCGAGCGGCCTCAGCTACCCCCAGCTGATCGACGAACTCATCGCGCTCGGCCTCGAGACGGAGCGCTGACCGCGCCTGCTCGTCATCCGGCCGTCAGCAACTCGGAGGTGCCTCGCCGCCGCGCGTGCCTCTCGAGCGACACCCTGAGCAGCAGTCCGACAACGATCCACACCATCGAACAGACGAGCAACGTCGTCAGGTCGTGCGGATTCCAGAAGGATTCCTGCCGGGTCGACTGGACGAGCAGCCCGAGCGGGAACAGGCCGGCGACGGCATCGCCTCCCGAGACGAGGCCACCGAGTGGGGCGACGACACCGCAGACGATCGGCAGTCCGCGCTGCACCAGGTTGGACAAGAGCAACGAGTCGCGTTGGACGAGGCCGATCGCGCCGACCGTGAGACCGACGCCGACACTCGAGAGCGACCCGAGGGGGATGGCGAGCAGATCGGTGGGCGAGAAGACGGCGCCCGCGCCGGCGGTGACGACGAGCGAAGCCGTGGTCCCCACGAGGCCCGTCACCGCGCCGGTGGCCGAGACGAACCCCGCCCTTCCCAGCCAGCCGAGGAGGCGACCGCGTGATGCCGTGACGATGAAAGCCGTGACGCCCTCGAAACGGTCCACCGACATGAGCTCGGTCAACGCCGTGGACGATGCGAGGGCCGCGGTGGCGAGACCAGCACAGAGGGCGTCCCTCGAGGTGGGTGCCCTGTCCATCCCGCCCGAGGCGAAGGCGAGGAAGAGCCATGCCGTCAGACACGGGACGGCGAGATAGCGCACCACGACACCCGCCTTGGTCGTGAACTCGACCCGGCTCCGGAACGCGATGGTGGCAGCCGCGAGGACGACCGACGATGCGCCCCGCATCACGACAGGCCCAGCGTTCCGTGAACGAGAGCCGCCCGGTGCGCTCTGGCCGACAGCGCGGCCGCGAGGACGCCCCAGATGCCCGACGTGACGAGGGAGGCGCCGAGCAGGGACAAGGACGTCGTGGCTTCCGTGGTGTGGGCGATCGCCACGGCGGAGGTCAGGGGATGCAGACGTGCCACGAGCGCCAGGCCGCTGGGCAGGGCGTCGACGGGCACCGTCAGTCCGGAGAGCAGCCAGACCGGAAGCAGGACGAGGGGTTCGAAGACGGTCGCGGAACGGACGAGGACGAAGAACGAGCTGAGGACGGCTGCACTCGCCGCGCAGGCCACGCCGCTCGCCGCGATGCTCGTCACTGCTTGCCACGACGTGCTGACCTGACGTGTCAGCGCCCACTGGAGTGCGAGGCAGCCGGGCAGTCCTGCGAGACCGATGGCGGCCGCTGCAGAGGTGAGGGCACCGAAGACGACTCCGGGGGGCCGACAGGTGAGGACGAGGTGCTCGAGGGTGCCCTGGTGCCTCTGGAACCCGATGATGCCGACGGCGAGCGTGGTCGTCGACCAGAGGCCGGCCGTCGTGGCCGTGACCCAGAGGTCGGTGCCGACATCGACGCCCGAGGCCCGTCGGCCCATTGCGAGGAGCGTCATGAACGCCATCGGGGCGAGGAGCGACTCGTGCAGGAAGAAGCTGGTGCGCAGGAGCTGGCGGGAGTGGAACGCCGTCATCGTCAACACACGTGTCACGACGTCTCGATCCGACGTGCACGGGCGATGAACGCGAGGTACGCCTCGTGCAGCGACACCGGCCTGGTCGTCGTCCAGTGCGGTTCCACGGTCAGGACGTCGACGAGGCGGGAACCCGACGGGGGGAGTGCCGAGCCGGTCGTCCAGAAGATGTCGACTTCGGCCGCGAACGGCTTCTGCCGGACGACGACTTCCGCGACGTCGGCACGGTCCATGAGGCGAGGCACGAGCGACGGTGGCAGGAGGGGGAGCGACGTCGTCGTCACGAGTTCGACGCCTGCGAGCTGGGCGACGTGTCGGGCGTCGCCGCTCGCGACCGTCCGCCCGTCGTCGATCACGATCACGGTGTCGGACAGGGCTTCGGCTTCGTTCAGGTCGTGTGTCGTCAGGAGGATGCTACGTCCATGGTCCCGCTGCTGTACGACGAGGTCACGAAGGTCGCGAGCGCCCTCGGGATCGAGGCCGATCGAGGGCTCGTCGAACAGGACGACCGTGGGTTCGCCCAGCAGGGCTCGCGCCAGGTGGAGGCGTTGACGCATGCCTCGTGAGAACGTTTCGACGCGATCGTCGGCGCGGTCGGACAGACCCACCGTCGCGAGGAGTTCCGTCACTCGGGACCGATGGAGCCGGGTGGGCACGGCCGTGAGGGTGGCAAAGAATCGAAGGTTCTCGCGAGCCGTGGCCCGAAGGTAGAAGCCCCGGTCGCCACCGAGGACGAGTCCGAGGTGACGCCGGGCCTCGCGGGGGCGCCGGACGGCGTCGACGCCGGCGACGACGACCTCGCCCGACGTGGGTGCGAGGAGGGTCGAGGCCATCTTGACGGTCGTGGTCTTGCCGGCACCGTTCGGCCCGAGCAGACAGGTGACGCTGGACGGTGCAAGGGTCAAGTCGAACCCGTCGACGGCGACCCTGCGTGTGGCACCCCGACGGAAGACCCGCGACACGTCGACCAGCTCGAGGGCTGCTCGAGTCATGCGTCGACCTCGTGGTCATCGAGACACAGCCCCAGCGGATCGGCTGTGAGGTCCTGCACCAGTCCGAGGGCCTCGTCCTCTCGACCGGCTGCGTGGAGAGTGCCGATCAGGGTCTTGCGTACCGCGGACAGCCGCATCGGCGACCCTTCTCGAGCGATCACCAGCGCCGCTTGGCGCGCGAGTCGATCCGCTTTCACGAGATCCCCTGCGCGAAAGAGGGCGTACGCGGCAACGGCCATGGCCTCGCTGACCGATCCGTCGTGGTGCGCTCGACACCACTCGACGTGTTCGAGTGCGCGCGCTGACGCCACGACCCAACCGGAAGTCGAAGCCAGGAGTTGGATGCCGTTGAGCCGAGCCTGCGCGGCATAGCGCGCCCGTCGATCGGGTGCCACCGTCACCAGGTCTCCCTCGCCCAGCAGCGATATGGCCTGTTGGAGGTTCGCCCGTGCTGCTCCAGGCCTTCCGGCTCTGAGATCGACCAGCGCGAGCAGGTTCTTCGCCACTCCCTCGAGAGTGTCCGCGTCGGCCTCGCTGATCACCGCATGACGTCGCCACGCGTCGATGAGAGCCTGCAGCCGGACGAGTCGATGCCCGGCTCCCTTCACGTCATCGACTCTCTTGACCAACCAGGCGGCCGCCCGGACTCGGGCCATCGCTTCATCGAGAGGGCAAGCGTCCGACCGGGTCGCCACGTCGTCGAATGCCTGGAGGCACCGGGCGTCATGCCGAGCAGCCAACGCACAGGCGACATAGGTCTGCAAGCGTGTCGTCCGCATGGGTCGCGAACCCGTGACGAGCTGCGACGCGATCTCACCGGCATCCCCCCAGCGCCCGGCGAATGACACGAGTGCATCGAGATGACTGACGATCTCGGGTTCGGTCAGCTCGTCATCGAACCAGGCACGGAGAACGGCCTCCTGGTTCGTCCAGGGGGCCGTCATCCGATCGAGGCCCAAAGTTTCAGTTGCCGCTGTCAAGAACACGAACGGATCGCTGCTCACCCGGATGCCGAGATCGGTCAGATGGTTCGGGGCGTCGATGGGGCGGTGGAGGGAGGGATATGTGCAGGTTGCGATCTGGGCACGGTGCGTGAAGGCCGTCTGCGCGGCTCCCAGCCGAGTGCCGTCAGCCTGTTCGAGCAACGATCGCGCTGTTCGATGCACGGAAATAGAGGAGAGAGAGAACATGTCGACCCTTGTGGAGAGGGCCGCCTGCACAGCAGGCGGCCCTTCGTTTCAGTGGTTCCAGCCTGAAGGGTTCGATGCGACGAACGAGAACTCGTCGCGCAGGTCCGCGAGTACCTGTTCCATGCTCATGGCTCACCTCCCTCCCATTCGACGAAATGTCTGACGTCATCTATTAATAACGGACGAGTGGGGCTCGAGCAAGGGGCAACCGCTCGGGTTGCACGCACAGTGCTCGCCCACAGCGCGACGCTGAGGCACCACGACGTGCACGTGCCGTGACGAGATCTCGTCGCGGCGCGCGTCGTTCGTGGCGTGGCCCGGCGGCGTGCAGGCGGACGGCGGAACGAACGCGCGGCCCGGCGGGCGCTACGGCGTCGGCGTGGCGGAGGGCTCGTCGGCCGAGCCGGCCGAGCCGGGCAGGTCGCCGGCCCCGACGCACTGCTTGCCGTCGTTCGGCAGGTACCCGACCGCGTCGGCCAGGTCGCGCAGCACGTTGCCGCCGTTGGCCTTCGTGGTGTCGACGATCACCTGTACGCCCGGCTCGCGGCCGTACGTGGTGAGGATCGAGGTCTCGGCGTCGTCAGGATCTTGGTCGACCAGCCAGTCCACGCCCTGGATGTCGTAGCAGGGCAGGTCGGACACCGCGGGCGTCTCGACGCCGCAGTGCAACAACACGCTCGTCGGAGAGCCCCAGGCGCCCGTGGCCTGGGCGTCGGTCTCGCGCCGGCCCTGCCCGTCGTCGACGACCTCGGGCAGGTGGACGGTGACCTGCGCGCACGAGGGGTCGTTCGCCCCGTCGGCGGGCTGCATCGGCACGGCCTGGGCGCAGCCGACGAGGGTCGTCGCGAGACCCGCCGTGACGAGCGCCAGGGCCGCGACGCGGAGGCGGGGACGGAGGCGCGGGGCGAGGAGCGAGGACGGGTTCGACATCGCAACCAGGCTACCGTTCAGCACATGGAACGACGCTCCACGGACCCCCGCCCGGACGCCGACGACACCGTCGAGGGAGTCGGCGAGCTCGCCACGCTCGCGCGCATCCTGCCGCGTCTGCCGCGGGGCGACCACACCCTGCTCGGCCCGGGCGACGACGCAGCCGTCGTGGCCGCCCCCGACGCCCGGTTCGTCGTGACGACCGACCTGATGGTGCACGGCCCCGACTTCCGTCGCGCCTGGTCGACGCCGCACGACCTCGGCTGGAAGGCCGCCGCCTCGAACCTGGCCGACGTGGCGGCGATGGGGGCGCGGCCGACGGCCCTGGTCGTCGCCCTCGCGGTGCCCGGTGACACGCCCGTGGCCGAGCTCGAGGCGTTCGCCGACGGGCTGCGCGAGGGCTGCGCGGTCATGGCCCCCGGGGCGGGCGTGGTCGGCGGCGACCTCTCGGTCTCACCGACCTTCACGGTCGCGGTGACGGCCTTCGGCGACCTCGAGGGGCGCGCCCCGGTGCGACGGGACGGCGCCCGGCCCGGCGACGTCGTCGCGGTCTCCGGGGCCCTCGGCCGGTCCGCCCGGGGGCTCGACCTGCTCTTCCGCCTGGGCGTCGACCACGAGGGGCGGCCCGACGCCTCCGCGGCCGCGGCTCTCCGCGCCCGCGACGCCGACGTCGGCTGGCACCTCGCCCCCACGCCGCCCGTCGCCGACGGGCGCGCCGCGGCGATCGCGGGCGCGACCGCGATGCTCGACCTGTCCGACGGCCTCGCCCTCGACGCGGGCCGCGTCGCCCGGGCCGGCGACGTGGTGGTCGACCTGACGGCGGCCGCCCTCGGCGACGACGTGCGCCTCTCCCTCTCGGGCGGCGAGGACCACTCCCTCTTCGCCACGTTCCCGCCCGGCGCGCCGTTGCCCGGCGGCTTCCGCGCCGTCGGCACGGTCCGCGACGCCGCAGGAGGCGCGCCCCGGGTCACCCTCGACGGTTCCGACCTCGGCGAGGCCGGGGGGTGGGACCCGTACCGCCTGTGGTCCGGAGGGCAGGGCTGACGAGGCCACCCGCGCCTCCTCGTCCGTCGGATCAGTCGCGCAGCGCGAACCAGACGGTCGTGTCGCCGTACTGCTTCTTCACGTCGAGGCTGAGGCCGTCCGGCCAACCGGGCTCGCCGTCGCGGGACGCGCGTTCGACGACGACGAGGGCCTGCTCGTCGAGCGAGGGCAGGAGGGCGACGAGGTCGGCGGTGAGGTCGGCCGCCGAGAGCTCGTACGGCGGGTCGAAGAAGACGAGGTCGACGAGGGCCGACCCGCCCTCGAGGTACGACCGCACCGGCTGGGCGACGACGTCGACGCGCGGGGGAGTGCCCCGGGGCGGGCGGGGCGCCCGGGCGAGCACCGACTCGACGTTGCGGCGCAGCACCTTCGCCGCGGCCGGTGACTTCTCGACCAGCACGACCGACGCGGCCCCCCGCGACGCCGCCTCGAGCCCCAGGCCCCCGGTGCCGGCGTAGAGGTCGAGCACGCGCCGGCCGCGGATCTCGTCACGGGCGTCGAGCGACGAGAAGAGCGCCTCGCGCACCCGGTCGCTCGTGGGGCGCGTCCCGACCTTGGGGACGACGAGCGAGAGGTTGTCGGCGAAGCCGGAGATGATGCGGGACATGGGGTCAACCATGCCAGGTCGCCGTGGCCCGTCCGATCGCACGGCCGACCGGACGACGGTGCGGGCCCGACCCGGCGACGGCGC
Source organism: Frigoribacterium sp. Leaf186 (assembly GCF_001423905.1). Taxonomy (GTDB): domain Bacteria; phylum Actinomycetota; class Actinomycetes; order Actinomycetales; family Microbacteriaceae; genus Frigoribacterium. The sequence continues at coordinate 749,348 of NZ_LMPQ01000001.1, read as the reverse complement.
CGCTCCGGCTGGGCCGCGGCCCCGGTCCGACGCAGTGCCCGGGGGGCGCGCTTCGAGCATCCCGACAACGCATCGCCGTCGCCCGCCCGGCGCGGTCGTCGGACCTGCACAATTGAGTTGTCCGCACCCGCCGGCGTCGACAGCATCGGGTGCCATGACCATCGTCGATCGAACCGTCAGGCCCTCGTACACCAAGTCGCTCTTCGCGGGGCGGATCGCCTCCGAGCTCGTCTTCCCGTACCCCGGCATGACCGCGGCCGAGAAGGCCCGGGTCGAGACGGTGTCGGCGTCCGCCCGCGAGGTGCTCGCGGGCTACGACCCGCTGAAGGCCGAACGCGAGGGGTGGATCGGCGACGACCTCGTGCGCGAGCTGGGCGAGCGGGGGCTGATGGGACTCTTCGTCTCCGAGGAGTACGGCGGTCTCGGGCTCGGCCAGAGCGCCTACTGCCGCGTGTACGAGGAGTTCGGCCGGGTCGACGGCACCCTGGCCACCGTCATGGGCGTGCACCAGTCGATCGGCACCAAGCCGCTGCACCTCTACGGCACCGACGACCAGAAGGCGCGCTGGCTGCCCGACCTGGCGAGCGGTCGGAAACTCGCCGCGTTCGTGCTGACCGAGCCGAACGTGGGCAGCGACGCCTACGCCCTCGAGACCCGCGCCGAGCGGCAGGCCGACGGCAGCTGGGTGCTCAACGGCGAGAAGCGGTGGATCGGCAACGGCGACAAGGACGTCCTGACGGTCTTCGCGCAGAGCGACCTCGGCCACGTCGCGCTGATCGTCGAGAAGGGCACGGAGGGGTTGAGCACCGGCCCGCGGTTCGAGACGCACGGCCTCAAGGCCAACCACCTGCAACGCGTGCGTTTCACCGACGTCCGGGTGCCCGCCGAGAACCTGCTCGGCGAGCCGGGCGACGGCTTCCGCATCGCCGTCAACACGCTCAACAACGGTCGCATGTCGATGGGCACGGCGATCGCCGGCGGCATGAAGCGGTTCCTCGAGCTGAGCCTCGAGCACACGGAGGCGCGGCACCAGTTCGGCAGGCCCCTCGCCGACTTCGAGATGGTCGGCGACAAGCTCGCCTGGATGACCCGACAGATCTACGGCATCGAGTCGATGTCGTACCTCACCACCGGTCTCGTCGACCGGGGCGACACCGACTTCGCCCTCGAGTCGGCCATGACCAAGGTCGCGGCGAGCGACACGGGCTGGTACGCGCTGAACCGGGCCGTGCAGCTGCACGGCGGCGAGGCCTACATGGCAGACCACCCGCTGTCGAAGGCGTTGCGCGACTTCCGCATCTTCCCGATCTTCGAGGGCGCCAACGACGTCCTGCGGGCGTTCGTCGCCCTGAACGGCCTCAAGACGCTGAGCGAAGAACTGCCCGACGTGGCGTCGCTGAGCATCGGCGACCCCGGGCGGGCCCTCGGCGTGCTCGCCCCGTACGTCGCCGGCCGCGTCCAGCGTCGCCTCCGACCCGAGCGTCCCGTCGGGGTCCACCCCGCCCTCGCGAAGCAGGCCGCCGAGCTCGGCGAACAGGTGTCGCGGCTGCGCGAACGCACGGAGGGCGCCCTGCGCAAGCACGGCAAGAAGGTGCAAGAGAAGCAGCTCGTGCAGAAGCGCCTCGCCGACGCGGCCAGCGGCATCTACGCGCAGACGGCCGTGCTCTCGCGGGCCTCGACGGCCCTGCAGGAGGCGCGGGCCGACTCCGAGGCCGAGCGTCACCTGGCCGTCGGCTTCTGCCAGCAGTCGGCGCGCGAGGTGGGGCGTCGGCTGCGGGCCCTCGAGGTGAACGACGACCGGCAGACGGCCGACCTCGCGACCGCGACCCGCGCCTCCGGCGGGTACTCCTTCTCGCTCTGACGCTCGCGGCCCACGTCAGGGGAGGGGCGCTGTCGGGGGCGGGCACTAGCGTGGTGTCCGTGCCCGACTCACCCCTCGACGCGTCGCTGGCCGGGGCCCTCGGGGGCCGCACGGCCACCGCGCTGCAGAAGGCCTTCGGCCTGCGCACGGTCGGTGACCTGCTGACGCACTTCCCGCGGCGGTACGCCCGACGCGGAGAGCTCACGGCCCTCGATCAGCTGCCGCTCGGCGAGTCGGTCACGATCGTCGCGCAGGTGCTCGACGTGCGCGAGCGCACCATGCGGGCCCGCCGTGGCTCGATCCTCGAGGTGCGCATCGGCGACGGGCAGGGCATCCTCACGCTCACGTTCTTCAACCAGGCCTGGCGGGCGAAGGACCTCGTGCCGGGTGCCCGCGGCATCTTCGCGGGCAAGGTCGGCGACTACCGGGGGCTGCGCCAACTGGCCCACCCCGACTACGAGCTCTTCGACGCCTCGCACGAGGCCGTCGCCGGGGTCGGCGACCAGCAGGCCCAGAAGTGGGCGAAGCAACCGATCCCGATCTACCCGGCCAGCGCCTCCGTGGCCTCGTGGCAGGTGCAGAAGTCGGTCGAGGTGCTGCTCGACGGCCTGCCGCCGATCGACGACGCGGTGCCGGCGTCGGTGCGCGCCGAGCTCGACCTGATGCCGGTGTCCGAGGCCTACGAGCGCATCCACCGGCCCGAGACCGATCGCGACCACCTCACGGCCCGTGACACGCTGCGGTTCGACGAGGCCTTCGTGCTGCAGAGCGCGCTGCTGCAGCAGCGGGCCCTCGTGCGCCGCTCGGCGGCCACGCCACGTCGGGCCGCCCCCGACGGGTTGTTGTCCGGCTTCGACGCCGCCCTGCCCTTCGAGCGGACGGGCGACCAGCGGCTCGTGGGCGACGAGATCACCCGCGACCTCGAGGCCGAGGTGCCGATGAACCGCCTCGTCCAGGGCGAGGTCGGCTCGGGCAAGACCCTCGTCGCCCTGCGGGCCATGCTCGCCGTCGCCGAGAGCGGGGGCCAGTCGGCGCTGCTCGCCCCGACCGAGGTGCTCGCCGCGCAGCACCTGCGGTCCATCACGGCGACGCTCGGGCCCGACCTGGCCGCGCGACTGCGACCGACCCTGCTGACCGGCCAGATGACGGTCGCGCAACGCAAGAAGGCGTTGCTGTCGATCGTCAGCGGTCAGGCCCACATCGTGGTCGGCACCCACGCGCTGATCAGCGAGACCGTCGAGTTCTTCGACCTCGGGTTGGTCGTGGTCGACGAACAGCACCGCTTCGGCGTCGACCAACGCGAGGCCCTGCGCAAGAAGGGGGCGACGCCGCCGCACGTGCTCGTCCTCACCGCCACGCCGATCCCGCGGACGGTGGCGATGACGGTGTTCGGCGACCTCGACGTCTCGACGATCGCCGAGCTGCCGACGGGGCGCCAGGCCATCGAGTCGTTCGTCGTGCCGCTCGCCGACCACCCGACCTGGGGCGGTCGCATCTGGCAGCGTTCGGCCGAAGAGGTGGCGAAGGGGCGACAGGTGTTCGTGGTCTGCCCTGCGATCGACGCGGTGACGGCCGAACCGGGCGACCCGCCCGACGGCGACGTCGCGTCCGACGACGATGCGCCCGACGCCGATGCGGCCGAGGCGCCGGCGCCCGAGCGGGCCAGCGTCGAGGGGGTCATGGCACGGGTGCCCACGATCCCCGTGCTCCAGGGCCTGCGCATCGAACCGCTGCACGGCCGCATGTCGTCCGACGAGAAGGACGACGTCATGCGCCGGTTCGCCGCCGGTGACGTCGACGTGCTCGTCGCCACCACCGTGATCGAGGTCGGGGTCGACGTGCCGAACGCCTCGACCATGGTCGTGCTCGACGCGGACCGCTTCGGCGTCTCGCAGTTGCACCAGCTGCGGGGTCGCGTCGGGCGAGGGGGGCACCCGGGGCTCTGCCTGCTCGTCACCCACGCGGCGGCCGAGACCGTGGCACGTGAGCGCGTCGACGCGGTCGCGGCGACGCTCGACGGCTTCGAGCTCGCGCAAGTCGACCTCGAGCTCCGCCGCGAGGGCGACGTGCTCGGCAACCTGCAGTCGGGCGGGCGGTCCTCGCTGCGCCTGCTGCGGGTGGCGCGCGACGGCGACCTCATCGGCCTCGCCCGTGAGCACGCCGCCGACGTGCTCGAGGCCGACCCCCGCCTGGTCGACCATCCCGCGCTCGCCGCGGCCATCGCCCGGCGACTCGACGACCGGGGCCGCGAGGCCATGGGCAAGAACTGAGCCGGCAGACGATGCGTGACGTGTCCTCGACGGTGGGTCCGGCCTGGGTGTCCGTCCGGGGTCGGCGGGATACAGTGACCGGATGAGCAGGATCGCCGTCGTCCCGGGTTCGTTCGACCCCGTGACCCTCGGTCACGTCGACGTGATCGCCCGGGCCGCCAACATCTTCGACGAGGTCCACGTCCTCGTGGTGCACAACCCCGAGAAGAGCGCCCTGCTGCCGCTGGCGCAGCGGGTCTCGCTGCTCGGCGACTCCCTCAGGGCAGCGGGTCTGCCCGACACCGTCACGGTGCACAGCTGGAGCGTCGGGTTGCTCGTCGACTACTGCACCGAGGTCGGCGCGAGCGTGCTGGTCAAGGGCATCCGCTCCCAGGTCGACGTCGCGTACGAGACCCCGATGGCGATCATGAACCGCAGCCTGGCCGGCGTCGAGACCGTGTTCCTCCTGCCCGACCCCGCCCACGCGCACGTCTCGAGCTCGCTGGTCCGCCAGGTCGCGTCGCTCGGCGGCGACGTCTCGCCCTACGTGCCCGAGGCCGTCGCCGCGTACCTCAGCACCACCTGACCCCGACCCACCCGACCGAGGACGACGCGATGACCACGACCAACGACCCGACCGTCGACCCCGCCGTCCGAGCTGCCGGGGCCGGGCCCGAGATGTCGCTCGACGAGGTCCAGCAGCGGGCCCGGGGCATCCTCGAGGCCGTCGCCACCGTCATCGACGGCAAGGACGGCGCCATCTCGACCGCGCTGACCGTGCTGCTGGCCGAAGGGCACCTCCTGATCGAGGACGTCCCCGGCGTCGGCAAGACCCAGCTCGCCCGCGCCCTGGCCAAGGCGGTCGACGCCACGGTCACGCGCATCCAGTTCACCCCCGACCTCCTGCCGAGCGACATCACGGGCGTCTCGGTCTACGACCGGCAGAGCGGCGGGTTCGAGTTCAAGCCCGGCCCCGTCTTCGCGAACGTGGTCATCGGTGACGAGATCAACCGGGCCTCGCCCAAGACGCAGTCGGCCCTGCTCGAGAGCCTCGAGGAGCGCCAGGTCACCGTCGACGGCATCACCCACCCGCTGCCCTCACCGTTCCTCGTCGTGGCGACGCAGAACCCGGTCGAGATGGAGGGCACCTACAACCTGCCCGAAGCGCAGCGCGACCGCTTCATGGCCCGCATCTCGCTCGGCTACCCGGACGCCCGCAGCGAGCTGCGCATGCTGCAGCAGCGCGAGCGCGTCAGCCCGCTCGACGTCCTGCGCCCGCTCGTCTCCCTCGACGAGCTCACCCGCATGATCGCGGCGGTGCGCACCGTCTACACGGCGCAGGCCGTCGAGGAGTACGCCGTCCGCATCGTCCAGGCGACCCGGGTGCACCCCGACGTCCGTCTCGGGGCGAGCCCCCGGGCGACGCTGCAGCTGATGCGGGCCGCCAAGTCGTGGGCCGCGCTGAACGGCCGTGGCTACGTCGTCCCCGACGACGTCGACGCCCTCAGCGGTCCCGTCCTCGGGCACCGCGTGATCCTCGCCGGTCGGGCGGGTGCCGGAGCCGTCTCGGCCGCGTACGACCTCGTCGCCGAGGTCGTCGAACGGACCGCCGTGCCGCTCGGCGACCCGGCCGACGCGCGCTGACCGTGAAGCGGGGTGGGGTCCCCAGGCCGACCGGCCGGGGCGTCGGCGTGCTCGCCGGCGGCGTGCTCGTCGTGCTCGTGGGCTGGCTGCTCCAGGCGCCGGCGCTCGTCTTCGCCGGCACGACGCTCGTCGTGCTGACCGTTGCCGTCACCGTGTCGTTGCTGTTCCGCATGGTCGACGTCCGGGTCGCCCGTCGCTTCTCGCCCGACCGTGGCGTGGCCGGCTGGTCCGCCGTCGAGACGGTGTCGGTGCTGCCCCGCGGCAGCCGGACCTCCGGCACGGTGCGGGTCCGCGAGCAGCTGCCCTTCGGGCGCCTTGCCGACTCCGAGGCCGCAGCCGTCCTGCTCGTGCCGGGGCGCGCCTCCTCGGCGGTCTTCCGCCACCACGACCTGCCGCGCGGACGCCACCGCATCGGGCCGCTGCACGTCGACCTGGTCGAGTCGTACGGCGTCGCCCGACGACGCGTCGTCGCCGACGGTGCGGCCGAGTTCGTCGTCGTGCCCGAGGTGGTCGAGGTCGGCCTCGGTCGCGAGTCGCGGGCGCTGGGCGACGGCTCGCGGCGACAGCGGGAGCACAGCCTGGCCGGTGGCGACGACGACCCCGTCACCCGGGAGTACCGCCGGGGCGACCCGATGCGACGCGTCCACTGGAAGGCGACGGCCCGCCACGGCGAACTGATGGTCCGGCAGGAGGAGCAGCACGGCCTGCCGAGCGCCCGGGTGGTGATCGCGGTCGCGGCCGAGGGATGGTCGGACGCCCGGCCGACGGTGCCGCCCTCGAGCGGCTTCCGGTCGACGGCCGCGGCGCCGACGATCCCGCTCGTCAGCGACGCCTTCGAATGGGCGGTGTCGTTCGCCGCGACGGTGGCGGTCGAGGTCGGGCACGCCGGGTCGCTCACCGTCCTCGCCACGCCCGACGGGTCGCTCGTCGCCCGGCACGACCCCGACTCGACGACGGTCTTCCTCGACGACCTCGCCGACCTCCGCCTCGACGACGAGCTCGGTGCGCCCGCGCCCGCTCCGTCGCCCCGCGAACCCGTGGTCGCCGTCGTGTCGGGCCTCAGGCGGTTCGAGCTCGACCTGCTCGTCGCCTCGCGGGCCGTCGGGTCGTCGGCCGTGGCCGTCGTGGTGACGCCCGCCCTGCCGCTCGGCACCGGCCTCACCTCGCGCCCGGCCCGGGCGACGGACGGCGCCGACCGCGCGGCCGGTCCCGTGTTGACCCCGGACGAGGTGGCCGGGGCACTCGTCGACGCCGGGTGGCGGGTCGTGGAGGCCGACTCGAGCGACGACGTCGGACGACTGATCGCCCGTGCAGGAGTGCTCGATGACTGACCCGTCGCCTCGCGTGGGGTTCTTCGGAGCGGTGCCGGGAGCCACGGCCCGGTGGCAGACCTCGGTGCTGCTCTGGCTCGTCCTCGTCCTCTCGCTGGCCAGCCTGCACCCGGTGTTCGTCGGGGTCGGCTGGTGGGTGGCCGGCGCCGTCGTCGCCGGCGTCGTGCTCGGCGCCTCACTGGTCCTCCGTGCCCTGGGCACGGCGTCGTGGGTGGGCGTCGTCGTCGGAGCCGTCGCCGGGGCCCTCGTCACGACGGCCTTCGCCTCGGGGGGCACGGCCCTGCTGGGCGTCGTCCCGACCGGAGCGACCTTCGCGCGCCTCCCCGAGCTCTCGGCGCAGGCAAACGCCGCCATCGTCGACGGGTCGGCACCGGTCGAGGTCAACGACGGGCTGCTCGTCACGGTCGCCCTCTCGGTGCTCGTCGTCGCCGTCGTCACCGACCTGCTGTCGAGCGTCGGGCAGCTGACCGTGATGACCGGGCTCTTCCCGGCGCTCGTGCTGGCCGTGCCGACCTTCGTGCCGAACGTCGCCACGAGCTGGCCCTGGGTCGTGGCGACGGTGCTGGCCTACCTGGTGCTGCTCATGGTGTCGACCGGCCGTCGGCCGTCGCGGGCGGGTCTCGTCGGCGCCGCGGCGTCGGTGGCCGTCGCGGGCCTGCTGACGGCCGTCGTCCCGCTGTCGGGCGTGGCGCCGCTGACCGGGTCGGGCACCGGCACGGGCCTCGCCACCGGGGTGAACCCGATCATCGACCTCGGTGACGACCTGCGCCGCGGGGCGCCGGTGACCGTCCTCTCGTACCGCACCGACGACGCGCAGGGCCAGTACCTGAAGCTCGTCGACCTCGTCGACTTCTCTGGCCGGACCTGGAGCCCCGCCGACGTGCAGCTCGACCCCCTGAACACCCTCGACGCCCTGCCCGACGCGCCCGGCATCGACCCGGGCACCGCGCGACGGGACGTCGTCACCGACGTGACCGTCGGCGCCCTCCGCAGCCCCTACCTGCCGGTTCCCGTCCCGCCCACGAGCATCGAGGGACTCGACGACCAGTGGCGGTTCGTCGACGAGAGCGGCGTCACGGTGCGCAGCGACTCCGAGGGCACCCAGGGGCTCGAGTACGAGGTGACGAGCCGCCCGGTCGACCCGAGCCCTGAACAGGTCGTCGCCTCGCTCGACGACGCGGGGCCCGACATGACGGCCTACCTCTCGGTCGACGAGGTGCCGCAGAGCGTCATCGACCTCGCGGCCCAGGTGACCACCGGGGCCGCCAACCCGTTCGACGCCGCCGTCGAGCTGCAGGACTACTTCCGCGACGGCGACTTCACGTACTCGGAAGACACGCCCGTCGACCGCGGCTACGACGGCAGCGGCCTCGACGCGATCGAGACCTTCCTGCAGGTGAAGAGCGGCTACTGCGTGCACTTCGCCTCGGCCATGGCGGTCATGGCCCGCACGCTCGGCATCCCGTCGCGCGTGGCCGTCGGCTTCTTGCCGGGCAACCTCCAGGGCGTCGGTGACGACGCGGCGTTCCAGGTCAGCAGCGACGACCTCCACACCTGGCCCGAGCTGTACTTCGCCGGCCTCGGCTGGGTGCCGTTCGAGCCGACCGTCGGGCTCGGCGCCCCCCAGCAGTACCTGCAGCAGACCGGCGTCGAACCGAGCGACGTCCCCTCGGACGACGCCAGCACGGCTCCCGAGGCCAGCACGGGGCCCTCGGCGACGACTGCTCCGACGACGGCGGCCCCGGGCGCGAGCGCCACCCCGACGTCGGGGGCGTCCGGCGCGGGCACGGGGGTCGGCCCGGTTCCGTCGATCGCCCTGTCGCTGCTCGCCGCCCTGCTGCTCGCTGGCCTGGTCGTGCCCTCCGGCCTGCGGGCCGGTCGTCGGCGCCGCCGGTTGTCCGCCGCCCCGCCCGACCTCGCGCTCCACGCCTGGCACGAGGTCGTCGACACGGCCCGCGACCTCGGCGTGCCCGTGACGTCGGGTCTCACGCCGCCGGCCGTCGCCGACCTCCTGCTCGCGCGGCTCGGGGCCGACGGCGCCGCCCCGGCGTCGACGCCCGTCCGCACGTCGAGGGTTCGAGGGGCCAGGGTCCAGGAGGCGCGGGTCGCGACGTCCGCGCTGCTCGACGCCCTGCAGGCGGAGCGCTTCGGTGCCCAGCCCGCGGCCGGCCGGGTGCAGGCGGACGCGCGTCGCGTGATCGACGGGCTCCGCGCCTCCTCGTCCCCCGGCCAGCGCGTCGCGGCGACGATCGCACCGCGATCGCTCGTCGGCGGCACGGAGGCGACGTCCGGTTCGACGGCGTAAACTCCCTCCTCGTGCCTCATTTCACCCAGACCCCCTACACCGTCCCGGTGTTCGACCTCGTGCACCGTCCGGGCGAGATGCGCGAGCACGAGCTCGACGTCGTCGTGCCCGAGAAGCTCGGCGAGGGGCAGATCTCGGTGCCGAAGGGCGCCGAGATCGCGATCGACGTCAAGCTCGAGGGGCTGCACGACGGCATCCTGGTGTCCGCCCACGTGTCGGGCACGGCGGTCGGCGAGTGCAGCCGGTGCCTGCGCGACATCTCCGAGCCCGTCGAAGTCGATTTCGCCGAGGTTTTCGCGTACGATGTCGACGAAGCTTTTGACTATCAAGTTCAAGACGATCACGTGGATCTTGAACCCGTGGTCAGAGACGCAGTGGTTCTGTCACTGCCCTTCCAGCCGGTCTGTCGGCCGGATTGTCCGGGCCTCGACCCCGAAACGGGCGAGCGTGTGGACGACATCCCCGACTACCAACCCCGCGAGATCGCCGACCCCCGTTGGTCGGCCCTGGCAGGGTTCCAGGCTGAATCGGCACCCGCCGACGGCACGTCACAGGGCACCGGTCACGACGACCAGCGCCCGGCCGACGAGCAGCACTGAACACCACCGCGTCACCCACCATCGTCAGACCCAGGCACCCGTGAGGGTGCCGACAGAGAGAAGAGAAACCCATGGCCGTCCCGAAGCGCAAGCAGTCACGCTCCAACACGCACGCTCGTCGTTCGCAGTGGAAGGCCACGCCGGTCCAGCTCGTCAAGACGATCGAGAACGGCAAGGTCACCTACAGCCTCCCGCACCGTGCCAAGGTCGTCGAAGACAGCGCCGGCACCGCCCTGTACATGGAGTACAAGGGCCGCAAGGTCGCCGACGTCTGATCACCGACGTGAACCCGTCCACCCTCGCGGTGAGCGCATGAGTCAGCCCGAGTCGAGCCCTGGTGCCGACCGGGCTGTTCTCTTGTCCCGGCTGCAGATCGAGTTGAGCGACGACCTGATCGACCAGGCGCTCACCCACCGGTCGTACTCGTACGAGCACGGCGGCGTCGGCAACAACGAACGCCTCGAGTTCCTCGGCGACTCGATCCTCGGGCAGGCCGTCACGGTCATGCTCTTCACCGAGAACCCCGACCTCGACGAGGGTGACCTCGCCAAGCGTCGGGCGAGTCTCGTGAGCACCGTGGCGTTGGCCGAGGTCGCCCGCATCGTCGGGCTCGGCCCGCACCTGCGGCTGGGCCGCGGCGAAGAACTGACGGGTGGGCGCGACAAGCACTCGATCCTCGCCGACACCGTCGAGGCGATCATCGGTGCGACCTACCTCGAGGCCGGGGGCGAGGCCGCGACCGCGCTGGTGCTCCGGCTCGTCGCACCGCTGCTCGTCGACCCCGACCGCTTCGGCGCCGCGATGGACCCGAAGACGAGCCTGCAAGAGCTCGCCGCCGCCCTCGGGCGTGGCATGCCGTCGTACTCGGTGACCGACAGCGGCCCCGACCACGACAAGCGGTTCCACGCCGTCGTCGCCCTGGGTGACGAACAGGGTGTCGCCGAGGGGTCGGGCAGCAGCAAGAAGCAGGCCGAGATGGCCGCGGCCCTCGAGGCCTGGACGACCCTGAACGCCTCGGCCGCCGGGGTCGCGGCCGCACGTCGCGCCGCCGCGTCGTCCGACTGACCGTGCCCGAGCTGCCCGAGGTCGAGGTCGTCCGCGCGGGGTTGCACCCCGTCGTGGCCGGTGCCGTGGTGACGGCGGTCGACGTCCTCGACCAGCGCTCGCTCAAGCGGCACCGCGGCCCGAGCGACGACTTCGTCGACCGCCTCGTCGGCGGCACGATCGACTCGGCCGTCCGCCGGGGCAAGTTCCTCTGGTTCCCGTTCGAGCCGGCCGAGCCGCACGAGCAGCCGCTGGCGCTCGTGGCGCACCTGGGCATGAGCGGGCAGGTGCTGCTGCGCAGCCGTGACGCCGAGCCCGACCGCCTCATGCGCATCCGCCTCGACGTCGAGAGCCCCTCCCTCGGGGCGGTCCGGCTGGCCTTCGTCGACCAGCGCATCTTCGGCTCGATGGCGCTCGACGAGACGGTGCCCACCCTCGACGGGCGAGCGGCGGGGTTCGCCGGCCCGCGCCTCCTGGGTTCCGAGGCCGAGGCCGTGGCCGAGGCCGTGGCCGAGGCCGACGGCGAGGCCGGACGCCCTGCCCCGCCGGCACCCGCCCTCGCCGGCACCGACGACGACCCCGCCGCCTGGGTGCGCCGCGTCCCGCAGCAGGTCTCGCACATCGCCCGCGACCCGCTCGACCCGGCCTTCGACGAGCCGCGGGTCATCACCCGGTTGCTGGCCCGTCGCACCGGCGTCAAGCGCGCCCTGCTCGACCAGGGCCTGCTCAGCGGGGTCGGCAACATCTACGCGGACGAGAGCCTCTGGGCCGCGCGCGTCCACCCCGAGCAGCCGACCGAGTCGCTCTCGAGGGCGCGGGCCCGCATGCTGCTCGCCGAGGTGCGGGTCGTCCTGCTCAAGGCCCTCGGCGAGGGGGGCACGAGCTTCGACGCGCAGTACGTCAACGTGAACGGCCAGTCGGGCTACTTCAGCCACAGCCTGGCCGCCTACGGGCAGCAGGGGCGACCGTGTCCGCGCTGTGGCACCCCGATCGTGCGCGAGGCCTTCATGAACCGCTCGAGCCACTTCTGCCCGCGCTGCCAGAAGGTCCGCACGCGCTGACCCCGGGCGCCCTCGGTGCCGCCCGCCTCCCCGGTCGGCGGGCCCCCCGCCCGTATCCTTGAGCGCGGGTCACCACCGACACGATCCCCGAGGAGGCGCGGCGCATGCACCTGAAGAGCCTCACGCTCAAGGGCTTCAAGTCGTTCGCCTCGGCGACCACGTTCGCGTTCGAGCCGGGCGTCACCTGCGTGGTCGGTCCCAACGGCTCGGGCAAGAGCAACGTGGTCGACGCCCTCGCCTGGGTGATGGGCGAGCAGGGGGCGAAGAACCTGCGCGGCGGCAAGATGGAGGACGTCATCTTCGCCGGCACCTCGACGCGCGGCCCCCTCGGTCGGGCGCAGGTCGTCCTCACGATCGACAACTCCGACGGAGCCCTGCCGATCGACTACGCCGAGGTGACGATCAGCCGCACCCTCTTCCGCAACGGGGGCAGCGAGTACGCCATCAACGGCGAGGGCTGCCGCCTGCTCGACGTGCAAGAGCTGCTGAGCGACTCCGGCCTCGGCCGCGAGATGCACGTCATCGTCGGGCAGGGCCAACTCGACGCGGTGCTGCACGCCACCCCCGAAGACCGCCGAGGGTTCGTCGAGGAGGCTGCGGGCATCCTCAAGCACCGACGCCGCAAAGAGAAGACGCTCCGCAAGCTCGACGCGATGCAGACCAACCTCACCCGCCTGAGCGACCTCGCGGGCGAGATCCGTCGCCAGCTCAAGCCCCTGGGGCGTCAGGCCGAGATCGCCCGCGAGGCGCAGACCATCGCCGCGGTGGTCCGCGACGCCCGGGCCCGCCTGGTGGCCGACGAGGTCGTCGGCCTGCGCGAGTCGCTGACGGCCTCCTCGAGCACCGAGTCCGAGCGCAAGACCGAACGCATCGCCTTGCAAGGGCAGATCGACCAGAACAAGCAGCGAGAGCACCGACTCGAGCAGGCGATGGTCGGCGACGCCGTCGACGACGCCCGCCGGGTCGCCTTCGGGCTCGAGTCGGTCCACGAACGCCTCCGCAGCCTGGCGAGCCTCGCGCAGCAGCGACTGCAGCTGCTCGCCCAGCAGGCGGACCAGCCCGCCGTGGCGACGACCGTCAGCTCGGGCATGGTCGCCGACGCGCGTGACGAGGCCGATCGCCTGCGCGGCGACGTCGCGCACGCCGAGTCGGCCGTCGGTGCGGCCGGGGCCGAGCTGGCGACGGCCCGTGCGGCGCTCGACGCGCTCGACGTCGAGATCCAGGCCCAGGCCGTGCTCGTCTCGCAGCACGACCTCGACGCGACGCGACTGCGCGGGGCGCTCGAGACCGCGCGCTCGGGGCTCGCGGCCGTGCGCGGAGAGCAGCTGCGGCAACGTGCCGCGCTCGAGGCGGCCGAGGCGCGTCGTGACGCCGGGCGCGCCGAGTACGCCGAGCTCGAGGGGCGATCGCCGCGCGTCGACGGCGACGGGGTCGACCACGCCGCCGTCCAGGCCGAGGCCGAGACCCGGGTGACGTCTCTCTCGGCGAGCGTCGACGAGCTGCGCGACCGCCTCCACGTCGCCGAACGCGAGCGCGACGCCCTCGCGGCCCGCCGCAGTGCGCTCTCGCTCGCCCTCGACCAGAACGACGCCACGGCCGCGCTCGTCGCCGCGCGCCGACCCGGCATCCGGGGCCTGGTGGCCGAGCACGTCCAGGTGCGTCCGGGCTACGAGGCCGCGGTCGCCGCGGCGCTCGGCAGCGTGGTCGACTCGGTGCTGGCCGACGACCTCGAGGCCGCGGCCGACGCCGTCGCGCACGCCACCGAGGCCGAGCTCGGCCGGGTCGAGGTCGTCGTGGCCGAGCCCGTGCGGCCCCTGTCGACGCTCGACGTCGACCTCCCGACCGGAGCCGTCGCCGCCACGGCCGTCGTCACCGCGCCTCCCGGGGTGCTCGGCCTGCTGGCCGCCACCGTCGTGGCCGACGACCTCGCGGTCGCCCGCTCGGCCTGGCAGGCACTCGCGGGCCACCCCGTGCCGGTCACCGTCATCACGCGGGCCGGCGAGGTGCTGACCGACTACGTGCTGCGCGGCGGGTCGGGCGCCGGACGCTCGCGTCTCGAGCTCGTCGCCGAGCGCGACGCGGCCGCCGACCGGTTGACCGGGGTCGCCACCGAGATCGAGCGGCTCGCCCCTGAGCTCGCCGAGGTCCGTGAGCGGCTGGCCGCCACGCGCGCCCGGGCGAAGGAGGCCGCGGCGGCCGCCCGCGACGAGGAGGCGCGGGTCACCGCCCACGGGCAGCAGCTCGGCCGCCTCCGTGCCCGGGTCGAGGCTGCCGAGGCCGAGGTCGAGCGTCTCTCGACCGCGCTCGACGCGTCGTCCGAGGCCGTGGACGCCGCGAGCCGGGCCGTCGACGCCGCCGGGGCCGCCCACGACGAGCACGCCGCCCGTCCGCGCCCGCTGCTCGACGCCTCGGCGCGGGACGGCCTGCTGGCCGAGGTCGAGGCGGCGCGGGCCGTCGAGACCGAGCGCCGCATCGCCCTCGAGACCGTCCGCGAACGCGTCCGGGCCGAGATCGCCCGGGCCGAGGCCCTGCAGCGCCAGCTCGACGAGCAACGGGCCGCCGCCGAGCTGCAGGCCCGCCGGACGGTCGTGCGGCAGCGCCAGACGGCCGCCACCTCGGCGGTGCTCGAGGCGCTGCCGCCGACCCTCGACGCGGTCGCGCGGTCGGTGGCCGAGGCCCGCGCCGTGCTGACCGAGGCCGAGGCGGCCCGGGCCGAGCAGAACGCCGAGCTGCAGGCGCTGCGGCGAGCCGAGCGTGAGCTGCGCGACCGGCTCGGCACGGTGACCGAGAGCGTGCACGGCCTCGAGATGGAGATCTACGAGAAGAAGCTGCACCTGTCCGGGCTGCTCGAGCGCGCCGGCTCCGAGCTCGGCCTCGACGAGGACGTCCTCGTGGCCGAGTACGGCCCGCACGTGCTCGTCCCCGGCGACGACGACGTCGTGGCGCGTCCGTCCGTCGACGACGAGGTCGACCTGCTCGACGTCGAGGCCGCGGGCGACGCGGACGCGGGCGACGCGGACGCGAGCGACGCGGACGCGGGCGCAGCGGGTGGGGCCGCCGACCGTGCGCGAGGGGCGGCGGACGACCTCGACGACGCGACCCCGGCCGGGGCGGTCGCCGCGCCTCCTCGGGGCGTGCCCTTCGACCGGCCGGCCCAGCAGCGACGCCTGGCCGTCGCCGAGAAGAAGCTCGCGCAGCTCGGCCGGGTCAACCCGCTCGCCCTCGAGGAGTTCGCGGCGCTCGAACAGCGACACCTGTTCTTGACCGAGCAGTTGTCCGACCTGACGGGCACCCGAAAGGACCTGCTGACGATCATCGACGAGATCGACGACAAGATGCAGACCGTCTTCGCCAGCGCCTTCGCCGACACGCAGGCCGCGTTCGACCGGGTGTTCCCGGTGCTCTTCCCCGGGGGCAGCGGCTCGTTGCACCTGACCGACCCCGACGACCTGCTCGCGACCGGCATCGAGGTGACCGTGAGGCCGGCCGGCAAGAAGATCGAGCGGCTCTCGCTGCTGTCGGGCGGAGAACGGTCGCTGGCCGCCGTCGCGCTGCTCATCGCGATCTTCAAGGCCCGGCCGAGCCCGTTCTACATCATGGACGAGGTCGAGGCGGCACTCGACGACGCCAACCTCGGTCGCCTGCTGACGATCTTCCAGGACCTCCGCGAGTCCAGCCAGCTCATCGTCATCACGCACCAGAAGCGCACCATGGAGATCGCCGACGCCCTCTACGGCGTCTCGATGCGCCAGGACGGGGTCAGCGCCGTCGTCGGCCAACGCGTCGTCGCCGAGCGCGGCACCGCCGCCCCCGCCCCGGCCCCCGCCCCGGCCTGACCGGCCCTGCCGGCGCCCCCGGCACAGACGCAGGAGGCGCGACCTGCGTGGCCGCGCCTCCTCGGTTCTCGACGTGCCCCGGCAGGGCACCGTGGTGTCAGTCGATCGGCGTGTCGACGACCCCGCCGTTGATGCTCAGCACGTGCCAGGCGGTGCCGTCCCACTCGACCGTGTTCGCAGCGGCGTTCTCGATGTGCGGCACCTCGCGGCCGAGGATCTCGGCCAGGGTGAAGCGGATGATCGTGCCGTGGCAGACGACGACGATGTGGGCGTCGTCGCCGTCGAGCGGCAGACGCGTGTCGCGGATCATCTCGAGTGCGCCGATGCCGCGCGCGGCGACCGACCCACGGGGCTCGATGTCGGGGTAGTCGGCGTTCGGCTCGTCGGGGATCGGCGACTCGGGGGTGCGGCCCTCGTGCGAGGCGTAGTCGCGCTCGATCAGCTCGGCGTAGGCGTCGCCCAGTTCGATGCCGAGCTCGCCGGCGATGATCTCGGCGGTCTCGCGGGCCCGCCCGAGCGGTGACGAGACGATGGCGCTCCACTCGACGCCGGCCAAGAGGCGGGCCGCCTCGAGGGCCTGGCCGCGTCCCGTGTCGTTCAGGGGGACGTCCGACGAGCCCTGCAGCTTGTCGGCGGCGTTCCAGTCGGTCTGGCCGTGGCGGATGAGTTCGAGGCGCATCGAGGTGTTCCGTTCCGTGGTGCGGTCGCGGTCGTGCCGCGGGGGAGTGGCGGTGTCGGGTCGGGTCGGGGAAGGGCGGACGGGCGGCCCCGGGTGGGGCCGCCCGTCGGGTGATCAGTGGTCGTCGGGGTCGGAGGTCGCCGTGACGCCGGCCTTCGCACGCGCGTCCCGGCGGGTCTTGGCGAGGCTGGCGACGGTCGCGACGGCGATCGTCAGCACGATGAAGCCGAGCGAGAACCAGATCGGGATCTCGGGGATCCAGGTGATCGGCTCGCCGCCGTTGATGAACGGCACCTCGTTGACGTGCAGGGCGTGGAACAGCAGCTTGACGCCGATGAAGGCGAGGATGACCGCGAGGCCCTGCGCGAGGTAGACGAGGCGCTCGAGCAGGCCCGAGATCAAGAAGTAGAGCTGGCGCAGTCCGAGCAGCGAGAACGCATTGGCCGTGAAGACGATGTACGCCTCTTGCGTGAGGCCGAAGATCGCCGGGATCGAGTCGAGGGCGAACAGCACGTCGGTCAGGCCGATGGCGACCATGACCAGGAAGAGCGGGGTGAAGAGGCGCTTGCCGTCGACCTTGGTGGTCAGCTTCTGGCCGTCGTAGTCCTTCGAGGTCGGGATGACGCGGCGCAGGGCGCGGATCAGCTTGCTGTCGGCCTCGTCCTTCTCGTCGTCGTTGTGGCCGCCCTTGACCTGGCTGTAGGCGAGCCAGAAGAGCAGGATGCCGAACAGGTAGAAGACCCACGAGAAGTTCTCGATGATGACGACGCCCGCGGCGATGAAGAGACCACGCGACAGCAGGGCGATCGCGATGCCGACCAGCAACACCTTCTGCTGGTAGATGCGGGGCACCGCGAAGCTGGTCATGATGATCAGGAAGACGAACAGGTTGTCGACCGAGAGGGCCTTCTCGGTGATGTAGCCGGCGAAGTACTCACCGCCGAAGGTCCAGTTCGAGAAGACGCCGACGCCGACTCCGAACAGGATGGCGATGCCGATGTAGACGCACGACCAGATCGCCGACTCACGGATCGTCGGCTCGTGCGGGGTGCGCACGTGGCTGAAGAAGTCGAAGAACAGCAGGCCGATGATGCCGGCGATGGTGATCGCCCAGGTCAGGAAATGGACGTCCATGTGTGTACCTCCAGTACGCAGCGGGTACCGAAGGTCTCCTCCACTCGCGTCGCGTCCTGATCAGGACGGCTGCGAACCGGTGCACCGGGTCGAGATCGGTCTCTTCCGTATTGACGACGCCACCGCGTGGGAGTACTCCCCTTCAACCCGGCGAGCTTACAGCCTCTGCACGTCCGCGGTCTCGCCCGGGGCCGAATATGCTGGCGCGCATGGCTTCTCCCTGGTCCCTCTCCGGTGCCCTCCGTGGCATGTTCGCCAAGAAGACGATCGACGAGACGACGTGGGACGACCTCGAGGCGGCCCTGATCGGCGCCGACTTCGGCCCCGACGTGACCGAGCAGATCATCGACGACCTGCAGGCGAAGGTGCAGCGCTACTCGACCACCGACCCGGCCGACCTGAAGCGCATGCTGCGCGAGACGCTCGAAGAGCGGCTGTCCAAGCTCGACTCGACCCTCAAACTCAGCGCCCGCCCCGCCGTCGTCTTGATGGTCGGCGTCAACGGCGTCGGCAAGACGACGACGATCGGCAAGTTCGCGAAGTTCTTGCGCAACTACGACCGCTCGGTGGTCGTCGGGGCGGCCGACACCTTCCGCGCCGCGGCGGTCGAGCAGGTCGCGACCTGGGCCGACCGTGCCGGGGCCCGCATCGTCCGACCGCAGCAGCAGGGGCAGGACCCCGCGTCGGTGGCGTTCCAGACGGTCGAGCTCGCCATGCGCGAGGGCATCGAGATCGTCCTGATCGACACCGCCGGTCGCCTGCAGACCAAGTCGGGGCTGATGGACGAGCTCGGCAAGATCAAGCGCGTCGTCGAGAAGCAGACCGAGATCGCCGAGGTGTTGCTCGTGCTCGACGCGACCACCGGCCAGAACGGCCTGGCCCAGGCACAGGCCTTCATCGAGCACGCCGGGGTCACGGGCCTGGTGCTGACGAAGCTCGACGGTTCGGCCCGCGGCGGGTTCGTCCTCGCCGTGCAAGAGCAGACCGGCATCCCGATCAAGCTCGTCGGCCAGGGCGAGGGCATCGGCGACCTCACCGGCTTCACGCCGCACGTGTTCGTCCAGAACCTGATCGCCTAGACGCGGTCGACGCCGTCGACGCGGTCGACCGAAGCGCAGGAGGCGCGGGTCACGCGACCCGCGCCTCCTGCGTCGTCCTCGGCGCGGCTCACACGGCCTGGCGTCCGGCCCCCGCCTCGAGCAGGTGCCGCAGTGCGTCGGGCACGACCCCGCCGCGCGCCTCGGTCGCTCGCGCCCACAGTCGGCCCGCGCGGTACGACGACCGGACGAGCGGCCCGGCCAGCACGCCGCTGAAGCCCATGTCCTCGGCGATCTCGCGGAAGTCGACGAACTCGTCGGGGTGCACCCACCGGGCGACCGGCAGGTGCCGGGGGCTGGGGCGCAGGTACTGGGTCAGCGTGATGATGTCGGTGTGCGCCTCCCGCAGGCGTTCGAGGGCGTCGATCACCTCGTCGCGCTCTTCTCCCATGCCGAGGATGAGGTTCGACTTCGTCACGAGGCCGGCGTCGTGCCCCTGCGTGATGACGTCGAGCGACCGCTCGAAGGTGAAGGCGGGGCGGATGCGCTTGAAGATGCGGGGCACGGTCTCGACGTTGTGGGCGAACACCTCGGGTCGGGCGTCGAACACCTGCCCGAGCCGCTCGGGGAGACCGTTGAAATCGGGCACGAGGATCTCGACGCCGGTGCCCGGGTTGAGTTCGTGGATGCGACGGATGGTCTCGGCGTACAGCCACGCGCCTCCGTCGTCGAGGTCGTCGCGGGCGACGCCCGTGACCGTCGCGTAGCGCAGCCCCATCTCGCGCACCGACTCCGCGACCGAGAGCGGCTCGCGGCGGTCGAGGGGGCTCGGCCGGCCGGTGTCGATCTGGCAGAAGTCGCAGCGTCGGGTGCACTGCGAGCCGCCGATCAAGAAGGTGGCCTCGCGGTCCTCCCAGCACTCGAAGATGTTCGGGCAGCCGGCCTCCTGGCAGACGGTGTGCAGCTTCTTGTCGACCACGAGCTCGGTCAGGGCGCGGTACTCGGGGCCCTGCCTGGCGGTGGTCTTGATCCAGGCCGGCTTCTTCTCGATCGGGGTCTCGGCGTTGCGGGCCTCGACGCGCAGCAGGCGTCGGCCCTCGGGTGCGGTCGTCGTCATCGGTGGGCTCCCACGGGGTCGGGTCGGGCCGGCACGCAGCCGACGGTCTCGAGGCTGGTCAGGTAGGCGGTCAGGGTGGTCTCGAGGGCGTCCGCGACGTCGGTGACGGCCACGCGCCTCCCGGAGGCGCGGGTCAGGCTGGTCACGCCGGCGTCCGCGATGCCGCAGGGCACGATCTGGTCGTAGGCCGCCAGGTCGGCGTCGCAGTTCAGCGCGACGCCGTGCATCGTGACCCCCTCGGCGACCCGGACGCCGACCGCCGCGACCTTCTCGTCGGCGAGCGGCCCCCGCACCCAGGCGCCGCTGCGCCCGGCGACGCGCACGGCCGGCACGCCGACGCCGGCGCAGACCTCGATCAGGCAGGCCTCGAGCGCCCGCACGTGCGCCACGACGTCGAGCGGCTCGGGCAGGCGCACGATCGGGTAGGCCACAAGCTGGCCGGGGCCGTGCCAGGTGATGCGTCCGCCCCGGTCTACCGGGACGACGGGGGAGCCGTCACGAGGCAGGTCGGTCGGCTGCGTCCGCGTCCCCGCCGTGTAGACGGACGGGTGCTGGCAGAGGACGAGGGCCGAGTCGAGCCGCCCGGCGACGACGTCGGCGTGCAGTTCGCGCTGCAGGCGCCAGCCCTCGTCGTAGTCCAGCGGCGGGCCCGTGACGCCCAGGCGTCGCGTCGTGGTCATGCGCCGAGGGTAACCGCATTGATGCACTCGGTACAACAAAGACGGGCCGAGGAGGCGCGGCTCCGACGCGCAGGACGCCGACGGTCGGTTAAGATGGGCGCACCATGGCCACTTTTGGAACCCTCTCCGACCGCCTCGCGGAAACGTTCAAGAACCTCCGCAACAAGGGCAAGCTGAGCCCCGCCGACGTCGACGGCACCGTGCGCGAGATCCGCCGCGCCCTGCTCGACGCCGACGTCGCGTTCGACGTCGTCAAGGCGTTCACGAACACGGTGCGCGACCGCGCCCTCGGCGACGAGGTCAGCAAGGCGCTGAACCCCGCGCAGCAGGTCGTCCAGATCGTCAACGAAGAACTGGTGCAGATCCTCGGCGGTCAGCAGCGTCGGCTCGAGTTCGCGAAGAACCCGCCGACCGTCATCATGCTCGCGGGCCTCCAGGGTGCCGGCAAGACGACCCTCGCCGGCAAGCTGGCCAAGTGGCTCGTGAAAGACGGCCACACACCGATGCTGGTCGCGGCCGACCTCCAGCGCCCGAACGCCGTCACGCAGCTGCAGGTCGTGGGCGAGCAGGCCGGTGCGCACGTCTTCGCGCCCGAGCCCGGCAACGGCGTCGGCGACCCGGTCAAGGTCGCCAAGCAGGCCATCAAGTACGCCCGCGACAAGCAGTACGACACGGTCATCGTCGACACGGCCGGTCGCCTCGGCGTCGACGCCGAGCTCATGAAGCAGGCCGCGAACATCCGCAAGGCGGTCGACCCCGACGAGGTGCTGTTCGTCATCGACGCGATGATCGGCCAAGACGCTGTCGCGACCGCCAAGGCCTTCCAAGACGGAGTCGACTTCACCGGCGTCGTGCTCTCGAAGCTCGACGGCGACGCCCGCGGTGGTGCGGCGCTCAGCGTCGCGTCGGTCACCGGTCGGCCCATCATGTTCGCGTCGACGGGCGAGTCGCTCGACGACTTCGAGCCGTTCCACCCCGACCGCATGGCGAGCCGCATCCTCGACCTCGGTGACATCCTCTCGCTCATCGAGCAGGCCCAGCAGGCCTTCGACGAAGAAGAGGCGATGGCGGTCGCGCAGAAGATCGCGACCGACTCGTTCACGCTCGACGACTTCCTCACGCAGATGCAGCAGCTGCGCAAGATGGGCTCGATCAAGGGCATGCTCGGCATGCTGCCGGGCGCCAAGGGCATGCGCGAGCAGCTCGACAACTTCGACGAGCGCGAGATCGTCCGCACCGAGGCGATCATCCAGTCGATGACCCGCCAAGAGCGCACCACGCCGAAGCTGCTCAACGGCTCGCGCCGCCTGCGCATCGCCCGAGGCTCCGGCATGACCGTCACCGACGTCAACCAGCTCGTCCAGCGCTTCGAGCAGGCCTCGAAGATGATGAAGACCGTCGCCAAGGGCGGCGTGCCGCAGGTGCCCGGCATGGGGCCGATCCCCGGTGCCTCGTACGCCGGCAAGAAGGCGCAGCCCAAGAAGAAGGGCTCGAAGGCCGGCAACCCGGCCAAGCGCGCGGCACAGAACGCGGCCCTCGCCACGGGCGCCAAGCCGGCGTCGTCGGCCCCCGGCGGTTCCGGCTTCGGGCTGGGCGGCGGCGCGGGTGCCGCCGGCGGTGGGGCACCCTCACCCGAAGAACTCGCGTCGCTGCAGAAGATGCTCGGGCGCGGCTGACCCGACCCGCGCCTCCTGACGTCCGACGACGCCCGCCCCGCACGACGCGGAGCGGGCGTCGTCACTCGGCGGCCGAGAGCCCCTCGTCGAACTCGCGGACCAGTGACGCGACCACCGGGCGCAGGTCGCCGCCGTGCGCGGCGGCCACGGCGAGCTGTCGCTGGTAGCTCGCCCCGCGGTCGGTGATGGTGGCGAGCGAGTGCAGCTCGTCGAGGCAGCCGAGGCGCTCGGCCGCCGGCTCGAGGGTCGTGACGAGCTCGCGCAGGTCGTCGGTCACGAGCCGCTCGTCACCGGCCGCGTTCTGGATGACGATGGCGTCCATGCCGTACCGCGCGGCCCGCCACTTGTTCTCGCGGACGAACCACGGCTGCATGGTCGGCAGCGTCTCGCCGCGGTCGAGGCGCTCGGACATGTCGTCGACCAGGCACTGCACCAGGGCCGTCACGGCGGCGAGCTCTTCCGTGGTGGCGATGCCGTCGAAGACGCGCGTCTCGAGGGTCCCCCACTTCGGCGACGGGCGGAGGTCCCAGCGCAGTTCGCTGTGGTCGTCGATGACGCCGGTGTGGGTCAGGTCGGCGACCATGGCCTCGTACTCGGCCCAGGCGTCGAACTGCGGCGGCAGGCCCGCGGTCGGCAGTTGCTGGAACATCAGGGCGCGGTTCGAGGCGTACCCGGTCTCCTCGCCCACCCAGAACGGGCTCGAGGCGGTCAGCGCCTGGAAGTGCGGCAGGTAGGTCAGCATGCCGTTCAGCACGGGCAGCACCTTGGCGCGGTCGTCGATGCCGACGTGGACGTGCACGCCCCAGATCATCATCTGCCGACCCCACCAGCGGGTGCGGTCGATCAACGTCGCGTAGCGTTCCTTGTCGGGCGTCACCTCTTGGTCGGCGTAGCGGCTGTAGGGGTGGGTGCCGGCGCACATCAGGTCGGCGCCGAGCACCGAGGCCGGCCCGCGGACCTGGTCGATGGTGCCCCTGAGGTCGTCGACGGCGTCGGACACGCGGTGGTGCACGCCCGTCACGACCTCGACCGTGTTGGTGAGCAGTTCGGTCGTCAGCCGCTCCGGACCGCCGTCGTTCACGTGGGCGAGGTCGGCCAGGATCGCCGGGGCATGGGGGGCGAGCTCGCCCGTCTCGTGGTCGACGAGGGCGAGCTCCCACTCGACGCCGAGGGTCGACCGCTCTGAGGTCGTGAAATCGATGCGCATCCGCGTGGCCTTCCCGTGGGCGTCAGGGCTGGTCCATCCTGCCAGTCGGGTGCGCGCCCGGGCCGTCGCCGTCGCCCGTCGACGACCGTGGCGGCGCCCGGCGACCCCCCGGAGGCGCGGTGCCGGACACGACGGGACGCAATTCGTGCAGATGGCCGTTCGTCTGCAACAATGTGAGGTCGAGTCTTCTGTCGTCCGACCCTCTAATCAGACGACGTTCGACTCCCATCAGAGCTTTCGAGCCGAGTGTGCCCCCACGCTCACGGCTGGCAACTCGCCCACATCACATCACACAGGAGAATTGTGGCTGTCAAGATCCGTCTCAAGCGCATGGGCAAGATCCGCGCCCCGTACTACCGCATCGTCGTCGCCGACTCGCGCACCAAGCGCGACGGTCGCGTCATCGAAGAGATCGGCAAGTACCACCCCACCGAAGAGCCCTCGTTCATCGAGGTCGAGTCCGAGCGTGCGCAGTACTGGCTGAGCGTCGGCGCGCAGCCGACCGAGCAGGTCGCCGCGCTGCTGAAGCTCACGGGTGACTGGGGCAAGTTCAAGGGCGACGCCGACGCCGTCAGCACCGTCAAGACCAAGGCTCCGAAGGACGCCTTCGTCGCCGACGAGAAGAAGAAGCCGGTCCTCGTGCCCAAGACCGAGAAGCCCGCGGCCAAGGCCGAGGCTCCTGCCGAGTCCAGCGACGACGCCGAGACCACCGAGGCGTAGTCGGTGCTCGCACCTGCACTCGAACACCTCGTCCGGGGGATCGTCGATCACCCGGACGAGGTGCAGGTCGTGGAGAAGAACTCCCCTCGGGGCGACGTCCTCGAGGTGCACGTCCACGCCGACGACCTCGGTCGCGTGATCGGTCGGGCCGGTCGCACGGCGAAGGCCTTCCGCACCCTGGTCACCGCCCTGGCCGACGGCAAGCGCGTCCGGGTCGACGTCGTCGACGGCGACCTCTAGAACCGTGCCGTCCGACCGCAAGACCGAACTCCGGGTGGGGCGACTCACCAAGGCCCACGGCCTCAAGGGTGCCCTCAAGCTCGAACTCTTCACCGACACCCCCGAGCAGCGCTTCGTGCCGGGTGCGGTGTTCCGGTTGCAGGTGCCCGCCGACAGCGCCTGGCACGACAAGACCCTCACCCTGACCGAGCTGCGCTGGTACAACAGCCACCCGGTGGGGTTCTTCGAGGGAGTCGACGACCGCACGGGCGCCGAGTCGCTCGTCAAGGCGATCCTCTGGGTCGACCAGGACGCCGACGAACTGCCGCAAGAAGACGACGCCTGGTACGACCACCAGCTGGTCGGCCTCCGCGTCGAGCGTGACGGCGTCGTCGTCGGCACGGTCGCCCGCGTCGACCACCTCCCTGCGCAAGACCTGCTCGCCGTCGACACCGCGTCCGGCGAGGTCCTCGTCCCGTTCGTCCAGGCCATCGTGCCGAAGGTCGACATCGACGCCGGCGTGGTCGTGGTGACCCCGCCGCAGGGTCTGTTCGAAGAACTGGCCGACGACTCCGACGAGCCGGGCGAGCCGGACGCGCCGGACGCGCCGGACGAGTCCGACAGGGGCTCCGACGGGCCGGTCGAGTCCGACGGCGACTCCGCCACCGACGACGAGCACTGACGCGTGCGCATCGACATCGTGTCGATCTTCCCCGAGTTCTTCGGGGTGCTCGACATCTCGCTGCTCGGCAAGGCGCGCCAGCAGAAGCTGCTCGACGTCGAGGTGCACGACCTGCGCGACTTCACGCACGACCGGCACCGCACCGTGGACGACACGCCCTACGGTGGCGGTGCCGGCATGGTGATGCGCCCCGAGCCCTGGGGTGAAGCGCTCGACCACGTCTTCGGCGAGACCTCGACCCCCGACGACACGATCATGATCGTCCCGTCGCCGGCCGGCACGCCGTTCACGCAGGCCACGGCCCGCGAGCTGGCGTTCGCCCCCCACCTGGTCTTCACCTGCGGCCGGTACGAGGGCATCGACCAGCGGGTCGTCGAGCACGCCGCCACGCGCGCGACCGTCCGCGAGATCAGCCTGGGCGACTACGTGCTGAACGGCGGCGAGGTCGCGGTGACGGCGATGATCGAGGCGATCGGCCGCCTCGTCCCCGGCGTCGTCGGCAACCCCGAGAGCCTCACCGAAGAGAGCCACGAAGACGGGCTCCTCGAGTACCCGAGCTACACCAAGCCGGCGTCCTGGCGGGGCCTCGACGTGCCTCCCGTGCTGTTGAGCGGCAACCACGCCGCCATCGCGGCCTGGCGTCGAGAGCAGCAGCTCGAGCGCACGCGTCGCGTGCGTCCCGACCTGCTCGACTGAACGACCCGTCCGCCCGGCTCGACCATCGCGGTCCGGTCGTGCAGCCGTTCTCCATGATCGTTTCGTAGCCTCGACCGCATGACGATGCGCCGGGTCTACTACCGCCTCCTCTGGGTCGCCGTGTTCGCGTTGCCGCTCTGGGTGCTGCTGGGCCGGGCCTTCTTCGGCGTGCCCCTGGGGTTGCAGTTCGTGGGGCAGCTGCTGCTCGTGCCCCTGCTGTTCGTGGGCCAGGCGATCGCCACGGGCGTCGTCGTGGGGCGTCGCAGCGTCCGCCGGACGAAGGCGGTCTCGTGGGCCGACGTCGGTCTGCTCTCGCTCTCGTGGCTCGGTCAGCTCGGCCTCGGCTTCTTCATCGTCGACAGTTCGGCCGAGTCGCCCTCGTCGTCGGCGTTCACGCAGGTCGCCGGCGGGGTCTCGGCGCTCGACCTCTCGACCGCCCTGTTCGCCCTGTGCGCCGTCGTGGCGATCGCCGCTGGCGTCGGCCTCTTCGCCGCGGGGCTCTGGCAGTTCGCGAAGGAGGCGCGGGCCCGCATGGCGACGTCGCTGGCCGACCTCGAGAGGGCCGCGTCGGGCACCGGGGCCGCCGCCGGGCGTCGGTCCGGCCTCGGCGACGACGACCCCGTCATCACCATCACGCCGCGAAGCTGACACGGGTGCCCGTGCTGTGGCACAATTGACGCTTGTGCCTGCGCACGACTCTGCCACAGGGGAGTCTGCCGATCCAGAGCACACCTTCTTCATCATGACGGGCGCGTGACGCGCCCCAGACACGCAGTCGACCTGTGGCGGTTGCAGAGAGCGAACGACAATGCACATCCTCGACGCGGTTGACTCCGCCAACCTCCGCACGGACGTCCCCGACTTCCGCGCCGGCGACACCGTCAAGGTGCACGTCAACATCATCGAAGGCACCCGCTCGCGCGTGCAGGTCTTCCAGGGTGTCGTCATCGGCAAGCAGAACGAGGGCATCCGCGAGACCTTCACGGTCCGCAAGGTGAGCTTCCAGGTCGGCGTCGAGCGCACCTTCCCCGTGCACTCCCCGGTCATCGACCACATCGAGGTCGTCAGCCGTGGCGCCGTCCGTCGCGCCAAGCTCTACTACCTGCGCGAACTGCGCGGCAAGAAGGCCAAGATCAAGGAGAAGCGCGACAACTAGTCACGTTCCCCGCGACATCCTCCGAGCTCCCCGCCGTCTAAGATGGCGGGGAGCTCGGGTGGTTAAATGACGAATGACACAGTGAGGCGCGCCCTGCGTCCTCGTCGCGACGACGGCAAGAAACGCGGCATCGGCACGTTCGTGCGCGACGTCCTGGTGATCTTCCTGGCGGCGCTCTTGATCTCGTTCCTGATCAAGACCTTCCTGATCCGGTCGTTCTACATCCCCTCGGGCTCGATGGAACAGACCCTCCAGATCAACGACCGCATCATCGTCAACGAGCTCGTGCCCGACCTCGTCGACGTCAAGCGGGGCGACGTGGTCGTGTTCACCGACCCGGGTGGCTGGCTCGACGGCACGGCGCCGATCAGCACCACCACCGGCAACCCGGTGTCCGACGGCGTCTCGTGGTTCCTCACGCAGGTGGGTCTCGGTGCCCAGGACAGCAACGACCACCTCATCAAGCGCGTCATCGGCCTGCCCGGCGACACGGTCGAGTGCTGCAACGACTTCGGGCAGATGTCGGTCAACGGCGTGCCGCTCGACGAGCCGTACGTCAACTTCCCTCCGGGCGAGACCCGTGCCTCGGCCATCGACTTCTCGGTGACCGTGCCGGCCGACTCGTTGTGGGTCATGGGCGACAACCGCTACAACTCGAAGGACAGCCGCTACAACGGTGCGACGCCGAGCAAGGGCTTCGTGCCCATGAGCGACGTCGTCGGGCGCGCCTTCGTCATCAGCTGGCCCACCGACCGCTGGACGTGGCTCGGCGACTACCCCGACGTCTTCCGCGGGACCGAGCGCGAGGGCGAATGACGCCCGTCGTCGACCCGACCCTCGAGTTCGAGCGCGAGCTGCACGCGTCGGGGGCCACCTGGGTCATCGGCTGCGACGAGGTCGGTCGAGGGGCCATCGCCGGGCCGGTCGCGGTCGGGCTCGGCGCCGTCCACGTCGAGTGCCTCGACGTGCCCCCGGGCCTCCGCGATTCCAAGCTGCTGTCCGAGAAACGGCGTGAGGCCCTCTACCCGCTCACGACCTCGTGGGTGTCCCACCACGCGGTGGGGTTCGCCGAGGCGCACGAGGTCGACCGGCTCGGCATCGTCGTCGCGCTCGGGCTGGCCGGCAAGCGTGCGCTGACGGCCCTGCACCACGCCGGGGTCGGCATCATGCAGTCCGTCGTCGTGCTCGACGGCAACCACGACTACCTCTCGCCACAGCTGAGCACCCCGCCGCGCATCACGACCCGGGTCAAGGCCGACCGTGACTGCGCGTCCGTCGCGGCGGCGTCGGTCATCGCCAAGGTCGAACGCGACCGGCTGATGATCGAGGCCGACGGCGTCCACCCCGGCTACGGCTGGTCGGGCAACAAGGGCTACGGCTCGTCGGCACACTACGGGGCCCTCTCGGAACTCGGCCCGTCGCCGCTGCACCGCCTGACCTGGCTGCACTGAGTCGCCACCTCGGTCGACGGGGGTCCGGCGTCCCGAGCTCCCGGGGCCGCGTAAGATGATCCCCCGATGGACGAGGACGATTTCGAAGACTACGACCGCGAGGTCGAGCTCGCGCTCTACCGCGAGTACCGCGACGTGGTGTCGCAGTTCCGCTACGTGGTCGAGACCGAGCGACGCTTCTACCTGGCCAACGAGGTCGACCTCGTGCGGCGCGACACCGAGCACGACTTCTACTTCGAGTTGTCGATGACCGACGTCTGGGTCTGGGACGTCTACCGCTCCGACCGTTTCGTGAAATCCGTCCGCGTGCTCACCTTCAAAGACGTGAACGTCGAAGAGCTGACCACCCGCGATCTCGAACTGCCGAAAGAACTCGCGCTCGACGAGTAGCCCCGTCGCGGTCCGTCGGGGTCGGGGTTCCGGTCACGCTCCACCACGCCTCGTCCCCAGCCGTTCCCGTCGCGTCGTCCTCCCCAGCCGTCGGCCGGGAAGCGCCGTGACCGACGGGCGTCCGCCAGCCTCCTGACAGGAGGTCCACATGGCGAAGAAGGACGAATTGGGTCGGCGCGGCGAAGACGTCGCAGCCGAGTACGTCGAGGCGCAGGGCATGTGCGTCGTCGAGCGCAACTGGCGCTGTCGCGAGGGCGAGATCGACCTGGTCGCCGTCGACGGCGACGAGCTGGTCGTCGTCGAGGTGAAGACGCGGACGGGCACCGGCTTCGGCCACGCCCTCGAGGCGGTCACGCCGGCGAAGCTCGCCCGGTTGAGGCGCCTGGCCGCGGCGTGGTGTCAGGCGCACCCGTCGCCGTCGCCTCGAGGTCTGCGCATCGACGTCGTGGGCATCACGGTCGAGCGGTGCGCCGGGCACGAGCGCATCGACCACGTCCGCGGGGCCGGCGCGTGAGCGTCGCACGGACGCGGGCCGTCGCCTTGCTGGGCGTCGACGGTGCCCTCGTCGAGATCGAGGCCGACATGGGTGCCGGGCTGCCGGCCTTCGTCATCATCGGACTGCCCGACACCTCGCTGGGCGAGGCCCGCGACCGGGTCCGGTCGGCCGCGACCAACTCGGGCTGCGCGCTGCCGGCCCGGAAGCTGACGGTCAACCTGTCGCCGGCGTCGCTGCCGAAACAGGGGTCGTCGTTCGACCTGGGCATCGCCATCGCGGCACTGGCGGCGGCCGAACTCGTGCCGGCCGACTCCGTCGAGCGGGTCGTCCACCTCGGCGAGCTCGGCCTCGACGGTCGGCTCCGCCCGGTCGACGGCGTCCTGCCCGCCGTGCTCGGCGCGCGTCGCGCCGGGGCCACCACGGTCATGGTGCCCACCGACAACGCCGACGAGGCGTCGCTCGTGCCGGGCATCCGCGTGGTGCCCGTGCCGAGCCTGCGCGAGGCGGCCGTGTGGCACGGGGCCGACCTGGTGCCCGAACCGGTCGAGGCCATCACGAGGTCGCGCGCCGACCGCGTCCTGCCGACCGACCTCGACCTGGCCGACGTCATCGGCAACGTCGACGCGGTCGAGGCGCTCGTCGTCGCGGCGGCGGGCGGCCACCACGTGCTGATGGTCGGTCCGCCCGGTGCCGGCAAGAGCATGCTCGCCGCCCGTCTTCCGGGCCTGCTGCCCGACCTCGACGCCGACTCGGCCCTCGAGGTCGCGTCCATTCGCTCGTTGGCCGGTGTCGCCGTCACCGGTGAGCTCGACCTGAGGCCGCCCTTCGAGGCTCCCCACCACACCTGCAGCGCGGCAGCCCTGGTCGGCGGCGGCAGCGGGGTCATCCGACCGGGCGCCGCGTCGAGGGCGACCCGCGGCGTGCTCTTCCTCGACGAGGCGCCCGAGTTCTCGCAGAGCGTCCTCGACTGCCTGCGGCAGCCCCTCGAGTCGGGCGAGGCCGTGGTCCACCGGTCGCGGTCGGTGGCGCGCTTCCCGGCGAGGTTCCAACTCGTCGCCGCGGCGAACCCCTGTCCGTGTGGCCGGTACGGCTCGCGGCACTCCGACTGCAGCTGCTCGCCGCACCAGCGGCGACGGTACCTGGCCAAGCTCTCGGGGCCGCTCGTCGACCGCATCGACCTGCAGTTGCGGGTGTCACGCATCAGCTCGTCGCAGTTCCGGGCCTCGGCGGACGTCGTGCAGACGACGACGGAGCAGGCGCGCACCCGGGTCGAACGGGCCCGCCGACGTGCCTCGCAGCGTCTCGAGGCGACGCCGTGGTCGCTGTCCTCCGAGATGCCGGGCACGTGGCTGCGCGACCCCGCGAACCGTCTGTCGGCGGCAGATTCGCAGCCGATCGACCGGGCCCTCGAGACCGGAGCCCTCACCATGCGAGGCTACGACCGGGTCCTGCGGGTCGCGTGGACCCTCGCCGACCTCGACGACGACCGTGCGCCCGCCCGGCGACACGTGGTCCGGGCGCTGAGCATGCGGCAGTCGCTGTGAGCGACCTGCTCCGGGCGACTCCGGGCGAGCTCGTCGACCTCGTGCGACCGGTGCTGTTCGACGAGGGCGAGCTCTCCGAGGGGGACGTCGTGCGGGCGTTCGCCCTCGGCGCCTGGACCGGCGTGGTCGAGCCGGGCGACGCGGTGGGCGGTGTCGTCCGGTCGGTGCTCGGGCCCGCCGTCGGCCTCCGCGCCGTGCTCGAGGCGGTGGTCGGATGCGACGAACCTCGCCCCGGGCTCTTGGCGGGCCGGTTGCTCGACGCGGGTGCCACCCGTGACGACGTCGAACGGCTCGACCTCGCCCGGGCGTTGACGAGGTGGCGGCCGCGACTCGAGACGGCCGTGATCGTGCGGTCGTTCCGCACGGCGAGGGCCGTCGGGTCGAGGCTGCTCGTACCGGGTGCCCCGGGGTGGCCGTCGGCCCTCGACGACCTCGGCGAACACGCTCCCGTCGCCCTGTGGGCACGGGGTGCGTCCTCGGTACCCCCGCCGTCGGCCAGCGTCGCGATCGTCGGGTCGCGCGCCGCGTCCGCCTACGGCGAGCAGGTCTCGGCCGACCTCGCGGGTGGCGTCGTCGACCACGGCCTCGCGATCGTCTCGGGTGCCGCCTACGGCGTCGACGGGGCGGCCCATCGGGCGGCGTTGGCCGCGTCGGCGACGACCATGGCGGTCATGGCCGGGGGAGTCGACCACCTCTACCCGGCCGGCCACGACACCCTGCTGCACCGCATCGTCGACACGGGCGTGATGATCTCCGAGTCACCCTGCGGCGGCAAGCCCTCCCGCTGGCGCTTCCTGCAACGCAACAGGCTGATCGCGGCGTTGACCGCGGCCACCGTCGTGGTCGAGGCCGGGGGCCGGTCGGGGTCGTTGAACACGGCCGCGCACGCCCAGTCGCTCGGGCGTCCCGTCGGCGCCGTCCCCGGGCCCGTGACGTCGCCGTCGTCCGTCGGCTGCCACGCCCTCATCCGCTCGGGCCTGGCCGAATGCATCACGAGCGCCGACGACGTGCTCGCCCTCGCCGGTGTCGCCACCGACCTGGTCGCCACGTCGCTCCAGGGCCGCCGCCTCGCTCCCGAGACCATGAGGGTGCTCGACGCCCTCAGCACGACGGCGACCCGCGAGACCGACGAGCTGGCCGTCGCGAGCGGGCTGTCGCTCGAGACCGTCCGCGACGTCCTCGCCGAGCTCGACCTGTCGGGTGCGGCACGGCGGCACGGGTCGGGGTGGCGACGGGTGAGGGGGCGCCGTGATGGCTAGCCTGTCGGCATGCACGAGCCGGGGTCGAGACGCGAGGGGCGGGCCCTGCCGTGACGCGCCTCCTGGGCGAGGTCGAGCGGTTCGCCGACCACCTGCACGACGGCCGGGGGCTCAGCGACCACACCGTGCGGTCGTACGGGGCCGACCTCGACTCGCTCGTGGCCTTCACCGAGCACCGTCTCGGTCGCCCGGGCGAGGTGGGCGACCTCGACCTCGACCTGCTGCGCGACTGGCTCTGGCAGGGCACGCAGGCCGGCCTCGCCCGGGCCACCCTCGCCAGGCGGTCGGCGAGCGTCCGGGCCTTCACCCGGTGGCTCGACGAGACCGACCGGACGCCGGTCGACGTGGGCGCCCGGCTGCGCGCGCCGAAGGCCGAGAGCCGACTGCCCCGGGTGCTCACCCGGGCGCAGGTCGACGGCCTGCTGGCCTCGCTCGCCGTGCGCGCGGACACCGACGACCCGGGAGCACGCCGAGACCTCGCCGTCGTCGAGCTGCTCTACGGGGCGGGCCTCCGCGTGTCCGAGCTGGTCGGCACCGACGTGGCCGACGTCGACCTCGGGCGGTTGACCGTCCGGGTGACGGGCAAGGGCGCCAAGCAACGGGTGGTGCCGTTCGGGGTGCCTGCGGCCGAGGCCCTGGGCCGTTACCTCGACCGGGCGCGTCCGGCCCTGGTCACGGCCGAGGCCGCAGGGGCGTTCTTCGTCGGCTCGACCGGTGGGCGTCTCGGCACCCGGGCGGTGTACCGCCTGGTGGCCGGCCTGCTGGCCGACCTGCCCGGTGGGGGGCCGGCGGGCCCGCACGCCCTGAGGCACACGGCGGCCACCCACCTGCTCGACGGGGGAGCCGACCTGCGGGCCGTCCAAGAACTGCTCGGCCACGCGAGTCTCGGCACCACCCAGATCTACACGCACGTGTCGACCGACCGGCTCCGCGACAGCTACCGTTCGGCGCACCCGCGCGCCTGACGGCCCGGCCGCACGGCCGCACGGCCGCACGGCCGACGAGCCGGCTCACCTCCGGGTCGGCAGCAGCACCGACGGCTCGACGCCCCCCAAGAACAGCAGCGGCGAGACGTACTCGCCGTCGACCCGGGCCCCGAGGTGCAGGCAGGACCGGTCGGCGCAGTGCCCCGGGTCGAGCACCCCCACGGTCTGCCCCCGGGTCACGACGTCGCCCTTCACCACGTCGGCGGTGACGGGCTCGACGCTGCTGAGCACCCCGTCGGCGTGCGCGATCGAGAGGACGGGTCGGTCGACGACCACCCCGGCGAAGTGCACGACGCCGTCGTCGGGCGCCAGGACGACCGCCCCCGGCGTCGTCCCGACGTCGATGCCGCGATGCCCCGGCGACCACGGGTTCGGTGGGCCGACGAAGGGCCGGACCACCGGGTGGGGCGCGGCGACGGGCCAGGCCCACACCGCGCCTCCTGCCCCGGACGCCCGAACGCCAATGATCGCGGCCGTCGCCGTGGCCGGCGCCGCGACGGCGGAGGCGACGACGAGGGTCGTCATGGCGACGAGGGCCGACGCACGAGACGACACCCTGAGGTGAGAACGCATACCGGCACCTTGCCGGATGCGCAAGCTTTCTCGGCGAGGCGTAAGGTTCACCCGTGCACGAACACCCCGTGCACACCGTTTGTGGGGGAGTCGTGGCCACGAGCCCTGCTCCTCGAGCCGTGAAGGAGTACAGGTGTCGAACACCACTGCAACGACGAAGAGCCTGAACAGGCGGGTGACCGCGCTCGCCGTGGCGGCGGCCATCGGCGGGTTCCTGTTCGGTTTCGACTCGTCGGTCATCAACGGGGCAGTCCAGTCGATCACCGACGAGTTCGGCCTGACCGAGTTCGCCTCGGGCTTCGCGGTCGCCTCGGCCCTCATCGGCTGTGCGATCGGCGCCTACGTGGCCGGCCGCCTCGCCGACAGGATGGGCCGCATCAAGGTCATGCTGATCGGCGCAGGCCTGTTCCTGATCAGCTCGATCGGTGCCGCCGCGGCCTTCGCCGTCTGGGACCTCGTGCTCTGGCGCGTCATCGGCGGCCTGGGCATCGGCATCGCGTCGGTCATCGCTCCCGCCTACATCAGCGAGGTCTCGCCCAAGGCGATCCGTGGTCGCCTGGCGTCGTTCCAGCAGCTCGCCATCACGCTCGGCATCTTCGCCGCCCTGCTGTCCGACCAGCTCTTCGCGGTCACGGCGGGTGGCGCCTCCGAGCCGTCGCTGTTCGGCCTCGCCGCTTGGCGCTGGATGTTCCTCGTCGGCATCGTCCCGTCGGTCGTCTACGGCGTCCTGGCGTGGCGCCTGCCCGAGTCGCCGCGCTACCTCGCCGGTGACGGACGCGAGGACGAGGCCAAGAAGGTCCTGCAGTCCATCGTGCCCGCCGAGACCGTCGACACGAGCCTGAAAGAGATCACCGACTCGATCCGCACCGAGGCCGAGCTCGAGAAGAAGTCGTCGATCCGGGGCAGCCGCTTCGGCCTGCAGCCCATCGTCTGGGTCGGCATCATCCTCGCCGTGCTGCAGCAGCTCGTCGGCATCAACGTGATCTTCTACTACTCGACCACCCTCTGGCAGGCCGTCGGCTTCCAAGAAGAGGACTCGTTCCTGATCTCGACCATCACCGCCGTGGTCAACGTCGCCGTGACCTTCATCGCGATCGGGCTGGTCGACAAGGTCGGCCGCCGGCCCATGCTGCTGGCCGGTTCGGTCGGCATGTTCGTCAGCCTCGCGGTGACCGCCCTCGCGTTCAGCCAGGCGACCACCACGGCGAGCGGCGACCCGTCGCTGCCCGGTGCCTGGGGCCCGGTCGCCCTCGTCGCGGCCAACCTGTTCGTGGTCTCGTTCGGGGCCACCTGGGGGCCGCTCATGTGGGTGCTGCTCGGCGAGATGTTCCCGAACAGCATCCGCGCCACGGCCCTCGGCGTGGGCAGCATGGCCAACTGGATCGCGAACTTCGTCGTCACGGTGTCGTTCCCGAGCCTGGCGGCCCTCAGCCTGTCGGTGTCGTACGGCATCTTCGCGTTCTTCGCGCTCGTCTCGTTCTTCTTCGTCCTGGCGAAGATCCCCGAGACCAAGGGGCGGTCGCTCGAAGAGATGGGCATCTCGGCCGTCCAGGCCGACTCGGGGCGGGCTGCAAAGGCCTGAGCCTGGCATGATCGTTGAACGTCCCGTCCACCTCCTGGGCGGGACGTTCGCATTCTGAGAGGACTTCCGATGAGCCACGCCGACGACTCGACCCAGGTCGTGCCCGCCGACGAGACACCGGGAGGCGCGGCCCGCGTCACCCACGACGACCCCCAGGAGGCGCCGGTCGCGCTCCGCAAGAGAGCGTTCGCCCCGTGGGTCTTCTGGCCCGCCGCGGCCGTGATCCTCGGCTTCGTCGCCTTCGCCATGGCCTTCCCGACCGTGGCCGAGAGCCTCTTCGGGTCGGTGCAGAGCGGCATCGTCGGGGCCTTCGGGTGGTACTACGTCCTGCTCGCCGCCGTCTTCGTGGTCTTCGCGCTCTGGATGGGCGTCAGCCGCTACGGCGACATCAAGCTCGGCAAGGACGACGACGAGCCTGAGTTCTCGCGCCTGTCGTGGCTCTCGATGCTCTTCGCCGCGGGCATGGGCATCGGCCTCGTCTTCTACGGGGTCGCCGAGCCGCTCAGCCACTACGCCAGCCCGCGACCCGGGGTGACCGGCGACGCCAACCAGCTCGCCGGCCAGGCCCTCAGCCAGACGTACCTGCACTGGGGCGTGCACGCCTGGGCCATCTACATCGTCGTCGGGCTCGGCATGGCCTACGCGATCCATCGTCGCGGGCGGCCCGTGTCGATCCGGTACGCGCTCGAACCGCTGCTCGGGACGCACGTCCACGGCCTGTGGGGCAACGTCATCGACGTGGTCTCGGTCGTCGGCACGCTGTTCGGCGTCGCGACGTCGCTGGGGCTCGGCGTGCTGCAGATCTCGGCCGGCCTCTCGGCCGCGGGCATCGCCGAACCGACGCTGCTCGTCCAGGTGATCCTGATCGCCGGCATCACCGGCGTCACGATCTTCTCCCTCGTCAGCGGTGTCACCAAGGGCATGAAGTGGCTCTCGAACACCAACATCGTGCTGGCCGCGCTGCTGCTGGTCTTCGTGCTGGTCAGCGGGCCGTCGCTGTTCCTGCTGCGCGACTTCGTCCAGTCGCTCGGCAACTACCTGCAGAACGTCGTCGGTCTCACCTTCACCGTCAGTGCCTTCTCGGGCGCCGAGGGCGAGGCCTGGCAGGGCGCCTGGACGACGTTCTACTGGGGGTGGTGGATGTCGTGGGCGCCCTTCGTCGGCATCTTCATCGCCCGCATCTCGAAGGGCCGGACGGTCCGCGAGTTCGTCGTCGGCGTGCTCGTCGTCCCCACCCTGCTGACCTTCCTCTGGTTCAGCGTCATGGGTGGTGCCGCGCTCTACCGCGAGGTCTTCGGCAGCGGCGGGCTGGTCGCGGCCGACGGGTCCGTCGACACCGAGGGCGCCCTGTTCGAGATGCTGCAGGGGCTGCCCGGCGGCTCGATCGCCGTGTTCGGGGCCATCCTGTTGATCGGACTCTTCTTCATCACGTCGTCCGACTCCGGTTCGCTCGTGCTCGGCATGATCTCGACCGGTGGCGACACCGAGCCGAAGCCGTGGGTGCGCATCTTCTGGGCGGTCGTCACGGCCCTCGTGGCCATCGCCCTGCTCGTCACGGGCGGGCTCGACGCCCTGAAGACGGCCGCCATCATCACGGCGCTGCCGTTCAGCGTCGTCATGATCGGCATCTGCGTGGCGACCTTCCGGGCCTTCGACTCCGAGCACCGACGCTTCCTGCGCGCCCAGCGCACGCAGCTGCGCGACGACTTCGGCGACCACTACGGACTCGAGGAGGCGCGGGCACCGAAGCGGGGGCTGCTCGGCCTCGGTCGACGCCGCCCGTAAACGAGGTGCGGGTGCGCGGTGGTCGCCTCCGTCGGGTGGCGACCACCGCCTCCTCGGGCGTGTCGGTGGTGCTAGCATGAGCACTGCAGTCTGCTCAGCAGACTGACTTCGCGTGCCCTGTGCGTCCTCGGACGCACCGACGTCGAGACGACCCCGTCGTCTCGCGCCGCTCCCGGCCTCCGCGTCCATTCGGTCCGAACGCGCCTCACGGTGCGGTCGGCGGACGTGTGCCCGGGCACCAGGCAGCGGCGACCGACCGGTCGCCCGACAACCGACAAGCAGGCACGCCCGCGGGCGTGCCCAGAACCAAGGAGAACGACCATGGCCGTCGTCACCATCCGCCAGCTGCTCGACAGCGGCGTCCACTTCGGACACCAGACCCGCCGCTGGAACCCGAAGGTGAAGCGATTCATCCTCGCCGAGCGCTCGGGCATCCACATCATCGACCTGCAGCAGTCGCTCGGCTACATCGACAAGGCCTACGACTTCGTCAAGGAGACGGTCGCCCACGGTGGCACCATCCTCTTCGTCGGCACCAAGAAGCAGGCTCAGGGCTCCATCGCCGAGCAGGCCAACCGCGTCGGCCAGCCCTTCGTGAACCAGCGTTGGCTCGGTGGCCTCCTGACCAACTTCCAGACGGTCTCGAAGCGCCTCGCCCGCATGAAAGAGCTCGAAGACATCGACTTCGACGACACGACGCAGGGCTTCACCAAGAAAGAACTGCTGATCAAGAAGCGCGAGCTCGACAAGCTGCACAAGACGCTCGGCGGAATCCGCAACCTGACCAAGACGCCGTCCGCCCTCTGGGTCGTCGACACGAAGAAAGAGCACCTCGCGATCGACGAGGCCAAGAAGCTCGGCATCCCGGTCATCGGCATCCTCGACACGAACTGCGACCCCGACGAGATCAACTTCCCGATCCCGGGCAACGACGACGCGATCCGCTCCGTCGGCCTGCTGACGCGCATCGTCGCCGACGCCGCCGCCGAGGGCCTGGTGCAGCGTCACCAGAAGCCCGAGGACGCCGACCAGCCCGTCGAGCCCATGGCCGAGTGGGAGGCCGAGCTGCTCGCGCAGGGCGAGGCCAAGGCTGCCGACGCCGCTGCCGAGGCGCCCGCCGCCGAGGCACCCGCGACCGAGGCGCCCGCCGCCGAGGTCCCCGTCGAGGAGAACGACGCCGACGCACAGGTCGCCGCGAAGCCCCTGGGCGAGCCGGTCGCCGAGCCCGTCGCCGAGGCGACCGAGGCCACGTCGGCCGAGCCGGCCGACGCCGACTCGAAGTAGCCCACACCTCTTCACCTTCCGACTCCACGAAAGGAAGTCAGACACATGGCCAACTACACCATCGCTGACGTCAAGATCCTCCGTGACCGCCTCGGCGCGGGCATGGTCGACAGCAAGAACGCCCTCGAAGAAGCCGACGGCGACATCGAGAAGGCCGTCGAGATCCTGCGCGTCAAGGGACTGAAGGGCGTCGCCAAGCGCGAGGGCCGTCAGACCACCGCCGGACTCGTCGCCGCCAAGCCCGGCTCGGGCTACGCCACGCTGATCGAGCTCGCCAGCGAGACCGACTTCGTCGCGAAGAACGAGAAGTTCGTCGCCCTGGCCGACCAGGTCCTCGAGGCCGTGCACGCGGCCGGCGCCTCCAGCGCCACTGAGGGCAACGCCTCCGCGATCGGCGGCCAGACCGTCGAGGCCTTCGTCAACGACGAGGCCGCGCTCATGGGCGAGAAGGTCGAGCTGCGCACCGTCGCCCGCATCGAGGGCGAGCAGTTCGCCATCTACCTGCACAAGACCTCCAAAGACCTGCCCCCGCAGGTCGGCGTGGTCGTGGGCTACACGGGTGACGACGCCGAGACCGCCCGCTCGATCGCTCAGCACATCGCCTTCGCCGCGCCGACGTACCTGTCGCGTGACGACGTGCCCGCCGAGCAGGTCGACAAGGAGCGCGCCATCGTCGAAGAGACGGCGAAGAACGAGGGCAAGCCCGAAGCGGCCCTGCCCAAGATCATCGAGGGTCGCCTGACCGGCTTCTTCAAAGAGATCGCCTTGCTCGACCAGGCCTACGCGAAAGACAACAAGTTGTCGGTCGCGAAGGTCGTCGACGAGGCAGGGCTCTCGATCACGGGCTTCGCCCGCATCAAGGTCGGCGCCTAGTCAGCACCGTGACGGGGTCCGAGACGAACGTGTCTCGGGCCCCGTCGCCATGCCCGGCCGAGGTGCCGACGCCGGGCGCACCACCGGCGACGGACGGCGACCAGCCCGAACTCGCTAACCTGGCTACGGCCACGACGAGACGGAGACTCGCATGACATCGGACACCACCGGACGACGACGCGTCCTGCTGAAGCTCTCGGGTGAGGCCTTCGGCGGCGGCCAGCTCGGCGTGAACCCCGACGTGGTCGGTGCGATCGCCCGCGAGATCGCCGACGCCGCGACCGACGTCGAGATCGCCATCGTGGTCGGCGGCGGCAACTTCTTCCGGGGAGCCGAGCTCAGCCAGCGCGGCATGGACCGCGGTCGGGCCGACTACATGGGCATGCTGGGCACCGTCATGAACGCCCTGGCCCTCCAGGACTTCCTCGAGCAGGCCGGTGCCGCGACGCGCGTCCAGTCCGCCATCGCGATGACCCAGGTCGCCGAGCCCTACATCCCCCGTCGGGCGGAGCGACACCTCGAGAAGGGACGCGTCGTGATCTTCGGCGCCGGGGCCGGCCTGCCGTACTTCTCGACCGACACCGTCTCGGCCCAGCGTGCCCTCGAGATCGGGGCCACCGAGGTGCTGGTCGCCAAGAACGGCGTCGACGGCGTCTACTCGGCCGACCCCCGCCACGACCCCTCGGCGGTCAAGCTCGACCGACTCACCTACCAAGAGGCCCTGATGCAGGGGCTCAAGGTGGTCGACTCGACCGCCTTCAGCCTCTGCATGGACAACGGCATGCCCATGCACGTGTTCGGCATGGAAGGCGAGGGCAACATCGCCCGCGCCATCCGTGGCGAACGCATCGGCACGATCGTCAGCAACTAGACGACTAAGCTCGACCGCGAACCGAACAAGGAGCACCAGTGGCGATCAACGACGTACTCACCGACACGCGCGAGAAGATGGACAAGGCGCTCGACGCCGCGAAGAACGACTTCGGCACGGTGCGCACCGGCCGCATCAACCCGGCTCTGTTCCAGAAGATCCCGATCGACTACTACGGCACCCCGACGCCTCTGGCCCAGCTGGCCTCGCTGCAGGTGCCCGAAGCCCGCACGATGATCGTCACCCCGTACGACAAGACGGCCCTGAAAGAGATCGAGAAGGCCATCGCGACCTTCCCGAACCTGGGGGCCAACCCGACGAACGACGGCACCATCGTCCGCGTCACCATCCCCGAGCTCACGCAGGAGCGTCGGAAGGAGTACGTGAAGATCGTCCGCACCAAGGGCGAGGACGCCAAGGTGCAGGTCCGCAACATCCGACGCAAGTCGAAAGAGGCGCTCGACGCCCAGAAGACCGAGGTCGGCGACGACGAGGTGGCTCGTGCCGAGAAAGAACTCGAGTCGATCACGAAGGGCTACATCGACTCGATCGACGACGCCCTGAAGAAGAAAGAAGCGGAGCTGCTCGAGGTCTGATGAGCGATCGACCCGACGGGGCCGGCTCCGACGAATCGTCACCGGCTCAGAAGAGCACCCTCGGCAGTCGCCGGGCCGACTTCGACGCCCGTGCGCAGGCCGCTCGGCACGACATCGAGACGCAGCTCCGGGCAGGCAAGGCCCGACTCGACTCCCGCAACGAGAAGCTGACGGCCCGCACCGGACGCAACCTGCCGGCGGCCATCGCGGTGGGCGTGCTGCTCGGCGCCGCCGTGCTGCTCAGCCTGATCTTCGTCAAGGCGTTCTTCATGATCGTCGCCGCGGCCCTCATCGGGTCGCTGTGCTTCGAACTCGCCAGTGCGCTGCGGTTCGCGGGTCGTGACGTCCCTCGCCTCCCGAGCGTGCTCGCGGGCGTCGCGGTCGTGCCCGCCGCCTTCTACGGCGGCGCGGCGGGTCACTGGGCAGCTCTGGTCGGCGGCATCGTCTTCGTGTCGGCGTGGCGCCTCGTCGAGCTGGCCCGTCCCTCGCACCGCAGCGGCGCCTCCTCGCTCGGTCGAGACCTCGGGGCGGGGGCCTTCGTCCAGATCTACTGTGCGTTCCTCGGCAGCTTCATGGTGCTCATGGCGGCCCGGCCCGACGGGCAGTGGTGGACCCTCTCGGCCCTCATCGTCGTGATCGCCGTCGACACGGGCGCGTACGCGACCGGCCTGAACTTCGGCAAGCACCCGATGGCCCCCCGCATCAGCCCGAAGAAGACGTGGGAGGGCTTCGCCGGCTCGGTCGCGGCCAGCCTGATCGCGGCGGTCCTGCTCTCGGTGTTCCTGCTCGACGAACCCTGGTGGTTCGGTCTGGTCTTCGGCGGGGTCATCATCGTGACGGCGACCATCGGCGATCTGTCCGAGTCGCTCATCAAGCGCGAC
Organism: Frigoribacterium sp. Leaf186; assembly: GCF_001423905.1. Classification (GTDB taxonomy): domain Bacteria; phylum Actinomycetota; class Actinomycetes; order Actinomycetales; family Microbacteriaceae; genus Frigoribacterium. The sequence continues at coordinate 707,844 of NZ_LMPQ01000001.1, read as the reverse complement.
CTCGGCATCAAGGACATCAGCACCTGGCTGCCCGGTCACGGTGGGTTCCTCGACCGGCTCGACAGCACCCTGCCGTCCGCAGCGGCGGCGTACGGGCTCTACCTCCTCTTCGCCTAGCGTCTCCGGTCGAAGTCGGCGGGGCCGCGCGTCCAGCCCTTCGACATCGGGTGATGCGGCATGATGGTGGCCGTGAGCAGCACATTCCCCACCGTTCCGAAGGGCAAGCGGGGCTACGACGTCGACGAGGTCGACTCGTTCCTGGCTGAGGCGCGCAAGGCCTACGCCGGTGACGCCAGCATCGGCATCGACGCGGCACGCATCCGCCGCACCGCCTTCGGCCTGACGAAGCACGGCTACTCAACGGCCCACGTCGACGCCGCCCTCGAACGTCTCGAGGACGCCTTCGCGAGTCGAGAGCGCGAACGCGCCGTCTCGTCGGGACGCGAGTCGTCCTGGTTCTCGGACGCCCGCTCGGGGGCCGAAGACATCGTCGCGCGCCTCGAACGGCCCCAGGGCCACCGCTTCGACCGGGTCGGCATCCTCACCACGGGGTACCACCCCCGCGACGTCGACCGGCTGACTCGTCGCCTGCACGGCTACTTCACCGACGGTCGTCCGCTCAGCATCGACGACGTGCGCTCGTCGGTCTTCAGGCCTCGGCGCGGTGGGTACCGTGAGAGCCAGGTGGACCTGCTGCTCGACACGGTCGTCGACGTCATGCTCGCGGTCCGCTGACGGCGCCGACCACCCGCTGCGCGCCGTCCGCCGGCTGCAGGCCGACCCTCGACCGGGCGCCGTCGACGCGACGCCGGTGATGCTTGTCGAGCGGCCCCGACACGCGGACCCGTCGACCCTGGCCGTCGCGCCACGATTCGGTTACCCTGGACGGACTCATGGGCAGGCACGCATCCAATCCGACACCCGGTCCCTCTCGACGAGAGCACCCGGCCGCCGTCGAACGACCCTCGACTCGACGACGGGTCCGCATCCCGGCCTCGCAGAGCGTGGTCCGTCGACCTGCTCCCGGTGGGCTCGCCTTCACGGGTCCCGGCCGTGGTCACACCACCGCTCCCCGCCGAGCCGGTGCTGCTCGCCGCCTCGTCCTGCCCCTCGTGGGCTTCTGCGCCTCCTTCGCCTTCGTCTCGGCATCCCTGGTCAACCCGTTGGCCGGGGCCGAAGCGGCCACGAGCGTCCCGGGTGCCGCGTCGGTCCTGACCGCTCCCGGGCAGACCCTCACGGTCGCCGGTGCCGCCGTGACGGTCGCCGACCGTGACGCCTACGGCGTGACCGAGTACGTGCCGCCGCCACCGCCGCCCCCCGTCGTGGTGGAAGAGACCGCGGCCCCCGAGGCGACCTCCGGTGCGTCGTCGGGCACCGCGAAGAAGTCCTCCGCGGCTCCCGTCGCCGGCACGCCGGACCCCGGCAGCGCCAAGGCGATCGCCGCCGAGATCGTGGCCTCTCGTGGGTGGGGTTCCGACCAGTACGACTGCCTGGTGTCGCTCTGGCAGAAAGAGTCGGGCTGGAACGTCTACGCGTCGAACCGGTCCAGTGGGGCCTACGGCATCCCTCAAGCCCTGCCGGGCAGCAAGATGGGCTCCGTCGGCGCCGACTGGCAGACCAACCCCGCCACGCAGATCACCTGGGGCCTCAACTACATCGGTGGTCGGTACGGCAACCCGTGTGGTGCCTGGGGTCACTCCGTGGCCAACAACTGGTACTGATCGAGCCGGTACGTGACAGCCACGACGCCCTCGACGCCGAGGCCGTTGCTACGCTGGTCGGCATGCCCCGAAGCAACCGTCCCCGTCGCACGCGCGACCGGCGCGAGGCAGACGAGGCGTACGACCTCACCCGGGCGTCCTTCGGCGGCCTGACCGTCGAGACGAAGCACGGGCGTTCGTTCAACGTCCAGTCCGTCTCGGCCACGTCGGCCGTCAAGGACTACGTCTGCCCGGGCTGCTCGCTGGGCATCGCCCCGGCCACGCCGCACGTGGTGGCCTGGCGGGCCGACGGGCTCTTCGGGGCGGAAGACGACCTGGCGGCCCGCCGCCACTGGCACACCCACTGCTGGAGGATCTCGTGACGAGCCCCGACACCGACGTCGTCGACATCCGCGGGGGAGTCCTGCTGCCCGCTCGACGCGAAGACGTCGAGCTGCGCACCGACGACGGCCTCACGTTGGTCGGCGAACTCAGCCTGCCCGCCGACCGTGATCCGGTCGGCACGATCGTCGCGCTGCACCCGCTGCCGACCGCGGGCGGGTTCATGGACTCGCACGTCATCCGCAAGGCGGCCGCGCGGCTGCCCGCGCTGGCCGACATCGCCGTGTTGCGGTTCAACTTCCGGGGGGTGTCCTCGCCACGCGGGCGCTCCGAGGGCGAGTTCGGCGAGGGGGTGGCCGAAGCGGCCGACCTCGCGGCCGCCGTGGCGTTCGTCCGCGGCCGCGGTCTGCCCACCCCGTGGCTCGTGGGATGGTCCTTCGGCACCGAGGTCGCCCTGAAACACGGCCTCGGCGTGGATGTGGCGGGTGTCGTGCTGCTGTCGCCGCCGTTGCACCGCACGACCGATGCCGAACTCGAGGCCTGGCGCGGCTCGGGAACGCCCGTCGTGGCCGTCGTGCCCGAGTTCGACGACTACCTGCGACCCGACGAGGCTCGTCGGCGCTTCGCCGTGGTGCCCGAGGCCGAGGTCGTGGCGGTCGACGGAGGCAAGCACCTCTGGGTCGGCGAGAAGCAGACCAGCCGCGTGCTCACCGAGATCGTCCGTCACGTCGCGCCCGGTGCGCTGCCCCTGCCGTCCACCTGGCCGCCCCGCGCCTCCTGACCGCCCCGCACCTCCTGGCCGCCCCGCGCGCCTCGTGACAGCCCTCAGAGCTGGTTCTGTCGGGGCACGTAGACCTCGCGGATGATCAGCAGGACGGAGGCGGCGACCGGGATGGCGATCAGGGCCCCGAGCACGCCCAGCAGGGTGCCGCCGACGAGCGCGGCGATGACGACGATGACGCCGGGGACGCGCACCGCTCGGCGCATGATGCGCGGGCTGAGCAGGTAGGCCTCGACCTGCATGTAGACGAGGTAGTAGACGGCCGCCGTGACCCAGGTGGCGGGTGACTGCGGCAGCAGGGCGATCTGTGCCAGCACGATGATCGCCGAACCGCTGATCGTGCCGACGAGCGGGATGATCGAGCCGAGGAACGCGATGAACGCGAACACGGCGGGCTGCTGGGCACCGATGATGGTGAGGAAGACAAAGCTGAGGATGCCGTTGGTCGCGGCGAGCGTGAACTGTCCGATGACGTAGCGACCGACCGACTGGCTGATCTGTTCCGAGATGTCGACGAACGTCGCGCGCTTCGACGCCGGCACGAGCTGGTACACCGCACGCTTGACGCTGTTGATCGACGAGGTGAAGTAGATCGTCAGGATCACCACGACGACCGTGCCGAAGAGCCCGTTGCCGATGGCGACGCCGACGGCCAGCACCCCGCCGCCGATCGTGACCACGTTGTCGGGGTTGGTGAGGAAGTCGACGATCGAGTCGAGGGCGTCCTGCACGTCGAAGACGTTCTGCGGCACGAGTTCTTGCAAGTTGTCGACGAACTGCTGCGTGGTGACGCTCTGCAGGTACGAGGTCAGCGCCTGGATCAGGCTCGTCGTCTGCTGCACGATGACCGGCACGATCGCGAACACGACGCCGACGAAGGCGCCGACCACCGCCACGAGGACGATGACGATCGCGATGCCGCGGGGCACGCGGCGCTTCTCGAGCCACGAGACGATGGGGTCGAGGCCGAGCGAGATGAACAGGGCCGCGCCCACGTAGGTCAGGATCGTCGAGAGCTGACCGACGGCCCCGCCGATCACGAGCGCGACGAGCACGCCGAGACCGGCGAGCAACCCGATGCGGAACGGGTTGTGGATCTTCACGGGCGGGCTCCTGTCGACTGCACGGGCCGGTCGTGGCCGCGGCCGCGCCGATCACCCGGCACGGCCTGTCGCCCTACTCTGACGTACCGCCGCCGACTTGTCCGATCATGCCACGCAGGTTCTCGAAGTAGTCGGCGACCGCGTCCCGTTCGCGCGTGATCTCGGCGAGACGCTCTTCGGCGTCACCGAGGAGGTCGTCCGCCCGCTGCTGGGCCTCGGCCACGATCGACCGCGCCCGTTCGTCGGCGTTCGTCAGCACCTCGTGGGCCGTCGCGTCGGCATCCGACCGGGTCGTGCGCGAGTGCTCACCGGCCTCGCGTTCGAGCTCGTCGGCCTCGCGCCGCACCTCGGTGGCACGGCGGGTGGCGTCGGCCAGCTGTTCGGCGGCCGAGTCGAGGAGGTCCTGCGTCTCGGCGACGGCATCGCGGTGACGGCGGGTCAGCTCGGCCTCGGCCTCGTCGCGGCGCGCGAGCAACTCGACCTCGAGGTCGGCTCGGCCCTGGTCGAGGTCGCGGCGCAGGTCGGCCGTCGCGCGCTCACGATCGGCCTCGAGGCCGGCATGCACCCGGACGTCGTCGGCGACGAGCCGCGCGCGCTGGGCCTCGGTCTCGTCCGCCAGCGTCGCGCGGACCTCGGCGGTCTCGGCCGCCAGCTCGGCACGGGCCTGGTCGACCTCGGCCGCGAGCTCGGCCCGACGGTCGGCGTCCTCACGAGCCAGGCGGTCGGCCTGGGCGTCGCTCTCACGGCGGAGGCGCTCGTCGGTCTCGACGGTGATGCGCTCGATGCGTTCGCGCGACGTGGTCTCGGCGAGGTCGAGGTCGTCGCGACGACGGCGGGTCTCGCGCTCGAGCTCGGTGCGGGCGTCGCCGAGCTCCCTCTCGAGCTCGGCCCGGGCCTGCACGATCTCGGCGGCGAGACGGTCTCGACCGGTGGTGATCTCGCGCTCGAGCTCGACGCGGGTGGACTCTACCTCGTCGGTCAGGTCGGCGCGGGTGGCGTCGACGTCCCGTGCGAGCAGCGCCCGGGTCTCGGCGACCTCGTGCGCGAGCTCGGCCCGCGCGGCGGCGACGTCGCGCTCGAGCTCGGCCCGCTGCGCCGCCACGTCGTCGGCCAGTCCGGCCCGGCCGGCGGCGATCTCGCGATCGAGCTCGCCGCGTCGCGCGAGGAGTTCGGCGTCGAGGTCGGCGCGGGTCGTCTCGTCGAGCCGGGCGAGCTCGGCCCGGACGGTCACGCCCTCGCGGTCGAGGTCGGCGCGCTGCCGCTCGGCGTCGGCCTCGAAGACCGCCCTGGCCTCGCGCGTGTCGGCGGCGAGGGTCTCGGCCTCGTCACGGGCCTCGGCGAGGTCCCCGGCGACCGCGGCCCGCAGCTCGGCGACCTCGTGCTCGACCTCGGCCCGCAAGGCGGCGGCCTCGCGTCGGGCGGTGGAGACGTTCTGCGCCGCCTCGGTGGCCGCGGAGCCCCGGATCGAGATGGCGTCGCGCTGGGCCTCCTGCAGCAGGTCGCGGGCCTCGGCCTTGGCGCGGGCGACCAGGCGGTCCGCGTCGGCGGTCGACTCGGCGACCTGCGCCGCGGCACGACCCCTCGCGTCGTCGAGCAGGGCGGTGGCCCGCTCGGTGGCGTCGTCGACCAGCTGCTTGGCCTCGCTCGTGGACGACGAGCGGAGGGCTTCGGCGTCGATGTCGGCCTGGCTGATGAGCGCCGTGGACTGCTGTTCGGCCAGCCGGAGGGTCTGTTCGAGCTTGCTGCCGAGGCCTGAGTACGTCGGGGTGCCGGCCTCCTCGAGTTCGGCGCGGATCTCGTCGACGCGCTGCTGCAGGAACGCGACCTCGCCGGCCCGGTCGGCCCGGTCGGCGTTGGCCTTGATGAGCTCCCGACGCAGGTCGCCGAGGACGCGGTCGACCTCGTCCTTCCGGTAGCCCCGGAGTTCAATGCCGAAATCGGCTTCGTCAGCGGCCACGGTGTCTCCTTCGGTGCAGGGTCCGGACCGGGGCGCGGTCCGAGACACGATGCTAGTGCGAGCCCCTCGGCGGACGCCGACCTGCGGGTTAGGCGCCTCTCAGCCTCGTCGGATACGCTGAGTCGTCTTAAATTCTGCTGCCGCGCCCGGCCTCCCGGCCAGGCTCGTGCGAGGCTCGTCGTCGACCACGACGGTTCCTGGCGCCCCGACCGGGATGGTGGCTCGGAGGGAGAGAAACGTGCGTTTCATCGTGGCAGTCGTCGTCGTCGTCCTGGCGGCGGTGATGGTCGCGTTGGGTTTCGCCCAGCGCACCGTCTTCGCACCCCCGCCGAGCGTGTCGTCCCAGGTCGACACCTCCGACTCCGACGCGACCGTCACGGTCGTCCCCGCCTCCGCGCTGCACGGTCACGACGGCCGCCAGACCGTGTCGGTGTCCGGTGGCGACACGGCCTTCGCCGCCTACGGCCGCACCTCCGACGTGCTGGGCTGGGTCGGTGACGCGACCTACAACGAGGTCGAGTACGACGAGGCCACGGGCGGCCTCGTCAGCCGCACGGTCTCGGGCGACAGCACCGAGGTTCCCGACCCGACCGACTCCGACCTCTGGTTCGACCAGTACTCGGGCTCGCAGTTGACGTTCTCGCTCGACGCCCCCGACGACGTGTCGCTCGTCGTCGTGTCGGACGGCACACAGCCCGCACCCTCCGACGTCCGCGTCACCTGGCCGCTCTCGACCGCGACGCCCCTCGCGGGTCCGCTGATCGTCGGCGGTCTCGTGGTGCTGCTGATCGGCATCGGGCTCTACGTCTGGGCGATCCTCCACCACCGCCGCACCCGCGGCCCACGTCGCCGGTCGGGCGACGGCAAGCGCCCCCGGCTCTCTCGTCGGGCCGGCCGCAAGGCCGTCCGGGCCCTCGACGCCCAGGGCACCGAGACGATCGCGCCCGCCCGAGGTCGTCCCCGCGGCATCCGTCGTCTCGTGGCCGTCGCACCGATCGTCCTCGTGTCGTCGCTCGCCCTCTCGGCGTGCACGGCCGACTACTGGCCGCAGCAGGCTCCGGCCGGGGGCTCCGACTCGTCCACCCCGACCCCGACGCCCACGTCGACCGACGGCACGGGTGGCGGCGACCAGGGCAGTGCGCTGCAGCCGCCGGTCATCAGCGTGGCCCAGGCGAAACGCATCGTCGAGCGCATCTCGGCGACCGCCACCGAGGCCGACGCCTCGTTGGACGGCGACCTCGCCGCGACGCGCTTCACGGGCCCCGCGCTCGAACAGCGTCAGGCCAACTACGCCATCCGGTCGAAGGACGCGGCCGCGGCCGCCCCCCTGGCGATCCCCTCCGGCACCGTCACGCTCACGCTGCCGCAGCAGGCCGACTCGTGGCCCCGGTCGGCGTTCGTCGTCGTCCAGGACGCCGACGAGAGCGTGGCGCCGGTCGCGCTGACCCTCGAGCAGGCCACGGCGCGCGACCCGTACAAGGTCGAGTACGCCGTCAGCCTGCAGACGCAGACGCCGCTCACGGTGGCGCCCGCCTCGGTCGGCGCCGCCCGGCTCTCGCCCGACGTCAAGCTGCTGAAGCTGCAGCCCGACCAGCTGGCCGAGGCGTACGGCGACATCCTGCGCAACGGCGACGAGAGCCAGTACGCCGCGCAGTTCCAGGGCGACGGCGACACCCTGCGCGAGAAGATCGGCAAGACGTACAAAGACGCCAAGCGGGCGGCCCTGCCCACCACCGCGTCGATCGACTACGCCTCGCAACCCGACGACGAGACCCCTGTCGCGTTCGCGACGAACGACGCCGGGGCCATCGTCTCGGTGGCGCTCAACGAGATCGAGACCGTCAAGCCGACGGCCACCGGGGCCAAGGTGAACCCCGAGGGCACGGTCAAGACCCTGCTCGGCCTCGACGAGTCGTCGAAGGGCATCGAGGCGACCTACGGCGTCGAGCTGCTCTTCTCCGTCCCGCCCGTGGGCAGCGACGACCCGATCGTCCTGCTCGGATTCAGCCAGGCCCTCATCTCTGCCAAGGAGCTGCCATGACCAACCTTCCCCCCGTCCCCGCCGGCCTCCGTGGCGCGGTCGACCTCTCGTCGCTCGTCAACCGCCCGCCGGCCCCCGCCGCGCCCTCGGGCGAGGCCCCCGAGGCCCCGACCGCAGGAGGCGCGGGTGGCGGAGCCGCCTCCGGTCAGGTCGCGGTGCCGGGTCTCGTGCTCGACGCGACGGACGCCACCTTCACCCAGGTGCTCGAGATCAGCAACACCGTCCCGGTGATCGTCGACCTCTGGGCCGAGTGGTGCGGCCCGTGCAAGCAGCTCTCGCCGGTGCTCGACAAGCTCGTGGGCGAGTACGCGGGCCGCCTGCTGCTCGTCAAGGTCGACGTCGACGCCAACCCCCAGCTGACCCAGGCCTTCCAGGCGCAGTCGATCCCGGCCGTCGCCGCGGTCATCGGCGGCCGCCCCGTCCAGCTCTTCGTCGGAGCGCTGCCCGAGGCCCAGGTCCGTGACGTCTTCGAGCAGGTGCTCGAGCTCGCGGCACAGAACGGCGTCACGGGCACCGCGGTCGTCGACGGCGCTCCCGTCGGCGAGGCGGACGACGTCGAGCCGGAGCCCGAGCCGCTGCCGCCGCACCACCAGGACGCCTACGACGCGATCGACCGGGGCGACTACGCCGCGGCGATCACCGCGTACAAGACGGCCATCGCCCAAGACCCCCGCGACCAGCTCGCGGTCGCCGGCCTCGCCCAGGTGTCGTTGCTCGAACGCCTGCAGGGTGCGTCGCTCGCCGACGTCCGGGCGGCGGCCGCCTCGGCACCGACCGACGTCGACGCCCAGCTCGACGTCGCCGACCTCGACCTCAGCGGCGGACACATCGACGACGCCTTCGACCGGGTGCTGACCGTCTTCCCGTCGCTCGACTCCCAGGGGCGCGACGTGGCCAGGGCCCGCCTGCTCGAGTACTTCGAGATCGTCGGGGTGGACGACCCTCGGGTGGCGGCCGCCCGGCGTCGTCTGGCGATGCTGCTGTACTGACCCGCGCCTCCTGCGGTCACGACGCGACCTCACCACGACGCGACCCCCGCGGCCCTGACGGGTCGCGGGGGTCGTGTGGTGGTGCGGGGTCGACTCAGCGGTTCAGCTTGAGCCAGACGACGCCGAGGGGCGGCAGCTGGACGTCGGCCGCGGCGGGGCGGCCCGCCCACGGCTCGTCGGTCGCGGTCACGCCACCGAAGTTGCCCACGCCCGAGCCGCCGTAGACCTCGGCGTCGGTGTTGAGGATCTCGTCCCACCGACCTGCCTCGGGCAGGCCGAAGCGCATCCGCACGGGCTGTCCCGAGAAGTTGGCGAAGACGGCGACGGACTCACCCGTGCCCGACTTGCGGAGGAACGCCACGACGCTGTGCTCGGCGGCGCCGCCCTCGATCCACTCGAAGCCCTCGGTGTCGAAGTCGTGCGCCCAGAGCGCGGGTTCGTCGCGGTAGACCTCGTTGAGGCGCGCGACGAGGCCGTGCAGCCCCTGGTGGACGGGCTGGTCGAGGATCCACCAGTCGAGCCCTCGCTCTTCGCTCCACTCGCTGGGCTGCCCGAACTCGCTGCCCATGAAGAGCAGCTGCTTGCCGGGGTGACCCCACATGTAGGCGAGGTAGGCGCGCAGGTTGGCGAGCTTCTGCCACTGGTCGCCGGGCATCTTGGTCAGCAACGACCCCTTGCCGTGCACGACCTCGTCGTGGCTGATCGGCAGCATGAAGTTCTCGCTGAACGCGTAGACGAACGAGAACGTGATCTCGCCGTGGTGGTACGCGCGGTACAGGGGGTCCTTCTCGACGTAGTCGAGCGTGTCGTGCATCCAGCCCATGTTCCACTTGACGCCGAAGCCGAGGCCGCCCTCGCTGGTCGGGCGGGTGACGCCGGGCCAGCTCGTGCTCTCTTCGGCGATCATGACGATGCCCGGGTGACGCTTGTACGCCGTCGCGTTCGCCTCTTGCAAGAAGCTGATCGCCTCGAGGTTCTCGCGTCCACCGTGTTCGTTCGGCAGCCACTCGCCCTCGTTGCGGCTGTAGTCGAGGTAGAGCATCGAGGCGACGGCGTCGACGCGCAGCCCGTCGATGTGGAACTCTTCGAGCCAGTAGAGGGCGTTCGCGACGAGGAAGTTCCGCACCTGCGAGTCGCCGAAGTTGAACACCAGGGTGCCCCAGTCGGGCTGCTCGCCGCGACGCGGGTCGGAGTGCTCGTAGACGGCCTGGCCGTCGAACTTCGCGAGCGCCCACTCGTCTTTCGGGAAGTGCCCGGGCACCCAGTCCATGATGACGCCGATGCCGGCCTGGTGCAGCCGGTCGATCAGGTACCGCAGGTCGTCGGGGCTGCCGAACCGGCTGGTCACGGCGTAGTAGCCGGTCACCTGGTAACCCCACGAGCCGCCGAAGGGGTGCTCGGCGAGCGGCATGAACTCGACGTGGGTGAAGCCCAGGTCGCCGACGTACTCGATCAGCTGGTCGGCGAGCTCACGGTACGAGAGGCCGGGGCGCCACGAGCCGACGTGCAGCTCGTAGACGCTCATCGGCCCCTGGTGCACGTCGTTCTCGGCGCGGGAGGTCATCCACGCGTCGTCCGACCAGGCGTGTGCGGCCTTCGTGATGACCGAGCCGGTCAGCGGCGGCACCTCGGAGGTGCGCGCCATCGGGTCGGCCCGCTCGACCCAGACGTCGTCGGGGGTGAGGATCTCGTACTTGTAGACGCCGCCGTCGACGCCGGGCACGAAGAGCTCCCAGATGCCGTTGCCGTCGAGTCGACGCATCGCGTGTCGCTCGCCGTTCCAGCCGTTGAGGTCGCCCTTCACACGGACGGCACGCGCGTGCGGCGCCCAGACGGCGAAGGAGGTGCCGGTGACACCCTCGTGCTCGCGCACGTGGCTGCCGAGCATCTTCCAGAGCTGCTCGTGACGTCCCTCGCCGAAGAGGTAGAGGTCGAACTCGGTGACGGTGGGCGCGAAGCGGTAAGGGTCGTCGGAGACCCACGCCGCGCCTCCTTGGTAGGTCGCCTCGACCGTGTAGGCACCGAGGGGCTCGCTCGTGACGCCCTGCCAGAGGCCGTGCGCGACGTGCTCGAGGGCGAACGACGACCCGGAGGCGCCGGTCACCGTGACCGTGTCGGCCAGCGGTCGGACGACGCGGACGGCGGTCCGACCGCCGCGGGGGTGCGCGCCGAGGACGGCGTGCGGGTGGTCGTGGGTGCCGGCGGCGGCCGCGTGGACCTCGTCGTCGCCCAGGGCGAAGGTCGTGTCGGGCTCGGCCGCGGGGGCCGACGTCGCGTCGGGCTCGATCGCCGGGGTCGTGTCGGGCTCGACCGCCGGGGTCGCGTCGGGCTCGGTCGGGGGAGTGGTGGTCATCGGGTCGCTCCTACGGGGCTCGGTTGAGGTCGACGGAGAGGACGTGCACCGGTTCGACGAAGGCGTCCAGTCGGACGTAGTTGTCGTCGCCCCAGGTCCACGACTGACCGGTGATGAGGTCGCGCACGGTGTAGGTGCCGCCGGGCTGCAGCCCGAACTTCGTCACGTCGAGGTGGACGGTGGTCTCGCGCGCCGAGTGCGGGTCGACGTTGGCGACGACGATGATGCCGTCGGCGCGACCGCTACGGGTGTGCGCCCGCGACAGGTACTTGGAGAAGACCAGGATCGACTCGTCGTCGCTCGAGTGGATCTCGAGGTTGCGCAGCTGGCGCAGCGCCGGGTGCGAGGCGCGGATGCGGTTGAGCTGCGTGAGGTACGGCGCCAGCGACGCCCCGGCCTCTTCGGCGGCGGCCCAGTCGCGCGGCTTGAACTCGTACTTCTCGTTGTCGATGTTCTCTTCGCTGCCGGGTCGGGCCACGTCCTCGAAGAGCTCGTAGCCCGAGTAGACGCCCCAGGTCGGCGACGCCGTCGCGGCGATCGCGGCGCGGATCTTGTACGCCGCGGGACCGCCGAACTGCAGGTAGGGCGTGAGGATGTCGTGCGTGTTGACGAAGAGGTTCGGGCGCAACCAGGCGCTGGTCTCCTTCGACAGCTCGTGGAGGTACTCCTCGAGCTCCCACTTCTCGTTGCGCCAGGTGAAGTACGTGTACGACTGGTGGAACCCCACCTGGGCGAGCGCCTGCATCATGGCCGGCTTGGTGAAGGCTTCCGACAAGAAGACGACCTCGGGGTTCGTGCTGCGGATCTCGTGCAGCAGCCACTCCCAGAAGCGCACCGGCTTGGTGTGCGGGTTGTCGACGCGGAAGATCGTGACGCCGAGCTCGATCCAGTGCCGCACGATGCGCAGCACCTCGCGGCTGACGCCCTCGTAGTCGTTGTCGAAGTTCAGGGGGTAGATGTCCTGGTACTTCTTCGGCGGGTTCTCGGCGTAGGCGATCGTGCCGTCGGGCAGCGTCGTGAACCACTCGGGGTGCTCGGTGACCCAGGGGTGGTCGGGCGAGCACTGCAGGGCCAGGTCGAGTGCGAGCTCGAGGCCGGCGTTCTTGGCGGCGTCGACGAACCAGCGGAAGTCGGCGACCGTGCCGAGGTCGGGGTGCACGGCGTCGTGCCCGCCGTCGGGCGAACCGATGGCGTACGGCGACCCGGGGTCTTCGGGCCCGGCGGTCAGCGTGTTGTTCGGCCCCTTGCGGAACGTCGTGCCGATGGGGTGCACCGGCGGGATGTACACGACGTCGAAGCCCATGCGGGCGATCGAGGGCAGTCGACGGGCGGCCGTGCGGAACGTGCCGCTCTTCCAGGTGCCGTCGGCCTGCTTGCGCGCGCCCTCGCTGCGCGGGAAGAACTCGTACCAGCTGCCGAGGCCGGCGCGGCTGCGCTCGACGCGCAGGGCCTCGGGGGCGCTGCGGGTGACCAGGCTGGCCAGCGGGGTGACCGCGAGGACGGCGGCGAGGCGCGGGTCGGTCGCGACCCGGAGGCGCGCGGCGGGGGAGAGCGCGGCGTTCGAGAGCGCCTTGGCCGCGTCGCGGATGAGCGTCGTGTCGGGGTGGTCGGCCACGGCGTCGGTCAGCAACCGGCTGCCGAGGGCGAAGGTGACCTCGACGTCGAGCCCGGCGGGCACCTTGATCTCGGCGGCGTGCAGCCAGGTGGCCCAGTCGTCGGTGTACGCCTCGACCTGCCACGTCCAGTCGCCCTCGGCCTCGAGCTGCACCTGGGCCGTCCACCGGTCGGTGCCGGGGATGCCGGCGACCATGCGGTGCCGGGCCTCGACCCCCTCGGGATCGGTCGTGACGAGGTCGGCTCCGATCAGGTCGTGACCCTCGCGGAAGACGGTCGCCCCGAAGGTGACCACCTCGCCGGAGAAGGCCTTCGTCGGGAACACGCGGTCGGGGGTCGTCGGGGTGAGTCCCGTGATGGGGATCCGCCCGACTCTGGGTTCGTATGCTGTCGCCACGCTGTCGACCGTACCCGGTCTGGCGCGGCCGGTCCCGGGCCGGGCCGTCGAGGGCGGGTCGGGCCGCCGAACCGGGCCGTCGGGGGACGGATGGTCGTCCGCATCAACGCCGACAGACGCCGCGGTCCGTTTTGTCCCCCCAACTGGGTGCATGCAAATGCATAGAAAACCTGTCGGCACTTTGGGGGACCGCGTAATGTCGGACACGTCGTCGCGGCCTGCCCGCCCGATGGACCCGAACTCCTCGAGAGCCCGGCGCCCGACGACACCGATCGGCCGCCCGACCCGGAGCCGACAGCCCTGCAACGCCGTGCGCCACCCCGACGTCGACCCGACCGACGGCGCACGGCGGTGCTCGAGCGCGCCCCGGCGCGCGGAACAGGACCGACCATGAACAAGCTCGTCACGGGTGCCGTCGCCGGTGCCGCCGGCATCGCCCTCCTCCTCGGAGGCGCCGGCACCTTCGCCCTCTGGAACGCCAGCACCGAGGTCAACGCCTCGAGCGTCGCCTCGGGCACGCTGTCGCTCACCCAGTCGTCGGCCGGCAGCTGGACCGACGTCACGAACGGCCGCAGCACGGCCCTCACCACGGCCCAGGTCGCGGCCTACAAGGTGGTCCCCGGCAGCAAGCTGCAGTTCACGCAGCCGATCACCATCGTGGCCTCCGGCACCGACCTGCGGGCAGACCTCACCTACGACGCGACGTCGGTCACCGGCAGCCTGAAGCCGTACGTGACGAACGCGCTCACCGTCTCGACCGCCGCCGGCAGCTCGACCCTGCCCTCGGGCGTCACCGCGGGCAGCACGGCCGGCAGCTACGTCGTCGCTCCCGTCTCCGCCGGCAGCACCTCGGCCGTGGTGACCTTCGTCGTCGAGCTGCCCTCGACCGTCACCGACGCCGCCAGCCAGGGCGGCACGCTCGACCTGAGCAAGCTGACCTTCACGCTCAAGCAGCGCGCCATCGCGTAGCGCGTGCGGGCCGCCCGTCGGCCCCGCACCCGCCCCACCGACCGGCGACCGGACCGCACCCGACGCGGTCCGGCCGCCACCCCATCGTCCGACCCGGCCGACCACCGGGTCCGGACCACCGCACGACCGACCACCAGGGGGTGAGCCGATGTCGAGACCGTCACCTGCGGGACGCGCGCGCCACCGCTCGGCCGAGCGCGCCTCCTCGCCTCGTCGTCCGCTGCGCTCGCTCTGGGCGTGGACGGCCGTCGTGGGCGGGTCCGTCGCCGTCGCCCTCGTGGCGACCGGGGGCACGTACGCGCTGTGGAACGGCTCGGTGGCCCCCACCGCCGTCACGGTCAGCTCGGGCACGGCAGGCCTCTCGGTCGGCGCCGTCACGGCCCTCGACGCGACCGTGCTCGGCCCCGGCGGGGCGACCGCCGGCACCTTCACCGCGACCAACACCGGCTCGGTCGACCTCGCCATGAGGGTCGCCGCGGGGACCACCACCGCGTCGACGTCGTCGCTCGTCGGCGAGCTGACGGTGCGGCTGACCGCCGTGGCGAAGTCGGCGGACTGCACCACCGGCGTGGGCGGCTACTCGGCCCGCCCCTCGGCCTTCGACACCGGCAGCGGCTACTTCACGTTGCCCGCCGGGGTGACCGTCACCGGATGCGTGGTGGTCACGCTCGACGGCGACGCACCGGCAGCCGTGCAGGCCCAGACCTCGTCGATCGGGCTCGTCCTGACCGGCACGCAGGTGGCGCCGTGACGGGCCGTCGGGCACGCGCCTCGGCCCGCCGCGCGACGGCCGCCCTCGTCGTCGGCGTGATCGTGGGCGTCGTCCTGGCGTCAGGAGGCGCGGCGGCCGCGCTCTGGACGGCGAACGCCACCCTGACCGAGCAGGTCAGGACCGGCGCGGTCGCGCTCTCGGCCGGCACGGTGGACGGCCTGCAGGCCGATTACGCCGGTTCGACGAGGTCGTTGACCGCGCCGTGGACCGTCACGAACTCCGGCACCGTGCAGGCCACCTACTCGACCGGCGGCGTGCTCAGCTCGGGCAGCTCGACCGAGCTCGCCCGGTCGATCGCCCTCGTGGCCTGGCCCGTCCCCGCCGCCTCGGACTGCATCGCCTCCGCCACCGTGGGCTCGGGCCGGGTCGAGGGCACCTGGGCGGCCGTCCCGAACATGACCGGGACGCTCGCGAGCAAGGCGTCCGTCACCTGGTGCCTGCGGACCTCGATCGCGACGTCCTCGCCCACCGGACGCGTCAACCCGACCCTCACCGTCTCGCTCGCCGCCGGGTCGTGGACGGCGACCCCGCTGGACCGCCGCATCGTGCAGAACAACACGATCGCGCCGGCGCAGACGGCCGTCTGCCGGCCGGACGGCGAGGCCTACGCGTGGCTCGACTTCGACCCGTCGTCGCGAGCGACCGCGACCCGCTACGCGAGCTACGTCGGCAGCACCCGCGTCTCGACCTCCGAGCAGACGGGCGACTACCCGCACTTCGCCTTCACCCGCGACACCCTGCCGAAGGACCCGTTCGGCGACGGACCGATCACCGTCGACATCCGGGTCGTGGTCGACGGCCAGCCGACCGACCTCATGGCCGTCGGCACGCTGAGGGTGGTCTACGACCAGTACGGCACGAGGAACATCCAGTGCCCGTGAGACACGGTCGACCGGTCGTCGCCGCCGTCACCGCCGCGGCCCTCGTCGCGGCGGTCGGTGGTGCCTTGGCGACCCCGTCGCCGGCGGTCGCGGGGGAGGCCCCGCGCCTCATGGTGAGCGACGACGGCCGGCACTGGGAGGGTCGGCTCGACTCGGCGTTGTTCGGCGACGACCTCCGGCTCGTGCCGGGGGCGAGCACGACCGGCACCTTCTGGGTGAAGAACGTCTCGACCGGGCCCGCCACGCTCGGGGCCCGGCTCGTCGACGTCACGACCTCGTCGGCCGCGTTCGCCGAGACGGTCACGGTCAGCTCGCACTCCGACCTCGACCTCGGCGACGTGCCGCCGGTCACCCTGGCCGACGACGGGTGCACCCCGGTGCTCGCCCCGGTCCGGCTCGCCGCCGGGCAGGAGGCACCGGTCACCGTCTCGGTCGCCCTCGACGAGTCGGCGGGTGCCGGCACGGACGACCAGACGCTCGACTTCGGCGTCCTCGTCACGCTCACCGGCCTGACCGGGGGAGCCGTCGTCGCGGGCTGCGCGGGGGCCGAGGCCTCGGACCCCGGCGTCGGCGACGGCCTGACCCCAGGAGGCGCGGGTGGCGACCGCGCGTCGAGCGCGACCGTCGAGGCGGTGGCGACCCGCGCCTCCTCGGCTGTTCCGGCCGGCGGGGCGGCGTCCTCCGTCGGCGGCGCGGGGCGGTCGGGCGGCGGCACCGCCGACTCGTGGGGCGACACGGACCTGCCCGTCCACGCCCTGGACGCTCTGGACGACTTCGTGCCGTTGCCCCTCCGGGGCAGCTGGTTGCCGCTGCTGATCGCGGCGATCGCCGTGCTGTCGGGCGCGTTCGTGGCGGTCGGGCGACGTCGTGCGGACGTCGACGACGACGACGCCTCGGGGGAACAGCCGTGAGCGGCCGCCGCGCAGCCGTGAGCGGCCGCCGAGCAGCCGTGCGCGGCAGGGGGCTGCGGCACGCCCTCGGTCTCGGCCTCAGCGCAGGCTTGCTCGCCGTGGTCCTCGGGCTCGCCGTGGTGCTGATCGTCGTGCCGAAGGCAGCCGGGGCGACGCCCCTCACCGTGCTGACCGGCTCGATGGAGCCCCGACTGCCCCCGGGCACCCTGATCGTGGTGGCACCGACGCCGGTCGACGAGATCCGGATCGGCGACGTCGTGACCTACCAGATCGAGAGCGGTCGGCCCGAGGTGATCAGCCACCGGGTCACCGAGATCGTGTCGTCGTCGGACGGCGGCACGGCGTTCGTCACGAAGGGTGACGCGAACTCCGAGCCCGACGCCGCCCTCGTGCTGCCCGAGCAGGTGCGGGGCACCCTGTGGTACTCGGTGCCCTGGCTCGGTTTCGTCAACCAGGTCGTGAACGGCGACGCCCGGTCGTGGATCGTGCCGCTGTTGGCCGTGGCGTTGCTCGGCTACGCGGGCTACGCCCTCGCCACCGGACTGGTGGAGGCGCAGCGACGTCGGGTGCGGACGCGAAGGGCCCGTCCGGCCTCCCGCTGAGCGAGAGGGCGGACGGGCCCGGGGTGGCGCGGTCTACTTCGTGAAGCCGACGATCGTCCAGTCGACGTCGCTCGCTCCGGCACGGGCGCCGTAGTTCGCGAGCTTCGGGCTCTGGAACGAGATCAGCGGAGCCTGGATGATCGGCATCGAGTGCCCGATCTCCCAGATCTTCTCGTCGGCCTGGTTGTACAGGTCGGCCGCCGTGTCGGGGTCGCCCTCGGCGACGGCCTGGCTCAGCAGGTCGTCGATCTCGGGGCTCGAGACGCGGCCGTAGTTCTGGCCCTGCTCGTCCGAGTTGTAGATGCTGACGCCCGACGCCTGGTAGCCGGTGCCGGCCCAGACGAAGATCGTCATGTCGTAGTTGCCGGGGGTCACGTTGTCCTCGAAGAACGAGTCGACGCTGACGGCGTTGATCGTCAGCTTGATGCCGACCGCGGCGAGCTGACTCTGCATGACCTCGGACAGCTGCTGCGAGATGGGCGTGCCGGACGGGATCGTCACGGCGACCTCGAGCTGTTCGCCGTCCTTCTCGAGCACGTCGCCGTTCAGCTCCCACCCGTCGTCGGCGAGGATCTTCTTCGCCTCGTCGACGTCGTAGTCGCCGGTCTCCTTCGCGTTGTCCTGGTAGGCGCCGTCGGTGCTGAGGAACAGGTGGTTGTTGAGGGTCTGCAGCTCGTAGGGCAGGGTGCTCGTGATGACCTTGCCCAGGGCCTCGCGGTCGACCGCGTGCTGGATCGCCTGACGGATCTTCTCGTCGGCGAGGATGCCCTTCGTGCTGAAGTCGACGTGCGTGTAGCGGGCCGACGGTGCTGCCCGGATGTCGGTGTCCTTCGCACCCTTCAGGCGGTCGTAGCGCTCGGACGAGTTGCCCGTGACGTAGTCGATCTCGCCGTTCAGGTAGGCGTCGACGTCGGCGTCGCTGTCGAGGGCGCGGAAGACCACCGAGTCGAGCTTGGGGGCGTCACCCCACCACATCTCGTTCGGCACGATCGTCACGGTCTGCGCCGTGGTGTCGATCTTCTCCACCTTGTACGGTCCTCCCGAGACCGGGAGGTCGTCGACGTAGGCCGTGTTGAACGCGGTCGGGTCGTTGTAGAGGCTGGCCGGGTAGAGCGGCGCGAACATGCTCTTCCAGTCCGAGAACGGCTCCGAGTAGGTCACGACGACCTGCTTGTCGCTCGAACCGGCCTCGACCGAGGCCATGCGGTCGGGGCCGAGGGTGCTGCCGACCAGGTACTCGGCGTTCGAGCCGTCGAGGGCGGTCTTCCAGGCCTGGAAGTCCGCGACCGTGATCGGCGTGCCGTCGTTCCACACCGCGTCGGGGTTGATGTCGTAGGTCACCACGAGCGGGTCGTCGCTCGTCGCCTCGGCACTCGTGACGAGGTTCTCGTCGATCTGCGGCACGCCCTTCTCGTCGATGCGGAAGGGCTGGGGCAGCACGGCGCTCTCCATCAGCGCCGAGTCGACCAGCGCGCCGTCGAGCTGGCCGTAGTTCCACTGCGAGGGCAGCTGGCTGAGCGGCAGGGTGAGCGTTCCGCCCTGCTCGACGTCGGCCGCCGCGGTGGCGTTGATGTCGCCGTCGGGGGACAACTCGCCGTTCTTCGCGGCCCCGTCGCCGTCGTTGCCGCCGCCTCCGCTGCACGCCGTGACGACGAGGGCGATGCTGACGAGGCCGGCTGCGAGGCCGAGCTTCTTCGTGATCTTCATGGCACTCCGAACTGCATCGTGATGAAAAGTGCTGATCAGGGTCGTTCCGAGGACGACGGCGGCCCGTGGTGTCACGAGGTGCGGCGTCTGTCGACATCTGACAGCGTGTGCACAAATGTACGGACGCCCTGAATCCGCGCAAACTTTCATGAGAATTCGTTACACGCTCGAAACCTGGCCAGCTGGCCCGGGCTCGGGGTACGTCTAGTGTGATCTGCCATGGCTCGATTCCTCGCCCGCCGGCTGGTGTACTACGTCGCCCTGGTCTTCATCGCGACGTCGCTCACCTACTTCCTCGCCTCGGCGACCCTCAACCCGCGCTCCGTCTACGCCGACCGCAACCCGCGTCCGTCCTCCGAGATCGTCGACGCCAAGCTCACCTCGATCGGCGTCAACGACAAGGACCCCCTCGGCGACCGCTACGTCCACTGGCTCGGTGGTGCCGTCACCGGCGACCTCGGCCAGACCATCCAGGACAAGCCGGTCGCGGCAGAATTCGGGCCGAGGCTGGGCGTCAGCCTGCGCCTCCTGCTGGTGGGGTCGATCCTCGGCATCGTGCTCGCGGTCGTGGTCGGCACCTGGAACGCCATCCGGCAGTACGCGTTCTCGGACCGCGTCTCGTCGGTGCTGTCGTTCGTCCTGATCAGCACGCCGGTGTTCCTCACGGCGGTGCTGCTGAAGATCGGGGCGACGAAGCTCAACGACGTCCTGGGGTACCAGCTGATCACCTTCACCGGTGAGGCGACGCCCAACCTGACCGGCGGGCTCGGCACGATCGCGTGGGACCGCATCGCCCACCTGCTGCTGCCCACCATCTCGATCGGCGTCGGCTTGATCGCCGTCTACAGCCGGTACCAGCGGGCGACGATGCTCGACGTGCTGCAGGCCGACTACATCCGCACCGCCCGGGCCAAGGGGCTGCGCCGCCGCCCCGCGATCTTCAAGCACGGGCTGCGCACGGCGTTGATCCCGATGACGACGTTGTTCGCCTTCGCGTTCCTCGGCGTGCTGACCGGGGCCACCTTCACCGAGAAGATCTTCGCCTGGAACGGCCTCGGCGCCTGGTTCATCGACGCCGTGCAGGCGAACGACATCAACGTCGTCGTCACGTACACCCTCTACAGCGCCGTCGTCGTGCTGCTCGCCGGCTTCGTGTCGGACGTGCTGAACGCGGTGCTCGACCCGCGCGTCCGAGCGCAGAAGTAGGGCCGCCCCATGACCCGGTTCACACCCGACCTCCTCGAGGGCCCGTCCGACGCCGTCGTGCCCGAGTCGCGAGAAGAGGCGGCGGCGACGACGCCGAACCGCCTCGTGCTGACCTTCAGACGCCTGTTCGCCAACCGCGGCGCCACCGTCGGCCTCGTGACCGTCGTGCTGCTGTTCGTCTTCGCCTTCGTCGGCCCGCTCGTCTCGCCGTACGCCTACGACTACATCGACTACACGGCCCTGTCGTCGCCGCCGACCGGCGCCCACTGGTTCGGCACGAACAACATCGGCCAGGACGTCTTCGCCCAGACCGCCAGGGGCCTGCAGAAGTCGCTGCTGATCGGCCTGCTCGTCGCGCTGTTCTCGACCGTCATCGCCGGCATGCTCGGCGCGATGGCCGGGTACTTCGGCGGCTGGGTCGACCGGGCCGTCATGGTCTTCGTCGACCTGCTGCTCGTGCTGCCGTCGTTCTTGATCATCGCGATCCTCTCGCCGCGCCTCAAGCAGTACGGCTGGCTGATCCTCGTCGCCCTGCTCGCGCTGTTCGGCTGGATGATCACCGCCCGCGTCGTGCGCTCGCTCACCCTCAGCATCAAGGAGCGGGAGTTCATCCGGGCCGCCCGCTACATGGGCATCGGCCACTTCACGATCATCGTGCGGCACATCCTGCCGAACGTCGCGTCGTTCCTGGTGATCGACGCCACGATCGCGATCGGCGCCGCCGTGCTCACCGAGTCGGGGCTGTCGTACTTCGGCTTCGGCGTGCAGCCGCCCGACGTGTCGCTCGGCACGCTCATCGCCCAGAACCAGAGCGCGGCCACGACCAAGCCCTGGCTGTTCTTCTTCGCGGCCGGCGCCCTGATCGTCTTCGCGCTCGCCAGCAACCTGCTCGGCGACGGCCTGCGCGACGCGCTCGACCCGACCTCGACGGCCGGTCGCACCGGCCGCCGTCGCCGCACGCGCGGCCGCACGGCCGAGAGCCGAGGAGGCGCGGCGCCCCTCGGTCGCACCGGCGGCGTCTCCGAGGCGGCGAGCCCCGCCCCCGGGGCCGACGTCGGCTCCGCTGCCCCGACCCGCACGAACGACGAGAAGGGGGAGCGCGCATGACGCTCACCGAACCGGTCGACCGCACCCGCGCCTCCTCGGCCCCGGTGCTCGAGGTGCACGACCTGACCGTGACCTTCCCGACCCCGGACGGCGCCGTGCGCGCCGTGCGCGGCGTCGACCTGACGCTGCGGCGCGGCGAGGTGCTCGGCATCGTGGGCGAGTCGGGCTCGGGCAAGTCGGTCACGAGCCTGGCCGTGCTCGGCCTGCTGCCCGCCACCGCCAAGGTGACGGGGTCGATCACGCTCGACGGGGAGGAGCTGCTCGGTCGCAGCGACAAGTCGATGTCGGCGATCCGCGGCAAGCGCATCGCCATGGTCTTCCAGGACCCCCTGTCGGCCTTCACGCCGGTCTACACGGTGGGTCAGCAGATCGCCGAGACGGTGCTCATCCACCGCGGAGGCTCGAAGAAGCAGGCTCGCGAGCGGGCGATCGAGCTGCTCGGGCTGGTCGGCATCCCCGAACCCGAGCGCCGGGTCGACTCGTTCCCGCACGAGTTCTCGGGGGGCATGCGGCAGCGGGCGATGATCGCGATGGCGATCGCGAATGACCCCGACGTGATCCTGGCGGACGAGCCGACCACTGCCCTCGACGTCACGATCCAGGCCCAGGTCATCTCGGTGCTCCGCACGGCCCAGCGCGAGACCGGGGCCGCCCTGATCTTCGTCAGCCACGACCTCGGCGTCATCGCCGGGTTCGCCGACCGCATCGCCGTGATGTACGCGGGGCGGGTCGTCGAGACGGCGACCGCCGACGACCTGTTCGCCCACCCCCGCATGCCGTACACGGTCGGCCTCATCGGCGCACTGCCACGCCTCGACCAGCGCTCGGACCAGCCGCTCGTGCCGATCCCGGGCACGCCCCCGTCGCTGCTGTCGCTCGCCCCCGGCTGCCCGTTCGCGGCGCGCTGCCCGCTGGCGACGGCCGAGTGCCGGGTGGACGAACCCGCCCTCGAGCAGGCTCCCGCGGTCGAGGCCGGCCACCGGGCCGCGTGCCTGCACGCCGACCAGCTCGTCGGCGAGGGCACCGACCCCGAGGACGTCTACGACCTGCCACCCGCCCTCACCTCGGCCCTGGCGGCGGTGCCCCGGGCTTCTCGCGACCGCGTGCTGCACGTCGACGGGCTGGTCAAGACCTTTCCGCTGACGAAGGGCTCGGTGTTCAAGCGCCGGGTCGGCAGCGTCTGGGCCGTCGACGGCGTCGACCTCGACGTGCGCGAGGGCGAGACCCTCGGGCTCGTGGGCGAGTCGGGCTCGGGCAAGAGCACGACCCTGCACGAGATCATGGACCTCCGGGTGCCCGAGGCCGGCACGATCGAACTGCTCGGCACGGCCCTCGACCGCAAGCTCGACGGGTCGACCGTCAAGCGGTTGCGCGGCGCCGTGTCGATGGTCTTCCAGGACCCCATGGCCAGCCTCGACCCGCGCCAGCCGGTGAGCGACATCATCGCCGAACCGCTGCTGGCCATCGGGCGGCCCCGCGACGAGGTGTCGCGCCGCGTGCCCGAGCTGATGCGGCTCGTCGGGCTCGAGGCGGCCGCGGCGACCCGCTACCCGCACGAGTTCTCGGGCGGGCAGCGGCAGCGCATCTCGATCGCCCGGGCGCTCGCCGCCGACCCGAAGCTGATCGTGCTCGACGAACCGGTGTCGGCGCTCGACGTGTCGATCCAGGCCGGCGTGCTCAACCTGCTCGCCGAGCTCAAGGCGAAGCTCGACCTGTCGTACCTGTTCGTGTCGCACGACCTCTCGGTCATCCGGCACGTGGCCGACCGGGTCACGGTCATGTACCTCGGCCGCACGGTCGAGACGGGCCCGGTCGACGAGGTGTTCGAGCACCCGCTGCACCCCTACACGCAGGCGCTGCTCTCGGCGGTGCCGGTGCCCGACCCGGTCAAGGAGCGGGCCCGCGAGCACATCGTGCTGCCGGGGGACCCGCCGACGCCGACGGTCAAGCAGACGGGTTGCCGGTTCCGCAGCCGGTGCCCGCTCTACGCGATGCTGCCCGAGGCCCAGCGCTCGCGGTGCGAGGACGAGGTGCCCGCCATGCTGCCGCACGGCCGCGACGGCGCCGACCACACGGCCGCCTGCCACTTCGCCCGCGAGAAGCAGCTGGTCTGAGGTCGGCGAGGCCCCGGGAGGTCGCCGGGACACCCGCGCGCTCACGAGTGTCTCGGCGGTCCACCGGGGTCTCGGTGCGCGTGCCGGCGGTGTGCGTGCAGGCGGTGCGCGTGCCGGCGGTACGCCGGCGGACGAGCGCGCGGTGCTAGCCGACGAGCACGAGGGCGGCCGCGACGGCCAGCACGTCGACGGCCACCGTGGCCCAGAAGGCGACCTGGAACGACCGCTTGCTCGTCTTGTGACGCAGCAGCTGCTGCGCGACGAGGGCTCCGGGCCAGCCGCCGACCAGTCCGAGCAGCAGCAGGACGCGTTCGGGCACGCGGCGTCGTCCGTGGCGGGCGGCGGACTTGTCGACGGCGTAGACGACGGCCGTCACCAGGCTGAGCACGAGGGCGCCGCCGATCAGCCAGGGCAGGGCGTCGTCGACGGCCGCGGTGCGTCCTCCCGCGGGGGTGAGCGTCGCGACGCCGACCACGACCGCCACCACGATCACGAGCCCGACGACGAGGGCGACCTGCCCGCCTCGGGTCGGGCGCGGCGCCCGGGCCCGGGGCGCCGACCACCGGCCACCGACCGCTGCGACGCGGACCGCCGCCGGCCCCCGGTCACCGTGCCGGTCGACCTCGTACGAGAAGGCGTCGCCCACGCGGGGCCGCGCCGACCCCCGGCTGAACGCCGTGATGTGCACGAACGCGCGGCCCCGCCCCGAACCCGGGGTGAGGAACCCGAACCCGCGGTCGTCGTCCCACGAGGTGAGCGTGCCCTCGATCCGGGCCGGACTGCCGGTCATGCGCCCGACCCTAGCCCGCGCTCGCCGTGTGCCCGCCGCCGCGCCCGCCCTGCCTCGCCGCCCGGCCTGCTCGCCGCGCCCGCCCGCCCTGCTCGCCGCGCCCGGCCTGCCTGCTCGCCGCGCCCGGCCTGCTCTGCCGCCCCGGCGCCCGTCGCCCTCTCTTCGCGCCACCAAGTGGACACCGCGCCACGTTTTCGCGTGGCGCGGTGTCCACTTCGTGGCGGCGTGGGCTCCGCGGGCTGGTGTGCGGGAGGCGCGGCGGGCGTCAGTCGCGGCGGATCGCCGCGTAGGTGCCGCCGGTGGCGCGCACGAGGTCGTCGGGGGCGATCTCGATGTCGAACCCGCGCCTCCCGCCGCTGACGAACACCGACGGGAAGGAGGCGGCGCTCGCGTCGACGACGGTCGTCGCGGCGGTCTTCTGGCCGAGCGGGCTGATGCCGCCGACGACGTAGCCCGTGCGGCGTTCGACGAGGGCGGGCTCGGCGAGCGAGGCCTTCTTCGCTCCGACGGCTGCAGCGAGGGCCTTGAGGTCGAGGCGACCGGAGACCGGGACGACTCCCACGACGAGGGTGCCGTCGGCGTCGGCCACGAGGGTCTTGAAGACGCGCTCCTCGGACAGGTCGAGCTCGGCCGCGGCCTCCTCGCCGAAGTTCGTCGCCGTGTCGTGGTGCTCGTAGGTGTGCGGGGTGAAGGCGATGCCGGCCGCGGTGAGCGCGACGGTGGCCGGCGTGGCGGGGCCGCGCGCGCCTCCTGCGGTCGGTTTCGTCACGCGTCGGCCCCGACGGCGTCGCCGGTGGCGTCGGCCCCGTCGGTGGCGTCGGCCCCGCCGCTCGTGCCGGCGTCGACGGTCACGGCGCGGAACAGCACGACGGTCGGCCCCGAGACGATCAGTTCGTCGCCGGGGGCGGTGTCGTGGGGCAGACTCCGGTCGTCGCTCGACCACAGGGCGTCGTACGAGGTGACGCCTTCGTGCCGGGGGAGCGTCACCGTGACGCTCGTCTCGGCACCGTGCACCACGACCAGCACGGTGTTCGGCGCCTCGTGCTCGGGCGTCGAGACGGCGAGGTACTGCAGGGTGCGGACGCCCGGGTCGTTCCACTCGTCGGGCCGCATCTCGTCGCCCGAGGCCGAGTGCCACGACATCTCGTTGGCGCTCAGCGTGCAGGCGCCGTCGAGGCCGAAGCGGGACGGGCGGAGCGCGGGGTTCTCCGCCCGCAGCCGGGCGAGCGTCGCCACGTCGTCGTGCAGGTCGCGGTGCCAGGGCTCGTCGGTCCAGTCGACCCAGGTCAGCTCGCTGTCGGTGCAGTACGCGTTGTTGTTGCCGTGCTGGGTGCGGCCGCGTTCGTCGCCGGCCGTCAGCATCGGGATGCCGGCCGAGACGAACAGGGTGGCGAGCAGGTTGCGCATCGAACGGCGTCGGGCGTCCGAGATCCAGGGGTTGACGCTGTCGCCCTCGACGCCGTGGTTGAACGAGCGGTTGTCGTCCGTGCCGTCGCGGTTGGCCTCGCCGTTGCTGAGGTTGTGCTTGCCGTCGTACGAGACGAGGTCGAGCAGCGTGAACCCGTCGTGCGCCGTGACGAAGTTGACGCCCGACAGCGGACCGCGCTCGCGGGCGTAGATGTTGCTCGACCCGCTGAGCTTCGAGGCGAAGGTGCCGAGACCCGACGGGGGAGCGCCCTGCGACCGCGCGGCGGCGATGTCGGTCAACCAGAAGTCGCGGGCCCGGTTGCGGAAGCGGTCGTTCCACTCGATCCAGCCCTCGGGGAAGGCCCCGGTCTGCCAGCCGCCGAGCCCGACGTCCCACGGCTCGGCGATCATCTTCACGCCCTCGAGCGCCGGGTCGGTCACGATCGCCGAGAGCAGCGGGTGCTCGGGGTCGAAGGCGTGGTCGGCGCCCCGCCCGAGGGTGGCCGCCAGGTCGAACCGGAACCCGTCGATCTGCACCTCGTTCGCCCAGTAGCGCAGCGAGTCGAGCACGAGTCGCGAGGCGGCGGGCGTGCTGGTGTCGAGCGAGTTGCCGCAGCCGGTCACGTCGACGGGGCGGCCCTCGGCGTCGTGCCGGTAGTAGGCGGCGCCGTCGAGACCCCGGAGGCTCGTCACCGGCCCGCCGACCTCGCCCTCTTCGGCGGTGTGGTTGTAGACGACGTCGAGGTAGACCTCGATGCCGGCCTCGTGCAACAGGCGCACCATGCCCTTGAACTCGCGCACGATCGCGGACGCCCCGGCGAGCTGGGCGTCGCGGCTCGCGTACGCGGCGTGCGGCGCGAAGTAGTTCAGGGTGTTGTAGCCCCAGTAGTTCTCGATGCCCTGCGCGACGAGGCGCTGCTCGTCGACGTGCTGGTGCACCGGCAGCAGCTGCACGGCCGTGACGCCGAGCCCCTGCAGGTAGGCGATGGTCGACTCGGCGGCGAGACCGGCGTAGCTGCCCCGCAGCTCTTCGGGCACGAACGGCGCCAGCCGGGTCAGCCCCCTGACGTGCGCCTCGTAGACGACGACCCGGTCGAGCGGCGTGCGCGGCTTCTCGACCCCGCCCCAGTCGAACGCCTCGTCGACGACCGCCGAGCGCCACGTGCCCCGGCCGGTGCGACCGAGCCCGCGCGCGTACGGGTCGAGCAGCTCGAGCGACGGGTCGAAGGCGCTACCCGGGCCCGAGGGGCCGTCGGCCCGCAGCCAGTACCGACGACCGGGGGTCAGGGCGCCGTCGGTGGCGCTCCAGACGTCGTGCTCGTCACGCACCATCGGCACGACGCGGTCGTGGGGAGCGTCGTCGATCACGAGGTCGACGCGCGTCGCCGACGACGACCAGACCCGCAGGGTCGGCCCGTCGGGGCCGGTGCGGACGCCGAGGTCGCGCAGGGGGTCGAGGTCGGTCACGGCACTTACAGTAGAGGAGGCGCGCGTCGGCCCCGAAATCACCTGGCGTCACCGGCGCACCCGCCCCACCCCAGCCTGAGGACCCTTCCATGAGCGTCTACCTCGACCACGCGGCCACCACCCCGATGCACCCGCTGGCCATCGCCGCCTACGCCGAGGCCCTCGGCACCGTGGGCAACCCGTCGTCGATCCACTCCGCCGGGCAGAACGCCAAGCGGGTGCTCGAAGAGGCTCGCGAACGCGTCGCCGCGACCCTCGGCTGCGACCCGATCGAGGTCGTCTTCACCTCGGGCGGCACCGAGGCGGTCAACCTCGCGATCAAGGGACTCTGGTGGGCGAGGCAGTCCGACCGACCGCGCCCGCGCCTCCTCGTCCCCGCCGGCGAGCACCACGCGACCGTCGACACCGTCGAGTGGCTCGAACGGTACGAGGGCGCCGTCGTCACCTGGCTGCCGCTCGACGAGCGGGGCCGACTGCGCGTCGACGCGCTCGCCGCGGCCCTCGACGAGCACGACGACGTCGCCCTCGTCAGCCTGCTCTGGGCCAACAACGAGGTCGGCACGATGCAGCCCGTCGACGAGGTCGTCGCGCTCGCCGCCGCACACGGGGTGCCCGTGCACTCCGACGCGGTGGCGGCGTACGGGCAGGTGCCGATCGACTTCGCGTCGTCGGGGCTCGCGGCGCTCAGCGTCAGCGCGCACAAGGTCGGCGGGCCGATCGGCATCGGAGCCCTCGTGCTGTCGCGGTCGGCGACGGTCGTGCCCCTCATCCACGGCGGGGGTCAGCAGCGGCAGGTGCGCTCGGGCACCCAGGACGCCCCGGCCGCCGTGGCCTTCGCCGTCGCGGCCGAACAACCGCACGCCGACTACGAGCCGTTGCGCGACCGCCTGGTCGCCGGCGTGCTGGCCTCGGTGCCCGGCGCGGTGCTGCGCGGCGACCCCGTCGACCGGTTGCCCGGCAACGCCCACTTCACCTTCGAGGGGTGCGAGGGCGACTCGTTGTTGTTCTTGCTCGACGCCGCCGGGGTCAGCGTGTCGACCGGGTCCGCGTGCCAGGCGGGCATCCCCGAACCGTCCCACGTGCTGCTCGGCATGGGGCTGTCGCCCGACGCGGCCCGCGGGGCGCTCCGCATGACCGTCGGTCACACCTCGACCGAGGCCGACGTCGACGCCCTGCTCGCCGCACTGCCCGACGCCGTCGCCCGGGCCGGCCGAGCCGGCTACGCCGACCGCACGCCCGCCCTCGGCACCCGCTGACGCCGGGCCCGCCTGCCCGGGGTCGCCGCCCGGGGTCGCCGCCCACCGGCGACGGGCGGGCACACTGTGACCATGCAGCTCTACTCGTCGTCGCCCCTCGTCCGTGCCCGCCAGGTGACCGGCGACGTGGTGGCGATCGGCCTCGTCGTCGCGTTCGTCGTGCTCGGGGTGGCGATCGCGGGCTTCATCGGCACCTTCGCCGACCTCGGGCGACAGCTCGAGGAGGCGGGGGCCGGCTTCCAGGGCACCATGCAGGACGCCTCGCGCGCCCTGGCCGGGGTGCCCCTGGTCGGCGACGCCGCCAGCGCACCCTTCGACGGAGCGAGCGGTGCCGGTCAGTCCCTCGCCGACGCCGGACGGCAGCAGCAGGACGGCGTGGCCCGCGCCGCGCTGGTCGCGGGTCTCGTCGTGGCCGGGGTGCCGAGCCTCGTGGTGCTGTGGGTCTGGCTGCGCGGGCGGATCGCCTTCGCGCGCCGCGCCTCCTCGACCCGGTCGCTGCTCGCCCTGCCGGGCGGCGACGACCTGCTCGCGCTGCGGGCCCTGACCGGCCGTGACGCCCGGGCGGCGCTCGCCGTGTCGCCCGACCCCGTCGCGGCGTGGCGCGCGGGCGAACCCGAGGTCGTCCGGCGCCTCGCCGACGTGGCCCTGCGTGAGGCGGGCGTCGCCCGGCGCTGACGCGCGAGCCCCCGGGCCCGTCCCCGCACCCGCACGTCGCCCCCACGTGCGCCGGGTAAGCTCGGGGACCATGATCGCACTGGATTTCTCTGAGCAGATTGCCGCCCTCCGGGCCACGTTCGAAGACATCCGTGCGGTGATCGGGCAAGACCGTCTCGTGGCCGAGATCGCCGAGCTCAGCGAGCAGGCCTCGGCACCCGACCTGTGGGACGACACCGAGAACGCGCAGAAGGTCACCAGCGCCCTCAGCCACCGGCAGTCCGAGCTCGAGAAGCTCGAGACGACCGAGCAGCGGCTCGACGACCTCGGGGTGCTCGTCGAGATGGCGAACGACGGCGACGACCAAGAGAGCGCCGACGAGGCGCAGGCCGAGCTCAAGGCCCTGCAGAAGATGATGGACGTCCTCGAGGTGCAGACCCTGCTCGACGGCGAGTACGACCCTCGGCCCGCGGTCATCACGATCCGCGCCGGTGCCGGCGGGGTCGACGCCGCCGACTTCGCCGAGATGCTGCTGCGCATGTACCTGCGCTACGCCGAGAAGCACGGCATGTCCGCCACGGTGATGGACACCAGCTACGCCGAGGAGGCGGGCATCAAGAGCGCCACGTTCGAGATCGACGCGCCCTACGCGTTCGGCACCCTGAGCGTCGAGGCCGGCACGCATCGTCTCGTGCGCATGAGCCCGTTCGGTGCGGCGGGCAAGCGTCAGACCAGCTTCGCCGCGGTCGAGGTCATCCCGCTGATGGAAGAGACCGAGTCGATCGACATCCCCGAGAACGACATCCGCGTCGACGTGTTCCGCTCGTCGGGCCCCGGTGGTCAGAGCGTCAACACGACCGACTCGGCCGTCCGCCTGACGCACATCCCGACCGGCACCGTCGTCTCGATGCAGAACGAGAAGAGCCAGATCCAGAACCGCGCCGCCGCCATGCGCGTGCTGCAGTCGCGCCTGTTGCTGCTGCAGAAAGAGGCCGAGAACGCCAAGAAGAAAGAGCTCGCGGGCAACATCACGGCCAGCTGGGGCGACCAGATCCGCAGCTACGTGCTGGCGCCGTACCAGATGGTGAAAGACCTCCGCAGCGAGCACGAGGTGAACAACCCCTCGAACGTCTTCGACGGCGACCTGGACGGTTTCATCTCGGCCGGCATCCGCTGGCGCAAGCGCGACGACCAGGACTAGCACCGCAGCGAGTCGTTGCGCCGATCGCCTTGACCCGCGCTTAGGGTGATCCCCGTCATGATTCGGTTTGATGAAGTCACCAAGGTCTACGTCGGCAACCCCCGGCCCGCACTGAACGCCGTCACCCTCGAGATCCTCAAGGGCGAGTTCGTGTTCCTCGTCGGGGCCAGCGGCTCCGGCAAGTCGAGCTTCCTGCGGCTCGTGCTGAAAGAAGAGAAGCCGTCGCAGGGCCAGATCCACGTGCTCGGCCAGCGTCTCGGCACGCTGTCCAGCCGCAAGGTCCCGTACTTCCGCCGCAACCTCGGCGTGGTGTTCCAGGACTTCCGCCTGCTGCCGCAGAAGAACGTCTTCGACAACGTCGCGTTCAGCCTGCAGGTGATCGGCAAGAGCAAGGGCTTCATCCAAGAAGCCGTGCCCGACGTCCTCAAGATGGTCGGCCTGGTCGGCAAGCAGCACCGCCTGCCGCACGAGCTCTCGGGCGGTGAGCAGCAGCGCGTCGCGATCGCGCGGGCCATCGTCAACAAGCCCGCCATCCTGCTGGCCGACGAGCCGACCGGAAACCTCGACCCCTCGACGAGTGCGGGCATCATGACCCTGCTCGAGCGCATCAACGCCGGGGGCACGACGGTCATCATGGCCACGCACGACGCCGGCATCGTCGACCAGATGCAACGTCGGGTGATCGAGCTGAGCGCGGGCAACATCTTGCGCGACGAGCGCCACGGCGGCTACCAGACGCAGGCGGTGCCCATCCAGGCCATCGGAGTCGAAGACCTGAGCACGAGAGGGGCGGACGCATGAGACTCGGACTCGTCATGAGCGAGGTCGGCAGCGGCCTGCGCCGCAACGCCTCGATGGTCGTCTCGGTCGTGCTCGTCACGTTCATCTCGTTGACCTTCGTCGGCACGGCCGCGCTGCTGCAGATGCAGATCACGCAGATGAAGGGCTACTGGTACGACAAGGCCCAGGTCGCCGTCTACCTCTGCACCGACACCGACACGACGGGCAACTGCACCGGCGCGATGGCGACGCAAGACCAGAAGGACGGCGTCGAGGCCCAGCTGCAGAGCGACGTGCTCACGCCGTACGTCGACAAGTTCTACTTCGAGGACCAGACCGAGGCGTACGACCGCTTCAAGCAGCAGTTCGCCGACAGCCCGGCCACCGAGTTCGTCCAGCCCGCGTACCTCAACGAGACCTTCTGGGTGAACCTGAAGGACCCCACGCAGTCCGACGTGCTCACCGAGAGCCTGTCGAGCCTCGCCGGCGTGCAGAGCGTCGTCGACCAGCGGGGGTACCTCGACCCGATCTTCTCGGTGTTGAACGCCGCGAGCTACACGGCCATCGGCATCGCCTCGCTGATGCTCATCGCGGCGGTGCTGTTGATCGCGACGACCATCCGGCTCAGCGCCTTCAGCCGACGGCGAGAGCTCGGCATCATGCGCCTGGTCGGCGCGTCGAACCGGTTCATCCAGACGCCGTTCATCCTCGAGGGGGTGATCGCGGCCCTCGTGGGCTCGGTGCTGGCGGGTGCCGCCATCGTCGCCATCGTCAACTTCTTCGTCAAGGGCTACCTGGCGGTGACCTTCCAGGGCACGCCGTTCATCGGCCTGCGCGACGCCGCCCTCGTCGTGCCGATCGTCGTCGTCGTGGGCATCCTGCTCGCGGCGCTGAGCGCCAACGTGGCGATCAGGC
>NZ_LMPQ01000001.1:673220-675797 GCF_001423905.1 Frigoribacterium sp. Leaf186 | reverse complement strand
CGGTGCCCGTTCGACGGGCACCGCGCCTCCTTCGCTGTACACTGAACGGCTGCCTGTCGGCAGCACACCACCCGAACGACCAGGAGGCCCAGCGTGGCGAAAGAACGCGGTGAGAAGGTCGTGGCCACGAACCGCCGCGCGCGCCACGACTACACGATCGACACCACCTACGAGGCGGGCATCGTGTTGAGCGGCACCGAGGTCAAGTCGCTGCGGCAGGGGCGGGCGTCGCTGGTCGACGGGTACGCGTTCGTCGACGCCGGCGAGGCGTGGCTCGACGCGGTGCACATCCCCGAGTACACCGAGGGCACCTGGAACAACCACGCGCCCCGACGCAAGCGCAAGTTGCTGCTGCACCGCCACGAGATCGACAAGATCGGGCAGAAGACCAAAGAGGGCGGGTTCACCGTCGTGCCCCTGAAGATCTACTTCAGCGACGGCCGGGCCAAGGTCGAGATCGCCCTCGCCAAGGGCAAGCGAGAGTACGACAAGCGGCAGACGCTCCGAGAGCGCACCGCGACCCGCGAGGCCCAGGCTGCCATGTCGGCTCGCAAGCACCTGGGCGAGTAGCCCACGGCCCTTCGCGGGCACGACCCGACTCGCCGGGCGGGTCACCTCGTTGTATTTCAGATACGCAGCTGGTATTTTAGATTCAGCCGCCGTTCACGGGTGGTCACCCTGTCTGAGGCACGAGTGCCCCGAGCGAAAGAGTCCCACCATGAGAGCTGTCGTCTTCAGCGAGCAGGCCGGCGATCGCCCGTGAGGATCACCTACCTGCACCAGCACTTCCGCACGCCGGGCGAGAACGGCGGCGTCCGTTCGTACCACCTGGCCCGTGCTCTGGCCTCGCGGGGGCACGACGTGCACATCGTCGCGGCGGATCACGACCCCGTGCCGCACCAGGGCTACACGGTCGAGGCGGTCGACGGCCTGCACGTGCACCGCGTCCCGGTGCCGTACGACAACGCCATGGGCCCTCGTCGACGCATCGTGGCCTTCGCCCGGTTCGCCCTCCGGTCCGCGTCCGTCGCGCGGAGGCTCCGGGGCGACGTCGTCATCGCGACGAGCACGCCGCTGACGGTCGCGCTGCCCGGGCTCTGGGCCGTCATGGGGCGCAAGGTCCCCTTCGTCTTCGAGGTCAGGGACCTCTGGCCCGAGGTCCCGATCGCGATGGGGTACCTGCGCAGGCCCGCCGCGGCTCTCACCGCCCGCCTGCTCGAGCGCCTGGCCTACCGGAACGCCGACCGCATCGTGGCGCTGTCCGAGGGCATGGCGGACGGGGTCGTCAAGGCCGGCGGGGCGGCCCACAAGGTCGTCGTCGTGCCCAACATCTCCGACGTCGAGACCTTCCAGGCTCCCGACCCCACCGAGACGACGGTGCTCGATCGCATCCCTGCCCTGGCCGGGCGGCCGATCGTGCTCTACTGCGGCACCTTCGGTCGCGCCAACGGCCTGGCCTACATGGTCGAGCTGGCGCAGGCGGCAGCCCGACAGGGCTCGCCCGTGGCGTTCGTCGCGGTCGGGAAGGGCGCCGAGTACGACCAGGTCGTGCGCCTGGCCGAGCGGCTCGGGGTCTGGCAGTCCAGCTTCTTCGCCCTGCCGCCGGTGTCGAAGAACGAGCTGCCCGCGCTGCTCGCTCGAGCGACGTTCGGCAGCTCGTGGTGGATCGACGTGGCCGAGCTCGAGCACAACAGCGCCAACAAGTTCTTCGACACCCTGGCCGCCGGACGCCCCGTGCTCATCAACCACGGCGGCTGGCAGGCCGACGTGCTGTCCGAGTCGGGGGCGGGGTGGAGCCTGTCACGAGACGCGGACGACGCGATCCGGCAGCTGACCGACATCCTCGAGGGCGACGGGTGCGTCGATCGGGCGGGGGCCGCGGCCCTCGAGCTCGCCGAGCGTGAGTTCTCGCTCGAGTTGCTGGCCCGCCGGTTCGTCACCACGGTCGAGGGGGTCGAGATCCTGCCCCGGGCGCGTGGCCGTCGTCACCGGACGTGCGTGGGGGGCTCAGCCCAGGCCCCGCGACGTCAGGTGGACCAGGAGGCGCGGCGGCCCTATACTGAGAGGCCGCGTCGCGAAGACGCCGGCACCAACGATCCACAACTCAAGAGCGTGTGACGACGGCCCCCTCATGGGGATGATCGGTTTCGACATCGCCTGTGTGCGAACGAGAAGCGGGCCGAGGATCCAGGGTTATCTCGTAAACGATCTCTGGAAAACAATAAGTGCCAATAACAAGCGCACTGACTTCGCTCTCGCTGCGTAAGCAGTAGAGCCACATGGAGTCCGTCAGTCTGGTGACCGCCTTCTAACCAGGTCCTGACGTC
This sequence comes from Frigoribacterium sp. Leaf186, assembly GCF_001423905.1. Classification (GTDB taxonomy): domain Bacteria; phylum Actinomycetota; class Actinomycetes; order Actinomycetales; family Microbacteriaceae; genus Frigoribacterium. Next base: position 673,470 of record NZ_LMPQ01000001.1, on the reverse strand, counting down.
ATTTAGATGGCTTGCTGTGTGACTACGCCTGAGGGTCACACGGGACTTGCACTCGGGCTGGGCTCGTCGACCTAGAAGCCAGTAGCAAAGGTCGGAGCCGAGCAGAACGTCTCATCTGGCTACGCCCGTAGAATGCGTGCAATCTCAGCGATGGACGGGGGTTCAATTCCCCCCATCTCCACCATCGGTCGTCGTCACACGATCCGCGAACACCGAACGCCCCCGCCTGCTCAGGCGGGGGCGTTCGTGC
>NZ_LMPQ01000001.1:662309-673202 GCF_001423905.1 Frigoribacterium sp. Leaf186 | reverse complement strand
CCGCCGGACGCGGGACGGCCCCCGTCGCTGCCGAGGCAGCGACGGGGGCCGTCGTCGTGGTGCGGGTGTTACTCGCCGGCCACGTCGGTGGTCGAGAGCTTCGCGCGGCGGCGAGCCAGGACCATCAGGGTCGAGCCGAGCAGCAGGACGGCGGCGCCGATGCCGATCGCGGCCTCGGTGCCTTCGCTACCCGTGTACGCCAGGCCGGTGGTGCCGGTGACGATCGGGGTGGCGGGGGCGGCGGCCGGGACGACCGCGGCGATGACGCTGAAGGCGACGTCAGCCGAGGGGTCCGAGACGACCGGCTGGCCGGCGGCGTCGAGCACGGGGGCGCCGTTCTCGTCGAGGAGGAACGCGACGGCGGCAGCCGTGTAGTCGTCCGGCGTCAGGGCAAGCGTGACGGTCCAGTTGCCGTCGGCGTCCACGACGATCGGGTCGCTGGGGTCGGCCGGCTCGGCAGCGGCGGAGGACATGTCACCCTCGGCAGCCTGCAGCTCGTCGAGCTGGTCCGTCGGGATGACGGCGAGCAGGATGTTCGATCCGGGGGTGCCGGTACCGGTGAAGGTGACCTGGTCACCGACGACGACCTGGCCCTCGGTGGGCGAGGTGATGACGGGCGCGTCGAGCGTGGCGTCGGGCGTCGTCGGGGGAACGACCACGGCGGGCAGGTTGAAGGCACGCGTGACGTCGCCCGAACCCGCTCCACCGGTGACCTGGGTCACGCGGACGGTCTGGGCCACGGCGGCGTCGTCGCCGTAGGTGTAGTCGAGCGACCACTGGCCGTCGACGACGGTGATCGCACCGGTGCCGGGCAGGCGGTTGCCGTCGGCGCCGAGCACGTTGACGGTCGAGCCCGAGTTGCCGGTGCCCGAGAAGGTGACGGTGCGCGTGGCGGTGGTGGTGCCCTCGGCGGGCGTCTCGATGACGAGGGTCTGGCCCTGGGGCAGGACGAACGCGGAGGTGATGTTGCCGGTGTCGACGCCGCCCGTGATCTGGGTCACGTGCACGATCTGGTTGCGGTCTGCCGTCTCGGGGTAGGTGTACTGGATCGACCACTGGCCGTCCACGACGGCCACCGAGTTGGAATCGGGGAGGGGGTTGCCGTTCGTGTCTTCGAGGACGATGCTCGAGCCCGAGTTGCCGGTGCCGGAGAAGGTCACCGTGCGCGAAGCGAGCTGCTCGTCGAGCTCGGGGGACGTGACGGAGAAGTTCTCGACGGGGGTGACGGCGGCGGGCAGGTTGAAGGCACGCGTGACCGGGTCCGAGAAGCCGCTTGTGCCGACGTCACCCGTGACGTAGATGCTCTGGTTGACAGGCGCGTCGTCGGCGTACTCGATGGTGGCCGAGAACGCCCCGGTCGTGCGGTCGGTCGTCGTCGAGGCAAGGAGGGTGGTGGTGGTGCTGTCGGCGAAGACGCGGATGTTGGCTCCGGCGACAGCCGTACCGTCGACCGTGACCGAGCGGTCGGCTTCGGTCGAGGCGGCCGCGGGGTTCGACACGACAAGGTTGCCGACCGCGGCCTGCGCCGCGGTGGTGGAGAGGAGGGCCCCTCCGAGGGCGAGCGTGAGGACGGCCGGAACGGCCACCGCACGACGCCATGAGAACTTGGTGATCACGTGGTGAGTGCTTTCTTCTTCGGTGGTGCAAGCGTCATCGCTTGTCCGCCCACGGCCCAGCGCCGGGTGAGACATGCAGTGCTGGCCCGGAGGGCAGCACCCCCTGAACCTATCCAGAACCTGAGAAAACGACACCGTTCGGTCCGGATGACGTCGGGTGGTTGACGAAGCACCCGCATCTCACCCTCTCGTGGCCGGTAGTCGGCCGCAGACCTGCTATCGACCCGTTCGGGGGCACGGACGTTGGCCGCGAGCTAGCTGGTCACGTGAGGCCTGGCCCCCGTTCGGGGCTGGCTCGAGAGCCAGGAAGCGTGTGCCCCCTTGTTATAGTCGAATCAGCTTTGGCCGAGATCCGTGACCGAGTGCTGGGGGAGCAGGCCGCATGAGCGACATCTTCACTCTGACGCCTGACGACGGGGACCGCGACGAACCGACCCGGGGCCCGACGCGGAAGCGGCGTCTGTCCAAGCCGGTCGTGGCACTGATCACGTTAGCGTCGGTGCTGGTCGCGGTCTTGGTGGTCGTCGGTGTCGTCGGGGGTGTCTACGCCGCCCGGCTCGCGAGCTCATTCGACGACAACGCGACGAAGATCGACCAGGCCTTCCCCGCCGAGTCGACGCGTCCGGCGCCGGCCTCCGACGGCGCGATGAACATCTTGCTGATGGGGTCGGACTCGCGAGCCGACCCGACGACGATCGACGACGCCTCGGCGTCGGACCAGCGGACCGACTCGATGATGCTCGTGCACGTCGACGCCGACCGCGAGAACGTCTACGTGATGTCGATCATGCGTGACCTCTACGTGCCGATCCCCGACCACGGCTCGAACAAGATCAATGCCGCCTTCGCCTACGGTGGCTCGCCGCTGACCGTCCAGACCGTCGAGCAGCTGCTCGGCGTCCGCATCGACCACGTCGCCATCATCGACTTCGAAGGCTTCAAGGGCATGACGACGGCACTCGGTGGGGTGGACGTGTACTCGCCGCAGGCGTTCACGTCGGGCGAGTACTCGTACGTCGCCGGCCTGAACCAGCTCGAGGGCGACAAGGCCCTGAGGTTCGTGCGCGAACGGTACGCGTTCGCCGATGCCGACTTCACGCGGGTGAAGAACCAGCAGGCGTTCGTGAAGGGCCTGGCGAACACGATCCTCAGCCGCTCGACCCTGACCGACCCCGGCAAGATCTCGGCCTTCGTCACGGCCATGTCGCCCTACCTCACCGTCGACAAGCAGTTCGACGTCGGCACGATCGCCTCGCTCGGCTTCAGCCTGCGCGCGATCGACGGCTCTAAGATGCACTTCTTCACCATCCCGACCGCCGGCACCGGCTCGATCGGCGGCCAGTCGATCGTCAACGTCGACCAGCCCGGGCTCGACGCCGTCAAGGCCGCGCTGGCCGACGACTCGCTGGACGCCCTGCAGATCTCACGATAGGCAGTGGATCGGATGGGGCCGCCGTTCCCATGGTGCAGGAAGTGGTTGCGGTTAGGGCGAGACGCCGGTGTCGAGCGAACCGATCTGCCCCGCCCCAAGACCCTGCACGGACCAGATGAAGATCGTGACGGCGAAGTGACCCCCGAAGGGGGGTGTGCCGGGTCGTACCGCGACACCTGTCGCGTGAACCCACCCTGAGCGCTGGCTGGGATTCGATGCGTGGGCATCGACGCGCGCACTAGCCTGCGGACGACGGGCACGCTCCCGTGCTCGCACGTGATCGAGGAGGATCACCATGGCAACGAATCACGCGGTCGCCTACAAAGGGCCCGGGCAGGTCGAGGTCATCGACGTCGACTACCCGACCTTCGAGTTGAAGGACGGCCCCGGCGTCAATCCCGCCAACGTCGGACGCAAGGTCAACCACGGCGCGATCCTGCGCACGGTCGCCACGAACATCTGCGGTTCGGACCAGCACATGGTGCGCGGTCGCACCACCGCCCCGACGAACCTCGTGCTCGGCCACGAGATCACCGGCGAGGTCGTCGAGGTCGGCCCCGACGTCGAGTTCATCAAGGTCGGCGACATCGTCTCGGTGCCGTTCAACATCGCCTGCGGCCGCTGCCGCAACTGCAAGGAGCGCAAGACCGGCATCTGCCTGAACGTCAACCCCGACCGTCCCGGCAGCGCCTACGGCTACGTCGACATGGGCGGCTGGGTCGGCGGCCAGGCCGAGTACGTGCTCGTGCCCTACGCCGACTGGAACCTGCTGAAGTTCCCCGACGCCGACCAGGCGATGGAGAAGATCCTCGACCTGGCGATGCTCTCCGACATCTTCCCGACCGGGTTCCACGGTGCCGTCACCGCCGGCGTCGAGGTCGGTTCGACCGTCTACGTCGCCGGAGCCGGTCCCGTCGGCCTCGCCGCCGCCACCGGAGCCCTGCTGCTCGGTGCCAGCGTCGTCATCGTCGGCGACATGAACGCCGACCGCCTCGCGCAGGCCCGCAGCTTCGGCTGCGAGACCGTCGACCTGACCAAGGGCGACCCGGCCGACCAGATCGACCAGATCCTGGGGGAGCCCCTCGTCGACTGCGGCATCGACGCGGTCGGCTTCGAAGCCAAAGGGCACGGCGGTGGATCGAGCGACGAGGCGCCCGCCACCGTGCTCAACTCGCTGATGGACATCACCGCGGCGGGTGGCGCCCTCGGCATCCCGGGGCTCTACGTGACCGGCGACCCGGGCGGAGTCGACGAAGCCGCCCAGAAGGGTTCGCTGTCGCTCAGCCTCGGCACCGGCTGGGCCAAGTCGCTGTCGTTCACCACCGGTCAGTGCCCGGTGATGAAGTACAACCGGCAGCTGATGATGGCGATCCTGCACGACCGGACGAGCATCGCCAAGAACGTCCACGCCCAGGCGATCAGCCTCGCGGACGCCCCGCGCGGCTACGCCGAGTTCGACAAGGGAGCGGCCACGAAGTACGTCCTCAACCCGAACGACCTGATCAAGGCGGCCTAGCGGTCGTCGCCACCCGCGCCTCCTCGGCCTCCGGTCCTCGCGACCGGCAGAGCCCGGGAGGCGCGGGTCGGCCCCCGCGGGCCGCCCCCGCCCCACGGGCCCTCGCGTCGGTGCGTGCCGTGCAAGGTGTATGACGGAACGATCCCATGACGAAGACATCCGACACCCCTGCCCCGGGAGGCGCCGACGCCTCGCGCCCCGCCTCCGCCGCCCGCTCGGAGGAGGACCGCCAGAAGTGGCGCGCCTTCGCCGTCTGCGTCGGCGTCGCCGCCCTGACGATCCTCGACCTGTCGAAGGTCAACGTCGGGCTGCCGAGCATCGAGGCCTCGCTCGGCGCAGGCCCCACCGCCCTGCAGTTGATCGTCGCGGGCTACGCGCTCGCCTTCGGCCTGTCGCTCGTGCCGTCCGGCCGACTCGGCGACCTCAAGTCGCGCCGCATGATGTTCGTCGTCGGCCTGACCTCGTTCACCGTCGCCAGCCTGCTCTGCGCCCTCGCCCCGACCATCGAGCTGCTCGTCGCGGCGCGCATCCTGCAGGGCGTCGCCGCCGGCATCCAGATGCCGCAGGTGCTCGGGCTGATCCAGCAGCTCTTCCAGGGCAAGGAGCGCGGCCGAGCCTTCGGCTTCTTCGGCGCCATCATCGGCGTCAGCACCGCGTTCGGCCCGACCCTCGGCGGTCTGCTGATCGCGATCGGCGGCCCCGAGGACGGCTGGCGCCTGCTGTTCTGGATGAACATCCCGCTCGGCCTCATCGCCATCTTCTTCGCGCTGAAGCTGCTGCCGAAGACCCGGACGGCCTCGAACGGCCACAACGAACTCGACCTGTTCGGCATCGTGCTGCTCGGGCTGACGATCTTCACGCTCATGCTGCCCTTCGTGCTGACCACCGGGCAGGGCGACGACCCGCTGCGCTGGCTGTTCTTGATCGGGTTCGTCGGGTTCGGCGCCGCCTTCGTCTGGTGGGAGCAGCGATACAAGGCCAAGGGAAAGTCACCGGTCGTGCACTTCAGCCTCTTCTCGCTGGCGTCGTACCGCAACGGAACCCTGATCGCCACGGTGTACTTCTGCGCCCTGCCCGCGACGTTCTTGCTGACGACTCTCTACCTGCAGCAGGGGCTCGGCCTCGAACCCGTCTACGCCGGCATGGTGACCATCCCGTTCGCCCTGACCAGCGCCGTCGCCGCCTTCTACGGCGGGCGCCTCGTCGACCGCTTCGGCCGCAGCCTCGTCGTGCTCGGCCTGGTCTTGGTGGCGGTGGGCTTCGTCGCCCTGCTGCTCGCCGCCGTGCTCACGCCCCGCGAGATCACGCCCTACGCGATGGGCGTCGGCATGCTGATCGCCGGCACCGGTGGGGGCTTCGTCATCTCGCCGAACCAGACGCTGACGCTGGCCGAGGTGCCCGTCGAGATGGGCGGCGTCGCCGGTTCGATGGGGCAGGTCGGGCAACGCGCCGGCACCGCCATCGGCACGGCGGCCGCGGTCTCGACGTTCTACTCGGTCATCGCCGGGGCCGGGGGAGCCGCCGGCTCGGACCTCGACGTCTACCACGAGGCCTACCGCAACGGCTTCTTCGTCACGATCGCCCTCGTGGCCGTGGCGCTCGTGCTCGGGCTGATGGACCTGCGCGCCCGCAAGAAGGGGCGCGTGGGCCAGGCGGCCGAGGCGTCGTAGGTGTCGGAGGTGACCGTTGCACTGTGGTGCGCCGCGCCTCCTGGGGTGGCCACCCGGTCGGTCAGAGGCGGGCGAAGGCCTCGACGACGTAGCTCGTGACGTCGACCTGGCGGGTGCCGAGCAGCGAGATCGACGCGGGGTCGACCGACCCGGCGACGGGGCCGGTCGTGGCGGAGACGGTGGCGGCGGGCGTGACGAACATGGGTGGCCTCTCGGTCGGCTGGTGACGCGGTCGGTGGAGCTGTCGGCGAGGCTCGGCCGCCCGTGACAGGGACACGGGCGGCGGAGCCCCTGACGCCCCTGCCCGAGATGATCGGTGCCCCTGGCGGGGCCGGCGACGTCGTGCGACCAGTCAAGCGGCCCGGACGTTGCGTGAACATAAGCGCAGGGCTGAGTCGCCCTCCGTCGCAGGGATGAACCTCGACCCGAGGCGTGGGGAGAGCCGGCTGGCCGTGGGCCGATCCGGTTCGTACCGGATCAGCCCGAGCGGGGGTGGTTCCCCCGTGGGCGTCGATCCGGTGCGTACCGGATCAGGCGCAGAAGGCGGTGCCTCCCCGAGCCCGACGGCGCGATCAGGCAGGAGGCGCGGCCACGATCCCGAGGACGGTCTCGTGCAGCAGCCCGTTCGTCGCCATCGCCGTGCCGTGCCAGGGCCCCGGCTGCCCGTCGGCGCTCGTGAAGCGTCCGCCGGCCTCCTCGACGACGACCGCCACGGCCGCCATGTCGTACGGCTGCAGGTCGAACTCGCCCGCGACGTCGACCGCGCCCTCGGCGACGAGCATGTACGACCAGAAGTCGCCGTAGGCGCGCGTCCGCCACACCTTGCTCGTGAGGTCGAGCAGCTGCGGCAGGCGGCCGGCGTCGATCCAGTAGTCGAGCCCGTTGAAACTCAGCGAGGCGTCGGCCAGGTCGCGCACGCCCGAGACGCGCAGCGGCCCGTCGTGCTCGGTCGAGAACGCGCCGCCGCCCTGGGTCGCCCACCAGCGCCTCCCGAGCGCCGGGGCGCTCACCACGCCGACGACGGGCACCCCGTCGACGACGAGCGAGACGAGCGCCGCCCAGACGGGCACGCCCCGCAAGAAGTTGGCCGTGCCGTCGATCGGGTCGACCACCCACTGGCGGTGCGAGGGGGCGTCGTGGCCGTACTCCTCGCCGTAGAAGGTGTCGCCCGGGCGGGCCTCGGCGACCCGCTCGCGGATCGCCCGCTCGACGGCCTGGTCGGCGTCGGTCACGTGCGAGCGGTCGGGCTTCAGCGAGACGTGCAGGTCGGCCGAGCGGTAGCGCTCGGTGCTGATCGCGTCGGCCAGGTCGGCCAGCTCGAGCGCGAGCGCCAGGTCGTCGGCCCAGGCCGCCGCCCCCGCGGGGTCGGCCGCCGCGGTGCGGGCGCCCGTCGTCGTCGTCGGGTCGGAGTCGGAGTCGGACGAGGAGGCGCGGGTCGGCTCGGCAGCATCGGTCACCCCGTCAGCGTACCGAGCCCGCCCTGCTCGTCCGCGACCCGCCCGCCGGCTCGACCCGCGCCTCCTGGGCGGGCATCGCACCGCGCTTCGTGCACGGCACCGCGACTAGTCCGGGTGTGCTGCACGAATCGCGGTGCGGTGCGGTGCGGCGCGGACCGGCGTGCGGGCGCGGCCCCTCGAGGCCGGGGGCGGCTAGCCGAGCTCGTCGCTGCGCGCGTCGTCCGCGGCCGCGGCGAGGTCGCGCCCGCTCACCCCGCCCTTCGACGCGAGCAGTGACTGCAGCGACTCGAGCCGCTCGCGGCCGACGTCGCCGAGCTCACCGGCCTCGATGCGGTCGACGATCTCCCAGTCGTGGGCCTCGGCCAGCGGGATGCCGTCGACCGGCTCGCCCTCGGCGGGGATCGCGTGCGAGGCGAACGACTTGAGGATGTTCGCGGGGTCGACGTGCCCGAGGCCGAACGAGCGGACGCCGGGGGTGTCGACGATCCAGCCGCCGGTCGGCACCTTGAACGAGACCGTCGACGACGAGGTGTGGCGGCCGCGACCGGTGACGGCGTTGACCACCCCGACCTCGCGCCGCGACCCGGTCAGGGCGTTGACCAGCGTCGACTTGCCGACACCGGAGTGGCCGACGGTGACGGTCACGTGGCCGTCGAGGACGCCGCGCAGCTCGTCGAGTGCGGGCGAGACCTGCCCGCCGGGGGCGACCTCGTCGAACGACGTCGACGTGGTCGTCACGATGCGCAGGTCGAAGCACGAGAAGTGGGCCGCGAAGGGTGCCGGGTCGGCGAGGTCGGTCTTCGTGATGCAGAGGATGGGCTCGACCCCGGCGTCGAACGCGGCCACCATGTAGCGGTCGACCAGGCGCGGGCGGGGCTCGGGGTCGGCGGCCGCGACGACGATCAGCATCTGGTCGGCGTTCGCGACGATGACCCGTTCGACCGCGTCGCTGTCGTCGGCGCTGCGTCGCAGGAGGGTCGAGCGTTCGTGCACCTTGACGATGCGCGCGAGCGAGCCCTCCGAGCCGCTCGTGTCGCCGACGACGCCCACGCGGTCGCCCGTGACGACGCTCTTCTTGCCCAGCTCGCGGGCCCGGGCCGTCGTGATCTCGCGTTCGTCGGGGGTGCCGGCGTCCATCAGCACGCCGTAGCGACCGCGGTCGACCGTCCAGACGACGCCCTCTTCGGCGTTCGCGTAGGCCGGCCGTTGCTTCGTGCGCGGCTTGTTGCCCTTCGGGTTCGGCCGCACCCGCACCGAGCTCTCGTCGTACTGGGCGTAGTCGCCCTCGTCGTCGGCCTCGTCGCCGTCGCTCCACCAGCTCATCGTTCCGCGCACCCGCTCATCGTCGTCGGCCCGGCGCCTAGAGGAACCCGAGCAGGTCGATGTCGGCGGGGCTCTCGTGCACGGCCCGGCCGAGCATGTCGTCCCACAGCTCGACGAACTGCGGCAGCGTCTTGGCGACGACCCGCACGTCGTCGAGCTCGACGCCCTCGACCGCGAGGCCGATGATCGCCGCGGCGGTCGCCATGCGGTGGTCCTCGTAGGTGCGCCACTGGCCGGCGTGCAGCGGGGACGGCTCGAGGCGCAGGCCGTCCTCGAGTTCGGTCACCGCGCCTCCCAGGGCGTTGATCTCGGCCGCGAGGGCCGCGAGACGGTCGGTCTCGTGACCGCGGAGGTGCCCGATGCCGGTGATCGTGCTCGGGCCGGACGCCAGGGCGGCCAGGGCGACCAGGGCCGGGGCGAGCTCGCCGCCACGGGACAGGTCGACGTCGACGCCCGGCAACGAGCCGCCGCCGATCAGGCCGACCCCGCCGTCGACGGTCAGGGTGTCGCCGTCGAGCGTCACGGTCGCGCCCCAGAGGGGCAGCAGGTCGACGAGGTCGGCCCCGACCTGGGTCGTCTCGGCGGGCCAGTGCGCGATCGAGACGGTGCCGCCGGCGACGAGGGCCGCCACCAGGAACGGCGCCGCGTTCGACAGGTCGGGCTCGATCACCACCTCGCGACCCTCGATCAGCGTCGGAGGCACGACCCAGACGCCGGTGGACGGCGACTCGACCTCGACCCCGCGCGACGCGAGCGCGTCGATCGTCATCTCGATGTGGGGCAGGCTCGGCAGGCGGTCGCCGGTGTGGGTCAGGGTGAGCCCGCGTTCGAAGCGCGGCGCCGAGAGCAGCAGGCCCGACACGAACTGGCTCGAGGCCGACGCGTCGATCTCGACGTCGCCCCCCTCGACCTCGCCCGTGCCGTAGAGGCTGAAGGGCAGCGAGCCCCGGCCGTCGTCGTTCACCTCGACGCCCAACGCGCGGAGGGCCTCGATCGTGGTGCGCATCGGACGCTTGCGGGCGCTCGCGTCGCCGTCGAACGTGACCGGGCCGAGCGCCAACGCCGCGACCGGGGGCAGGAAGCGCATGACGGTGCCGGCGAGCCCGCAGTCGACGGTCGCACCACCCTGCAGCTCGCTGGGGGTCACGACGAGGTCGGGGCCGAAGGGGGAGTCGTTCGGCGTCTCGGTGACCGTCGTGCCGAGCGCCTTGAGCGCCTCGACCATCAGGGCCGTGTCGCGCGAGTGCAGCGGCAGGCGCAGCGTCGACGGCGACGAGGCCAACGCCGAGAGCACGAGCTCGCGGTTGGTCAGCGACTTCGAGCCGGGCAACGCCGTGGAGGCGCGTAACGGGCCGGAGGCGGTGGGCGCGACCCAGCGCCCCTCGTCGACCTCGGGAACCTTCCCGTCGCCGTAAGGAGAGAACTCGGGCCCGGAATACCTGTACACCTGCATCGGTTCACCACAGTAATGCAGCGAGAACCTGGAGGACCTGTGCCTGTCGCACTTGCACCGAGGGAAATCACCGTCGCCGAACTAGAATCGGCCCTGATGAGCACCCCCGAGGGCCACGAGCCCACACCGACCACGACCGACGTCGAACCGACCGAGGCCGACGTCGACGCTGCCCTCGAGGCCGTCGACGCCGACGCCGAGAAGCGCGCCCTGTTCGAAGACCAGGCGTTGCCGTTCATGGACCAGCTCTACGCGGCGGCCATGCGCATGACGCGCAACCCGGCCGACGCGTCCGACCTCGTCCAAGAGACCTTCGTCAAGGCGTACGCCGCCTTCGCGCAGTTCCAGCAGGGCACCAACCTGAAGGCCTGGCTGTACCGCATCCAGACCAACACGTTCATCAACACGTACCGCAAGAAGCAGCGC
>NZ_LMPQ01000001.1:658393-662292 GCF_001423905.1 Frigoribacterium sp. Leaf186 | reverse complement strand
CCCGCGCCTCCGGCTCGACGCGCTCGGCCGAGGCCGAGGCGATCGACCACCTGCCCGACAGTGCCGTGAAGGACGCCCTGCAGAAGGTCCCCGAAGACTTCCGCATGGCCGTGTACTTCGCCGACGTCGAAGGCTTCTCGTACCAAGAGATCGCCGACATCATGAAGACCCCCGTGGGCACCGTGATGAGCCGCCTCCACCGCGGCCGTCGCCTGCTGCGTGAACTCCTCGCCGACTACGCACGCGATCGCGGCATCGCCGTGCCCGTCGGCTCGTCGAAGGGCGGAAAGAAATGACCGACTGCGGTTGCACCAAGGCCAAGGCAGAGCTCGAAGAGTACCTGCACGACGAACTGTGCCGCGAGGACGCGGCCGACATCCGCGAGCACATGGCGAACTGCGTCGACTGCGAGGGCGAGCACAAGGTCGGCGTCGTGCTGACCGAGGCCGTCCAGCGCGCCTGCCGCGAGACCGCCCCCGAAGACCTGCGCGCCACCGTGCTCGCCCGCTTGCGCGAGCTGCAGTCCGCCCACCGCTGAGGCGGGCGCGGAGCCGGTGACCGGCACCGCGCCTCCTGGGCCCCTCGGCTCGTGCGCGCTCGTGACGTGACGAACGCCCACCGCTGCCTCCCGTCGAGGAGGCGCGGTGGGCGTCGCCGCGTCAGCGTCCGGCTGCGAAGTGCTCGCGCACCGCGGCCGCGTCGAGGGCGGTGTCGTAGGTGCGGGCGGTGTCGAGGTCGCCGATGAAGGTGAACGACGACGGTTGGCCCGCCCACCCGTCGAGGGACTCCCGGCCCACCCGCCACGAACCCGTGTACGACTGCAGGGCCTGGGCGTCGTCGCGGTGCTGCTGGAGGACGCCGTCGAGGTAGAGGTCGAGTGAGCCGGCGGTGAACGATCCCACCGCGTGGTGCCATGCGCCGTCGGTGACGGTGGTCGTGCTCACGTCCGCGTAGCGCCAGCCTTTGTCGCCCTGCACGCCGAACCGCAGCTTGCCATTCGCGTCGACGAAGAGGTGGCGGTCCTTCGACGGCGAGGCCACAACGCTGTCGGAGCTGAAGCCGATCAGGCGACCCTGAGCCCGATCGGTGCGGAACCAGACCTCGACGGTGAAGGTCTGCGGGGCGGTCTGGCGGACGGACGACTGGACTCGGGCGTCGGTCACGCCGAAGTTCATCGACGGGTTTCCGCCGCACGGCCCGTCGTTGCGTCGGGGGCCACTGATCATCGTGCCCACCTCGCCGTGACCGCTCACGTCGCGCACCGAGGTGCCACGGGGTTCGCCGAAGTCCCAGGCGAGGGTGGGGGAGTCGAGCTGAGGGCCGGCGAAGCACGCGGGGAAGAGATCGGTCGCGAGGGTGGCTGCCGAGCCCGTCTGGGCGGAGAAGGCCGCGTCGCTCGGCGTGGGGGTCGACGTCAGGGCGACGGCGATCACGCCGGCGGCCGCGACGCCCCGGATGATCGACGAGGGGTCGGTGGTCTCGGACGCGTCGACGGTGTGTTCGCCGGCCTGCCACCGAGGCGAGCCGCACCGGCGGCAGGGCTCACCGCGACGGATGGGCCGGTCGAGTCGGGTGAGGGCGATGGCGAGGCCCGCCACGACGACCACTCCGACGAGGGGGGCCAACTCGCCGGTGCCCAGCCACAGGCCGGGCAGGCCCACCCAGGGCACCCGCAGCATGCCGACACCGTGGACGGCCTCGGGTGCGACGAGACTGCTGTCGGCGGCGGTGTTGGCGTCGCCGCGCAGACGGAGGCCGTCGGCCTCGATGCGCTCGAGCCGGTGCAGGCGGAGCCGGTCGTCGTGGTCGGGGTCGTCGACCAGCAGGACGTGCCCCGGTTCGACATCACCCGGGGCGACGGGTGCCGCGGCGACGACGTCGCCCGAGCGGATCGCCGGGGCCATCGAGTCGCTGGCAACCGTGGTCACCTGCCAACCGAAGGCGGCGGGCACGAGGCACCACAGGGCGAGCATCAGCACGGTCCAGAGGGTGATTCGGGCGAGGGTCGCCACGGCGACGACGGGAAGGTCGCCGCGGCACGGGTGGTTCTGGTCTGACATCGGGGCTCCCTGCTCTCGACGGTACGGACGGGGCCCGACGCGCGTCGATCGGACGACGCGCGTCGGGCGGGGTGTCGGCTGACGCCGACGGGATCAGTTGCTCTGGGCTTCCCAGACGAAGGTGGTGCTGGCCGAGGCTTCTTGCACCTTGTTGTCGGCGTTCGGGTCGAGCTCGTAGCTGATGCGGTAGGTGGTCGACTGCGCGGCGCCGTCGGCCACCCAGCCGCCGAGGCCGGTCGCGTACGACGAATTGCTCGCCAACGCGGCGAGCGTGCCGTCGAAGTCGGCTGCTCCGTCGGCCTGGAAGGTCGAGCAGTCGGCGCCGGTCAGCGCGCCGCGCTCGATCTTCATGTGGAGAGAAGCGCCGAGCTGGTCCGCGTCCTGCGTGTTCTCCGTGTAGAGCTTCACCGTGCTCGGGCCGCTGGTGTCGGCCGTGACGGTGATGCAGTTGTCGTCGGCGTCGCCGGGCATGAGTCCAGAGGCCTTGAACAGGGCCTGGTCGGCGTCGTTGTCGCTGATCGCGACCTTGCCGGCCGACCAGTTGTTGCCGGCGTTCTCGGTGCGGTCGCTGAACGCGGCGTACGACGTCGTGGCGACGACGACGCCGCTGAGCAGGACGGCGAGGGGCAGGGCGGCGTAGCCGGCACGGCGGGTGGATCGGGCTGAGAGGTGCATGTCGGTCCTTTGAGATCGGCGTGAAGTTGAGTGTTTCGTACAACATGCAAAATACTAAGTTGAAATCGACGGAAGGTCAAGTGTTTCGTCGGGTGTCCTCCCGAGCCGCGGCTGCGCTAGCGTCGACACATGACCGCACCGGTGCAGCCACTCGGCATCCCGACCGCCAGCGACCTCGACGACCTCGTCTCGTTGATCGGCCTGCTCGGCTACTCGCTCGACTCCGACGTCCTGTCGTCCCGACTCGACCGGCTGACGAGTGCGTCCGGCTACGAGACGTGGGTCGTGCGCGACGGCGACGGGCGCATCTCCGCGGTCGCCGGGGCACACCTCCGCTGGGCCTACAACGACGACGCACCGACGGCTGAGCTGCTGCTGCTCGTGGTCTCGGACCGTGCCCGGCGCGACGGAGTCGGCTCGCACCTCCTCGGGCACGTCGAGGCCTGGGCTCGCGGCAACCGCGCGCGCGTCCTCAACGCCGTGTCGGCCGCGGCGACGGACTCGGCGAACCGCTTCTACCGCAAGCGCGGCTACCACGAGGCGGGCGTCCGCTACTCGAAGCTGATCTGACCGGCAGGTCGCGGCTCTTGCCGCATCGTCTATGCGCGGGTCGGTTCGTCGACCTGCCTGAGACCTGCTCGGCATCGGTTCGGCCCGAGCCGAGCCGGTGAGCCCTCGCCGCTTCGTGTCGCCCATCTCGTTGCTCGGCAACTCAGGAGATCCGCCCCTCGAGGGCCTTCGCCGGGGCCCGTGCCGAGGCCCGAAGTAGCCCGCGATGCCCATCTCGTCGGTCGGCAACTCAGGAGATCGGCGCGCTCGTGGGCCTTGGTCGGGCCCGCGCCGACACCCGAAGACGCCCCCGATGCCCAGCTCGTTGGTCGGCAACTCAGGAGATCGGCGCGCTCGCGCCGTGCAGGCGCCTGAGACGCGGCAGAAGTCCTGAGTTGCCGCCTGGGGCCGGGTCCGGAGTGAGGCCGTCCCCGGCGTGAGGCCGGGCCCTGGGTGAGGGCGTCCCCGATTCGAGCGCGACCCCAGTGTCAGTGAGCGCGCCAGCCCGAGTGCGCGGTCGAGGTCGGCAATTCAGGAGATCGACGCGCTCGCGGCGCGCAGGCGCCCGTGACGCGGCGAAAGTCCTGAGTTGCCGCCTGGGGTCGGGCCCGGAGT
>NZ_LMPQ01000001.1:658204-658362 GCF_001423905.1 Frigoribacterium sp. Leaf186 | reverse complement strand
GCGGGCTCGGGGGGAAAGACGACCCCCGGGGGGAGTGACCGTGCCAGCCAGCGCGTGGGGTCGGCGTCGGCAATTCAGGAGATCGGCGCGCTCGCGCCGCGTAGACGCCCGTGACGCGGCGAAAGTCCTGAGTTGCCGCCTGGGGCCGGGCCCGTGGC
>NZ_LMPQ01000001.1:577042-658172 GCF_001423905.1 Frigoribacterium sp. Leaf186 | reverse complement strand
GCGGGCTCGGGGGGAAAGACGACCCCCGGGGGGAGTGACCGTGCCAGCCAGCGCGTGGGGTCGAGGTCGGCAATTCAGGAGATCGGCGCGCTCGCGCCGTGCAAACGCCCGAGACGCGGCAGAAGCCCTGAATTGCCGCCTGGGGTCGGGCCCGGCGTGAGGGCGGGCCCGGGCAGTGTGGGTGCCCGGGACACGTCGGCAGACGTCGGCAACTCAGGAGTTCGCCGCCCTCGCAGCACAGAGGTGCCCGCGAGGTCGCAGAACTCCTGAATTGCCGACCCCCGAGTCGGGCCCGGGTGGGCTCGGGCGGGCGCACGGGCAGGGGCGCGCGGGCGGCGGCGCGGGGCGCAGGGGCGCGCGGCGGGGGAGACGACCGTGGCCGCGCCTCCTGCAGGAGGCGCGGCCACGGTCGTGGGCGGAGGCGAGCGTCTAGAGGTCGAGCGCCTCGGCGATCAGGGCCGTCTGCTGCAGGGCGCTGGCCTTGTTCGACCCGGCGGCCGGCGAGGCCGACGCGGGACGCGACGCGACGCGGATCTGACGGTCGAGGTGCTTCTGCAGCTCGAGCACGACGAACGGCCAGGCGCCCTGGTTCTCGGGCTCTTCTTGTGCCCAGACCAACTCGGCCGACGGGTAGCGGTCGAGCACCTGCCTGATGCGCTCGAGCGGCAACGGGTAGAGCTGCTCGAGGCGGACCAGGGCGACGTCGTTCTGCACGCCCCGCTTGTCGAGCTCGGTGGCCAGGTCGTAGTGGATCTTGCCGCTGTGCAGCACGACGCGCTTCGTCGACTCGGGTTCGGTGACGCGGGTGCAGTCGAGCACGGGCTCGAAGCGACCCGACGTGAACGCGTCGACCCCGCTGGTCGCCCCCCGCAGGCGCAGCATGGCCTTCGGGGTGAAGACGACGAGCGGACGACGCGGGCGGGCGTAGGCCTGGCGACGCAGCAGGTGGAAGTACGACGCCGGCGTCGACGGTCGGGCGATCGTCATGTTGTCTTCGGCGCAGAGCTGCAGGAAGCGTTCCATGCGGGCCGACGAGTGGTCGGGGCCCTGCCCCTCGTAGCCGTGCGGCAACAGCAGCACGACGCTCGACCGCTGGCCCCACTTCTGCTCGGCCGACGAGATGAACTCGTCGATGACCGTCTGGGCACCGTTGCTGAAGTCGCCGAACTGGGCCTCCCACAGCACGAGTGCGTCGGCCCGCTCGACCGAGTAGCCGTACTCGAACGCCATGGCGGCGTACTCGCTGAGCAGCGAGTCGTAGATCCAGAGCTTCGCCTGGTTGTCGGCGATGTTCTGCAACGGCAGCCACTCCTGGCCGTTCTCGCGGTCGTGCAGCACCGAGTGCCGCTGCACGAAGGTGCCGCGACGGCTGTCTTGCCCGGCGAGCCGCACGGGCGTGCCCTCGGTGAGCAGCGAGCCGAAGGCGAGCAGCTCGGCGAAGGCCCAGTCGATGCCGCCGTTGCGGCTCATGTCGACGCGCTTCTTGAGCAGCTGCTGCAGCTTCGGGTGCACCGAGAACCCCGCCGGCGGGTTGTCGTGCGCGTCACCGATGTCGTGCACCAGCTCGGTCGAGACGGCCGTGCTCTCGGGCTCGCCCCGGGCGTCGTCCTGTTGGGCGACGGGTCGCTCGAGGTCGGCGACGTCGCCGTCGTCGCTCGTGACGACGGGGATCGACCCGGTCTGGGCCGCGTGCGTCTCGGCGAAGGCGCGCTCGAGTCGCTCCTGGAAGTCTCGGTGGGCTCCGTCGTACTCGTCTTGCGTGATGTCGCCGCGACCGACGAGCGCCTCGGTGTAGAGGGTGCGCACCGAGCGCTTCTGCTCGATGAGGTTGTACATCAGCGGCTGGGTCATCGACGGGTCGTCGCCCTCGTTGTGACCGCGACGGCGGTAGCAGACGAGGTCGATGACGATGTCGCGCTTGAACTGCTGACGGTAGGCGAAGGCGAGCTCGGCCACGCGGGCCACGGCCTCGGGGTCGTCGCCGTTCACGTGGAAGATCGGCGCCTGGATCGTCTTCGCCACGTCGGTCGAGTAGACCGAGGTGCGCGACTCGGACGGCGGCGTCGTGAAGCCCACCTGGTTGTTGATGACGATGTGGATCGTGCCGCCGACGCGGTAGCCGCGCAGCTGCGACATCTGAAGGGTCTCGACGACGACGCCCTGGCCGGCCATGGCCGCGTCGCCGTGGATCAGGATCGGCAGCGTGCCGAAGACGCCGGCCTCACCACGGTCTTGCTTGGCGCGCACGATGCCCTCGAGCACGCCGTCACCGGCCTCGAGGTGCGACGGGTTCGCGGCGAGGTAGACCGGGATCGTCTCGCCCACGGCGCTCGTGAACTCGCCCTCGGTGCCGAGGTGGTACTTGACGTCGCCCGAGCCCTGCACGGTCTTCGGGTCTTGGGTGCCCTCGAACTCGCGGAAGATCTGGCCGTACGTCTTGCCGGCGATGTTGGTCAGCACGTTCAGGCGCCCACGGTGGGCCATGCCGATCGCGACCTCGTCGAGGCCCTCTCGCGCGGCGTGCTGCATGACCGTGTCGAGCAGCGAGATCGTCGACTCGCCCCCCTCGAGGCTGAAGCGCTTCTGGCCGACGTACTTGGTCTGCAGGAAGGTCTCGAAGGCCTCGGCCTCGTTGAGCTTCGCGAGGATGCGCATCTGCTCGTCGTGCGACGGCTTGGTGTACGGCACCTCGAGGTGGTCTTGTATCCACGTGCGCTGCGCGGGGTCCTGGATGTGCATGTACTCGACGCCGATGGTGCGGCAGTACGAGTCGCGCAGGATGCCGAGGATGTCGCGCAGCAAGGCGTTCGTCCGGCCGCCGAGGCCCCCGGTGACGAACTCGCGGTCGAGGTCCCAGAAGGTGAGCCCGTGGCTCTCGATCGCCAGGTCGGGGTGCGTGCGCTGGCGGTACTCGAGCGGATCGATGTCGGCCATGAGGTGGCCGCGCACGCGGTAGCTGTTGATCAGCTCTTGGACGCGCGCCGTCTTGCTGACGCGCTCGGCCAGGTTGACGTTGATGTCGGCGTTCCAGTGGATCGGCTCGTACGGGATGCGCAGGGCCGCGAAGATGTCCTCGTAGAAGCCGCGCTGCCCGATCAGCAGCTCGTGCACCTTCTTCAGGAACTCGCCCGAGCCGGCACCCTGGATGACCCGGTGGTCGTAGGTGCTGGTGAGGGTGATCGTCTTGCCGATGCCCAGCTCGACGAGCGTCTTCGACGCCGAGCCCTGGAACTCCGCCGGGTAGTCGAGCGCGCCGGCGCCGATGATGGCCCCCGCGCCCTTCATGAGGCGCGGCACGCTGTGCACGGTGCCGATGCCGCCGGGGTTGGTCAGCGAGATCGTGTTGCCCTGGAAGTCGGCCGCGGCGAGCTTGTTGTCGCGGGCCCGCTTCACGATGTCCTCGTAGGCCGTGAGGAACTCGCCGAAGTGCATCTCTTCGGCCTTCTTGATGCCGGGGACGAGCAGGGCGCGGGTGCCGTCGGGCTTCGGGATGTCGATCGCGAGGCCGAGGTTGACGTGCGCGGGGGTGACGACCGACGGCTTGCCGTCGACCTCGTCGTAGAAGACGTTCTGGCTGGGGAACTCTTTCAGGGCCTGCACGAGCGCCCAGCCGATGAGGTGGGTGAACGACACCTTGCCGCCGCGGGCACGCTTCAGGTGGTTGTTGATGACGATGCGGTTGTCGATCATCAGCTTCGCCGGGATCGTGCGGACGCTCGTCGCGGTGGGCACGCTCAGGCTGGCGTCCATGTTCGTCGCGAGCGACTTGGCCATGCCGCGCAGCGGGGCGACGACGGCCTCGGCCTCTGGCGTGGGCTGCTCGCCGGGCGTCGCGGGCTTGGCCTTGGCCTTGTCGGGCACCTGGGCCGGGATGGGCTTGGCCGTCGGCTCGACCGAGGTCGTGCGGGCGGCCGCCTTCTGGCCGGCCGGCGCCGCGGCACCGGCGGCCGGTGCCGGCGCGGCGGGGGCGGCAGCGGGCGCAGGAGGCGCGGGTGCGGTCTCGACGGAGGGTGCGGCCGGCGAGGTCGGTGCGGCCCCACCCTCGGCCGGCGTGTAGGCCTCGAGGATCGGCCACCACGACTCGTCGACCGAGTTCTTGTCGACGACCCACTGCTCGTAGAGCTCGTCGACGAGCCATTCGTTGGCCCCGAACTCCGCCGCAGCGCCGTCGTCAGTTGTACCGGTCACGTGGCTTGACACAGCCGATCGCCCACTCTCCGTTGATTGTTGATCAGTGCGGGGGCAGCGACGCCCACCGCGACCAGCTTAAGCGCAAACGGTCGGACCTCGGCGGGACGACTCACAGGGATTACCGTTGACCCATGCGGTTCTACGAGACGACCCCCACGCACGATCTGACCTACTCCGACGTGTTCCTCGTCCCGAGCCGGTCCTCGATCACCAGCCGGCTCGACGTGTCCCTCGCTCCGGGCGACGGCACCGGGGCGACGATCCCGATCGTGTCGGCCAACATGAACTCGGTCACGGGCCCCCGCCTCGCGGCGACCCTGGCCCGTCGCGGCGGCCTCGGCGTGCTGCCGCAGGACATGCACCTGCAAGACCTCGACGCCGCCATCCGCTGGGTGAAGGCCCAACCCGTCGACTACGACACGCCGTACTCGCTCGACGCCGGGCAGACCGTCGAGCAGGCGCTCTCGGTCGTGCCCGCCGTCGAGGGCCACGGCATCGTGCTGCACGACGGCAGCGGCGCCTACCTCGGGTGCATCGCCACCTCGCGCCTCGCCACCGCCCCCCGCGACGCGGTGCTGGGCGACCTGCTGCACGGTGCCCTGACCTCGCTCGACGCCGACGACGTCGACAGCCCGCGCGACGCGTTCGACCGCATGGTCGCGGCCGACATCCACTTCGCGCCCGTGCTGCGCCACGGCCAGGTCGTCGGCACGGTCAGCCGCAAGAGCGCCCTGCGGTCGACCATCTACCGGCCCGCCGTCGACGGTGACGGCCGGTTGCGGGTCGCGGCGGCCGTCGGCATCAACGGCGACGTGGCCGGCAAGGCGAAGGCCCTGGCCGCGGCGGGCGTCGACGTGCTCGTGATCGACACGGCGCACGGCGACCAGGACGGCATGATCCGGGCCGTGCAGACCGTCTCGGGCCTCGACCTCGGCCTGCCGATCGTCGCCGGCAACGTCGTGACCGAGGAGGCCGTCCGGCACCTCGTCGCGGCGGGGGCCTCCATCGTCAAGGTCGGCGTGGGGCCCGGTGCCATGTGCACCACGCGCATGATGACCGCGGTGGGTCGCCCCCAGTTCTCGGCGGTGCTCGAGACGGCCGCCACGGCCCGTGCCCTCGGCGCGCACGTCTGGGCCGACGGTGGCGTCCGCTACCCCCGCGACGTGGCGTTGGCGCTCGCGGCCGGTGCCTCGTCGGTCATGATCGGCTCGTGGTTCGCCGGCACCATCGAGGCCCCGGGCGAGCTGGCGAGCGACGAGCGCGGCCTCTACAAGGAGAGCTGGGGCATGGCCTCGACCAAGGCCGTCCGTGGTCGCTTCGAGCGTCTCGACCCCTACGAGCTCGCCCGCAAGACGCTCTTCGCCGAGGGCATCTCGTCGTCGAAGATCTACCTCGACCCGTTGCGTCCGGGCGTCGAGGACCTCCTCGACATGATCACGTCGGGCGTCCGCAGCTCGTTCACCTACGCCGGGGCGAGGAGCGTCGCCGAGTTCGCCGAGCGGGCCCTGGTCGGCGTGCAGTCGGCGGCGGGCTACGAAGAGGGCAAGGCGCTGCCGGTCAGCTGGTGACGGCTGCCCGGCCCGCCGCCGTGCGGTCGACGCCGGGCCGGGCGAAGTCGACCGACGGGAACGGTGCACGTGCCGTAAGATCACCCGTCTATGGATGACCCTCCGTCTCAGACGACCGCACCCTCGCACCATCGCACGCCGCGCCTCCTGACCACGGGCCCCACGGCCGTCGGACGAGGTGACGGCACCCGATGAACGAATGGCTGCTGCTCGCGTTCGGCCTGCTGCTCACCGTCGGCACCGGGCTCTTCGTCGCCAGCGAGTTCTCGCTGGTCAACCTCGACCGGTCCGACCTCGAAGCCCGGCAGACCCGGGGTGAGAAGGGGCTCGCGCCCACCATCGGCGCGCTTCGCATCACGTCGACGCACCTGTCGAGCGCCCAACTCGGCATCACGCTGACCACCCTGCTGACCGGCTACACGATGGAGCCCGCGATCTCGCGGCTCATCTCGCCGCCCCTGACGGCGGTCGGGGTGCCCGAGGGCGTCGTCACCGTCGGCGCGCCGATCGTGTCGATCGTCGTCGCCACCCTGCTGTCGATGATCATCGGCGAGCTCGTGCCGAAGAACTTCGCCCTCGCGCTGCCGCTCAAGACCGCCAAGCTGGTCATCCCGTTCCAGGTGCTTTTCACGACGGTGTTCAAGCCCGCCGTCGCCCTGCTCAACAACACCGCCAACGCGGTGCTGCGGGCCATGGGCATCGAGCCGAAAGAAGAGTTGTCGGGGGCCCGCACGGCCGAGGAGCTCTCGTCGCTCGTGCGCCGGTCGGCCACCGAGGGCAGCCTCGACCGCGACACGGCGACCCTGCTCGCCCGGACGCTCGTCTTCAGCGACCACACGGCGTCCGACGTCATGACGCCGAGGCCCCGTCTGTCGACGGTCTCGCGCGGCGACTCGGCCGAGACCGTCCTCGAGCTGGCCCGTCGGACCGGTTACTCGCGGTTCCCGGTGACCGACGACGGCATCGACGACGTCGTGGGCCTCGTCCACGTGAAGCAGGCCGTCTCGGTGCCGCGCGAGAAGCGGGCCGACGTCCCCGTCTCCGCCCTCCTGACCGACGCGGTCCGCGTGCCCGAGACCATGACGCTCGACAACCTGCTCGGCGAGGTCCGGGGTCGTGGCTACCAGATGGCCGTCGTCGTCGACGAGTACGGCGGCACCGCCGGCGTCGTCACCCTCGAAGACCTGATCGAAGAGCTCGTCGGCGAGGTCAGCGACGAGCACGACCGCAGTCGCGTCGACGTCGTGCGGTCGCGCAACTGGCTGACCTTCCCCGGCTTGCTGCGCCCCGACGAGCTGCTCGAGCGGGCCTCGGTCAAGGTGCCGGAGGACGGCCCCTACGAGACCGTCGGCGGTTGGCTGATGAGCGAGCTCGGGCGTCTGCCGAAGGTCGGCGACGTGGTCGAGACCGACGACGGCGGGTTCCGCGTCGAACGCCTCGACGGGCGTCGCATCGACCGCATCCGCTTCACGCCCACGCCCGACGAGGTGGCCGAGGCCCCCGCGGCCGCGACGGGGCGTCGCGACGAGCGCGACCGGTCCGGCCGACGCGACCCGAAGGTGCTGCCCGAGAGGGCGCGCACCGGCGTCGAGGACGACCGGCGTGCCGTCCGCACGAAAGAGGTGACCCGATGAGCAGCGACTGGTGGGGCATCGTCTGGTTGGTCGTGCTGCTGGCGGGCAACGCGTTCTTCGTCGCCGCGGAGTTCGCCGTCATCTCGGCCCGTCGCTCGCAGATCGAACCGAAGGCCGAGGCCGGCAGCCGCGCGGCGAAGACCACGCTCTGGGCCATGGAGCACGCGACGATGATGCTCGCGACGACCCAGCTCGGCATCACCATCTGTTCGCTGCTGATCCTCAACGTGTCCGAGCCGTCGATCCACCACCTGCTCGAGGGCCCGCTCGGCTGGACCGGGCTCAGCCCCGAGCTGGTCGGCGTGGTCGGCTTCGTCATCACGCTGGTGCTCGTGTCGTTCTTGCACGTCGTGTTCGGCGAGATGGTGCCGAAGAACATCTCGTTCTCGCTGCCCGACCGCGCGGCCCTGCTGCTGGCACCGCCGCTCGTCGCGATCGCCCGCGTGCTGCACGTGGTCGTGCTGGCCCTGAACCACTCGGCCAACGCCGTGCTGCGGGCCTTCAAGGTCGAGCCGAAGGACGAGGCGACGAGCGCCTACACGGTCGACGAGGTCGCGACGATCGTGGCGCAGTCACAGCGCGAGGGCATGCTCACCGACGCGACCGGCACGGTGCGTGCGGCGTTCGAGTTCACCGAGAAGACCGTCGCACAGACGGCCGTCCCGATGGCAGGACTGGTCACGCTGCCCGAGGACGCCACCCCGCACGACGTCGAACGGGCCGTCGCCCAGCGCGGCTTCTCGCGGTACGTGCTGGTCGACGACGACGGCGACCCCACGGGCTACCTGCACCTGAAGGACGTCATCGACCTCGACGAGGACGAGTTCGCCGACCCCGTCCCGCCGAAGCGCATCCGCCAGCTGATCTCGATCTTCCAGGGCACCGAGCTCGAGGACGCCCTGGCCACCATGCGTCGCAGCGGCGTGCACGTGGCGCGTTCGTTCGACGAGTCCGGGGCCACCCGCGGAGTGCTCTTCCTCGAGGACATCCTCGAAGAGCTCATCGGCGAGGTGCAGGACGCGACCCGGCGTCGCTGAGCGAGCCCGCACGGACGACGCGACCCGCGCCTCCCGACCTGTGAGGGCGAGGAGGCGCGGGTCGCGTCGTCGAGGAGGGGTGGGCCTCCCGGCCGCTCACCGCACGCGGAAGGGCGCCCGCAGGTACTGCGACGGCGTGTAGTCGAGCTCGACCCCGAGCTCGGCCGCGGCGCGCAGCGGGAAGTGCGGGTCGCGGAGGAACTCCCGCGCCATGAGGACGACGTCGGCGCGGCCGCTGGCCACGACCTCGTTCGCCTGTTCGGCTCCGACGATGAGACCGACGGCACCGGTCTCGACGCGGCCCTGGTTGCGGACGTGCTCGGCGAAGCGCACCTGGTAGCCGAGGCCCACCGGGATGCTCACGCCGGCGACGAGGCCGCCGGTCGAGATGTCGAACAGGTCGGCGCCGGCGTCGCGAGCCCAGGCGGCGACGGTGGCGGTGTCGTCCTCGTTCCAGCCGCCGTCGGCCCAGTCGGTCGCCGAGAAGCGGACGAGCAGCGGGTACTCGTCGCCGACCTCGGCCCGGACGGCCGTGACGACCTCGAGCAGGAACCGCGCGCGGTTCTCGAGCGATCCGCCGTACTGGTCGTCGCGTCGGTTGCTGAGCGGCGACAGGAACTGGTGCAGCAGGTAGCCGTGGGCCGCGTGCAGCTCGATCAGTTCGAAGCCGGCGTCGATCGAGCGGCGCGCCGCGACGCGGAACGCCTCGACCAGGCCCCCGACCGCCTCGGTGGTCAGGGCCACCGGCTCGTCGTAGCCCTCGAAGGCGACGGCCGAGGGGGCGACGGTGGTCCAGCCGCCCTGGTCGGCGGGCACGGTGCCCTGGGTCTCGCTCCACGGGCGGAAGGTCGACGCCTTGCGACCGGCGTGGGCCAGCTGCACGCCGGGCACCGAGCCCTGCGAGCGGATGAAGGCGGTGATCGGGCGGAACGCCTCGACCTGCGCGTCGTTCCAGAGGCCGAGGTCTTGCGGCGAGATGCGGCCCTCCGGCGTGACCGACGTGGCCTCGGCGATGACGGCACCCGCGCCTCCTCGGGCGAGCGAGCCCAGGTGCACGAGGTGCCAGTCGGTGGGGACGCCGTCCTCGAGCTCGGCCGAGTACTGGCACATGGGTGCGACCCAGAGCCGGTTGCGGAAGCCCTGGCCGCGCAGGGTGATCGGGTCGAAGAGGCCGACGGGCGGGTCGGCGGGGGACGTGGGGGCGGGCGCCGTCTGTGGTGCGTTCGTCACGAGGGGGTCATCGCCTTTCGGTGGGGAGGGCGGCGAGGCCTCCGACGAAGCGCCGGAGGGGCTCGGGCCCGGTGAACAGGTGCCCGGTGATGCCGAGCGCCTGGGCGGCCTCGACGTCGTCGGACCTGTCGTACTCGAACACCGGTCGGGCGGCGGTTGTTCCGCCGCCGGGGAGGGAGATGCTCGTCGGTCCACCGTAGCGGCGGGCACAGCCGACCCGGGGCCGACTACCGTCGGGGCGTGACCTCCGACGCGCGCTTCACCGAATGGGCCCCGTCCGACGCCGCCGACGGCATCGCCGTCCCGGCCCCCGACGACGACAAGTACAGCCGGGGCGTGCTCGGCGTCGTGACCGGCTCGAGCGCGTACCCGGGTGCCGCGGTGCTCGGCGTCGAGGCGGCGCTGCACACCGGCGTCGGCATGCTGCGGTACCTCGGCCCCTCGCGGGCCTCGGACTTCGTGCTGCACCGTCGGCCCGAGGCCGTCACGAGCCCCGGCCGGGTGCAGGCGTGGCTGCTCGGCTCGGGGGTCGACCCCGACCACCTCGACGACGAGACGCGCGACGGGTTCGCGACCGGCGCCTCCTCGGGGTTGCCGCTCGTGCTCGACGCGGGCGCCCTGTCGCTGCGCGAACGGGCGACGGGGCGCGTCGTCGTGACGCCGCACTTCCGCGAGCTGGCGAGGGCCACGGGGCGTGAGGTCGACGACGTCGCGGCCGACCCGGCCGGCGCCGCCGAGCGCGCCGCGGGGGAGTGGGGTTGCACGGTGCTCGTCAAGGGGCACCGCACCCACGTCGCGTCGCCCGGTGGCACCCGCCTCGTGGCCGCCAGCGCCCCGTCGTGGCTCGCGACGGCCGGCGCCGGCGACGCGCTCGGCGGGGTGCTGGGCGCCCTGGTCGCCACCCACCACGACGAGGTCGCCGCGGACGAGGAGGCGCTGGCCCGCCTGGCCGCGACGGCTGCGGTCGTCCACGGCCTCGCGGCGTCGCGGGCCGGCGACGGCGGACCGTTCACCGTGCTCGGCCTCGTCGAGGCATTGCCCGCGACGATCGCCGAGTTGCTGCGCCGGAGCTGACCGCGAGGGCCGGCCCTCGCGGCCCGGCCGTCGGAACCCGGCCCGGCGCGCGCCGTCCCGTTCGTGGAGCGACGCCCGGTCGGCCGAGCGCGGACGGTCAGGAGGCGGGGGTCGCCGCCACGAGGAACTCGACCGTGCCCTGGTCCTCGACGCTGACGAAGCCGAGGTCGGGGGCCTCGACGCCGTAGTCCGAGAACGTCACGGGGATCGAGCCGCTGACCTGCACGCCGTCACCCGAGAGCGCCGCCTGCAGGGGCACGCTCACGGTCTTCGTGACGCCGTGCAGGGTCAGCTCGCCGGTCGCGTCGACGCTCGCCACCTCGCCGTCGGATGGCACGGCCGCCTCGATCGGCTCGGTGAGCGTGAAGGTGGCGGTGGGGAAGCGGTTCACCTGCATGGCGGTGCCCCGGAAGTAGTCGTCGCGGTTGCCGCTGTCGGTCGCGATCGAGGCCACGTCGACGTCGATGGTCGCGGCCGTGATGCTGGTGCCGTCGACCGTGATGGTGCCCGAGACCTGGTCGGTGCTGCCGACCACCGTGACGTCGGTGCCGTTCAGCACCTCGTCGACGCGGTAGCCGGCCGTGCTGCCGTCGCCGATGCTCCAGACGCCGGTGAGCTGGCTGGCGTCGAGGGTGCTCGACCCGGGGGTGAGGGCGGCGGTGGGGGCCGCCTCGGGCTCGCCCACCACGAGGTCGCGGTAGATGACCGGCCCGGCGAAGGCGGCGGTGACCCCCAGCACGACGACGACGGCTGCGGCGACGCCCAGCCCGATCTTGGTGTTCTTCTTCATGGTGGTCGTCCTTCGGAGGGGTCGGCGTGACGCGCGGCGAGTCCACGGGGCTCCGACGATGGTGACGCGTCACCCTCGCAAAGGGCTGGGAGGCGCGGGTGAAGACGGTGGGCGCCGGTGCCTCGGCCCGTCGTCGCGTCGGTGGGTCGGTGGGGCGGCGGGTCGGCGGGTCGGCGGGTCGTTGTCCCGGTGCCCCGGTGCGCCGACGCGACCGTGCGTCAGCTGGTCAGGGCGCGGTGAAGCGGGTGAGGAACTCGCGGGTGCGGGCCTCGCGCGGCGACGTGAAGAGCTGGGCGGGCGGCCCCTGTTCGGCGATCCGGCCCCGGTCGAGGAACACGACGCGGTCGGCGACGTCGCGGGCGAACGCCATCTCGTGGGTCGCCATGAGGATCGTCGTGCCCACCTCTTTCAGCGTGCGCACGAGGTCGAGCACCTCGCCGACCAGCTCGGGGTCGAGCGCGCTCGTGATCTCGTCGAGCAGCAGCACGGCCGGTCGGGGGGCGAGGGCGCGGGCGATGGCGACGCGCTGCTGCTGCCCGCCCGACAGGCGGTCGGGGTAGGCGCCGGCCTTGTCGCCGAGCCCCACCCGGGTGAGCACCTCGAGGGCACGTTCGTTCGCCGCCGCCTTCGGCTGGCGCAGCACGTGGCGGCTGGCCAGGGCGACGTTGTCGAGCACCGTCAGGTGCGGGAAGAGGTTGAAGTGCTGGAACACCACGCCGATGCGGGCCCGCACGGCGTCGACGCGCACCCGGGGGTCGCTGATGTCGTCCCCACCGAGCACGATGCGGCCGTCGTCGATCTGCTCGAGCAGATTCACGGTGCGCAGCAGCGTCGACTTGCCCGAGCCGCTGGCGCCGATGAGGGCGACGACCTCGTCTCGGGCGACGTCGAGGTCGATGCCGTCGAGCACGACGGCGTCGCCGAACGACTTGCGGACGGCCTCGAGGCGCAGCACCGTCTCGGGCAGGCCGGCATCGGGGGTGACGGGCACCGCGCCTCCTCGGGTGGGGTCGGCGGCGGTCATACGACGCTGCCCGCCTGTTCGCGACGACGGAGGCGCGCCGACAGCCAGTCGGTCAGCCAGATGGTCGGCAGCGCCAGCAGCACGAAGAGCAGGCCGGCGAGGACGTAGGGCGTGAAGTTCGCCGCGGTGGCGGTCTCGATCTGCGCCGCGCGCACGGCGTCGACGGCGCCGAGCACCGAGATGAGGCCCACGTCTTTCTGCATCGAGACGAAGTCGTTCATCAGGGCGGGGGTCACCTTGCGGAGGGCCTGGGGGAAGACCACGAGACGAAGGGTCTTGGCGTGGCTGAGGCCGAGCGAGCGAGCGGCGAGGCGCTGCGAGGGGTGGACGGCGTCGATGCCGGCGCGGATGACCTCGGACACGTAGGCCGAGTAGGTGAGGACCAACGCGATCGTGCCCCAGAACTCGGCGGGCAGTCGCGGGATGCCGAGGCCGAGCCCCGGCACGCCGAACCCGACCAGGTACAGCACGATGATCAGCGGCATGCCCCGGAAGAGGTCGGTGTAGCCGCGGACGAGGGCCCGCACCGGGAAGAACACGGGCCCGCGCAGGGTGCGCAACGCCGACAGCGCGCAGCTGACGACCGCCACGCCGATCGCGGCCACGACCAGAACGCGGACGTTGAGCCACAGGCCCTCGACCACGCGGGGCCATGCCGAGGCGAACGTGGCACCGTCGAGGAAGCTGAACTGCACCCGGGACCAGCCGGGCGTGCTGGTGATCGCCCACCACGCGAGCGCGGCGAAGGCGATCGTGCTGACCGCGGCGACGACGACCGACCGCGTCGACTGCCGACGACGGAAGGCCCGCCGGCCCAGTTCGAGGTCGCTGACCGCCCCGGGGGCGTCTGCGACCGAGCGAGGCGCTACGACAGCTCTTTCACGTCGTAGTCGGCCAGCCACTGCTTCTGCAGTTCGGCGAGCGTGCCGTCGGCCGTCAGGTCGTCGACGGCCGTGGTGACGTCGGCGGTCAACGAGCTGCCGAGCGGCAGGACGATGCCGAGCTGGTCGCTCGCCCCGTCGGCCGCGGGCAGCTGGCCGAGCACGACGCCGCCCTCGACGAAGTAGGTGGCGGTCGGGACGTCGAGCACGATGGCGTCGACCTGGCCGGCCTCGAGGGCGGCCTTGGCGTCGTCGTTCGAGTTGTAGGCCTGGACGCCGCCGTCGGGGTCGATGGCGGTCTCGGCGGCGGTGAAGCTCGTCGTGCCGCTCTGGGCGCCGATGGCGAGACCCGTCAGGTCGGCGATCGACGTCGCGTCGGCCGCGGCCGTGCCGGGCAGGGTGACGACCGCCTGGCGCGTCTCGTAGTAGGCGGGGGAGAAGTCGACGGCCTTCTTGCGCTGATCGGTGATCGAGAACTGCTGGAGGTTCAGGTCGAACGTCTTCGGGCCGGGAGCGATGGCCTCGTCGAAGGTGGTTCGCACCCAGACGACGTCGGAGTCGTCGTAGCCGAGCTTCTCGGCGACGGCGTAGGCGACGGCGGCCTCGTAGCCCTTGCCGGACGACGGGTCGTCGTCTTCGACCCAGGGGCTGTACGCGGGCTCTCCCGTGGCGACCGTGAGCTTGCCGTCGGTCACCGGGCCGACGGCCGCCCCGGCGGCACCCGAGCCCCCGTCGGACGAGCAGGCGGCGAGCGACCCGGCCAGCACGAGGGCGGCGGCGGTCGCGACGAGTCGGAGGGAGGCGGGTCTGCGCATGAGTGGGATCGTAGCGGCGACCGCCGACGTCGGCCGACGCATGACGCCCGGTGTCGGGACCGGCGGCTAGCCTGTGGGCATGCCGACCCCCGTGCCCCGACCGTCGGCGGACCCCGGAACGCCGGTCGCGTCCGACCTCCGCGCATCGGGCTCCCGGCCGGTGGCCGACGGTCGCGCTGCCGTCGTCGACCGGGTGAGGTCGCTCGCGGCGTCGCCCGTCGTGCTCGGCATCGCCTTCGTGCTCGTGCACGCGTGGCTCGTCCGGCTGAACCTCGTCGGCGGCAACCGCACCCTCGGCGACGTCGACGTCGTCTACCGCACCTGGATGCAACAGGGCGTCGGGGGTGGCGACTGGGTGGGCGTCGACCGTCCCTGGGTCTACCCGGTGCTGGCCGCCGTGCCGATGCTGGTCGCCCGCCTCGGCGGCGACGCGGGCTACGGGGCGGTCTGGCTCGTGCTGGTGTCGCTGCTGGACGCCGGCGCCTTCGCGGTGCTCCTGGCCCGGCGGCGGCCCGGCTCGACGGTCGCGGCCTGGTGGTGGCTGGCGTTCCTCGTCGCCCTCGGCCCGATCGCCCTCGGTCGCATCGACGCCGTCACGGTCGCCGTCGCACTGGTGGGTCTGCTGCTCGTCTCGACCCGGCCGTCGCTGGCGTCCGCCCTGCTCACGATCGCGGCCTGGGTCAAGGTCTGGCCCGCCGCCCTGGTGGTGGTCGCCGTCCTCGCCGTGCGACGACGGGCCGAGGTCGTCGTGGCCGCCGCGGTCACGAGTGCGGTCGTGGTCTCCGTCTCGCTCGTGCTCGGCAGCGGGTGGAACGTGGTCGGCTTCGTCGGTCAGCAGGCCGGTCGCGGTCTGCAGGTCGAGTCGCCGGCGGCCGTGCTCTGGCTCTGGCGTGCCGCCGCGGGCGTCCCCGGCACCTTCGTCTACTACGACCGGCAGATCCTCACCTACCAGATCGCCGGCGACGGGGTCGGCTTCGCCGCGAAGGCGATGAGCGTCGTCATGGCCGCGGTCGTGCTCGGCGTCGTGCTGCTGGGCCTGCGGGCGGTGCGCCGCGGGGTGACGGCCACGCGCCTCCTCGGCCCGTTGTCGCTGGCCGTCGTGGTCGCGCTCGTCGTGACCAACAAGGTCGGGTCGCCGCAGTTCGTCGCCTGGCTCGCCGTGCCCGTCGTCGTCGGGCTCGTGCTCGCCCGCTCGGGCGGGCCGAGGTTCGTCGTGCCGGCCGTGCTCGCCGTGGTCGTCGCGGGGCTGACCCAGGTCGTCTACCCGTTCGCGTACGACGCCCTGCTCGCCGCCCGGCCCGATCTCGTGACCGTGGTCACCGTCCGGGCCGTGCTCGAGCTGGCACTGCTGGCCTGGGCCGTGGTCACCCTCTGGCGTGTCCGGCCCGACGACGCGAGGATGGACGCATGATCGTCGCGTTCTCCGTCTCGCCCAGTGGTGTCGCCCCCGACGGCGGGCCGTCCGCCGGTTCCGAGCCCGACTCGGTCCACTCGGCGGTGGCCGCCGCCGTCGCCGTCGTGCGCGCCTCGGGGCTGCCGAACCACACCTCGTCGATGTTCACCGAGATCGAGGGCGAGTGGGACGAGGTGATGGCCGTCGTCAAGGCGGCCACCGAGGCGGTCGGCGCCTACGGGTCGCGCGTGTCGCTCGTGCTCAAGGCCGACATCCGGCCGGGCCGCACGGGCGAGCTGACCGGCAAGGTCGAACGCCTCGAGGCGGCCCTCGGCGACGCCTGACCCACTCGTCGCCCCCGGCTCTCGACTTCAGCCCCGCGGGCCGTAGACTGGGGGCTGCATCGCGCGGTCGAATCGATACGATCCGACGGCCGGGCGCCTCGGGTGCCCGGGCCGGAACGATCGACGCGCACCTCCCAGCTCGACGGCGAGCCGTGGCAGGCTCCCTCGCTGACACTCCTCCACCCCGAAGGCATCGCTCGTGACCCACCTCTCCCGCCGTCGTCGCACGGCCGCCCTCATCGCCCTCGCCCTGGGCGGGTTCGGCATCGGTTCGACCGAGTTCGTGGCCATGGGCCTGCTGCCGAACATGGCCGGCGACCTGCTGCCCGGCCTCTACGCCCGCTCGGCCGACGCGGGCATCGCCCAGGCCGGCTGGTTGATCAGCGCCTACGCCCTCGGCGTCGTCGTCGGGGCGCCCACGATCGCCGCGATGTCGTCGCACTTCCCGAAGAAGAAGCTGCTGCTGGCCCTGCTCGCCGCCTTCACCGTCGGCACGATCGCCTCGGCCCTGCTGCCCTCGTTCGGCTGGGTGCTGGCCGCGCGCTTCGCCGCCGGTCTGCCGCACGGCGCGTACTTCGGCATCGCGTCGATCGTCGCCGCGTCGATCATGGGGCCCGGCAACCGGGGCAAGGGCGTCGCGCTCGTGCTCAGCGGCCTCACGATCGCGAACGTCATCGGCGTGCCCTCGATCACGTGGCTCGGCCAGCAGGCCGGTTGGCGAGTCGCCTACCTCGCCGTCGCGCTGATCTTCGCCCTCACCTTCGCCGCCGTCGCCCTCGCCGTGCCCCACCAGGACGGCGACGCGTCCGCGTCGATGAAGCGTGAGCTGCGGGCGTTCAAGCAGCCGCAGGTCTGGCTGGTCATGGGCATCGGTGCCATCGGCTTCGGCGGGTTCTTCGCGGTCTACAGCTACATCGCCAACGCCGTCACCGAGGGCGCGGGCGTCGCCCAGGGCGTCGTGCCCTGGGTGCTCGTCACGGTCGGCGTCGGCATGACGATCGGCAACCTGCTCGGCGGCTGGCTGGCCGACCGCTCGCTCAAGCTCGCCATGTACCTCGGCTTCGTCGGCCTCATCGCCGCCCTGTCGGCGTACGCGCTCACCTCGAGCTCGATCGTCGGCATCTTCGTCAGCACGTTCTTCGTGGGCCTCGTCGGGTCGAGCGTCGGCCCGTCGGTGCAGTCCCGCCTGATGGAGGTCGCGGGCGAGAGCCAGGTCATCGGCGCCGCCCTGAACCACTCGGCCATGAACCTCGGCAACAGCTTCGGCGCCTACCTCGGCGGCGCGGTCATCGCGGCCGGGCTGGGCTTCTCGGCTCCGGGGTGGGTCGGCGTCGTGCTCGCCCTCGCCGGCGTCGTCCTCACCACGATCAGCTTCGCCATGCAGCGCGTCGACGACAAGCGCACGACGGCTCGGGCCACCGCCACCGAGCGCGAGTCGGTGTCGGCGTAGGCGCCGTCGGGGCGCCGCCCGCGCCTCCTGCGCAGGACGTCCTCGAGGCACGGGGCGCGACGGTGTGGTCGAGCCGGGGAGGCGCGGGTGGGGCAGACGACGGACGGCCCGGCTCCTGAGGGAGTCGGGCCGTCTCGCGGGGTCGCGCCGAGGCTCGGAAGCCGGCCGAGGCTCAGAAGCTGGTCTGGGCCGGCAGGTCGGTCTGCAGCAGGATGCCGTCCTGGATGGCGCGCTTCCGGAGCGCGACCTTGGTGCCCACGTCGTAGCCGGCCACCCGGTACTTCTCGCGGATGCGCTTGAGGTAGCTCTTGGCCGTCTCTTCGCTGATGCCGAGCTGGTAGGCGACGGCCTTGACCGGCTCGCCACCGCCGTAGAGCGCCATGACGCGGCGTTCTTGAGCGCTGAGCTTGGGCACGCCGCCGATCTCGGCCGCGTTGAGGGCCAGGTCGAGCTCGGCCGAGATGTACGACTCGCCCTTGGCGGCCGAGCGGATGGCCTCGACGATCATCTCGGCGTCCTCGCTCTTGACGAGGTAGCCGAGGGCGCCGGCGGCGAGGGCCTCGCGGACGACGTTGGGCTCGGAGTAGGTGCTCATCAGGACGGTCTTGACGCCGGTCGTCTTGAGCGTGTTGATCTTGAGCGAGATCGGGATGCTGTCCTTCAGGTCGAGGTCGAGCAGCACGACGTCGACCGGGAACTCGGGGTGCGTGAGCAGCTCGGGCCAGGACGCGACGGCGGCGACCATCGAGATGTCGCTCGCGGCACCGCGGATCCACTCGCTGAGGGCGCCCAGCAGCATCTTGTGGTCGTCTACGAGGGCGAGGCGGATGCGGTCGTCGTGGTCTGACACGTCGGGACCTTCTTTCAGGACGGTGTGGTGAACATGCTACGGGCGGGGGTGGTGATCGGGGGAGACCACGCGGGGGCTGGTCGGCTCAGGTCTCGGCGGGGTTGTCGACGATGCAGGCGACCGAGATCTTGACGCTCGACTCGTGGGTCGACACGGTGTACTCGCCGGCCCGCTCGAGGGCGTTCCAGGTGGCGGGCGTGACGCGGTTGCGGCGGATGCCCGTGGTCGAGACGACGACCGGCACGCAGACGCTCCGCCCGGCGAACGACTGCGACGCGGCGGTCACGGGCCCGAGGGTCAGCTGGATGGTGGTGCCCGGAGCACGGCTCTTCGAGTCGCCGAGCAGCAGCCAGACGCCCTGCAGCAGGCCGTCGCGCTGCGGCGGCGCGAGCAGGCCGGCCAGCGACGAGGGGTCGACCAGCGAGACCGAGCGCCCGAGGTACTCGGACTCCGTGACGGCGTGGTGCAGCCAGGTCTCGCGTCGACCCTCGATGAGGTGCAACCGCAGTTCGGTGGCGAGCGAGGCCGCCTGCGAGGCGACCTTCGGTGACAGCGGCAACGGGACGTCGCCGTTGGCGACCCCGTCGAGCAGCTTCTCGGCGGCGAGGTCGAGCCGGGCCAGTTCGTCGCTCGCGAGCATGCCCACGGCGAAACGCG
Organism: Frigoribacterium sp. Leaf186; assembly: GCF_001423905.1. Lineage (GTDB taxonomy): Bacteria > Actinomycetota > Actinomycetes > Actinomycetales > Microbacteriaceae > Frigoribacterium. The sequence continues at coordinate 639,234 of NZ_LMPQ01000001.1, read as the reverse complement.
GCTGCGAGACGTTGCTCTGGACGAGCACCCGGTCGAGCTCGACCTGCACCATGCGCCGGAACCGGTGGACGGCGAAGGTGGCGATGGCGCTCGGCAGGACGGCCAGGGCGACGACGGCGATCTGTTGCGGCCCGGAGTCGCTCGTGACGGGCGTCGAGGCCGCGACCATGACGACCAGTGCCACGAAGAGCAGCGCGGTGGCGGTGACGACCTCGCGCACCGGCCTCAGGGTGACGATCGGCAGCAGGCCGAAGCCGACCGAGACGCTCGACGTGGCGTAGGCGCCGACGTCGTGCAGGGGCCAGATCGCGACGAAGTCGAGCGCGACGACGACGGCGAGGACCACGCCGATGACGGCGAAGACCCCCGTCGTCAGCCTCTCGCCGCGGACGGTCACGAGCACGGCCGTGCCGATGAAGGTGGCGACGTAGAGCAGCCACGAGACGAGCGCGGGCGTGACGTCGGGGTAGGCGGACAGGTGGCTGAGGAAGAACGTCAGGCCGTAGACCGCCTGGAGGGCGGCGACGACGGCCGCGCCGACGCCGAGGTAGCCCGTGCCGAGGGTGGCGCCGGCAGCTCGCGCCTGGCGCAGCGACCGGGCGCCGGTCGAGCTGATGGGCAGGCCGCGGGCCGCGCGTCGGCCACGGACGATGCCGAAGGTGTTCTCGTCGACGCTCATCGGGGTGCCTCCAGGACGACGGTCGTGCCCGAGCCGGGCGAGGAGAAGAGCCGGGCGCTGCCGCCCACCTCGTGCAGCCGGCCGACGACGGATTCTTTGAAGCCCAGGCGTTCTTCGCTGATGCCCGCCAGGTCGAAGCCGACCCCGGCGTCGGTGACCATGGCCCGCACCATCGAGTCGTCGTGGATGATCGTGACGTGCGCCTCGGTGACGCCGGCGTGACGCCGGACGTTCTCGAGGCACTCGGCCAGGGCGAGCAAGAAGGCGTCGAGCACGTGGGTCGGCAGCAGGACCTGGCCGGTGCCGTGCCAGCTGACCTCGAGGCCCATGCGGCCGAAGCGCTGCTTGACCGACTCGAGGGTCTGCCCCAGGGGCGATTCTTCGACCGTCTCGAGGCTGTAGTCTCCCGACGCCTGCGGTTGCGGCGTGCCGCCGAGACGGAGGTGACGCAGCAGGCGGGCGTCCTCGGCGGCCTGGTCCTGCAAGGCCTGGGGCGTCACGCCGAATCCGGAGTGCGCGAGCAGGGTGAGGGTCGCCAGCACGGTGTCGTGCAGCAGCCGGGCGCCCTGTCGGCGCTGCGCCTCGGTCTCGCTGGCCTGACGCTCGGCCCGGTGGGCGTTGCCGATGCTGTAGATGCGCCGTGCCGCGAGGGGCACCGCGCGGCCGAGCCAGAGGCCGGTCACGAAGCACGACACCCAGCCGAGCAGCACGGCCGCCACCGGGAAGGTGAAGGGCGAACCCGTCGCGAGCGCGACGAGGGTGAGCTCGACGACGAAGGCGACGACCGCCGTCGCCAGTCGGGGACGACTCGACGAGAGCATGAGGCTGAAGGCGGCCGTCGCGCCTCCGGCCAGCGGGATGATCGCGGTGGCGAGGGGCCCGTCGTCGGGGCCGCCGGCCGGCAGCAGGGCGACCACGGTCGCGGCGATGCCCGCCGCCAGCCCGACCGGCACCCAGAGGCGGGCACGCGGGCCGGTCACGAACAGCAGCGACACGACGAGCAGGGCTGCGAGCGGGGCGATGGCCGCGAGGTGCAGGGGGTCGGTCACGCCCGGGATCGCGAGGGCCACGATCGAGACCGCCGCGCAGGCGACGCCCAGGGTACGGGTCGTGCTGCTGAGCAGACGGTCGCGTTCTTGGGCGAAGATGTCCATGGTTCGTGCGTGGCTTCCGACGGGGTCGTCGCTGCTGCCGGGCGGCTGGCGACCCCTCATGTTTTCACACCCAGCGCCTTCTCAGGGGGTCGTGCGGGGCCCGAATCGCGGATTGGTCCGGTAACGATCCGGCACCGGTCGCGAACTGTACCCCGGGGTGTCCGCCGAAGTGGGGTCAGTCGAGCAGACGGCGCAGGTTCGCGCCCACGGCGGCGGTCTCGATGAGGAATCCGTCGTGCCCGTAGGGGCTCTCGACGACCGCCACGTCGGCGCCGTCGAGGCCGTGTGCGAGGTGCCGTGCGACGACCCGTTGGTCGGACACGGGGAAGAGCCGGTCGCTGTCGACGCCGAGCACGAGCGTGCGGGCCGTGACCCGGTTCAGGGCGGCGGCGACCCCGCCCCGGTCGCGTCCGACGTCGTGCGAGTTCATCGCTCCGAGCAGGGTCGCGTAGCTGCCCGCGTCGAAGCGTCGCGTGAACTTGTTGCCGTGGAAGTCGAGGTAGCTCTCGACCTGGAATCGTCCGGGCCCGCCGAGGGGCGAGATCTCGCTCTGCCAGCTGCGTCCGAAGCGCGCGTTGAGCTCGTCGGGCGAGCGGTAGTTCAGCAGGGCCATGCGTCGGGCGAGGGCGAGGCCCCGGTAGGGCCCGTCGACCGCGTCGTAGTAGTCGCCGCCGTCGTAGGCGGAGTCCATGCGGATGGCCTCGTGCTGGACGGTGTTCAGGGCGATCTGGTCGGCGCTCACGACGGGGGGTGCGGCCAGCACGGCCAGGCGCTCGACGCGCGCCGGGTGCGTGACGGCCCATTCGAGGGCGTGCATGCCGCCCATCGACCCGCCGACGACCGCGGCCCACCGGTCGATGCCGAGCCGGTCGGCGAGGGCGGCCTGGGCGGCGACCTGGTCGCGGATCGTCAGGTGCGGGAACCTCGAGCCCCACTCGACGGCGTCCGGGGCGAACGACGAGGGCCCGGTGCTGCCCTGGCAGCCGCCGAGCACGTTCGGCGCCACGACGAACCACCGGTCGGTGTCGATCGCGAGCCCCGGCCCGACGACGCCGTTCCACCAGCCGGCCGTCGGGTGCCCGGGGCCGGCCTCGCCGACGACGTGGCTGTCACCGGTGAGTGCGTGCGACACGAGGACGGCGTTGCCCCCGTCGGCGGCGAGCTCGCCCCAGGTCTCGAACGCGAGTCGGGGTCGGGGCAGCGTGACACCGCTCTCGAGCGGCAGGTCGTCGAGCGTCTCGAACCGGCGTCCGCCGGGATCGTCGCCGTCGCGCCAGGCTCCGGTGACCGGCGGGCGACCCAGCACGGCCAGGCGCGTGCGTTCGCTGATGACGCTCGACGGGACGGTGTCCTCGGGTGTGCTCTGCCAGTCCATGTGGTGTCCATCCTGGAGGACGCGAGGAGGCGCGGTGCGTTTGTTACGCGCACCGCGCCTCCTCGGGGTGGTCGCCTCCCGGCGGCGGCCTAGCTGCTGCGCAGGGCCTCGCGGGTGACCGCGCGGGCCGCGGCGAACCCGGCGTCGAGGTCGGCCTTGAGGTCGTCGACGTTCTCGAGTCCGACCGAGAGCCGCACGAGGCCCGGCGTGACCCCGGTGGTCAGCTGCTGCTCGGGGGTGAGCTGCGAGTGCGTCGTCGAGGCGGGGTGGATCACGAGGCTGCGCACGTCGCCGATGTTGGCCAGGTGGCTGAAGAGCCGCAGGGCGTCGACGAGGGCCCGGCCGGCGTCGACGCCGCCCTTCAGCTCGAACGACAGGACGGCGCCCGCGCCGCGCGGCGCGTACTTGTTGGCCGCCGCGTACCAGGGGCTCGTCGGCAGGCCGGCGTAGTAGACCGCGGCGACGTCGTCGCGGGCGTCGAGCCACTCGGCCACCTCTTGGGCGTTCTGCACGTGGCGCTCGATGCGCAGGCTGAGCGTCTCGATGCCCTGGATCAGCGAGAACGCCGTGTCGGGGCCGTTCGAGGCGCCCAGGTCGCGCAGCAGCTGCACCCGTGCCTTGACGACGTAGGCGAGCTCGTCGCCGACCGCCTCGGTGTAGACGGCCCCGTGGTACGACGGGTCGGGCCGGGTCAACCCGGGGAACCGGTCCGCGTTCGCCGACCACGCGAACGTGCCGCCGTCGACGATGAAGCCACCGATGACCGTGCCGTGCCCGCCGAGGAACTTCGTCGCCGAGTGCACGACGACGTCGGCTCCGTGCTCGAGCGGCCTGATCAGGTAGGGCGTCGCGATCGTGTTGTCGACGATCAGGGGCACGCCCTCGTCGTGCGCCACCCCCGACACCTTCTCGAGGTCGAGGATGTTGATCTTCGGGTTGCCGATCGTCTCGGCGAAGAACAGCTTGGTGTTCGGCCGGACGGCTCGGCGCCACTCGTCGGCGTCGTCCTGGTCCTCGACGAAGGTCGTCTCGATGCCGAGCTTCGCCAGCGTGTACCTGAACAGGTTGTACGTGCCGCCGTAGATCGACGACGACGACACGATGTGGTCGCCGGCCTCGGCGATGTTGAGCACGGCGAACGTCGACGCGGCCTGCCCCGACGCCACCAGCAGGGCACCCGTCCCGCCCTCGAGCGCGGCGATGCGCTTCTCCACGACGTCGTGGGTGGGGTTCATGATGCGCGAGTAGATGTTGCCGTTCTCGGCCAGGGCGAAGAGGTCCTGCGCGTGCTGGGCGTCGCGGAACACGTACGAGGTCGTCTTGTAGATCGGCGTCGCCCGGGCGTGCGTCGTGGGGTCGGGCCGGGCCCCGGCGTGGATCTGCTGGGTCTCGAACTTCCAGGCTGGCTGGGCGTCGGTCATGGTCTGCTCCTGCGGTCGGTGTCCGGGTCGATGTCTGGGGTCTGGTTGCCGGGTCTGGGGGCGGCTCGGGGTGACAGCCACGGTACGGTCCGCCCGCCCGGCCGTCCACGACGCGGGACACGTGACGTAACCGGGCCGCTAGCGTGGGCGGGTCGCGTCCGCACGGACCACGACGACGGACGAGGCAGCAGGAGGCGCACATGGTGGGACGGGTCGTGGTGACGGGGGCCAGCTCGGGCATCGGAGCGGCGACGGTGCGGCTGTTCCGCTCGCGCGGCTGGGACGTGCTGGCGGTCGCCCGACGGGAGGAGCGCCTCCGTGCGCTCGCCGACGAGACCGGGGCGACCTGGTTCCGGGCCGACCTCACGAGCGACGACGACGTGGCCGCCCTGCGGGCCCACGTCGAGGCCACCGGTCCGCTGCACGCGCTCGTCAACAACGCCGGCGGTGCGTTCGGCCTCGACAGCGTCGAGCACGGCTCGATCGACGACTGGCAGCGCATGTTCGACGTCAACGTGCTCGGCACGAAGCGCGCGATCACCGCACTGCTGCCGTCGCTGCGCCGGGGAGCTGAGGAGGCGCGGGGCGCCGACGTCGTCACGGTCACCTCGATCGCCGGTCACGTCGCGTACGAGAACGGCGGCGGCTACAACGCGTCGAAGTTCGCCGAGCACGCCCTGGTCGCCGTGCTGCGGCTCGAACTGGCCGGCGAACCGATCCGCGTGATCGAGATCGCCCCCGGCATGGTGCACACCGAGGAGTTCTCGCTCGTGCGCTTCGGCGGCGACCGGGACCGCGCCGACGCCGTCTACCGCGACGTCGAGGCGCCCCTGACGGCCGACGACGTCGCCGAGTCGATCGTGCACTCGGTCGAGCTGCCGGCGCACGTCAACCTCGACCTGGTGACCATCAAGCCGGTGGCCCAGGCGGCGACGTACAAGGTCGCGAAGGGCGAGCTGCGCGTCCGGCAGGACTGACCGGGCCGGGGCGGCCTGGGCCGGGGCGGGCCGGGCCGAGCCGTCAGGGGCGTCCGGGCCGCGGGTGCGCGTCGCGCAGGGCGGCCAGGTCGCCCTCGACGAGGTCGCGCAACCGGTCGGCGCGACCGTCGTCGTAGTCGTCTGCGGGCCTGGCGGCCCAGCCGAGCCGGTCGACGACGGTCTGCCCGACGTCGTCCCACGCGCGGGACCGGGCGTCGGCCACGACCCCACCGACGAACGCGTCGTCGTCCCGCCGGGCCGCGAGCTCTCGGGCCACGCCCTTCGAGGCGGCCTCGCGCAGCTTGAGCGCGTCGGCGTCCTCCGGTCGGTAGTCGAACTGGTGCCGGGACTGGCCGTACGAGCGGCCGGTCATCCGGCGCAACTTGCGCACTCGCACGGCGGCGGACGCCTGTTCGGCCGCCAGGCGGTCGATCTCGTCCCGCGTGACCCGGGTGGCGACGTCCTCGTCGAAGGGCAGGTGCTCCTGCAGTGCTCGGCGGATGATCTGGTTGGTGACGGCGACGACGAGTGCCGAACGGACGATCAGCACGCCCTCGTCGACCGCCCGCTCGAGCGCCGTGCGTTCGGCTCGGCGCCGTGTTCCCGGTCCGTGCGGCACTCGTCGACGTCCTCTCGTGCTGGGGGTCAGGCCCCGACACTACCGGCGTGGGCGCGGGACCCGGCCGGGCGACGGGGCCGGGGCGGGGCGGACGCGCGACACCGCCACGGGTCACCGGCGGGTGGTTCCGGCCCGGGGCGACCGGGTCCGTGACCGGGCGGACGAGGCCGACCGGACCCGCGCCTCCTGCCGTCCGGGGGTCGCCGGGCCGCCGAACCGCGCGGGACGGCGGGCCTCACCCCGGGGGGTGTGTCACGGCGGGCGACCCCACCCGAGCGTCACCCGGACGGGTCCCCCTCGAACGGGGGACCCCCGTTCGCCTCGTCTTCTCAGGACGTCCCGCGTAGCGTGGTACGAGTCAGGACGCCCCGTACCCGAATCCGGGGCGTGCCTCTGCCGCGGTCGCCCGAATCGACCACCGGCCGACGCCGCCGAGAGACCCACTCGGCCCCGTCACCCGAACGCACCCTCCGACGAGGGTCGCCACCCGAACGCGCCGCCTGCGGCGTGACCGGCGACCGTCGACGAACCCCGAGGAACCCCCGTGACCCTCTGCGTCCGCTTGCCCGAGCCCGCCGTCCGCCCGTCCGCCAGCCACCCCACCCGGGGAGGCGTCGCGTGAACCGCCCCGCCCCCCGCATCAGCGTCGTCGTCTGCGCCGACGAGACCACGCCCTTCGACGGGTTGCTGGCCTCGCTCGACTCCGTCCTGCGGGACGGGGGCGTGCACGAGGTGCTCGTCGTCGTCGACCGGGCGCCGAGGCTCCGTGACGACCTGCGCCACCGGTACGACGACCTCGTGGTCGTCGACAACACCCGGACGCCCGGCCTCGCCGGCAGCCGCGACACCGGCATCGAGTCGTCCCGTGGCGACGTCGTCGCCTTCCTCACCGCGGACGCCACGGTCCACGCCGGCTGGGCGCACGCGCTCGCGGCCCCCTTCGACGAGGTCGACGTCATCGCCGTCGTCGGGCGCACCGAGCCGACCTGGCCCGGGACGGCCGCGACGAGCCTGCCCGACGCCCTGCTCTGGGCCGTGGACTGCACGCCCCGCGCGACCCCCGACGGGCCGGTCGACCTCGAGGACGTCTCGGGGCCGAGCGTCGCGTTCCGCCGGTGGGACCTCTTGCAGGTCGGTGGTCTGGCCAGCGGCGCCGACGTCCGGGACGCGACCCCCCGCGGCGCCGAGTTCGCCGAGCTCTGCCTCCGCCTCGCCGCGGACGAGCCGGAGGCGCGGGTCGTCTCCGTCTCGTCGGCCCGCGTCTCGCGGACGGTCACCCCGGGCGAGACACGGTGGCGGTCGGTCGCCGGTGCGGCGTTCGACCGCGGCGTCGCCCAGACCGCCCTCCGACGCTCGGTCGGTCGTGACGCCGACACCGGCACCGTCCGCCGGGTCACGCCCGGTCGGCTGACCGCGGCCGCGTGGCGGTCGCTGGTCGGCCGACGTGCGGGAGCGTCGCTCCTGGCCGTCGCCGCGCTCGCGCTGGTCGCGGGTCGCGTCTCGGGCCTGCTGCGTGGCACCCGCATCGGCGTGCCGGTCGACCACCTCGAGCCGCTGCGATCGGCGACGGTCCGCCACTGACGGCCGTCGTCGGGCGGCCCGGGGGACCGACCCCGCCGCCCGACCCGGCCCGCTCACGGGCGGCGTCCGTAGCGTGGCCGTCATGGACCCGACCACGCAGGGGGCCGAGCCCGAGCCGGTCACCGCCACCGCGCCTCCGTTGCTCCGCCCCGCGTTCATCCGGCAGCACTGGGGCGGCCTCGCGTTCGCGCACTGGCGGGTCGAACCCGAGCGGGTGGCGCCGCTCCTGCCGCCCGGCACCCGCCCCGACGTGTTCGACGGATCGACCTGGGTGGGGTTGATCCCGTTCGAGCTGACGCGCAGCGCCTTCGGTCCGCTGCCGGCCGTGCCCTGGGCCGGCGACTTCCTCGAGACCAACGTGCGGCTGTACTCGGTCGACGCCCTGGGGCGTCGGGGCGTGGTCTTCCGCACCCTCGAGGCCCAGCGCCTCGTCTCGGTGCTCGCGGCCAACGTCGGCCTCGGCCTGCCGTACCGGTGGGCGTCGATGCAGCGCTCGCGGGCCGACGGCGTCGTGACCTACCGCAGCACCCGGCTCGGGCCCGGGGCGAACCCGTCGTCGCTGCTGGCCGTCCGTCCCACCGACGAGGCGGTCTCCGGCGACCCGCTCGCCGAGTTCCTCACCGCCCGCTGGGGCATGCACGTCGCCCGCGGCGGACGCACCCGCTACTGGCCGAACCGGCACGACACGTGGTCGCTCCGTCGCGCCGAGCTGGTCGACCTCGACGACGAGCTCGTGGCCGACGGCGGCCTGCCGGGCGTCACCGACCGCGAACCCGACTCGCTGCTCTGGTCCGACGGCGTCGACACCGTCTTCGCGCCGCCCGGGGGTGCCTGGGTCCCCGCGTGACGCGCGGAGGCCTGCGCGCGTTACGGTTGTCGGCATGGTCACCCCACCCGACGACAGCCAGGCCGCCCCCGAACGACCAGAGGTCGAGGCTCCCGAGAGGGAGGTGCTGGGCTGGCTCGAGTTCGGTGAGGCCGCCCGCCACCTGGCCTCCGACGTCGTGCAGGCCGGCTTCGTGCCCGACGTGATCGTGGCCGTGGCCCGCGGCGGGCTCGTGCTCGCGGGGGCCGTCTCGTACGCGCTCGACACCAAGATGTGCGGCTCGATCAACGTCGAGTTCTACACCGGCGTCGACGAGCGGCTGCCCGAGCCGGTGCTGCTGCCGCCCACGCTCGACGCCCCGTCGCTCGAGGGCAAGAAGGTGCTCGTCGTCGACGACGTGTCCGACTCCGGGCGCACCCTCGTGCTCGTGCGCGACCTGCTCGCCGAGGTCGCCGCCGAGGTGCGCACCGTGTGCCTCTACAGCAAGCCCCGCACCGTGCTCGAGCCCGACTTCGTCTGGAAGCGCACCGACCAGTGGATCACCTTCCCGTGGAGCGCGCTGCCGCCCGTCACGCGCGAGGTCGGTTCGGGGGCGGGCGCGTGAGCATCCACCTCGTGGGCGGCGGATGGTCGCCTGACGACACCGAGCTGTACGACCTCTTCGTGGCCGAGGCCGCCGTCCGGGGTGCCGCCGTCGGTCGCAGCGTGCCGCGCATCGCGGTGCTGATCGTCGTCGCCGACGACTCGCCCTCCGCCGAGTTCCGTGACGGGTACCCCGCCATGATCGCCGCCGGCGGACGCTGCGAGGCGCTCACCACCGTCGTCACCGCGGGCGACGAGTTCGACACCCGCGTGCTCAGCGACGTCGACGGCCTGCTCGTCGCGGGCGGACTCACCCCCGCCTACCTCGACGCCGTCGCCCCGTTGATCGACCAGGTGCGCCTGCTCGTCGCCGACGGGCTGCCCTACCTCGGTTTCTCGGCCGGGGCCATGATCGCCGCCGACCGTGCCCTGCTCGGCGGCTGGCTGATCGGCGACGTGCCGGTCTGCCCCGAGGACGCGGCCGAAGACCTCGACGAGGTCACCCTCGCCGACGGCCTCGGGCTCGTCGACCTCGCCATCGACGTGCACGCCGCCCAGTGGGGCACCCTGACCCGCCTGATCGCCGCCACCGAGGCCGGGCTCGTCCGCGGCGGCGTCGCGATCGACGAGAACACCGCGCTCGTGGTCGGCGAGGGCGCCCTCGCCGTGTTCGGCACCGGCAGCGTCTGGCGGGTCGAACCGCAGCTCGACGACGACGGCGAGATCATCGGCGTCTCGGTCGGCACGCTCGGGGTCGAGTGACCGACGTGGGCGGTGCCGACCAGGGCCGCGAACCCGGTCACGAGCCGGGCGGCGAGCCGGACCGCGATCCGGGGCACGGCCACCGGCGGCCGCTGTCCGAGCAGATCGACCCGTCGTGGGCGGCCGCCCTCGAACCCGTCGCCGACCGCATCGCCGACATGGGGGAGTACCTCCGCGGCGAGGTGCGCGCCGGGCGCGGCTACCTGCCCGCCGGCGAGAACGTGCTGCGGGCCTTCCGTCAGCCGCTCGACGAGGTGCGCGTGCTGATCGTCGGCCAAGACCCGTACCCGACCCCGGGCCACCCGATCGGGCTGTCGTTCGCGGTCGACCCGCACGTCCGTCCCGTGCCGCGCAGCCTGGCGAACGTCTACCGCGAGTTGCACGACGACCTCGGCGTGCCCGTGGTCGAGCACGGCGACCTGACCTCGTGGTCGCGCCACGGCGTGCTGCTGTTGAACCGCGTCCTCACCGTGCGTCCGGGAGAGACGGCGTCGCACCGTGGCAAGGGCTGGGAGCCCGTCACGCAACGCGCGATCGAGGTGCTCGCCGCGCGGGGCGGACCGCTCGTGGCGATCCTCTGGGGGCGCGACGCGTCGGCGCTGAAGCCGCTGCTCGGCGACGTCCCGTCGATCGAGTCGCCGCACCCGAGCCCGCTGTCGGCGTCGCGCGGGTTCTTCGGGTCGCGACCGTTCAGCCGGGCGAACGAGCTGCTCGTCGCCCAGGGCGGCGAGCCCGTCGACTGGACGTTGCCGCCCGCGTCCTGAGCCCGGCCGCACCCGGCGTGGCAGAGTGGGCCCGTGCTCGAAGAGGAATACCAGCCCCGACGGCGCCTTCCGCGAGCCCTGCAGCCGCCTGCTCCGGTCGAACCCGGCTTCTCGTACGAGATCCGGCCCGCCACGCTCGCCGACCTGCCCTACGTGCGAGAGATCTACAACCACTACGTGGCCAACTCGTCGGTGACCTTCGACGAGGACGCGATGACCCTCGCCGAGTGGCGCCGCAAGTTCGCCTTCGTGACCAAACTCGGCATGCCCTTCCTCGTCGCGGTCAACCCGTCCGGCGAGGCCCTCGGCTACGCCGTCGCGACCCCGTGGGGTGGCAAGGCCGCCTACCGCTACACCGTCGAGAGCTCGATCTACCTGCGGGCCGCGTCGACCGGCAAGGGGCTCGGTCGGGCACTGCTCGAGGCCCTCGTCGAGGCCTGCCGCGACGCCGGCATCCGCGAGATGATCGCCGTCATCGCCGACAAGAACGCCGAGGCGTCGATCGGCCTGCACGCCCGCCTCGGCTTCACCGAGGTCGGACGCATGGGTCGGGTCGGCTTCAAGTTCGGTCGGTGGCTCGGCACGGTCACCATGCAGAAGTCGCTCAAGAAGCGACGCAAGGGCTGAACCCGCGGCGCGCCCGGGCTGAGGGCGGGCCGGCGGATCAGGGCAGCGGCCCGACCACCTGTCGCAGCACCCGTTCGGTCGCGGCGACGGTGCCCGGTTCACCCCGCCAGAGCATGCGGACGATCAACCCGTCGACCGCCAGGGCCGCGACGTCGACCCGGTCCGGCGGCACGCCCGCCCGCGACAGCACGTGCTCGAGCGACGAGTACCAGAGCTCGGCGTCCTCGCGCAGCGACTCGTCGCGCATCGCGGTGAAGAGCAGTTCGTACTGCGCCCGCGCCGCCCCCCGCTCGGTGACGGCGTAGCGGACGAGGGTCTCGGCGAGGTCACGCAAGGAGGCGCGCTCGAGTCGGTCGAACGACCGCGCCCAGTCGGTGGTCGCGTGCCGTAGCGCCGCCCGCAGCAGGTCGTCCCGACCGGCGAAGTAGTACGTGGCCGCCGAGACCGGGACGCCGGCGGCCCGGGCGACCGCCCGGTGCGTCACGGCCGAGGGGCCGCCCGCCTCGAGGACGGTCAGGACGCCGTCGAGCAGCGCGCGCCTCCTCGTCTCGCCCTTGGGGGTGAGGGCCGAGGAGCCGGGGGCCGGGGAGCCGGGCGCCGGGCCGTCGGAGGACGGGCCGCCGCCCGACGTCGAGTCGCCCACGGGGTCAGGCCGCGGCCTCGTGGCGGCCGCCGAGCTCGAGCATCGTGACGCCGCCGATGACGAGCACGATGCCGCCGAGCTGGACGAGCGTCAGGGGCTCCTTGAAGAAGATCCAGCTGATCAGGGCGACGAGCACGACGCCGATGCCGGCCCAGATCGCGTACGCGATGCCGAGCGGCACGCCCTTGCTCAGCGACTGCGAGAGCATCGCGAACGCGAAGACGTAGCCGACCACGACCGCGGCGTACTGCCACCACTTGGCGTCGGGGCCGCTGGTGACCTTGAGGAAGCTCGTGGCGAAGACCTCGCCGACGATGGCGAGCGCGAGGAAGAGGTAACCCATGACGGAGTCCTGTCGAGACGCGCGACGGTCCCGGCGGCGACCTGCGGCCGGGGGAGCACGAATGGGACAAACGTACCAGAAAACGGGACGAGCGTCCCGGCCCGCGGCCTAGGCTCGACGGGTGTTCGAACTCCACCACCTGAGCGCCCACGAGCAGTGGGACTGGCTGCGTCGTGGCGAGGTCTCGCCCCGCGAACTGACCGCCCACTACCTCGAGCGCATCGCGCGGCTCGACGGCGACATCGGCGCCTTCGTCACCGTGACCGGCGAGGCGGCGCTCGAGCGGGCCGACGCCCTCGCCGCGGCCGGTCCGTCGGTCGCCGCACTCTGGGGGCTCCCTCTGGCCGACAAGGACCTCAGCGACCGCGCGGGCGTGCCGACCTGGTCGGGGTCGCGCCTGAGCAGGGGGCGCGTGCCCACGACGTCGTCCGAGATCACCGAGGCCCTCGACCAGGCCGGGAGCGTCAGCCTGGGCAAGACGGCGACCCCCGAGTTCGGGCTGACCGCCTACACCGAGACGCTCGTCGGCCCACCCACCCGAAACCCCTGGGGGCCCGAGACCGGTGCCGGCGGGTCCAGCGGAGGGGCCGCGGCAGCCGTCGCCGCGGGCCTGCTGCCGTTCGCCCCCGGATCGGACGGCGGGGGCAGCATCCGCATCCCCGCCGCCGCCACGGGGCTGGTCGGCCTCAAGCCCTCGCGGGGCCGGGTGCCGGCCCAGTCGGGGCTCACGAGCCTCGCCGGGCTGCCGGTCGGCGGGGCCCTGGCCCGGTCGGTCGCCGACGCCGCCCTGCTGCTCGACGCGATGGTGTCGCCCGACGGGCACGCACCGCGCCACCACCAGGCCCTCCGGGCCCCGGCGTCGCCCGACGGGGCCTACCTCGGCACCGCCGTCCGCGGCGAGGGGCGCTTCCAGGTCGCGGTGATGACGACGAGCCCCTGGGACGACGCCTTCGACGTCCGGGTCGACCCGCGCCTCCTCGGCGTCCTCGGCGAGACCGCCGACCTGCTCGCGTCGATGGGGCACGGCGTCGACGAGACCAGCCTGCCGCCGTCGGACTACCCGGCGCTGTTCCGCACGATCTGGCAGGCGGGCGCCGCGGGCATCCCGGCCGAGACCGAGGCCGACCTCGCGTTGCTCGAACCGATCACCCGGTGGCTGGTCGAGCACGGGCGTCGCGTGACGGCTCGCGAGCTGTCGGCGGCGCTCGTCGGGCTCGCCGCCTTCGAGCGCGGCGTGATCGAACGATTCGCGCCGTTCGACGCGGTGCTGACGCCCACGCTGGCGATGCTGCCGCGCCCGATCGGCTGGTACGACGCCGAGGACGCCGAGCGCAACTTCGAGCAGCAGTGCCTCTACTCGCCGTTCACGTCGTTCGTCAACGTGGCCGGGCTGCCCGCAATCAGCCTGCCGGTGGACGAGGTCGACGGCGTGCCCGCGGGCGTGCAGCTGATCGGTCGGCCGGGACGCGAGGACGTGCTGCTCGCGATCGGCGCACAGCTCGAGCGGCGCCTGCGCTGGCAGCGCCGCCACCCACCGATGTGGTGAGCGGGGCGCCCGCCCCGACGTGAGCGCGGGCCTCGGTCGAGCGGGCCTGGGTCGAGCGAGCGGGCCTCAGTCGAGCGTCGGCACCGAGTCCATGAGCGTGCGCGTGTAGGCGTGCTGCGGCCGTCGCAGCACGTCGTCGGTCGTGCCCTGCTCGACGATGCGGCCGTCACGCAGCACGGCGACCCGGTCGGCGAGGTGTTGCACGAGCCCGATGTCGTGCGACACGAGCAGCAGAGTGAGACCCCGTTCGTCGCGCAGCTCACGCAACAGCTCGAGGATCTGCGCGCGCACGGTGACATCGAGTGCGCTCATCGGCTCGTCGCCGATCAGCAGCCGGGGGCGGTGCACCAGGGCCCTGGCCAGGGCGATGCGCTGACGCTGCCCGCCGCTGAACTCGTGCGGCCACGCGTCGGCATCACCGGGGGCCAGGCCGACCCGGTCGAGCATCTCGGCCACCAGGCGGTCGTGGTCGCCGTCGACGCCGAGGGCGCGCAACGGCTCGGCGATCGTGTCGCCGACGCGCATGCGGGGGTCGAGCGAACTGTAGGGGTCCTGCAGCACGATGCCGGTCTGACGACGCAACCAGCGCAGCCGTGACGCGCGGTCGGGTGCGACCGGCCGGCCCTCGAAGGTCACCGTGCCGGACGTGGCCCGGTCGAGGGCGAGCAGCAGGCGCACGAGGGTCGACTTGCCCGACCCCGACTCGCCGATCAACGCGACGCTCTCGCCGGCCGCGACCTCGAGGTCGGCGTCGACCAGGGCGTGCCGGACGGGCCCCGGCTGGAACGGCGACCGCCGCGGCAGCGTGAAGGTGCGGGTGAGGCCGCGGGCCACGAGCAGAGGAGGCGCGGCGTCGGTGGTCCGGTCGCTCACGAGGCCCTCCAGGTCGTCGCCCGCGTCGCCTCGACGAGCCCGCGGGTGACCTCGTGCTCCGGGCGGTGCAGCAGCCGCTCGACGGGGCCGCTCTCGACGACGCGACCGTGCGACAGGACGGCGGCGTGGTCGGTGATGCGCGAGAGCACGGCGAGGTCGTGCGTGACGAACAGCAGCGACGTGCCCCGGTCGTCGACCAGGCGCTGGAAGAGCGCGAGCACCTCGGCCTGGGTCGTGACGTCGAGGGCGGTCGTGGGCTCGTCGGCGAGCACGAGCCCCGGGCGGTTGATGAGGGCCATGGCGATGCCGACGCGTTGGCGCTGGCCGCCCGAGAGCTGGTGCGGGTAGAGGTCGACGACGGACTCGGGGTCGGGCAGGCCGACCTCGGCGGCGGCGGCCACGGCCCGGGCGCGCGCGTCACGTCGACCGACCCGGGCGTGCAGCCGCAGCGGTTCGGCGATCTGCCGACCGACGGTGACGACGGGGTCGAGGGCCGTGCGGGGGTCCTGGAAGACCGTGCCGACGACGCGGCCGCGGAGGCCGGCGAGCTCGCGCTCGGGGGCGCCGAGCAGTTCGCGTCCGTCGAGTCGGATGCTGCCGCTCGCCCGTGCGCCGTCGGGCAGCAGGCCGAGCACGGCCAGTGTGGTGAGCGACTTGCCCGAACCGGACTCGCCGATCAGCCCGACCCTGGCCCCGTCGGGCACGTCGAGCGAGACGCCGTCGACGACGCGGCGGCCTGAGATGGTGACGGTGAGGTCGTCGATCACGAGGCTCACGAGACGACCTCCGGGGCGACGGGCCGCGGCTGGGCGGCAGGCGGGGTCGGGTCGGTCGGCCCGGCCGGCCCGCGCGGGCCCGCCGCGGTGCCGGTCGCTCTGCGGCCCGACCGCAGCCGGGGGTCGGACGCGTCGCGCACCGCGTCGCCCAGCAGGTTGAGGGCGAGCACGGTCAGGGTGATGGCGAGACCCGGCCAGACCACCGAGCCCGGGTGGATGCCGATGAACTTCTGCAGGTCGCTGAGCAGACGGCCCCACGAGGCGGTGTCGGCCGGGGCGCCGTAGCCGAGGAACGACAGGCCCGCCTCGGCGAGCACGCTCGTCGCCATCGACAGCGACAGCTGGACGACGAACACCGGGGCGACGTTCGGCAGCAGGTGTCGCCGCAGCACGGCCCCGGTGCCGAGGCCGTTGGCCCGGGCCGCGAGGACGTAGTCGGTCCGCGCCACCTGCCGGATCTCGGACCGGCTGACCCGGGCGATCGACACCCCGTATCCGATGCCGACCGCGACGACCACGACGGTGAGCGAACCGCCGAACGCGGCGGCGAGGGCCATGGCGATCAACAGGGTCGGGAACGCCACGAGAACGTCGATCAGCACGGCGACGGACTCCCGCACCCACCGCGCCGTCAACGAGCCGAGGGCGGCGAGGCCGACGCCGACGACCGTCGCGACGACCCCCGAGGCGACGGCGACGACGACGGTCGTGCCGGTGGCGGCGAACACGTAGCTGAAGATGTCGCGTCCCACCGAGTCGGTGCCGAACGGGTGCCCGGGCGACGGCGTCAGCCAGGCCGAGTACGGGTCGGTGTCGAACGGGTCGAGAGGAGTCCAGAACCGGCTGACCACGGCCGACACGACCACCAGGGTGAGCCACCCCAGGCCGAAGGCGCCCTGCGGTCGACGCAGCAGGTCGCGGACGAACGCGCCGCGCCTCATCGCTCGCCCTCCCGGAGGCGCGGGTCGAGCCGGCGGTGCACCACGTCGATCACCAGGCCGATGGCCAGCACGAGGGTGGTCAGCGTCATCAGCTCACCCTGCACCTTCGTCAGGTCGCGGCGGCCGACGTCGGTGACGAGCATGCGGCCGAGGCCCGGCAGGGTGAAGAGTTGCTCGACGATGACGGCCGAGACGATCAGGCCGGCGACCTGCAGGCCGAGGATCGACACCACGCTGAGCACGACGTTCGGCAGCCCGTGCCGCACGAGGGCGCGCGAGCGGGTCATGCCGTTGGCGGCGGCGGTCCGCACGTAGTCCTGGTCGAGGGCGCCGAGCGCGGCCGAGCGCGTGAAGCGCAGCAGCACGGCCCCCTCGACGATGCCGATGGTCAGCGCCGGCAGGACGAGCGAGCGCAGGGCCCGCCCGGGCTCGGCCCAGCCGTCGGCCGGGAAGCCCTGCGTGGGCAGCAGCCGCAGCGTCACGGCGAAGACGCCGATCAGCAGCATGCCCGCCCACACGACGGGGACGGCCGCGAGCAGCTGGGCCCCCGTGCCGAGCACCACCCCGGAGGCGCGGCCCCGGCGGAGTGCGCTGGTCACCCCGAGCGGGATGCCGATCAGCAACCCGAAGACGAGCGAGAGCCCGGCGAGCGGCAGGGTGACGGCGAGCTTGTCGAGCACCTCGTCGACGACGGGGGTGCCGGTCACGAGCGACTCGCCGAGGTCGAGGCGCAGGAGGCCCCCCGCCCAGTCGAGGTACTGCACGACCACCGGACGGTCGAGGCCGAGCTGCTGACGCAGGGCCGCGACCTGCTCGGGCGAGCCCGTCGTGCCGGCGATCGCCTGGGCGACGTCGCCCGGCAGCAACCGCAGCGTCGCGAAGATCAGCACGCTCGCGACGGCCAGCCCCCCGACGAAGAGGAGCAGGCGGCCGGCGACGAAGCGGGTCACTCCGCCTTGGCCAGGTCAGCCAGGTCGAGGCGCGTCGTGGTCGAACTCGTCGGGAACCCGGTGACGCCGTCGTGGATCGCCGTCAGCGTCGTCGCCGTGTAGAGCCACTCGGCGGGAGCGTCCTCCGACACGATCTTCGCGGCCTCGGCGAGCTTCTCGTCGGCCACCGTGGGGTCGGTCGCGGCGATCGACTCGGCGTAGAGCTGCTGCACGGGAGCACTGTCGTAGTTCCAGTAGTAGTCCGGGTTCGCCCAGTTCGAGAAGTCGTGGGTCTCGGCGTGGTTCACCATGCTGAGCTCGAAGTCCCCGTTCGAGTACACGTCGTCGAGCCAGGTGCTGAAGTCGACCTGCTGCACCGACAACGTGACGCCGACGGCCTTGAGCTGCGTCGTCAGCACGTCACCGATCGCGGTCGGGTAGACGTTGGGGTACTCGAGGGTCAGCGACAGGTCGCCGTCGTGGCCGGCCTCGGCGAGCAGGGCCTTCGCCTCGTCGGGGTCGTAGGCGTCGACGCTCGTGAGGTCGCGGTAGCCGGGGTCGAGCTCGGGGATCGGACCGCCCTGGTCGACGGCCGAGCCGCCGACGGCGGCGATCAGCGCGTCGTTGTCGATCGCGAGCCGCAGGGCCTTGCGGACCTTCGCGTCGGTGAACGGTGCGACGGCGTTGTTGAAGGCGAGGGTGTACTTGTCGGTCGTCTTGCCCTTCTCGACCGTGATGCCGTCGACGCCGTCGAGCTGGCTCGACAGGGTCGCGTCGACCGCGGTCTGCACGTCGACGTCGCCCGAGATCGAGGCGTTGATCGCGGCGGACGGGTCGGTCACGTACCGGAAGGTCACGCCGGCGACCTTCGCCGGGCTGCCCCAGTAGTCGGCGAAGCGACCGAGCTGCAGGTTGTCGCCCTGGCGCCAGCTGGTCAGCTCGAACGGGCCGGTGCCGTTGGCCGTGGTCGAGAGGTCGTTCGTCGCCGACTGCTGCAGCACGAGACCGGCCCGACCCGTCAGGTTGAACAGCAGCGACGAATCGGGTCGCGAGAGCGTGAGCACGACGGTGTCGGCGGCGGGCGCCGTGATGGTCGAGACGGCGGCGAGGTCGGCGTGGTTCGCCAGGGAGGCGTCGTCCTTCACCTGCGACAGCGACCAGACGACGTCGTCGGCCGTCAGGGCGGCCCCGTCGTGGAAGGTCACGCCGTCGTGCAGCGTGAAGGTGTAGGTGAGGCCGTCGTCGCTGATCGTGTGGCTCTCGGCGAGCACGTCGCGGATCTCGTTGTCCTGCGTGCGGCCGACGAGGCCCTGGTAGACGTTGTCGATCAGCACCTGGTCGAGCGCGATGCCCGCCGTGCTGCGGATGTCGAGGTCGCTCGGCTCGAGCACGAGGCCGACCGTGACGGTGGCGTCGGCGTCGGGGGTGCCCGACCCGTCGGGGGACGAGGCGGACGAGCAGCCGGTCGCGAGGAGCAACAGCGCGGCGACGGCGGCGGAGAGGGGGAGGGTGCGCACCTGGTGGGGCCTTCCGGGGACGGCCGTGGCGGTTCGTCCACGGCGACGGGGGACCGGAGGCACGGGAGAGCCCCTCGGTCGTTCGGCGGGGGAGCACCGGTCGCTGCTGAACCGGTCCACGCGATCCGCCACCGTGTTGCTGTCGGACACGGCACGGCCCCTCGTTCCGGGCGTCGCTGACGGACGCCGGACCCGACAGAACTTACCATCACGGCAGCGAGGTCGCTGTCAATCGAGAGACCCGTGTGGCGGATGAGGCAAGCCTTACCTATATTGAAGGGGACATGCTCCTCGTAGACCAGAACCCGCCCCTGCCGCACGACGCCCTCCGCGTCCTCTTCGCCGCAGACGCCTCGTCGATCCCCGTGCTGCGAGAGATGCTCTCGGTCCTGCCGATCTGCGCCCGGGGCCAGGTGTTCGTCGAGGTCGACAGCGCCGACGACGTCGAGCCCCTCGCCTCGCCCGGTCGGGTCACGGTCACCTGGCTCGCCCGTGACCGCCGCTCGGGCGCGCCCGGCACCGGCGCGGCGTGCGCCCCCGGCCAGGCGCTCGACCGAGCCGTCCGGGCCTGGCTCGGCGAGATGTACGTCGAGCCCGAGTCGGTGGCCACCGGTGAGCACGTGGTCTGGATCGGCGGCCCTCCCGCCTTCGCCTACGACCTGCGGCACGACCTGCACGAGGTCTTCCACGTCGGCGCCCCCGCCGCCGTCTGACCGGCGAACACCTGATGACCAGCGCGACCGCCACGATCGTCGAGCGCCCGGCGAAGCCGGCCCACCGTCCCTACCGCGTGCGCGTCGCGGCGGTCCGTCGCCTGGCCCCGTCGTTCGTCCGCATCACCTTCACGGGTGACGACCTCGGCGACTTCGGCGTCGACGGGCTCGACCAGCGCATCAAGGTCGTCCTGCCCCTCGAGGCCACCGGGTACGACACCTTTCCGACCGACGACTGGTACGCCTCGTGGCGTGCCCTGCCGGCCGAGCAGCAGAACGCGTTCCGCACGTACACCGCCCGGGCCGCGCGTCCGGCGGCGCGTGAGGTCGACGTCGACTTCGTCTGCCACGGCGACACCGGCCCCGCCTCGGCCTGGGCCGGACGCGCCCGGGTCGGCGACGAGCTGATGCTCGTCGGCCCCGACGCCACGAGCGGCGTCACGGGCAGCGGCGTCGAGTGGTCGCCGGGCGACGCGCGCACCCTCCTGCTGGCGGGCGACGAGACGGCCGCGCCGGCGATCTGCTCGATCGTCGAAGCCTTGCCGGCCGACGCCCGGGGCTGCGTCTTCATCGAGATCCCGACCGCGGCCGACGAGCTCGACCTGGTCGCGCCTCCCGGGGTCGACGTCCACTGGCTGCCGCGTCGCGAGGCGTCCTCGGGTCACGGCGAGGCCCTCGTCGTCGCGGTCCGTCGCTGGACGGCGCGCTTCGTGACCGCCTGGCACCACGGCGTCGAGGTGAGCGAGGTGGACGTCGACCACGACGTCCTCTGGGACGTCCCGCACGGCGACGACCCGCACGGCGCGGCCGTCAGCTCCGACCTCTACGCCTGGTTCGCGGGCGAGGCGGGGGCGATCAAGACCCTAAGGCGCTTCCTGGTCAGCGAGGTCGGCATCGACCGCCGCCAGGTCGCCTTCATGGGGTACTGGCGGATCGGCAAGTCCGAGTCCTGACGCCGGGGCGTCGACGACGAAGGAGGCGTGACCACGTCGATCGCGCCTCCTTCGTCCGGTCGTCCCGTCGCGCCTCAGATCTCGGCGGGCAGGCCCACGAGCTCGGAGGTGCGGTCCCAGAGGGCTTCGGCGAGCAGCGGATCGGTCGCCTGACGGTGCAGCCGACCGTGGGGCTTCAGCTGGTCGAAGTAGGTGCCGCTCTCGACCGCGATGGTCGTCGGGCCTGCAAGCTGGATCAGCGGCACGGCGCCGGCCGAGGCCGAGATGCCGTAGTTGCCGTTGGTCAGCACGTTGGCGACGCGCATCGCACGGGAGTCCGAACCGAAGCCGGTGACGACGATGCCCGGGTGGAACGAGAACGCCTCGAGCCCGGTGCGCTTCGCCAGTTCGCGGACGAACAGCACGGTCTCGATCTTCGTCGTGCCGTACTGGCGCCACCCGCCGGCCCAGCGCCGCTTCGACCAGTTGAGGTCGTCGAGCCGGACGTGACCCATCAGGTTCGCGGTGCTCGCCGTCGACACCACGCGGCCGCCGCTCTCGACCAGGCGCGGCAACAGCAGCCGGGTCAGCAGGAAGGGCGCCAGGTGGTTCGACTGCAGGGTGCGCTCGAATCCGTCGGCCGTCACACCGCGCTCGCTCACGAGGCCGCCGGCGTTGTTCGCCAGGGCGTCGATCCGCGGGTAGCGGTCGAGCAGTCGGTCGGCCAACGACCGGACGTCGTCGAGGCGGTCGTAGTCGGCCAGGAAGGCCGTGCCGCCCACCTCGTCCGCCACGGCCTGCGTGCGTTCGGGGTTCCGCCCGACGACGGCGACGTCGGCGCCGCCCTTCGCGAGCTCGCGGGCGGCCTCGCGGCCGATGCCGCTGCTCGCCCCGGTGATGATCACGGTGCGGGTCATCGATATCCGCCCTTCTCGAGGCCGGCCTCGATCTCGAACCTGTTCGACAGCGGGTCGCTGCCGGCCAAGAAGTACAGTACGGGCATCAGCATGCCGTACTTCTGCCACTGACGGACGTGCACGGCCTCGTGCTCGAGCACCCGGGGTCCGTCGTTGTCGCGGGTGAGGTAGACCCGGCCGACGCACGTTCCGCCTCGCTTGAACGCCCACCGGGGCAGTCCCCGGCAGACGATCAGATCGCCGACCACGCGGACGCGACCGACGCTGAGCGGAACGCCGACCGCGAGGCCGACGACCGTGGCCCAGGCACAGCCGAGCCGCGAGATCGGCGAGTCGACCAGCGGGTTGATCACGGACGGCCGTACGCGTCCAGCAGGCGCAGCCAGACCTCGCTGACCGTGGGGTACGAAGGGACGGCGTGCCACAGCCGGTCGATCGGCACCTCGCCGACGACCGCGATCGTCGCGGCGTGCAGCAGGTCGCTCACGTCGGGGCCGACGAAGGTGGCACCGACGATCACCCTGCGGGACTCGTCGACGACGAGGCGGGCCTGACCCTTGTACTCGTCCGAGTGGATCGCCGAGCCGGCGACGGCCGCGAGGTCGTAGTCGACGACCTTCACGTCGATGCCGCGCTTGCCGGCGGCGTCGGCGGTGAGGCCCACGCTCGCCACCTCGGGGTCGGTGAAGGTGACCTGCGGCACGGCGGCGTCGTCGGCCGTCGCGACGTGCGCGCCCCACGGCTCGGCCTGGACGGGCTTGCCGAAGGCGCGGGCGGCGATGACCTCGCCGGCGGCGCGGGCCTGGTACTTGCCCTGGTGGGTCAGCAGCGCCCGGTGGTTGACGTCGCCGACGCCGTAGAGCCAGTCCGTGCCCTTGACGAGCATGGTGTCGTCGACGTCGAGCCATTCGCCCGGCGTGAGTCCGACGTTCTCGAGCCCGAGGTCGGTCGTGCGGGGCACGCGGCCGGTCGCGACGATGATCTCGTCCGCGATCACCGTCGAGTCGTCGTCGAGGGTGACCTCGACGGTGTCGTGCTCGGTGCGCAGCACGTTCGAGGGCGAGACGCCGAGGCGGACGTCGACGCCGAGTCCGCGCAGCGAGTCGGCGACGAGTTCGCCGGCGAAGGGCTCCTGCCCGCCGAGCAGGCCGCTGCGGGCGATCAGGGTGACGGTCGAGCCGAGCTGCTGGTACGCCGTGGCCATCTCGGCCGCGACGACGCCGCCGCCGACGATGACGACGCTCTGCGGCATCGTCTTGACGCTGGTGGCCTCACGGCTGGTCCACGGCTTCGACTCGGCGAGGCCGGGGATGTCGGGCAGCAGTGCCGACGACCCCGTCACCGCGGCGACGGCGTAGGTGGCCTGGTGCACCTCCCCGTTCACCGTCACCTCTTTCTCGCCCGTGATGGTCGCGTGCCCGCGGATCAGGTCGATGCCGGCGCCCTCGACCCAGTCGGCCTGGCCCGAGTCGTCCCAGTTGCTGGTGAACGAGTCGCGGCGACGCAGCACGGCGGCGACGTCGACGTCGCCCGTCACGGCCTGCTTGGCGCCGTCGAGCGACTTGGCCGCCCGGACGACGGCACTCGAGCGCAGCAGGGCCTTCGACGGCATGCAGGCCCAGTACGAGCACTCGCCGCCCACGAGCTCGGCTTCGACGAGGCCCACCTTGAGGCCGTTGCGGGTGGCGTAGTCGGCCACGTTCTCGCCGACCGCGCCGGCTCCGATCACGATGAGGTCATAAGTCGTCATGCCCTGACGCTAGTCGCCTCGGGGTGCGCGTTCTCAGGCGGGTCCGTCCGGGGGACATATCCGTTTCGTGAGTCCTGACTGGGTCTTTCCTGAACGCCTTGAGCGCGACCGGACGCTCGTTGGTAGCGTGCCCTGCAACAGCGCATCACTGCGAATCCTTCGGTGGGGCGCGTCAATCTACGAGGAGGCACACATGGGACTCGACGACAAGATCAAGAACGCCGCTCAGGACATCGCCGGCAAGGCGAAAGAAGCTGTTGGCGACCGCAAGGGCGACGACCAGCTGAAGGCCGAAGGTCAGAAGGACCAGGCCGGTGCCTCCGCCAAGAAGGCCGGCGAAGACGTCAAGGACGTCTTCAAGTAAGCCGACCCGCCTCGTTCTCGAGCCCGTCCACCCCTCGGGGTGGGCGGGCTCTTTCGTGTCTCCGCCCGTCCGTGCCTCGCCTTCTCGCGTCCCCCCGAGGAGGCTCGGTCAGCGTCCCGTGAACTCGGCGGCGGTCCGCGACGCGAAGGCCTCGAACCCGATCCGGGCGTCGTGGGTCGCGAGCAGCCGGACGAGTTCGGGCTGCAGTGCCGCCTCGGCCGCGGCGTCGCCCTCGCGGACGGCCAGACGGGCGTTGGCGAGGGTCGCCTGAACCGCCAGGGGCGCCTGGGCGGCGATCCTCCGGGCGAGCACGAGGGCGTGCTCGTGGGCCGCCCCGACGTCGACCAGGTCTTGCACGAGTCCGATGCGCCGCGCCTCCTCGGCGTCGACCTGGTCACCGGTCAGCAGGTAGCGCATGGCGTCGCCCCAGCCGACCCGTCGTGGCAGCCGGATCGTCGCCCCGCCGAAGGGCAGGATGGCGCGACTGACCTCGATCTGGCCGAAGCGGGCGCTCCGGTCGGCGACGACGACGTCGCTCGCCAGGGCGAGTTCGACGCCCAGGGTCAGGCACGTGCCCTGCACCGCCATGACGACGGGCTTGGACACCTGACGCCCGTGGACCTGCCACGGGTCGAGCCCGCCATCGGGCACGACGTCGAGGCCTGCGTCGGTCACGGCGGGCACGACGTCGCCGAGGTCGAGGCCGGCCGTGAAGTGGTCGCCGTGCGCGAAGAGCAGGCCGACCCGCAGGTCGGGGTCGCGGTCGAGCTCGCCGTAGGCCAGGGCCAGCTCTCGCAGCATGCGCAGGTCGGCCGCGTTGCGCTTCTCGGGACGGTCGAGTCCGATCAGCAGGACGTGGCCGTCGCGTTCGACGGTGACGCGGGGACGGTCCGTGCCGGGGGCCACCGCGGTCACGGTGCGGGCGTCTCTCGGGCGAGCGCCCCGAGGATGCGCAGGATGGTGCCCATGTCGTCCGAGGCGGCGGCCGCGTCGACGGGGGCGAACGAGCAGAGGCCGGCGCCGACGAGCGTGAAGCGTTGCTTGAGCGCTGTGATGGTCTCGATCAGGACGCCGGGCTCGAGGCCGAACGGTTGCGGGTCGAGCAACCCCTCGATCACGCCCGGGTCGAGGACGTCGAGGTCCACGTGCAGGTAGACCTCGGTCGCCCCCGATTCCTCGACGGCGGTGATCACCTCGGCGGGGTCGAAGTCGAGGGACGACACCGTGCGGACGTGTCGGCTCTCGATGTAGCTGTCCTCGGAGTCGTCGTAGCTGCGGGCACCGGCGAGCACCACCCGTGCCGGGTCGAGCGGCTCGGGCGTCGGGCCCGGCCCGATGGTCGGGAGGTCTTCGGTGGCGTCGCCGATGAGTGCCCGGAGCACCATGCCGCTGAACGCGCCGCTCTCGCTGCTGCGCGGGCTGTGCAGGTCGGGGTGGGCGTCGAACCAGACGACGGCGGTGCGGGGGGTGACCGCGTGCCGGACGGCGGCGAACTCGACGCCGCAGTCGCCGCCGACGACGATCGCGGGGGAGTCGTCGGTGCGCAGCTCCCGACCGACGGACTCGGCGATGGTCAGCACCGACGAGAGCCGGTGCACCCGGGTGCCGAGCGAGTCACCCGCCCCGACCGGCACCTCGACCATGGTCGTCGCGGTCGACGGCAGGTCGCCGAGGATCGCGTACGCCCCCTCGGCGAGCCGCATGGCCCTCGACGACGGTGAACCCTGCCACTGTGGAACCACGACGAACCTCACGGGCGTCAGTCTGTCACGGGCGGGTGCCCGCGCTCCAGGCCCAGGGGCGACTCAGTGCGCCGACCGCCCGCTCGAGGGGGCCGCGGCCGACGAACCGTTGCCAGAGCGTCGCGTAGGCGAGCGTCACGACGACGGCGGCGACCAGGTGGCCGAGGGGCAGCCCGTACGCGGCGTCGGGGTCCGACAGCCGGTACACCGTGAAGAGCGGCGAGGTGATCAGCACGTGTGCCGTGTAGACCGTGAGCGGCTGCGCGCCCGTGGCGGCGAGCGGTCGCAACACGGTGCGGACGACCCCGGCCGCGCCTCCTGGGGGCTCGCGGTCCGTCGACGTCGCACCGCGGGACGCCGTGACGAGCAGCAGCAGCCCCAGCACGGCGGCGGCGACGCCGCCCGAACCGACGATCTCGGCCGGCATGCCCTCGTGGTCGGCGGGGTCGAACCACGAGATCGAGGAGGCGCCGGGCACGAAGCGCGCCGAGTACCCCACGATCGCGGCCACCGTCCCGGCGACGAGCAACGTGACCTGGGTGCGGGTGCGGGTCAGGTCGGAACGCGCCGCGGCGAGGCCGACGAGCACGAAGGGCGTCCAGACGAGGGCGGGGTACGCGCCGACGAGCAGGGCCTGGGTCGCGAGGCCGCCCGCACCGGACAACGCGGTGTCGCCGTAGGCGTCGACGGGGACGGCCGAGGCCAGCCACGGGGCCATGACGGCGAGCAGGGCGGCGACGCCGAGCAGCACCGCCCGGGGTGCGAAGAGCAGTGCCAGGGCCAGGACGAACATCACGCCGTAATACGGCAGGATGACGAGCAGGTAGGGGTTCCAGGCCTGCAGGGTTAGGCCCAGCACGATCAGCAGGGCTGCCCGGATGGCGATGCCTCCGACGACCCTGCCCCGCCGGCCGGAGGGCGTCGGCCGGGAGCCACCCGACACCAGTCCGAGCGAGACCCCGGCGAGGGTGGCGAACAGGATGGCCGACCGCCCGTCGAAGATCCGCTCGTCGAGCAGCTCGCGTGGCCACAGGTGGGCGGCGAACATGCCGATGACCGCCAGCCCTCGGGCGACGTCGACGCCCATCAGGCGGGGCGCCGCCCGGCTCGCCCGCGTCGGCGGCGGCACCACCGGGGCGGGCGAGCGGGGCAGCGGCTGGCTCACTTGTCGAGCGCGCCGAGCTTGAGGGCGGCGAGGCGGGCGTCGACCTCGGTCTGCTCGCCGAGGTCGTCGAGGCTCTCGAACTGCGCGTCGAGGCTCGACGCGGCCAGTTCTTGTCGGCCGAGCATCTTGGCCTCCTCGCGACGGACCTTGTCCTCGAAGCGGCTGATCTCACTGGTGGGGTCGAGGATGTCGATGCTCTGCACGGCGTCCGCGACCTTGGTCTGCGCCTCGACGGTCTTCGAGCGGGCGTTCAGTTCGTCGCGCTTGGCCGCGAGCTGGTCGAGCTTGGACCGCATGCCGGAGAGCCCGGTCTTGAGCTTCTCGACGACCTCGGTCTGCGAGGCGATCTGGGGCTCGGCGGTCTTCGCCTCCTTCTCGCTGGTCAACTGCTTGCCGAGCGCCACCCGGGCGAGGGCGTCGAACTTGTCGGCGTCGACCGCGTTGCCCGACGAGCGCAGTTCGTCGGCCTTGTTGCTGGCGGCGAGGGCCTTGCGCTCCCAGTCGGCGGCGGCGGCCACGTCTTCTGCGTGGTCCTGCTCGAGCAGTCGCAGGTTGCCGATCGTGGTCGCGACGGCCTCCTCGGCCTCGGCGATGCTGTTGGTGTAGTCGCGGACCATCTGGTCCAGCATCTTGCTGGGGTCCTCCGCCTGGTCGAGCAGGCTGTTGATGTTCGCGCGGGTGAGCTGCGCGATGCGTCCGAAGATCGACTGCTTTGCCATGGTGCGTCCTTTCGAGAGATGGTGCCGATGGATGGTGCTCGTCGTGTCGCGGGTCGTGGGCGCCGGGGCGGACCGGCTCAGAACCGGCCTCCGCCGGAGCTGCGGCCACCGCCGCCGCCACCGCCGCCTCCGCCGAAGCCGCCGCCGCCTCCGCCGAAGCCGCCACCCCCGCCTCCGAAGCCCCCGCCGCCTCCGCTGAAGAGTCCGCCGAGCAGCATGCCGGTGACGACGCCGCCCAGGTTCGCCCCGGCCGACCCGCGGGACGCCCCGCCGAAGGGGCTCGCCTGCTGGTACGACGACACCTCGGCCTCGGCACCGGCCGCGGCCGCCTGCGACAGCTGGACGGCCTGGTGGGCCTCGAACAGGGCGGCGTCGCGGTCGGAGGTCGCGAGCGAGACGGCCGTCGCCAGGTGGCGTTCGGCCTCGGACAGCCTCGTGCGGGGCTGTGGCCCGATGCCTCCGCGACGCGTCTCGATGAAGTCGCGGGTGGCGCTGATCTGGCTGCGGGCGGTCAGCAGGGCCTGGTCGAGGGCCGCCTGCGCCCGCCGTCGCTTCTCGGCCTCTTCGAGCACCTCGGCCAGCACCTGGTCGATGCGCTCGTTGGCGGCGCCCAGCGAGGCGACGACGGCGAGCGGGTCGTCGGTGGTCGTCTCGGCCAGGGCCACGGAGGCGCGCGCGGCGGACACGGAGCCCGCGACGTCGACGCCCCGCGGTGCCGACCCGTCGGGCAGGCCCTCGGCCGTGGCGATGTCGCGTCGCAGGTCGTCGGTCATGGCCGAGATGGTGCTGCCCGCCGTCCGCAACGACTCGCCGGCCCCGTCGACCGCCGCGAGCAGTTGGTCGACCTGGGCCAACGCCTGGCGCGCCTCGCGGATCGCCACGACGGCTTCGGAGGGGGACGACGTCGACAGGGCCATCGCGGCCGTGCCGCGACGTTCGTCGGCGAACTCGAGCAGACGGTCGGCCTGGTCGTCGTTCTGGTCGATCGACGCGACGGCCCGGGCCGAGTAGAGCGACGTGAGCTCGTCGATGGTGGTGCGAGCCTTCACCAGTCGGGCCCGTCGTGTCTCGATCTCACCCGGCAGGGACTCGAGGTCGCGTGGTGCCCGGGTCTCGGCCTCGCGGAGCTCGTCGAAGGCGGCGGACTGCTCGGCGAGGGAGGCGTCGGCCGCCTCGCACAGGTCGATGATGCGCGTGGTCCACTCGCGGCGCTGTTCGGGGGAGTCGGGCACCGAGTCGTCGAGCCTCTGTTGCAGCTCGAACGCCTCGCGGGCGTGCACCCGCGCCGCGTCGAGCGCCTCGGCGAAGGGTCGGGCGGCCTCGTCGCCGAACTGCGCGGCGGCGAAGCCGACCTCGTGGGCGCCGGCCGTCAGCTCGTCGTCCAGGGCGACCAGCACCCGGGCCGCGCGCTGGTCGAGTTCGGCCTGGTCGGCCTTCTGTGCGTCGAACTCGCGACGGCGGCGTCGGGCGCGGCGGACCGCGAACACGATCACGACCACCGCGACCACGAGGACCAGCACGACCAGCGCCCAGAGCACCCAGCTCAGGTCGGGTCCGGCATCGTCGCTGCGGATGCCGTCCGCGAGGGCGACCGCGGCCCCGGCCCAGTCGCCGTCACGCAGCTGGGGGACGACCACGTCGGTCTCGAGTGCCTGACGGTCTGACTCCGAGACCACCGAGGTGTCGGTCGAGAGGTCGTAGAGGCGGTCGTCGACCGCCACCGAGAGCAGCACGTCATTCGGACCGAACTGGTTCAGGGAGGCCGTCGCGTCGCCCCAGGCGGTGCGGTCGGAGGGGGAGGAGAACGAGTCGACGTACACGACGAAGAGGTTGACCCCCGTGTCGGTCGATAGCGAGTCGAGCGCGTCGGCGACCTGGCTCTCGTCCGCACTCGAGAGCACGTCGGCCTGGTCGACCACGTAGGCGCCCGAGAAGTCGACCGGTTCGACCGCCTGGGCCGGGGCGACCCCGAAGGCCAGCGCACCGACCAGGGCCAGCAGCACCACGGCCCCAGCGGTCACCGTTCGGCGCGTCGGACGTCGGCCGGTCGTTGCGTTCGCGGTCACGACGCTCCCCTCGCTCGTTGCGGGGGAGTCTATCGACGGCCCCCGTCGGAGCGCCCGGAGCGCCCGGGCGGCCGGGATGTCGTAGTCGTCGGTCAGGAGACGAACAGCAGGCCCACCGACGCGACGGCGCAGACCGCCCCGACCGCGTAGAGCACGACCCCCACCGTGCGGGGCGCTCGGCCGTCGTCGTGGGGCGGGTGGACGCGGGCCCGGTGCGGGCGGTCCGGGTCGTAGTGCACGGTGAGCTCGGTCTCGAGCGGGGTCGTCACCGGGACGTCGCCGAACTGCGTCTCGTGCAGCTGGCCGTCGACGTCCATCCAGCGGGCCGTGGCCGCCCTGGCCCACTCGGGCGGGGGGATGACCACGCCCACGGTGCTCTCGAGGCGGGTGGCGCGACGACGCAGCACCCAGCCCGCGACGAGGAAGGGACTGCCGACGATGAAGCCGAACCAGCCGAAGAGCTCCACCACCGGCGCGATGACGGAGAAGGCGTCGCTCATGCCACGATCGTACTGTGCCGCCGCACACCTCGTGACGAACCCGGAGCCCCGTGAACCCCAGCCCCCTCGGCCGCGTGCCCGCCCCCCTGCTCGCCGTCGCGGCGATCGTGTCGGTGCAGTTCGGGGCCGCCCTCGCCAAGACGCACTTCGAGGCCCTCGGGCCGACCGGCGCGGCCGCCCTGCGCCTCGCGTTCGGTGCCGCCCTGCTGCTCGCGGTCTTCCGGCCCCGCCCGTGGCGCTGGCCGCGCCGCACGTGGCTCGGCGTGGTCGTGCTCGGTCTCGCCCTGGCGGGCATGAACTCCCTCATCTACCTCGCCATCGACGTCGTCCCCCTGGGGGTCGCGGTCACCCTGGAGTTCCTCGGCCCGCTCGTCGTCGCCCTCGTCCAGACCCGGCGCTGGTGGGACGCGGCCTGGGCCCTGCTCGCCCTCGCCGGCGTCGTCCTGCTCGGCTCCGACTCGTCCGGGGCGATCCCGTTCGTCGGAGTGCTGCTCGCCCTCGGCGCCGGGGCGTTCTGGGCCTGCTACATCCTCGCCAACGCCGCCCTCGGCCGAGGACGCGACCCGATGGGCGCCCTCGCGACGGCCATGCTCGTCGCCGCCCTCGTCGTCGTGCCGTTCGGTGCGCACGACGCGACGGTCGCCGTACGAGCCGACCCGCGCCTCCTGCTGATCTTCCTGGTGGTGGCGGCCCTGACGTCGGCGATCCCGTACGCACTCGAGTCGGTGGCGCTGCGTCGACTGCCGACCCGGGTGTTCGGCGTGCTCTCGAGCCTCGGCCCGGCCGTCGCGGCGCTCGCCGGCCTCGTCGTGCTCCGCGAGGCCCTCGGCCCGCGCGAGGTCGTCGCCCTCGCCTGCGTCACGGTCGCCAGCGTCGGTGTGACGGTCGCGGCGGGCCGGCGTCGACGTCGCGGGGCCCTGCCCGAGGCTCCTGCCGTCTGACCCGAGGTCGTCGACCGCCCGCCTGTCCGCGGTGCGAACGAGGGGGCCAGGCTGATGGCCCGGCAGGACCTTGTACCCCACCTGCGGGGTACGCTACGATCACGGCCCACCTGACGGGCCGGAGAACGAAGCAAGAAGTGAGGAGACATCATGGGTGCTGTCTTGGAACGTACGTCCCGAGCCGAGGTCGTCCCGCTGGGCGACGGGTTCCACCGCGTGTCGACGCCGACCGCCGGGGTGATCGGGTTCGTGCACGAGAGCGACGGGTCGTTCGAGGTCCTTCGGGGTCGCGTGCGCACGGCCGTCCGACGCGAAGGTTCGTACCGCACGCTCGACGTCGCCGTCATCGCGCTCACCTACAGTTGAGGACCGCCGTCCGTTGACGGGTGCCCCCGGGCATCCACGCGAGGCCTCGCCGTCGGCGGGGCCTCACCTCTCTGTCCGCCCTCGCCTGGAGGCCCACCGTGACCGTCGTCGGGTACGCACGCGTCTCGCGCGACGACCCGTCGTCCGAGGCGCAGGCGGAGCGCCTCCGGGCCCGGGGGTGCGACCGGGTCTTCGTGGACCACGCCACCGGCACGAAGCAGTCGCGGCCCGAGTTCGCGAAGGCGATCGGCAGCCTGCGCGAGGGCGACGTCTTCGTCGTGACGGCCGTGGACCGCATCGGTCGCTCGGTCGCCGAGCTGGTCGGGGTGATGGCGACCCTCGACGCCCTCGGGGTGGCCTTCCGGTCGATCGACGAGCAGATCGACGAGCTCAACGCCTACGGGCGTTTCTTCTTCCGCGTGACGGCGGCCCTGGCACGGTTCGACGAGCAGGTCGGTGGCGAGCCGCACCGCGCCGAGACCCGCAGACGCCAGGAGGCGCGGGTGGCGCAGACCCCGAAGCCCCCGGTCTCGAGACGCCGCCTCGACGCGGCCCGCCAGTTGCGCGCCGGGGGAGCGAGCATGCGCGAGGCCGCCGAGCACGTCGCCGTGCCCGAACGCGTCCTGCGCCGCGAGCTCGAGCGCGACGACGCCGACCGCGCCCGCCGCCAGCAGGCCGACTGACCTCGGACGCGAGTCCGCTCGGGCCGCTACCGTCGGCACCATGACCGACGAGCTGCCGCACGGCGACCGGGCACCCGCTCCTGCACGAGCCGACTGGGCCGACGTCGCCCGCCGCGTCCGCGACGTCACCGAGCACGGGCAGCGTTTCCGGGGTCCGTCCTCGCAGGCGGCCATGGTCGCCACCACCGTCCTGGCCTCGGCCCTCGCGATCGGGGTCGCGAGTGGTGACGACGGTGGACCCGCCGCTGTCACGCTCGTCCTCGGTGTCTCCTCGGTGGTCGTGGCGCTCGTCGGGTGGCTCCGGGCCCGCTCGTCGAGGACGCTCCTGCCCCTGAACGTCTGGAGCACCACGGGCACCCCGACGGCTGATCTCGGCCCGGTGGAGCGGCGGTCGCTCAACCGACAGGTGATGGGCCGCGATCCGATCGAGCCCGAGCGGGCCGACCTCGTCCGGGCCTTCATCACGCTCAAACGGCGTGCGAACCGAGCGGCCTTGCTTCCCGTCGCCGGGATGCTCCTGATGATCGCCACCCTCGGTACGGCCGCCGGCACCCTGCTGCTCGCCGTCGGTGCGCCGGTGTTCGTGTTCGTCTTCCTGACGGTCGTGACGGCCTACGAGACCCGGCGTGACGACCGGGTGCTCGCCGCCGCCGGTGCCGCCGCAACGAAAGCCGCATGACGACACGGAGCGGAGGGAGAGCCGATCAACGGGGCGAGGCCGCGACGGGCCGGAGACTCGGCCGGATGGCTTGTGGTGCCCCCAGAAGGATTCGAACCTTCGCCCCTGCCTCCGGAGGGCAGTGCTCTATCCCCTGAGCTATGGGGGCCCGGGAACGTCGTCAAGGCTAGCAGCGAATCGGCGACGTCTGGGACGCCCCGGGGCGACGGGGTGCATCGTGGACGGGTGACCGACGACAACAGCACCGACCGAGCCGAGACCGGCACCCGTTCCGACCGCACCGACCCCGGTGGCCCGACGTTGCGTGAGCGTCTGCGCTCGGCCAAGGTCTTCCACCCCGAGCTGCCCACCTTCGACGTCGACGCCGTGGCGGACGACGCCGTGGACCAGTTCGTCGCCTGGCTCGTCGAGGCCGTCGAGCAGGACGTCGCGCAACCGCACGCCATGGTGATCTCGACCTCCTCGTCGGACGGCGACGTAACGGCCCGCACGCTGTTGCTCAAGGACGTCGACGACGGGGCCCTCTGGTTCGCGACGTCGTCGATCAGCCCGAAGGGTCGGCAGATCACCGAGAACCCGAGGGTGGCGCTGACCCTCTACTGGCGCGAGCAGGGCCGTCAGGTCCGCGTGCTCGGTCGGGCGTCGGCCGGACCGCGCGAGGTCAGCGAGAAGGACTTCACCGCCCGCCACCCCGACTCGCGTGCCGTCGCGATGACGCAGCCGCAGAGCAGCCCGATCACCGACGAGGCCGCCACCCGGTCGCGACTCGCCGAGGCGAAGGCCGCGATCGAGGCCGACCCCGATCTCGTCCCCGACGACTGGACGGCCTGGCGGGTGGACCCGACCTCGATCGAGTTCTGGCAGGCCACCACGGGGCGCGACCAGGTGCGCCTGCGGTACGACCGCGACGGCGACGGCTGGACCCGCGCCTCCTTGTGGCCCTGACGTCCGAGCGGCGCTGACGTCCGACCGGCGCTGGCGTCTGATCGACGCTGACGTCCGAGCGGCGCTGACGTCGCGGCTCCTGGCGGGCGTAACGCGACGACACGCACCTGGCCGCCGGCCGGTCGCGGCGGCAGCATGGAGGCATGACCTCGCAGCCCGCCCCGACGATCCGCCCGAGCGACCCCGCCGCCGCCTCGATGCGCCTCGCCGTGGTCGAGGTGACCCGGCACCGGCCGCACGCCGCCGAGTACCACGCGTACGTCGACGACATGAACGCGCGGGTCAAGGCCACGGCCGAGGCCGCCGGCTGGCAGGCGGTCCGCCTGGCGGCGGGCGACCTCGGCACCGCCCAGCTGCTGCGGGCGACCGACGGCGCCGACGCGATCGTCGTGCTCGGCGGCGAGGACGTCACGCCACGGTTCTACGGCGGTGCCCCCGGCTACCCGGGCGAAGGCCGTCACGACCCGGTGGCCGACGAGGCGCAGCTGGCCCTCGTGCGCCGGGCCGTCGCCCGCCGCACCCCGTTGCTCGGCGTCTGCCGCGGTCACCAGGTGATCAACGTCGCCCTGGGCGGCGACCTCGTGCAGCACCTCGACGACCACGAGGGCCTGCACCGCACCCCCGGGGCGCCGGTCGAACAGCTCATGCACCCGCACGCCGTCCGGCTCGACCCCGCCAGCCGCCTCGCCCACGCCCTCGGTGCCGAGCCCGTCGTCCAGAGCGCCCACCACCAGGCCGTGGGTCGACCGGGCAGGGGCCTGCGGGTCGTCGGTCGCGCCGACGACGGCACGGTCGAGGCCGTCGAGCACGTCTCCGCGCCCGTCGTCGGCGTCCAGTGGCACCCGGAAGACCGAGGCGCGCCGGTCGGTCAGCTCGAGGCCCTGCTGTCACAGCTGGCCCGCGCCGTCGAGGCCGGACGACTCACGACCGCCGCCTCCCGGACCGACGAGGAGGCGCTGGTCGCCTAGGCCACGCCCCTCACCCGAGCGCGCCTCCCGGGCGTCGTCACACCAGGCCGCCCCCGGCCGCAGCCGTCAGTCGATCGTCCGCAGGGCGGAGACCACGGCCGACACGACCGGCTCGGCGTCACCCGGCTCGAGGAAGGTCGTCGACCGGGCCACGACGAACGCGGGCGACGAGAACGCCTCGGCCGTGCCGACGCCGCCCGGGGTGTCGAAGTACCCCTCGACGCCGAAGGTGGGCACCGAGTTGCTCGTCGCGACGAGGTCGTTGGCCAGGTCGTTCAGGCTCACGTCGTCGAAGTGGGCGACCCCGACCGTGATCGTCGCCCCGTCGGCGTCCTGCCAGGTGCAGGTCGTGCCGTCGGCCTCGGCCACGATCTCGAGGGCCCCACCGTCACGGCTCTCGTCGCCGCCGACGTCCTCGGCGGGGACGGGGGCGAGGGCGGAGTAGTACTGCGAGAGGCTGCCGGCGTCGAGCAGGTCGTCGCAGTCGACCGTGAAGGGCGTGCTCACGAGGTCGGGGGTCGGTGCCGAGGTCGCTGTCGCCTCGGGGGTGGTCGACGACGCCGCGCTCGGGGTCGTCGAGGCGTCCGGCCCGGTCGGCGACGGGCCCGTGCACGCGCTCAGGGACAGGGCGAGGGCGCCCGTCGCGACGAGGGCGCGCAGGACGACGGAGGGGCGGGTCGGGGCGTGACGCATCCCTCCATCATCGCCGACGCCCGGCTCGTCGGGGGCCTCGGCGCTGCCGGTAAGATCGTCCCTCGTGACTCCCGCCGAACTCTCCACGTCCCTGCTCGCCGTCGTCCAGGGCGTCCTCGAGCGCCGAGGCACCGTCGACGTGGCGGTGACCGACGGCGACGTCGCGCTCGAGCGGCCGAAGAACCGCGACCACGGCGACTGGGCCTCGAACGTCGCCATGAAGTTCGCCAAGCGCGTCGGCACCAACCCGCGCGAGCTCGCCACCGAGATCGCGGCCGAGCTGGCCGAGGTCGACGGCGTCGCCGACGTCGACGTGGCCGGCCCCGGCTTCATCAACATCCGCGTCGACGCGGCGGCGGCCGGCCTGCTGGCCCGCTCGATCGTCGAACAGGGCGAGGCCTACGGCCGCGGCGACTACTACCGCGGCGTCACCATCGACCTCGAGTTCGTCTCGGCGAACCCGACCGGCCCGATCCACCTCGGCGGCGTCCGCTGGGCGGCCGTCGGCGACAGCCTGGCCCGGGTGTTCCAGGCCCAGGGTGCGCTCGTCACCCGCGAGTACTACTTCAACGACCACGGCGGGCAGATCGACCGCTTCGCCCGCAGCCTGCTCGCCAGTGCACTCGGCGAGCCCACCCCCGACGACGGCTACGGCGGGCAGTACATCGCCGAGATCGCCGCGCGCGTCGAGGCGACCGTCGACGGCGACGTGCGCGCCTTGCCCCGTGACGAGGCGCAAGAGACGTTCCGGTCGGTCGGCGTCGACTTCATGTTCGCCGACATCAAGGCGTCGTTGCACGACTTCGGCGTCGACTTCGACGTCTACTTCCACGAGAACTCGTTGCACGAGTCGAAGGCCGTCGAGCGCGCCGTCGCCCGCCTCCGCGAGCTGGGTCACGTCTACGAGGCCGAGGGCGCCACCTGGCTGCGCACGACCGAGTTCGGTGACGACCGAGACCGCGTCATCGTCAAGAGCGACGGCGAGGCGGCCTACATCGCCGGCGACCTGGCGTACTACCTCGACAAGCGCGAGCGGGGCTTCGAGCGCAACCTGATCATGCTCGGCGCCGACCACCACGGCTACGTCGGTCGAATGATGGCGATGTGCGCGGCGTTCGGCGACGAGCCCGGCGTCAACCTCGAGATCCTCATCGGCCAGATGGTCAACCTGTTGCGCGACGGCGAACCGATGCGCATGTCCAAGCGCGCGGGCACCGTCGTCACGATGGAGGACCTCGTCGACGCGGTCGGCGTCGACGCCGGTCGGTACTCGCTCGTCCGCAGCCCGGTCAACAGCTCGATCGACATCGACCTCGACCTGCTCACCAAGCGCAGCAACGACAACCCCGTCTTCTACGTGCAGTACGCCCACGCCCGCACCCGCGCCGTCGCCCGCAACGCCGAGGCCGCGGGGGTCACCCGCGACGCCTTCGACGCGTCGCTGCTGACGCACGAGACCGAGAGCGCGCTGCTCGGTGCGCTGTCCGAGCTGCCCCGCGTGGTCGTCCAGGCCGCCGAGCTGCGCGAGCCGCACCGCGTCGCCCGGTACGTCGAAGAGCTCGCCGGCACCTACCACCGCTGGTACGACACCTGCCGCGTCACGCCGCTCGGCGACGACGAGGTCACCGACCTGCACCGCACGCGCCTCTGGCTGAACGACGCGGCCGGCCAGGTCATCCGCAACGGGCTCGGCCTGTTGGGCGTCTCGGCACCCGACCGCATGTGACCTCCTGCGCCGCGCCTCCTCGGTCTCGACCGCAGGAGGCGCGGCGCGCGTGGTCGTCCGGCGCGGGCTGACAAGATGGCCCGATGAGCGACATCGACTCCGACTTCTTCGAGGCCAAGCCCGTCGCCCGCCGCCGGGGGCGCGGCTTCGGCATCTTCGTCTTCGTGCTGCTCGGCATCGTGGTGATCCTGGGCGTGCTCGCCGTCGTCGCCGACCTCGTGGTCCGGACGGTCGCCGAGGACCAGGCCGAGAAGCAGATCTCGCAGCAGCTCGGCGACGCGGCAGGCCCCGTCGACGTGCAGATCGGCGGCGTCTCGATGCTCTGGCAACTCGTCCAGGGCAGCATCGACCAGGCCACCGTCTCGTCGGCCGGTTCGTCGGGCGGCCTCTCGTTCGACTTCGACGTGCAGGACGTGCCGACCGACCTGTCCGGCACCACCGGGGCGATCACGGGCACGGTCACGGCCGACGCCGCGACCGTCAACGGGCTCGCGGCCGTGCAAGAGAGCGGTGGCGCGATCTCGTTCGGCGACGGCCAGGTCACGTACGCCCGCGACTTCACCATCCCGGTCATCGGCACCGTCGTCCCGGTGGACGTCGTCGCGACCCCCGCGATCACCCAGGAGGGGCGGGTCATCTCCCTGACGCCGGTCTCCGCCTCCCTGCGCGACACCTCGCTCTCGATCGACCTCGCTCCGTTCATCGGCGGGTACGCGTTCGACGTCTGCGCCGCGCAGTACCTGCCACGGGGCACCACGCTCACGGGCGTCGCCGTCACGTCGTCCGCCGCGACGCTCGACGTCGCCTCGCCTGGCCTGCCGATCTCGTCGAGCGGCATCGGCAGCAAGGGGTCCTGCTCCTGAGCCCGGACCGCGCCGGAGCCACCCCGCCCCGGCCGCGGCCCTGGTCGTGGTCCTGGTCGTGGTCGTGGCCGTCACGGTCGTCGACTCTCGGTAGGCTCTGATGTCGTTCCCCGTCCCCCGATCACCCGAGGTCCGTGTGTCCCCGAACCCCCTGGCACCCGCTTGGCTCGTCGAGCCGGCCGACGCCAACGCCCTCGATCCGGTCGTGTGGTCGGCCACGGCCCGCCGTTCGCCCGAGGGCGAGCTCGTGCTGGGCGGCGTCCCGGCCTCCGAACTCGTCGCGTCGTTCGGCACCCCGCTCTACGTCGTCGACGAGGCCGACGCCCGCACTCGTGCCGTCGAGGCGGTCCGCTCGTTCGAGCGTGAGGCGGCCCGCATCGGCACGACGGCGACGGTCTACTACGCGGCGAAGGCCTTCTTGTCGGCCGAGGTGGCCCGCTGGGTGGCCGAAGCCGGCATGGCCGTCGACATCTGCACCGGGGGCGAGTTCGCCGTCGCCCGGGCCGCGGGCGTCGACCCGGCCCGCATGGGGTTCCACGGCAACAACAAGTCGCTGGCCGAGATCGACCGCACCGTCGAGGCGGGCATCGGCACCATCGTGCTCGACAACGCAGCCGAGGCCGACCG
Source organism: Frigoribacterium sp. Leaf186 (assembly GCF_001423905.1). Classification (GTDB taxonomy): domain Bacteria; phylum Actinomycetota; class Actinomycetes; order Actinomycetales; family Microbacteriaceae; genus Frigoribacterium. The sequence goes on along the minus strand of NZ_LMPQ01000001.1, from coordinate 600,940 downwards.
CGTGGCCGCCGCCGCCGAACGGCACGGACGCGTGCAATGCGTCCGCCTGCGCGTCAACTCGGGCGTGCACGCCTCGACCCACGAGTACCTCGCCACCGCGCGCGAGGACCAGAAGTTCGGCGTCCCGCTGACCGAGACCGCCGACATCGTCAGGTCGATCCGTGCGCACGACGCACTCGAGTTCGTCGGCCTGCACTCGCACATCGGCTCGCAGATCTTCGGCTCCGACGGCTTCGCCGAGGCCGCCCGGCGCCTGCTCGCCGTGCACGCCGAACTGCTCGCCACCGGACCGGTGCCCGAGCTCAACCTCGGCGGCGGCTTCGGCATCGCCTACACGAGCGCCGACGACTCCCGCCCGCTCGACGAGCTCGCCGTCGCCCTGGCCGACATCGTCCAGGCCGAGTGCACCCGCCTCGAGATCGACGTCCCGCTGCTCGCGGTCGAGCCCGGGCGCGTCGTCGTCGGCCCCGCCGGGACGACGCTCTACGAGGTCGGCACGATCAAGGACGTGACGGTCTCCTCCGACGCGGGCAGCGCCGTGCGGCGCTACGTCAGCGTCGACGGGGGCATGAGCGACAACGCCCGCACGGCCCTCTACTCGGCGGACTACTCCGTGCGCATCGCCAACCGCGCCTCCTCGGCCTCGCCGGCACTCGTCCGCGTGGCCGGCAAGCACTGCGAGAGCGGCGACCTCGTCGTCCTCGCCGACTACCTGCCCGGCGACGTCGCCCCCGGCGACCTGCTCGCCGTGCCCGCCACCGGTGCCTACTGCCACAGCCTGGCCAGCAACTACAACCACGTCGGACGCCCGCCCGTCGTGGCGGTCCGTGACGGCCGGGCCCGCGTGATCGTGCGGGGCGAGAGCGAGGCCGACCTGCTGGCCCGCGACGCCGGCCTCGACTGAGCGACCCGCGCCTCCTGCCCTCGTGGCAACCCGCACCCCGACGACGACGCACCCGAGAAACGGACTGACATGATCGAATACCGCAACGTGAGGGTCGCCCTGCTGGGCGCCGGCTCGGTGGGGTCACAGGTGGCACGGTTGCTGCTCGAGCAGGGTGCCGACTTCGCCGGTCGCGCCGGTGCCGGGCTCGAGCTCGTGGGCATCGGCGTCCGCGACGTCGACGCACCCCGAGACGTCGACCTGCCCCGAGAGCTCTTCACGACCGACGTCGAGTCGCTCATCGTCGGCGCCGACATCGTCGTCGAGCTGATCGGCGGGCTCGAACCGGCCCGCAGCTACGTGCTGCAGGCGCTGAACTCGGGGGCCGACGTCATCACCGGCAACAAGGCCCTGCTCGCGAGCCACGGCACCGAGCTCTTCGACGCCGCCGAGCAGGTCGGCGCGCAGGTCTACTACGAGGCGGCCGTCGCCGGGGCGATCCCGATCATCCGGCCGCTGCGCGACAGCCTCGCCGGCGACCGCGTCCAGCGCATCATGGGCATCGTCAACGGCACGACGAACTTCATCCTCGACCGCATGGACACCGACGGCTCGAGCCTCGAGGACGCCCTGGCGACGGCCACCGCCCTCGGGTACGCCGAAGCCGACCCCACCGCCGACATCGAGGGGTACGACGCCGCGCAGAAGGCCGCGATCCTCGCGAGCCTCGCGTTCCACACGGCCGTTCCGCTGTCCGCGGTGCACCGCGAGGGCATCACGTCCGTCACGCACGACCAGGTCGTCGCGGCTCGCAAGGCGGGCTACGTCGTCAAGATCCTCGCGATCTGCGAGCGCCTCGTCGACGACGACGGGGTCGAGGGCGTCAGCGCCCGCGTCTACCCCGCGCTCGTGCCCCTGAGCCACCCGCTGGCAGCCGTGCACGGCGCGAAGAACGCCGTCTTCGTCGAGGCCGAGTCGGCCGGCGACCTGATGTTCTACGGCGCCGGCGCCGGGGGAGTCGAGACCGCGTCGGCCGTGTTGGGCGACCTCGTCTCGGCCGCCCGCCGCCACGTCATCGGCGGGCCCGGCGTCGCCGAGTCCACCCACGCCAACCTGCCGGTGTTCCCGATCGGACGCGTGTCGACCCGCTACCAGATCACCCTCGACGTCGCCGACCAGCCGGGCGTGCTCGCCGAGGTCGCCGGGGTGCTCAGCGAGCACGGCGTGAGCGTCCACAACGTCGAGCAGACCTCCGGCGCGACGCCGGGCGTCACGGTCGCGGGCGACGGCGCGGCCACCGCTACGCTGATCATCGGCACCCACCGGGCGCGCGAGTCCGACCTCGCCGCGACGGTGACCGCCCTGAAGAACGCCACGGTCGTGAACTCCGTCACGAGCGTGCTGAGAGTCGAAGGAGCCTGATGGCCCACCAGTGGCAGGGTGTCCTGCGCGAATACGCCGACCGTCTCGACGTCACCGACGCCACCCCGATCGTCACGCTCGGCGAGGGCGGCACGCCGCTGATCCCGGCCCCGGCGCTCTCGAACCGCACGGGTGCCAAGGTGTACGTCAAGTACGAGGGCATGAACCCGACGGGTTCGTTCAAGGACCGCGGCATGACGATGGCCATCTCGAAGGCCGTCGAGCACGGCGCCAAGGCCGTCATCTGTGCGTCGACGGGCAACACGTCGGCCTCGGCCGCCGCCTACGCGGCCCACGCCGGCATCACGGCCGCCGTGCTCGTGCCCGAGGGCAAGATCGCGATGGGCAAGCTGAGCCAGGCCGTGGCCCACGACGGGCAGCTGCTGCAGATCCAGGGCAACTTCGACGACTGCCTCGACATCGCGCGCGACCTCGCGGCCAACTACCCGGTGCACCTCGTCAACTCGGTGAACAACGACCGCATCGAGGGCCAGAAGACCGGTGCGTTCGAGGTCGTCGACGTGCTCGGCGACGCCCCGGACTTCCACTTCATCCCCGTCGGCAACGCCGGCAACTACACCGCCTACACGCGGGGTTACCGCGAAGACCTCGAGATCGGTCGGGCCACGAAGCTGCCGCGCATGTTCGGCTTCCAGGCCGCGGGTTCGGCACCGATCGTCGCCGGCGAGGTCGTCAAGGCCCCCGAGACGATCGCCAGTGCCATCCGCATCGGCAACCCGGCCTCGTGGCAGCTCGCCCTCGAGGCGCGCGACCTGACGGACGGCTGGTTCGGGGCGATCACCGACGAGGCCATCCTCGCGGCCCAGAGGATCCTCTCGGCCGAGGTCGGCGTCTTCGTCGAGCCCGCGTCGGCCATCAGCGTGGCCGGGCTGCTCGAGCGCGCCGACGCCGGCGTGATCCCCGCCGGCGCCACGGTCGTGCTGACGGTCACGGGCCACGGCCTGAAAGACCCGCAGTGGGCCCTGCGTCGTGCCGACGGCAGCGACGTGCAGCCGACCGTCGTCGCGAGCGACACCGCCCGGGTGGCCGAGGTGCTCGGTCTCGTCCCGGCCTCTTCGTGACCTCCGAGGTCGTCGGGCGGTCCGTCCTGGTCAAGGTCCCCGCGACCTCGGCCAACCTCGGCCCCGGCTTCGACACCCTCGGCCTCGCCCTCTCGCTGTACGACGAGCTCGAGGTCACCGCGACGCGTGAGCCCGGCGTCCGGGTCGACGTGTCCGGCGTCGGGGCCGGCCAGGTGCCGACGGACGCGTCGAACCTCGTCGTGCAGGCGGTCGCCACCGCCTTCTCCTCGGTCGACGTCCCGCTGCCGGGGCTGCACCTCCGTGCTCGCAACGCGATCCCGCACGGTCGGGGGCTGGGCTCGTCCGCCGCGGCCATCGTGTCGGGCATCATGGCCGCGAAGGGCCTGCTCGAGGGGACGGTCGAGCTCGACTCGAACGCGTTGCTGGCCCTCGCGACCGACATGGAAGGCCACCCCGACAACGTCGCCCCCGCGCTGTTCGGAGGCCTCACGATCGCGTGGATGAACTCGCACGGCCCGTCGCACAAGCGGTTGCTCGTCCATCGAGGCGTCTCGCCCGTCGTGTTCGTGCCCGAGTCGACGCTCTCGACCAAGCTGGCACGGAGCCTGCAACCGGCCTCGGTGCCGCACGAGGACGCCACCTTCAACGTGTCGCGCTCGGCCCTGCTCGTCGCGGCGCTGGTGCAGAGCCCCGAACTGCTGCTCGCGGCCACCGAGGACCGGCTGCACCAGAGCTACCGGGCCAGCGCGATGCCCGAGACCGACGCACTGATCCGCATGCTGCGCGACGCCGGCCTCGCGGCCGTGGTCTCGGGTGCCGGGCCCTCGCTGCTCGTGCTCGGCAGCGACCCCGCCCAGCGCCTCTTCGCCGCCGACCTGGTCCGCGAACACGCCGTGTCGGCGTGGGGTCCGTTGATGCTGGCCGTCGATCTCAAAGGTGCTACAGTGGTGCCGCACCCGGTAGAAAACTCAGATTTCCTGGGCATCTAGCAACGTCTCCACCGTCACTCGTGGGGGCAACCGCGTGGGGTCACAAGTCTTCGAGTCCCCGGGTCGCACATCCCGTAGTGCACATCTAGCAGTGTTCGTCTGCCGATCTGGTCGGCGCGCACCGCACCTCCCCGGCCTCCTGCTCATCCCGTGCAGAGCCCGCACAGGGCAGCCCCTCGGGGCGAACCCGCACAGTGCAGGCCCGAGGCCGCGAGGTGTGACCAGCTCTGCCCCGCCGATCAACGCGGGGGAGCGAAAGGAACCCATCACTCGTGACTGACGTCCAGAACGGCGCCGCTGCGCCGTCCACGCCCGAACTCACCGCCATGCGCCTGCCCCAGCTGCAGGCCCTCGCCTCGTCGCTCGGCATCAGCGGCATCTCGAAGCTGCGCAAGGGCGACCTCGTCGCCGCCATCGCGGCGAAGCAGGGCGAGGGGGCCGCCGCCGAGGTCGCCCCCCAGCCGACGCTCGACGGTGTCGTCGACGCCGGCGTGCCGGCGTCCGTCGAGACCACCGTCGCCGAGGGCACCGAGGCCCCCGCGACCGAGGTGACCGAGCCCGCCGAGGCGCCGACCCGGGCCCGTCGCGGCTCGCGTCGTGCCACGTCCGCCGCGGGGGCTCCCGAGTCCCGCGGTGCCGGCGACCACGTGAACGCCGGCGAGACGGGCGTCGCACCCCTCGTCGAGGTGCCCGCCACCGAGGCCGTCGTCGTCGACGCACCGGCCGCACCGGTGCAGTCCACCGAGCAGCCCGCCACCGAGCAGGACGCTCCGGCTGAGCGTCCGTCGCGCCGTCGGGGCTCGCGCCGCGCCTCCGACGCGTCGGTCGCCGCCGACGCCGCCCAGCCCGGCTCGTCCGCCGACGCCCCGGCCGCCGACGCGACCGCCTCCACCGAGACGACGACCGAGGGCGCCGCCGCCCAGCCCGCCACGACCGAGGCCGCCACGACCGAGGCCGACGCCTCGGCGTCCGGCGACGACGGCGCCGCCGACCAGCAGGGCCGCGGCGACCAGGGTCAGGGCGACCAGCAGGGCGCCGACCAGCAGAACGGTGGCCAGCAGGGTGGCGGCCGTCGCAGCCGCAACCGCAACCGCGGCAAGGGCGGCTCGCAGCAGGGCCAGGCCGAGCAGAACGGCCAGCAGAACGGCGGCCAGAGGGCCGACGCCTCGCAGAACGCCCCGCAGCAGAACGGCGGCCAGCAGAACGGCGGCCAGCAGAACGGCGGCCAGCAGAACGGTCAGCAGCGCGCCGACCAGAAGGCCGAGCAGCAGGCCCAGCGTGCCGCCGGTGAGAAGAACGACGCCGCCCGCGGCGAGCAGTCCGGCACGGGCCCGCAGTCCGGCGCCCAGGTCGACGAGGGCGGCCGTCAGGGTCGTGGTCGTCAGCGCGACCGCAAGCGTGGCCGTGGGGCCCAGAACGACGACCTCGAGCCCGAGATCGGCGAGGACGACGTGCTCATCCCCGTCGCCGGCATCCTCGACGTCCTCGAGAACTACGCCTTCGTCCGCACCACGGGCTACCTGCCCGGGGCGAGCGACGTCTACGTCTCGCTCGGCCAGGTCAAGAAGTACCACCTGCGCAAGGGTGACGCCGTCGTCGGTGCCATCCGCCAGCCGCGCGAGGGCGACCAGGGCCAGGGGCGCCAGAAGTACAACGCCATCGTCAAGATCGACTCGATCAACGGCCAGCCCGTCGACGAGGCCGCGAAGCGCGTGGAGTTCAGCAAGCTGACCCCGCTCTACCCGCAGGAGCGCCTCCGTCTCGAGACCGAGCCGCAGAAGCTCTCGACCCGCATCATCGACCTCGTGTCGCCGATCGGCAAGGGCCAGCGTGGTCTCATCGTCTCGCCGCCCAAGGCCGGCAAGACCCTCGTGCTGCAGTCCATCGCGAACGCCATCGCGGTGAACAACCCCGAGGTGCACCTCATGGTCGTGCTCGTCGACGAGCGGCCCGAAGAGGTCACCGACATGCAGCGCACCGTCAAGGGCGAGGTCATCGCCTCGACCTTCGACCGCCCCGCCGAAGACCACACGACCGTCGCCGAGCTCGCCATCGAGCGGGCGAAGCGCCTGGTCGAACTGGGCCACGACGTCGTCGTGCTCCTCGACTCGATCACGCGCCTCGGTCGGGCCTACAACCTGGCCGCCCCCGCGTCGGGTCGCGTCCTCTCCGGCGGCGTCGACTCGTCGGCGCTGTACCCGCCGAAGCGCTTCTTCGGGGCCGCGCGCAACATCGAGAACGGTGGCTCGTTGACCATCCTCGCGACCGCCCTCGTCGAGACCGGTTCGAAGATGGACGAGGTGATCTTCGAGGAGTTCAAGGGCACCGGCAACATGGAGCTCCGCCTGTCGCGCCACCTGGCCGACAAGCGCATCTTCCCCGCCGTCGACGTCAACGCCTCGGGCACGCGTCGCGAAGAGATGCTGCTCAGCCCCGACGAGGTCAAGATCACCTGGCGCCTGCGCCGTGCCCTCGCCGGGCTCGACCAGCAGCAGGCACTCGAGATCGTCCTGCGCAACCTGCGCGAGACGCAGTCGAACGTCGAGTTCCTCGTCCAGGTCCAGAAGTCGGTCCCCGCCTCGAACGGACACGACTCGGGCCACAAGGAGCACTGAGCGTGTTCGAGTCGGTGGCCGTGCTGCTGTCCGAGCACGACGACCTGCAGACGCAGCTCAGCGACCCCGCCGTCCACGCCGACGCCGCGCGCGCCAAGAAGATCAACCGCCGCTACGCCGAGCTCAGCCGAATCGTGGCTGCGCACTCGGCGTGGCAGCAGGCGGGCGAAGACCTCGAGGCAGCCCGCGAGCTCGCGAAGGAGGACGAGGCGTTCGCCGACGAGGTGCCCGCCCTCGAGCAGGCGCTCGACGAGTCCCAGGAACGCCTGAGGCGCCTCCTGATCCCGCGCGACCCCGACGACGGGCGCGACGTCATCATGGAGATCAAGGGCGGCGAGGGCGGTGCCGAGAGCGCCCTCTTCGCGGCGGACCTGCTGCGCATGTACCTGCACTACGCCGAGTCGAAGGGCTGGAAGTCCGAGATGATCGCGAGCGACGACTCCGACCTCGGCGGCTACAAGAACGTGCAGGTGGCGCTCAAGTCGAACGCGTCCGACCCCTCGCAGGGCGTCTGGGCGCACCTCAAGTACGAGGGCGGGGTGCACCGCGTGCAGCGGGTGCCGGCGACCGAGTCGCAGGGTCGCATCCACACCTCGACCACGGGCGTGCTCGTGTTCCCCGAGGTCGACGAGCCCGAAGAGGTCGACATCAACCAGAACGACCTCAAGATCGACGTGTACCGGTCGAGCGGCCCCGGTGGTCAGTCGGTCAACACGACCGACTCCGCCGTCCGCATCACCCACCTGCCCACGGGCATCGTCGTGGCCATGCAGAACGAGAAGAGCCAGCTGCAGAACCGCGAGGCCGGCATGCGCGTCCTCCGGGCGCGCATCCTCGCCCGTCGGCAAGAAGAGCAGGCGGCCATCGCGTCGGACGCCCGCAAGAGCCAGATCCGGGGCATGGACCGGTCGGAGCGCATCCGCACCTACAACTTCCCCGAGAACCGCATCGCCGACCACCGCACCGGCTACAAGGCCTACAACCTCGACGCCGTGATGGACGGCGCACTCGACCCGGTGGTCGAGTCGTGCATCCAGGCCGACGAAGAGGCTCGTCTCGCCGAGATCGGCGACACCTCGTCGTGAGCGACGCCGCCGCCTCGGCCTTCGAGGGCGTGACGACGGTCGACGGTGCCCTCCGGGTGGCGTCGACCGTCCTCGAGGGTGCGGGCGTGCCGTCGCCCGAGGTCGACGCCGAGCTCCTCCTCGCCCACGTGACGGGCCTCGGCCGAGGGGTGGTCCGCGCGCGGGCCGTCACCTCGGCTCCGCTCACCGCCGACGAGCAGGAGGCGCTGGTCACCGCGGTCGCGCGCCGCGCCTCCCGCGAGCCCCTGCAGCACATCACGGGGCGGGCGTCCTTCCGCCACCTCGAGCTGCACGTCGGGCCGGGGGTCTTCGTGCCCCGGCCCGAGACCGAGGGCGTCGCCCAGCTGGCGATCGACGCCCTCCGGGCCGTGCCCGAGGCGTCGCCCCTGGCGGTCGATCTCGGCACCGGCAGCGGTGCCCTCGCGTTGGCGATGGCGTCCGAGGTGCCGACGGCGTCGGTCGTCGCGGTCGAGCTCTCCGCCGAGGCGGCCGTCTGGACACGCCGCAACATCGCGGCCGTGGGGGTCGACAACCTGCGACTGGTCGAGGGCGACCTCGCCGACGCGCTGCCCGAACTCGACGGTCTCGTGTCGGTCGTGGTCTCGAACCCGCCCTACGTGCCCACGGGCATGGTCCCGCGCGACCCCGAGGTGCGCCTGCACGATCCGGCTCTGGCCCTCTACGGCGGCGATGACGGCCTCGACCTGGTGCGGGCGCTGTCCCTGACGGCCCGGCGCCTGCTGCGGCCCGGGGGAGCCCTCGTGATCGAGCACGGCGAACTCCAAGGAGGCGCGATCCGCGACCTCCTGACGGCCGACGGCTGGCGGTCCCCGGCCACGCACCCCGACCTCACCGGTCGCGACCGGGCCACCACGGCGGTGCGCTGAACCGGTTCTCCCGGTCCGTCGCACTATCATCGTCAGGTCATGGCCACTTTTCACGACTGCTCCGTCGACTCCGAACTGCTCGCCGGCATGCGCATGGCGCGCGGTGCCATCGGGCGGGGTGAGCTCGTCGTGCTGCCCACCGACACCGTCTACGGCGTCGCGGCGGACGCGTTCGACCCGACCGCCGTCCAACGACTGCTCGACGCCAAGGGGCGCGGCCGTCAGTCGCCGCCGCCGGTGCTGATCAAGGGGCAAGAGACCCTCGCCGCACTCACCGACCGCGTGCCCGAGGTGGTCCGTCCGCTGCTCGACGAGTTCTGGCCCGGGCCCCTCACGGTGATCTTCCGTGCGCAGGCCTCGCTCAGCTGGGACCTCGGCGAGACCCGGGGCACCGTCGCGCTCCGGGTGCCGAGCCACCGCATCGCCCTCGAGCTGCTCGAAGAGACCGGGCCCCTCGCCGTGTCGAGCGCCAACCTCACCGGTCGGCCGGCCGCCGAGTCGGCAGGCGACGCGCGACGCATGCTCGGCGACTCGGTGTCGGTGTACCTCGACGACGGCGCCGCGGGCACCTCGTACGAGCACAGGGCCGGGGCCAACACGGGTTCGACCATCGTCGACGCGACGGCGGGCGCCGACGGCGTCCTCCGCATCGTGCGGCACGGCGTCCTCTCCGACGCCGACGTCATCCGCGTCGTCGGGGCCGACGCCCTCGCGTGAGGTACTACCTGCTCGCGCTGGCGATCTCGGCAGCGGTCAGCTTCGTGCTGTCCGTGGTCGTCTGGCGGGTGGGCCTCAAGTACCGTCTCTACCCGAAGATCCGTGAGCGCGACGTCCACCAGACCCCCACGCCCCGCCTCGGCGGCATCGCGATGTGGGCCGGCATCGTCGTCGCCCTGCTGGCGGCGTGGTTCGTCTTCCCGCTGATCTCGGGGGTCGACTACTTCCGCCTGGTCTTCGCCGACCCGGGGCCGCCCCTCGCCATCATCGGGGCCGCGACGATCATCGTCGTGATCGGCGTCATCGACGACCTCTACGACCTCGACTGGATGACCAAGCTGGCCGGGCAGATCATCGCCGCCGGGGTGTTGGCCTGGCAGGGCGTGCAGCTCGTCTCCCTGCCCATCGGGGGCAGCCTCGCCATCGGGTCGCCCTACATGTCCCTCGTGCTGACGGTGCTCACCATCGTCCTGGTGATGAACGCCGTCAACTTCATCGACGGCCTGGACGGTCTCGTCGCCGGGGTCGCGATCATCGCCAACGGCGTGTTCTTCGTCTACAGCTTCGTCATCTCGATCACCATCGGCCAGACCGAGTACTTCAACCTCGCAGCCCTGTTGTCCGCCGTGCTGATCGGGGCGTGCCTGGGGTTCCTGCCCCTGAACTGGCACCCGGCGAAGCTCTTCATGGGCGACGCCGGCGCCCTGCTGACCGGCCTCGTCATGGCCACGAGCGCGATCTCGGTGACGGGTCAGATCGACCCGGCGGGCATCTCACGGACGGCGCTCCTGCCGGCGTTCATCCCGATCGTGCTGCCGTTCGCGATCCTGATCGTCCCGCTGCTCGACTTCGGCCTGGCCGTCCTGCGGCGGCTCAGTGCCGGCAAGTCGCCTTTCACGGCCGACCGCAAGCACCTGCACCACCGTCTGCTCGACATGGGGCACTCCCACTTCCAGGCCGTCCTGATCTTCTACGCGTGGACGCTCGTCGCCGCCGTGGGCGGGCTCATGTTCCTGTTCGTCGACCCGACCTACCTCGTCGCCGTCTTCCTCGGGGTCGGACTCGTCGCCTGCACCGCCGCGACCCTCTCGCCGTTGAGCCGTCGAAAGAAGGTCGAGATCGCCGTCCAGACCACCCCCACCGGTGAGCTGTCGACGACCTCGTCCGGCCGGTTCGACCCGCTCGACGCCGCCGCGGTCGCCCTCGACCCGCACGACACCGACACCGCGGCCCAGGCCGTGGTGCCCGAACTGACGAACCCGAAGGACCACCCATGAACGCCAGCTCGATCTTCACGCAGATCCTCAAGTACACGGGCCTGCTCGCCCTCGTCATCGCCGTGGTCGGCGGGGGGCTCGGCTACCTGTTCGCCGGCACCGACGGCCTCTGGAGCGCCCTCGTCGGCGTGGGGCTCGCCATCCTCTTCGCCGCGATCACGGCCGCGAGCATGCTCGTCGCCATCCGCTTCACCCTGGGGGCCTTCTTCGGCATCGTGATGGGCGCGTGGCTGCTCAAGCTGGTCATCTTCATCGTGCTGCTCGTCCTGCTGCGCGACCAGCCCTTCGTCGACGACGTCGTGCTCTTCCTCGCGCTCGTCGTGTCGATCATCGGCACGCTCGCGGTGGACGCCCTCGTGGTCGTCCGAGGCCGGTTGTCGTACGTGAGCGACGCGACCTTGCCCCCCGCGCCGACCGACTGACGGGCGATGCGTGCAGAGGGTGAAAATAGCTCGACCGATTCGTGGAAGCAAGCATTACCTTGATAGGGTTGACGACGTTCCCCGGCCGCGTCTCCAGCGTGCACGGATGACAAACCCCACCAATCGTCGCGACACTTCAGGGTGCTCGCCCCGACACAGGAGATAGCGCTGATAGCGAACGCTGTGAACCTGCTCTCCGCTGCCGAAGCCGGCCACGGGGACGGGGGATTCCACGCCCCGACTCTTGACGAGTTCTTCCCTCCCGCCATCTTCTTCGAGGGCACTCCCTTCGAGCTGAACCGCATCATGCTGGTCCGCCTCTTCGCGATCGCCGTCATGCTGCTGCTGTTCTGGCTGGCCCTGCGCAAGGGGCGGCTCATCCCGTCCCGAGGGCAGAGCATCGCCGAACTGGGCCTCGACTTCGTCCGCATCCAGATCGTCGAAGAGATCCTCGGCGAGAAGCTCGGCCGCAAGTACCTTCCGATCCTCGCGGCCATGTTCTTCGGCATCTTCGCCATGAACATCACGGGCATCATCCCGGGCCTCAACATCGCGGGCACCTCGGTCATCGCCATGCCGCTGCTGCTGGCGGTCGTCGCGTACGTCATGTTCATCTACGCGGGCTTCCGAGAGGCCGGCGGGGCGACGTTCCTGCGCAACGCGCTCTTCCCGCCCGGTGTGCCGTTGGTGATGTACATCCTGCTGACGCCCATCGAGTTCATCAACATCTTCATCGTGCGCCCCATCTCGCTGGCATTGCGACTGCTGTTGAACATGATGGTCGGCCACCTCCTGCTGGTGCTCTGCTTCGCGGCGACGCACTTCTTCTTCTTCAGCATGAGCGGGGGCTTCATGGCCTTTGGTGCGCTCACCCTCATCGGTGGCTTCGTGATGACCATCGTCGAGATGGCCGTCGCCGTGCTGCAGGCCTACGTCTTCACGCTCCTCGCCTCGGTCTACATCCAACAGGCCGCGGCGACAGAACACTAAATACAGACGACGCACGTCATCCGACGAGCATCGCCCAACCGGAAGGAAACACAAGTGGACACCACCACGATCCTCGCTGAGATCAACGGCAACATCGCGACCGTGGGCTACGGCCTCGCAGCGATCGGCCCCGGCATCGGTATCGGCATCGTCGCGGGCAAGACCGTCGAGGCCATGGCTCGTCAACCCGAGCTGGCCGGCCGCCTCCAGGTCACGATGTTCCTCGGCATCGCGTTCACCGAGCTGCTGGGCTTCATCGGCCTCGCCGCCGGCTTCATCTTCTCCTGATCAGTTAGGACGACACACCGATGATCGAGACGATCCTCGCGGCCGAGGGTGGTGCGCCCGAAGGCGCCGCCATCTTCTTCCCCGCTGATTACGACATCCTCTGGTCCTTGGTCGTCTTCGTGGTCATCGCTGCGTTCTTCGGGCTCTTCGCGATCCCCAGGTTCCGCAAGATCCTCGACGAGCGTGCCGAGCGCATCGAAGGTGGCATCAAGCACGCCGAGGCCGCCCAGGCCGAAGCGGCCAAGGCCCTCGACGAATACAAGAAGCAGCTGGCCGACGCCCGTGCCGAGGCCGCCCGCATCCGTGAGGCCGCCCGTGCCGAGGGCAACGAGATCATCGCCGAGCTGAAGCAGCAGGCGCAGGCCGATGCCGACCGCATCACCGCGTCCGCCCACGCCCAGATCGAGGCCGAACGCGAGGCCGCCGTGGCGTCGCTGCGGTCCGAGGTCGGGTCGCTCGCCATCGACCTCGCGTCGGGCGTCATCGGCGAATCGCTCAGCGACGACGCCAAGGCGTCGGCCGTCGTCAACCGCTTCCTGGCCGACCTCGAGGCGAACGAGAACGCTAAGGCGGGCAACTGACGATGGGTTCCATGTCCCGAGAAGCACTCGGCTCGGCGCGGGCGGTCCTGACCGACCTCGGCGAGTCCGTCGACCTGACGACGGGCGAGCAACTGCTCGACGCCGGCCGGGTCGTCGGCGGCTCCGTCCAGCTGCAGTCGTACCTCGCCGACCCCGCCGTCGACGTCGCGACGAAGAAGCAGCTGCTCGACCGGCTCTTCGGGTCGTTCTCCGAACCGGCGCGAGCGTTGCTCGTGTCGGTCGTCGGCAGCCGCTGGTCGTCGTCCGACGACCTGCTCGCCGGCATCGAAGAGGTCGCCTTCCGGGCGATCGCCTCGACCGCCCCTGCCGACAGCGGCATCGAGAACGAGCTCTTCGCCTTCGACGCGGCCGTCCGCACCGACGCGCAGCTCGAACTGGCCATCGGTTCCAAGCTCGGTGACCCGGCCGCCAAGGCCGGGCTCGTCGAACGACTGCTCGGCGGCAAGGCCAGTCGGCAGACGGTCACCATCGTCATGCACCTGGTCCGACAGCCCCGCGGCCGTCGCATCGGAGAACTGCTGCGGCACGCGGCCGTGATCGTCGCCGACCAGTCCGACCAGCTCGTCGCCACCGTCACGAGCGCCGTCGTCCTCGACGAGGCCCACGTCACGCGCCTGGAGCACGGCTTGGCCAGGCAGTTCGGGCGTAGCCTGCGCATCAACCAGGTCATCGACCCCGCCGTCGTCGGCGGTCTCCGCGTCCAGGTCGGCGACGAGGTCATCGACGGCACCGTCGCGACCAAGCTCAGCCTGCTCCGCCTGCAACTCGCCGGCTAGTCACGCTCTCACACACAGACTCGAGGCCTCCCGAAGCCTCGCTACGAATAGGAATCACAATGGCAGACATCAAGATCAGCCCGGATGAGATTCGCGACGCACTGAAGGACTTCGTCTCGTCGTACGAGCCCTCGAAGGCCTCGACCACCGAGGTCGGCCACGTCACGGACGCGGCCGACGGCATCGCCCACGTCGAGGGACTCCCCGGCGTCATGGCCAACGAGCTCATCCGCTTCGCGGACGGCACGCAGGGCCTGGCCCAGAACCTCGACGAGGACGAGATCGGCGCCATCGTGCTCGGCGAGTTCTCGGGCATCGAAGAAGGCATGGAGGTCACCCGCACGGGTGAGGTCCTCTCGGTCCCCGTCGGCGACGGCTACCTCGGTCGGGTCGTCGACCCGCTCGGTGCGCCGATCGACGGCCTCGGCGAGATCGCGACCGAGGGCCGTCGTGCCCTCGAGCTGCAGGCGCCCGGCGTCATGCAGCGCAAATCGGTCCACGAGCCGATGCAGACCGGCATCAAGGCCATCGACGCCATGATCCCCGTCGGCCGTGGCCAGCGTCAGCTCATCATCGGTGACCGCCAGACCGGCAAGACGGCCATCGCGATCGACACGATCATCAACCAGAAGGCCAACTGGGAGTCCGGCGACACGAACAAGCAGGTCCGCTGCATCTACGTCGCCATCGGTCAGAAGGGCTCCACCATCGCCTCGGTGAAGGGTGCCCTCGAAGAGGCCGGCGCCATGGAGTACACGACGATCGTCGCGGCTCCGGCGTCCGACCCCGCCGGCTTCAAGTACCTCGCTCCCTACACGGGCTCGGCCATCGGCCAGCACTGGATGTACAGCGGCAAGCACGTCCTCATCATCTTCGACGACCTGTCGAAGCAGGCCGAGGCCTACCGTGCCGTCTCGCTGCTGCTGCGTCGTCCGCCGGGACGCGAGGCCTACCCGGGCGACGTGTTCTACCTGCACTCGCGTCTGCTCGAGCGTTGCGCGAAGCTGTCCGACGAGCTCGGCGCCGGGTCGATGACGGGTCTGCCCATCATCGAGACCAAGGCCAACGACGTCTCGGCGTACATCCCGACGAACGTCATCTCGATCACCGACGGTCAGATCTTCCTGCAGTCCGACCTGTTCAACGCCAACCAGCGTCCCGCGGTCGACGTCGGCATCTCGGTGTCGCGCGTCGGTGGTGACGCCCAGGTCAAGTCGATCAAGAAGGTCTCCGGCACGCTCAAGCTCGAGCTGGCCCAGTACCGCTCGCTCGAGGCCTTCGCGATGTTCGCGTCCGACCTCGACGCGGCGAGCCGTCGTCAACTGGCCCGCGGTGCGCGCCTCACCGAGCTGCTGAAGCAGCCGCAGTACTCGCCGTACCCCGTCGAGGACCAGGTCGTCTCGATCTGGGCCGGCACCAACGGCAAGCTCGACGAGGTCCCCGTGCCCGACATCCTGCGCTTCGAGCGTGAGCTGCTCGACTACATGGGTCGCAACACGTCGGTGCTGTCCGACCTGCGCGAGAAGAACGTCCTGACCGACGAGATCGTCGCGGCCCTCGAGAGCGGCATCGACTCGTTCAAGCAGGAGTTCCAGACCGGTGAGGGCAAGCCGCTCGCCTCGGTCGGACGCGAGGAGTTCACGGCCACCGACGCCGACGACGTCAACCAGGAGAAGATCGTCAAGACGAAGCGCTGACGCGCCCGTTCGACGTTCACGACTGACGAGACAACAGGAGAGTAATGGGAGCCCAACTCCGGGTCTACCGGCAGAGGATCCGCTCTGCGCAGACGACCAAGAAGGTCACTCGCGCGATGGAGCTCATCTCGGCCTCGCGCATCCAGAAGGCGCAGGCCCGGATGAAGGCTTCCGGGCCGTACTCGCGGGCCATCACCCGGGCGGTGTCGGCCGTGGCGACGTTCTCGGACGTCGACCACGTGCTGACCACCGAGCCCGAGACGGTCGAGCGTGCCGCGATCGTCGTGTTCACGTCCGACCGTGGTCTGAACGGTGCGTTCAGCTCGAACACGCTGAAAGAGAGCGAGCAGCTGGCACAGCTGCTGCGCAGTCAGGGCAAAGAGGTCGTCTACTACCTGGTGGGTCGCAAGGCCCAGGGGTACTTCGCCTTCCGTCGTCGCGACGCCGAGCAGGTCTGGACGGGCAACACCGACCAGCCCGAGTTCGCCACCGCGAAAGAGATCGGCGACGCGGTCGTGTCGAAGTTCCTCACCGAGGCGGCCGAGGGCGGCGTGGACGAGATCCACATCGTCTACAACCGCTTCGTGAACATGGTCAGCCAGGTTCCCGAGGTCGTCCGCCTGCTGCCGCTCGAGGTCGTCGAAGGCATCGAGGAGCCCGGCGAGGACGAGGTCCTTCCGCTGTACGACTTCGAGCCCGATCCGACCGAGGTGCTCGACGCGTTGCTGCCCGTCTACATCGAGAGCCGGATCTTCAACGCCATGCTGCAGTCGGCCGCCTCCGAGCACGCCGCCCGCCAGAAGGCCATGAAGGCTGCCAGCGACAACGCCGACACCCTAATCCGCGACTTCACTCGCCTCGCGAACAACGCGCGTCAGGCAGAGATCACGCAGCAGATCTCCGAGATCGTGGGCGGCGCAGACGCCCTCGGGTCGGCCAAGTAGAGCTCTGCACCACAGCATCATCATCCGAAGAGAGAGAAGCCATGACTGACACCGCAACCGCACCGGTCGCGACCGAGTCGGCTCCCGGCGTCGGGCGCATCGCCCGGGTCACGGGCCCCGTCGTCGACATCGAGTTCCCGCACGATGCCATCCCCGGCGTCTACAACGCGCTGACCACCAAGATCACCATCGGTGAGACGACCACGCAGATCACGCTCGAGGTCGCCCAGCACCTCGGTGACGACCTCGTCCGTGCCATCGCCCTCAAGCCCACCGACGGCATCGTCCGTGGTCAAGAGGTCATCGACACCGGCGCACCCATCTCGGTGCCCGTCGGTGACGTGACCAAGGGCAAGGTCTTCAGCGTCACGGGTGAGATCCTCAACCTCGAGGGCGACGAGACGGTCGAGATCACCGAGCGGTGGCCGATCCACCGCAAGCCCCCGAAGTTCGACCAGCTCGAGTCCAAGACCCAGCTGTTCGAGACCGGCATCAAGTCCATCGACCTGCTCACGCCGTACGTGCAGGGTGGCAAGATCGGTCTGTTCGGTGGAGCCGGCGTCGGCAAGACGGTCCTCATCCAGGAGATGATCCAGCGCGTCGCGCAGGACCACGGTGGTGTGTCGGTGTTCGCCGGTGTCGGTGAGCGCACCCGTGAGGGCAATGACCTCATCGCCGAGATGGACGAGGCGGGAGTCTTCGACAAGACCGCCTTGGTCTTCGGCCAGATGGACGAGCCGCCGGGAACCCGTCTTCGCGTCGCGCTCTCGGCCCTCACCATGGCCGAGTACTTCCGCGACGTGCAGAAGCAGGACGTGTTGCTCTTCATCGACAACATCTTCCGCTTCACGCAGGCCGGTTCCGAGGTCTCCACGCTGCTCGGGCGCATGCCCTCGGCCGTGGGTTACCAGCCGAACCTCGCCGACGAGATGGGCGTCCTCCAGGAGCGCATCACCTCGACGCGTGGTCACTCGATCACGTCCCTGCAGGCGATCTACGTGCCGGCCGACGACTACACCGACCCGGCGCCTGCAACGACGTTCGCGCACCTCGACGCGACCACCGAGCTGTCTCGCGAGATCGCGTCGCAGGGTCTCTACCCCGCGATCGACCCGCTGACCTCGACGAGCCGCATCCTCGACCCCCGTTACCTGGGCCAGGCGCACTACGACACCGCCATCCGGGTGAAGGCGATCCTGCAGAAGAACAAAGAACTGCAAGAGATCATCGCCATCCTCGGTGTCGACGAACTGTCCGAAGAGGACAAGATCACCGTGTCGCGCGCACGTCGCATCCAGCAGTTCCTGTCGCAGAACACCTACATGGCGAAGAAGTTCACCGGCGTCGAGGGCTCGACCGTCCCCCTGAAGGACACCATCGAGTCGTTCACGGCCATCGCCGACGGCGAGTTCGACCACGTCGCCACGCAGGCGTTCTTCAACGTCGGCTCCATCTCGGACGTCGAAGAGAAGTGGGCTCAGATCCAGAAGGAGAACGGCTGATCGTGGCTGCTCTCACTGTCAGCGTCGTCTCGGCCGACCACGAGGTGTGGTCGGGCGAGGCGTCGTCGATCGTCGCTCGCACCGCCGAGGGTGAGATCGGAATCCTCCCCGGCCACGAGCCGATCCTGGCGATCCTGGCCTCGGGCCAGGTCAGGGTCCGGTTGTCCGACGGCAGCACCGTCGAGGCGACCGCCGACGACGGATTCCTCTCCGTCGAGAACGACACCGTGACGGTCGTCGCGCGCAACGCGCAGCTCAACTGACCACGATCCGTTCGCACCGCCCAGATCCATGCTGTTCCTGCTGCCCCCGTCCGAGACGAAGCTCGACGGGGGCAGCGTCGGTTCACGACTCGACGTGACGAGTCTTTCGTTCGAGGCCCTCGAGGTGCCGCGCCGCGCCTCCTTGGCACTGCTCGACGAGTTGTCGCGTGACGAGGCGGTCGCAGCCCGGGCGCTCAAGCTCGGGCCGACGCAAGCTCACGAGATCGTGCGCAACCGGATCGTGTCGTCGTCACCGACGATGCCGGCACTGGCCCGCTACACCGGCGTCCTCTACGATTCACTCGCCGTGTCGAGCCTCGACGACGACTCGTGGCGGTGGGCGCACCGACACGTCGCCGTGCACTCCGCCCTGTTCGGCTTGGTCCGAGCAGCCGACGAGATCCCGGCCTATCGGCTGTCGCACGATTCGAGGGTCGCGGGCACGACCCTGAAGAAGGTGTGGCGCTCGTCGGTGTCGCAGGTGCTGACCGAGCTCGACGAGCCCGTCGTCGACCTCCGGTCCGAGGGCTACGTCGGCCTCGGGCCCGCCGGTGAGGGGTCGACGTACGTGCGGGTCGTCTCGGACGTCGGCGACCGGCGTCGCGCCCTGAACCACTTCAACAAGAAGACCAAGGGCCTGGTCGTCCGGGCGCTCGTGACGGATCGGCCCGAGTTGTCGGACGTCGGCGACCTGACAGACTGGGCCCGCGGGCGGGGCTTCGTGATCGAACCGGGCGCCGAGACCGTCCTCGTGGCCGAGTCGGTCCTCGACGCCGCCGCCTGACGTCGCCGCAGCCTGACGACGTCGCGGTCGCGCCGGTCACCGGCACACGGTCGACGCCGGATGATCAGTCGAGGGGGACGGGGCCGTCGCGGAACGCGATGCCCTCGTGACGGAGCAACCACTTCTTCGTCTCGACGCCCGAACCCACGGTGTAGCCGGTGACCCCGCCCGTCCTGCCCAGGACGCGGTGACACGGGACGAGCAGGGGCAGCGGGTTGGCGGCGACCGCCCCGCCCACGGCACGGCCCGCCCGGGGGTTGCCGAAGGTGCCCCCCAGTCGGCCGTACGTCGTGGCCGAGCCCCATTCGACCTCGAGCAGCGCCGACCAGACCGACCGTTGGAAGCTCGACCCGACGAGCCGCAACGGCAGGTCGAACCGGGTGCGAACCCCGTTGAAGTACCCGTCCACCTGTCGTCGGGCGGCGTCGAGCAGGCTGTCGGGACGTTCGGGCAGGTGATCGTGGGGCAGGACTCCGCGGTGTTCGATCGCCAGGGCCTCGACCGCGAAGTGGCGGCTGACGATCTCGATGCGTCCGACGGGGGAGTCGAACCGCACCAGCCCCGGCGGCTCGTCGTCGGCCGCCGGGCCCGGTGGCAGCGGGGGCACGAGGACGAGGTCGGTCATGGCGTCACGGTAGGACGCTCGGGAGGTGTCGGACCCCCGGCCGACCTCGAGGTTGTGGACAAGTCGTCTGGTCTGCGCGGTTGGGGAGGACACGATGACCGAGCCCTCGGCCCGTCCGGGGCTCGCCTCGGACGGGGCGGTAGCGTGGAGGTCGTGGCTGTCGGTGTGAGTGCCGGACGCCGGTGAGAGGAGCGACATGCCCACCGAACGACCGCGTGACCCATGGCACGAAGTCCACGGCGTCGAGGACACGGTGGTCGTCCCTCCGCGGGGCTCCACGGTGACACCCGACGACGAGGACACGGTCCTCCGCGCGCCGGGTCGGACCGTGCCAGCGACGCAGCCCGACGGGTCCGGTCGTCCGGCACCGCGCCTCCACGGGGTCCGCGTCGGCGGTCGCGACCTGCTCCTCGACGTTCCCGTCGTGGTGGGACGCAGGCCGACCGCACCTCGGGTGGTCGCCGGCGTCACCCCTCGTCTCGTCGAGGTGCCGTCGTCGAGCCACGAGGTCTCGGGGTCCCACGTCGAGGTGCGTCAGCACGGCGAGACCGTGGTCGTCACCGACCTGCGCTCGACGAACGGCACGCGCGTGACCGAGCCGGGGCGGGTTCCCGTGAGTCTGCGGCAAGGCGAGTCGCTCGTGGCGCGCGCAGGCACGATAGTTGACGTAGGTGACGGGAACCTTCTCGAGATCCTGCCTCCCCAGCGCATCATCCCGACGAAAGAACCCCTCCTGTGACAGAGCTCGGCCGCCCCACGACCGCCCACGCCCTCGGCCTCGACGACCTCGGCCTGACCCTCGACTGGGCGGGGGTGACCGACGTCGGTCGTCGCCGCGCGCACAACGAGGACAGCTACCTCGCCGAGTCGCCCCTCTTCGTCGTGGCGGACGGCATGGGCGGGCACAGTGCGGGTGACGTCGCGAGCGACGCCGTCGTCCGACGCATGAGCGAGATCGCCTCACGGCCCTTCGCCACCACGGACGACGTCGAGACGGCGTTGCGCGTCGCCACCGCGGACATCGCCGTGGCCGCGGCCGACACCGAGCTGGGGGTCGGGACGACGGCGACCGGTGCGTTCCTCTCGCGGGACGGCGACGAGGGCGACGTCGAGTTCACGGTCTTCAACGTCGGTGACTCGCGGGTCTACCTGTTCGAGGACGGCCGACTGCGGCAGGTCACGGTCGACCACTCGGTCGTCCAAGAGATGGTGGACGCCGGCCTCCTGCACGCGGACGACGCCGAGAAGCACCCCGACAGCAACGTCATCACGCGGGCGGTCGGCTTCGACGTCGACCCGCGGCCCGACTACTGGCGCCTGCCGGCCCGACCGGGCCTGCGCCTCCTGGTCTGCTCGGACGGCCTTACGAAAGAGCTGTCCGCCGCGCGGATCGCCGACCTGCTCGCGAGCGTCGAGGGAGCCGAACCGGCCGCCACGGCACTCGTCGAGGCCGCCGTCGAGGCGGGCGGCCGTGACAACGTGACGGCCGTCGTCGTCGACGTGCGTGGCGGCTCGACGTCGCACGCCGACTAGCCGCTCACGTCGGTCAGGACGCCTCGTCCCCCGGAATGGGGGGACACGGCCTGTCCACAGACGAGCGGGCGGGCCTCTCGGGCGTCGGTGCCCCCCGCTTAGAATGACTTCGGTCGGACCGACGCCGACCGGCTCTGCCGAGCCGACCCGCACCGATGCCCGAGGAGGCGACGTGGCCCGACGACTGCCGTCCGCGCCGCCCGTGCTGCCGGGTTTCTCACACGTCCGCGTCCTGGGGTCGGGTGGCTTCGCCGACGTCTTCCTCTACGAGCAGAACATGCCGCGTCGCCAGGTCGCCGTCAAGGTCATGCTGAGCGAGGTCGTCAACGACCAGGTCCGGCAGATGTTCCAGGCCGAGGCGAACCTCATGGCCCAGCTCAGCGCGCACCCGTCGATCCTCACGGTGTTCCAGGCGAGCGTCTCGGCCGACGGACAGCCGTACCTCGTGATGGAGCTCTGCTCGTCGTCCCTCAGCGAGCGGTACCGTCGCGACCGCATCCCGGTCGCCGACGTGTTGCGCATCGGGGTCAAGATCGGCAGCGCGGTCGAGACCGCGCACCGTCAGGGTGTGCTGCACCGCGACCTCAAGCCGTCGAACATCCTGATGACGGCCTACGGCCACCCCGTCCTGTCCGACTTCGGCATCGCGGCATCCCTCAGCGAGAGCGAACCGCAAGAGGTCGTGGGCATGTCGATCCCGTGGTCGGCGCCCGAGGTGCTCCTCGACGAGACCAACGGCACGATCGAGTCCGAGGTGTGGTCGCTCGGTGCGACCGTGTACTCCTTGCTCGCGGGACGCAGTCCGTTCGAGGTGCTGGGTGGCGACAAGAACGGCGCGTCCGACCTGATCGGCCGCATCGACAAGGCGAAGCTCGTGCCCACCGGCCGGACGGACGTCCCGCCGACGCTCGAGCGCCTGCTCGCGCGATCGATGTCCCGGCGTCCCGAACAGCGTCAGGCCAGCGTCCTCGAGTTCGTGCGTGAACTCCAGCAGGTCGAGAGCGAGCTCGGCGTCGCGCAGACGCCCATCGAGGTCGCCGTCGACGACTGGGCCCTCGCCACCGTCGCCGACCTCGAGGACAAGACGCGCCTCCGCGGCGTCACCCCCGTGCAGGCCTCGCGTCGACGTCGTCGCCGTCGTGCCACCGAGGCCCAGGTCCAGGCGCAGCACGGCGCCTCGCTGCAGCAGAGCCGGGCCGTGCCCCGCAGCACCGGCACCCGGCCGACGCGGAACCGCGCCATGCTCGTCGTCTTCTGGTCGCTCGTGGCGGCCTCGGTCGTGGGCATCGGCCTCGCCGCCACGGCGACCCTGGTGCTCGTCCGGTCGACGTCGACCGAGATCCCACGGGTGGCCGACGTCGCGTCGTCGAGCGACGGATCCTCCGTCGTGTTCACCTGGAGCGACCCCGGCCTCCGAGCGGGCGACACCTACGTGATCTCGACCGGGGGGCAGACGAGCCAGCAGTCCGCCGACCGCTTCGTCGCCACGCCCGCCGACCCCGGTGACGAGGTCTGTATCACCGTCACGGTCAGTCGCGGTGGCTCGACCGGGCCGGCCAGCAACGAGAACTGCGCGACGGCGGGCCAGGGCTGATGGGGCGTCTGCTCGACTGGGCCTCGCGACGGCGGTCGGCGGTCGCGACGGGCGTCGGCGTGCTCGTGGTGACCACGCTCGTGACCACCGTCGCCGTGGCCAGCTCCGGCTACGAGGCCCAGCGGCTCGACCTGTCCGACGGCACGGTGTGGGTGGCCAACGGCGATCGGGCGGCGATCGGGCGGGCGAACACCGACGTGCTCCAGTTGAACTCGGCGGTCCGCAGCAGCGGTGCCGACATCTCGGTCGCCCAGCGGGGCCAGGACGTCCTGCTCGTCGACCGAGGCAACGCCACGGTCGGCGTCGTCGACACGGCGACGGCCGAGATCGCCGAGAGCGTGCCGTTGCCGCCGGAATCGCCCGAGGTCTGGCTGGCCGGTGACCGCGCGCTCGTCGTGTCGCAGGGCACGGGTGAGGTGTGGAGCCAACCCCTGGCCGAGCTGTCGTCCTTCAGCAACGAGGTCGACCCCGACCTGAGCCTCGGCAAGGGCCTGGTCACCAGCGTCACGCCGGGGGGCACCGTGGCGACCTACTCGACCGACACCGGTGAGGTGTCCGTCTTCGACGGGACGGTCTCGCCCGACGTCGCCGAGACCCACGACGTGCCGGCTGCCACGTCCGCGGGGTACCAGGTCGCCTCGGTCGGCGACCACTGGGCGGTCCTCGACACCGCTGCCGGGGCCCTCGTCGTGGACGGCCGTCAGGTCGACCTGTCCGGTCGTGCCTCGGGCGGAGTCGCCTTGCAGACCGGGTCCGACACGGGCGACGGCGTGTTGGTGGCGACGTCCACGGGGCTGTTGTCCGTCTCGTTCGACGGTGACACGGTCACCGAGGTGGTCGACGGTCGCGACGGCAAGCCCACTCGCCCCGTCCTCGTCGACGATTGTCGCTACGCCGCCTGGGCGGGTGGCTCGGCCTGGAGCGACTGCGCGTCGGCGCGCGGGGGAGTCCTTCCCCTCG
>NZ_LMPQ01000001.1:546166-577006 GCF_001423905.1 Frigoribacterium sp. Leaf186 | reverse complement strand
CCCGTCGACCGGCCGGTCGTGGGCCGTGCAGCGGTCCGGCCAGTTGATCGACAACTGGTCCGACCTCTTCCAAGAGGACCGCGATCGAGAAGAGCAGCAAGAGAACGACGACGATCAGCCGCCGGAGCTCGACCCCGACCAGAAGGCCCCGGTGGCTGTCGACGACGCCTTCGGCGCCCGTCCAGGACGCGCGAGCACGCTGCCCGTCCTCCTGAACGACTACGACCCGAACGGCGATCCGCTCGTGGTCGACCAGACGGCGACGCTCGACGACTCGGTGGGCCGGATCGACCTGGTCAACGACCGTCAGCAGGTGCTGCTGACGCTCTCCGACACCGCCGCGGGCACGTTCACCGTCGACTACACGATCTCGGACGGCCGGGGCGGTCAGGCGACCGCCACCGTCACCGTCACCGTCCGCCAGGCGGCCGAGAACTCACCGCCCCAGCAGGTGCGGAACACCACGGCCTCGGTGTCGTCCTCCGGGCGCGTCACGTCGTCGGTGCTGGGCGACTGGGTCGACCCCGACGGCGACGCGTTCTACCTCACCTCGGCCGGCGGGACCCCGGGCGTGTCGTACAAGCCGTCGGGGGACGTCGTCTACCAGGACGCCGGTGCGGGGGAGGCCACCGTGGACGTGCCGCTGACCGTCTCGGACGGCCGGGACGAGGGGCGGGGATCCCTCACCGTGAGCATCATGGGGGCCGGGCAGGTGCCCCTCGAGGCGCTCCCGTTCTCGCAGCAGGCCTACGCGGGCCAGCAGCTCACCGTGCGGCCGCTCTCGTACGCACGTGGCGGCACGGGGACGATCAAGCTGAACAGCGTGCCGGCCAAGGCCGACGTGAGCATCGCACCCAACTACGAGCAGGGCACCTTCCGCTTCGCGAGCGACGCACCCGGCACCCACCTCCTCGAGTACACCGTCACGGACGGCGACCAGACCGCGACGGGCACGGTCAGGGTCGACGTCCAGTCGCCTCCGGACGCCGGCACGCCGCCGATCACCACGCCGAAGACCGTCTTCGTCGAGACCCTCGGCACCCAGACTCTCGACGTCGTCGCGACGGATCGCGATCCCGCCAACAACGTGCTCATGCTCACGGCGACCGACGCCGTACCCGTCTCGTCCGGCGTGAAGGTCGAGACGCTCGACCAGCGGTACGCGCGCGTGACGCTCACGGCTCCCCTCGAGGACGGGCCGGTCACGTTCGGCTACACCGTCAGCAACGGCCTGGCCTCGGCGACAGGCACCGTGACCGTCGTCGAGATCCCGCGGCGCTCGATCACCCAGCCGCCGATCGCGACCGACGACCAGGTGACCGTCCGCGTGGGCGACTCGATCGACATCGACGTGCTCGCGAACGACGAACAACCCGACGGGGACGAACTCTCCCTGGTCCCTCGCCTCGAGACCGACGTGCCCGCCGGCAGCGGCCTGCTGTTCGCCTCGGGCAACCGCCTGCGCTACCTCGCCCCGTCGAGCCCCGGCAACGTGACGGCGACGTACACCGTCGAAGGCCCGGACGGCCAACGTGCATCGGCCCAGGTCGCCATCGCGGTGAGGGAGGTCGACGCCGGCAGCAACGCGGCACCCGCCCCCCAGGCGGTGACCGCGCGAGTCGTCGCCGGTGAGACGGTCCGCGTCGGCGTCCCCCTCGACGGGATCGATCCCGACGGCGACTCGGTCCAGCTGCTCGGGGTCGGGACGAACCCCGAGAAGGGAAGCGTCTCGACGGTCGGCACCGACTACGTCGAGTACCAGGCGAACGCCAGCTCGGCCGGCACCGACTCGTTCACCTACACGGTGGTCGACGGCCTGGGCGCCCGGGCCACGGGCACGGTCCGGGTGGGCATCTCGACGCGCGCCGACGGTTCGCGCAACCCGATCGCGGTCGCGGACGCCGTGACGATGCGTCCCGGCGGGTCGATCACCGTCCGCGTGCTCGACAACGACTCCGACCCCGACGGCGGCGCGTTGTCGGTCGACACGGTCGAGCCGAACGGCGAGGGCGTCGTGGCCGAGGTCGTGTCGGGGACGATGGTGTCGGTGACGCCGCCCGAGGCTCCGGGCACGTACGGGCTCGTCTACACCGTGTCGAACGAACAGGGTGGGCAGAGCTCCACGTTCGTCACGGTCACGGTCGACCCCGACGCTCCGCTGAACTACCCGCTGGCCGACGACACCGTCCTCGGCCTGAGCGACATCGCCGGGCGTCAGACCGTCACCGTCAACCCCCTGACCAACGTCTTCTTCTCGGACGGCAGCACGTCCCGGCTCGACCTCCGCGTCGAGCCGGGCTTCGGAACGACGGCGGAGGTGACCCCGAACTCGCGGGTCACCGTGAGGATCACCGACTCGAGCCAGATCGTCCCGTTCTCCGTCGCCCGCAAGGACGACCCAGGCATCCGGGCCTACGCCTTCATCGTCGTGCCCGGATTCGACGACGCCCTGCCCCAGATCGACCGGACGGTGCGGCCTCTTTCGGTCGAGAGCGAGAAGGCCGTCACGATCGACCTCAACCGCTACGTGATCTCGGCCGGGACGAACGGGGTGCGCCTGACCGACCCCGGGACGGTCCGAGCGACGAACTCGAACGGCGACGATCTCGTCGTCGACGACACGACGCTCCGCTTCACCTCGGCCGACCTGTTCTCGGGCGCGGCCTCCATCTCGTTCCAGGTCACCGACGGGCGGTCGGCGGACGATCCGGACGGACGGACCGCGTCGCTCGTCCTGCCGATCACGGTCACCTCGCGCGAGAACCAGCCCCCGGTCTTCAACGGCGTCTCGGTCGACCTCGAGCCCGGGCAGTCGCGGACGCTCGACCTCGATCGCTCGACCACCTATCCGTATCCCGACGACGTGGACGAGTTGAGGTACTCCGTCGACCAGGCCGGCACGGCGGGCTTCAGCTTCGACCTGTCCGGTTCTCGACTCACCGTGTCGGCCGATGCGGGCACGGTCAGGGGTACGACCAGATCACTCCCCGTCGCCGTCAGCGACGCGATCAACCCGGGACGCGGCGGCACCGTCACGTTGTCCGTCGTGGGGTCGACGAGACCCCTCGCCCAGCCGGCCGCCGATCGAGCCGTGGTCCGACGAGGGGCGTCGACCACGGTCGACGTGCTGCAGAACGACCAGGCGACCAACCCCTTCCCGGGTCAGGCGCTCCGGGTCGTGGCCATCCGGGGCCTGAACGGTGGAGCGGTGCCGGCTGGCGTGTCGATCACCCCCAGCGGCGACAACCGCAGCCTCGCCGTGTCCGTCGCCGCGTCCGCGGCACCGGGAGACACGAACCTGCAATACCAGGTGGCCGACGTCACCAACGACCCGGACCGGTACGTCTGGGGCACCGTCACCGTCAGCGTGCAGGACGTCCCCAACGCGCCGAACGCTCCCGTGCGGACGGGCACGTTCACCGGCGGTCAACTCACGCTGAGCTACACGGCACCGGCCGCCAACAACTCGCCGCTGACGGGGTACCGCCTGACGGGCGTGGGGTCCGGCGGGGGCTCGTACACGAAGGACTGCGGGCTGGCGACGGTCTGTACCCTCACCGACCTCGACCCCGAGCAGACCTTCCGGTTCTCGGTCACCGCCGTCAACGGCATCGGAGAATCGGCGGCCAGCGCTTCGAGCGAACCGTACAGCGCCGACTACGTGCCCGCGGCGCCGACCGGTGTCAAGGCCGTTCCGACGGCCAACACCGGTGAACTGCAGCTCTCGTGGAACGCCGTGCCGAAACCGAGCCCGGGCACCACCGTCGTCGGCTACACGATCGAGATGACCGGTGAGAACGCTCCTGCGCGGCGCGACACCGTGTCCACGTCCACGGTCGTCGGAGGACTGACACCGGGGCAGCAGTACACGTTCCGCGTGTTCGCACGGAACTCGGCACAGGTCAGCAGCGACGCCGACTGGGCACGGAGCGACCTCGCCCAGGCCTCGGCCTTCGGTCCGCCCGGGCAGACGGCGCCCAGTGCCGTGGTCCAGGCCGACGGAACGATCAGGGTCTCCTGGTCTCCGGCATCGGCCGCCGGTTCTGCACCGGTGACCTACTCGCTCTGGCGGACGGAGGGGACGTCCACGGGCACCGACTGCTCGGCCTCCCGGACGAGGATCGCGTCGTCGGCTTCGAGCCCCACGGACGACAAGACGGCGGAGAACGGCAAGCGGTACACCTACTTCGTCCAGGCCGACAACACCGTCTTCTGCTCGGCGTCGTCGACGTCGGTGTCGAGCCTCCCGGGCAAGGCGCGCGGCACGGTCACCATCGAGAACAACAACGATCGGGATCAGTTCGACGTGAGGGTGACGAACCTCGGCGTCGACGGCGACGCCGACGGCGTGTACTACCAGGCCAAGTTCGCCGACAAGGACTGGACCACCCCGTCGGCCGACGGGTTCGTGACCTCGCTCGCCGACTCGTCCGTCTACGGCCGGAACGCGTCGGTGGTCATCAGGGCCTGCCGCGCATCGTCGTGTTCGAACCTGACCTCCGACGCGAGTCAGCGAGTGACGCCCTTGCAGACGGTCGGCAGCGTCGACTCGTGTCAGCCCGCCGGCCGTCTGGCCACGACCGATCCACGCAACCCCGGTGGGCCGACCACGACGACCCTCGACATCCAGTACAACGTGCCTCTCGTGCTCGGCATCCCGAACTGGGTCAACGCCGATCCGGAGGACGAGAAGGCCGTCCCCGCCGATGCCGTGGGGGCGCGCATCAGGGCGACGGTCGATCCCGAGACCGGCGATCCTCAGACGGCGTCCGCCTGGGTCACGGCAAGCTGTGGCTGACGACGTGATCCTCCACCACGAGAAAGACTGCACACGATGAGCATGACCCCCGAGCAGGCGACCTGGTTCTCCGACATCTTCGGACGCCTGGTGGCCAACGTCGACCAGGTGCTGCTGGGGAAGACCTTCGTCGTCCGGCTGTCGTTCACGGCCCTGCTGAGCGAAGGGCACCTCCTGCTCGAGGACTTCCCGGGGACGGGCAAGACGTCGCTCGCCCGGGCGATCGCGCAGAGCGTGCAGGGGACGAGCAACCGGGTGCAGTTCACGCCCGACCTGTTGCCCGGCGACATCACGGGCGTCAGCATCTACGACCAGAAGGCCGGAGAGTTCGAGTTCCACCGTGGGCCGATCTTCTCCAACATCGTCCTCGCCGACGAGATCAACCGTGCCAGCCCCAAGACCCAGTCCGCGTTGCTCGAGGTCATGGAAGAGAGCCGGGTCACGGTCGACGGCGTCAGCCACTCCGTGGGTTCGCCGTTCATGGTCATCGCGACGCAGAACCCGGTCGAACAGGCCGGCACCTACCGTCTGCCCGAGGCTCAGCTCGACCGGTTCATCATGAAGACGTCGATCGGGTACCCCGACCACGCGGCCACCGTGCGCATCCTCGAGGGTTCCGCCACGCGGGTCCACGAGGGTAGCCTCAACCCGATCGTCCAGGCGGGCGTCATCACCGAGATGGCCCAGCTGGCCCGGACGGTGCACGTCGAGCCGACCATCAACGACTACGTCGCTCGACTCGTCGACGGGACGCGGACCGCCCAGGAGGTTCGTCTCGGCGTGAGCGTCCGCGGCGCCCTGGCCCTCGTCCGCACGGCGAAGACCTACGCCGCGTCGCTCGGGCGTCACTACGTCGTACCGGACGACGTGAAGTCGCTCGCCGAACCCGTTCTTGCGCACCGCCTCGTGCTCGACCCCGAGGCCGAGTTCGACGGCGTCACCCCGTCGAGCGTCGTCAGTCAGCTCCTGATCGAGACGGCGCCGCCCGCCGAGCGGGTAGCCGTGTGAGCGAGCGTCCCCGCGGTGCCGACCGAGCCACCCGGTCCGCATCCGGTTCGACGGCGGACGCCGTCCGAACCGGACGGACGCGGCCACGAGGCGGCTCGCGAGGGGTCGACCAGCGGTTCGACTCCTCGTTCTCGACGGGTACGCAGGGGCTGACCAACGCCCGGACCCGCATCGTCGGTGACCGCACGGGCGTCGGTGCCGACGTCCTCGTCCTCCTCGTGAGGGCGACCCGAGGGGCCCGCCGGACCGTCCGTCGGGCCTTCACCAGCGCCTCCTCGGTGGTGACGCCCTTCGGCTGGACGGCCCTGGTCGCGGCTCCCGTCACCCTGGTCGTCGGCTACCTGCTCGGCTGGACGGAGTTCGTGGTGGTCGGCTACGCCGTCGTCGTCCTGCTCGCCGTCGCCGGGCTGGCGCTCATCGGTCGGAACGCGGTCCGCATCACGCTCGAGATCCCGCACGAGCGGGTGGCGGTCGGGGCCCCGGCCTCCGGGAGGGTGAGGGTCCGCAACGCGGGTGGACGCCGCATCCTCGGCGTGTCGGTCGAGGTTCCGGTCGGCCCCGGTCTCGCCGAGATCGACCTGCCGAGCCTCCGCGCCGGCGACGAGGTCTCTGAAGAGTTCGACCTCCCGACGACGCGCCGGGGCGTCGTCGCCGTGGGGCCGGTCAGCACCGTCCGAGGCGACCCGGTGGGGCTGGCACGTCGCGAGATCGAATGGACGGGGGTGACCGAGGTGTTCGTGCACCCTCGCACCATCGGCATCCCCAGCACGAGCACCGGACTCATCCGCGACCTCGAGGGCAACCCGACGCGCGATCTGTCGCCGAGCGACATCTCGTTCCACGCCCTGCGCGAGTACCAACCCGGCGACGAACGCCGGAACATCCACTGGAAGTCGACGGCCAAGACCGGCACCTACATGGTGCGACAGTTCGAGGAGAGCCGCCGCAGCCACCTCGTCATCGCGTTGAGCCTGGCGGACGGGGACTTCGCGAACGACGACGAGTTCGAGCTCGCCGTCAGCGTCGCCGGATCGCTGGGGGCTCGCGCCATCCGCGACGCCCGCGAGGTCAGCGTCGTCGTGGGCGAGACCACCCCCGAGTTCGCGAAGCGGAAGAACCTTGAGATCCGAGCCCTGAGCACCTTGACGCGCAACCGCTTGCTCGACGAGCTCGCCGTCGTGACCACCGCCGAGTCGGCGCTCGCGATCACCGACGTGGCCCGCGTGGCCGGCGACCAGATCGGGGGCATCTCGGTCGCCTTCCTCGTGGTCGGGTCGACGACGACCGTGACCGAGATGCGAGCCGCCGCCATGCAGTTCCCGCTCGGCATCGAGGCCGTCGCGATCGTGTGCGACCCCGAGACGGTCCCCGGCATGAGGCGCATCGCCGATCTGACGGTCCTGACCATCGGATACCTCGAGGACCTCCAGAAGTCGCTCGCCCGAACGGCCAGCGCATGAGCCTCGATCGCGGTCTCCGCGGGCCGGCGGATGGGCCGACGCCTGCTCCCCGTGTGCGGTCGCGCACCCGGTCGACCCGGCTGAGGGTTCCGTTCGCCGCCACCGCCGTGGGACTGTTCGCCCTGTCCCTCGGCAGCGCGACCGCCACCTTCTGGCCGGTCTACGGCGGCGCTGCCTTCGTCGTCCTCGTGCTCGTCGCCTTCGTCGTCGGCGCCGGGATCGCGCTCGGCGCGGCCGTCCTGAGGCTGTCGAGCGTGTGGGTCCTCGTCGCGACGCTCGTGGCGTACCTGGCCGTCGGCGTCCCCCTCGCCGTGCCGTCCCAGGCGCTGGCCGGCGTCCTGCCCACGGGCGGGGGACTGCTCACGCTCGTCTCGGCCACGGCCCTCGGCTGGAAGCGACTGGTCACCATCGCGCTGCCGGTGGGCAGTTACGAGGCACTCCTCGTACCGGTGCTCGTCCTGGTGTTGGTCGGCACCGTCGTCGGCTTGTCGGTGGCGTTGCGCAGCCGACGAGGTGAACTCGCGGTCGTGGTCCCCGTCGTCGTCTGGATCGCTGCGATCGTGCTCGGCCCGGCCGAGGCCTGGTGGCCCCGCGTGACGGGTCTGGGCCTGCTCGTGACCGTGGTCGCGTGGGTCGTCTGGTGGCGCCTCCGTCGACGACGCGTGGCCCTGGACGCCCTGACCGGTCGCGTCCCCGGCACGTCGGCCGGCCACCGCCCCGTCGTCGTCCGGGCGGTCGTCGGGACGCTCGTCACGCTGGCGGTCGCGGGTGCCGCCGGGACGGTCGTCGTCTCGGTGGCACCCCCCGCGACCTCACGCACCGTGGCGCGGACGGTCGTGGAGCAGCCGTTCGACCCGCGGGACCGGGTCAGCCCGCTCACCGGGTTCCGAGCCTACGAGCAGGAGCCCGCCGTCGACGGGACCCTCCTCCGGGTCACCGGGCTGCGCGACGGACAGCGCCTTCGAATCGCCACCCTCGACACCTACGACGGCGTCGTCTACAGCGTCGGCAGCGGCGATGTCGACAGCGCCTCGGGGTTCTTCACCCGCGTCCCGTCGACCGTCGACCAGAGCGCGGTCGAGGGCGAACGGAGCACGGTCGGCGTCACGGTCGAGGCGTACGACGAGCTGTGGGTGCCGACCGTCGGGCAGCTCGAGTCGGTGGCGTTCGACGGCCCCACGGCGGACGCCCGACGGGACGAGTTCTTCTACAACGACGTGACGGGGTCTGCAGTCGTGCTCGGCGGTCTGCAGCAGGGTGATTCGTACCGGCTGGAGGCCGTCGTGCCCCGTCAACCCGGCGAGGACGATCTCGGCGCGCTCACCCCGGGCACGGCCACGGTGCCGACGCCCCGTGACGTACCGGACGAACTGGCGTCCTCGCTCGAGGACGACGTCGCGGGCCTCCGGGAGCCGGGAGAGCGGCTGCAGGCGGCGTTGGCCGCGCTGCGCGAGGACGGCTACGTGAGCCACGGGGTCTCCGCGGACGAGCCCGTCAGCCGTTCGGGGCACGGGGCGGACCGCATCGCACAGCTCTTCACCGACCCCGTCATGATCGGCGACGCCGAACAGTACGCCACCGCCGGGGCACTGATGGCCGACCAGCTGGGGTTCCCGGCTCGGGTCGTGATGGGCTTCGCGCCCCAGACGGATGAGGGCCAGACGGGTGAGGGCCAGACGGGTGAGGGCGACACCGTCGACGTCACCGGTTCGAGCATCACGGCCTGGATCGAGGTCGACACCGCCCAGTACGGCTGGGTCGCGCTCGACCCGAACCCGGCAGAACGGCCGATCCCCGAGGACCAGGTGCAGGACCCCACGCAGATCTCGCGTCCCGAGTCCGTCGTGCAGCCGCCACCGCAGGATGCCCAGGTGAGGGACGACCAGACCCCGCCCCAGTCCGAGCAGGACGACCCCGAGACGCCACCGGCCTGGCTGGCGACCCTGCTGCTGATCGCCCGCATCGCCGGGTGGAGCGCCCTCGTCGCGGGCTTGCTCGCGGCGCCGTTCGTCACCGTCGTCGTCCTCAAGGCCCGCAGGCGGCGGCGACGCCGGTCGGCCTCGAGTCCGTCGGCCCGCATCAGCGGTGGGTGGCACGAGTTCCAGGACGCTGTGGTGGACCACGGCATCCGCACCCCGCCTGCGGCGACGCGGAGCGAGGTCGCCGCCGTGGTGGGGGGATCGCGTCCGGCCGTGCTCGCGAGGGTGGCCGACCGTGCCGTGTTCTCGCCGAACGCGCCGGTCGAGGCCGACGCCGACCGGGTCTGGACGGCCGTCGCCGAGATGCGTCGGGCGCTCGGCGTGGGGCTCACCAGGCGGCAGCGGTTCGCGGCGGCGGTCTCCCTCCGATCGTTGCGTGGTTACCATGGGCGCACACGTCCCGAGCGCCAGAGGAACAACTGATGTACTGCCCCACCTGTGCCAGCCCCCTGCCCGTCGGGGCGATGTTCTGCGGCGAGTGCGGTCGGGCGGTCTCGAGCGCAGACCTCGCTGCGGGCCGTCGTCGGGCCGCAGCGGCGGCCGAGCACGTCGACGCGGCGACTCCGGCCGACCTCCCCGAGCCCGTGCCGCGGGCGACGACCCATCCGCGACGCAGCGACGGGGCAGAACCCCCCTGGTGGGTGCGCGATCGGCAGGCCGAGCCCGCCCCCGTGCCGCCCGTCCGTGAGACCGGCCGGACGGACCACCCCGACGACGCCGACGGGCCGGCCCCCGCCGAGACCCGCCCCGACGACTCCCGCGCCGACGAGACCCACCCCGCGGGGCCCGCCTCCGTGCCCGAGCCTCCGGCCTGGCCCGTCGGAGGGTCGGCTGCCTCCCCGGCGCCGCTCGCCGACGCGGACGTCCCCCCCGAGGAGGCGCGGGTCGAGTCCACGGGCACCTCGCGCTCCGCGAGTCCCGCGGCCACCCCGAGAACCGACGCGCCGACGCCCCTGCGGTCGCCCTCACAGCACCCCGAGAACGGGCCGCGACCGACCTCCGCCCCGCTCTGGACGGCGTCGTTGACCCCGATCGAGGGAGAGGACGGCCCCTCGCACGCGACGGCCGACGACCAGGCTGCTCGATCGTCGACGGTGGAACCCGCGGCGTCGGACGTTCGGGCCGAAGGTGGCATCGAGCCCGAGCCCGAGCTCGAGGCCGAAGACGAAGTCGTCGCCGAGGCCGAGGCCGAAACAGAGATCGGTGAGTCCTCCGAGGCCGTCGAGGCCGGGATCGACGACGAGCGCGACCACCACACCGCCGTGCCTCGCCACCTCGTGCAGCCGACCGACACGCCGCAGGACGGCGACACCGCCCCGGTGGCGGCTCTCGACCCGGGCGTCCGCAGGGCGTCTCGCGTCGGTGGGACCGTCGATCCGGCCGAGCCCGCCGAACCCGTCGAGTCGGCCGAGCCCGCCGAGCCCGCCGAGCCCGCCGAGCCCGCCGAGCCGGGCGCATCCGTCGCGGCCGACCGGCCCGTACCCGTCCCCCTCGTCGAGCCGGGGCCCCTCGTCGAGCCCGACGCGGTGTTCGTCCCCGAGCGGTGCACGCAGTGCGGAGCCTCGATCGGCGAGGACGACATCTTCTGTGGCGAGTGCGGCGCCGTCGTCCAGTCGGTCGCGCTCTCGTTCACCGGGCCGATCGTCCCTCTGCCGCCCGAGTGGCGTCCGGACGACCAGGCGGCCGACGGTCGACGCACCGATGTCGACCAGGCCGGCGTCGACGGTGCCGGGGGCGACCTGGTCTCGGACGACCGAGGTGGTCGGGGCGACGACGACGAGCGTCCGACGCCTCGTCCTGCTCCCGAGCCCGAGCCGATCGACCACGTGCCCGGTTTCCGGGCCGAACGTCCGGCCGTCGTGCCGCGGCCGACCGTGGCGGACCTCCCGCCCGCTCCGTCGTCGTCCTCGGCCCCGTCGTGGCGGCCGCGGCGCCCGCCCGTCGACCTGCCGACCGACGACGACGTGGACGAGACGCGCATCGTCCGCCGGTCCGCCCTGGGGCCGCAGTTCGTGCTGCAGTTCAGCACGGGGGAGAGCATCGCCATCGACGGCACCGGCCTCGTCGGTCGCGCGCCGACGCCTCAGCCGGGCGAGAGCTTCGACCAACTCGTCCGCATCGTCGATCCGGGCAAATCCGTGTCGAAGACGCATCTCGAGTTCGGCCAAGAGGGCGGCGCACTCTGGGTCAGCGACCGGTGGTCCGGCAACGGCACCGTCGTCCGGCCCCGCGACCTCCCGCCGCGGCGCGCCGATCCGGGCGTCCGCGTCCGGGTGACGCGAGGCACCAGGGTCGAGATCGGCGAGCAGTTCTTCGTGGTCGTCTGACCGACGCCTCGTCCCCGTCCGTTCCGAGACGTCCGGCGTCCCCAGGGTCGAGCAGGTCGCACCACGCGCGGTGACGCGTCCGATCCACTGGGGTCATGACGTCCCCGATCCCGCCGAGATCGCCGGTCGGCCCGTCGCGGGTGCGACTGCCACCGGCTCCGACGCGTGCCCGCCCGACCGCCACCCCCGTCGCCACCGTCACGGTGGCTGCCCTCGCCTCCGCCGTCTGCGGGCTCGTCCTCGGGGTGGGGCCCGTGGGCGTCCTGGCCACCGTCGTCGTGACGGTCGTCGCCACGGCCACGGGGTGGGCCGCCGACCGCCTGGTCGGAGCGACGCTCACGACCCGTCGAGAGCGGTCACGGTTCGAGGCCGCCCTCGACGAGGTCGACGAGACCGTCGCGCGCCTGAGGGCGGCGAGGTCGCGCGAGCTGGACGCGTGGTACCCGACGGCGGACCGCGTCCGGTCGTCCGACGCCGCGCGACAGGCGCCCCGGGCCCTGGTGCTCGGGGTGGGTCGCGCCTCCAGCGGGCTCGTGCTCGAGGGCCGTCCCGACGACCAGCTCGACCCCGACGATCCGATCAGGGCGCGACTGGCGGACCTGCGCGACGAGGCGGCCACCCTCGACGAGGCCCCCCTGTGCGTGCCGCTCGGGACGACCGTGCGGGTCGTCGGCCCGCCGGTCGTGGCCGAGGCCGTCGCGTCGGGGTTGCGGTGTCAGCTCCGGTCGGCCGGGGCGCCGAGGTCCGACGCGGCCGAGGCCGTGGAGTGCGTCGTCATCGGGCCGGCGGCGACCTCGACCGGAGCTGCCGCGCACCGACCCCGCGAGGTCGACACCGTGCTGCTGATCGGACCGGACGGCGAGGCCCTGGTCACCCGCACGGGCGGACGACCGTGCCGGCAGGGACTCCGGGTCGCCTTCGTGTCGGTGCTCGACGAGTGAGCGCCCCGCGACTAGCGGTCGAGGCCGCTGCCGAGACGGATGCGACCGACCAGGCCGTCGCCGCCGGTGACCTTCTCGAGGGTGCGTTCGACGACACGGTCGGCTGCTGCCGCCTCCACGGCGCCCTCGTCGACCAGGAGGCGCAGGGCGACCAGGGTGCCGGCCCTCACGTTCCCGTCGAGCACCTTGACCGCCACGGCCACGCCGTCCGTCGTGCCCATCACCATGACGCCCTCGGCCCCGAGCTTCGCCAGGACGCCCAGCTCGTCGATGGTCACCGTGTTGGCCCGGCCCGGACCGTCGATCGCCCAGGCGTCGGCGAGGACGGCCTCGACCAGGTGGGCGGCGTGGTCGTCGCGAGCGGGGCCCGTCGCGCGGACCGACCCCGTGACCCGGCCGATCGCACGAGCGAGACCGACGACGGTGGTCGCGATCACGGGGGCGCCGCACCCGTCGACGCCGGAGTGGTCCACGGTCTCACCGGTGAGCTCGGCGACCGTGTCGCGGACGGCGGCCTGCAGGGGGTGGTCGGTCGCCACGTAGTTCGACGGGTCCCAGCCGTTCTCGGCGCAGGCCAGCAGGAACGCGGCGTGCTTGCCCGAGCAGTTCATGGCCAGGCGTCGCGTCGCGGTGGCCTGGCGGGCACTGGCCCGGTCGCCCGGCCAGTCGGGCGGGCAGAGCAGGTCGGCCTCGGTGCTGCCGGACCGGGCGAGCAGCGCCTCGACGACCTCGAGGTGGGCCGGCGTGCCGGCGTGGCTCGCCGTCGCGAGCACGGCTTGCGGGCCGTCGAGGGCGACCCCGGCACGCAGCACGGTGAGCGCCTGGAGCGGCTTGAGGCACGAGCGCGGGTAGATCGTGGCGTCGGCGTCACCGACTCGCCGCAGCTCTCGACCGTCGGCGTCGACGACGACGCCCGCGCCGAGGTGACGGCTCTCGTCCCAGCCCGAGCGCTCGAGCACGGCCAGTTCGACGCTGCCCGAGGCGGTCAGGGGGTGACGGGTGGTCCTGGCGGCGCGGGGGTCGGTCATGATGGGGAGTGTACCGAGGCCCGACGGGCGACCACGTCGCACCGACCGGGGCCCGAGAAGGAGGCAGCATGCTCGACCACGACTACGCCGTCGACGTCCGCTGGACGGGCGACCGGGGCGAGGGCACCACCTCGTACCGCTCCTACGGCCGTGACGCCACCATCGTCGCGACGGGCAAGCAGCACGAGGTCCTGGCCTCGGCCGACCGCACCTTCCACGGCGACGCCGACCGCTGGAACCCCGAAGAGCTCCTCCTGGCCGCCCTGGCCCAGTGCCACCTCCTCAGCTACCTCCACGTGGCCGCCACCGCCGGCGTGACCGTCGTCGCCTACCAGGACGCCGCGGTGGGGCGGATGACCCAGACGCACGACGGTGGCGGGCGCTTCACGTCGGTGACGCTCCGACCGACCGTCACGGTCGCCGACGAGAGCATGGTCGAGCGCGCCCTCGAGCTGCACGCCGAGGCGAGTCGGAAGTGCTTCATCGCGTCGTCCGTCGCCTTCCCCGTCGGCCACGAGCCCACCGTGGTGGCGGCGTCCAGAGAAGCCGACCGGGCGTGAGGCACA
The DNA here is from genome assembly GCF_001423905.1 of Frigoribacterium sp. Leaf186. Taxonomy (GTDB): domain Bacteria; phylum Actinomycetota; class Actinomycetes; order Actinomycetales; family Microbacteriaceae; genus Frigoribacterium. Next base: position 562,899 of record NZ_LMPQ01000001.1, on the reverse strand, counting down.
ATGGCACGGCACGTCCGCCGCGCCGATCCCCACGGCACGACCCCCTCCACCCCGACCGAGAGACCACCATGCGCCGCTCCCTCGCCCTCCTGGCCGTCCCCGCCCTCCTCCTGTCCCTGGCCGCCTGCGCCGGAGACGCGGGCGGCTCGACCGACGCCTCGACGCCGAGCAGCTCGGCGTCGGCGACCTCCGACGTCCCGCTGCGCGCCACCGGCGAACCCCAGGCCCCGCAGGCCGGCTTCCCGACCGTCGAGCTCGACGCCGACGGCCGCCCCACGGTGACGGTGCCCGACGCCGACGCGCCGACCGAGCTCGGCGTCGAGACGCTGATCAAGGGCGACGGCGCCACGGTCCAGGCCGGTGACACCGTCACGGTCCAGTACCAGGGCGTCATCTGGAACACGGGCGAGATCTTCGACGAGAGCTGGTCGCGCGGGGCACCCGCGACGTTCTCGACCGACCAGGTGATCACGGGCTTCGCCGACGGCATGATCGGCCAGACCGTCGGGTCGCAGACCGTCGTCGTCATCCCGCCGGCAGACGGCTACGGCGAGTCCGGGCAGCCCCAGGCGGGCATCTCGGGCACCGACACGCTCGTCTTCGTCATCGACATCCTCGCCGTCTCCTGAGCCGGCCGACGACGATCGGCGAGAGCGTCCCCCGATGACCCGCACCGCGCATCCTTCACCTTCGGCAGCCCGGCCGGGTCGGCCGGGTCGACGGGCCGCGCTCCTGGCCGTCCCTCTCGTCGCACTCGTCCTCACCGGCTGCACGACCGGCCCCGACGAGCCCGCGCCGACGGCGAGCACCGCGTCCGACGACTGTGAGGCGCCGGACTCCGGTGCCCTGTCGGACGGCGTCGACGTCACGGGCGACGTCGAGTCCAAGCCCCAGGTGGCCTTCGACTCTCCGCTCGAGGTCACCTCGACGCAACGCACCACGCTCGTCGAGGGCGACGGCGAGGTCGCCGAGCAGGGCTCGGTCGCGAACGTGCGCATCGCCGTCTACGACGCCGCGACCGGGGCCGAGGTCACGTCCGCCGGGTTCGACGACGGTCAGCAGCCGACGCAGCTGACGGTCAGCACCGACTACTACGTCCCGGGCATCGTCGACGCGATCGCCTGCGTCGCCTCGGGCAGCCGTACGGTGACCGTCGCCTCGGCCGCCGACATGACCACGGCCACCGCCACCGAGCAGGACGCCGCGCCGACGCCCGTCGTCATCGTGGCCGACGTCGTGTCCATCGTGCCGACGAAGGCGACGGGCGAGGCACAGGCCCCGACGGAGGGGTTCCCGACCGTCGAGCTCGCCGACGACGGCCAGCCGACCGTCACGATCCCCGACGGCACCGACCCGCCGTCCGACCTCCGCATCGAGGTGCTGAAGAAGGGTGACGGCGCCGTCGTGCCCGACCCGGCGAACGTCACCGTGCAGTACCAGGGCGTCAACTGGACCACCGGAGAGGTCTTCGACCAGAGCTGGGGCAAGGGCACCCCGACGCCGTTCTCGACCGACCAGGTCGTGCCCGGGTTCGCGAAGGCCATGATCGGTCAGACCGTGGGCTCGCAGGTCGTCGTGATCATCCCGCCGAGCGAAGGGTACGGCGACGCGGGGCAGCCGTCGGCCGGCATCGGCGGCACCGACACCCTGGTGTTCGTGATCGACATCCTCGCCGTCGCCTGACCGCAGGTCGCCCCGGCCCGACGTGACCGCCCTAGGCTGACCCCATGCGCCGCATCACCATCCTCGGTTCCACCGGTTCGATCGGGGTGCAGGCCCTCGACGTCGTCCGGGCCCACCCCGACCTGTTCGAGGTCGTCGGCCTCTCGGCCGGCTCCGACCGCGAGGGCGTCGCCGCACAGGCGGCCGAGTTCGGCGTCGAGCACACGGCCCTCGGCACGGACGAATCGGTCCAGCTCGTCAGGGACGTCCGGGCCGACGTCGTGCTGAACGGGATCACCGGGTCGGTCGGGCTCGCCCCGACGCTCGCGGCCCTCGACTCGGGCGCGTCACTCGCCCTCGCCAACAAGGAGAGCCTCATCGTCGGCGGCGACCTCGTGAAGCAGCGGGCCGCCCCCGGGCAGATCGTGCCCGTCGACTCCGAGCACTCCGCGATCGCGCAGGCCCTGCGGTCGGGGGCCGAGCGCGAGGTGCGTCGGCTCGTCCTGACCGCGTCGGGCGGGCCGTTCCGTGGCCGCACCCGCGACTCGCTCGCCGACGTCACGCCTCGGGAGGCCCTGGCGCATCCGACGTGGGACATGGGCCTCGTCGTCACGACGAACTCGTCGACCCTGGTCAACAAGGGGCTCGAGGTGATCGAGGCGCACCTGCTCTTCGACGTCGACTACGACCACATCGACGTCACTGTGCACCCGCAGTCGATCGTCCACTCCATGGTCGAGTTCGTCGACGGCTCGACCATCGCGCAGGCCTCGCCGCCCGACATGCGTCTGCCGATCTCGCTGGGGCTCGCGTGGCCGGACCGCGTCGAGGGCGTGGGCGCCCCGCTCGACTGGACCCGCGCCTCCTCGTGGACCTTCGAACCGCTCGACGACGAGGCCTTCCCGGCCGTCCGGCTCGCGAAGCAGGTCGGACGGGCCGGTGGCACGTACCCGGCCGTGTTCAACGCGGCGAACGAGCAGGCCGTCCTGGCGTTCCACGCCGGCCGGGTCGGCTACCTCGACATCCTCGACGTGGTCGACGCCGTCGTCGACCGGCACACCGCGGGCGAGAGCAGCCTCGAGGGAGTGCTCGACGCCGAGCGCTGGGCCCGGGCCGAGGCGGACGCGCTGCTGGCCCGCTGAGGCGGCCGCAGTGGACGGCCCCCATCGTCGGGCCGCCCCAGTTCGGGGCTCCCAGCGTCGTCATGGCGTCGGCGCGGTGGACGTCCGGCCAGGGGCGGTTACCCTTGCCCGGTGCAGACGATCCTCCTCTTCGTGCTCGGCGTCCTGGTCCTGGTCGTCGGGTTGGCCGTGTCGATCGCCCTGCACGAGGTGGGCCACCTCGTGCCGGCGAAGAAGTTCGGCGTGAAGGTCGGCCAGTACATGATCGGCTTCGGGCCGACGATCTTCTCACGGAAGAAGGGCGAGACCGAGTACGGCGTCAAGGCCCTGCCGCTCGGTGGCTACATCTCGATGTCGGGCATGTTCCCCCCGGGCAAGGCCGGAGGAGGCGCGCGACAGTCGAGCACCGGCTTCTTCAACACCCTCGTGCAGGACGCCCGCACGGCCAGTGCCGAGACGGTCGACGAGGGTGACGAGTCGCGCACCTTCTACCGCCTCCCCGTGCACAAGCGGGTGATCATCATGCTCGGCGGGCCCTTCATGAACCTGCTGATCGCGATCGCCCTCTTCGCCGTGCTGCTCTGCGGCTTCGGGGTGCAGCAGGCGAGCACGACCGTCGGCAGCGTCAGCACCTGTGTGCTGCCCGCCGGGTCGACCGAGACCAGTTGCCCGGCGGACGCGGCCGAGGCCCCCGCCTACGCCGCCGGCATGCTGAACGGCGACCGCATCGTCTCGATCGACGGCACGACGGTCACCGACGGCGACCAGATCACGAGCATCCTGCAGCGGTCGCCCGGCGAGACCCTCGACGTCGTGGTCGACCGCGACGACACCGAGCGCACGCTGCAGGTGACGCCGGCGTTGTCCGAGCGGTACGTGACGACCTCGAGCGGCGCCGTCGCGACGAACCCCGACGGCACTTCGCAGACCCAGGAGGTCGGCTTCGTCGGCATCGGCTTCGCCTACGAGAAGGTGCGCCAGCCGGTCACTGCCGTGCTGCCGGCCGTGGGCGACAACGTCGCGCACGTGGCCGGGGTCATCGTCAGCCTGCCGCAGCGCCTCGTCGGGGTCGCACAGGCGGCGTTCGGCGGTGCCGAACGCGACCCGAACGGTCCGGTCAGCGTCGTCGGCGTCGGACGCATGGCGGGCGAGATCGCGAGCCTCGACACCATCCCGGTGGTCGACCGCGTCAGCACGCTCGTCGGATTGCTCGCGAGCCTCAACGTCGCACTGTTCGTCTTCAACCTCGTGCCGCTCATGCCGCTCGACGGGGGCCACGTGGCCGGTGCGCTGATCGAGGCCGTCCGCCGCGGCGTCGCCAAGCTGTTCCGCCGACCCGACCCGGGGCCCGTCGACACGGCCAAGGCCATCCCCGTGACCTTCGCGGTCGTCATCCTGCTCGGCGGCATGACCGTCCTGCTCACGTACGCCGACATCGTCAACCCGATCAACATCTTCGGCTGACGCCGTCTTCGGCTGACACCCCCGGCAACTCGTCGACAGCCGGTCACCCGCCATCCAGCGCCGAGGTTTACGATGGCACCCGTGCCAGCAGTCAATCTCGGAATGCCGAAGGTCCCCGAAGTCCTCGCCCCGCGCCGCAAGACGCGGCAGATCAAGGTCGGCAAGGTGCTCGTGGGTGGCGACGCCCCCGTCAGCGTCCAGTCGATGACCACGACCCCGACGCCCAACATCAACGCGACCCTCCAGCAGATCGCCGAGCTCACGGCCAGCGGGTGCGACATCGTGCGCGTCGCCGTGCCGAGCCGCGACGACGCCGAGGCCCTTCCGATCATCGCGAAGAAGAGCCAGATCCCGGTCATCGCCGACATCCACTTCCAGCCCAACTACGTCTACCAGGCGATCGACGCCGGCTGCGCGGCCGTGCGGGTCAACCCGGGCAACATCCGCAAGTTCGACGACCAGGTCGGCAAGATCGCCGCGGCGGCGAAGGCGGCCGGCGTGTCGATCCGCATCGGCGTCAACGCCGGTTCGCTCGAGCCGAGCATCCTGCAGAAGTACGGCAAGGCCACGCCCGAGGCGCTCGTCGAGTCTGCCGTGTGGGAGGCCTCGCTCTTCGAAGAGCACGACTTCCACGACTTCAAGATCTCGGTCAAGCACAACGACCCGATCGTCATGGTCAAGGCCTACCGCCAGCTCGCCGAGCGCGGCGACTGGCCCCTGCACCTCGGCGTCACCGAGGCCGGCCCCGAGTTCCAGGGCACCATCAAGTCGGCGACGGCCTTCGGCATCTTGCTGAGCGAGGGCATCGGCGACACGATCCGGGTCAGCCTCAGCGCGCCTCCCGCCCAAGAGGTCAAGGTCGGCCTGCAGATCCTGCAGTCGCTCAACCTGCGCGAGCGCAAGCTCGAGATCGTCAGCTGCCCCAGCTGCGGTCGTGCCCAGGTCGACGTCTACAAGCTCGCCAACGACGTCACCGACGGGCTCGAGGGCATGACCGTGCCCCTGCGCGTCGCCGTCATGGGCTGCGTCGTCAACGGCCCGGGCGAGGCCCGTGAGGCCGACCTCGGCGTCGCCTCCGGCAACGGCAAGGGGCAGATCTTCGTCAAGGGCGAGGTCATCAAGACCGTCCCCGAGTCCGAGATCGTCCAGACCCTCATCGACGAGGCCAACCGCCTCGCGGCCGAGATGCCCCCCGGCGAGCTCGGCTCGCCCGAGGTCGTCACCGTCTGACCCGGGTCACCCCGGGGACCACGCGGCCCCCTTCAGGAGGCGCGATGCGAGATCTCTCGCACCGCGCCTCCCGTGCGTGGTCGCGTCGGTGCCCGGGGCTGGTCGGGGGCGTGTGTCGTCGTGTGACGCGCCGATGTGACGCGGCCCGGGGCGTCCGCCAGCATGGACGACGCACCGCGACAGCCTCGGCCCACCACCGAGCGGTGCCCCCGCAGCGCCCCGAGAGGACCCCATGACCAGCAGCGCCCCCCTGATCGACGCCCCCAAGAAGGGCCCCGGTCGACTCATCGCCATCGTCGTCGCGATCGTCGTCGTGCTCGCCGCCGTCGGCATCGCCATCGGCGTCACCCGAGGCGGAGGCGACGACGAGACCGTCCGCATCGGCGTCGTCGGCGCGAGCGACCCGTACTGGGCCGACTTCGTCCAGGCCGCGGCCGACGAGGGCATCACCGTCGACCTGGTCGACTACTCGGACTACGAGCAGCCGAACCCCGCCCTCGCCGACGGCGAGATCGACCTGAACCAGTTCCAGCACATCGTCTACCTCGCGCAGTACGACGTGGCCTCGGGCAACGACATCGTGCCGATCGGTTCGACGGCCATCTACCCGCTGCCGCTGTACTCGTCGACGTACACCGAGCTGAGCGAGTTCCAGAAGGGCGACACCATCGCGATCCCCGACGACTCGAGCAACCTGGCCCGCGCCCTGCTCGTGCTGCAGTCGAACGGCCTGGTCTCGCTGAAGGACGGCGGCAGCATCTTCTCGGGCGTCAACGACATCGACGAGTCGAAGTCGAAGGTGAAGGTCGCCACGGTGAGCGCCGACCTCGCCGCGACGTCGCTGCCCGACTACGCCGGCGCCATCATCAACAACGACTTCGCGACGAAGGCCGGCCTGTCGACCGACGACGTCATCGCCCAGGACGACCCGAACGACCCGTCGTCGGTGCCCTACGCCAACGTCTTCGCCGCCCGCGCGGAGGACAAGGACGACGCCACGTACGCGAAGCTCGTCCAGATCTACCAGGACACCAAGGCCGTCACCGACGGCGTCGTCGACAACTCGGGCGGAACGGCGATCATCACGAAGATCCCCGTGAGCGACCTCGAGGAGTCGCTGACCGAGACCGAGAAGCTCGTCGAACAGAACGGCTGACCCACCAGGTCGCCCACCCCGGCCCGGATCGCGCGCAGAACGACGCACGTGGTCCGGGCCTCCGCCCGTGCCGAGGAGAACGCGTGCCCGCCATCACCCTGACCGACGTCGTCAAGACGTACCCGCCCCGAGAGAAGGGCGCCGCCCCGCTGACCGCGGTCGACGGCGTGAGCCTCGAGATCGCCGAGGGCGAGATCTTCGGCATCATCGGCTACTCGGGCGCGGGCAAGAGCACCCTGGTGCGTCTCGTGAACGCCCTCGAGCCCACCACGAGCGGCCGCATCGAGATCGACGGCCGCGAGATCACCGGGTTGCGAGAGCGCGAGCTGCGCGGCGTGCGCGCCGGCATCGGCATGATCTTCCAGCAGTTCAACCTCTTCTCGTCGAAGACGGTCTGGGGCAACGTCGAGTTCCCCCTCAAGGCGGCCGGCGTGCCGAAGGCCGAGCACCAGCGTCGCATCAGCGACCTGCTGCACTTCGTCGGTCTCGGCGACAAGGCCCACGCCCGCCCCGACCAGCTCTCGGGCGGTCAGAAGCAGCGAGTCGGCATCGCCCGCGCCCTCGCCACGAACCCGCGCATCCTGCTGGCCGACGAGGCCACGAGCGCGCTCGACCCCGAGACGACGAGCGAGGTGCTGGCCCTGCTCAAACGCGTCAACGCCGAGCTGGGCATCACGATCGTGGTGATCACCCACGAGATGGACGTCATCAAGTCGATCGCCGACCGGGTGGCCGTGATGGACTCCGGCCGGGTCGTCGAGACCGGCCCGACCTTCGAGGTCTTCTCCGACCCGCAGCAGGCGTCGACCAAGCGGTTCGTCTCGACCGTCATCGCGGGCACGCCCCACGGCGACGAGCTCGAGGCGTTGCGGGCCCGTCACGAGGGCACCCTCGTGTCGGTGCGCATCGCCGAGGGCGGCGTCGACCAGCGCGACGTCTTCGCCCTGCTCGCCCGTCACGGCCTGTCGTTCGAGATCGTCTTCGGGGGAGTCAACGACATCCAGGGGCGCACCTTCGGCACCCTGACCCTCGCCGTCACGGGCGACGCCGCGGCGGTGCGAGCCGCGCTCGCCGAACTCGGCGCCACCGCGACCGAGCTGCCCGCGTCGGGTGCGGCCGCGTCCGCACCCGCACCCGCGCCCACCTCGACCTCCACGACGGAAGGACGCTGACATGGACTCCCTGATCGAACTGCAACCCATGCTCTGGCAGGCGGCCGTCGAGACCGTGTACATCGTCGCCCTGACGCTGCTCTTCGGCGGCATCGGCGGGCTCGTGCTCGGCCTGGCGCTCTACCTGACGCGGGGCGGGGCGCTCTTCGCGAACCGCGCCGTCTACGGCGTCCTCAACGTGGTCGTGAACGTGTTCCGCCCCATCCCGTTCATCATCTTCCTGGCCGCGGCCCAACCGCTGGCGAGGTTCGTGATCGGCTCGGGCAGCGGCAACCCGGCGATCATCTTCACCCTCTCGCTCGCGGCGTCGTTCGCCATCTCGCGCATCGTCGAGCAGAACCTCCTCACCGTCCAGCCGGGCGTCATCGAGGCCGCGCGCGCTGCCGGAGCCGGCCCCGTCCGCATCATCGGCACGGTGCTGCTGCCCGAGGCCCTCGGCCCGCTGGTGCTCGGCTACACGTTCATCTTCGTCGCACTGGTCGACATGTCGGCGGTGGCCGGCTACATCGGCGGTGGCGGTCTCGGGAACTTCGCGCTGCTGTACGGCTACCGGCAGTTCGACCCGGTGGTGACCTGGGCGGCCGTGCTGCTGATCATCGTCCTGGTGCAGCTGGTGCAGTTCCTCGGCAACTGGCTCGCGAGGCGGGCGCTGCGGCGCTGACGACCCCGCGGTCGGGCGAGCCGACGCTGTCGGGGGACTGGTTTACAGTGGGGCGCGTGACCGACACCGCCACCGCCAGCCAGACCCCGCCGCCGGCTCCGGCCCCCGTGACGCCCGCCGAGCTCGAACGGGCACGGCAGATCGTCGGGGCGGTCTCGCAGGCGTTCGCCCGCAAGGTCGTCGGTCAGACCGCCCTCCGCGACACCCTGCTGGTCGCCTTGATCACCGGCGGTCACGTCCTCCTCGAGAGCGTCCCCGGCCTGGCGAAGACGACCGCCGCCCAGACCATCGCGCAGTCGATCGACGCGAGCTTCCGGCGCATCCAGTGCACCCCCGACCTGCTGCCGAGCGACATCACGGGCACCCAGATCTACGACGCCCAGAAGTCGACCTTCGTGACCCAGCTCGGTCCGGTCCACTCGAACTTCGTCCTGCTCGACGAGATCAACCGGTCGAGCGCCAAGACGCAGAGCGCCATGCTCGAGGCGATGCAAGAGCGGCAGACGACGATCGGCGGCACGGTCTACCCGTTGCCCTCGCCGTTCCTCGTGCTCGCGACGCAGAACCCGATCGAACAAGAGGGCACCTACCAGCTGCCCGAGGCGCAGCTCGACCGGTTCCTGCTCAAAGAGATCCTCGACTACCCCTCGCCGGCCGAAGAGGCCGAGATCATCCGCCGCATCGAGAGCGGCGTCTACGACGAGGCCACCGCGCCGTCGACCGGTGTCGGGCTGGGCGACGTCGTCTACCTGCAAGACCTGGCCAAGCGCGTCTACGTCGACGCGTCGATCGTGAACTACATCGTCCAGCTCATCTACGTCACGCGGCACCCGCAGCAGTACATCCCCGCCACCCTCGCCGACTACGTCGAGTTCGGCGCCAGCCCCCGGGCCAGCATCGCCTTCATGCAGGCGGCGCGAGCCCTCGCCCTGTTGCACGGCCGCGACTACGTCATCCCCGAAGACGTGAAGCACCTGCGGCACTCCGTGTTGCGCCACCGCCTGATCCTGAACTACGAGGCGACTGCCGACGAGGTCGCGCCCGAGACGATCATCGACGCCGTCTTCGGCGCCGTCCAGACCCCCTGACGCCGGTGGCCAGCCTGCTGTTGCGCGTGCGGACCAAGATGGGCCTCTTCGCCCACCGACGCACCATCGACCTGCTCGAGGGGGGCTACGCCTCGGTGCACCACGGCCGCAGTCACGACTTCGACGACCTCCGGGCCTACGTGCCCGGCGACGAGGTCAAAGACATCGACTGGAAGGCCACGGCACGACACGGCGAGCCCCTCGTCAAGCGCTACATCGCCAGCCGGCGGCAGAACCTCGTCCTCGTGATGGACACCGGGCGCAACATGGCGGCGACGGCCACGAGTGGGGAGTCCAAGAAAGACATCGCGCTGATGGCCGCCGGTGCGCTGGCCTACATCGCGGCGAAGCACGGCGACGTCGTGTCGCTCGTGGCCGGCGACTCGTCCGGCACGCGCGCCCACCCCGCCGGTGCGACCGAGGCGCACCTCGAGACCCTCTTGCGTCAGGTCGACCGGCGTGTCGACCTCGACGCTCCCACGAGCGACCTGGCCCAGGTCCTCGAGTGGGTCGCGCGGGGCATCCGCCGACGGTCGATGCTGTTGGTCGTGACCGACGACGTGGCGATCGACGAGCGCATCACCCGTCTGCTGCGTCGCCTGCGGGCCCAACACGAGGTGATCTGGCTGACCGTCGGCGACGCCGACCTCATGACGCGAGCCGGTCACGCCGGCGAGGTGTTCGACGTGAGCGAGATGTCCGGCCTGCCGGCGTACCTCCGCGAGAACGCCGAACTGAGGCGCGAGTTCGACGACACGTCCGTCCGACGCGTCGGCGACACCGAGCGAGAGCTGCTGGCCCTCGGCATCAGCAGCCAGCGACTCGGCAGCCAGGCCGAGGTCGTGCCCGGCCTGTTCGCCCTGATCGAGAAGCACCGTCGTGTCGGGCGCTGACGACTTCTTCGGGCCCTACCAGTACCCGCTCTGGGTGCTCTGGCTCGTCCTCGGCCTGGTGGGACTCGCCCTCGTGGTCGGCTGGTACGTCTTCGTCTTCCGGTTCTCGGCCCGGCGGCTGCCGCCCGCCCAGCGGGCGGCCCTCGCGGCGTCGAGGCCGGCGGACCTCGCCGACACCAAGGCCAAGTACCTGGCCCTGATCGACGAGGTCGAGACCGCGGCGACGTCGGGTCGGCTCAACGACCGCGGGGTGCACTCGCGGCTCAGCCTGTTGTTGCGGTTCTTCGCCCACGAGACCAACGGGGTCGACACCCACGTGATGACCCTGGCCGACCTCCGCGAGTCGAACCTGCCCCGGCTCGCCGGGGCCGTCGAGCAGTACTACCCGCCGGCCTTCCGGCTCGAAGAACCGGGTGACACGGCTCGTGCCGTCGCCACCGCGAGAGACCTGGTGTCGTCATGGGGCTGATCTTCTGGTGGCTGCCACTGGCCGCACTGGCGGTCGTGGCACTGGCGGCCTGGCTCTACGTGCGGTGGAGGCGCCGAGACCTCGCGCGCCTCCGTCGGCTCGGCGTCCCCGTCGCGCACGGGGAGCGACTGACGTCCCTGCCCGCCTACCAGCGCATCGTCCGGCGGTACCGTGCGGCCCTCGGCGTCGTGCTCGTCGCGATGGTGGCGCTGACCGGCATCAGCGTGCTGCTCGCCGCCCGGGTGTCGAGCACCGACGTCGTCGAGCCGCAGTCGTACAAGCGCGACATCATGCTCTGCCTCGACGTCTCCGGCTCGATGACCGAGGTCGACTCGCAGATCGTCGACACGTTCTCGTCGCTCGCCCAGGGCCTCGACGGTGAACGCATCGGGCTCTACCTCTTCGACAGCTCGGCCGTCCAGGCCTTCCCGCTCACCGACGACTACGACTTCGTCCGCACCCAGCTCGAGCAGTACCGTGACTCGTTCGACACGATGGGCGAGAACGGCACCCGCTACTGGACGGGCACCGACCGCGGCGAGGGCGCGTCCCTCATCGGCGACGGCCTGGCCTCGTGCGTGCTCGGCTTCGGCGACGACGACGGCACGCGGCCCAAGTCGGTCGTGCTCGCGACCGACAACTACGTCAACGGCAAGGCCCTGCTCACCCTGACCGAGGCGGCCGACCTGGCGGCCGAGCGCGACGTCCGGGTGTACGCCGTCAACCCCGCCGACCACGGCACCGACGCCGTGGCCGACCAGGTCGCCGCCGAGCTCCGCGCAGCGTCCGAGTCGACGGACGGCGGCTACTACGCCCTCGACGACTCGACGACGGTGCCCCAGATCGTCGACGAGATCGACGCCCGCGAGGCCGGGCTGTTCACCGGAGCCCGCCGACTCGTCGTGACCGACCACCCCCAGGCACTCGCGATCGCAGCGCTGATCGTGGCGATGGGTGGGCTCGTCCTGCTCTGGCGGGTGCGACTGTGATCGCCGGGGCTCTGGTGTTCCAGCCGGTCCTGCCCTGGTGGCTGGTGATCGTGGCCGCCGCCGCGTTGCTCGGCTTCACCGGCTGGCGGGTCGTCGCCGAACGGCACCGTCGTCGTGCCCTGCTCACCTGGGTGCGCCGCTTCGTCGTCGTCGCCCTGCTGCTGGTCGTGGCGGTCCGGCCGAGCCTGCCCGGTGGTTCCGCCCAGGCGTCGGTCGCGCAGCTCAACGTCTTCTTCGTCGTCGACACCACCTCGAGCATCGCGGCAGAAGACTGGGGCGACGGCCAGCGGCGCCTCGACGGAGTCAGGGCGGACATCGCCGAGGTCACCTCGCAGCTGGCCGGTGCCCGCTTCTCGTTGCTCTCGTTCGACAGCACCGCCGTGCTGCGGACGCCCCTGACCGACGACGCCTCGGCCGTGGTGGCCGCCGCGGACGCCATGAACCAAGAAGTCACCTACTACTCGAGCGGCAGCTCCATCAGCGAGGCGAACGACCTGCTGGCCGAACGTCTCACCGAGGCCCGGCAGAACGCACCGGAGCGCGCGAACGTCGTCTACTACTTCGGTGACGGCGAGCAGACCAGCGACACCGAGCCCGAGAGCTTCGCGGCCTCGGCCGGCGACGTCGACGGCGGGGCGGTCTTCGGGTACGGCACCGAGCAGGGGGGGAAGATGCGCGTGTTCGACGGTTACGGCGACGAGTACTCGACGAAGGAGTACATCCAGGACCGCACGCAGCCGGGTGACCCCGACGCCGTCTCGGTCATCGACGAGGACGCCCTGCGGCGCATCGCCGACCAGCTCGGCGTGCCGTACGTCCACCGCACGGCCGACACGTCCGTCGACGCGGCGGTCGCGGACGCCCGCGACGGTGCCGTCGCCTCCGACGAGGGTCGCGCCGACAGCCTGATCGACCTCTACTGGATCGCCGCGATCCCGGCCTTCCTGCTGCTGCTGCTCGACGTCGCCCTCGTCGCCCGGGCCCTCGGCGAGGTCCGGCCGTCCCGGCCGACGCGCCCCGGACGCGCGAGCGGGCGCGGGTCGACGCCGGCCGGTGTCGGCCACCGGCCCGAGAGAGGAGCGCACTCGTGACCGACACCCTCGTGCCCCCGCCCGTCGACGAGATCCGCCGGGCCCACGAGGCCGAGGCCGGGCCGAGCGTCGAGCAGTACCGCAAGCGCCTGCGGCGTCGGCTGCTGCTCTGGTCGGCTCCGGCCGTCCTGGTCGTGCTGCTCGTCGCGCTCAAGCTGCTCAGCCTGCCCGTCTTCGCCGCCCTGACGCAGTGGTCGTACGGCGACCGTGAGTTCGAGCGCAGCGCGTCCCTCAGCGAGCCGCTGGGCGTCGCCAACGTGGTCGAACCGTGGGTGCACCACTTCGACCGTGGCACCGCCTACGCGCAGATCGGCGTGCTCGACGTGGCGCGGGGCGAGTTCGTCACGGCCCTCGACCTGGCCCCCGACGACGCGACGATCTCGTGCGTCATCCGGGTCAACCTCGTGCTCACGATCGAGGCCCAGGGCGACGCCGCGCTGCTCGAGCTGAGGTACGCCGACGCCGAGGCCCTCTACGAACTCGGTCAGAAGACCATCGACGGCGCCCCGGAAGGGTGCTTCCAGCCGCCGGAGGACCCCCGGCAGCCCGACACCTCGCAGCCGCTCGACGACGCCCAGCAGCGGCTCGACGAGAAGGGCGACCAGGCCCAGGGCGGTCAGGGTGACGAGCAGCAGCCGGGCGGCGACGGCAGCGACCCCGGTGCCGGGGGAGACGAGCCCGGCGAGGGCCAGGGGCAGGCCCCGTCCGACGACCCCCTCGACCAGTTGCAGCAGCAGGGCGAGCAGAGCCAGCAGCAGCAACAGCAAGACACCGATCGCGACCGGTACTACGAGCAGAACCCGGGCGACTACGACGGCAAGCCGTGGTGAGTCGGGCGCGCCCCTAAGCTGGACGGGTGTCCACACGTCTCTCCCAGCTCTTCGTCCGCACACTCCGAGAAGACCCCTCCGACGCCGAGGTGACCAGCCACCGGCTGCTCGTCCGCGCCGGGTACATCCGTCGTCAGGCGCCGGGCGTCTTCGCCTGGCTGCCGCTCGGCCTGCGCGTCAAGGCCAAGATCGAGGCCGTCATCCGCGACGAGATGCAGGCTGCGGGCGCTCAAGAGGTGCACTTCCCCGCGCTGTTGCCGCGTGAGCCCTACGAGGCCACCGGTCGCTGGACCGAGTACGGCGAGGGCATGTTCCGCCTGAAGGACCGCAAGGACGCCGACTACCTCCTGGCCCCCACGCACGAAGAAGCCTTCACCCTCCTGGTGAAAGACCTCTACTCGTCGTACAAAGACCTGCCCCTGACGCTCTTCCAGATCCAGGACAAGTACCGTGACGAGGCCCGCCCCCGCGCCGGCCTGCTGCGCGGTCGCGAGTTCACCATGAAGGACGCCTACTCGTTCGACGCGTCCGACGCCGGCCTCGACGACAGCTACCAGAAGCAGCGCGACGCCTACGAGCGCATCTTCACCCGCCTCGGCCTCGAGTACGTCATCGTCAAGGCCGACGCCGGGGCGATGGGCGGCTCGCGCAGCGAGGAGTTCCTGCACCCCACCGCCATCGGCGAGGACACCTTCGTCCGGTCGGCCGGCGGCTACACGGCCAACGTCGAGGCCTTCACGACGATCGTGCCCGACGCCGTGCCGATCGAGGGGCTCGCCCCCGCGCGTCGCCTGGCTCCTGCCGACACCCCGACGATCGACTCGTTGGTGGCGCAGCTCGAGGCGCACGAGCCCCGGGACGGCGCCGCGTGGACGGCCGCCGACACGCTGAAGAACGTCGTGGTGGCGCTCAGCCACCTCGACGGCACCCGCGAACTCGTGGTCGTGGGGCTGCCCGGTGACCGCGAGGTCGACATGAAGCGGCTCGAGGTCGCCTTCGCCCCGGCGGAGGTCGAGGCCGCGGGTGACGCCGACTTCGCGAAGAACCCCGTCCTCGTGCGCGGCTACCTCGGCCCGCAGGTGCTCGGCAGCGAGTCCGACTCGGGCATCCGCTACTTCGTCGACCCGCGCGTGGTCGAGGGTTCGGCCTGGGTCACCGGGGCGAACGAGAAGGGCGTGCACGTCGCCGACCTCGTCATGGGTCGCGACTTCACCGCCGACGGCACCATCGAGGCCGCCCAGGTCCGCGAGGGCGACCTCGCGCCCGACGGGTCCGGCCCGATCGAGACGGCCCGTGGCATGGAGATCGGCCACGTCTTCCAGCTCGGTCGCAAGTACGCCGAGGCCCTCGGGCTCAAGGTGCTCGACGAGAACGGCAAGCAGGTCACGGTGACGATGGGCTCGTACGGCATCGGCGTGACCCGCATCCTCGCGGTCATCGCCGAGGCGAACAACGACGACAAGGGCCTGGTCTGGCCCGCCAACGTCGCGCCGTTCGACGTCCACGTGGTCGCCACCGGCAAGGACCCCGTCGTCTACGAGGTCGCCGAGAAGCTCACCGCCGACCTCGAGGCCCACCGTCTCGACGTGCTCTACGACGACCGTCCCAAGGTCTCGCCGGGCGTCAAGTTCGGCGACGCCGAACTGCTCGGCGTGCCGCAGATCGTCGTCGTCGGCCGGTCGGCCGGCGAGGGCGTCGTCGAGCTCTGGGACCGCCGCACCGGCGAACGCAGCCCGGTCCCCGTGGCCGAGGCCGTCGCGACCCTCACGGCTCCGCGGGCGTCCTGACCGCCGGCGCCGCGCCTCCTCGGCTCGACCTCGTCGACCCCGCAGGAGGCGCGGTGCCGACCCCACGGACGGTCCGCCGGGCACCTCGCTCTCGGGTACCGTAGAAGGATGCTGCGCGCGCCATCGTGCGTGCAGCCTGCAGATCTGAACAGTGGAGGCCCTCAGTGGACATCGACCTGAGCGTGCTGCGTCTCATGGAGCGCGAGCGTGAAATCCCCTTCGACGAACTCGTGCGCATCATCGAGCAGGCCATCTTGACGGCCTACCTCAAGCACACGAACCAGCCCGAGAGTCGCATCCCGGCTGCTCGCGTCGAACTCGACCGCAAGACCGGCCACGTTTCCGTGTTCGCCATCGAGCGTGACGACGAGGGCGAGGTCGTCGGCGAGTCCGTCGACAGCCCGAGCGACTTCGGCCGCATCGCGGCCTTCGCGGCCAAGCAGGTCATCAACCAGCGCCTCCGCGACATCGGCGACGACAAGGTGCTCGGTCAGTTCAAGGGGCGCGAAGGCGACATCGTCGCGGGCGTCATCCAGCAGGGGCCGAACCCCCGCATGATCCACGTCGACCTCGGAACGGTCGAGGCGATCCTGCCCCCCGAAGAGCAGGTGCCGGGCGAGAAGTACGACCACGGCTCGCGCATCCGCGTGTACGTGACCGGCGTCAGCAAGGGCACGAAGGGGCCGCAGATCACCGTCTCGCGCACCCACCCCTCGCTCGTGCGCAAGCTGTTCGCACTCGAGGTGCCCGAGATCGCCAGCGGGGTTGTCGAGATCGTCTCCCTGGCTCGCGAGGCCGGCCACCGCACCAAGATGGCCGTCCGCGCGACCGAGCCCGGCGTCAACGCCAAGGGCGCCTGCATCGGTGAGATGGGGCAGCGGGTGCGCGCCGTCACCACCGAGCTGAACGACGAGAAGATCGACATCGTCGACTACTCGAGCGACCTCCCCACCTTCGTGGCCAGCGCCCTGTCGCCCGCCAAGGTCTCGTCGGCCTTCGTGATCGACGCCTCGACCAAGGCCGTCCGGGCCCTCGTGCCCGACTACCAGCTGTCGCTCGCGATCGGCAAGGAGGGGCAGAACGCCCGCCTCGCCGCGAAGCTCACGGGCGCGCGGATCGA
>NZ_LMPQ01000001.1:528093-546156 GCF_001423905.1 Frigoribacterium sp. Leaf186 | reverse complement strand
AGACGATTGACCGGATGTCGATCCGCGCGCCGGGTCGACGACGCGCCAGCGTCGGCGGGCCGGTCTGATGGATGACCCATCCAGCCGGACAGCATCCTCGAAGACGATTGACCGGATGTCGATCCGCGCGCCGGGTCGACACCATGATGCTCGGGGCGATCGGCGCAGCGCGCCGTTCGCCCCGAGCGTCTCCCGTCCTGCGACCCGAGGGGGTAAGGTGGAACCCGTAAGAACGTGCATCGGTACTCGAGCGCGCGCTCCACGATCCGCACTCGTGCGGGTCGTCGCCCAGAACGGACGTCTCGTGGTCGACCCGACCGCGACCCTTCCCGGGCGGGGCGCGTGGTTGACGCCGTCGATCGACGCGTTCGAGTCGGCAGTGAAGCGCAGGG
The DNA here is from genome assembly GCF_001423905.1 of Frigoribacterium sp. Leaf186. Lineage (GTDB taxonomy): Bacteria > Actinomycetota > Actinomycetes > Actinomycetales > Microbacteriaceae > Frigoribacterium. The sequence continues at coordinate 545,764 of NZ_LMPQ01000001.1, read as the reverse complement.
CTTTCCGCCGTGCACTCCGCCTCGACTCCGAACCCGACGTGGACGAGCTCCGCGCCTACCTCACGCGGATCGTCCCGCCACGACCCATCGCCACGACAGAACAGGCTGAACGGCACATGGACAACTAATGAGCAATCACTAATGAGCGGCTCGAAATGAGACCCGTCCAGAACTGAAGGCTCTTCCCGTCTCGGGGAGGGCCCGAGACAGGAGAACTGTGGCTAAACCACGCGTACACGAGATCGCCAGCGAGCTGGGGATCGACAGCAAGACCGCACTAGAGAAGCTCAAAGAGATGGGCGAGTTCGTCAAGGGCCCGTCGTCCAGCGTCGAGCCTCCCGTCGCGCGGAAGCTCCGTCAGGCCTTCGCCGGCGCCGCCAAGCCCGCCGCGTCACCCGCAGCGAAGGCTCCGTCGGCCGGCACCGCCGCGCAGCCCGCGACCTCCGCGCCCAAGCCCGGTGGCCCGCGTCCCGCGGCTCCCAAGCCCCCCGTCGCCGAGCCCGCGCCGGCCCCCGTGGCCGACGTCGAGCCCGACGTCGACGCCGCCCCCGCACCCGTCGCGCCCCTGACGGTCGCCGAGCGCCAGGCCCAGGCCGAGGCGCAGCGCGCCGCCGCGGCCGCCGCGGCGAAAGAGGGCGCGTCGGCTCCGGCCGACGACGCCGCCAAGCCCGGTGCCGCCGGACCGAAGCCCGGTGGTCCACGCCCCGGTGCCCCGCGTCCCGGCAACAACCCCTTCGCCAGCAACCAGGGCATGGGTCGTCCGAGCGCGCCCCGTCCCGGTGGTTCGGGTGCGGCCAGCAGCATGCCCCGTCCCGGCGGCGCCGCGGGCCCGCGCCCGCAGGCCCCGCGTCCCGGTGCTCCCCGTCCGGGCGCGCCGCGCCCCGGCGTCGGTGCCGGTCCCCGCCCCAACGGCTTCGGTCAGCGTCCCGCCGGTGGCGGCGCCGCTCGTCCCGGTGGTGCCGGTGGCGGATTCCAGCGTCCCGGTGCCGGTGCTCCTGGTGCGGCCGGTGGCTTCCGCCCCGGCTTCAGCGGTCCTCGCCCCTCCGGTGGTGGCGGCCGTGGCCGTGGTCCCGGCGGCGGTACCGCCGGTGCGTTCGGTCGCGGTGGCGGCAAGAGCAAGGCACGCAAGTCGAAGCGGACGAAGAGGGCCGAGTTCGAGATGCGGTCGGCCCCGTCGCTGGGTGGCGTCAGCGTCCCCCGTGGCGACGGCAACACGATCGTCCGCCTGCGTCGTGGCGCGTCCATCAGCGACTTCGCCGACAAGATCGACGCCAGCCCCGGCAACCTGGTGACCGTGCTCTTCCACCTCGGTGAGATGGCGACGGCGACGGAGTCCCTCGACGACGCCACCTTCCAGGTGCTCGGCGAAGAACTCGGCTACAACATCCAGGTCGTCTCGCCCGAGGACGAAGACAAAGAGCTCCTCGAGGGCTTCGACATCGATCTCGAGCAAGAACTCGAGGACGAGGACGAGTCCGTCCTGCAGGTCCGTCCTCCGGTCGTCACGGTCATGGGCCACGTCGACCACGGAAAGACCCGACTGCTCGACGCGATCCGCAACGCGAACGTGGTCGCCGGCGAAGCCGGTGGCATCACGCAGCACATCGGTGCCTACCAGGTGTGGGCTCCGCACGAGGGCGTCGAGCGCGCCATCACCTTCATCGACACCCCCGGTCACGAGGCGTTCACCGCCATGCGTGCCCGTGGTGCCCAGGTGACCGACATCGCGATCCTCGTGGTGGCGGCGGACGACGGCATCATGCCGCAGACGGTCGAGGCGTTGAACCACGCCCAGGCCGCCGGCGTGCCGATCGTCGTCGCGGTCAACAAGATCGACAAAGAGGGTGCGAACCCGGCCAAGGTGCGCCAGCAGCTCACCGAGTACGGCCTCGTCGCGGAAGAGTACGGCGGAGACGTCATGTTCGTCGACGTGTCGGCTCGCGACAACAAGAACATCGACGCGTTGCTCGAGGCCGTGTTGCTCACGGCCGACGCCGGGCTCGACCTGCGGGCGAACCCCGACAAGAGCGCCCGTGGTGTCGCGATCGAGGCCCGTCTCGACAAGGGTCGCGGTGCCGTCGCCACGGTGCTGATCCAGTCGGGCACCCTGCACGTCGGTGACGCCATCGTCGCCGGCACGGCCTACGGCCGCGTCCGAGCGATGGTCGACGAGAACGGTGACGCGGTCGAGGTGGCCTACCCGAGCCGTCCGGTGCTGGTGCAGGGTCTGTCGAGCGTCCCCCGCGCCGGCGACACCTTCCTCGTCACCGAGGAGGACCGCACCGCTCGTCAGATCGCCGAGAAGCGCGAGGCCGTCGAGCGCAACGCCTCGCTGGCCAAGGCCCGCAAGCGCATCTCGCTCGAGGACTTCACCCGTGCACTCGAAGAGGGCAAGGTCGAAGCGCTCAACCTCATCATCAAGGGCGACGTCTCGGGTGCCGTCGAGGCCCTCGAAGAGTCGTTGCTCAAGATCGAGGTGGACGACAGCGTGCAGCTGCGCATCATCCACCGCGGCGTGGGTGCGGTCACCGAGAGCGACGTCAACCTGGCGACGGTCGACAACGCGATCATCATCGGGTTCAACGTCCGTCCCGACACGAAGGCGCGCGAACGCGCGGCTCGTGAAGGCGTCGACATCCGCTTCTACTCGGTCATCTACGCGGCCCTCGAAGACATCGAGAACTCGCTCACGGGCATGCTCAAGCCCGAGTTTGAGGAGAAGCAGTCCGGTGTCGCCGAGATCCGCGAGATCTTCCGCTCGTCGAAGGTCGGCAACATCGCCGGTGTCATCGTCCGGTCCGGCACGATCACGCGCAACGCGCGTGCCCGGGTCATCCGCGAGGGCGTCGTGGTCGGCGACAACCTGGCGATCGACTCGCTGCGTCGCTTCAAGGACGACGTCACCGAGGTGCGGACGGACTTCGAGGCCGGCATCGGCCTCGGCAAGTTCAACGACATCCAGATCGGCGACGAGATCGAGACCATCGAGATGGTCGAGAAGCCGCGGGGCTGACCCCGGCGTCATCGCAGCACACGAGGCCCCGCTCCGACTACGGTCGGGGCGGGGCCTCACCCCTCTCGCCACGACGGCGAGCAGCACGAACAGGAGTGAACAATGGTTGACGCGCAACGCGCCCGCAAGATGGCCGACCGCATCCACGAGATCGTCGCCCGACGCCTCGAACGCGGCATCAAGGACCCTCGTCTCGGGTTCGTGACGATCACCGACGTCAAGGTGACCGGCGACCTGCAGCACGCCTCGATCTTCTACACGGTGTACGGCACCGACGACGAGCGACGCGACACCGGCGCGGCCCTCAAGTCGGCCACCGGCATGCTGCGGAGCGAGGTCGGCAAGAACATCACGGCCCGGCTCACCCCGAGCCTCGAGTTCATCCTCGACGCGCTCCCCGAGAACGCGGCATCGATCGACCGCCTGCTGCAAGAGGCTCGTCAGCGCGACCACGAGAGCCAGACCATGGCGTCGTCGGCCGAGTACGCGGGCGATGCCGACCCGTACGTCAAGCCCCGTGACCTCGACGCGGACGACGACCTCGACGACGACGACCTCGACGACGAAGGCCGAGTCGGCCAGCTCGAGGACGACCTGACCCTCGACGACGAGCTCGGCGCCCCGGCCGCGAGTGCGGACGACACGACCGAGCCCGACGGCTCGACCCGCTAGGCGCTCCGCCCGGCTCGATGCCGCACGGCCCGCGTCAGTCGGGCAGTCGATAGCCCTCGTCGGGCGACCCGGTGACCAGACCGTCCCGGATCAACCCGGCGAGGGCTCTCTCGCGTTGCACGTCGTCCGCCCAGACGCGCGCCACCTCGGCCGCGGTGACGGGCACGTCGCTCGCCCGCAGCTCGGCCATGATCAGGCCACGCACCTGGCGGTCCGACCCCTCGAACCGGGCCTGGGTCCGGAGGCGCGGGCCGGTGTGCGCAGGACGGCCTGCCAGCACCCACGCACACTGCGCGACCAGCGGGCACGCGTCGCACGACGGTGACCGCGCCGTGCAGACCAGCGCACCCAACTCCATGACGCCGGCGTTGGTGACCCGCGCCTCCTCGTCGTCGTCGGGCAGCTGGGACTCCATCAGGGGCAGGTCCCGTGAGGCCTTGGGGGCCCACGGCTCGGCGAGCCCCTCGACGGCACGCGCGAGGACGCGACGGACGTTGGTGTCGACGACCGGGTGGCGGTGGCCGTAGGCGAAGACGGCCACCGCTCGGGAGGTGTAGTCGCCGATGCCGGGCAGGGCCAGCAGCGAGGGGACGTCGTCGGGCACGACGCCGCCGTGCCGTTCGGTGATGGCGACGGCCGCGGCGTGCAGGGCGAGGGCGCGTCGCGGGTACCCGAGGCGGTCCCAGGCCCGTACCGCCTCGGACGCCGGCGACGAGGCGAGGTCGCTCGGCGTGGGCCAGCGCTCGAGCCACCGTTCGAGGCGCGGCACGACCCGGGCCACGGGCGTCTGCTGCAGCATGATCTCGCTGACGAGGGTGCCCCAGGCCGTGAAGCCGGGGCGTCGCCACGGCAGGTCTCGACCGTTCTCGCGGAACCAGGCGTTCACGGCGGGGGAGATGCTCACCGTCCGAGCCTACGGCGCGTCGACGCCGTGCCCGACGCCCTGCCCGGCGTCGTGACGGCGGTCTGGCGTACGGTGTCGGCATGACCACCCGATGGGCCCCTGCCAAGAAAGACACGCTGCGCGAGCTGGCGACCGAGATCGTCCACAACTACGGTCGCGGTCGCGTCCTCGTCGCGATCGACAGCGACGGAGGCGCGGGTGCCGCCGGTCTCGCCGACGACCTCGTCGAGGCCTTCCGCGAGCAGGGCCACGCGGCGTTCCGTGCCTCGCTCGAGGGCTTCGAGAAGCGGCCCGACGGGGCACCCCGCGACTCGGCCCCGGTCCTCGACGAGAGCCTGTTCCGGCGCGTGCTGGTCGAGCCGTTCCGGCTCGGCGGCAGCACGGGCTGGGTCGACCGGGCGTGGGACGCCGACGCCGACCGGGCCGTCGAGTCAGCCTGGGTCACCGGCCCGGCCGACGCCGTCCTGCTCGTCGACGGCACCGACCTGGCGCGTCCCGGGCTGGCCGGGCTCTGGCACTACCGCGTGTGGGTGACGGCCGACGACTCGCGCCTCGACGCGCGGGCGAAGGCGTCGGCCGTCGTCGACAACTCCGACGCCGACCACCCGCGCCGACGCTTCGACGACGCGTGCTGAGCGCGTCCCCGGCGTCGTCGCGTCCCGGCTGCGCTACCGTCGTCTGGTGAACAGCGGCATCCTCCTCGTCGACAAGCCGCAGGGCATCACCAGCCACGACGTCGTCTCGCGGGTGCGCAAGGCTGCCGGCACGCGCAAGGTCGGCCACGCCGGCACCCTCGACCCACTCGCCACGGGGCTGCTCGTGCTCGGCCTGAACTCGTCGACGCGCCTCCTGACCTTCCTCGTCGGCCTCGACAAGGGCTACGACGCGACCATCCGGCTGGGCGTCTCGACGACCAGCGACGACAGCGACGGCGAGGTCGTGTCGACGACCTCGGCGGCCGGCGTCTCCGACGAGGCGGTCGACGCGGGCGTCCGGCGACTCACCGGTGCCATCAGCCAGGTGCCGACCACGGTCAGCGCCATCAAGGTCGACGGCCGTCGTGCCTACGACCTCGCCCGGGCCGGGGTGGACGTCGAGCTGAAGGCCCGAGACGTGACCGTCTCCGAGTTCACCGTGCTCGACCGACGTGAGGCCGTCGTCGACGGGGTCGCCGTCCGTGACCTCGACGTGCGCGTCTCGTGCTCGTCGGGCACCTACGTCCGGGCGCTCGCCCGCGACCTCGGGGCCGGCCTCGGCGTCGGCGGGCACCTCACCGCGCTGCGACGGACGCGGGTGGGGCCGTTCGACGTGACCCGCGCCTCCGTCCTCGAGGGCATCGACGTCGCCCCGGCGCTGCTGCCGCCGGTCGACGTGGCCCGGACGCTCTTCCCCGCGTGGACGATGACGGCCGCCGAGGCCGTCGACCTGGGGCACGGCAAGCGGGTCGCCGTCGAGCTCGCCGACACCGCGGGGCCGGTCGCCGCCGTGACCCCGTCGGGGCTGCTCGCCGGGCTCGTCTCGGTCCGGGGCGGCGCGGCCAAGCCCATCGTGAACTTCCCGACCGACGAGGTGCAGGCATGATCGAGTGGTTCACCTGGGTGCAGGTCGTCGTGGCCGTCGTGGCCGGTCTCGTCTGCGTGGTCGCCTGCTTCGCGAAGCGTCAGCCCGACGACGTCACCGTCGGCACCGGTGCCGTCGTCCTGGTGCTGTTGCTCGCCCAGCTCGTGGTCGCCATCGCCGCGCCCTTCGTCGGCAACGCCCCCACGGGCAACCTCGTCGAGTTCTACATCTACCTCGTCTCGGCCATCCTGCTGCCGCCGCTCGCCACGGTCTGGGCGCTCGTCGACCGCACGCGCTGGAGCAACCTCGTGCTGGCGACGTCGTCGTTCGCCGTCGCCGTGATGGTCTACCGGATGTTCCAGATCTGGACCGTCCAGGGCCTCTGACGCACCCGGTCGGCGGCGGGCCCGGCGGAGTCCTATCCTTGACGAGATGGTCACTCAGAAGTCAACGCGCGCGGTCGGCCTCGGCCGGGTCCTCATCGCCGTGTACGCCCTCCTCGCCCTTGCCGCCACCGGTCGGTCGGTCTTCCAGATCTCGACGCAGTTCGGCGACGCGCCCCTGGCCTACACCCTGAGTGCGTTGTCGGCCGTGGTCTACATCGTCGCCACGGTCGCCCTCATCGGCCGCGGTCAGGGCTGGTACGCGGTGGCCTGGGCAACCATCAGCTTCGAACTCGCGGGCGTCCTGATCATCGGCCTCGTCACCGTTCTCGACCCCGAGCTGTTCCCGCACGACACCGTCTGGTCGTTCTTCGGCCGGGGTTACGGCTTCGTGCCGCTCGTGCTGCCGGTGCTCGGCATCCTGTGGCTGCGGCGACAGGGACGCCTCACCGCGGCGGGCCGGGGCGAGGTGGCCGCCGGCGAGACCGCGACCGACGCGGGCACGACGAGGTAGCGCCCGTGCAGTTCTACGACCGGGTGGGCGACGTGCCGCCCGACTTCGGCCCGAGCGCCGTCACCATCGGCAAGTTCGACGGGGTCCACGTCGGGCACCGCGCCGTCATCGACATGCTCGAAGGGGTCGCCCGCGACGAGGGGCTCGTCTCGACCGTCGTCACCTTCGACCGGCACCCGCTCGCGGTGCTGCGACCGGACTCGGTGCCGGCCGCCCTGGTCAGCAACCGGCAGAAGCGCGAACTGCTCGATGCGGCCGGGGTGGCGGCCACCCTGATGCTCACCTTCGACGCCGAGCTGCGGGCGCTCACCCCCGACGAGTTCGTCGACCGCATCCTGGTCGGGGCCCTGCACGCGCGCGTGGTCTTCGTCGGCGACGACTTCCGGTTCGGCGTCCGCGGCAGCGGCACGGTCGACACGCTCCGCGACCTCGGCGCCTCACGGGGGTTCCGGGTGGTCTCGATCGACGACGTGCGCCCGAGCGGAGGACGTCGGGCGTCCTCGACCTGGATCCGCGAGCTGATGGACGCCGGCGACGTCCGCGAGGCCGGGGTGCTGCTCGGCCGCGAGCCGTCGGTGCGCGGCATCGTGGTGCACGGCGAGCAGCGTGGTCGCGAACTGGGGTTCCCGACGGCGAACCTGGCCCCGCACAGCGAGGGCTTCGTCCCGGCCGACGGCGTCTACGCCGCGCGCGTGCTGGTGGGTGACACGCGGTACCCGGCGGCCGTCTCGGTGGGCAACAACCCGACCTTCGAGGGGGTGCCGGCCAAACAGGTCGAGGCGCACCTGCTCGACGTCTCGATCGACCTCTACGGCCGCGAGGTCACCGTCGACTTCGTGGACTGGGTGCGGGGCAACGTGCGCTTCGACGGGCTCGACGCGCTGATCGCGCACATCAGGGCGGACGTCGTCCGCACCCGCGAGATCCTGGGCCTGCCGGCCGCCTGAGCGGGGGTGGGGCGCCCAGTCGGTCTCGACGGCGTCGCCGGTGCCCGACGGGGCCGCCTCGAGGAGGCGCGGGTCGCGTCGTGGACGCGCCGCGCCTCCTCGGGTCGTCAGTACGACGTCGCGTCGTCGCCCGCGCCCGAGGCGCGGCCGGTCTCGAGGCGGTGCGCCAGGTCGGCGAGGATGGTGCCGCTGGCGCTCGTGCCGAAGCGCGTGACGCCGAGGTCGAGCATCTCGAGGACCGTGTCGAGGCCGCGGACGCCGCCGGACGCCTTGACCTGGACGGCGTCCGAGACGGCGTCGCGCATCAGGCGGAGGTGGGGGAGCGTGGCGCCGCCGCCCGCGAAGCCGGTCGAGGTCTTGACGAAGGCGGCGCCGGCGCGTTCTGCGGCCTTCGAGCCGGCGACGATCTGCTCGTCGTCGAGGTACGCCGTCTCGAGGATGACCTTGACGAGGGTGTCGCCCGCGGCCTCGACGACGCCGCGCACGTCGGCCTCGACCTCGTCGGTCATGCCGCTGCGCAGCCAGCCGACGTTGACGACCATGTCGAGCTCGGCGGCGCCGTCGGCGATCGCCTGGCGCGACTCGGCGGCCTTGGCGACGGTCGAGGTCGTGCCGTGGGGGAACCCGATCACCGTGCCGACGAGCACGCCGGTGCCCTCGAGGTGCTCGACGGAGTGCGCGACGTCGGAGGGACGGACGCACACGCTGAAGACGTGGTTGGCCGCGGCGTCGTCGAGGGCGGCGTCGACCTCGGCCCGCGTGAGTTCGGGCTTGAGGATCGCGTGGTCGATCATGCCGGCGACGGCGGAGACGGTGGGGAGCTGCTGGGTAGTCATGATGGGGTCCAGCGTAGCTTGGGCCCATGTCAGCGAACACTCCCGACGACCTGCCGCCGAGCACCTCCGTCACGAGCGACACCGACCACGCCGTGGCCTCTCGCCGGGTGCTCGTGACCGGGGCCACCGGGTACATCGGTGGTCGGCTCACGCCGCGCCTCGTCGCCGCGGGGGCCGACGTCCGCGTGCTGGTCCGGTCTCCCGAGAAGCTGCGCGACGTGCCGTGGTCCGGTGACGTCGAGGTCGTGCAGGGCGACCTGACCGACCCCGCGACGGTCCGCCCCGCGATGGAGGGCGTCGACGTCGTCTACTACCTCGCCCACGCGATGGGCGGCAAGGGCGACTTCGGTCGCGCCGAGGCCGACGCGGCCCACACCGTCGCCGACGCCGCGCGCGAGGCGGGCGTGCGTCGCATCGTCTACCTCGGCGGGTTGCACCCCGAGGGCGAGCTGTCGAAGCACCTCCAGTCGCGCAAGGACGTCGGCGACGTGCTGCTCGCGAGCGGCGTGCCGACCGTGGCCCTGCAGGCCGGCGTGGTGATCGGCTCGGGCAGCGCCTCGTTCGAGATGGTGCGCCACCTCACCGACGTGCTGCCCTACATGCCCGCGCCGAAGTGGGTCCGCAACTTCATCCAGCCCATCGCCGTGCGCGACGTGTTGCACTACCTGCTGGGTGCCGCCGACGTGCCCGACGACGTCAACCGCACCTTCGACATCGGCGGACCGGACGTGCTGCGCTACGGCCAGATGATGAACGGCTACGCCCTCGAGGCCGGCCTCAAGCAGCGGCCGATCGCCTCGCTGCCCGTCTTCACGCCCTGGCTGGCCTCTCAGTGGGTCAACCTCGTGACCCCCGTGCCGCGGGCCCTCGCGGTGCCGATCATCGCGTCGCTGCAGTACGACTGCGTCGTGCACGAGCACGACATCGACGCCGTCGTGCCGCCGCCCGCCGAGGGGCTGCTGCCGTACCGACGCGCCGTGCGCCTCGCCCTTCAGAAGGAGCAGGACGGCGACGTCGAGACCAGCTGGCAGGACTCTTCGGTCTCGGGCGCCCCGAGCGACCTGCTGCCGAGCGACCCCGACTGGTCCGGCCACACGGTCTACACCGACGACCGGCAGACCGACACGAGCGCGCCTCCCGCCGAGCTCTGGAAGGTCCTCGAGGGCATCGGCGGCGAGAACGGCTGGTACTCGTTCCCGCTGGCCTGGTCCGCCCGCGGCTGGATGGACCGGCTCGTCGGGGGAGTCGGCCTCCGTCGCGGCCGTCGCAGTGCGACGAGCCTCCGCGTCGGCGACGCGCTCGACTGGTGGCGCGTCGAGAAGCTCGAGCGCGGCCACCTGCTGCGGCTGCGCGCCGAGATGAAGGTCCCGGGAGGCGCGTGGCTCGAACTGACGGTCGACCCGCGTCCCGGGGGCGGCTCGCACTACCGCCAGCGCGCCGTGTTCTTCCCGCAGGGGCTCGGCGGACGGCTGTACTGGTTCGCGATCCTGCCGTTCCACGGCGTGATCTTCTCGGGCATGCTGCGGCGCATCACCGCGACCGCCGAGCGGGAGGCCGCCCGGGCCGGGGCGCGGGGTGGCGCCGACGCGCGCTCGGCCGGGGCCGGGGCCTCCGCCGGGGCCGGGTCGACGACCGACGCGACGGCCGCGACGTGAGCGACCCGCGCCTCCTCGTCCTGTCGGCGACGTCGACGCCGCTCTACCCGGCGGGCGACGGGGCCATGTCGCCCGTGCCGCTCTGGCTCGGCGTGCTGTTCGGCGTGCTCGTGGTCGTGTCGTCGTTCGTCGTGCTGCTGCCGCGGGTGCGACGGGCCCTCGACCGGGTGTGGTCGAAGCGTCCGCGCCGCTACCGGCAGTGAGCCCTCGCGTGCCGGTTCGTCGCTTCCCAGCGGGTGATGGCACGATGGACGCACTTCAGCAGACCACCAGGAGGTCGTGATGACACATCGAGAGACCGTCGCGTTCGTCGGCGACAGCTTGACCGAGAGCGGCGACTGGGCGGCCTGGCTGCCCGACGAGCAGGTCGTCAACCTGGGCGTGGGCGGCGACACGGTCGCCGGCCTCACCGAGAGGCTCCACGACGTCGTGGACGCGAACCCCGACTCGGTGGTGCTGATGATCGGCACCAACGACTTCACCGCCCGCCGGTCGGTCGAGCAGGTCGTCCGCGGCATCGAGAACCTCATGGTCGCCATGCGCCGAGAACTGCCGGGCACCCGGCTGCTGCTGCAGTCGATCGCCCCGAGGGGGGCCGAGTTCGCCCCGCGCCTGAAGGACGCCAACCGGCACCTGCGGCAGTTCTCGTCGACGGTCCGGGCGCAGTGGCTCGACCTGTGGCCGGCCCTGACCGACGACTCGGGCGACGCGCTCCGCCCCGAGTTCGCGGCCGACCACGTGCACCTGACCGAGGCCGGGTACGAGGCGTGGCTCTCCGAGCTGCGTCCCGCCCTCGAGCGCCTCCGCGACGAGCCGCCGATGAGTCGCCCGATCAGCGTGCTCGACGTCGCCTACGACATCGAGTAGGCGGTGCCCACCCCCACCGCCCCCGCGTTCACCCGTCCGGCCCTGGCGCCCGGGCTGCTCGCGGCCATCGCCCTGCTCGCCGGGACGGCGTTGCTCGACTCCGACGTGTTCACCGTGTTCCGGTACGTGGTGTCGATCTTCGCGTTGATCGTGCTCGTCTTCGCCTACCGCGGCAAGGCGTGGTGGGCGCTGCCCCTGCTCGCCGCCGTGGCCGTGCTCTGGAACCCGGTGTTCGTCGTGCCCGTCCAGGCAGAGCTCTGGCAGGGGCTGCAGTTCGTCGCGGCCGCCCTGATGATCGCCGTCGGGGTGCTCGTCAAGGTGCCGACCGACGGGTCGACCGGCGGCTCGACCACATCCCGGGGCGTGCCCTCGCGCGGTCGTCGTTGAGCCCGAGGGGGCTCGTGCTCGGCACGGGTCCCGCGACCCCGTAAAATGCCGAGGGTGCGCCCGCCCGCCCGAGGCCCGCACGGAAGGTTGAGTCTGCATGGCCCCCGAGATCCCCGGTACGTCAGCGATGGTCGGCACGTCCGAGAGCCCGTTGCTGACCCCTCGTCACCGAGCCGGTGGTCTCGACCGAGAGGACGTCGTCGTCCGCAAGGGCCAGTTCACGTTGCTCAACGGTCACCTCACGCCCCAGCAGTCGATGATCGAAGACCTCTTGTACATCCGGCGCGTCCTCGACGCGGCCCAGGTGCCGTTCCTGCTGGTGCGGGGCAACGACGTCCGTCCCGTGATCGCCGTCGACACGGTGCACCGTGAGCGCTTCACGGCGGCCATGGTCGCGGCCTCGGCGAGCGAGCCGTTCTACGCCAAGCCGCGCAAGGGTCAGGCCTCGCTCGTCGTCGAGGGGGGTCTCGAGGTCGAGAACGAACGGGTCTTCCGCGTCTACCGGCCGCGCGTCGAGCCCATCGGCCGCCTCCGGTACGGAGCCGGCACCGCCGTCCAGGTCGAGTTCTGGATCGTCACCGACGACGAGATCCTCGCCCCGACCGAGAACGCGCTGATGCGGACCGAGCTGCCCCGTGCCGAGGCCGTCGAAGAGACGGTCGAACGGTACGGCATCGAGTGGCCCACCCTCGAGCACATGTTCGACGACCACGCCACCGACATCACCTTCGACATCGACATCGTCTTCTCGTGGGTCGACGGCAACTCCATCGAGTACCAGCGTGCCCGGGCCGCACAGGCCAAGCGTCACGTGGTCGGCGAGGGCGACGACTCGACGGCCCGGTTCCGTCAGATCGACGAGCTCAAGTACGCCCTGCGGTCGGTCTACATGTTCGCCCCGTGGGTCCGCAACATCTACATCGCGACCGACTCGCCCGTGCCCGAGTGGCTGGGAGAGCACCCCCGCGTGCGCGTGGTGCGCAGCGAGGAGTTCTTCAGCGACCTCTCGATGCTGCCGACGCACAACTCGCAGGCCGTCGAGGCGCAGCTGCACCACATCGAGGGGCTCAGCGAGCACTTCCTGTACTCGAACGACGACATGTTCTTCGGGCGGCCGGTCGCGCCGAGCATGTTCTTCTCGCCCGGGTCGGTCACGAAGTTCATCGAGGCCGACACGCGCATCGGGCTCGGGCACAACAACATCGACCGCAGCGGGTTCGAGAACGCCGCGCGGGTCAACCGACGCCTGCTGCAGCAGCGCTTCGGGCGCGTCCTCACCCGCCACCTCGAGCACACCGCCGCCCCGTTGCGTCGGAGCGTCATGTTCGAGATGGAGCACGAGTTCGCTGACGAGTTCGCCGCCACGGCCGGCAGCCCCTTCCGCGCGAAGGAGAACATCTCGGTCACGAACTCGCTGTACCACTACTACTCGCTCATGACCGGCCGGGCGATCGTGCAGGAGAACGCGAAGGTCAGCTACGTCGACACGACGATGGTCGCGGGCCTGGCGTCGTTGTCCGAGGTGCTGAAGAAGCGGTCGTTCGACTTCTTCTGCCTCAACGACGGCAGCTTCCCCGAGGTCACCGACGAAGAACGGACCGCCACGGTCACGGACTTCCTCGAGCGGTACTACCCGTTCGCCGCCCCGTGGGAGAAGGACGAGATGGAACGCGTCGCCCTCGAGAACGCTGAACAGGACCGCCGTTCGCTCGGAGCCGAGGCCGCCCAGGCCGGGTCGGCGGACGAGGTCGCCGGTTCGTCGGTGCGCAGTGTCGAGGGCTCGGACTGAGCCCTCGCCTCAGCGCGTAGGGGTGCCGAAGCGGGCCGCCTGCTCGCCGGAGAGGGCGGCGTCGAGTCGCCTGAGCATGCCGTCGCTCATCGGCGGCAACTCGTCGAGGCGGAACCAGCGGGCCTCGGTGTTCTCGCCGTCGGCGGGGGAGGGCTCGCCCGAGACGTAGCCCATGACGAAGGTGTGGTCGAGGTACTGCGCGCGGTCGCCGTTCGGGTAGACCACCTCGCGGGTCACCCCGATCGAGGCGAGACGCTCGGCGACGACCTGCAGGTCGGCCTCTTCGAGGGTCTCGCGGACGGCGGCGTCGGACGGGTCCTCGCCTGGGTCGACGATGCCGGTCACCGGCGTCCAGGCACCCGTGTCGGCTCTCCGGACCAGCAGGACCTCGTCACCGCGGACGACCACCGCCGTGACGCCGGCCAGCCAGAGGGGGGCCGTGCCGATCTTCTCGCGCAGCGTCAGGACGAAATCGGGGGTGGCCATGTCAGCACCCTACCGAGGCGCGGCCGTAGGCTGACCTGATGCGAGCGCCCTGGACCCTTCACGGCTCGGACGTGCGGCGCATCTCCGACATGGCGGGCGAGGCGGTGTTGCTCGCGGGTGGCGGGCGGGCCATCCTGCTGCAGCTCGCGAACCCCGGGGTCGGGCACGGCGTCGCCGAGCACAGCGACTTCGTCGAACGGCCGCTGTCGCGCCTCCACGGCACCATGACGTACCTCTACGCCATCGTGTTCGGCACGCCCGCCGAGGTGGCCCACGTGCGGCGCGTCGTGGGCCGCGCCCACCGGCCGGTGCACGACGGCCGGACCTCGTCGGTGCGGTACGACGCGTTCGACCCCGAACTGCAGCTCTGGGTGGCGGCGACGCTCTACGACTCAGCCGTCCAGCTGTTCGAACGGGTGCACGGAGCGATCGACCCGGCGCACGCCGAGGCGGTCTACCAGGACTACGCGCTCGTCGGCGCCTCGCTGCAGATGCCGCGCGAGCTGTGGCCGGCCGACCTCGCGTCGTTCCGCCGCTACTGGGACGACGCCGTGGCCGGTCTGGTGGTCGACGACGTGACGCGCCGGGTCGCGCACGAGCTGCTGCACCCGACGACGGGCCCGTGGTGGTTGCGACTCGTCATGCCGCTCGCCCGGCTGGTGACCGCAGGGTCGTTGCCGTCGAGCGTCCGCGACGACTTCGGGCTGCCGTGGTCGCCGTCGTCACACCGTCGGTACGACAGCGTGATGCGGGTGACGGCGGCGGTCGTCCCGCGCCTGCCACCGCGCCTCCGTCACGTGCTGCGCGACACGTACCTTCGCCGGCTGCGGGACGCCATGGCGGCCGAGGCCCGCACGCCCGCTCGCGGCTGACCCCGTCCGCCTCGCCCCGCCCCCGTCGCCGTGTCGCGTTCGGCCAGCGCCGACGGCAATTCCTGGCTCCTGCCGCGGACGGTGGACGTCCGTGGGTCGTGAGCACGTGTCGTGCGTCACCAGCCAGGAGTTGCCCGCGGTGGAGGCGAGCCCCGACGACGTCGAGACCGGCCCGGCGGTCGGGACAGCCCGGCCGCGCGTGTCAGAGCGTGTCGATCGGCCCCGTGAGCGCGAGGTCGCGGGGCACGACGGGCACGGGCGCCGTGTCGGTCGCCCGGTGCCGCGGCGCGGCCGGGGCGATGCGCACCCCGGCGACGGCGAGCCGTTCGGCCACGACGTCGGCCGGCACGTGTTCGCCGACGGTGTCGTAGGTGCCGATCGGGACGACCGAGTGCACCACGGTGCCCTCGTAGACGTGGACCAGGTTGAACGCCTGGGCGCCGTCCCGGCCACGGGTGCCGCCACCGGCGACGTTGAGGTCCTGCGTGTAGCAGGTGGCCGACGCGACCGAGACGGGAACGCCCGCGAAGGTGGCGTTGGTCGAGTAGTGCAGGTGCCCGGCGATGATCGAGCGGACGTCGCTGCCCTCGACGACCTCGGCCAGTGCAGCCTGGTCGCGCAGCTCGACGAGGGTCGACAGGTCTTGCACGCTCGGCACCGGCGGGTGGTGCATGGCGATGATCGTGCCGTCGGGGGCGTCGGTCGAGAGCTCTTCGGCCAACCAGTCGAGCTGGTCGCCCGAGAGGCGGCCGAAGTGGTGGCCCGGGACGCTCGTGTCGAGCGTGATGACCCGCAGGCCGTTCACGTCGTAGACGAGGTCGACCGGTCGCTGCGAGGGCAGCTGCCCGAAGAGCTCGGAGCGGAAGGCGCCCCGCTCGTCGTGGTTGCCCATCGCCCAGATGACCTGGGCGCCGAGCCGCTCGGCCACGGGCTCGATGAGTGCGCGCAGCTTGCGGTACGCCTCGGGCTCGCCCTTGTCGGCGAGGTCGCCGGTGAAGACGATGGCCTCGGGCCGACCGGCGGAGGCCTCGATCTCGTCCATGATCTGACGCAGTCGGGCCTCGCTGTCGACCGCGCCGTAGAGGTCGCGGTCGCCGCCGACGAGGTGCGTGTCGCTGAGGTGCAGGATGAAGTGGTTCGGCCTGGGGTGTTCGGCCGTCCGGAGATCCATGGTTCTCTCATTCGATTTCGCCGACGCGGGCCTCGGGGTGAGACCCTCGTAGTTGATTCGGCACCAGTCCATCATCCGGATGCCATGAAGGTGGTGAACGTGGGCGCGCGTTTCGGTGAACGATCGACGAACGGACCGCGTCCACGATCGACGAAGGTAGCTCAGCTCATGGGACGACGCGACCCCCAGGAGGCGGGGGTCGCGTCGTCGGGACCGCTGGCGGGTCGAGCCGTCAGGGCTTGAGGACGACCTTGATGCAGCCGTCCTCCTTGTTCTTGAAGACGTCGTACATGGCGGCGGCCTCGGAGAGCGGCACCGGGTGGGTGACGAGGTCCTCGGTGCCCAGCGGGTCGGCCGGGTCCTCGACGAGGGGCATCAGCGTGTCCATCCACTTCTGGACGTTGCACTGGCCCATCTTGAGGGTGATCTGCTTGTCGAACAGGGTCAGGAAGGGCGTCGGGTCGGCCGTGCCGCCGTACACGCCGCTGAGCGAGACGGTGCCGCCGCGGCGGACGATCTCGAAGGCAAGGTGCATGGCGCCGAGGCTGTCGATGCCGGCCTTCTGCATCACGGCCTGACCGATCGAGTCGGGCAGGGCGGCCGCGAACTTCTGCACGAGGCCGATGCCGGCGTGCTCGTGGGCCTCCATGCCCACGGCGTCGACGACCGAGTCGGGGCCGCGGTCGTCGGTCATGCCCTTGACGATGCTCGCGACGTCTTTCGTGAGGTCGAGGGTCTCGACCCCGTGGCGCTCGGCCATGGCACGGCGTTCGGGCACCGGGTCGATGCCGATGACGCGGTAACCGCGGTACCTGCCGATGCGCGACGCGAACTGGCCGACCGGGCCGAGGCCCAGCACGACGAGGGTGCCGCCCTCGGGCACCTGCGCGTACTCGACGCCCTGCCACGCCGTGGGCAGGATGTCGCTGAGGAAGAGGTAGCGCTCGTCCGGCAGGTCGGCGCCGACCTTCACGAGGTTGTCGTCGGCGCGGGCGATGCGCAGCTGCTCGGCCTGACCGCCGGGCACCTGGCCGTACAGCTTGCTGAAGCCGTACAGGGTCGCGCCCGAGTCGTACTCGGTGACCTGGGTGGTCTCGCACTGCGAGAACAGCCCCCGGTCGCACATGAAGCAGTGGCCGCAGGCGATGACGAACGGGACGACGACGCGGTCGCCGACCTGGATGCGGCTGACGTCGGACCCGACCTGGGTGACGACGCCCATGGTCTCGTGGCCGAGCACGTCGCCCTTGTCGAGGAACGCGCCGAGCGCGTCGTAGAGGTGCAGGTCGCTGCCGCAGATCGCCGCCGAGGTGACCTTGATGACCGCGTCGGTGGGGTCGATGATCGTGGGGTCGGGGACGTCCTCGACCGAGACGTTGGTGACGGACTGGTAGGTGAGTGCCTTCATCCGTCCCGTCTACGCGTCCGCACGCCGCGCCTCCTGAACGAGGGGTACAGCGTGCACGGAAAAGCCTCGGGGCGGCCGGGCGGGTGCCCGACCGCCCCGAGGCGGATGCTGCGTGTCGTCGTCGACTAGGCGACGGCCGTCTCGGCGGCGACGATGTTGACGACCTTGCGGCCGCCCTTGGCGCCGAACTGGACCGAGCCGGGGGCG
>NZ_LMPQ01000001.1:488786-528023 GCF_001423905.1 Frigoribacterium sp. Leaf186 | reverse complement strand
CGAGTCACGACCGTTGCGGGTGGACGATGCGCCCTTTTTGTGTGCCATGTGTTCTCAGCCCCTTACTTGGTGGTGATCGAGGTGATCTTGACGCGGGTCAGGTCGGCACGGAAGCCCATGCGACGCTTGTACCCGGTCTTGTTCTTGTAGTTCTGGATGACGATCTTCGGGCCGCGCAGGTCGTTCAGGACCTCGCCCTCGACCGTGACCTTCGCCAGGTCGTCGCCCGACAGGATGGCGTCGCCGTCGACGTGCAGGACGGGGACGAACGAGACGGTCTCGGCGGTCGCGGCCTTGAGGCGGTCGACGGTCAGGATGGTGCCGACCTCGACCTTCTCCTGCCGGCCACCGGCGCGCACGATTGCGAAAGCCATGGGAACTCCAAAAAAGTGGGGGGTGTGACGCCCGGACTGCCGGACGACGTCGTGGTGCCGCGAGGGCAACTTGGATAGTCTTTCACAAATGTCACGACCGATCAAACTTCGCCGCCCGCCGCAGTTCACGGCCGAGATCGTCGACGACGCCCGCGAACGCCTGCTCGACCTGCTCGACGACCTGAAGACGCTGACGACCGAGCACGCCGACGACGTCGAGGTGTGGGGCTCGGCCGTCACGACCGCCGGGTGGGAGATCGCGAGCCTCGGCCAGTGGCTCGGGCTCGAGGGCGAGGCCGTGCTGCTGCTCGGCGGCGCCTCGTACCCCGAGATCGCCGAGCACCAGGGCACGAGCGCCTCGGCCGTCTACGCCCGCGTCGGACGGTCGCTGACCCTCGGGCCCTACGCCCACGCGTCGGGTGCCGACGGGTCGACCACGCGCGTCTCGGCCGAGGGCCTCGACCAGGCCCGTGCCGAGTACGCCGAGGAGGCGCGGGCCGGCGACCCGACGGACGTCGCGACGGCGACGCCCCCCGTCGGCGACTCGCTGGCCGACCGGGTGCCCGAGGTGCTGCGCGGCGGCTCGCGTCGGACCACCGAGATCGTCGCCGCGCTGCCCGACTACCGACGCAGCAGCGTGCTCTCGACTCTCAGCGTCCTGGCCCGGCAGGGAGTGATCGACCGGGTGGGGCACGGCACCTACGCCCTGCCCCACCCGTCGACCGACTGACCGTCGAGCCGTCCCGGCGTGCTCAGCCCGGCGCGATCAGCCCGGCGCGGTCAGCCCGGCGTGCTCGCCACGGCCTCGTCGAGCCCGAACGCCCGCAGCTCGTCGTCGTCGAGCATCCGCGACCGGACGAGGAACCGCTTGCCCTCCGGGCTCTCCACCGAGAACCCGGCTCCGCGGCCGGGCACGACGTCGATGGTGAGGTGCGTGTACTTCCAGTACTCGAACTGGCTGCGCGACATGTACACCTCGATCGGGTCGATGCCGTCGACGTGCAGGTCGCCGAGGTGGACGTCGACGGCACCCACCCGGAAGAACCCGACGGGGTAGCACATCGGCGACGAGCCGTCGCAGCAACCGCCCGACTGGTGGAACATCAGCGGGCCGTGCTGAGCCGTGAGGTCGACGAGGAACGCCGCGGCCTCGGGCGAGACGTCGACCCGCGAGGGGGTGGGCCGCGTCATCAGAAGAAGCCCATCGGACCGTCCGCGTAGCTGACGAGCAGGTTCTTCGTCTGCTGGTAGTGGTCGAGCATCATCTTGTGGTTCTCGCGACCGATGCCGGACTGCTTGTAGCCGCCGAAGGCCGCACCCGCCGGGTACTGGTGGTACGTGTTCGACCAGACGCGACCGGCCTGGATGTCGCGTCCGGCCCGGTAGAGCTGCGCGCCGTTGCGGCTCCACACGCCGGCGCCCAGGCCGTACAGGGTGTCGTTGGCGATCTTGATGGCGTCGTCGTAGTCGCTGAAGCTGGTGAGCGAGAGGACGGGGCCGAAGATCTCCTCCTGGAAGATCCGCATCGAGTTGCGGCCCTCGAAGATCGTCGGGTTGACGTAGTAGCCCTCGGTCAGGTCACCGCCCAGGTCGGCACGGTCGCCGCCGAGCAGGAGCTTCGCGCCCTCCTGCTTGCCGATGTCCATGTAGCTGAGGATCTTCTCGAGCTGGTCGTTCGAGGCCTGGGCGCCGATCATCGTGTCCATCGACAGCGGGTTGCCCTGCTTGACCTTCTTCACGCGCTCGACACCGTCGGCGGTGAACTGGTCGTAGATCGACTGCTGCACGAGCGCACGGCTCGGGCAGGTGCAGACCTCGCCCGAGTTCAGGTTGAAGAACGAGAAGCCCTCGAGCGCCTTGTCGTAGAAATCGTCGCGCTCGTCGGCGACGTCGGCGAAGAAGACGTTGGGGCTCTTGCCGCCGAGCTCGAGGGTCACCGGGATGAGGTTCTCGCTGGCCATCTGCATGATGAGGCGACCGGTCGTGGTCTCGCCCGTGAACGCGATCTTGCGGATGTTCGGGTGGCTCGCCAGGGGCGCCCCGGCCTCGACGCCGAAGCCGTTGACGATGTTGAGCACCCCGGCGGGCAGGAGGTCCTTGATCAGGTCCATGAACACGTGGATCGACGCGGGGGTCTGCTCGGCAGGCTTGAGGACGACGCAGTTGCCGGCGGCGAGGGCCGGCGCGAGCTTCCACACGGCCATCAGCAGCGGGAAGTTCCAGGGGATGATCTGGCCGACCACGCCGAGCGGTTCGTGGAAGTGGTAGGTGACCGTGTCGTTGTCGATCTCACCGGTGGAGCCCTCCTGCGCACGGATCGCGCCGGCGAAGTACCGGAAGTGGTCGATCGCGAGCGGCACGTCGGCGGCGAGGGCCTCACGGATGGGCTTGCCGTTGTCCCAGGTCTCGGCGACGGCGAGCATCTCGAGGTTCGCCTCCATGACGTCGGCGATCCGGTTGAGGATCAGCGCGCGCTGCGCGATCGTGGTCTTCTTCCACGAGTCGAAGGCCCGCCAGGCGGCCTCGACCGCCTTGTCGACGTCGGCGGCGTTGCCGCGGGCGACCTCGGTGAAGACCTTGCCGTTCACGGGGCTGGGGTTCTCGAAGTACCGACCGCTCGCGGGGGCGACGTACTCGCCGCCGATGAAGTGGTCGTAGCGGGGCTTGAAGGCCACCTTCGCGTCGGGCTGTCCCGGTGCGGCGTAGGTGTTCGGAGGAGTGGTGACGGTCATGACGGTCCCTTTCGACGACGGTGTCGGACGGGCGGCGGGGATCGCCCGCCGCTGGCGGCAGGCTACGGCGGAGGGGGTTGCATCGGGTTGCGCGTGCGGACCAGGGCGGGAGGCGCGTGCGGGCAGATGCGGGAGGCACGCGTGGAGCAGCGCCGGACGTGCTCGGATGAGGGCGGGAGGCGCGCGCGAGGGACCGGGTCAGGCCCGGTCGTCGAGGGCCTCGAGGTGCGCGACGAGGTGGGGCCGGCGAGGCGAGCCCGGGGGCAGGCGACGCAGCAGCTCGAACAGGACGCCCGCGTCGTCACGGCCCGCGGCCGACTCGGCGAACGCCTGGAGGGTCTCGAGCGACCCGTCGGTGAGGACGGCGTCCCGCACGGTGGCAGCCACCTCGGCGCGCAGGGCGACGACGCCGGGGGCGGTGGACGCCGGCAGCGCGGGGCCCGTGTCGGCCCGCACGGCGGCACGACGAGCGCCCCGGTCGACGAGTCCGACGAGCGCGTCGAGGTCGAGCGCCACGGGTCGGGGCAGCCGGTACGGGCGCGACAGGGGGACCAGTGTGGGGTCGAGGGCCTCGACCACGTGCCGCAGCCGCACCAGCTCGGGGCGGAGCGTCGTCACGGCGTCGACGTCGCCGTAGACCGCGTCGGCCAGCTCGGGCGCCGTGTAGCCGGTGGCGCGATGGGCGAGCAGGGTCATGATCTCGGAGTGCCGTGCGCCCAGGGTGATGCGGCCGTCGCCGACCGAGAGGACCGCCTCGTCCCGGCCGAGGGTCGTCAGGGTCGTGGAGGCGGTCGGGGCGGTGCCCCGCGCCGACGCGGCGACGGCGGGGGAGGTGCGGCTCGACACCGTGCGCACGGGGTGGTGCGAGGGGCGAGCCGGGGCGCGACCGGCCGCGGCGTACCGCAGGAGCGCGAGGTGCGCCTCCACGGCGGCGACGGTCGCGGTGACCAGGGGAAGGGTCATCGAGCCGGCGGCCCGGTCGTCTCCGGTGATGTCGACGACGCCGATCAGGTGCCCGTCGACGGGGTCGTGGACCGGCACGGCCGTGCAGCTCCAGGCCCGGACGCGGTGGTTCCAGTGCTCGTCGCCGCGAATCTGCACGCCCCGGTCGAGCACGAGCGCGGTGCCCGGTGCCGAGGTGCCGACCCGCGCCTCCGACCATCCGGCCCCCGCGACGAACAGCATGTCCTCGGCCCGGCGGCGGGCCGAGGGGTCGCCCTCGACCCAGAGCAGGCGGCCGTGCTCGTCGCCGATCGCCACGAGCAGGCCCGATCCCGCGACGTCGTCGACCAGCAGGCGGCGGACGACGGGCAGGGCGAGCGCCAGGGGGTGGTCGCGGCGCCAGTCGTCGAGGTCGTCCTCCGGCAGCTCGAGCCGCGGCAGGCCGTCGGGGTCGAGCCGGTGCCGCGAGGCGCGGTCCCACGAGTCGCGAACCACCCGGCGCACCGGCCCGGCGTCGCGGGGCGGACGGCTCGCGGTGAGGGACATCGGGCACCCATCGTCGTCGATCGGGGCGAGGCGGCCGTGGTGCGGCGTCGTCGCCGTGGTGCTGTCAGCGTACGGCGGGCCGGGTCCGTGGGGAAGGGCGTCGGGTGGGGGTCTGCTGTGACCCCGGCGGGGCGCCGGCGACCCGGTCGAGGAGGCGCGGGTCAGCTCGCGCAGTCGATGCAGAGTCGGGCGGTGGGTCGCGCCTCGAGCCGCGCCTCGCCGATGCGGGCGGAACAGCGCTCGCAGCGGCCGAACGTGCCGTCGGCGAGCCGGGCCAGGGCGGCCTCCGCGTCGGCCGCCCGCTCGAGCGCCGACCGGCGGACGGCGTCGAGCTGCGACCGCTCGTAGGCGATGGTCGAGCCCTCGGGGTCGTGCTCGTCGTCGACGTTGGCTCCCTCGCGGGCCGCAGCCACCGCCTCCATGTCGACGAGCAGCCGCCCCGCCAGCGTCAGGGCCTCGTCGCGCGTCGTGCGCAGCCGGTCGGAGGGGTCGATCACGCGATCACGGTACCGATGGTCAGGCCGAGGTGAGCGGCGGCACCTCTTCGCCCGCGCGGGGCGGAGCCGGGGGAGTCCCGTCGCCGAACGGCCGACCGCCGAGCTGCTCGCGACCGTGCTCGGCGAGCCACCCCGACGGGTCGGGCCCGGCGGGGACGATGCCGGTCGGGTTGATGTCGGAGTGCACGACGTAGTAGTGCGCCTTGATCTGGTCGAAGTCGATCGTGTCGCCGAACCCGGGGGTCTGGAACAGGTCGCGGGCGTAGGCCCAGAGCACCGGCATCTCGGTGAGCTTGTTCCGGTTGCACTTGAAGTGCCCGTGGTAGACCGCGTCGAACCGGGCGAGGGTCGTGAAGAGGCGGATGTCGGCCTCGGTGATCGTGTCGCCGACGAGGTAGCGCTGCCCGGCCAGTCGCTCGGACAACCAGTCGAGCCGGTCGAAGAGGGTGCGGTAGGCCCGCTCGTAGCTCTTCTGCGAGCCCGCGAAGCCGGCCCGGTAGACGCCGTTGTTGACGTCGCGGAACACCACGTCGGCCACCTCGTCGATCTCGCCGCGCAGTGCCTCGGGGTAGAGGTCGGGCGCGCCCTCCCGGTGGAACTCGGTCCATTCGGTGGCGAAGTCGAGCGTGATCTGCGGGAAGTCGTTGGTCACGACCTTGCCGCTCGGCACGTCGACGACGGCGGGCACGGTGATGCCCCGCGGGTAGTCGGGCGTGCGGGCGAAGAAGGCCTCTTGAAGGCGCTCGATGCCGAGCACGGGGTCTCGACCGTCGGGGTCGAGGTCGAAGGTCCAGCTGCGGGCGTCGTGCGTGGGGCCGGGCAGGCCGAGCGAGATCGCGTCCTCGAGCCCGAGCAGGCGACGCGAGATGACGCTGCGGTTCGCCCACGGGCAGGCCCGGGCGGCCACGAGCCGGTAGCGGCCGGCCTCGACCGGCCAGCCGTCGACGGCGTCGCGCGTGATGCGGTCCTCGATGTAGTTGGTGTCGCGGGTGTACTCCTGGCCCGGCTCGACGTAGCTGCCCTTGACCTGCTGATCGCTCATGGCGCCACCCTACGCACGGGGCGTCGGTGATTCCTGGTCGGTGCGTCGGCCGGCCCGTGACGGCGGCCCCGGAGCGGGCGGGCGCGGCATGGGTCAGGAGTTCTCGACTGCCAGGGACGTGGAGGCGCGGGACGAGGAGGCGCGGGTCGCGTTCCAGTCGCGCCACATCGCCTTGAGGTCCCACGCGTTCTCGGCCTCGAGCGAGATGCCGCGCTCGCCGGTGCGACGGGTGCGCCCCTGGATCAGCATGAGCTGCGTGCCGAACAACAGGGAGCCGGCGCGGGCCTGGGCCTCCTCGAAGAACGTCGAGTCCGAGCAGCCGCTGCCGTCGTCGAGGCTGATGAAGACGACGCGCTTGCCGCTGCGCATCGGCGGGGTCTGGGTGGCGATGCGGATGCCCGCGACGAGGACGGTCGTGCCGTTCCAGTGGTCGCGGAGGTCGGCGGCCCGCACCACGCCGAGGTCGTCGAGCATCGGCCGGTAGCTCTCGATCACGTGCTCGCTGACCTCCATCGACAGGATGTCGAGCTCGTCGCTGACGCGCTGCCGGGCACCGACGTCGGGCGTCCCGGTCGGCACCGTGTCGGAGTCGTCGATCGAGAAGTCGAGCTGGTTCTCGACGTCGGCGGCCCGGGGGCGGGACGACCGGCCGGTGAGGGCCCGCACCCGGGCGAGGACGTCGCCGCGGGTGCGACCGGGCCCCGCGACCGAGTCGAGGGCGCCGACCTGGGCCAGGCGTTCGAACAGCGACCGTGACGGCGTCGCCCGCTGCCAGAAGTCGGTGATCGAGTCGTAGGGGCGGTTCACGACCACCCGGGCCAGCTCGGCGTCGCTGATGCCGTGCACGTCGGCCAGCGAGAGCCTCAGCCCGAGGTCACCGACCCGGGTCGGGGCGATCGGGGTCGCCGGCGGACGGAGGCGCTCGACCCGGTAGACGTCGGTCGAGGCGTTGACGTCGAGCGGCAGCACGGGCACGCCCATGCGTCGGGCCTCGGTCAACAGCAGCCGCTTCGGGTACATGCCCGGGTCGTGGGTGAGGATGCCGGCCAGGAACTCGGCCGGGTAGTGGGTCTTCAGCCAGGCGCTCTGGTAGGTGGGCAGGGCGAACGCGGCGCCGTGGGCCTTGCAGAAGCCGAACGACCCGAACCCCTTGAGCGCCGCCCAGATGCGGTCGACCGCGGCGTCGTCGAAACGGCGACGCCCGGTCGCGGGGTCGAGGTTGCCCCGGGTGCGCTCGCGGAAGGTGGCCTCGAGGGCGTCGTCGTCACCCTTGCCCATGTGGCGCCGGATCTCGTCGGCCTCGGCGAGGGACACCTGCATGGTGGCCTCGAGGATGCGCAGCACGTGCTCGTGGTAGATGACCACGCCGTAGCTGTCGTCGAGGAACGCGGCGAAGCTCGGGTGCAGGTAGTCGGGCTGCTGGAACCCGTGCTTGGTGTCGAGGAAGGGCGCGATCATGTTGCCCTTCATCGGGCCGGGCCGGAACAGCGAGATGTCGGCGATGAGGTCTTCGTAGCGGTCGGGCTGCATCTTGCCGATCAGCTCGCGCTGCCCCGGGCTCTCGATCTGGAACATGCCGAGCGTGTGCGTCGTGCGGATCGCCTCGAAGGTGGGCTCGTCGTCGTGGGGGATCTCGTCGAGCTCGATGCGCCCCTGACGGTTCACGTACGGCACGTCGACCGGCAGGGCTCCGGCGAGGGCGGCGCGCGGACCGTTCACCCGTTCGATCTCGTCGAGGGCGTAGGCCAGTGAGCTCTGCATGCGGACCCCGAGGACGTCGAGCTTCAGCAGGCCGGCGTCGTTCATGTCGTGCTTGTCGAACTGGCTCATCGGCAGACCGATGCCGCTCGGCTGCACGGGCGTGGTGCTGAGCAGGTCGGAGTCGCCGAGGATCACCCCGCACGGGTGCATCGAGATGTGCCGGGGCAGGCGGTCGAGCCGTTCGCTGAGGTCGACCAGCAGGTCGATCTGGTCGTTGCTGCGGGCCAGCTCGGCGATCTCGCGCAGCTCGGGCTTCTCGGCCATCGCGGTGCGCAAGTCGCGGGCGTTCGAGCGCCAGACGTTCTTCGCCACCAGGTCGATCTGCTCGTCGTCGAGCCCCAGGGCGAGACCGGCGTCGCGCACCGCACCGCGACCCCGGTAGGTGGACTGCATCGACATGAGCGTGACCCGGTTGCTGCCGTACCGGTCGAAGATCGCCCGGTAGACCTCGTGTCGCCTGGCCGCCTCGACGTCGATGTCGATGTCGGGCAGGGTCTCGCGCTTGTTGCCGAGGAACCGCTCGAACAGCAGGTCGTGCTCGATCGGGTCGACGTTCGAGATGCGCAGCAGGTAGGTGACCAGGCTGCCGGCACCCGAGCCGCGTGCCGCGTTGCGCACCCGCAGGTCGCGCATCAGCGCCGAGACGTCGGCCACGGTGAGGAAGTACCCCGCGAAGCCGAAGCCGGTGATGATGCCGAGCTCGTAGCGCATGCGGTTCTCGACCTTGTCGCGCAGGGCGCGGTCGGCGTCGCCGAACCGCTCGGTGACGCCCGCCTCGGCCCGCCGGAACAGGGCCTGGTCGGGGTCGCCGTCGACGCCGATCGCGCTGAGCTCCGGCACCTTCGGCCGGCCCCAGCCGAGGTCGGCGACGGGGTCGAGCCGGCACCGGTCGGCCAGCCGCTCGGTCGCGGCGAGCATCTCGTCGCCGGCGCTGCGCGGCAACGACGACGCGTCGCTCACCAGGCGGGCCAACCGGCGCATGTCGCCGTGGCCCTTGAGGTACGCCTGCGCGTTGGGCTGTGGGCGGAACGACCCGAGCGCCGCCAGGTGACCTGCCGAGTCGAGCACGTCGGCCGTGACCGCCTCGTCGGGGTCGAGGTAGCGCACGGCGTTCGTCAGCACGGCCGGCACCCCGACGTGGTCGGCGAGCTCGAGCATGCGCGCCGCGTGCCGGATGCTGCGGCTCTCACCCGGCTCGGTCAGGTGGCAGACCACCTCGACCACGACCCCGCCCGGCAGGGCCGCCGCCCAGTCCGCGAGGGACGCCGCGGCCTCGCGGTGCCGTCCGGCCTGCACGAGTCGCCCGACGTCGGAGTCGGGCCCCAGCAGGACGGTCGCCGCGGGCTCGGTCTCGCCCTGCACGAACCCGCGCACCCGCGAACGGGCGATCGTCGCGACGCTGTTGGCGCTGCCGCTGGCCTTGCGGGTGGCCCGCCCGTGCGACGCGCTGATCAGGCGGCACAGCGCAGCCCACCCGGCCTTCGCGGGGCCACCGCCCCGCGCCCCGTGCGCCAGCACCACGATGCGGTCGACGGCGGACGACCCGGCCGACCCCCCCTGCACGTCGGCCGCACCGGCGGACGCGCCCCCCACGACCCCCTCGCGGTCGTCGCGGCAGCCCAGCTCGACCCCGACGATCGGGTCGACGCCCGCCGTCCGGCACGCCCCGATGTGGCGGATCGCCCCGTACAGCCCGTCGCGATCGGTGATCGCCGCGGCGTCCGCCCCCGCCGCGACGGCGGCGTCGACGAGCGCCTTCGGGTGCGCCGTGCCGTGGTGGGCGCTGAACGCCGACGCGACGCGCAGATGGGTGAAGCTCATGGTCGGTACCTCGGGCTGCTGAACCCCCGGCCGGGTCGTTCGAACAGGTGTTCGACCAGTGTACGTCGCCACGGGCGACCCGTCGCGCCCGTCCCGGCGTCCGACCCGCCCGTCCGAGCGTCCGACCCGCCCGTCCCGTCCCGCGGCCTGTCATCATCGGGGCATGCCCGATCGACGCCCCGCCCCGCCCCGTCGCGGGGGCGCACTGCGTCGCGAGGCCCGCACCGCGACCC
Organism: Frigoribacterium sp. Leaf186; assembly: GCF_001423905.1. Taxonomy (GTDB): domain Bacteria; phylum Actinomycetota; class Actinomycetes; order Actinomycetales; family Microbacteriaceae; genus Frigoribacterium. Next base: position 518,075 of record NZ_LMPQ01000001.1, on the reverse strand, counting down.
ACTGGACCCGCGTCCTGCTGGCCCAGCCGCGCCTCCTGCTCGCCGTGAAGACCGCGCTCGCCGCGGCGCTCGCCTACTGGATCGCCCCGCACGTGCCGGGCGTCGCGGCCGAGTACCCCTACTACGCCCCGCTCGGCGCCGTCATCGCCATGTACCCGACCATCAAGAGCTCGGTGCGGCAGGGGTTCCAGGTGCTGCTCGGCCTCGTCGTCGGCATCGTCCTCGCCACCACGGTCTTCGCCCTGCAAGAGGGCCAGCCCGGCGTGCTCGCCGTTGCGCTCGTCGTCGGGGTGGGCGTGCTCGTGGCAGGCATCCGCTGGCTCGGTGCCGGCCGGGACTGGGTGCTGACGGCCGGACTGTTCGTCCTGCTGCTCGGCGGCGCGAACGCCGAGGCCTACTCGCTGGGTTACGTCGTGCAGGTGGGCGTCGGCGTCGTCGTCGGAGTCGTGGTCAACCTGGTGCTCGTGCCCCCGCTCTACTCCTCGCGCGCCGACGGGCGCCTCGCCCGCGTCCGGGACTCGCTCGCCGACCGGGCCGACGAGATCGCCGGGGTGTTCGAGACGACCTGGCCGCTCGAGGACGACGAGTGGGAACGCCGCGTCGGCGTCCTGCCGAGCACGCTGCGGCGGGTGCGCGAGGCCGTCCGGTTCGCCGACGAGTCCCGACACCTGAACCCCCGTCGGCTGCTGCGGCGCCGGGACCTCTCGCAGGAGTACGCCGACCTCGCCGTCTACGAGCGCGTGTCGTTCCACCTGCAGGACGTCGCCGAGGTCTCGGGCATCCTCGGTCGACGCATCGGCCGCCAGATCGGCATGCCCGACGACCTCGCGCCCGACGTCGCCCGCGCCGTGCACGGCGTCGCCACCGTCATCCGGCGCCACGGCACCGACGACGCCGACGCGTTCACCGACGCCCGCCGACGCGTCGCCGACCTCTGGGACGCCGTCGACCGCCACCGCGATCGCCCCACCACCGCCACGAGCGGTGGCGTGTCGATCGCGGTCTCGCTCGGGCGCGTCATCGCCGCCCTCGACCCGGACGACACCACCGCGCCCCGCCCCGAGGACGACGCTGCCGAGGAGGCGCGCGCGACGGCCGACGACGGTGCCGGCGGCCGCGTGGGCGGCACCGACAGCACGGGCCCGGTCGACGACGACAGCGCGCCCCGCGACACCGCCCCGCACGACACGGTGCAGGACTCCGACGCCGACGCCGGTCGCTGACCTCGATACGGCGCTCGCCGCCCGGGAGCAGTACGGTTGACCGGGCACCGGCGCCGAGACGCGACCCGTGCCCCCACCCGGCCGGGGCGGTCGACGGGAATGCCCGTCCCCCCTGTGCGTTGACACCCGTGGCCCCGAGAACCCCCGCCGCCCGATCGACCAGCGACGACACGATCGCCGCCCTCCCCACGAAAGCTGCACTGTGACAGACACCACCACCCTCATCATCCTCGGAGCCAGCGGAGACCTCACCGAGCGTCTGCTGCTCCCCGGCCTCGCGAGCCTGCTGAAGAGCGACCGCGGCGTCGACGTCCAGCTGATCGGCACCGGTCGAAGCGAGCGCAGCCCCGAAGAATGGGACGACGTCGTCACGACCGCCTTCAACGGCGACGCCGGCAGCGACCTGGCCAAGAAGACCCTCGCGTCGAGCCGCTACATCCAGGGCGACCCGACCACGGTCGAGCACCTGAAGGCCCTCTTCGAGGCCAGCGAGGGCACCCCGGTGATGTACTTCGCCCTGCCGCCCGCCATCAGCACCAAGGTGATCCAGGCGCTCGCCGAGATCGACCTGCCCGACGGCCTCCGCCTCGCCCTCGAGAAGCCGTTCGGCTCCGACGAAGAGAGCGCTCGCGAACTGAACGCCGAGCTGCTCAAGATCGTCCCCGAAGAGCGCATCCACCGCACCGACCACTTCCTGGGTCGCGCGACCGTGCTGAACATGATCGGCCTGCGCTTCGCGAACCGCCTGTTCGAGCCGGTCTGGAACGGCGACAACATCGAGAAGGTCGAGATCTTCTACGACGAGGTCCTCGGCCTCGAGGGTCGCGCCCAGTACTACGACAAGGCCGGCGCCCTGATCGACATGATCCAGAGCCACCTCCTGCAGGTGCTGGCGGTCATCGCGATGGACGCTCCGTCGAGCATCGACTCGGTCGAGCTGCGCAGCGAGATCGCCCGCGTGCTGCGGGCCACCTGGGTCAAGGGCGCCGACCCGATCGCCTCGAGCCGGCGCGCGCAGTACTCCGCCGGCACCATCGACGGCAAGGACGTCCCCGCGTACGCCGACGAGGACGGCGTCGACGTCGAGCGTCAGACCGAGACCCTGGCTGAGGTCGAGTTCGAGGTCAAGACGCGTCGCTGGGCGGGCGTGCCGTTCGTCCTGCGCTCCGGCAAGGGCATGACGAAGATCCGCAAAGAGGTGCTCATCACCTTCAAGCCGGTGCCGGCGCTGCCCGAGGGCCTCAACGGGTCGTCGACGCCCGACACGCTGCGCATCGAGATCAGCCCCGAGACGATGGAGCTCGGCGTCACGACCAACGGCAAGGGCAACCCCTTCGACCTCGAGAAGTCGACGTTCCAGGTGACGCTCGGCAAGCCCGAGCTGACCCCCTACGGCGAGGTGCTCAGCGGCATCTTCCACGACGACCCGACGCTGTCGATCCGTGGCGACGTCGCCGAGCGCTGCTGGGCGATCGTCGCCCCCGTGATCGAGGCCTGGAAGGCCGACCGCGTGCCGCTCGACACCTACGCCGCCGGGTCGACCGGTCCGAAGGACTGGCCCGCCTGATCCCTCGCGTCATCCGTCACGGCCGCCCCGCTCGTCAGAGCAGGGCGGCCGTCGCCGTCGGGGCGTCGCCGTGGTGGCGCCACCGGGCGGGCAGCGGTGTCGACCGGGGCCCTAGCGCGCCTTCGCCTTCGAGATCGCGTCCGCCGCGCGCACCAGCGCCAGGTGCGAGAGGGCCTGCGGGGTGTTGCCGACGTGGCGTCCGGTGGCGACCTCGATCTCTTCGGAGAGCATGCCGACGTCGTTGCAGTAGCCCACCAGGCGGTCCATCAGGGTGACGGCGTCGTCGACCCGCCCCGAGGCCGCGTACTGCTCGGCCAGCCAGAACGAGCAGGTCAAGAAGGGGTTCTCGGCACCCTCGAGCCCGTCGACGCCGCTCTCGGTGCGGTAGCGCATCAGCAGGCCGTCCTGCAGCAGGTCGTGCTCGATCGCGGCGACGGTGCCGAGCATGCGCGGGTCGTCGGCGGCGACGAAGCCGACCTGTGGCAGCTGCAGCAGGGACGCGTCGACCTCGGTCGTGCCGTAGTGCTGGGTGAAGGAGGCGCGGTCGGCGTTCCAGCCGTGGGTCTCGATCTCGGCGCGCACCTCGTCGCGCAACCCGCGCCATCGGTCGACGGGGCCGTCCAGGCCGAACTGCTCGACGCCCTGGATGGCCCGGTCGAGGGCGGCCCAGATCATCACGCGCGAGTGGGTGAAGTGCTGCAGCTCGCCCCGGATCTCCCAGATGCCGTTGTCGGGGCGGGTCCAGTTGTCCTCGACGTACTGCATCAGTGCGCGTTGCAGCGGCCAGGAGTACTCGCTCTCCTCGACGCCGAGCAGGCGGGCCTCGTGCAGGGCGACCATCACCTCGCCGAAGATGTCGCCCTGGTACTGCTCGTAGGCGGCGTTGCCGACGCGCACGGGGGACGCCCCCTCGTAGCCGGGCAGCCCGTCGACCTCGCGCTCGTCGAGGTACCGTTCGCCGGCCAGGCCGTACATGATCTGCACGTCGGCGGGGTCGCCGGCGATGGCGCGTAGCAACCAGCCGCGCCACCGGTCGGCTTCTTCGGCGTACCCGTGCAGGATGAGCGCCTGGAGCGTCATCGACGCGTCGCGCAGCCACACGTACCGGTAGTCCCAGTTGCGAGAGCCGCCGAACTGCTCGGGCAGGCTCGTGGTCGCCGCGGCGACGATGCCGCCGGTGTCCTCGTTGGTCAGGGCCCGCAGGATGAGCAGCGAGCGGTGCACCTCGCGGCCGTAGACCTCGGGCGCCGAGCAGCGTGACGCCCACTCCTGCCACCAAGCGACGGTCTCGTCGATGCGGGCCGACACGTCGAACGGAGCGGGCGGTTCGCGGTGCGACGGGTACCAGGTGAGGCTGAGGTCGACGGTCTCGCCCGGTGCGACGTCGAAGGTCGCCTCGTGGGTGTGGTCCGTCGCCGTCAGCCGGGGCCCCCGGACGACGACGGCGTCGGGCCCCGCGGTGGCGACGAGCACGGTGTCGTCGCCCTCGGGCACCTGCCGCACCCAGGGCACGGCCGTGCCGTAACCGAACCGGATGGCGAGGTCGACGTGCATCGAGACCGTGCCCGAGACGCCGGTGACGCGGCGGACCACGTCGGCCCGTCGGTCGCCGTAGGGCATCAGGTCGGTGACCTCGACGACCCCGGTGGGAGTCGTCCAGCGCGTGACGAGCACGAAGGTGTCCTCGACGTAGCGCCGGGTCGAGGTGGCGTCGGGGTCGGCCGGGGCCACGAGCCAGCGGCCGGACTCGTGGTCGCCGAGGAGGGCGCCGAAGGTCGAGGCGGAGTCGAAGCGGGGCAGGCACAGCCAGTCGATGCTGCCGTCGGTGCCCACGAGGCATCCGGTGTGCAGGTCGCCGATCAGTGCGTAGTTCTCGATGGGCAGGGGCATGCGCTCATCAAACCAGCGCACCCTCGGCCGGGGTCAGCGTTGCAGCGTCGGATCGGGCCAGAGCGTCTCGACCTTGGGCTTCTCCCGGCGGGTGCGGGCCCAGACGACGAAGCCGGCGAGCGTGAACGCGCCGTAGAAGACGTACATGAACGCCGACGCGTAGTAGCCGGCGCTGAAGAGCAGGGGAGTGCCGACCAGGTCGACCGCGACCCAGATCAGCCAGAACTCGACCCAGCCCTTGGCCATGCCGTAGGTCGCCAGCAGCGACCCGGTGAAGATCCAGGCATCGGCCCAGACGGGCTCGTACGACCCGAGGAGGCGGAAGACGGGCGTGAGGACGGCGGTGCCACCCACCAGCGCGACGACGAGCAGGACCCGGTTCTTCCACCCGGCCCAGCGGGGCTCGACGGCCGCACCGCCGCTGTCGCCCGCGTGCTTCCACCGGTACCAGCCGTAGATCGACACGACGACGAACATGACCTGTCGAGCGGCCTGGCCCAGCAGGTTGACCGGGTTCGGGGTGTCGAACACCGCGCCGAGGAAGACGGTGAACAGCAGCGCGTTGCCGACGATGCCGACCGGCCAGGCCCAGACCTTGCGTCGCATGCCGCCGAGGGCGCTGAGCAGGCCGAAGACGTTGCCGACCACCTCGCGCCAGAGGATCGTCTGGTCGCCGATGTGCAACTGGGCGTCGAACAACCACAACAACGGGTTCATCGGGTGCTCTCTTCGGTCGGGGTGGCGGATGGTGCGGGACCACGGCGTCCCCCGGGGCGCAGCGCGCCTGGTGGTGCAACGAGTGTGGCACGGGGGCCATTCCCTGTGGGCGCGGCCCCCGTGGGCACGGCCCCTGTGGGCACGGCCCTTGTGGGCACGGCCCCGGCGCGAGCCGTCCTCGTCCGTCAGGCGAACAGCTGCTGTTCGACCCGGTCGTCGAAGACCCCGAGCAGCAGCCACGAGTCGCCTCGCCCGTCGAGTGCCAGGTCGAAGGTGCCGTCGACCCGATGGGCGCCGTCGGTGAGCGGCACCGCGTCGACCCGCCAGACCGTCATCTCGAGCAGGTGCGCGCTCGCCCCGCGGGGTGCCCGGGTCGCCGACCGCCACCAGTCGGTGCGCGTCACCCAGAGCTCTGGCGAGCTGACGACGCCGTACACGACCCCTCGCCACTCGAAGCGCAGGGGCGCCCCGTCGGCGGTCGTCTCGACCGGGACCTTCTCGTCCACCCTCATCTGCCGACCTCTCGTTCGAATGTGTGTTCGAACGGAGTCTACGAATCCCCACCGACATCGGCCACCCCCAGGGTGCGATGTGGGGTCGGTGCCGTGGGGCGCCGGGGCGGGAGCCGCCTCACCAGCGGGGCAGCGCCTCCTCGACGTGGTCGACCGCCTCACGGGGCAGGCCGGCCTCGTCGGCGAACGAGCGCCACCGACCCACCGCGTCGCGCACCTCGTCGACGATGCCGGACGCGTCCCGCACCAGGAACCGGTCGGCCAGACGCATCACGTCCGCCCGCGAGACGTCTCGGAAGACCCCGTCCACCCCCATCAGGTGCTGGTACGTCCACCGCCCCGTCGGGTTGTGCGCGAAGGTCACGTCGTACGCGGGGGACAGGGCCCACGACGCCCCGGGCCCGGCCAGCAGGAACGACGAGTTCTTGGTGTGGTCGTCGTTGTTGGCGGCCAGCACGTTGAAGACCATCCGACGGAACGCCTGGGCCATCGCCTCGTCACCGAGCCCCAGCCGGCGGACGGCGTCGAACAGCTGACCGTAGTCGTGGGCCTGCCGCTGCCGGAAGTCGAGGTGGGCCGCCCCGCAGAGCGTCAGGACGTGCGCCTTGCCCCCGGCCCGACGGTCGAACCGTCGGGTCATGAAGTGCGACCGCCCGTTCTCGTCGAGCAGCCGGCACTCGGCCATGTCGATGCCCGCCGCCCCCGCCATCGACGAGTACGCGTACTCGACCCGGCCGGCGAGGCCCCCCGACCCCAACTCGGAGTCCGGTCCCAGGCCGTCGAGCTTGATCAGCCAGTGCTCGAACCCCTCGGGCGCCGCCACCTGACCGGACCGGATCTCTCCCGTCGCACGGTTCCACGCGACCACCGCCTTGGCCCGCGCCCCACCCGCGGACGTCCCGACCTGGATCAACGACCGGATGGCCGACTCCGTCTCGCGGTCGTCGCTGAAGCGGGCGTCCAGCACGCTCCTGGCCCCGTCGACCAGTTCGCTGAGCTCGAGCGCACTGGCCGTCCGCTGGCGAGGGCCCCGGGACGGGCGGAACTCGAGTGCGCCCATCGCCCGGTCCGCCATGTACGCCAGCCGGTCCAACGGGCTCACGAGCTGCCGTGACACGCCCTGCCGCGCCAGCCAGGCGTCGATCACGGCGTTGCCGAAGTCGTCCGGCATCGCGTCCGCCAGCACGGCCGGCAGCCGGTGGAACGTCGCCTCGGGCAGCTGCGGGAACACGTGCCGGCGGACGCTGGTCGGCATGGTCAACGGGGCCAGCTCGATGCCTCGGGCCACCCAGTCCGGGTAGTACTCGAACACGTACGCGCCGAGAGCGGGATCGGGTGCCACGGCTCCCACCCGCAGCCCCCACGCCGTCACCTCGACCGCACGGACCGGCACCCAGCTCACGAGTCGGCCCCCGGCGACCGGGCGCCCCGGGGCCGGTACACCCGGCGTCGTGGCTCGTCCACCGACGACCTCAGCACGTCGAGGGGGCTGACGGCGCTCGCCGGAGTCAGGCGGGCGAGGGCGTCGTCGGCGCCCAACGCCCTCAGGACGCGGACGAGGCTGCGCAGGGTGCTGCCCCGCCCGGCCTCGAGCGACTGCACGGTGCTCGGCGAGAGGTCCGCCCGTCGGGCGAGCTCGACCTGGTCGAGGCCCCGGTCGAGCCTGAGGCGACGGACCTGCTCGCCCACCTGGCGTTCGCGTTCGTCGGTGGACACGACCGGACCCGCCGTGTCGTCTGGTCTCTGCTCGTCGCCGAACATGGTTCTCCAATCACGGGATAACCCAGCATAACAGCCAGAACGAGCCCGTAAAAGGGACTATCCCACTATTGCACGACGCTCGACGTCGATCAGGGTTAAGTCGCTCGGGGTTCGGTCGACCGGGGTTCAGTCGATGACGCCGTTGTCGAGCAACTGCTCCCACAGGCCTGCGCCGTCGGGTGCCGACACCCAGGTCACCTCGCTGCTGCCGGCGTGCTCGGACCGCGACGACCGCCCCCCGGCCAGCACGGCCTCGCTGGGGGACAACTGACGGATGGCCACGGCGGCCACGTTCTCGGGGTGGTCGTGCAAGAAGGTGCCGTACAGCTCTTCGTCGTGCTGGCCGTCGTCGCCGACCAGCAGCCACTTGAGCTCGGGGAACTCCTCGGCCAGGCGACGCAGCGACTCCTGCTTGTGCAGGCGGCCGCTCCGGAAGATCCGGTCGTGCGTCGGACCCCAGTCGGTGAGCAGCAGCGGGCCGCTCGGGTACAGGTTGCGCGACAGGAACCGCGACAACGTCGGCGCGACGTTCCACGCGCCCGTCGACAGGTAGACGACGGGGCACCCGGGGTTCGCCGCGTTGAGCCGCTCGTACAGGACCGCCATGCCGGGCACGGGCCGCCGGGCGTGCTCGTTCAGCACGAAGGTGTTCCAGGCGGCGAGCAGCGGCCGGGGCAGCGAGGTGACCATCACGGTGTCGTCGATGTCCGAGACGATGCCGAACCGCGCCTCCGGGTCGATCACGAAGATCGGCGCCTCGACCGGGGTCGAGCCCTCGGTGGTCAGGGTCGCCACGTGCCAACCCGGCTCGAGGTCGACCGGTATGCGCGCGTCGAGCACGCCACCGCGGTCGGTCTGGACGCGCTGGACGCGACCCCCGAGCGAGATCTCGACGAGCGCCTTCTCGACCGGGACGCTCGTGAAGCTGCGCCAGCCCCTGACGTTGAGGCGGTCGATGCCCGACAGGGTGCCCGTGCGGGTCAGCAGCACGCGGGACAGCACGCGTGCCCACCCCGGAGCCCCGTACCCGGTGTACGGCACGACGGTCGGCAGGAGGCCACGACGCCGAGCACGCTTCTCGCGGAAGCGGTGGACCGAGTTCTCGATGCGTGCCGCGCGGTGCAGGAACGGCTCGACGGCGGCGGGCGGTGCCTTGCGGGTGTCGGGCATCCGGTCAGTCTCGCATGACGGGCCGCCGGGCGGGCGGCTCAGTGCACGGGATCGAGCAGACCGGGGTGGTCGACGGTCGTCGTGCCGACCTCGGGGCCGACCTCGTGGTGCAGCAGGCGGTCGGCGATCTCGCCGCCGAGGCCGGCGATGCCCTGCACCAGGTCGTCGTCGCCCTCGGTCTCGGGGTCGAGCCAGTCGTCCATGACGTCGGTGCCGACGAGCACCGGCATGCGGTCGTGCACCTCGGACACGGGACCCGAGGAGGCGCGGGTCAAGACGGTCGTCGACAGCAGCCACCGAGACGGGGCGCCCACCTCGGCGGACGGGTCGCGCCACCACTCGTAGAGCGCGCCGAACAGGATCACCTCGTCGTCGGGCAGGCGGACGAGGACCGGGCGCTTCCGGCCGTCGGGCAGCGTCTGCCACTCGAACCAGCCCGTGGCCGGCACCAGCCCCCGTCGAGAGACGACGGCGTCGCGGAACGACGGCTTCTCGGCGGCCGACTCGGAGCGCGCGTTGAACAGCGGGGGACCGGCGTCGGGGCCCGTCGACCCGCCGGGCACGAGGCCCCAGCGGGCGGCGGCGAGTCGCCGCACCGGCGGGCCCCCCGCGTCGTCGCCCCGCGGAGCCGCGTCGACCAGCAGACTCACCGGCCGAGTCGGAGCGATATTCCAGGAAGGCTCTGGGAGACTTTCTCCTGACACATCGACGTCGAACAGGGCCACCAGGTCGCTCGAGGCGCGTGCCATCACGAATCGTCCGCACATGGGATCCATTCTGGTGGCAGCCGCCGACAACCGGTGACCGACACCACGGTCGCCCTCCGACGTCGTCGCACCATGCCCGACCCCGTCGAGGCATCGCCACGAAACGGAGAAACGTTGCTCGTCACCGACGTCAATGACGCACTGCCCGGGGGTTCACCGCTGCTCAGGAACGAGCCCGTCCAGGCCCGCAGCTCGGCGCGGCTCACCGGCCTGCTCGACGCGGCCGCGGCCATCATCGACGAGATCGGCTACGAGCGTCTGACGACGGCCATGGTGGCCGAGCGGGCAGGGGCCTCGATCGGCACCGTCTACCGGTACTTCCCCGACCGCATCGCCGTCGTCGACGCCCTGGCGCTCCGTTGCGTCCAGCGGCTGACCGGTCGGGTGACCGAGGCCGTGTCCGACGACGACGTGACCGACTGGCGTCGTGCCGTCGACCTGTTCGTCGACGCCAAGGCCGAGATGTACCGCAGCGAGCCCGGGTTCCGCGCCATCCGCTTCGGCGACGCGCCCGACGTGCGCACCCCCGAGTCGCGCCAGTACACGAGCCCGCTGGCCGACCAGCTGTCGGCCGTCTTCGTCGACCACTGCTCGGTCACCCGCACCGACGAGCTCGAGCTGGGCCTGCAGGTCGCGGTCGAGATCGCCAACGCCCTGCTGGCCCGCGCGTTCATCGACGACGTCACGGGCGACGAGCGCTTCGTCGGCCAGTGCCGGTCGGTGCTGACGGGCTATCTCGAGCCCTTGGTCACCATGAACTGACCTCGCGGGCCGTGTGACGGCGTGTGTCCTACGCCTCGGCGAGGTCGGTGACACATCGTCGAGAACTGTGGTTGGGTGAACGCCCTGGCAAGTGTCGATTCGTGCTGCCCACGAGGAATGAGCCACCCATGATCGAGTTCCGCTCCGTGACGAAGCAGTACCCCGACGGCACCCTCGCGGTCGACGACTTCAGCCTCGTGATCCCGTCCCGCAAGACCACGGTCTTCGTCGGCTCGAGTGGGTGTGGCAAGACGACCATCCTCCGCATGATCAACCGGATGGTCGACCCGACTTCGGGTGTGATCGAGATCGACGGCAAGTCGATCGGTGACCTCGAGCCGGTGGGCCTCCGCCGCAGCATCGGCTACGTCATGCAGAACTCCGGGCTGCTGCCGCACCGCAAGGTCGTCGACAACATCGCCACCGTGCCCGTCCTCAAGGGCACCTCCAAGAAGGAGGCGCGCGACCGGGCCCTCGAGCTGATGGACACCGTCGGGCTCGACCGCGGCCTCGCCCAGCGCTACCCGAGCCAGCTGTCCGGTGGGCAGCAGCAGCGCGTCGGCGTCGCCCGCGGGCTCGCAGTCGACCCGAACATCCTGCTGATGGACGAGCCGTTCGGGGCCGTCGACCCGCTCGTCCGCTCCGACCTCCAGCAAGAGCTCATCCGCCTGCAGCGTGAGCTCGACAAGACGGTCGTCTTCGTGACCCACGACATCGACGAGGCCTTCTACCTCGGTGACCAGGTCGTCATCCTCGAGAAGGGCGGGCACATCGCTCAGCAGGGCACCCCGGCCGAGATCCTGTCGGCCCCGGCGACCGACTTCGTCGCCGAGTTCGTCGGGGCCAACCGGGGCAAGCGCGCCCTGCACGTCGAGCAGACCCCGACCGGGCAGGTGGTGGTCGACGGTGACGGACGGACCGCCGGCGTGTTGACCGAGTCGGTCCGAGGTGGGCAGGCGTCGTGAACTGGATCGTGTCGAACAGCGACTACATCCTCGACAAGACGATCGTGCACCTCGGCCTCAGTGTGCCGCCGGTCGTCCTGGCCTTCGTCATCTCGCTGCCGATCGGGTGGTTCGCGAACCGTTACCGGGTCTCCCGCGGCATCCTCACCGTCGCCGGCCTCTTCTACGCCATCCCGTCGCTGCCCCTGCTCATCGCCCTGCCCGTGGTGTTCGGCACCTCGCTCCGCAGTCCGATCAACATCGTCATCGGCCTCACCCTCTACGGCGTCGCCCTCATGGTGAGATCGGTGGCCGACGCACTCGCGGCGGTCGAGGCGGACGTCAAGCAATCGGCCACGGCCGTGGGGTACTCGTCGTGGCAACGGTTCTGGCGGGTGGAGTTCCCCCTGGCCGGTCCGGTCATGCTCGCCGGCCTCCGGGTCGTCGTCGTGAGCACCGTGAGCCTCGCCACCGTCGGCGGAGTCCTCGGCGTGAACGGGCTGGGTCTGCTGTTCATCGACGGCTTCCAGCGCGACATCACCGCCGAGATCGTGACGGGGATCGTCCTCACGATCGTCATGGCCCTGGTGCTGGACTTCGTGCTCGTGCTCATCGGGCGGGTGCTGATGCCCTGGAGTCGCAAGGACTCCGCGCAGAAGCCCGTGGCGCCGGTCCAGGCTCGCCAGAAGGTCGTGTTCCCGTGAACTTCTTCGTCGAGGCCTTCGCCTGGCTCGCCGACCCGATCCACTGGACCGGCGCCGACGGCATCCCCACGAGGTTGGGGCAGCACCTCTGGTACAGCGCGCTGTCGGTGGTGATCGCCTCGGTGATCGCGATCCCCGTCGGGTTCTTGATCGGGCACACCGGTCGTGGTCGGTCGATCGCCGTCTCGGTCTCGGGTGGGGCCCGGGCACTCCCGTCGTTCGGCGTCATCACGCTGATCGCCCTCGCCGTCGGCATCGGCCTGACCGCACCGATCGTCTCGTTCGTCATCCTGGCGATCCCCTCCGTCCTGGCCGGCGCGTACTCGGGTTTCGAGGCCGTCGACCGCAAGACCGTCGACGCCGCACGGGCCGTCGGCATGACCGAGTGGCAGATCATGACGAAGGTCGAGATGCCCCTCGGCCTGCCCCTGCTGATCGGTGGCATCCGGTCGGCCGTCCTCCAGGTCGTCGCGACGGCGACCCTGGCCACCTTCGTCGGTGCGGGCGGTCTCGGCAGCTACATCATCACGGGACTCCGGGCGAACGACTACCCGAAGATGCTGGCGGGCTCCATCCTCGTCATCGCCCTCGCGGTCGTCCTCGAGATCGTGTTCTCTCTCGTCCAGCGCCTGGTCGTCCCCGCCGGGGTCACGGCCGGACGCCCCTCCGACACCCGCTCCAAGGCCGTCCGGCCCGGGGCGGTCACGGCAACACCCCTCACGAAAGGCACACAGTGATCACAGCGAACAAGAAGGGCCGGCTCACCGTTCTCGGCGCAGTCGCGATCGGGGCCGTGGTGGCCCTGGCAGGGTGCTCGTCGAGCGACCCGCTGAGCTCGGGCGACTCGTCCGCGTCGAGCGACGGTGACACGCTCGTCATCGGCTCGCAGCAGTACTACTCGAACGAGATCATCGCCGAGCTCTACGCCCAGGCACTCGAGGCCAAGGGCTACACGGTCGACCGTCAGTACCAGATCGGCCAGCGCGAGGTGTACCTGCCCGAGCTCGAGTCCGGCAAGATCGACGTCTTCCCCGAGTACACCGGCAACCTGCTCCAGTACTACGACAAAGAAGAGACCGCGAAGTCGCCCGAAGAGGTCGAGGCCGCCCTCGCCGAGGCCCTGCCCGACGGGCTGACCGCACTCAAGGCCGCCGAGGCGTCCGACCAGGACAGCTACAACGTGACGAAGGAGTTCTCGGAAGAGAACGACATCACGAGCCTCGCCGACCTGAAGAACTACTCCGGCACGCTGACGCTCGGCGCCCCGCCCGAGAACGCCGAACGCCCGTACGGCCCTCCCGGCCTGAAGAGCGTCTACGGCGTCGACGTGACCTCGACCCCGATCGACGACGGCGGTGGCCCGTTGACGGTCAAGGCCCTCACCGACGGCAGCGTCCAGCTGGCCGACATCTACACGGCCAGCCCGCTGATCGCCGAGAACGACCTCGTCACCCTGGACGACCCCGAGAACATGATCCTGCCGCAGAACGTGGTCCCGATCGTGTCCGACAAGGTCGACTCCGACGCGCAGGACGTCATCGACAGCGTCGACGCGATCCTGAGCCCCTCCGACCTGCAGGAGCTCAACTCGAAGAGCCAGACCGACAAGGAGTCCTCGGCGACCATCGCCAAGGACTACTTGACCGAGAAGGGCCTGCTCGACAACTAGGCAGACCTCCTCAGAGAGCCCCGTTCCGTCCACGGAACGGGGCTCTCCGTCGTGCCGGGGCCCTTTCACAGCGAGTGCACGGCGCCCGAGGGCCTAAAGCGACAGGTGTTGTTTATCTCCGGATCTAAGCTCGACACGTCCCGACGGTGCGACGCACGACCACCACCACATCCGAGGGAGAAGGCGCATCCCGATGAACGAGCTGCTCGACCCGCTGCTGTTGTCCCGCTGGCAGTTCGGGCTCACCACGATCTACCACTTCCTCTTCGTGCCGCTCACGATCGGCATGGCGTTCACGGTCGCGGTGTTCCAGACGGCCTGGGTGCGCACCGGCCGCATCCACTACCTGCAGCTGACCCGGTTCTTCGGCAAGATCTTCTTGATCAACTTCGCCATGGGCGTCGTCACCGGCATCGTCCAGGAGTTCCAGTTCGGCATGAACTGGTCCGACTACTCACGCTTCGTCGGGGACGTGTTCGGTGCCCCGCTCGCGCTCGAGGGCCTGCTCGCGTTCTTCCTCGAGGCCACCTTCATCGGCATCTGGATCTTCGGCTGGGACAAGGTGCCGCCGAAGTTGCACCTGCTGAGCATCTGGGGCGCGACCGTCGGCAGCATCCTCTCGGCGTACTTCATCATCGCGGCGAACGCCTTCATGCAGAACCCCGTCGGCTACGACATCAACGAGGAGAAGGGCCGGGCCGAGCTCACCAGCATCTGGGAGGTGCTCACCAACAAGGTGGCCCTCGCCGCGTTCCCGCACACGATCTTCGCCTGCTTCATGGTCTCGGCCGCGGTCATCGTCGCGGTCGCCGCCTGGCACCTCTCGCGCAACCAGCACCTCGAGACGATGCGACCGGCCCTGCGGTTCGGCCTCTGGACGATGGTCGTCGCCGGCGGGCTGACCTTCCTGACGGGCGACCAGCTCGGTCTCGCGATGGTCGAGACCCAGCCCATGAAGATGGCCGCCGCCGAAGCGCTCTACAAGACCAGCACCGGCGCCGACGCCTCGTTCTCGATCTTCACCCTGGGCACGCCCGACGGGGTGCACGAGCTCTTCAGCATCAGGGTGCCGTACCTGCTGTCGTTCCTCTCGACGCACACGTTCGACGGCACGGTCGAGGGCATCAACGACCTGCAGGCCCAGTACGTGCAGCTCTACGGGCCAGGCGACTACACCCCGATGATCTGGGTCACCTACTGGTCGTTCCGCTGGATGATGGGCCTCGGCATGGTCAGCGTCCTCGTATCGCTCGTCGGCCTCTGGATCACCCGCGGGGGGCGTCTGCCGCAGAACAGGTGGGTGTGGCGGGCCGCGGTCTTCAGCTACCCGATGCCCCTCCTCGCCATGATCGTCGGCTGGGTCTTCACCGAGATGGGACGGCAGCCCTGGCTCGTCTTCGGGCTGCTGAAGACCGAGGACGGCGTCTCGCCCGGGGTCACCGGCCTGACGGTGCTCATCTCCCTCGTCGCCTTCACCCTGGTCTACGGCACGCTCGCCGTCGTCGAGTTCAGGCTCATCGTCAAGGCCGCCCAGCAGGGGCCGGCCGACGCCCCCGAGCCCGACCCCGTCTCGGGCGAGATCCGCCACGAGGCCACGGTCTACTGATGTCCACGACCCCCACCGAACCGACTCGAGAAAGGCTCTGACCATGGACCTCCCCACCCTCTGGTTCGTCGTCCTCGGCTTCTTCTTCGTCGGCTACTTCGTGCTCGACGGCTTCGACTTCGGGGTCGGCATGTCGTTGCCCTTCCTCGGGCGCGACGACACCGACCGTCGCGTCCTGATCAACACGATCGGTCCCGTCTGGGACCTCAACGAGACCTGGGTCATCGTCGCGGGCGCCTTCATGTTCGCGGCGTTCCCCGAGTGGTACGCCACGCTGTTCAGCGGCTTCTACCTGCTGATGCTGCTCATCCTGCTGGCCCTCATCGCCCGCGGCGTCTCGTTCGAGTACCGGCACCAGCGCCCCGAGGCCTCGTGGAAGCGCCGCTTCGACCTGATGATCGTCGTCGGCTCGGCCGTGCCCGCCTTCGTCTGGGGCCTCGTCTTCGCCAACGTCGTGCAGGGCGTCCCGCTCGACGCGGGGCACGACTACACCGGCACCCTGCTCGACCTGCTGGGCCCCTACGCCCTGCTGGGCGGCCTCACGACCCTGCTGCTCTTCTTCACGCACGGCGTGGTGTTCGTCACGCTCAAGACCGAGGGCGTGATCCGCGAGCGCGCCCGCCGCCTGGCCGTCCGAGTCGGGGCCGTCACGATCGTCGTCGCCGCGAGCTTCCTCGCCCTGACCACGCTGATGCACGGCACCCTCGTGTCGACAGCGCTCTCGGTCGTGGCGGCCGTCAGCCTGATCGCGTCGTTCGTCGCGAACCTCCGCGGTCGCGAGGGGCGGTCCTTCGGGCTCATGGCCGTCACGATCGCGCTGGCGGTGGCGAGCCTGTTCGCCGCGCTCTTCCCCGCCGTGATGCCCGCGAGCAACGATCCGGCGAACAGCCTGACGATCGCCAACGCGTCGAGCTCGACCTACACCCTGACGATCATGAGCTGGGTCGCCCTCGTCTTCGTCCCGCTCATCCTCGGCTACCAGGGGTTCACCTACTGGATCTTCCGCAAGCGGATCAGCCGTGCGGCGATCCCGGCCGCGCACTGAGCCGACGTCCGTGAAGCCGCTCGACCCGCGCCTCCTGCGCCACGCCTCCGCCGCCCGGGTGTTCCTCGGGCTGGGCGCCGTGCTCGGTCTCGCCCAGACGATCGCGATCGTCGCCGTGGCGTGGTTCACGACGTCGGCCGTCGTGCAGGTCGTCGACGGGCGGCCCGTCGACGGGCGGCCCGTCGACGGGCTCGCGACCACCCTGCTCGGGCTCGGCGTCTCGGTCGCGGTGCGGTCGCTGGTGGCCTGGGCCCTCGAGGTGGCCGCCGCGCGGGCCGCGGCGCACGTCAAGAGCCAGTTGCGGGCGCGGGTCGTCCGGGCGGTCGCCGACCGGGGCCGCGCCTGGGTCGACCGGCACTCGTCGGCGCGAGTCGCGACCCTTGTCGGCCCCGGGCTCGACGCCCTCGACGAGTACTTCGCCCGCTACCTGCCGCAGCTCGTGCTGACCGCCGTGGCGACGCCGCTGCTGATCGTCGTCATGGGCCTGCACGACTGGTTGTCGGCCCTCATCGTCGTGCTGACCCTGCCGCTCATCCCGGTCTTCATGGTGCTGATCGGGTGGACGACCCGCGCCGCCCAGGCTCGCCAGTGGGACCGCCTCACCCGTCTCGCCTCGTCGTTCTCCGACGCCGTGGGCGGCGTGGCGACGCTCAAGGCCTTCGGCCGCGAGCAGCGGCAGGTCGAGCGCATCGGTCGCTTGACCGACGAGCACCGGGTCGAGACGATGGCCGTGCTGCGCGTGTCGTTCTTGAGCGGGTTCGTGCTCGAGCTCGCGGCGTCGCTGTCCGTCGCGCTCGTCGCCGTGTCGATCGGCATCCGACTCGTCGAGGGGTCGATGGGCTTGACCGCCGGCCTCTTCGTGCTGCTGCTCACCCCCGAGGCCTACCTGCCCCTCCGCCAGGTCGGAGCCCAGTACCACGCCGCCGCCGACGGGGTCGCCGCCGCCGAGGAGGTCTTCGAGTTGCTCGACGACCACGACCACGACGACGCGCGCGCCGTGCCCGCGGCACCGCCGAGCATCGTGGACGCGCCGGTCGCTTCGGGCCCTCGGTCGCACCCCGTCGCGGCCGACGCCCTCGTCGTCGACCGGCTGACGGTCCGCCGAGGAGGCGCGGTGCGGCTGTCCGAGACCTCGTTCGTCGCCGAGACCGGTCGCGTCACCGCGATCGTCGGTCCGAGCGGTGCCGGCAAGTCCACGCTGCTGGACGCCGTGCTCGGGCTCGAACCGTTCGACGGGCGCGTCGCCTGGCGCACTTCGGGCGAACGGCCGGCCCGTCGCGAGATCGCCTGGTCCGGCCAGTCGCCGATGCTCTCGTCCGGCACGGTGGCCGAGAACGTCGCCCTCGGCGACGGGGGCGAGCCCGACGCTGCTGCGGTGGTCCGGGCCCTCGACCTCGCGGGGGCGGCCGGTCTCGACCCGGCCCTCGAGCTCGGCGCGGGCGGCGAGGGGCTGTCCGGCGGGCAGGCGCAGCGGGTGTCGGTGGCCAGGGCCCTGTACCGGCTCGACCGGGTGGGGTCGCGCCTCCTGCTGGTCGACGAGCCCTCGTCGGCACTCGACCGGGTCACCGAGGCCCGGGTCGTCGCGGGCCTGCGGCGCATCGCGGCCACGGGAGTCGCCGTGGTCGTCGTCACGCACCGCCCGGCCGTCAGCGACGCGGCCGACGTCGTCGTCCCGATCGGAGGCCCCTCGTGACCCGCTCGCTGCTCCGCACCGCCCAGCCCGACGCGCGACGGGCGGCACCCGGCATCGCCGCCGGGTCGCTCAGCGCCCTCTCGGCCGTCGCCCTGCTCGCCGCGTCGGCCTACCTGATCACGCGGGCCGCCGAGCAGCCGCCGATCCTCTACCTCTCCCTCGCCGTGGTCGGCGTCCGCGCCTTCGCACTGACCCGGGCGGTCTTCCGCTACCTCGAACGCCTCGCGAGCCACGACGCGGCCTTCCGCCAGCTCGCGGTCGTCCGCACCGAGCTCTACCGTCGGCTCGTCCGCGTCGCACCGGCGGGCCTCGGCCGCACCGATCGCGGCGACCTCCTGGCGCGGGTCGTGGGTGACGTCGACACCCTGCAGGACCTGCCCCTGAGGGTCGTGCAACCCCTCGTGGTGTCGGGCCTCACATCGGTCGTCGCCGTGGTCGGCGTCGCCCTCGTCTCGCCGCCCGCGGCGGCCGTCCTGGCCGGGACGCTGACGGTCGCCCTCGTGGTCGGCTGCGTCGCCGCCGACCGGCTCGCCCGGCGGAGCGAGCGCATGCTGGCCGCTCGGCGGGGCGCGCTCTCGGCGGCCGTGGTCGACCTCGTGCAGAACCTCGACGTGCTCGTGGCGTTCGAGGCGGTCGACGCGCGACTGGGCCGGGTGGCGACGCTCGACGCCGACCTGCGCCGCGCCTCCTCGCGGCGGGCGCTCACGGCCGGCGTCGTCGCCGCGGTCCTGTCGGCACTCTCGGGCGCGGCGGTGCTCGTGACGATCCCCGTCGTGGCACCCGCCGTCGCCTCGGGCGGCCTCTCGGGGCCGGCCTTCGCCCTGGTCGTCCTCGTGCCGCTCGCGGTCTTCGAGGTCGTCGGCGCCGTGCCGACGGCCGTGCTCGCCTGGCGGCGGGTGCGGGCGAGCGGGGAGCGCGTGGACTCGGCCGTGCCGAGCGAGGTGCCGGACGGCGTCGTGGACGACGAGGCCGTGCCCTCGGGGGACGGCGACGCCCACGAGCCCGGGCGGGCTGCGGCGGCCGGTGCCACCACGCCCGCGACGCAGCCGGCACTGCCGCCCGCGGCGCGACCGGCGCTGCGCCTCCGCGACGTCTCGGCGACCTGGCCGGGTGCCGCGGGCCCGGCCCTGCGCGGCGTCGACCTCGACGTGGCCGTGGGTGACCGGATCGTCGTCGAGGGCCCGAGCG
This sequence comes from Frigoribacterium sp. Leaf186, assembly GCF_001423905.1. GTDB lineage: Bacteria > Actinomycetota > Actinomycetes > Actinomycetales > Microbacteriaceae > Frigoribacterium. Next base: position 498,857 of record NZ_LMPQ01000001.1, on the reverse strand, counting down.
GTGCCGGCAAGACCACGCTCGCCTCGGTGCTCGCGCGCTTCGTCGAGCACACCGGGCGCTACGAGGTCGGGGGAGTCGACACCTCGACGTTGGCCCCGGCGGCCGTGCGGGCGACGGTGGGCCTCGTCGAGCAGGCCCCCTACCTCTTCGACGAGTCGCTGCGGCAGAACCTGCTCTTCGCCCGCGACACCGCCACCGACGACGAACTGCTCGCGGTGCTCGACCGCGTGGGCCTCGGCCCCTGGGCCGACGCGCGGGGAGGGCTCGACGCCCCGGTGGGCGAGCGGGGCGTCCTCGTGTCGGGTGGGCAAGCCCAGCGCATCTCGCTGGCCCGAGCCCTGCTGCGGGGGTTCCCGGTGCTCGTGCTCGACGAGCCCACGGCGGGCCTCGACCCCGAGACCGCCGGGCGGCTCGTGCGCGACGTCCTCACCACGGCCCGCGACGACGGCTCCACGGTCGTCGTCGTCTCGCACGTCGAGGTGCCGGTCGAGCTGGTGACGCGCCGCGTTCGCATCGAGGCGGGGCGGCTGCGGGAGGTGCCGGTCGACGTCGAGGTCGAGGTCGCGGGGTCGGCCGGGTCCGGTGTCGCGTCGATCGCCGAGCCCGGCGCCGAGCGCGGGGCGTGCGGCTGACCCTCGCTGCGCGCGACGCCCCGGTCACCCGTCGATCGGTCGCCGCAGCCGCTCGAGCCGGCCGCGCCAGAGGGCGAGGCGCCCGGGCTCCTCGGCGGGCGAGGGGCCCTCGACCCACCCGGTGACGATGCGGAGGCCGTGCAACGCGCTGAGGCTCCACACCTCGAACCCGTCGAGCTCGTCGGGACGGGTGCGGTCGTGCAGCACGTCGACGCCGAGGACGGCGGCGAGCGTCGTCAGGGTCCGGAGCGTCACGCCGGGCAGGCGGGGCAGGTCGTCGGCCGGCAGGCAGAGGGCGTCGCCGCGCCACCAGACGATCGAGCTCCAGGCGCCCTCGACGACGTGCCCCTCGGGCGAGAGCAGCACGGCTTCGTCGGCTCCGCGGGCCCGCGCGTCGGCGACGAGGCCGCCGAGTGCCGCGAGGTCGGGTCCCTTGACCGTGGGGTGCGTCCGGGGGTCGTGGTCGGCCGTCGCGAGGACGACCGAGCGGCGACGCGGGGGAGAAGGCCGGAGGCGCAGCTGCAGCCGCCCACGACCCGCGTCGTCGGTGCGCTCGTCGGCGCGCTCGTCGGCACGCTCGTCGGCGACGAGCTCGACGCGGGGGAACCACACGCCTGTCCGGGGCACGGCCGCGACGGCGGCCGCCCAGAACGCCGCGACCTCGTCGGCGTCGGGGCCCGTCGCGGCGTCGGCCACCGATCCGGTGAACCGGCCGCGGTGCACGTCGAGGGCGAGCACCCGGCCGTCGTCGACGAGCCACGAGTCGGCGACCAGGAGGCGCGGGTCGGCCTCGTCGTCCCGCCCGCCCTCGACCGGCCGTAGCTCGTCGTCCTGCCAGACGTGCAGCACCTCGCCGCTCCGCGCGACCGCGCCTTGCGCTCCCGCGCCCGGCGCACCCGCATCCGGCGCGCCCGCGCCCGGCGCACCCGCGCTCATCGGTCCACACTCATCGGGTCGGCGTTCCGCTCATAGGATCGAGGGTATGCGCCCCGCGGTCGTCCGATCCTCCCTGCCGTGGCGCGACCCCGAGTTCGTCGTGCGGCACCTGGGCGCGGCCGGCGACCTCGTCTGGCGGGACGCGGGCGTCGACGCCCCCCGGGGCCGGTCGGTCGTCGGCTGGGGTCGCCCCGCGACGGGTGACGTGCGCGACGGCAGCGCGGACCGGCTCTGGCAGGCGGTGCGCGCCGACCTGGCCGACGTCGAACCCGAGAGCGACCCGCTCGGCTGGACCGGGTGGCTCGGCTACGGCTTCGGGTGCCGCCTGATGGACCGCGACGCCACCGAGGGGCACCGGCCGGCGGCCACGGCCGCCACGACGGCCGCAGAGGGGGACGCGCCCGACCTCGCCCTGCTCGACGTCGACCGGGCCCTCGTGTTCGACCACGCCGCACGCTCGGTCGAGGCCGTGGCGCGCGCAGGCGACCCGTGGCCCGGCCGGGTCGCCGAGACCTGGGGCGACGTGCCGGTCGAGCCGCCTGTGCCCTGGCCGACCCGCGCCTCCTCGGGTGGGGTCGGCACCCCGGCGGTCCGCTGGCGGCACCGTCCCGACGAGTACCTCGACCTGATCGACCGCTGTCGCCGCGCCATCGCGGCCGGTGAGGCCTACCAGCTCTGCCTGACGACGGCTGTCGAGGTCGAGGGGGAGGTCGACGCCCTCGACGCCTTCGCGCGCCTCCGTCGGTCCTCGCCCGCACCGCACGCATCGTTCGTCCGCATCGGCGACGTGGCCGTCGTGGGGGCGTCGCCCGAGTCGTTCGTCGAGGTGTCGACCGACGGCCTCGTCTCGTCGTCGCCGATCAAGGGCACGCGACGACGCGGAGCGGGGGCCGACGACGACTCGCTCGCCCGTGAGCTGCTCGAGAGCGAGAAGGAGCGCGCCGAGAACGTCATGATCGTCGACCTCGTGCGCAACGACCTGGCCCGCGTGGCCCGTCTCGGCTCGGTCGAGGTCACCGAACTGCTCGCGGTGCACTCGTACCAGCACGTCCACCAGTTGGTCAGCACCGTCCGGGCGCGGCTCGCGCCGGGGCGCACGGCGACCGACGTGGTCGAGGCGGCCTTCCCGGCGGGGTCGATGACCGGGGCGCCCAAGCGTCGCGCCGTCGAGCTGCTCGCCGGGCTCGAGGGCGCGCCCCGGGGCGTCTACTCGGGCGCGACGGGGTGGCTCGGTCGCGACGGGTCGGCGCACCTGGCGATGGTCATCAGGTCGATCGAGGTGCACGGGGCCCTGGCCGCGGCCCCGGGACGGCCCGCGCGGCCGGCCGGGGCGCGCATCGGCGTGGGCGGCGGCATCACGATCTCGTCGGTGCCGGCCGACGAACGCGACGAGGTCGAGCTGAAGGCCGCGGCCCTGCTCGCCGTGCTCGGCGTCCGCGCGGCCGACGGGGGCCCCGTGCGCATGTCGTGACGCGGCGCGGCGTTCGATAGCCTTGTCGCGGATCGCTGCGCTCGGCGCACGTCGTCGTGCCCCCGCACGGGCGGTCCGCCCCCACCGCACCGACTGCCAGCAGTGAATGAGAGCCCCGTGGCACACGAGCACGACACGACCGCGACCGACGCCTCCCCGGCCCGCACGCCCCACGACGGCGTGCCCGAGCGCGAGTACGACGTCGCCCGCCTGCAAGAGAAGTGGCAGGCCCGGTGGGACACCGAGCAGCCCTTCGTCGTCGACCCCGACGACAAGCGTCCGCGCAAGTACATCCTCGACATGTTCCCGTACCCCTCGGGCGACCTGCACATGGGGCACGCCGAGCAGTACGCGCTCGGCGACATGGTCACGCGCTACTGGCGGCAGCAGGGCTTCAACGTCCTCCACCCGATCGGCTGGGACAGCTTCGGGCTGCCCGCCGAGAACGCGGCCATCAAGCGCGGGGTCGACCCCCGCGAGTGGACGTACGCCAACATCGCGCAGCAGAAGCAGAGCATGAAGCTCTACGCCCCGTCGTTCGACTGGAGCCGCGTGCTGCACACGAGCGACCCCGAGTACTACAAGTGGAACCAGTGGCTGTTCCTCCAGATGTTCGAGAAGGGCCTCGCCTACCGCAAGGACAGCTGGGTCAACTGGGACCCGGTCGACCAGACCGTGCTGGCCAACGAGCAGGTGCTGCCCGACGGCACGAGCGACCGGTCGGGTGCCGTCGTCGTCAAGAAGAAGCTGACGCAGTGGTACTTCAAGATCACCGACTACGCCGACCGCCTGCTCGACGACCTCAACCAGCTCGAGGGCCGCTGGCCGACCAAGGTGCTGAACATGCAGCGCAACTGGATCGGCCGGTCGATCGGTGCCGACGTGCACTTCACGATCGAGGGCCGCGACGAGAAGGTCACGGTCTTCACCACGCGCCCTGACACCCTGTACGGCGCGACCTTCATGGTCGTCGCCCCCGACTCCGACCTGGCGGCCGAGCTCGTCGCCGACGCGACCGACGACGTCAAGGCGACCTTCGCCGACTATCTCGTCGAGGTGCAGAAGGCCACCGAGATCGAGCGCCAGTCGAGCGAGCGCCCCAAGACGGGCGTGCCGCTCGGCCGGGTGGCCGTCAACCCGCTCACCGGCGACCCCATGCCGGTCTGGGCGGCCGACTACGTGCTGGCGGACTACGGCCACGGCGCGGTCATGGCCGTGCCGGCGCACGACCAGCGCGACCTCGACTTCGCCCGCAAGTACGACCTGCCGGTGCGCGTCGTGGTCGACACGAACGCGCCCGTCACGGGGGTCATCCCCAAGCTCGAGCTCGACGACGACGGCCAGGCGATCCTGCCCGACGACCTGCCCGACCTGAACCCGCGCGAGACGGGCGTGGCGCTGACCGGCGACGGCCGCCTGATGAACTCGGGCGCCCTGACCGGCCTCAGCAAGTCGAACGCGATCAAGCGGGTCGTCGAGCTGCTCGAGGCCTCCGGCGACGGCAAGGCGGCCAAGACGTACCGCCTTCGCGACTGGCTGATCTCGCGCCAGCGCTTCTGGGGCACGCCCATCCCGATCGTTCACGGCGCCGACGGCGTCGAGGTGCCCGTGCCTTACGACGAGCTGCCCGTCCGGCTGCCGTCGACCGAAGGCCTCGACCTGAAGCCCAAGGGCAGCTCGCCGCTCGGCGCCGCCACCGACTGGGTGACCGTGCCCGATCCGCGCGACGGTTCGCCGGCGCGGCGCGACGCCGACACGATGGACACCTTCGTCGACAGCTCGTGGTACTTCCTGCGGTTCCTCGACCCGACCGACGCCGACCGAGCCTTCGACCCGGCCCAGGCCGGCAAGTGGGCGCCGGTCGACCAGTACGTCGGCGGCGTCGAGCACGCGATCCTGCACCTGCTCTACGCGCGGTTCATCACGAAGGTGCTCTTCGACCTCGGCCACGTCGACTTCACCGAGCCCTTCAGCGCGCTGCTGAACCAGGGCATGGTGCTGCAGGACGGCGCGAAGATGAGCAAGAGCAAGGGCAACGTCGTCAGCCTGTCCGACGAGATCGACAAGCACGGCGTCGACGCGATCCGCCTGACGATGGCCTTCGCCGGCCCGCCCGAAGACGACATCGACTGGGCCGACGTCTCGCCGGCCGGCTCGGCCAAGTTCCTCGCCCGGGCGTTCCGTCTCGCGACCGACGTCGACAGCTCGCCCGACGTGGTCTGGGCCGACGGCGACCAGGCGCTCCGCCGGGTCACGCACCGGTTCCTCGCCGAGGCCCCGGGGCTGAGCGAGGCGTTCAAGTACAACGTCGTCGTCGCCCGCCTGATGGAGCTCACCAACGCCGTCCGCAAGGCCATCGACTCCGGGCCGGGCGCATCCGACCCGGCCGTGCGCGAGGCGACCGAGACGGTCGCGCTGGGGCTCTCGCTGTTCGCCCCCTACACGGCGTCCGAGATGTGGGAGAAGCTCGGCTACGACGGCGGCGGCATCGCCACGTACGGCTGGCGGAAGGCCGACCCGACCCTGCTCGTCGAGACGAGCGTCACCGCGGTCGTCCAGGTCAACGGCAAGGTGCGCGACCGGCTCGAGGTGTCGCCCAAGATCGCCTCCGACGAGCTCGAGGCCCTGGCCCGTGACTCGGCCGCCGTGCAGCGCGCCATCGGTGACAAGCAGATCGTCAACGTCATCGTGCGGGCTCCCCGCCTGGTGAACATCGCGGTGAAGTAGGGCACGCCCGGGGCGTCTCGTCCCCACCCGCCGACGGCCGTCCTGGTTCCCCAGGGCGGCCGTCGGCGTGCGTGGGCGCGGACGCCCGCTCGTACCGTGACGGGTCATGACCGTCAGCTTCCGCACCGCCGTCGACCCGTCAGAGCCGGGTGGTCCGCGGTGGCGCGTCGGCCTGGGGGCGGTCGTCGTGCTCCTGCTGGTCGTCCTGGCCGTGAGCGTCGGCGTGTCCGCGTTCGCCACCCGAGGAGGCGCGGGTGACGACCTCGTGACCGTCGAGCCGGGCACCGGGGCGGGGCCGTCCGCAGGGCCCGGCACCGCGCCTCCCGGAGGTGCCTCGGTCGTCTTCGTCCACGTGCACGGCCAGGTGGCGTCGCCCGGCCTCTTCGAGCTGCCGGAGGGCTCGCGCGTCGTGGACGTCGTGGCCGCCGCCGGCGGCTTCACGGCCGAGGCGGACCAGGCGGCCGTCAACCTGGCGCGGCCGCTCGTCGACGGAGAACAGCTGCGGGTGCCGGCCGTGGGTGAGGTGGTCGACGGTTCTCCGGCGGGCGGTGGGCCGGGAGCCGGAGCCGGGGGCGGTGGCGGGGGTGCTGCCGGCGGGGCAGGCGTCGACGGCGTGGTCGACCTCAACCTCGCCGACGACGCCGCCCTGCAGACCCTGCCCGGGGTCGGTCCGGCGACGGCGGCGGCGATCCTGGCCTGGCGTGACGAGAACGGGCGCTTCCGCAGCGTCGACGACCTGCTCGGCGTGCCGGGCATCGGGCCGAAGACGCTCGAGAAGCTGCGCGACCAGGTGCGGGTGTGACCCCCGGGCGGGTGCTCGACCTGCGGCTCGGGGTGCCGGTGGGGGTGGCGTGGGCCGGGCTCGCGATCGGGGTGACCCGGCCGGGGTTGCTGGCGCTCGTCGCCACGGTCGCACTCGTCGTCGGGGCGGTGGCGCTGGGGGCGGCCGTGGTCACCCGACAGGCGGCGGGGGCGTCGCGGGCGGCGGGAGCCGTGCTGCTGGTGGTGGCCCTGGGGGCCGGGCTCTGTGCCGGGCTGACGGGTCAGGCGGCGGTGCGGGACGAGATCCGTCACCCGGGGGTGCTCGTGGCGGCCACGGGCCACGCGGTGACGGTCGAGGGCCGGGCGCTCGACCGGGTCGAGGGACGGGCCGACGTGCTGACCCTGTCGGTCGACCGGGTCGACGTCGGACCGGGGGCGGTGTCGCTCCGGTCGGCCCTGCCCGTCCGGTTGTTCGGAGCGCGTGCCGGCACCGCCCGCCCGGTCGAGATCGGCTCGCGCGTGTCGGCCCGACTCGTGCTGGGCCCCGTGAGGTACGGCGAGTCGGTCGCGTTCGAGGGTGGCGCGGTCGGGCCGCTCGGCGTCCTGGCCGCGCCCCGGGGGGCGTCGGCCTGGTCGAACGGGCTGCGCGCGTCCTTCCGCGCCGTCGCCGCGCGCCTGCCGGGTGACGGTGGGGCCCTGCTGCCGGGCCTCGCGATCGGCGACACCTCTGGCGTGCCCGACGACCTCGATGCCGACATGACGGCGGCGTCGCTCAGTCACCTGACGGCCGTGTCGGGCTCGAACTGCGCCGTGCTCGTCACGCTCGTGATGCTCGGGGGAGCCCTGCTGCGGGTGCCCCGGCTCGTGCGGTCGGCGCTGGCCGTGGGCGTGCTCGTGGCCTTCGTCGTGCTCGTCACCCCCGAGCCGAGCATCGTCCGGGCCACCGTCATGGCCGTCCTCGTGCTCGTCCACCTCGCCGTCGCCCGGCCGATCGCGGGCGTGCCGGTCGTCGCCCTGGCGGTGACCGTCCTGCTCGTCGTCGACCCGTGGCTGGCGCGCGACCTCGCCTTCGTCCTGTCGGTCCTCGCCACCACCGGTCTGGTCGTGCTGGGTGGGCCGCTGACCGCCCTGCTCGCCCGGCTCGTGCCCGAGCCCGTGGCGGCGGCCCTCGCCGTGCCGGCGGCGGCGCAGCTCGCGTGTCAGCCGGTCCTGCTGGCCCTCGAGCCGAGCATCGCGCTGCACGGCGTGCCCGCCAACGTGCTCGCCGGCCCCGCGGCCCCGCTGGCGACCGTCGGGGGGCTGGTCGTCTGCGTGCTCGCCCCGTGGGCACCCGGTGCGGCAGGCGTCGTCGCCGGGGTCTCGTGGCTGCCGGCGTCGTGGGTCGCCGCCGTGGCGCGCGCGGCGGCGACCTGGCCGGTGACCCGCGTCGACTGGAGCCCGTCGGGCCTCGGCGTCGCCGCGCTGGTCGGTCTGACCGCCCTGGTCGTCGTCGCGCTCGTCGCTCGTGCCAGGGGCCGCACGCGGGCCGTCACGACGGCCCTGCTCGTCGCCGTCGTGACCGTGACCGCAGGAGTCGTGACCGGGCGCACCCTCGTGACCCGCGCCTCCGTGCCCGACGACTGGGTGGTCGCCCAGTGCGACGTGGGGCAGGGCGACGCCGTGCTCGTGCGCAGCGGCCCGGCCGTCGCCCTGATCGACGTGGGTGACGACGAGGCCGCCCTCGACCGGTGCCTGTCGACCTTCGGCGTCGGGCGCGTCGACCTGCTCGTGCTCACCCACTTCGACCGTGACCACGTGGGCGCGGTCGACGCGGTCGTCGGTCGCGTCGGCACGGCGCTGGTCGGCCCGACCGGCCGGGCGGTCGACGCGTCCGTCGTGTCGGCGTTGGCCGACGCGGGCGCCGAGGTGCAGGAGGCGCGGGCCGGCACCCGAGGGCGCCTCGGCGACCTCACGTGGCGGGTTCTCTGGCCGCCGCCCGAGACCCCGGCGGGCAACGACGCCAGCCTGGTGCTGCGGGTCGACCCCGGCCCCGGCTGCTCGACGGGGTGCCTGTCGTTGCTCGACCTGGGCGATCTCGGCGAGACCGCCCAGCGGCGCCTTGTCGCGTCCTCCGAGGCCGACGACACGGACGCGCTCGCCCGGGTGGACGTCGTCAAGGTCTCGCACCACGGCTCGGCCGACCAGCTCGCCGAGCTCTACGAGCGGGTGGCCGCGCGCGTCGGGCTCATCGGGGTCGGGGCGGACAACTCGTACGGCCACCCGACCGACACCGCCCTCGAGATGGTCCGCGCGGCCGGGGGAGTCGTCGTCCGCAGCGATCAGGCGGGCGAGGCCGCGGTCGTGGCCGACGGCGTGGCCGGCCTCCGCGTGTGGAGCGAGCACGCGTCCCCTCGTGTCGACGACCCGTCGTCGGCGGCGTCGGTGGGGTCCTCTAGCATCGGAGGAGGCGCGGCGGGCCCCGCGCCCGTGGGACGACGTCCGAGAGGCAGCATGGCAGCGCGAGCGAGTGGCAAGACGGCGAAGAAGGCCTCGGTCGCGATCGACCAGGTGGGGTGGGACAGAATCCGGCCCGCGGCCGTCGTGCTGGTGAGCGGGCCCGAGCAGTTCCTCGCCGATCGGGCTTCGCGTCAACTGCGCGATCAGCTCGCCGCGGAAGACCCGAGCCTCGAGGTGCACGACCTCGAGGCCGACCACTACCAGCCCGGTGAGCTCGTCACCCTGGCCAGCCCGTCGCTCTTCGCCGAGCCGCGACTCATCAGGGTCTCGAACGTCGAGAAGTGCACCGACGCGTTCCTCACCGAGACGCTGCGCTACCTCGAGACCCCGGCCGACGACACGACCCTCGTGCTGCGTCACGGTGGGGGCGTCCGGGGCAAGAAGCTGCTGGACGCGATCCGCGGCGGCACGGGCCGCGGCCTCGAGGTCGTCTGCTCCGAACTGAAGAAAGACACCGACAAGCTCGAGTTCGCGGCCGCCGAGTTCTCCTCCGAACGACGGCGCATCTCGCAGGGTGCCCTGCGGGCGCTCGTCACGGCGTTCAACGACGATCTGGCCGAGCTCGCCAGTGCCTGCCAGCAGTTGATCAGCGACGCCGCGGCCGAGATCACCGAGGCCACCGTCGAGAAGTACTACTCGGGGCGGGTCGAGACGAACGCCTTCAAGGTGGCCGACGCGGCCATCGCCGGTCAGCAGGGGCAGGCGCTCGTCCTGTTGCGTCACGCGCTCTCGACCGGCGCGGACCCCGTGCCGGTCGTGGCGGCGTTCGCCATGAAGATCCGCACGATGGCGAAGCTCCAGGGGTCGCACGGCGGATCGGGGCAGCTCGCGTCACGCTTCGGGCTCGCCCCGTGGCAGGTCGAGCGGGCGCAACGCGACCTGCGCGGCTGGTCCGAAGAAGGGCTGGGCCGGTGCATCGAGGTGCTCGCCGAAACCGACGCCGCGGTCAAGGGGGCCGAGCGCGACCCGGTCTACGCGCTCGAGCGCATGGTGACCATGATCTCGACGCGGGGCTCCCTGCTGTCGTGAGCCGCGCCTCCTGACTCG
>NZ_LMPQ01000001.1:488637-488735 GCF_001423905.1 Frigoribacterium sp. Leaf186 | reverse complement strand
CCGGACCGACGGGGCCACGGCCCCGGCGACCTGCGCCTCGCCCTCGCGGGACGACGAAGGCCCCGTCTCGATCGAGACGGGGCCTTCGTCGTCGGGCC
>NZ_LMPQ01000001.1:99511-488594 GCF_001423905.1 Frigoribacterium sp. Leaf186 | reverse complement strand
CGAAGGCCCGGGGGAGGGGCCTAGAGGGCACCGACCTGCTTCGCGATGGACGACTTGCGGTTGGCGGCCTGGTTCTGGTGGATGACACCCTTGCTGGCAGCCTTGTCGAGCTTCTTCGAGGCGAGGAGCAGGGCCGAGGTGGCCTTGTCCTTGTCGCCGGCGGCGATGGCCTCGCGGGTGGCGCGGACGGCGGTCTTGAGCTCGCTCTTGACGGCGCGGTTGCGGTCCTGGGCCTTCTTGTTGGTGCCGATGCGCTTGATCTGCGACTTGATGTTTGCCACGTGAACTACTTTCTGGATTCGTGTCTCGGACGGATGTGCGCCAGCCGAGCGTCCGACCGACGTGAATCGATCGACCCGGTGCTGCCGCCGGTGATGGCCACCGGAGCGGCTCTCGGCTGCGATCGCGTTCCGCCACTGCAGACGTAACGCGCAAGCCAACAGGCAACGTTACCAGCAGCAGGCCGCACTCTCAACGAGCGGCGCACCGACGGCGTGCCGTGTCGCCCGTAGTACCGTGCCGTCATGCCCCAGCTCGCGCCCCACATGACCACCGTTCCCGCGTCGGGCATCCGTCGCGTCTTCGAGATCGCGGCCCAGCTGGACGACGTCGACATGCTCGTCGTGGGCGAGCCCGACGTCCCCGTCGCCCGGCACATCGCCGACGCCGCCCGTCGCGCCTGGGCCGACGACCGCACCGACTACACGCCGAACGGCGGCATCCCGGCGTTGCGCGAGGCGCTCGTGGCGAAGCTCGCCCGCGAGAACGACGTGCACGTCGACCTCGAACAGGTCTGGGTCACCGTGGGCGGCACGCAGGCCCTGCACCAGACAATGGGGCTGCTGCTCGCGTCGGGAGACGAGGTCCTCGTGCCCGACCCCGGCTACACGACGTTCACGATGAACGCGCACATGCTCGACGCGGTGCCCGTGCCCTACACGCTGACGCCGGCCCAGGGGTTCCACCCCGACCTCGACGAACTCGAGCGCCTCGTCGGTGATCGCACGCGCGCCCTCGTCGTCAACAGCCCGTCGAACCCGCTGGGCGTCGTCTACCCCGAAGACACGTTGCGCCGGCTGCTCGACTTCGCGCGCCGCCACGACCTCTGGGTGATCAGCGACGAGGTCTACGAGTACTTCACCTACGGGCCGAAGCACGTCAGCCTGGCCTCGCTCGACGACGACGACCGGGTGTTCAGCGTCTTCTCGTTGAGCAAGACCTACGCGATGACCGGCGTGCGGGTCGGCTACCTCGTGACCCCGAAGGGGCTCTCCGAGACGATGCGCACCGTGCAGGAGGCCGCGATCAGCTGCGTCGCCGAGCCCGACCAGCACGCCGCCCTGGCCGCGATCGTGGGCGACCACCAGCCCGTGGCCGACGCCCGCGAGCACTACCGTCGCAACCTCGAGCTCGCGACGGCCCTGCTCGACGAGCGTGGCATCCGCTACCTCGAGCCCACGGGCGCCTTCTACCTCTGGATCGACATGGGCCACGCCACCCAGGGCGACGTCGCCGGCTGGGCCGAGCGGTTCCTGCTCTCGCAGCGGGTCGCGGTCGCACCGGGCAGCGCGTTCGGCCGCAGCGGCGAGGGGTGGATCCGGGTCTGCCTCGCCTCGTCGCCCGAGGTGATCACCCGGGGGCTCGGCAAGCTGCCGGCTCCGGGCGACCCCCGCTGAGATCCGGGGGTCAGCCCCCTGGGCCGCCCGTCGGGCCGTTCGTAGGCTCGACACATGACGAACCAGCCCGTACAGACCACCGCCCAGACCCCGACCAGCGGCGTCCGCTCGCCCCTCGCCGTCTGGAGCCTCGTGCTCGGCCTCGCCTCGATCGGCTTCGGCTTCACCTTCGTCGTCCCGATCGCCGGCCTCGTCCTCGGCATCCTGTCCCGACGTCGCGAGCCCGAGGGACGCACCATGGCCCTGGTCGGCATCATCTCGTCCGTCGTCATGCTCGCCGGCACCCTCGTCGCCCTCGCGATCGGCGTCGCCGTCGTCGGTGGTGCGGGCCTGCTCGCGCTGCTCCCCGGCACCGCCGGCTGACACGCGAGGCCGACCCGCGCCTCCCGCCTGCGCCGCACCTCCCGCCTGCACCGCGCCTCCCGCCTGCGCCGCGCCTCCCGCCTGCGCAGTGCCTCGCGACCTCGCCGATCCGGCGCACGGTGCGTCGGCATTTCCCCCTCGGCGTCGCGACGGGCGCGTGAGGACGAGGAGGCGCGGTGCCGGTGGTGACACCCGCCAGGAGTTGCCGATGCCCCACCCCGCGCGGCGCGACGTCCGATCCCGCGCCCCGGCATGGGAGAATCGAGCGGTACCCCCGCCCACCACCCCAGAGGATCGTGTGAGTCCCCAAGCAACCCGCGCACTCGAGCCGGCGTCGACCGAGCCCGAGTCCCTCCGCAACTTCTGCATCATCGCGCACATCGACCACGGCAAGTCGACCCTCGCCGACCGCATGCTCGGCATCACCGGCGTCGTCGAGTCGCGGGCGATGCGGGCGCAGTACCTCGACCGCATGGACATCGAGCGCGAGCGCGGCATCACGATCAAGAGCCAGGCCGTCCGCATGCCGTGGGAGCGCAACGGCGAGACGTTCGCCCTCAACATGATCGACACCCCCGGCCACGTCGACTTCAGCTACGAGGTCTCCCGCTCGCTCGCCGCGTGCGAGGGGGCGATCCTCCTGGTCGACGCGGCCCAGGGCATCGAGGCCCAGACGCTCGCGAACCTCTACCTGGCGCTCGAGAACGACCTCGAGATCATCCCGGTGCTCAACAAGATCGACCTGCCCGCGGCCGACCCCGACAAGTACGCCGCCGAGCTGGCCGGCCTGATCGGCGGTGACCCCGCCGACGTGCTGCGGGTCAGCGGCAAGACCGGCATGGGCGTCGAAGAACTCCTCGACCGGGTGGTCGACCGCATCCCGTCGCCCGTCGGCGTCAAGGACGCCCCGCCCCGCGCGATGATCTTCGACTCGGTCTACGACAGCTACCGCGGCGTCGTCACGTACATCCGCATGATCGACGGCACCCTGCACCCCCGCGAGAAGGTGCAGATGATGTCGACCAAGTCGACGCACGACATCCTCGAGATCGGCGTCTCGTCGCCCGAGCCCGTCCCCAGCCAGGGCCTGTCGGTCGGCGAGGTCGGCTACCTGATCACCGGCGTGAAAGACGTGCGCCTGTCGAAGGTCGGCGACACCGTCACGACGTCGGCCAAGCCGGCGACCGAGGCCCTCAGCGGCTACACCGAACCCCTGCCGATGGTCTTCTCGGGTCTGTACCCGATCGACGGCAGCGACTACCCCGACCTGCGAGAGGCCCTCGACAAGCTGAAGCTCTCCGACGCCGCGCTGGTCTACGAGCCCGAGACGTCGGTCGCCCTGGGCTTCGGGTTCCGTTGCGGGTTCCTCGGCCTGCTGCACCTCGAGATCGTCACCGAGCGACTCGAGCGCGAATTCGGCCTCGACCTCATCACGACGGCGCCGAGCGTCATCTACGAGGTCACGACCGAAGACAAGAAGACCGTCACGGTCACCAACCCGAGCGAGTTCCCGGGCGGCAAGATCGCCAGCGTCAGCGAGCCCATGGTCAAGGCGGGCATCCTCGCGCCGAAGGACTACGTCGGGGTCATCATGGAGCTCTGCCAGCAGCGCCGCGGCACCCTGCTCGGCATGGAGTACCTCGGCGAGGACCGGGTCGAGATCCGCTACGCCATGCCGCTCGGCGAGATCGTCTTCGACTTCTTCGACAGCCTCAAGTCGAAGACCGCGGGCTACGCCAGCCTCGACTACGAGCCCATCGGCGACCAGGAGGCCGACCTGGTGAAGGTCGACATCCTGTTGCAGGGCGAGCAGGTCGACGCGTTCAGCGCGATCGTGCACCGCGACAAGGCCTACGCCTACGGGGTCCTCATGACCGGCCGACTGCGCGAGCTCATCCCCAGGCAACAGTTCGAGGTGCCGATCCAGGCGGCCATCGGCGCGCGCATCATCGCCCGCGAGAGCATCCGCGCCATGCGCAAGGACGTCCTCGCGAAGTGCTACGGCGGCGACATCTCGCGCAAGCGCAAGCTGCTCGAGAAGCAGAAAGAGGGCAAGAAGCGCATGAAGACCATCGGCCGGGTCGACGTGCCCCAAGAGGCCTTCATCGCCGCGCTGAGCGGTGACGTCGAGAAGAAAGACAAGAAGTAGGGTCATGCGCCGAGCCACCCACACCGAGACCCGCACGACCTACGGCGAGGTCGGGGCCACCCAGGCCCCCGACCTCATGCAGTACCCGCCGAAGGGTTTCACCCCGGCCGAGTACCGGGCGCGCGTCGGTCACGGCGACGCCCGGTTCGCCGCGGCGTGGATCGCGACCATGACCTGGCAGATCCAGGAGCGCAGCGGCATCGGCGTGCGGGTCGACAGCGTGCCGCCGGCCGACGAGAGCGAGTACACGCCCGTCCAGTTCGACGAACACGGCCAGCCGGTCGACGCGGCCGAGTGGGCGGCCGCCCGCGACGAGTCGCGCTACGCCCCGGACGGCACGGCCTTCCTCACGGCGGGCACGACCGCGACCCTCAGCATCGCGGCCTACGGTCGCACGGTCGAGGCCCCGGTGCGCGTCGTCTACGTGATCGACGAGCCGAAGCGCAAGGGTTTCGCGTACGGCACGCTCGAGGGCCACCCCGAGAGCGGCGAGGAGTCCTGGATCGTCGACCAGACCGACGACGGCTCGGTCTGGCTGTCGATCAGGTCGTTCTCCAAGCCGTCGAGCGCGAAGTGGCGACTCGTGGCACCCTTCCTCCGTCGCACCCAGGCGCAGTACACGAAGCGGTACCTGCGGGCGCTCAGCCTGAACGAGAAGGGCGAGCAGACCGACGAGGTCGTCGTGGTCGAAGACACCGAGGCCGGCATCGGCGACCCGCGCGGCGACGAGCGGCCCCCGACCGGGCCGCGCGGCGACGCCGCCGGAACCGGCGCCTGAAGGTGCCCGGAGCCCTTCCCCTCGGCGACCCCGCGCCCGTCGACGGCCGTCTGCCCGAGAGCGTCGCCCTCGGTGCCGACTCCCGTCACTTCGGCGTGTACCTGCACGTCCCGTTCTGCCGCGTGCGCTGCGGCTACTGCGACTTCAACACCTACACCGGCGACGAGCTGCGGGGCGCCCGCCGCGACGACTACGCCGGGCAGGCCGTCGCCGAGATCGAACTCGGGGGCCGGGTGCTGCGCGAGGCAGGGCTGCCGCCTCGCCGCGCCTCCTCGGTGTTCTTCGGCGGAGGCACCCCGACGATGCTGCCCTCAGGCGACCTCACGTCGATGCTTCACGCGATGGTCGACACCTGGGGGCTCGAACCGGGCGCCGAGGTGACGACCGAGGCGAACCCCGACTCGGTCGACGCCGCGTACCTGCAGCAACTCGCCGACGCCGGGTTCACGCGCGTCAGCTTCGGCATGCAGTCGGCGGTCCCGAGCGTGCTGGCCACCCTCGAGCGGACGCACGACCCCGAGCGCATCCCGTTCGTCGTCCGCTGGGCGCGGGACGCCGGGCTCGACGTGAGCCTCGACCTCATCTACGGCACGCCGGGCGAGACCCTCGACGACTGGCGTCGTTCGCTCGACGTCGCCCTCGAGCAGCAGCCCGACCACCTGTCCGCCTACTCGCTGATCGTCGAGGAGGGCACCAAGCTCGCCCGCCAGATCAAGCGCGGCGAGGTGGCGACGCCCGACGACGACACCGCCGCCGACATGTACGAGATCGCCGACGCACGACTCGCCGAGGCCGGTTACGACTGGTACGAGGTGAGCAACTGGTCGCGGGGTGCCGAGCACCGGTCCCGCCACAACCTGGCTTACTGGCAGGGGCACGACTGGTGGGGCGTCGGCCCGGGGGCGCACAGCCACGTCGGCGGCGTGCGGTGGTGGAACGTCAAGCACCCGGCCGCGTACCAGCAGCGCATGGCCGCGGGCGAGTCACCCGCCGCCGGACGCGAGACCCTCGACGACGAGACGCGCCGGGTCGAGCGCGTCCTGCTCGGGGTGCGCATCCGCGAGGGGCTGCCGACCGCCGAGCTCGACGACGAGGGTCGTCGGGCCGTCGCGGGGCTCATCGCCGACGGCTGGGTCGAGGGCCGCCCCGCCCTGCAGGGTCGCGTGGTGCTGACCCGCGAGGGCCGCCTCATGGCCGACGCCGTCGTGCGGCGGTTGCTGCCCGACTGACCGGCACGCCGCGTCGGGACGCCGCCTGTCCCGAGGCGCACGCGGGGGGAGTCGCGAGCCCAGGAGGCGCGGGCCCGGAACGCAGGAGGCGCGGCTCCCGGGGGAGTCGCGCCTCGCGTCGTGCCCGTCCGGGCCGGTCGACCGGCTACTTGACGAACTCGATGGTCAGCGGGTACTTGTACCACTGGCCCTTGTTCGCGGCGACGGCGGCGATGATCGAGAAGATGACGACGAGGATCGCGGCGACCAGTGCGAGCAGGCCCCCGATGACGATCACCGAGAGGATCGCCGAGACGACGTAGACGATCGCCATCGTGATCTGGAAGTTCAGTGCCGTCCTGGTGTGTTCGCGGACGAACGGCCCGCGGTCCTTGAGCACGAGGTAGCCCACGAGCGCCGGGACGAACGCGAAGAGGATGCCGCCGAGGTGGATGAGGGTCGCCCAGAGCTTCTCGTCCTCGGGGCGCATCGGCTGGACGGGCTGCGGCTGCTGGCCGCCCTGCTGGCCGTAGCCGCCCTGTTGGCCGTAGCCCTGACCGGGCTGGGGGCCGTTCGGCTGGGCGGGAGGGGTGTCGGTCATGGCTGCACCTGTTCCGTGAGTGTCGTGCGGATCGTCCCCGCCACCCTAAGGCAGGGGTGTGCGACGCGAGTAGGCCGCGCGACGGAGGTGTCGTACGATTGGCAGTCCGGCACGACGAGTGCCAGGCCCGGTCGCCCGGAGGCGGACGACCAGGGGGGCGTCGAGCGAAGAGAGGTGCGGCATGGTCTCCGAACGTGGTCTCGAAGTGCTGCGCGTCATCGTGCACGACTACGTCGCCTCTCGTGAGCCGGTGGGGTCGAAGTCGATCGTCGAGCGTCACCAGTTCGGCGTCTCGGCCGCGACCATCCGCAACGACATGGCGCTGCTCGAAGAAGAAGAGCTGATCGCGGCACCGCACACCTCGTCGGGGCGCGTGCCGACCGACAAGGGCTACCGCCTCTTCGTCAACCAGCTCGCCGACCTGAGGCCGTTGAGCGCCGCCCAACGCCAGGCCATCGAGACCTTCCTCGGCGACTCCACCGACCTCGACGAGGTGCTCGGTCGGACGGTCCGGCTCCTGTCGCAGCTGACCAACCAGGTGGCTCTCGTGCAGTACCCCACCTTCTCCCGTGCCCGCGTGCGCCACGTCGAGCTGGTCAGCCTGGGCGACGGCCGCGTCATGACCGTGCTGATCACCGACAGCGGCCAGGTCGAGCAGCGGGTGGTCGACACCCGCTCCGCCGTCGACGAGTCGTTCCTGTCCGAGCTGCGGGCGGCGATCAACGCCGCGATCGGCGGTCGTCCCCTCGGCGAGGCGTCCGCCGCCCTGGCCGACTTGCCCGCCCGGTTCCGGCCCGACCTCGCCGCGATCGTCGGCGTGGTGGTCGCCAGCCTGACCGAACAGATCGCCGCCGGGCGCCAGGACCGTCTCGTGATGGCCGGTGCCGCGAACCTCGTGCGCACGGGCGACGACTTCAGCGGTGACCTCTACCCGGTGCTCGAGGCGATCGAAGAGCAGGTGGCGTTGCTGCGGCTCTTCGGCGAGATGCAGCTCGACGCGGTCGACGTGGCGGCGAGCATCGGCCGCGAGAACGCCTCGTTCGGGTTGTCGCAGGCGTCGGTGCTGGCCAGCGGCTACTCGACGCAGGGCAGCGAGGTCGCCAGGCTCGGCGTCCTCGGCCCCATGCGCATGGACTACTCGACCAACATGGCGGCCGTCCGGGCCGTCGCCCGCTACCTGTCGTCGCTGCTCGCCGAGCGGTAGACCACGATCGCGGCCCCGGCCGCCCCACGACCCCACCCCGTCCCGGTTCGCCGGGCCCGGCCCCGCCGGGACACCACCACACCACACCAGAGGCAGACGAGAACCAGTGGCAGATCATTACGACGTCCTCGGAGTCGACCGTCAGGCGACCCCGGAAGAGATCAAGAAGGCTTACCGCAAGCTCGCCCGCGAGCTGCACCCCGACGTCAACCCGAGCCCCGAGGCGTCCGAGCGCTTCAAGGACGTCACGCACGCCTACGACGTCCTCAGCGACCCCCAGCAGCGCGAGCGGTACGACCTCGGCCCCCAGCCCGGCTTCGGAGGCGGGGGCGGCGGAGGTGCGGCCGGCTTCGGCGACATCTTCGACGCGTTCTTCGGCGGCGGCGGCCAGGGGCAGCGCCAGGGGCCCCGGTCGCGCCGCGAGCGTGGTCAGGACGCCCTGCTGCGGCTCGAGGTCGACCTCGACGACATCGTCTTCGGCACGCAGCGCGACATCGAGGTCGACACGGCCGTCCTCTGCGACACCTGCAGCGGCTCGTGCTGCGCGCCGGGCACGTCGCCCCAGACCTGCGACATCTGCGGCGGATCGGGCCAGATCCAGCGCACCGTGCGCTCGCTGCTGGGCAACGTCATGACCTCGAGCCCCTGCGGCACCTGCCGCGGCTACGGCACGGTCATCCCGAACCCCTGCCCGACCTGCCAGGGTCAGGGTCGCGTGCGTGCCCGTCGGTCCATCCCGATCGACATCCCCGCGGGCGTCGACACCGGCCTGCGGCTGCAACTGCCCGGTCAGGGCGAGGTCGGTCAGGCCGGCGGCCCGAACGGCGACCTGTACCTCGAGGTCAAGGTCCGCCACCACGACACCTACAGCCGGAACGGCGACGACCTGCTGGCGACGCTCGAGGTGCAGATGGCCGACGCCATCCTCGGCACGTCGACCACGCTCACGGGCCTCGACGGCGAGATCGAGGTCGAGATCAAGCCCGGCACGCAGAGCGCCGACGTCATCACCGTGAAAGATCGGGGCATCACGCGGCTTCGCGGCACCGGGCGCGGCGACCTCAAGATCGGCGTCCAGGTCGTCACCCCGACGAAGCTCAGCCACAAGGAGCGCGAACTCATCGAGAAGTTCGCCTCGGGTCGACGCTCGCCGGCACCCGAGCTCTCGCACTTCCAGCAGGGGCTGTTCGGCAAGCTGCGCGATCGCTTCCTGAACTTCTGACCGTGGCGCACTTCTACCTGGTCGACGGGCTGACCGACGCCGAGGCGGGGTCCACCGTCGAGGTGACCGGTTCCGAGGCGCGGCACGCGGTCACGGTCAGCCGCGTCCGGGTGGGCGAGACGCTCACCCTCGGCAACGCCCGGGGGCTGGTGGTGCACGGCGAGGTGACCGAGGCGGCCCCCGACCGACTCGTGCTGCTCGCCACGCGCGTGCTCCGCCACGAGCGGCCGTCGACCCGGCTCGTCCTCGCCCAGGCCCTGGCCAAGGGCGACCGTGACGAGCTCGCCGTGCAGGCGGCGACCGAGCTCGGCGTCGACGAGATCGTCCCGTGGGCGGCCGCGCGCAGCGTCTCCCGGTGGGAGGGGCCGAAGATCGCCAAGGGGCTCACCCGGTGGTCGTCGATCGTCCGCGAGGCGACGAAGCAGTCCATCCGCCCGTGGGCACCCGAGGTGACCGGGCTCGCGACGACGAAAGAGCTGGCCGCGCGCGCCTCCCGCGATCTCGTCCTCGTGCTCGAGCCCTCGGCCGACGAGGCGCTGACGGCCGTCGACCTGACCGCAGGAGGCGCGGTGCCCGACCGCGTCGTCGTGGTCGTCGGCCCCGAGGGCGGCGTGTCGCCGGCCGAACTGCTGCTGCTCGCCGAGGCGGGTGCTCGCGCCGTGCGCCTCGGGGACGCCGTGCTGCGCACCTCCACGGCCGGCCCGGCCGCCCTGTCGGTGCTGAGCGCACGACTGGGCCGATGGTGATCCACGATCCGACCGACCCTCGGCCCGAGGTGGCCCTGGGGTCGCTGTCGGAGGTCGTCGCTACGATGGGCAGCATGTCCGAGACACCCGACGAGACCGTCGACGCGCGCACCGTCTTCAGCCGCATCGTCGCGCACGAGATCCCCGCCGACATCGTGTTCGAGAGCGACACGGTCGTGGCGTTCCGCGACATCGCACCGCAGGCGCCCGTGCACCTGCTGGTGGTCCCCACGACCCAGGCCTACCGCGACGTCGTCGAGCTGGCCGCCGGCGACCCCGCGCTCCTGGCCGAGATGGTCGCCGTCGCCTCGCGGCTCGCCGGCGACCCGGCCGTCTTCGGGGAACACTCCGGGGACGACTTCCGTTTGATCTTCAACACCGGCGCATCCGCCGGCCAGACCGTGTTCCACGTGCACGCCCACGTGCTCGGCGGACCCCTCCAGGAAGGCACCCTTGCCCACTAGCGACACGAACGCCACCGGCCCCTCGACGACGTCGTCGGGCGACGACGTCCGACGCGTCGACGTCACCGTCGACGGCGTCGCCATGGTCCAGCTGCTGGGCCCGCAAGACCGGCTGCTGCGTGCGGTCGAGAAGCAGTACCCCGGGGTGCGCGTCCTCGTCCGGGGCAACGAGGTCACGCTCGAGGGTCCCTCGGGCGAGGTCCACCGTGCCGAGGGGCTCGTCGCCGAGCTCGTCTCGATGGTCCGGGGCGGCCACGACCTGGGTCCGGCCGAGGTCGCGACGTCGGCACGCCTGCTCGACTCCGGCCAGGGCAGTCCGTCCGAGGTCTTCGGCCAGCCCATCGTCACGAGCCGGGGCAAGGGCGTCCGTGCGAAGACGGCCGGCCAGAAGCAGTACGTCGACGCCATCGACCAGCACACCATCACCTTCGGCATCGGCCCAGCCGGCACGGGCAAGACCTACCTGGCGATGGCCAAGGCGGTCCAGGCCCTCCAGCGGCGTGAGGTGCAGCGCATCATCCTGACCCGGCCCGCGGTCGAGGCCGGTGAGCGGCTCGGCTTCCTGCCGGGGACGCTGACCGACAAGATCGATCCCTACCTCCGACCGCTGTACGACGCGCTCAACGAGATGATGGACCCCGAGATCGTCCCGAAGCTGCTCGCGGCGGGCACGGTCGAGGTCGCTCCGCTGGCGTACATGCGTGGACGCACGCTGAACGACGCCTTCGTCGTCCTCGACGAGGCGCAGAACACGACGCCCGAGCAGATGAAGATGTTCTTGACCCGTCTCGGGTTCGGTTCGCGCATGGTCGTCACCGGTGACGTCACGCAGGTCGACCTGCCGACCGGCGCGAGCGGCCTGCAACTCGTGACGACCGTCCTCGGCGACATCGACGACATCCACTTCGCCCGGCTCACCAGCGACGACGTGGTGCGACACACGCTCGTCGGTCGCATCGTCGACGCCTACACGACCTACGACGCCGAGCGTCAGGCCCAGCAGCACCGGCGCCACGAGGCGGCCCAGGCCACCTCCGAGGGCACCGACCGTGCCGAACGTCGGGCCGGTGCGCCCCGCGACCGCCTGCCCGAGAGAGGAACCCGGTGAGCATCGAGGTCGCCAACGAATCCGCCGTCGAGGTCGACGAGGCCGCGATCCAGCGTCTGGCCACGTTCGCCCTCGACCAGATGCACGTGCACCCCGAGGCCGAGTTGGCCGTGGTGTTCGTGGACGAAGCGGCGATGGAGCAACTCCACGTGCAGTGGATGGACGAGCCCGGCCCCACCGACGTCCTGAGCTTCCCGATGGACGAACTGCGTCCGGGCACCGAAGACGAGCCGACGCCCGCCGGGTTGCTCGGCGACATCGTGGTCTGCCCGCAGGTCGCCGTGGCACAGGCCGCCACCGCGGGGCACAGCCCCCTCGACGAGATGCTCTTGCTCACCTGCCACGGCATCCTGCACCTCCTCGGGTTCGACCACGCCGAGCCCGACGACGAACGCGAGATGTTCGGTCTGCAGCGCGAGATCCTCGCGGCCTTCGCCGCGGCCGACACGAGCCGGTGACGCCGTGATGGTCACGGTCTTCGTCGTCGTGGCGGTGTTCCTGGTCGTGTTCGGCGGGCTGCTGGCCGCCGCCGACTCGGCGTTGGGCGTCCTCAGCCGTCAAGACCTGCTCGACGAGGCCGACGACGACCCGCGTCACGCCGCGGCGTTGACCGCGATCGCGGCCGACGTCGGGGCACACGTCAACGCCGTCAACTTCGTCCGCATCCTCGCCGAGACCTCGGCGGCGGTCCTGGTGTCGCTGTCGTTCGCCTTCTCGGTCGAGCCGTGGTGGCTGGCCCTGCTGCTCTCCGCCCTCATCATGACCGTCGTGTCGTTCGTGCTGGTGGGTTCGAGTCCGCGCAGCGTCGGCCGGGCGCACGCCCGGGGGCTCGCACGCCTGACCTCCGGCCTCGTGCGCTTCGTCCGCGTCGTCCTGGGGCCGCTGGCCGACGCCCTCGTGGCGATCGGCAACCGGGTCACCCCGGGTCGACCGCGCAGCGCGTCGTTCTCCTCCGAGGAGCAGCTGCTCAGCATGGTCGACGAGGCGACCGAGCTCGACGTCCTCGAAGAGGACGACCGCGAGCTCATCCACTCGATCTTCGAGTTCAGCGACACCGTGGTCCGAGAGGTCATGGTGCCGCGCACCGACATGGTGACCCTCGACGCGACCGCGTCGGTCGGGTCGGCGATGAGCCTCTTCCTCGGGCGGGGCGTGTCGCGCGTGCCGGTCGTCGGGCGTGACTCCGACGACGTCGTCGGCATCGTGTACCTGCGCGACCTCGCCCGCCGGCTGCACGAGCACAGCGGTGACGACTCGGCTCCCGTCACGACCCTGGCCCGCCCGGCCGTGTTCGTGCCCGAGTCGAAGAAGGCCGACGACGCGCTGCGTCAGATGCAGCTCGACAAGAACCACCTGGCCATGGTCGTCGACGAGTACGGCGGCATCGCGGGGCTCGTGACCCTCGAAGACCTGATCGAAGAGCTCGTCGGCGACATCAGCGACGAGTACGACCGCGAGGTCGCTCCGCACCGCGAGGTCTCGGCCGGGGTCTTCCGGGTGAGCGCCCGCCTGCCCGTCGACGAGCTCGGCGACCTCTTCGGCCTCGAACTCGACGACGACGACGTCGACTCGGTCGGCGGACTGCTCACGAAGGTCCTCGGGCGCCTGCCCGAGCAGGGCTCCGTCGCCCGCGTCTCGGGCCTCGTCCTCACCGCCGACCGCACCGAGGGTCGTCGTCACGACCTGCAGACCGTGCTGGTCGAGCGTGATGCCGACCTCGCCGACGCGCAGGCCGCGTTCGTCGAGGGCTCGCGCGACAGCTGACCCCGGGTCGCACGCCCCGTCCCTCCCGCCCGCCCCACCCCGTCAACGAAAGGCCCCCATGTCGACCACCGGAGACGACCCCACCCCCTCGGCCGCGCCTCCTCGGGGTTCGACCTACCGCGCGGGCTTCGTCTCGTTCGTGGGTCGGCCCAACGTCGGCAAGTCGACGCTGACGAACGCGCTCGTCGGCCAGAAGGTCGCCATCACGTCGTCGAAGCCGCAGACGACCCGCCGGGCGATCCGCGGCATCGTGCACCAGGCGACGGGGCAGCTCGTGCTCGTCGACACCCCGGGCATGCACCGTCCCCGCACGCTGCTCGGCGAGCGGCTCAACGACATCGTCCAGACCACGCTCGGCGACGTCGACGTGATCGGGTTCTGCGTGCCCGCCGACGAGAAGATCGGCCCGGGCGACAAGTTCATCAACGAGCAGCTCGACGCCTACCCGCGGGCCAAGAAGGTCGCGATCGTCACCAAGACCGACGCGACGTCGCGCCCGGCCGTCGCCGAACAACTGCTGGCGGTCAGCCGCCTCCGCGACTGGGAGGCCATCATCCCGTTGTCCGCGGTCAGCGACGTGCAGCTCGACGTGCTCACGGCCGAGCTGATCAAGCTCATGCCGGTGTCACAGCCGCTGTACCCGTCCGACGCGGTCACCGAAGAGGGCCTGACCGACCGGGTGGCCGAGTACGTGCGCGAGGCCGCGCTCGAGGGCGTGCAAGACGAGTTGCCGCACTCGCTCGCGGTGACCATCGACGACATGGTCGAACGTGACGACAAGGACCTCCTCGAGATCTACGCCAACCTCTTCGTCGAACGCGACAGCCAGAAGGCCATCGTCATCGGCAGGGGCGGCCAGCGCCTCCGCGAGGTCGGCGAGCGGGCCAGGGCGCAGATCGAGCCGCTCGTCGGCAAGCAGGTCTTCCTGTCGATCCGGGTGAAGGTGGCGAAGGACTGGCAGCGCGACCCCAAGCAGCTCGGGCGCCTCGGCTTCTGACCTCCGACGCGGGCGGGCGGGTCGGCTCGGGAAGCCCGATCGGCCGTCGTCCCTGCGGATGATCGTGCTCGTCCCCAGGTCGCGCGCCCGCCACAGCCTGCCCCGGCCGGCCGCGGCAGGTCGTACGGTTGTCGGGTGATCTTCCGCCGTCTCGCCCCGTACCAGGTCGCCGTCGACCTGTCGGCGGCGTTCGCGCTGGGGGTGGTCGGGCTGCTCCTGTCCGACGGAGTCGTCTCGACCCCCTTCGTCGTGTTGGGGATGACGGTCACCTTCGCGCTGCGGCGCCTGTCGCCGGGGTCGGCACTGACCCTCGCCTGGCTCGTCGCGGCGTCCCAGATGGCGACCGGTGCCGCGCCCGGCGTCACGAACCTCGCGATCTGCGCCGTGCTCTACTCGACCGCCGCCTACGGCAGCGACCGGGTGAAGTGGACGGGGCTCGTCTCGGTCGGTGCGGGTGCCCTGCTGGGCACGTTCTACCTGTCGTACGTGCAGCAGAGCCTCTTCGGGGTCGACTACGACATCTACGCGGTGACCGACGTGGTCCGCCTCCTGCTGCAGGTGGGCATCACGTTGTTGGGGTTCCTCGCGCTGCTCGGGCTGCCCTGGGCGGGCGGACTGCTCGCCCGCCAGCGGTGGTCGGAGCGGCTCAGCCGCGAGGCGCGCCTCATCGCCGAACGTGAGACCGCACGGGCCGAGAACGACGCCGCCCGGGCCGAGCGCGAGGCGGCCCGCGCCGAGCGCGACATCGCCGTCGAACAAGAGCGCAACCGCATCGCCCGCGACATGCACGACGTCGTCGCGCACTCGCTGGCCGTCGTCATCGCCCAGGCCGACGGGGCGCGGTACGCCGCGCGGGTCGACCCGACCTCCGTCGACGGGGCGCTGACCACCATCGCCACGACGGCACGTGAGGCGCTCGGCGACGTCCGCGTGCTGCTCGGCCAGTTGCGGCACAGCCAGGGCGAGGCGCCCCAGCCCGCCCTCGGCGACCTCGACCGCCTGCTCGAGCAGATGCGCGGCTCGGGGTTGCACGTCGACCTCCGGGTGTCGGGCGAACCCCAGGTGCTCGGGACGAACCGCCAGCTCGCGGTCTTCCGCATCGTGCAAGAGAGCCTGACGAACGTCCTCCGCCACGGCGCCGTCGACCAACCCGTCGACCTGCACTTCGACTGGCGGTACGAGGCCCTGCACCTGCTGATCTCGAACGTCGTGCGACCGCCCACGCGTCCCGTCGACACGAGCGGCGACGAACGCCGCGGGGGCCACGGCCTCGACGGCATGCGCGAACGGGCGACCCTGGCGGGCGGTTCGCTCACCACCCAGAACGCCGACGGACGCTTCGTCGTCCACGCCATCGTGCCGACCCTGGCACTGACCCAAGAGGTACGCATCCGATGATCGACATGCCCGGCCGTTCCGCGGCGCCCATCCGAGTCGCGCTGGTCGACGACCAGGCCCTGTTCCGGGCCGGCATCAAGATGCTCGTCGGGTCGCAGGCCGACCTCCAGTTCGTGGGTGAGGCCAGCAACGGCGACGAGGGCGTCGCGATGGTCGCCCGCACCGCCCCCGACGTCGTCCTGATGGACATCCGCATGCCGGTCATGGACGGCATCGCCGCGACCACCGCCGTCCTGGCCCAGGCTGAGGCGGCCTCCCGCCGGCCGCCCCGCATCATCGTGCTCACCACGTTCGACCTCGACGAGGCCGCCACGCGGGCGATCCGAGGAGGCGCGAGCGGTTTCGTCCTGAAGGACGCCGACCCCGAGTTCCTGCTCGCCGCGATCCGCACGGTGCACTCGGGCAACGCCGTGATCGCCGCGTCGGCGACCCGCGAGTTGTTCGAGCACTTCGACGGCCGGGCCTCGCGCGCCCGGGCCGTGCCCGAGTCGTTCGGCACCCTCACCACGCGGGAGCGCGACATCTTCGACCTCGCGGCACGCGGGCTGAGCAACGCCGAGATCGCGTCGAGGGAGTTCCTCAGCGAGGCGACGGTCAAGACCCACATCAGTCGCGTGCTCTCGAAGCTCTCGCTCCGTGACCGTGTGCAGTTGGTCGTGTACGCGTACGAGCACGGTCTGACCGACTAGCCCGCGCGCCCGTCCGCAGCCCGCCGTCCGCCGCGGTCGGCAGCCGACGACGTCGGCACGGGACGACCCCGCAGCCGGCCGTGGTCGCCTGTCCGCTGGACGTCGATGATGAGCCTGCTGAGAGCACCCTGTCGACCGGGTGTCCGCGCGGTCGGTGCGGGCAGAGTGTCGTCCGGGCGGTCGCCGTCGAGCCACCGCCGCCGGAACGGAGTGCCCCCATGATCGACCCGCTGTCGCTTCCCCTGCTGTCCCCGGCCGTGCTGGTGCCCGTCGACGTGACGGCCGGTCTCGCCGTCGCGTGGCTGCTCGTCCGGCCGCGGACGCGTCGGACGTGGTGGCGCGGGGTCGGGCTCGGCGTCGTCGTCGGCGGGGGAGCGGCGCTGCTCGCCACCTGGTGGTTCGGCGACGTCCAGGACGTCGTCGGGGTCGCGCCCACGCTCGTCGACCGGGTCTGGATCGCCGCCCTGGGGGCAGGCCTGGGCCTCGTCGTGGTCGGCCTGGTCCGCACGCGGTGGTGGCGCAAGGCGGTGGCCCTGGTCGCCGCGGTCGTCTTCGTCCTGGCCACGGGCCTGGCGGTCAACCGGGACGGTGGGGTCTATCAGGACCTCGCCCAGGCCCTCGGCCGCGAGACGGTGCCGGCCCTGGCGGATGCCGGCACCGCGCCTCCTGCGACCTCGACCTCGACCTCGACGGCGTTCGACCCGACGCTCTGGTCGAGCTGGCACGCGCCGGCCGACATGCCGACCACGGGTCGGTACGGCACCGTGCACATCCCGGGCACGGTCTCGAACTTCGCGGCCCGCGACGCGATCGTCTACCTGCCCCCGGCGGCGCTGGTGGCCGACGCCCCGGCCCTGCCGGTGATGGTGATGATGTCGGGGCAGCCGGCCAGCCCCGAGTCGGTCGTGGGCCCCGGGCACCTCGTCGAGACCCTCGACGCCTTCGCCGCGCGCAACCACGGCCTGGCCCCGATCGTCGTCGTGCCCGACCAGCTCGGTGCCGACGCCGACAACCCGATGTGCGTCGACGGCCCGCTCGGCGACAGCGCCACCTACATCACCACCGACGTGGTCGATTACGTGACCAGCCACTTCCACGTCGCGACCGGCCCCCGGGCCTGGACCGTCGGCGGGTTCTCGCAGGGCGGCACCTGCTCGATCCAGTTCGCGTCGTCGCGGCCCGACCTGTTCGGCTCGTTCATCGACGTCTCGGGCGAGCTCGGCCCCTCGATCGGCACGCGTCAGGCGACCGTCGACGGGGGTTTCGCGGGCAGCGAAGCCGCCTACGAGGCAGCCCAGCCGCAGGCGATCATGGCCGAGGGGGCGCCCTACGCCGACACCACGGCGTTCTTCGCCGTGGGTCAGAACGACACCCGTTATGGTCGGATCATGACCGAGAACTCCGCCGCGGCCGAGCGGGCCGGCATGTCCGTGACCCGTTACGTCTCGCCCGGCAGCGCCCACGACTGGACGACGGCGACCAACGGCTTCGCGCACGGCATCGGTGCGCTCTACCCACGCCTCGGGCTCGCCGACTCGGTGCAGCAGCCGTGACCGCCGTGGACGCTGCCACCGCCCGCGATCGTCTCGGCGGGGCCGTCCGCTCGACGGTCGCGTTCGTCAGGGCGCAGCCGGTCAGCGTCGTCCTCGCCGCCCTGCTCGTCGTGCTGGCGGTCGTCTCGGGCAGCTTCGTGCACGGGCCGGGCGAACGCCTGCGCGAGGCCGTGGGCGCTGGGCTCGACCCCTTCGACGACCGCGGCTTCTGGCCCCTGACCCTCGGCTCGGTGCTCTTCGCCTCGGATCGTCGCGAGCTCGTCCTGGCCGTCGTCGCCGTCCTCGTGCTCGTGGGCGTCGCCGAGCGCCGCATCGGCAGCCGCCGGGCCCTCGCGGCCTACGTCGTGACGGCGGTCGCGGCCACCGGGGTCGGGGTGGCCGTGCAGGCCGTCGGACGCGCCGTGGGCCAGCCCTGGGCCCTCGAGGTCGCGGCCGAGTCGACGCTGCACCCGTTCACCCCGGCGCTCGGCACGATCATGACCGTCAGCGGCTTCGTCGGTCCGCTCTGGCGTCGTCGCATCCGGCTGCTCGGCTTCTCGGCCCTGCTCGCCTTCGTGCTGTACGACGGCCATCCGTCGGGTCTCTACGCCCTCGTCGGTGCCGTGGTCGGGCTCGGCTTCGGTCGCGTCCTCGCCGGACCGCCCGCACGTCGCGGCTGGTTGCGCAGTTCGCACCACGAGGTGCGTCGACTCGCCTCGACGGTCGTGGCCGTCACGGCGGCCGGGCCGATCCTGACCCTGCTGGCCCGCAGCCCCGTGGGGCCCCTGTCACCCTTCGGCCTGCTGTTCGGCGACGTCCTGTCCGGGCGGTCACCGGCCGACCTCTGCGCCATCGCCCTCCACACGCCGCTCGACCGGCAGGTCGAGCGGGCCGACCTCTGCGCCCGCGCCGCGGTGCTCGGCAGCATCGACGCCGTCCCGACCGTCGCGCTCAGCCTGTTGCCGCTCGTGGTCCTGCTCGTCGCCGCGTGGTTCCTGCGGCGGGGGCGCCGGGTCGCCCTCGACGTGGCCGTCGCCGTCAACGGCCTGCTCGCCCTCTTCGCCGTGCTCTACTACGTGGTCATGCCCGTCACGGGCACGTCGGACGGCGACCCCCGTCGCCACCTCGTCGCGCACGTCCTGCTCACCGTCGTGGCGGTCGCGGTGCCGGCGGGCACGGCCGTCTCGTTGTTCGTCCTCCGGCACCACTTCGGCGTGGGGGCGGGCGTACGGCGGCGTCTCGTCGCCACGGTCGTGCTGGGGTCGGGGGCCGTGCTCGCGGCGGCGTTCGCCGTCGTCGGGTGGGTGGGTCGCGCCTCCTTCGTGCCGTCGATCGACGCGGCGGCCCTCGCGGCCGACGTCCCCGAACGCTTCGTGCCCGTCGGCTTCGTCGGCCTCGCCGGGCTGGGGCCCGTCCCGGTCGGCGGCGTCGTGCGCGTGGCGTTCGAGTGGACGGGGCCGCTCTGGTGGCTCGTCGTCCTGGTGGCGCTCGTGGCCGGAGCCGTGCGGCCGGGAGACCTCCGACCCGACGCCGAGCGGGCCCGCGTCCGCGAGCTCGTGCACCGCGGGGCGCCCGGCACGCTGTCGCACATGGCGCTGTGGTCGGGCAACAGCTGGTGGTTCACCGCCGATGGTCGGTCGGCGGTGGCCTACCGCGTGGTGTCGGGCATCGCGTTGACGACCGCCGAACCGCTCTGCCCGCCCGAGCGGTTGCGCGAGGTCACCCTCGAGTTCGCCCGCTGGTGCGACGACCAGGGCCTCGCCCCCGTCTTCTACAGCGTGAGGGGTGAGCTCTCGCCGTTCTTCGACGACCTGGGCTGGACGACCCTGCCCGTGGGCGAAGAGACGGTGCTGCACCCGGCGACCTTCAGCATGACCGGCAAGAAGTGGCAGGACGTCCGCTCGAGCCTGAACCGCGCGACCAAGAACGGCGTCCGCGCCGAGTGGACCCGCCACGCCGACCTGCGCCCGGCGGTCGCCCGGCAGATCACCGAGATCAGCGAGCTCTGGGTCGCCGAGAAGAACCTGCCCGAGATGGGCTTCACGCTCGGCGGTCTCGACGAGCTCCGCGACCCCGACGTCGCGCTGATGCTCGCGCTCGACGCGGACGACACCGTCCTCGCCGTGACCAGCTGGCTGCCGACCTGGCGTGACGGCGAGGTGGTCGGGTGGACGCTCGACTTCATGCGCCGGCGACCCGACAGCATGAACGGCGTGATGGAGTTCGTCATCGCCTCGTCG
Organism: Frigoribacterium sp. Leaf186; assembly: GCF_001423905.1. GTDB lineage: Bacteria > Actinomycetota > Actinomycetes > Actinomycetales > Microbacteriaceae > Frigoribacterium. The sequence goes on along the minus strand of NZ_LMPQ01000001.1, from coordinate 468,455 downwards.
GCGCTGGCCATGAAAGAGCAGGGCGTGGAGTTCCTCAGCCTGTCGGCGGCGCCACTCGCCACCACCGGCCCGGCGGACGGCCCGGCGACGCAGACCGAGCGCGTCCTGACCTTCCTCGGGCGGGTGCTCGAGCCCGCCTACGGGTTCCAGACGCTGCTGACGTTCAAGAAGAAGTTCCAGCCCGAGTTCGTGCCGCTCGTCATGGCCTTCCCCGACCCCGTCCAGCTGCCGGCCATCGGCACGGCCCTCGGCCGCGCCTACCTGCCCGACCTCTCGGTCGGCGCCGTCGTGCGGCTCGTCCGCACCGTCGTCTGACCGACGGGGCGAGCGGAGGAGGCGCGGTGCCAGCGGGCGACGACCCGCGCCTCCTCGGTCGGTGCTAGCCTCGTCACGTGTTCACCGGCCTGCTCCTCCTTAGCTGCCGCGGCGAGTCCTGACCCAGGCCCCACTCGTCGCGGAGTCCGTCGTCGGCCGACACCCCCGCGAAGAGCAGCCCCTCGAGGGCGAGAGAGACCACAGGACATGAAGAACGCACAGCAACCGTCGGCCATGCCGATCCACAAGTACCGGCCGTTCCACGAGCAGATCACCGTCGACCTGCCCGACCGCACCTGGCCGTCGAAGCGCATCACCGAGGCGCCCCGCTGGTGCGCCGTCGACCTGCGCGACGGCAACCAGGCGCTGATCGACCCGATGAGCCCCGAGCGCAAGCGCATCATGTTCGACCTGCTGGTCGGCATGGGCTACAAAGAGATCGAGGTCGGGTTCCCGAGCGCGTCGCAGACCGACTTCGACTTCGTGCGCAGCCTGATCGACGAGGGGGCCATCCCCGACGACGTGACGATCCAGGTGCTGACCCAGGCGCGCGAGCACCTCATCGCCCGCACCTACGAGTCGATCGCCGGTGCGAAGCAGGCCATCGTCCACCTGTACAACTCGACGAGCGTCCTGCAACGCGACGTGGTGTTCCGCACCGACCGCCAGGGCATCGTCGACATCGCGCTCGAGGGCGTGCGACTGTGCCTCGAGGCCGAGAAGACCATCCCCGAGACGGCCGTCTTCTACGAGTACTCGCCCGAGAGCTACACGGGCACCGAACTCGACTTCGCCCTCGAGATCTGCAACCAGGTGATCGAGTCCTTCGACGCGACCCCCGAGCGTCCCGTGATCATCAACCTGCCGGCCACCGTCGAGATGGCGACCCCCAACGTCTACGCGGACTCGATCGAGTGGATGCACCGTCGCCTGGCCCGTCGCGACAGCGTCATCCTGTCGCTGCACCCGCACAACGACCGGGGCACCGGCATCGCCGCGGCCGAGCTGGGCTACCTGGCGGGCGCCGACCGGATCGAGGGCTGCCTCTTCGGCAACGGTGAGCGGACCGGCAACGTCGACCTGGTCGCCCTGGGCATCAACCTCTTCACGCAGGGCATCGACCCGCAGATCGACTTCAGCGACCTCGACATGGTCAAGCGCACCGCCGAGCACTGCAACCAGCTGCCCGTCCACGAGCGCAGCCCGTGGGCCGGCGACCTCGTCTACACGGCCTTCTCGGGCTCGCACCAGGACGCCATCAAGAAGGGCTTCGAGGCCATGGCGGCCACCGCGGCGTCCCGCGGCGTCGACGTCGACGAGCTCGAGTGGGCCGTGCCCTACCTGCCGGTCGACCCGAAAGACCTGGGTCGCAGCTACGAGGCCGTGATCCGGGTCAACTCGCAGTCGGGCAAGGGGGGCGTCGCCTACCTGCTGAAGGCAGACCACGCCATCGACCTGCCCCGCAAGCTGCAGATCGAGTTCAGCGGCGTCGTCCAGTCGCGCACGGACAGCGAGGGCGGCGAGATGACGAGCGCCCACATCTGGTCGATCTTCCAGGACGAGTACCTGCCCGCGGACGACGCCGACGACAAGTGGGGTCGCTTCGAACTGACACGCACGAGCACGTCGAGCGACATGAGCGGCGAGACCACGCTCGACGTCGACCTGCGGGTGGGCGAGACCGTCGAGTCGACCTCGGCCCGTGGCACCGGCCCGATCGCCGCATTCATCGCGGTGCTGGCCGACCAGGGCGTCCAGGTCAAGCTCTACGACTACGTCGAGCACACGCTGAGCGCCTCGGGCGACGCCCAGGCCGCGGCCTACGTCGAGCTCGACGTCGACGGCACCCGGCTCTGGGGCGTCGGCATCGACGCCGACATCTCGACGGCGTCGCTCAAGGCCATCGTCTCGGCGGTCAACCGGGCGATCCGCACGGCGAGCGACGTCCGCGAGCTCGCCTCGGTCTGATCACGACCGATCCGCCCCCGGTGCCGTCGGTGCCGGGGGCGTCGTCGTTCGGTCGACCGGGCGGTCCGGCGGCGGCGGCTTGCACCTGCTCCTGTGCGTGCGCGTGCCGGCGCCGGTGCGGTTGCCGGTGCCGGTGCCGGTGCGGGTGCGGGTGCGGGTAATTCCCCCTCGCTGCCGTGGGCGGGCCCGGCGGTGCGGCGTGGCGGCGTGCGCGGGCGCACCAGGGAGGAGTTGCCGGCGGGTGCAGGCGCCGGCCGGCCGGTGCGAGCAACTCCTGCTCGCTGCCGCGGGCGGGCGCGGCGGTGAGGCGTGGCGGGGTGCGGGGGTGCACCAGGGGGGAGTCGCCGACCGGCTGCGCGCGTGTGGCGTCCCACCCCGACTCGGTCGTGCCTCGGGGTCAGCGCGGGCGACGCCAGCGCGGCAGCCGGCTGAGGGCGCGCTGCTCGGGCAGGGTCCAGCCGAAGCGCACGGCCAGCATGCGGATCGCGAAGGTGATCGAGGTGCCCGCCACCGCCGCCACGGCGACCGGGGCGCCGAGCGACACGGCGACCACGAGGACGACGGTCCCACCCGCGGCGGCCACGGCGTAGAGCGATCCGACGTGCATCATCGCGATCGTCAGGTTCATCAGCAGGTCGCGCAGCACCGATCCGCCGACGGCTGCGATGACCCCGACGAACACCGCGGGGATCTCGGGCAGCCCGAGCGAGAGCGCCTTGGTCGACCCGATCGCCCCGAGCAGCCCGATCGTCAGGGCATCGAGCACGGTGATCACCCCGGCCAGCCGCGTGAAGACCCGTTGCAGGGCCATGCCCACGATGGCGGCCGCCACGGCGACGAGCAGGTACCAGTTGCTCGTCATGGCGCGGGGGACCTCACCCAGCAGCACGTCGCGCAGGACGCCGCCGCCGAGGCCGGTGGCGGTGCCGATGATGGCGATGCCGAGCAGGTCGAGCCGCCGGTCCTTGTACTCGGAGGCGAACATGGCCCCCTGCAGGCTGCCGATGCCGACGGCAAGGAGGTCCACCCACAGGGGTACGGCGAAGGCTGTGGCGTGCACCTGACGTTTGTACCACGCGTGCGATGCTTGGTCGGTGCCCGTCTACCGTGATGAATGCGTCGTGCTGCGCACCCACAAGCTGGGTGAGGCCGATCGCATCCTCACGATGCTGAGCCGCAACCACGGCAAGATCCGGGCCGTGGCGAAGGGCGTCCGGCGGACGGCGTCGAAGTTCGGGGCGCGACTCGAGCCGATGATGGTCGCCGACTTGCAGCTCTACGAGGGCCGGTCGCTCGACATCGTGCAGCAGGCCGAGTCGCTCGGCTCGTACGGTGCGGTGATCGCCGCCGACTACGAGAGCTACACGGCCGGCAGCGTCATGGTCGAGACGGCCGACAAGCTGACCGAGGCCGAGGCGGGCCTGCAGCAGTACCTCCTGCTCGTCGGGGCCCTCCGCTCGCTCGCGCGTCACGAGCACGCCCCCCAGCTCACGCTCGACTCGTACCTGCTGCGAGCGCTCAGCATCGCGGGCTGGTCGCCCAGCTTCGGCGACTGCGCCGTGACGGGTGCACCCGGGCCGCACTCGGCCTTCGTCGTCCAGCTCGGTGGCGTGGTGGCCGACTCGCACGCGCCTCCCGGCGCTCCGCGGTTGACGCAGGAGGCGCTGGCCCTGTTGGGCGCGCTGCTCACCGGGGACTGGGGCCACGCCGAGGACGCCCCCGACGCGACCCGCAACCAGGCCAGCGGCGTCGTCGCCGCGTACACCCAGTGGCACCTCGAACGGGGACTGCGATCGCTGCAGCACGTCGACCGCGTGCACGGAGGAGAGAGACCGTGAAGAAGACCCACCGTGACGCCGCCGACTACCGCCCGCTGGACTGGACGGGCGTGCACCCGCCGGTGATGCCGCGGGGTGCGGTGCCCGAGCACGTGGCGATCGTGATGGACGGCAACGGCCGGTGGGCCAACGGGCGCGGCCTCACCCGCGTCGAGGGCCACAAGGCCGGCGAGATGTCACTGCTCGACGTGGTCGCCGGGGCGATCCAGATCGGCGTGAAGCACCTCAGCGTCTATGCGTTCTCGACCGAGAACTGGAAGCGCTCGCCCGACGAGGTGCGCTTCTTGATGGGCTTCAACCGCGACGTGCTGCACCGCCGACGCGACCAGCTGAACGCCTGGGGCGTGCGGGTGCGCTGGGCCGGACGGAAGCCGCGGCTGTGGGGGTCGGTGATCAACGAACTGCAGTTCGCCGAAGAGCTGACGAAGGGCAACGACGTCCTCACGCTGACGATGTGCGTCAACTACGGCGGACGCACCGAGATCGCCGACGCCGTGCGCTCGATCGCGGACGACGTCGCCGGAGGCCGGCTCAAGCCCTCGGCCGTCAGCGAGAAGTTGATCCAGAAGCGCCTGTACGCGCCCGAGCTGCCCGACGTCGACCTGTTCGTCCGCAGCTCGGGCGAACAGCGCACGAGCAACTTCATGCTCTGGCAGTCCGCCTACGCCGAGATGGTGTTCCTCGACCGGTTGTGGCCCGACTTCACCCGCACCGACCTGTGGCAGGCGGTCGAGACCTACGCCTCGCGCACCCGGCGGTTCGGGGGAGCGGTGGACGCGCCTACCCCGGCCTGACCGGGCCCGGGTGAGGGCCCGCTCCGCGGCCCGGGCCCGACCCTGTCGGCGCCCCGGGTTCGACCCCGCCCGCGGCCGTGGCCGTGACCCGTCAGAACTGGATGTTCGCGCCCAAGAAGATCCGCTCCGCCGGCCACAAGAACTGCAGGGTCAACGGGCCGTCGCTCGCGCGGTGGAACCAGGCGTTGGCGAACACGGTCGACTCGCCGGGCAGCAGGTACCAGGTCGCGCTGTCGGCGGGGAACTTCGAGTCGAGCGAGGTCTCGTAACCCAGCCGGGTCAAGAGGTCCTGCCCGGCGAAGACATCCTGGGTGGCGAGGTCGTTGCCGTACGACGAGTAGTCGGCGCTGAGGTCGGTCAGGTCGAGCCGACGCTGCGAGTTGTTGGTCAGCACGTAGGCGGTGACCTCGACGTCGGTGCCCGCCGGGTAAGGGTCGGTGCCGTCGGGACGGGCGTAGATCGAGGGGGCCGTGGTGGTCAGCTCGCCGACGCCGTAGACGTAGATGGTGAGGTCTTTGTAGTTGACCTGGCCGAGCAGGGTGCCGCCGGGTGCGAGGGCGTCGGGCTGCGATCCCGTGCCGCCGCCGGTGCCGGGGGCTCCGGTGACCTGGGGCTGCGGGACGCCGCTGGCCCCGGTGCCGGGCGTGGCGGCCGATCCGCCGGACCCGCCCGCGCCGACCGGCGTGAGGTCGTCGAGGCTCGGGAAGCACCCAGTCAACCCGACGAGGGCCAACACCGAGACGGCGATGCCGACGGACACTCTTCTGCGCACGACCTGCACCTCTCCTGGTTCGTCGGGCCAGCCTAACCCGGCGTCCCGGTCGGCACCTCCGGCCCGGCGGCCACGAGTCCCAGCGCGCCGCCGTCGACCTGCCCGAGGGCGTCGAGGACGGCCCGCACGCTCGGCACCCGGTCACCACCGCGCCCGTGGACGACGTGGACGATCCGGGCGAGACCGTGGTCGAGCTCGACGACGCGCACCCCGGGGGGCACGGCCGCCGACACGAGCGAGAGGCCCGGCAGCAGGGCGACGCCGAGGCCGGCCGCGACGAGCCCGAGCACGGCGAGCGCGTTGTCGGTCTCGAGGACGATCTCGGGCTCGAAGCCCGCCGCGGCGCAGGTCGCGAGCAGGTGCCCGCGGCACCGCGGGCAGCCGCCGATCCATCGCTCGTGCGCAAGGCTCGCGAAGGCGTCGCCGCGGGCGAACGGGTGCGCGGCCGGCACGGCGAGCACCGTGCGGTCGACGAAGGAGGCGCGGTGCAGCAGCCCGTCGAGGTCGCGTTCCGCCGCGGGGGCACCCCCGTGACTGAAGGTGACCGCGACGTCCGCCGAGCCGTCCCGCAGTCGTGCCAGCGCCTCCGGGGGTTCGGCCTCGACGTAGTCGACCGTCAGGCCGGGATGCCGGTCGCGGAGTCGCGAGAGCACGTCGGGCACGATCGTCGAGGACGCGCTCGGGAACCCGGCGAGGGTGACACGGCCCGTGGCGACGCCGCCGAGGTCGTCGAGGTCTTGACGTGCGGCGTCGAGGGCGGCCTGCACGTGGACGGCGTGGGCGGCCAGCCGCTGCCCGGCCTCGGTCAGGGCGACCCCGCGACCGGCCCGCAGCACCAGTGGCTGGCCCACCTGGCGTTCGGCACGGCGCAGTTGCTGACTGACGGCGGGCTGGCTGTAGCCGAGCAGGGCGGCGGCGGCCGTGATCGTGCCCGTGTCGGCGACGGCACGGACGACGCGCAGCGAGGCCAGGTCGAGGTCGGTGGTCATGCGCGAAGCATAAGTGCTCGTGATGGGTGACCTCAGACACTGGTGGTTGTCCTGCGGCATCCCAGCCTCGACCCTGGGGTGCATGACCTCGCCGTACGCCGACCTCTTCGCCCCCGCGCCGGGCTACCTCGCGGCCTGCACCATGGGCCTGCCGATGCGGGCCACGGTCGCGGCCCTCCGTGCCGACCTCGACGACTGGGCGTCCGGGCAGGCCGGGCCGGCGGCCTACGGCGCCGTCGTCGAGGAGGCGCGCGCGGCCTTCGCCCGGCTCGTCCGGGTCGACGTCGGTCGCGTCGCCATCGCGTCCCAGACCTCGTCGATGGTGGCCGTGGTCGCGGCATCGGTGCCCGACGGTGCCGAGGTGCTCGTGCCGACGGGCGACTTCAGCTCGATCGTCTACCCCTTCGTGGTCCAGGAGGCGCGGGGCGTCCGGGTGCGGAGCGTTCCCCTCGACGAGCTGGCCGCGTCGATCGGGCCCGACACGCACCTCGTGGCGTGGTCTGCCGTCCAGTCGGCGACGGGCCAGGTGGCCGACGACGCGGCCGTCGTCGAGGCGGCCGCCCGGCACGGGGCCCTGACGCTGTGCGACCTGACGCAGGCCGCCGGCGTGCGACCCGTCGACTCCTCGCGGTACGACGCCACCGTGACGCACGCCTACAAGTGGCTGTGCTGCCCGCGGGGGGTGGCGTTCCTCACCGTGGGGGAGCGCCTTCGAGGGGCCATGCTGCCCGCCCAGGCCGGCTGGTACGCCGGGGACGACGTGTGGGGCTCGTGCTACGGCCCGGAGATGCGGCTCGCCCCGGACGCCCGGTCGTTCGACGTCTCGCCCGCCTGGCAGGCCTGGGCGGGAGCGCTCCCCGCGCTGGACGCGTTCGCCGGGCTCGACGCCGACGAGACCTGGGCACACGCCGTCGGGACGGGCGACGCGCTCTGCTCGCGGCTCGGGATCGAGGCACAGGGCCGCGCGATCGTGACCTGGGCCGACCCCGACGGACGCGACCAGCGCCTCCTCGGCGACGCCGGACTGGTCGTCTCGGGGCGGGCCGGTCGGGTGCGCGTGGCGTTCCACCTCTGGAACGACGAGGACGACGTCGAGGCGGTCGCCGCCGCGCTCGGCCGGTGACGCTCCGCCGCTAGAGTTGCCGGGTACCTCGACCGACCGGGCACCCAGCTCGGGCCTCAACTCATCGGAGCATCACACGTGGCAGCACCCAACCGTCTCGATTCCGTCATCGCCCTGGCCAAGCGCCGAGGCTTCGTCTTCCAGTCGGGAGAGATCTACGGCGGTTCGCGGTCGGCCTGGGACTACGGGCCCCTCGGCGTGGCTCTCAAGGAGAACATCAAGCGCCAGTGGTGGCAGACCATGGTGCAGGGTCGTGACGACGTCGTCGGCCTGGACTCCGCGGTCATCCTGCCCCGTCAGGTGTGGGAGGCCTCCGGCCACGTCGAGGTCTTCAGCGACCCGCTCGTCGAGTCGCTGCACACCCACAAGCGCTACCGGGCCGACCACCTGATCGAGGCGTACGAGGCCAAGCACGGCCACCCGCCCGAGAACGGCCTCGCAGACGTCCGCGACCCCGACACGGGCCAGCCCGGCTCGTGGACCGAGCCGCAGAACTTCTCGGGCCTGCTCAAGACGTTCCTCGGCCCGGTCGACAACGAGCAGGGCATGGCCTACCTGCGTCCCGAGACCGCCCAGGGCATCTTCACCAACTTCGACAACATCCTGCAGTCCTCGCGCATCAAGCCGCCCTTCGGCATCGGCCAGATCGGCAAGAGCTTCCGCAACGAGATCACGCCCGGCAACTTCATCTTCCGCACCCGCGAGTTCGAGCAGATGGAGATGGAGTTCTTCGTCGAACCCGGCACCGACGAAGAGTGGCACCAGTACTGGATCGACCAGCGGTTCCAGTGGTACGTCGACCTCGGCATCGACCCCGAGAACCTCCGCCTGTACGAACACGCCGCCGAGAAGCTCTCGCACTACTCGAAGCGCACCGTCGACATCGAGTACCGCTTCCGGTTCGCCGGCGGCGAGTTCGGCGAGCTCGAGGGCGTCGCGAACCGCACCGACTACGACCTCAAGACCCACGCTGCCGCCTCAGGCAAAGACCTCACCTACTTCGACCAGGCCAAGAACGAACGCTGGACTCCGTACGTCATCGAGCCCGCGGCCGGTCTGACCCGCTCGCTGATGGCCTTCCTGGTCGACGCCTACACCGAGGACGAGGCGCCCAACGCCAAGGGGGGCGTCGACAAGCGCACCGTGCTCAAGCTCGACCGCCGTCTCGCGCCGATCAAGGTCGCCGTGCTGCCGCTGAGTCGCAACGAGCAGTTGTCGCCCATGGCGCGCGGGCTCGCGGCCGACCTCCGCAAGTACTGGAACATCGACTTCGACGACGCCGGGGCCATCGGCCGGCGTTACCGCCGCCAGGACGAGATCGGCACGCCGTTCTGCGTCACCGTCGACTTCGACTCGCTCGACGACGACGCCGTGACCGTGCGCGAACGCGACACGATGGCCCAGCAGCGCATCCCGCTGGCCGGGTTGCGGGCGTACCTGGCCGAGCAGCTGCTCGGCGCGTAGCCGCGGTCGGGTGCGGCCCGTCCGGGGCCGCCCCCGCCGTCGCGACTCCGGGCCGCGCCCGCCGTCCCCCGCGCCCGCGCTCGCGCCTCCGGACTCGCGCCTGCCCCCGCACCCGCGCTCGCGCCTCCGGCCCCTCTCCGTTTCGGCAATTCCTGCTTCTTGTCGCAGTGCACGTCGACCGGTGGGCGTGTCGGCCGTCAATGCGGCACGAGGCAGGAATTGCCGGAGGCGTCAATCGTGACCTGCCGCGCGAGTCCTCGTCCCCAATGCGCGTGGGCGTGTGACCGTCCCCAGGCGGGTCGAGGTCAGCCGCGACGGCCCGGCCGAGCTCGGCAGCCTGTCGACATGACCACGATCGCCGAACTCGTCTCGCACGCCGGGGGACTGCTGCACAAGCACGACCTGGTGGCGCAGGGCGCCACCGACCGCCAGCTCACCGTCGCCGTCCGTTCACGGTCGGTGAGCCGACCCCGCCGCGGCTGGTACTCGACCTGGCCGCGACACGACCCGCGGTTCGTGGCCGTGGCGGTGGGTGGCCGCCTCACCGGGGCCGCTGCCCTGCACCAGCTCGGTGCGTGGTCGTGGCGCCGTCCGCCGATCACGGTGTCCGTGCCTGCGACCGCGTCCCGGCTGAGACGTCGTCGCGGGGTCCGGGTCGTCTGGGACCCGGTCGAGCTCGGCGCGCGCGGGACGACCTGGTCGGTCGACCCCCGGGACGCCCTCGCCCGAGCCGTCGTCGAGTCCCGGTCCCTCGAGGACGCCGTGATCCTGGTGGACTGGGCCCGCCGCGTCGGCATCGTGACGGACGACGACGACGCCGCCGAGGTCCTGGGTCGGAGACGAGCCGACGCCGCCGGGCTGGTGGCCTGGAGCGACGGGGGCGCCGAGAGCATCCTCGAGTCGGCAGCCGGGACGCGGCTGCGCCGAGCCGGCCACCACGTCGAGCGGCAGGTACCGGTGGGTGGCACGGGCAAGATCCTCGACATGCTCGTCGACGGGATCGTGGGCTTCGAGACCGACGGTCGCGAACACCACGAGAACCGGTTCGACCAGGACCGTGCGAAGGACGCGGACATCGCCCTCGACGGGCGGGTGCCGTTCCGGGCCGGGACGACGATGGTCCGCGACCGGTGGGCCCGGACATCTGCCGCGATCGACGCGCTCGTCACGACGGCGGGAGGCGCGAGGCCGGAGTCGCGTGTCGGCAACTCCGGACTCCCGCGCGTGCTCGGGCCGCGGGGGCGCAGGGCCTGGCGGCTGGCCGTGCCGAGGCGTTGCAAGGGTCAGGAGTTGCCGACAGGGGGTGGCGGGTGAGGGGGCCCGCGGCATCCGGTAGGTCGGAGCCGACGGGGGGTGGCGGATGAGGGAGGTCCCGGTACTCGGGCGGTCGGAGCCGACAGGGGGTGGCGGGTGAGGGAACGCCTGGCACGCGGGCGGGGCGGAGCAGCGCTGCCGGGCACGCGCTGCCGGGCCGGCGGTGGCCGACGCTTCGGGACGCCGAGCGGGAATGGCCGCGCCCGGGGCCGAGTTGGGCCTGCCGTGAGCTCAGATCCCACCACCCCGTCCGCGACCGTGAAGGTCGACATCTGGTCCGACATCGCCTGCCCGTGGTGCTTCATCGGCAAGCGCAAGTTCGAGGAGGCCGTGCGTCGCTTCGGTGGCCCCGTCGAGGTCGAGTACCACTCGTTCGAGCTGTCGCCCGACACCCCGGTCGACTTCGAGGGCGACGAGGTGGACTTCCTCTCGACGCACAAGGGCATGCCCGCTGAGCAGGTCCGCGGCATGCTCGACACCGTGGCGGGCATCGCGTCCGAGGTCGGCCTCGCGTACGACTTCGAGCACCTCCGGCACACGAACACCGTGAAGGCGCACGAGCTGCTGCACTTCGCCAAGGCGAACGGCCGTCAGGTCGAACTGAAGGAGCGCCTCCTGCGCGCCTACTTCGAAGAGGGCCGCCACGTGGGTCGCGTCGACGACCTCGTGCAGCTCGCCGGCGACGTGGGCCTCGACGAGTCGGCCGCCCGTGAGGCGCTCGAGTCGGGTCGTCACCTCGACGACGTGCGTGCCGACCAGGCCCAGGCGCAGGCCTTCGGCATCTCGGGCGTCCCGTTCTTCGTCCTCGACGGAAAGTACGGCATCTCGGGTGCCCAGGCACCCGAGGCGTTCGTCCAGGCCCTCGAGCAGGTCGCCTCCGAGGCGACTCGATGAGCGCGGCGGCCGGCTCGCGAGCCGCCCTGCCGTCCAGCCCCTTGGCCATGCTCGGAGCGGCCGACGCCCTGGCCTGCGAAGGCGACGCCTGCCTCGTCGGCCCGGCGAGCGTCCCGCCGAGCCCCCCGGTCGCCCCCGACGCCGCGACAGCGGGCGACGAGCCCGGGAGGCGCGGCGTCAGTCGCTGATGTCGGCCACCGTCGCGTCGTACGCCGCGACCAACTCGTCCGCCTCGACGAAGGCGCTGAAGCCGTGTGCGCCCGCGCCGAGGGCGACGCGTCGACCGGTGACGCGGGAGTCCGCGACGACCGGCCACGCCGTCGAGCTGCCCATCGGGGTGATGGTGCCCCGCTCGTACCCCGTGGCCTCGAGGGCGACGTCCGCGCTCGGCATCGAGAGCTTGTTGACGCCGACGACGGACCGCAGCTTGGCCCACGAGATCTGGCGGTCGCCCGGGACGAGCGCGAACACGAACGACCCGTCGTGGCGCTTCACCACGAGGCTCTTCACGATGTCGGAGGGTTCGAGCCCCAGCAGGGCGGCCGCGGCCTCGAGCGAGTCGGCCGCGGGCCGGGCCACGATCTCGACTGCGAGGCCGCGGCCGGCGGCGTCGGCGCGGACCCGGTCGGTGCCCTCGGGCCGGTCGTCGTCGTGCCCGGCGTCGCCCCCACTGTCGCCCCCAGCGACCGCGTCGTCCACACCACTCGTCAGCCCGCCGTCGCTCATGGGAGAATCGTAACGATGTCCACCACCACCCTGCCCTCGCGCGGCCTCTCGATCGGTCCGATCGACGTGGCCTCGCCGGTCGTGCTCGCCCCGATGGCGGGCATCACCAACACGGCCTACCGCCGTCTCTGCCGCGAGTACGGCGCCGGCCTCTACGTCAGCGAGATGATCACGAGCCGGGCGCTGGTCGAGCGCACGCCCGAGTCGATGCGCCTGATCCAGCACCACGAGTCCGAGACGCCGCGCAGCATCCAGCTCTACGGCGTCGAACCGAACACGGTGGCCGAGGCGGTCACCATGCTCGTGGCCGAAGACCGCGCCGACCACGTCGACCTGAACTTCGGCTGCCCCGTCCCCAAGGTGACGCGCAAGGGCGGCGGTTCGGCCCTGCCCTGGAAGATCGGCCTGTTCCGCGAGATCGTCGAGGGGGCCGTCAGAGCCGCAGGTGACATCCCGGTGACGGTCAAGATGCGCAAGGGCATCGACTCCGACCACCTCACGTACCTCGAGGCCGGCCGTGCCGCCCAGGGCGCCGGCGTCGCGAGCATCGCCCTGCACGCCCGGACGGCCGCCGACTTCTACTCGGGCACGGCCGACTGGTCGGCCATCGCGACGCTCAAAGAGGCGATCACCGACGTGCCCGTCCTCGGCAACGGCGACATCTGGTCGGCGGCCGACGCGCTGCGCATGGTCGACGAGACCGGTTGCGACGGCGTCGTGGTCGGTCGGGGCTGCCTCGGTCGACCGTGGTTGTTCGGCGACCTGGCCGCGGCCTTCCGCGGCGAAGACCTCAAGGCCGAGCCGACCCTCGGCGAGGTGGGCCGGGCCTTCCGCCGTCACGCCGAGTTGATGGTCGAGTTCTGGTCGGGCGACGAGGGGCGGGCCTGCCGCGACATGCGCAAGCACGTCGCCTGGTACTTCAAGGGCTACCCCGTGGGCGGCGAGGTGCGTGCCGCCCTGGCCCTCGCCGACTCGCTGCAGCAGATCGACGACCTCCTGGCCACGATGGACCCCGACGAGCAGTACCCCGGCGAGGCGGCCGAGGGGCCGCGGGGTCGTGCCGGCAGCCCGAAGCGGCCCGCACTGCCCGACCGCTGGCTCGAGAGCCGCGACCTCGACGAGGCGTTCAAGGCCGAGCTCGCCGCGGCCGAGCTGCACCACAGCGGCGGCTAGGCACGACCGTCCGCTCGATCCCGTCCGTTCCTGACCGAGAGGCCCCGGTGTCCACCGAAGCCCTGCCGAGTGCCGCCCCCGGCTACGACCCCGCCGACTCCGAACGCTGGTTGCCCGAGCAGCACTCGAACCGCCGCAGCGACTTCGCCCGCGACCGGGCCCGTCTGTTGCACTCGAGCGCGCTGCGTCGCCTTGCGGCGAAGACGCAGGTGCTCAGCCCGACGGCGGGTCTCGACTTCGCGCGCAACCGCCTGACGCACTCGCTCGAGGTCGCCCAGGTCGGGCGCGAGCTCGCGACCAGCCTCGGCCTCGACCCCGACGTCGTCGACACGGCCTGCCTCGCACACGACCTCGGCCACCCGCCCTTCGGGCACAACGGCGAGCGGGCGCTGAACGAGTGGTCGGCGGACATCGGCGGCTTCGAGGGCAACGCGCAGACCCTGCGGCTGTTGACCCGCATCGAGCCCAAGGTCGTCGACGCCACCGGTCGCAGCTTCGGACTGAACCTGACCCGCGCCAGCCTCGACGCGAGCTGCAAGTACCCGTGGCCTGCCGCCCAGGGCATCCCCGACCCCGGCGGACGCATGAAGTTCGGCTTCTACGACGACGACACGGCCGCCTTCGACTGGCTCCGGCGGGGCGCTCCCCGTCGTCGCCGCTGCGTCGAGGCCCAGGTGATGGACCTCAGCGACGACATCGCGTACTCGGTCCACGACTTCGAGGACGCCGTGGTCAACGGCTACGTCGACGTCGCGAGCCTCGGCGCGCGGGTCGACCACGACTCGCTCGTCACGGCCATGCACGAGTGGGTCGGTGGAGAACTCAGCCGCGACGAGTTGACCGAGGCCTTCGACCGGTTGCAGGCGTCGCCGTTCTGGCTCGAGTCGTACGACGGCAGCCGCTTCGCCCAGGCACGCCTGAAGAACCTCACGAGCCAGCTGATCGGCCGCTTCGCGGGGTCGGCGACGCAGGCCACGCGCGAGTCGTACCCGGGTGACGCCCTGATGCGCTTCGGGGCGTCGGTCGTCGTCTCGCCCGACGTGATCGGCGAGATCGCCGTGCTCAAGGGCATCGTCGCCGCGTTCGTCATGACCCGCGACAACCGGCAGCCGATCTACCTGCGGCAGCGCGAGGTGTTGACCAGCCTCGCCGACGCCCTGTGGCAGGCGGGTCCGTCCGAGCTCGACCGCGGCTTCGCCGCCGACTGGGGCTCGGCCGACGACGACGCCGGCAGGCGACGCGTGGTCGTCGACCAGGTCGCGTCGCTGACCGACCAGAGCGCCACGGCCTGGCACGACCGGCTCACCGCCGGTCGCTAGCGCGAGCCGCCGAGGAGGCGCGGGTCCCCACCAGCCCCTCCGCGCCTCCTCGTCCTCCCGCGGTGGGCTCCTCGGGTCGGCGTCGTCGGTGGCGCGACCTACAATCGACACGTGCCCGGCCTGATCAAACGCAACGACATCGACGAGGTCCGGTCGCGCACCAACATCGCCGACATCGTCGGCGACCACGTCACGCTGAAGGGCGCGGGCGTCGGTTCGCTGAAGGGCCTGTGCCCCTTCCACGACGAGCGCAGCCCGAGCTTCCACGTGCGGCCCCAGGTGGGCCGGTACCACTGCTTCGGCTGCGGCGAAGACGGCGACGTCTTCAGCTTCGTGATGAAGACCGACCACACGACCTTCCAAGAGGCCGTCGAGCGCATGGCCGCGCGCATCGGCTTCGAGCTGCACTACGAAGACGGCGGGCAGGCCAGCGACCACGGCAACCGGGCGCGGCTCATCTCGGCGAACGAGGCGGCGCGCGAGTTCTTCGTGGGTCGGCTGACCGCCGCCGACGCCGAGCCGGCGCGGCGGTTCCTCGGTGAGCGGGGCTTCGACCCGGCGGCGGCCGAGCGGTTCGGCGTCGGCTTCGCGCCGAAGTCGTTCGACGCCCTCCGTTCGCACCTCACGGGCCTCGGCTACCGCGACGACGAGCTCGTCACGGCAGGGCTGCTCAGCCAGGGCGACCGCAGCCCGTACGACCGGTTCCGGGGTCGGCTGGTCTGGCCGATCCGAGACGTCACCGGGTCGACCATCGGCTTCGGTGCCCGACGCCTGCTCGACGACGACAAGGGCCCGAAGTACCTCAACACCCCCGAGACGCCGATCTACCACAAGTCCCAGGTGCTCTACGGGCTCGACCTGGCTCGACGCGACATCTCGAAGGGCAAGCAGGTCGTCATCGTCGAGGGCTACACCGACGTCATGGCCTGCCACCTCGCCGGGGTCACGACGGCCGTGGCGACCTGCGGCACGTCGTTCGGCGTCGACCACATCAAGCTGCTGCGCCCCATGCTCGGCGACGTCGGCGGGGCCGACACGTCGACCGGCGGCGAGGTCGTGTTCACCTTCGACCCCGACGAGGCGGGGCAGCGGGCCGCGTCCCGCGCCTTCGCCGAAGAGCAGCGCTTCGCCGCCCAGACCTTCGTCGCGGTGGCCCCGGACGGCCTCGACCCCTGCGACCTCCGGCTGAACCGGGGTGACGACGCCGTGCGGCGACTCGTCTCGACCAAGCGTCCGATGTTCGAGTTCATGATCCGGCGGCTGATCGACGGGCACGACCTCGAGACGGTCGAGGGGCGCGTGTCGGCGCTCCGGGCGGCCGCTCCCGTCGTCGCAGGCATCCGAGACCGGTCGATGACCCAGGGCTACGTGCGGTCGCTGGCGGGTTGGCTGGGGCTCGACCCGGCCGACGTCGCGACGAGCGTCGACGACGCCCGCCGCGCCTCCTCGGCCCAGCACGCGCTCGAGCGGTCGCAACCGAAGAGCGTGTCCGACGGCCGACAGTCCATCACCAGCCTGCCGCCCGTGCCCGACGAACCGGCGGGCCCGAGCCTGCTGACGTTGCCGGGAGACCTCACCACCCGCACCGAACGCGACGCCCTCATGGCGATGCTGCAGCACCCCGCGACGGTGGGCTTCGACCTGATGCAGCGCGCGGCCCGGGCTCGCATCGAGAACAGCGCGCTGGCGGTCGTGCGTGACGCGATCGGGGCCAGCCTCGACCGGTTCGACTCGTCGGACTGGCTCGACGTGGTGCTCGGTCAGACGCCGTCGCCGTTCGACTCGTTGGCGAAAGAACTCGCGATCGCCCCGATCCCCGAGCGCGAGGGGCGAGAGATCACGACGTACTGCCGCGGCATCGTGGTGTCGATCGTCGAACGCGACCTGATCCGCGAGAAGTCCGAGCTGCTGGGCCAGTCGTTCCGCACCGACGTCAAGGCCGAGCCCGAGCGGTGGCGCGAGATCCAGGTCCGCATCGCGGCGGTCGAAGCCGACCGGCGGGCGATCCGGCAAGAGTAGAGGCCGGTGCCCAGGCCCAGGCCCGGGCGCCGGGTCTCCAGCGCGTCCGCCACGGGGCCCGAGGCGACGCCCGGGGGCCGCGTCGGGACGCCCACGCATCGATGGCCGGCGCCCTCCTCGACGACCTGACCAGTTGGCAAGGGTTCGTTGCGAGCCTGTAAACAGTTGCGCGATGAGCCCGTTGCACGCTCGGGTGTGTGTTACCAATGGACGTTCCCCGAAACGGCCGCGTCCACAGCACGGCCCGGGACCCCTTGCACACAGAGAAAGAGGTAACCGGATATGACATCCGACTCCACGCTCGCCCGACGCGCCCTGGCCGTCGTCGGTGGCGCCGCTGCCACCGCGCTCGTCCTCTCGGGCTGCGCCTCCGGTGGTGACGCGACCGACGCCCTCGACGGTCTCAGCATCGGCACGACCGACGTCATCACGTCGCTCGACCCGGCCGGCTCGTACGACAACGGCTCGTTCGCCGTCCAGAACCAGGTGTTCGGCTTCTTGACGAACGCCCCGTACGGCAGCCCCGACGTCGAGCCCGACCTGGCCGAGTCCGCCGAGTTCACGAGCCCGACCGAGTACACGGTCACGCTCAAGGACGGCCTGACCTTCTCGAACGGCAACGCGCTGACCTCGAGCGACGTCAAGTTCAGCTTCGACCGCCAGCTGGCGATCGCCGACCCCAACGGCCCGTCGTCGCTGCTCGGCAACCTGGCCAGCACCGACGCGCCCGACGACACCACCGTCGTCTTCACGCTGAAGTCGGCCGACCAGACCTGGCCGCAGGTGCTCTCGAGCCCCGCCGGCCCGATCGTCGACGAGGACGTCTTCTCGGCGACCGCGCTGACCGACGCCGACGACATCGTCTCGGGCGACGCCTTCTCGGGTCAGTACAAGATCACCGACTACTCGCAGAACGAGACGATCGCCTACGAGGCCAACGACGCCTACGACGGCGTCCTCGGCGCCCCGAAGACCGACTCGGTCACGGCGACGTACTACACCGAAGAGACCGACCTGAAGCTCGCCGTCCAGAACGGCGACGTCGACGTCGCGAACCGCAGCCTCAGCCCCACCGACCTGGCCGACCTGGCCAAGGACGACTCGCTGACGGTGCACAACGGCCCCGGTGGCGAGATCCGTTACCTGGTGTTCAACCTCGACACCATGCCCTTCGGTGCCACGCAGCCCGACGCCGACGCGGCGAAGGCGCTGGCCGTCCGCCAGTCGGTCGCCGACACGGTCGACCGCGAGGCCCTCGCGAAGGACGTCTACAACGACACCTACACGCCGCTCTACTCGGTCGTCCCCGACGGCCTGACCGGTGCGACCAAGCCCCTCGAGGGCCTGTACGGCGACGGTCAGGGCGGCCCCGACGTCGACAAGGCCGCCGAGGCCCTGTCGGCTGCCGGCGTCAGCACCCCGGTGTCGATCGACCTGCAGTACAGCCCCGACCACTACGGTGCGTCGAGCGACGAGGAGTACGCGCTGATCAAGTCGCAGCTCGAGGCGAGCGGCCTGTTCACCGTCAACCTGCAGTCGACCCTGTGGGACACCTACAGCACCGAGCGCCGCGAGGACGCCTACCCCGTGTACCAGCTGGGTTGGTTCCCCGACTTCTCGGACGCCGACAACTACCTGACGCCGTTCTTCAGCGCGGACAACTTCGTCGGCAACCACTACGACAGCCCGACCGTCCAGGGTCTGCTGACGCAGGAGATCGGCGAGCAGGACGCCTCGGCGCGTGAGGCCGTCATCGGTCAGATCCAGGACGCCGTCGCAGCCGACCTGCCCACGCTGCCGCTGCTGCAGGGCACGCAGGTCGTCGTCTCGCAGTCCGACGTCAAGGGCGTGGACGACACGCTCGACGCGTCGTTCAAGTTCCGTTACGGTGCGCTGAGCCGCTGACGCGCCTCCTCGTCCCCTGAGCCCCGCCGGTCCGCCGGCCGGGCTCGGGGGCCGGGGGACTCCGCACCACGGCCGTACGCCGAGGGGGCGACCCGCGACACCGCGGGGCGCCCCCTCCGGCCTGCGACCGGCACCACACCATCGAAAGGCCCAACGACGTGACCCTGATCACCGACGGCTCCCTCACGGCGCCGCCCACCTCGACCCCCGGGAAGTCCCGGGGTTCCGGCGGCGGCGGCCTCGGACGCTACATCGTGGTCCGCGCGATCCTCATCGTGCCGACCGTGTTCATCCTCGTCACGCTCGTGTTCTTCCTGATGCGCGTGGTCGGCAACCCGATCACCGCCTCCGTCGGCGGTCGCCTCACCGAGGCTCAGCTGCAGGAGCGCCTCGCCGCGGCCGGTTACGACCGACCGGTCATCGTGCAGTACCTCGAGTACCTCGGCCAGATCGTCCGCGGCGACTTCGGCACGACCGCGACCGACAACCGCGCCATCAGCGACATCCTGCTGCAGTACGGCAGCGCCACCATCGAGCTGGTCTTCTACGCGCTGATCGTCGCGCTCGTGCTGGGCATCCCGCTCGGCATGCTCGCCGCCTACGTGCGCGACCGCTGGCCCGACGCCATCCTGCGCGTCCTGGCGATCCTCGCCTACGCGACCCCGGTCTTCTTCGCCGGCCTGCTGCTCAAGCTGACCTTCTCGGTCTGGCTCGGCTGGCTGCCCCTCGGCGGCCGCGCCAGCACGCGCGTGGCCATCGCGCTCGGACGGATCGACAACCCGACGGGCATCTACATCGTCGACGCCCTGCGGACGGGCAACTCGACGATCATCACCGACGTCCTGTCGCACGCGGTCCTGCCGGCCCTGGCGCTCGGCGTCCTGACCGCCGGCATCTTCCTGCGACTGGTGCGCACCAACGTGATCGGCACCCTCGGCTCCGAGTACGTCGACGCGGCGCGCTCGCGTGGCGTGAGCGAGTTCCGCCTCGTGCGGGCCCACGCACTCAAGCCGGCACTCATCCCGATCATCACCGTGATGGGCCTGCAGATCGCAATGCTGCTGGGCGGCTCGGTGCTGACCGAGACGACCTTCGGCTGGCGGGGGCTGGGCTTCCAGCTGCAGCAGTACCTGTCCGCCCGCGACTTCGTCGCCGTGCAGGGCATCGTCGCCGTGCTCGCCGTCATCGTCGCCGTGACCAACTTCGTGGTCGACGTGATCGCCGCGCTGATCGACCCCCGGGTGAGGTACTGACCATGACCGACGCAACCGTCGCGGCCGACCGCCGCGAACCCTTCTTCCGGCGCCTCCCCGTCGTGGCCCAGATCCGTCGCTCGGTCGGGCTGCAGCGCGGCATGCTGCTCACCGGCGTCGTCATCGTCGCGGTCTTCGTGCTGCTGGCGGTCTTCGCCCCGCTCATCGCCCCCTACGGCTTCGGCCAGCTGCGTGGTGCCACCGAGGCCTTCCCGCGCCAGGCGCCCCCGTCGGCCGAGCACCTGTGGGGCACCACGGTCGGCGGCTACGACGTGTTCAGCCGCGTCATGTGGGGCACCCGCACCGCGGTGGCCGTCGTCATCGTGGCCGTCGTGCTCTCGATCACCATCGGCGTCACCCTCGGCCTGATCTCGGGCTACCTCGGCGGCTGGCTCGACCGCGTGCTCGTCGTCATCGCCGACGCCGTCTACGCGTTCCCGTCGCTGCTGCTCGCCATCGTCGTCTCGATCGTCATCAGCGGCGGCCAGTCGAGCCTCTGGGGCGGCATCGTCTCGGCCGGCATCTCGATCACCGTGGTCTACGTGCCGCAGTACTTCCGGGTCGTGCGGGCCGAGGCCACCCGGCTGAAGGCCGAGGCCTTCGTCGAGTCCGCGAAGGTCAACGGCAGCAGCACCGGTCGCATCATGTTCAAGCACGTCCTGCGCAACGCGACCCGCAGCCTGCCGCTCATCCTGACGCTCAATGCGTCCGAGGCGATCCTCACCCTGGCGGCCCTGGGGTTCCTCGGCTTCGGCATCGGCCCGACCGCGGCGGCCGAGTGGGGCTACGACCTCAACCGGGCCCTCTCCGACACGGCGAGCGGCATCTGGTGGACCGGCGTCTTCCCGGGTGCGGCGATCGTGCTCATGGTGCTCGGCATCACGCTGATGGGCGAGAGCATGAACGACCTGGCCGACCCGCGCCTCCGGACCCGCCGTCGCGCGAAGCGCAAGACGGGGGCCCCCCGCGCCACCGAGCAGGCACCGACCACGACGAACGACGAGGTGACCGCATGAGCGCCGACACGACCACGACGGGCCGAGCGGCCACCCCTCGCGACGAGCGCCCCGTCGCCGTCGGCATCACCGACCTCGAGGTGACCTTCGCGACCGACGGCGGTGACGTGGCCGCCGTCCAGGGCGTGACCCTCGACGTCCGTGCCGGCGAGGTGCTGGCGATCGTCGGCGAGTCCGGCAGCGGCAAGACGGTGACCGCGAAGACGATCCTCGGCCTGCTGCCCGAGACCGCCGTCGCGACGGGAGCCGTGCTGCTCTCGGGGCAGAACGTGCTCGAGGTCGGTGCGAAGAAGGTGCGCGAACTGCGCGGCACCGACGTCGCCATGGTCTTCCAAGAGCCCTCGACAGCGCTCAACCCCGTCTACACGGTCGGCTGGCAGATCGCCGAGGGCCTGCGGGCCCACGGCAAGGTCGGACGCAAGGAGGCGCGGGTCAAGGCGATCGACATCCTGCGTCGCGTGGGCATCCCCGACCCCGAGACCCGCGTCGACTACTACCCGCACCAGTTCTCGGGCGGGCAGAAGCAGCGCGTGGTGATCGCCATGGCGCTCGTGCTCGACCCGTCGGTGATCGTGGCCGACGAACCGACCACGGCCCTCGACGTGACGGTGCAGGCCGAGATCCTCGACCTGCTGCGCCGCTGCCGCGACGAGTTCGGCACGGCCATCGTGCTGATCACGCACAACATGGGCGTCGTCGCCGACCTCGCCGACCGGGTCGCCGTGATGTACCTCGGCAAGGTGGTCGAGCAGGCCCCGGCCGTCGAGCTCTTCGCGAACCCGCAGGACGACTACACGAAGCGGCTGCTCGGTTCGGTGCCGAAGCTCGAGGCCCGCGGTCACACCCAGCAGGCACAACCGGCCGACAGCGAGGTCGTCGTGCGCGCCCGCGGTCTCGAGATCGAGTACCCGGGGCGCCTCGGTCGCGGCGGGTTCCGGGCCGTCAAGGGCGTCGACTTCACGATCGCCCGCGGCGAGGTGCTCGGGCTGGTCGGCGAGAGCGGTTCGGGCAAGACCACCATCGGGCGGGCCATCGCCGGGCTGACCAAGGTCACGGGCGGCTCGCTCGAGGTGCTGGGCATCGAGATGAACGGCGTGCACGAGCGGGACTTCAAGCCGAAGCGCGCCGACATCGGCTTCGTCTTCCAGGACCCCGCGTCGAGCTTCAACCCGCTGCTCACGATCGCCGAGTGCGTCGCCGAGCCGCTCATCGTGCACGGCCGGGCCAAGGACGCCCGGGCCGCCCGCCCCCGCGTCGACGAGCTGCTCGAGGCGGTCCAGCTGCCGAAGTCGTTCGCGGACCGCTACCCGCACGAGTTGAGCGGCGGCCAGCGTCAGCGGGCGAGCCTCGCCCGCTCGCTCGCCCTCGACCCGACGCTGCTGATCGCCGACGAGCCCACCAGCGCGCTCGACGTGTCGGTCCAGGCCCGCGTGCTCGAGCTGTTCACCGAGCTCCAGTCGCAGCTGGGCTTCGCGGCCCTGTTCATCAGCCACGACCTCGCGGTCGTCAACATGCTGGCCGACCGCATCGGCGTGCTGTTCCACGGCGACCTGATCGAGAGCGGTCCGAACGACCAGGTGCTCGGCGCTCCCGAGCACCCGTACACGCAGCGGCTGCTCGCGTCCCTGCCGGTCCCCGACCCGATCGAGCAGGCGTCGCGGCGAGAGCAGCTGGCCCGGCTGGACCGCGAGGCGGCGGCGGACGAGGCCCGCCCGGCCGGTGACGCCCCCCACGTTGGTGGGGCGGCCTGACGGTGGCCTCCCGCGAGCTCGACCTCGACCAGCCGATCGCCACCGACGACCTCTCGCTGCTCTACCCCGCGCGGGCGGGTCACCCGGCCGTGCGGGCCGTCGACGGCGTGACCCTGCGGGTCGAGCCGGGCGAGATCGTCGCCGTCCTCGGCGAGAGCGGGTCGGGCAAGTCCACGCTCGCGATGGCCCTGGCCGGGCTCACCGGCACCGGGCGCGTCGACGAGGGGCGGCCCCGCCTGGTCGGGGGCACGGCCCGCGTGTTCGGGCAGGACGTCGGCAAGCTGTCGGCCCGACGACGCGACCGGCTCTCGACCATGGTCGGCTACCTGGCCCAGGACGACGGCGAACGCCTCAGCCCCGACCTCACCGTCGGCGAGGCCATCGCCGAGCCGATCTACCTGCGCGACCGGAAGTTCGACCGCACCGAGGCCGGGCGCATCGTCGCGACGCTGGTCGACGGCGTCCACCTGCCGCTCGGCACGATGCTCAAGCAGACCTGGGAGCTCAGCTCGGGCCAACGCCAGCGCGTCGCGCTCGCCCGCAGCCTCGTCCTCGAGCCCCCGCTGCTCATCGCCGACGAGCCCGCGCGAGGGGTCGACGTGCTGGTGCGCCAGGCCGTGCTCGACGTGATCAAGAACCTGCACGAGGGGCGTCAGTTCTCGGCACTCGTCGTGACGTCGTCCGTGGCCGAGGCCCGCGCCATCACCGACCGCGTCGCCGTCATGCGCGGCGGTCGCCTGGTGGGTCTCGGCGACATCGACGACGTGCTGCGCACCGGCATCGACCCCTACGTCAAGGTGCTCTCGCAGACGACCCCGATCGACATCATCCGGCCGGAGGAGCGCGAGGCGTCCCGACGGGCCGCCGACGCGGACGCCCACGCCGACGGCCGCGCCGACCGCACGGGCCCCGAGGCACCGTGACCGCCGGGTCGACCGACGCCGGCGGCGCCGGGGACGCCGCTCAGCCGGCCGGCCCGGGAGGCGCGCGCGGCCACCGCGCGGTCGTCACCGCGGGCCCCGTCCTCACGCCCGGGCGACGCCCGACCCCCGGCCCCGTCTCGGTGGCCCCTCGCGAGACCCCGGTCTTCGTCGAGGCGGTCCGTGCCGGGGGAGCCGAGGTCGTGCCGCTGGGCCCCGACACGCGTGGCCTGGTCTGGCTCTCGTACCGCGACCCTGCGGGCCTCGCCCGCGCCCTGGACGACCACCCCGGCATCGAGTGGGTGCAGCTGCCCTACGCCGGCGTCGACGCCTTCGCCGAGGTGATCGCCGCACGGGCCGACCGGGCCCTGCCCCTCTGGACCAGTGCCAAGGGGGCGTTCGCCGAGCCCGTGGCCGAGCACGCGCTGATGCTCGTGCTGTCGCTGCTGCGGGTCGTCCCGCAGCGCGTCCGGGCGACGTCGTGGGCGACCGAGCAGCAGGGCCGCTCGCTCTACGGGGCCCACGTCGTCATCGTCGGCGCCGGGGGCATCGCGGTCGAGCTGATGCGCCTGCTCGCACCCTTCGACGTGCGGGTCACGATCGTCCGACGATCGGCCGACCCCGTCGCGGGTGCCGATCGGACGGTCGCCGTCGACCACCTCGACGAGGTGTTACCGGGCGCCGACGTCGTCGTGCTCGCTGCGGCCGCGACGCCCGGCACCGCCCGTCTCGTCGACGCGCGTCGGCTCGCGCTGCTCCGCCCGACGGCCGTGCTGGTCAACGTCGCCCGCGGCAGCCTGGTCGACACCGACGCCCTCGTCGACGCCGTCCGGGCCGAACGGCTCTGGGGTGCCGGCGTCGACGTCACCACGCCCGAGCCGCTGCCCGACGGCCACCCGCTGTTCGACGAACCGCGCGTCATCGTGACCCCGCACCAGGCGGACACCCCCGAGATGACGGCGCCCCTGCTCGCCGAACGCATCCGCCACAACGTGCGCGCCTTCGTCGACGGAGGCGAGTTCGTCGGCGTCGTCGACCCGCACGTCGGGTACTGAGGCCCGGCCCACGACGGTCCGACGCGCCGGGTCGCCACCGTGGTCCGTCGGGCCCTCAGATCTTTGCTAGAGTTGTCTCCGCTGTCACGGACGAAGGTCCGAGGCGGTTGCCATTCCTCGATAGCTCAATTGGCAGAGCAGCCGGCTGTTAACCGGCAGGTTGTTGGTTCGAGTCCAACTCGGGGAGCGAAGGCCCAGAGGCTCCACCCTCTGGGCCTTTTCTCTTTCCTGCCGTCGGTGCCGTGCGGCCCGCAGCGGGGATGAGAACGACGGAGGCGCGTCCTGCGGTTCGCAGGACGCGCCTCCGTCGTCTCGGGGTCGGCTCGGGGGCCGTCAGTCCTCGAGGTGGTCGACGCCCGGCAGCCAGGTGCCGCCCGGCTGACCCCAGCCCTTCTTGCGGACGGCCTTGGCCGCCGCCTTGTGGAAGGGGTGCTCGAGCCGGTCGGCGTAGAGCACGCCGTCGAGGTGGTCGTACTCGTGCTGGAAGACGCGGGCGAGCCAGCCCCACGCCTCGATCTCGACCTCGTGGCCGTCGAGGTCGGTGGCGCGCAGCACGACGCCGTCGGCCCGTCGCAGCGGGAACCTCTCGCCGGGCACCGACAGGCACCCCTCGGACTCGGACTCGTCGTCGAGGGGCTCGATCGACAGGGGGCTCTGCCAGAGCGTCGGGTTGATGGCCACGCCCCGCCAGAGCTCGCCGTCGTCGTCGGTCCACGAGTAGACGAAGAGGCGCTTGCCGACGCCCACCTGCGGGCCCGCGAGGCCGACGCCGGGCGCGGCGTCCATGGTCTCGAACATGTCGGCGACGAGGGTGCGCAGGTCGTCGTCGACGACCGTCACCTCGGAGGCGGGGGAGTGGAGCACGGGGTCACCCGTGAGGGAAATCGGTCGAACGGCCATTCGTCCAGACTATCCAGCGCCACGGCGCTAGCGTGGACGCCGTGACGACGGACATCGGGGATCTCACCCAGCAGGTCTCGCTGACCCCCTACCAGGCCCTCGGCATCCCCATCGCCCTGATCGGCGCGGTGTTCCTCTCGATCGGTGCCCAGTTGCAGCACCGCGGGGTCGCCAAGGTCGAACGTCGCATCGGTGCCGCGCAGAGCGGCATGAACGTCCGGCAGGTGCTCGCGCTCGTGGGCCGACCCTCGTGGGTCATGGGCACGCTGCTGCTCGGGCTCGCCATCCTCTTCCAGCTCACCAGCCTGCGCATCGCCCCGCTGCTCGTGGTGCAGCCCCTCGGCGCCGTCGCGCTGGTCATCACGGCGGTCCTCAACTCGCGGTCCACCGGTCGGCGACTCGACCGCCGCGCCAAGCGCGCCATCCTGTTCTGCGTCGGGGGCGTCGGCTTGTTCGTCACGGTCGCGGCGTTCACGGCGATCGAGCCCGAGATCACGACCCGGCAGCTCGTCACCGTGCTCGTCATCCTCGCCGTCGTGGGGGCCGTGCTGGGCATCGCGTTCGCCTTGCTGCGACGCCGGCGCAGCGCGCTCTTCTACATCATCGCCGCCGGGGTGCTCTACGGCTTCGTCGCGACCCTGGCCAAGGTCGTGCTCAACCGCGTCTTCGCGGGCAACTTCGACTGGCTCACGATCGTCTGCATCGTCTTCCTCCTCGCGGCGGGCCTGCTCGGCGGGTACTTCGTGCAGAACGCCTACTCGTCCGGCCCGCCCGACCTCGTCATCGCCGGCCTCACGGTCGTCGACCCGCTCATCGCGGTCGGCATCGGCATCGTCGTGCTGGGCGAGGCGCAGAACGCGCCGCCCGTCGCCGGGGTCTTCTTCGTCATCGCCGCGGCGGTGGCCGTCTACGGCGTGTTCCAGCTCGCCAAATACCATCCGCAGACCCGAGCCTGAGCTAGCGTGGGGTCGTCGCGACCGACGGCTCCACCACCCGTCGACCGCGTGACGCGCCACACCGGCCACCGAGCACGAGAAAGACGCCACGAACCGTGACCACCGCCCCGACGCCCTCGGAACCCGGCCGCCCCGTCGACGCAGGCTCGGCGGACGACGCCACCCGCGCCTCCTCGGGCTCGTCCGACCGCCTGACCGTCCTGATCGCCGGGGACACGTTCCCGCCCGACGTCAACGGCGCGGCCAACTTCACCGAACGGCTCGCCGTCGGGCTCGCGCAGCGCGGCCACGACGTGCACCTCATGGTGCCGGCGGCGAGCCGACACCACGGCACCTTCTTCGAACAGCACGGCGGCGTCACCCTGACCGTGCACCGGCTCTACTCGACGCGCTGGCCGCTGCACGACTGGCTGCGCTTCGCGACGCCGTGGCGGGTGCAGGAGCACGCCGAGAAGATCTTCGACGAGATCCACCCCGACGTCGTCCACATCCAGTCGCACATCGTCATGGGCCGCGGGGTCGCCCAGGTCGCCGAGCGCCGCGGCGTCCGCATCGTCGCGACGAACCACTTCATGCCCGAGAACCTGCTCGAGCACACCGGCCTGCCGAAGGGCTTGCGCGCGAAGGCCACCCAGATCGCCTGGAACGACGCCAGCAAGACGTTCCACAAGGCCGCCGCGATCACGACGCCCACGCAGAAGGCCGCGACGTTCCTCGAGAAGTCCGTGGCTGTCACCGGCGTCCTGGCCGTCTCGTGCGGCATCGACGCCAGCCACTACACCGCCCTCACCACCCGACCCGAGGCGAACCGCATCGTGTTCGTGGGCCGCGTCACCGCCGAGAAGCAGATCGACGTGTTGCTCCGCGCCATGACGTTGCTCGACCCCGCGCTCGGAGCCACCCTGACCATCGTCGGCGGCGGCGACCTCTTCAAGCAGTTGCAGGCGACCAGCCGTGACCTGGGGCTCGCCGACGTCGTCACGTTCGCCGGCTACCTCTCCGACGACGAGCTGCGCCGCACGCTCACCGAGTCGACGGTGTTCGCGATGCCGTCGATCGCCGAGCTGCAGAGCATCGCCAGCCTCGAGGCGATGGCGTCGGGCCTGCCCATCGTCGTGGCCGACGCCATGGCGCTGCCTCACCTGGTCGACGAAGGCGAGAACGGCTACCTGTTCGAGCCGGGCGACAGCCGCGACCTCGCCGGCAAGCTCACGACGGTGCTGACGAAGAGCGACGACGACTACCTCGCCATGCGCCGGGCGAGCCTCAAGATGATCGAGGGGCACGACATCGAGCGCACCTTGAGCGTGTTCGAGAGCCTGTATCGTGGTCAGCCGGTGGTCCCCTCCACCGACGCGGCGTCCGACCGCGCGCACTGACGGTCGACCGCGGCACCGCCCCGGCCGACCCCGGCTCGCGCCGGTGGGTCGACGCGAGGGGCGGTAGCTCAGCCGGTTAGAGCAGTCGACTCATAATCGATCGGTCACGGGTTCAAGTCCCGTCCGCCCTACCCGTCGTGCCGCGGCGGCCGGCCGCCGGTGCCGGCGACGCCCGGCCTCGGGGCTGCTGGGAGCTCCGCCGTGTCGTGGCACCACGCCGGCCGTGCATGGCACGATGTCGACCATGTTCACCAAACGGCCCCGACGGCCCGAGGGCGACCCCGACCCCGACGCCTGGGGCGGCGACCCCTGGGGCGACCCTTCGGACGACGACGGGCGACCCGGCCCGCCGCGCATGGGGGTCGGGGCGCAGGTGTACGTGCTCGACTCCGACGAAGACCCCGCCACGCCCTTCCCGTACGGTCCGACCGGCATCGTCGTCCGGGCCGGTGGCAGCGCCTGGCAAGGCGTCTCGGCCATCGGCGGCTCGGCCCGCACCTGGTGGGTCGAGTTCGACTCGCCCCAGATCGACCGCGACGGCGACGGGCCCGTGTCGCAGGCCCAGGTCGCCGAGCGGTGGCTGCGCCTCGCCCCCCTCGCCTGAACGGCCGCCCACCGCCCGGCCCGACCCGCCCCGCCCCGCCCCGATCCGTCGCACCCCGTCGCACTTCGCCGCGAGCTTGCCGCCGCCGTGCGGGTAACTCCTTCTTCCTGCTGCGCTCTTCCGGGCGGGCCCCGCGTTTCCGGGCCCGGGCGACCGGGGTGCGACACCAGCCCTGCATTGCCGACGCGGTGCAGTCCACACGAGAGGCCAAGACTCGGCCTGTGCGGCGTCACCCGCTGCGCGTTCCCGTCAGCAGTCGAGCACCACGGGAATGCCGCGCCCCACCACGCGGTTCACCGAAGTGCATGCAAACGCATGTAGATGTTCTAAGGTGGAGCAATGCAGTTCGGAATCTTCAGCGTCGGCGACATCACGACCGACCCGACCACCGGCGTCACCCCGACCGAGGGCGAGCGCCTCAGGGCGATGGTCACGATCGCCAAGAAGGCCGAAGAGGTCGGTCTCGACGTCTACGCCGCCGGCGAGCACCACAACCCGCCCTTCGTGAACTCGAGCCCGACGACGTTGCTGGCCTACATCGCCGCGCAGACCGAGCGCATCGTGCTGAGCACCGCCACCACCCTCATCACGACGAACGACCCGGTGAAGATCGCCGAGGACTTCGCCCTGCTGCAGCACCTCGCGGGTGGCCGCGTCGACCTGACGCTCGGCCGGGGCAACACGGGCCCGGTCTACCCGTGGTTCGGCAAGGACATCCGTCAGGGCATCAACCTGGCCATCGAGAACTACGCCCTGCTGCACCGACTCTGGCGTGAGGACGTCGTCGACTGGAAGGGCCACTTCCGCACCCCGTTGCAGGGCTTCACGGCGACCCCCCGCCCCCTCGACGGCGTCGCCCCCTTCGTCTGGCACGGCTCGATCCGCAGCCCCGAGATCGCCGAGCAGGCCGCCTACTACGGCGACGGCTTCTTCGCGAACCACATCTTCTGGCCCGCCTCGCACACGAAGCAGATGGTCGAGCTCTACCGCACCCGGTTCGAGCACCACGGCCACGGCCGCGCCGACCAGGCGATCGTCGGCCTCGGCGGCCAGGTCTTCCTGGCCAAGAACTCGCAGGACGCCAAGCGGACCTTCCGACCGTACTTCGACAACGCTCCGGTCTACGGTCACGGCCCGAGCATGGAGGACTTCACGAGCCAGACCCCCCTCACGGTCGGCAGCCCGCAGGAGGTCATCGACCGCACCCTCGGCTTCCGTGACTACGTCGGCAACTACCAGCGCCAGCTCTTCCTGATGGACCACGCCGGCCTGCCGCTCAAGACGGTCCTCGAGCAGCTCGACATCCTCGGCAGCGAGGTGGTGCCCGTCCTGCGCCGCGAGTTCGCGGCGAACCGTCCCGCCGACGTGCCCGACGCCCCCACGCACGCCTCGCTCGTCGAGGCCGCGGCCCGCACGGCGGAGTCCGCCACCGCACCCACCGCGCACGACGCCCTGGTCGCGTCGTCCGCTCGCTGAGGACCGCAGGAGGCGCGGCATGAGCACCAAGAAGATCGTCGCCCTGTCCGCCGGGCTGAGCCAGCCGTCGTCCACCCGCCTGCTCGCCGACCGCCTCGTCGAGGCCACGACGCGTGACCTCGTCGGTCGCGGGTCGTTCGTCGAGGTCGAGGTGGTCGACCTGCGCGACCTCGCGCACGAGGTGACCGACGCGATGCTGACCGGCTTCGCGCCTCCTGCCCTCGCGAAGGCCCTCGAGGAGGTGGCGACCGCCGACGGCGTCATCGCGGTCACGCCCGTGTTCTCGTCGTCGTACAGCGGCTTGTTCAAATCGTTCGTCGACGTGCTCGACCGCAAGGCGTTGACCGGCACGCCCGTGCTGATCGCGGCGACCGGGGGCACGGCCCGGCACTCGCTCGCCCTCGAGTACGCGGTGCGTCCGCTCTTCGCCTACCTACAGGCCATCGTCGTGCCGACCTCGGTGTTCGCGGCGTCCGAGGACTGGGGCGAGGGCGACGGCACCTCGACGACGCTGCCCGAGCGCGTCACGCGTGCCGCGGGGGAGTTCGCCGAGCTGGTCGACCGGCACCAGGGCGGCGCGGACGACCCGTTCGCGACCGTCGTCCCGTTCGACGAGCAGCTCCGTCGCCTCGCCGTGCGCGGCGACGACCCGCAGTCCTGAGCCGCCGGACGAGGAGGCGCGGTGCAGGCCTCGAGCCCGTGCCGTGCGTCGGGGCATGAACCGAGCCTCCTCGGCGTTCACCCCCGTCAGACCCCAGGAGGAACGATGACCGACGTCACGCCCGAGAACCACGGCGGGAGCCGAGCCGACGACGCGTCCGGCACGGCGGCCGGCCAGGCCGGACTCGACCGCTTCCACGCCCTGCGCCGCACCCGCGCCGTCTCGGCGCAGGGCCCCTTGGCCCTGACCGGAACGCAGTGGGTCGACCACGAGCAGACGGTCTGGGGCGTGCCGGGTCGCTGGGCTCCGACGCCGCAGGGCGTGTCGGGGCTGGCCCTCACGGCGACCGCCGCGGACGGCATCCACATCGACGGGGACCTCGTCGACGGCACCGTGATCGTGGCCGGGGACGACGCGATGACGCCGAGTGCGCTCAGGTTCTCGGCCACGACGACCGGCACGGTGATCGCGAACGACGACCACACGGGCTACGCACTACGCGTCTGGGACTCGGCCTCGGACGCCGTCACGGGGTTCGGGTCGATCGACGCGTTCCCGTTCGACCCCGACTGGGTGGTCACGGCCGACTTCGTGCCGACCGCGCCCGACGCGCAGATCGACATCCGCCACCAGAAGGACCTCGAGTTGAGCCGACCGAAGCCGCTGCCGGGGCTCATCCGGTTCACGCGTGACGGGGTCGACCACGAGCTCGCGGCGTTCCCGTCGGGGGACGGCGACCGGTTGCAGCTCGTCTTCGGCGACGCGACCAACGGTGACAGCACGTACTCGGTCGGGCGGTTCCTCTTCCCGACCCCGAACGGCGACGGCACCATCACGCTCGACTTCAACCGGGCCGTCCTGCCGCCCTGCGCCTTCTCGTACGCCTTCAACTGCCCGATCCCGCCCGCCCAGAACCGCTTCACGGTGCCGATCGAGGCGGGCGAGAAGAACGTCGTGGACGTCGCCGGGCAGCCCCTGCACTAGGCGCGGGCCGTCGGTGACGGCCTGGGGCGTCGGCCCGCGGTGCCCTGCGGTGTCGGCCGGCGGCGGCCCTGCGGTGTCGGCCGGCGGCGGCCCGCGGTGTCGGCCCGCGGTGGGATGATCGGACCGTGTTCTTCCTGCTGCGTCGCCTGCCCGACGGCGACGTCGAGCTGACCCGCTTCGAGCGCGGACCGTCGGGCCGGCTCGAGGTGGCGGGCGTCGAGACGATCGCGGCGGCCGACCTGGCGCCCCGGGTCGCCCGGCTCGAGCACGACCACTCGCCCCGCTGGGTCTGGGACGACACCCCGCGGTGGTACCCGCGCCTCCTCGACGCCGGGGTGACGGTGGCCCGCTGCGTCGACCTGCGGCTCGTCCACGCCGTCCTGAGGGCGTCGACGGCGACGCCCGGGTTCGCGTCAGGTGGACCCCGACCGGGGCCCTGGGACGTCGCCCAGGCGGCACCTGGCGAGTCGGACGGCCTGTTCGAGGTCGTGCCCGACTCGCTGCCCGACCCGGTGGGCGAGTTCGTGGCGCAGCGCGAGGCCGTCGAGGCGTCGCCGACGCGCGGCCGGCTCGAACTGCTCGTCGCCGCGGAGTCGACCGGGGCGCTGATCGCCGTGGAGATGCGGCACCGGGGCATCCCGTGGTCGCCGCGGGTGCACGACGAGCTGCTCACCGCCGCCCTCGGGCCGCGGCCGTCGCCGGGCGAGCGCCCGGCCCGCATGCGCACGGCCCTCGACGAGGTGCGGCGGGCCCTCGGCGCCCCCGACCTCAACCCGGACTCCCCGGCCGAGCTGGTCAAGGCGCTCAACCGGGCAGGCGTCCTCGTCCAGTCGACCCGTCAGTGGGAGCTCCAACGGCACGAGCACCCCGCGATCGAGCCCCTTCTCCGCTACAAGAAGATGCAGCGGCTGCTCGTGGCCAACGGGTGGACCTGGCTCGACGCCTGGGTGCGCGACGGACGCTTCCGGCCCGACTACGTGCCCGGCGGCGTCGTCACCGGCCGCTGGGCCACCAGCGGAGGAGGCGCGCTGCAGTTGCCGAGGGCGGTCCGCGGTGCCGTCGTGGCCGACCCCGGCTGGCGGCTCGTGGTGGCCGACGCCTCGCAGCTCGAGCCGCGCATCTTGACCGGGCTGTCCGGCGACCGGGCGATGGCCCGGGCGGGGGCGGGCGACCTCTACGAGGGCATCGTCGCCAGCGGCGCCGTCGCGTCGCGGGCCGAGGCGAAGGTGGCGATGCTGGGCGCCATGTACGGCGCGACGCAGGGCGAGAGCGGTCGGCTCGTGCCGCGCCTGGCCCGACGGTTCCCCGACGCGATGGCGCTGGTCGAGGCCGCGGCCCGCACGGGCGAGGCCGGGGGAGTCGTCGACACGCTGCTCGGGCGAAGCTCGCCGCGGCCGTCCGACGACCCGGGCGCCGTCGGGGACGTCGGGGTCGCCGCCGGCGCCCTCCCGCCCGAGATGGGCGTGCGCCCGGCCGACCGCGACGCCCGCTCGTGGGGACGCTTCACCCGCAACTTCGTCGTGCAGGGGACGGCGGCCGAGTGGGCCCTGTGCTGGATGGGCGCCCTCCGTCGACGTCTGCACGCCCGGTGGGGCGCCGCGCTCGACGCACCGCACCTCGTGTTCTTCCTGCATGACGAGGTCGTCGTGCACGCCCCCGCGGCGGTGGCCGACGAGGTGGCCGTCCTGGTGACCGAGAGCGCGGTCGAGGCCGGGCGCTTGCTGTTCGGTGACGCACCCGTGGCGTTCCCGGTGACGGTCGCCGTCGTCGACGACTACTCGCAGGCGAAGTGACGCCCGGGGCCCGAAGGACGAACCGCCCATCACCCACGACGACCCGCCCGGGGCAGTGATCGCGTTCGCAGGTGTTACACAGTTGTGATTTCTCAGCTGGGTCGGTCATACTTCACAGAACGGGCTCCGGTCCGTGAGTCATCGGGCCCCGGCCCGCACAATCGAAGAACGCACACGAGTCACGTCTGACAGGTCGATGGGGAAGTCGCACCTGAACCAGATGGAGGAATCGTGGCTGCTGCAACCGCTCGGGGAGTGCTCTACGTGCACTCGTCCCCTCGTGCACTGTGCCCACACGTCGAGTGGGCCGTCGGTCGTGCCCTCGGGCACGGCGTGAACTTCGCCTGGGTCGACCAGCCCGTGCTGCCCGGCGCCCAGCGCACCGAGTTCTCGTGGCAGGGCGATGAGGGCTCCGGCGCCCGCATCGCCTCGGCCCTCCGGGGCTGGGAGCACCTGCGCTACGAGGTGACCGAAGATCCCGGCGAGGCCACCGACGGCGGCCGCTGGATGCACTCGCCCGACCTCGGGGTGTTCTTCGCTCAGACCGACACGGCGGGCAACACCGTGATCCCCGAGGACCGCATCCGCTACGCCATGGAGATCGCCGGGTCGAACGCCCTCGAACTGCACCGCGAACTGCGTCTCGCTCTTGGGCAGGCGTGGGACGACGAGCTCGAACCCTTCCGCTACAGCGGCGAGGGCAACCCCGTCGTCTGGCTGCACAAGGTCGGCTGACCCGCCACCGCTCGGGCGCGGTGCGCCCCGAGCGGCCGGGTGACGACGCAGGAGGCGCGGGTGGCGTGATCACGCCACCCGCGCCTCCTGCGTTCTCGCCTGGGGTCAGACCGAACGGAACCCGACGACGGCGTTGTGGCCGCCGAAGCCGAACGAGTTGCTGATCGCGACGATCTCGCCGTCGGGGAGGCGGCGGGGCTCGTCGACGACGACGTCCATGTCGATCTCGTCGTCCATCTGCGTGACGTTGATGGTCTGCGGGGCGAGGCGTTCGTGCAGGGCCTTGACGGTGAACAGTGCCTCGATGCCGCCGGCACCACCGAGCAGGTGGCCGGTGGCCGCCTTCGTCGCCGAGACGATCAGCTTCGAGGTGTGGTCGCCGAAGACGCGCTTGATGGCGTGGTACTCGGCGATGTCGCCGACGGGCGTGCTCGTCGCGTGCGCGTTGACGTGGACGACCTGGTCGCGGTCGACCCCGGCGTTCTCGAGCGTCGCGATGACGGCCCGGGCGGCCCCGGTGCCCTCGGGGTCGGGAGCCGTGATGTGGTACGAGTCGCTCGTGACCGCGCCGCCGATCAGCTCGGCGTAGATGCGGGCCCCACGGGCGAGGGCGTGCTCTTCGGTCTCGAGGACGAGGGCGGCGCCGCCCTCGGCGAGGACGAAGCCGTCGCGCGTCACGTCGTACGGACGCGAGGCGGTGGCCGGGTCGTCGTTGCGCTTCGAGAGGGCCTGCATGGCGGCGAACGAGGCCATGGGCATCGGGTGGATCGCCGCCTCGGACCCGCCGGCGACGGCGATGTCGGCGAGGCCCGACTGCAGGTGCTCGTAGGCCATCGCGATCGACTCGGTGCTGGAGGCGCAGGCCGAGACGACCGTGCGGGCGCCGGCGCGCGCGCCCAGGCTCATCGAGATGGCCGCGGCGGGCCCGTTCGGCATGAGCATGGGCACGGTCATCGGCAGGACGCGACGGGGGCCCTTCTCGCGCAGCGTGTCCCAGCCGTCGAGGAGGGTCCAGACGCCGCCGATGCCGGTGGCCCAGTCGACGATGAAGCGCTCGGGGACGACCTCGGGCGAGCCGGCGTCGGCCCAGGCCTCGCGGGCGGCGGTCAGGGCGAACTGGCTCGAGGGGTCGAGTCGCTTGGTCTCGCGACGGTCGAGCACGTCGGCCGAGG
Organism: Frigoribacterium sp. Leaf186; assembly: GCF_001423905.1. Classification (GTDB taxonomy): domain Bacteria; phylum Actinomycetota; class Actinomycetes; order Actinomycetales; family Microbacteriaceae; genus Frigoribacterium. The sequence continues at coordinate 433,187 of NZ_LMPQ01000001.1, read as the reverse complement.
GCGTGCGGGCCTGCCCGGCGAAGGTGACGGGCAGGTCGTACTTGGCGACCCAGTCCTGCTCGAGCGTGGTGATGCCCGACTGGCCGGCGAGCAGGTTCTGCCAGGTCTCGGTGGCGGTGCCACCGAGCGGGCTCGTGGCTCCGAGCCCGGTGACGACGATCTTCTTGGTCATTGACGTTCCTTCTGGGAGGGCCGATCGGTGGGGGCCGATGTACGACGACGCCGTGACCCGGGCGGCAGCCGAGGCTGGTGGCGGAGGGTCGACGGCGTCGAGGGCACAGCGGCGGGGCCCGGTCGCCGCGTGGGCGACCGGGCAGCCGACGTCTTAGTTCTGCGCCTTGTGGATGTACGTGACGGCGTCGCCGACGGTCTTGAGGTTCTTGACCTCTTCGTCGGGGATCTTGACGTCGAACTTCTCTTCGGCGTTGACGACGATCGTCATCATCGAGATCGAGTCGATGTCGAGGTCGTCGGTGAACGACTTGTCCATCTCGACGGTGTCGGTGGCGATCCCGGTCTCGTCGTTGACGAGCTCGGCGAGGCCGGCGAGGACTTCTTCGGTGGACAGTGCCATGGTGTTGTCTCCTTGAGGGGGTGTCGTTGTGACCGGGGTAAAGCCTATACAGCGCCCCGGGGTCGGGCGGGCAGCGGCGCGCTAGGGCAGCACGACCACCTGGGCGCCGAACACGAGTCCGGCACCGAAACCGATCTGCAGGGCGAGGCCGCCGCTCAGCTCGGGGTGCTCGTCGAGCAGTCGGTGGGTCGCGAGCGGGATGCTCGCGGCCGAGGTGTTGCCGGTGGTCGCGATGTCACGACCGATCACGACGGACTCGGGCAGGCCGAGCTGCTTGGCGAACTCGTCGATGATGCGCATGTTGGCCTGGTGCGGCACGAAGGCCGCGAGCTGGTCGGCGGTCACCCCGGCGCGCTCGAGGGCCTCTTTGGCGACCTTCGCCATCTCCCACACGGCCCAGCGGAAGACCGTCTGGCCTTCTTGACGCAGGGTCGGCCAGGCGACCTCGCCCGCGCCGTCGCGGTACTCGGTCATGGTGGCGGTCATGCCGATGGCGTCCCACTTCGAGCCGTCGGAGCCCCAGACGGTCGGACCGATGCCGGCGCTCTCGGACGGGCCGACGATGGCCGCACCGGCGCCGTCGGCGAGCAGGAACGAGATCGTGCGGTCGGTCGGGTCGATGACGTCGCTGAGCTTCTCGGCTCCGACGACGAGCACGTACTCGGCGAGGCCGGACTTCACGAACGAGTCGGCCTGGGCGATGCCGTAGGTGAAGCCGGCGCAGGCGGCCGAGATGTCGTAGGCCGCGGCGGGGTTCGCCCCGACGCGCTCGGCCAGCAACGAGGCGACCGACGGGGTCACGACGCCGGCGCCGATGGTCGAGACGAGCACGGCACCGATCTGGTCGGGGCGGATGCCCGACTTGGCGATGGCCTCGGTCGCGGCGGCCTCGGCCAGGTCGACGACCTTGACGTCCTTGCCGGCACGACGGCGGGTGATGACGCCGGTGCGCTGCTGGATCCACTCGTCGGACGAGTTGATCGGCTCGACGATGTCGGCGTTCGGGACGACGTTCTCGCCGCGGGCCGCACCGAGGGCGTAGATGCGCGTGAACTGCGCACCGGTGGTCTGGTTGAGCTGGGGGGTGGTCATGCTGCTCCCTCGATGAGGTCGACGGCGGCCTGGAGGTCGTCGGGGGTCTTGACGGCGACCGAGGGGACCCCCCTCAGCGCACGCTTGGCGAGGCCGGTGAGGGCACCGGCCGGGGCGAGCTCGACGATGCCCGTGACGCCGGCTTCGGCGAACGACGACATGGTCGCGTCCCACCGGACGGGCGACGAGACCTGGCCCACGAGGAGCTCGACGAACCGGTCGCCCGAGGCGACGGTGCTGCCGTCGTGGTTCGTCCAGAGCGTCAGCGTGGGGTCGCTCGCCGTGACGGTGGCGGCGGCCGCCCGGAGGCGTTCGACGGCGGGCTGCATGAAGCGCGTGTGGAAGGCGCCGGCGACCTGGAGCGGCACGACGCGGCTCTTGGCCGGGGGGTCGGCGGCGAGTTCGGCCAGGGCCGCGGTCTCGCCGGCGACGACGATCTGGCCGCCGCCGTTGTAGTTCGCGGGGAAGAGACCGAGGGCGTCGAGGCGGGCGAGCAGGTCGGCCTCGTCACCACCGAGGACGGCGCTCATGCCGGTCTCGACGAGGGCGGCCGCGTCGGCCATGGCCCGGCCGCGTTCGGCGACGAGGGTGACGGCGTCGACGTCGGTCAGGACGCCGCTCACGGCAGCGGCGGTGAACTCGCCGACCGAGTGACCGGCGACGCCGGCCACGGCCGACCGCTCGACACGGTCGAAGAGGGCACGCGCGGTCAGGATTCCGGCCGAGACGATCAGGGGCTGGGCCACCGCCGTGTCGCGGATGGTGTCGGCGTCCGACGTCGTGCCGTGGGCGACGAGGTCGACGCCGGCGGCGTCGGACAGCGACGCCAGCAGGGCACGCTGGTCGGGATCGGCCAGCCAGGGTTCGAGGAATCCGGGAGTTTGGGAGCCCTGACCGGGCGCTACGACAACGATCACTGGACCATCATGCCAACGAAGGGCACCTGCGCGGTGTAGCAACTCGACCAAAGATGCGGGCGAACGTTGTCGAAGCACACAGCAGGGCGGCCTCGTCGGTGGGCGGTCACCTGCGCCGGGCGCCCGACCCGTCGGGGTCGGCGATCGAGCCGAGGACGAGGGCCGACTGCAGGATGAGTGCCTCGCGGGCTCCGGTGGCGTCCCACCCGATGACGTCGGTCACGCGCTTGAGCCGGTAGCGCACGGTGTTGGGGTGCACGAAGAGCTCGCGTGCCGTGGCCTCGAGCGACCGACCGTTGTCGAGGTAGCACCAGAGGGTGGTGAGCAGTTCGGTCGAGTGGGCCTTGAGGGGCTTGTAGATGCGGTTGACGAGGGTGGACCGCGCCACCGGGTCGCCGGCCAGTGCCCGTTCGGGCAGCAGGTCGTCGGCCAGCACCGGGCGGGGGGCGTTGCGCCAGGCCCGGGCGACGGCGAAGCCGGCCAGGGCCGCCTTGGCGCTCTTCGACGCGTCGACGAGGCTCGGCACCTCGTGGCCGAGCACGAGGTGCCCGTCGCCGAAGCCGGGTTCGAGGGCGCGGGCGATCTCGGTGAAGCTCGGGTGGGACGAGGAGGCGCCGGTCTCGTCGAGCGGATCGGCCCGCCCGATCACGAGCACCAGCCGGCTGCCCTGCACGCCGATGAGCACGTCGGCCTCGCGGTGGCGGGCCGTGCGTCGGAGCATGTCGACGTCGAGCATGCGCGGAGCCGTCCCGACGAGCACGGCGACCTCGCCGTGACCGTGCCAGCCGAGGGCGGCGATGCGGCTCGGCAGCTCGTCGTCGTACTCGCCGCTCAGGATCGAGTCGACGACGAGCGCCTCGAGTCGGGCGTCCCAGAGTCCGCGTGCCTCGGCGGCCCGGGCGTACACGTCGGCCGACGCGAAGGCGATCTCGCGCGAGTAGAGCAGGATCGCCTCGCGCAGCGAGTCGTCACCGTCTTTGACGCGTTCTTCGACGACTTCGACGGTGATGCGGATGAGTTGCAGCGTCTGCGTCAGGCTGACCGAGCGCAGCAGTTCGCGCGGGGCCGAGCCGAACACGTCGGCGGCGATCCAGGGTGTGGACCGCGGGTCGGCGAACCAGCTGATGAACGAGGTGATGCCGGCCTGGGCGACGAGGCCGACGGCCGAGCGGCGCCCGGGGGGCATGTCGCCGTACCAGGGCAGCGTCTCTTCCAGGCGCTTGATGGTCGCGGTGGACAACTCGCCCGAGACCGTCCGCAACCACGCGAGCGTGCGCTCTTTCGTGGCCGCGGACGGCTGCAGGGGCGAGGTGGGCACCCGCTCGGCGCTCACGGGGTCGTCAGGCCTCCCCGCCGGCGGTGCCGCTCGTGCCGGCGGTGACGTCGTGCAGCTGGTAGCGGTCGATGGCCTGCTGCACCACGCCCGGGTCGACCTCACCGCGACGGGCCAGGGCCTGCAGGGTGCGGACGACGACCGAAGGGCCGTCGATCTTGAAGAACCGGCGGGCTGCGGCACGCGTGTCGCTGAAGCCGAAGCCGTCGGCCCCGAGGGTCAGGTAGTCGCCGGGCACGTATTCGCGGATCTGGTCGGGCACGGCCGCCATGAAGTCGCTGGTGGCGATGAACGGGCCCTCGGCGCCCTGCAACTTCTCGGTGACGTACGCGGTCCGGGGCTCGTCGTTCGGGTGCAGGAAGTTGTGCTCCTCGGCGGCCAGGCCGTCGCGTCGCAGTTCGTTCCAGCTGGTGACGCTCCAGACGTCGGCCGCGACGTTCCAGTCGTCGGCGAGCAGCTGCTGGGCCTCGAGGACCCACGGCACACCGACGCCCGAGGCGAGCAACTGGGCACGGGGGCCGAGGTTCTCGGCGGCTTTGAGCCTGTAGATGCCGCGCACGACGCCGTCGACGTCGAGGCCTTCGGGCTCGACGGGCTGTGCCATCGGCTCGTTGTAGACGGTGATGTAGTACATGACGTTCGGGTCTGCGTGCGACGCGTTGCCGTGCTCGTCGGTGCCGTACATGCGGTCCATGCCCGACTTGACGATGTGGCCGAGCTCGTAGCCGAAGGCGGGGTCGTACGAGACGACCGCGGGGTTCGTCGACGCGAGCAGCAACGAGTGGCCGTCGGCGTGCTGCAGGCCCTCGCCGGTCAGGGTCGTGCGACCGGCGGTCGCGCCGATGATGAAGCCGCGGGCCATCTGGTCGCCCGCAGCCCACATGGCGTCGCCCGTGCGCTGGAACCCGAACATCGAGTAGAAGACGTACACCGGGATGAGTGCTTCGCCCTGGGTCGAGTACGAGGTGCCGACGGCGGTGAAGGCGGCGAACGCACCGGCCTCGTTGATGCCGACGTGGATGATCTGACCCTGCGGGCTCTCTTTGTAGGCGAGCAGCAGTTCGCGGTCGACCGACGTGTAGTGCTGGCCGTTCGGGTTGTAGATCTTGGACGTCGGGAAGTACGCGTCCATGCCGAACGTGCGCGCCTCGTCGGGGATGATCGGCACGATGCGGTGACCGAAGTCGGGGGAGCGCAGCAGGTCTTTCAGCAGACGGGCGAAGGCCATCGTGGTGGCGACCTCTTGCTTGCCCGATCCCTTCTTGACGACGTCGTAGGTCTTCGCCTCGGGGACGGCGATCTGCGTGTACTTGGTGCGGCGCTCGGGGACGTAGCCGCCGAGCGCGCGACGACGCTCTTGCATGTACTGGATGGCGTCGTCGTCCTGGCCGGGGTGGTAGTAGGGCGGCAGGTACGGGTTCTCGTCGAGCTGGGCGTCGCTGATGGGGATGCGGAGCTCGTCACGGAACTGCTTGAGGTTGTCGAGCGTGAGCTTCTTCATCTGGTGGGTCGCGTTGCGGCCCTCGAACGACGGGCCGAGGCCGTAGCCCTTGACCGTCTTGGCCAGGATGACCGTCGGCTGACCCTTGTGCTCGGTCGCGGCCTTGAAGGCGGCGTAGACCTTGCGGTAGTCGTGGCCGCCGCGCTTGAGGTTCCAGATGTCGTCGTCGGAGTAGTCCTTGACGAGTTCGAGGGCGCGCGGGTCGCGGCCGAAGAAGTTGTCGCGGACGTAGCCGCCGCTCTCGGCCTTGTAGGTCTGGAAGTCGCCGTCGGGCGTGGTGTTCATCAGGTTGAGCAGCGCACCGCTCGAGTCGGCGGCGAGCAGGTCGTCCCACTCGCGACCCCAGACGACCTTGATGACGTTCCAGCCGGCACCGCGGAAGAACGACTCGAGCTCTTGGATGATCTTGCCGTTGCCGCGGACCGGGCCGTCGAGGCGCTGGAGGTTGCAGTTGACGATGAAGTTCAGGTTGTCGAGGCCCTCGTTGGCTGCCACCTGCAGCTGGCCGCGGCTCTCGACCTCGTCCATCTCGCCGTCGCCGAGGAACGCCCAGACCTGCTGGTCGCTGGCGTCCTTGATGCCGCGGTTGGTGAGGTACTTGGCGACCTGCGCCTGGTAGATCGCGTTGATCGGCCCGAGGCCCATCGACACGGTCGGGAACTGCCAGAACTCGGGCATGAGCCGCGGGTGCGGGTACGAGCTGAGCCCGCCCGACGCGTGCGACTTCTCTTGACGGAAGCCGTCGAGCTGGTCGGTGCCGAGACGGCCCTCGAGGTAGGCGCGGGCGTACATGCCGGGGGAGGCGTGGCCCTGGAAGAACACCTGGTCGCCACCGCCGGAGTGGTCCTGGCCGCGGAAGAAGTGGTTGTTGCCGACCTCGTAGAGCGCCGCCGACGAGGCGTAGGTCGAGATGTGGCCACCGACCGAGATGCCGGGGCGCTGGGCGCGGTGCACCGTGATGGCGGCGTTCCAGCGGACCCACTTGCGGTAACGGCGCTCGAGCTCTTCGTCGCCCGGGAACTCGGGCTCGTCTTCGGGGGCGATGGTGTTGACGTAGTCCGTCTTCGGCACCATGGGCACCCCGAGGTGCAGCTCGCTCGACCGGGTGAGCAGGCTCTTCATGATCTCGCGGGCACGTTCGTGACCCTGCGTCTTCACCAGAGCGTCGAGCGACTCACGCCACTCGGCGGTCTCTTCGGGATCGCGATCGGCCTTGTCGACCGTGTACGGGTCCTGATCGTTAACCGTCACCCTTGACCTCAATCATCTGTGTTGAGCGGCCGTCTCTTGGAAGGCCACCGCGTGGAGTGGACAAACAGATGTCAGGCCCGTCGTGCCCGGGTTCCGAGACGCACTCCGCCTGACCCGCCCACTCTAGTTGCCCCGACCGACACAGGCTCGGCACGCGCTGGGAACGCCCGGCCACGTCGTCGTGTGAAAACCGACGCGTGAGGCGTAGGATCGGCGATCGTGTCAGTCGCCGACCGCCCGGGTCGACGTGAGAGGAACGCACCCATGGCTCTGGAGAACGCCATCCAGGCTCCCGACTTCGACCTGCCGAACCAGTTCGGCGAACGAGTCCGGTTGAGCGACTTCCGGGGCGTCAAGCCCGTGGCCCTGGTGTTCTTCCCCCTGGCGTTCAGCAGCACCTGCACGAAAGAGCTCTGCACGCTGCGCGACAACCTCGCGATGTTCCAGGACCACCGGGTCGAACTGATGGTCGTCTCGGTCGACTCGAAGGCCACGCTGCGCGCGTTCGCCGAGGAGAAGGGCTACGACTTCACCCTGCTGGCCGACTTCTGGCCGCACGGCGAGGTCTCGAAAGAGTACGGCGTGTTCCTCGAGAACAAGGGCTTCGCGACGCGCACCACGTTCTTGATCGACGTCGACGGCGTCATCCGAGAGCACTTCGGCACCGAGCCCGGTCAAGAGCGCTCGCTCGCCGACTACCGCGCCGCGCTCGACCTGCTCGTCCCCGTCACCGCCTGACCGGGTCGGACACCGGCCCAGGAGGCGCGGGCCGGTCCGACCACCCGCTAACCTGGACTCGCTCGCCCGGCTCGCACCGGCGCGGGGGCCTTTAGCTCAGTTGGTAGAGCGCCACGTTTACACCGTGGATGTCATCGGTTCGAGCCCGGTAGGGCCCACAATAGAAAGTCCCGGTCAGTTGGCCGTTTCGGGTCCAACTGGTTGGTCTCGTCCGCTTCGCGAAGTGGGCATGTTGGTGTGGTGTTGGTGAAGCTAATGTCTCGCCGCTGTAGATGGCTGCAAAGCCGAGAACGGTCCACGACCTCCGGCGGTACTCCTCATAGCAATTCGCGGGACTCGCCGGTGCGAGCGTCCACATGTGGGAGTGGCCACTGGCGTCGGGAGGTCTCGGCGACGGTATGTCCTCGCGGTCTAGTTGAGCGGCCGAGCCTTTTACGGGCCCCGACCGCCCCAAGATCCCAACGTGAACGGTCAAGGGAAGCGACAGCCTAATAAGCCCTCTGAGCTCTCACCCCGGATGCGCGTGCAACTACCTGGTGTGAGGGCAGCTGGCCTTGCGCAAGCCGGCCGCTGATTCTGCCCCGGAGCCGTTGCAGATAAATCAACGTCCCAAGGCAGTACACCTAGTCGGAGTCATGACAGGCCCAACGCATAAGTAACGGCGCTGGCGACGATAGTTAAGCCGAGGGTGTTGGACGATGACATTGCCCATCGCCCAAGCTTGCGAAGGCTCGCGACGGCGCCTTCGTCGTCGCCTGCTTCGAGGCTCGCTTCGATACTTCGGATTCTTTCCGAGCACTCGGTCGCCTCGCGTGAATCGTCGTTGGTCGCCGTCGCGCCGAGCTTCCGCAACTCTTCAAGTAGAGGCCCGACGGCGACACTTTGCCCACCGATTTCGAGAATGCGACCTTCGGTCCCGACCTTTAGGTTCTTGATCTTGGCGTTATCGCCAACGGCACCAATGTTGTTGGCAGTGATGTGGTAGTTGTGCACGACTGACTCCTGGGATCTCGGTCTCACATCTGGACTGACAACGCGTTGCTTCTCACCGTAAATGAACGCTTGGGCCTCTGCTGGAACCTTTGGTCGCATTCCAGTAAGTGTTCTTTTAAGCAGTATCTCTAGATCGTTCTCGAAAATGCGTTCGTGAGGAAAGGCAGCGTTAAGAATCGCCTCTGGGTCAATATGACCCTCTAGCGCGTTCCTATCAGCAATTCGAATGCAAGAGAGCAGTGTTCTTTGAAGGGGGTCATATCCGGCGTGAGAAGGCTTGCTGGCCAAGAGGGTTTCATCGCGAGACACGGAGGCGAGGAAGCGCAGAAACTCTCGTATAGATTGCAGACGAAGAATGTGTATCCGTGCCTCTCGGATGCGCTTGCGGTTGTCTGCTGTTCCTTCTGTGTCCCAGAGTACGTGCGTGCGAAGCTGTCCGCCCCCTATGACCGGTATCGTAAAACTGGTCATGGCAACCCCGAAGCGGTTCGTGCGTGCCTTTTCGTCGGCAGGTCTAAGCCCGGGGGCCTCGAGAACCGCGACGCTTGTCCCTGCACGAACTAGTTGACGTGGCGGAGAGCCTGCGGAGGTATGGAAGTTGTACCTCTCGGCAAGTGCTTTGCCTGCTCTGAGCAGTGACGCACTAGAGCCAGTGTCTACGGGACCAACACGCACGGAGAGAGCCGCTGCCGCTTGCACGACTTTCTTGAGGTCACTGACGGAGAACGTTCCCGTCTCGCGGCGCCGGTCCGGCGAACCGTGACGAGGTCCAAGTTGCAGCGCGACGTCGACGTCGAACATGGCTGTTGAATGCGGAAGCGCCATCCAGGCACGCTTTCTGATTTTCTGCACGCTGTAGTCGGGTAGCGCTTGGTTATAACTTTCAAGGCCGGGCTGCGAGAACGTGACGGTTCGGCTGAGATCCGCATAGGCCTCTTCATACAGCCATGGCTCAACAGGACGATTGGGACGCGCCGTTACGGGGCCGAATCCCCGGACGAAGGCTCCTGTGGACCAGACAGCTGGAAGGACGACAGACCGCACAATGGTTTCGTCCCGGGCCAGGCCTCGAAGATCGGCGATAGGTAGACGCGATGTCAGCAGCACACCCGCATCCTAGAGCCCACGCGTTTAAGACCGTCGCCGGCGGAATAGCTTCCCAATCGCACGAAGTCCACGGGAAGCCGGCTCACGACCTATTCCGGCCGTCGGCACATCAGTTCTTAAGCTGAGTGCACACCTGGCGCTCACAAGGAACGCCCACTCCGTTGGTCGGCGTTCTTGCCAGATGCGCCTTCAAGGTATACCCATCGGGGTTGACATGACTCACCTACTCTCAAGAATAAGCCAAACGGATTTCCTGCCTACCGGCATCACCTAGGGCACGGCTGCCCCCAACGGCTGCCCTCAACGGCTGCCCCCAACGGCTGCGCCTAGGCTTCCTGGCCACTTCGAGTAAGCCCGACGAGCGGTGCCTGCCGATCCACCCCGCCCACTTCGACCGCATCGACGCGGACCCGCGCGAAGAAGACCTTCGAACTCCGATACGGCCTGCGTTTCGTCATCCCCCGACGCTGACCTCGAGCCCCTCGTCGCGATAGCCGACCGAGTAGATCGTCGCCGAGAGCGACGTCATCCCTTTGCCGAAGCCCAAGGCCGCTGACCTCGAGGGCTTGCGTGACATTCCTAGTCGCGGCATTCCCGAGCCCTTGAAATCCGCTCGATGGCGGCTGTGTCGGCGTCCGAACCCATGTGGTGGCTGTAGGTGTCGAGGGTCAGCTGCGTCGTCGCGTGACCGAGCCAGGCAGACACCGTCTTGATGTCCACGTTGTCTCGGAGCCACGAGGTCGCAGCGGTGTGGCGCAGGTCGTACTCGCGATGCCCGTGAGCTGTTCCCGTCCAGTCGAGGGCTCGTTTGAAGTTGCCGTTGTTCAACTTGGCGCCGGTGGGGCTGGTGAACAGCCTTTCGTTGCGCTTGCGACCTTTGCCGTACCGCGCAGCGATGGCCGGAGCGTTCCCCAGCAGAGGAACGCGTCGAATTCTCCCGCTTTTGGTCTGCTTCTCCGCGTAACCGTCGGACTGTGAGCGGCGGACGATGATGGCGTCGAAGGGTTCCGTGACGACGTCGCCAACTCGGAGAGCCACGAGTTCTCCCCATCGAAGGCCCGTCTCGCGGAGGAACTCGACGTAGTCGGCGTATCTCGGGTGGGTCTCTCGCTGGGCGGCGAGCATCGACTCGAACTCGTCAGGTGTGAAGGGTCGCATGGCTTGGTCCGCGCGCCCGTCGCCTCGAGGCATGCGCGCGTTCTTCACCGGGTTGTGGGGGACGTAGCCCATGTCGACGGCGTAGTTGAAGAGCGACATGGTGCTGTCCCGAATGCGCTTGACGGTGGCGTGAGTGCGCCGCTTGGAAAGAGCGGAGTACAGGGCCACGAGGTCAGATGACTGCACGGACCGGATGGGCCTACGCGCAAGCTTCTCTGGGACGTGTAGCCGCAGGTTGGCCTCGTCCGTGTCGACGGTCTTCGCGGAGATGGTGCCGGCCCGCGACTCGTTGAACTCCAGAATGACGGCGGCAACGGTGATGTTCCCGGCCTTGTCGTCCTGCCAGTCGTTCGTGACCAGGGCCAGCTTCTGCTTCGCCTCCCACTTCTGGGCGTCTTCCCTCCTGTCGAAGGTCGCCATCGATATCTGCTTGCCCTTGAAGTAGATGCGGGCCCGCCACTTGTTCGACTTGTCGTCCTTCTTCAGCATCAGAGGTGCGTCGCGCTGGTCGGCAAACCGTCGAACCAGGCATCGACTGCTGCCCGGCTGAAGCGGACCGAGCGCCCGACCTTGCGGCCGACGGGCCCGTCACCTTTCTTCCGCAGGTAGTGGATGGTGCGCACGGGTATCTGGATGTAAGCACTCAACTGCTGCAAGGTCAGGTACTCGTTGTGCAGCATCGAGTCGAGCGGTTCTTCGGTCATCGTGATGGTCATACACGACCCATGCGCGGCACCTCGGTGAACAGACCTGGTTGGCTTGCGCGACCCGTGACTTGCTCTTGAATGCATCAGGAATGGAGTGGCGTCGACTCGCGCGCGCGTCCCGAGGGTGGGGCTCCTCGCTGCCCTATGGGCCTGTGTCAAAGCTGGAGCGGTGCGCCAGGGTCGGGTCACTCGGTTGCTGTAGGTGCGGCTCTGATTTGTGTCGCCAGGTGCACTGCGATGGGTCGTTGGCTACCCTCAAGGGCGCGTCCTGGGCATGCTTCAGCGCGCAAAACTGCGGGGTTAAATTCGGGCACGTTCCTCAGTCATACTCAATGAGCTGAGCGAGACGAGTATCGCCCACAGCGCCGCTCATCGCTGGCGCCGTTCCATCTTCACTTATAACTGCTTCGCAGTCGACCTCGTTCCGGTGCCCTCTTCCGGTCCACTCCGCTCGCCGTCAGACTTCCCGCTGCGCGAGAAGCGTCTCCGCCCCGCCGAACGCTGGCGCGTCCGTCACGGCTGCGATTCCCTCAGCTCACTCGTTCGCTGCTGGAACCCACCTGCCGGTGGGCGGGGACTTCGCTGCCGTGTGCAGCTCAGGGGCTGGTTGACGCTGTGAGCGTCTGCCTCGCCTGGCACGCCACACCACTTCGTGATGCGTCGGGAACCGCCCTCCTTGTGCGCGCAGCTTGCGTGCTCGTCGTCACCCCTGCCGGGGGCCTCTCCGATGGCTGGTTCATGCGCATCGGGTCTGCTTCTTCCGGGACCGGTCCGTCACGCGCCTCGCTCCACCGACCCGGTAGGCGGACCGCAGTCTGTTCGCACTCACCCGGCCATGAGGAAGCCTCCCGCAGGGAGCCACCTTGACACCGGTCCGACACCCGTAACGCCGCACCGCACCGGTGAGCGAGCCGACACGAAGCCTCAGCAGGTGCGGCACCGACAAGCACAGGCCAGACGAGCCGGATGACGCAGCGGGAGGCGTACCGGTGCACGCCTAAGGGAGACGAGATGTCGGACGTGTGGGTGCACGGACCGAGAGACGAACTGCGAAACCCCACCCGTGTGCGGCCGCCGGCAGGCAAGGTGCCGCAGCACCTTCGATCAGGCATCCGCCCCGGGGAGACGAACGGGGTGACGGTCTGAGGAGCGAGCCGCTGCCACGCGTGCCGTGCACGCGGTGAACGAGATGGCGGACGATCAGGTCATCGTGACCGTGCGGGCGTGGAGCTGATGAAAGAAGGGGGTCGCGAAGCGACCCGGACGGGACATGTGGGGAGAGCACGCGGAGCGCGCGGTGTGCGGCGCCGGCGCGGAGCGCCAGGCGTGCCGCGTCGTTGTCGAGGTGGCTGAGTCGTGCGTGCGGGTCGCGTTCTCGAGATGGCCGGGTGAGGTGGGCTGCGGTGTTGACGTGGTGGCGTGAGGAGGTCAGAGGAGAAGGTGTCTTATTGCGATGGACGTGTGGCTGTTCGCGAAGGGAAACGGGGGAGGGAGCGCCAGCGAGCGGCCCTCTCTTCTAATCGGGCTGCCCTCTCATCTAATGGCCTCCACTCGTCAGATCGGTGTCGCCAGTTGGTCGTCGACTTCGGCGACCGCCGGGATCGCATTGGTCGTGCTCGCGGGGTGGGGCTGGTGGTCGGCGACCGCCGTCGGGGTGGCGCGCGACCGCGCACCGGAGGGTGCACCGCGATTGACTGTGACCGAAGCTGGTCAGACGACCGGGTCGGTGACGGCCTGGGCGTAGACCTCGCGCAGTCGTCCGAGGTCGATGGCTTCATGTTCGGCGCTGGACGTAGTCAGCTTGTGGCCGAGAGCTTCGAGCTCGCGGGCGGCGTCGTTCTCGCTTGCGCTGAATGGACGCAGCACTCCTCGGGCCCGAAGCCTGGCGTACAGCTCGACGAACTTCGCTCGGTCGAAGCCGTGGTTCTCGTCCACGGCGACTCTGTAGGTCCCTTCCATCGACTCGGCAAGCGGGAGTCGCAGCCGCAGCTCGTCGGGGATCATGCTGCGGCACTGATGGCGCTTCTGTACGTACTCCGCCCCGTACAAGAAGTAGACCTCCGTCCGGGAAGGCCCTCCTTGTGGGACCGGCTCAGTCGTCATTTTCTCACTCCTGTCGATGCCTGCTCAGATGATCCGCAGCGCTCGCTTCGCCGGCGGCGGCGCGAGGACGGTGACGCCGGCGGCGGTGCAGGCGTCCTCACCGGTCAGTTGCTCGGCGTCGACCACAGGGAGCGACGCGTCGGGGCCCTTCGGTCCGAACAGCGCCCAGGAGTTCAAGGCTGCCTCGGTCGTGAACCGCGCCGCGTACCGGACGCCGTCGAAGCCGGACTGGTGGAGAGCGTCGGCCCAGGCGTTCGTGACGTCGTAGCGAACGGTCGTCGTCAGCTCTCGGGTGACGCCGTGGCGGACGGCGGCCTTGTCGTTGATGTCGGCGTACCGCCGCGGCGTGGGAGGCGCGGTGGCGGAGACGGTGAACGCTGCGGCCAGGTCGGGCGTGACGGTCTGGTCGGCGGACAGACGCGGGCCGAGGCTCTCGCGCACGGCGGTCTCGACCTCGTCGGCGAAGTAGCAGGTGACGTCGTCGCCAGTGTCGGGCAGGTCGAAGCGGCCGGCGCCGGTGGTGCCGAAGAACCAGGGCCCCAAGCTGACGGATTAGAACCAGGGCCCGAAGCTGACGGAGTGCGCCCGCCACCGACGCGCAGCCGGGCCGTCGACGGCCGGGATGCTCGTGAGGTCCTGGCCCGGCTGCGGTGGCTGCTGCGCGAGGTCGTTGCGGGACGTCACGACGCCAGCAGTGCGCCGGCCTGGCGAGCGAGCGCGATGACGTCATCGGCGTCGCCGTCCCGCAGTGCCTGGGCGGGGGAGCGGTCGCCGAGCTCGGCGTGCGGCTCACGCACCCAGATGGCGTCGCCCCAGACATCAACGCGACGCGGATCGAGGACGGCGAGGACACCGGCGAGGTCGGGCAGCGGAGTGCCATCGGGGCCGTCAAATTGGAACGACGGGTAGAGCCGGTGGCTGTCGGACGTCGTCACGCAGAGCACGTCACCTCGGCGAACCTGCCCGTCGATCGACTTGCGGCGGATGCCCTTCCAGCGGCCAAGACTGGTGGTGTCGTAGAACGGTGCGAGCGCGTCGTCGTAGACGTTCACGCCGGGGACGCTGGCCAGCATCCGCTTAGCCAGGCCCTCTATGCCGCCGACAGCCTCTAGGACAAGGCGCAGGTCGATACCTTTGAGGTGGTCGCGCAGGACTGCAATGAGTTCTTCCCGCTCGGCGGCGCCGGCCGTCTGCAAGACGCGGTAGTCGCCGTTGTGGCGGCCCCTAGGAGATTTGCCCGCCATTGTTCCTCCGTCGTCAGGTCCGTCGACTGAGCGTAACCGGGGCGTGTCAGTTGCGACAGTCTGCTGAACTCGCCACGATGATGCCCCAGGAGTAGCTCAGACCGTGGACCGTCACTTCCCAGCCTGGTTCGGCGTCTGAGTGACGTTGAGTGCGACGAGCGCGCGCTGCCATCCCCTGGCCCACTGCACCATGGTGCCGACGAGGGCGTCGAGTGCGACCTCTGAATCATCGACGAGCTGAGCCACATCAGGCGTGTAGGGGTTCAGGGGATTGCCGAAGTCCATCTGCCAACTGGCTTCGTGCTCGTCAGTCTCTTCGCTGTACTGCACCCACGGGTTGACCTGCGGCACCCCACCATCGATGGTCTGGGGTCGCATGCGGTGGAACTCGGTGTTCCTGCGGCCTACGATTGCACGCCAAGTCTCGTTCTGCTCGAGTTTTACGAGGAGGGCTGCGAGCTCGACGAGCTCGGGCTTGCCTGTGGCTGCCGCGTCCTTCCGCAGCTCCTTCGCGCTGTCCTTATTCATAGCCAGCCAGGCACCGTGCTCGGTGAAGGGTGGACTCTCGACTGCGGCCGCGTACCCGTCCGATGCGCGTGGGTACGGAGGTTCGCCACGGAGGTGCTTGAGGCGTGCGGTCATGTTGACGAGACCGTGCCCGACTAACAAGCAGTAGTGCGCAGTGAGGTCAGCCATCGCCCGGGCAGCCATGTGGGCGCGCTCTTCCTACCAACGCGCGCGCCAACGACTGGCCTCGAGGGCGGCTGTGCACGCGAGCCCGAGCTCCTCGCCGGCAGCGGCCATTCGCCCGACAAGCTCGGTCATGCGCCCGCGGGTCACGCCGGCGAGTGAAGCATGTATCTCCGCCATCTCCCACTGCCGGCCGGAGTGCTGCCACTCACGCGATGTATTCCAATGCAGGCGTTGGCTTTCGGGAGGGGCGTCGTCACCACCAGCGAAGAACGTGGGGAGGATGAGGGCACTGGTCACGACGCGAAATCCTCCTGCGGAGGTGAGCCCGTTGCTGGGGTAGGTCACTCGTCCATCATGCACGCGGTGACCGACGGCTAGACCTTCTGGATGGCCTACAGAGCAGCGTGGTAGTCGTTGGGGAACGCGATGGCGATGTCGGAGGTGAGGTCGGTGTCGGGGTGGCTGATGACCGTGATGCGGAGGCGCCCCTTTTGAGCAGCGGGAGGCAGACGATCGGCCAGCCGTGCTGCATAGCCTTCTTAGCTCGGACGGTGTGCTTGATGAGGAGCTCGAGCGGGCCCTCGACGCGCGCGCCGTCGACATACCAGACAGGCCGGGCGACGTTGGCGGCGCCTTCGACCGCAGTCCCGTCGAAGCGGTGGGGGATCGGCTTCAATCCCTTGGGCTGCCTGTAGTAGCGGATCTCGCCCGTGCGAAGGACACGTCGCACGTGGTAGTCGCCGCGCCAGTGCGCCTCCGGTTCGCCATCGGCGTCGAACCAGCAGGTCTCGGGGACACCGGCGGCATTGACCACATTGGTCACCCGGATGGCACCGCGCTGGTCGTGCCAGACGAGCCGACCGGACTTCGTCTGCCCGGCCAAGCTGAGCGGGTCGTGGAGGTCGTGGTCGGCTGTCTCGAGCTGCACGCCGAAGAGCCAGGCCTCACGGCGGTCCTCGTGGATGACGGCGTGGTCATCGGCCCGGCGCAGTTCGCCGTCTCACCAGTAGGAGACTCCGTCAGCGTGCACGCGGCGCTCGTTCCAGCCGCAAGCAACGTGTATCTCTTCGCGAGCACCACACGGGTGCCGACGGGTGGCCGGGTCGGTGCCTCGCCGCGAAGGATGCGCAGCTTCTTCTGTTCGCCGAGCGCGATCGCCAGCTGCGCCTCGAGGTCAAGGGCCCGCTGCTCGGCCGCGGTCAGCGATGACAGGAGAGCGTCGACGGATGCGCCACGGATGGCGTCGGCGGCACCGACGATGAAGACAGGCGGGAGCTCGGGGCTGGTCATGGCCGGCTCATGCGCGGCGTCGGCAGGTCATGGGATGCTCGGGCTGTGACCGATGACGACACCCGGCGGCTGACCGACGAGCAGGTCCTCCCCAAGCTCGCCTGGCTGCTCGAACTCATCGACGAACTCACTGCGCGCTACCGGGCGCG
Source organism: Frigoribacterium sp. Leaf186 (assembly GCF_001423905.1). GTDB lineage: Bacteria > Actinomycetota > Actinomycetes > Actinomycetales > Microbacteriaceae > Frigoribacterium. The sequence continues at coordinate 416,337 of NZ_LMPQ01000001.1, read as the reverse complement.
TCCACTGACGACGTTCGGCCGCCCAGGTAGCGACATCGCCGCTGACGACGCCGCCCTCGGTGCCCTCGCCCCGAGCTATCGCATCGGCAACTGCTTCATGATCGCTCTCGACCAGCTCCACATCGTCCGCGTCCTCTTGCAGCCAGACCCCCACGGGCCCATCGTTGTGCCGTTCATCGGCCCGTACCCGAACACCCGCGCGGCACTCGAGGCGGCATCCCTAGCGGTCTACCTGCTGGACGCCGACCCAGTCGTGCGGCGGGAGAAAGCCCTCACCGCTGCCTGGGACGGCGTGCTGCAGAACGAACGGACGATCAAGGCGATGTGCGCTCTCACCGACGAGGACGACAAAGCCGCTCGGAGCAGAAAAACCAAGGAGCAGGCGGGTGGGATGCGCCAGATCAAGCAGACCAAGCGTGCCATTCGCCTCATCGGCGCTGCCGCCAACATCAAGGACTCCACGTACACCAAGGCGCTGCCTGGTTTCCGGACCATCGTGCACAAAGCGGCCCACGGGATGTCGTTCTCGGGCGACGACGCCCGATTTGTCTGGGGGCAGATGAGTGGGATGGCGCACCCGTCGTTCGAGCGGAACTCCAACCTCGCCCCTCAGGTGTCGACAGGAGCCGACGGCGAGGACTACGAGCACGAACCCCGAGCTCAACTGGCGTTCCTCCAAGCCACCATCGACATGGCCATCACAGTTCTTGCGAAGGCCCTCGACCTCGCCTCTCAGCGAGGGAACGACCTGACCATCCGCTTCGTCCTGCCGAAAGACACCCCCGACCCACCGACCGTCTGACGCCGCGGCCGCCGCGCATGGAACGGGCACAGCCACCGAAGGAGCCCATCGTGCCCACGGCCTCGTCGGCCCAGAACTCCTGCCCCACCGTGATTCGCGGCCGCTCCGCGCCCTTCACCTTCTGGGCAGCCCGAACCGCCAGGTAACCCGGGTAGATGACCGCAGCGACGGCGTAACGGTGCTCGAGGCGGGCCGTCTCGGCAGGAGTCGGTCGGGCATGGCGGTCCTCACGGGGTCGGGTAGCTGGCCGGGCACCACCATCATGCGCGGTGTCGGCCTTCGCTGGCAGGATGAACGCGACACGAGAGATGGGCATGGCGAAGCCGCGGTTGCACGAGGTTATGTCGGAGTACGACGTGCCGGCCAAGACGGCCATCCGCGTACTTCGTGATATGGGCGAATTCGTCAAGGGGCCGAGCAGCAGCGTCGACCCCGCTGTAGCCCGTCGTCTCCGCGAGGAACTCGAACGTCAAGGCCACCAGCTTCGGGTGCCTTACTTCCGGAGGTTGACGTCACAGCAGTCTTCTCACGCGGCGACGCTCCTCGGGCACGTTCCGCGCGCGCTGCCCGAGCTCGTGGAACTGCTGGCCACCCATCGAGAGGTGACGGGCCTGTCTGATGCTGAGGAGCTGCTTCGCGTCGCCTTCGAACAGGCAGACCTCTACTTCATGCCGGCCAGAGGCAGGAACGAGCTGGCGGGACGCGAAAGCCAGGTGCTGTCCCTCCGCAGCGACGACCTTCCAAGTCCTGTCGGCATCGCGCTCATCCCTGCCCATGACGCCGACGGTGAGCCGCAGTGGGGGCTCCTCACCTGGTTCGAGCGCCCGTCCGATCTCGAAGTGTCGTGGCTGCCGATCGCAAGGCGCGAATCTGGCTCCTCGGGCCAACTCGCCCTCGTGCGGGGACGCCAGGCCCACGACCGTGTCCCGTTCGCTGACGACATCTTCGTGCACCGCAGTGGGGAACTCGGCGTGCTCTGCACCCGTCTCGCGGCCTTGCTCGACTGCGTGCCGGAACGAGGGGAAGCTGGCGCGCCTTCGGGTGCAACTGATCGCGCTGGCCCTGACACCGCACCGGACGACGACGGTGGTGTCGCTCTCGTCTACCCGTCGAGAGGCGCCGGCGCCCGTCGGTGGGCGACGGGCGCTACCAGGTCGTTCAGGTGGAAGGTCCGCGGGCACTGGCGGCAGCACTGGTACCGCTCAGAGCAGGTCCACCGACGCATCTGGATCGACGAACACGAGGCGGGCGCCCAGGACGCTCCTGTCCAGGTACGGCAGCGCGTCGCAGTCATCTCTCCGAGGGAGCCGGCTACCGGCTCCTGAGCACATTCAGCCCTCTCCGCCACTGCTCGAGCACGGCAAGGCCGGCGGCGGCAGCCTCGGCGTCCGTGGCCTCCCTGCTAGTCGTCACGACCGGGGCGGTTCCGGTGAGCATCGACCGCAGTGCGTAGGTCTGGCGGAGCCCGGCGTCGTCGACGACGGTTCGGGTTGGGGTCTCACGGAGGTGCCCCTCGAACTGCGGCCAGCTGACGTCGACCTTGATGAGTGCCCGGAGCTGATCGTCGGTGTGGTGGCTGTAGAAGGTGACCACGGCCTCGACGGCGACCGTCTCGTCGAGCGTCAGAGCCGTCACGACGTCGGTGGCGATGGACTGGTCGGCTGTGATGGTGCCCTCGTCAGCGTCGACGATGAGGTCGGGGAGGAACAGCGGCCGGCCGGTCAGCCCCAGGCACCAGGCTTGCAACAGGTGGAGCAGGGCCGAGATGCGGGCCGCTGAGGCGTCGGGGTTTGCTGCTTGCAGGGCCCGGGTCATGGGCGCGAGGGTGGAAACGGTCATGGATGGGGCTCCTCCGCGGATCTCAGGCCGCTGGGAGCTCCGAGCGGCACCCGGACCATGCGCGGCGCCGAGGCCGGAGACGGGCGCTGAGCGGCCGCGCCGAAAGCGTCTGCCTGGCTAGGCTTGGCGTCGGGGGTGTCCGGTGCGACGAGGGTCTTGGATTGGCGCGGCTGTGGTTTTGACAGGAACCATGGCCGTCAGTGGGTGCGCTTCGACAGCTGAGCCGACTGCCCGCTTGAGCACGACAGCCTCCGCGCCGTGCGTTGATGCACCCGAGCTTGTAGCTGGTGTGGACACGCTTCTTGCGGCACGTGACAGCGGCAGAATCAGTGGTGTGTACGGCGAGGTTGGCGCTGGCTCGAACAACCTCATGGACCAAGCAGGGCGCACCGACATCGCAGCGATGCACAACCCCAGAGGCGATGGGGTGCTCCTGTCGATCGTCTATGGCGGCGACAAGGTCTTCGCCAGCAGCACGGCAAACCGGGCGGCCTGGCTCGTCCTGAATGACACCGTCTACCCAGTCGACGTTCCGGCATCCCAGGCATTCGGCCTGCTCTGGGCCGGCTACCCAGCCGAGGTGAAGCAGGCGGCGGGCATCGGGCCGAACTACTTCTCTCTCGACGATGCGTTCGGCATCTCCGATGTCGTGTCCTACAACGCGGACAGTCTCGACGAGCACGAGCACGAGCTCTTCTTCGTCGAAGCCAACGAGCTCTGTGAGCGCCCGACGAACTGGGACTCGTAGGCGGCTCGCTCTATGCGGATTTCGAGATGACCGCCGCGTATGCGGTTTTCCGAGGGTCCGGGTCGCTACCCGGGTCGGGCCCCGTTCCGTCGAGCTCACTCCACGCGCTCGTAAGCCTTCACTCGCGGGGCGCCACCGAACGACGTCCAGTGGTTGCGCAGCGCCCACTCACTCTCGCCGACCACGATCTCGTACGGGCCCGGACGTGCGCTGATGCTGCGTGCCACGTCGAGGTAGTCGCTTCCACCGAAGCCTCGGATGACGAGCGACCCGCAATCCTTCGTCTCGATGATGACCGACTTGTAGGAACCTCCACGTCGGAGGCCACCGTCTGAGACTGACCCGCGGGCGCTCTCGACGGTGCAGGTGAGGGTGACGACGCGCGACTCGTCGTAGGCCCACTTGGCAAATGGGATGGCGAAGAAGAGGACGCCGCAGATGGGCAGCGCAATGAGGGTGACGATCCCCGTGATGCGCCCCGCCAGCCGCTGCCGGGGCGTGCGGATTCGCCGCTTGTACTGGGGCGGTTCCACTCCGGTCTGGCGCTCTCGCTCGAGGCTCGCTCGGCGTTCATTGCGCCGCGATTTGGTCGGCGAAGTGGTGTCGCTCGTTCGGCGTCTCGGCACGGTGCTCCTGGGCGGTGAGGGTCGTGGGCAGTTTAGGACGCTGCTGCGTCGACGATGTCGTGCACCAGGCCGGTGGTCCTCATGCCCGTGACGTGCTCGAGGTAGCCGACGATCGACTCTCGGTACTCCTGAGAGAGGCGCCCGGTGGCCCCCTCGCCGGTGTCGAGCCCGCCGGCGTTGAACGAGTGCTCGGCGAAGGCTGCGTCGTCGAAGAGCATCATCCGGGTCGACCACCGCGGTTCGTCGTCGAGCAGGTCGTCGATGAGCTCGTGGACGTGGACCTGCCAGATGGCAGATCCCGGACGGACCTCGTGGATGTTCAACTCGAGCTGGTCCCACGGGATGGTCGGTGCGTTCGTGGCGGAGACGGTCGGGAGGTCGGGGTCGGGGTCGGGGTCGGGCATGGGGGAGTCGTGCGCGGCGGCAGCGGCGCGGCGGCCGCGCATGGGCCCCTCATGACGCAGACGAAAACTTTCGCAGCCCGCACCGCCGCCACCAGACGAGGTTCCGGCACCTCGGGCCTGTCAGCCGTCGATGCCCTCGCCGCTCAGCACTACGTCCGGTCGACGCTGTTGAGCCCAGCGCCGTCGCACTCCTTCGCAGCCCCGCCCACCCAGGAGATGACGGGGCACCCGGTCATCCGTGTGACATGAGCGACCGACGGACCCGCGGCCTGCAGAAGATCGTCACATAGCTCCTCGCACGGCTCGAGCTGGACGACCAATTCCGCCAGGATGGCATCGGCCAGCACCACCTCTTGCCGGGGAGCTGACCTCAGCTACGGTCGGACGCCTGCCGAAGGTAGGTCACCGCGAGGTAGACGGTGATGAGCCCACCAGCCAGCGTGAACCACGTCGGCACACGCGACGGATCTCCGATCAGCAGAACAGCCGCGGGGATGACGACCGCGGCCGACGCGACTAGCAAGACCCAGAGTCCCGGCTTCGAACGGTTGCTGCCACCACGCTCAGACATTGCCCCAGCCTGTCACGATCGTGCGCCGGGTCGTCGAGCCGGTGACCGAGAACGAGAGTCGGCCCGTCCGTGCGGCGGTCACGAGTCGACGGCGGGCGGTGCCGGTCGCGGGTGCCGGATCGTCGCTACCGTCCCGATGACGCAGACCGCTGACGCGACGACGAGAGCGGCCAGGAGCACGAAACCGCCGGCCGATGGGCCCCCGAAGTGCACAACACGGATGAGCGCGGGGACCGCGCAGGACAGCCAGAGAACGGCGGCAATGCCCCAGCCGACGGATGAGCCTCGGAACGTCGGCCGCTGCAGCCGAAGCCGGCCCTGGTCATGCGATGTCTTCTCGTCCGTGGTCACCCCTTCGTGCTCGTTGGCCCTTCCACGGTACGTCGAGGTCGTGCGGGGCTCAAGGGCCCCGGGTCGCCCTCGAAACGTTCTCTCCGCCTCCTGGGCGATGCCGAAGAGATCTTGGAGCGACAGGCTGTGGGCATGGCTCTCGTGTCTCTTCCTCCGCTCGGCTCTCGACATGAGGTGGTGGCATCCCACGTCGTCGCGGCCCTGGTCCTCGTGGGGTCTGTCACGTCTGCCTACTTCGGCGCTGCTGTCGCATCGCCTCTGCGCAACGCGCTCCTAAGTTCAGATGTTGACGGAGTCCGAGACCAGCTCCTGCTCTTCGCCGTGCTCACGTGCTTCGTCGGTGCGCTTGTGGCCGTGCTGGTGAGGGCCAGGTTTCCTGACGATCGGCGCCGTGTCTGTGCCCTCTGGGGTCCGATCGGCGCGCTGGTGGCCGTCGGTCTCTTGACGGCCGTCCTCGGCGGACTTCTCGTCGTGTTGCAGCCCGTCTCGCTGGGTTTTCAGACCCCCCTTCAGGCAGCTGCTGCTGGGGTGTTCCTCTGGGTGCCGCTGGCCTCCTTCGCGACTTTCCTCCTCGGCCTGAGCTGGGCAATCATCGACCGGCGAGCATCAGCGTCCAGCCTGACCAGTCTCGTCGTCCTCGCCGCCGGCACTGCGGCTCCCGGAGCAGCTGCGATCGCCCTTGTGTCTCTGTCGATCTGACCTGTCGCGTGTAAACAGCTACGGGGAGGCGATGTACGCGAGGAGGACTGCCCCAAAGAGGATCGGCACGAGGGACAGCAGGGCGATGACCACGCCGCCGGCCACGCTCGCGGCGCGTTTGTCCCTGGCTAGCCAGATGCCACCGACGACGCCGAGGGCGCCGAGGATGATGCAACTCCACGAGAACACCATGGGGATCCTTTTCAGCCGGCGGCGCCGGTCACGTGATGGAGATGCCCGGCGCCACCGTCACCAGCAGCACGACAGCACCGAGTAGAAGCGGCACCAGCGACCCCGCGACGATGACCGCACCGGCGGTGACGCTGAACTTGGGGCTGACGACCTCGCGGTTCCGGATGAGGAAGATGCCACCGGCGAGGCCGAGGAGCCCGATGGCCAGGCAGACGACGCCGAAGGTCATGCTGCAGATCCTCTCGAGGTGGTGGGGACGAGGCCGTTCGGCTGGGGAGCGGCACAGGTATCGAGCATCAGGCTGTACCGAACCATCGCACGCTGTCGATGAGGCCGACGATGGTGTCGACCGCGGTGAGCGTCGCGTAGGCGGCCGCAGCCACGGGCAGCGCCGGCCAGGCACGCCTCTCGACCGCGAGGACAACACCGCTTCCGAGCACGGCGGCGGCGCCGAGGACACCGACGCCGATGAGACCCGCCACGGTGCCCCACGACTCCTCGCCGTCGTTCGAGTTCGGGTCCCCAATCCACCAGCCGAGCTTGCCTCCGGCTGTGTGCAGGCCAATGCCGAGGATGTCGCGAGGCAATCCGCCCAGGAACCACGCGACGATGAAGACCGCCACGATGACGCTCGCGGCCACGGTGATGCGCAGCCATGGGCGTGCGGGTCCTTCTCGACGTCCGCTGGTCATGGGTCCATCATCTCGGGCGGAAGCTGCGCGGACATCAGCACTGGGTAGGACGCCGAGCGGTGCGGGTGGCGAGCCGGCTACGAGCTCGCCCAGGCGAAGAAGGCTGCGCCGATGAGCAGCATCGCCAAGCACACGACCGCGGAGACGAGCCCCAGCACGATGCTGCCGGCCTTGAGGTCGCGCATGTGCCTGATGCTGACGACGATGCCGACGAACGCCAGGACCATCATGACGACGGAGATGCCCACGAGCTGATCCTGACATGGTTCGCGGCCCCAACGCAGGACTTGCCTACGACGTCCTGAGGCCTTGGACGTAGGTCAAAATTTCCATCCCAGCGTCGAGTCGTGCGGCCAGGAGTCAAAGATCTGCTGAGCCAGGGACGCGAGGCGCTGAGCACGTACCTCACTGTCCGTTGCATCACGGACCAAAGGCAGCGTGCGGCGCGGCGCGTCCAGGCAGGACTCCGGGAAGCGAATAGATGAACGTCGCGAACTCACATTCTTGGGCGTCTGGTCGCACAAGGCTGAGGTGGCAGAGGAGCTCACCCCACCAGGGGAGACTTAACTTCCTGCCGACGAGGCACTATAACCAAGCCTCCCAAGAATCATCTCGGGTCTAGAGCGGCCCAAAACGGACCTTGAACAGGGATTTCCTTGAGTCGTAACCAAAACACCAGAAAACCACTCGGGAGCACATACCTAGGGATGGGGACTTGGGGGAGGGGATGGGAAGCAAGGCCTGAACCCCCTATCTATCTATCTCTAACTAAATCTTGGTTTTTTGGTTATTAGTAAGTAAAGGGGCCTCAGATCCCCTAGAAATCAAGGGTCTTGTCTCCCAGAGGTGTCTGGGAGCGTTGGTTACCCGTGGTTCAGCTGATGCACGTCCCAGCCGTCCTCGTTTAGCCCGCACAGAGGAGGTATGACCACCTCACCCCTCGTCCACTCCTGGGCCGCCGATGCCCACTCCTGGCTCACGGCCTCGACCTCCTCTGTCGCATCCCCCGTAGCGCCCCTCGTCGCTCGTGCTCGCGGCTACCGGGCCGTCACCGAGCGCGAAGCGAAGAGGTTCGCCCGCGAAGAGAGGGTCGGCAACGCGAACTCTCACCGGTACCAGCAGATGAGCGCGCGGCTGCGAACCGACGACCTGCTCGTCGTTCCTGCCTTCTTCGCAGTCGCCGTCGCTGACGCCGCACGGGACGGCCGCCCACCGATGCCGTCGTGTCTGTTCGGACTGACGGATGCTGCGCGCTACGAGATGCCGCCCCTGTTCCTCGCCGGGAATGCCGTCGACCTCGACTGCCACCCTGCGCTCCCGGAGCACGCCTTCATTGGAACGCCCATCCTCGTCGTCTCCGGCATTCTGACCAGCGACGCCGTCCTGACCGCCCAGCTCGTTCACGCCGGTGTCGACCGCCACGAGCTCGAAGTCACGGCCGATGAGACCGTCCACGCTGCTCGAGACCGCCTGCGCGACCTCATCACAAAGCACGTGCCTCGAGAGGACCTCGTTCTCGTGCTGACGGTCCCCGCAGGGACGAACCTGTCGCAGACGTACACCTGGGACCGATTCGCGGAGGCCTCCCGACCCGTCATCATCGGACTGGAGAGCGACCGCGGTGACGACTGGGCGACCTGGCACGCGCGAAACACGCTCCGGGGCACCATCAGCGCGGCCGGCATGAACCCCGAGAACCTGAACGCCGGGCCGGGCGCAGGAGTCACAGACCACACCGTTCTGGACGACCTCATGACGGTGGGATGGACACAGCTTCGCAACGACGCCACGGACGCTTTCCCTCCTCAGCCGATGCGTCCCCGGACCGCGATGACCGTCGGCACCCGCATGGTCGCCGACGACGGCTACAGCGTCGAGGTCCTCGTCGAGGACCCCACCGACGCGTACGGTCGGCCCGGAGCGCGTCGATGGGAGACGGAGACCCGCATCGGCGGCAGGGTGGTCAAAACGGAGACCTACCGCGCCCCGACCTCTCTCGAGCGCGAGACGGGAATCCTGGACCCGGCTAACGAGGTCGGCGACAACAGCCGCGTGACCATCGAAGTCTCTTGGCTCTCTGCCGACGGAAGCCCCCGCGTCGAGTACGTGACTGGGCCGCTGAAGGTGCTGAACTACCCGCCGAACCGATGGCATGCAGACGGTCACGCCTCCTTCTCCCGGGCGCTAGGCCTCTTGCAGCACCCCGAGTGGCCGCCCGTCAAGCATGGACGGGAGTGGCTCTCTGCCGTCAAGGCCAACGATGCCGCGAGCTGCACCCAAGCGACGCGATGGACCGCCATGGGCTGGGTCCCCACGCCCGGCACGGACGTCTGCGCCTACATCTCCGGCCTCACCGTCATCACGCACCGGCCCGCAGACGCCGCCCGAGTCCTCTCAGGCGTCACCGAGGAGCGCCTCCACGGCGCCGGCTCCTTCACCCTGCCCGAGGCCGACAGCGCCCCCTTCAGTGACACCTGGACGGCCCGCGTTCGCGAAGACATGGACTCACTCATCGAGCACTACATCGACCTCGCGCCTTGGAAGGACCGAGGCATCGCCGGCACGGTCCTCGCCGCCGGGCTCCGCTCCTCGAACCCCCTCCCCACCACGGTGGTCCTCTACGCCCAGGGGCCATCCGGCACGGGAAAGAGCTGGACGGCATCTCACATCATGGGCTTCCACCAGGCACGCAAGACGTGGACTGGGAAGCACCTCCCTGGCAACCTCACCGACACGCCGACCGCGACCGAGCTCGCTCTTTCGCACGCGCCCATCTGGGTGCTCGATGACCTCGCCCCCTCTGCCAGTTCGCAGGACAGCACCCGGCAGCAGGCCGCCGTGGGCGACATCATCCGGAACGTCCACAACCAGACCGCCAAGCGCCGTTCGAGCTACGACCTTAAGGCGCAGCAGACCTTTACCCCTCAGGCGCTGCTCATCGTCACGGCGGAGAACGCGGCCACGGTTTCGTCCGTGCGTGACCGGACGCTCGTTCTCAACTTCGACGTCGGCAGCCTCAACTCGCCCGCCGTCGATGCGATGGACGAGTTCCGAGACAAGAGCCTGGCTGCACCCCGCCTCCTCGTGGCAGCTGTGCAGATGATGCAGCAGCGCGCGTCGAAGCTCGGATGGGCCGGACTCGTCGCGGAGCTCGAAGTAGCGCGAACGGAGGCGAAGGCAGTCGTACGGCGTCGAACGGCCACGCTCAAGCTCGGGGACAAGTCACCCGAGCGTCACGTGGAGATGACCGCGGACCTGCTCCTGGGCCTCGTGCCGCTTCGCCAGCTCGCCGAACGAGTCGGACACACCCGCATGCTGGAGCTCCTGGCCCCGGGCGCCCCGGGCAGCTTCGTCGATGGTGTCATCAGCGTCGGCACCCAGTCGCTGGCAGAGATGGCCGAACAGAGCCCCGGAGCCATCGCGCTCGAGAGCATCATCTCCGTCATCCGCCAGGGCAAGGCCCACCTCGAACTCGAAAACACCCCCGGCGACAAGCCTCTGCCGGACGGGTCCGACGCCGCCAACCGGGCCCTCGGATGGAGCGCAGACGCCAACGGCAAGCTCCGCCCCCTCGGCATCCGCATCGGCATCCTCACCTACCGTCGGAAGGGTGGCCCGAACGACCTGGTCTACATCGACCACAACGCCGCATTCGAAGTCCTTAAGTCCACCTTCCGCGACACCTTCCCCCACGGTTCGACCGCGAGGGGAACCCTCGGGCAGCTGGGAAGCGAGGGGTACTGGTACCCGGGCATCAACGTCACCAGCTGGAACATCAAGCTGCGCCCGGGGAAGACTGACCGCGGAATTCCGCTCACCGTCCAGACGGTCCTCGGAGAGGAGATGCAGCAGGTCGAACGTTGACAGACGCGACGGCAAGAAGGCCGCCGCACACGTAGGACGCATGACAACCAACCAGCAGCCACGAAACCGAGGCGGACGCTTCAAGGCCACACCCCGTACCCTGCCTGAGACTCGACTCACCCTCGAGACCGCCCAGTACTACGGCCCGAGCGATGGGCAGGGCTATCGCATCTACGGGGAGGCCGCGAACGCAGACGGAGCGGATGTCTTCGCGGCGTTCGCTGAAGCATCCGTGCACTTCGACTGGACGGCCGCCATGAGTCCCCTCGACCCCTGACGGCCGCCTCCTGGTCAGGAACGCTGATCAGTGCTGGCGAACAGGTCGGCCATGACCAGACCATGGGCGTAGAACACCTCGGCCACGAGGTTCTTCACCTGCTGTCGAGTGTCCTCGGTCGCCTGGTTCCAGGACTCGTGGGTACGCCCGTCCTGAACGCGTTGCTCAGTCCACTTCTCGGCGGTTGGCTCGACCTGTTGCCCCATCATGGGCGGCAGTACGGAGTCCCACCAGTTCGCGTCTTGGTTCATCTCTGTTCCTTTCATGTACCTTCACTTGTCCGTGCCGCGGATGCGGTGGATCTGCTGAACGGGCGTAGTCAGCCAGCGCACGGGTGGAGCAGTCATTCCTCGGTCGACCAGCAGACGCAGAGGTCGCCCGAGCGTGCACTCGTCAAGCTCCAGAATCAGAAGTAGTTCGTCGTCTCCGTCCTGATCGGCCTCATCGAGACGAGCAGTGCGCATCGCAAGACCCGCACCGAGATAGATGGCGAAGAACGCTTCACGAGTCGTGACCATGAAGTCGCCTCGGGCGTCGTCCATCAATGTGAAAGGCCACTCGTCTTCGGCCAGTCCTGACTCGCCCGATCGCACTGAGTGGACCTCCCTAGCTGTCTCTACGCCTTGCGCAGCAACAAGACGGTATTGCGGCTGACCGTCGGAAACCTCCCGTGCTTACAAGCAAGCAAGCGCGCGTTGCACTGATCTGACGTGCCTGCCGCGCATGGACCATCCGGGCCAGGACGCCGTGTCCGCCCGGAGACGGATGCGATGGAAAGCCTCGGAGCGGGGGAGAACCTTCCGCGAGAGCACGAGGAAGTCGCGCGCGCACTCCTAGACCGCGGAGACACTGCTTCCTGGCACTACTTTCTTGCCGACGCGAGCTACGAGGCGACACCGGATGCTGACGCCGACACCCGAGAACGTCGTTGGGCTATGCGCATTCGCGAGCTGGAACGCTTCACGGCTGCCCATGGTCGCTGGCCACGAGACAAGCCGCGCGATCAACCGAGAACAGACGAGACCCGGCTCGCTGACTGGGTCCGTTCTGAGCGAAAGAAGTTCGCACGAGAAGGCGCGGACGATGCTTGGGGCCCCTCCGGCGTCGAGTACGCGCGTTACCGCCTGGCTTCCATCCCCGGCTTCCGCCGCAGTCCCGTCGATGACCAATGGGCCACAACCTGGACGGCCTGGAAAGACTTCGTCGGACAGGACCCGGCGCGTGCCCGGCTACCACGCCGAGATGCGGGAGGCGCTGAGGCGAAACTTGCTTCCTGGGCTGACCACCAGCGACGGCTCTACCGAGCACAAGCGCTCAGACCAGATCGGTTGGTGCAGTTGAGAGATTTCCACATTCGGCTGCTACCACCAGACGCAACCCATGGTCGTGGGTGAATGCAGGCGGCCCGTCTTGTATTGGTATTGAGACTTGTCCAGAGCATCGCGTTCAGATGCCACCGTCAAAGCCTTGCGGAGACCCTTGAAGGGCTGCTCACATTCACGTGTCTGCCTCCCGCACAGGCCGACCCTGCGTTGGCAGTTGATCGCACGTAGGGGCGTCCTTACGCCCGCGATCAGTGCGCCTACGGACAGGGAGTAATTCTCCTGACGCTCAGGCATATTGGACATGAGCTATGCGGCCACACCCAGACAAACTCTTCAGCGCGACGGTCGCTACCTCTAAGCTTTTCTCACATTGCTCTGGTGTTCGTCCCAGCCTGTCAAGCTCGACAGGGCAATAAATTGAGCCAGGAGCTTTGCATGTCCAATGCCCGAACCCCCGCACCCGCTAACTGCAGTCTGGGTTCCCGACCGTGATCGCGTGGTTCCGAGCGTCGGATCCGGGTTTGGTCTTGCCGATGAGCGCAGCGGCCAAGAGCTTGGCGCCGCCGCCCACGATGCTCTCGGTAACCTTCGCGGGCAGTTGCTGGAGCTTCGCCCACTCGGCGTGACGCTCCAGAGGAAGAATCGCAGCCACTGGCAACACGAGATCAAGGCCCACTCGAGTTGACACTTCGATCTTGCCCGGCTCGAACTTCGCGGATGAGAGGACCAATATGTCTTCTGCAACCGACATTGCTTTCGGATCCTGCACGAACCCGGCCAGCACCTTGCGCAGTTCGTTCACGTCGTCCGCAGCTTTGAGGTCGAGAAGGTCGCGGAACTTGAAGGCATCCACGTCGGGGAGCAGGTCGGCCTTGGAAAGGGCCATGATCCACATTCGTGGGAACAGCACGAGCGGCGCGCCGTCTTCAAGGAGGTCGTCCTTGAGGGAGATCAGGCCGTTGGAGAAATTGCTGAACAGCGACTTGAGATACCTCTCTCCTTCGCCCGCGTGATCCAGCAAGCGCTGACCGTCGACGAGCAGCAGTGCCACGTCGGAACCGAGGAGCGAGCGAAACGTGTCGACCCGGCGCTGTGCTTCTTCCTCGCCGCTGACGCCCTGCTCGAACCAATCACCCGGGTAGTCGTGCCAGACGAGCCGCAAGGCGTGGAACGGCTGCGCCTTCGCCGCCTTTGGGTTGGGAGGGTCTTTCAGCTTGATCGAGAAGGCATACGACGTCCCGGCGAAGCGCGTCACATCCGGCGTCATCCCCTCGTCCCGCATGCCGAGGTAGTTGCGGTTCAGGCGCTACCCCTGCCCGATGTCGTCCGCAACGACGCGGTACAGGCTCTGCTTCAGGAACGATGCCTCCTGTGCCGCGCCGTAGAACGAGGACACCAGCACGGTCTTGCCGCTGCCGCTTTCGCCGAACACTGCGATGTGTTGCTCCAGGGCGGACTTCTTCTCTTGCATAGAACCAAAGTAGGCCACGCGGTCGACATCTCGTTTTGAAGTGTGGGCAGCGGACGTCGAGGCTGACTGCCTGGTGGCTCGGGGCGCAAGGGCAATGGATGCGCCGATGAGTCGCTCACCTTAGGCACTCGTCGGTGGATGGAATCGCTGGGCCAGCTCAGGAATTTGGTCCTGTCGCATGTGGACGCTATTGATCAGGGGCGCCTCTTTTGTTCGAGATCCCTCTCGATTCCTTGCTTCGTGATGAGATTAGACGAGCGAAGAGAGGCGCCTTGAGCAGCGGTGGCATCACCGCGCTGCAGCTCGTTCGTGGTGCGCCTACCCCTTTCCCGGTGATGCCCATCGCGGGCTATCCGGCATAGTTGCCAGCGGCGAAGCGCGCTTGCTCGAGAAGGATGTGCTTCGCGATGCCAAGCACCCCGAGCTCTTAGAACGCGACGATGGCATGGCGGTAGTCGTCCTCGCCGACGGTCCGAAGCGACAGCGGGAGCGAACTTCGCGCGTGCAGTAGCGCGTTGGCCAGGACGCGGCCGGTGCGTTTGTTGCCGTCGTTGAACGCTTGCAGGTACGCCATGAAGACGAGCGCCAGAAGCGCCTTTTCGACTAAAAGTACTGACCCACGGATGGATGCTGTGTACGCACTGATCAACGATGTGCACATCCGTGACAGGGTCATCGCCGGTACCGCGGAGCGCTTCGGTTTCACGCCCGAGCAGGTCGAGCTGCGACTGTACGTTGCCCGGCTCGTGGGCGGCGGGAGCGAGACGGCAACTCGTGAGTGGTGGTCACACCAGATTGTCGGAGCGGGTCCCATCGCGGTGATTGGCGCGAACGACGTGGTGACTACGGTGCGCGAGGTCGCACGCTCTAAGCGAGTATCGAGACAACGCGGTCCTCGCCACGCTCAAGTTGTTGGATGCCGCCCGCGCCCTGAGATAACAGCTCGGAGAACGGGGCGCACGAGCCGGATAGTGAGACCTCATGCTCACACTTGACAAGAGTGCTGCAATATTGCAAACATAGCAAACATGACAGTTCAGGACAGCATCCCGCAGACGCTCCGTGCAATCCGTTCGAGCATGGACCTCACGCAGGTTCAGCTGGCGGAGCGGCTCGGCGTGTCCTTCGCCACCGTGAATCGGTGGGAGGGCGGGGCGTCCAAGCCCCAGCGCGCCGCGATGGCTAGCATCACCGCTCTTGCTGCGGAGGCTGGCGTCGAGGTGGACTCCGTCGGCGAGTCCACGAGCGTTCCGGTGACACGGGTTAGAGGACGGCGGAGCTCGGCTACTCCGAGCACCAAGTCCATGGAACAGATGCTGTGGGACGCCGCGTGCTCCATCCGAGGAGAGAAGGACGCGTCGAAGTTCAAGGACTACCTGCTGCCGCTGCTCTTCCTGAAGCGCCTGTCCGATGTTTTCGATGACGAGATCGATCGCCTCGCTGATGAGTATGGTGACCGGGACGTGGCTCTGGAGATCGCGGAGGGCGATCACTCGCTATTGCGCTTTCACCTGCCGCCCGAGGCGCGGTGGAGTGCCATCTCGCAGCGCATCCCGTACGACTGGCCGCTCGATGATCGTGGGCGTCCCACCACCCCGAAGGATGTCGGCGAGCACCTGACCAAAGCCGTTCGGGCGGTAGTCCGTTTCAACCCGTCGCTGTCCGGAGTGATCGACGTCGTCGACTTTGCGGCGGAGCGCAACGGAGAGCGCGACATCAACCCGGCGAAGCTCCGTGGTGTTGTAGAGCAGTTCTCCGATCCCCGCTACCGGCTTGGGCTGGCCGACGTCCAGCCCGACTTCCTCGGTCGTGCCTACGAGTTCCTGCTCCGAAAGTTCGCCGAGGGGTCGGGGCAGTCCGCGGGCGAGTTCTTCACCCCGACTGAAGTGGGGTTCTTGATGGCGCGGATTCTTCGCCCGCGGCCGGGTGAGACGGTTCACGACTACGCGAGCGGCTCGGGCGGTCTGCTGATCAAGCAGCAGCTGGTCGCCCGCGAACTGGACCCGACCGGCAAGGTCCCGCTCAAGATGTTCGGCCAGGAGCTCCAGGCGGAGAGCTACGCCGTTTCCCGCATGAACACGATCATCCACGACATGGATGTGGATCTACGTCGAGGCGACACTATCCTCAACCCAAAGTTTCGTGACAAAGGGGGAGCCCTTCAGCGGTTCGACATCGTCGTCGCAAACCCGATGTGGAACCAGCCGCTCTCGCCTGATGTCTTGACCGATGATCCATTCGAGCGGTTCAGCAAAGCCGGCGGGGTGACATCAGGCAAGGGCGACTGGCCGTGGCTTCAGCACACGCTCGGGGTTATGAACGATGGGGCACGAGCTGCCGTCGTGCTCGACCCCGGCGCCGTATCCCGCGGATCAGGTTCGAAGAACGAAGACAAAGAACGCAACATCCGGAAATGGTTCGTTGACCGCGATTTGATCGAGGGCGTCATTCTGCTTCCCGAGAACCTCTTCTACAACACGACCGCGGCTGGAGTTATCGTTCTGCTTTCACGGCGCAAGCCGGCCGCGCGCAAGGACAAGGTGCTGCTTCTCAACGCGAGTAAGCGATTCGTGAAAGGCAAACCCAAGAATCACATGTCCGATGGCGACATCGCCGGGGCGGTAACGACCTACCTCGGTGGTGAGGACGTCGAAGGCGAGATGACCGTCGTGGACAAGTCAAACATCGTGGCGGCCGACTACAACCTCATGCCGACGCTGTGGGTCAAGCAGGTCGATGACCGCGTCCACCGCGAGATCGGTGACATCCTCGCTGACATTGCGACGCAACGACAGCTCGCTCTTGAGGCCGACCAGGCCCTCGCACAGATGCTGGCCCGATCGTGAGCTACGACGAGTGGGAGTGGCTGCCGCTTGGGTCGCTCTTTACGATTGATGCGGGCAAGACCATGACGGCGGCGGCTCGAGCAGGAGAGGTGAAGACTCGATTCCTGCGCACCTCAAACGTGCTTTGGGACCGCATCGACCTCTCTAAGGTCGACGAGATGACAGTGACTTCCTCGGACCTCGAGGCCAAGTACCTGAAGCCCGGGGACATGCTGGTCTGCGAAGGAGGCGACATCGGACGGGCCGCCGTCTGGGACGGCGGCATGGAGAACGTAACGTTCCAAAATCACCTCCATCGACTTCGGCCGAAACGGGACGATGTGATCCCGCGGTTCTACGTCTACTTCCTGCAGGCTGCCTTTACTCAGCTCGGACTCTTCCAGGGAGCTGGCAATCGCACCACGATTCCGAACCTCTCGTCTAGCCGCTTGGCTGCGCTGAGTGTTCCCCACCCGAGCAAGCCTGAGCAAGAAGCAGTCGTCGATGCTCTGCGTCATGCGCACGACTCAATCGAGCTACATAGACAAATTGCTCGCTCGGTTCGGGAGCTGAAGGGGGCGGTGATGGAGCAGGCGTTCAGGTCGGGTCGTTGTGGGGCCGCCTCTCGTGAGAGCGATATCGGCCCACTGCCGGAGGCCTGGAACGTCGAAGAACTCGGAGCGCATCACTCGGTGAGTACAGGGGCAACTCCGTCTCGAAGCAACGAGACCTACTGGGCCAGCGGCGATGTTCCGTGGGTAAAGACGGCCGAAGTCGACTACTCCACCATCACCTCGACGTCCGAGTGCATCACCGCTAAAGCCCTCGCCGATACCTCGGTTCGCCTGTACCCAGCGGGCACGCTTCTGATGGCGATGTACGGCCAGGGGGTCACGCGTGGCAAGGTCGCGAAACTCGGGATCGAAGCGACTTGTAATCAGGCGTGTGCGGCGATACAGCCGATTGAAGACCGTGTCGATACCGACTATCTGCGCTACTTCCTCGAATGGCGCTACGACGACATTCGCGGAAAAGCGCATGGAGGGCAGCAGCAGAACCTGAATCTCGACATCGTTCGCGCCCTGCTCATCGCCTACCCAGAAGAACTAGCCGAGCAGCGCGAGATCGTTGATCTGCTTTCCGCAATCGACGCCGTGGAGGCCTCACGCCGCGGCCTGGAACTGCTCGCGACGGAACTCTTCCAGTCCTTGCTCTTCAACACCATGACCGGCGCGTTCGAGCCCGTCACCGCACCAAGCGACAATTTCGAGAGACGAGAGGTACCCGCATGAGCACGCTCAAGATCAACGAGGCGTACACCGTCCAGTTTCCGATGGTCGGCCATGCCGGCGAGATCGGCTGGGACATCGTCGATCCCGACGAAGCTGAGGCGCTTCGCCACGGCCGCGCGAACATGCTGTTCGACGATGTTCTGGAACAGAAGCTGCTGGAGTTTAACCCGTGGCTCTCGGAGAGTCAGGCGCGCTCGGTCATCGAGACCATTGAGGCCCTCCCGGCAACTATCGAGGGCAACTGGGAGGTGCTGCGCTGGATCCGCGGTGAGCACATGTGGCACGACGAGAACGAGCGCCGTGACCGCCCCGTTCAGGTCGTCGACTTCGAGAGCCCGGCGAACAATGCCCTACAGGTATCCTGGGAATGGAAGATCGAGCCGGTCGCGCGCAAGGGCAATCGCGCAGACGTCATGTTCCTGGTCAACGGGCTCCCGGTCGCGATTGTTGAGCACAAGAACCCAAAGGACGGCGACGCGCTCGAGCGGGCCATCAAACAGATCCGGCGGTACGAAGTCGAGACGCCGGAACTGTTGGCGCAGACCCAGCTCCACAACACCACGCACCTTCTCGGGTACTGGTACGGCGTGACATGGAATGTCACGCGGCGCTCCATCTTCAAATGGAAGTACACCGAGGACGAGAGCTACCGAGCAGCAGTCCAGGCGTTCTTCGAGCCCAGTGAGTTCCTCCGCACCCTGCGCGACTGGATTCTTTTCTACATCGAGGACGGCGAGACCAGGAAGTCGGTTCTCCGGGAGCACCAGCGCGTCGCGGTCGACAAGATCGTCGAGCGCTGTGCAGACCCTGCAAAGAATCGCGGTCTGATCTGGCACACGCAGGGATCCGGCAAAACGTTCACGCTGCTGACCGCGGCGCGGCAGATTCTCGAAGAGAAGACGCGCTTCGCGAACGCCACCGTAATCGTCGTCGTCGATCGTACGGAACTGGAGGGGCAGCTCAAGGAGTGGGTCGAGCGCCTGCTTGGCGAGATGCAGGCGAACGACATGGCTGTTCGCCGTGCTGACAGCAAGGACGACCTGCAGGACATCTTCGACTCCGACTTCCGCGGCCTCGTCATCTCAATGATCCACAAGTTCGAAGAGATCCGCGCGAATAGCTCCGATCGGGAGAACATCTACGTCTTCATCGACGAGGCGCACCGGTCGGTCGCGGCCGACCTCGGCTCTTACCTGATGGCGGCCGTCCCGAAGGCTACGATTATTGGCTTCACCGGCACGCCTGTCGGCGACACCCGCGATGGCTCAGGGTCGTTCAAGATCTTCGGCGCGCAGGACGACGATGGATACCTGGATAAGTATTCGATCATCGAGTCGATCGACGACGGCACGACGCTACCGATCAAGTACATGATGGCGCCATCGACAATGACGATGCCCACGGAGGATCTGGACGAACAGTTCTTCGCCATCGCTGAGCAGGAGGATGTCACCGACATCGACGAGCTGAACAGCGTACTTGACCGGGCGGTCGGGCTGCGCACGTTCCTCGGTGCGACGGACCGCGTCGAGCAGGTCGCCGAGTTCGTCGCTGCTCATTTCAAGGAAAACGTCGACCCGCTCGGTTACAAGGCGTTTGTCGTAGCGGTCGACCGCGAGACGTGTGCAAAGTACAAGCGCGCACTGGACAAGCACTTGCCAGCTGAATGGTCCGAGGTCGTCTACAGCAAGAACCCCAACGACATCGTCGATCGCCCCGACGTGGCGGAGCTGCAGCTCACGGACGACCGTGAGAAGGACGTTCGCCGCCTCTTCAAGAAGTCAGACCAGCAGCCGAAGATCCTGATCGTCACCGACAAGCTGCTGACGGGGTACGACGCACCGCTGCTCTACGCGATGTACCTCGACAAGCCCATGCGCAACCATGTGCTCCTGCAGTCCCTGGCACGTGTAAACCGTCCCTACATCGACACTGAGAACGTCAGCAAGCGTGTCGGCCTTGTGGTCGATTTTGTAGGCATCTTGCGCGAGCTGACCAAGGCGCTGAGCTTCGACTCCGCAACCGTCGGCGATGCGCTTCAGGATCTGGACGTGCTGATGGACGATCTGCAGAGCAAGATCGCGAGCGCGGCCGGCGACTATCTCGAGGTGGATGGCAACCTGACGCCGGACGCACAGCTGGAGAGCGTCGTCTACGGCCGATTCCTGGCGCCCGACGACCGCAAGAAATTCTTCGAGGACTACAAGAACGTCGAGGCCTTGTGGGAGATCCTGTCCCCGTCCGCCGAGCTCAGCGATCACATCGTGACATACAAGCGGTTGAGCCAGCTCTATGCGGCCGTGCGGGCGGCATACTCGCAGACGTCTGGCTTCTTGGCGGATCTCGAGCACAAGACCAAGCGCCTTGTCGCCGACTCGGCGACCCAGGAGGAGCTGGGTCGCTTCTCGCGCGTCATCAACTTCGATGTCGAGACGCTGGAAGCTCTGCGCGATGAGTCCGGACCGGACGAAGGGAAGGTCTATAACCTCCTTCGCGGCCTTCGCAACGAGATGAACGACAACCCCGCGACGGCGCCGGTGCTTCAGAAGCTAAGGGATCGGGCGGACCGCGTCCTGCAGGATCTCGAGGATCGCAAGATCACCGGGATGGCGGCCATGGACGAGCTCGATGCGCTCGCGCATGAGAAGGCCGCGATCAAGAAGCAGGCCGAAGACAGCGGGCTGAGCGATACAGGCTTTGCCGTGTTCTGGGTGCTCAGTCGTCAGACCGCTGCGAAGCCCGAACTACTGGACGCGATCGTCGCCGCCCGCGAGATCGAATCGGTGGTCGAAAAGTACGATTCGTGGCGCGACAACCCGGACGAGCGTCGTCGGCTTCGCGCCAGCCTCTACAAGCCGCTGCTCGCCCTTGGCGCGGCTGAGCGCGCCGCGGCCATCGAGCAGGTCATGCAGGTCCTCGAGCAGGGTGACCAGTCGTGAGCCGGTCGTCGCTCTATCCAGAGCAGCAGCTGCAACGTCGAGCGCTGGCATGGGCGCTGCGACTTAAGGTGAACCCGGAGAAGGTTGTCATCGAGCGACTACCGGGTAAGTGGGGCTCGTGCGCCCCGAATGGCGTCGTCAAGTTCGCCACGGACCTTGCTGCGATGAACGACGGGTTCCAGGACTACGTGATCGTGCACGAGCTGCTGCATCTTCGGTACCGCGATCACGGCAAGTTCTTCAAGGCGATGATGACTGCGCACGTGCCCGACTGGCGTGAGGTTGAGCAGGAGCTATCTAACGCGACAACGACCCGAACCCTGGAGAATCGCGCAGTTCGGAGAGAAGGCTCTGGGCCCAGCAAGGACGAATCGTGACCACCATTGACGAACAGATCCGAAGCGCGGATGGGGCGATCGTTCGCAACATCGAGACGTTGAGGGCGCAGCGCGACCTCCTCTCTCAGAACGTGCTGGCACAGCTGCGCAATCTGATCGAAGGGCTCATCGTGCGGGCGCATCTCAACGATGGCTCGCTCCAATTCGACTACAACCAGGTAGGTCCGGCGCTCGCCGTCGTCCGGGCCGACGCGAACCTGAATCTCCTGAGCCGATTTCACAATTTGCTCCAGGCGAGCGCGTCCCACTACACGCTCGATGGTGATCCCTCCGAGCGGCTGATGCTCAAGTATTACGAGTACCTGATGCGCACGAGGGACTTGACTCAGTCGCGGTTCGGGCTCGCGATCCTCGGGAACCTTGCCAAGTTTCCGATCGATCTCGATCCTTCTCTTCGCGACTACTACGGGAAGATCGCGGCGCGCATGGTCGCGCTGCGTGCGACCCCTACCGGCCAGACGAGCGAGGGCGTCTACTACATCCACAGCTCGCGGCCGTTCTTCGTGGCGGGCCGCATCTACTACGAGGTCACGTTCTCACTTGCTCACAACAAGACCAGCAAGTTCGATCGGGTCATCGGTTTCACAGACATCGACGTGACTGACAAGTACGCCGCCAGCGTCGAGCTGGTAGAGAGCTCGATCGACGTGCTCGGGCAGACGATGCCGGTCACTCTTGTTCGCTCCTGGGAGGTGGCGATCCGCGGTTGTGAGTTCAACAACTTCGCGGATCTCCTCGGCCAGGCCAATGGCAAGGTGAGCCGAGGCCTGGTCGAGTACAGGAACCTGATGCAGTACCTAACCACCACGCGGTCGAACCTCCTTGACCTCGTGGATATGGAGGATGCGAGTTACGCGCGCGTCCGGACCTGGGTGCTTTCGAACACCCAGCGCGCGCCACTGATCTTCGCCATGTTGGATGAGGTCCGCGACCTGATCCGTGCGAAGCGGCCGGGCAGTAATCTGCTGCGCTACCTCCTGCTCCGCATGAACAACCAGGTCATCAAGGCGCAGTACGACTCGGCGAGCTGCGGCCCGCTGTCGAACCTCCACGTTTCACATTCGTGTCGGCCGTTCGACACGATGCCGTTCTGCTCATCCCCGAGGCGGCACAATCCCCACTTCTCCGACCTCGCCGAGAGCCTCGATGCGTCGACCCGCCGACATGAGCTCCTCGCGAGGCGCGTGCGCAGCAACGTCGAGCAGAACGGGATCATCTACACGCCGGACGCGGAACTCGACGGGTTCGGTGATGTCGACAAGCTCATCGCGAATCACAACGCCCTGCTGCCGCCGACAGCGGCGCACGCCCCACGCAAGATCATTCATGCCAACGGGCACGTCTTTATCCGCGGGTACGAGGATGACACCGTCACGATCATCAACAAGCTCCAAGCGGTCGCTGCGTCGGGAGTCGCCACGCATTCCGGAGATGTCCAGACGTGGATCGATGCGAACCCCAAGGCCATCGACGATGACCTCAAAGCCGACGCGCTCAGGGGTCTGTTCGTTCACTCGAAGGTCGCACTCGTCTACGGCGCCGCCGGCACAGGTAAGTCCACGATGGTTGATCACATCGCCAATTACTTCGGCGCCGAGCGCAAGCTCTTCCTCGCGCACACCAACCCCGCCGTCGATAACCTCCGCCGCCGGGTCAACGCTCCCAACGCTGAGTTCAGCACGATCACCAGTCACCTGAGCGGCTGGGCGACCTCCGGCAAGTACGACGTGCTCGTCATCGATGAGTGCAGCACGGTGAGCAACGCCAGCCTGCTGAAGGTGCTCGAGAACTCCTCGTTCGATCTGCTCGTCCTGGTGGGTGATGTCTACCAGATCGAGTCAATCGAGTTTGGGAACTGGTTCAACACGATTCGCTCGTATCTTCCCGCCACGTCGGTCTTCGAGCTCACGAAGCCATACCGCACGAACGATCCGGCGCTGCTCACCCTGTGGGACCGTGTGCGGAACCTCGACGACCGCATCGAGGAGTCGCTCTCGAAGAACGGTTACTCGACGGTGCTCGGGGACTCGCTGTTCAGGCCGCAACGCGACGATGAGATCGTCCTCTGTCTGAACTACGACGGCCTCTACGGCATCAACAACGTCAATCGGTTCCTGCAGGCGAGCAATCCGAATCCTGTATTCACCCGGCGAGGTACCACGTACAAGGTGGGGGACCCGGTCCTGTTCAATGACACCAACCGGTTCCGGGGCGTGATCTTCAACAACCTGAAGGGCAAGATCATGGCGATCGAGCAGGTGCTGGGGCGCATCACGTTCGACATCGAGCTCGCTCGTGACGTCACCGCTGCCGACGTCTTGGGGACTGATCTGCTCTGGGTGGAGGGCTCGACCGTTCGGTTCGACGTCTTTGATATGGCCGATCCGGACGACGACGACGACACCGTCACTACGATCGTCCCGTTCCAGATCGCCTACGCCGTCTCGTTCCACAAGGCGCAGGGCCTTGAGTTCGATTCGGTGAAGGTCGTGATTACCGATGTCAACGAAGTGAATGTCTCGCACAGCATCTTCTACACCGCCATCACTCGGGCCCGAGAACGGCTTGAGGTGTTCTGGACGCCGGAGGCGCAGCAGCGCATCCTGAGCAGGCTCGCTGTGAAGGACAACACGAAGGACGAGAACCTCCTCAAGGCGCGTCGCGGCATAACTCCGGTTGCGAAGCGGCCCAGTCGCCAAAAAGCACGAGCAATGCCGTGAATCTCAACGACCGAACCGTCTCCCGAAAGAACCCGCAGTCGGGAGTTCTGCGCATGCTTGACGTTTTCGCTACCGCTGTCATACTCAGGGGCACATGGGGACCATGAACACATCACAAAACCCGAACGCATTCCCGCTCTGGTCGGATGAACCGGCCGAGAAGGACCTGCTCGCCTTTCGCGCCGTCGCGGAGACAGTCGCCGACGCGATCTTCGACGACGATCTCGATCCGATCGCGATCGGGTTGTCCGGAGCTTGGGGGAGCGGCAAGACGAGCGTGTTGGAGCTCGTCGTGGCGGAGATCGACGCGCGCTCACAAGGGTTTGACGGCAAGGTGTTGGTCGTGCCAACCCAGCCCTGGCGTTACGACCCCGCCGTCGGTCCGAAGGAGAGCCTCATTGCTGAGGTGCTTGGCGCGCTGAACGGCGAGTTCAATGAAAGCGACCCAGTTGGCAAGGCCGGGCTCGAGACGTTCAAGAAGCTCGTGCGCAAGGTCAACTGGACCAAGGCCGTAAAGATGGCTGCACGCACAGCCGTCACCCTGCAGCTGCCTCAACTCGATGATGTCTTCGGCTTGGTCAACGACGACCCCGAGAGTCTCGAGGGCGAGAAGGGCATGACTGAGTTTCGCGAGCAGTTCCAGGAACTTCTCGCTGATCCTGCGCTTCAGCACGTCTCTCGCGTGGTGGTTCTGGTCGACGACCTGGACCGTTGTCTCCCTGACACTGTTGTCGAGACTCTCGAGGCGATTCGTCTCTTCCTCTCTGCCAAGGGCATGTCGTTTGTCATCGCCGCGGACGAGGATCGTGTGGCTGAGGCAATTCAGCAGAAGTTCCACACATCCGATGGCGACAAAGACGATGAGTCGCCGGCCAAGCTCTACCTCCACAAGATCGTTCAAACCACGATCCCCGTTCCCGCTCTCAGCCGCTTCGACACCGAGGCGTACCTCTTCCTCCTGTTGGGGAAGGCCGGTCTCGAAGATGACGACTACGAGAAGTTGGTGGCGCAATGCAATGAGCTGCGAATCTCGGGCGGTGGACTCGACGCGGTCGAGGTCGCGGAGGGGAGTGCGCTGGCTGATCATCTCGTGACCGCGGCACGCCTCACTCCAATTCTGTATGAAAAGTTCCACGGCAATCCTCGCCGCATCAAGCGGTTCCTGAACGACCTCAATGTGCGTCAAAGCATTGCGCGGCGTCGGGGCTTCGATCTCAAACCTGACGCGGTCGCCAAGCTGATGGTGCTTGAACGCATTCTGACCGATGACTTCGAGCAAGTACTCGACTGGTTGGCCACAAATCAGCTTCGCGACAAGCTCGAGGCCCTAGACCTGGTGGCCAACGGTCCTGGCACGAAGGCCGAGCCGGAGGCCGCACCCGCCACCGCCACGCAGGATAAGCCCGCATCGAAGGCGAAGCGCACCGTCGCCGCTGCGGAAGACGTAGCGCCACCGAGCTCTGACGAGGGCTTCACCGACACGTTGCGGCGCTGGGCGAGGCTCCCGCCAGCCCTCGATGCGGCGGCCATTTCCGGATATCTGTATCTCGCCGCCTCGTTTGCGAAGATTGAGGTCATTGACTCAGGACTTCCGGAACGCCTCCGTGATCTCGCGTCTTCACTCACCTCCTCGCTTAAAGTTGACCGTTCCGGCATTACGGACGCGTCCCTTCAGGCGCTGCCTGAGACCGATGCGCGCACGCTTGTCAGCTTCCTCGGACGGCGCACGCGAGACCAACCCACCATTCAGAAGTTCTCGGTAGAGAGCCTCCTCCGCATCGCTGTCGCCCAGCCAGCGGTAGCCGCAGATGTTATTGCGGCGCTGAAATCAGTGCGCGGTGTCGACGTTGAGGCGGCAACGGTCCTCAAGTTGCGCCCGCTCGACGCAGACATGTACGGACCGGTCCTCGAAGCGTGGAAGTCCGGAGCAAAGCTTGAGCCCGTGGTCAACTCCATCACGGTCGTCGAGAAGGCATGGGACACCCGTGGGAACTAGCGGATCGTTCGGCGGGAGTGGCGGCAAGGATGCCAAGGACCTTCGGGACAACATTGCGGCCTGGCTCGATGGCGGCAGCTTCGGCGGCGACGACGGCGAACAAACCGCCGACAATCCTGATGGCGCCCCGGCAAATCCCCAGGGTGCTCCGGGTAGTGCCGCGCCAACTATCGACCTCGGACCCGCGGTCCGTCTCCTCTTCCGCTCTCGTGGCGGAAGCGGAGACGGCCCAGGCGGCGGGGGTGGTGGAGCTGGGGGCGCCGCTGGTGGCGGGGGTCGCTCATCTGGCGGGGTAACCCGATCTGTTGGCCGTATCTCTCGTGCCGCCGGTCGGGCGGGACGGCTCGCCCTCGCCTACTCTGCGGGTGATCGTGCCATCCTGCGGAGCGCCGGACTCAACTACGACGAGCTCCGTGCTCTCGGCGACCCGGTTGCCATTGGCATCAAAATTGTCGAGGCCGCGTTTGAGGCCCAGGCTGACAGCACGCTTGCTGATGCCGAGGAGCGCGACATCGTGGCCGATGTTGTCGCCTGGATCCTTGAGCAGCCCGCGGATCGCGCACCGTCTCCCGAGGAGGTGGTGCGAAAGACCATCGAAACCACCATTGCAGAGACGGCCCTCACTGAGATCTCCTCGACGCTTTTTGAGAAGGGTGCCTCCCGTGCGGAGCGCCAGAGTACGGAACAGCAGATTCGTGACGTCGCGGCGGTGTATGCGGCCCAGGCCGATCTGAGTTCCACCGGCGCCACAGAGCAAGAGATGGCGACTGCGATTGAGACCGGCATTCGCGACATCGGCATGATCTTTGGAGTCCACGCATGAGCCGGCTACTCCTGACTCTCTCCGAGAGCTCCGCGGATGCCGCGCTCTCGGACGGGGCGTTCGACGAGGTGTTCCTTTGGACGAAGGGCGGCCGCACGACCTTCACTGGGTCGACCGGACCCTTCCTTTCTGAGCTCGGCGCAGTCAACCCGATCAATGTTGACCTGGTTCGAATCGCCCTCGCCGTGCTTGCGTCCGATCGGTCGATCCTCCGTGAGCGGGGCGGATCAACCTGGAACGCACGTGATTTTGATATCACCGTCGAGGTTGCCAGCCCGGAGGTCTGGGCCGCACGTACCGATGAGCTCTCTGCCCTGGTGGGCTTCCTCACAGGTGACCGATGGGCATTCAGCTTTGCCCAGGCCCCGGGAATGGCGTTCCCGCCCCTACCCATCGCGGGACAGCGCCACGGGCGCACGGTGCTTTTGAGTGGCGGCGCAGATTCTGCAGTTGGCGCCCTCATGTCGGCACTCGATCTAGGCGCAGGCAGTTCGCAGGCGCTTGTCTCACACTTCAGCTTCACGGCGATCTCGCCGGTTCAGCGCGACCTGGTGTCAGCTATCGAGGGTTTTGTTCCGGATCAGCCGCAGATCCACCACCAGTTCCACTTGAGCCGCGGCGCCACGCGGCTGGACGGCACCACTTTCAGAAATGAATCGTCGACCCGGTCGCGATCGTTCCTTTTCCTTGCGCTCGGACTTGCCGTTGCGGAGCGTGCCCAATCCACGCTTTGGATCCCCGAGAACGGCTTCGCCTCACTGAACCCTCCTCTCGGCCCCGACCGTCGAGGGAGCCTCTCGACCCACACCACTCATCCACGGTTCCTCCGCAACCTCAGCGCAATTGTCACGAGCGCTGGCGGCCACGGCTCGCTCGAGAATCCATTCGAGGCCATCACGAAGGGCGAGATGTTCCGGCGGCTCGCGGCGGCGATTGGCGTCGATAATGCCTCCGCGTATCTGAGCGCCACGAACTCCTGCTCCCACACCGATGGTCGATACAGCGGCGCGCCGGCTGGTTCCTCTTGTGGGGTGTGCTTTGGCTGCCTTGTCCGACGTGCGGCTTTTGGTGCGTCAGGCGTCCCCGACACGACCACTTATCTTGTGGATGACACCACGGGCCGTTTCGATGAGTTCGTGCGCGGAAAGACCATCGTTGAGCCGATGCGTGACTTCGTGTACCGAGGTGTGAGGCCGCGCGACATAATGGTGATGTCACTTCCGGAGGACTATGCGGCGCAGGGCGCCCTTGCGCTCTGCACGCTCGGCGTCGACGAGCTTCGGGGCTTGGTCGGATGACGCCATCGCTTCCACCGCTCGATCTTCATGCGCACGTCAGGACAACAATTCCAGCTCGCGATCTCGAGCGGCTTGGTGCGGTGGTCTTCGTGGCGACTCGATCACTCGACGAGTTCGCCGCGACGCGAAAAAGGCATGACGCGGTGACGATTTGGGGCGTGGGCTGTCATCCGGGGGTTGTCTCAGCCCAAGACACCTTCGACCCGGAGCGATTCACCTCACTCGTCCTTGCGACGTCATTCGCGAGTGAGGTTGGGCTGGACGGGCGGTCGAAAGTTCCGATGGCGCAGCAAGAGCAGACCTTTGGTGCCATTTTGCAAGTGCTCTCAGAGCATCCTCGAATTACCTCAATCCATAGCAGCGGCGCTCCCGGACGCGTGCTCGATGCCCTGGCGGAGATGCCTGTGCGAGGCGCCGTCCTGCATTGGTGGCGCGGAACACCCGCGCAGACCGCGTGCGCAGTAGAGCTCGGGTGCTGGTTCTCGGTCAACGCCGCTGGCGTCAAGTATGCCGATGATGTTGCGAAAATCCCACTCGATCGGATTCTAACTGAAACTGATCATCCATCGGGTGACCGAGGAGCACTGGAGCCTCGTCAGCCCGGATCGGTGGCCGGCGTCGAGGCGACCCTCGCTGCGATTTACGGTGTGACGGATTCCGACATCCGTCATCAAGTATGGGCGAACTTTTCACGGCTCGTTTCCGAGACCGATTGCGAGGCACTTCTCCCGGCTCCCATTCGCCGCATGCTCAGCGCCGCACGAATTTAGGCCCCAGACGAATTATGGGTGTCGAGTAGCCCGCAAGGCCCGCCGAAAGCGACTTTTTACGCGCTGCCGCCGCGTCTTACGCCAACTCGAGAACCCGGGCTCGGGAGATCCAGACTGTTCGCAGCTGTGGTTCATCTCACGTCACGCGCTCTCGATGCCCCTCGACTCAAGCTGCCGGAGAGAGCCGCTCAAGTTCCTCGAGCACGCCAGCGAGGTCCTCGCCATCATCGACCAGTGACACGGTTCCAAACGACCTCCCGATGCGGTTGAACGAGAACTCCATCCGCAGCGCTCGCGAACGATCGGCGACTACGTATCGAGCGTGCATGACAGTTCCTCGGTGGAAGTGCACCTCTGTGGTCGCGTCGACGAGGGCGATGTCGCTCTCGAGCAGTTCACGGATACCTACTCGAGGCTTGTCGTGGACAAACACCACTCGATTGACTCGCCGCAGCGCTGGACCCAGAAGCGACGTCACATCACCGGCATATGTCGCGGCGTCTGCACCTCCCGAGTCAAGAATGTAGGGGTCTACAACGTGCAGTTCGTTCGCGGGAAGGATTTTCCTGAGCTCTGACCAATACTTAGCGAGCACGTCGGGTAGCGACATGCTCGTCGGGAACGCACTGTGTTCAAGATGGGTCGTTCGACAGTCGGCGTCCCCAATGCCGTTAGGCTTCATTTCCACGTAGCGAACCTACTCAATCCTGCGGACAGGCGCTCGACGGCGCGTTGTATAGCTCGGCAACCCCGCGCGTGTGCGTCGTGGTGTACGCGGATGGGCTGGCGGCTCAAGACGGCTGGTCGCGGCGAACACTAGGCCGAGCACCTCGGAGCCTTTGCTCGCATTGTCACCCCGCTTCGATGAAGCGCTCTCATCACCGCGCCGTGCGAGAGCCTATGACGTTGCTCAAGCTCGCGTACCCTGTCACCCGCTTCGTACTCCGTTGCCAACTGCTTCGTTTCAGCATCAGTGACGAGCCGCTTCTTCACGACGATTGCGTTGTCGCGTAGCAGGTTCAAGACCGCGGACGTCGAGACGCCGAACTGGGCGGCGATACTTCGCGCGCTCTCGCCCGACTCGTATCGACGGACAGCCTCAGCAACCTTCTTCGGGCCCAGTCGTCGCGAAACACCCTGGGCCTCGTACGAAACGGGCGTACTCAAACCCGCCTCGCGGTCGCCTGGAATCGCGAGTTTCTGCAGTTCCTCGGGGGTAAAGGGCAGCTCCATAGGGTTTGAGTAGACGCCCATTAGGTCAGCGTGGGTGGATAACCTACCGCGACTACTCCCGCCAGGAGAGTCTGGTGCGCGAGCCCTTCGACCGAAAGTCGCCCAAGCACGTCAACCTCATTATTGAATGGACCCTCCGCGACATCGAGGGTAGGCTGCGCTTCCGTATTATCGGATACCTGCAGAACTTCTTCGACGTGAGTGTCATGGCACTGGGGCGTGAGGCTTCCGGCATCAATGTTGCGACGCTCGTCGAGTACGGCACCGCTGATCCGAGATTAATCCAGCTCCAGGAGGTGGGCTTTGGTCGCACGGTTGCGACAGAACTGTTGACCGACCACCTCGGCGCCCTCGAGTTCTCCAGATCGGATGAACTAGAAGACTTCGACTTCGAGGCGGTTCTCGCGAGCACCACGTTGTCGGAAGAGGCGCGGGGTGAGATCGAGAACATCATGGTCAAGGTCGACGTGAAAGTCGCAAGGTGACATGCTCGACGACTTCGATACGCGTCTACTCCCCGCACTTCACGAGGTCGATTTCGACGAGCTAGAACGCGCAACAGACGACGAGTCGTGCGTTCGGGAGGGCTTCGAGCTTCTGAAGGAAGCGTCGGTGCTGCTTCTCGCAGTGGCCGGCATTCGGACTGACGCGCGGCGCGGCGGTCTGCCGCGCGATCACGCCATCGTCATCGGCCACTATGCCCGAATGACAAAGCTAGCCCTCGCTCGTGTCGGTGTGGTGTTGGTGACGAGCTGCGCACCACTGCTTTCTCTCGCACGCAGTTGCGCTCCTCGCCCCAGAAAACAGGCAGTTCTGCGCAACTAGCGGCAAGAACAAATGCCCCGCGCCACGTTTACACCGTGGATGTCATCGGTTCGAGCCCGGTAGGGCCCACGATCGATCTCGGCAGGGACGACGATCGACGGTGACGGTCTCGAGGACGTTCGACGCGGGGCAGGTCGTCCAGGCCGGGTCGCGCCGGGTCAGGTCGGCTGAACGAGCTGCGGGCCGTGCCCCGGAGAGACCGAACTCTGCAAGACGAGGGCTGCCGCTCCGATCGCGGCGGAGTCCCTCGGGTTCGTGGCCAACTCGACGCGGACGTCGTGAGACTGCCGGGCGAAAGCGCTCTCCATGAGACGTTCTCGGACGGCCCGGGCGTACACGGAACCCGCGACCGCGATGCTGGGACCGGAGAGCACGAGCCGGTCGACGTCGAGGACGTTGACGAACGACACGACGGCGGCGGCGAGATAGCGCGCGGACGTGGCGATCAAGCTCTCGGCGACAGGGTGCCCGCCCACGGCAGCGCGAGCCAGACGGTCGAAGTCTTGGGCCACGGTGTGGTCCTCGAAGGCGAGTCCGAGGCCGGTCAAGCGTCCTGACTGCTCACGGGCTCGAAGCAGGACGGCGGCGGGCGCCGCATAACGTTCCACGCATCCTCGGTTGCCGCAGAAGCAAGGCTCGCCGTCGAGGTCGACGGACGTGTGCCCGAGCTCGCCAGCGTTCGAGCTCGCACCGCGGTACAGGGCCCCGTCGATGATGATGCCGGCGCCGAGGCCTGTGCCCATGTAGATGCCGGCGAAGGTCTCGGTGCGGGGGACACGACGCGTCCAGAACTCGCCCACGGCCGCGGCCGCGGCGTCGTTGTCGATCAGGACGGGGACGTCGAGGCGTTCCGAGAGCCTGTCGCGGAGAGAGAAGCCCTCCCACCTGCGGAGCGTCGGGGAGCGGAGTATGGCGCCGTGGTCGGCCGACAGCGGGCCGGGTGCAACCACGGCGACGCCGGCGATCGACGCCCTCGAGATGTCAGCGGCGTCGACGAATGCGTCGAACTGTGCCACGAGGCGATCGGTCACCTCGTCTGGCGAGTCGAGCGACGCACCGTCTACGAGCTGCCGAGCAACGATCCCCCCTCCCGCACCCGTCGCCACGAAGGTCATCGACTCGAAACCGAGCTGGACGCCCACTGCGTAGAGGGCCCCAGGATTGATCTCGATGAGGGTCCGAGGCTTGCCGCCGTCCGAGGCCACCCGACCGCTTTCTCGCACGATTCCCTCGACGAGCAGCTTGCGGACGATGTTGGAGATGCTGGGCTGGGTCAGGCCGGTCGTCTCGGTCAGCTCGACCCTGCTGATGGGGCCGGACGAGCGGATGACGTCGACGACGAGTGCCCTGCTGCCCGGCCCGGACGCGGAGGACTCGGGTCTGGCCACGTCGTCCTCCCCACCTCGGGCGAGCCCTGGTGTGGTGCTGGCCCGCGTCGGTGACACGATAGCGGTCACGAGAGAGCGCACGGCACCATGATCGGGGCCGAGGAGGACGAGGCGATGAGAGACGCGACCCTGAACGAGAGCGACCGTCCGTCGCGCCTCCCGCGGCCGATCGGCCTGACCCTGGTGCGTCCCAGCGAGATCTACGGGGCCGAGCCGTACTTCCACGAGCTCACCGCCGGCCTCGACCGTGTCGTCCGGCCGCGGGGGCATGCGGTCTTGCTCAGGGTCCTTCCTGACCCTGAGGCCGAACTCGACCTGTGCCGCCGGTGGTCGGCCGGAGGCGTCGTGGACGCCGTCGTGCTCGTCGACCTGGGTGTGGACGACCCGCGGGTGTCCTTGGTCGCCGAGCTCGAACTGCCCGCGATCTCGGTCTCATCGCCCGCCATCTCGAGTGGGCTCCCCGCCGTCTGGACGAACGACGACGTCGCCGTCGAGGAGGCGGTGGATGCGCTGGCCTTGCTGGGCCACGTCCGTCTCGCCCACGTCAGCGGACCGCTGCGCCTCGCCCACTCCGTCGCCCGCCGGGACACCTTCGTCGCGGTCTGCGACGATCGGGGGCTGATCGCGGCGACGGTGACGGGCGACTACTCGTTCGAGTCGGGCGAGCGAGCCCTGTCGGCGCTCCTCGACACACAGGTCGACTCTGACGACCAGGTCGTCGAGGGCGCCCCGGCTGTTCCGACCGCGGTGGTCTTCGACAACGACCTCATGGCGCTCGGGGGGCTCGCCGAGGCGCGACGCCGTGGTCTCAGCGTGCCCGGCGACCTCTCGATCGTCGCGTGGGACGACTCGGCCCAGTGCCAGCTCTCCGAGCCGCCACTCTCCGCCCTCAGCCACGACGTCCAGCGCATCGGCGAGATGGTGGGCGAGACGGTGCTGGCCGTGCTCGACGGCCAGAG
This sequence comes from Frigoribacterium sp. Leaf186, assembly GCF_001423905.1. Lineage (GTDB taxonomy): Bacteria > Actinomycetota > Actinomycetes > Actinomycetales > Microbacteriaceae > Frigoribacterium. The sequence continues at coordinate 383,010 of NZ_LMPQ01000001.1, read as the reverse complement.
ACCGCCCACCCTCGAGGCGCCCGCCATCGTCTTCGTGCCCCGGGCGACGACCGGCCCGCCGGCTCGCTGACGTCCCCGAGAGCGGACGCCCCTTGTCCGCTATGACCGTTTCGGGGGCATCACTATGCATAAATTAATAATCAAAGTCTTGACAGAGCACGAGGCTGCGGGTGAAGCTGAGGCACCCGACAAGCTCGCACCCGCCGAGACCTGACGGACAGAACGGCCGAGGCACCTCGCCGGCCCCACGAACGAAGGAGTTCGCACGCATGAAGAAGACAGCACTCATGGGCATGGCGATGGTCTCGCTCACCGCGATCAGCCTCAGCGGCTGCGCGTCGGCGTCCAACGACGACGGCGACCCCTCGGGCGAGATCACCGTGCTCACCAACCGCACCGACCTCGTCGACACGACCTTCGCCGACTACGCGAAGACGTTCGAGGACGAGTACCCGGGCACGAGCGTGACCTTCGAGGCGCTGACCGACTACGAGGGCGACGTCAAGATCCGCCTGAACTCGAAGGACTACGGTGACGCGCTGCTCATCCCCAGCTCGAACGTCACGAAGGACCAGTACGCGAGCTTCTTCGAGCCCCTCGGCACGGTCGACGAGATGAGCGAGAAGTACCGCTTCGTCGACGCAGGCGCCTACGACGGTCAGGTCTACGGCATCTCGACCTTCGGCTCGGCCATGGGCATGGTCGTCAACAAGAAGGTCTGGGCCGACGCCGGCGTCACCGAGGCCCCGACCACACAGGAGGAGTACCTCACCGACCTGCAAGCGATCCGCGACAAGACCGACGCCGACCCTTACTACACGAACTACGCCGACGGCTGGCCGCTGGCGACCATCGAGGGCAACCTCGGCGCGACCCAGGGCCCTGACGTCCGCATGGAGATGGCCGCGGACGACGCCCCCTGGACCGAGGGCACCGACCAGTACAAGATCGACGACCTGCTCTTCCAGACCGTGGAGGCCGGCCTCAGCGAGGCCGACCCGACCACGACCAACTGGGAGGAGTCCAAGAACCTCCTCGCCCAGGGCAAGATCGGCTCGATGGTCCTCGGCTCCTGGGCCGTCAGCCAGATGCAGGACGCCGCCGAGGCCGCCGGTGCCTCCCGCGACGACATCGGCTTCTGGCCGATGCCCTGGCAGGTCGACGACCAGTTCACCTCGGTGACGGCCAGTGACAAAGTCCTCGCCGTCAGCAAGAACAGCGACAACAAAGCGACCGCGAAGGCCTGGGTCGACTGGTTCACGAACGAGTCCGGCTACGCCGAGAGCCAGGGGGCCATCAGCCCCGTCAAGAGCGACCCCGAGCCCGACACGCTCTCGGACTTCAGCGCCCTCGACGTCCAGTACCTGGAGCTGGCTCCGGACCCGGTCGGCAAGGAGGCGCTGCTCACGGACATCGCCAACGAGGCGGAGATCGACATCTTCGGCAACACCTACCGCCAGAAGCTGATCGACACCGCCCGCGGCGCCGCCGACGGCGACGAGGACTCGTTCTTCTCCGACCTCAACGACCGCTGGGCCGCAGCGCAGGAGAAGGTCTCCGAATGACCCAGCTCGCCTCGCCTCCCGAGGTCGCGGCGACCGTCACCGACGACGGCCGGCGCCGGGGCACCCGCCCCGGCGCCGGCCCGGTCGGGCGCGTGGGCCGTCGCGGCCTGCGCGTCACCCCGTGGCTCTTCCTCGTCGTGCCGCTGGCGTTCCTCATCGTCCTGACCTACGTGCCGGTCGCTAACCTGCTCTGGTACAGCGTCACCGACTGGGACGGCCTGTCGCCGGTCAAGGAGTTCGTCGGCCCCGAGAACTTCGTCGAGATCTTCACCCGGCCCGAGATCTTCCAGGTCTTCTTCGTCAGCCTCTTCTACCTGGCCGGCGCCATCGCCCAGCTCGTCCTGGCCCTGTACTTCGCGACCCTCCTCAGCTTCAAGACCCGCTTCTCGAACCTGTTCAAGGGGATCATCTTCTTCCCGTACCTCATCAACGGGGTCGCGATCGGCCTCGTCTTCCTCTACTTCTTCCGCCCCGGCGGCACCCTCGACGCCCTCGCCGCCCTGGTCGGGGTCCAGAACACCCCGCAGTGGCTCGGCGACCCCGGGGTCGTCAACACCTCGCTCGCCGCGACGAGCGTCTGGCGCTACATGGGCCTGAACTTCGTGCTCTTCTTGGGCGCGATCCAGTCGGTCCCGTCCGAGCAGTACGAGGCGGCCGACCTCGACGGCGCGACGTCGTGGCACAAGTTCCTCTACATCATCGTGCCCAGCATCCGACGCATCCTCGGCCTGTCGTTCATCCTCGCGATCGCCGGTGCCCTCTCCGCGTTCGAGATGCCCTACATCATGACCGGAGGCGCCAACGGGTCGGAGACGTTCGTCATCCAGACCGTCGACACCGCGTTCCGCTTCTCGAAGGTGGGCCTGGCCTCCGCCATGGCCGTGGTCCTGCTCGTCATCGTGCTCGTCATCACGGCGGTGCAGCGGCTGCTCTTCCCGGACGAGAAGAAGGAGGACGCCTCGTGACCACCACTGCGTCGCTGAACCGTTCGCGCACGCTCGCCCGCACCGGGACGACCGTGAAGTACGTCAGCCTCGTGCTCGCGTGCCTCGCGGCCCTCGTCCCGCTCGTCACCATCGTCATGCTCGCGTTCAAGACGGACGAGGAGTACCGGACCACGACCCCGCTCACCCCGCCCGGCAACTGGCTCAACCTCGACAACTTCGTCACCGCCTTCACCCAGGGCGGCATGCTGATGGGCTTCGTCAACACGGGGATCATCCTCGTCGTGTCCGTGGTCGGGACCATCCTGATCGGCACGATGGCCGCCTACGCCATCGACCGGTTCCGCTTCCGCGGCCGGAAGCTCGTGCTCGGGGGGTTCCTGCTCGCGACCCTCGTGCCGTCGGTCACGACGCAGGTCGCGACCTTCCAGGTGATCAGCGCCCTCGACCTCTTCAACACTCGGGGCGCGGCGATCCTCATCTTCATGGGGACCGACATCGTCGCGATCTACATCTTCCTGCAGTTCATGCAGTCGATCCCCGTCTCGCTCGACGAGGCCGCGATGCTCGACGGCGCGAGCCGCTTCACCGTCTACTGGCGGATCGTCCTGCCGCTGCTCAAGCCGGCCATCGCGACAGTGGTCATCATCAAGGGCATCGCCGTCTACAACGAGTTCTACATCCCGTTCCTCTACATGCCCTCGCAGGACCTCGGCGTCATCTCGACCTCCCTGTTCCGCTTCATGGGCCCCTTCGGCGCGCAGTGGGAGGTCATCGCGGCCGGGACCTTGCTCGTGATCGTCCCCACCCTCATCGCCTTCCTCTTCCTCCAGCGATACATCTACAACGGCCTCACGGCAGGAGCCACCAAGTGACCACCACTCTCCCCACCACCGCGACCGAGACCCGCCGCCCGTTGCACGACGGCTGGTCCGTCCGCTCGACCCGCGGCCCGGTGCCCGCCGAGATCGCCGCCGCGAGCGTCCCCGCGACGGTGCCCGGCCTCGTCCACACCGACCTCCTCGCCGCCGGCCTCATCCCCGACCCCTACCTCGACCGGAACGAGCAGAAGGTCACCTGGATCGGCGAGAGCGACTGGGAATACCGCACCACGTTCGCGTGGAGCCCCGACGGCCACGACCGCCACGACCTCGTCTTCGAGGGCCTCGACACCGTCGCAACGGTCACCCTCAACGGCACCGAGCTGGCACGCACCGTCAACCAGCACCGCACCTACCGCCTCCCGGCCGACGGGGTGCTCGTCGACGGCGACAACGACCTCGTCGTCCACTTCGCCTCGCCCGTCGCCTACGCCGACCAGGCCAGCCTCGACATCGGCTACCGGCCGCACACCTACTTCCACCCCTTCAACGCCATCCGCAAGGCGGCCTGCAACTTCGGCTGGGACTGGGGCCTCGACGCCGCCTCCTCGGGCATCCACAAGCCCGTCACCCTGCACTCCTGGTCGGGCGCCCGGGTCGACAGCGTCCGCCCCGTCGTGACGACCGACGGAGGCGCGGGCCACGTCCGTGCCCACGTCACGATCGAGAGGGCGGCCGGGTCCGACGTCGCGGTGACCGTCTCCGGCTCCGTGACGAGCCCCGACGGAGCCGAGGCAGCCACGGCCGGCGTCGACGTCTCCCCGGGCGCGACCGAGGCCGTCGTCGACCTCGACGTCGACGACGTCGCGCTCTGGTGGCCCCGCGGCCACGGCGACGCCGTCCTCTACGACTTCGCCGTCGACCTCGGCGTCGACGACCGGCCCGCCGCCGCCTGGTCGACCCGCATCGGCTTCCGCACGGTCGTCGTCGAACTCAAGCCCGACCCAGAGGGCACCAGCTTCCGCGTCGTCGTCAACGGGCAGTCGGTCTGGACCAGGGGCGCGAACTGGATCCCCGACGACGCCTTCGTCACCCGCGTCACCCGCGACCGCGTCGCCGCCCGCCTCGACCAGGCCGAGTTCGCGAACATGAACCTGCTGCGCGTCTGGGGCGGCGGCTACTACGAGTCCGACGACTTCTACGAGCTGTGCGACGAGCGCGGCATCATGACCTGGCAGGACTTCCTCTTCGCCTGCGCCTCCTACGCCGAGGAGGAGCCGCTCCGCGGCGAGGTCGAGGCCGAGGTCCGCGACAACGTGACGCGCCTCATGTCCCACCCGAGCCTCGTGCTCTGGAACGGCAACAACGAGAACATCTGGGGCTTCGAGGAGTGGGGCTGGGAGAAGCGCCTCCAAGGCCGCACCTGGGGCCTGGGCTACTACCTCGACCTGCTGCCGCGCCTCGTCGCCGAGCTCGACCCCGAACGGTCCTACACGCCCGGCAGCCCCTGGTCGGGCGACCCCGGACGACCGGCGAACGAGATCGAGCACGGCTCGGTACACCTCTGGGAGCTGTGGAACCGCGTCGACTACCCGCACTACCGCGACACCGTGCCCCGTTTCGTCGCCGAATTCGGCTGGCAGGGCCCCGCCACCTGGTCCACCATCAAGCAGTCGATCTCCGACTCGCCCCTGACGCCCGAGTCGCCCGGCATGATCTGGCACCAGAAGGCGACCGACGGCAACGACAAGCTGACCGACGGCCTCGTCGCGCACCTCCCGCTGCCCGACGACACCGAGGACTGGCACTGGGCCATGTCGCTGAACCAGGCGAACGCCGTCGCCTTCGCCATCGAGCACTGGCGGTCGTGGAGCCCCACCACCATGGGCTCCATCGTCTGGCAGCTGAACGACTGCTGGCCCGTCACCTCCTGGGCCGCCGTCGACGGCTACGGCCGCGCCAAGCCGCTGCTCTACGCCCTCAAGCACGTCTACGCCGACCGCCTCGTCACGATCCAGCCGCGCGGGGACGACCTCGTCACCGCCGTCTCGAACGACTCGCCCGACGCGTGGGAGGCGCAGGTCGTCCTCCAGAGGCTCTCCTACGACGGCGAGGTGCTCGCCTCCGCGACGGTCGACCTGGCGCTCGACGCCCGCACGACCACCACGGTCGCGATCGCCGACGAGGTCGCCGCCTTCGGTGATCCGGCCCGAGAGCTGGTCGTCGCCACGGTCGGTGCCGAGCGGGGGCTGTGGTTCCCGGTCGAGCAGCGCGACTCGGCCCTGACCGCCGCCGACCTCACGACGACCGTGACCGCGGTCGACGGAGGCTACGACGTCGTGGTGACCAGCGCCTCCCTGGCTCGCGACGTGACGCTGCTCGTCGACAAGGTCGACGTGCACGCCGTCGTCGACGACATGATGGTCACCCTGCTGCCCGGGGAGTCCGTCACGTTCCGCGTGACGAGCGACGCCGACCTCACCCCCGACCAGCTGACCTCGGCGAGCGTGCTCCGCACGTCGAACCAGCTCGTCGTCGACCGGGCCTGACGATGTCAAGGATCGCCCTGGCCGTCGACCTGGGCGGCACCAAGGTCGAGGCTGCCCTCGTCGACGACGACGGCCGGATCGTCGGGGGCAGCCGGGTGCGCGCCGCCACGGGCGCGGCGGCCTCGCGGGCAGAGCTGCGGGGTGCCGTCGGCACCGTGGTCGACGGTGCCCTGGCCGCCCTCCCGGCCGGCGGCGAGCTGGTGGGTGCTGGCATCGGGTCGGCCGGCCCCGTCGACCTCGTCGCGGGCACGGTGAGCCCGAAGAACCTGCCCGTGCTCGCCGGGTTCGACCTGCGCCGAGAAGTCGAGGAGCGCCTCCCGGCCCTGCCGGTCCGGCTGCGCCTGGACGGCACCTGCATCGCTCTCGCCGAGCACTGGCTCGGAGCGACGGCCGGGCTGGCGAACTCGATGTCCATGGTGGTCTCGACCGGGGTCGGCGGCGGGCTGATCGTCGGCGGTACCCTGGTGTCGGGCAGGACGGGGAACGCCGGACACGTCGGCCAGATCCACGTCGCCGGCTTCGGAGGGGAAGCAGGCGAGGCCGACTCGACCACGCTCGAGGCCGTCGCGTCCGGGACGAACGCCGTGCGCTGGGCCCGGAGCCACGGCTGGGCCGGGTCCACGGGCGAGGACCTCGCCCTGTCGTGCGCCGCAGGGGAGCCGACCGCCCTGGCGGCCGTCCACCGATCCGCAGCAGCCGTCGGCCAGGCGATCGCCAGCACGACCACGCTGCTCGACCTGGACGCCGTCGCCATCGGCGGCGGCTTCGCGGGGGTCGTGCCCGACTACGTCGACCTGGTGCGCCAGGCGGCCCGTCGAGCCACCGTGCTCGCCTACGGCGCCGAGGTGCTCGTCGTCCCGGCAGCCCTCGGATCCGCCGCTCCCTTGCTGGGAGCCGCAGCACTCGTCCACCGCCCCGACTTGGTCGACCCGAACCGGGTCGACACACGGCGGCTGGTCAGCACCACCTGACACCGGGCGGCCCGACCGGGGCGCCCTGATCACCGCACAGCCGAAGGAGCCTGAGCACCGATGACGACACCGACCGCCACCAGCGTCAGCAGCCACGATCATCCGTCCCGCACGACCCCGAGACCGACACGGACGAGGTCGATCCGAGTGTGCGCCGTGGTCGCCACGGGCGTCCTGCTCGGCTCCTTCGCACCCCTGTCGCCACACCAGGCGGAGGCCGCGTCCGCCGCGCCCCGCGCCGAGTGGACGACCCAGAACACCGAGTTCGTCACCCGGGACGCGTCGCGCCTCCAGCTCGGGGGTGAGACCTTCCGGGCCAGCGGGGCCAACATCTACTGGCTGGGCCTCGACGAGAACGTCGGCGGGGTCGACTACCCGACTTTCTTCCGGATCAAGGACACCCTCGACTCGGCCCACCGAGCCGGCATCACCGTCGTCCGGTCGCACATGGCCACCTCGACGGCCCAGGACGACGCGAACACGCTCGCGCTGATGCCGAGCCTGGGCGAGTACGACGACGACGCCTTCGCCACGATCGACTTCGCCGTCGCGTACGCCGGGTCGCTCGGCATCCGGCTGATCCTGCCGCTCACCGACGAGTGGGAGTACTACCACGGCGGCCACCGCGACTTCACGACGCCCCTGGGCCTCGAGTCCGCCGACTTCTACACCGACCCGCGGGCCATCGCCGCGTACCAGGACTACGTCGACCACGTCGTCGGGCGCACCAACGCGCTGACCGGCGTCCCCTACGCCGAGGACCCGACCATCATGGCCTGGGAACTCGGCAACGAACTCGAGGGCATGACCCTCCCGTGGATCGACGAACAGGTCGCCCACATCAAACAACAGGCCCCGTCGCAGCTCGTCGCCGCCGGCCGACGGTTCGACATCGACCCCGACACCCTCGCCGCGACCGCGCTCGACATCGTCGACGTCCACTACTACCCGCCGACGGCCGCCCGCGTCTCAGCCGATGCCGCGACCGTCACCGCCGCCGGGAAGGTCTACATCGCCGGCGAGTACGCCTCGACGGCGGCGACGCCCGCGCTGTTGAGCCCGCTCGCCCAGGACCCAGCCGTCTCCGGGATGTTCGCCTGGTCGCTGTTCGGCCACGACGACCGCGCCGGCCTCGTGCCCCACGACGACGGGTTCACCTTCCACCTGCCCGGAGGCACGCCATCCGAGGAGTCTCGGGCCGAGGCGATCCGCCAGTACGCCCGCGACATCGGCGTCGTCCTGCCCGCCCTGCCTCTCGAGGCCCCGCTCGTGACGAGCGTGCAGCGAGCCCAGGGCATCTCGACCATCACCTGGCGCGGGACGGCAGGCGCCGCCGGATACGTCGTCGAGCGACAGGTCGCCGACCAGTCGTGGACGACCGTCACCGAGGAGGCGCTGGGCGCGTCGGCCGGGACCGTCACCGACATCGAGTCCCCGGCCGGCGCCTCCTACCGGGTCCGGGCTCTCGACGGCACGGGGACGACCGGACCCGCGTCCGACATCGTCCACCCGGACGGCGGCGACGTGCTCGTCGACCCCGTGCAGGACTGGCGCCTCTCGTCCGAACATGACGGCGTGACGGTCGCGGCCGACCCCGACGGAGGGTCCGTCACCGCGACGGACGGCACACCCGGCACGGTGGCCTGGCAGCGCGCCGGGCTCACCCGGGCCGAGCTCCAGGTCGACGAGCCGGCCGCCGCCCGCATCGAGACCAGCGCGGACGGCAGCACGTGGGTGCCCGCCGCCACGGTCGTCACCGACGAGGGCTCGGTCGTCGCCGACGGCCTCGCCGACGACCACGTCCGCGTCGTGTTGACCGGAGACGCGCACCTCACGCGGGCCACCCTGCGGTCCGCGGCCGTCGACCCCACCACGGCGCCCGGCGCGTTCTCGCTCCAGGCGCCCCTCGACGAGACGACGGGCATCACCTCGACGCCGGACTTCGCCTGGACGGCCGCGACCGATGCCGCCTACTACCGCTTCGCGCTCACGAACGCCGAGGGCACCGTCGTGGCCTCGGCCGACGGTCTCACGGGCACGTCGTACCGGCCCGACGTCACGCTCGTGCCCGGCACGACCTACCAGTGGTCGGTCGAGGCCGTGAACGGCGTCGGCACCACGACGTCGGTGCCCACGACGGCGTCCTTCGCCACGCGTCCGCTCCCCACGGAGGCGCTCGTCGTGGAGGACTTCGAGGAGTACGCCGACGACGCCGCCCTCACCAGCACCTACGTGCGCAACACCGGCGGCGGAGCCGTCACACCCACCCTCGGCGAGAACCCGTCCACGGGCTCCCAGGCAGGACAGTTCGCCTACGACCTCGCGGGCCCCGGCTACGCGGGCGTCGTCCGCACCCTCGCCGAGCCGCAGGACTGGTGGGGCTACACCGGTCTCTCGCTCTCGCTGCGTGCCCCCGCCGGTGACGACGTGACCGTACAGATCGTGGCCGGAGGGTCGTACTTCGAGACCACCCTCCCGGTCGAGGGGGAGGGCTGGCAGCAGATCGACGTGCCCTTCAACGCGTTCGCGCCGCCCGCCTGGGCAGGCGACGCCGTCCTCGACCCGTCGAGCGTGACCCAGCTCGCCTTCTACCTCGGCGGCGACGGCGCGGGCGAGCTGCTCGTGGACGACGTCGTCACGACGGTCGACCCTGCCGCGGTCGTGCCCGTCGATCCCGGCACGCCCGGTACGCCCGGCGGCGGGGCTGGACCGGCCGCAGGTCCGGGGTCCGGTGGAGGAGGCGCGGTGCCCGTCAGCGGGACCGGCACCGTCCCGGCCTCCGCGACCACCGCCTCCACAGGTCTCAGCTTCACCGGCTCGACCTCGACCACGGCGCTCGCCCTGGCCGCCCTGGCATCGGTCATCGCCGGTGCCGTCGCACTCCGAGCCGCACGACGACGTCGGCTCGCATCGACGATCACCGCGGTGGTCGAGCGAGGAGAAGCATCATGACCACACGTCCGAAGCACACCGCCCTCGGGGCCGGCATCGCGTTCCTCCTGGCGGGTATCCTCGCCGTGGGCGCCCCCGCGGCGACCCCGGCCGAGGCGTTCAGCCCGACCGGCAAGAGCACGGTGCTGAACTACCTGGCGAGCATCAAGGGCCAGAAGACCATCAGCGGGCAACACAACAAGGAGCCCGCCGGGCAGCCGAGCCAGTACACACAGCGCGTCAAGGACATCACCGGGGTCTACCCGGCGCTCTGGGGCGGGGACTTCCTCTTCGCCGCCTCCGACGTGGCGAACCGGCAGCGGGTCGTCGACCAGGCCAAGACGGAGTGGAAGAACGGGGCGCTCGTCTCGCTCACATGGCACGTCTGCCCACCGACGGTCGGCTCGTCGTGCTCCTGGAACGACGTCAACGCGGACCTCACCGACGCACAGTGGTCGCAGCTGACCACGAACGGCACGGCGTTGAACTCGGCGTGGAAGTCACGACTCGACGAGGTCGTCCCCTACCTGCAGCAGCTGAAGGACGCGGGCGTGCCGGCCATCTTCCGCCCGCTGCACGAGATGAACGAGCAGTGGGCCTGGTGGGGCGGACGTTCGGGATCGGCGGGCTCCACGAAGCTCTACCAGATCACCCGCGACTACCTCGCTGGTACGAAGGGCATGACGAACCTCATCTGGGCCTGGAACGTGCAGGACAACCCGGCCGGGGGACTGGCCGCCTACTACCCGGGCAGCTCGTACGTCGACGTCGTCACGCTCGACGCCTGGTACAAGACCTTCCCGAGTGCAGCCGAATACCAGACGATGCAGTCGATCGCGGCAGGGAAGCCGATCGCTCTGGGCGAGGTCGGCAAGATGCCCACGTCGGCGCAGCTGGCCGCGCAGCCGAACTGGACGTGGTTCATGCACTGGTCGGAGCAGCTCGAGTCCGCGAACACGCCACAGGCGATCAAGGACACCTACGCGAACCCCCGCGTCCTGCATCAAGGAGACATCGCCATCCCCTAGTTCGGACGAGGCCCGGCATCGGGTGGACGAGGGGGGTCGGCGCACGATGCGCCGTCATCCCTTTTCCACCTGAGGCATCGGCAATGCAGTTCGCCCGCGGGTCCCGGCTCCGCGTGGTCGGCGGGCGTCTCGTTCGCCTTCGGGCTCAGTTGCCGGGCGTGGCCAGTTCGCCCGTGACGTACTGGGCCCGTCCGAAGCCGAACGACCAGTCGGCGGCGGTGTTCTCGACAAAGCCGATGATCAGGTCCTCTCCGGCGACGCCGACCTCGGCGAGACCCGCCGCGAGCGCGGCGAAGAAGGCCTGCTTCTCGTCGGTGCTGCGGCCCTCCTGGGTGAAGATCTGGATGATCACGACCTGCTCGGAGCGGTCGATGCCGAGGCCGACGTCGAGCGCGGTCAACCGGCCCACCGGGTGCTCGGTCACGATCTGGAAGCGATCGCGCTCGGGCAGGCCGTAGACGTCGACGAGCGTGGCCATCAGGGTGTCGCCGATGGCGGCGATCTGGTCGTCGGAGCGACCCTCGACGAGGTCGATGCGGATGAGAGGCATGGCAGTCCTTCGGTGATGGGGGAGGCGACCCGAGTGGGCCGCGACATCCAGGCGTACTCGCCACGACGTCGCGGCGCCCTGATCCGCGCACCCGTGCGGGTTCGGATCGTCCGGCCGCCGTGCCGTGTGTGTCGGGCCCGTCAGGAGAGCGCCTCGCGCTTCGGGGACCGGCGGAGCCGTCAGACCAGGCCGCTGGTGCCCAGCAACCTGCCGATCACGAACGTCGCCGCGAGGGCGATCGCACCGCCGACGACGACGCGCACCGTGGCCCGGCCGACGCCGCCCCCGCCGAGTCGGGCTCCGAGGGCGCCGGTGGCGGCGAGGGCGAGCAGGACGACGACGAACGTGATCGGCACGCGCAGGCCTGCCGGGGGCAGGAGCACGGCCAGCATCGGCAGGATCGCCCCCGCGAAGAAGGCGATCGCCGACGACAGGGCCGCGTGCCAGGGGCTGACCACGTCGTCTTCGTCGATGTGCAGTTCGGCCGAGAGGTGTGCGGCGAGGGCGTCCTTCTCGGTCAGCTCGGTCGCGACCCGGGTGGCCGTCTCGTCCGACAGGCCCTGAGCTCGCCAGAGGGCGGTCAGCTCCTCGAACTCGGCTTCGGGGTCGGCCTCGAGTTCGGCTCGTTCCTTGGCGATCAGTGCTTTCTGGCTGTCGCTCTGGCTGCTCACCGAGACGTACTCGCCGAGCGCCATCGAGATCGCGCCTCCGACGAGACCGGCGGCCCCCGCGGTCGCGATGGCCGAGGTCGACGAGGTCGCCCCGGCGACGCCGACCACGATGGCCGCCACCGACACGATGCCGTCGTTGGCGCCCAGCACGCCGGCGCGCAGCCAGTTGAGGCGACCGGACAGGCTGCCGGTGTGGGGTTCGTCGTCGTGGGTCGGCAGAGGGGACGTGGACTCGGTCATGCGGTCAGCACAGCACTCTCGTGACGGTGCCGCCAGCAAGCGGAGGCTGCCCTGACCGGGCGACCGGCCGGGCCCGGTCCGGCGCGGTCGGGCCTCACCCCTCGCTCGAGTCCGACCAGACGGCCTTCGCCCCCGAGTCGCCGATGCGCACCGTCGTGACGATCGCCCCGACCGACGCGACCACGACGAGGACGCTCAGCACGATCGTCGCGCCGCGCCGGGTCGTCGCCTTGAGCGTCGGGTGCGGGCGCTGCGCGTCGGGCGTCACCACGTAGTGCTGCCAGGCCCAGAGCGCCGCCGCCACGACGAAGACGGCGATGGCCCACGGCAGAAGTGTGTCGCCGAGTTCGGTGTGGGTCTCGAGGAGGGCACTGCCGTCGACCTTCTCCTCGAGCGACTCGCCCGACGAGGTGGCGAGGGGCACGGCGATGAGCGACGCCAGGGCGAGCAGCGGCGTGATGATGCCCAGTCGTCGACGGGCTGCCGGCCAGAAGGCCGACAGCAGCAGGAGCAGGGCGGCCCCGGGGAAGGCCACGACCACGAAGTGCACGATCAGCGGGTGCAACGGCAGCCCGTCGAGCTCCCAGTTCATCGGATCAGCTCGTCGTGCAGGGGGGTGGTGGAGCGCATGCGTGACCTCTCGGGGTGCGGGACGGGGGAGTTCCGACCGTAAGCGCCGTGCATCGGGCGAGCGCGCCTCCCGGTCTTCGAATGTTCACATGTTGCGCCGTCGTCGGCCGGGGGAGGAGAGGCGGAGGTCCCGGGAGGCGCGGGTCGGCTTGCCGACCTGCCGCGCGTCCCGTAGACACGACGCATGCCCCGCATCCTGCTCGCCGAGGACGACCCCGAGATGGGCGCGCTCGTCGAACGTGGCCTCGTCGGTGACGGGTACGACGTGCGGCTCGTCACGACCGGACTCGACGCCCTGCTCGCGCTCGCCCCCTCGCCCGACGACGGCACCGACGTCCCGCCCTTCGACGCGGCCGCGATCGACGTGATGCTGCCGGGCATGACCGGCTACGAGGTCTGTCGCCGCCTCCGCGAGTCCGGCGCGACCCTGCCGGTCATCATGATCACGGCGCGGGACGCGCTCGACGACCGCATCTTCGGGCTCGACGCCGGCGCCGACGACTACCTCACCAAGCCGTTCGCGGTCGCCGAGCTCAGCGCCCGACTCCGGGCCCAGCTGAGGAGGCGCGGTTCCGACGAGCGGACGATCGTCGCCCTGGGCGGGCTGCGCATGGACTCGATCGCCCTGCGGGCCACCGCCGACGGCCGGTCGATGCCGCTCAGCGTGAAGGAGTTCGGTCTGTTGCGCTTCGTCGCACGACGCCCCGGCGTCGTCGTGTCGCGGACGGAGGTGCTCGACGAGGTGTGGGGCTCGCACGAGCACTTCGACCCCTCGATCGTCGACCAGTACGTCAGCTACGTGCGCAAGAAGCTCTCGGCCGCAGGGGCCGACGTCGTCATCACGACGGTGCGCGGCAGCGGCTACCGGGCGGACGTCGTGCCCTCCGCGGCGGACGACCCCGCGTGAGGCGCCTGTCGATCCGCGCCCGCATCACCGTGGGCAGCGTCGTGGTCGCCGCCGTCGTGCTCGTCGCCATCGCCTTGGTGCTGCATGTGCAGGTGCGCTCGGTCACGCGTGACAGCGAGGTCACGTTGGCGACGAGCGACCTGCGCGCGTTCGTCGCCGACCTGACGACGAACCCCGACGAGACGCCCGACGAGCCGTCCGAGGGCGTGCTCGTCAGCATCGAGTCCCCGGACGGGCGCACCCTGGTGAACTCCATGCCGCGCGACCTGCACGAACCCCTCGAACGTCGCACCCCGGGCGACGTCGTGCTGCGTGAGGAGGCCGACGGCGTCGGGTACACGGTCGTGGGCGAGCGGGTCGACGCGAGCGCCGGCACGTTCCAGGTCTGGGCCGCGCGCAGCGGCGAGGCCGGTGACCTGACCCTGCGGGCGATCGACCGCTCGCTGGTGGCCGGTTCGGTGCTGGCCCTGGCGGCCATCGCGGTGGCCGCCTGGCTCCTGGCGACCGTGTCGCTGCGGCCGGTCACCCGCATGCGCCGCGCCGCCGAATCGCTCAGCCACGAGCCGGGCGGCGACCTGCTGCCCGTGGGGCCGGTGGACGACGAGCTTAGCGCGCTCGCGCGGACGCTCAACGCCTTCGTCGAGCGCGTCCGGCAGAGTGCCGATCGCGAGAGGCAGATGGTCAGCGACGCCAGCCACGAGCTGCGCACGCCCTTGGCGGTGCTGACCACCCGGCTCGAACTGGCCCACCGTGACTTCGGCGACGCGGCGGCTCTCGAACGCGAGCTGCTCTCGGCCGAGCAGACCGTGGCCCGGCTCACGACACTGGCCTCGACCCTGCTCGAGCTCTCGAGGCTCGAGTCCACCGAGGTGGGCTCGACCGAGGTCGTCACGGGCGCGGACCTCGTCACCGAGGCCATGGCGGCCGTCGACCGGGCCCGGGTGCTGGCCGGCCCGGGCGGCGACGCCCCCGGCTCGGCCGTCGACCTCGAGGTGGACGTGCCTGACGAGGCCGTCGGCTACCCGTTGTCGGTCACCGCCCTCGGACGGGTGCTCGACAACCTCGTGGCGAACGCGCTCTCGGTTCGACCGGCCGCCCGGTCGATCACCGTCTCGGTCGGGCAGACGGTCGACCGTCGACTGGTCGTCTCGGTCGTCGACGACGGCCCGGGCGTGCCCGAGGACTTCTTGACCGTGGCCTTCGACCGGTTCTCGCGCGCCGACCCGTCACGCGCCTCCAGCGGGGGCAGCGGACTGGGCCTCGCGCTGGTCCAGGCCGTCGCGCGGCGGGCGGGCGGGCGGGCGACCCTCGTCAACGAGCCCGGCGGGGGTGCGCGCGCGACCGTCACCGTGCCTCCTCGGGGCTGATCGCCTCGGGGCCCGGAGCCCCCGGCTGATGTGAGCATTCGAAGGCGACGGGGCGGCCGTTCGGAGTCCTCTCATGGGCGGGCCCGCGAGTCTCGGACCACCCCGGCGGGTCGAGGCTCCACGCTCGGCCCGTCGGGCCCGACCGGAGGCCCACCATGACGACCACCCGCACGGCACCCCGTGGCACCCCGCCGCGCCCGGCCCCGCCTCGTCCCGCCCCCGGGCCGGCTCCCGACGCCCGCCGTCGACGTCGGGCCTGGCGCCGTCGATCGGTCGCGGCCGACGGCCTCCAGACCGCCTGCTGGGTGTCCGTGGCCCTGGCCGTCACCCTGTGGCTGTCCTCCGGAGGCGCGGCGACCGTCGTCGACGTCGCGAGCGTCGTCACCGCGGCCGGCATCGTCGCCGGGCTCGTCGCCACCGACCTGGTGCTGGTGATGATCGTGCTGGCGGCTCGAATCCCGTGGATCGACCGCACGGTCGGTCACGACCACGCCCTCGCCGTGCACCGCTCGCTCGGCAAGCCCGTGCTGTACCTGCTGCTGACCCACGGTGCCCTCATCACCGTCGGCTACGCCCTCGCCGACGGGGTCGACCCGGTCGCCGAGACCGTCTCGATCTTCGGCGGCATCGCCGACGCGCCCCTCGCGTACCTCTCGCTGCTGCTGTTCGTCGTGGTGGTCGTCTCGTCCCTCGTCGTCGTTCGCCGGCGCTGGCCCTACGAGGCCTGGCACGTCGTCCACCTGCTGACCTACGCCGCGGTGCTCGTCGCACTGCCGCACCAGCTGAGCGCGGGCAGCGTGATGGCGACGGGCACGCCGCAGCGCGCCTACTGGATCGCCCTCTACGCCCTCGCGGTCGGATCGATCGGCTGGTTCCGGTTCGTCCGGCCGACCGTCGTGAGCCTCCGGCACCGGGTGCGGGTCGTCGACGTGGTCGAGATCGCGCCGGGCGTCGTGTCGATCCACCTGGCCGGTCACGACCTCGACCGGCTCGGCGTCCGGGGCGGCCAGTACGGCATCTGGCGGTTCTGGTCGGCCGCGACCTGGTGGCACGCGCACCCCGTCTCGTTCTCGGCGATGCCGACCCGCGACGCCGCACGCATCACGGTGCGTGACCTGGGCGCCGGCTCGGCTCGCCTGGGGCGCCTCCGTCGGGGGACGCGCGTGTCGCTCGAGGGCCCCTACGGCCTGTTCACCGACGACGCCCGGACCAAGCCGTACCTCGCGGTGATCGCCTCGGGGATCGGCATCACCCCGGTGCGCACGCTCGTGGACTCGGCCACGCTGCGACCGGGCGAGGCCACGGTGCTGCTGCGCGCCTCCGATGCTTCGCAGGCGTACCTGTGGGACGAGGTCGTCGAGCTGGGGCGTCGGTCGGGCACGGCCGTGTACTCGATGGTCGGCCACCGACCGTCGCACGGGTCGACCTGGCGGTCGGCGGAGGCCGTCGCGCGGGGCGTCACCCTGCGGAGCGTGTTCCCGCACCTCGACGAGGCCGACCTCTACGTCTGCGGACCGCCCGCCTGGAGCGACCTCGTCGTGCGTGACGCCCGGGCCGAGGGCGTGCCCGAGCACCGCATCCACCTCGAGAGGTTCGACTCGTGAGCGTCCGCGGCCGGGTGGCCGGGGTCGTCACCTCGGCGGTCGTGCTCGTGCTGGGCTGGCAGGTCGGGCAGGCGTCGCAGGTCTCGACCGGGACGACGGCCACGGCTCCGGTCGTGCCGGGGCCGACCGCGTCGATTGCCGCCGGTGCGACGGCGTCCCCGTCGCCGACCACGGTCCCGCCGTCGACCGCGCCACCGGCCGCCACAGCTCCGGCGCCCGCCCCCGCAGCCCCGGCCGTCGTCGACGGGACCTACACCGGCGTCGTGAGCCGGACGCCCTACGGCCCGGTGCAGGTGGCCGTCACGGTCACCGGGGGAGCCCTGGCCGACGTGACCGCCGTGCAGCTCACGAACGACGGCGGCCGCTCGGTGCAGATCAGCAACCGGGCCGCCCCGATCCTGCGGCAGGAGGCGCTGGCCGCGGGGTCGGCGAACGTCCAGATGGTCAGTGGCGCGACCTACACGAGCCAGGGCTACCTGACGTCGCTGCAGTCGGCGCTCGACCAGGCCGGCCTGTGATCCGCACGGCACGGGTGATGGGCACCGTCGCGAGTCTGCACGCGGTCGACGACCCCGGCGACGAGGCGTGGAGCGAGGTGCTCGGCGTCTTCGAGCGGTGGGAGGGCGTCTTCAGCCTCTGGCGCGCCGACTCGGAGCTCGACCGGATGGCCCACGGGCGCTTGTCGTTGCCCCACGCGTCTCCGCTCGTGCGCGAGGTGTACGCGCAGGCCCTCGGCTGGCGGACAGCCACCCGGGGGGCGTTCACGCCCCATCGGCCCGACGGGGTGGTCGACCTGTCGGGTCTCGTCAAGGCCCTCGCGACCGACGAGGCCGGCCGTGTGCTCGACGAGACGTCGGGGTCGTGGCTGCTCGGGGTCGGCGGGGACGTGCTCGGCCGGGGCGGGCAGGCCGTCGACGCCCGTCACGAGCCGTGGCGCTGCGGCGTGGTCGACCCCGGCCGTCGGGACGCCCTGCTCGGCGTCGTCGAGCTGACGGGGCACCGCCGGGCCGTGGCGACGTCGGGTACGGCGGAACGCGGCGAGCACGTGTGGCGACGCGAGTCGGGTGCGGTCTTCACGCAGGTGACGGTGTGCGCCGACGACCTGGTCACGGCCGACGTGCTGGCGACGGCGATCCTGGCCGGAACGCCGGACGACCTCGACGGCATCACCGACGCGTGGGACGTCGACGTCGCGACGGTCGACCGAGACGGCGTCCTGTCGGGCACCCCCGGCACCCGGGGCTGGTGGCAGACCTGCGAGGTCAGCGCGCAGCCGGGGTGGTGAAGCAGGCGGCCCCGCGCCGGGTGCGGTTCGGCGCACCCGGCGGGGCCGTCGCTCAGCGGCGCGCGGTGCTGCGGCGACCCGAGACGGCGACCCAGATCGCGAGGACGACGATCGCGCCGATGATCGAGCCGATGATGCCGGCGGGCTGGAAGAACCCGTCGGTGGGGTCGTGCTGGAACAGCAGGAACCCGAGGAACCCGCCGACGAACGAGCCGATGACGCCGAGCACGATCGTCATGACGATCGAGAGGCTCTGACGGCCGGGAACGACCGCCCGGGCGATGAACCCCGCGATGAGGCCGACGACGAGCAGGCTGATGATGAGACCGATCATGGTCTTCTCCTTCCAGGAGGGGAGCGACGGGCACCGGCGGTGCCCTGGCGTCGCATGACACAGCAGACCACCCCTGGGGAGGTGGCGGCACACCCCTCGGGGTGGGATGGTGTCGTCATGCCCCTCGCACCGACCCGATCGATCACCGTCGCCCTCGTCGACGACTACGACGTCGTGCTCGCCGGTCTCGCGCACCTCTTCGACCGGTACCGCGACCGGGTGGTCGTGGCCGAGATCGACGCGACGACGGCGCTGTCCGACCGGGTCGACGTCGTGCTCTACGACTCCTTCGCCCAGCCCGAGTCCGACCACCACGAACTCGCCGAGCTCGTCGCCAACCCCGCAGCAGGCAAGGTCGTCGTCTACACCTGGAACTTCCACCCCGAGCTCGTCGAGGCGGCCCTGGCGCAGGGCGTGCACGGCTACCTGTCGAAGACCCTCACCGCGCGCGAGCTCGTCGAGGCGCTCGAGGCGGTCCACCGCGGCGAGCAGGTCGTCAGCGACGTGCGGGGCCGGGCGCCGAGCGCGCCGGGCCTCGACTGGCCCGGTCGCGGCGAGGGCATCACCGACCGCGAATCCGAGATCCTGGCCCTCATCACCCAGGGCAAGAGCAACGCCGAGGTCGCGGCGCTGACCTACCTGAGCCCGAACACGGTCAAGTCGTACATCCGCTCGGTCTACCGACGGATCGGCGCCACGAGCCGCACGCAGGCCGTGCTGTGGGGCGTCGAGAACGGCTTCCGCCCCGACCACCACCGCATCGACCACTGGCTGGGCGGTCCCTGAGCCGTGACCCGCGCCTCCTACCGGTCTGTGCCGGTGGCGAGCACGGCCCGGGCGGCCATGCCGATCACGGCGCTGTAGGTCGGGTAGGCGAACCGGACGTCGGCCAGGGTCGCGACGTCGACGCCGCCCGCCATGGCGGTGGTGACCGCCTGGACGACCTCGACGGCGCTCTCGCCGACGGCGTGGGCGCCGAGCACCAGGTCGCGACGTCGGTCGGCGATCAGCTTGAGGAACCCGGTCTCGCGATCGTCGATCACGGCGCGGTCCACGCTCGAGTACGGGATCGTGACGACGACGCAGTCCTCGTCCGCCTCGCGGGCCTGCTCCTCGGTGAGGCCGACGCCGGCGTAGTCGGGGTCGGTGAACCCGCCGGCGGGCAGCAGGTGGTGCGGCGTCCGACGGTTCGCCCCGAGGACGGCGTTCTCGGCCGCCGCCTCGCCCTCGAACTGTGCCGCCTGCACGAGCATGTCGCGGCCGTTGGCGTCGCCGACCGCGAACACGTGCGGCACCACCGTCCGGAAGTACCGGTCGGCGGGGATCGACGAGCGGACCACCTCGATGCCGGCGTTCTCGAGCCCGAGGTCGTCCACGTCGGCCGGCCAGCCGGTGGCCATGACGACGACGTCGAAGTCGGCCGAGAGCGTGTCGTCGTCCTGCCGCCAGGTCAGCGTGATCGAGCCGTCCTCGGCGCGGGCGAGGCTCTCGACGCCGTCGATGCCGGTCCGCACGTCGATGCCCTGTTCGGCGAACGCCCCGGCGACGACCTCCGAGATCGAGGCGTCCGACGCCATCAGCACGCGAGGGGCGAGGTCGAGCAACGTCACGTCGCTGCCGAAGGCGTCGAAGACGGTCACCAGTTGGGCACCCGTGTTGCCCGCGCCGATCACGGCCACCCGGCGCGGCAGGGTCGGCAGGTCGAGGACGTCCTCGGGCACCGTGGCGAGTTCGGCACCGGGGACGGGCAGCCGTCGCGAGTGCCCTCCGACGCAGATCAGGATCGACTCCGCCGAGATCGTCCGCCCGCTGTCGAGGACGAGGGTGCTGTCGTCGACGAACCGGGCGCGGCCCTCGTGGACCAGCTCGACGCCGGCGGCCTCGAAGCGGTCGGCCTCGCGCTTGATCGAGCGCACCCGGTCGACGCGCTCCCGGACGCGGGCGACGGTCGACGCCCAGTCGATCGTCGGGGGAGCGACGTCGACGCCGTAGACGTCGGCGTGCCGGGTCTCGCGGATCAGCCGCGCCGTCTTGGCGAGCACCCGCGTGGGCACGCACCCGGTGTTGACGCAGGTGCCGCCGACGCGTGCCGCCTCGAGGACGACGACCCGTGCCCCGAGCTCGGCCGCGCGCAGGGCCGCGGCGGTGCCCGCGGGGCCCGCGCCGATGACGGCGACGTCGTAGTCCTTCTCCGAGATGCCCGTGTGCTGCCTGCCCCTTCGTGCGGTCGAACGTTCGGGTGCACTCAACCAGCCGCACATGCGCGGCGGCCCGGACGCCCCCGGGGCCAGGGGGCGTCGCGCCTCGACGTCGGGGCCGTCCACGGGACCGACGGTCCTCGCGGTGCTCACCACGGCGAGCGCGAGTAGCGTCGCGGCCGTGAAGCCGAGCCCGTCCCGTGAACCCGCCGGCGCCTCCTCGGGGGTCCGCGTGCCCCTGGCCGCGAGGCTCGTCCTGCCCCGCGCGCTCGTCCCCGTCTTCTTGCGGGCGACGCACGCGAACCGCACCTTCGTCACCGCCGCGGGCGCTCGCCGGCGCATCCGGCAGCGCTCGTTGCGACCGGCTCCGTTCGGCCCGCCGGCGACCCTGCGCGACGACGTCCGCGTCGACGTCGCGCAGCGCGGCGGCTGGCCGGTCTACACGATCACCCGGCGTGACGGCGCCTCGCACGGCACCGTCGTCTACGCGCACGGCGGTGGCTGGGTGGGCGAGATTGTCTCGCAGCACTGGCACCTCGCCGCGCAGCTCGCCGCCGAGGTGGGCGCGACCGTCGTCCTGCCGATCTACCCGCTGGTGCCCTTCGGCACCGCCGAGGAGGCGCGGGTCGGCATCGTCGACCTGGTCACCTCGGCCGACGGCCCGGTCGCCCTCGCGGGGGACTCGGCCGGCGGTCAGATCGTGCTCTCGGCGGCCCTGTCGCTGCGGGACGCAGGCGTCGTCGTGGCGAACACGGTGCTGATCGCCCCGGCGCTCGACCTGACCTGGAGCAACCCGCGCATCCCCGAGGTGCAGCCGACCGACCCGTGGCTCGGGACGCCCGGCGGTCGCGTGCTGGCCGAGCACTGGCGCGGCTCGCTCGACCTCGGGCACCCCACGGTCAGCCCGATTTTCGGCGACCTGACGGGGCTGGGAGCGGTGACGGTGTTCACGGGCACGCGGGACGTCCTCAACCCCGACGCGCACCTCCTCCGCGAGCAGGCGGCCCGGGCGGGCGTCGCCCTCGAGTGGCACGAGGGCGAGGGCGACGTGCACGCGTATCCGCTGCTGCCGACGCGCTCGGGCCGGGAGGCGCGGGCCGCCATCGTGCGGACCCTCCGGCGGTCGTTCGGTCGCTGAGGCGCCGAGGCCGCCGAACCGGGAAGACGGGGCCCACCTTCGTCGTTGTCCCGGGCACGCAACCGAAAGGAACACCATGTCCACGATCGTCACTGCCGCCTCCGGTCAGCTCGGCCGCCTCGTCGTCGAGGCCCTCCTCGCCCGCGGAGCCGCCCCCGAGAGCGTCGTCGCCACGTCGCGCGACGTCTCGAAGCTGGCCGACCTCGCCGACCGCGGCGTCCGCACCGCCGAGCTCGACTACACGCGACCCGACACCGTCGCGGCCGTCATCGGCGCCGGAGACGTGGTGGTGCTCGTCTCGAGCGACGCCGTGGGGCAGCGCGTGGCGCAGCACGCCGCCGTCGTCGACGCCGCGAAGGCCGCCGGGGCCGCCCGCGTCGTCTACACGAGTGCACCCAAAGCCACGACCTCGGCCCTCGTGCTGGCGCCCGAGCACAAGGCGACCGAAGAGCACCTGGCCGCCTCCGGCGTGCCCGCGACCGTCCTGCGCAACGGCTGGTACACCGAGAACTACGCCGGCGAGGTCGCCACGGCCCGTGAGTCGGGCGTCGTCTCCGCGAGCGTGGGCGACGGCCGCGTCGCGAGCGCCAGCCGCCGCGACTACGCCGAGGCCGCGGCGGTCGCCGCCCTCGACGACTCGACCGCGGGGCGGGTCTTCGAGCTGTCGGGCGACCACGCCTGGAACTGGGACGAGCTGGCCGAGGCCGTCGCGGGCATCACCGGCACGCCCGTCCGCTACGAGTCGCTCACGCCCGAGCAGCACGCCGAGCGCCTGCGCGGCGCCGGCCTCGACGAGGGCACGGTCGGCTTCGTCGTCGCCCTCGACGGCAACATCCGCGACGGACTGCTCGCCGAGACGAGCGGTGACCTCCGGGCGTTGATCGGCCGCCCGACCACGCCGCTGGTCGAGGGCCTCCGCGCCGCCTCGGCCGAGTAGCCCGAGAAGCCGGGAGTCCCGAGGAGGCGCGGTGTCGGTCGCCCCGGCACCGCGCCTCCTCGTCCTCCCTCGACCGACGCGCCGATCAGCCGATCAGCCGGGGGACGAAGGCCGCGAGCGGGCGCCCGCTCACACGCGACCCGCCAGGTCGTCGTCCGAGACGTGCTCGAGCCACGTCGTGGTCGTGGCCGGGTCGTCGCCGGCCTCGAGCATCGCGATGTGCTCCATGAAGCCGTCGCCCCCGGCGGCGTGCCAGTGGTCCTGCCCGGGCGGGGTGTAGATCGTCTGGCCCGGGTGCACCTCGTGGACGGTGCCGTCGCGGTCGCCGAAGCGCGCGACGCCGGCCGTGACCCGCAGGTACTGGCCCCGGGCGTGCGAGTGCCAGGCGGTCCGGGCGCCCGGGGCGAAGCGGACCGTGGCGACGGTCATGCGCTGGTCGTCGGTGTGCGGCGCGGCGATCACGTCGAGCCAGACGTCGCCCGCGAACTGCTCGGGCGGGTTCTTGACGGTGGGGGTGGTGGGTTCGATCTGCATGGTGGTCCTTCCCGTGTCGGTGCCTCGACGCTAGGCCCGGGTCGCCGGGTGAGAGAGGCACCGTCGTGCCCCCTCAGCGGTGCCGCCGAGCCGGCGGACCGGGGCTGGCGCGGCCCGCGGGTGTCTAGGCTCGGGGCATGGCCACCCTCGTCCTCGTCCGGCACGGACGCACCACCGCCAACGCGAGCGGCGTGCTCGCCGGACGGACGGCCGGCGTCCGGCTCGACGACGTCGGTCGCGAGCAGGCGCGGCGCACGGCCGAGCGCCTCGCGGTCGTCCCGCTCGTCGGCGTCGTGTCGAGCCCGCTCGAACGGTGCCGCCAGACGGCGCGGGCGATCCTCGACCGTCAGACCGCGGCACCGACGACGCCGATCGACCGCGGCATCACCGAGTGCGACTACGGCGACTGGCAGGGCCGGCCGCTCAAGGACCTCTCGACCGAGCCCCTCTGGTCGGTGGTGCAGAACCAGCCCTCGGCCGCGGTCTTCCCCGGCGGTGAGTCGCTGCTGACCATGCAGTCGAGGGCGGTCGCCGCGGTCCGTCGACACGACGCGGCGTTCGAGGCCGAGCACGGCCCCGGCGCCGTCTGGGTCGCCGTCAGCCACGGCGACATCATCAAGTCGATCCTGGCCGACGCCTACGGCATGCACCTCGACCTCTTCCAGCGCATCTCCGTCGGTCCCGCCTCGGTGTCGATCGTGCGCTACGGACCGAACCGCCCCGACGTCGTCGCGACGAACACCGACTCGGGCGACCTCTCGTGGCTGCGACAGGCGGCTCCGGCAGCCGACGCGGCCGTCGGAGGAGGCGCGGGTCCGGCCGGTCACGACGGTGACGCCGGGCAGCCTGCCGCGACCTGAGCGCCCGCGTCGGGCCGCTCGTAGACTCGACGCATGCCCTCCATCGTCCATGCCTTCGACTGGCCGGATCGCGTCGTCGTCGGCACCGTCGGCCGCCCCGGCGCCCGCGCGTTCTACCTCCAGGCCCGTGACGGGGCCCGCGTCACCAGCGTCGGGCTCGAAAAGATGCAGTCCGCCGCCCTCGCCGAGAAGATCGACGAGATCCTCGACCAGGTGATGGCCGCCGACGGCAACCCGGTCAGCGTGCCCACGGGCATCCCGGTCGAACTCGTCGACAACGAGCCCCTCGACCAGCCCGTCGAACCCGAGTTCCGTGCCGGAGCGCTCAGCCTCGGCTGGGATCCGTCGACCGCCCAGGTGGTCATCGAGGCGTTCCCGCTCGTCGAGGTCGACGACGACGCCGAGCTCGACGACGAGACCGAGGTGGAGCCCGACGAGGTCATGGTCGTCCGCATCCCCGTCGGCACGGCCCGCGCGTTCGCGGCACGCACCCTCGAGATCGTCGGCGCGGGGCGTCCCCTGTGCCCGTTCTGCGGTCAGCCGATCGACCCAGAGGGCCACGTCTGCGTCCTGCCCGGCGACCTCTGATGTCGTCGGCGCCGTCGGACGACGCCGAGGTCGACGAGCCCGGCGCGGGCACCGATGCCGGCCCCGTCGCGTCGGACGACGTCGAGCTCGAGCTCACCGGTCGGATCCGCACGGCGTCGAACGCGTCGTTCCTGGCCCGCCTGGGCGACGTGTCGGTCATCTACAAGCCGGTGGCCGGCGAACGGCCGCTCTGGGACTTCCCCGACGGTCGGCTCGCCGACCGCGAGGTGGCGGCCTACCTCGTCTCCGAGGCCCTGGGCTGGGACGTCGTGCCCCGCACCTGGCTGCGCGACGGTCCGCTCGGTGAGGGCATGGTGCAGCTCTGGCAGGACGTCGACCCCGAGCACGACGCCGTCGACCTCGTCCCGGTCGACGACCTGCCCGACGACGGCTGGCGCCTCGTCCTCGAGGGGGACGGCGACGACGGGCCCGTGGCCCTGATCCACGAGGACACCGAGGCGCTCCGACGCATGGCCGTCTTCGACGTCGTGGTCAACAACGCCGACCGCAAGGGCGCCCACGTGCTCGCGCTGCCCGACGGGCGGCGGTTCGGCGTCGACCACGGTCTCACCTTCCACGCGGAGCACAAGCTGCGCACGGTGCTGTGGGGCTGGGTCGGCGACCCTCTGACCGCGTCGGAGGCCGAAGGCGTCGCCCGCGTCCGGTCGGGTCTCTCGGGCGCCCTGGGTGCCGCCCTTAGCCCGCTCGTCACCGCCGACGAGCTCGAGGCCCTCGACGACCGCTGCGACCGACTGCTCGCCGCAGGGGTCTTCCCCGAGCCGCACGGCCCTATGCCGGCGGTTCCGTGGCCCTTGTTCTGACGTACGACCCCACGACCGCGGCACCGAGGTCGTCGACGTCCGGCGCCACCACGGTGCCGTCCACCCGGCGGGCCATCCCGTCGACGAACCGTGCCAGGCCCGGATCGTCGCCGAGGCGGAAGAAGCTGGTGTGCGCGCCGAGTCGGCGGGCGACGTCGAGCTGCTCGACCGCCCGCAGGATCGTCACGGGGTGCGGCGGGTAGTCGAAGAACACCTCGCCCCCGGGTTCGAGGTGCGAGGTCGGCTCGCCGTCGGTGACGATCAGCAGCACGGGTTGCGCCGTCGGGTGCTTGCGGAAGTGCCGGTTCGCCAGCAGCAGCGCGTGGTGCAGGTTCGTGCCCTTCTCCCACTTCGCATCGAGGGCGACGAGCTGCTCGATCGGCATCACCTCCGCGTGCCGTCCGAAGCCGATCAGCTGGAGGTCGTCGCCCCGGAAGCGCGACGTGATCAGGGTGTGCAGGGCCAGCGCGGTGCGCTTCATCGGCACCCAGCGGTCCTCCATCGCCATCGAGAACGACGTGTCGACGAGCAGGGCGACGCAGGCCTGGGTCCGGGCGTCGGTCTCGTGCACCTCGACGTCGCCGATCTCGATGCGCACCCCGGCGTCCGTCCGGGCCCCCTCGGCCGCGGTCCGGGTGACGGCGTTGGTGATCGTCCGCGTCACGTCCCACGGCTCGGTGTCGCCGAAAGCCCACTCGCGACTCGCGCCGGAGCGGTCGCCGAGCGCTCCGGCGGACCGCAGCTCGCGCCTCCCGGATCGTCCGGACAGCTTGGTGGCGACGTCGCGCAGGAGGTCCTTGCCGAGCTGGCGCATGGCCCGCGGCGTGAGCGCCAGCGTGCCGTCGGCCCGACGCCGGAGGGCTCCCGAGTCGCGCAGCGCCTTCTCGAGTCGTCGCAGCGCGGCGGCGTCGACGGCGGCCTGCTCGCCCAACTGGCGCCTCAGGGCGTCGACGTCGACGTCGTCGAGCGTCGACCCGCGGGACTGCTGGGCGAGCTGTTCGGCGAGCGCGTCGAGGTCGGCGAGGTCCTGGAAGACGCCGGTGCCGTCACCGAGCCCGAGGCCCTGTTCGCCGTCCATGCCCTCGGAGCCGCCCCAGTCCTGGCCCGGTCGCAACGAGCGCAGGGTGCCGTCGAGCTGTTCGAGCGACTGCATCAGGTCGGGGGAGCCGAAGGCCTGCTGGGCCAACGCGTCGAGCTCGGCTCGTTGCTCGGCCGTCATCGAGTTGCGGAGGCGCTGGGCGGCGGCGGCGCGGGCGGCCAGCGCGTCGATCAGCTCGTCGACGTCGCCCGGCTGCTCGGGGAAGGACGCCCCGTGCTTCGCCATGAAGTCGTCGAACTGCTCGGGGGTGTCGTCGCCGAGGGCGTGGGCGTCGAGCAGGTCGTTGAGGTCGCGCAGCATCTCGGCGACGGCCTCGCGGTCGGCGTCGGTCGCGTTCTCGAGGGCGCCCTTCATGCCGGCGAAGCGCTGGTCGAGCATCTCGCGACCGAGGAGGTCCTTGATCTGCTCGTAGGCCTGTCGGGCCTCGCCGCTCTGCCACCGGTAGTCGGACAGCTCGGCGACCGCCCCGGCCGGGGACGGCGGCAGGCTGTCGAGCTGCAGCTGGGCCAGCGCGCGATCGCCGTCGTCGAGGTCGACGTCGCGGGCGAGCTGGGCCCGTTCGGCTCGGACCGCCCGGTCGAGCAGCTCGCGGACCTCCTGCAGGGTGCCGTCGAGGTGGTGGTCGCGGGTCAGGGCCCTGCGGCGTTCGGCGACCTGGCGGGCGAGGTCGTCGAGACCGGTCTGGTCCTTCCCCCCGCGGCGCAGGAACTCCCGCAGCGCGGCCTCGGCACTCGTGCCCGCCATGACGTCGCGCCCGACGGCGTCGAGCGCGTCCGAGAGGTCAGCAGGAGGCGCGAGCGGGTCGGGGCCGTCGGCGTACGCCTGGTAGCGCGCGGCCCGGTGCAGCCGCCGGTTACTCCTGGCCACGTCGCACCTCAGAACCCGTAGGCCGCTTCACCGTCGCCGCTCTCCTTGCTGACCCGCCGGGCCAGGAAGAGGCCTTCGAGCGCGAGCTCGACCGCACCCGCTCGGGCGCCGTCGGACGTCGCGCCGAGGCGCTCCGCCACCCGGTCGTAGAGGTCGTTCTCGCCGAGCGAGGGCAGCCCCGCCAGGAAGTCCCGGGCGGTCACCTGCTCGCCGGTGGTCACCATGACACCCGACTCGAGGGCGTCGACGAGGGCGTCGAAGTCCAGGCCCCTGAAGTGCGCGCGCACCGTCTCGGCCGTCGCCGACCTCAGCAGGTGCTCGAGCACCTCCTCTGCCCGGTCCTCTTCGCCCGATTCGAACTCGATCTTGCCGCCGAGCACGTCGACCGCGGTCTCGAGGTCGATCGGGCGCGCCACCGCCACGTCCTCGCCCTGACGGGTCGCCCGGTGCAGCGCGGCGGCGGCGATGGTCTCGGCCCCGGCGATGGCGAACCGGGCGCTGACGCCGCTGCGCTGGTCGACCGACGGCGACTCACGGAGGGCCCGCGTGAAGCGGGCCAGGATCTCGACGAGGTGGTCGGGCACCTCGGCGACGAGGTCGGCCTCCTGTCGGACGACCGCGACCTCGTCGACCAGCTCGGTCGGGTAGTGCGTGCGGATCTCGGCCCCGAAGCGGTCCTTCAGGGGCGTGATGATGCGCCCGCGGTTGGTGTAGTCCTCGGGGTTGGCGCTGGCGACGACGAGCACGTCGAGCGGCAGGCGCAGCACGTACCCGCGGATCTGGATGTCGCGCTCCTCCATCACGTTGAGCATCGCCACCTGGATGCGTTCGGCGAGGTCGGGCAGTTCGTTGACCGCGACGATCCCGCGGTGTCCGCGCGGGATGAGCCCGAAGTGGATCGTCTCGGGGTCGCCGAGGCTGCGGCCCTCGGCCACGCGCATCGGGTCGACGTCGCCGATGAGGTCGGCGACGCTCGTGTCGGGTGTCGCGAGCTTCTCGACGTACCGCTCGTCGCGGCCCCGCCAGGCGACCGGCAGGTCGTCCCCGAGCTCGGCCGCCCGGCGACGGCTCTCGGTCGTGATCGGCTCGAACGGGTGCTCGCCGAGCTCGGACCCCTCGATGACGGGCGACCACTCGTCGAGCAGGCCCGCGAGGGTGCGCAGCAGCCGGGTCTTGCCCTGGCCGCGCTCACCCAGGAGCACGACGTCGTGACCGGCGATCAGGGCCCGCTCGAGTTGGGGGATGACCGTCGACTCGAAGCCGTGGAGCCCGGGCCAGGGGTCGCGGCCCTCCCGCAGGGCGTCGAGCAGGTTGTCTCGGATCTCGGTGCGGAGGGGCTTCGGGACGTGGCCCGAGCGCCTGAGCTCGCCGACTGTTCTCACGGAGGGAGGCATCACCCCGGTGACGCTACGCTCCCTGCCCCGCACTGGCGAGGGGCGCCTCCTGCGAGCTTGCCGTGACGTCACGATTCGACGACATCCGTCGCGTGACGGCGGTCGGCGGACCGGCCCGGACGTCGCTACTGCACCGCTGCGGTCAGACGCGCGACGTTGTCGAGCACCTGCAGGGGGGCGGGTCGGGTCAGCCAGCCGGCGAGGGTGATCTCGTGCGACTTCGCGCGGTAGTCCTCTTCGATCTCGCGTACCTGCTCGACGAACCCGGCACCCCGCACCATGAGGGACACCTCGAAGTTGAGGCTGAACGACCGCATGTCCATGTTGCTCGAGCCGATCACGGCCACGTCGTCGTCGACCGTGAAGTGCTTCGAGTGCAGCACGATCGGCTTCTCGTACAAGAAGATGCGCACCCCGGCGCGCAGCAGCGTCTCGTAGTACGACCGCTGGGCGTGGTACACGAGGAACTGGTCGGCGACCTCGCAGGCGAACAACTGGACGTCGACCCCGCGCTCGGCGGCCGTCGTGATGGCGTAGAGCATCGAGTCGTCGGGCACGAAATAGGGGCTGGCGATGATCAGGCGCTCCTGCGCGCCGTAGACCAGGGCGTTGAACAGCCTCAGGTTGTTCTCGCCGTCGAACCCCGGCCCGCTCGGGACGACCTGGCACTCGTAGGCGTCATCACCCGTGCGCGGTTCGACGCGGGGCCCGGCCTGGGCGTCCGTCGGCAGCTCGTCGGTCTCGCTGTACCAGTCGGTGATGAACAGGGCGTTGAGGCCGATCGCGGCGGGCCCGTCGAGGCGCACCATGAGGTCCTTCCACTGCAGACCGCGCCGCATGTTGCCGCGCTTGTTGTAGCTCGGGTCGGTCATGTTCTGCGAGCCGGTGAAGGCCACGTCGCCGTCGACGACGACGATCTTGCGGTGGTTGCGGAGGTCGGGCCGCCGCCACATGCCCTTGGTGGGGTGGAAGGGCAGCATCTCCTCGAAGCGGATGTCGTTCTCGCGCAGCCACGTGCGCGTCACACGGCCCTGCGGGTTGCGGATGGTCGCCCAGTGGTCGTACAGCACCCGCACCTTGACGCCGCGGTCGTGGGCACGCTTCAAGGCGTCGAAGAACAAGAAGGTCGACTCGTCGCGGGTGAAGATGTAGAACTCGACGTGCACGTACCGCTCGGCCGCGTCGACCGCCTCGGTCATCGCCGCGATCGACGTGGCGTAGTCCGGCAGCAGCCGGGTCGCGTTGCCGGGGATCAAGGGCATCGCGCCGAGTGTGCGGTTCAGTTGGACCACCGTGCCGAACCAGGGCGGCTGGGTGTCGGTCGGCACCCGGTTGTCGAGGCCCTGGGTGTTCTCGAGGATGAGCGAGTTGATCTCGCGCTGCTTGTCACGGCGGTCCTTCGGCAGCTTCGAGCTGCCGAGCAGCGCGTAGAGCACGCTGCCGGGGATGGGGGCGACGAAGATGGCCATCAGCCACGCCATGGCCGAGCTCGGGCGCCGGTTGCGCGGCACGACCGCCACCGACACGATCCGGATGAGGATGTCGACCACCAGGATCACGGTGGGGAAGGCCTTGAGGAGCTTGCGCCAGGTCATCCGCCGATCATGGCAGGTCGAGGGCACCCGGGGCCGCCCCCGTCACCGGGGAGGTCAGCGCCCGCTGCCCGCGAGGCTCGCCGCCTCGCCCTCGGGATCCGTCATGAGGTAGCAGGTGACCTCGCGGTCCCCGGTGCTCCACGAGTCCTCGGTCGGCGTCAGCCAGCCGTAGTCGAGGTCCGAGTCCTCCCACGACGACCCGACGTACCCGGCGAACGACTCGTAGCAGGCCTCGTCGCCGAGACGGGTCACCTCGTCGTCTCCCGGGAACGACACGTCGTCCAGGATCGGCTCGGCGAACACCTCGAAGTGGTGCATCTCGCCGCAGGCGGTCACGTCGACGAAGGTCTGGAGCGTCTCGTCGAGGCCGTCGGTCATGTCGAAGCAGTCCCCGGTGGTGAGTTCGGTCACCAGCTCGGACCCGGTCTCGACGAGGGCGGCGTCACCGCCGTTGGCCTGGTACATCGCGAAGCAGACGGCACCGAAGGCGAGGACGCCCACCGCGCCCAGCACGCCGAACAGCACCCCGCGTCGGTTGCCCGACGACGGTGCGTCCGCCGCGGTCGACGACGCGAACGTCTGGGGAGCGGGCCAGGCCGTCCCCAGACGGGACTCCGGCGGCACGAGGGCGGCCCAGTGGCGGACCGAGCCCGTGGCCGCGTCGAGCACGGCGGGCGTCCCGTCGCCCACGCCGACGCCGAGGGGGTCCCGCCGGCGCTGGTCGAGCGGCGTGGGCCCGGCCGCGTCGATGCGCAGCGGCACGGCGAACCAGTGCGACCCGTCGTGCGCCAGGTCGACGAACTCGGTCGTGCCGAGGCGGACGCGCACCATCTCGGGGTGGCCCCCGTCGGTCGCGTCGACGCCTCCCACGGGGTAGTCGCTCGGCAGCACGCGCATCTCGAGCGGCCCGAACCGCTGCACGAGCCACTCCGCCACGTCCGATGCGGGCGTCACGCCCTGGTGCCCCGGTGTCGCTGCCTGGTCGTCCGGTCGGTCCACGTGGTCCCCCTGCTGTCGCGCGGACCGCGTCCCGCGGCGGCCGTCGTCGGATGCTACCGGCACGCGGCGACGCCGCAGCAGCCCCCGTGGGTGGGGCACAGGTGGGGGCGTCCGGCCGACGCGAGGCGACGGGCGGTGCCGCACCGCGCCTCCTATGCTCGGGGGATGCCCGCCGGTGACTCGCGCCCGTCCCGTGCCGACGTCGACCTGGTCGTCGTGGGCGGTGGGGCCATGGGGCTCGCGACGGCCTGGCAGGCCGCGTCGCGAGGCCACGAGGTCGTCCTCGTCGAACGGTTCGAGCAGGGGCACCACCGCGGCGCCTCGCACGGTGCGACGCGCAACCTCAACCTGGCCTACGACGACGCCGACTACGTCGCCCTCGCCGAGGAGGCGCGGGTGCGGTGGGACGCGCTGGCCGACGAGACCGGCACCCCCCTGCTCGACCTCGTGGGGGTCGTGAACCACGGTCGCCCCGCCATGCTCCGCCGCATGCGGGCGCTGCACGCCGAAGCGGGCGTGACGAGCGAACTGGTCGACCCCGTCGACGCGGGGGAGCGGTGGCGGGGCATCCGGTTCGAGACCGAGGTGCTGCACGTGCCGGGCAGCGGCCGCATCCGGGCGGCCGACGCCCTCCGTGCCCTCGCCGGTGCCGCCGTCGCCCACGGGGCGCGGCTGCTCTGGTCGACGCCCGTCACGGGCCTTCACGTCGAGGGGCCGGACCGCGTGCGCGTCGTCACGGCCGACGCCGAGATCACCGCCCGTCGCGTCGTCGTGACGGCCGGTGCGTGGACCGCCGACGTCGTGGGCCGCATCGTGCGCCTGCCGAGGCTCACCGTGACGCAAGAGCAGCCCGCCCACTTCGCCGTCCGCGACGTCGACGCCGTCTGGCCGAGCTTCAACCACCGGCCCGACCCCGACGCCGCGGCCGAGTCGTGGTGGCCCGGGGTGGTCTACGGCATGCTCACGCCGGGCGAGGGCGTCAAGGCGGGCTGGCACGGCACGGGGCCGGTCGTCCACCCCGACCGGCGGACGTACCGGGCCGACCCCGAGCAGCTCGACGCGTTGCGGCGCTACGCCCGCGAGTGGCTGCCGGGCGTCGACGCCGAGACGGCCGACCCGATCAGCTGCACCTACACGTCGACCGACGACGAGGACTTCGTCCTCGACCGGGTGGGCCCCGTCGTGGTCGGCGCCGGGTTCTCGGGGCACGGCTTCAAGTTCACGCCGCTCGTCGGCTCGATCCTCGTCGACCTCGTCGAGGGCGGCGAGGCCCCGGCGAGGTTCCGACGACTGGGCCGGCCGTGACGCCGCGACCGGCCACGACCCGGGGCACCGTGGGTGGCCTGCCGTTCGTCCGACGCGGCGAGGGCACGCCCACCGTCCTGCTGCCGGGCGTCGGGCCGGGGCGTCACCACCCCTCGGCCTTCGACCGCACCCTGCTGCGACTCGAGACGGCGGCGCTCGCGCACGAGGTCGAGCTGTGGACGCTCGGCCGACGGCGCGGACTGCCGCCCGACACCACGATGCACGACCTCGCGAGCGACGTCGCCCGCGCCGCCGCCGAGATCTCGGACGGGCCGATCGACGTCGTCGGCACCTCGACGGGCGGCAGCATCGCCCTGCAGCTCGCGGTCGACCACCCGCTGGTGGTGCGTCGGCTGGTGCTCGTCTCGGCCGCCCACCGGCTCGGCGACGACGGCCGCGAGGCCCAGCGCCGCGTGGCGGCACACCTCCGCGACGGCGACGCGAGGCGGGCCGCGGCGACCATGCTCGCGCAGACCACCACCGGCGTCACCGCCTCGAACCTCCTGCGCCGGTTCGGCCGACTCGCGCCCCACTTCGTCGTCGGCGAGCGTCACCACGACCTCGTCGCCACGCTCGAGGCCGAGGACTCGTTCGACGTGGGCGACCGCCTCGGGGCGGTCACCGCTCCGACGCTCGTCGTGGCCGGGGGAGCGGACGGCTTCTACCCCCTCGACCTCGTCGCCCGGACCGTCGCCGGCCTGCCGGACGCGACGCTCGCCGTGCACCGGCGGTCCGGGCACCTCGGACTCGGCTCGCGGGGAGTCTCGCGCGAGGTGCTCGCCCACCTGACCCGCGCCTCCTGACCCTGCCGACGTCGGCGCCACCCGACCCGGCCGTCCGAGCCCTCGAGATCGACGAATGTGCCGGTCGGACCGGCGAGTCCGCCCGGCCAGCGGCCGTTCGTCACCTACCATCCGAGCATGGCCGACAACGTGCAGACCGCGAGCGTCGGGGGCATCGCACCCCCCGACGACGACGTCGCGTTCCACCGGCGCCGTGTGACGTTCGTCGCACCCCTCGACGACACCGCCCCCGAGCGTTCCGCCCGGCCGGGCCGGCACGACCAGGAGCACCACCCCGTGAACCAGACCCTCGCCCCCGAGGCCCCCGCTGCCGAGACCGACGTCGAGGCGCCCGCTGCCGAGATCGACCCCGAGGCACCCGTGCACGCGTCGGCCGCACCCACGTCCGCCGAGGTGCCCGTCAGCCCGCCGCACCGCGAGCCCCGTCCGGTCTCGACCCCGTCGCACCGGGCCGACGTCGACCTCGACGACGTCGTCCCCACCGACGCGTACGAGGCCCGCCCCGCGAGCGTCGCCCGGCACTCCGTCGACACGTCGGCGATCACCCTGCCGGTGCTCGCCGTGTCGGTGCCCGACGGCCTGCCGCAGCCTCCCGAACGACTCACGCTCGACGACGACGTGCTCGCCCGTCTGGTCGAGAAGCGCCTCGACGACACGGCCACGATCGACCTCATGGCCGTGGTCCAGGCCCAGCTCGACCTGCGCCGGGTCGAGGCCGCCCGCTTCGCCTCGTGGGAGGACGAGATCACCCGCGTCGGCACCGACGAGGCCACGCGCGCCCTCGAGGCCACCCGCCTGCGTTTCACCGGCGTCGTCCCCGTGGTCACCCCCGGGGCACCGCGCGAACCCCGACCCGTCGTCGAGGCCGGCCACGCGCCGGCCGCCCCCACCGACTCCGCCGCGGCTCCGGCCCCGGCCGACGCCCCCGCCGTGATCGCGCCGACCGGCCCCCAGGCCGTCACCGCCTCGGCGACCGACGACGCCGACGAGCAGGCGGCCGCCGACCAGGAGGCGCTGGTCGCGCCGACCCCGTCGGCCCCTGTTGCGCAGCCGGTCACCGACGCGCAGCCGGTCACCGACGCGCAGTCCGTCACCGACGCGCAGGCCGCCTCCGTCGCCCCCGTCCCGCCCCTGCTTCGTCGCCCCCTGGCGCTCGTCGTCGCTGCCGCGGCCCTGCTGCTCGTCGTCGCGGCCGTGGTGCTGGCCTTCGTGCCCGGCCTCGCCGTGGCCTCGGCCGTCGTCGCGACGGTCGCCGTCCCCGTGACGACCGGCATCGTCGGCCTGGCCGCCCTGGCCTCCGTCTCGACCCGGCCCGACGACGCGTCGCGCGTCGCCCGCCGCGGCCCGATCGGCGTGGTGGCCGGGGTCGTGCTCGGCACCGTGGTCGGCTTCGGCCTGCTGTTGAGCGAGCTGGGTTCGTTCGCCTGGCAGGGCTACCTGGTCCGCGCCGTCGACCTCACCGGCCTCTCGACGCCGGTCTCGGTCGTCGTCGCCCTCCTCGGCGCCGCAGTCGTCGCGTTCATCGTCGCGGTCATGATCACGGGGTTCCGCTCGACGGCTCGCGACTAGGCTGTCGAGGTGTCCACCCTCGCCTCGGTCAACTCCGTCATCGAACGTCTCTGGCCTCTCGCGGGCGCCTCGTCGTGGGACTCTCCCGGCCTGGTCGTCGGTGATCCCGACCAGCCCGTGACCCACGTGCACCTCGCGGTCGACGCAGTGCTCGACACGGTCGACGAGGCCCTCGGCATGGGTGCCGACCTGCTGCTCGTGCACCACCCCCTGCTCTTCCACGGCGTGTCGACGGTGTCCGAAGACACGACCAAGGGTGCCGTCGTCGCGCGGCTCGTCCGGGCGGGGTGCGGCCTCGTCGCCGCCCACACGAACGCCGACGTCGTCGAGACCGGCACCTCGCGAGTCCTGGCCCACCAGCTCGGCCTCGTCGAGCAGCGTCCGCTCGTCGCGGGGTCGGTCGAAGGCACGGGGCTGGGCATCGTCGGGCGCCTGCCGCACGCCATGACCCTGGTCGCCCTCGCCCGTCAGCTCGGCGACGTCCTGCCCCCGACCGCGTCGGGCGTCCGCGTGGCAGGCGAGGCCGACCGCGTCGTCGAGACGGTCGCCCTCTGCGCCGGCGCCGGCGACTCGCTGCTCGCCGACCCCGCCGTGCTCTCCGCCGACGTCTACGTCACGAGCGACCTGCGACACCACCCCGCGTCCGACGCCCGCGACCTCATGCGACTCGGTCGCGGCCCCGCCCTCGTCGACGTGTCGCACTGGGCGAGCGAGTGGCTCTGGCTCGACACCGCGGCAGCACAGCTCCGCCTCGAGCTGCACGACGTCGAGGTCACCCTGAGCGACCTGCGGACCGACCCGTGGGACTTCGCCGTCGTGCAGTGAGCACCCCGGGTCGTCCGACGCGACGACCCCGCGGCGCGACCTCCGAGACCTGCGCGACCCGCACCTCCCGGGCGCTCCGCCCCCGCATCCCCCGATCACGAGAAGAGCCCCCATGCCCCTGATGAAAGCCAGCTACGAGCACCAGGCCCTGCTGCTCGACCTGCAGCAACTCGACACCTCGCTGCGTCAGATCGCGCACAAGGGGGCGAACCTGCCCGAGATCGCCGTGCTCGCCTCGCTCGAGGGCGACGGCTCGCGTCTGCGCAGCCGCCTCGCGACCGAGCAGGGCGCGTGGGAGGACGCACAGGCCGAACTCAAGCGCATCGAGTCCGA
The DNA here is from genome assembly GCF_001423905.1 of Frigoribacterium sp. Leaf186. Taxonomy (GTDB): domain Bacteria; phylum Actinomycetota; class Actinomycetes; order Actinomycetales; family Microbacteriaceae; genus Frigoribacterium. The sequence continues at coordinate 346,748 of NZ_LMPQ01000001.1, read as the reverse complement.
CGTCGCCGTCGTCGAGGCGCGCGTCGCCCGTGACGAACAGCGCATCGCCTCGTCGTCGTCGACGAAGGACGTCGCCGCCCTCGAGGGCGAGCTGGCCGCCCTCGCGAAGCGCCGCTCCGACCTCGAGGACGTCGAGCTCCAGGTGATGGAGCGCGTCGAGAGCCTCGGTGCCGTCGCCACCGTCACGCAGGGCGAGCTCGACCAGCTCGACACCCGCCGGGCCGATGCCGAGACGGGCCGCGACGCCAAGCTCGCCGAGCTCGAGGCCGAGCGGGCCGAGGTCGTCGCGAACCGCGACACCATCGCGGCCACCGTGCCACCCGAGCTGCTGGCCCTCTACGAACGACAGCGTGACCGCTACGGCGTCGGCGCCTCGTTGCTGCGCGGCGGCGTCTCGAGCGCCAGCGGAGTCGCCCTGACCGGCAGCGACCTCGCCGCGGTGCGTGCCGCGGCCGAGGACGACGTCGTGCTCTGCCCCGACAGCAACGCGATCCTCGTGCGGACCTACGAGTCGGGCATCTGAGCGCCGCACCGGTAGGCTCGCTCACGCGGATGGGTCGACAAGACGGTCGCGTCGGCGGGTGCGAACCCGCCGCCGAGGAACGTCCGGGCTCCACAGAGCAGGGCGGTGGGTAACACCCACCCGGGGCAACCCGCGAGAAAGTGCAACAGAGAGCAGACCGCCACGGGTCGCGCCTTCGGGGGCGACGCGGGGTAAGGGTGAAACGGCGGTGTAAGAGACCACCAGCGGCTCGGGTGACCGGCCGGCTATGTAAACCTCGCCCGGAGCAAGGTCAAAGAGGGGACGTCGACGCTGCTCGCCGAGTCCCCGGGTAGACCGCTAGAGGGCTGCGGCAACGCAGTCCCGAGAGAGATGGCCGTCCAGGGTGCTTCGGCACCGGGACAGAACCCGGCGTAACAGTCGGCCCATCCGCCTCACGCGAGAAGACCCCGGATCAGGAGGCGCGCCTCCTGACCCGGGGTCTTCTCGCGTTAGTCGCGACCCGCCTCAGAACGCCGGGTTCGAGTCGGCGGCCAGCGCGGCGGCGCCCATGATGCCGGCGTTGTTGCGCAACGCGGCCGGGACGATCTCGGCCCGCAGGTCGAGCAACGGCAAGAACTCGTCGTGGTGCTTCGAGACGCCCCCGCCGACGATGATCAGGCGCGGGTAGAGCAGGGCCTCGAGGTGCGAGTAGTACTTCTGCAGGCGCTTGGCCCAGTGTTTCCAGCTGAGGTCGTCTCGCTCCTTCGCCGCGAACGAGGCCTTCGTCTCGTAGTCCTTGCCGCCGATCTCGAGGTGGCCGAGCTCGGCGTTGACGATGAGCACGCCGTCGTTGATCAGGGCGGTGCCGATGCCCGTGCCCAGGGTCGTCATGATCACGAGGCCCTTGACGCCCTTCGCGGCGCCGAAGCGCGTCTCGGCGTAGCCGGCGGCGTCGGCGTCGTTGACGAAGTGGATGTTCCGGCCGAGGGTGGTCTCGAAGAGCTTCTCGGCCTCGAAGCCGATCCACTTCTTCGACACGTTGGCCGCCGACAGGGTCTTGCCGTCCATGATCGCGGCCGGGAAGCACACGCCGACCGGCAGCGAGGCGTCGTCGAGGCCGAGCTCGTCGACGATCTGCTTGACGACCGCGACGATGGCGTCGGGCTCGCCGCCCTCCGGGGTGCTCTTCTTGATGCGGTCCGAGAGCAGTTCGCCGCTGTCGAGGTCGACGATCGCCCCCTTGATGCCGGTGCCGCCGATGTCGATTCCCACTGCCGTGCGTGCCATGGGGGTCCTTTCTCAGGAGAGCGTGAGGATGTCGGCACCGCGTTCGGTGACGACCAGGGTGTGTTCGAACTGGGCCGTGAGGCTCTTGTCGCGGGTGGTGACGGTCCAGTCGTCGTCCCAGACGTCGGCGTCGATGCCGCCGAGGGTGAGCATGGGCTCGATGGTGAAGACCATGCCGACCTCGATGACGTCGTCGTACTGCGGGGCGTCGTAGTGGGGGATGATCAGGCCCGAGTGGAACGCTCGTCCGACGCCGTGGCCGGTGTAGTCGCGCACGACGCCGAGGCCGAAGCGCTTGGCGTACGACTCGATCGCGCGACCGATCACGTTGACCTGGCGCCCCGGGGCCACGGCCTTGATGCCGCGTCGCAGGGCCTCGCGGGTGCGGTCGACCAGGTCTACGGTCGCGGGGGCCCCCTCGCCGACGACGAAGGTGCGGTTGAGGTCGCCGTGCACGCCGTTCTTGAAAGCGGTGATGTCGATGTTGATCAGGTCGCCGTCGGCCAGGACGGTGTCGTCGGGGATGCCGTGGCAGATCACCTCGTTCAGCGACGTGCAGACCGACTTGGGGTACCCGCGGTAGCCCAGGGTCGACGGGTACGCGCCGTGGCCCACGACGAACTCGTGCGCGACGCGGTCGAGTTCGTCGGTGGTGACGCCGGGGCGGAGGGCCGCCTCGACGGCGTCGATCGCCTGCGACGCGATGCGGCCGCTCTCGCGGATGAGCTCGACGGTCTCGGCGTCGTAGACGTCACCGCCGGTGTACTCGGCCGGCGCGGCCTTGCCGACGTACTCGGGTCGGGCGATCGACGGGGGGACCGGACGCTGCGCTGAGATCCGGCCCGGGGTCAAGAATCCGTGGGAGTCCCGGGGCATACGATCAAGCTTAGGGGGAGCGCGACGGGCTCGCGTTCTCGACAGCCGCACCGAGAGGACGACACCATGGCCGAGTTCTGGTTCAACACGAAGACGCACGAGGTCGAAGAGGGCAAGGTCTCACCGGCCGTCGACCGCGCCGGGCCGTACGCCACGCGCGACGAGGCCGCGCACGCCATCGAGACGATCAAGGCGCGCAACGCTGCCCTCGACGCCGAAGAGGCCGCCGACGACTGATCGGCTCGGCCGTCCCGTCGGCGGACCGCCGACGAGACGCCGGGGCCTCAGACCGTCGTCGGTCGGTAGGTGATCGGCAGGCGGCGGTCGCGACCGAAGGCCATGCCCGAGATCTTCGGACCGATCGCCCCCTGGCGGCGCTTCCACTCGGACCGGTCGACCAGCGTGGTGATCTCGGCCACGGTGTCGGCGTCGTAGCCGAGCGCGACGACGTCGGCCGCCCCGAGTGCGTTCGTGACGTAGCCCTCGAGGATGCCGTCGAGCACCTCGTAGGGCGGCAGCGAGTCCTCGTCCTTCTGGTCCGGACGCAACTCGGCCGACGGCGGCTTGGTGATCGAGTTCTCGGGGATCGGCGCCGTCTCACCGATCGACTCGGCATGGGCGTTGCGCCAGCGGGCGAGCTCCCAGACCATGGTCTTCGGGACGTCCTTGATCGGGGCGAACCCACCCACCGAGTCGCCGTAGATCGTCGAGTAGCCCACGGCCAGCTCGGTCTTGTTGCCGGTCGTCAGCACGAGGTGGCCGTGCAGGTTCGACAGGCCCATCAGCACGAGGGCCCTGGCCCGCGCCTGGACGTTCTCGGCGGCGAGGCCGGTGAGGTGCAGTTGCGTCTCGAAGGGCGCGACGAGGTCGGCGATCGGCTCCGTCGAGTACCGCACCCCGATCCGCTCGGCCACGTCGTCGGCGTCGCTGCGGCTGTGCTCGCTCGACCACCGACTCGGCATCGAGACGCCGTACACGGCGTCGGCCCCGATGGCGTCGGCGGCGATCGCTGCGCACACGGCCGAGTCGATGCCGCCCGACAGGCCGAGGATCACGCTGCGGAACCCGTTCTTGCGCACGTAGTCGCGGGTGCCGAGCACCAGGGCGTTCCAGAGCTGCTGGCGGTCGTCGGGCAGCTCGGCGACGTCCCGTCCGGGCTCGGTCGCGGGCTCGGACGAGGAGGCGCGGGTCGCGTCGACCGACGACGAGTCGCCACCCTGCCCGGTCGCGGCGCCGGCCGGCTCGAGCTCGACGCGGCGGATGCCCTCGGGCAACTCGGTGTCGGTGGCTGCCTCGGGGTCGAGGTCGACGACGAGCAGGTGCTCGTCGAACTGCGGGGCCCGGGCGAGGATCGTCCCGCTGCCGTCGACCACGACGCTGTCGCCGTCGAAGACGAGGTCGTCCTGGCCGCCCACGATGTTGACGTAGGCCACCAGGGTGTCGTTCTCGACGGCCCGGCGGGTCACGAGCGGGAGGCGCACCTCGTCCTTGTCGCGGACGAACGGGCTGGCGTTGATCACGACGAGCAGGCCGGCGTCGGCGTGCAGCACGCGTTCGACCGGGCCGCCGTCACGCCAGAGGTCCTCGCAGATCACGAGCGCGACGTCCACGCCCGCCACCCGGACGACCAAGAGTTCGTCACCGGGGATGAACACGCGGTACTCGTCGAAGACCGAGTAGTTCGGCAGGTGGTACTTGGCGGTGGTCGTGACGACACGCCCGCCCTGCAGCACGCTCGCGCAGTTCTGCGCGATGGCCGTCGGGGCGTTGCTCGTGCCGAGCAGCCGGGGCTCGAAGGGGCCGTCGGCGTGGCCGACGACGACGGGCAGGTCGCCCAGACCCTCGGCCTCGAGGGTCTCGGCGAGCACCTCGACGGCGTGCCGGCTGGCCTGGAGGAAGCTCGGCCGGCTGGCGAGGTCCTCGATCGGGTAGCCCGTGACGCTCATCTCGCCGGCGGCGAGCAGGTCGGCGCCCGAGGCGTGGGCCCGACGGGCCGCCTCGACGATCTGGGCGGAGTTGCCGGCGAGGTCGCCGACGACGGGGTTGGTCTGCGCGAGCGCCAAGCGGAGTCGGGGCATGTCCACTACCGTAGTGGCGGAGCAGAAAGGCCGTGGCATGGACAAACAGAGGGACTTCGTCCTCCGCACGATCGAAGAGCGCGGCATCAAGTTCATCCGCCTCTGGTTCACCGACGTGATCGGCACCCTCAAGTCCGTCGCCATCGCTCCGGCCGAGGTCGAGGGGGCCTTCGCCGAGGGCATCGGCTTCGACGGCTCGGCCATCGAGGGGCTCACCCGGTCGTACGAGGCCGACGTGCTCGCCCAGCCCGACCCGACGACCTTCCAGATCCTGCCCTGGCGGGGCGAGGTCGACCCGACCGCCCGCATGTTCTGCGACATCACGACGCCCGACGGCCAACCCGCCGTGGCCGACCCCCGCAACGTGCTCAAGCGCACCCTGGCCCGGGCCGGTGAGCGGGGCTTCACGTTCTACACGCACCCCGAGGTCGAGTTCTACCTCTTGAAGAGCGCACAGCTCGGCGCCGACGGCCCGCAGCCGGTCGACTCCGCCGGCTACTTCGACAACGTGCCCGGTGGCACCGCACACGACTTCCGCCGCCGCTCGGTGCGCATGCTCGAAGACCTCGGCATCTCGGTCGAGTTCAGCCACCACGAGGCCGGCCCCGGCCAGAACGAGATCGACCTCCGGTACGCCGACGCGTTGACGACGGCCGACAACATCATGACCTTCCGCACGGTCATCAAAGAGGTCGCCATCGAGCAGGGCGTCTTCGCCTCGTTCATGCCGAAGCCGTTCAGCCAGCACCCCGGCTCGGGCATGCACACGCACATGTCCTTGTTCGAGGGCGACTCCAACGCCTTCTACGAGGCCGGTGCCGAGTACCAGCTCTCGACGATCGGCCGCCAGTTCATCGCCGGCCTGCTCAAGCACGCTCCCGAGATCACGGCCGTCACGAACCAGTTCGTCAACAGCTACAAGCGCCTCTGGGGCGGCGACGAGGCACCGAGCTTCGTCACGTGGGGCCACAACAACCGCTCGGCCCTCGTGCGCGTCCCGTTGTACAAGCCGAACAAGGGCAACTCGAGTCGCGTCGAGTACCGGGCCATCGACTCCGCCGCCAACCCCTACCTGGCCTTCTCGCTCATGCTCGCGGCCGGTCTCAAGGGCATCGAAGAGGGATACGAGTTGCCGGCCGAGGCCGAAGACAACGTCTGGGGCCTGAGCGACGCCGAGCGTCGCGCCCTCGGGTACCGGCAGCTGCCGGCCAGCCTCGACCACGCCCTCTCGATCATGGAGAACAGCGAGCTCGTGGCCGAGACGCTCGGCGAGCAGGTCTTCAACTACGTCCTGCTCAACAAGCGCCAAGAGTGGAAAGAGTACCGAGCGCAGGTCACGCCGTTCGAGCTGCGCTCGAACCTCGAGATCCTCTGACGACCGGCCGGCCCGTCCCCATGCCCCGATCCGCGACCGGTCTCTCCGAGCTGGCGCGGCTCGGGTTCGACGACCTCGGGGGCGGTCGCGACCGGCTCGACCGCCTCGTGTCCGAGGTGCCGGGCATCCGCGACCTCGTCCCGTGGTTCGCCACCGTCGCCGACCCGGACGCCGCCCTGCGGCACCTCGAGAGATCGGTCGAGCGAGACCGTGCCGGCGTGGAGGCGCTGCTCGACGGCCAGGCCGGCCCGCGCCTCCTCAGGGTCTTGGGCGCATCGGAAGGGCTCGCCGAGTTTGTCGCGCGACGTCCGGCCGAGGCGGCGGTGCTGCTCGACCCCCTCGACGAGCCGCCGTCGGCCGAGGACTACCGTCTCGACGTCCGTCGGGCCGCCGAGGACTTGACCGGCGACGAGGCCCGGGTCGCCCTGCGCGTGCGGTACCGACGGCACCTGCTGCAGCTCGCCTCGTACGACCTCGAGGCCGACGACCCCGTCGAGGTGCTGCCCCGCGTCGCCGCCGCCCTGGCCGACCTCGCCGGCGCCGCACTCGACGCGGCCGTCGACGTCGCCCGGCGCGAGGTGCCGTTCCCCGCGGCCGACGTCGAACGCACCCGCCTCGCCGTCATCGGCATGGGCAAGGCCGGGGCACGCGAGTTGAACTACCTCAGCGACGTCGACGTGGTCTACGTCGCCGAGGGGGTCGACGGGCTCGAGAACGGTCGGGCCGTCGAGATCGGCAGCCGCCTCGCGATGCACGCGGCCCGGGCGATCTCGGATCTCGCCGTCGAGCCCGACCTGTGGGAGGTCGACGCGAACCTGCGCCCCGAGGGCAAGGACGGCGCCCTCGTCCGCACGCTCGAGTCGCACGTCGCCTACTACGACCGCTGGGCCAAGGGGTGGGAGTTCCAGGCCCTGCTGAAGGCGAGGCCGCTGGCGGGCGACGTCGAGCTCGGCGAGCGGTACGTCACGGCGATGGCCCCGTTCGTCTGGTCCGCCGCGTCCCGCGAGAACTTCGTCGAGTCGGTGCAGGCCATGCGCGAACGCGTCACGGCCTTGATCCCCGCCGACGAGGTCGACCGGCAGCTGAAGCTCGGTCCGGGTGGCCTGCGCGACATCGAGTTCACGATCCAACTGCTGCAGCTGGTGCACGGCCAGGCCGACGAGCGGGTGCACCAGCGCTCCACGTTGGACGCGCTCGGGGCCCTGGCCTCGCGCGGCTACGTCGGTCGCGCCGAGGCCGCCGAGTTCGACCGCGACTACCGTGTGCTGCGGTTGCTCGAGCACCGCATCCAGCTCACGCGACTGCGCCGCACGCACCTCATGCCGACGGACGAGAACGCCCTCCGCGTGCTCGCCCGCGGCACCGGCCTCGCGGCCGGCGCGACCCAGCTCGTCGACCTGTGGCAGGGGGTGAAGAGACGGGTGCGGACCCTCCACGTCCGGCTGTTCTACCGCCCTCTCCTGTCGGCGGTGGCCGCGCGACCCGAAGAGGACCTCGCCCTCAGCTCCGACCAGGCGACCGCGCGGCTCGCGGCCATCGGCTTCGCCGACCCGAAGGGTGCGCTCGGCCACATCGCGGCGTTGACCGCGGGCGTCTCCCGACGCGCCAACATCCAGCGGCACCTGCTGCCCGCCATGCTGCAGTGGTTCGCCGACGGCACCGACCCCGACCTCGGCCTGCTGGCGTTCCGGCGACTGAGCGACGGGTTGGGGGAGTCGTACTGGTTCCTCCGCATGCTGCGTGACTCGTCGGGGGCCGCTCACCGCCTGACGACGGTGCTGTCGTCGTCGACCTTCGCGGCCGACCTGCTCGAGCGCATCCCCGAGGCGGCGGCCTGGCTCGAGAACGACGTCGAACTGGCGGCGCGGCCCCTCGAGAGCCTGCTCGACGAGACGACGGCGACCCTCTCCCGCCACCGGTCGCCCGACGCGGCGGCAGCCGTGCTGCGTCAGGCCCGTCGACGGGAGATCCTCCGTCTCGCCGTCGGCGGCATCCTCGGCATCCTCGACATCGACGCGCTCGCGCGCGGGCTCACCGCGGTCACCACCGCGTCGGTCACCGGAGCCCTCGCCCTGGCCCGTCGCGGGGCCGGCGACCTCGAGTTCGCCGTCGTCGCGATGGGTCGTTACGGCGGGGGTGAGCTCGGCTTCGGCTCGGACGCCGACGTCCTCTACGTCTACCGCGCCCAGGACGGCGACGACACGGCGCACCGCCGGGCCCTCGCCGTGGCCGCCGAGATGAGCCGCCTCACCTCGGACGCCCTCGTGCCCTTCGACCTCGACACCGGGCTGCGCCCCGAGGGGAAGAACGGGCCGGTGGTCCGGTCGCTGGCGTCGTATCGCGCCTACTACGCCCGCTGGTCGCTCACCTGGGAGGCCCAGTCGTTGCTGCGAGCCCGACCCGTGGCCGGTGACCAGGCCCTGCTCGACGACTTCATGGCCGTCGCCGACACGGTGCGCTACCCGGCCGAGCTGACCGACCAACAGGTGCGCGAGGTCAAGCGCATCAAGGCCCGGGTCGAATCCGAGCGGTTGCCGAAGGGGGCCGAGCCCTCGAGGCACCTGAAGCTCGGACGGGGGTCCCTCAGCGACGTCGAGTGGTTCGTCCAGCTGCTGCAACTGCAGCACGCGGTCCGGGTGCCCGGCCTCCGGACGCCGTCGACGCTCGACGCGCTCTCCGCCGCCCGCGACGCGGGCCTCGTCTCGCCCGACGACGCGCAGCGCCTGCACGACGCGTGGATCATGGCGTCGCGAGCCCGCTCCGCCGTCACCCTCTGGACGTCGCGCACGCAGGACGTCCTGCCCCGCGATCGACGTCAGCTCGAGGGAGTGGCCCGGTTGATGGAGTACCCGCCCGGCTCCGCCACGTCACTCGAAGAGGACTACCTCGCCGCGACCCGGAGGTCGCGGGCGGTGTTCGAGAGGGAGTTCTACGGCCTGGAGGAGACACCCGAACCGCTCGGCTGACGCCTCCGCCGGACGCGACACGCCCGGGATGCGATCGCGCGTCGTTCTCGTTCCGGGGTACTTCGGTCCTTCCCCGGCGTACCCCGAACGGGTCGCCCGTACCCCGGGCCAGATGTCCGGGCTGTTTCGGGCAGATGGCCCGCGTGCGGGGTCCACCGCAGAGACGCCGTGACGCGTGCCCTGGGTGCCCAAAGGGAAACGACATGTCGAGCTCAGGGCATGATGCCCCTGAGCGGGCCTTTTGGCGGTGACTCGCGAGACGCGGCCCACGGCCCGGCCCTCTGGTGGCACCGTCACCGGGCGTGCGTCGATCGACGGGTTCCGTGTCGGCACTTCGGCCGACAGCAGCTCGACGGACCCGACGTACCCCGCCGTCACCCGTGGATGCCCCGCGCGCGGGGGGCGGTTGTGAGCGTCCCGTCCGTGACTGAGAATTCCCTCAACCCGATAGACCAGTTCCCCAGCGTTGTGGAAGCCGATCCCTTTCTCACACCTCAGGTGGCCATCGTGTTGACCTTCATCCTGCAACTCCGATCCATGGCCGGCGGATACCCCGAGATCTACCTCTTCGCCGCCTACAGCGCCCTCATCTGGGTGCTGTGGATCGTCAAAGTCCTGCTCTCGCGCCGCTACCGCCCTTTCACCGGCCAGTTCCGGGGCACCACCAGCGTCGTCGTCCCCGTGGTCGACGAGCCCCTCGACCTGTTCCGTGACGTCATCGGCCGCATGGTCGAGCAGCGTCCGGGCGAGATCATCGTCGTCATCAACGGCAAGCCCAACCCCGAGCTCGCCGCCGTGTGCGACGAGTTCGGCCCGCTCGTCCGGTGGGTGCACACGCCGATCCCGGGCAAGCGGAACGCCGTGATGATCGGCACCGAGCTGAGCCGCGGCGACATCACCGTCCTCGTCGACTCCGACACGGTCTGGACGCCCGGCACGCTGCCCGAGCTGTTGCGGCCCTTCGCCCAGGAGAACGTCGGGGGAGTCACCACCCGTCAGCGCATCCTCGAGCCCGAGCGCAGCTGGATCACCCGGTGGGCCGACTGGCTCGAGAACTCCCGCGCCCTCTACTCGATGCCCGCCCAGAGCGTGCTCGGCCAGATCGGCTGCCTGCCCGGCCGCACCATCGCGTTCCGGCGCGAGATCCTCGTCCGGGTCATGGACAAGTTCATGACCGAGAAGTTCATGGGCGTCTTCCTCGAGGTCAGCGACGACCGCACCCTGACGAACCTCACGCTCAAAGAGGGCTACCGCACCGTGTACCAGCACACGAGCCTCGTCTACACGGACGCCCCGTTGCAGGTCAAGAAGCTCTACAAGCAGCAGCTGCGCTGGGCTCGCGGCAGCCAGTACAACACCCTGCGCATGATGCCGTGGATGGTCGGGCACGCACCGCTGCTCGCGTTCTTCTTCGCGATGGACATCGTGCTGCCGTTCATGCTGATGGGTGTCATCGGTGGCTGGATCTACCGTGGCATCACGGGCCAGGGCGTCAACCTCTACCGGGGCATCCTCGAGGAGTACGGCGTCCAGACCGGCGTCATCGGCATCGTCGTGCTGATGGTGCTCTCGTCGGTGCTCAGCATGGCGATCCGCCAGATGCGCCACCTCGCCGAGAAGCCGTCGGACTTCTTCCGCCTGCCGGTGTTCATCATCGTGTCGACGTTCTTCCTCATGCCCATCCGGGTCATCGGCTTCTTCCGCATGGGTCACGCCAGCGGGTGGGGCACGAGGGCCGGCGCGTACGCAGGAGGCGCGGCGAACGACGAGATGCAGGGCGCGCTCGACGAGGTGGCCGACGAGGCCCCCATCGACGCCCTCGAGCGGCAGTTCCGTGACGGCGTCGACCCCGGCGTCGACACCCTCTTCGACTTCGGCTCCGCAGCCGACGAGACCGACGAGCGCGGTGCCGTCCTCGTGAGGAGCCGCAAGGCCGCTCTGGCCGCCGAGGCCGAGGCCGAGGAGGCCGGCGCGCCCACCTCGACGCCGGTCGCCGCCGTGGCGACCACCACCGCGCCTCCTCGACGCCGTCTCAACCCCAAAGCCGGATTCCCGTACCTGATCGGCGCCGCCATCATCGCCCTGGAGGTCTTCTTCATTGTCTGACTCGACTCAGGACTTCGTCACGCCGCTCCACATGCAGTCCGGCGCCTGGTGGGCGACCTCGCACGGCAACGCGCGCCGCACGGCACTCGGCGCGACCGCCGTGGTCGTGCTGCTCGCCATGATCTCGTGGCTCATCTGGATCTCACCGTCCGACAACGTCGTCCGCAGCGCCGTCACCGAGGTCACGGGCGTCGACCCGTCGATCAACGTCTCGTCGCTCAAGGCCGACCGGTCGGCCCTGCTCGACCAACTCGTCTCGGCGAAGAAGCAACTCGCCGAGAGCAAGGCGGCCCTGGCCGACGTCCAGCAGCAGGCCTGGACCTCCGAGGGGCAGCTGTCGGCGGCCCAGGCGAAGCTCTCTTCGGCCGAATCGGCCCTCGCCCAGGCCCAGTCCGCCGCCTCCTCGAGCGGTGGCGGGGCAGGCAGCGGCGCGGGCGGTGGCGCCGGCTCGGGCACCGCGGCGACGGCGTCCGGTGGTCGCGGTGGCGGCGCCTCCACCGGCACGGGCACCGGCTCGGGAGGCGGTGGCTCGAACGGATCGACCGGCGGTGGCACGATCGGCCCCGTGCCGGTCCGGACCCCGTCGCTGGCGTCCATCGTCGACCCCGAGTCGCGCTACTTCGGCCTCTTCACCGATCAGGCACCGTTCAACTGGGCGACCTACGACGCTCAGGAAGCGGCCGTCGGGTCCGAAGCCAACATGGTCGGCTACTTCCAGGGCTTCGACCAGGGCTTCCGGGCGGACGCCGTCCGGTCGTCGTGGTCGCGCGGCAAGCTGCCGGTGCTGACCTGGGAGTCACAGCCGATCAAGGCCGGCAACAACGAGCCCGAGCAGCCCGACTACAGCCTGTCGAAGATCATCGACGGCAGCTTCGACCAGTACCTCACCACCTACGCCGACGACATCGTGGCGAACGGCATGCCCCTGGCGCTCCGCTTCGACCACGAGATGAACGGCACCTGGTACCCCTGGAGCACCGACTACGGCAACAGCAAGGGCGCGGTGAACGGCAACGCGCCCGGTGACTTCGTGGCGGCCTGGCAGCACGTGCACGACCTCTTCGAACGCCAGGGGGCGAACGACCTGGTCGCCTGGGTCTGGGCGCCCACGCGCGTCGACCGCCTCGCGACGGGCAAGACGGGCGGCAGCAACCACACGGCGCAGGACTTCCTGGCCACCCTCTACCCGGGCGCCGACTACGTCGACATCGTGGGCATGTCGGGTTACTACCGCCCGCCCTACGACGACAAGTCGAAGCCCACCTTCGACAGCACGTTCGGGGCCACGCTCGCGCAGCTCCGGGCCGTGGCACCCGGCAAGAACATCCTGCTCGCCGAGATCGGCGCCAGCGAGACGGGCGGGTCGTCCGACCCCACCACGACCAGCGAGAAGGCCCAGTGGTTCGACTCGCTCTTCACCGCCCTCGCGGACCCGGCGAACGACGACATCATCGGCTTCTCGTACTTCGACCTGGTCGCCACGACCGTCGTCGACGGGGTCCGTTCCACGAACGACTGGCGCCTCACCTCCCGGTCGGACAGCCTCGCCGCCTTCACCGAGGGCATCACCCGTCGCGACATCGGCTACGACCTCGAGCCGGCGACATGACGGCCCTCCCCACCACCTCGCACCCCTCACGCACCTCCCTCACCCCCAGGAGCGCATCATGACGAACGACGCCACCACCTCTGACTCGGCCGCCCTCGAGCAGACCACCGCCAGCAGCCCGGTCAAGCCCCGAATCAGCGTCATCGGCACCGGTTACCTCGGGGCCACGCACGCCGCCGCCATGGCCGAGATGGGCTTCGACGTGATCGGGGTCGACACCGACCCCGCCAAGGTCGCCGCCCTGGCCGACGGCCGCGTGCCGTTCTTCGAGCCCGGCCTGCCCGAGCTGATCGTGAAGCACGTCGCCTCGGGTCGGCTGGCCTTCACGACCGACCTCGCCGAGGCCGTGGCCGTGTCGGACGTGCACTTCGTCTGCGTCGGCACGCCGCAGCGCCGGGGGAGCCACGCCGCGAACCTCTCCTACGTCGAGGAGGCCACCCGCAACGTGGCCGCCGCCCTCAGCCACGACGGCCTCATCGTCGGCAAGTCGACCGTCCCCGTCGGCACGGCCGCCCACCTGCGTGAGATCGTCGCCGGCGTGGTGCCGGCAGGCGTCACGGCCGACCTCGTCTGGAACCCCGAGTTCCTCCGCGAGGGTCACGCGGTCGAGGACACCCTGCGTCCCGACCGCATCGTGTTCGGCGGCACGGACGTCCGCACCGAGGCCGTCATGCGCACGGTCTACGCGATGCCGATCGCCACGGGGACGCCGGTCATCTCGTGCGACCTGCCCACCGCCGAGCTGGTCAAGGTCAGCGCCAACGCCTTCCTGGCGACCAAGATCTCGTTCATCAACGCCATCAGCGAGCTCTGCGAGGCCGCCGGCGCCAACGTGTCGACCCTGGCCGACGCGCTCGGCTTCGACGACCGCATCGGCCGCAAGTTCTTGAACGCCGGTCTCGGCTTCGGGGGAGGCTGCCTGCCGAAGGACATCCGCGCACTCATGTTCCGGGCGAACGAGTTGTCGGCGCACCGCGTCGTCGGGCTCATGCAGCAGGTCGACGAGATCAACATGGCCCAGCGTCAGCGGGTCATCGACCAGGCGATCGACGCCTGCGGCGGCTCGGTGCTCAACCGGCGCATCGCGGTGCTCGGTGCCGCGTTCAAGCCGCACACCGACGACGTCCGTGACTCGCCGGCGCTGAACGTGGCGGCCGCCCTGCACCTCCGGGGTGCGCAGGTGCTCGTGGTCGACCCCGAGGCGACGCAGACGGCCCAGCGCAGCTTCCCGACGCTGTCGTTCGCCGACTCGGCCGCCGAGGCCGTCACGGACGCCGACGCGGTGCTGCTGCTCACCGAGTGGCCCGAGTTCGTCGGGGCCGACGCGGCCGGGCTCGCCGAGCTCGCCGCGAACCCCGTGGTGATCGACGCACGCAACGTGCTCGACGCCGAGGTCTGGTCCGCCGCCGGGTGGGAGGTCCGTCCCCTGGGCGGCCGCCGCATCCCGGCCCAGCGCCGCGTGCTGGCGCCGACCGCCGTACCCGCCTGACCGGATCGTCGGGCACGGGCTGACGGGCCGCCTCCTGCGGGAGGCGGCCCGTCCTGCGTGCGCGACCCGCGCCTCCAGGGCGTCTGCAGCCCGGAGGAGGCGCGGGTCGCCTCGCCGAGGAGGCGCGGGTCGCCTCGCCGAGGACGCCCGCCCACCACAGGCGAGAGGCCCGCACCCCCGGGGGGATGCGGGCCTCTTGGCGATCGTCGCCGACGGGTCAGACGCCGAAGTACAGCTCGAACTCGAACGGGTGGGGACGCTGCGCCATGGGCAGGATCTCCTTCTCGCGCTTGTACGCGATCCAGGTCTCGATGAGGTCTTCCGTGAAGACGTTGCCCTTGGTCAGGAACTCGTGGTCGGCCTCGAGCGCGTCGAGCGCACCGTCGAGCGACGCGGGCACCTGCGGGATGTTCTTCGCTTCTTCCGGGGGCAGCTCGTACAGGTCCTTGTCGACCGGCTCGTGCGGCTCGATGCGGTTCTGGATGCCGTCGAGACCCGCCATCAGCTGTGCCGCGAACGCCAGGTAGGGGTTCGAGGCGGCGTCCGGCACGCGGAACTCGATGCGCTTGGCCTTGGGGTTCGTGCCCGTGATCGGGATGCGGATGGCCGCCGAGCGGTTGCCGGCCGAGTAGACCAGGTTCACGGGGGCCTCGAAGCCCGGGATCAACCGGTGGTACGAGTTGATCGAGGGGTTCGTGAACGCGAGCACGGCGGGGGCGTGCTTGAGCAGGCCACCGATGTACCACCGCGCGAGGTCGGAGAGCCCGCCGTAGCCGTTCTCGTCGTAGAACAGCGGCTTGCCGTCGTTCCAGAGCGACTGGTGCGTGTGCATGCCTGAGCCGTTGTCGCCGAACAGCGGCTTGGGCATGAAGGTCGCGACCTTGCCCCACTGCTCTGCGGTGTTCTTGACGATGTACTTGAACTTCAGGATGTCGTCCGCGGCGTGGACCATCGTGTCGAACTTGTAGTTGATCTCTTGCTGGCCGCCGGTGCCCACCTCGTGGTGCGCACGCTCGAGCTCGAGGCCCGAGTCGATCAGCTTGAGGCTGATGTCGTCGCGGAGGTCGGCGGTCTTGTCGACCGGGCTGACCGGGAAGTAGCCACCCTTGTAGGCGGTCTTGTTGGCGAGGTTGCCGCCCTCTTCGACGCGACCCGTGTTCCAGGCGCCCTCTTCGCTGTCGACGCTGTAGAAGCTCGCGTTCTGCTTCACCTCGTAGCGGACGTCGTCGAAGATGTAGAACTCGGCCTCGGGGGCGAAGAACGCGGTGTCGGCGATGCCGGTCGAGGCCAGGTACTTCTCGGCCTTCTTGGCCACCTGGCGCGGGTCACGGCTGTACAGCTCGCCGTTGCGCGGGTTGAAGATGTCGAAGACGAGGACGAGCGTGCGCTCGGCGCGGAACGGGTCGACGTACCCGGTCGTCACGTCGGGGATGAGCTGCATGTCGGACTCGTGGATGGAGGCGAAGCCCCGGATGGAGGACCCGTCGAAGAGCTGTCCGACGGAGAAGAACTCCTCGTCGACCGTGGAGGCGGGGATGTTGAAGTGCTGCTGGACACCGGGCAGATCGGTGAAGCGGATGTCAAGGAACTTGACGTCGGTGTCCTTGATGAACTTCAGCACCTCGGAAGAATCGGTGAACATCTAGATGTCTCTCCAATGAGCTGGGAACGGATCGGATGCGGGACGCAGCCTGCGACGAGGCTACGGAGGGGCCGTTTCGCTGCGGTGTCCCTCATGTTTCGGGCATGTTACGGCTCGGCCCCTCGGTAGGCTCGGGGCATGCCCGATCGCACCGCGCCTCCCTCCCGCCCCTCGGTCGGCGGTCCCGACGACGGGGCCCAGCGCTGGCCGGGCGAACGCCTCGGCCTGCCCGAGAAGGGTCCGCGGTCGGTGGCACGGCTCGGGCGACGAGTCGCCGGCCTCGCCGTCGACTGGGCGGTCGCCTACGCCGTCGCCGCCCTCTTCTTCGGCGGCGAGGGGCTCGCGATCACGGGCGTCTTCCTGCTGATGCAGGTGCTGTTCCTCGTGCTGTTCGGCGGGTCGCTCGGGCACCTCGCGGTGGGCCTGCGCCTCGTGCCGATGGCGGGCGGCCGCATCGGCGTCTGGCGGCCCGCGCTGCGATCCGCCCTGCTCGTCCTGGTGATCCCGGCCGTCGTCTGGGACCTCGACCAGCGGGGCCTGCACGACCGGGTCGCCGGCACGCTCCTCGTCCGCGTCTGACCAGGGACCTCGCCACGGACGACGACGGCGCCCCTCCTGGTCGGAGGGGCGCCGTCGTCACGACACGTCGGGGTGGGGCGTCAGCGCGGACGACCCGACCGCACCTTGAAGGGGTCGACGCCCTTGGGGATCGGCAGGCCGTTCTGACCGAGCGACTGGAGGCGGTTGCTGACCGCGAGCACCTCGTTGCGGTTGATGGACGACTTCAGCTTGTTCATGCGTCCGGCGAGCTTGTGCAGCGGGACGGCGTCGGCGTCCGGGCCGACGTTCAGCACGTGGACGGGCACGTTCGGCAGGATGCGCGTGATCTTGCGGCGCTCCTCGTCGACGAGGCGACGGGTCTGACCGGCACCGCCCTCGGCGATCAGCACGACGCCGGGCCGGCCGACAGCGCGGTAGACGGCCGACTGGCTGCGGCCCTGGACGGCGACGGGCATCTCGGCGGCCCGCCAGGCACGACGCAGGCCGCTCTTCATGACGGCCCCGACGGCGCCCGGCTGGCCCTCGATCTGCGAGTAGGCGGCACGCTCGGCCTTGCGGCCCAGCACGATCAGCACGAGCAAGAACCCGAGCATCACGCCGACGACGATGTACAGCACGAGGGCGAGGACGTTGCCGTCCGTCAGCAGCAGCGCTGCGGCCACACCGAGCAGCACCGGTACGAAGAACGCCAGCAGCATCATCGGCAGCGCCGTCTTGTCGATGCGGCGGGTCATGGTGAAGACCTGCCACATCTGCTTGAGACGGCCGGGTTCTTTCGGCGGTTTCGGGGACGTGTTCTCGGGGGACGTGCGTCGAGCCATGTCGACCAGGATACGGGGTCGGGCGGGCTCACGGGTCCTCCACAACGGACCCGAACCGTCGGTGGTCGACAGGGGCGGGGACGGCGCCTCCGCGAGGGGCGCCCGATCGATGAGCATCGGGCCATGACGAACGAGACGGCCGGCCCCTATCGCGTGCTCTCGCGACGTCTCGACGGCGACGTCGAACGCCTCAGGGCCGAGGCGCCCGACGGGCGTCGCGTCGTGCTCAGGAGGCGCGGGTCACGACCGGCGGTCGCGCCTCCCGTCGCCGAGGCGGTCGCCTTCGCCCAGGCGGACCACCCGCACGTGGCACGTCTCGTCGACGTCTTCACGGGCCCGACGGGGGAGCTCGTGCTGGCCTTCGACGACGTCGGGGGCGACCCCCTGCCGTCGTGGCTGGCCGCGCGTGGGCGCCCCGAGACGGGTGAGGTGGTCACGCTCGTCGTCCCCGTGCTCGGTGCCGTCCAGCACCTGGCCCGCCGCGGTGTGGCCCTGTCTGCGCTGGGTGTCGACGACGTCGAGATCGACGGGCGAGGGGCGCCCGTGATCGTGGGACTCTCCGGGGCGTCGGCGGCCGGCCCCGACGCCGAGTCCGCCTCGTTGCCCGTCGCAGCCGAGTTCGCCCGGTCGATGGTCGGACGTGCGACCCGACCCGGCGTGGGTGGTGCGGCACCGTCCCTCGACCCGACGACGTTCGAGTCGCTGGTCGAGTCGGTCTTCGACCTCGGCGAGGCCGTGCCGCTCTCGAGCGTGGACGCGCCGGACGGCGACCTGCCGGCGGGCCACGACGTCGAGACCGTGCCGCCGGACGAGCCGGCGGCCTCGGCCTGGTGGGCCCTGCTGCCCGAGTCCGAGGTGGTCGACAGGATCGTCGCCTGGCTGCCCGGTCTTCGGGTGCAGAACGTGGTCGCCGGCTTCCGGCGGGTCCGGCCCCGCTACCGGGCGCTCGGAGCCGGGGCCGTGCTGGTGGGTGCGGCGGCCCTCGTGCTGGGGACGACGGCGACGGGAGGCACCGGCCCCGGGGAGGCCGTCTCGGGTGACGCCGTCGCCGCCGGGACCCCGGCCGCCGAGGTGGTGGCGACGGCCGTCCCGGCGACGCCCGACGATCGATCGGTCACCGACGAGCCGGTGGTCACGGACTCGCCGCGGGACGAGGCGTCGACGGCCGCGCCCCGCGTTCCCGGCCGGTCGCGGACGACGGGCGATCCGGACGAGGTGGCCGTGCTCGGCGACGACGCCGGCGCGGCTGCCGCGGTGCTGCTTCGAGCGAGGCTCGAGTGCCTCCGAGAGGCCACGCCCGCCTGCCTCGCGGCCGTCGACCAGGCGGGGTCGCCGATCGCGCTGCGCGATGCGACCGTGCTCGACGACCCGTCGCTCGCAGGCGAGCGGACGTTCTCCGTCGAGCTGACGGGGGAGTCCTCGGCGACGGGTGGCGCGGTCCTCCTGGCGGCCCGGGGCCCCGACGGCAAACCGGCCTCGGTCCTCGTGATGAGGACCGAGGCCGGTTGGCGGCTTCGCGACGTGTTCGTCGGCGGGTGAGGCGTCGGACGCCTCAGACGACGATCGTCAGATGCCGAGCTTCGACGTGAAGTCGCCGCCTTCGAGACGATCCTTCACGGCGACCAGGAAGCGTGCGGCGTCAGCACCGTCGACGATGCGGTGATCGTACGACAGGGCCAGGTAGACCATCGAGCGGATCGCGATGGACTCCGAACCGTCCGCCTTGATGACCACGGGACGCTTCACGACGATGCCCGTGCCGAGGATGGCCACCTGCGGCAGGAAGACCACGGGGGTGTCGAACAGCGCACCGCGCGAACCGGTGTTGGTGACGGTGAACGTGCCACCGGCCAGCTCGTCGGGCTTGAGCTTGTTGTCGCGCGTGCGCTGGGCCAGGTCGGCGATCTGGCCGGCGATGCCCGCCAGGTCGAGGTCGGACGCATTCTTGAGGACGGGCGTCAGGAGGCCCCGCTCGGTGTCGACCGCCATGGCCACGTGCTCGTGGTCGGGGTAGACGATCGAGTCACCGTCGACCGTGGCGTTCAGTTTCGGGTGGGCCTTGAGGGCTTCTGCTGCTGCCAGGGTGAAGAACGGCAGGAACGACAACTTGTTGCCGGTCTTCTCGAGGAACGCACCCTTGTGGGCGTCGCGGAACGCGGCCACCTTCGTGACGTCGACCTCGACCACGCTGGTGAGCTGGGCCATGGCCTGCATCGACTGGACGGCGCGCTCGGCGACGACCTTGCGCAGACGCGACATCGGCACGGTCGTGCCCCGCAGCGGCGAGACCTCGATCGGCGCCGGGCCGGCGGACTCGGGCGTGGCGGCGGCCGACGACGTCGCGGCCTCGGCGGCGGCGAGGACGTCCTCCTTGCGGATGCGTCCACCCACTCCGCTTCCGGTGAGGGTCGAGATGTCGACACCCTTCTCGTTCGCGAGCTTGCGGACGAGGGGCGTCACGTACCCGACGGGTGCACCACTGCTCGGTGCCGGGGCAGCCGGGGCCGGGGTGGCCGACTCCGACGAACCGGTCGCCGGCGAGGGGGTGGGGGCCGACGGGGCGGGCTGCTCGCTGCTCGGCTGCGTCGCCTCGGGCTGGGCGGCAGCGGGCTGCTGCCCGGCGTCGTCCTGCTTCACGGCGGGCGCCGGGTCCACCGCGTCGGCGGGCTCCGGGGCACTCGCGGCGGATTCCTCGCCGGGGGCGGGAGCCGCGGAGGATGCGACGACGGGCTCTTCGGCCTCGGCCTCGGCCGGTGCTTCGGGGGCCTGCTCGGGTTCGGCGGCAGCCTCGGGTTCGGCGGCAGGTGCCTCGGAGGCGCTGCCGTCACCGATGCGGACCAGTGCGGTGCCGACCTCGACGGTCTCGTCCTCGCCGACCAGGATCTCTTCGATCACGCCGGCGACGGGGGAAGGAATCTCGGTGTCGACCTTGTCGGTCGAGACCTCGAGCAGCGGCTCGTCGACCTCGACGCGGTCACCGACGTTCTTCAACCAGCGGGTGACCGTACCCTCGGTGACACTCTCACCGAGTGCCGGGAGGTTGACGGATTCGCTCATCTGTGGGGCTCCTTTGACGACATTGTGTGTCTGTGGTTGCTGTGATGGTGGTGCGGGCCCCTGCCGGGCAGGAGCGGGTGGTGCTCGCGGGTCACATCGCGTGGAGGGGCTTGCCGGCCAGGGCCAGCATCGCCTCTCCGAGTGCCTCGTTCTGGGTCGGGTGCGCGTGGATCAGGGGCGCGACGTCCTCGGGATAGGCCTCCCAGTTGACGGCGAGCTGTGCCTCGCCGATCAGCTCGCCCACGCGGGCTCCGATCATGTGGACGCCCACGACGGGTCCGTCGACGACGCGGACGACCTTGACCGAACCGCTCGTGCCGATGATGTGGCTCTTGCCGTTGCCGGCGAGGTTGTAGTCGTAGCTCGTGACCTTGTCGGCACCGTACTGGTCGGCCGCCTTGACCTCGGTGAGCCCGACCGACGCCACCTCGGGGTCGGAGTAGGTGACCTTGGGGATGTTGACGTCCGAGATGACCTGCGGCTTGAGGCCCGCGATCTCTTCGGCCACGAAGATGCCGTGCTGGAAGCTGCGGTGCGCGAGCTGCAGGCCGGGGACGATGTCGCCGAGGGCGTAGACGCCGGCGACGTTCGTCGCGAGGCGTTCGTTGGTCAGGACGAAACCGCGGTCCATCGTGATGCCGACCTCTTCGTAGCCGAGACCGGCCGTCGAGGGCCCGCGGCCGACGGCGACCAGCAGGAGGTCGGCGTCGAAGGTCTTGCCGTCCTCGAGGGTCACGACGACGCCGTCGTCGTTCTGCTCGACGCCCTGGAAGCGCACGCCGAGCGAGAACGCGATGCCGCGCTTGCGGAACGCCCGCTCGAACTGCTTCGAGATCGACTCTTCCTCGTTGGGGACGAGGTGGGGCAGCGCCTCGACGATCGTCACGTCGACGCCGAAGCTCTTCCAGACGCTGGCGAACTCGACGCCGATGACGCCGCCGCCGAGGATGACGACCTTGTTCGGCACGTGGTCGAGGGCGAGCGCGTGCTCGCTCGTGATGACCTTGCCGCCGATCTCGAGACCCGGCAGGCTGCGCGAGTACGAGCCCGTGGCGAGCACGACGTTCTTGGCCTTCAGGGTGGTCTCGCCGACCTGCACGGTCGACGGGGACGTGAGCTTGCCCTCGCCCTCGACCGTGGTGATGCCACGAGCCTTGACGAGGCCCTGCAGTCCCTTGTACTTGCTGGCGACGATGCCCTCGCGGTACGAGGTCACGGCCGCGATGTCGATGCCGTGGAAGTCGGTGTTCACGCCGTACTTGGCGGACTCGCGCGACACGTCGGCCACCTCGGCCGAGTGCAGCAACGCCTTGGTGGGGATGCAGCCGCGGTGCAGGCAGGTGCCCCCGACCTTGTCCTTCTCGACGAGTGCGACGCTCAGGCCCAACTCGCTCGCTCGCAGCGCTGCGGCGTATCCGCCACTTCCGCCGCCGAGCACCACCAGGTCAAAATTCTGTTCCGACACCCAGCAACTCCCTCGTGCGTTCGGCGGTGCCCCGACGCCGAGGCGGGGCCGTCGCGGTGGCGACGACGCCCGACCCCGAACCGACCGCACCGTTCGGCGGCGTCGTCGTGACGCACGTCGGCGGATGCTCTCGGGGGACCGATCTCAGCGGGTTTCTCCCGCCCCCACGACCCTACTACGCAGCGGAAAACTTGTCGGCCAGCTCGATCAGGGTGCGGACGGACACGCCCGTCGACCCCTTGGCCGTGTAGCCGTAGCCGCCGCCCTTGTTGTTCGACGGTCCCGCGATGTCGAGGTGGGCCCAGGGGATGGGCGTCGTCGAACCCTCGCGGGTCCCGACGAACTCGTTCAGGAAGACCCCGGCCAGCAGCATGCCGGCTGCGGTGTTGCCAGGGGTCGCGTTCACCAGGTCGGCCACGTCGGAGTTCAGGCGGGCCCGCAGCTCTGCGGCGAGCGGCATGCGCCAGAAGGTCTCGCCGGCCGCGTCGGCGACCGAGACGATCTCGGTGGCCAGGTCGTCGTTGCCCATGACGCCCACGTACCGGGTGCCGAGCGCGACGACCTGCGCGCCCGTCAACGTCGCGACGTCGACGATCGCGTCCGGTTGTTCCTCGCTGGCCGCCACGAGCCCGTCGGCCATGACCAGACGCCCCTCGGCGTCGGTGTTCGTGACCTCGACGGTCGTGCCGCCCTTGATCGTGAGGACGTCGTCGGGCCGGATGGCCGTGCCGCTCGGCATGTTCTCGGCGATGCAGAGCCACGCGGTGAGCCGGACGGGCAACGCCAGCTTGGCGACGGCCACCGTCACCGCGAGCACCGTGGCGGCGCCCGTCATGTCGTCCTTCATGCCGAGCATGCTCGCGGCGGGCTTGAGCGACAGGCCGCCCGTGTCGTAGGTGATGCCCTTGCCCACCAGGGCGAGGTGCTTCGTCGCGCCGGCGGGGGAGTACTCCACCTTGACGAGACGGGGCCCCCGGCTCGAGCCCTGGCCGACGCCGAGGATGCCGCCGTAGCCGCCGTCTCGCAGGGCCTCCTCGTCGAGGACGGTCACCGAGAGGGCGTCGCCCGAGGCGTGCTGGACCGCGAAGTCGGCGAGTGCCTGGGGGTACATCTGCTGCGGGGGAGTCGTCGCGAGGTCGCGCACGGTGTGCACCGCCTCGGCCACCACGGTGGCTCGTTCGACGACGGCGGCCGGCACCTCGACCGACGTCGCGAGGACGACCTCGCGGGCGTGCCGACGGCTGTCCGAGGCCGACGCATGACGGAACGAGTCGAACTCGTACGAGGCGACGGCCGCGCCCTCGAGGGCGGCGAGCGCGTCGAGGTCGTCGGCGACCGGCAGGGCGAGCACGACGCGGTCGACGGCGGTGAGCTGACGCACGGCGGAGCCGGCGGCGTAGCGGAGGCCCTCGGCGGTGACGGAGTCCCCGAGGCCGACGAGCGCGACGATCGAGGCGGTCACGCCGTGGCCGGGCACCTTGACGAGCTCGTCGCGGGCGCCGGTCACTCCGAGCGCGGCGAACGAGTCGGACAGCCCCTCGACCCGGACGGTCGCCTCGGGCCCGTCGGCCCCCTTGACGACCCCGACGACGAGGACGTCGGCCTCGGCGGTGGTCGGATCGGACGAGAGGACGGAGAGCGTGGCGACGGTCATCGGGCCATCGTATCCACCGCGCTGTTCGCTCTCGGCACGTGGCCGCAGGCCCCGGTCGACGACGGCCGATGCCTAGCATGGACACCATGCACGACCCCGCAGCCCTCTACGATCTCAGCCCCGACGCCGACGACGTGCCCGAAGGGCTGCCGCTCGTCGCAGGCCTGACCGGGTTCGCCGACGCGGGCTCGGCGGTGAGCCAGCTCGCGGACTACGTCCTCGACGCCCTCGACCACACCCTCGTGGCCACGTTCGACGCCGATGAGCTCCTCGACTACCGGGCACGTCGTCCGACCTTCACGTTCGACCAGGACCACATCTCCGAGATCGAACCCTCGACGCTGTCGCTCCACCTCGTCCGAGACGACCTCGGTCAGCAGTTCCTGCTGCTCGCGGGCTTCGAACCCGACTTCCAGTGGCAGCGCTTCACGGCGGCCGTCGTCCAACTCGTCGAGCGCTACCGCGTCTCGACCACGACGTGGGTGCACTCGATCCCGATGCCGGTGCCCCACACCCGGCCGATCGGGGTGACGGTCAGCGGCAACCGGTCCGACCTGGTCGAGGCCATGTCGGTCTGGAAGCCCGTCACGCAGGCACCCGCCAACGCGCTCCACCTCGTCGAGCACCGGCTCGGCGAGACCGGCCACCCGACGGCCGGCTTCGTCCTCCTCGTGCCCCACTACCTCGCCGACACCGAGTTCCCCGACGCCGCGGTCGCGGCCCTGTCGAGCATCAGCGCGGCGACCGGCCTGATCTTCCCCACCGACCGCCTCCGTGAAGAGGGTCGCGAGTTCCTGGTCAAGGTCGACGAGCAGGTCGCGGGCAACCACGAGCTCTCCCGCCTCGTCGCCACCCTCGAAGAACGACACGACACCTACATGCAGGGCAACCCCCTGCCCTCGCCGCTGACCGACCAGGACGGCCAGGTGCCCACGGCCGACGCCCTGGCGGCCGAGCTCGAGAAGTTCCTCGCCACCCGGCGGGTGGACGGCGACGGCGACGACCGCGACTGACCCGCACCGCGCCTCCCGGGTGCGTCCCGTCGTCCGGGCGCAGGAGGCGCGGGCCGGCGGCCAGCCCCCCGTCGGCTAGTGTCGCGGGGTGAACTCCGCCCGCGCCTGGCTCGTCTGGGGTGCCGCCGTCTTCGCCTACGTCGTCGCCGTCCTGCAGCGCTCGTCGCTCGGCGTCTCGGGCGTCGAGGCCCAGCAGCTCTTCGGCGTCTCGGCGTCGACCCTGTCGACCCTCGCGGTCGTCCAACTCGTCGTCTACGCCGGACTGCAGATCCCCGTGGGCGTGCTGCTCGACCGCGTGGGGCCCAAGAGGCTCATCGTCGCCGGCGCCGTGCTCCTCGCCGCGGGTCAGCTGGTCGTCGCGCTCTCGCCGCCGACGATCGGCGTGGCGGTCGCGGGTCGCGTGCTCGTCGGGGCCGGCGACGCCATGACGTTCATCTCGGTCATCCGGCTGCTGCCCGCGTGGTTCCGGGGCCCGATCCTGCCGCAGGTGTCGCAGTGGACGGGCAACGTCGGTCAGCTCGGACAGGTGCTGTCGGCGGTGCCGCTCTCGATCGTGCTGCACGGAGCGGGGTGGACGCCGGCCTTCCTGAGCGCCGCGGCCCTCTCGGTGGTGGCCGCCGTGGTCGTGGTGCTGGTCGTCAAGGAGTCCCCGGTCGGCCGCATCCGGTCCGAGGCGGTCGTCACCTGGGCCGACGCGGGGCGGCAGCTCGGTCAGAGCGTGCGACGCCCCGGCACCCGCCTGGGTTTCTGGTCGCACTTCGTCACGCAGTCCTCGGGCACCGTCTTCAGCCTGCTCTGGGGCGTGCCGCTGCTCGTGGGCGGTCTCGGGTTCTCGACCGGTGAAGCCTCGGGGATGCTCTCGCTGCTCGTGTTGTCGGGCGTCGTCGCGGGACCGGTGCTGGGCGTCCTCGTGGCGAGGTACCCCATGCGGCGCTCGAACCTCGTGCTCGGCATCGTCACGATGCTCGGCGTGGTGTGGACGACGCTGCTGGCCTGGCCCGGCACGCCGCCGCACTGGCTCGCCTACGTCCTGGTCGTCGCGCTGGGGGTGGGAGGCCCGGGGTCGCTCATCGGCTTCGACTTCGCCCGCACGTTCAACCCCCTCCGCAGCCTCGGCGTCGCCAACGGGGTGGTGAACGTCGGAGGGTTCCTGGCCAGCTTCGTCATGATGTTCCTCATCGGCGTGGTCCTCGACCGGCTCGACTCGGCTCGCGTCGCCTCCGGCCAGCTGAGCGACCTGTTCTCGTTCGAGTCGTTCCGCATCGCCCTGCTGGTGCAGTACGTCGTGGTCGGCGGGGGAGTCGTGGCGCTCCTGGTCGAACGGGGGCGCACCCGGCGCGGCCTCCGCCTCGAGGAAGGAATAGAGGTCGCCCCCCTCTGGGTTGCCCTCAGCAGGCGGTGGCAGGCCACGCGGTGGCGCCGCAGGGGTGGACCGATCGCCTGACCCGGCACGTGTCGTCCGGCCCGCGCCGGACGTGCAATAATGAGACACGGACCCGTTCATGTCCATCGATCGAGAGCACGAGTCGGCACAGCCGACGCGCTTCCGGCCGAGGACTTGACATGGGTCCTCGTACTGCCCGAATTCGGCCGACGCCCAGTGCCGGTCGACGTCCCCACCGGCGCACGAGAACGCGACGACCGCGTCCGGCCAGGACGTACCGAGAACTGAAAGGTGTTCGCATGGCTACACGCACCAAAGCGACCACGGCCCCCGACGAGGCCGTGAGCGACGACACGGCCGCCGAGGCCGAGACCACGGCTCCCGCCGCCAAGAAGGCGCCGGCGAAGAAGGCCCCCGTCAAGAAGGCGGCCGCCAAGGCCCCGACGAAGGCTGCGGCGGCGAAGAAGGCCGCCGCCTCCGCGGCGACCGACGACGAGGTCGACGCCGACGCCGTCGTCGACCCCGCGGCGACCGACGAGGCCGACGCCGACAGCCCGACCCCGGCCCCCGAGATCCTGCCGACCGGCGCGCTGGTCATCTCTCAGGACGACGACGACGAGATGCCCGTCTATTCGACGACCATCACCGGCGCGACCGCCGACCCCGTCAAGGACTACCTCAAGCAGATCGGCAAGGTCGCCCTGCTGAACGCGGCCGAAGAGGTCGAGCTCGCCATGCGCATCGAGGCAGGGCTCTTCGCCGACGACAAGCTGGCCAACAGCACCGGCCTGAGCCGCGAGCTCGAGCGCGAGCTGCGCTGGGTGTCCCGCGACGGCCAACGAGCCAAGAGCCACCTCCTCGGCGCCAACCTCCGCCTCGTGGTCAGCCTGGCCAAGCGCTACACCGGCCGCGGCATGCAGTTCCTCGACCTGATCCAAGAGGGCAACCTCGGGCTCATCCGCGCCGTCGAGAAGTTCGACTACACCAAGGGCTTCAAGTTCTCGACCTACGCCACCTGGTGGATCCGTCAGGCGATCACCCGTGCCATGGCCGACCAGGCGCGCACCATCCGCATCCCGGTCCACATGGTCGAGGTCATCAACAAGCTGGCCCGCGTGCAGCGCCAGATGCTGCAAGACCTCGGTCGCGAGCCCACGCCCGAAGAACTCTCGCGTGAACTCGACATGACGCCCGAGAAGGTCGTCGAGGTCCAGAAGTACGGTCGCGAGCCCATCTCGCTGCACACGCCCCTCGGTGAAGACGGCGACAGCGAGTTCGGTGACCTCATCGAAGACACCGAGGCCGTCGTGCCCGCCGACGCCGTCGGCTTCACCATGCTGCAGAAGCAGCTGGAGTCGCTGCTCGACAGCCTGTCCGAGCGTGAGGCCGGCGTCATCCGCATGCGCTTCGGGCTGGGCGACGGCATGCCCAAGACCCTCGACCAGATCGGTGACACGTTCGGCGTGACGCGAGAGCGCATCCGCCAGATCGAGTCGAAGACGATGGCGAAGCTTCGCCACCCGTCGCGATCGCAGTCGCTCCGCGACTACCTCGAGTAGGCCCGTGCGTTATCTGGTCCCCGTCCTGGCCGGCCGTCTCGTCCGGGCCGTCGCCCGACTGCGAGGCGGCGGTTCGGCGTACCCGGGGCGCACCGTCCTCACGCTCGCCCCCGACTTCCTGACGCACGTCTCGTCGCAGTTCGAGCGCGGCGTGGTCTTCGTGCTCGGCTCCAACGGCAAGTCGACCACGACGATGATGCTGACCGAGACCCTCCGCGCCCACGGCCTGAAGGTGTTCACGAACCCGACGGGCGCCAACCTGCCCCAGGGCATCGCGTCCGCGTTCCTCCGCGAGGTCACTCCGTTCGGTCGCGTCCGCGACGACATCGGCGTCATCGAGGTCGACGAGGCGTTCGCCGTCGAACTCACGAAGTCGCTGCATCCGTCGACCGTGTTGATGTTGAACGTCCAGGTCGACCAGCTCTACCGGTTCTTCGAGACCGAGCGCGTCGGCACGATGATGACCGACACGGCGGCCGAGGCCACCACCGCGGTCGTCACGAACCGCGACGACCAGCACCTCGGTCCGTACCAGGGCGTGGGACGCCAGGCCGTGACCCGGTTCGGCGCTTCGCCCGAGGTCGTCGCGGCCTCGCCCAACGGCCTGCAGAACGCGCACGACTTCAGCCGTCGGGCCGACGACTCCCTGGTGGCAGAGACCGAGGTCACCGCCCTCACCGGCAACGGGGCGACCATCACCGTGTCGGGCACTCCGATCGAGGTCCGCCTGCCCGCCCGCGGGCTGCACTACGCCGTCGACGCCGCCGCGGCGCTGCAGACCGCGTCGGTCGTCCTGGGCCACCCCGTCGACCCCGACGCCGTCCGTCGGGCCTTCGACGGGATGAAACCCGCCTACGGGCGCGGCGAACGCATGTCCCTCGGCGACGACGAGGCCGAGTTCATCATGTTCAAGAACGCGGCGAGCCTGCAGCTCAACCTGGACGCGCTCCCTCAGGACGTCGAGCAGGTCATGCTGGCGATCGACGAGGGCACGCCCGACATCTCGTGGATCTACGACATCGACTTCTCCCACCTGGACCACGTCGACGTCCTGGCCGGTGCCAAGGCGTGGCAGCTGGCCCTGCGGCTCGAGCACGAGGGCATCCCCGTGCACGTCATCGAAGAGGACATCTCGAAGGCCATCCGGCTCATGAGGGCACTGCCGTCGTCCGGCGACCACACGAAGCACTTCGTCACGAACTACGAGCAGATGATGCTGGCGCGCCGCATCCTCGGCCACCCCGACCTGGAGAAGACCGCGTGAGCGACGACGTCCTCCGAATCGTCCACCTCTACCCCGAAGAGCTCGGCGTCAGCGGCGACCGGGGCAACGTGACCACCCTCGCCGTCCGCGCCCGACGTGCCGGCATCGAGAGTTCCGTCCTCGAGTACCGCGTCGGCGACGACGTGCCCACCGTGGCCGACGTCGTCGTGGTCGGTCACGGGCCGTTGTCCGGTGTCCGCTCGGTCTCCGCCGACGCCCGACGCCTCGGTCCCGCCCTCGACGCGTTCGCCGCCTCGGGCGTCCCGGTGGTGGCGGTGGGCGGCGGTCTCGAGCTGCTGAGCCGTGGCGTCGAGACCGTCGAGGGCGAGACCGTCGACGGTGTGGGCTTCTTCGACGCCCTCGTCCGACGCGGTGCACCCCGCCGGACGAACTACCTGACGGTGACCACGGACTACCAGGGCGATGAGCTCACGCTCTTCGGCTTCGAGGACCACGCCGCCCACCTCGAACTCGGCTCCGGTGCGGAAGCCTTCGGCTCGGTGGTCCACGGCGGTGGCAACGGTGACGGCCGCGAGGGCGTCCTGCGGGGAGTCTCGTTCGGCACGCAACTCAAGGGGCCCGTGCTCCCGCTCAACCCCACGTTGACCGACCGGGTGCTGCGCGTCGCGCTGAGCCGCCGCATGATCTCGTACGCGTCGGGCACCGCACACGCCAAGCTCGACGAGTACGCCGCCGCATCACAGCGAGTGATCGCCGACAACCTCGAACGGTCCTTCAAGGCCATGTGACCTCGCCGTCGGCGCACGCACACGCACGACGAAGGCCCCGCACCGATCGGATGCGGGGCCTTCGTCGTGCGTGCGGGCCGGGCTGTGGTCCGGCGTTGACGCGGCGTCTCAGTGGG
Source organism: Frigoribacterium sp. Leaf186 (assembly GCF_001423905.1). Lineage (GTDB taxonomy): Bacteria > Actinomycetota > Actinomycetes > Actinomycetales > Microbacteriaceae > Frigoribacterium. The sequence goes on along the minus strand of NZ_LMPQ01000001.1, from coordinate 317,193 downwards.
CGAGGAGCTTCGAACTCTCGTCGAGCCACTCGATGGCGGTGGGCTGCAGCTTCTCTTTGAACTTCGCGCCGTGGTGGGCGCAGAAGAGCAGTTCGCCTGTGGCCATGGTGGCGCGGATGTAGGCCTGGGCCCCGCAGCTGTCGCAGCGGTCCGCGGCGCTCAACTGGTAACGGGAGCCGAGCTCGTCGACGGCGGTCTGGTCGGTGGCCATCTGAGTCATGTGATGCTCCTCCTGACGGTGGTGCGGTGGGTGGTGACACTCATCAAAACACGCCGACGTCGGTATCGCGTGACATCGGCCCCGATTTCGCTCATCGCGTAGTGCGGACGGCCCGATCGAGTGTCGGAGCCGCCCTGTCGGCGGCCCTCGGTAGGCTGTAACGCGGCCACCGCCTTCTCGCATTCCCGCCGACGAGCCGAAGGCTCCTGGAGAACCATGCCCCCCACCTCGTCCGCACCCGCCTCCGACTACTCGGCCCGGCACCTCTCGGTGCTCGAGGGCCTCGAGGCCGTGCGCAAACGGCCCGGCATGTACATCGGGTCGACCGACTCCCGCGGGCTGATGCACTGCCTGTGGGAGATCATCGACAACTCCGTCGACGAGGCCCTGGGTGGTCACGGCGACACGATCGACGTCGTCCTGCACGACGACGACAGCGTCGAGGTCCGAGACAGCGGTCGTGGCGTGCCGGTCGACATCGAACCCAAGACGGGGCTCAGCGGCGTCGAGGTCGTCTTCACCAAGCTCCACGCGGGCGGCAAGTTCGGCGGGGGCTCGTACACGTCGTCCGGGGGCCTGCACGGGGTCGGGGCGTCCGTGGTCAACGCGTTGTCCGAGCGGCTCGACGTCGAGGTCGACCGGGGCGGCAAGACCTACGCCATGTCGTTCCGACGCGGTGAGCCCGGAACCTTCGACGACGCCGACGCACCGACGCCCGACTCTCCGTTCACCCCGTTCGTGTCGGGCAGCGTGCTCCGCGAGGTCGGCAAGACCAAGCGGGGCGTCACGGGCACGCGCGTGCGGTACTGGGCCGACCGGCAGATCTTCACCCGCGGTGCGTCGTTCCAGACCGACGAGCTCTCGGGGCGGGCTCGACAGACCGCCTTCCTCATCCCGGGGCTCACGCTCACCCTCCGTGACGAGCGAGCAGGGTCGCTCACCGACGGCGGCTTCCCCCTCGAGAGCACGTTCCGCTTCGACGGGGGCATCAGCGAGTACGTCGAGTTCCTCGCACCCGACACCGCCGTGACCGACACCTGGCGCATGACGGGGTCCGGCACCTACACCGAGACGGTGCCCGTCCTCACCGAGGGCGGCGCCATGGTCGCCACCGAGCTCGAACGCGAGTGCGACGTCGACATCGCCCTGCGGTGGGGCAGCGGCTACGAGACGGTCTTCCGCAGCTACGTGAACATCATCGCCACGCCGAAGGGCGGATCGCACCAGGCGGGGTTCGAGGCCGGTCTCCTCAAGTTCGTCCGCCAACAGGTCGAGGCGAACGCACGTCGGCTCAAGGTCGGCAACGACAAGATCGAGAAAGACGACGTCCTCGCCGGCCTGACGGCCGTGCTCACGGTGCGATTGCCCGAGCCGCAGTTCGAGGGTCAGACCAAAGAGATCCTGGGCACGCCGGCTGTCCGGGCGATCGTGGCGAACGTGGTCGCCGACGAGTTCGGCAAGCTCTTCGCATCGACCCGTCGAGAAGACAAGGCCCAGACCGGCCTCGTCCTCGACAAGGTCGTGGCCGAGATGAAGTCCCGCATCGCCGCCCGCGCGCACAAAGAGACCCAGCGTCGCAAGAACGCCCTCGAGAACTCCACGCTGCCGGCCAAGCTCGTCGACTGCCGGTCGAACGACGTCGCGAACAGCGAGCTCTTCATCGTCGAGGGCGATTCGGCACTCGGAACGGCCAAGGTCGCTCGCAACAGCGAGTTCCAGGCCCTCCTGCCCATCCGCGGCAAGATCCTGAACGTGCAGAAGGCCTCGGTCAGCGACATGCTCTCGAACCTCGAGTGCGCCTCCATCATCCAGGTGCTGGGTGCCGGCTCGGGGCGTTCGTTCGACCTCGACGCAGCCCGCTACGGCAAGGTCATCATCATGAGCGACGCCGACGTCGACGGTGCGCACATCCGGACGCTGCTGCTCACGCTGTTCTTCCGCTACATGCGCCCGATGATCGAGGCCGGGCGGGTGTTCGCCGCCGTGCCTCCGCTTCACCGCGTCGTCTTGATGCACCCCGGCAGCAAGCCGAACCAGACGCTCTACACGTACTCCGAGAAAGAGTTGCACGGCGTCCTCGCCGGCCTCAAGCGCACCAACAAGAAGTTCCAGGACCCCATCCAGCGCTACAAGGGCCTCGGCGAGATGGATGCCGAGCAGCTCCGCACGACGACGATGGAACGCCAGAACCGCATGCTCCGCCGCGTGAAGGTCGACGACGCCGAGAACGCCGCTCGGGTCTTCGAGTTGCTGATGGGCAACGACGTCGCTCCCCGCAAAGAGTTCATCATCGACGGAGCTGGCCTCAGCCGCGACCGAATCGACGTCTGAGCGCGATTCTGCTCGATGCCGGGCACGACGCCGCTTCTCGTCATCGAAGGGCGGCGTCGTCCCTGTGACCGGGCCGGCCCGGGACAGGTCACTCGCCCGGTTCGGCCCCGGCTTCGAGGCCCGTCGCCGAGTCGGTGATGTGCGCCACGGACGCCCCGATCGACCCGACGACGGCATCCAGCGGAGTGCCCGACCCGTCGCGACGGGAGAGTTCGGTCGGCAGGGTGCGCACCGAGCCGTCCGGTCCGACCGCCTGGGCGGGCCGGGGGCCGACCCAGGCCAGGGAGAGCGCGTCCTCGCCTCTCAACAACGCGTGGGACCTGACGCCGCCGGTCGCCCGGCCCTTGCCCGGGTACTCGTCGAACGCGCTCAGCTTGGCCCGCCCGGGGTCGGTGCCGGCGATCGTGGCACTGCTGCCGGAGACGGTCGCGACGACGGCCTCGCGGCCTGAGGGCACGGCGCCGAAGAAGATGACCGTGGCGTCGTCCGACAGGTTGATGCCCGCGACGCCTCCGCCGGCCGGCCCCTGCGGACGCACCGACGAGGCGGTGAAGCGCAGCAGTTGCGTGGCCGACGAGACGAAGACCAGTTCGTCGTCGTCGACGCCCTGGGCGACTCCGACGACCTCGTCGCCCTTCTTGAGCGAGATCACGGGGAAATCGGGTCGAGCCGGGTACTGGCCGGTCGCCACGCGCTTCACGACGCCTCGCGCCGTGCCGAGGGCGATGGTCCGCTCGGAGGTCAGCGAGACGAGTCCGAGGACGCGCTCCTTCTTGTCGACCAGACCGAGGTAGTCACGGACGGGGACCCCCGCGCCGAGCTGGACCGAGGTCGGCGGCACGGACGGAAGGTCGACCGGGGTGAGTCGGACGAGGCGACCGAGGTTGGTCACCGCACCGATCTCGGTGCGGGCCGTCGTGTCGATCGACGACAGGACGGCGTCGTGCTTCGTGCGTCGCGCCGGGGGAGTGGGCACGGCCGAGTCGGGGTCGAGGTGGTCCACGCGCAGGATGCGGCCGGTGGTGGAGAGGAACACCCTGGTCGGGGTGTCGGCGATCTCGAGGACGGGGGCGGCCTTGCTGCCACGACCCGTCGTGGCGACGCTCGGTCGGGCCTCGGTCAGCAGCGTGCGCCGCGGGGTGCCGAACTGCTCGGCGATCTCGCCGAGCTCGCTCGAGACGAGGGCGCGCAGACGGGCGGGGTCGGCCAGCAGCGCCTGGAGGTCGGCGATCGCCGCGAGCAGCTCGTCGCGCTCCGCCTCGAGCTCGATCCGGCTGAACTTCGTCAGGCGCCGCAACTGCAGGTCGAGGATGTACTCGGCCTGGATCTCGCTGAGGTCGAAGACCTCGCGGAGACGGGCTCGCGCGGCGGCGGTGTCGTCGCTCGTCCGGATGACCTGGATGACCTCGTCGATGTCGACGATCGCGACGAGCAACCCCTCGACGAGGTGGAGGCGGTCCTCTTTCTTCGCGAGCCGGTAGCGGCTGCGACGGGTGACCACCGAGAGCCGGTGCGCGACGTAGACCTCGAGCATCTCCTTCAGCCCGAGCGTCCGCGGCTGCCCCTCGACGAGGGCGACGTTGTTGATGCTGAAGCCGTCCTCGAGCGGCGTGTAGCGGTAGAGCTGCTCGAGCACGGCCTCGGGGCTGAAGCCCGTCTTGATGCCGATGACGAGACGCAGGCCGTGCGTGTGGTCCGTCAGGTCGGTGACGTCCGTGATGCCGGTGAGCTTCTTCGCCTGCACCCCGTCCTTGATCTTCTCGATGACCTTCTCGGGGCCGACGAGGTAGGGCAGCTCGGTGACGACGAGACCGTTCTTGCGCGCCGTGATGCTCTCGACGGCGACGCGCGCCCGGGTCTTGAAGCTGCCACGACCCGTGGCGTACGCGTCACGGACCCCGGCGAGGCCGGCGATCGTGCCTCCGGTCGGCAGATCGGGGCCGGGCACGAAGGCCATCAGGTCGTCGAGGCTCGCGTCGGGGTGGTCGATGAGGTGACGAGCGGCGCCGACGACCTCGACCAGGTTGTGCGGGGCCATGTTCGTGGCCATGCCCACGGCGATGCCGCTGGCACCGTTGACGAGCAGGTTGGGGAACGCGGCGGGCAGCACCTCCGGCTGCATCAGCTGGTTGTCGTAGTTCGGGACGAAGTCGACGACGTCCTCGCCGAGTCCCTGGGTCATGGCCAGCGACGCCTCGGCGAGCCGCGCCTCGGTGTACCGGGGCGCCGCCGGCCCGTCGTCCAGGGAGCCGAAGTTGCCGTGACCGTCGATCAACGGGACCCGCATCGTGAAGGGCTGCGCCTGACGGACCATGGCGTCGTAGATCGCCGTGTCGCCGTGGGGGTGCAGCTTGCCCATCACCTCGCCGACGACCCGCGCGCTCTTGACGTGTCCGCGGTCGGGTCGGAGGCCCATCTCGGACATCTGGTAGAGGATGCGCCGCTGGACCGGCTTGAGACCGTCGCGGGCGTCCGGCAGGGCCCGTGAGTAGATGACCGAGTACGCGTATTCGAGGAACGACCCCTGCATCTCGAGCGAGACGTCGATGTCTTCGATGCGTTCGCCGTGGTCGGGGTCGTTCGTGTTCTCGGTGGTGGTCATGCACTTCTCACGGATCGGGGTGACGGAGGCCCCCGGTCGTCGCTGTGCCAGACTGGGGCCGGTGTCCTCCATCGTACCGGCGCGCCCTCGAGGGGCCGCGAGCCTGGCCGACGTGGTGCCCTCCTGTCTCGCCTCGCTGCGCGGTGAGGCCAACGTGCTCGGCCTGCCGCCGGCCCGGGCCGCCGTCGTCGTCGTCGTCGACGGCCTCGGGCAGGCAGCGCTCGGTGCCCGTCGCGGCCACGCCCGCACGTTGTCCGGGGTGAAGGGCAGCCTGTGGTCCGGCTGGCCGACGACCACCGCCGCGGCCCTCACGACCCTGACGACGGGGGCGCTGCCGGGGCAGCACGGACTCGTCGGCTACTCGGTCCTCGACGCCGAGAACGACCGCGTCGTCAAGCAGCTCTCCGGCTGGGACGACCGCATGCGCCCCGACGAGTGGCAGCGCCGCCCCACCTTGTTCGAGACGGCGACCGACGTCGAGTCCCACGCGGTCGGCCCGAAGCGCTACCGGTCCTCCGGCCTGACCGAGGCGATCCTCCGCGGAGCGACGTACGACGTCGCCGAGAGCGTCGGTGACCGCTTCGCGACCGCGGCGGAGCTCGTGGAGTCGAGCCGCGCCTCCCTGATCTATCTGTACGTCCCCGAGCTCGACATGATCGCGCACCGGGCCGGGTGGGAGTCCGATGAGTGGATCGACGCCCTCGAGGGCGTCGACTCCGAGGTGCGGTCGCTCGAGGCGGGGCTGCCGCCGGACGTCGGGGTGATCGTCACGGCCGACCACGGCATGGTCGACGTGGGGGAGCGGCGCCGCATCGTGTTCGGCGGGACTCCCGCCCTGGTGGACGGGGTCCGCCACGTGGCCGGAGAGCCCCGGTGCCTGCAGCTGCACCTCGAACCGGACGCCGGCGACGATCGACGACGCGCGCTGCTCGACGCCTGGCGGTCGGCCGAAGGTGATCGCGCGTGGGTGCTGACCCGGGACGAGGCGGTGGAGGCCGGCTGGTTCGGCCCGGTCGACCCCGTGGTCGTACCCCGCATCGGGGACGTCCTCGTCGCCGCCCGTCGCGGCGTGGCCTACTACGACGGCCGTGACCGGGGCGGTGAACCCGGCACGATGATCGGGCAGCACGGCTCGTGGTCCGACGACGAGACGATGGTGCCCCTGAGGGCGTTCGGCGCGTACCGCCGTTAGCCGCCGGAACGGCGAGGCGTGCGGTCAGGCGGGATCGTCGTCGGACCGCGCGCCGAAGACGATCTCGTCCCAGCTCGGCATGGACGTGCGACCGCGGGCCTTCTTGGCCGGCTGGGCGGCACTCGGCATCTCCCTGCGGGCTGCGCGTCCGCGGCTGCCGCGGATGCCCGAGGGCTGGACGGGCACGCTCTCGACCGTGATCTCGCCTCGGTCCGACGGGTCGGGCAGGACGGGCGTCGGCTTCGTGGCCCCCTCGGGCAGGTCGAAGTCGTCGAGGGGGACGTCGATCACGCGGATCGAGCCCGTCGCCGGGTGGTCGCCCCGCCCGTCGTCGTCCGAGAAGCGTGCCGCCTCGCGTTCGCCGCGACGGCGACGCAGGGCCTCGAGCAGGTCGGCGGTCTGGTCGTGGCCGCTCGCGTCGTCGGGAGTCCGGTTGGCGGCCGCGAAGGAGGCGGTGCTCCGGCCCCCGGGACGCAGCCGGTCGGTCGCCGGCTCGGCAGGCACCTCGACCTCGGCGTCTTGCTCGACGAGGAACGCCCCGCTGTCGAAACGCCCCGACGTGTCGTCCGGACGGGAGTCACGGCCCACGGCCCGGAGACGGGGGACGAGCGGACCGGCTTCTACGTCGTGTCGGGACAGACGGTGGGCGTCCCCGCCGAGCGGCGCCAACACGGACTTCTTGGGATCGAACCGCCAGGTCGCGTCGCGCTCGACCTCGTGGGTGACGAAGGCCACGTGCACCACCCACCCGTGCTCGGCGTCCTTGTAGGCGGTCCACTCGCGCTGCGTGGTCTCGGCACCGTCCAGTCGCTCGTCGATGACGGCCCCGAAGGTCGTCGCCGGCACGTCGTCGGCCACGGAGACGGGGACGGCGTGGGCGCTCTCGAGGACGAAGGCGCGCTCGGCGAGCACGGGACCCTCGAACCGGTGCACGTAGTCGACGTCGGCGCCGGTCAGCTCGGCGACCTGGCGGGCCGTCTTGCCGGCACGGACGAGGGCCTGGATCTCACGCGGCGGCGCCTTGCGCTCGACCGGGGCGTCGGCGGGGCTGGCCGCCCGGAGCTGGGAGTGGAGCGTGTGCGTGACGGGAAGGCGGTACTCGCCACCGGCGTCGGTCGAGACGAGCAGAGCTCCGCTCTGGACGCCGATGACCCTGAGATCCTGCATTTTCCACGCCTTTCACCGTCGTGATCCGGTGCCAAGAGTCGCATGCCGGGGCCCGTTCTCGCGGGAATACGACGGGCGTGCCGTCAGTTCTTCCGAGGCGGCCGAAAGGCCGTGGGAACCGGTTTGCTATTCGACAACGAGTGATGCAAACTGCACCCGCCGAATCGGGCACACGAACGACCGAAGAACTGGATGGGCATGGCCACCGACTACGACGCACCTCGCAAGAACGACGACGACGGCTCGGAGTCGATCGAGGGGCTCAAAGAGAGGGTCCCCGACAAGATGACCGGCGTCGTCGACGACGACGCCGACAACCCGGGCTCGTTCGAGCTCGCCGGGCAAGACCTCTCGGACCTCGACCTCGACGTCGTCGTCCTCCCCCCTCAGGTCGACGAGTTCACCTGTGTCGAGTGCTTCCTGGTGAAGCACCGTTCGCAGCTCGACCACGAGACCAAGCTGGGCGCTATCTGCCGGGAGTGCGCCGCCTGAGCTCGTCCAACCGGTGGACGACCTCGTCGGGACGACGGGTCGACACCAACCAGTAGGGCGCCGGGTCGTCGAGATCGGTCAACGAGATCTTGACGACCGGGTGAACCCACCCCCGGAACAGGGTCCATGCTCGCGCGTCGAGCCTGGGCCCTCTCTCTTTGGTGGCCTCGGCACCGCTGAAGCCCTGGGCCTCACCGATCTCGTGGGCGAACAGCCGAGCCCTGCCGGCCGTGAACCCCTCGTCGTCGATCGTCAGCACCGGCGAGGTGAGGACGAGCGCGACGACGGCTCCCACGTAGAACACGACGGCCATCACGACGCCCACGGTCGAGTTGATGGGCAGGAAGACCAGCAGGGTGGCGGGGACGAGCAGGGCGCACGCCACGAAGACGGAGAGCGGCGGGAGCAGGCGCTCACGGTAGGGGTTCATGGGGTCCATTCGACCAGACTTCTGCACTACCCTCGACACGTGACCCAGACCCTCGACGTCCTCATCGCCGCCGAGGCGACCTCGGTGCCCGAGTACGCCCATCCCGGTGACGCCGGAGCCGACCTGCTGTCGACCGACGACCTCGTGCTCCTCCCCGGGCGACGGGCACTCGTCGGCACGGGGGTGTCGATCGCGCTGCCCGAGGGCTTCGCCGCGTTCGTCGTGCCGCGCAGCGGCCTCGCGGCCAAGCACGGCATCACCGTCGTGAACTCCCCGGGCACCGTCGACTCCGGGTACCGCGGCGAGATCAAGGTCTCGTTGCTCAACACCGATCTCGAGGCGGCGCACCACGTCGCCGTCGGCGACAAGATCGCCCAGCTCGTCATCATGCCCGTCGTCCGTGCGACCTTCGTCCCCGTCCCGACGCTCCCCGAGAGCGTGCGCGGGGTCGACGGGCACGGCTCGACCGGATACGCACACAACCCAGGAGGCACCGCGTGAGGAAGTCCAAGCGCCGCGAGCAAGAAGTGGCCGAGGTCGCGATCGACGTCGAGTCGGCCGACGTCGCCGACGTCGAGGTCGACATCGAATCGTTCGACGAGACCGAGGTCGAGGTCTTCGACGACTCGAAGTCGGCACCCGGTGACCGCGCCGAGGTCGGCCCGCTCGACGAGACCGAGGCCAACCCGGTCCGGCCGTACGTCGACCTCGGCGGGGTGAAGATCCTGCCCCGCGAGGGCCTCCACCTCCGTCTCGAGGTGGAAGAGGGCAGCAAGCGCGTCGTCGCCGTGGGCCTCGACTTCGCCAAGTCGACCCTCCAGGTGCAGCCGTTCGCCGCACCGCGGACCACCGGTCTCTGGAACGAGATCCGGGGTCAGATCAGCGAGCAGATCGAGAAGCAGGGCGGGACGACCACTGAGGTCGAGGGGCCCTTCGGCCCGGAGGTCCGTGCCGAGATCCCGGTGATGGGCGGTGACCCCGGCACGACCCGGCGGGCTCGCTTCATCGGCGTCGACGGCCCGCGGTGGTTCCTGCGAGGCGTCATCGCGGGCGACGCGGCCGACGACGGCGACGCCGCCGAGAAGATCGAAGAACTCTTCCGCAGCATCGTCGTCGTGCGTGGCACGACCCCCATGCCTCCCCGCGAGCTCATCCCGCTGGCCATGCCCAAGACCGGTCCGACCGACGCCCCGGGCACCACGCCCTCGGTGGTCTGACCCGAGGTGTCCGTGACGCCCGAGCGGCCCGATCCGTCCGATCCGGCCCCGCTCGACGACCCGAGGGTCTCTCTCGCGGCGCAGCTCCAGGCCGCGGCGCGGCGGGCCGGCATCGGTCAGGTCGCGCCGGGCGAGGTGCCGACGGCCGCGGCGTTGCTGACCGCCATAGGTGGCGTCCGGGGCCTCGTCGAATCGATCGTCCCGGGCCTCGGGTTCGTGGTCGTCTACACGATCACCCGCGACGTCGTGCCGTCGGTTCTCATCCCGTTGGTGCTCGCCGTGGCGTTCGTCGTGGCGCGGGCGGTGCAGCACGGCCCCGTCGCGCAGGCCCTGGCCGGGGTCTTCGGCATCGCCCTCTCGGCCGGCATCGCGCTCCTCTCCGGCCGGGCCGAGAACAACTTCGTCCCGGGCCTGGTCGTCAACGCCGCATCGCTCCTGGCGTTGCTCGTGAGCATCGCGGTGCGCTGGCCGCTCATCGGCGTCGTCGTCGGGCTGCTCACGAACGACGGGACGGGGTGGCGGGCGGACCGCGCCAAGCGTCGCGTCCTCGTGCTGGCCACGTGGCTCTGGGTCGGGCTCTTCGCCGCGCGCCTGGCCGTCCAGGTGCCGCTCTTCCTCGCCGGGGACGTCGCCCTCCTCGGGACCCTCAAGCTCGTCATGGGCGTGCCGCTGTACGCCGGCCTGCTCTGGGTCACGTGGTTGCTCGTCCGGACGGTCTACCGCGGACGCGACGCGGCGGACGACGCGCGGGGCCGGACGAGCTGACCCGCGCCTCCTGGTGCTATGTTTTGTCTCGACATCGAGACAAATCGCTGGGATCGGCCCCGGGGACACCCCGCGGACTTAGGCTGACCTCGCTGGTGGGCGTCGCGCCCACCGGCCAAGATGAGGGCGTAGTCAGCAAGGGAGACGGCACGTGTCTGCAATCAACAGTTTCGGCTCGAAGAACACCCTCACGGTCGGGTCCACCGACTACGAGGTCTACCGCATCGACGCGGTCGAGGGTTCTTCGAAGCTTCCGTTCAGCCTCAAGGTCCTGCTCGAGAACCTGCTCCGCACCGAAGACGGTGCGAACGTCACGGGCGACCAGATCAGGGCGCTCGGCTCGTGGCAGCCGACCGCCGATCCCGACACCGAGATCCAGTTCACGCCGGCCCGCGTGGTCATGCAGGACTTCACCGGCGTGCCCTGCATCGTCGACCTGGCGACCATGCGCGAGGCCGTCGCCGAGCTCGGCGGCGACCCCACGAAGATCAATCCGTTGGCGCCCGCCGAGCTCGTCATCGACCACTCGGTCATCGCCGACCTGTTCGGCTCCGAGGACGCCCTCGAGCGCAACGTCGAGATCGAGTACGAGCGCAACGGCGAGCGGTACCAGTTCCTCCGCTGGGGCCAGACCGCCTTCGACGACTTCAAGGTCGTCCCGCCGGGCACCGGCATCGTGCACCAGGTCAACATCGAGTACCTGGCCCGCGTCACCTACAGCCGTGAGGTCGGCGGCGTGCTCCAGGCGTACCCCGACACCCTCGTCGGCACCGACTCGCACACGACGATGGTCAACGGCCTCGGCGTGCTCGGATGGGGCGTCGGCGGCATCGAGGCCGAGGCCGCCATGCTCGGTCAGCCGGTGTCGATGCTGATCCCCAAGGTCGTCGGCTTCAAGCTCTCGGGCTCGATCCCCACCGGGGTGACGGCCACCGACGTCGTGCTCACCATCACCCAGCAGCTCCGTCGCCACGGCGTCGTCGGCAAGTTCGTCGAGTTCTACGGCGAGGGCGTGGCCGAGGTGCCCCTGGCCAACCGCGCCACCATCGGCAACATGAGCCCCGAGTTCGGCTCGACGGCGGCGATCTTCCCGATCGACGACGTCACCCTCGACTACCTGCGCCTCACCGGCCGGTCGGACGAGCAGATCGACCTCGTCGAGCAGTACGCCAAGCTGCAGGGGCTGTGGCACGACCCGTCGACCGAGCCCGTCTTCAGCGAGTACCTCGAGCTCGACCTCGCCACGGTCGTCCCGTCGATCGCGGGTCCGAAGCGTCCGCAGGACCGCATCGAGCTGACCGAGGCCAAGTCGCAGTTCGAGGTCGACCTCGAGAACTACGCGAGCACCGACCACTCCCACGTCGACGCCGCCGTCGAGGGCACCTTCCCGGCTTCCGACCCCATAGGCTTCACGGCCGAGGACGACGACGACACCCAGCCGCACTCGATCTCGCACACGTCCCACGCCCCGGCCAAGGTCTCCAAGCCGACGTCCGTCGCGCTCGGGGACGGCTCGACCTTCACGCTCGACCACGGCGCCGTCGCCATCGCGGCCATCACGTCGTGCACCAACACGTCGAACCCGTCCGTCATGCTCGCCGCGGGCCTGCTCGCCCGCAACGCCAGCAAGAAGGGCCTAAAGGCCAAGCCCTGGGTCAAGACGACCCTGGCACCCGGCTCGAAGGTCGTCACCGACTACTACGAGAAGGCCGGTCTGACCGCCTACCTCGAAGACCTCGGCTTCTACACCGTCGGTTACGGCTGCACGACCTGCATCGGCAACTCGGGGCCGCTGCTCGACGAGATCTCGACGGCAGTCCAGGACAACGACCTGGCCGTCACGGCCGTCCTGTCGGGCAACCGCAACTTCGAGGGTCGCATCAACCCCGACGTGAAGATGAACTACCTCGCCAGCCCGCCCCTGGTCATCGCCTACGCCCTGGCCGGCTCGATGAACTTCGACTTCGAGAACGACGCCCTCGGCACCTCGGACGACGGCACGGACGTCTACCTCCGTGACATCTGGCCCGACGCGGCCGAGGTGCAGCAGACGATCGACTCGTCGATCGACACCGACATGTTCACCCACGAGTACGCGGGCGTGTTCGACGGTGACGAACGCTGGCGGTCGCTGCCGACCCCGACCGGTGCGACGTTCGAGTGGGACTCCGAGTCGACCTACGTGCGCAAGCCCCCGTACTTCGAGGGCATGACGATCGAGACGACGCCGGTGACCGACATCCACGGTGCACGCGTCCTGGCCAAGCTCGGCGACTCGGTCACGACCGACCACATCAGCCCGGCCGGTTCGATCAAGGTCGACAGCCCCGCGGGCCACTACCTCGACGAGCACGGCGTCGACCGCAAGGACTTCAACTCGTACGGCTCGCGCCGAGGCAACCACGAGGTCATGATCCGCGGCACCTTCGCCAACATCCGGCTCAAGAACCAGCTGTTGGACGGCGTCGAGGGCGGCTACACCCGCGACTTCACGCAGCCCGAGGCCCCGCAGTCGTTCATCTACGACGCCAGTGCCCGGTACCAGGAGCAGGGCACGCCCCTGGTCATCCTGGGCGGCAAGGAGTACGGGTCGGGTTCGTCCCGTGACTGGGCCGCCAAGGGCACCAGCCTGCTGGGCGTCAAGGCGGTCATCACCGAGAGCTTCGAGCGCATCCACCGCTCGAACCTCATCGGCATGGGCGTCGTCCCGCTGCAGTTCCCCCAGGGCGAGAGCTGGGAGACCCTCGGGCTCGACGGCACCGAGCAGATCGACATCGTCGGTCTCGAGCAGTTGAACGACGGCACCACCCCGAAGACGGTCCACGTCACGGCGACCCCGACGGCCCACTCGCCCGAGGGCAAGCAACCGGTCGAGTTCGACGCCGTCGTGCGGATCGACACCCCGGGAGAGGCGGACTACTACCGCAACGGTGGCATCTTGCAGTATGTCCTGCGCAGCCTGGTCTGATCGCCGGTACGCACCGACCCGAGACCCCCGGACGAGCACGCGCGTCGTCCGGGGGTCGTACGGCGTTCTCGCCGGGCGCGTGCCTAGAGTGGACGGATGCCCGAGAGGGCGGAGGAGGAAGACCAGCATGAGCCTGTTGCAGACGATCACGGGGCCTCGTGACCTCGACCGCCTGACGAACGACCAGATGGTCGAACTGGCCGCCGAGATCCGTCGGTTCCTCGTGACAGAGGTGTCGAAGACCGGGGGGCACCTGGGGCCGAACCTGGGCGTCGTCGAGCTGACCTTGGCCATGCACCGCGTGTTCCACTCGCCGCACGACGCGTTCGTCTTCGACACCGGCCACCAGTCGTACGTCCACAAGCTGCTCACCGGTCGTCAGGACTTCTCGGGACTGCGCCTCCGCGGCGGACTCGCCGGGTACCCGCAGCGGTCGGAGTCCGAGCACGACATCGTCGAGAGCTCGCACGCCTCGAGTTCGCTCTCGTGGGCCGACGGCATCTCGAGGGCCTTCCAACTCACCGGTCGCGACGACCGGCACGTCGTCGCCGTGGTCGGCGACGGTGCCCTGACCGGCGGCATGACGTGGGAGGCGCTGAACAACATCAGCGACGACAACGACCGTCGCCTCACGATCGTCGTCAACGACAACGGTCGGTCGTACGCACCCACCATCGGTGGCATGGCGCGGTTCTTGAACACCGTCCGCACCCGCCAGGCCTACCGAGAGCTCCACGTCGGCAGCCGGGCCGTGTTCGACCGACTCGGGCACCCCGGTCGGGCCGTCTACCGCGGCGTCCGAGGGGGACTCCACGGCTTCCTGAGCCGCTTCACGAACAACGAGGCGCTCTACTCGAACCTCGACATCAAGTACATCGGCCCGGTCGACGGGCACGACCAGGTCGCGATGGAAGAAGCGCTGCTCCAGGCGAAGAACTACGGCGCCCCGGTCATCGTCCACGCGATCACCGAGAAGGGCCGCGGGTTCGACCCGGCGCGGGCCGACGTCGCCGACCAGTTCCACGCGGTCGGGCAGATCGACCCCGAGACGGGCGAGCCACTCGAGGCCGCCACGTCGCCGTCGTGGACGTCGGTCTTCGCCGACGAGATCGTCGACATCGCCGAGCACGACGAGAAGGTCGTGGGCATCACCGCGGCCATGCTCCGACCGGTGGGCCTGCACAAGCTCGCCGAGCGCTTCCCCCACCGGGTCTTCGACGTCGGCATCGCCGAGCAGCACGCCGTGACGAGTGCCGCGGGCCTGGCCTTCGGTGGTCTGCACCCCGTGGTCGCGCTGTACGCGACGTTCGTGAACAGGGCGTTCGACCAGGTCCTGATGGACGTCGCACTGCACCGGGCCGGCGTCACGTTCGTCCTGGACCGCGCGGGCGTCACGGGGCCCGACGGCCCGAGCCACCACGGCATGTGGGACCTCGCCCTGCTGCAGATCGTGCCGCACATCCGCCTCGCGGCCCCGCGTGACGCCACGAGGCTCCGCGAAGAACTGCGCGAGGCCGTCTCGGTCGACGACGCCCCCACGGTCATCCGGTTCTCGAAGGGTGCGGTCGGCGTCGAGCACGAGGCCGTGGAGCGCCTTGCGGACGGCGTCGAGGTCCTTCGTCGGGCCGGTCACGACGACGTGCTGATCGTCTGCGTCGGCCCCATGGCCGGCATCGGGCTCGAGGTGGCCGAGCGACTGGAGGCCCAGGGCATCGGCGCGACGGTCGTGGACCCGCGCTGGGTCGTCCCCGTGCCCAAGAGCATCATCGAGCTGGCCGCCACGCACCGGCTCGTGATCACCATCGAGGACGGCGTGCGCGTCGGTGGCATCGGGACGCGGGTGCGGCAAGACCTCCGCGGCGCCGGGGTCGACACCGCCGTGACCGAGCTGGGACTGCCGGACGAGTTCCTCGAGCACGGCTCGCGCGCCGAGATCCTCGAGGAGGCCGGCCTCACCCCCCAGCACATCGCGCGGGACGTCGTCGCCCAGGTGCTCGGCAGCCGCATCCCGGTCGCCCGTCCGCTCGACGAGGGCGCGCCCGCGTCACGCAACGAAGACGCGCGACACGACTGACCGTCGGCACGGCTGAGCCTCGCCCTCGGCCGCACGGACCGTCGGCACGGCTGACGCTCGGCCGCACGGACCGTCGGCGCGACGGACGCGAACGAGGCGGATTCCCCGCCCCGGCACGACGAACGCCCCATCTCGACCTGAGACGGGGCGTTCGTCGTCGCGGGGCTGGGCCGCGCCGGGTCTTACTCGACGCCGCGGATCGCGGGCTCGTGGAAATCGCGTCCACGCACGCGCCGCGAGGCGCCGACCCGGTCGAGGTACGGCGTCACCCCGCCCATCTGGAAGGGATACCCCGCCCCGAGGATCAGGCAGAGGTCGATGTCTTCGGCCGCCGCCACCACGTGGTCGTCGAGCATGCGTCCGACCTCGTCGGCGAGCCCGTCCTCGATGCGGACCCGCAGCTCGTCGTCGGTGAGGGCCGTACCGGGGCCCGCGGCCAGAGCGACGGCCTTCTTGTCGAACCCCTTGCGGCGCCCCTTCGAGTCACGCTCGAAGATCGTGCCGTGCTCGGCCAGACGATGCAGCCCGTCACTCGCGAAGAACCGGTCGGGGAAGGCCGCGTGGTGGGTGTCGAGAACGTGCGCCCCGACCGTGAGCCCGACGAGTTCGAGCAGTTCGAAGGGGGTCATGGGCAGGCCGAACGGTGCGGTGGCACGATCGACCACCTCGAAGGGCGTCCCCGTCTCGACCGCGTGCATGGCCTCGCCGAGCAGTTTGGCCAGGATGCGGTTGACGACGAACCCGGGGGTGTCGGCCGTGATGACGGCGTTCTTCCGCAGGGCCTTGGCCGTGACCATGGCCGTGCTGAGCGTCTCGTCGTCGGTCGCGGGCGTCTTGACGACCTCGATCAACGGCATGACGGCGACGGGGTTGAAGAAGTGGAACCCCACGAGTCGCTCGGGGTGGGCGAGCCGCGCCCCGATCTGCTCGACGCTGAGCGACGACGTGTTCGTCGCCAGCACCGTGGTGTCGGAGACGACGGCCTCGACGTTCGCGAAGACCTCTTGTTTGACGCCGAGTTCTTCGAACACGGCCTCGATCACCCAGTCGGCGTCGGCGAAGTCCGAAAGGTCGGTCGTGCCCGTGATCAGCGCCTTGAGCCGGTTCGACTCGTCTCGCGAGATGCGTCCCTTGCCCTGCAGATCGTCGATCTCCCCGCGGATGCGGCCGAGGGCCGTGTCGACCCGGTCCTGGTCGAGGTCGGTGATGACGACGGGCACGCGGAGGCGGCGGACGAAGAGCAAGGCGAACTGGCTCGCCATGAGACCTGCCCCGACGATGCCGACCTTGCCGACCGTGCGGGCGAGGTCGGGGGAGGGCGCCCCCGCGGGCTTCTTCGCCCGCTTCTGCACCAGGTCGAAGGCGTACATGCTGGCGTGGAACTGGTCACCGGCCACGAGGTCGGCCAGGGCTTCGTCCTCGGCCGCGAAACCGGTCGCCCGGTCGGTGTTCTTGGCCGCCTTGAGCAGGTCGAGGGCGGCGTACGGGGACTTCGCCACGGTGCCGATCTTCGACTCCAGAGACTTGCGTGCCACCGACACGGCGACGTCCCACTTCACCGCGCGCTCGAGCTTGCCGGGCACGTTCGGCCGTTTGACCACGACGCGTCCCGTCAGCACGTCGTCCGCCCAGCGGATGCTGTCCTCGAGGAACGCGGCCGGGCCGAACATCACGTCGACGATGCCGAGCTCGAGGGCCTGGGCGGGCTTGAGGGTGCGGTTGTTCTTCAGCGGGTTCTCGATGACGACCTTGAGCGCGTTCTCGATGCCGATGAGGTTCGGCAGCAGCCAGGCCCCACCCCAGCCCGGGATGATGCCGAGGAAGACCTCGGGCAACGCGATCGCCGCGGCGGACGAGTCGACCGTCCGGTAGTCGGCGTGCAGGCCGATCTCGACGCCGCCACCGAGGGCGAGCCCGTTGACGAACACGAAGGTGGGCACGGCGGCGTCGTGCAGCTTGCCGAGCACGGCGTGGCCGAGCCGGGCCAGCTCGCGGGCGACGTCTCGACTGGGGATGGCGCTGACCTTGCTCAGGTCGGCACCCGCTGCCAGGAAGTACGGCTTGCCCGTCACGGCGATCGCCGCGATCGCACCCGAGGAGGCGCGGGTGCGGACCGCGTCGAGGGTCGCGCCGAACTCGTGCAGCGTCGCCGGCCCCAGGGTGCTCGGTCGGGTGTGGTCGCGACCGTTGTCGAGGGTGACTAGGGCGAGGACGCCCCCCGAGGGCAGCGGGACGTCTCGGACGTAGGAGTGCGTGACGACCTCGTCGGCCGACAGCTCGGTCAGTTGTTCGGTCGCCGTGCTCATGCGCGAGCCGCCTTTCGCGAGTGGTGGGGGTTCTCCCAGATGACGCTGCCGCCCTGACCGAGGCCGACGCACATGGCCGTGAGGCCGTAACGCACCTCGGGGTGCTGCTCGAACTGGCGGGCCAGCTGGATCATCAGCCGGACGCCCGACGAGGCGAGGGGGTGCCCCACGGCGATGGCGCCGCCCCAGGGGTTCACGCGGGGGTCGTCGTCGTCGATGCCGAAGTGGTCGAGCAGCGACAGCACCTGGACGGCGAACGCCTCGTTGAGTTCGAAGAGCCCGATGTCGTCGATCGAGAGCCCGGCCTTGCGCAAGGCCTTCTCGGTGGACGGGACGGGGCCGATGCCCATGATCTCGGGCTCGACGCCGGCGAAGGCGAAGCTGACGAGGCGCATCTTGGGGGTGAGCCCCAGCTCTTTCGCGGCTGCCCCGGACGCCATCAGGCTGACCGTCGCCCCGTCGTTCAGCCCGGACGAGTTGCCCGCCGTGACGCGACCGTGCGGCCTGAACGGCGTCCGGAGGGCGGCCAGCCCCTCCATGGTGGTCTCGGGGCGAGGAGCCTCGTCGCGGGTCGCGAGCCCCCAGCCCTGGTCGGTCTTGATCGCGACCGGGACGAGGTCGGGCTGGATCTGGCCGGCCTCGTAGGCGGCGGCCAGCTTCTGCTGGGACCGCATCGCGTACCGGTCGGAGCGTTCTTTGGTCAGCTGGGGGAACCGGTCGTGGATGCGCTCGGCGGTGTTGCCCATGTTGAGGGCCTCGCCACTGACGAGCTTCTCGGCGACGAACCGCGGGTTCGGGTCGGCGGCGAAGCCCATCGGGTGGCGCCCCATGTGCTCGACGCCACCGGCGAGGGCCACGTCGTAGGCGCCGAAGGCGATGCCTCCGGCGACGGTGGTCACGCTGGTCATGGCACCGGCGCACATGCGGTCGATCGCGTACCCGGGCACGGACCGGGGCAGGCCGGCCAGGAGTGCCGTCGTGCGACCGAGGGTGAGCCCCTGGTCGCCCTGCTGCGTCGTGGCCGCGATGGCGACGTCGTCGATGCGTTCGGGCGGGAGCGACGGATTGCGCTCGAGAAGGCCCTTCATCGCCTTCACGACCAGGTCGTCGGCCCGGGTCTGCCAGTACATTCCTTTGTCGCCGGCCCGACCGAACGGGGTGCGTACCCCGTCGACGAACACGACATCGTTGCTCTCGGCCACAGTGCCTCCAGTGTCAGGATTCGCTCCTGATCTTAGGGACGAGGCCGGGGGCCCGAGAATCGTTCGAGCAATCCTACGAAGGGCCGTCGCCCGTCGGCTCGGGCTCTTGGTGGGCGTCGACAAAGGCCTCGGCGACGGCCTCGGCCACGGCGTCGACCTGCCAGGGGCGTGCCCCGAGCTCGACCATCGCCGCCGAGATCGTCGGTGCGTCGAAGGGGATCGGCGGGTCCCAGGCGAGGCGGCGGAGCGTCTCGGGCGTGAGCAGGTTCTCGACGGGGAGGTCGAGACCCTCGGCGATCTCGGTCACCCGCGGTCGCACGGCCTTGTACCGGGCGTCGGCGAGCGGGTTCTTGTCGGCCCACGAGCGGGGTGGGGGCAAGGTGTCGCTGGCCGGGCCACGGTGCGACGGCAGGTCGGTCGTGGCTCGACCGCGTTCGATGGCGGCGAACCACCGGTCGAGTTCGCTGCGGCTGGCGCGGCCGACGAACTCCTTGATGCCGGCCAGGGCACGCTTGTCGGTCGGCATGGCCCGGGTCGCCGCGACGAGCGACGAGTCGGGCACGAGCCGCCCGGGGGCCGTGTCGATCTCTCGGGCGTAGTCGTCGCGGGCCTGCCAGAGCTCGCGGGCGACGGCCAGCGAGCGCGATCCGCGCAGGCTGTGCAGCCCGGTCAGGCGACGCCACGGGTCGACGCGGGCGGGCTTGGCCTCGCGGCGCAGCGTCGCCTCGAACTCCTGACGCGCGATCTCGAGCTTGCCCGCGTCCGCGAGCACCGCCTCCATGGCGTCCCGCAGGTCGACGAGCAACTCGACGTCGAGCGCGGCGTAGACCAGCCAGCTCTGGGGGAGCGGACGCGTGGACCAGTCGGCCGCGCTGTGCTCCTTGGCGAGGTGGACGCCGAGAAGGTGCTCGACGACGGCCCCGAGCCCGACCTTCGGCAGCCCCGCGATGCGGGCACCGAGCTCGGTGTCGAAGATGCGACTCGGGTCCAGGCCCACCTCTCGCAGGCAGGCCAGGTCTTGGCTGGCGGCGTGGAGGACCCACTCTTCGTCGCCGATGACGTCCTGCAGCTCGGCGAACGAGCCGATGGCGGGGGGATCGAGCAAGAACACCCCGGCCCCCCGACGGAAGACCTGGATCAGGTAGGCGCGTTGCGAGTAGCGGTAGCCGGAGGCACGCTCAGCGTCGATCGACACGGGGCCGGTGCCGGCCCGGATCGCCTCGACCGCCGCGAGGTACCCCTCGCGGTCGTCGATGACGGCGACCTCTCCGTGGACCGAGTCCGCCGTCTCGACCCGGGGTCGGACGGTCACCCGGGGCTCCGCGCCGCCGGAGCCGTCGCCGACGGGTGTTGCCTCGTCTGGTGTCGCTGTGGTCATGTCTCCGCTGTTCCTGTCCGGGGGCGCTGTTCTGGTCCGGTCGCGCCGTCCTGATCCGGTGGGTCAGTCCCGCCCGACCCGCCGCGAGGCGAGGAGCGTCACGCCCTCGACCGTCGGGGGCAACCCGGCGAGCGTGCAGATCAACTCGCTCCAGGCCTCGATGTGCGGGGCCAGGTCGGTGGTCGTGGGACTCCACGAGGCCCGGAGCTCGAGCTGGGCCCCGTCGCCGTGGCTGGCCAGCTCACCGTATCCGGTCGAGAGGATCTTCGTGGCGGTGCCGGAGGCCTGGTCGTACGAGGCACCCCGGGCGTCGAGGCTGTCGACCAACCACGACCACGCCACGTCCGCCACGAACGGGTCGAGGGCGAGCTCGGTCTCGAGGGGGGCCTGCGCGAAGCTGACCACGCGGAACGGGCCGCCCCAGGCCTCGGGTTCGTCCTCGTCGTAGAGCAGGACGAAGCGTCCCGTGCCCAGGTCGGGGTCGGGGCGGCCGGCGGCACCCACGACGTCGCCGGCGAGGGCCAGGGCGTGCGGCGCGAGGCCGTTCGGCGCGGGGATCTCGGTCACGGCGAGGGCGTCCCGTGCGGAGGCGCGGTGGACGGACTCGACGGCCGCGGCGAACGCGGGCGGCCGGGTCGGCGTCGGGGGGATCTCGGACACCCTCGAAGACTAGGGTCGAACCCGAGGGCGACCCCCGCGGCACGCCGCGCCCGGCTCAGCAGATCCACAGGTCACCCCGAAGCCACCTGCCGTCGCCCGAGGAGCTGCCCGTGATCCGCCCCGCCCCCACCGGTCGACGGGGCCTCGGCTCGCTCGCGATCGTCTCGATCGCCGTCGGCGGCACCGTGTTCCTGTCGTCCGCTGCCCTGGTGTCGGGGGTCGTGGCCATCGCGCGCAAGATCGTGACCCCGGCCCGACGGCGACGCGACGACGTCCGGGTCGAGGGCCACGACGCCGCGGCCGGGACGGTGACGCTGTCCTCGACGCCCGACACGCGCCTCCCCGGCCGGTACAGCTTCTGGTTCGACCGCGGCCGTGGGCACGCCCGCCTCGGCGAGGTCGTCCGAGACGACAGCCGGCACGTCGTGCGGCGGGTCGAGGCCGTCGAGGGCGGCGAGCTCGAGCGGGCCCGTCACGGCCGCATCGGGGGCTGGCTGTTCCCGACGCCGCAGGACGCCGGCCTCGACGCCCACGAGGTGACGATCGCCACCGAGGTCGGCCCGGCCCCGGCGTGGCTCGTCCCGGTCGGGTCCGGCACCGGCGGCCCCTGGATGATCGGCGTCCACGGCCGCGGGGTGACCCGGGCCGAGACCATCCGCGCGGTGCCGGTCTTCCACCGACGCGGCGTCACCTCGCTGCTCGTGTCGTACCGCAACGACGGCGAGGCACCCCGGTCGCCGGACGGCCGGTACGCGCTCGGCGACTCCGAGTGGCGAGACGTCGAGTCGGCCCTCCGGTACGCCCTCGACCACGGCGCGACGTCGGTCGTGCTGATGGGCTGGTCGATGGGCGGTGCCCTCGTGCTGCAGGCGGCGACGCGCTCGGCCCTCCGCGGGGTCGTCGCGGGCCTGGTGCTCGAATCACCGGTGGTGGACTGGCGGACGACCCTCGCCTACCAGGGCGCGGCCATGCGCGTGCCGCCGGTCGTCCAGGGCGTCGTGCTGCGCCTCCTGGGGTCGCCGCTGGCCTGCCGGCTGGCGGGCAGCGCCGAACCGATCGACTTCGACCGGCTCGACCTGGTGGCGCGCTCCGGTGACCTCGAGGTGCCGGTGCTCGTGCTGCACAGCGACGACGACGGCTTCGTGCCGTCCACCGCGTCGCACGCGCTGGCCGAGGCGCGACCCGACCTCGTGACGCTCGAGGTGTTCGAGGTCGCCCGGCACACCAAGCTCTGGAACCTCGACCCCGAACGGTTCGACGCGACGATATCGGGGTGGCTGGACCGTCAGCGGCTCGCCGGGCCGCCCTCGACGGACCACCGCGCGTAGAGCGTGCTCTGCTCGTCGACGAGCAGCTGGCCGAGCACGAGCGACGCCGGGTCGAAGCGTTCGCGTCCGAACACGGGCAGGCCGCTGCCGATCACGAGCGGCGAGGTCGACAGGCACAACTCGTCGACGAGCCCGTCGCGCAAGAACTGCCCGGCGAGCGACGGCCCGCCCTCGCAGACGAGCGAACGGAGGCGCTGGTCGCGGAGGCACCGCAAGATCGCGGCGGGCTCCAGCCGACCGTCGTCGTCCGGTGCGGTCAGCACGGCCGCGGCCGCCCAGATCGCCTCGCCCAGGGTCTCGCGGACCCGCGCCCGGGCGGAGGCCGGACAGACCACGACGACGCGCTCGGCCTCGGTCGGGTCCATGCGGTGGCCCGAGAGGTCGCCGGACGACGTGACGACGACCAACCGGGACGACTTCGGCACGCGGTAGCCCTCGGCTCGCACGCTCGCCGCGCCCACGAGGACGCCGTCGGCGAGCGAGCGGATGGCCGCCAGGATGGTGCGGTCGGTGGCGTTGCTCAGGGTCTCCGAGGTGCCGTCCGAGCCCGCGGCGTCACCGCTGACCGCGGCGATGAGGTTCAGGCGCAGCCAGGTCTCGCGAGGCGGGTCGTACAGCTCGCGGATCCGGGCCGGCGCCTCGGCGTCGTCGATGTCGAGCTCGAGCCCGACGTCGGTCGGCCGCTCGAGCGCGTGCAGCACCCGAAGCGTCACGCGGCGGCGGTCCGCTCGCGGATCTGGCGCTTGGCCCGACCCAGCAGGGCGGTCATGCCGCGGATGCGCAACGGGCTGACCGCCTCGGTCAGGCCGATGGTCTGCGGGTAGTCGTCGGGGACGTCGTCGAGCACCTGCTCGACCGTGAGCCCGTCGAGCCCCTGGGCGAGGATGGACGCGAACCCCCGCGTCGTCGGCGCCTCGCGCGGAGCCGTGGCGTGCAGGTGGACACGGCCCTCGGCGACCTCGACGAAGAGGAACACGGGGGACTGGCACTCGACCACCCGCTCGAGCAGGTCGGGGTGGTCGGCGTAGCGCTCGGGCAACTCGGGCAGCTCGTTCGAGAACTCGAGCAGCAGCTGCAGGCGGTTGCGGACGTCGAGCGCGAGGAACTCCTCGCGGATCTCGACGAGCGCCTCGGGCAGTGCGCCGGGGGAGGCGGCCACCTCGGTCACCGGGCCGGCACCTCGCCCGGCTCGGTGCCCTGGACGATCGGGACGCGCACGGCGCTGCCCCACTCGGTCCACGAGCCGTCGTAGTTGCGGACGTCCTCGAAGCCCATGAGGTGCGTCAGGACGAACCAGGTGTGGCTCGACCGCTCACCGATGCGGCAGTAGGCGACGACCTGGTCGCCGTCGGCGAGGCCCGCGCCGTCGCGGTAGATCGCGTCGAGCTCGGCGAGCGGACGGAAGGTGCCGTCGTCGGCCGCGGCCTTGCCCCACGGCACGTTCTGCGCGCTGGGGATGTGGCCGGCGCGCAGGGCTCCCTCGTCGGGGTAGGCCGGAGCCGTCGTGCGCTGACCCGAGAACTCCTCGGGCGACCGCACGTCGATCAGGGGCTTGCCGAGGTGGGCCAGCACGTCGTCCTTGTAGGCCCGGATGACACTGTCGTCGCGCTCGACGACGGGGTAGTCCGTCGGCTCGACCGCCGGGGCGTCGGTCGTGTAGTCGCGCCCCTCGGCCTCCCATTTGGCGCGGCCGCCGTCGAGCAGGCGGACGTCCTCGTGGCCGAAGAGCGAGAACACCCAGAGGGCGTAGGCGGCCCACCAGTTGTTCTTGTCGCCGTAGATCACGACGGTGCTGTCGCGCGAGATGCCGCTGCGGGCCATGAGGGCGGCGAAGCCCTCGCCGTCGACGTAGTCGCGCTGGACGGGGTCGTTCAGGTCGAGGTGCCAGTCGATCTTCACGGCGCCGGCGATGTGGCCGGTCTCGTAGAGCAGGACGTCCTCGTCGGACTCGACGACGACGAGCCCGGGCGTGCCGAGGTGCTGCTGCAGCCACTCGGTGCTCACGAGTCGCTCGGGGTGGGCGTACTCGCCGAAGCGGGCGGACGTGTCGTGCTCGACGGCCATGGTGTCTCCTCGTTCAAGGTGTCGGGATGGAGCCGGCGGCGGGCGACCGGTCGTGCCCGGCGGCGTAGGATCGCCTCTGGTCGGCCCCGTCGAGGTTACGCATGCCGCGTGACCGTCGCCCGGGAACCGTACGACTCTGACACATCCCCGCCCCCACCACCGCGAGGCCGCCGCCATGCCCCCCGAATCCGTCAGCACGCTCGTCTCGTTGACCGACCGCACCCCGACGATCACCGGGGCCGAGATCGTGACGCAGCTCGTGCCTCCTCGGCAGTTCGCCGACGCCTCGCTCGAGAACTACCGACCCGACCCCGAGTTCGCCTCGCAGGCCGAGGCGGTCGCCGCCGTGACGACCTTCGGAGGCGCGGGTGCCGAGGCACCGAAGAGGGGCCTGTTCCGCAAGAAGCAGGCCGTGCCGGCCGTCCGCCCGGGGCTCTACCTGGACGGCGGCTTCGGCGTGGGCAAGACCCACCTGCTGGCCGCCCTCTGGAACCGCACGACGGGGCGCCGGTACTTCGGCACGTTCATTGAGTACACGGCGCTCGTCGGTGCCGTCGGCTACGCCGGTGCGGCCGCGCAGCTGAAGGGTGCGTCCCTGGTCTGCATCGACGAGTTCGAGCTCGACGACCCGGGCGACACGATGATGATGACGCGGTTGCTCGGCGACCTGGCCGACGACGGCACGCGCATCGCGGCCACCTCGAACACCCCGCCCAACGCACTCGGCGAGGGTCGATTCGCCGCGGCGGACTTCCTGCGCGAGATCCAGGGGTTGAGCGACAAGTTCCTCACCCTGCGCATCGACGGGAACGACTACCGGCGACGCGAGGTCGAGGCCAGGGCACACGTGGTCGACGACGTCGACGCCGCGGCGGCTTCCCTCGGCGGCACGGTGTCGCTCGACGACTTCGACGGCGTCGTCCGTCACCTCGCGACCGTCCACCCCAGCAAGTACGTCAAGCTCGTCGACGACCTCGACGCCGTCGGCCTCCGCGACGTGCACGTCCTCACCAGCCAGGTCGACGCGCTGCGCCTCGTGGCCTTCGTCGACCGTCTCTACGACGCGCAGATCAGGGTCGTCGCGTCGGGCACGCCCCTCGACCAGGTCTTCTCCGACGAGATGCTCTCCGGCGGCTACCGCAAGAAGTACCTGCGCGCCGTCTCGCGCCTCGTGGCGCTCACCTCGCTCTGACCGTCGTCACGCCCGATGCCGGTGATCTGGTAACACGTTGTTTACCTGCGCCCGAATCGTGTTACATCGGGGAAACAATCCCGCACACGGACCGAAACCTCACCCCGAGACACTGAGGACCGCACCGGACGAGAGCGTCCCTCACCACAGCCCGCGAACCCACGCGGTGGACCTCGACGTCGGTGCCTCCCCGGCTCAGGAACTCGAGAGGTGACCCGTACATGGAACTCGACCAAGGCAACACCGCCTTCATGCTCATCTGTGCAGCACTCGTGCTGCTCATGACCCCCGGCTTGGCCTTCTTCTACGGCGGACTCGTCAAGGCCAAGAGCGTCATCAGCATGATGATGCTGAGCTTCGGGGCCATGGGCCTCATCGGTGTGCTCTGGGTGCTCTTCGGGTACTCGATCGCGTTCTCGAACGGACCCCAGGGCCCCGCCGGGACGGACAGCTTCATCGGCATCGACGGCGTCCTCGGGTTCGACTGGAAGACCCTCGGCCTCCAGCAGCTGTACACGGACGCCGTGGCCGGTGGCAGCGGCGCGTACCCGACCATCGCCTTCGCGGCGTTCCAGGCGACCTTCGCCATCATCACGGTCGCCCTGGTCTCGGGTGCGATCGCCGACCGCGCCAAGTTCGGGGCGTGGATGGTCTTCGCCGGGGTCTGGGCCACGGTCGTCTACTTCCCCGTCGCCAGCTGGGTCTTCAACTTCACGCTGGGAGACGACGGAAGCGTCGTCGACGGCGGCTGGATCGCGAGCATGGGCGTCATCGACTTCGCCGGTGGAACCGCCGTCCACATCAACGCCGGTGCTGCCGGCCTCGCCCTCGCCCTCGTCCTGGGCAAGCGCGTCGGTTTCGCCAAGGGCGCCGACAAGCCGCACAACCCTCCCTTCGTGCTGTTGGGTGCCGGCCTCCTCTGGTTCGGGTGGTTCGGCTTCAACGCGGGTTCCGAACTCGCGGCCGACGGGATCGCAGCCGTCGCCTTCATGAACACCATCGCCGCTCCCGCGGCCGCCATCCTCGGCTGGCTCGTCGTCGAGAAGATCAAGGACGGCAAGGCCACGTCCGTCGGGGCCGCGTCGGGTGCCGTGGCCGGCCTGGTCGCCATCACGCCGGCCTGCGCCACCCTCAGCCCCCTGTGGGCGATGGTCCTGGGGCTGCTCACCGGTGCGGTCTGCGCGATCGCCATCGACCTCAAGTTCAAGCTCGGCTTCGACGACTCGCTCGACGTGGTCGGCATCCACCTCATCGGCGGTCTCATCGGCACGCTCTACATCGGCTTCTTCTCGACCGACTACGGCCTGTTCTTCGGTCACGGCCCGGCGCAGCTCGGCATCCAGGCCCTCGCCGCCGTCGTCGTGTTGCTCTACTCGTTCGTCCTCGCCTACGTCATCGGCTTCGCCATCGAGAAGACGATCGGCTTCCGCGTCAAGAACGAGGACGAGGTGGCCGGCATCGACCTCGCCATCCACGGCGAGGAGGGCTACGTGCTCGAGAACTCCCGCGCCTGACCCCACCCGCACGACGAACGGCCCCGGTCCTCGGACCGGGGCCGTTCCGCGTCCGCCGGGCGCGTCCCGCGGCAGAGCGCAGGAGGCGCGGTGCGAGACCGCCCGCACCGCGCCTCCTGCTCGTGACCGCCTCGGGCCACCGGGCCCGACCGTCGGTGCGACGGCGCTCGGCCTCAGCGCAGCGAGAACCAGACCGTCGTCTCGCCGGGCACCTCGGTGACGCCGGCGAGCGTGTCGTGCAGCGGCTCGCTGGAGGCCAGGACGCGCGCCCCGGCGGGCAGGTCGACCGGGCCGCCACCGAAGTTCGTCAGCGAGTGCCAGCCGTCGTGTCGCGAGAAGTACACGACGTCGTCCGAGGCGCCCTCGGCCCACCGCAGGCTCTCGCCGTGCTGCAGCTCGCGTCGCAGGGCGAGCGCGCGGCGGTAGATCGACAGGGTGGACTCGTCCTCGTCGTCCTGCACCGAGACGGCCAGGTCCTCGAACCACTCGGGTTGCGGCAGGTGCGGCGCGTGGTCGCCGAAGCCCAGGGCGGGCTCGCTGGTGTCCCAGGGCAGGGGCACACGGCTGCCGTCGCGGCCCTTCCGCCGGTGGCCGGTGCGGGTCCAGACGGGGTCCTGCAGGTCGCCCGGCTGCAGGTCGGCCACCTCGAAGAGACCCAGCTCCTCGCCCTGGTAGACGTAGGCCGAGCCGGGCAGGGCCAGCATCAGCAGCGTCGCGGCCCGAGCCCGACGCAGGCCTGCGTCTGGGTTCAGGGTCGGCCTGCGGCCGTCGCTCAGCACGAAGGCGTCGAGGTCCTGCCCCTTCGGCAGGCCGTACCGGGTGGCGTGTCGGACGACGTCGTGGTTCGAGAGCACCCAGGTGCTCGTCGCACCGCTGACGGCGGCCTGTTCGAGGGTCGAGGCGATGATCGTGCGGAACTGCTCGGCGTCGAAGTCCGCGCGCGTGAGGGCGAAGTTGAATGCCTGGCCGAGTTCGGTGGGGCGGGCGTAGAGCGGCACGCGCTCGGGCTGCACCCAGGCCTCGGCCACGGCACTGCGCGGCGGGTCGTACTCGTCGAAGACCCGGCGCCAGCCCTCGAAGATCGTGTGCACCTCGTCACGGTCGTAGAGCGGGTCGCTGCCGTCGACCGGCAGCACGGAACGTTCGGCGGCGTCGCGGAGGGGCTCGGTCAGGTCTTTCGCCAGCCCGTGGGCGACGTCGACCCGGAAGCCGTCGACGCCGCGGTCCGACCAGAAGCGCAGCGTGGCCTCGAAGTCGGCGCGCACCTCGGGGTCGCTCCAGTCGAGGTCGGGCTGTTCGGGGGCGAAGAGGTGCAGGTACCACTGCTCCGGCGTCCCGTCGGGGCGGTGCA
Source organism: Frigoribacterium sp. Leaf186 (assembly GCF_001423905.1). Taxonomy (GTDB): domain Bacteria; phylum Actinomycetota; class Actinomycetes; order Actinomycetales; family Microbacteriaceae; genus Frigoribacterium. Next base: position 288,740 of record NZ_LMPQ01000001.1, on the reverse strand, counting down.
GGCGGGTCCAGGCGCCTCCGCCGAAGTTCGACACCCAGGTCGACGGGGGAGTGTCGCCGCCGTCGCCGAGGCCGTCGCGGAAGACGTACCGGTCCCTGGCCGCGCTGCCGGGCTCGGCCGCCACCGCCTCACGGAACCAGGCGTGCTCGCTCGAGGTGTGGTTCGGGACGATGTCGACGACGACCTTGATGCCGGCCCCGTGCAACGCGGTGACCATCTCGTCGAAGTCGTCGAGGGTGCCCAGGCGCGGGTCGACGTCGCGGTAGTCGGCGACGTCGTAGCCGCCGTCGGCGAGGGGCGACGGATAGAACGGGCTGAGCCAGACGGCGTCGACCCCGAGTCGCCGGAGGTACGGCACGCGTGAGGTCACGCCGGGCAGGTCGCCGATGCCGTCGCCGTTCGCGTCGGCGAAGCTGCGCGGGTAGACCTGGTAGACGACCGCCTGACGCCACCAGTCGGCGTCGGGGACGGTGGCGGAGCGGTCCGGGGAGGCGCGCGAGGCGGGGGAGTCGGAGGAGTCGGTCATGGGCCGAGGATGCCACGATCCGAGCGGCCGGGGCCTGCGGGACGCCCGAGTGTGCGAGCCGGCAGAGCCAGACCCGGAGACGACGAGAGGCCCTGCAACTGCAGGGCCTCTCGGGGGTGGTGGTGGGCGATACCGGGCTCGAACCGATGACCTCTTCCGTGTGAAGGAAGCGCGCTACCAACTGCGCCAATCGCCCGTGTGGGACTCGACGATGCTAGTGCATCGTGGGCCGCGAACGCCATTCGGCGCACCGCCCGGCCGAGCCGTCGAACCCCGCGGACGGCGACCCAAGACACGAAGGTCCCTCGATTTGGTTTCTGCCCCGGGGTGTGGGTATTGTTCTTTTGCACGCAGAAATGCAAAGCGAAATGCGGATGTGGCGCAGCGGTAGCGCATCACCTTGCCAAGGTGAGGGTCGCGAGTTCGAATCTCGTCATCCGCTCGAGTGTAATGCTCACCAGAGGGTGGTCCACCGACTGGTGGCCTCCCTCTGGGGGCTACTCGTATGGTGGAGTGGCCGAGAGGCGAGGCACCGGCCTGCAAAGCCGTTCACGCGGGTTCAAATCCCGTCTCCACCTCCATTCGATCGAGGCGAAGGTCTGCGATCGATGTAGTAATTGAATAGTGTGGTTCGAGATGTACGTCCCGAGCCGCAGAGACATGAGCGATTGGCGCAGCGGTAGCGCGCTTCCCTGACACGGAAGAGGTCGCTGGTTCGATCCCAGTATCGCTCACACACAGAAAGCCCCGGCCTCGGCCGGGGCTTTCGTCATGTCCGGGCCGAGCCCGGACGTCCTGCCAGGACGTCACGACGTGCCGCCCGCCACGAGAGGCGAGCGGCACGTCGTGACATCTCGCGGCATCCCTCTAGGGTGTGCCCGTCCCGAGACCGACTCCGTTGCCCCGGCCGTTCCCGTTCCCGTTGCCGTTGTTGCCCGGCCCGCTGTTGCCGTTGCCATTGCCGGGCCCGCTGTTCCCACCCGGGACCTCGACACCGGGCACCTCGACCGTCGGAGGGGTCACGGGGTCGACCGAGGGCTGCGTCGTCGGCTCGACCGGCGCCTCCTCGGACGGGCTGACCTCGTCCGAGGGCGCCGGGTCCGCCGGTGACTCGTCGGTGGAGTCCTCCGACGGTGACGGCGACTCGTCGTCCGACGACTCGGAGGGCGTCGTCGACGGGTCCGTCTCGACACTCGGACTCGTGCTCTCGGTCGGCCCGACCACGCCACCGTCGCGGGTGGCGGCCCAGCCGATGCCGGCCGCCAGCAACCCGGCGACGACCACCGCCGCCAGCACGAGGGGCCAGCGTCGGCGTTTCCGAGGCCCGTCGTCGGACCCGACGTCGGCGACGAGGTCCGTCGCATCGGCCCCGGACGCCGCCCCTGCTCCGAGCACCTGGGTGCGAGCGTCGTCGCGGGGCAGGACGCGAGTCGGCGTGTCGCCGCCGGGCAGGGCGCGAGTCGGCGTGTCGCCGCCGGGCAGGGCGGCCGTCGGCACGTCGGGAGCGGCCATGACGCGCGTGACGGCATCGGTCGACCCGGCGCCCTCGACGGCCAACGTGCGGGCGGCCCGTGCCACCTCGGCGGCGGCGGGACGGTCCTCCGGTGCGCGCGAGGTCATGCGGGTGAGCAGGTCGGCCCACCCGGCGCCGATCGACGCCGGGATCTCGGGGTCGCGGGTCAGGCGCGCCATGACCGACTCGACGACCGACCCCGTGAACACCCGACGGCCGGTCAGCGCCTCGACCAGCACGAGCCCGAGCGAGTAGACGTCGGACGCCGGGGCCGGCGGCCGCCCCTCGGCCTGCTCCGGGCTGACGAAGGCGGCGGTGCCCATCAGGGTGCCCGTGGCCGTCACCCGCGTGGAGTCGATCAGGTACGCGATGCCGAAGTCGGCGAGCTTGGCCCGACGGGGGTCGCCGTCGTGGTGCGGCGAGGCCAGCAGGATGTTCGCGGGCTTGACGTCGCGGTGGACGACGCCGGCTCGGTGGACGGCGGCGAGGCCGTCGGCGACGTCACCGAGCAGGGCCGCGGCCTCGGCGTGCGAGAGCGGCCCGTCGGCCAGGACCGTCTGGAGGGTCGGACCGTCCACGTACTCCATCACGAGGTACGCGTCGTCGTCGTGACCGTCCCCTTCGACCCGGGCGTCGTAGAGGGTCACGAGGCCGGGGTGGTTCAGCGACGCGAGCAGGCGGACCTCGCTCACCTGCCGACCGAGGTCGTGCACGTCGTGACCGTCCGAACCGAACAGCTTGACCGCGACGTCCCGCCCGAGGTCGAGGTCGTGGGCCCGGTACACGGCTCCCATGCCGCCGCGCCCGACGATCGCGTCGAGTCGGTAGCGGCCGCCCACGGTCGTGCCGAGACGGGGGTCGCCCTGCTCGCGGGGGCTCACGCGCCTGCTCCCGTCGAGACGCCTTGCGGCCGGGGTGGCGAGCTGGTCCGTCCGTCTCGTGCCGAGCGGTGGGACGCCACGGCGTCCCACACGGCCCCGGCCACCGCCGCCTTCGACCCCGCGGACTCGGACACCACGTCGCCGTCGGCGTCGATCACGACGACGGCCGTGTCGTCCGCACCGAAGCCGGTCGTCCAACCGACCCGGTTCAGGACGAGCAGGTCGGCTCCCTTGCGCCGCTGCTTGGCGCGTCCGAGCTCGAGCAGGTCGTCGCGGTCGCGGGCGGTCTCGGCGGCGAAGCCGACCACAACCTGCCCGGCGGGCCGTCGGGCGACCAGCCCGGCGAGGACGTCGGGGGTGCGGACGAGGCGCACCGTCAGTTCGTCGCCGGAGTCGTCCTTGCGGATCTTGCCGTCGGCCACCGAGACGGGACGGTAGTCGGCGACGGCCGCGGCCATGACGACGACGTCGGCCTGGGGTGCGTGCTCGCCCAGGGCGGCCTCGAGCTCGAGCGCGGTTCCGACGTCGACCAGGTCGACGTCGTCCCGCCCCACGAGGCGCTGCCGGACGGCACCGTCGAGGGCGGCACCGACGACGGTGACGTGGGCTCCACGGTCGGCGGCGGCGAAGGCCAGGGCGGCCCCCTGCTTGCCGCTCGACCGGTTGCCGACGAAGCGCACGGGGTCGAGGGGCTCGCGGGTGCCACCGGCGGAGACGACCACCCGCAGGCCGTCGAGGTCGCCGACCCGCGCCTCCTGGGCCGGTCCACCTGTCGTGTCGGCCGAGTCCCGGGTCGCTCGGGTGGCGGGGGAGTCCGCCGCATCGGCCGAGTCCGGGGTCGCACGGGTGGTGGGGGCGCCGGTGACGAGGGCCAGGGCGGCGGCGACGATGTCGTCGGGCTCGCTGAGGCGCCCGGGCCCCACGTCTCCGCCGGTGAGCGGCCCGTCGTCGGGCCCGACGACGGTCACCCCGCGCGACCGGAGCAGCGCGACGTTGGCGACGGTGGCGAGGTTCCGCCACATCTCGGTGTGCATGGCGGGGGCGACGACGAGCGGCGCGGTGCTCGCGAGGATGGTCGTGCCGAGCAGGTCGTCCGACAGGCCGTGGGCGATCTTGGCCAGGGTGTGCGCGGTCGCGGGGGCGACGACGATCAGGTCGGCCCGCTGACCCAGGGCCACGTGCCGCACCTCGGCGACGTCGTCGAAGACGGACGTGTGCACGGGGTTGCGGCTCGTGGCCTCCCAGGTCGGTGCCCCGACGAAGCGCAGGGCGGCCTCGGTCGGGACGACGTGCACCTCGTGCCCGCGCAGCACGAGGCCGCGGACGACGCCGACGGCCTTGTACGCCGCGATCCCGCCCGAGACGCCGACGACGACGGACAGGCGACGCGGGGCGTCGGCGGGGGAGGAGCGGGGGTGGTCGTGCGTCACGGTGGGCCTCGTCGATCGATGCGTCGGTCGGCCGACCCGGTGCCGGGTCGGTAGCGTTGCCCACCACGATGCCGCATCCCGCGGCCGAACGTCGGCCCCCGACCCGACGAGCCCCCACCCTGAGGACCCCATGTGCACCGTCGTCGTCGCCGTCCAGCCGGGCGCGCCCTGGCCCGTCGTGTTCCTGGGGCTCCGTGACGAGTCGCCCGACCGGCCCTGGGACGAGCCCGGCGCGTGGTGGCCCGAGCTCGGCGACCGGGTCACGGGCGTCCACGACCGCGAGGCCGGCGGGGCCTGGCTGGCCACCGCCCGGGGCCCGAGCCGGGCGAGCGTCGTCCTCAACCGCCACGAGGCCCCCGAGCCGCCCGCGGGCGGCTGGACGACGCGCGGGGCCCTGCCGCTCCGGGCCGCCGCCGACGGCGCGCTGCCCGAGGGCCCGCAGACGACCCGCACCTTCAACCTGCTCACCGCGGACGCGGGAGGCGCGGTGCACTCCGTGTGGGACGGCACCGTCACCGAGACGGCCCGCCTCGCCCCCGGGGTGCACCTGCTGACGCACGCCGGGCCCGACGACCGGAGCGTGCCCCGCGTCGACCGCTGGCTGCCCCGGTTCCGTGACGTCGCGCCTCCGTCCGGTCCGTTGCCGGCGGCGGCCGAGGGCGAGGGCAGCTGGACGCCGTGGCTCGAGCTGCTGCGCGAGAGCAGCGCCCTGTCGACGGACGACGACGACGCCATCGTCCGGGCCGACCTCGTCGACGGCCACCTGTTCCACTCGTTGTCGCTCAGCACGGTCGCCGTCTCGGGCGACGCCGTCGCCCACCGGCACGTCCGCCTCGACGGGGCGCCCTCGGTCGCCGAGGCGATCGCACGACGCTGACCGTCCCCGGCGAGGCCCGGTTCCCCCGGCGCCGACGTCACGGGGAGTCATCGGGAATCACGCCCGCCCCCGCGGCGTTAGGGTCGTGAGGCTCGTCCGACCCCCGAGCCGCAGCAAAGGAACCCTCGTGAAGATCACTGCCGTCCGCACCGTCCGTCGCCTCGCCTCGGTCGGCGTCATCGCCGCCGCCGCCGTCGCCCTGGCCGCCTGCGCGCCCGCCTCCACCGACGGGGTCGTCCAGTCCACCGGCAGCGCGACCGCCGACACGAGCGCCGCGAAGAGCCTGTCCGACATCCAGGCGGCCGGCGAGATCGTCATCGGCACCGAGGGCACCTACCAGCCCTTCACGTACCACGAGGGCGGGGCCGGCGCACTCACCGGCTACGACGTCGACGTCGCCACGGCCGTCGCCGAGAAGCTCGGCGTCACCCCGACCTTCGAGGAGACCCAGTTCGACGCCCTGCTCGCCGGGCTCACCGCCGGTCGGTTCGACCTCGTCGCGAACCAGATCTCGATCACCGACGAGCGCGAGGCGACGTACGACTTCTCGACGCCCTACACGGTCAGCCGCGGCGTGGTCATCACGCCCGCGGACAACACCGACATCACCTCGCTCGCCGACCTGAAGGGCAAGACGACGGCCCAGTCGCAGTCGAGCAACTTCTACACGACCGCGAAGGACGCGGGCGCCGACGTCCAGGTCGTCGAGGGCTGGGCCCAGTCCGTCGCGCTGCTCGAGCAGGGCCGCATCGACGCGACGGTCAACGACGAGCTGACCTTCCTCGACTACGTCAAGACCAACCCCGACCAGGCCGCCGGCATCAAGATCGCGGCGACCACCGACGACGTCTCGCGCTCGGCCCTGGTCACCACCAAGGGCAGCGACGACCTCGTGACGGCGATCGACGACGCCCTCGCCGAGCTGAAGTCCGACGGCACGCTGTCGACCATCAGCGAGAAGTACTTCGGCCAGGACGTCAGCGAGTAAGCGTGCAGTCCTCCCTCGACCTGTTCTGGCGGTCGCTCTGGCCGATCGTGTCGGGGGCGCTCGTCGCGTCGATCCCGCTCGCCTTCGCGTCGATGGCGATCGGGCTGGTCATCGCCGTCGTCATCGCGCTCATGCGACTGTCGGGCACGGCGGTGCTCGCGGGCATCGCCCGGGTCTACATCTCGATCATCCGGGGCACGCCCCTGCTCGTGCAGCTCTTCGTCGTCTTCTACGGCCTACCGTCGATCGGCGTCAGGCTCGACCCCTGGCCGAGCGCGATCATCGCGTTCTCCCTGAACGTCGGCGGGTACGCCGCCGAGGTCATCCGGGCCGCCATCCTCTCGGTGCCGAAGGGCCAGTGGGAGGCCGCCCACACGATCGGCATGTCGCGGGGGCTCGCCCTCCGGCGGATCATCCTGCCCCAGGCGGCCCGGGTCTCGGTGCCACCGCTGTCGAACACGTTCATCAGCCTGGTGAAGGACACCTCGTTGGCGAGCGTCATCCTCGTCGTCGAGCTGTTCCGTCAGGCGCAGCAGATCGCGACCGTCTCGAACCAGTTCTTGCTGATCTACCTCGAGGCCGCCCTGGTCTACTGGGTGATCTGCCTGATCCTGTCGTTCGGGCAGGACGCCCTCGAGAAGAGATTGGACCGCCACGTTGCCCGCTGACGTCACCCCGCCCCGGCCGGCCGACCCGACCGGTGCCCCGGTGCTGACCGTCCGCGGCCTGCACAAGTCGTTCGGCGAGAACGAGGTGCTGCGGGGCATCGACCTCGAGGTGAGGCGAGGGCGCGTCGTCGCCATCATCGGCCCCTCGGGCTCGGGCAAGACGACCGTGCTGCGCTCGCTCAACAGCCTCGAGGTGCCCGACGGGGGAGTCGTCACGCTCTCCGACGGTCGGTCGATCGACTTCGGAGGCAAGGTCGGCAAGCGCGACCTGCTCGCCCTCCGCGACCGGTCGTCGATGGTCTTCCAGCACTTCAACCTGTTCCCGCACCTCACCGTGCTGCAGAACGTCGTCGAGGGCCCGGTCCGCGTCCAGGGTCGAGACCCGCAGGAGGCGCGGGTCGAGGCCGAGGCGCTCCTCGCGCGCGTGGGCCTCGCCGAGAAGGCCGGGGCCTACCCCTCCGAGCTCTCGGGCGGGCAGCAGCAGCGCGTGGGCATCGTCCGGGCGCTCGCCCTGCGGCCCGAGCTGCTGCTCTTCGACGAACCGACCTCCGCACTCGACCCCGAACTGGTCGGCGACGTGCTCACCGTCGTGAAAGAGCTCGCCGACGAGGGCTGGACGATGATCGTCGTCACCCACGAGCTCGAGTTCGCCCGCCGCGTGGCCGACGAGCTGCTCTTCATGGACGCCGGTGTCGTCGTCGAGCGCGGTCGGCCCGCCGACGTGCTCACGCGCCCCCGCGAGGCCCGCACCCGGCAGTTCCTGCAGCGGGTGCTCAAGCCGCTCGACGACTGACGGGGCCCCCCGCGCCCGAGACGACCCGCGCCTCCTCGTCCGTCGGACCAGGAGGCGCGTGTCGTCCGCCGGGGGACGCTCAGCCGAACAGGCGGTGCGACGCGATGCGCGCGCCCTCGCCGAGCGAGGCCAGCTTGGCCACGGCGATCTGCGGGTGGATGCGACCGCCCAGGCCGCAGTCGGTCGAGGCGACGACGTTCTCGGGGCCGACCACCGAGGCGAACCGTTCGATGCGGTCGGCCACGAGCTCGGGGTGCTCGACCACGTTCGTGGCGTGGCTGACGACGCCCGGGACGATCGTCTTGCCGGCCGGCAGCTCGACGTCGCGCCAGAGCTTCCACTCGTGGTCGTGACGGACGTTCGCCGCCTCGAACGAGTACGAGCCGGCGTCGATCTCGAGCATGAGGTCGACGATGTGCCGGAACTCGACGTCGGTCGTGTGCGGTCCGTGCCACGAGCCCCAACAGAGGTGGAAGCGCACCTGCTCGGGCGGCAGGCCGCGCAGGGCGTGGTTGAGCGCCTCGACCCGGATGCGGGTGAAGGCGCGGTAGTCCTCGACGCTCGGCTCGGGGTTGATCTGGTCCCAGTTCTCGGCGATCGACGGGTCGTCGATCTGCACGGTGAGGCCGGCCTCGACGATCGCCGTGTACTCCTCGCGCAACACCTCGGCCCAGGCCCAGATGTGCTCCTCGTCGGTGGCGTAGAAGTCGTTCGCGATGCGGGCGCCGCTGCCCGGTGACAACGAGGTGATGAACCCCGGCGCGTCGCCGCTCGCCGCGAGCCCGGCCGTCAGGTTGGCGATGTCGGAGGCGATGGCGTCGTGCCCGACGTACGTCAGCGGGCCCGTCGTGCTCGGGAACGGCGTGGCGCCCGAGCCCGTGCCGATGCCCGAGGTCGGGTCGGTGTAGGCGTCGTGGAACGTCTGCCAGTCGCGGCGGTCCGGGAACGACGTCAGCCGCACGTCGCCGGGGGAGGAACGCACCGCCGGCTGGCTGAAGATGTCCGATCCGGTCAGCGAGAGCCCGCTCACGCGCTGGAACGAGTACGACCACCAGGCGCCGTAGTCGACCGCGCTCGTCATGGCCTTGCCGTACTCGCCGTCGCCGACGATCGTGATGCCCAGGTCGCGCTGGCGGCGGACGAGGTCGACGACGGCGTCGGTCAGCAGGGCGTCGAACTCGGGCGTGCGCTCGAGGGTGAAGCCGTCGTTGCCGAGGGCGCGGGCGTCGTTGGCGGCGATCAGCTCGGGGGTGCGCGGCAGGCTTCCGGCGTGGGTGGTCTCGATGCGGCCGGGGGTGGTCGTCATGGGGTGCTCCGTTCGTCGCCACCACTCTGGCCCCCGACCCCCGCCGTGGGCGACGGGCACGACACGGGACGTCACAGCCGTGCGGTCGGGAACACCGTGCGGTCGGGAACACCGTGCGGTCGGCGACCGTTGCGTCCTGTGTCGGCCGACGCCGGGACCCTCGCGGTGCCTCGCTACGATCGACGGGAAGGGACACCGTGACCACCACCTCCTCCGCACCATCCACCGCCCGTCCGGGGCTGTCCGACGACGACGCCCGCCGTCTGCGCGCCGACTTCCCGTTGCTGGGGCAGCACGTCTCCGGCGAGCCGCTCGCCTACCTCGACTCGGGGGCGACGGCCCAACGCCCGACCGCGGTGCTCGACGCCGAGCGACGCTTCCTCGAGACCGTCAACTCGGCCGTTCACCGCGGGGCCCACACCCTCGCGGCCCTCTCGACCGAGGCCTACGAAGAGGCGCGAGAGACCGTCGCACGCTTCGTCGGTGCCGACGTCGACGAGATCGTCTGGACCTCCAACGCGACCGACGCCCTCAACCTCGTCGCGTACGGCCTCGCGAACGCCACGCACGGACGGGGAGGCGACGCCGCCCGGCGCTTCGCGCTCGCGCCCGGCGACGAGATCGTGGTGACCGAGGCCGAGCACCACGCCAACCTCGTCCCGTGGCAGGAACTCGCCGCGACGACGGGGGCCACGCTGCGGTTCGTGCCCGTCGGCGACGACGGCACGTGGACGAGCGCCGACGCGGCGTCCGTGATCGGGCCCCGCACGCGCCTCCTCGCCTTCGCCCACGTCTCGAACGTGACCGGCTTCGTCGCGCCCGTCGCCGAACTGGTCGACCTCGCGCACGCCGTCGACGCCCTCGTGGTGCTCGACGCCTGCCAGTCGGCCCCGCACCGACCCCTCGACCTGCACGCCCTCGACGTCGACTTCGCCGCGTTCTCCGGCCACAAGATGCTGGGGCCGACGGGCATCGGCGTGTTGTACGGCAAGGCCGAGCTGCTGAACGCCCTGCCGCCCTTCCGCACCGGCGGGTCGATGATCACGACGGTCACGATGGAGGGGGCGGAGTACCTGCCCGCCCCGCAGCGCTTCGAGGCCGGCACGCAACCCGTGTCGCAGGCCGTCGCCCTCGCCGAGGCCGTCCGCTACCTCGAGGCGGTCGGCATGGACCGCGTCCGCGAGCACGAGGAGGCCCTGGCCGACCAGCTCGTCCGCGGGCTCTCGGCGATCGACGGCGTCACGGTCGTCGGCCCGCCCGCCGGGGTGCCGCGCTCCGGGTTGGCCAGCTTCGTCGTCGACGGGGTGCACGCCCACGACGTCGGGCAGTTCCTCGACGCGCGCGGCATCGCCGTGCGGGTCGGACACCACTGCGCCCAGCCGCTGCACCGACGTCTCGGGGCGACGGCCACGACGCGGGCCAGCACGTACCTCTACTCGTCGGGCGACGAGGTCGAGCGCCTCGTCGCCGGGGTCGCCGAGGTGCGTGCCTACTTCGGCGTCACGGGCGCCGCCGACGACGAGAAGGCCGAGGAGGCGCGGTGAGCGCCGCCCTCGACGGCCTGTACCAGCAGGTCATCCTCGACCACGCCAAGGCGCGGCACGGCGACGGTGAGCTGCCCGGGGCCGACGCCCAGCACTTCGAGCGCAACCCGACCTGCGGTGACGAGATCACCGTCCGCATCGCCCTCGAACCCGGCACCGACCGCGTCGCCGACCTGCGCTGGCAGGGCGCGGGCTGCAGCATCTCGATGGCTTCGGCGTCGGTGCTGTCGCAGCTGGCCCCCGGTCGCACGTTGCCCGAGCTCGACGCCCTCGTGGGGGAGTTCCGCGAGATGATGCGGTCGCGCGGTGCCGGCGAGCCCGACGACGAGGTGCTCGGCGACGCCGTGGTGTTCCACGGGGTCTCGAAGTTCGTCATGCGCGTCAAGTGCGGCATGCTCGCCTGGGTCGCCGCCGAGGCGTGTTCGACCGAGCTGCGCGCGGCCTGAACGGTCCGGAGGGCTGTCTCCGCGCCTCCCGGCCGCCGACCGGACGAGCGTCGGTCGACGGCTAAAGTGGTCCCCGCCCCTCGACGATAGGAACCACCGCCGTGTCCGACCAGACCGAACTCGACCCGACCGCCTCCCCAGCCCCGTCCGGCCCCGTGGCCGTCGAGGCCACCGAGACGACGACCGGCTTCGACCTGTTCACCGACAAGGCGGTCGTCGCCGTGCGCGTGGCGGGTGAACTGCGTGACCTCGCGACCGAGCTGCAGGCGGGCGACGTGGCCGAGCCGGTCACGATCGACTCGCCCGACGGGCTCGCGATCCTGCGCCACTCGGCGGCGCACGTCATGGCGCAGGCCGTGCAGCAGATCAACCCCGAGGCCAAGCTCGGCATCGGGCCGCCCGTCACCGACGGCTTCTACTACGACTTCGACGTCGCCGAGCCCTTCACCCCCGACGACCTCAAGGCGATCGAGAAGGGCATGGAGCGCATCATCCGTCAGGGCCAGCGCTTCCGTCGACGCGTCGTGAGCGACGACGAGGCGCGCGAACTGTTGGCCCACGAGCCGTTCAAGCTCGAACTGATCGGCCTCAAGGGCGGCTCGGCCGACGAGCTCGGTGCCGACGGCGAGTCCGTCGAGGTGGGCGGGGCCGAGCTCACCGTCTACGACAACGTCGACCCGAAGACCGGCGACGTGGTCTGGTTCGACCTCTGCCGCGGTCCGCACGTGCCCAGCACGCGCCTCGTCGGCAACGCCACGAAGCTCATGCGCGTGGCCGCCGCCTACTGGCGCGGGTCCGAGAAGAACCCCCAGCTGCAGCGCATCTACGGCACCGCCTGGCCGACGAAGGACGACCTCCGTGCCTACCAGGCCCGGCTCGAGGAGGCCGCCAAGCGCGACCATCGCAAGCTCGGCGCCGAGCTCGACCTGTTCTCGTTCCCCGACGAGATCGGCTCGGGCCTGGCGATCTTCCACCCCAAGGGCGGCATCATCCGCCGCCAGATGGAGGACTACTCGCGCGAACGCCACGAGAAGGCCGGCTACGAGTTCGTCTACACGCCGCACATCACCAAGGCGGCCCTGTTCGAGACCTCGGGTCACCTGGGCTGGTACAAGGACGGCATGTTCCCGGCGATGCACCTCGACGAGGCACGCAACGACGAGGGCGAGATCACGCGACAGGGCGCCGACTACTACCTCAAGCCCATGAACTGCCCGATGCACATCCTGGCGTACCGGTCGTCGGCCAAGTCGTACCGCGATCTGCCCCAGCGCCTGTTCGAATTCGGCACGGTCTACCGCAACGAGAAGTCCGGGGTCATCCACGGCCTCACCCGCGTGCGCGGCATGACCCAGGACGACGCACACATCTTCACGACGCGCGACGACATGGCGTCCGAGCTCAAGGGCACGCTCGACTTCGTGCTCAGCCTCCTGCGCGACTACGGCCTGGACGACTTCTACCTCGAGCTCTCCACGAAAGACCCCGAGAAGTACGTCGGCGACGACGCCACCTGGGACGAGGCGACGGCGACGCTCCGCCAGGTCGCCGAAGAGACGGGTCTCGAGCTCGTGCCCGACCCGGCCGGCGCCGCGTTCTACGGCCCCAAGATCTCGGTCCAGGCACGTGACGCCATCGGGCGCACGTGGCAGATGTCGACGGTCCAGCTCGACTTCAACCTGCCGGAGCGCTTCGACCTCGAGTACACGGCGGCCGACGGTTCGCGCCAGCGGCCGGTCATGATCCACCGCGCGTTGTTCGGCTCGATCGAGCGCTTCTTCGGGGTGCTCACCGAGCACTACGCCGGGGCGTTCCCGGTCTGGCTCGCGCCCGTCCAGGTCGTGGCGATCCCCGTGGCCGACGAGTACGGCGACTACCTCGACGAGGTCGTGGCGCGACTGCGCGAGGTCGGCGTCCGCGCCCAGGTCGACCACAGCGACGACCGCATGCCGAAGAAGATCAGGACGCACACCAAGGCCAAGGTGCCGTTCCAGCTCATCGCCGGAGAAGACGACCGAGCGGCCGGGGCGGTCAGCTTCCGGTACCGCGACGGTTCGCAGGAGAACGGCGTGCCGATCGACGAGGCCGTCGCCAAGATCGTCACGGCCATCGAGACGAAGGCCCAGGTCTGATCGTGCGCGTCGAGGGGACCGAGGCCGAGTCGTCCGCCGACTTCGCCGCGGTCCCCGACGCGTTCCAGCGGCTCTGGACGCCGCACCGCGCGGTCTACGTCGAGGCCGGGCAGGGGGCGCACGACGAGTCGTGCCCCTTCTGCCGCGCTCCCTCGAAGTCGGACGACGAGGCCCTGATCGTGGCCCGGGGCGAGCACGCCTACGTGCTGCTCAACCTGTACCCGTACAACCCCGGGCACCTGCTGGTCTGCCCCTACCGTCACGTCTCGACCTACGACCTCGCCGGCCCGGACGAGGTCGCCGAGATCGCGACCCTGACCCAGACGGCCATGCGCGTGCTGACCCGCGTGTCGCACGCGCAGGGTTTCAACATCGGGATGAACCAGGGCCAGGTCGGCGGGGCGGGCATCGCCGAGCACCTCCACCAGCACGTGGTGCCGCGCTACGCGGGGGACTCGAACTTCTTCCCGATCGTCGCCGGCACGAAGGCCGTCACGCAGTTGCTCGGCGACGTCCGGGTGGCCGTGGCCGAGGCGTGGCCGACCGACGGCGTCGGTGTGACCCCCGCGGCGTCGCCGACACCCTGATCGGGCCTAAGATGGGGGCCATCATGAGCGACACGACCTCCGCCTCCACCCAGTCCTCCACCACCGGCTCGAGCCGCGTCAAGCGCGGTCTCGCCGAGATGCTCAAGGGCGGCGTCATCATGGACGTCGTCAACGTCGAGCAGGCGAAGATCGCCGAAGACGCCGGGGCCGTGGCCGTCATGGCCCTCGAGCGGGTCCCCGCCGACATCCGGTCGCAGGGCGGCGTCGCGCGCATGAGCGACCCCGACATGATCGACGAGATCGTCGCCGCGGTGTCGATCCCCGTCATGGCGAAGGCCCGCATCGGGCACTTCGTCGAGGCCCAGATCCTGCAGACCCTCGGCGTCGACTACATCGACGAGTCCGAGGTGCTGAGCCCGGCCGACTACGTCAACCACATCGACAAGTGGAATTTCACCGTCCCGTTCGTCTGCGGTGCCACCAACCTCGGCGAGGCCCTGCGCCGCATCACCGAGGGTGCCGCCATGATCCGCTCCAAGGGTGAGGCCGGCACGGGCGACGTCTCCGAGGCGACCAAGCACATCCGCACCATCTCGAAAGAGATCGCCCAGCTCCGTGGCCTCAAGACCGACGAACTCTACGTCGCCGCCAAAGAGCTGCAGGCACCCTTCGAACTCGTCCGCGAGATCGCCGAGACCGGCAAGCTGCCCGTCGTGCTCTTCACGGCCGGCGGCGTCGCGACGCCCGCCGACGCGGCCCTCATGATGCAGCTCGGCGCCGACGGCGTCTTCGTCGGCTCGGGCATCTTCAAGTCCGGCAACCCGGCCGAGCGTGCCAAGGCGATCGTCAAGGCGACCACGTTCTTCGACGACCCCCAGGTGGTCGCCGACGCCTCGCGCGGCCTCGGCGAGGCCATGGTCGGCATCAACGTGCCCGACCTGCCCGCACCGCACCGCCTCGCCGAGCGTGGCTGGTGACCCGCGGCTCCGTGACCCGATGACCGCCGAGCGGGGCCCCCGGGTCGGCGTCCTCGCCCTCCAGGGCGACTTCCGAGAGCACCTCGCCGTCCTCACGTCGCTCGGTGCCGAGGCGGTGCCCGTGCGCCGCGCCTCCGAACTCGACGAGATCGACGGGCTCGTGATCCCCGGCGGCGAGTCCAGCGTCATGGACAAGCTGTCCCGCACCTTCGACCTCGACGGGCCCCTCCGCCGTGCCATCGCCTCGGGGCTGCCGGTCTACGGCACCTGCGCCGGCCTGATCATGCTGGCCGACCGCATCGTCGACGGCATCCCGGGTCAGAAGACACTCGGGGGGCTCGACGTCTCGGTCCGGCGGAACGCCTTCGGCTCGCAGACCGAGTCGTTCGAGACCGACGTCGACGTGCCCGTGCTCGAGGGCCCCCCGGTCCACGCCGTGTTCATCCGGGCTCCCGTGGTCGACCAGGTCGGCCCGGCAGCCACGGCCATCGGCGTCCTCGACGACGGCCGGGTGGTCGCGGTCGAGCAGGGGCCGCTGATGGGCACCTCGTTCCACCCCGAGGTCACCGACGAGCTGCGTTTCCACGCGCGCTTCCTCGACAAGGCCCGCGCGCGGGCGTCACGGTAGACTCGTCGAGATCCACGTCAGCATCTGAAGGAGCACCGTGTCCGGGCATTCCAAGTGGGCAACGACCAAGCACAAGAAGGCCGTCATCGACAGCCGTCGCGCCAAGTCGTTCGCCAAGCTCATCAAGAACATCGAGGTCGCGGCCAAGCAGGGCGGTGCCGACATGTCCGGCAACCCCACGCTGGTCGACGCCGTCCAGAAGGCCAAGAAGACCTCGGTCCCCAACGACAACATCGACCGTGCCGTCAAGCGGGGCGCCGGTCTCAGCGGCGAGAGCGTCGACTACCAGACGATCATGTACGAGGGCTACGGCCCCAACGGCGTCGCCCTGCTGATCGAGTGCCTCACCGACAACAAGAACCGTGCGGCGGCGAACGTCCGCACGGTCATGTCGCGCAACGGCGGCACCATGGCCGACCCCGGCAGCGTCGCCTACAACTTCAGCCGCAAGGGCGTCATCGCCGTCATGAAGACCGGCGACCTCACCGAGGACGACGTGCTCACGGCCGTCCTCGACGCCGGCGCCGAAGAGGTCACCGACCGCGGTGAGGGCTTCGAGATCGTCACCGAGGCGTCCGACCTCGTCCCGGCCCGCTCGGCCCTGCAAGAAGCCGGCATCGACTACGACTCGGCCGACATCGAGTTCGTGCCCGGCCTCAAGATCGAGGTCGACCTCGAGACGGCGCGCAAGGTGTTCCGGCTCATCGACGCGCTCGACGACGACGACGACGTGCAGAACGTCTACGCGAACCACGACGTCCCCGCCGACGTGCAGGCCGCACTCGACGACGAAGAATAGGTCGCCGCGGTGACGCTCCGGGTGCTCGGCATCGACCCCGGGCTCACCCGTTGCGGCGTCGGCGTCGTCGAGGTCGACGCCCACCGGCGGGCGACCCTCGTCGACGTCCAGGTCATCCGCACGGCTCCCGACCTCGCGCTCGAACTCCGCCTGCTCGCCCTCGGTCGGGGCATCGACGCCCTGATCGACCAGCACCGTCCGGATGCGATGGCGATCGAGCGGGTCTTCGCGCAGCAGAACGTCCGTAGCGTGATGGGCGTGGCGCAGGTCAGCGGCCTCGCCCTGCGTGCGGCGGCCGAACGCGAGATCCCCGTCACCCTGCACACGCCGTCCGAGGTCAAGGCGGCGGTCACCGGGTACGGGTCGGCCGACAAGAAGCAGGTGGGGGCGATGGTGGCCCGGCTGCTCGGACTCGCCGAGGCGCCGAGACCGGCGGACGCCGCCGATGCCCTGGCCCTGGCCATCTGCCATGCCTGGCGGGGCGCACCCGGCCCGGCCCGCGCCTCCTCGGGGTCGCTCACCCCGGCCCAGCGAGCGTGGCGCGACGCCGAGAAGTCGGTGCGCACTCCTAGGCTGGGGGCATGATCTCGAGTGTCCGCGGTACCGTCCTGTCCGCGTCCGGCACCTGGGTCGTCGTCGAGGTCGGTGGCGTCGGCATGCGCGTCTCGGTCACCCCGCAGCTCGCCCTGACGGTGCGCGTCGGCGAGCAGGCGCTGGTGCACACGGCGTTGATCGTGCGCGAAGACGACCTCTCGCTGTTCGGGTTCGCCGAGCGAGAAGAGCTCGAGGTGTTCGACCTGCTGCGCAGCGTGACCGGGGTGGGGCCGAAGTCGGCGCAGGGCGTGTTGTCCACCCTCACCCCCCACCAGGTCGCCACGGCCGTGGCCGACGACGACGACGCCGCCTTCCGCCGGGTGTCGGGCATCGGGCCCAAGACCGCGAAGCTCATCGTCCTGTCCCTCACCGGCAAGCTCGACGTGGCGCCGACCGCCCCGACCGTGACCGCCGCCTCGACCACCGCGGCCGACGTGCTCGTCGCCCTGGTCGGCCTCGGCTGGTCCGACCGCGAGGCGCAAGCCGCGATCGACGCCGTGGTGGCCGACCGGGCCGACGCCGTCGCCGTGGCCGTCCCGCAACTGCTCCGAGCCGCCCTCGGTCACCTGGGCCCGCAGAAGTCGGCCGGTGCCCGCGCGTGAGCGACGACGACCTGACGCGTCCCACCCTCGAGTCCGAGGCCGAGCTGGCCTTCGAGGGGGCCCTGCGCCCCACCTCGCTCGGTGAGTTCGTCGGGCAGACCAAGGTGCGGGGCCAGCTCGAACTCCTGCTCAAGGCGGCGACGATGCAGGGGCGGACGCCCGACCACATCCTCCTCGCGGGTCCGCCCGGGCTCGGCAAGACGACCCTGGCGATGATCGTGGCCCACGAGGGCGCCCGGCCCCTCCGCATGTCGTCGGGCCCCGCGATCCAGCACGCCGGCGACCTGGCCGCCGTCCTCTCGGCGCTCGTG
Organism: Frigoribacterium sp. Leaf186; assembly: GCF_001423905.1. Taxonomy (GTDB): domain Bacteria; phylum Actinomycetota; class Actinomycetes; order Actinomycetales; family Microbacteriaceae; genus Frigoribacterium. Next base: position 271,177 of record NZ_LMPQ01000001.1, on the reverse strand, counting down.
CCGGGCGAGGTGCTCTTCATCGACGAGATCCACCGCATGGCCCGGCCGGCCGAAGAGATGCTCTACCTCGCGATGGAGGACTACCGCATCGACATCATGGTGGGCAAGGGTGCCGGCGCCACGAGCATCCCCCTCGAGCTCTCGCCGTTCACCCTCGTCGGAGCGACGACGCGCAGCGGGCTCCTGCCGAACCCCCTCCGCGACCGGTTCGGCTTCACGGCCCACCTCGAGTTCTACGACGAGGCCGAGCTGACCGAGGTCCTCCGCCGGGCGGCGTCGTTGCTCGGCGTCGTCATCGAGGGGTCGGCCCTGGCCGAGATCGCCGGTCGGTGCCGGGGCACGCCCCGCATCGCCAACCGCCTGCTCCGTCGGGTGCGTGACTACGCCCTGGTCCACGGGCGTGAGGCCGACCTGGCGACGGTCCGCGAGGCCCTCGACCTCTACGACGTCGACTCGTTGGGGCTCGACCGCCTCGACCGCGAGGTCGTCCAGACCGTCCTGACCCGCTTCGGCGGGGGGCCCGTCGGCCTCAACACCCTCGCGGTGTCGGTGGGTGAAGAGGCCGACACCATCGAGTCCGTCGTCGAACCCTTCCTCGTCCGCGTGGGCCTGCTGACCCGCACGCCCCGGGGCCGCATCGCGACGCCCGAGGCGTGGCGGCACTTCGGACTGGCCCACGCCTCAGGGGCGCTGTTCGGCGATGACCTATAATTCCTGCAGGCCCGAGGCCGTCGCTCGCTGAAGCGAGTCCCGCTCGGCCCACACCCCCAACAGCGAAAGGGAGTTCCGCATGGATCCCGCAACCCTGATCATGGTCCTCCTCCTGGTGGTCCTCGTCGTCTTCATGTTCCGCAACAAGAAGAAGCGCGACCGCCAGCAGGCCGACCTGCAGAGCAAGCTCGTCCCCGGCGTCGAGGTCATGCTCTCGTTCGGCGTGTACGGCACCGTCGTCTCGATCGACGACGAGAACAACGTCGCCGAGGTCGAGGTCTCGCCCGGCACCGTCCTCAAGGTCCACCGCCAGACGCTCGGTCGCGTGGTCGACCCGGTCATCGACGAGCCCGTCGCCGACGACGCCGAGTCGTCGATCGACGGCACGCCCGGGCACGACCGCGTCATCGGCGACGCCCCCGAGTTCGGTGAGCGGTCGGCCACGTCGCCGGTCGACTCGACCGTCGCGAAAGACTCCGACAACAAGGCCTGACCTGACGACCGCCCCGACCGCCTGGCGCGGTCGGGCCCGATCCGCGGCGCGCGCTCCCCGTGAGCGCGCGCTCCCATGAGAAAGCAGAGTTCCTCCGTGGCACGCTCGACGCCGGTGAAGAAAGCAATACGATCCCTGACCTGGTTGTTGGTCATCATCGCCGGCCTCACGGCACTGAACGGCACTGCCACGCTGCTGAACGACTCCGGTCGCGACGGCTGGTGGAACGGTGCCAGCTGGGTGCCCGAGTTGGCCCTCGACCTGCAGGGCGGAACGCAGATCACCCTCGCCGCACAGCTGCAGAGCGGTGAGTCGGTCTCGTCGCAGCAACTCGACCAAGCCGTCACGATCATCCGTCAGCGAATCGACTCCGCCGGCGTCTCCGAGTCCGAGATCACGAAGCAGGGCACGCAGAACATCGTCGTGTCGATCCCGGGTCGCCCCGACAACGAGACCCTCCAGCGCATCGAGGCGTCGGCCAAGCTGACCTTCCGACCCGTGCTGTACACCGAGGCCGTGTCGAGCGCCGCGGTGGGCGGCGAGGGCGACGGCGCGACGGCCAGCCCGTCCGCGACCCCCTACACGCCGAACCCCGACCTCGAGAGCACGCCCACGGCGTCGCCGACCAACGGGTCCGACCTGGCGTGGATCACCCCTCAGCTCGCCGACCTCTACCAGAACTACGACTGCGCAGCGGACAACGAGCTGGCCACGGCCCGTGACGACCAACCCCTCGTCACCTGCTCGACCGACGGCACGGCCAAGTACATCCTCGGTCCCGTCGAGGTGCAGGGCTCGGACATCAGCGACGCCACGAACGGCCTCGCCGCCGACTCGCAGGGCAACTCGACCAACACCTGGGCCGTCAACCTCGAGTTCAACGGGCAGGGCACCGACCAGTTCTCCGAGGTCACCTCGCGACTGGTGTCGCTGCAGGCTCCGCAGAACCAGTTCGCCGTCACCCTCGACAACCAGGTCATCACGGCCCCGTCGGCCAACGCGGCCATCACGGACGGTCGCGCGCAGATCACGGGCCAGTTCACCCAGGACTCCTCGAAGACGCTCGCCGACCAGCTCAAGTTCGGCGCCCTGCCGTTGAGCTTCTCGGTCCAGAGCAACGAGACCATCACCGCCACGCTCGGCCAGACCCAGTTGGTGAGCGGACTGATCGCCGGGTTGATCGGCCTCATCCTGGTCGTCGCCTACTCGCTGGTCCAGTACCGCGCGCTGGCGTTCGTCACCGTGCTCTCGCTGGTCATCGCCGCCGTGCTCACCTACCTGGTCATCGCGATCCTGTCGTGGCGCGAGGGCTACCGGCTGTCACTGGCAGGCGTCACCGGCCTCATCGTGGCGATCGGCATCACGGCCGACTCGTTCATCGTGTACTTCGAACGCATCCGCGACGAGCTCCGTGACGGCCGCATCCTCGAGAGCGCCGTCGAGTCCGGCTGGAAGCGCGCCATCCGCACCATCGTCGCGTCCGACACCGTGAACTTCCTGGCCGCCATCACGCTGTTCGTCCTGGCGGTCGGCAACGTCAAGGGCTTCGCCCTGACCCTGGGCATCACGACGGTGATCGACCTCATCGTCGTGTCGCTCTTCACCCACCCCATGCTGCAGTTGATCGCCCGGACGCGCTTCTTCGGTGAGGGTCACTCGTTCAGCGGACTCAACCCCCGAGCACTCGGTGCCGTCTACCGGGGTCGTGCGCAGTTCCGCACGCCTGCCGTCGAGGGTCGCAAGGGGGCCGGCGGTCGCGAGGCCGTCAAACGCCAGACCATCGCCGAGCGCAAAGCCGCCGAGAAGAACACCGACAGCGTCGACGCGTCGACCGCCGGTGAAGGGAAGAAGGACTCCTGATGGCCAGTTTCTCGAAGTTCGGCAACGACCTCTACACGGGCGCCCGGTCGTACGACATCGTCGGTCACCGCCGTCGGTGGTACTGGATCGCGGCCCTCGTCATCCTCATCTCCGTCACGGTCCCGTTCCTGCGCGGGGGATTCCACTTCGGCATCGAGTTCACGGGCGGCTCCGAGTTCCAGGTGGCCCAGCCCGCCGAGCTCGACCAGGACGTCGCCTCCCAGACGGTCGACGAGGTCGTGCCCGGGTCGAACCCCCGCGTCACCCAGGTGGGCACCGACACGATCCGCGTGCAGACCTCGCAGCTCGAGGCCACGCAGACCAACGACGTCGCCGCTGCCCTGGCGACGGCGTACGACGTCCCCGACGATCGCGTGACCTCGTCCTTCATCGGCGCCTCCTGGGGTGCGGACATCACCGGGCAGGCCATCAAGGGCCTCGTGATCTTCCTGATCCTCGCGGCGATCGGCATGACGCTGTACTTCCGCACCTGGAAGATGTCGCTCGCCGCCATGGCCGCTCTGCTCCACGACCTCGTGCTCACGGCGGGCATCTACGGCATCGTCGGTTTCGAGGTCACCCCGGCGGCGGTCATCGGGTTCCTGACGATCCTCGGCTACTCGCTCTACGACACCGTGGTGGTGTTCGACAAGATCCGCGAGAACACGGCGGACGACGGCGAGGGTTCGCGTCGGACCTTCGGCCAGTCGGTCAACCTGGCCGTCAACCAGACCCTGGTCCGATCCATCAACACGTCGGTCGTGGCCCTGCTCCCGGTCGCCGCGATCCTCTTCATCGGGGCCTTCGTCCTGGGGGCCGGCACGCTCCGCGACATCTCGCTCGCCCTGTTCATCGGCATCCTGGTGGGCACGTACTCGACGATCTTCATCGCGTCGCCCCTCTACGCGACCCTCCGCATGCGCGAGCCCGAGATCGCCAAGCGCGACGCCCGCAAGCTCGAGGCCCAGAAGACCACGCCGCTCACCGTGGACGAGACGGTCGGCGCATGATCGGCGAGTCCTCCCGCCCCGAGGTCACCGCACGCGAGGCGATCGACGCCCTCGCCGCCGGGTCGTACGTCCTCGACGTCCGTGAACAGCACGAATGGGACGACGCCCACGCCCCCGGGGCGACGCTCATCCCGCTGTCCGAGCTGACCGAGCGCGTGGCCGAGGTCCCCACCGACCGCACCGTCCTCGTGGTCTGCCACTCGGGCATGCGCTCCGCCCGTGCGACCGATGCCTTGCGAGGCATCGGCGTCGACGCCCGGAACGTTGCAGGAGGCATGCTGGGCTGGCGTGACGCGGGTGGCACCGTCGTCTCCGGTGACGACGACGAGGGTCGTCCGACGGACTGATCACCGACGGGTACCCTGGACCCACGGGGCACGCCCGCGACCACGACGGTCGACGGTGGTGCCCTGACCCGAGAGGACGAGGTGCTGTCGTGACCGAGATCACCACACGGAACAACTCGGCTCCGTCCGAGGCGCCGGGCGGCCAGAACACGGCCTCGCTGCGGACGCTGCTGCCCAGGCTGTTCTCTCGCAGCCAGCCCGCGGGCGCGGTCGACCGTCTCGTCAAGACCGTGCGCATGCACCACCCGAAGGCCGATCTCGTCATCATCGAGCGCGCCTACTCTGTCGCCGAGAAGGCCCACACGGGGCAGCTGCGCAAGAGCGGCGAGCCGTACATCACCCATCCGGTCGCCGTGGCGCAGATCCTCGCCGACCTCGGCATCGGGGCGAAGACCGTCGCGGCCGCCCTGCTGCACGACACCGTCGAAGACACCGACTACACGCTGGCCATGCTGCAACGGGACTTCGGCGACGAGATCGCCATGCTCGTCGACGGGGTGACCAAGCTCGACAAGCTCAAGTACGGCGACAGCGCCCAGGCCGAGACCGTCCGCAAGATGGTCGTCGCCATGTCGAAAGACATCCGGGTGCTCGTCATCAAGCTGGCCGACCGTCTGCACAACGCTCGCACCTGGGGTTTCGTCGAATCGGCCTCCGCCACGCGCAAGGCGACCGAGACCCTCGAGATCTACGCGCCCCTCGCCCACCGCCTCGGCATCCAGACCATCAAGTGGGAGCTCGAGGACCTCTCGTTCGCCGTCCTGCACCCGAAGCTCTACGTCGAGATCGACAACCTGGTCAAGCAGCGCACGCCGCAGCGTGAGCAGTTCGTGCAGAACGTCATCAACGCCGTCAAGTCCGACCTGAAGTCGACGAAGATCCGCGGCGACGTCATGGGACGCCCGAAGCAGTACTACTCGATCTACCAGAAGATGATCGTGCGGGGTCGCGAGTTCGACGAGATCTACGACCTCGTCGGCATCCGCATCCTGGTCAACTCGCTGCGGGACTGCTACGCCGTGTTGGGGTCGATCCACGCTCGCTGGAACCCCATCCCCGGGCGGTTCAAGGACTACATCGCGACGCCGAAGTTCAACCTGTACCAGTCGTTGCACACCACCGTCATCGGCCCCAAGGGTCGCCCCGTCGAGATCCAGATCCGCACGCACGAGATGCACCAGCGTGCCGAGTTCGGCGTCGCCGCGCACTGGAAGTACAAGCAGCGCATGAACGGCGGCCGCGACGACCAGGGCGGCGCCAAGACCGAGACCGACATGGCCTGGCTCGCCCACATCTCGGACTGGCAGGCCGAGACCGCGGATCCGAGCGAGTTCCTCGACAGCCTCCGCTTCGAGATCGGCGCGAAAGAGGTCTACGTCTTCACGCCCCAGGGCAAGGTCATCGGCCTGCCGTCCGGTGCGACCCCGGTCGACTTCGCCTATGCGGTCCACACCGAGGTCGGTCACCGGACCATGGGCGCCAAGGTGAACGGCCGACTGGTGCCGCTCGAGAGCGTCCTCTCGAGCGGCGACGTGGTCGAGGTGTTCACCTCGAAGAACCCCGACTCGGGGCCCAGCCAGGACTGGCTCGCCTTCGTCAAGAGCCCCCGTGCGCGGAACAAGATCCGCCAGTGGTTCACGAAGGAGCGACGCGACGAGGCGATGGAGCAGGGCAAGGACGCCATCGCCCGTGCCATGCGCAAGCAGAACCTGCCGCTGCAGAAGCTGATGACGCAGGACAGCATCGCCGAGGTCGCCGCCACGATGCGCTACGACGACGTCTCGAGCCTGTACGCCGCCGTCGGCGAGGGTCACATCTCGACGCAGTCGGTGATCGAGAAGATCCTGGCGGCGGTCCACACGCAGACCGAGGTCGACGAGGGCGAGTTCGAGTTCCCCAGCCAGGGCCGTGCCCGTCCACTCCGCAACAGCGACTCGGGCGTGCTGGTGCGAGGTGCTCCCGACATCCTCGTCAAGCTGGCGAAGTGCTGCACGCCGGTGCCGGGGGACCAGATCGTCGGATTCGTGACGCGGGGGCAGGGCGTGAGCGTCCACCAGGCCAACTGTCACAACGTCCAGGGCCTGCTGAAAGAGCCCGAACGCATGATCGACGTCGAGTGGGCGCCGTCGTCCAAGAGCGTCTTCATGGTGCAGATCCAGATCGAGGCCCTCGACCGGAGCGGGCTGCTGTCGGACGTCACGCGGGTGCTCTCGGAGCACCACGTGAACATCTTGTCGGCGACGGTGTCGACCTCGACCGAGCGCCTCGCGCTCAGCCGGTTCGTGTTCGAGATGGGCGACACGACCCATCTCGACCGGGTCTTGAACGCCGTGCGACGCATCGACGCCGTCTACGACGTCTACCGGGTCAGCGCCGGCTGATCCGTCGGCACGAGCGGGGCGTGGACGGCGGCCTCGTCGTCCGTGCCGCCGGGCCGTCGGCCGGGCGACCAGATCCGTCTCAACCGGTCGAGGGACCGGCGCCGGTGCGGCAGCCTGCCTCGACGGTCGAGGACCGCGATCGCGTCGTCCATCGTCACCCCGTGCAGGTCGCAGACGTCTCGGGCGACGGTCTCGTCTCGCGTCACCCAGGAGTCGGCCCGCGCCAGGTCGACCACGGTCCGAGCCGGGGTGGTGACGGCCACGCCGCGGATGACGACCATCTCGTCGTCGTCGACGACGACCTGGCGCACGACCGAGCCCCGGCTCCGGTGCTTGACCCGAGCGGGCGACACGACGAGCCCGGTGTGGGGGAGGGGGGCAGGGCCACGCGCACCCCAGACCCAGGCCGCCGTCCGTTCGGCGACGACCACGCCCCGACCGAGCGAGAGCCCGGCGGCCACGGCCCGACCGACGTGGTCGTCGATCTCGGCGATGCTCCGCCACGCGTCACCGACCGGGTAGAGCTGGCCGTCGAGGGCAGCCGCCCGGAGCTCGGGCCCCGGCAGGTCGGCCTCGGTGAGCAGCGCAGGCAGTCGTGCGGACATGACACCAGCGTGCCCGACGCCGGCCACGACGACGAACCGCCCGGCACTCCCTGTGGAGAGTCGGGCGGCCTGCCGTACCGGTGGGCGACTAGCCCAGTGCGTCCAGCCAGACCTTGCGAGCGTCGAGGGCCTCACGAGCCTCACGGACCCGGCGGGCGTCACCGCTCGCCTCGGCCGTGGCCAGTTCGTCCTCGAGCTTGCCGATGGCGTCGTGCAGCTGGCTGGCGAGCCCCTGCGACCGGGCCTGACGCTCGGGGTTGTTCTTCTCCCAGAACTGCTCGTCGAGTTGACGGACGTGCGACTCGACCTTGCGGAGGCGGTCCTCGACGACACGGACCTGCTCACGGGGCACGCGGCCGATCTCGTCCCATCGCAGCTGCACCGAGGTGAGGGCCTCGCGGGCCGGGACGCGGTCGGTCACGGTGAGGATGCGCTCGGCCTCGGTCAGCAGTTCGAGCTTCTGGGCGAGGTTGGCGTCGTACTCGGCGGCGTCCTGCGCCACGACCTCGGACTTCGCCGCGTAGAGCACGTCGCCGGCGCGCTTGAACTTCGCCCAGAGGGCGTCGTCGTACTTCTTGCCTGCCCGGCCCGCGCGCTTCCAGTCGTCGAGCAGCCCGCGGTACGCGGGAATGCCGTCGACCCCCTTCGGGGCGAGGGCCTCCGCCGACTCGACGAGGGCCTGCTTGCGCTGGCGGGCGTCGCGGTGCGTGGCGTCCAACTCGGCGTAGAACGCCTTGCGGTGCTGGTCGATCGTCGTGCGCGCGGCACGGAAGCGCTTCCAGAGGTCGTTGCCCTCGCCCTTGGGGATGCGCGGCCCGTCCTGTTGGTGCTTCTGCCACCGGGCGAAGATGTCGTCGATGCTGGCCGTGACCTGCTTCCACTGCACGCGGGCGGGGTCTTGGGCGGCCAGGGTCTCGGCCTCGACGACGAGCGCCGTCCGGTACGCGACGGCCTCGGTCAGGGCCTGTTGGGCCTCGGCGCTCTGCTGCTGCGTCAGTTCGTCGACCGTGGAGTCGAGGGCGGATACGCGGGTGCGGAGGGCCTCGAGGTCACCGACCGCACTCGGCTCGACCAGCTGCTGGCGCAGGTGCGTGACCGTCTTGACGACGTCACCCGCCGAGGCGCCCCGCTTGATGCGCTGCTCGAGCAGCGTCACCTGCCCGGCGAGTTCGGTGAACTTGCGCTCGTAGTAGGCGAGAGCCTCGGCAGGCGTCGCGTCGGGGTACTGCCCCACGGCGCGCTCACCGTCGGCCTCGCGGACGTAGACCGTGCCGTCGTCGTCGACGCGGCCCCAGGGTGCCTGATCGTCAGTAGCCACTTTTATCCCTTGCTGAAAGTGCTCGTCGCGGAACCAGGACGGGCCACCGCGATGGGTGCCCAGCCTATTGCACGGCGGGCCGGGACGACCTATTCGATGGTGGCGCCGGTGATCGTGGTCGCCACGACGGGGGAGCCGTCGGTCTCGCTCGAGCCGGGAGTGAGGCCCGCGTCGGTGATGTCCGCCTCGAGCTGGTCGAGCCCGCTCGTGACCCGGCCGACGACCGTGTACCCGCCGGTGGAACCGTCGAGGGTCGTGTCGCCGTACGTGACGAAGAACTGAGTCGACTGCGAGTACGGGTCGCTGCTGCGGGCCATGGCGATGGTCCCCGCCGGGTAGACGCCGTCGGTGGGCACGTTCTCGAGCGGGCCGAAGGTGAACCCCGCGTCGCCCGTGCCGTCACCGTTGGCCGAGCCGCACTGGAGGAACTCCGCCGTCGGGGCGTTGCTCATCCGGTGGCAGGTCGTCCCGGTGTAGAAGCCCTTCCGGATGAGGTCGATGAGGACGCTCGCCGCCTGCGGCGCCGCGGCACCGTCGAGCTCGATGCCGAGGTCGACGCTGTCGTTGAGCGTCAGCTGACCGGTCCAGGTACGCCCCTCGGCGATGGCGTCGCTCGGCACGTCGCCGACGTTCTCGCCTGCTGCGGGGGTCGAGGAGGCGCTGGGTGCGTCCGACGGGACGGCCTCGGGAGCGCCCGGCCCACTCGTCGACCAGAAGACCTGCGACACGGCCGCCAGGCCGACCACGACCACGACGGCGATCACGGCGAGGACGTTGTCGCGGCGCCGACGGGCGACCTGCGTGGCGTGCACCTGCTGACGAGCGGTGTACCTGCGGAGCCGGTCTCGGTTCTCACGGTCCGGGTTCTTGCTCGGTGCCACGGGTCCTCCAGCTCGGTGATGTCCAGCCTGCACTGTATCGGAGGGCCGGTCTAGCATGGGTCACCATGAGCCCGCTCCCGCAGAGCTCGACCCCCCTCGCGGTCCGCATGCGTCCCACCACCCTCGACGAGGTCGCCGGCCAACGACACCTGCTGCGGCCCGGGTCGCCGCTCGTCACGCTGGCCTCCGACACGGGTGCCGACCAAGGGGCGGTCTCGGTGATCCTCTGGGGCCCGCCCGGGACGGGAAAGACCACCCTCGCGCAGGCCATCGCCCGCAGCTCGGGTCGGCAGTTCATCGAGCTGTCCGCCGTGACGGCCGGCGTGAAAGACGTGCGCCAGGTGATGGAGAAGGCCCTGTCGAACCGGGACCTCTACGGCACGACGACCGTGCTCTTCCTCGACGAGATCCACCGGTTCACGAAGGCGCAGCAGGACGCCCTGCTGCCCGGGGTCGAGAACGGCTGGGTCATCCTGATCGCGGCGACGACCGAGAACCCGTCCTTCTCGGTCATCACGCCCCTCCTGTCCCGGTCGCTCCTGCTGACCCTCGAACAGCTGAGCGACGACGACCTGGCCCAGCTGGTGCAACGGGCCGTCGTGGACCCCCGCGGCCTCGACGGGTCCGTCCGCCTCGACGACGAGGCCCTGGCGACCATCGTCCGGCTGGCCTCGGGTGACGCGCGTCGGGCGTTGACGGCCCTCGAGGCGTCCGCGCAGTCGGCCTGGGCCACGAAGCTCGAGGCCGACGCGGTCCCGAGCGCCTCGGCCGACGACGCGAGCGAGGCCGACTTCGACCCCGACGCCGAGTACGACGAGACCGACCCCGACGACGACCGCCCCGCCATCACGTCCGAGATCGTCGCCCAGTCGGTCGACAGGGCGCTGCTGCGGTACGACCGCAACGGCGACGAGCACTACGACGTCATCAGCGCCTTCATCAAGTCGATCCGGGGTTCGGACGTGGACGCCGCCCTGCACTACCTCGCCCGCATGATCGAGGCGGGAGAAGACCCCCGCTTCATCTGCCGACGCATCATCGTCTCCGCCGGCGAGGACATCGGCATGGCCGATCCCCAGGCCCTCACCGTGGCGGTGTCGGCCGCGACCGCCGTGCAGATGATCGGCATGCCCGAGGGGCGCATCCCGATGGCGGAGGCCGTCGTGTACCTGGCGACCGCACCGAAGTCCAACCGGTCCTACTCCGCCCTCGACGCCGCGATCGCCGACGTCCGGGCGGGCAAGGCCGGACGGGTGCCCAAGCACCTCCGCGACGCGCACTATCCCGGGGCCAAGCGCCTCGGGCACGGCAAGGGCTACCGTTACGCCCACGATTCCGAGTTCGGCGTGGTCGAACAGCAGTACCTGCCCGACGAGCTCGTCGGGAACGAGTACTACGACCCCACCGCCAACGGCAACGAGCGCGACGTCACGGCGCGCCTCGAGAAGCTGCGTCGGATCACCCGCGGGCACTGACGACCCGCCCGTGCCCGTGCTCGCATCGGCACCGGGCCTCCTGTATGCTCGGGGGGTTGCCTGTTCTCGGGCGTCGACGCGCGGCTGCTGACGACGACCCGATCAAGGTGAGACGACCTGTAGCCGGTCGCCACCGCGGCACTCACCCCTCTTGTTACGCCGCCCGGCGCTCACGCGCTGGGGCGGTCCACGACGATCCACCGACAAGAAAAAAGGAACAAGTGTCCACCAAGTCACGTACCCGCAGCAAGACCCGTCTCTCGCGTGCCCTCGGCATCGCGCTGACCCCGAAGGCTGCCCGATACCTCGAGAAGCGACCCTACGCACCCGGCGAGCACGGTCGCACGAAGCGCAAGACCGACAGCGACTACGCCGTCCGTCTGCGTGAGAAGCAGCGCCTGCGCGCCCAGTACGGCATCCGCGAGGCCCAGCTCAAGATCGTCTTCAACGAGGCCCGCAAGGCCTCCGGCCTGACCGGTGAGAACCTGGTCGAGCTGCTCGAGACGCGTCTCGACGCCCTCGTCCTGCGTGCGGGCTTCGCCCGGACCACGGCACAGGCTCGCCAGATGGTCGTCCACCGTCACATCCTCGTCGACGGCAAGCTCGTCGACCGCCCCTCGTTCCGCGTCAAGCCGGGTCAGATGATCCACGTGAAAGAGCGCAGCGAGAAGACCGAGCCCTTCCAGGTCGCCGCGGCCGGCGGTCACGTCGACCTGCTGCCCAAGGTGCCCGGCTACCTCGAGGTCGAGATCGACAAGCTGCAGGCGCGCCTCGTGCGTCGCCCCAAGCGCGTCGAGGTCCCGGTGACCTGCGAGGTCCAGCTCGTCGTCGAGTACTACGCGGCGCGCTAGAACCCATCATCCCGTCAGGAGCGGGCCACGGTCGTGGCCCGCTCCTTTCGCGTTCCCCGGGCCGGTAAGCTGACGTGTCGTCGCGCTCGCACGTCGCGGCACCAGCCCCGAAGAGGAGTCCCCGTGAAGAGCCTGTTCCTGCTCGCCGTCGGTGTCGTCGGCGGTTTCGCCGTCGCGCACCAGGTCAACAAGACGCCCCGCGGCCGGCAGTTCTTCGGCGACCTCGACGGCAGCGTGAAGTCGTTCCGCTCCGCCGTGGTCGACGGCTACAAGGCCCGCGAGGCCGAGCTGCGCACCGACCGCGACGAGTCCTGAGCGCCGAGCCGCGCCTCCTCGTCCTGACACACGACCCACCACCCTCGGGAGAAGAATGCAGACCGCCGAAATCCGCCGCCGTTGGCTCGACTACTTCGGCGACCGGGGCCACACCGTCGTCCCGTCCGCGTCGCTCGTCAGCGACGACCCGAGCCTGCTCTTCACGGTCGCCGGCATGGTCCCGTTCATCCCGTACCTCACCGGTCTCGTCCCGACGCCCTACCCGCGGGCCACGAGCGTCCAGAAGTGCATCCGGACGAACGACATCGAAGAGGTCGGCAAGACGCCCCGCCACGGCACGTTCTTCCAGATGAACGGCAACTTCTCGTTCGGTGACTACTTCAAGGAGGAGGCCATCGGCTACGCCTGGGAGCTCCTCACCTCGAGCGAGGCGGACGGCGGGCTGGCGTTCTCGCCGGACGACCTCTGGGTCACCGTCTACGAGGAGGACGACGAGGCCATCGCCCTCTGGAAGAAGGTGGCCGGCCTGCCCGACGAGCGGATCCAACGCCTCGGCAAGGACTCCAACTACTGGCACACGGGTCAGCCCGGACCGGCGGGGCCCTGCTCCGAGATCTTCTTCGACCGCGGCCCGGCCTACGGTGCCGACGGCGGTCCGGCGACGGACGACGACCGCTACGTCGAGATCTGGAACCTCGTGTTCATGCAGTACCAGATCGAGAACGTCCGGTCGAAGGTCGACTTCGACATCGTCCGCGAGCTGCCGAACAAGAACATCGACACGGGCATGGGCCTCGAGCGCGTCGCGTTCCTCAAGCAGGGCGTCGACAACATGTACGAGATCGACCAGGTGCGCCCGGTGCTCGACCGGGCCGCCGAACTGTCGGGGCGTCGTTACGGCGCCGTCCACGACGACGACGTCCGCATGCGGGTCATCGCCGACCACGTCCGCAGCTCGCTCATGCTGATGTCCGACGGCGTGCGTCCGTCGAACGAGGGCCGCGGCTACATCCTGCGCCGCCTGCTGCGCCGCACCGTGCGTTCGATGCGCCTGCTCGGCGTCGAGGGAGCGACCTTCCCCGAGCTCTTCCCGGCCTCCCGCGACGCCATGAAGGCCGCCTACCCCGAGGTCGAGGCCGACTACGAGCGCATCTCGCGACTGGCCTACGCCGAAGAAGAGACCTTCCTGCGCACCCTCGCCGCGGGCACGGACATCCTCGACATCGCCGTCGACGACACCAAGCAGCGTGCCTCGACGGGGACGACCCCGCGGTTGCCCGGCGACACGGCGTTCCTGCTGCACGACACGTTCGGGTTCCCGATCGACCTCACGCTCGAGATCGCCGAGGAGAACGGCCTCACGGTCGACCGCGACGCCTTCGACCGGCTGATGTCCGAACAGCGCGCCCGCGCCAAGGCCGACGCCAAGTCGCGGAAGGTCGCCCTGGCCGACCTCAGCGTCTACAGCGCGTTCCGCGCCCAGGGCGAGACCGTCTTCACCGGCTACGACGAGCTCGACACCGAGACCCGGGTGCTCGGTCTGATCGTCGACGGCGTCGACGTCGACCGGGCCGTGGCGGGCGACATCGCCGAGGTCGTCCTCGCCGAGACGTCGCTCTACGCGGAGTCCGGCGGGCAAGAGGCCGACTCCGGTCGCATCGTCGGCACGGGCTTCGACCTCGAGGTCCTCGACGTCCAGAAGCCCGTCAAGGGACTCGTCAGCCACCGGGTCCAGGTGACCTCCGGCGAGGTGGGCGTGGGCGACGTGGCGACGAGCGTCGTCGACCCGACCTACCGACGAGGCGCGACGCAGGCGCACTCGGCGACGCACCTGATCCACGCGGCCCTCCGTGAGGTGCTCGGCCCCGAGGCGCACCAGGCCGGTTCGTACAACAAGGCGGGCTACATGCGGCTCGACTTCAACTGGAACCAGGCCCTCAGCCCCGAGACGCGCTCCGAGATCGAAGAGATCGCGAACGCCGCCATCCGGGACGACCTTCAGGTCGTCACCCGCGAGATGCCGCTCGACGAGGCTCGCGCCCTCGGCGCGATGGCGCTGTTCGGTGAGAAGTACGGTGAGACGGTCCGCATGGTCGACATCGGCGGACCGTGGTCGCGAGAGCTCTGCGCCGGCACCCACGTGTCGACGAGTGCCCAGGTCGGCCTGATCAACCTCGTCAGCGAGAGCTCGGTGGGCTCCACCAACCGACGGGTCGAATCCCTCGTCGGGGCGGACGCGTTCCGTGACTTCGCCGCCGAGCGTGCCATCGTCTCGCAGCTGACCTCGTCGCTCAAGACCCCCCGCGACCAGGTGGCCGACCGCGTCGGCGACCTCGTCACGAGCCTCCGCGCGGCCGAGAAGAAGATCGCCGAGTTCGAGTCCGCCCGTCTGGCGACCCGCGTCCCGGCACTGGCCGAGACGGCGACCACGGTGGGCGACCTCACGGTCGTCGCCGAATCCGTCGGATCCCTGGGTTCGACCGACGACCTGCGCTCGCTCGCCCTGTCCGTCCGCGAGCGGCTCGGTTCGTCCGGTTCGTCCGTGGTCGCCCTGGCCGCCGACGTGTCCGGCAAGCCCGCCGTCATCGTCGCGACGACCGAGGGTGCCCGTCGGGCCGGCGTGAAGGCCGGGCGTCTCGCCAAGGGTGCCGCCGCGGCCCTCGGCGGAGGCGGTGGCGGCAAGGACGACCTCGCCCAGGGCGGCGGGTCCGACGTCTCGGCGATCCCGGCGGCGCTGGCCGGCATCGTCGCCGAGCTGCGGGCCTGAGCGCCGAGATGCGTCGCGGAGTCCGCATCGGCATCGACGTGGGCAAGGCCCGGGTCGGTGTCGCACGCACCGACCCGGACGGCATCATCGCCACCCCGGTCGAGACGCTGGCGCGCACCGCGGACGGCGTCGCCGACGTCGGAGCCGTCCGCGACCTGGTCGACGAGCTCGACGCCCTCGAGGTGATCGTCGGGTTGCCCATCGCCCTCTCGGGCCGCGACACGGCCTCGACCCAGGACGCCCGCGGTTTCGCCGAGGCGATCGCCCGCGCCGTGCGCGTGCCCGTCCGTCTGGTGGACGAGCGGTTGTCGACGGTCAGCGCTCAGGGTGCCCTCCGCGCCTCCGGCCGCAAGGGCAGGTCGCAGCGGTCCGTGATCGACCAAGTGGCCGCTGTTATCATCGTCCAGCACGCGCTCGACCTCGAGCGCTCGAGTGGACTACCGCCCGGGCGGACGGTCGACGTGACCCGAGAGACGGGCGGCGACGACGCCGCACCCGCCACCGACGAAAGACAGTGATTCGTGGCCGACGAACCCGATTGGGACGAGATCTTCTCGTCACAGCCCCAGAACGACCGCCCCGCCCCGACCTCCGGTCACGACGGAGGCGCCTCGGCTCGTGGCGGATCCGGTCACGGCGAGGCTGCCCCCTTGCGGCGCAGCACCCACCAGGAGGCGCCGGTCCGGTCCCGTCGCGAGCAACGCGAGCGTGAACGCCAGGACGAACCCGCACTCGTGCCTCCGGGCGACGGCGGTGGTCGACGGGGTCGAGGCGGGCCGGAGCGCGAACCGCGCCCGCACCGGTCCAAGAAGGGCCCGATCGTCCTCGCGTCGATCCTGGTGCTCGTCCTCGCCGGCGGCACCGCCGGCGTCGCGGCCGCTTGGGGTCAGGTCCAGCCCCTCATCGCGAAGTTCACCGGAGACGACGAGCCCGCCGACTATGCCGGCAGCGGCAACGGCACGGCCGTCGATTTCGCGATCGTGTCCGGGCAGGTCGGTTCCGACATCGCGCAGAACCTGGCCGACGCCGGCGTCACGCAGAGCTACGAGTCCGCGTACGCGATCCTCGTCTCCAACCCGTCGATGACCTTCCAGCCGGGCACGTACACCCTGCAGCAGCAGATGAGCGCCCAGTCCGCCCTCGACGCCCTGCAAGACAGCACGAACCGCATCACGAACAAGGTCGTCATCCCCGAGGGGACGGTGGCGGCCGACGTCTACGAGCTCCTGGCCTCCGCGACCTCGATCCCCGTCGCCGACGTGCAGGCCGCGGCGGCGGACTACACCTCGTTCGGCCTCCCGGCCGAGGCCACGAGCCTCGAGGGGTGGCTGTTCCCGGCCACCTACGAGCTCGACCCGGGCAAGTCGGCACACGACTACCTGCAAGACATGGTCACGACCATGACCCAGCACCTCCAGACGGCCGGGGCCCAGCCGGCCGACTACCAGAAGACCATCGTCTTCGCCTCGCTGATCCAGAAGGAGGCCGGCCTCGCGGACGACTACCCCAAGGTGGCCCGGGTCTTCCAGAACCGGCTCGACCAGGGCATGTTGTTGCAGTCCGACGCGACGGTCGCCTACGGCACGGGCAACACGCACCGGGTCACGACCACCGACGAAGAACGTGGCGACGCCGGCAACGCCTACAACACGTACGTCCACGAGGGCCTGCCGGTCGGGCCGATCTCGAACCCGGGCGACCTGGCCCTGAACGCCGCCCTCAACCCGGCCGACGGCACCTGGCTCTACTTCGTCACCGTGAACCTCGACACCGGAGAGACCGCGTTCTCGACCACCTTCGGCGAGCATCAGGCTGCGGTGAGGCAGTGGCAGGCGTGGATGCGCGAGCACCCCGAGTACCAGTAGCGCCGAGGCAGGGGCACCCGGCGATCGCGCCGGTCGCCCGCCCGAGGGGCCGATCGACCGTCACCCGGTCGGTCGGCCCCTCTCTCTGTGGGAAGATCGACACCATGCTTCGTTGGTTGACCGCTGGAGAATCTCACGGGCCCGAGCTCGTCGCCGTCCTCGAGGGGCTGCCGGCCGGCGTGCCGGTCTCGGTCGACGCGATCCGCGCCGACCTCGCCCGCCGCAAGCTCGGCTACGGCCGCGGGTCGCGCATGAAGTTCGAGCAGGACGAGCTGAACATCTCGGGAGGCGTCCGCCACGGCTTCACGATGGGCAGCCCCGTGGCGCTGCGCATCGGCAACACCGAGTGGCCGAAGTGGGTCGAGGTGATGAACCCCGAGCCGGTCGAGGTGAGCGAGGGGTCGCGTGGTCGCAGCGCGCCGCTGACGCGGCCCCGCCCGGGGCACGCCGACCTCGTGGGCATGCAGAAGTACGACTTCGACGAGGCCCGTCCGATCCTCGAGCGGGCGAGCGCGCGCGAGACCGCGGCGCGCGTCGCGCTCGGCGCGGTGGCACGGTCCTTCCTCGCCGAGCTCGGCATCGAGCTCGTCAGCCACACCCTGTCCATCGGTCCCGTCCGAGTGCCCGACGGCAGTCCGGTGCCCGTGCCGTCCGACGTCGACCGTCTCGACGACGACGCCTTGCGCTGCTTCGACCCGGCGACGAGCGCCCTGATGGTCGACGAGGTCGAGTCGGCGAAGAAAGACGGCGACACCCTCGGCGGCGTCGTCGAGGTCCTGGCCTACGGCGTCCCGCCCGGCCTCGGCTCGCACGTCCAGTGGGACCGTCGCCTCGACTCGCAGCTGGCCGCCGCCCTCATGGGCATCCAGGCCATCAAGGGCGTCGAGGTCGGCGACGGCTTCGAGACGACCAGGAGGCGCGGCTCGGTCGCCCACGACGAACTGCACCGTCAGGGTGGGATCATCTCGCGCGACACCGACCGCGCCGGCGGCACCGAGGGCGGCATGAGCACGGGCACCGTGCTGCGCGTCCGCGCCGGCATGAAGCCCATCGCGACCGTTCCGCGGGCCCTGGCCACCGTCGACGTCACGAGCGGCGAAGAGAGCAAGGCGCACCACCAACGATCCGACGTCTGTGCGGTCCCCGCGGCGGGCGTCGTCGCCGAGTCGATGGTCGCGCTCGTGCTGGCGAACTCGGTCCTCGAGAAGTTCGGTGGCGACTCGCTCGGCGAGACGGCCCGCAACCTCCGGGGCTACCTCGAGGCCATCCCCGAGAACCTGCGGACTCAGCCGGCGTCCGCCACCGAGTGACGAACGCAGGTCCGGTCGTCCTGATCGGGCCGATGGGGGCCGGCAAGACGAGCATCGGCAAGAAGCTCTCCCGTCGCCTCGACGTCCCCTTCGTCGACAGCGACCGCCTCGTCGTCCAGCGGCACGGCCCGATCGCCGACCTGTTCGAGCACCACGGCGAGGCGCACTTCCGCTCGCTCGAACACGCGGCCGTCGCCGACGCGCTGGCCGGTGACGGCGTGGTGTCGCTGGGCGGGGGAGCCGTGCTCGACCACCGCACCCGCGCCTCCTTGTCCGGTCTGCCGGTCGTGCTGCTGACGGTGACGGCCGAGGCCGTCGAGTCACGACTGGCCGGCGGTTCACGGCCCTTGCTGCAGCGTGGCGGCATCGACGCCTGGCGCGCCATCGCCGACGAACGCGACCCCGTGTACCGGTCGCTCGCCTCCGTCGTGTTCGACACGTCCCACCGCCCCGTCTCGACCGTCGTGGACGACATCGAGACCTGGCTCGACTCCGAGAGAGGCACCGCATGACCGACGCCGACGGCACCACCGACACCACCGACACCACCGACACCACCGACACCACGACCATCCACGTGGCGGGAGACGCGCCCTACGACGTCCTGATCGGGCGTGGTCTGACCGACCGGCTGCCGGGCGTGCTGCACCCCCAGACCAAGAAGGTGCTGATCGTCCACGCCCCCACGCTCGGTCGGAAGGCCGGCGAGGTGCGAGACGCCTTGGTCGCGTCGGGCTACGAGGCCCTCATCGCCGAGGTCCCCGACGCCGAGGACGCCAAGCGCGTCGAGGTCGCCGCCTTCTGCTGGCAGGTGCTCGGACAGGCGGACTTCACCCGCACGGACGCCGTGATCGGTCTCGGCGGCGGTGCCATCACCGACCTCGCCGGCTTCGTCGCGGGCACCTGGCTGCGCGGCGTGCCGCTGGTGCAGATGCCGACGAGCGTGCTCGGGTTGGTCGACGCGAGCGTCGGGGGCAAGACCGGTGTGAACACGGCAGAGGGCAAGAACCTCGTCGGCGTCTTCCACCCGCCCGTGGCGGTGCTCGCCGACCTCGACCACCTCGACACGCTGTCGAAGAACGAGATCCTCGCCGGCTTCGCCGAGGTCGTGAAGGTCGGGTTCATCGCCGAGCCCGAGATCCTCGACATCGTCGAGGCCGACGTCGACCGCGCGACCGACCCGACCACTCCCGAGTTCCGCCGCGTCGTCGAGCTCGCGATCGGCGTGAAGGCGCGCGTGGTGGGTGAGGACCTCACCGAGCAGGGCCTGCGCGAGATCCTCAACTACGGCCACACGCTGGGCCACGCCGTCGAGCACGCCGAGCGCTACCAGTGGCGTCACGGTGCCGCGGTGTCGGTCGGCATGGTCTTCGCCGCCGAGCTCGCCCGTCTCACCGGCCGCCTGTCCGACGAGGCGGTCGACCGCCACCGACGCATCCTCGAGTCGCTGACGCTGCCCGTGTCGTACCCCCTCGGTCGCTGGAACACCCTGTTGGCGACGATGCAGCGCGACAAGAAGGCCCGGGCGGGCCTGCTGCGGTTCATCGTCCTCGACGAGATCGGACGTCCGTCGGTGCTGCAGGGGCCCGACCAGAGCCTGCTGTTCGCGGCCTACCAAGAGATCGGTTCGTAGCCTCTCGGCCCGTCAGGGCGTCCGCTACACTCGACGGTGGCCGATTCCGGCCGACCTCCCACCACCCCGAACGGATCATCCGCGCATGGCGACTACCAACGACATCAAGAACGGTGCCGTCCTCAACCTCGACGGCCAACTCTGGAACGTCATCGAGTTCCAGCACGTCAAGCCGGGCAAGGGTGGCGCGTTCGTCCGCACCAAGATGAAGAACGTCATGTCGGGCAAGGTCGTCGACAAGACCTTCAACGCCGGCACCAAGATCGACTTCGCCAACGTCGACCGCCGCGAGTACACGTACCTCTACGCCGAGGCCGACGGCTACGTGTTCATGGACACCGCCGACTACGACCAGATCAACGTGCCCGCCACGATCGTCGGCGACGCGAAGAACTTCATGCTCGAGAACCAGAACGTGCAGATGGCCCTGCACGACGGCGACCCGCTCTACATCGAGCTGCCCGCCTCGGTCATCCTCGAGGTCACCTACACCGAGCCGGGCCTCCAGGGCGACCGCTCGACCGGCGGCACCAAGCCCGCCACCGTCGAGACCGGCTACGAGATCCAGGTCCCGCTCTTCCTCGAGACCGGCACCAAGGTCAAGGTCGACACGCGCGACGGCGGCTACCTCGGCCGCGTCAACGACTAGTCGGTGAGCGCACGCACCAAGGCGCGCAAACGCGCCCTCGACGTCCTGTACGTCGCCGACATCCGTCAGATCAGCATGACCGACGCCCTGGTCGCCGAGACCCAGCGGGCCCTCGACCAACCAGAGCGCGGCTCGAGCTGGGGTTACGCCCGAGACATCGTCCAGGGCGTCATCGACCACCGTGACGAGATCGACGAACTCATCGAGACGTACTCGCAGGGCTGGACGCTCGCGCGCATGCCCACGCTCGACCGCGGCATCATCCGCATCGGCATCTGGGAGCTCCGGCACAACGACGAGATCCCCGACGCCGTCGCGATCAGCGAGGCCGTCGACCTGGCCCAGACGCTCAGCACCGACGACTCGGCCTCGTTCGTCAACGGCCTGCTCGGCCGCATCGCGACCAGCGGCTGACCCCGGCCCGCCAGCCTGCCGGCCCGTCGCCGAACCGCTAGGCTCGAGCCGTCCACACCGACATCCTTTAAATTCCGTCCCGAGAGGCGGGGAAGGAGGTCCGATTGAGCACCCGCACCGTGCTGAGTCAGGCTGACATCGCGCGTGCGCTCACGCGCATCTCGCACGAGATCCTCGAGTCCAACAAGGGCGCCGACGACCTGGTCGTCCTGGGCATCCCGACGAGGGGCGTGGTCCTGGCCGACCGCCTCGCCGAGATCCTCTCGACCATCTCGGGCAGTCCCGTGCCCGTCGGCTCGGTCGACGTCACGATGTACCGCGACGACCTCCGCCGCCAGCCGACGCGCTCGCCCCGCCCCACCTCGGTGCCCTCCGGCGGCATCGACGGCAAGACCGTCGTCCTCGTCGACGACGTGCTCTACTCCGGTCGCACCATCCGGGCCGCCCTCGACGCGCTCAGCTCGATCGGTCGCCCCCGCGCCGTCCGTCTCGCCGTCCTGGTCGACCGCGGCCACCGCGAGCTGCCGATCCGCGCCGACTTCGTGGGCAAGAACTTGCCGACCTCGACGGTCGAGCGCATCTTCGTCCGCCTGCACGGTGTCGACGACGACGAACTCGTCGCCATCGACGACGGCGCCAGCGCAGGAGGCGCGGGTGCCGACCCGGCGCCCGTCACCACCCCGGGGGCGACCCGGTGAGGCACCTGCTCAGCACCGCCGACCTCTCGCGCGACGACGCGATCCGCGTGCTCGACGTGGCCGAGGACATGGCCGACGTCGCCACCCGTGAGGTGCGCAAGCTCCCGACCCTCCGGGGCATCACGGTCGTGAACCTGTTCTACGAGGACAGCACCCGCACCCGCATCTCGTTCGAGGCGGCCGCGAAGAGGCTCAGCGCCGACGTCATCAACTTCGCCGCGAAGGGCTCGAGCGTCTCGAAGGGCGAGTCCCTGAAAGACACGGCCCAGACCCTCGCGGCCATGGGCGCCGACGGCATCGTGATCCGGCACCCGTCGAGCGGGGCTCCCCGGGTGCTGGCCGACAGCGGCTGGGTCGACGCCGGCATCGTCAACGCCGGCGACGGGACGCACGAGCACCCCACCCAGGCCCTGCTCGACGCGTTCACCATCCGCCGACGCGTGCACGGGGCCGGCAGCCGGGGTCGCGACCTCGACGGCGTCGAGGTCATGATCGTCGGTGACATCCTGCACTCGCGGGTCGCCCGCTCGAACGCGTGGTTGCTGAGGACGCTCGGTGCGCACGTGACCGTGGTCGCGCCTCCCACGCTCGTCCCGGTCGACGTCAGCAGGTTCGGCGTCGCCGTCCGGTACGACCTCGACGCGGCCCTCGCCGAGGTCGTGCCCGACGTCGTCATGATGCTGCGCATCCAGCAGGAGCGCATGAACGACGCGTTCTTCCCGAACCCGCGCGAGTACGCCCGGACGTGGGGGCTCGGAGCGGCACGGTTCCGGTCGCTGCCCGAGACGACCCTCGTCATGCACCCCGGCCCGATGAACCGCGGCCTCGAGATCAGCGACGAGGCCGCCGACTCGCCGCGGTCGACCGTCCGCGAGCAGGTCACGAACGGCGTCGCCGTCCGCATGGCCGTGCTCTACCTCACCCTCGCCGGCGACCGAGAGGACGCATCGTGACCACCACCCACCTCATCCGGGGCGCCGAGACCGTCGACGGGTCGACGACCGACGTCGTCGTCCGTGACGGCGTCGTCGTCGAGCTCGGCTCCGGCCTCAGCGCCGTCGGTGCGACGGTCACCGACGCCGACGGCCTGCTGCTGCTGCCCGGCCTCGTGGACCTCCACACCCACCTGCGTGAGCCCGGGGGCGAGGGCAGCGAGACCGTGCTGACCGGCTCACGGGCGGCCGCGGCCGGCGGCTACACCGCCGTCAACGCCATGGCCAACTCGTCACCGGTCGCCGACACGGCGGGAGTGGTCGAGCAGGTGCAGGCGCTGGGGGAGCGTGCCGGCTTCGTCACCGTCCGCCCCATCGGTGCCGTCAGCCAGGGGTTGAAGGGCACGCATCTCTCCGAGATCGGCGCGATGGCCCGCTCGCGCGCCGCCGTCCGGGTGTTCTCCGACGACGGTTCGTGCGTCGCCGATCCGCTCCTCATGCGCCGGGCACTCGAGTACATCAAGGGGTTCGGGGGAGTCCTCGCCCAGCACGCCCAAGAACCGAGGCTCACCGAGGGCGCTCAGATGAACGAGGGTGCGCTGTCGGCCGAGCTGGGCCTCGGCGGCTGGCCCGCGGTCGCCGAAGAGGCGATCATCGCCCGCGACGTGCTGCTCGCCGACCACGTCGGTGCCCGCCTGCACGTCTGCCACGTGTCGACGGCCGGCAGCGTCGAGGTGATCCGCTGGGCGAAGTCGCGCGGCATCGAGGTCACCGCCGAGGTCACGCCGCACCACCTCCTGCTCACCGAAGACCTGGTCTCGGGCTACGACTCGCGCTACAAGGTCAACCCGCCGCTCCGCCGCTCCGAAGACGTCGAGGCCCTCCGCGCAGCCCTCGCCGACGGCACGATCGACATCGTGGCCACCGACCACGCTCCGCACACGTCCGAGGCCAAGTGCTGCGAATGGGACGCCGCCGCCAACGGCATGGTCGGGCTCGAGTCGGCACTGTCGGTCGTGCACCACGCCATGGTCGAGACGGGGGCGATCGGCTGGGCCGACGTGGCCCGGGTGATGTCGATCGCACCGGCCGCCATCGGGCAGGTCGCCGGGCACGGGCGTCCCCTCGCCGTGGGCGAGCCCGCCGAGCTCACGCTCTACGATCGTGGGGTGACCCGCACGTTCTCCGCCGAGCACCTCGCGGGCAAGAGCCGCAACTCGCCCTACCTCGGGCGCGTGCTGCCCGGGCAGGTGCGGGCCACCTTCCACCAGGGCTACGCGACCGTGGTCGACGGCGGCGTCGTCGACAGCGACGTGGTCGCGCACGCGGCCCGGCTGGTCGACAGCGCGGCGGCCCTCGCCGCCGCCGAGGGGGCGACCACCCGGTGAGCCAGTGGATCATCGCCGCGCTCATCCTCGTCGGCGTCGGGCTGCTGATCGGGCTGATGGCCCGGGCGTGGCGGGCTCGCGGTCGCCGCCAGTCCGACATCCCGGCCCCCGACCGGGCGCCCGACGACCTGTCCGACCCGACCGTCGCGGTCGACGCGTTCTACGTGGCGACCTCGCGGGGCGGCGACCCGCTCGACCGCGTGGTCGTGCACGGTCTCGGCTTCCGCGGCCGTGCCGTCGTGTCCGTCCACGCCGAGGGCGTCCGCCTCGAGATCGCGGGCGAGGCGGCCGTGCTGATCCGCGCCTCCTCGTTGCGAGGCGTCGACCGCGCCACCTGGACGATCGACCGCGTCGTCGAGCGTGACGGCCTCGTGCTCGTCGGCTGGCGCCTCGGCGACGTCGACCTCGACACCTACCTGCGCATCCCCGACGACCCCGCCCCGGTCGTCGACGCGATCCGCCCCCTCGTCCCCACGGCCCCCGGGGCCGGCACCACCAAGGAGAAGACCATTGACTGACGCCTCCACCACCGACAGGGCCGTGCTGGTCCTCGCCGACGGCACCCGGTACGTCGGGCGCGCCTACGGCGCCGTCGGACGCACCCTCGGCGAGGTCGTCTTCGCGACCGGCATGACCGGCTACCAAGAGACGCTCACCGACCCCTCGTACGCCGGCCAGATCGTCGTCATGACCGCGCCGCACATCGGCAACACCGGCGTGAACGACACCGATCCCGAGTCGCGCCGCATCTGGGTCGCCGGCTACGTCGTGCGCGACGCCAGCCGCGTGGTCTCGAACCACCGGGCACAGGGCAGCCTCGACGACCAGCTCGTCATGGACGGCATCGTGGGCATCCGCGGCATCGACACGCGTGCCGTGACCCGGCGCCTGCGCGACGTCGGTTCGATGAAGGGCGGCGTCTTCAGCGGCGCCGACGCCGAGCTCGACCCCGCCGAGCAGCTCGCCCTCGTCACCGCGGGTGCCGACATGAGGGGCCTCAACCTCTCGAGCCAGGTGTCGACGGTCGAGCCGTACGTGCTGCCGGCCGAGGGCGACCGCGTCGGCTCGGTGGCCGTGCTCGACCTGGGCGTGAAGACCTCGACCCTGCGCTACCTGGCGCAGCGCGGCTTCGAGGTGCACGTGCTGCCGCAGTCGACCACCCTCGACGAGTTGCGCGCCCTCGCCCCCGACGCCCTCTTCTACTCGAACGGCCCCGGCGACCCGGCCGCGAGCGACTCGCAGGTCGAGCTGCTCCAGGGTGCCCTGCGCGACGGCCTGCCGTACTTCGGCATCTGCTTCGGCAACCAGTTGTTCGGCCGCGCCCTCGGGTTCGGCACCTACAAGCTGCCGTTCGGCCACCGCGGCATCAACCAGCCGGTGCTCGACAAGACCACGAACAAGGTCGAGATCACCAGCCAGAACCACGGCTTCGCCGTCGACGCGCCGATCGAGGGCGTGCTCGAGTCGCCGGCCGGCTTCGGCCGCGTCGAGGTCAGCCACTACAGCCTCAACGACCAGGTGGTCGAGGGCCTGCGGGCCCTCGACATCCCCGCGTTCTCGGTGCAGTACCACCCCGAGGCCGCCGCCGGTCCCCACGACAGCAACCACCTCTTCGACCGCTTCCGCGAGGCGGTCGCCGCCCGGAAGTCCGGCCGGGCCGTCGACTTCGGCTCCGACATCGAAAGCAGCAACTGATGCCCAAGCGCGCTGACATCAACTCCGTCCTCGTGATCGGCTCCGGGCCGATCGTCATCGGTCAGGCGGCCGAGTTCGACTACTCGGGCACCCAGGCCTGCCGCGTCCTCCGCGAAGAAGGGGTGCGCGTGATCCTCGTGAACCCCAACCCGGCGACGATCATGACCGACCCCGACTTCGCCGACGCGACCTACATCGAGCCCATCACGTCCGAGGTGCTCGAGGCGATCATCGTCAAGGAGCGTCCCGACGCGATCCTGCCGACCCTCGGCGGGCAGACGGCCCTCAACGCCGCCATCGCCCTCGACGAGGAAGGCATCCTCGCCAAGCACGGCGTCGAGCTGATCGGCGCCAAGGTCGAGGCCATCCAGAAGGGCGAGGACCGCCAGCTGTTCAAGAAGCTCGTCCTCGAGTCGGGCGCCGACGTCGCCAAGTCGTACATCGCCACGACCGTCGACCAGGCCGTCGAGTACGCCGAGGACCTCGGCTACCCCCTCGTCATCCGCCCCTCGTTCACCATGGGTGGGCTGGGCTCCGGTTTCGCCTACACCCGCGACGAACTCGTGCGCATGGTCACCGACGGCCTGCACCAGAGCCCGACGACCGAGGTGCTGCTCGAGGAGAGCATCCTCGGCTGGAAGGAGTACGAGCTCGAGATGATGCGCGACACGGCCGACAACACGGTCGTCGTCTGCTCGATCGAGAACGTCGACCCGGTCGGCGTGCACACGGGTGACTCGATCACCGTGGCCCCGGCCCTGACGCTGACCGACCGCGAGTACCAGAACCTGCGCGACATCAGCATCGACATCATCCGTCGCGTGGGCGTCGACACCGGTGGCTGCAACATCCAGTTCGCGGTCGACCCGGCCGACGGTCGCGTGATCGTCATCGAGATGAACCCCCGCGTCTCGCGCTCGAGCGCCCTGGCGTCGAAGGCCACGGGGTTCCCGATCGCGAAGATCGCCGCGAAGCTGGCCCTCGGGTACCGACTCGACGAGATCCCGAACGACATCACGAAGGTGACCCCCGCCTCCTTCGAGCCCACGCTCGACTACGTCGTGGTCAAGGTGCCCCGCTTCGCGTTCGAGAAGTTCCCGGCCGCCGACACGACCCTGACGACGACCATGAAGAGCGTCGGCGAGGCCATGGCCCTCGGCCGCAACTTCACGCAGGCGCTGCAGAAGGCGCTGCGCTCGCTCGAGAAGCGCGGCTCGAGCTTCCACTGGCAGGGCGAGCCCGGCGACCAGGAGGCGCTGCTCGCGTTGGCCGCGACGCCCACCGACGGTCGCATCGTCACCGTCCAGCAGGCCCTGCGGGCCGGCGCGACCGCCGAGCAGGTCTTCGACGCGACCAAGATCGACCCCTGGTTCATCGACCAGGTGGTCTTGATCAACGAGGTCGCCGAGCAGGTCTCCACGGCTGCCGAGCTCGACGCGGACACCCTCGTGCTCGCGAAGGACCACGGCTTCAGCGACGACCAGATCGGCCAGTTGCGCGGGCTCTCCGAGCAGCAGGTGCGCGACCACCGTCACGCGCTCGACGTGCGTCCCGTCTTCAAGACCGTCGACACCTGCGCGGGGGAGTTCCCCGCCCTGACCCCCTACCACTACTCGAGCTACGACACCGAGACCGAGGTCGTCGCGAGCGACCGGCGCAAGGTGATCATCCTCGGCTCGGGGCCCAACCGGATCGGCCAGGGCGTCGAGTTCGACTACTCGTGCGTGCACGCCAGCTTCGCGCTGAGCGACGCGGGCTTCGAGACGATCATGATCAACTGCAACCCCGAGACCGTCTCGACCGACTACGACACCAGCGACCGGCTGTACTTCGAGCCGCTGACGCTCGAGGACGTCCTCGAGGTCGTCCACGCCGAGAGCGCCGGGGGCGAACTCGTCGGCGTCGTCGTGCAGCTCGGCGGCCAGACGGCCCTCGGCCTGTCGAAGGGGCTCGAGGCCGCCGGCGTGCCCATCCTCGGCACGACGCCCGACGCCATCGACTCCGCCGAAGAACGCGGACTGTTCCAGGGCATCCTCGACGCGGCCGGCCTGCTCGCCCCGCGCAACGGCACGGCCACCGACTACGACAGCGCGGTCGCCGTGGCCGAGGAGATCGGCTACCCGGTGCTGGTGCGTCCGTCGTACGTCCTCGGCGGCCGCGGCATGGAGATCGTCTACGACAGCCCCTCGCTGGCGGACTACTTCGAGCGGGTCGCGGATCAGGCCATCATCGGCCCCGACGCCCCCCTGCTCGTGGACCGCTTCCTGGACGACGCCGTCGAGATCGACGTCGACGCGCTCTACGACGGCACCGAGCTCTACGTCGGCGGCATCATGGAGCACATCGAGGAGGCCGGCATCCACTCGGGCGACTCGAGCTGCACCCTTCCGCCCGTCACCCTCGGCAAGGGCGAGATCGACCGCGTCCGCGAGGCCACGCTCGCGATCGCGAAGGGCATCGGCGTGTCCGGCCTGCTCAACGTGCAGTTCGCGATCGCCGCCGGCGTGCTCTACGTCATCGAGGCCAACCCCCGGGCCAGCCGGACGGTTCCCTTCGTCTCCAAGGCCCTGGGCATCCCGCTGGCCAAGGCCGCCTCGCTCGTCATGGTCGGTCGCAGCGTCCGTGAGCTCGTCGACAGCGGCCTGCTGCCCGCCCAGGACGGCTCCGACGTGCCGCTCGACTCGCCGATCTCGGTGAAGGAGGCCGTGCTGCCCTTCAAGCGGTTCCGCACGAAAGAGGGACAGGTCGTCGACAGCGTCCTCAGCCCCGAGATGCGCTCCACGGGCGAGGTCATGGGCATCGACCGCGACTTCCCGCGGGCCTTCGCCAAGAGCCAGACCGCGGCGTACGGCGGCCTGCCCACGTCGGGCACCGTCTTCGTGAGCGTGGCCGACCGCGACAAGCGCGCGATCGTCCTGCCGGTGCTGCGCCTCCAGCAGCTGGGGTTCCGCATCCTGGCGACCGAGGGGACCGCGACGGTCCTCGTCCGCAACGGCATCCACGCCGACACCGTCGAGAAGTTCAGCGCCGGGGGCCATTCGGTCGTCGACCTGATCAACGCCGACGAGGTCGACATCGTGATCAACACCCCGAGCGGGTCGTCCGCGCGGGCGGACGGCTACGAGATCCGCGCGGCGACCGTCGCGGCCGACAAGGCGCTGTTCACCACCATCGCGCAACTCGGTGCCGCCGTGGCGTCGATCGAGGCCGTCCAGAGCGACCTCGAGGTGACGAGCCTGCAGGACTACGGTCTCGCCCGGGCGGCACGACGGTGAGCTCGTCGTTCGGCGACCGGCTCGCGGCGGCCTTCGCCGCGACCGGTCCGCTGTGCGTCGGGATCGACCCGCACCCCTACCTGCTCGAGCAGTGGGGGCTTCCCGCCGGTGCGGCAGGCGTGCGCGAGTTCGGCCTGCGGGTGGTCGACGGCGTCGCCGGATCGGCGTCGATCGTCAAGCCGCAGGTCGCGTTCTTCGAACGGTGGGGTTCCGCGGGCTTCGCGGCGCTCGAGGACGTCCTCGCCGCGGGCCGCGACCGTGGACTGCTGCAGATCGGCGACGCCAAGCGCGGTGACATCGGCACGACCATGGACGCCTACGGCGAGGCGTGGTTCGACCGGTCGTCGCCCTTGCGGGTCGACGCGCTCACCGTGTCGCCCTACCTGGGCTTCGGCTCCATGGCCGGGTTGGTGGGCCGCGCACGCGCCGCCGACGCCGGCGTCTTCGTCCTGGCCGCGACGTCGAACGTCGAGGCGCTGACCACGCAGACGGCCGTCCGCACCGACGACCACGGCGCGGAGGGCACCGTCGCGAGCGGTATCGTCGACGACGTGCTCCATGACAACCAGACGGCGGGCGACGCCCCCTTCGGCAGCGTCGGCCTCGTGCTCGGCGCCACCGTCGACCTCGACGACTACGGCATCGACGCCGCCCGGCTGACGACGACGCCCGTCCTCGCCCCGGGGTTCGGGCACCAGGGCGCTTCGTACGCCGACCTGCCCCGCCTGTTCGGTGCTGCGGCGGGGGCCGTGCTCGTCTCCGCCTCGCGGGCACTCCTCTCGGCGGGTCCCGTCGGGTTCGCCGAGGCCGTCCGTCGCGACGCCGACCAGGTGCGCTCGTGCCTCGCCTGACGCCGCCTCCGGTCGACCGGGCCGCCGCGGCCCGGGCCGCCGTGGCCGCTCGGCGCGGGCGTGCGACGGTCAAGAACGCCGTCGCCTCGCGCAGCCGGAGCGCCCTCGACGTCGCCGAGACGGCGTGGGCGGGTGAGCCCACGAGCCCCGAGGGCTCGCTGCGGGTCCGCGAGCTGCTCACGAGCATCCCGGGCATCGGACCCACCCGGGTCGCCCGCATCATGACCGAGCTCGGCATCGCCGAATCGAAGCGCGTCGGTGGGCTCGGCGTCCGCCAACGGCGCATCCTCGGGGACTGGCTGGCCGCCCGCGAGGCCAAGGGGCGCCTCCGGTCCCGGCTCGTCGTGCTCGCCGGCCCCACGGCCGTGGGCAAGGGCACGGTCTCGACCTACATCCGCGAGAACTATCCCGACGTGCACCTGAGCGTCTCCGCCACGACGCGCGCACCGCGACCGGGCGAGGTGGACGGCGTCCACTACTACTTCGTCGACGACGCCGAGTTCGACCGGATGATCCGCGACCGCGAGCTGCTCGAGTACGCGACCGTCCACAACTCGTACCGCTACGGCACCCCTCGGCCCCCTCTGGACGCCGCCCTGACCGAGGGCCGCAGCGTCCTGCTCGAGATCGACCTGCAGGGCGCCCGGCTCGTCCGCGCCGCGATGCCCGAGGCGGTGCTGGTCTTCCTGCTGCCCCCGACCTGGGACGAACTCGTCCGTCGCCTTGTCGGTCGCGGCACCGAGGACGCCTCTGAGCAGCAGCGCCGTCTCGAGACCGCGAAGGTCGAGCTGGCCGCCCAGGACGAGTTCGACGCGCGTGTCGTGAACCACGACGTGGCCGAAGCGGCCCGCGAGGTCGTAGAATTGATGACT
Source organism: Frigoribacterium sp. Leaf186 (assembly GCF_001423905.1). Lineage (GTDB taxonomy): Bacteria > Actinomycetota > Actinomycetes > Actinomycetales > Microbacteriaceae > Frigoribacterium. Next base: position 240,620 of record NZ_LMPQ01000001.1, on the reverse strand, counting down.
GCGCCCGAACCGGGCCGCACCCGCGCGTGACCCGCGCCCCGATCTCGATGCCCACGCTCGTCCCGAGCGGTGCCGGCACCCACCCCCATCGACACGAGGAGCAACCAATGGCCGACAAGAACCAGGGCATCATCGATCCCCCCATCGACGAGCTGCTGTCGAAGGTCGAGTCGAAGTACGCGCTCGTCATCTTCGCCTCGAAGCGCGCCCGTCAGATCAACGACTACTACGCCGACCTGCACGAGGGCAGCCTGTTCGACAACGTCGGCCCCCTGGTCGACAGCTCGATCGACGACAAGCCGCTCTCGGTCGCCATGCACGAGATCAACGAGGACAAGCTCGAGGTGAAGCCGCTCGCCGCTCCCGCCGAGTAGCGCGACGACACGACCAGCCCCGTGACGGTGGTCGGTCCTATCATCTGACGAGGCCCCCGGGAGTCCATCCCGCGGGGCCTCATCGCGTCCGCACCCCCGCACGACACCCAGAGGAACACCGTGACCCTGACCGACACGACGACCGACACCACCACGACCGCACCGACCTCCCTGCGACTGTTCACGTCCGAGTCGGTCACCGAGGGCCACCCCGACAAGATCTGCGACCAGATCTCGGACGGCATCCTCGACGCGTTGCTCGCCGTCGACCCCGCCAGTCGGGTCGCGGTCGAGACGATGGTCACCACGGGGCTGGTGCACGTCGCCGGCGAGGTCACCACCAAGGGCTACGTCGACATCCCCACGATCGTGCGCGACCTCATCGTGGGCATCGGCTACGACTCGTCGGCCGTGAGCTTCGACGGTCGCACCTGCGGCGTCGAGGTCTCGATCGGGTCGCAGTCTCCCGACATCGCCCAGGGCGTCGACACGGCCCTCGAGGCGCGCGGCGGTGACGACGACCTGCTGAACCGTCAGGGTGCCGGCGACCAGGGCATCATGTTCGGCTACGCCACCAACGAGACGCCCCAGTTCATGCCCCTGCCGGTCTGGCTCGCCCATCGGTTGGCCGAACGCCTCGCGGCCGTGCGCAAGTCGGGCACCCTCGACTACCTCCGGCCCGACGGCAAGACCCAGGTCACGGTGGGCTACGACGGCGTCGTCCCGAAGACCGTCGACACCGTCGTGCTGTCCACGCAGCACTCTCCCGACGTCTCGAGCGAGCAGCTCGAGTCCGACGTCGTCGAGCACGTCATCCGGCCCGTCCTCGACGAGGCGGGCCTGTCGTCGGCCGACACCCGATTCATCATCAACCCGACGGGTCGCTTCGAGATCGGCGGCCCGCAGGGCGACGCCGGCCTCACCGGCCGCAAGATCATCGTCGACACCTACGGCGGCGCGAGCCGGCACGGCGGCGGGGCCTTCTCGGGCAAGGACCCCTCGAAGGTCGACCGGTCGGCCGCCTACGCCATGCGGTGGGTCGCGAAGAACGCGGTCGCCGCCGGCCTCGCCGACCGCCTCGAACTGCAGGTGGCCTACGCGATCGGCCGCGCGGCCCCCGTCGGCCTGTACGTCGAGACCTTCGGCACCGGCCACGTGGGCGACGACGTCATCACGGCCGCGATCAACTCTGTCTTCGACCTCCGCCCGGCCGCGATCATCCGCGACCTCGACCTCCTGCGGCCGATCTACGCCGCCACGTCGACCTACGGCCACTTCGGTCGCGACCTGCCCGACTTCACCTGGGAGGCGCTCGACCGCGTCGACGCCCTCCGGGCCGCCGCCGGGCTCTGAGCGTGCCGGCGGTCGCCGACACGCCCGTCGAAGGCGGCCCGCGCGTCGTCCGGGTGATGGTCGAGTCGCCCCTGCCGCAGCTCGACCGGTTGTTCGACTACGCCGTCCCCGAGCGGCTCCGTGAGCAGGTGTCGCCGGGCATCCGCGTCAGGGTGCCGCTCCGCTCGGCGGGTCGCATCGCCGACGGGTTCGTGGTCGAGGTCGCCTCGTCCTCCGAACACGCCGGTGACCTGAGCGAGATCGACGACGTCGTGTCGACCGTCTCGGTCCTGGCGCCCGAGGTGTGGCGACTCGCACGGGCCGTGGCCGACCGGGCCGGCGGTTCCGCCAGCGACGTGGTCCGACTGGCCGTGCCGCCCCGGCAGGTCCGGGTCGAGAAGGCCCACCTCGCCGCCACGGCCACACCCCCCGACGCGGCACCGGCCCCCTCCGCCGACGAGGCCGGGGCCGAGGCCGAGGCCTCACCAGGGGTCGTGGGCTACCGGTCGACCGACCTCGTGGGCCTCGTCACGGCCCGCGGCCGGGCCGCGGTCGACGCCGTGCCCCTCCTCGTCGAGCTGCCCGACGGCTCGTGGGTCGGGCACTGGGCGCTGACCACCGCCCAGCTCGCCGCCGTCGCACTCGACGCGGGCGACAACGCCATCGTCGCCGTCCCCGACTACCGCGACGAAGAGCACGTCCTGCAGGCCCTCGCCGCCGTCCTCCCGCCCGACCGCGTCGTCCGCCTCGACTCCCGGCAGTCCAACGCCGACCGCTACCGGGCGCTGCTCCGAGCCCGGGGCCACGAGCCCGTCGTCGTGGTCGGCAACCGGTCGGTGCTGCTCGCGCCCTCGGCGCGCCTCGGGCTCGTGGTGGTGTTCGACGACGGCGACCCGTCGTTCGGCGAGCCGCTGGCGCCCTACGTGCACGCCCGCGACACGGCGCTCCTGCGGCAGGCCCAGCAAGAGACCGCGCTGGTGTTCCTCGGTCACTCGCGCAGCACCGACGTGCAGCGGCTGGTCGAGATCGGGTTCCTCGCCGAGGTGCGTCCCGATCCGCGCTACCAGCCCCGCGTCGTGCCCACCGTCCGTCAGGCGGCGTCCGACGGCTTCGCCGCGCAGGCCCGCATCCCGTCGTCCGCCTACGCCCAGGCGAGGGCCGCGGTCGAGCACGGGCCGGTCCTCATCCAGGTCGCCTCGCCGGGCTACTCACCGCGCCTCGCCTGCGTGGACTGCGGCGACACGGCCCGCTGCCTGCGGTGCAACGGCCCCCTGCAGCAGCGCGAACGCGGGGCCACCCCCGCCTGCGCCTGGTGCGGTGCGCTGGCCGTCTCCTGGCACTGCCGCACCTGTGAGGGCACGCGCATGCGCGCCGTCGGAACCGGCGCCTCCCGCACGGCGGACGAGCTCGGCAAGGCTTTCCCCGGGGTGCGGGTCATCGTTTCGGACGGTGCCCGGGCCCTGACCCACGTCGACGACGCCCCGGCCATCGTGGTCGCCACGCGGGGCGCCGAGCCGGTGGCACCCGGTGGCTACCGCGCCGTCCTGCTGCTCGACGGTGAACGCATGCTCGCCCGCGAGAGCCTCCGCGTCGCCGAGGACTGCCTGCGCTGGTGGGCCAACGCGACGGCCCTGGCCGCCCGGCGTGCGCCGGTCGTCCTGGTCGGCGTGGGTGGGGCCATCGCCTCGGCCCTCGCCACCTGGGAGCTCGCGCGCTTCGTCTCGGCCGAGCTCGCCGACCGTCGGATACTGCGGTTCCCGCCCGCCGTCCGGGTGGCGACCGTGACCGGCACCGTCGAGACCGTCGCCCGGGCCCTCGACGACCTGCCCGACGAGGTCCGGGCCGAGACCCTCGGCCCCGTCGACGTCGAGGCCACGGGCGTCCGGGCCATCGTCCGCTTCGACTACTCCCGGGGCCACGACGTGGCCCTCGCCCTCCGGTCGCAGGTGATCCGCGCGGCGACCGACCGCCGCAAGGCCCTCGGTCAGAAGCGCACGAGAGCCGTCCCTACACTCAGAGTGCGGTTCGACGACGTCGAGCCGTTCGCCGACTGACCCGCCAGGAACCCCATGCGCCTCGTCTTCGCCGGCAGCCCGTCGGCTGCCGTGCCCTCGCTCACCGCCCTCGCCGCGGGCCCCCACGAGATCGTCGCGGTGCTGACCCGCGACGACACCCCGCAGGGCCGCAGACGCGTCCTCACGCCCACCCCCGTCGCCCTCGAGGCGGACCGCCTGGGCCTGCCCGTCGTCAAGGCGCGTCGTCTCACCCCCGAGGTCACGGCCGAGCTGACCGCCCTCGAACCCGACCTCGGCGTCGTGGTGGCCTACGGGGCCCTGTTGCGCGAACCCCTGCTCGGCATGCCCCGGCTCGGCTGGATCAACCTGCACTTCTCGTTGCTGCCGGCCTGGCGAGGCGCGGCCCCCGTCCAGCGGTCGCTCATGGCGGGCGACCAGGTGACCGGGGCGGCCGTGTTCCGGCTCGTCCCCGAACTCGACGCCGGTGACCTCTACGACACCCTCACACGGCCGCTCGACGGCACCGAGACCGCCGGCGACCTGCTCGACGAGCTGGCGCGCTCGGGCGCCGACCTGCTCGGCGGGGTGGTCGACCGCCTCGCCGACGGCACGGCCCGGGCGACCCCGCAGTCCGGCGACGTCACGCTCGCCCCGAAACTCACCCTCGCCGACGGGGACCTCGACGCCACCAGGCCCGCGGCCGAGCTGATCGACCGCTTCCGCGGGGTCACCCCCGAACCCGGCGCCCGCGTCGACCTCGACGGCACGAGCCTCAAGGTCACGGAGGCGCGGGTCACGCCCATGGACGAGTCGCCCCTCGAGGCCGGTCGCCTCGAGTCCCGGGGCCGCCGTCTGCTGCTGGGCACCGCCTCCTCACCCGTCGAGCTCGTCCGCGTCCAGCCCGCCGGCAAGAGGGAGATGTCGGCGGCCGACTGGTGGCGTGGCCTGCCCGACACGACGGACCGCCGTGTGACCCTCCCCACCACGCCCGGTGAGACCGACACGAACACCGAGACCGACACCGACACCGACACCGACACGAAGAGCACCCCATGAGCCGAGTCCAGCCCGCCCGCCAGGTCGCCCTCGACGTCCTGCGGGCCGTCGAGAACGACGACGCGTACGCCAACCTGCTGTTGCCGCAGCGCATCGTCCGGGCACGCCTCGGGGCGCAGGACGCCGGGTTGGCGACCGAACTCACGTACGGCACCCTGCGCCTCCGGGGCTACTACGACCGTGTCATCGCCCTGGCCGCGCGTCGGGCCACCGACGCCATCGACCCCGCCCTCCTCGACGTCCTGCGACTCGGCACGCACCAGCTGCTCTCGACGCGCGTGGCCGTCCACGCGGCCGTCGACGAGAGCGTCGAGCTGGCCCGACAGGTGGGCAGCCGCTCGGGCACGGGCTTCGTCAACGGCGTCCTCCGGACCATCTCGCGGTCGACGCCCGACGAGTGGCGCGAGCGCGTGCTGGCCGGGACGACCGGTGACGACGACCGTCTCGCGGCCGAGTGGTCGCACCCCGCGTGGGTGGTGAGGGCCTTCCGCCGGTCGCTCGCCGCCGAGGGGCGCGAGAGCGAACTCGTCGACCTGCTCTCGGCCGACAACGACGCCCCCAAGGTCAGCCTCGTGGCCCTGCCGGGACTCGCCGAGGTGTCCGAGCTCGGGTCCCCGAGCGGACGCCTGTCGCCGCTCGCCGCGACGAGCGGCGGGGGAGACCCCGCCCAGCTGGCGGCGGTCCGCGAGGGCCGCGCCCGCGTGCAGGACGAAGGGTCGCAACTCGCCGCGCTGCTGCTCAGCCGCCACCGGCCCGCCGGGCCGGGCGAGCGCTGGCTCGACATGTGCGCCGGCCCCGGCGGCAAGGCCGCCCTGCTGGGTGCCGAGGCCGCCCGCGCCGGTGCCCACCTCGTCGCCAACGAGCTCGTCCCCGCCCGGGCGGGTCTCGTCCGGCAGGCCCTCGAGGCGGTCCCCGGCGACGTCGAGGTGCTCGAGGGCGACGCGACGCGGTTCGGCGTCGACCGACCCGGCGGGTTCGACCGCATCCTGCTCGACGCTCCGTGCACCGGCCTGGGTGCCCTGCGGCGGCGACCGGAGGCCCGGTGGCGCAAGCAGCCGGCCGACGTCGGTCAGCTCACGGCCCTGCAGTCGCGACTGTTCGCCAGCGCCCTCGACGCGCTCGCCCCCGGGGGAGTCCTCGCCTACGTCACCTGCTCGCCGCACACCGCCGAGACGCGCGGCGTGGTCGAGACGGGCCTGCGCGGCCGCGAGGACGACCTGACGCTGCTCGACGCGACGGCCGGAGTCGAGCGCATCACCGGTCGAGAGGTCGACCTGGCGTCGGCACCGTTCGTGCAGCTCTGGCCCCACCGGCACGGCACGGACGCCATGTTCGTCGCCCTGATCGAGCGTCGCGCCGGACGGTAGGCTCGTCCCGTGTCGATCCGCATCAGCCCCAGCATCCTCTCGGCCGACTTCGCCAACCTCGAGCGCGACCTCCAGCGCATCGCCGACGCCGACCTGGTCCACGTCGACGTCATGGACGGCCACTTCGTCCCGAACCTGACCCTCGGCCTGCCGGTCGTGCAGCGCCTGGGCGAGGTCAGCCCCGTGCCGCTCGACCTGCACCTGATGATCGACGACGCCGACCGCTGGGCGCCGCGGTACGCCGAGACGGGTGCGTTCTCGGTGACGTTCTCGGCCGAGGCCGCTGTGGACCCCGTCGCGACGGCCCGCGCGATCCGCAGCAACGGGGCCCGCGCCTCCGTCGCCGTCAAGCCGGGCACCGACCTCGAGCCCTACCTGCAGTCGCTCGACGCGTACGACATGATCCTCGTCATGACCGTCGAGCCCGGTTTCGGCGGGCAGTCCTTCATGCCCGAGACGATGGCCAAGCTCTCCCGTGCGCGCGACGCCGTCCTCGCCTCGGGCCTCGACGTGTGGCTCGAGGTCGACGGCGGCATCACCACCGAGACGATCGTCACCGCGGTCGAGAACGGTGCCGACACGGTCGTGGCGGGGTCGGCGGTCTACGGCGGGTCGCCCGCCGAGAACATCGCTGCACTCCGGGCCGCCGCCGCGACGGTAGCCTTGACGTCGTGAAATCCTTCGACGACCTGTACTCCGAGCTCAGCGACAAGGCCCGCGACCGGCCCGAGGGTTCGGGCACCGTGGCCGAGCTCGACGCCGGCGTGCACCAGATCGGCAAGAAGATCGTCGAAGAGGCCGCCGAGGTCTGGATGGCCGCCGAGTACGAGGGCGACGTCGCGACCGCCGAAGAGATCTCCCAGCTGCTCTACCACCTGCAGGTCATGATGATCGCCAAGGGCATCACCCCGGCCGACGTCTACCGACATCTCTGAGCCGGCCTCCGTCACCCCCGTTCGTCACGCCGCCCGCGCGGCCCCCCAGCAGACAGAGAACCCCATGCTCCGCGTCGCAGTGCCCAACAAGGGCTCGCTCAGCGAGACCGCCTCCGCCATGCTCGCCGAGGCGGGCTACACCGGTCGCCGAGACCCCAAGACCCTCCACGTCGAAGACCCCCGCAACGGCGTCGAGTTCTTCTACCTCCGCCCCCGCGACATCGCGACCTACGTCGGCTCGGGCGCGCTCGACGTCGGCATCACGGGCCGCGACCTGCTACTCGACTCGCACTCGCCCGCCCACGAGGTCGCCCCCCTCGACTTCGGCGGCTCGACCTTCCGCTTCGCCGGCCCTCCCGGGCGCTTCGCCGACCTCCGTCAGCTGCAGGGCACGCGGGTCGCGACGAGCTACGCCGGTCTCGTCGGCACGTTCCTCGAGGGCCACGGCGTCACCGCGACGTTGGTGCCCCTCGACGGCGCCGTCGAGAGCGCCGTGCAGCTGGGCGTCGCCGACGCCGTGGCCGACGTCGTGTCGACCGGAGCCACCCTGCGGGCCGCGGGGCTCGAGATCTTCGGCCCGGTCATCCTCGAGTCGACCGCCGTGCTCATCTCGTCCGACGCCGACGTCGACGGGCTCTCGGTGCTGCACCGGCGCCTCCAGGGCGTCCTCGTCGCCCGGCAGTACGTGCTGATGGACTACGACGTTCCCGTCGACAAGCTCGACGCCGCCACGGCCGTCGCGGGCGGCATGGAGTCCCCGACCGTCTCGCCGTTGCACGACCGCGACTGGGCCGCCGTGCGCGTCATGGTGCCGCGGGCCGACACGAACCAGGTGATGGACGCCCTCTACGACCTCGGCGCCCGGGCCATCCTCGTCAGCCCGATCCACGCCGCGAGGCTCTAGCCGTGCCCGCCACCGGTGCCGCCGCCGACGCGACCCTGGCCGTCCGGGTCATCCCGTGCCTCGACGTGGCGGCCGGCCGCGTGGTGAAGGGCGTCAACTTCCTCGACCTGCGCGACGCGGGCGACCCGGTCGAGCTGGCCCGCACCTACTACGAGCAGGGCGCCGACGAGATCACCTTCCTCGACGTGACGGCCACGGTCGACGAGCGATCGACCACCTACGACGTCGTCCGCGCGACGGCCGAACAGGTGTTCATCCCCCTGACGGTGGGCGGAGGGGTGCGCACCACCGACGACGTCGCCCGGCTGCAGGCGGCCGGTGCCGACAAGATCGGCGTCAACAGCGCCGCGATCGCGCGACCCGACCTCATCGGCGAGATCGCCGACCGGTTCGGCGCCCAGGCCGTGGTGCTCTCCCTCGACGTGAAGCGCTCGGCCGGCACCGCCTCCGGCTTCGCCGTCACGACCCACGGCGGTCGCACCGAGACGACCCTCGACGCGCTCGACTGGGCCCGCGAGGCCATCGAGCGTGGCGCCGGCGAGCTGCTGGTCAACTCGATCGACGCCGACGGCACCAAGCAGGGCTTCGACCTCGAACTCGTCCGGGCGATGCGCGAGCTCAGCCGCGTGCCGGTCGTCGCGTCCGGAGGCGCGGGTCGGCTCGAGCACTTCGCCCCCGCCATCGAGGCGGGCGCCGACGCGGTGCTCGCGGCCTCGGTCTTCCACAACGGCGAGCTGACGGTCGGCCAGGTCAAGGACGAACTGGCCCGGTCGGGCGCCGTCGTCCGCTGAGCCGGGCCGACGTCACCCGCCCCGTCACGTCACCCGCCAGACCACGTCACGGAACCGACCCACCGCACCGCACCGCACCGCACCGCACCGCACCGCACCGAGGAGCACACCATGACCGACCAGCTGACGCGCGAGACGGTCGAGCCCGTCGTCGCCAGGGCCCGGTTCGACGCGTCGGGCCTGCTGCCCGCGATCATCCAGCAAGAGGGCACGAAAGACGTCCTCATGATGGGCTGGATGGACGCCGAGGCACTGCGACGCACGCTGACCGAGGGGCGGGTCACCTTCTGGTCGCGGTCTCGGCAGGAGTACTGGCGGAAGGGCGACACGTCCGGCCACGCACAGTTCGTCCGGGCCGCGGCCCTCGACTGCGACGACGACGTGCTGCTCGTCACGGTCGAGCAGATCGGCGCCGCCTGCCACACCGGTGCCCACTCGTGCTTCGAGGTCGACCCGCTCGAACCGGCCACCGCCTCCTCGTCCCCGTCGTCCGGCACCACCGACCCGTCCGGAGGCCCTCGTGCCTGACGCCCCGATCCGCTCCTCGACGACCCGCGCGCAGTTCGACGAACGACTGGCCGGGCACCGGGTCGTCCCGGTCGTCCGAGACCTCTTCGCCGACGGCGAGACGCCGGTCGGCGTGTACCGCAAGCTCGCCGACGGACGCCCGGGCAGCTTCCTGCTCGAGTCGGCGGCCCAGGGCGGCATCTGGTCCCGGTGGTCGTTCGTGGGCGTCTCGTCGTTCGGCGTGCTGACGACCGACGACGGCGAGGCCCGGTGGATCGACTACGGCATCGACCGCGACCGGGCCCTCGGCGACGCCTCCGGTCGTCCCCTCGAGGTGCTGTCGGCGCTCCACCAGCGGTGGGCGACCCCGCGCATCGACGGCATGCCTCCCCTCACCGGAGGCCTGGTCGGCTTCATCGGCTGGGAGGCCGTCCGCGAGCTCGAGCACCTGCCCGACGTGCCCCCGGCCGAGTTCACCGTCCCGTCGCAGGCGCTCAGCTTCGTGTCCGAGCTCGTGGCCCTCGACCACCGGACGGGGGCGGTCCTGCTCGTCGCGACCGCCCTGAACGACGGCACCGACGATCCCGACGTGCTGTGGGCCGACGCGCAGTCCCGGCTCGACGACCTCCAGTCCCGCCTGGCCGCGCCGAGCGAGACGTTCCTCGCCGACGTCGACCTGACGATCGAGGCGACGCCCACCCGACGGACCACCGACGTCGAGTACGCGCACGCCATCGAGCGGTCGAAACGGTACATCCACGACGGCGACGTGTTCCAGGTCGTCGTCTCGCAGCGCTTCGACCACGAGGTGACGGCCGAGCCGCTCGACGTCTACCGCGTGCTGCGCACGCTGAACCCGAGCCCGTACATGTACCTGGTGACGCTCGACGACGTCGCGGGGCGCCCGTACACGATCGTGGGCTCGTCGCCCGAGGCCCTCGTCAAGGTCGACGGACGCCGGGCCTACACGCACCCCATCGCCGGCTCGAAGCCCCGCGGCGCCACGCCCGACGAGGACCAGCACCTCGCCGACGAGCTGGCGTCCGACGAGAAGGAACGCGCCGAGCACCTCATGCTCGTCGACCTCGCCCGCAACGACCTGCTCAAGGTCTGCACGCCGGGCACGGTCGAGGTGACTGAGTTCATGCAGGTCGAACGCTTCAGCCACATCATGCACCTGGTCTCGAGCGTCGAGGGCGACCTCGCGCCCGGCCGGGACGCCATCGACGCCTTCCGGGCCACCTTCCCCGCGGGCACCCTGTCGGGTGCGCCCAAGCCCCGGGCGCTCGAGATCATCGACGAGCTCGAGCCCGCCCAGCGCGGGGTCTACGGGGGAGTCGTGGGCTACTTCGACTTCGCGGGCTCCGCCGACGTCGCCATCGCGATCCGCACGGTCCTGCTGCAGGACGGCGTCGCCCGGGTCCAGGCGGGCGCCGGACTCGTCGCCGACAGCGACCCCGTCGCCGAGAACCAGGAGGCGCGCAACAAGGCCGCGGCCCCGTTGCGTGCCGTCGCGGTCGCCAACGCAATGTCGAGGCTGCGCTGATGACCGCGCGCCGCCTGAAGCTGGCGACGATCCTGCTGGGCATCGTGCTGGCCGGGCTCGCCCTGCTGTCGTGGACCCAGGACTGGTTCCACGTCGTCGTCGCCTCGCCCCAGGGCGGAGACCTGCCCCTCGACGTCGCGGGCGACGTGGCCGGTGCCCCGTTGTCGGCCCTGGCACTGGCCAGCCTCGCCCTGTTCGGCGCCCTCACCATCGCCGGTCGGGTGTTCCGCGTCGTGCTGGGCCTGCTGCAGGTGGCCCTGGGCGCGAGCGTGATCGTGACGACGGCGACCGCTGTGGCCGACCCCGTGCGCGCCTCCGGCAGTGCGGTGACCACCGCGACGGGCGTCGACGGCACGGACTCGATCCGGGCCATCGTCTCGTCGGTCGAGCCCACGGCCTGGCCCTGGCTCGGACTCGTGGCCGGCGTGCTGGCCGCACTGCTCGGGCTCGCCACCGTCGTGCTGTCGGGCGCGTGGCCCGAGGCGACGCGCAAGTACTCGGCGACCCGGCTCGTCGCAGCCGACCCCGCGGCCGACCCCGCCGCCGCCTGGGACTCCCTGTCCGGAGGGGACGATCCGACCGACGACGAGCCCCGTTCCGACGAGTGCGGGTCGGGTCCGACCGACGAGGGCGGCACCCGGTAGACTCGGCCCTCGTACCGACCTGATCCAAGGAGCACTGTGAGCACGAACACGACGAGCACCCCCTCCGGTGGCGACGCGCCCCTGAAGAACGCCCCGGCGAAGGTCGACTCCGGCTCGAAGGGCCACGACGCCGAGTCGGCCGACGACCTCGGTCACGGCAACTCACCGGCGGCGTGGGCCGCCGTGGTCATCATGCTGGTCGGCTTCGCCATCGGCACCCTCGCGTTCTTCCTCGACGTCCCCTGGATCGTCTGGGCCTCGGCCGGCCTCGTCGTCGTGGGTCTGCTCGTGGGTCTCGTGCTCAAGCGCGTCGGCTACGGCGTCGGCGGTCACCGCTACGTGCCGAAGGCCCACAACTAGGTGCTCGACGACCTGTACGCGGGTGCCGTGGCCGACGCCCAGGCACGCCGCGAAGCCCTCCCGTTCGCCGCCGTCGAGGCGGCCGCCCTGTCGCGCCCGGCCGCGCTCGACGCCCGGGCCGCCCTCAGCCCGGCCGACCGGGTCAAGGTCATCGCCGAGGTCAAGCGGGCGAGCCCCTCGCGGGGCCACCTCTCGGCCATCGCCGACCCGGCCTCGCTCGCGGTCTCGTACGCCACGGGCGGGGCGAGCGCCATCAGCGTCCTCACCGAGGGTCGCAAGTTCAAGGGGTCCCTCGCCGACCTCGAGGCCGTCCGGGCCGCAGTCGACGTGCCCGTGCTCCGCAAGGACTTCATCGCCGACCCGTACCAAGTCTTCGAGGCCCGGGCGGCCGGAGCCGACCTCGTCCTGCTGATCGTCGCCGGGCTCGAACAACGCGTGCTCGTCGAACTGCACGACCTGGTGCGACAGCTCGGAATGACCGCCCTCATCGAGACCCACTCGGCCGACGAGGTGTCCCGTGGTCTCGACGCCGGCGCCACGGTCCTCGGGGTCAACGCCCGCGACCTCACCACCTTCGAGCTCGACCCCGACCTGTTCGGGCGACTGTCCGGGTCGATCCCGTCCGGGGTCACGCGCGTCGCCGAGTCGGCCGTCCTGTCTCCCGACGACGTCGCCCACTACCGGCGCGCCGGAGCCGACGTCGTGCTCGTGGGCGAGGCCCTCGTCACGCACGGCGACCCCGCCGACGCCATCACCCGCTTCCTGGAGGTCTGACCATGGCACTACGCGACGAGACGGGCCCCTACTTCGGCTCGTTCGGAGGGCGCTTCGTGCCCGAGTCCCTCGTGGCCGCGCTCGACGAGCTCGACGCCGCCTACAAGGCCGCGGCCGTCGACCCCGAGTTCGCCGCCGAGCTGACCGCCCTGCACGCCACGTACACGGGCCGCCCCTCGATCATCACCGAGGTGCCGCGCTTCGCGCAGCACGCGGGCGGGGCTCGCGTCATCCTCAAGCGAGAGGACCTGAACCACACGGGGTCCCACAAGATCAACAACGTGCTGGGTCAGGCCCTCCTGGCCCGCAAGCTCGGCAAGACGCGACTGATCGCCGAGACGGGCGCCGGCCAGCACGGCGTCGCCACGGCCACGGCCGCGGCCCTCTTCGGCATGGAGTGCGTCGTCTACATGGGGCAGGTCGACACCGAGCGCCAGGCCCTCAACGTGGCCCGCATGCGCCTGCTCGGAGCCGAGGTCGTCTCCGTCACGACCGGGTCGCGCACCCTCAAGGACGCGATCAACGACGCCATGCGCGACTGGGTGGCGAGCGTCGACACGACCCACTACGTCCTCGGCACCGTCGCCGGCCCGCACCCCTTCCCGGCCATGGTGCGCGACTTCCACAAGATCATCGGCGAAGAGGCCCGTCAGCAGGTCCTCGACCTGACGGGTTCGCTGCCCGACGCCGTCACCGCGTGCGTCGGCGGCGGCTCGAACGCCATGGGCATCTTCCACGCGTTCCTCGACGACCCCTCGGTGCGGCTCTTCGGCTTCGAGGCCGGCGGTGACGGGGTCGAGACGGGCCGCCACGCGGCCTCGATCACCCTGGGGCGCATCGGCAACCTGCAGGGCACCCGCTCGTACCTCATGCAAGACGAAGACGGTCAGACCCTCGAGAGCCACTCGATCTCGGCCGGGCTCGACTACCCGAGCGTCGGCCCCGAGCACGCGTGGTTGGCCGAGACCCACCGCGCCGAGTACCAGCCCGTGACCGACGACGAGGCGATGCAGGCGTTCCGCCTGCTCTCGCAGACGGAGGGCATCATGCCGGCGATCGAGTCGGCGCACGCCCTGGCCGGCACGATCAAGCTCGGCCGAGAGCACCCCGACTGGACGATCCTGGTCTCGCTCAGCGGCCGTGGCGACAAAGACGTCTCGACCGCCAGCCGGTACTTCGGCGTCCTCGACGAGAAAGCCCAGCAGCTGTGACGACCGACACCCCCACCGGCACCAGCAAGGTCGGCGCGGCCATCGCCGCTCGACGTCAGGCGGGCACGGGTGCCGTCGTCGGCTACCTGCCGGTCGGGTTCCCTGACCTCGACACGAGCATCGACGCCGCCGTCGCCATGGCCGAGAACGGCATCGACGTCATCGAACTGGGCATCCCGTACTCGGACCCGGTCATGGACGGCCCGGTCATCCAGGCCGCCACCCAGCGCTCGCTCGCCGAGGGGTTCCGCGTCCGCGACGTCTTCACGGCCATCCGCGAGATCACGGCCCGGGTCGACGCCCCCGTCATCCCGATGACCTACTGGAACCCGGTCGCGCAGTACGGCGTCCAGCGCTTCGCCGACGATCTCGCGGCGGCGGGCGGCGCCGGGCTCATCACCCCCGACCTCATCCCCGACGAGGCCGGCGACTGGACGGCCGCGGCCGTGGCGGCCGACCTCGACCGGGTGTTCCTGGCCGCTCCTTCGTCGAGCGAGTCGCGCCTCCGGCAGGCCGTGGCCAGCAGCCGCGGCTTCGTCTACACCGTCTCGACCATGGGCATCACCGGGGCCCGCACCGACGTCGACGCGGCGGCGAGCACCCTCGTCGCGCGCCTGCGCGAGGTGGGCGTCGAGAACGCCTGCGTCGGGCTCGGCATCTCGACCGCCCAGCAGGTGCGCGAGGTCCTCGAGTACGCCGACGGCGCCATCATCGGCTCGGCCTTCGTCCGTGCCCTGGCCGACGGTGGGGTGGAGCGCCTCGCCGAGGTGTCGGCCGACCTGTCCTCGGGTGCGGCTCCCTCCGCCTCCTGACCCCTCGGGCGCGAGAGCACTCGCGCTAGAGTCGTCACCCGTCGGGTGACCGACGTCCCGAACCCCTCCGAAAGGCACACCGACCGTGTTCGTTCCCCTGAGCATCCCGAGCCCGTCGGCCGCGTGGCAGTACTTCGACGTCACCGCCTGGTTGAACTCGACCTTCGGGGCCTCGTTGCCCGGCTCGCTGCGCATCCACGCCTACGCCATCTGCATCCTCGTCGGCATCGTGGCCGCCGTGCTCATCACGAACCACCGTCTGAACCGACGAGGCGCCGAGAAGGGCATCGTCATCGACGTGGCGATCTGGGCCGTGGTCTTCGGCATCGCCGGGGGTCGGTTCTTCCACGTCGTGACGCACCCGGGGGACTACTTCGCCGGGCAGGAGTGGTGGCGAGCCTTCGCCGTCTGGGAGGGCGGCCTCGCCATCTACGGTGCCCTGCTGCTCGGAGCGGTCGGCGTCTGGCTCGGCTGCCGTTTCACCGGCCTCAGGTTCACGGTGTTCGCCGACGCACTGGCCCCCGGCCTCCTCGTCGCCCAGGCCTTCGGTCGACTCGGCAACTGGTTCAACCACGAGCTGTTCGGCATGCCCACCGACCTGCCCTGGGGGCTCGAGATCGAGTCGACCAACGCCGCCTACCCGACCGGCCTGCCCGAGGGCACGCTCTTCCACCCCACGTTCCTCTACGAGATCGTCTGGATGCTCGCCGGGGTCGCGCTCCTGCTGCTCATCGAGAAGAAGACGTCCATGCAGTGGGGCAAGTCGCTCGCGTTCTACCTCGTCTGGTACGGCATCGGTCGTGCCTGGTTCGAGTCGATCCGCACGGACCCCAGCCTGCTCTTCTTCGGCATCCGCACCAACGTGTGGATGAGCTTCTTCGCGATCGTCCTGGGAGTGGTGGTCTTCGTCATCGCCTCGCGGCGCCACACGGGGACCGTGCCCGGGCCGTACGTGCCCGGACGCGCTCCGAGCGACCGATCGTCTGCTGTAGACTCCGACGACACGTACACGGAGAACGACGAACCCGAGTTGGTCACCGTCGGCGCATCGGACGACAACACCGATCGCTCACCGCGTCCCTAGGTCGTCCACTCCACGACGACCGCGGGCCCGGCGCCCCACCGTCGTGGCGCCTGATCCCCTCCACCCCATCCCGGTGGGGGCGATCCGCCCGCGACACGGTTCTGTCCACGCACCTGCGCCTCGTAAGATCGAGCGCAGTCGTCGACTCGCGTCGACGTGCACGCCCACGGTCGCCACGAGCCGACCCATCCCGCCGCGTCGGGGCCGACCACAGACCCCGGCCTCGTCGAGCACCTCGGGCCGACGACGTCCCGCCCCCTGTCGGATCTCTTCGTGAGGACGGATTCCATGGCTCTCACGCCAGCACACCAGCAGTTCAGCACGGTCCCCGAGGCCAGCGGCCTCTACGACCCGCGCAACGAGAAGGACGCCTGTGGCCTCGCCATGGTCGCGACCCTGCGCGGAACCCCTGGCCACGACATCGTCGACACCGCCCTGCGGGCCCTCCGCAACCTCGAGCACCGCGGCGCCGTCGGCTCCGACGCCGGCACCGGCGACGGCGCGGGCATCCTCTGCCAGGTGCCCGACGAGTTCTTCCGGCACGAGGTCGACTTCGACCTGCCGCCCGCCGGCCAGTACGCCGTGGGCATCGCGTACCTGCCCCTCGACGACCAGGAGCGCGCCGAGCTGAAGACCGGCATCGAGCGCATCGCCGACCTCGAGCACCTCGACGTCCTCGGCTGGCGCGAGGTCCCCGTGCGACCGGAAGAGCTCGGCACGCTCGCCCGGAACGCCATGCCCGCCTTCGAGCAGCTCTTCGTCGCCAGCCGCAACCACGACGCCGACGGCGTCCCGCTCGCCGGCGTCGCACTCGACCGCCAGGCCTTCCGGCTGCGGAAGCGTGCCGAGCGCAAGCTCTCCGCCTACTTCACGTCGCTGGGCAGCCGGACCATGGTCTACAAGGGCATGGTCACCACCCTGCAGCTCGAGCCGTTCTACCCCGACCTGAGCGACGAGCGCTTCGCGTCGAAGCTCGCCATCGTGCACTCCCGCTACTCGACGAACACGTTCCCGTCGTGGCCGCTCGCGCAGCCGTTCCGCATGATCGCGCACAACGGCGAGATCAACACGGTCCGCGGCAACCGCAACTGGATGCGCGCCCGCCAGTCGCAGCTCGAGAGCGAGCTGATCGGCGACCTGAAGCCCATCCTGCCGATCGTCAGCCCCGGGGCGAGCGACTCGGCCTCGTTCGACGAGGTCGTCGAGCTGCTGAGCCTCACCGGCCGGTCGCTTCCGCACGCCGTCATGATGATGGTGCCCGAGGCGTGGGAGAACCAGGTCGACATCGACCCGACCCTGCGCGACTTCTACGAGTACCACTCGATGCTCATGGAGGCGTGGGACGGTCCCGCCGCCATCACCTTCACGGACGGGACGCACGTCGGTGCGACCCTGGACCGCAACGGCCTGCGCCCCGGGCGCTACCTCGTGACCGACGACGGCCTCGTCGTCCTCGCGAGCGAGATCGGCGTCATCGACGTCGACCCTGCCAAGGTGGTCCGCAAGGGGCGACTGCGCCCGGGCAAGATGTTCCTGGTCGACACCGAGGCCGGCCGCATCATCGAGGACGACGAGATCAAACGTGACCTCGCGACGGCAGCCCCCTACGGGGAGTGGCTCGCCGAGGGACGCATCCACCTGTCCGAACTGCCCGAGCGCGAGCACATCGTCCACACGCCCGCGTCGGTCACGCGTCGTCAGCGCACCTTCGGCTACACCGAAGAAGAAGTCCGCATCCTGCTGACCCCCATGGCCAAGGCGGGCGCGGAGCCCCTCGGCGCCATGGGAAGCGACACGCCGATCGCCGTCCTGTCCGAGCGCCCGCGCCTCCTGTTCGACTACTTCACGCAGCAGTTCGCCCAGGTGACGAACCCCCCGCTCGACTCGATCCGCGAGTCGGTCGTCACGTCGCTCAAGCTGGGCCTCGGCCCCGAGCGCAACCTGTTGGCGGCCACGCCGGAGCACGCCCGCCAGGTGATCCTCGACTTCCCGGTCATCGACAACGACGAGCTCGCCAAGATCCAGCACATCGACCCGAGCCCCGGGTCGCGGGTGACGTCGACCATCCGCGGGCTCTACCGCGCCGACAAGGGCCCGCGGGCACTCGAGAAGCGCATCTCTGCCATGTGCAACGAGGTGGACGACGCCATCGAGGCGGGGGCCGAGTTCATCGTCCTCTCCGACCGCGACTCGAACGCCGACTTCGCGCCGGTGCCCTCGCTGCTCATGATCGCGGCGGTCCACCACCACCTCATCCGCACCGAGAACCGCATGAAGGTCGGCCTGATCGTCGAGGCGGGTGACGTCCGCGAGGTGCACCACGTGGCCACGCTGATCGGCTACGGCGCGTCCGCGGTCAACCCGTACCTGGCGATGGAGACCTGCGAGAACCTCGTCCGAGCCGGCATGATCACGGGGCTGAGCCCCGAGGACGCCGTGCACAACCTGATCAAGGCCCTCGGCAAGGGCGTGCTGAAGATCATGTCGAAGATGGGCATCTCGACGGTGTCGAGCTACGCCGCCGCCCAGGCCTTCGAGGCCGTCGGCCTGAGCCAGGAGTTCGTCGACACCTACTTCACGGGCACCTCGTCGATGCTCGGCGGCGTCGGCATCGACGTGATCGCGGCCGAGAACAAGCAGCGCCACACGAGCGCCTACCCCAGCGACGGCTCGGTCATCGCCCACGAGCGTCTCGCGACGGGCGGCGAGTACCAGTGGCGTCGTGAGGGCCCCCGGCACCTCTTCAACCCCGACACGGTGTTCCGGCTGCAGCACGCGACGCGGACGCGCCGCTACGACATCTTCCGCGAGTACACGAAGCTCGTCGACGACCAGGCCGAGCAGCTGATGACGCTCCGCGGGTTGTTCCGCCTGAAGCACGGGGCGCGACCCGCGGTGCCGCTCGACGAGGTCGAGCCGATCGAGTCGATCGTCAAACGCTTCTCGACGGGGGCGATGAGCTACGGCTCGATCTCGCAGGAGGCGCACGAGACCCTGGCCATCGCCATGAACCGGCTGGGCGGCAAGTCGAACACCGGCGAGGGCGGCGAGGACGTCGACCGCCTGCTCGACCCCGAACGTCGCAGCGCCGTGAAGCAGGTCGCCTCGGGCCGGTTCGGCGTCACGAGCATGTACCTGACCCACGCCACCGACATCCAGCTCAAGATGGCCCAGGGCGCCAAGCCCGGCGAGGGCGGACAGCTGCCGCCGACCAAGGTCTACCCCTGGGTGGCGCGGACGCGCCACGCGACCGCGGGCGTGGGCCTCATCTCGCCGCCGCCGCACCACGACATCTACTCGATCGAGGACCTCAAGCAGCTGATCTTCGACGTGAAGCGCGCCAACCCCGCGGCTCGCGTCCACGTCAAGCTCGTGAGCCAGTCCGGCATCGGTGCTGTCGCCGCGGGGGTCACCAAGGCGCTGGCCGACGTCGTCCTGGTCTCCGGTCACGACGGGGGGACGGGCGCGAGCCCGCTCAACTCGCTGAAGCACGCCGGCACGCCGTGGGAGATCGGCCTGGCCGAGACGCAGCAGACGCTGATGCTCAACGGCATGCGCGACCGGGTGGTCGTGCAGGTCGACGGGCAGATGAAGACCGGTCGCGACGTGCTCATCGCCGCCCTGTTGGGTGGAGAAGAGTTCGGTTTCGCGACGGCGCCGCTGATCGTCGAGGGCTGCATCATGATGCGCGTCTGCCACCTCGACACGTGCCCCGTCGGCGTCGCGACGCAGAACCCCGAGCTCCGGGCTCGCTTCTCGGGCAAGCCGGAGTTCGTCGTGAACTTCTTCGAGTTCCTCGCCCAAGAGGTCCGCGAGTACCTTGCTGCCCTCGGCTTCCGCAGCCTCGACGAGGCCATCGGCCGGACCGACGTGCTCGACGTCGACCGGGCCGTCGACCACTGGAAGGCCTCGGGTCTCGACCTCGCCCCCGTGCTGGTCGGTCCGTCCTTCGCGGACGACGAGCCCCGCCGCAACCTCACGACGCAGGACCACGGCCTCGACGACCACTTCGACGTCCAGCTCATCGAACGCAGCGCCGACGTGCTCGAGAACGGCGGCCACGTCGAGATCACGCTCCCCATCCGCAACACCGAGCGGGCCGTCGGCACGATGCTCGGTCACCAGGTGACCCTGCGTCACGGCGAGCACGGCCTGCCCGACGGCAGCATCGAGGTGAACCTCACGGGGTCGGCCGGGCAGTCCCTCGGAGCCTTCCTCCCCGCGGGCATCACGCTCCGGCTCGAGGGCGACAGCAACGACTACGTGGGCAAGGGACTCTCGGGCGGCAACGTCGTCGTGCGACCGCCGCGGGGCAGCGGCTTCGCGGCCGAGGAGAACGTCATCGCCGGCAACGTCATCGGCTACGGCGCCACGCAGGGCAGCATGTTCCTGCGGGGCATCGTGGGGGAGCGGTTCCTGGTCCGCAACTCGGGGGCCAGCGCAGTCGCCGAGGGCGTGGGCGACCACGCACTCGAGTACATGACCGGTGGTCTCGCGGTCATCCTCGGCGACACCGGCCGCAACCTCGGTGCGGGCATGTCGGGCGGGACGGCCTACGTGCACCGGCTGAAGCCCGAACGGGTCAACGCCGAGGCCCTGGCCTCCGGCGAGCTCGAACTGCACCCCCTCGGCAGTGCCGACGTCGAGATCCTGACCGACCTGCTGCAGCGGCACCTCGTCGAGACCGGGTCGCCCGTGGCCCGGCGGATGCTCGACGACCTCGACGCCACGGTGGCCGAGTTCGTCAAGGTGCTGCCGCGCGACTACGCCGCCGTCCTCGCCACCCGGCAGACGGCCGTCGACGAGGGTCTCGACCCCGATGGCGACGAAGCATGGAAGAGAATCCTGGAGGTGACCGGTGGCTGACCCCAAAGGCTTCCTGAAGACGCAGTCCCGCGAGCTGCCCAAGCGCCGACCCGTGTCGGTCCGGCTCATGGACTGGAAAGAGGTCTACGAGCAGCAGGAGAGCGGCGAGCTCCGACGCCAGGCCGGCCGCTGCATGGACTGCGGCGTGCCGTTCTGCCACCAGGGGTGCCCCCTCGGCAACCTGATCCCGGAGTGGAACGACCTCATGTGGCGCGGCGAGGGCCGTCAGGCCATCGAGCGACTGCACGCGACCAACAACTTCCCGGAGTTCACGGGTCGCCTCTGCCCCGCACCGTGCGAGTCGTCCTGCGTGCTGGGCATCAACCAGCCCCCGGTCACCATCAAGCAGGTCGAGGTCTCGATCATCGACCAGGCCTTCGCCAACGGCTGGGTCACCCCGCACCCGCCCGAGCGACTGACGGGCAAGACCGTCGCCGTCGTCGGGTCGGGCCCCGCCGGCCTCGCGGCCGCCCAGCAGCTCACGCGCGCCGGTCACACCGTCGCGGTCTACGAGCGCGAGGACCGCATCGGCGGCCTGCTGCGCTACGGCATCCCCGACTTCAAGATGGAGAAGAAGCAGCTCGAGCAGCGCATCGCCCAGATGCAGGCCGAGGGGACCCGTTTCCGCGCCCGCGTCGAGATCGGGCGCGACATCGCGTGGGACGACCTGCGCGCGCGGTACGACGCCGTGGTCGTGGCGACGGGTGCCACCGTGCCCCGTGACCTGCCCATCCCGGGACGCGACCTCTCGGGCATCCACTTCGCCATGGACTACCTGGTGCAGCAGAACAAGGCCGGCGCCGGCGACACGGTGTCCGACCAGATCACGGCGGAGGGCAAGCACGTGGTCGTCCTGGGCGGCGGCGACACCGGAGCCGACTGCATCGGCACCGCGCACCGTCAGGGCGCCCTCTCGGTCACGAACCTCGCCATCGGCCAGCAGCCGCCGGACGAGCGCCCCGAGGCCCAGCCCTGGCCGATGTTCCCCACCCTGTTCGAGGTGTCGAGCGCCCACGAAGAGGGCGGCGAGCGGGTCTACCTCGCCTCGACGGTCGAGTTCCTGACGAACGAGGTCGGCGAGGTGCGGGCGATCCGCGTCGCCGAGACCGAGTACGTCGACGGCCGCCGCGTGCCCAAGGCCGGCACCGAGCGCGAGGTCCCCGCCGACCTCGTCCTCCTGGCCCTCGGCTTCACCGGCCCCGAGCGTGAGACCATCGAAGAGCAACTGCGCCTCACCTTCGACGGCAAGGGGTCGCTCGAACGAGGTGCCACCTACGAGACCGGCGAGCCCGGCGTCTTCGTCACGGGGGACGCCGGACGCGGCCAGTCGTTGATCGTCTGGGCCATCGCCGAGGGCCGGGCGACGGCCTCGGCGGTCGACGCCTACCTCGAGGGCGAGACCGTGCTGCCCTTCCCGGTGAAGCCCACCGATCGATCCCTCTCGGTCTGATCCGGCCTTCCGACGGGAATAGGGTGGTCGTCGGGTCTGCAGTCGTCCCACCACCATTCCCCCCACACGAACGGAACACATGAGACGCGCAAAGATCGTCGCCACCCTCGGGCCGGCGACGTCGAGCTACGACGACATCCGGGCGATCATCGACGCCGGCGTCGACGTCGCCCGGATGAACCTCAGCCACGGCAGCTACGACGTCCACGAGGGCGTGTACGCGAACGTCCGTCAGGCCTCGGCCGACTCGGGCCGCGCCGTCGCGGTCCTCGTCGACCTCCAGGGTCCGAAGATCCGTCTCGGCAAGTTCGCCGACGGTCCCCACGACCTCGAGGTCGGCGACGTGTTCAAGATCACGACCGACGAGATCCTGGGCTCGAGAGAGATCTGCGGCACGACCTTCAAGGGCCTGCCGAACGACGTCGCCGCGGGCGACCCGCTGCTGATCGACGACGGCCGCGTCAAGCTCCGCGTCCTCGAGACCGACGGCACCGTCGTCACGACCGAGGTCGTCGTGGCGGGCACCGTCTCGAACAACAAGGGCATCAACCTGCCCGGCGTCGCGGTCAACGTGCCCGCGCTCTCCGACAAAGACGAAGCCGACCTGCGCTGGGGCCTGAAGCTCGGTGCCGACCTGATCGCCCTCTCGTTCGTGCGTGACGCCGACGACGTCGTGCGGGTCCACGAGATCATGGCCGAAGAGGGCCGCAAGGTCCCGGTCTACGCGAAGATCGAAAAGCCCCAGGCGGTCGACAACCTCGAGGCCATCATCGACGCGTTCGACGGCATCATGGTCGCTCGCGGCGACCTCGGCGTCGAGCTGCCCCTCGAGGCCGTCCCCATCGTCCAGAAGCACGCGGTCGAGCTCTCGCGTCGCATGGCCAAGCCCGTCATCGTGGCGACCCAGATGCTCGAGTCCATGATCTCGAGCCCCATCCCCACGCGGGCCGAGACCTCCGACGTCGCGAACGCGGTGCTCGACGGCACCGACGCGGTCATGCTCTCGGGCGAGACGAGCGTCGGCGAGTACCCCGTCATCACGGTGCAGACCATGGCCCGCATCGTCGCCTCGACCGAAGAGCACGGCCTCGAGCGCATCCCCCCGCTGGGCACCCGCCCCCGCACCCAGGGCGGCGCCATCACGCTGGCCGCGGCCGACGTGGCCGACTTCGTCCAGGCGAAGTTCCTCTGCGTGTTCACGGAGTCCGGCGACTCGGTGCGCCGCATGTCCCGCCTGCGTCACTCCATCCCGATCCTGGCCTTCACCCCCAACGAGGCCATCCGTCGGCGCATGGCGATCAGCTGGGGCGTGCAGTCGTACCTGGTCGAGACGGTGACGCACACCGACGCCATGTTCGCCCAGGTGGACGACGTCCTCCTCGGCAACGACCTGGCCGAGTCCGGCGACAAGGTCATCGTGATCGCCGGGTCCCCTCCCGGCATCGCGGGGTCCACGAACGACCTGCGGGTGCACCGCGTCGGCGACGCCCACGGCGAGGCCGCCCCGGCCTACGCCGCGCAGCCCTGACGCACCACGGCGCATCCCGCGAAGCCGGGGCGATCCTCACGGGTCGTCCCGGCTTCGTCGTGTCGACGGGGCGTACGCTCACGCCATGTCCGTGGACGCCCGTCATCCCTCGTGCTTCGAGTTCGAGGCCCGTCTCTACGTCGTGCCGTCCTGGAGTGGTCACGGCGTCGCCGAGACGCGGCGGAGCCTCGGCCCCGAGGCCGAGACGACGACCCGAGGAGGCGCGGGTTCCGCCCGGTGGGCGGGTCTCGGTGCCCTGGTGGGCGGGTCGTTCCTCGGGGGAGTGGCCGCGACGGTGTGGCGGGTCGACAGCCTCTGGGCGTTGTTGCTGGTCTTCGTCCTCGGCGCGGGGGTCGGTGCGGTGCTCGCCGTCGGCACCCGGACGATCTTCCGCGACGGCGACGCCCCGGGTGACGCCGCCGTGCACCACGCGTCGTCGTCGGGCGAACCGCTGCCGAGGGTCGAGGTGCCCTGGGACGTGGCCCGCGCGGCCCCCGAGGACTCCACCGGAGACGAGCTCGTCCTGTGGTCGACGCTGACCAGTCGGTACCGAGAAGCCCGAGAGGCCTTGGTCGCCGGTGGGGGAGACGACGACCGGTTCACCGATCCGCGCGAGGCGGGGGCACGGATCGCCGAGTGGGAGTCGGCGTACCGCACGGCGAGCCGGGACTACGAACCGGTGGCGCGCCTCCTCGGCTTCCCGCTTCCGTGAACGCGGAAGGCGCGTGCCGGTGACGGCGACACCCCGAGGCCCCTGAGACGGAGAAAGCCCCGACCCGCGTGAGCGGATCGGGGCTTTCGGTTCAGTGGCGGGCGGACCCGCCGACTGACGGCGTCACGAGGACGCCACCGAGTCAGATGACGCGGATGTTCTCGGCCTGGAGGCCCTTGTTGCCCTGAGCCGTGTCGAACTCGACCTTCTGGTTCTCTTCCAGGTTGCGGTAGCCGTCGCCGGCGATCGCGGAGAAGTGCGCGAAGACGTCAGTGGTTCCGTCGTCGGGGGTGATGAAGCCGAAGCCCTTTTCGGAGTTGAACCACTTAACGGTGCCTGTTGCCATTTTTCTTGTTCCTTCAATCAGAGTTGTCGATCTCGATTTCGAGATCGCTCGTCGCGGTGCCTTTTTGTCCGCTCCCTCTGAGAACGACGCCACCGTCGGAACCCCTCTCGGTGAGAGGAGGCCTTCGGCACGTCGCGAGATACAAATGCGTAACACAACAACCAGTCACGCCAGCCTAGTGCACGGATGCTCACGGGCACACCCTCTGAGCAGAACTCGTGTCGGCGTGTTGCGGTGACGTCGGACACACCGGGACGGACGGGCTCGGTGACGACGAGGAACGAGCACTGACGAAGAACGAGCACTGACGAGGGAAGGGGAGCCACGTCTCGTCGGCCTGGTTCTCGGCGGTGGTGGTGCCGGATGTGGGACTCGAACCCACACGCCCTCACGGACAGAGCATTTTGAGTGCTCCGCGTCTGCCATTCCGCCAATCCGGCGCACAACAACCAGGTCGACAATACCGTAGGCTCAACGTCGTGAGTGACCAGGAAGCAACCCCAGCAGCACCCCGTCGCGTCGTCGTGGCCGAAGATGAGTCCCTCATCCGCCTCGACATCGTCGAGATCCTCCGCGACAACGGTTTCGAGGTGGTGGGCGAGGCCGGTGACGGCGAGACCGCCGTCGCCCTCGCCACCGAGCTGCGTCCCGACCTCGTCATCATGGACGTCAAGATGCCTCAGCTCGACGGCATCTCCGCGGCCGAGCGGCTGTCGAAGGCGCACATCGCTCCCGTCGTGCTGCTGACCGCGTTCAGTCAGAAAGAGCTGGTCGAACGGGCCAGCGAGGCCGGGGCCCTGGCCTACGTCGTCAAGCCCTTCACCCCGAACGACCTGTTGCCCGCGATCGAGATCGCCCTCTCGCGGTATGCGCAGATCATCACCCTCGAGGCCGAGGTCGCCGACCTCGTCGAGCGCTTCGAGACCCGCAAGCTCGTCGACCGGGCCAAGGGCCTGCTGAACGAGAAGATGGGGCTCACCGAGCCCGAGGCCTTCCGCTGGATCCAGAAGGCGTCGATGGACCGCCGTCTCACGATGCACGACGTGGCCCAGGCCATCATCGAGCAGCTCAGCGCCAAGAAGTAGCGCCCCCGACACGAGAAGGCCCGCCCCGACGATCGGGGCGGGCCTTCTCGCGTCGTCACGCCTCGCCGCGGGCGTCGGTCAAGAAGTTGGTGATGCGAACGGTCGACAGCAGGCGGCCGCGGTCGTCGGTCATGACGACCTGGTGGGTCGTCAGGGTCGAGCCGAGGTGCAGGGCGGTGCAGGTGCCCGTGACCCACCCCGAGGCGGCGGACCGGCTGTGGCTCGCGTTCAGCTCGATGCCCATGGCGACGCGTCCGGCGCCGGCGTGGACGTTCGCGGCGACCGACCCGAGGGTCTCGGCCAGGACGACGTGCGCCCCGCCGTGCAGGATGCCCACCGGCTGCGTGTTGCCCTCGACGGGCATGCGCCCGACCGCGCGCTCGGCGCTCATCTCGTCGATGACGATGCCCATCTTCTCGGCCAGGGCACCGACGCCGCGCCGCCGGAACAGCTCGACGGCGGCCTCGCTCAGGGACGCGTCCGACGAGACGGTCCTCTCGGCGTCGTTCGGGACGGCGGACGGACGGCTCATGGATCTCCGGGGGTGCGACCGGGGCGCCCGGCGACGGTGTCGGGGGTGCCCGCTAGGCTGACGTGGTGACGGACGACACGAAGCCTACCCTCCTGGTCATCGACGGCCATTCCCTCGCTTTCCGGGCTTTCTACGCCCTGCCGGTCGACAGTTTCGTCAACCGCGAAGGCCAGCACACCAACGCGATCCACGGCTTCATCTCGATGCTGCTCAGCCTGCTCAAGGCCGAGAAACCGACGCACCTCGCCGTCGCCTTCGACATCTCGCGGTTCTCTTTCCGCACCCGCGAGTACCCCGCGTACAAGGGCACCCGGTCCGAGACGCCGGCCGAGTTCGTCGGGCAGATCCCGCTGCTTCAAGAGGCCCTCCACGCCATGGGCATCACCACGATCACGAAAGAGGACTTCGAGGCCGACGACATCCTCGCGACCCTCGCCACGCGCGGTCGAGACGAAGGCTTC
Source organism: Frigoribacterium sp. Leaf186 (assembly GCF_001423905.1). Classification (GTDB taxonomy): domain Bacteria; phylum Actinomycetota; class Actinomycetes; order Actinomycetales; family Microbacteriaceae; genus Frigoribacterium. The sequence continues at coordinate 213,928 of NZ_LMPQ01000001.1, read as the reverse complement.
CGCGTGCTGGTCGTCTCGGGCGACCGTGACGCCATCCAGATGGTCAACGACGACGTGACGCTGCTCTACCCCTCGGCCCGGGGCGTCAGCGAACTCACCCGGTACGACCGCGACAAGGTCTTCGAGCGTTACGGCATCGAGCCTCACCAGTACCCCGAGGTCGCCGCCCTCGTCGGCGAGACGAGCGACAACCTGATCGGCATCGACAAGGTCGGCGAGAAGACCGCGGTCAAGTGGATCAACCTCTACGGCGGCCTCGACGAGATCATCGCGCGGGCCGACGAGATCAAGGGCGTCGTCGGTCAGAAGCTCCGCGAGCAGAAAGAGAACGCCGTCCGCAACCGGCGCCTGAACCGGCTCGTCACCGACGTCGAGCTGCCCGTCGGCCCCGGCGACCTCGAACGCCGGGGCATCGACGAGGACGCCGTCCGCGAGCTCTTCGACAAACTGCAGTTCCGCACGCTCCTCGAACGGGTCCTGGCGCTCTCCGAGGCCGCCGACCCGACGACCGGTGGCACGTCGGAGGCCCCGGTGACGGCCGCCCCGGCCGGCCTGCCGGTCGTCCGCACGCTCATCGACGAAGAGCTCGCCTTCTGGCTCAAGAAGCACGCCTCCGACCCCGACAAGCCCGTCGGCCTGACGGTCGAGTACGGCGCCGACGGGGTCGTCGGGCTCGGCATCTCGTCGTCGGACGAATCCGCCTACGTGCCCTGGGCGGCGGGTCGGGGTGACTACGTCGCCCTCGAGGCCTGGCTCGACGGCGAGACGCCCAAGGTGGTCCACGACGCGAAGCGCGCCTACAAGGCGCTGTCCCGGGCCGGGCTCCGACTGACCGGGATCGTGGGCGACCCGCGTGTCGCCGCGTGGCTGCTGCGCCCGGGTCGCACCTCGTTCTCCCTCTCCGACCTCGTGTACGAGCAGCTCGGCGAGACGCTTCCGGTCGGCGACCCGAACCAGCTCGTCTCCGCCGACGACGAGGTCAGCGTCGCCTCCGAGGCCTGGTACGTCCTACGGCTGTCCGAGTCGTTGATCGACGCCCTCGACGAGGGGTCCCGCCGGGTCCTGACCGAGATCGAGCTGCCACTCGTCGCCGTCCTCGGCGACATGGAGCTCACCGGGGTGGCCGCCGACCGAGACACGCTCAAGGCGTTGTCCCTGCGTCTGGGCGAACAGGCCGGCGAGCTCGCCGCCGCGGCCTTCGCCGAGATCGGCCGCGAGGTCAACCTCGGGTCGCCCAAGCAGCTGCAAGAGGTGCTGTTCGACCAGCTCGAGATGCCCAAGACCCGGGCGACCAAGACCGGCTACTCGACCGACGCGGCGTCGTTGGCCGACCTGCAGGAGAAGCACCCCCACCCCTTCCTCGACCTCCTGCTGAAGCACCGCGACGCCACCAAGCTGAGGCAGATCATCGAGACGCTCGAGAAGTCGATCGCCGACGACGCCCGCATCCACACGACCTACGACCAGACGGGCACGACCACCGGGCGGATCTCGTCCGTCGACCCGAACCTCCAGAACATCCCGATCAAGGCCGCGGTCGGTCGAGAGATCCGTGCGGCGTTCGTCCACGGTCCCGACTACGAGACCCTGCTCACGGCCGACTACTCGCAGATCGAGATGCGCATCATGGCGCACCTCTCGGGTGACGAGGGGCTGATCCAGGCCTTCAACGAGGGCGAAGACCTCCACCGGTTCGTCGGTGCCCGCATCTTCGGCGTCGAACCGTCCGACGTCACCTCCGCCATGCGGACCAAGGTCAAGGCCATGTCGTACGGCCTGGCCTACGGCCTGAGCGCCTTCGGCCTCTCGAAGCAGCTCCGCATCGAGACCGCCGAGGCCCGCCAGTTGATGACGGACTACTTCGAGCGGTTCGGCGCCGTGCGCGAGTACCTCCGGAACGTCGTCGAACAGGCCCGCGAAGACGGGTACACCGAGACCATCTACGGTCGCCGTCGGCCGTTCGGCGACCTCAAGTCACCCAACCGCGTCCTCCGCGAGAACGCCGAGCGGGCCGCGCTGAACGCGCCGATCCAGGGTTCGGCCGCCGACATCATGAAGATCGCCATGCTCGGCGTGCGGTCCGAGCTCGACGAGCGAGAGATGGGTTCGCGCGTCCTGCTCCAGGTGCACGACGAACTCATCGTCGAGGTCGCACCGGGTGAGGTCGACGACGTCCGCGAGATCGTCCGGCGACGCATGAGCGGCGCAGCCGACCTCCGGGTGCCACTCGACGTCAGCGTCGGCCTCGGCGAGAGCTGGGACGCCGCCGCCCACTGATCGCCGGGCGTCCGCCCGTCGTCCGCCGCGCCTCCTCGTCCCCCTGCCTCCGTGGTCGAAGAGTGCCCGGACGGACCCGCTCGGGCACCCATCAGGGCCTCGAGCGGGCATGAAGGTGCCCATCGGGCAACGAAACATCCCCCGACCCGGGCACAAACGGACACGACACGCGGCACAGACTTGACCGGGCCACACAAACGGACTTATATAAGCGCAGATCAACAGCAGTTGAACTCCTTCCGCACTTCCGCACCACCGGTCGACCCCTCGGGGCCACCGTGCAGTCCGACGACGAGGTCTCCCATGTACGCACCGGAGCGTCACCAGCAGATCCTCGACACGGCCCTGTCCCGGGGCCGGGTCGAGGTCGCCGGTCTCGCGCGCGAGCTCTCCGTGGCGCCCGAGACCGTTCGTCGCGACCTGACGGCCCTCGAGCGACGCGGCGTGCTGCGTCGAGTGCACGGGGGAGCGATCGCCGTCGAGCGCCTGGGCATCGAGCCCCCGGTGGTCGACCGTGAAGGAACCGCCGCGGCCGAGAAGGAGCGCATCGCCCGCGCCGCCCTCGACGAGCTGCCGGACGGCGGGTCCATCATCGTCGACGCCGGCACCTCGACGATCCGGCTGGCCGAGCTGCTGCCCCTCGACCGCGAGCTGACCGTCGTCACGCACTCGCTGGCCGTGGCGACGATCCTGATCAGCCGGCCGAACGTCACGCTGCACCTGCTCGGCGGCCTGATCCGCACCCGCACCTACTCGGCCGTGGGGGACTGGACGCGAGCCCAGATCGCCGACGTCTTCGCCGACGTCGCCTTCATCGGCACGAACGGCGTGTCGGTCGAACGCGGCATCAGCACCCCCGACCTGGCGGAGGCGCGGGTCAAGCGCGCTCTCATCGCCGCGTCGCGACGCACCGTCGTCCTCGCCGACCACACCAAGTTCGGTCGCGAGGACTTCGCCAAGGTCGCGCCGCTCACCGACGTCGACACCGTCATCACCGACTCCGGCGTGGACGCCGAGCTGGCCGACGACGTCGAACAGGCCGGCCCCCGGGTCGTGATCGCATGACGCGAGACCGGCCGGCCACCACCGCTCCACCCCGACGCACCACAGCCCCCCGCACCACCTCCATCACCCCACATCCCTCTCGTCGCTGAGAGACAAGGAGAACCCGTCACCATGTCCGAATTCACCCCCACCGTCACCGGTACGGGAGCCCGCGCGCGCGTCCAGCGCTTCGGAGGCTTCCTGGCCGGCATGATCATGCCGAACATCGGCGCATTCATCGCCTGGGGCCTCATCACGGCCCTGTTCATCCAGACCGGCTGGACGCCGGTGCCCCAGCTCGGCGGCTTCGGCGAGATGTCCGACGGCACCCCGTGGCCCGGGCTCGTCGGCCCGATCATCAAGTACCTGCTGCCGATCCTGATCGCCTACACGGGTGGTCGCATGGTCCACGGCCAGCGCGGTGCCGTCATCGGTGCCGTCGCCGTCATGGGCGTCATCGTCGCCACCGACGTGCCGCAGTTCCTCGGCGCGATGATCGTCGGCCCGCTGGCAGCCTGGGTGCTCAAGCAGTTCGACAAGCTCGTCGACGGCCGCATCAAGTCCGGCTTCGAGATGCTCGTCAACAACTTCTCGCTCGGCATCATCGGTGGCGCCATGGGCGTCCTGGCCTTCTTCGGCCTCGCCCCCGTCACCACCGCGATCACCAACGTGTTCGGTGGCGCCGTCGGGTTCCTCGTCGACCGCGGCCTGCTGCCCCTGGCCTCGATCATCATCGAGCCCGCCAAGGTGCTGTTCCTCAACAACGCGATCAACCAGGGCATCCTGACCCCGCTCGGTGGCACCCAGGTGCAAGAGGCCGGCAAGTCGATCCTCTTCATGCTCGAGTCGAACCCCGGCCCCGGCCTCGGCATCCTGCTGGCGTACCTGTTCTTCGGTCCCCGCGCCATCCGCCCCTCGGCCCCGGCCGCGATCATCGTCCACTTCTTCGGTGGCATCCACGAGATCTACTTCCCCTACGTGCTGATGAAGCCGATCCTGCTCGTCGCCGCCGTCCTCGGTGGCGCCACCGGCATCGCGACCTTCGCCCTGTTCAACGTCGGCCTCGTCGGCCCCGCGTCGCCCGGCAGCATCATCGCCTACACGCTGGTCGCCGCCCGTGGGGACCTTCTCCCGATCTACCTGGGTATCCTGCTCTCGGCGGCCGTCTCGTTCGTCGTCTCGTCCCTCCTGATGGGCTTCGGCCGCAAGGAGAACCGCGAGGCCCGTGCCGAGGACGCGTCCGCTCAGGAGCAGGCTCTCGCCGACGCCCAGGCCGCCACCGCGGCCAACAAGGCGACCAGCAAGGGCACCGCGGCACCCACCGCCTAGCCCGGCCGCACCACCAGTCAGCACCACCACCACACAAGGAGAAGGTCATGGCAACCCTCGACGGTTCCAGCATCAAGAAACTCATCGTCGCGTGCGACGCGGGCATGGGCAGCAGCGTCATGCTGGCCTCCACGCTCAAGAAGCAGCTGAAGAAGAGCGGTGTCACCGTCGAGCACTCGCCCGTCGCGTCGATCCCGTCCGACGCCGACGTCGTCGTCACCCAGAACAACCTGGCCGAGCGTGCCCGCGGCGTCGTGCCGAACGTGCCCGTCGTGCCGTTCCAGCTGTTCATGGGAGACCCGAACGTCGCCAAGGTCGTCAAGGCGATCCAGGACGGCTCGACGGTCGAGGTCTGACGATGACCGATCAGCAGGCACCCGAGCTCTCGACGCTGCTCGCCGAGTCGTCCATCCGGCTCGACGAGGTCGCCGCCTCGCGCGACGAGGCCATCCGCAAGACGGGGCAGGCCCTCGTCGACGCGGGTGCGATCGACGAGACGTACGTCGACGCGATGTTCGAGCGCGAGAACTCGGTGTCCACCTACGTCGGCGAGGGTGTGGCGATCCCGCACGGCACCCTCGCCGGCAAGGACTCGGTCAAAGAGGACGCCCTGGTCGTCCTGAGGTTCCCGACCCCGGTCGACTGGGACGGCAACGAGGTCTCGGTCACGGTGGGCATCGCCGCCAAGGGCAACGGCCACATCGCGATCCTCAGCCAGCTCGCGAGCATCCTGATGGACCCCGACAAGGCGGCCGCCCTGCGCGGCTCCACCACGTCCGCCGAGGTCTACGAGCTGCTCGCGTCGACCGACGACGACGACTGACCCCCACCCCCTCCAGAGGAGAAGACATGCCAGAACGTTCCGTCACCATCGCCTCCAGCGTCGGGCTGCACGCCCGTCCGGCCTCGCTCTTCAGCCAGGCCGCGGGCAAGACCGGTGCGAAGGTCACGTTGACCTCCGCCGCCGGCAAGAGCGTCAACGCCGCCAGCATCCTCGGCGTGCTCTCGCTCGGCATCGGCCACGGTGAAGAGGTCGTCGTCGCGACCGAGGGCGACAACGCCGAGGCCGCCCTCGACGAGCTCGTCGCGCTCCTCGCGACCGACCTCGACAAAGAGTAGGCACCACACCACGACGCGCACGGGGCGTCCACCGACCTGGTCGGTGGACGCCCCGTCCGTCGTGAGGGGGCCGAGGAGGCGCGGTGCGGGTCGTCCGGCACCGCGCCTCCTCGGTCGTTAGGCTCGTCGCCATGACCGATCCTGCAGCGACGCCCGGCCCGCGCACACCCACCCCCGTCGACGCGGTCGCCGAACGCTGGGTCGACACCCTGTGCGAGCTCGACCCCATGACGGCCACCTGGATCGGCCGAGAGGGACGGACCGGCGAGTACGGCGACTACTCGCCCGAGGGGCACGCCCGCCACGTGGACGCCGTCCGGGCCACGCTGACCGAGCTGGCGGCGACGGCCCCCGTCGACGACGTCGACCGCGTCACCCGTGACGACCTGACCAGCGAACTCGAGCTCGAACTCGAGTACGCCGAGCAGCGGCTCGAACTGCGCGACCTCAGCGTCATCGCATCGCCGGCGCAGGGCGTCCGCGACGTGTTCGACCTCATGCCGACCGAGTCCGAGGGCGACTGGGCCGACGTCGCGTCGCGCCTCGGGCACGTCGGCACGGCCCTCGGTCAGTACGTCGAGACGCTGCGGGCGGGCATCGCCGGGGGAGTGACCCCGGCTCGACGGCAGGTCGAGAAGGTGGCCGAGCAGTGCGCGCGCATCGGTGCCGACGACGGGTTCTTCACCGAGTTCGTCGCCGGCGCCCGGCTCGGCGACGACAGTGCCCCGGGCGGCGCACTCGCCCGCGACCTCACGGCGGGGGCCTCGTCGGCCGCCGCCGCCTACGACGGGCTGAGGCGGTTCCTGCTCGACGAGCTGCTGCCGGCCGCCACCCCCGAGGACGCCGTGGGGCGCGACGCCTACGCGCTGCACTCGAGGCGCTTCCTCGGCGCGACGGTCGACCTCGACGAGACCTACGAGTGGGGCATCGACGAGCTCGCCCGGATGGTGAGCGAACAAGAGGCCGTGGCCCGGCAGATCGAGCCGGGTGCCTCGGTCGCCCGGGCCATCGAGCTGCTCGACGCCGACCCCGCCCGGCAGCTGCACGGCACCGACGCGCTGCGTGACTGGATGCAGGGCCTGAGCGACCGGGCCGTCGCCGAGCTGGGGCGGGACCAGTTCGACATCCCCGAGCCCGTCCGCCGGCTGGAGTGCCGCATCGCCCCGACGAAGGACGGCGGCATCTACTACACGAGTCCGAGCGACGACTTCTCGCGCCCGGGGCGCATGTGGTGGTCCGTGCCCGAGGGAGTCACCCGCTTCGGCACCTGGCGCGAGACGACGACGGTCTTCCACGAGGGGGTGCCGGGGCACCACCTGCAGCTCGGACAGGCCGTGTACAACCGGGCGACGTTGAACACCTGGCGCCGTCAGCTCGCCGGCTCGTCCGGTCACGCCGAGGGCTGGGCCCTGTACGCCGAACGCCTGATGGACGAACTCGGCTGGTTGGGCGACCCGGGCGACCGGCTGGGCATGCTGGACGGCCAGCGGATGCGAGCCGCCCGCGTGGTCCTCGACATCGGCGTGCACCTCGGCAAGCCGTTCCCCGGCGGCGGTGGTCGGTGGGACGCGGCGAACGCCTTCGCGTTCATGTCGGAGAACGTCAACATGGACACCGAGTTCGTGCGCTTCGAGGTGGACCGTTACCTCGGCTGGCCCGGCCAGGCCCCCTCGTACAAGGTCGGCCAGCGCATCTGGGAGGACCTCCGCGCCGACCGCGCTCGGCGTGACGGAGCCGCGTTCGACGTCAAGGCCTTCCACCGCGACGCCCTGCAGCTCGGCGGGGTGGGGCTCGACACGCTGCGGCGGGCCCTGCTCGTCTGATGCCGGCGCCCGAGCCCGAGCCCGAGCCCGAGACGGCATCGCCGGGGCCCCGACGGCATCATCGGCGCCCCCGGCACGTCGTTGCCCGCACCCGGGACGCCGCGCTAAGATGATGCGACGCTTTCTGCGTCGATCTGTCCGCACGCTGCGTTCGACACCCCCACCCGAACACCGTTCGATGGACGAACACGGCCCGATTCATGCCCGTACTGGAGCACTAACTACATGACAACCGTAACGACCAAGGCACCCAAGCAGGTCGCCATCAACGACATCGGATCCGCTGATGACTTCCTGGCCGCGGTCGAGAAGACCCTGAAGTTCTTCAACGACGGCGACCTCATCGAAGGCACCGTCGTGAAGATCGACCGCGACGAGGTCCTCCTCGACGTCGGCTACAAGACCGAGGGCGTCATCCCCTCGCGCGAACTCTCGATCAAGCACGACGTCGACCCCACCGAGGTCGTCGAGGTCGGCGACACGGTCGAGGCCCTCGTCCTCCAGAAGGAAGACAAAGAAGGCCGCCTGATCCTCTCCAAGAAGCGTGCTCAGTACGAGCGTGCCTGGGGCGACGTGGAGAAGATCAAGGACGCCGACGGCGTCGTCACCGGTACGGTCATCGAGGTCGTCAAGGGCGGCCTCATCGTCGACATCGGCCTCCGCGGCTTCCTCCCCGCCTCGCTCATCGAGCTGCGTCGCGTCCGCGACCTCACGCCTTACCTGGGCCAGGAGATCGAGGCCAAGATCCTCGAGCTCGACAAGAACCGCAACAACGTGGTCCTGTCGCGCCGTGCGCTGCTCGAGCAGACGCAGTCCGAGAGCCGCACCACGTTCCTCAACAACCTCCACAAGGGTCAGGTCCGCAAGGGCGTCGTCTCGTCGATCGTCAACTTCGGTGCGTTCGTCGACCTGGGTGGCGTCGACGGTCTCGTCCACGTCTCCGAGCTCAGCTGGAAGCACATCGAGCACGCCAGCGAGGTCGTCGAGGTGGGCCAGGAGGTCACCGTCGAGATCCTCGAGGTCGACCTCGACCGTGAGCGCGTGTCGCTCTCGCTCAAGGCCACGCAGGAAGACCCGTGGCAGGTGTTCGCCCGCACGCACGCGATCGGTCAGGTCGCTCCGGGCAAGGTCACGAAGCTCGTCCCCTTCGGTGCGTTCGTCCGCGTGGCCGACGGCATCGAGGGTCTCGTGCACATCTCCGAGCTGTCGGCGAAGCACGTCGAGCTGGCCGAGCAGGTCGTCGCCGTCGGCGACGAGGTGTTCGTCAAGGTCATCGACATCGATCTCGACCGCCGTCGCATCTCGCTGAGCCTCAAGCAGGCCAACGAGGGCGTCGACCCCGAGGGCACCGAGTTCGACCCGGCGCTCTACGGCATGCTCACCGAGTACGACGACCAGGGCAACTACAAGTACCCCGAGGGCTTCGACCCCGAGACGAACGAGTGGCGCGAGGGCTTCGACTCGCAGCGCGAGAAGTGGGAGCAGGACTACGCTGCCGCCCAGGCGCGCTGGGAAGCCCACAAGAAGCAGGTCGCTGCCTCGCTCGTCGAAGAGACGACGTTCGACGCTCCCACGGGTTCGTCGTTCTCGGCCGAGTCCGCCTCGGGCGCCGGCACCCTCGCTGACGACGAGTCGCTCGCCGCGCTCCGCGAGAAGCTGTCGAACAACAACTGAGTCCGTCCGGTCTCGACCAGAAGGCGGTTCCCCCTCGGGGGAGCCGCCTTCCGGCGTTCGCGGCGTAGTCTCGTCGTCGTGTTCGTCTGTGCGTTGACCGGTGGCATCGCCGCCGGCAAGTCCGTCGTGGCCCGCCGACTCGCCGAGCGGGGTGCGGCCCACGTCGACGCCGACGCCCTCGCTCGCGAGGTGGTCGCGCCGGGCTCCCCGGGGCTGGACGCCGTCGTCGCGCGGTTCGGGGGCGGGGTGCTCCGCCCCGACGGCTCGCTCGACCGGGCCGCTCTGGGGGCCGTCGTGTTCGCCGACCCCGACGCCCGCCGTGACCTCGAGGGCATCACCCACCCCGCCGTCCACGACCTCTCGGCCCGACGCATGGCCGACGCCGTCGCCGACGACCCGGGCCGCGTCGTCGTCTACGACGTTCCGCTCCTCGTCGAGGCGCGGGGGACCGACGGCTTCGACGTGGTCGTCGTCGTGGACGCCCCGCGCGCGCTGCGCCTGCAGAGGCTCGTCGAGCTCCGGGGGATGAGCGACGAGGAGGCGCGGCGCCGGGTGGACGCGCAGGCGGACGACCGGACGAGGCTCGCCGTCGCGGACCTCGTCGTCGACTCCTCGGGTTCGCTGGAGGACACGCTGCGGCAGGCCGACGACCTCTACGACGAGTTGCGTTCGCTGTCAGCGGCGAAGCAGGCCGCCTCCCGCGACGCGAGTGTCGGTGGTCCCTCGTAAGCTGGAATCCATGGAACCGACCCGCAGCGTCCGCCCGTTCGAAGTCATCAGCGAGTTCGAACCGAGCGGCGACCAGCCGGCCGCCATCGCCGAGCTGGCGGGGCGCATCAACGCCGGCGAGACCGACGTCGTCCTGCTGGGTGCCACCGGAACGGGCAAGTCGGCGACCACGGCGTGGCTCGTCGAGCAGGTGCAACGCCCGACGCTGGTGCTCGCCCACAACAAGACCCTCGCGGCCCAGCTGGCCAACGAGTTCCGGTCGCTCTTCCCGAACAACGCCGTCGAGTACTTCGTGTCGTACTACGACTACTACCAGCCCGAGGCGTACGTCCCGCAGACCGACACCTTCATCGAGAAAGACAGCTCGGTCAACGCCGAGGTCGAGCGTCTGCGGCACTCCACCACCAACTCGCTGCTCAGCCGGCGCGACGTGATCGTCGTCTCGACGGTCTCGTGCATCTACGGCCTCGGCACCCCCGAGGGCTACATGGAGGCCATGATCGCCCTCCAGGTCGGCATGCGCATCGACCGCGAGACCCTCATCCGCCGCTTCGTGTCCATGCAGTACCAACGCAACGACATCGACTTCTCCCGAGGCAACTTCCGCGTGCGCGGGGACACCATCGAGATCATCCCGATGTACGAAGAGTTGGCCATCCGCATCGAGATGTTCGGCGACGAGGTCGAGGCGCTCTACGCCCTGCACCCGCTGACGGGCGACGTGGTCAAGACGATGGACGCCGTGTCGGTCTTCCCCGGCTCGCACTACGTGGCGGGCACCGACGTCATGCACCGGGCCATCGGCACCATCAAAGACGAACTCGCCACGCGTCTCGACGAGCTCGACAAGCAGGGCAAGCTCCTCGAATCGCAACGGCTGCGCATGCGCACGACCTTCGACCTCGAGATGATGGAGCAGATCGGCTTCTGCAACGGCATCGAGAACTACTCCGCCCACATCGACGGCCGTTCGCCGGGCGAGGCGCCGCACTGCCTGCTCGACTACTTCCCCGACGACCTGCTGGTGGTCATCGACGAGTCGCACGTGACGGTGCCACAGATCGGTGCCATGTACGAGGGCGACGCTTCGCGCAAGCGCACCCTCGTCGACCACGGCTTCCGACTGCCGAGCGCACTCGACAACAGGCCGCTCAAGTTCGAGGAGTTCCTCGACCGGGTCGGTCAGAAGGTCTACCTCTCGGCGACGCCGGGCAAGTACGAGCTCGGCATCACCGACAGCGTGGTCGAGCAGATCATCCGTCCGACCGGCCTGATCGACCCCGAGATCGTGGTCAAGCCGTCCGCGGGCCAGATCGACGACCTGCTCGAAGAGATCCGCACCCGGGTCGAGATCGACGAACGCGTCCTCGTCACCACCCTGACCAAGAAGATGGCCGAAGAGCTCACCGACTTCCTCACCGAGGCCGGGGTCCGGGTGCGGTACCTGCACTCCGACGTCGACACACTGCGGCGGGTCGAGCTGCTGACCGAACTGCGCCAGGGCGTCTACGACGTGCTCGTCGGCATCAACCTGCTCCGCGAGGGGCTCGACCTGCCCGAGGTGTCGCTCGTCGCGATCCTCGACGCCGACAAAGAAGGCTTCCTCCGGTCGTCCACCTCGCTCATCCAGACCATCGGTCGCGCGGCTCGCAACGTCTCCGGCCAGGTCCACATGTACGCCGACGTGATGACCGACTCGATGAAGCAGGCCCTCGAAGAGACCGACCGGCGACGCGAGAAGCAGGTGGCCTACAACCTCGAACGCGGCATCGATCCCCAACCACTGCGCAAGAAGATCGCCGACATCACCGAGGTCCTGGCCCGCGAGGGTGCCGACACCGCACGACTCCTGGCCGATCGACAGGGCGGCAAGCGCGCCCCGACGCCGAACCTCCGACGCGAGGGCAAGGCGGCCAGTGCGGCGAACGGCCTCGAGGCCATCATCGCCGACCTCAACGAGCAGATGCTGCAGGCTTCCGCCGAGCTCAAGTTCGAGCTCGCGGGTCGCCTGCGCGACGAGGTGGCCGACCTGAAGAAAGACCTCCGCCAGATGGAAGCAGCCGGTCATGCCCGCTGAGCGACGGCGTGTCGTCGTGACCGGGGCGACCGCAGGTCTGGGCTACTACGCCGCCGAACGTCTCGCCGCCGACGGCCACCGGGTGGTCCTCGCCGCCCGTGACGCCGAGCGGGCCGTCCGGGCAGCCGACCTCCTGCGCGATCGGGTGCCGGGCGCCGACGTCGACACGGTGGAGCTCGATCTCGCCGATCTCGCATCCGTCCGATCCGGGGCGGCGGCCGTGGCTGCAGGTGGTCCGGTCGACGGTCTGTTCGCGAACGCGGGCGTCGTGGGTTCGCGCCGGCGTCAGACCACGGCGGACGGATTCGAGCTGCAGTTCGGCACCAACCACCTGGGCCACTTCGCTCTGGTCTCGCACCTCCTGCCGGCCCTCGAGGCGTCCGGGCGTGCTCGCGTCGTGCACCTCGGCAGCATCAGCCACCGGTGGGTGCGACTCGACCTGGACGACCCGATGATGGTCTCCAGCTACTCCGGCGCCGTCGCCTACGCGCGATCCAAGCTCGCCGTCATGACCTTCGGTCTCGACCTCGACCGACGGCTCCGCGCCTCCGGCTCGTCGGTCTCGAGCGTCGTCGCCCATCCCGGGTTCTCGTGGGAGTCCCTCAGCGACCCCCGCCCGCCCGTCGTCGAACCGCACCGCCCTCCCGCCGTCCTCACCTCGATGATGCACACGTTCTCCCAGGGCAAAGAGGTCGGGGCAGAACCCCTGGTCCACGCGCTCGTGGGCGAAGACGTCGTCGGCGGGGAATACTGGGGTCCGGCCGGATGGTTCCAGTTGACCGGCGCTCCGGCTCGCGTACCCGCCAAGCGTCACACCCGTGACGAGTCGGTCGCAGCGCGTCTGTGGCAGGTGTCCGCCGGTTTGACGGGCGTACAACCGGCCCTCTCGTCCCCGGCCCCCTGAGCCCTCGCCGCCGGCCGCACCACCCGCGGGCCTGCCCGCCACGACGACGAGCGTCGTCCACATCGACAGAATGGTAAGAGTGTCAATCTCACCTGTAGAAGGTTCCTCCACGCTGAGCGTCCGGGGTGCCCGTGTGCACAACCTCGACAACGTCGACCTCGAGATCCCTCGTGACTCGCTGGTCGTCTTCACCGGGTTGTCCGGCTCCGGCAAGTCGTCCCTCGCGTTCGACACGATCTTCGCCGAGGGGCAGAGACGGTACGTCGAGTCCCTGTCCGCCTACGCGCGGCAGTTCCTGGGTCAGGTGGACCGGCCCGACGTCGACTTCATCGAGGGCCTCAGTCCGGCCGTCTCCATCGACCAGAAGTCCACCAACCGCAACCCGCGGTCCACGGTCGGCACGATCACCGAGATCTACGACTACATGCGTCTGCTCTGGGCACGCATCGGCGTGCCGCACTGCGCCGTCTGCGGCGAGAAGATCAGCAAGCAGAGCGTGCAGCAGATCGCCGACCAGCTCATGACCCTCGAGACGGGCACCCGCTACCAGGTGTTGAGCCCGGTCGTGTCACAGAAGAAGGGCGAGTTCGTCGACCTGTTCGCCGAACTCGCGTCCACCGGGTACTCCCGGGCCATCGTCGACGGCGAGCAGATCCAGCTCAGTTCGCCGCCCAAGTTGAAGAAGCAGATCAAGCACGACATCTCCGTCGTGGTCGACCGCCTCGTGGCCTCCGACCAGGCCCTGACTCGCCTCACCGACTCGCTCGAGACCGCTCTCCGACTGACGGACGGCCTCGTCACGATCGACTTCGTCGACACCGACGAGGGGGCGGCCGGCAAGTACCGGACGTTCTCCGAGAAGCTGTCGTGCCCCAACAACCACCCGGTGCAGTTGACCGAGATCGAGCCGCGCACGTTCTCGTTCAACGCCCCGTTCGGCGCCTGCCCCGAGTGCTCCGGCCTCGGCACCAAGATGTCGGTCGATTCCGACCTGCTGCTCGGCGACCCCGAGCTGAGCCTCGCCGACGGCGTCATCCTCCCGTGGACCCAGTCCGGCAAGGGCCTCTACAACTACTTCCAGAAGCTCCTCGAGGGCCTGGCCGGCGACCTCGGTTTCAGTCTCAAGACTCCCTGGCACGACCTGCCCGAGAAGATCCAGCAGGCCGTCCTCAAGGGCAACGACTTCGAGGTCACCGTCAAGTGGCGCAACCGCTTCGGGCGTGAGATGACGTACTCGACGGGCTTCGAGGGCGTCATGCCCTACATCGAACGCAAGTACGCCGAGGCCGAGACCGACACGCAGCGCCAGCGCTACGCGTCCTACCTCCGTGAGATCCCGTGCGTCGTCTGCAAGGGCAAGCGGCTCAAGCCCGAGGTGCTGGCCGTCCTGGTCGACGGCCACGACATCGCCGCCGTCTCCGAGCTGAGCCTGGCCGACGCGTTCGAGTTCATGAACAGCCTCACGTTGACCACGCGCGAGGCGCGGATCGCCGCACAGGTGCTGCGTGAGATCCGGGTACGCCTCGAGTTCCTCCTCGAGGTCGGCCTGACCTACCTGTCCCTGGCCCGGGCCGCAGGCTCCCTCTCCGGTGGCGAGGCCCAGCGCATCCGCCTCGCGACCCAGATCGGCTCCGGCCTGACGGGCGTGCTCTACGTCCTCGACGAGCCGAGCATCGGGCTCCACCAGCGCGACAACCGTCGGCTGATCGACACCCTCGTCAAGCTGAAGAACCTCGGCAACACGCTGATCGTCGTCGAGCACGACGAAGACACGATCAAGACGGCCGACTGGATCGTCGACATCGGACCGGGCGCCGGCGTCAACGGCGGCACCGTCGTGCACTCGGGCAGCTACGAGGCCCTCGTCGCGAACACGGATTCGTACACGGGGGACTACCTCGCCGGCCGACGGTCGATCGAGACCCCGACGACCCGTCGACCGATCGACAAGAAGCGCATGATCTCCGTCGTCGGGGCGAAGGCGAACAACCTGCGCGACGTCACGGTCGACTTCCCTCTCGGCACCTTCGTCGCGGTGACCGGCGTGAGCGGCTCGGGCAAGTCCTCGCTGGTGAACGACATCCTCTACAAGGTCCTGGCGAACCAGCTCAACGGGGCGCGGCAGATCCCGGGCAAGCACACGCGGGTCACGGGCCTCGACGCCCTCGACAAGGTCGTGCACGTCGACCAGGCACCGATCGGTCGCACCCCGCGCTCGAACCCGGCGACCTACACCGGCGTCTTCGACCGCATCCGCACCCTCTTCGCCGAGACGACCGACGCCAAGGCGCGCGGGTACCTCCCGGGGCGGTTCAGCTTCAACGTCAAGGGCGGTCGGTGCGAGAACTGCGCCGGTGACGGCACGATCAAGATCGAGATGAACTTCCTGCCCGACGTCTACGTCGCCTGCGAGGTCTGCGGCGGCGCCCGCTACAACCGTGACACCCTCGCGGTGCGGTACAAGGGCAAGAACATCTCCGAGGTCCTCGAGATGCCGATCAGTGAGGCGGCCGAGTTCTTCGCCCCGATCTCCGCGATCTCGCGGTTCATGTCGACGCTGGTCGACGTCGGCCTCGGCTACGTCCGACTGGGTCAGAGCGCCACCACGCTGAGCGGTGGCGAGGCGCAGCGCGTCAAGCTCGCCACCGAACTGCAGAAGCGTTCCAACGGGCGCAGCGTCTACGTCCTCGACGAGCCGACGACCGGGCTGCACTTCGAGGACGTCCGCAAACTCCTGCTCGTCCTGAACGGCCTCGTCGAGAAGGGCAACACCGTGATCACGATCGAGCACAATCTCGACGTCATCAAGTCGGCCGACTGGCTGATCGACATGGGCCCCGAAGGAGGCGCGGGTGGCGGTACCGTCATCGCCACCGGAACGCCCGAGCACCTCGCCACCGTCCCCGAGAGCCACACGGGCGTCTTCCTGAAGGAGATCCTCGAGTCGGGTCACACCGTGCCCCGGGTGCAGAAGAAGAAGCCCACCACGGCGCGACGTCGGGAGGCCGTCGAAGCACGATGAGCAACACCGTCTCCTGGCGTCCCAAGGCGGGCGAGATCCCCACCGACCCCGGCGTCTACCGGTGGCGCGACGAGCGGGGCAGGGTGCTCTACGTCGGCAAGGCCAAGAACCTCCGGGCCCGACTGAGCAACTACTTCGCCCCGCTGCCGTCCCTGCACGAGCGCACCCGTCGGATGGTCCTGACCGCCCGTTCGGTCGAGTGGACGGTGGTGGGCAGCGACATCGAGGCCCTCCAGCTCGAGTACACGTGGATCAAAGAGTTCGACCCGCCCTTCAACGTCAAGTTCCGCGACGACAAGACCTACCCGTTCATGGCGGTCACGCTGGCCGACGAGGCCCCCCGGGTGATGGTCACGCGGAACTCCCGCATCAAGGGGGCGAAGTACTTCGGTCCGTACCCCAAGATCTGGGCCGTGCACGACACCATCGACCTGATGATCAAGGTGTTCCCGATCCGCACCTGCTCGGACAGCAGCTACAAGAAGGCCATGCAGACGGGCAAGCCCTGCTTCCCGGGTCAGATCGGGCGCTGCGGTGGCCCGTGCTCGCACAGGGTCTCCATCGCCGAGCACCGGGCCATCGTCGACGAGTTCGTCAAGTTCATGGGCAGCTACGACAAGAAGGTCATCGCCGACCTGCAGCGATCGATGAAGGCGGCCGCCCTCGAGCAGCGCTTCGAGGACGCCGCCGCCTACCGCGACCAGGTGCAGGCCCTCGAGGCCGTGCTCGACAAGTCGGCGGTCGTCCTCCGCGACAACGTCGACCTCGACCTCTACGCCCTCGCCGAGGACGAGTTGGCGGCGGCCGTGCAGCTCTTCACGGTGCGCGGCGGACGCATCCGGGGGTCTCGCGGCTGGGTGGTCGACAAAGAGATCGACATCTCGACGGGCGACCTCGTCGAGCAGGTGCTGCAGGGCATCTACACGGCAGGGGCCGAGCTGCCCCGCGAGATCGTCGTGACGACGACGCCGGACGACAACGACGCGCTCGAGAGCGTCCTGAGCGACATCCGTGGACGCGGACGGGTCCAGATCCACACGGCGCAGCGGGGAGAGAAGGCCAACCTCATGCAGACGGCGACGCTCAACGCGCAGCAGTCGCTCATGCTCTACAAGACGCGTCGCAGTGCCGACTTCGCGACACGGTCGACGGCCCTCGCCGACATCCAGGAGGCACTGGGCATGGAAGACGCGCCGCTCCGCATGGAGTGCTACGACGTCTCCCACCTCTCGGGCACGAACATCGTGGCCTCGATGGTCGTCTTCGAGGACGGTCTGCCCCGCAAGGACCAGTACCGGCGGTTCAACATCCCGCAGTCCACCGACGACACCGAGTCGATCTACCAGACCCTGAGCCGGCGGCTGTCCCGTCTCGACGACGAGCTCGCGCCCGTCGAGGAGGTCGGCGAGCAACGCAAGCGCTTCGCGTACCGCCCCAACCTCCTGATCGTGGACGGCGGGCAACCCCAGGTGGCGGCGGCCCGCAGGGCCCTCGACGACGCCGGCGTGACCGACATCGCCCTCTGCGGCATCGCCAAACGCCTCGAAGAGATCTGGCTGCCCGACGACGACTTCCCCGTGATCCTCCCTCGCAACAGCGATGCGCTGTTCCTCATCCAGCGCATCCGCGACGAGGCGCACCGCTTCGCGATCACCCACCAGCGACAGCGACGAAAGCGCGACATCTCGACGCAGCTCGCCGAAATCCCGGGGTTGGGTCCGTCGCGGGTCGCCGTGCTGCTCAAGCACTTCGGATCCGTCAAACGCCTGAAAGAGGCCGAGGCCGCCGACATCTCGGCCGTCCGCGGGATCGGCCCGACGCTCGCGTCCGCCGTGGTGGAGCGTCTCCGCGGAGACGAGCAGGTCGACGTCGACGCCCCCGCGCCTCCCTCGAGCCCCACCTAGAATCGATGCACCGCCCGCCGACCCGGAAGACACCACCGACATGAGCGACGCCAGCGAACAGCAAGAAGTCCTGATCGTCACGGGCATGTCCGGGGCCGGCCGGTCGACCGTCGGCAACGCCCTCGAGGACCTCGACTGGTACGTCGTCGACAACCTGCCCGCGCAGATGCTCCGCCCCCTGCTCGACCTGGCCGAGCGGGCCGGTGACTCGTTGCCGAAGATCGCAGCCGTCGTCGACGTGCGGGGTGGGCGGCTCTTCAGTGAGGCGCAAGAGGCCGTCCGCACCCTCCGGGCGAGCATGCCGAGCAAGGTGCGCGTGCTGTTCCTGGACGCGACGGACGCCGCGCTCGTCCGACGCTTCGAGCAGGTCCGGCGACCCCACCCGCTGCAGGGTGACGGGACGCTGCTCGACGGCATCCTGGCCGAGCGGGCGCGCATGGAAGAACTACGCGAGACGAGCGACGTCATCATCGACACGTCCGAGCTCAACATCCACCAGCTCGCGACGACCATCTCCGAGAAGTTCGCCGAGTCCGATCGGGCAGGGGTCCAGGTCACGGTCCTGAGCTTCGGCTTCAAGTACGGCCTGCCCACCGACGCCGACATGGTGGGCGACGCGAGGTTCCTCCCGAACCCCTTCTGGGTGCCCGCGCTCCGATCCCAGTCCGGGCTCGACGAGCCCGTCACGAGCTACGTGATGCAGCAAGAAGGGGCGAGGGAGTTCGTCGACGCCTTCGCCGCGTCGCTCGTCCCGGTGCTGGCCGGCTACCAGCGTGAGAACAAGAGACACGCTACGATCGCCATTGGCTGCACCGGGGGCAAACATCGATCGGTCACCCTCGTGGGTGAACTGGCAGCGCGTCTGCGTGGACTCCCGGGCGTGGCCGTCAGCGTGAAACACCGCGACCTCGGCCGAGAATGACCCCACGAGGTCGTTCAGCACGCCCGTGAAGCCGACCAGAGGTCGACCCGACGAAAAGGAACAACCGGAGTGGCTCAGACTGCCGACGTCAAAGAAGAACTCGCCCGCGTCGAGGTGAGCCGGACGACGATCCGTGCTGCCGAGCTGGCGACCGTCCTGCGCTTCGCCGGGGGACTGCACCTGATCTCGGGCCGCATCGCCGTCGAGGCCGAGCTCGACTCGGCCCTCATCGCCCGTCGGGTCCGCAAAGACCTGGCCGAGCTGTACGGCGCCCGCAGCGACGTCGCGATGACCGCCCCGTCCGGTGCACGCCGCACCCCCGGCTACCTCGTCCGGGTGCACGAGGCCGGTGAGACGCTCGCGCGACAGACCGGTCTCATGGACGCTCGTCGCCGACCGGTGCGGGGGCTGCCCAACCGACTCACGACGGGGTCCCGAGACGACCTCGCGGCCGTCTGGCGCGGCGCCTTCCTCGCCCAGGGCTCCCTGACCGACCCGGGACGCTCGGCGTCGCTCGAGGTCGTGTGCCCGGGCAACGAGACCGCGATGGCGCTCGTCGGGGCTGCCGGACGGCTCGGCATCGCGGCCAAGGCGCGTGAGGTCCGGGGCGTCCACCGGGTCATCATCCGTGACGGTGAGGCCATCGGGACGATGCTCAAGGCCATGGGTGCCGAGAAGAGCGTGACCGAGTGGGAAGAGATGCGTCAGCGCCGCGAGGTGCGCGCCACGGCGAACCGCCTGGTCAACTTCGACGACGCCAACCTGCGTCGCTCCGCCCAGGCGGCCGTCGCGGCCTGTGCCCGCGTCGACCGCGCCATGGAGATCCTCGGCGACGACATCCCCGACCACCTGAAGTACGCCGGTGAGCTCCGCCTGGCCCATCGTGACGCCAGCCTGGACGAGCTGGGGCACCACGCCGATCCGCCGATGACCAAGGACGCCGTCGCGGGACGCATCCGACGGCTGCTCGCGATGGCCGACAAGAAGGCGAGCGACCTGGGCCTGCCCGGCACGGACGCGAACCTGCCGTCGGACCTCGACCTGGACTGAGTTCCCGGCGCAGTTCGGGGCGACACGGGACGACGAACACCGAAGGCCTGCTGCTACTGTCGTAAACGGTGTCCAGCCCGAGGTCATCGAGAGTTCGGGTGACGCCACGGGCCTGGTCGCCCACACCCTCCACGCGTCCCCACGACGCCTGATCATCAGGAGTTTCATTGACCGTCAAGATCGGCATCAACGGCTTCGGTCGCATCGGCCGTAACTACTTCCGCGCGGCGCTCGCCAAGGGCACCGACATCGAGATCGTCGCCGTCAACGACCTGACCGACAACGCCGCCCTCGCGCACCTCCTCAAGTTCGACTCCATCACGGGTCGTCTCGACGCCACCGTCGAGCTCGACGGCGACTCGATCGTCGTCGACGGCAAGCCGATCAAGGTCCTCGCCGAGCGCGACCCCGCCAACCTGCCCTGGGGCGAGTTGGGCGTCGACATCGTCGTCGAGTCGACCGGATTCTTCACGAAGGCCGAGGACGCCCGCAAGCACATCACGGCCGGTGCCAAGAAGGTCCTGATCTCGGCGCCCGCCACGGGTGACGACGCGACGATCGTGCTGGGTGTGAACGAGGGCATCTACGACCCCGCGAACCACCACATCATCTCGAACGCCTCGTGCACGACGAACAGCCTCGCGCCCCTGATGAAGGTGTTCCTCGACAACTTCGGCGTCGAGCGCGGCCTCATGACGACGGTCCACGCCTACACGGCCGACCAGAACCTGCAGGACGGCCCCCACAAGGACCCCCGCCGTGCCCGCGCCGCAGCGCTCAACATCGTCCCGACCTCGACGGGTGCGGCCAAGGCCATCGGCCTCGTCATCCCCGAGCTCGCCGGCAAGCTCGACGGTTACGCCCTCCGCGTGCCCGTGCCCACCGGCTCGATCACCGACGTCACCCTCGAGACCAGCACCCCGGTGACGGTCGAGCAGATCAACGCCGCCTACAAGGCCGCTGCCGAGGGCGAACTCAAGGGAATCCTCGCCTACTCCGAGGACCCCCTCGTCTCGACCGACATCACGACGGACCCGCACTCGTCCATCTACGACTCGGGCCTCACGAAGGTCATCGGCAACCTCGTCAAGATCACCTCGTGGTACGACAACGAGTGGGGCTACTCGAACCGCCTCGTCGACCTGACGAAGTACGTGGCAGACCGCCTCTAGTCCGATCCCGGTGCCCCGGCCCCCAGTGGCCGGGGCACCGTCCTCTCGACACGAAACGAACCCATGAGCCTGCGTACCCTCGATTCCCTCGGCCCCTTGGCGGGCCGACGCGTCATCGTCCGATGCGATCTGAACGTCCCCCTGAAAGACGGCGAGATCACGGACGACGGACGCGTCCGTGCCTCACTCGAGACCCTCGACCTGCTGATCAATCAGGGGGCGCGGGTCATCGTCGTCTCGCACCTGGGGCGCCCGGACGGAGAAGCGAAGTCCGAGTACAGCCTCCGGCCCGTGGCCCAACGACTCAGCGAGTTGCTCGGCAAGAGCGTCGCCTTCGCACCCGAGACCGTCGGTGACGAGACGACCGCGGCCGTGCGCGACCTGACGGACGGCCAGGTCATCGTCCTCGAGAACCTCCGCTTCACCGCCGCCGAGACGTCGAAGGACGAGGCCGAGCGCCGCGAATTCGCCGGCCGCCTGGCCGCACTCGGCGACGTCTTCGTCTCGGACGGATTCGGCGTCGTGCACCGCGAGCAGGCCAGCGTCTACGAACTCGCGACCCTCCTGCCGAGTGCCGCCGGCACGCTGATCTCGCGTGAGCTCGAGGTCCTCGAGAAGCTCACCGAGTCGCCCACCCGGCCGTACACGGTCGTGCTGGGTGGCTCCAAGGTCTCCGACAAGCTCGGCGTCATCGAGCACCTGCTCCCGCGGGTGGACAACCTCCTCGTCGGTGGCGGAATGCTCTTCACGTTCCTCGCCGCACAGGGACTGCCCGTCGGGGGCAGTCTGCTCGAGAAGGACCAGCTCGACCGGGTCAGGGGGTACGTCGACGAGGCCGCACGTCGGGACGTCAACCTGGTGCTGCCCGTGGACGTCGTGGTCGCCTCGTCGTTCAGCGCCGACGCCGAGCACACGGTGGTCGCGTCCGACGGCATCGAATCCTCGTCGCTCGGCTCCGGGGCCCTCGGGCTCGACATCGGCCCCGAGACGGCTGCTCGGTTCGCCGAGATCGTCCAGACGTCGGCGACGGTCTTCTGGAACGGCCCCATGGGTGTGTTCGAGTTCCCCGCCTTCGCACACGGCACCAAGACCGTCGCCGAGGCGTTGACCCACGTCTCGGGTCTCGGCGTCGTCGGCGGGGGCGACTCCGCGGCCGCCGTCCGGGCCCTCGGGTTCTCCGACGACCAGTTCGGCCACATCTCCACCGGTGGTGGAGCCAGCCTCGAGTTCCTCGAGGGCAAACGACTCCCCGGACTGGAGGTCCTCGGATGGTGACCACGCGCACGCCCCTCATCGCCGGCAACTGGAAGATGAACCTCGATCACCTGCAGGCGATCGCGTTCGTCCAGAAGCTGGCCTGGTCGCTCAAGGACGCGAAGCACGACTTCGAGTCGGTGGAGGCCGCGGTGTTCCCCCCGTTCACCGACCTCCGCAGCGTTCAGACCCTGCTCGACGCCGACAAGCTGGACCTGGCTCTCGGTGCGCAAGACCTCTCGGCCCACGACTCCGGTGCCTACACGGGCGAGGTGTCCGGCCAGTTCCTGTCCCGCCTCGACGTCCGGTACGTCCTGGTGGGTCACTCGGAGCGGCGCACCCTCCACGCCGAGGACGACGAGGTCATCGCGACGAAGGTGGCCGCGGCGCACCGGTCGGGGCTCGTGCCCGTCATCTGCGTCGGCGAGACCGCCGACGATCTCGAGCAGCACGGCCCGAGCGCCGTGCCCGTCGCCCAACTGCGTGCCGCCTTGGCCCAGGTGCCCGCCTCGGCCGAGATCGTCGTGGCGTACGAACCCGTGTGGGCCATCGGTTCGGGTCAGGCCGCGACCGCGGACCAGGCCGAGCAGGTCTGTGCCGCCCTGCGGACGGCCCTGTCCGAGATCACGGGGTCCGACGCCGCCGCCGCGACGCGCATCCTCTACGGCGGATCGGTGAAGTCGTCCAACATCGCCTCGTTCATGCGTGAGCCCAACGTCGACGGGGCGCTGGTCGGCGGGGCCAGCCTCGACGTCGACGAGTTCGCCAGCATCGTCCGTTTCCAGGCGCACGTCGGCGTCTGATCCGGTGGGGTGCCGTCCCGCGGCGCCCCACCGACTCCGACTCCACGGGCCACGGCCTCTCGCGGTTATACTGTTCAGCGGTCTCACCGCATCGAAAGGTCCTACGTGGAAATTCTCCAGGTCATCCTGCAGGTGTTGCTCGGCATCACGAGCCTCCTGCTGACCCTCCTCATCCTCCTCCACCGCGGACGCGGCGGGGGTCTGTCCGACATGTTCGGCGGTGGCGTCACGAGCAACCTCGGGGCTTCCGGTGTCGCCGAGCGCAACCTGAACCGCATCACGGTCTTCCTTGGGCTCGTCTGGATCACGTGCATCGTCGTCCTCGGGCTCATCACGAAGTTCGCGGCGGTCAGCTGATGGCCTCGGGCGGCAGCGCCATCCGTGGCTCGCGCGTCGGCGCGGGCCCCATGGGCGAACAAGATCGTGGTTTTCACGCCGAACGCATCACCATCTCGTACTGGGACGCCCTCGGAAACGAGGTCGTCCGTCACTTCGCGGCGAACGTGCCCGAAGAAGAGATCCCCGAGACCGTCGACTCACCCTCGAGCGGCCTCCCGGCCGGCCGAGACAAGGCCAACCCGCCGACGGTCGCCAAGCTCGAGCCGTACAAGACGCACCTCGCGTACGTGAAAGAACGTCGTACCGAAGAAGAGGCCGAGCAGCTCCTCGAAGAGGCCCTGCAGCAGCTGCGCGTCCGACGCGGCAAGGCCTGAGGCGCCGAGCGCGCCTCCCGGCACCTGACCCACCGGGCACGACGAAGGGCCCTGCAGCGAGAGCTGCAGGGCCCTTCGTCATGCCACCGACCGGCGGCGCGGAGCCGGAGGCGTCAGTACGTCGAGGCGATCAGGTTCTCGGGGACCTCGGCGGCGGCGTCCTGGTCGACGAAGAAGACCGTGCGCTTGCGCCCCTTGACCCCGGCGACGGGCACCTGGTCGGCCCCGGCTCCCGCCAGTGCCAACCCCAGCGACGAGGCCTTCTCGGCTCCGGCGAGGATCATCCAGACGCGCTGGGAGTTGTTGATGACCGGCAGGCTCAGCGTGAGGCGGACCGGCGGCGGCTTGGGGGAGTCGTCGATGGTCAGGACCGTGGGCTCGGTCTGGCGGATCTGCGCCTTGTCGGGGAACAACGACGCCACGTGGCCGTCGGGTCCGACGCCGAGGAGCGTGATGTCGAAACGCGGCGCGTCGTCGTCGGCCTGGGCGTGTTCGAGCAGCTCCGCCCGGTAGGCCACGGCCGCCGCCTCGACGTCGTCGAAGTCGCCCACGGCACCGAAACGGTGCACGTTCTCGGGCGAAAGGCCGATGTGGTCGAGGAGGTCGAGGCCCGCCTGGGTGTCGTTGCGGTCGGCGTCGCCCGCCGGCACCCAGCGCTCGTCCGCCCACCAGATCGAGACCTTCGACCAGTCGACGCTGTCGCGTGCCGGGGAGGCGTTGATGGCCGCCAGCACGAGCGTGCTGACCGATCCACCGCTCACGACGACCGACGCATAGTTCTGCTCTTCGAGCACGTCGATGATCTTGGTGATGAAGCGGGCTGCCACGGATGCGCCCAGCGATTCTTTGTCGGGGTGGACCAGCACCCGGCGTTCGTTCGTCACGGTTCTCTTCTGCTCTAGTTGTTCTGGACGGGTTCGCTCAGCTGGCCGACCCCGTGTCTCACGACGTTCCCGAACAGGTCGTCGGGGTCGAGTCTACGGAGTTCCTCGGCGAGGCAGTCGCGCAGCGACCGGCGTGGCAACGCGAGGTCGTGCGTGGGCTGCCCGGGCTGCGTGAGGGTGGCGACGTCGTCGAGCGAACGCTCGAGGACGATGGGTCCGGAGGCGCGGACGAGTCGGACACCGTGGATGCCGCTCGAGCCGGTCGCGCTCGTCGGCAGCTCACCGTCGACCACCACCTGCAGCTGCAGCCGCAGCCAGGCCGCCAGCAGCAACGTCGAGGGCGAGTCGGGCGACCCGGAGACCCCCACCGCGGTGACGGACTCGTACGGGGGCTGGTCGAGCACGGCGGCGAGCTGGGCTCGCCAGAGGGTCAACCGCGTCCACGCGAAGTCGGTGTCGCCCGGCGCGTAGCTACGGGCGAGGTCGACGATGGACTGACGGGGGTTCGGCTGGCTCGCGGCGTCGGTGATGCGGCGTTGCGCGATGCGTCCGAGGGGTGACTCCGACACGACGGCCGGAGCGGTCTTGGGCCACCAGGCGACGACCGGGGCGTCGGGCAACAGCAGCCCGGTGACGAGCCCCTCTTCGTCGCTCGCCGTCTCGCCGTAGGCGCGCAACAGGATGACCTCGCTCGCCCCGGCGTCTCCGCCGACGCGGATCTGTGCGTCGAGCCGACCGTCGACACGGTCGGACTCCGTCGACGTGGACACGACGATGACCCGCATCGGGTGCTCACGCGAGGCGTCGTTGGCCGCTTCGATCGCTTCTTCCTCGTCACCGAGGTCGGTCGAGATGATCAGCGTGAGGACGCGGCCCAACGCGACCGCGCCTCCTTCTTCCCTGATCTTGACGAGCGTCTTCAGGACGCGGCTGATGGTGCTGTCGGGCAGGTCGACGATCACGGACGCCTCCAGGTGCGGCCGTCTCGGGCCATGAGTTCATCGGCGGAGGCGGGGCCCCACGTGCCGGGTCGGTACTGTTCGGGCTGGCCCTGCGTGGCCCAGAACTCCTCGATGGGGTCGAGGATCTTCCACGAGAGCTCGACCTCCTCGTGCCGGGGGAACAGAGGCGGGTCGCCGAGCAGCACGTCGAGGATGAGTCGTTCGTAGGCCTCGGGGCTGGCCTCGGTGAAGGCGTGCCCGTAGCCGAAGTCCATCGTGACGTCGCGGACCTGGGTGCCGATGCCCGGCACCTTCGACCCGAACCGGAGGGTCACGCCCTCGTCCGGCTGCACGCGGATCACGAGGGCGTTCTGCCCGAGCGAGGTCTGCGTGCCGAAGATGTTCTCGGGCACCTGCTTGAAGACGACGGCGATCTCGGTCACCCGACGTCCGAGCCGCTTGCCGGCACGGAGGTAGAACGGGACGCCCGCCCACCGTCGCGTGGCGATCTCGAGCTTGATGGCCGCGAAGGTCTCGGTGGTGCTCTCGGGGTTCATGCCCTCTTCGTCGAGGAAGCCCCTGACCTTCTCACCGCCCTGCCAGCCACCGGCGTACTGACCGCGGGCCGTCCCCGTGGCGAGGTCGGCGGGCAGGCGCACCGCCGACAGGATCTTCTCCTTCTCGGCCCGGAGGTCACGCGCGGCGAAGGTCACGGGCTCCTCCATGGCCGTGAGCGCGAGCAACTGCAGGAGGTGGTTCTGGATCACGTCACGAGCGGCGCCGATCCCGTCGTAGTACCCGGCACGACCACCGACCCCGATGTCCTCGGCCATGGTGATCTGGACGTGGTCGACGTGGTTGGCATTCCAGAGGGGCTCGTACATCTGGTTGGCGAAGCGGAGCGTCAGCAGGTTCTGGACGGTCTCCTTGCCGAGGTAGTGGTCGATGCGGAAGACGCTGTCGGGCTCGAAGACGGTCTCGACGACGGCGTTCAGCTCTCGGGCCGTCTTGAGGTCGCTGCCGAACGGCTTCTCGATGACGACGCGTCGCCAGGCGCCGTCCTTCTCCTCGGCGAGGCCCGAGTTGCGCAGCTGCTCGGTGACCATGGGGAAGGCCTTGGGCGGGATCGAGAGGTAGAAGGCGTGGTTGCCCATGGTGCCGCGCTCACGGTCGAGCTCTTCGATCGTGTCCTTGAGGCGGGCGAAGGCGTCGGCGTCGTCGAAGACCCCCTGCACGAAGCGGAACCCTTCTTTGAGCTGGCGCCAGACGTCCTCGTCGAAGGGCGTGCGGGCGTGTTCCTTGACGGCCTGGTAGACGACCTGCTCGAAGTCCTGGCCCTCGAACTCACGGCGGGCGAATCCGACGAGCGCGAAGCCCGGCGGGAGCAGCCCGCGGTTGGCCAGGTCGTACACGGCCGGCATGAGCTTCTTGCGCGAGAGGTCACCCGTCACACCGAAGATGATGAGGCCGCTCGGGCCGGCGATCCGGTTGAGGCGGCGGTCGGAGGGCAACCGCAGCGGGTTGGACTCCGGCGTGATCGGCACCGGTGACATGGGCTTCCGTTCTGTCGTTCGAGGGCCACCCCACGACCCGGCACGAGGTACCGGGACGAGGGCGTCCGAGGGGAAGGAGAAAGGGCCGGCGTCCCGAGGGACGCCGACCCTCTCGACTCAGCGGAGTGCGGCGGTGATGACGGGCAGCGCGGCGGCCACGTCGGTCACGGTCAGCGTGAGCACGGGGCGACCGTGCTCGGCCAGGACCTTCGCGTCACCCGCGGCCTGCGCCTGGACGAGCTGCCCGAACGTGAACGGGCTGTCCGGGATCTCGAGGTCGGTCTCGGGCACCTGCGTGATCTGCAGGAAGACGCCGTTGGCCGGGCCTCCCTTGTGGTACTGACCGGTCGAGTGCAGGAAGCGCGGACCCCACCCGAAGGTGACGGGACGCTGCGTGCGCGCGGCCAGGAGGTCGCGCACCTCGTCGAGCTGCGGGTTCGCCACGCGGTCCACGTAGGCCTGGATCGAGACGTAGCCGTCGTCGGTCAGGTGCGTGAGCAGGGCGGCCACCGCGGACTCGAGCGAGTCGCCCAGCTCGACGCCACCGACCTCGCGGACCTCGACGCCCTCGGCCGTGAAGGCCGGGGGAGTGGGCTCGGGCCGGTCGTCGAGCAACGCGCGCGTGGCGACCTTGGCCGACTCGACGTCGGGCTGGTCGAACGGGTTGATGTCGAGCAGACGCCCGGCCACCGCGACGGCGTACTCCCAGACCATGATCTGACCACCGAGCGAGCCCGAGATCTCGACCTCGCCGGGTGCGACCTCGCGGGTCTCGGCGGCGTTCGCCACGAGTCGGACGATCTGCACGTCGTGCAGGCCGGCCGTGATCTCGGGGGCGGAACCGTCGATCACGACGGGGAGCAGACCACGACCCTGCTTGCCGGTCGACTCGGCGATGAGCTGTTCGGCCCAGTCCGGGAACCCGACGATGTGGGTGCCGTCGGCGACGATCGCGATCTTGTCGCGCAGCGGCTTCGTGCCGGCCAGGACGGCACCGAGCACCAGCCCGGGGTTGTCGGCGCGGTCCTGGGCGAGCTCGACCGTGACGGCGTCCGCCTCGGCCAGGAGCTCACGGATGTCGGCTCCGGCGAGACCCGAGGGCACCAGACCGAAGGCCGACAGGGCCGAGTAGCGCCCACCGATGTTGGGGTCGGCGTTGAAGACCCGGTAGCCGGCCTCACGCGCCTGACCGTCGAGGGGCGAACCCGGGTCGGTGACCACGACGATGCGGTCGACGGGGTCGATGCCGGCGTCGGTGAACGCCTTCTCGAACGTCTTGCGCTGGCTCGCGGTCTCGACGGTCGAACCCGACTTCGACGACACCACGAGCACGGTGCGCTCGAGGCGGTCGGCGAGGGCCGTGAGGACCTGGCCGGGCTCGGTGGCGTCGAGCACGGTGAGCTCGACGCCGTAGGTGCGGGTGATGACCTCGGGCGCGAGCGACGATCCGCCCATGCCGGCGAGCACCACGTGGTCGACGCCCTTCGCGGCGAGCTCGTCGCGCAGGGCGTCGATCTCGTCGAGCAGGGGGGTCGAGACCACGACGGCCTCGGTCCAGCCGAGTCGCTTCGCGGACTCGTCCTCGGCGTCCGGACCCCACAGGGTGGGGTTCTGGGCCGTGATGCCCGAGGCGACGAGGTCGCTCACGAGCTGGGGGACGACCGTCTCGACCGCCTGTGCGGCGTCGCCGCTGGCTGCGATGGTGATGGTCACTTGGCGACCTCGGCGGGCTTGGCGGCCTCGAGCGCAGCGGTGACGGTGTCGAGCAGCTCGTTCCACGAGACGATGAACTTCTCGACGCCCTCTTTCTCGAGGGTCTCGGTCACGTCGTCGTACGACACGCCCTGCGCGGCGATGGAGTCCATGACCTCGTTGGCCGCGGCGTAGGAGGCGCTGATGGTGTCGCCACGGACCTCACCGTGGTCGAAGGTCGCCTCGAGGGTCTTCTCGGGCATCGTGTTGACGACGTCCTGGGCGACCAGCTCGACGACGTACGTCGTGTCGAGGACGGCGGGGTCCTTGACGCCGGTGGAGGCCCAGAGCGGACGCTGCTTGTTGGCACCCGCGGCGAGCAGGCCCTTCGCACGCTCGGTGTCGAACGCCTGCTGGTAGACCTCGTAGGCGAGCTGGGCGTTGGCGACGCCGGCCTTGCCCTTGAGGGCCTTGGCCTCGTCCGTGCCGACGGCGTCGAGACGCTTGTCGATCTCGGTGTCGACGCGCGACACGAAGAAGGACGCGACCGAGTGGATCTGCGTGATGTCGATGCCCGCGGCCTTGGCCTGCTCGAGCCCCGTCAGGTACGCGTTGATGACCGCGCGGTAGCGCTCGAGGCTGAAGATCAGGGTGACGTTGACGCTGATGCCCTGGGCGATGACGGCGGTGATGGCCTCGAGGCCCTCGACGGTCGCCGGGATCTTGATCAGCGCGTTGGGGCGGCCGACCTTGGCGGCGAGCTTGACCGCCTGGTCGATGGTGCCCTGGGCGTCGTGGGCGAGACCCGGCTCGACCTCGATCGACACGCGACCGTCGAAGCCGCCCGTCGTGTCGTAGATCTCGCGGAAGATGTCGCTGGCGCGCGTCACGTCGTCGGTGGTGATCTCGAAGACGGCGTCGGTGACGCTGACGCCGGTCTTGGCGAGCAGGGCCACCTGGTCGTCGTAGGCCTCGCCCTTGGCGAGCGCGGAGGCGAAGATCGTGGGGTTGGTGGTGACCCCGACGACGTTGCGCTCGGCGATCAGCTTCTGCAGGCCGCCGGCGTTGATGCGCTCACGCGAGAGGTCGTCGAGCCAGATGCTCACGCCCGCGGCGGAGAGCTGTGCGGTGTTGGTGTCTGTCATGGTGTCTTCTCTTCTTCCTGTCGACGCTCAGAGAGCGGCGATCGAGTCTTTCGCGGCGGCGACGGCGGCTTCGGTCGTCATGCCGAACTGCTTGAACAGCGTCTTGTAGTCGGCCGACGCACCGAAGTGCTCGAGCGACACGCTGCGACCGGCGTCACCGACGATGCCGCGCCACGGCATGGCCACGCCGGCCTCGATCGAGACGCGAGCCTTGACGGCGGACGGGAGGACCGCCTCCTTGTACTCGACGCTCTGCTCGTCGAACCATTCGATGCTCGGTGCCGAGACGACGCGGGCGTTGATGCCCTCGCCCCGCAGGACCTCGCGGGCCTCGACGGCGATCTGAACTTCGGAACCGGTGGCGACGAAGATCACGTCGGGCGTGCCGCCCGGCGCCTCGGCCAGGACGTAGGCACCCTTGGCGACGTTCTTCGCCGACGCGAACGTGTCGCCCTCGGCGTCGCCCGTGCCACGCTCGAAGACGGGCAGGTTCTGGCGGCTGAGCGCGATGCCGGCGGGGCCGTGGTGGCGCTCGAGGATGGTCGCCCAGGCCCAGGCGGTCTCGTTGGCGTCCGCGGGGCGGACGACGTCGAGGTCGGGGATGGCGCGGAGCGACGCGAGCTGCTCGATCGGCTGATGGGTCGGGCCGTCCTCGCCGAGGGCCACGGAGTCGTGGGTCCAGACGTAGATCGCCGGCGACTTCATCAGCGCGGCGAGGCGGACCGCGGGGCGCATGTAGTCGCTGAAGATGAGGAACGTGCCACCGAAGGGACGCGTGTTGCCGTGCAGCGTGATGCCGTTGAGGATGGCGCCCATGGCGTGCTCGCGGATGCCGAAGTGCAGCACGCGGCCGTAGGGGTCACCGCTCCACTCGTCGGTCGACCACTCGGTCGGCACGAACGACTTCGAGCCCGTGATGGTCGTGAGGTTCGACTCGGCGAGGTCGGCCGAACCGCCCCAGAGCTCGGGGACGACGCCGGCGAGGGCGTTGATGACCTTGCCCGACGCGGCGCGCGTCGAGACGTCCTTGCCGGCCTCGAAGACGGGCAACGCCTCTTCGACGCCCTCGGGGAGCTCGTTCGCGAGGATGCGGTCGAGGAGGACCTTCTTGTCGGGGTTGGCCGATGCCCAGGCGGCGAGCTTCTCGTCCCACTCGGCGTGCTGGGCCTGGCCGCGCTCGACGGCCTTGCGGGTGTGCTCGAGGACGGCGGGGTCGACGTCGAAGGACTTCTCGGGGTCGAACCCGAGGACGGACTTGAGGCCGGCGACCTCGTCGGCGCCGAGCGCCGAACCGTGGATCTTGCCGGAGTTCTGCTTCTTCGGCGACGGCCAGCCGATGATCGTCTTGAGGATGATCAGCGAGGGCTTGTCGGTGACGGCCTTGGCCTTCTCGATGGCGTCGTTCAGCTCGGCGACGTCTTCGACGTACTCGCCGGTCTTCTTCCAGTCGACGACCTGGACGTCCCAGTCGTAGGACTCGAAGCGCTTGTGGACGTCCTCGGTGAAGGCGATGTTGGTGTCGTCCTCGATCGAGATCTGGTTCGAGTCGTAGATCGCGACGAGGTTTCCGAGCTTCTGGTGACCGGCCAGCGAGGCGGCCTCGCTCGTGACGCCCTCTTGCATGTCGCCGTCGCCCGCGATGACGTAGACGAAGTGGTCGAAGGGGCTCGTGCCGGGGGCGGCCTCGGGGTCGAACAGGCCGCGCTCGAAGCGGGCGGCGTAGGCGAACCCGACGGAGCTGGCGAAGCCCTGGCCCAGGGGGCCGGTCGTGATCTCGATGCCGTCGGTGTGGCCGTACTCGGGGTGGCCGGGGGTCTTGGAGCCCCAGGTGCGCAGCGCCTCGAGGTCGTCGAGCTCGAGACCGTAGCCACCCAGGTAGAACTGGATGTACTGCGTCAACGAGCTGTGGCCGACGGACAGGATGAACCGGTCGCGACCGATCCAGGTGCTGTCGCTCGGGTCACGACGCATGACCTTCTGGAAGAGCAGGTAGGCGGCGGGCGCCAGGCTCATCGCGGTGCCGGGGTGGCCGTTGCCGACCTTCTCGACCGCGTCGGCCGCGAGGACGCGGACCGTGTCTACTGCTTTGTTGTCAATGGATTCCCATTGCAGATCTGCCACTGGAAGTTGACCCTTCTTGATGCGAACTGCGCGGGGTCGATTCGCTCCCGCGCTGACGTGCGCCTGCCGAGACGTCGTCGGCTGGGTCGCACACACGCTGGGGGGCGGGGATCAGGACGGTTCGTCCGGTGATTCGGGCACCGAGGGGGCGTGCGACTGGCAAGCACCTGCAAGTATAGGGACGAACCCCCCGTGGCCGTCCGCAACCGGGCGGGGTTCGCCGTCAGCGTCGACGTTCATCGCCTAGACTTCTCGGGCAAACCGTTCGTCTCGTTAGAGGACTCATGACCGCAGCCGTAGACATCCGCCCCGACACGTCACCCCGGGGCTTCCGTCGCAAGGCTCGGGCGTACGTCGCCCTCACGAAGCCCCGCGTGATGGAGCTCCTGCTCGTCACGACGGCACCGACGATGTTCCTGGCCCAAGGCGGCGTCCCCAACCTCTGGCTGGTGGCAGCGACGCTGATCGGCGGCGCCCTGAGCGCCGGGTCCGCCTCGGCCTTCAACTGCTACATCGACCGCGACATCGACCGCATCATGAAGCGGACGCAGGGCCGCCCCCTGGTGACGGGAGACGTCACCGACCGCGAGGCACTCGTCTTCTCGTACGTGGTGGGCGTCGCGTCGATCGTCTGGCTGGCCCTGACGGTCAACCTGCTCTCGGCGGCCCTCTCGCTCGGCGCGATCCTCTTCTACGTCGTCGTCTACACGCTCTGGCTCAAGCGCCGCACGCCGCAGAACATCGTCTGGGGCGGCATCGCGGGCTGCATGCCCGTGCTCATCGGATGGGCCGCCGTCACGGGCGACCTGTCGTGGTCCGCCGTCATCCTGTTCATGGTGATCTTCCTCTGGACGCCCCCGCACTACTGGCCGCTCTCGATGAAGTACCGCGACGACTACGCCGCCGCCGACGTGCCCATGCTCGCCGTGGTGCGCGGGCGCTCCATCGTCGGACTGCAGGTCGTCCTCTACGCGTGGGCCACCGTGGCGTGCTCGCTCATCCTCGTGCCCGTCGCCGGCATGGGCGCCCTCTACACGGTGGTCGCCCTCGCCAGTGGTGCCTGGTTCGTCTGGGAGTCCCACCGCCTGTACAGCCGTGCCATCCAGCACGTCTCCGAGGTCCGCCCGATGCGGGTCTTCCACAGCTCGATCACGTACCTCACGCTGCTCTTCGTCGCCGTCGGCGTCGACCCGTTGCTGCCCTTCTGACCGGTGGGCACGGTCGAGTGGTCGGTCCGTCCGGCGCGCCCTGACGACCTCCAGTCGCTCTCCGACCTCAAGCTCGAGGTGTTGCGTCCCGAGTTCGAACGGCTCGCCATCTGGGACCCACCCCGTCACCGGGCGCGCTTCGAACGCGAGTTCACGGCCCACGAGACGCGCGTCGTCGAAGGCGGCCGGCGCCTCCTGGGGTGCATCGCCCTGCACCCCGAGGCCGACACGACCTGGCTGCGGCACTTCTACCTGGCCGAGGAGGCGCGAGGTCGCGGCATCGGGACGGCCCTGCTCTCGGAGGCGATCGCGTCGGTCGCCCCGGGGTCGATCACGCTCGACGTGCTGACGGGCAGCCGGGCCGTGTCGCTCTACGAACGCGCCGGCTTCGTCGAGATCGGACGAGACCCCGTCGACACGGTCATGCGCCGCGCGTAGCCGACCCGGGGACCGACCGGCGCAGGCGATGCGGGGCGGTCGGGCGGACCACCGGGCTCGGACCGTCGGTCTCGGACGATCAGGCCCGGACCGCCGCGGCCTCGACGATCGGCTCGACCTCGTCGGGTGCCTGGTCGTTGTGCAAGGACAGCACGACGGCGGTCGTCGCCGCGACGAGGAGCGCGGCGAGCACCATGTGCGTCCCCACCAGGAGGGGCGGCAGCCCCGTGCGGGCCTGCGTGATGCCCACGGCGATCTGCACGAGCTCGACGGCCAGGAGGGCGAACGGGAAACGGCGGGGGAGGCCCGCTCGGATCGTCCAGGCGACGACGGCGACGGTCAGCGCCAGGGTGGCGTAGGCCGGCCAGCTGTGGACGTGGTCCATGATCGCGGGGTCGAGGCCGTTGCGCGGGGTGGCCGCGTCGCCGGCGTGCGGACCGGAGCCGGTCGTGAGGACGCCCACGACGACGGTGACGGCCACGACGGCGGCGAGGACGTGGACCAGGCGCGCGTAACCGGGCGGCGTCGCGGCGTGGTGGCCCCGCGGCCCGCGATGCACCCGCCAGAGGAGCGTCGTCGTGAGGCCGACGAGCACGATCGAGACGACGAAGTGTGCCCCCACGATGTAGGGGTTGAGGCCGGTCAGGACGGTGATCCCGCCGAGGACGGCCTGAAACGGGATGCTGAGGCCCTGCAACAGGGTGAGCCAGAAGAAGTCACGCCGGACCTTGCGCTGGCGCAGCACGAACAGGAAGGCGAGGATCACCACCAGGGTCAACACGAAGGTCAGCAGGCGGTTGCCGAACTCGATGGCACCGTGGATGCCCATCTCGGGCGTGCTGACGAACGAGTCGGTCGTGCACCGGGGCCAGGTGGGGCAACCGAGGCCCGAACCGGTGAGCCGCACCGCGCCTCCCGTGCCGATCAGCAGCACCTGGCAGACGAACGAGGCCCAGGCGATGAAACGCACCCGACGGTCGACCGTCGTGGGCAACCACGACCAGGCTCGGGTCAGGACTCCGGTGGTGCCCACCTGTGCGTTGCTCACGACTTGCTGCCTTTCGTCACTTTCGGCGGTCTGCCCTGTAGAATCGACGGGTTCAGGAACACGACCCGGCAGGGTGTCGACGGAGACATCCGAAGACCGCGAGATCCGCAGAAGCGGTACGCGGCCCTCACCACCAGTCTAAGCAGCGCGACCTGACGTCTCGATCAACTCGGGCGTCGGCGAACGAGGCGGAGGCCACCGACGTGTTCGACTCGCACCGCGAGCAGCTGGACCGCTCCACCACCCGGGGAATGCCGTTCGGCCCACCCGTGTTCGGTCCGGCAGAGAAAGAGGTAGTCATGTCAGACGTGTTGATCGATCGACCCGAGCTCGAGAGCCTGGGGCAGTACGAGTTCGGCTGGTCCGACTCCGACACCGCGGGTGCTTCGGCGCGCCGCGGGGTGTCACCCGAGGTCGTCACCGACATCTCGAACCTGAAGAGCGAGCCCGAGTGGATGCTCAAGAACCGGCTCAAGGGCCTGGCCCTCTTCGAGCGCAAGCCGATGCCGACGTGGGGTGCCGACCTCTCGGGCATCGACTTCGACAACATCAAGTACTTCGTCCGGTCGACCGAGAAGCAGGCGACGACCTGGGACGAGCTGCCGGACGACATCAAGAACACGTACGAGAAGCTCGGCATCCCCGAGGCCGAGCGCAACCGCCTCGTGGCCGGCGTCGCGGCCCAGTACGAGTCCGAGGTGGTCTACCACCAGATCCGCGAGGACCTCGAGCAGCAGGGTGTCATCTTCATGGACACCGACACCGCGCTGCGCGAGCACCCCGAGATCTTCCAGGAGTACTTCGGCACGGTCATCCCGGCCGGCGACAACAAGTTCGCCGCCCTCAACACGGCCGTCTGGTCCGGGGGCTCGTTCGTCTACGTGCCCAAGGGCGTCCACGTCGAGATCCCCCTGCAGGCCTACTTCCGGATCAACACCGAGAACATGGGCCAGTTCGAGCGCACGCTGATCATCGCCGACGAGGACAGCTACGTGCACTACATCGAGGGCTGCACGGCCCCGATCTACAAGTCCGACTCGCTCCACTCGGCCGTCGTCGAGATCATCGTGAAGAAGAACGCGCGCGTCCGCTACACGACCATCCAGAACTGGTCGAACAACGTCTACAACCTCGTCACGAAGCGGGCCATCGCCCACGAGGGCGCCACCATGGAGTGGATCGACGGCAACATCGGCTCGAAGGTGACGATGAAGTACCCGTCGATCTACCTCGTGGGCGAGCACGCCAAGGGTGAGACCCTGTCGGTCGCCTTCGCGGGCCCCGGTCAGCACCAGGACGCGGGCGCGAAAATGGTCCACATGGCGCCGTACACGACGTCGTCGATCGTCTCGAAGTCCATCGCCCGCGGCGGCGGTCGTGCGGGCTACCGTGGCGAGGTCCGCGTCGACGAGGCCGCTCACCACGCGGCCAACACGGTCCGCTGCGACGCGCTGCTCGTCGACACGATCTCGCGCTCCGACACGTACCCCGCGATCGACATCCGCGTCGACGACGTCCAGCTCGGCCACGAGGCGACGGTCTCCCGGGTCAGCGAAGAGCAGCTCTTCTACCTCATGTCGCGCGGCATGGCGGAAGACGAGGCCATGGCCATGATCGTCCGTGGCTTCATCGAGCCCATCGCCCGTGAACTCCCGATGGAGTACGCGCTCGAACTCAACAAGCTCATCGAGATGAGCATGGAAGGATCAGTCGGCTAGATGTCCGCCGCAGCACCCACCACCACACCACAGTCCACCACCACACCCGGCGTGCAGCACGGAGCCGGGGCGCACACCGACGGCGGCTGGGGCCTCGTGCCCGTGCAGACGCGGTCCGAGCGGTTCACCTCGGTCGACCCCTCGGCCTTCCCCGACGTCACCGGTCGAGAGGTCGACTGGAAGCTCAGCCCCGTGGCGCGCCTCCGGGCCCTGATCGACGGCGACCTCGACGGTTCGCCCTACGCCTACCTGGCGCGCGAGACCCCCGGCGCGACCGTCGAGTGGATCGACCGTGCCGACCCCCGGGTCGGCACGGCGGGAACACCGGAAGACAAGGCGGCCGCCAACGCGTGGGCGAGCGCCGAGAAGGTGCTCTCCGTCACCCTGGACGGCGACGAGCCCTCGGCGATCACCATCGGCCGGTCGGGCCTCGACCGCGAACCCCGGGCGGGTCACACGCTGATCCACGCCAAGGCGAACAGCCAGGCCATGGTGGTGCTCCGCAACACCGGGGCGGCGCACCTCGTCGAGAACGTCGAGATCGTCGTCGACGAGGGGGCCCACCTCACGGTCGTGACCCTGCAGGAGTGGGACGACGACGCCGTCCACCTCGCGAGCCACCACGCACGCATCGGGCGCGACGCCCAGCTCAAGCACTTCGTCGTCAGCCTCGGAGGCTCGGTCGTCCGGGTGAACCCGTCGGCCCACCTGGCCGAGCAGGGAGCCGACGCCGAGCTCTACGGCGTGTACTTCGCCGACGCCGGCCAGCACCTCGAACAGCAGGTGTACGTCCACCACGACGCGCCGAAGACCCGCAGCCGCGTCAACTACAAGGGCGCCCTGCAGGGTGCCGGTGCACGCACCGTGTGGATCGGCGACGTCCTGATCGCCCGCACCGCCCCCGGCACCGACAGCTACGAGCAGAACCGCAACCTCGTGCTCAGCGAGGGCACGCGAGCCGACTCGATCCCCAACCTCGAGATCGAGACCGGCGACATCGAGGGCGCCGGTCA
Source organism: Frigoribacterium sp. Leaf186 (assembly GCF_001423905.1). GTDB lineage: Bacteria > Actinomycetota > Actinomycetes > Actinomycetales > Microbacteriaceae > Frigoribacterium. The sequence goes on along the minus strand of NZ_LMPQ01000001.1, from coordinate 176,351 downwards.
CGCGAGCGCCACCGGTCGCTTCGACGACGAGCACCTCTTCTACCTGCAGTCCCGGGGCATCTCGGAGCACGAGGCACGCCGTCTCGTGGTGCTCGGGTTCCTGGTCGAGGTCGTCCAGAAGATCGGGGACGCCGACCTGCAGACCCGTCTGGTGGACGCCATCGAGGCCGAACTGGCCGCGGGCGAGGCCACGTCGACCGAGACGGTCGCCTGATGGCGACGAAGGTCTGCGGCGTCGACGACGTCAGCCCGGCACAGGCCCTGCGGGTCGTCGTCGACGGCGTCGCCGTCGCCGTCGTGAAAGACAGTGCCGGCACCATCCACGCGATCGGCGACACCTGCACCCACGGCGACATCTCGCTCTCCGAGGGCTTCGTCGAGGACGACACGCTCGAGTGCTGGGCCCACGGCTCGAAGTTCGAGCTCACCACCGGCAAGCCGCTCACGCTGCCCGCCTACGAACCCGTACCGGTCTTCTCGGTCTCCGTCATCGACGGCGAGGTGTACGTCGACACCGCCTCGACCGTCACCGGCGCCGCACAGTAAAGGAACAGAAACGCATGTCCACTCTCGAGATCCGCGACCTCAAGGTCAGCATCGACACCGACCAGGGCCCGAAGCCCATCCTCAAGGGCGTCGACCTCACCATCAACGAGGGCGAGATCCACGCCGTCATGGGCCCCAACGGCTCGGGCAAGTCGACCCTCGCCTACACGATCGCCGGCCATCCGCGCTACAACGTCGACGGCGGCTCCATCCTGCTCGACGGCCGAGAGGTCCTCGAGATGAGCGTCGACGAGCGCGCCAAGGCCGGTCTTTTCCTCGCCATGCAGTACCCGGTCGAGATCCCTGGCGTCACCGTCTCGAACTTCCTGCGGACCGCCAAGACGGCCCTCGACGGTGAAGCCCCCGCCATCCGCGGCTGGATCAAAGACCTGCGCGAGTCGATGAGTGCTCTCAAGATGGACTCGGCCTTCGCCGAGCGCAACGTCAACGAGGGCTTCTCGGGCGGCGAGAAGAAGCGTCACGAGATCATGCAGCTCGAGCTGCTCAAGCCGAAGTTCGCCGTCCTCGACGAGACCGACTCCGGCCTCGACGTCGACGCGCTCAAGATCGTGTCCGAGGGCGTCAACCGCGCCAAGGCCAACACGGGTCTCGGGCTGCTGCTGATCACGCACTACACGCGCATCCTGCGCTACATCAAGCCCGACTTCGTGCACGTCTTCGTCGACGGCCACGTCGCCGACGAGGGTGGGCCCGAGCTGGCCGACCGCCTCGAGAACGAGGGCTACGACCGGTACGTCACGGCAGCCGCCGCCGAGGCCGCCGCGACCACGGCGGTCTGACCGTGGCCGTCGCGCTGAGCCCCGAGAAGTTCGACGAGACGATCGAGGCCCTCAAAGAGGTCGTCGACCCCGAGTTGGGCGTCAACATCGTCGACCTGGGCCTGATCTACGACCTGGCCATGGACGAAGAGCACGAGAACGCGCTCATCATCAGCATGACGCTCACGAGTGCGGGCTGCCCGCTGACGGACGTCATCGAGGGCGACACGGCCAACGCCCTCGACGGCGTGGTCGACGCGTTCCGCATCAACTGGGTGTGGATGCCGCCGTGGGGCCCCGACCGCATCACGGACGACGGCCGCGACATGATGCGGGCCATCGGGTTCTCCATCTGACCTCGGTCGACCGTCCACACGACGAAGCCCCGTCCCTCGCGAGAGGGACGGGGCTTCGTCGTGTCGACGGCGGGAGGCGCTAGTCGCCGAGGCGCTTCAGCGCACGCCAGGCCAGGGGCAGGGCCGCCGCGGCGATGAGCCATTTGGCGATGCCGCCCACGACGAACGGGTAGAGGCCCGCCGCGAGGACGCTCGGCAGATCGTTCGGCAGGCCGAGCGAGCCCAGGACGACGGCCAGGTAGGGCAGCCCGACGGCGAACGGGATGAGACTGGCGAGGAAGAACGCGGCGGCAGAGCGACCCCATCTCTTGTCCCAGTCGCGCTCGGACAGCCACCCGATGACGGCGGCCGTGATGACGAAGCCGATGACGAAGCCGAAGCTCGGCTTGAGGACGCTGAGCGGACCGCCCGAGAACTCGGCGAAGATCGGCAGGCCCGCGACCCCGAGGACGAGGTAGGCGGCGAGCGAGAGGGCGCCACGCCGGGCGCCGAGGGACGCGCCGACGAGCATCACGCCGAGGGTCTGACCCGTGACGGGCACCGGCCAGAGCGGGATCTGCACCTGGGCGAGGGCCGAGACGACGGCCACGCCGCCGAGCACGAGGGCCACGTCGGTGGCCGCGCCCCGGGCCACCAGACGGTCGGCGAGGACCGGCCGTGAGGTCGATGCGGCGGTGTTCGTCATGGGGACTCCTAGAATGGGTAGGTTGATCGGCCGAGCGGCTGGTCGGCAGCGCAGTGCTGCGACCCTCTCCACACGACGTCCCCATCCTATGGGCGGCTCTCCTCCGGGCCCCGTTGTGGACTCCTCACCAATCGATTGGACATCTGCTGTGCTCTCCGTGCACGATCTCGAGATCCGCGTCGGCGCGCGCCTCCTCATGGCCGACGTCTCGTTCCGGGTCGACCGGGGCGACAAGATCGGCCTCGTCGGCCGCAACGGCGCCGGCAAGACGACCATGACCAAGACGCTGGCGGGCGAGACCATGCCGACTGGCGGCAAGATCGAACGGTCCGGCGAGATCGGCTACCTCCCGCAGGACCCCCGCAGCGGCAACCCCGAAGACCTCGCCCGCACGCGCATCCTCGACGCCAGGGGGCTCGGCCAGCTGCTGCTCGGCATCCAGGAGGCCACCCTCGCCATGGGCGACCCCGACGCCGACGTGGCCGCGCGTGCCATGAAGCGCTACGGCGACCTCGACGACCGCTTCAACGCCCTCGGCGGCTACGCGGCCGAGGCCGAGGCCGCGTCGATCGCCAGCAACCTGAGCCTGCCCGACCGCATCCTCGACCAGCCGCTCTCGACCCTCTCGGGTGGTCAGCGCCGACGCATCGAGCTCGCGCGCATCCTGTTCTCGGCGGCCGACACGATGATCCTCGACGAACCGACGAACCACCTCGACGCCGACTCGGTCGTCTGGCTCCGCGAGTACCTCAAGACCTACCAGGGTGGCGTCATCGTGATCAGCCACGACATCGAACTCGTCGAGGAGGTCGTGAACCGGGTCTTCTACCTGGACGCGAACCGACAGGCCATCGACGTCTACAACATGGGTTGGCGCAACTACCAGCGCCAGCGGGCAGCCGACGAGGAGCGCCGCAAGAAAGAGCGCTCGAACGCCGAGAAGCAGGCCTCGGCCCTGCAGAAGCAGGCGGCCCGCTTCGGCGCCAAGGCGTCGAAGGCCGCGGCCGCGCACCAGATGGTGGCCCGCGCCGAGAAGCTGCTCTCCGGCCTCGACGAGGTCCGCGCGGTCGACCGCGTGGCGAAGCTGCGATTCCCCACGCCGGTCGCATGCGGCAAGACGCCCCTCATGGCGTCCAACCTCTCGAAGAGCTACGGCTCGCTCGAGATCTTCACGGCCGTCGACCTCGCCATCGACCGGGGGTCGAAGGTCGTGATCCTGGGCCTGAACGGTGCCGGCAAGACGACCCTGCTGCGCATCCTCGCCGGCGTCGACGCCCCCGACACGGGGCAGCTCGAACCCGGCCACGGCCTGCGGGTCGGCTACTACGCGCAGGAGCACGAGACGATCGACGTCAAGCGCAGCGTGCTCGAGAACATGGTGTCGTCTTCACCGAACATCACCGAGATGGAGGCGCGGCGCGTGTTGGGCTCCTTCCTCTTCACCGGAGACGATTCGGCCAAGCCGGCCGGCGTGCTGTCCGGCGGCGAGAAGACCCGACTGGCCCTGGCCATGATCGTGGTCTCGGGCGCCAACGTGTTGCTGCTCGACGAGCCCACCAACAACCTCGACCCGGCCAGCCGCCTCGAGATCCTCGACGCCCTGAGCAACTACGAGGGTGCGGTCGTCCTCGTCAGCCACGACGAGGGAGCGGTCGAGGCGCTGAACCCCGAGCGCGTCCTGATCATGCCCGAGGGCACCGAGGACCACTGGACGCCGGACTACTCCGACCTGATCAACCTGGCCTGAGGCGGCCTCAGCGGCGGACACCGTCGAGGATCTCGTCCTCGACGTCGTTGTCGTGACGCGGTCGCGCGTCGCGACGGCGCTGCCGTTCGGCCTCGCGCTCGACGAGTTCGTCGTCGTCGGCGTTCTGGTTGCGGTACTCCTGCCGGAAGACGTAGAACAAGAACCCGAACGCCCCGACGGCGAACATCAGCCACTGCACGAAGTACGACAGGTTGAGTCCGGTGTCGACCTCGGGCTTCGTCGACGGCACCGGAGCCGTCGCCGGCGCAGGGCTCTCGCTGACGATCAGGCCGTAGGCAGCCGAGTAGATCGGCTGCCCGACCCGTGACTCGACCTCGCTCAGCTGGATCGTGGCGATCTGGTTCGTGCCCGGCACGCCGGTGCGATCGCCCACGGCCGGCTCGCCGGGCTTGAGGCGCGCCACGACGGTGACGTCACCCGACGGAGGCGCGGGGACGACGTCGGGGGAGTCCTGGGCGTTGCCGGTCGGCACCCAGCCGCGGTCGACGACGAAGACGTCGCCCTGCGTCGTGCGGAACGGCACGAGGACCTCGAAGCCCGGTTGACCGTTGAGCGGCCTGTTGCGCACCAGGAGTTCGTCGTCGGCGAGGTAGCGGCCGGTCATCTCGACGGGTTGCCACTCTTGGGCGGCGTCGTACGACGACAGGTCGGGCAGGGCCTGAGCGAGCGGGACGGGGTCGGCGTCGTAGGTCTGCTCGAGCTGGTGGACCACCGCGAGCTTCTCGTCGTGCCGGGACCACTGCCAGTGGGCGAGGAACACGCAGACGATCGCGAAGACGACGGCGACGGCGAGGTAGCCCAGCCATCTCCGCGAGAGGGCGAAGCGGATGTTCGTCACCGCGCCTCCGTTCCGACCTGTTCGACGACCTCTGACACCCCCGTCACGACGACCGGGAAGTCACGTGCCTCGAGGAACTCGCGCAGGAAGTCCACGTGCTCGTCGCACGCCGACCACACCTTGACCCGGTCGATGCCGTGGATCTTGGGGTTGCGCCAGTGCACATTATGCCGTGCCTCGGCTCGACACGAGGCGCGAGAGCACTGCACGCCGACGGGGTCGAGGCCGAGCATCAGGCGCTCTTCCGATCGGTGCCCGCCTGCCCGGGAGCCTCACCGGACGACCCGTCGGGCACGCCCTCACCGGCGGGAGCCGGGCCGGCGGGCCCCGCGTCGCCGTCGACGACGGTGGGCCGGAACGGGGCCTGCGGCTCGCGGTACACCTCGATGCCGCCGGGGCTCTCGACGGCGTCGCCGGACTCGTGGCCCACGTTGGCGAACACGACGGCGACGTAGGGGATGACGACCGCACCGACGATCGGCAACAGCGTCCACCACCCGAGGGGGAAGACGAAGCAGAGGGCGATGCAGACCAACCGGATGCCCATCGCCACCAGGTACTTGACCATGCGGGAGTGCCGGTCGTCGGTGGGGGAGGGCGGGAGGGACGTGATCGTGTTCGAGGCCTTCACGGGGCACACCTCGATGTCGGGAGAGGGTGGACGCACCACGGACGGGTGCCGGATGGATCTCGGGGACCAGACGTCCGAGGGATCGTCTCGATCCTAAGACCCGGGTCCGACAGTAGGCTGGTCGGCGGCCTGCCGATCACAGGTTCGCCGTCCCCGCCGCCGTCCCGGACGGCGACCGTCGAGATCGCACACGAGGAGACCACCATGACCACGCCCCGCACCGTCCTCGTCACGGGTGGCAACCGAGGCATCGGCTTCGCCATCGCCGAGGAGTTCGTCGCCCAGGGCCACCGCGTCGCCGTCACGGCCCGCAGCGGTCAGGGGCCGGAGGGCACCCTGACGGTCGTCGCCGACGTCACGGACGCTGCGTCGATCGACGCGGCCTTCACCACCGTCGAGGCCGAGCTCGGCCCGGTCGAGGTGGTCGTCGCGAACGCCGGCATCACGAAGGACGGCCTGCTCATGCGCATGACCGAGGACGACTTCACCTCGGTCGTCGACACCAACCTCGGCGGCGCCTTCCGCATCGTCAAGCGTGCCTCGAAGGGAATGCTCAAGGCCCGGTTCGGCCGCATCGTCCTCGTCTCGAGCGTCGTCGGCCTCTACGGCGGCCCCGGCCAGGCGAACTACGCCGCGTCGAAGGCCGGCCTCGTCGGCTTCGCGCGATCGCTCACCCGCGAGCTCGGCGGCCGGGGCATCACCGCCAACGTCGTCGCCCCCGGGTTCGTCGAGACCGACATGACCGCGGTCCTGCCCGAGGCCCAGCAGGCCGAGTACAAGAAGAGCATCCCCGCCGGCCGGTACGGCACGGCCGCCGAGGTCGCGAAGGCCATCGCGTGGCTCGCCGGCGACGACGCCGGCTACATCTCGGGCGCCGTGATCCCCGTCGACGGCGGTCTCGGCATGGGGCACTAGGGACGCCGACCGCAGGAGGCGCGGGTCGCCCCGCGACGCGGCCCGGCCGGTGGGCGGCTCAGCCTCGCAGCCCGAGCAAGGGCAGCACGTGCGACAGGTCGTTCGTCCCGACCACCACGTCGGCCCGTCGACGGACCGTCGGCTTGGCGTTGAACGCCACGGAGAGCGCGGCGACGGCCATCATCTCGAGGTCGTTCGCCCCGTCACCGACCGCGACCGTGTGCGCGAGGTCGACCCGCGCCTCCTCGGCCCACCCCCGGAGGGCGTCGGCCTTCGCGTGGGCGTCGACCACCGGGCCGGTGACGCGTCCGGTCAACCGACCGTCGCGCAGTTCGAGCCGGTTCGCCCGGCGGAAGTCCAGCCCGAGGTCGTCGGCCAAGGGGTCGAGGGTCTCGTGGAACCCGCCCGACACGACGCCGACGAGGCCGCCGGCGGCGTGGACGCCGTCGACGAGTGCGCGGACGCCGCGGGTCGGGGTCAGACGCTGCCGGACGTCGGCGAAGACCGACTCGGGAAGACCCTCGAGGGTGGCGACCCGCTCGGCGAGGCTCGCCGCGAAGTCGAGTTCGCCGGCCATCGCCCTCGAGGTGATGTCGGAGACGCGTTCGCGGGAGCCCGCGGCGTCGGCCAACAGTTCGATCACCTCGTCCTCGATCAGGGTGGAGTCGACGTCGAGGACGATGAGGAAACGCGGCACGCCGACAGCCTAGGGCCGCCGACGCACCGCGTCGCTCGTGTGACTCCGGACCGCTACTGGTCGACCCGGACTCCCTTGCCGACCACCGTGATGCCGGACGGCGTGACCGTGAAGCCGCGGGCCCGGTCGGCCTCGGGATCGACGCCGACCGACGCGCCGGCCGCGATGACGACGTCCTTGTCGAGGATCGCGCGGTTCACGACGGCGTTCGGACCGACGTGGGCCCGCTCGAAGACGACCGAGTCGACGACGCGCGAACCGCTGTCGAGGGTGCACCAGGGGCCCAGCACGCTGCGCTCGACGTGCGCCCCCGAGAGGAGCGAACCGAGCGAGACGATCGAGTCGATCGTCGTGCCGAGGTTGCCGTGCCCGTCACGGACGAACTTCGCCGGCGGCGAGTTGAGCTGCTGGCTGAAGATCGGCCAGTCGGTGTTGTAGAGGTTGAAGATCGGCAGCGCCGAGATGAGGTCGCGGTGCGCGTCGTAGAACGAGTCGATGGTGCCGACGTCGCGCCAGTAGTACCGGTCGCGCTCGGTCGAGCCGGGGACCTCGTTGCGGTTGAGGTCGTAGACCGCCGCGTCGCCACGGGAGACGAAGTCGGGGACGATGTCGCCGCCCATGTCGTGGTCGGAGTCCGGCTTCTCGCCGTCTCGCAGCACGGCGTCGATGAGGACGTCGGCGTCGAAGACGTAGTTGCCCATCGAGGCGAGGATCTCGTCGGGGGAGTCGGGCAGGCCCGTCGCATCCTTGGGCTTCTCGAGGAAGCGCCCGATGCGGGTCGGGTCGTCTGAGTCGACCTCGATCACGCCGAACTGGTCGGCGAGCGAGATGGGTTGACGGATCGCGGCCACGGTGACCCCCGCGCCCGAGGCGATGTGCGCCTCGATCATCTGGGAGAAGTCCATGCGGTAGACGTGGTCCGCTCCGACGACCACGACGATGTCGGGCTTCTCGTCACGCAGCAGGTTCAGGCTCTGCAGGATGGCGTCGGCGCTGCCGGCGAACCATCGCTTGCCGAGCCGCTGCTGGGCCGGGACCGAGGCGACGTAGGCGCCCAGGAGGCCCTCGATGCTCCAGGTCTGCGACACGTGGCGGTCGAGGCTGTGCGACTTGTACTGGGTCAGGACGACGATCTGGCGGAGACCCGAGTTGATCAGGTTCGACAGGGCGAAGTCGATGAGACGGTAGTTGCCACCGAACGGGACTGCGGGCTTCGCGCGGTCCGCGGTCAGGGGCATCAGGCGCTTGCCCTCGCCACCAGCCAGGACGATGCCGAAGATCTTCTTTGATGCCATGGGGCCAGAATGGCACGATTCGGGCCCGCACGACTACGGTGAACGACGTGCGAGTCGATGTCATCACCAAGGAATACCCGCCCAACGTCTACGGAGGCGCGGGCGTGCACGTCGTCGAGCTCGTCAAGGCCCTGCGGCAGGGCGTCGAGGTGCAGGTGCGCGCCTTCGGCGAGGTCGACCCCGAGCCCGACACCACCGGCTACCCCGACCTGCCCCAGCTCGACCAGGCGAACGCCACCCTGCGGACCCTCGGCGTCGACGTCACGATGGCGCAGGACGTCGCCGGAGCCGACGTCGTCCACAGCCACACCTGGTACGCCAACGCGGCGGGCCAGCTCGCCCAGATGCTGCACGGTGTGCCGCACGTCCTGACCGCCCACAGCCTCGAGCCGCTCCGCCCCTGGAAGGCCGAACAGCTCGGAGGCGGCTACCGCGTCTCGAGCTGGATCGAACGTCAGGCGTACGAGACGGCCGACCGCGTCATCGCGGTGAGCGACGGCATGCGCCGCGACATCCTGCGGTCGTACCCCTCGATCGACGAGTCCAAGGTGGAGGTCGTCTACAACGGCATCGACCTCGACGGCTGGCAGCGCGTCGAGGACGCCGAGCTGGTGCGCGGCCTGGGCATCGACCCCGACCGACCCTCCGTCGTCTTCGTCGGCCGGATCACCCGTCAGAAGGGCCTGCCGTACCTGTTGCGGGCGGCGAAGCTCCTGCCCGCCGACGTGCAGCTCGTGCTCTGCGCCGGCGCACCGGACACCCCCGAGATCATGGCCGAGGTCACCGGTCTCGTCCGCGAGCTGCAAGAAGAGCGCACCGGGGTCGTGTGGATCGACACCGTGCTGCCCCGCCACCAGCTCAGCGCCGTGCTCAGCCAGGCCACCACGTTCGTCTGCCCCTCGGTCTACGAGCCCCTCGGCATCGTCAACCTCGAGGCCATGGCGTGCGGGGTGCCCGTCGTGGGCTCCGACACCGGCGGAATCCCCGAGGTCGTGGCCGACGGCCTCACCGGCCGCATCGTCCCCCTCGAGCAGGTGCAGGACGGCACCGGCACCCCCGTCGACCCCGACCGTTTCGTCGCCGACCTGGCGGCCACGCTGACCGAGGTCGTCTCCGACCCGGCCCTGGCCCGCCTGATGGGTCGGGCCGGTCGCATGCGCGCCGAAGAAGAGTTCTCGTGGGGGCGGATCGCCGAACAGACCCTGCGGATCTACCAGGGTCTGCTCAACTAGGCTGAGCGGCATGCCTACCGTCCTGCAGCTCACCGATGTCTCGATCGTCCGAGGCGGCACCCCCGTCGTCGACAAGCTGACCTGGACGGTCGACTCCGACGAGCGCTGGGTCGTCCTCGGCCCGAACGGCGCCGGCAAGACGAGCCTGCTGCAGGTGGCCGCGGCACAGAGCCACCCGTCCAGCGGGCAGGCGAGCATCCTCGGCAGCGACCTGGGCTCCGTCGACCTCTTCGAGCTGCGCACCCGCATCGGGTTCGCCTCGACCGCGATCGCCCGACGCATCCCCGCGAAGGAGAAGGTCGTCGACGTCGTCCTGACGGCGGCGTACTCGGTCACCGGTCGCTGGAACGAAGAGTACGAGGGCGTCGACGTGCGCCGAGCCCACCGGGTGCTCGAAGAATGGCAGCTCGACCACCTGTCCGACCGGGCCTTCGGCGAACTGAGCGACGGCGAGCAGAAGCGCGTGCAGATCGCCCGGTCGGTCATGACCGACCCCGAGCTGCTGCTGCTCGACGAGCCCGCTGCCAGCCTCGACCTCGGTGCTCGCGAAGAGCTGCTCCGGATGCTCTCGGGCTACGCGTCGTCCGAGGGAGCGCCGGCCATCGTCATGGTCACCCACCACGTCGAAGAGATCCCGCGGGGCTTCACGCATGCCCTGCTGCTCGACCACGGCTCGGTCGTCGCCGCCGGCCCGCTCGACGAGGTCGTCACGGCCGAGACGCTCGGGGCCACGTTCGGCCTCGAACTGAGCGTCGAGTCCGACGGCGGCCGGTACTCGGCACGCGCCGCCGACTGAGCCGCACCTCCTACGATCCGGGCCCTCGGTCTGGTATCGTTGACAGCTGGTCCGCAGCGATGCTGCGCGTGCCTCCTGAACTCACCATCATCACTCGTTCGCTAGACCTAGGACAATCATGAAGACCGACATCCACCCCGAGTACAAGCCGATCGTCTTCCGGGACCTCGCGTCGGGCGCCACGTTCCTCACGCGCTCCACGACGACCAGCGACAAGACCATCGAGCTCGACGGTGAGACCTACCCGGTCATCGACGTCGAGATCTCGTCCGAGTCGCACCCGTTCTACACGGGCAAGCAGCGCATCCTCGACTCGGCCGGTCGCGTCGAGAAGTTCAACTCGCGCTACAAGAACTTCGGCAAGTAGGCACCAGCCCACGCGCCAGAACGAGGCGGTCCACTCCGGTGGGCCGCCTCTTTCGCATGCCCCGGGGCGGGCGAGAACGACAGCCCGGCGAGAACGGCAGCCCGGCGAAACCCGCAGCCCGGCGAAACCGGCAGCCCGCTCGGACCGGCAGCCTTGGAGGCGCGGTGCCGCGGCCGACTCAGGCGAACGGCAGCGGGCGGTGCGGCCAGTCGCCGTGGGCCGTGAACGTGGGGTCTTTCGCCCGACGCATGTACTGCTGGAAGCTCTCGGCCTGGGTCGAGCACCAGCCGACCTGGAGGTCGTGCAGCTCGGTCACCGGGACGTCGAGCCGGTCGGGGTACCGCTTGGCCATGGCCTGGGCGACCCGCCCCGCGGCGACGGCGTCGGCCCCCGCGTCGTGGGCGTCGTCGAGGGAGACGCCGTAGACCGCAGCCGCCGCCTCGAGCGTGCGCTTGCCCTTGCGGTAGGTGTCGACCGCCTTGTCGATGACGAGCGGGTCGACGACGCAACCGATGTCGCCCACCTCGCCGAGCGGCTCGACGCCGTGGCGCCTGGCCTCGCGGTCGAGCAGGGTGAGGTCGTAGGGGGCGTTGTAGACGACGAGCGGCACGCCCCGGGCGAAGACGGCCCGGATGGCCGCGACGATCTCGGCGACGACCTCGGCCGCCGGGCGCCCTTCCGCGCGGGCCTGCTCGGTCGAGATGCCGTGCACGGCGCTTGCCTGCTCGGGGATCTCGACCCCCGGGTCGGCCAGCCATTCACCGTGCGCGACGGTCGCCCCCGTGGCGTCGATGAGGCCCACGTGCGCCGTGACGATGCGGGCCGTCTCGACGTCGATGCCCGTGGTCTCGAGGTCGAAGACGCCGAGGGCCTGCCACCACGAGGCCGGCGGTTCGCCCACGGCCGTGAGGTCGGGAGCGGTGCCGGTCGTCTCTGTGTCAGTCACGCCATGAGTTTAGGAGGCGCCACCGACAGCGGGCACCGCCGCGACGGGCACGTCGCCGACGTGCAGCCAGAAGAACGCCTGCGTGCCGAGCGTGAGCGTGACCTTGCCCTCGTCGTCGAACGACGGGAACTGCGCCCCGCCGAACAGGTCGTACAGCGTGCGCCCGGCGAACTGCGGAGCCACGATGTCGACCGAGGTCGGGTTGTGACCGAACGAGAAGACGCAGAGGATGTCTTCTGCGGAGTCGCCGAACTGCGTGCCGGCCCCCGCGTACGAGCGGACGAACGACAGCACCGACTCCTGGTTCGTCTCGAGCACCTCGAGCGTGCCGAGGCCGAAGGTCGGGTGGGCCTTCCGCACGTGGATGACGTTGCGCACCCAGTGCAACAGCGACCGGGACTGCGCCAGCTGGCTCTCGACGTTGACCAGGTTGTAGTTGTAGACGAGCGACTGGACGACCGGCAGGAACAGCTTGCCCGGGTCGGCCGTCGAGAAGCCGGCGTTGCGGTCGGGCGTCCACTGCATGGGCGTGCGCGACGAGTCACGGTCGGGCAGCCAGATGTTGTCGCCCATGCCGATCTCGTCGCCGTAGTAGAGGAACGGGCTGCCCGGCAGGGAGAACAGCAACGCGTGCACCAGCTCGAGCTCGGCGCGCGAGTTGTCGAGCAGCGGGGCGAGGCGACGTCGGATGCCGATGTTGGAGCGCATGCGCGGGTCGTAGGCGTACCAGCCGTACATGGCCTGGCGGTACTCCTCGCTGACCATCTCGAGGGTGAGCTCGTCGTGGTTGCGGAGGAAGACGGCCCAGGCGGCCCCCGGCGGCACCTCGGTGGTCTCGGACAGGATGCGCTTCAGCTCGTCGGCGCTCTGGGCGCGCAGCGAATAGAAGATGCGCGGCATGACCGGGAAGTCGAACGCCATGTGGCACTCGGGCTCGTCCTCGGTCCCGAAGAAGGCCGCCGTCTCGGCGGGCCACTGGTTCGCCTCGGCGATGAGCACGCGACCGGGGAACTCCTCGTCGACCATCGTGCGCAGCCGCTTGATGAAGTCGTGGGTCGCGGGTTCGCCCTCGCCGTTGCCCTCTTCGGTCTCGAAGAGGTACGGGATCGCGTCGAGCCGGAGCCCGTCGACGCCCATCGCCAGCCAATGGCGGACGACGTCGAACACGGCCTCTTGCACGGCGGGGTTCTCGAAGTTGAGGTCGGGCTGGTGCGAGAAGAAGCGGTGGAAGAAGAACTGACGACGCACCGGGTCGAAGGTCCAGTTGCTCTCTTCGGTGTCGACGAAGATGACGCGGATGTTCGAGTACTCGTCGTCGGTGTCGCGCCAGACGTAGAAGTCGCCGTACGGGCCCTCGGGGTCTTCTCGGCTCTGCTGGAACCACTCGTGCTGGTCGCTCGTGTGGTTCAGCACCATGTCGATGACGATGCGCATGTTGCGCTCGTGCGACTTGGTCACCAGGTCGCGGAACTCGTCGAGCGTGCCGAACTCGGGCAGGATCGCCTTGTAGTCCTGGATGTCGTAGCCACCGTCACGCAGGGGCGACTGGAAGAACGGCGGCAGCCAGAGGGCGTCGACGCCGAGCCACTGCAGGTAGTCGAGCCGGGTGAGCAGCCCCTGGAGGTCACCCGCCCCGTCGCCGTTGCTGTCGACGAACGACCGCACCATCACCTCGTAGAACACCGCACGGCGGTGCCAGTTGGGGTCGAGGGTCAGTCCGGGCTGCTGGATCGGGGCAGTGAAGCTCACGCGCCCACCCTACGGGCGGACGCCGTGGGGCGCGCACTCCGATCAGCGCGTCGCTCGTAGACTCGGGCGCGTGATCGTCCGACCCCCGCGCGTGAAGTCGCCGTACCGTGCCCGCCTCGACGCCCGACCGGTGCGCGATGACGTCGTCGAGGTCGCCGGCAGCACCACCCGGTACTGGACCTACGACCCCCCCGAGGGGCAGGAGGCGCGGGTCACCATCGTCGCGGTCCACGGCTTCCGCGGTGACCACCACGGTCTCGAACCGGTCGTGGCGCACCTCGGGCACGCCCGGGTGGTGATGCCCGACCTGCCGGGCTTCGGCGAGTCGACCCCGCTCGACGGCGAGCACAGCGTCGCGGCCTACGCCCGCTGGCTGACCGCCTTCGTGGCGGCCCTCTCGCTCGGTGACGACGTCGTGGTGCTGGGGCACTCGTTCGGCTCGATCGTCACGTCGGCCGCGGTGGCCGACGGGCTCCGCGCCTCCCGGCTGGTGCTGGTCAACCCGATCGCCGCGCCTGCCCTGCAGGGGCCGCGCGGCGTGGTGACGCGCCTGGCCGTCTTCTACTACTGGGCCGGGGCCGCCCTGCCCGAGCGCGCCGGCCAGCAGGTGCTGCAGAACGCCGCCGTGACGCGGATCACCAGCCTCGCGATGGTCAAGACGCACGACCGGTCGCTGCGTCGGTGGATCCACGACCAGCACGACAGCTACTTCTCGCGCTTCTCGGACCGTCGCGTCGTGCTCGACGCCTTCCGAGCCTCCGTGTCGAGCGACGTGAGCACGTACGCGGCGCGCGTCACCGTGCCCACGCTGCTGGTCGCCGCCGACCGCGACGACATCACGGCCCTGCCCGCGCAGCACCGGTTGCGGGCGGTCTTCCCCGACGCGACCCTCGACGTGATCGAGGGGGTCGGCCACCTGATCCACTACGAGAAGCCCCGCCAGGCGGCCGCGGCGATCGAGGCGTTCGTCCGATGAGGATCGTCGTCGACTGCCGGTACGTGCGGGTCGGACGCCACGACGGCATCAGCCGGTTCAGCGCCGGGGTCGTCCGGGCGGTGGCCGAGCGTCACGAGGTGACGATGCTCGTCAGCGACCCGCGGCAGCTCGACAAGCTGCCCGACCAGCCGCACCTGCTCGTCAGTTCGCCGACGAGCGTGCGTGAGCCGCTCGTGGCGCTCCAGGTGAACCGGCTGCGGCCCGACGTGGTCTGGTCGCCGATGCAGACGATGGGCTCGTTCGGGCGTCGCTACCCGCTCGTGCTCACCCTGCACGACCTGATCTACTACACGAACCGCACGCCCCCACCCGAGTTCGCGCTGCCGATCAGGCTGCTCTGGCGGCTCTACCACCTGGCGTGGTGGCCGCAGCGGGTGCTGCTCGACCGGGCCGACGCGATCGTGACCGTGAGCCGCACCACGCGCGACGAGATGCGACGCCACCGGCTGACCCGGCGACCCGTGACGGTCGTGTACAACGCCTCCGACCCGGTCGACGGCGCGACGCCCCGCCGGGCACCCGAACGCCGGGACCTCGTCTACATGGGCTCGTTCATGCCGTACAAGAACGTGGCCACGCTGGCCAGGGCACTGCCGTTGCTCGACGGCTGCCGACTGCACCTGATGAGCCGCGTGTCCGACGCCGAGCGCGCCTCCTTGGAGGCCGTGGCGCCCGCAGGCTCGCTGGTGTTCCACGACGGAGCGAGCGACGACGCGTACCGCGAGGCGTTGCTCGGTGCGACGGCCGTCGTGACGGCGTCGCGCGCCGAGGGCTTCGGCATCCCGCTCGTCGAGGGCATGTCGCTCGGCACGCCCGCGGTCGTCAGCGACATTCCGATCTTCCGCGAGATCGGAGGCACGGCTGCCCTGTACTTCGACCCGTCGTCGCCCGCGTCCATCGCCGCGGCGGTCCGCCGCCTCGAGGGAGAGTGGGAGGCGCGCTCGGCCGCGTCGATCGAACAGGCCGCCCGCTTCAGCTGGCGCGACTCGGCCGACGTGCTGCTGCGCACGCTGGCGGACGTCGCGGCGGCGGGCAGCCACCGGCACCGGTCGAGCGGACGGTAGCGCGCGGCAGGCCTGCCACGACGGCGGGCCTGCCACGACGGTCGCCGCCCGGACGGTCACGCCGGGACGGTCACGCCTGGTCGGAGCCGTCGCGCTCGAGCGCGTTCTGGTAATCGAAGTCGTAGGTGCCGGGACGTTCGGACTCGACCTCGATCGGGTCGTCGAACTCGCGCAGGACGAGGGCGTCACCGGCGAACTCGAACGAGTGGACCGACCCGTTGCGGATCGGCACGCCGAGGTGGGCGTCGGTGTCGGGGGAGACGTGGTTGACCACCGCACGGATGACGGCGCCGTGCGTGGCGACCACGACGGAGGCGTCGGCCCCGTGCCGGGCGGCGATCGCGGCCAGCGCGGGCAGCACCCGGGCGACCAGGGCACCACGGCTCTCGCGCCCGGGCACCGGCGTGCCGTGCGGGAACCTCGCCTCGACCTGCTCGCCGGTCAGGCCCTCGGCGTCGCCGTACCGTCGCTCGGCCACTTCGCGCACCAGCTCGGGTGCGGCGAGGCCCAGGCGCTCGGCGATGATCGAGCCGGTCTCGGCGGCCCGCGACAGGGGGCTGGCGACGACGGCGTCGAAGCGACGACGGGCGAGGAGGTCACCGGCCTCGCGGGCCTGGGACCGGCCGAGGTCGTTCAGCGGGATGTCGGTGGAGCCCTGGATGCGACGGGCGCGGTTCCAGTCGGTCTCGCCGTGGCGGACCAGGTACAAGAGCGTCATCGTTCCTCCGGTGGGGCGGCCCCGGAGGCTACGCGCCCAGGTGCTCGGCCAGGGCAGCCAGGGTCTCCGACGTGCCGGCGTCCAGCTTAACCGTGGCGCGCGAGTCGCCCTTGGTCGCACCGCGGTTGAGCACGACGACGGGCAGCTTGCGACGCGTCGCCTGGTCGAGCAGCCGGATGCCGCTGTTGACCACCAACGACGACCCGGCGACGAGCAGGGCCTCGGCTCCGACCACCATCGACCGCGCCTCGGCGAAGCGCTCGGTGGGCACGAACTCGCCGAAGAAGACGACGTCGGGCTTCAGCAGCCCGCCGCAGACCGTGCAGGTCGGCACGACGAACGCGTCGATGTCGTGCACCTCGACGTCGCCGTCGGGCGCGAGGCGCACCTGGTCGGGCTCGTCGATCCAGGGGTTCTCGGCGGCGAGGCGGGCGGCGACCATGTCGCGCGCGAAGGCCTGCCCGCAGGTGAGGCACACCACCCGGTCGACGGTGCCGTGCAGGTCGACGACGCGCCGTGACCCGGCACGCACGTGCAGGTTGTCGACGTTCTGGGTGATCACGCCGTTCGTCACGCCCGCGGCCTCGAGCCGGGCCAGGGCCCGGTGCCCCTCGTTGGGACCGGCGGCGCGGAAGGACTTCCAGCCGAGGTGGCTGCCAGCCCAGTAGCGCTTGCGGTAGGTCTCGCTCGAGAGGAACTGCTGGAACGTCATGGGGTTGCGCGGGGGAGCCCCGGCGCCCCGGTAGTCGGGGATGCCCGAGTCGGTGCTGACCCCGGCCCCGGTGAGCACGGCCACGCGGCGCCCGCGGAGGGCCTCGACCGCGGCCTCGAGGGCCTGCTCGTCGGTGGGGGCCGCGGGGGCGTTCGACACGGGTGGGACTCCTTCGGGTGCGGTGACGCTAGCCTAAACGCGTCCCCCTCCGATTCGATTCCGCCGGCCGTCCGCCCGCCGGGGCCGTCCCCCGTGGAGCACCGTGCACGTCACCCGCATCACCGACCTCGACCACGAGGCCCTGGCCGACTACAACCGGCTCACCGACGTCGCGCTCCGACGCGTGTCCGAGCCCGAGGGCGGCCTGTACATCGCCGAGTCGACGAAGGTCATCGAGCGGGCGCTGCGGGCGGGCCACGTGCCCCGGTCGGTGCTGATGACCGACCGCTGGCTGGCCGACATCGAGCCGCTGGTCGCCGACCACGACGGCGAGATCTTCGTCGGCGACGCCGCCTTGCTCGAAACCCTCACCGGCTACCACCTGCACCGCGGAGCCCTCGCCGCCATGCACCGTCCCGAGCTGCCCTCGGTCGGGTCGGTGCTCGACGGCGCCCGCCGGGTCGTCGTGCTCGAGGACATCGTCGACCACACCAACGTCGGGGCGATCTTCCGGGCCGTGGCGGGCCTCGGGGCCGACGCCGTCCTGATCACGCCGCGGTGCGCCGACCCGCTGTACCGCCGGAGCGTGCGCGTGAGCATGGGCACCGTCCTGCAGGTGCCGTGGACGCGCCTCCCCGAATGGCCGGCAGGCGCCGGGCTGCTGCGCGAGGCGGGGTTCGAGGTGGCGGCCCTGGCGCTGAGCGACGACGCCGTGACCCTCGACGCCTACGCGGCCGCGCCTCCCGCACGGGTCGCCCTGCTGCTCGGCACCGAGGGCGACGGCCTCAGCCGGGCGGCGCTGCAGGCCGCCGACGCGGTCGTCACCATCCCCATGCTGCACGGGGTGGACAGCCTCAACGTGGCCGCGGCCTCGGCCGTGGCCCTGTGGGCCCTGCGGGTGCCGACCGACGGGCCGACGGTGGCCTCGTGACCCGCGTCGGACGTCGGCGCCCGGGGGCCGTCCGGAGGCGCGTGGGCGTGACCGCGCTGCTCGCGCTCGTCGTCGCGGTCGGCGGGTACGTCCCCCTGGCGCTGCTCAGCCCGCTGGCCCCGGCCGCGGCGGACGTGGCCGCGTACACCGCACCGGCCGAGCGGAGCACCGACCTGAGCTTCCCCGGCTACGGCGCCACCGCGGTGGAGGCGGTGGGCTGGGACGACAGCCTCACGACGAGCGGCGACGAACTCCCTCGTCCGATCGCCAGCATCAGCAAGGTGGTCACGGCCCTCGTCGTGCTCGACGAGAAACCGCTCGACGGGGGAGACGGACCGACGCTGACGTTCGGCCCGGCCGAGGCCGCCCTGGTCGACTCGTACCGGGCCCGGAACGGCAAGGTGGCGCCCATGGCGGCCGGGCAGTCCCTCACCGAGCGTCAGGTGCTCGAGGTGATGCTGATCGAGTCGGCCAACAACTACGCCGAGGTGCTGGCACGCTGGGCCTTCGGCAGTGACGAGGCGTTCGTCGAGGCAGCACGCGCGTGGCTGGCCGAGCACGACCTCACCGCGACGACCCTCGTCGAACCCACCGGGCTCTCACCGCAGAACACGAGCACCTCGACCGACCTCGTCGCCCTCGGCCGCCTGGCGCTGGCCGACCCCGACGTCGCCCGCACCGTCGGCACCACGACCGCCTCGGTGCCGGGCATCGGCGAGATCAGCAACAGCAACGAACTGCTCGGCCTCGACGGCGTGGTCGGCATCAAGACCGGCACCCTCGACGAGGCGGGTGCCTGCCTGCTGTTCGCGGCCGACTACACCGTCGGCGGGCAGCAGGTCACCGTGGTCGGCGCCATGCTCGGCGGGGTCGACCACGACTCGCTCGACCGCGACGTGCAGGCCCTGCTCGCCAGCGTCGCCGATCGGTTCCAGACCCTCACGCTGGCCAGCCGCGGCGACGCCTTCGCCGGCTACGAGCTGCCCTGGGGCGACGGCGCCCGCGCGGTCGCCGCCGAGGACGCGAGCGTGCTCGTCTGGGGCGACGAGACCGTCGAGGCCTCGGTCGAGACGGACGATGTGGGGGCGGCCCCGGCCGGCAGCCGGGTGGGTCAGGTGACCTTCACGGTCGACGGCGAGCGACACGTCGTCCCGCTCGAACTCGACGCGACCATCGCCGAACCGGGCGCCTGGTGGCGGCTGACGCACCCCGACGAGGTGTTCTGAGGCTCGTCGTGGGCGACTCGACCCTCGCGGCGTGACGACTCAGGGCGCGTCGCGGTGCAGCATCGTGACGGCGTCGGGTCGCTTGGCCCGGATGAGGTCGCCCGACGACTGGTGGCGGATGCGACGGACCACCCACGGCACCAGGTACTCACGGGCCCAGCCCATGTCGTCGGCTCGGGCCGACCGCCAGGGGCGCCGCTCGAGCGGCTCGGGGTCGTAGGGCTCGAGGTCGTTCTCGACGGCCAGCGCCTGCAGCACCATCCGGGCGATCGTGTGGTGGCCGAGGGGGCTGAAGTGCAGCCGGTCGGGCGCCCACATGCGCGGGTCGACGAGCTGACGCAGGGCCCACATGTCGGCGACGACGGCGTCGTGCCGCAGGGCGATGGCGTGGACGTGCTCGTTGTAGATCGCGACCTTGCCCCGCAGGCGGCCGAGCACGGGCGTGAGACCGATGTCGGGCCCCGTGAAGACGACGACGGTCGCGCCGTCGGAGCGCAGGCGTGCCACGAGCCCCTCGAAGCCCGCGGCGACCTCGTCCGGGTCGGTGCCCGGGCGGATGATGTCGTTGCCCCCGGCCGAGACCGTGACGAGGTCCGGCCGCAAGGCGAGGGCGGCCTCGGACTGCTCGTCGATGATCTGCTGCAGCAGCCGGCCCCGGACCGCGAGGTTGGCGTACGCGAAGTCGTCGGTCGAGGCGCCGAGCACCTCGGCCACACGGTCGGCCCAGCCCCGGTGGCCCCCGGGGGAGCGCTCTTCGGGGTCGCCGATCCCCTCGGTGAACGAGTCGCCGATGGCGACGTAACGGGACCACGGGTGTTGCTGACTCATGCGACCAAACTACTCTCGACGCGTGCCCGCACCGAAGCCCGCCCCCGCGTCCGACCCGACCCGCGCCTCCTGGTCGCCGGTCGACCTGTTGCCCGACGACCTGCTCGGGCGGTTCCGCGACCGGGCCGCGGGCCACGACCGCGACAACACGTTCCCGCACGCCGACCTCGCCGAGCTGCGCGAGCGCGGCTACCTGCGGGCCTTCGTCCCGACCGACCGGGGAGGCGCGGGTCTCGGACTCGAACAGGTCGCGTCCCTGCAGTCCCGGCTCGCGACCGCGGCCCCGGCGACGGCGCTGGCGGTGAACATGCACCTGGTCTGGACCGGCTGCGCGGCGGTGCTGCACGCCCGGGGGGACGAGTCGCTCGACCTCGTGGTCGAGGACGCCGGCCACGACGAGGTGTTCGCCTTCGGGGTCAGCGAGCCCGGCAACGACCTCGTGCTGTTCGACTCGGTGACCTCCGCCGTGCCCACGGGGGACGGCGGGTTCCGGTTCACCGGCACGAAGGTGTCCACGTCGCTCTCGCCCGTCTGGACGCGCCTCGGCGTCTTCGGCCGCGACGACTCCGACCCGGCCTCGCCGGCACTCGTCCACGGTTTCGTCCACCGCGACCAACCCGGCCACGCCTCGCTCGGCGACTGGGACACGATCGGCATGCGGGCCACCCAGAGCCACACCACGCGGCTGACCGGCGTCGAGGTGCCCGCCTCGCGGATCGTCCGTCGCCTGCCCGTCGGGCCGAGCGCCGACCCCCTCGTGTTCGCCGTCTTCGCGGTGTTCGAGACGACGATCGCCGCGGTCTACCGGGGGATCGCGCGCCGGGCGCTCGAGCTCGCGGTCGAGTCGGCGCAGGCGTCGACCTCGCGGCGAGCCGGGGGAGCGGCCCGCGCTCTCGACCCCGTCGTCCGCTGGCGCGTCGCCGACGCGGGGCTGGCCGTCGACGGGCTCGAGCCCCAGGTGGACCGCATCGCCCGCGACGTGGACGACCTGGTCGACCACGGGCCGGACTGGCCACGGCTCGTGGTCGGGCTGAAGACCCGCGCCACCGAGACGGCGCGCGCCGTGGTCGAGCAGGCCGTGACCGTGGCCGGGGGCGGGTCGTACCGGTCCTCGTCCGAGCTCGGTCGCCTGCAGCGGGACGTCCTGGCCGGGCGGTTCCACCCGTCGAGCACCGACTCGGCGCACGCGACCGTCGCCGCCGCGCTGCTGGGGCCGGCGTCGTCCTGACGCCCGCGTCGACGCGGGCGAGACGGCCGGCGGGCGACGGCCGGGCCCGGACGGCGTCGATGTCGGCGGCGCGTGTGAAGATGCTCCGGTGAGCAAACAAGACGGCAGCGGGCGGCTCGTCACCACGGTGCCGACCGACGACGCGACCGCGCCGATCTTCCACGTCGACATGGACGCCTTCTTCGCCTCCGTCGAACTGCTCGACCACCCCGAGCTGCGGGGTCGACCCGTCGTCATCGGGCACCGATCCGACCGGTCGGTCGTCACGGCCGCGACGTACGAGGCCCGCAAGTACGGCGTCAACTCGGCGATGCCGATGGCGATCGCCCTGCGGCGCTGCCCGCAGGCCGTCGTGCTCGAACCGCACTTCGAGAAGTACCAGCACTGGTCCTCGCGCGTCATGTCGATGTTCGACGACGTCACGCCCCTGGTCGAACGCCTCGGCATCGACGAGGCGTTCCTCGACGTCAGCGGCTCGATCCGCCTGATGGGCTCCCCGTACGAGATCGCGACCGCCCTGCGGCGACGGGTGCACGCCGAGACCGGCCTCCACTGCAGCATCGGCGCGGCGTCGACGAAGTTCGTGGCGAAGCTGGCGTCGAGCGTCGCCAAGCCCGACGGGCTGTTGCTCGTCCCGCACCGCCACACGCTCGCGTTCTTACACCCGCGTCCGATCAGCGCCCTCTGGGGCGTCGGCGGCAAGACCGAACAGGTCCTGCTCGACCGGGGCCTGAGGACGGTCGGCGACGTCGCCTCGGCTCCGCTCGACATGCTGGTGCACGCCGTGGGGCCGGCGGCCGGCGCCAAGCTGCACGACCTCGCCTGGGGCCGCGACCCCCGCAGCGTGCACACCGAGTCGGTCGAGAAGAGCGTCGGCAACGAGAACACCTTCGCCAGCGACGTCGTCGACCCCGACGTGGTCCGACGCGAACTGCTGCGGCTGAGCGACAAGGTGGCCGTGCGGCTGCGCGCCGCCGGGGTCAGCGGCCGGACGGTCGTGCTCAAATTGCGCACCACCGACTTCGTCACCATCACGCGGTCTCGCACGCTCGCCGACCCGACCGACCTCGGGCGCCGCATCTACGACGAGGTGCGCTCGCTCTACGAGGCCACCGGAAAACAGCACGAGCGCATCCGGCTCGTCGGCGTGCGGGTCGAACAACTCAGCGAGGGGGCCGGCGGCGACTCGCTCGGCCTCTGGGACGACGACGCCGACTGGCGCGAGGCCGAGTCGACCATGGACGCCCTCCGCGCGCGGTTCGGTTCGTCGATGCTGACCCCCGCCTCGTTGCTCGGCGCGTCCCGCCGCCGACCCGGTGCCGGCGGCCGCGGCCCCGCCGAGGCGTCCGGCGACGACGCCGGTCGAGGGTAAACTCGGTTCGAGTGAGCACCGCCAACGCATCCGACCCCACCGGGGGTGACCGGCACCTCGAGGGCACCCCGACCGACCCGCTCGACGTGGGCGTCTCCGCGGGCAACTCGGCGGCCGAGCACCTCTCGCCCGCGTTCCCCGAACGCGCAGCCTGGGGCACGGCGAGCAAGCTGAGGGCCTGGCAGGCCGAAGCCCTCGAGCTGTACTTCTCGTCCTCGCCGAAGGACTTCCTCGCGGCGGCCACGCCCGGCGCGGGCAAGACCACCTTCGCCCTGCGGCTCGCCACCGAACTGCTGTCGCGCGGCGAGATCGACCGGGTCGTCGTCGTCGCGCCGACCGAGCACCTCAAACGCCAGTGGGCGGACGCCGCCGACCGGGTCAACCTCCGTCTCGACCCCATGTTCAAGAACGCCGACGGCACCTTCGGTCGTCACTACCACGGCATCGCCGTCACCTACGCGCAGGTCGGCATGAAACCCGAGGTCCACAAGGCGATCACGACGGCCGGGCGCACCCTCGTCATCCTCGACGAGGTGCACCACGGCGGCGACGCGCTGAGCTGGGGCGACGGCATCCGCGAGGCCTACACCGGGGCGACGCGACGGCTCTCCCTGACCGGCACCCCGTTCCGGTCCGACACCGCGCCCATCCCGTTCGTCCAGTACGCCCCCGACGAGCACGGCATCCGCACCTCGCGTGCGGACTACGCCTACGGCTACGGCCGGGCCCTCGCCGACGGGGTCGTCCGGCCGGTGCTCTTCATGGCGTACGCCGGGCAGATGCGCTGGCGCACCCGCATGGGCGACGAGATGAGCGCGTCCCTCGGCGAGGCCGTCACGAAAGACATCACGGCGCAGGCCTGGCG
The DNA here is from genome assembly GCF_001423905.1 of Frigoribacterium sp. Leaf186. GTDB lineage: Bacteria > Actinomycetota > Actinomycetes > Actinomycetales > Microbacteriaceae > Frigoribacterium. Next base: position 152,651 of record NZ_LMPQ01000001.1, on the reverse strand, counting down.
GACGGCCCTGTCCCCGCAGGGCGACTGGATCCCCGCCGTCCTGTCGGCCGCCGACAAGCGCCTCACCGAGGTGCGTCGGGGCGTCCCCGACGCCGGCGGCCTGGTCATCGCCACCGACCACACCGCGGCCCGGCAGTACGCGGCCGTCCTGCAGAAGATCACCGGCGAACGACCGACCGTCGTCCTCAGCGACGAGAAGGCGGCATCCGACCGCATCCAGGCGTTCTCGGACGGTGACAGCCGCTGGATGGTCGCTGTGCGCATGGTCTCCGAGGGCGTGGACGTGCCCCGACTGGCCGTCGGGGTGTACGCCACGTCCGCGTCGACGCCGCTCTTCTTCGCCCAGGTGGTCGGGCGTTTCGTGCGGGCCCGCCGTCGGGGTGAGACCGCCTCGATCTTCCTGCCGAGCGTGCCGAGCCTGATGGCGCTCGCCAACCAGCTCGAGCTGCAGCGAGACCACGCCCTCGATCGTCCCACCGACGCCGACGACGGCCTCTTCGCCCCCGAAGAAGACATGATGGCCGCGGCGAACCGCGACGAGAAGGCGTCGAGCCTGCTCGAGCAGCAGCCCTTCGAGGCCCTCGACTCGCAGGCGTCGTTCGACCGGGTGCTCTACGACGGTGGTGAGTTCGGCACGGGCGGTGAGATCGGCAGCCTCGAAGAACTGGACTTCATCGGCATCCCGGGGCTGCTCGAGCCCGACCAGGTGCGAGACCTGCTGCGGCAGCGCCAGGCCACGCAGGCACGACGCGCTCCGAAGACCGGCCTGCCCACGACCGCGCCCCGCGACGAGGCCCGCCCGCTTTACCAGACGATCAAAGAACAGCGTCAAGAGCTCAGCCGGCTGGTCTCGATCTGGTCGCGCCACTCGAACGAACCCCACGGGCTGATCCATGCCGAACTGCGGCGGGTCAGCGGGGGCCCGTCGGTCGCGCAGGCCAGCACCGAGCAGATCCAAAAGCGCATCGACGTCTTGCGGGGACGTCTCGGCCAACGCGCCTGACGCGGGTACGATCGACCGATGCTCGACGAGACCGCCCCCGACCGGTGGACCGTGCGCTCCGACGCCGAGGGGGCGCCCGAAGCCGTGATCGAACGGTTCGGCGGCGGTTACCGTCTCAGCAGGTGGAGTCCGACCGACGCCGAACCGGCTCGGCTCGGGGTCTACACCTCCGTCGGCCTCGCCGAGACGGCCTGGTGGCGCTCGGTCGATCGGGAGCGCGGTCAGGGCAGGCGCACGATGTCGGCCAGGCGGACCGGGCTCGAGGACGCCTGAGGGCGGTCGCCGCGGCCCGACCGGCCCGATCGGCCCGACCGGCCTGACGCCTCGTCGAGCACCGAGACGCCGGCGTCGGAGCACAGCAGCACGGGGCGCACCTCGAAGACCCGGTGTCGAGCCAGGGCCGTCAGAGCCTCTGCCCACCGTCCGTCGGACGCCGACGACGCCGCGGGCCCGGGGCGCTCGAGGACGAACGCCACCGAGGCCGCCCCGAACTCGGCGGCCACCGCCCCGAGGGCGTCGCCGTAGTGCTCGACGGCGACGTCGTCCGGCGTGGCGGGCACCCCCTCGAGGGGCACCATGAGCGGCAGGGCGATGTCGTCCGAGTCGAAGAACAGCGTCCAGAGCTGCCGACGGACCGCCGTGGGGACGATGGCCCCGACGTGTCGGACGAGGTCGGGGACGTCGCGCACCGGGCGATGGGGATCGGCGACCGGCACGGCGTCGCCGCCGCCGGGTGACCCGGGCGAGACGACGGAGGCGCGGAAGGGGACGTCGAGGACGGAGGAGGCTGTCATGGCTCGATCGTCGTGGCCAGAGGCCCGCCCGACGGAGTTGTCCCCAGGGTGGCCTCCCCGCCCCCACGCGCGTCGGGGGTGGGGAGGACCGGTCAGCCCTGGAGGCGGACGGACTCGGCGGCGGGAGCCTGGTCGGCTCCCTGCCCGCCGGCACCCGAGAGCGCCCGGAGGGCCCTGCGCAGGACCGTGCTCGAGGTGCTCATCGTGTACGGGAAGTACACGACCTCGACGCCGACGGCGCCGAACTCCCGCTCGAGCCGCAGGCCCTTCTCGGTGCCGCGCCAGTCGTCGCCCTTGAAGAAGACGTCGAACCGCAGCTCACGCCAGACGTCCATCTTGTCGGGGACCATCTCGGCGTGCACGTCGTCGACGACGTCGATGTGCCGGACGATCTCCAGCCGCTCGGCCAGCGGCACGACGGGCGAGATGCCCTTCGTGACCTGCAGCATCTCGTCGGACACGACACCCGCGATCAGGTGGTCGCACTGCGCGGACGCGTGCCTCAGCAGGTTCAGGTGCCCGATGTGGAACAGGTCGAAGGCCCCGGCGGCGTAACCGACGCGACCCGCGCCTCCTCGGGGGGTCGACGCCTCGACGGGCTCGGTGCCGGGGGCGGGGGAGGTGATGACGTCCACGGGTGTGGTCCTCTCGTCGGGGTGGGGTGCGTAGGGGGTCACGATCGGGTGCCGGGCCGTCGACGTTGCCGCGGTAGGTCGGGGAACGGCCGGCCGGACGCGGGTGCTCCGGCGTGGTCGACCAGGTCGGCGATGCTGAAGGACGGCGGGGACTGCTCGGGCACGGCCCGGACGTCGCCGTCGAGCCAGGTGGCCCGCACGAGGACGCGGCGCCAGGGCGGGACGCCCGTCATCACCACCCCGACGGGCTCGACGTCGAGGCTGAGCAGTTCGGCGCTGAGGCTGCGCAGCGACTCGACGGTCGTGACGCCAGAGCGCACGACGAGCAGGACGCCGTCGGCCTCCGCCGTGACGCTGCGGAGGGACAGGGGGTGGGATTCGCTGGACGCCTGGACGACGGCGACGTCGTAGTCCTCGCGGAGCGCCGTGAAGAAGGCGTGCGTGCCGCTGCGGACGTGGCGTCGCGACGAGGCCACGACGCCGTCCGGCACGGGGACGCGGTCGTACCCGTGTCGGTCGCCCTCGACCTCCTCGGGCACGGCGCCGTCGGGCACCGTCGACGGACGCGCGAGGGTGCGGGCGTCGAAGTCGGACTGGACCAGGGCGCAGGTGGCGCCGAGTTCGACGACGGCGCGGGCGAGACCACCGTCGACGCCCATCGCCTCGCGGACGGCGTCGGTGCGAGCCAGCAGGAGCGTCGAGGGCGACGATCCACCGCAGAGCGTGCGCGTGTTCTGCACGACCTCCCGGAGGGCTGTGCGGGTGCGTGCGGACGAGGCGTCCGTGCCGGAGTCGTCGTGACGGAGCGTCCCGGGCAGCTGCCCGACGACCGGGAGGCCGGTGAGGCGGCGGACGTCGTCGACGGTGTCGACGGTCGGTCGCGCCCTGGCCAGGACGAGGGCCGCGGCGAGTCCCACCGCGAGACCCGCCAGCAGGCCCGACAGGACGGTGAGGACGAGACCCGGCTCGTCCGGGCTGGTGGGGACGCTCGCGGGGGAGGAGAGCTCGAGGGCGACGGTCTGGCCGCCGGCGCCGGCCCGGGACTCGACGCGGTCCACGACCGCCGACAGGCTCTCGGCCACGTCGTCGGCGAGGGTCGCCGCCGCCTCCGGGGTCGACGCCGTCGCGTGGACGCGGAGGACCGCCGTGTCGCCGGGGTTGACCACCGAGACCCGCTCGGCGAGGCCGTCCACCGGGACGCCCAGGTCGGCGGCCACCGGCTCGAGGACCTCCGGACTGGTCCCGAGCTCGGCGTACGACGACACCCGCTGCTGGGCGAACTGGCTCCTGGCGGCGAGGCCGGAGCCGGGGGACTCGACCCGGACGAGCAGCGTGGCGTCGGCGCTCCAGCCGGTCGGTGCGAGCTGGGCTGCGCCGATGCCCGCCGCCGCACCGAGGAGTGCCGCCACGCCGACCAGGGCCGCATGGCGGGAGACCGCCCGGCCGAGGCCGCCGAGGACGGCCCGCGGGCCGGGACCCGAGGTCACGGCCGCGTCCCGGACGGCGACGGCGACACGGCCCGCAGTTCGCGGAACCACTTGGGCAGCGCCAGCACGAGGTACGCGGCGTTCGCCACGAGCAGGGCGACGTAGACCACGGTGAACGCCGGCGGCCACGCCAGCAGGACGAAGGCCAGGCACATCAGGCCGTAGTCGGTGGGCACCACGGCGAGCGAGTACAGGAGTCCGGTGCGACGGCCCACGGGCGCGGCGACGCCCGTCTTGGCCGCCTCGGCACGACGCAGCTGGTCGGTCAGGACGATGGCGAAGAACGCCACCGTCGCGACGACCTGGTAGACGAGCGGGACGGCGAGGAGCGCCTCCCGGCCTTCGGGTTCGCGCAGCCACGACGCGAACACCGCGAGGTGGAGCACCGCGATCTTGGTGGCGTCGATGACGTGGTCCAGCCACTCGCCGGCAGGGCTGCCGCCGCCACGGAGACGGGCGAGCTGACCGTCGGCGGAGTCTAGCGCGTAGCCCACGACCAGCAGGAGGACGACGGCCAGGGCCGTGCCGATGCCGGACGGCACGAGGGCGAGCACCGCGATGCCGGCGAAGGTGCACGCGGCGCTGAGGGCGGTGACCTGGTTGGGCGTCGCCCCCAGGGTGTAGGCGACCGCAGCCGCCCAGCGCCCGAGTCGACGGTTGACGAAGCGCGAGTAGGCGGGGGCGCCCGTGGACGGCTTCTGCGCGGACGCCAGCGCGGCCATCGCGGGACGGACGGCTCGCGGCACGGCGTCCCGGGCCGGCGTGCCGTGGGACGACTCGGCCGTCGACGACCGGCCGCTCACGAGGCCACCGCCAACGTGCCGACGTCGGCCGTGTGCAGCTCGCGGGTGACGACCGCCCCGATGCGCCGACGCATGCGCTCCGGCGTGAAGCGTTGCACGTAGGCCTCGCGGGCGTGACGGCCCGCCTCGGCGAGGGTCTCGACGTCCAGGGACGAGAGGATGGCGCTCAGACCGTCGACGTCACGGCGGTCGAACAGCCAGCCGGTCCGCCCCTCGTCGACGACTTCCTCCGGTCCGCCCGATCGGCTCGCGATCACGGGTCGGCCCTGGCTGAACGCCTCGAGCGTGACGAGTCCGAAGCCCTCGAGGGTGTCCGTCGGGAGGATGACCGCGTCGGCGTCTCGGAGGTACGGCGACGCGTCGGCGACCTCGCCCACGACGGTCACGGTCTCGGGCCGCGAGACGATCGCGGCCACGAGCGCGGGCACGTCCACGGCGGAGCCGACGGCGGGCGGGCCGCCGAGCACGACGAGCTGGCCGGGGCAGCCGGCGGCGTTCCACGCCGTCAGCAGGGTCGCGTGGCCCTTGTGACCGTTCCAGCGGCTGGCGACGACGTACTGCGGAGCGCGATCCGCGACCCGCTCGATCGCGTCGACCGACCGGTCGGACACGCCGTTGTGGACGACGACGGCCCGAGGATCGTCCGACAGGCCGGAGGAGTCGAGCACGGACCGGGAGACGGCCACGAGGGAGGTGCAGGCCCGGGCGAGCGGGCGGAGTCCGCGACGGTCGCCGTCGCTCCACGGCTCCTGGAGGTGGCCGACGATGCGTCGGACGCCCATGGCACGGGCGACGGGGGCGACGACGAGGCAGGCGCTCGTCGCGCAGTAGACCAGGTCGAAGTGCCGACCCGACAGGCGGAAGGCCGTCCGCACGGCGTCCCGAGCCAGGCGGACGAGGCCGAGCGGCCCGAGGCGGGTGCGGCGCAGGATCGGCAGGGGGGTCCGTTCGACGCGGGCTCCGAGCTCTCGCAGCCTCGGACCCAACGGGCCCACGGCGACGTCGGAGGGCAGCCACACGGTCACGTCGAGATCGTCGCGGGCGGCGAGCTCGCCGACCACCTCGACGACGATGCGGTCCGAGCCGTACATCTCGTCGGACGAGTGGACGAGCAACACCTTGCTGCGACGCGAGCCCCGGCGGCGGCGCGGCAGCTCGGGCAGGTCGGTGCCCGGACGGACGACCCCGTGCGTGGTCTCGTCGGCGGACGGCGTCGCGGGTGACGCCTCGCGGTCCTGGTAGTGCCTGATGTCGATCGACATGCTCTCTCCCCTGTCGTCGTGAGCGTGGTCGGGGCCGGCGGACGGCCCGAGATGGTTGCGGGTGCGGTCGGTGCTCGAGGTCAATAGGCCCCGCGGTGCTCGAACAGCACCCGGACGGTGCGCCACATGATGACGAAGTCGACCGTCAACGACCAGTTCTCGACGTAGTAGAGGTCGAGCCGGACGCTCTCCTCCCAGCTGAGGTCGCTGCGCCCGTTCACCTGCCACATGCCCGTGAGACCCGGCTTGATGTAGAGGCGACGGTGGACGTGGTCCTCGTAGCCCTCGACCTCGCGCGGCAGCGGGGGACGGGGCCCGACGACGCTCATGTCGCCCCGCAGGATGTTCAGCAGCTGGGGCAGCTCGTCGAGCGACCAGCGACGGAGCACGGCGCCGACGCGGGTGACCCGGGGGTCCGACTTCATCTTGAAGAGCAGGCCGGCTCCTTCGTCGGCCTGGGCCAGGTCGGAGAGTCGACTCTCGGCGTCCACGACCATCGACCGGAACTTCAGCATCTCGAAGGTCCGTCCGTCCCGGCCCACCCGCTCCTGGCGGAAGAGGACGGGGCCCGGTCCGTCGAGGCGCACCGCGAGGGCGACCACGGCGAAGACCGGCCAGAGGACCACGAGTGCGGCGGAGGCCAGCACCAGGTCGGACAGACGCTTCAGGGCGTGCCGGGGGCCGTCGAACTGGGGCAGCTCGACGTGCATCAAGGGGAGCCCCTCGACGGGCCGGTAGTGAATGCGGGGGCCGGCCACGTTCGTCAGGCGGGACGCGATGACGAGTTCGGTGGCCCGGCCCTCGAGGGACCAGCCGAGGTCGCGGAGGTACTCCCGGCCGCGGCCCGGTTCACCGGCGACGATGACGCTCTCCGCACCCAGGCGCCAGACCGCACTCGGGACGTCGTCGAGGTCGGCCACCACGGGGACGACTCGCCCGCCGACGACGATGCCGCGCGGGTCGGAGTCGGGGACGGCAGCCCCGACGATGTCGTACACCGCGCCACTGGTCTTGTCGATGCGCCGCACGACGTCGGCGATGTCGTCACGAGACCCGACGACGACCGCGCGGGACAGGTAGTGCCCCTTCGCGCGCTGACGCTCGAGCCAGCGTCGCATGGTCCAGCGACCGGTCACCAGGCCGGCCCCGCCGACCGGCAGAGCCACCAGGAAGTAGCCCTCGCCACCGATGTGCCCGACCGACGCGAACCCGATCGCCACGACGGCGAAGGCCCAGACGCTCGCGGTGAGCAGGCGCTTGTACTCGACGACACCGCTGCCGACGACCGCGAGGTCACGCGTGCGGTGCAGGGTGAGGCACGCCGTCCAGACCAGCCCCACCACGACGGGCAGCCACGGCGAGCCCACCGACTCGGCGAGGGTGGACGCGTCCGTGCCCCGCCCGGCGGCGATGGCCCTGGCAGCGTCGACCGCGACGGCACCGACGATGCTCGCGGCGAGGACCACGGTGTCGACCAGACGCAGGCGACGGCGGTAGCGTCGCGCCCAGGCCGCGCCGGACTCGGCGTCGACGGCCGGACGGCTCGGCGCGGCGACCACGCTCGAGGCGTGGGCGTCGTCGGCCGTGGGCAGGTCGTACGGGGGGTCGATCCGTCGGGGTGACGGTCCGACCAGGGCTGAGCGGAGTTCGCTCTGCGTGCTGGACATCGAGGCTCGGGTTCGGGTAGGCGACGGCACGCCCACGCCGGTGGTGACGACGGGGCGGGGGAGGGCGGTCGATCGAGGTTCGGGTTCGATCGACCGCCCGGGCGTCGCGCCAGGACACGGGCCCCGAGGGTGCGGGGCGTCGGTTCGGGCGACGACGGGCGCGACGGGCAGCGGGTCTGCTCGACGCACGGTTCGGGTCGGTGCGGGTGGGGGAGCGGTGGCTCCGCCCTGGTTCGGGTTTCTCGTCCTTCGTGGTGATTTCGGGTCGACCAGCGGACGTTGTGACTCTAGTTCGGGGGGCACCCGTCAGAAGAGTCTAGCCAGACCCCCCGTTCGGGGGCGTCCGTGTCCCCCCTGTTGCCGACACCCGAACGGGTGACCCGCGACCCCCTGGTGTCACCCGTGCGGGGGTGACAAAGTCCCGTGAATCGAGCGAGAGGGACGCCAGCGTGACCGCCTCGACCGGGAACCACTCGGTCCGCTCGACAAAAGTCCTGGCCAAGGCCTTCTTACCAGGGCCCCGCATCAGCAGGGCCACCCCGGCGGGCGACTGTTCACCCCCACGACAGATGTCGTTCACGGCGCTTCGAACCGTCCCGTTCTGCCGGGGGTGGGGTACAGACGGACAGCGCCCCCCGGCCTACCGGCCGAGGGGCGCATCACCCGTCACAATCACCCTCGCCCGCGTGTCACGGACGGGTGACGAACCCTTGCTCCACCATCCAGTCGAAGGCCACGTCGGCGGGCTCCCGACCCTCGACGTCGACCGCCAGGTTGAGGCGTCGCATCTCGGTGTCGGTCAGCGCCGGAGAGATCTCGTCGTAGACGTCGGCGAGCTGCGGGTACTCGTCGAGGGTGGCCGTCGAGAGCACCGGCGCCGCGTTGTAGGCCGGGAAGAACCCGCCGTCGTCCTCGAGCACGCTGAGGTCGAGCGAGTCGATGCGACCGTCCGTCGTGAAGACCTCGCCGAAGTTGCACCGGCCCCGGTCGGTCGCCGTGTAGACCGTGCCCGTGTCGAGGATGCTGACGTTGCCGGTCGGCACGCCGTCGGCGGCGCCGAGCTCGAGGCCGTAGGCGGCCAGCATGGGCGCGAAGCCGTCGGCCCTCGAGTTGAACTCGGCCTCGACGCAGAACGTCCGCTGCTCGACGGGCAGCGCCGCGATCTGCGAGAGCGACGTGATGTCGCCGAGCTCGGGCACGGCTTCCGACCGCACGGCCATGGCGTACGTGTTGTTGAGCGGAGCCGGGTCGAGCCAGGTCAGCCCGTTCTCGGCGTCCGCCTCGCGCACGGCCTCGTACTGCTCGCGCTGGTCCGGGATGCCCTCCGGTTGGGCGAGGTAGGTGAGCCAGGCGGTGCCGGTGTACTCGTACGTCATGTCGGCCGTGCCGTCGAGCATCAACTGGCGCACCGCCACCGATCCCGGCACGTTCGTCATGTCGGTGACCTCGAATCCGGCCGCCTGGGCCGCCAGCACCGCGATCTTGCCGAGGATCAGCTGCTCGGTGAAGTTCTTCGCCGTGACCGTGATGGCCGCGTCCTCGGGCAACCCCTCGATCGCCTCGATCGAGCCCGGTGCCACCGCCGGCACGAAGGCCGTGGCCGGTTGCAGACCGCACCCGGTCAGGGCGAGCGTCGCCGCCGCGACGACGGCGAGGGACGAGGAGGCGCGGCGCAGCCGGCGAGGAAGGCGCGAGGGGGTCATGCGCGGAGTCCCTTCGGACGGGCGACGTGCTCGACGACGCGACCGAGCCAGTCGATCAGCAGGGCGAGCAGGGCGATGAGCAGGGCCCCCGACACGAGGACCCGGGGCAGGAACAGGTTGACCCCGGTGGTGATGAGCAGTCCGAGGCCTCCGGCCCCGATGAACGTGGCCAGCGCGGCCGATCCGACGAGCAGCACCAGGGCCGTCCGGATCCCCGAGAGCATCACGGGCACGGCGAGCGGCAGTTCGACCTTGAGCAGCACCGACGACGCACTCATGCCCATGCCCCGGCCCGCCTCGACGAGACGCGGGTCGACGCTCTGCAGCCCGATCATGGTGTTCCGCAGGACCGGCAGCGCCGCGTAGAGCACGAGGGCCACGACGGCGGCCCAGAAGGTGAAGCCGAGCCAGAAGGCGAGCAGCACGATCAGCCCGATGGCCGGGGCGGCCTGCCCGAAGTTCGCGACGACCAGGATCGGCCCACTGATGCGGACGAACGGGCGTCGGGTCAGGAGCACCCCGAGCGGGATCGCGATGACCAGGACGATGGCGGCCGACACGAAGGTCAGGGCGAGGTGCTCGCCGGTGTAGGCCACCAGCTCGGAGGGGTTGAGGGTGGTGCGTTCGGCCGCGCTGAGGTCGGCCGTCGTCAGCCACACCGCGAAGGCCGCGAAGACGGCGAGCACGGCGACGGGCTGGACGAGCAGACCGAGCCACGCGGGCCGGGCACGGCGACGACCGGTCGACCGGCCGTCGGCGGGGGACGGTGCGACGGCGGCGGTCACGCCGCGTCCTCGTCGGCCGCGGGGGCGCCGGGCACGACGTCGAACGACCCGGTGTTGGTGCCGACGGGGGCGTCGTGCTGGGCCTCGGCGGCCGAGGCGCGCGCCCGGGTGATGGCCTCCATGACGACCTCGACGGTGATGACGCCGATGAACGCGTCGCGGCGGCCGGTGACGAGGGCTGCCCCCGCGCTGGAGACGAGCATGGTGTCGAGCGCGTCGTTGAGGGTCGCACCGCTGCCGATGACGGGAAGGTCGGCGTCGGGGGTCGCGCCCAAGGTGCCGAGACGCCCCAGCTGGCGCCGCGAAGGCCACGACACGGGCCGGTCGCGGTCGTCCACCACGACGGCGTGGCCGTGGCCGGCCGCTTCGACGCGAGTCAGGACGTCGGCGGCGGACTCGCCCGTCCGGGCCACGACCGCCTCGGCGAGGTCGACGTCGCGCACGCGGGTCAGCGTGAGCTGCTTGAGCCCGGCCCCCGAGCCGATGAAGTTCTCGACGAACTCGTTCGCCGGTTCGGCGAGGATGCGCTCGGGGGTGTCGTACTGCACGATGTGCGCCCCCTCCGAGAAGATGACGATCCAGTCGCCGAGCTTGACGGCCTCGTCGAAGTCGTGGGTGACGATGACGATGGTCTTCTGCAGCTCGTGCTGGATGTTGATCAGCTCGTCCTGCAGGCGCTGGCGGGTGATCGGGTCCACGGCGCCGAACGGCTCGTCCATTAGCAGGACGGGCGGGTCGGCGGCGAGGGCCCGGGCGACGCCGACGCGCTGCTGCTGGCCGCCCGACAACTCACGGGGGTACCGGTCGCGGTAGGTGCCGGGGTCGAGCGAGACGAGCTCGAGGAGCTCGTCCACGCGGACGGCGATGCGCTCCTTCGACCAACCGAGCATCTTCGGCACGATGGCGATGTTCGCCCCGACGGTCATGTGCGGGAACAGCCCGCCGGCCTGGATCACGTAGCCGATGCGACGACGCAGCTCGTCGCCGTCGATCGAGGTGACGTCGTCGCCGTCGAGGACGATCCGCCCCTCGGTGGGCTCGATCAACCGGTTGATCATCTTGAGGGTCGTGGTCTTGCCGCACCCCGACGGTCCGACGAGCATGACGATCTTGCCGGCCGGGATCTCGAGCGTGATGCCGTCGACGGCCGGCTTCGCCTGGCCGGGGTAGCGCTTGGTCACCTGGTCGAGCGTGATGCTGCGGCCCGAGACCTCGTCCGAGGGGGACGAGGAGGCGCGGGTGGGGTCAGTTCTGGACACGGATGCCTCTCGAGATGGTCAGGCGGCCGAGGCCGACGAGGAGGAGGTCGAGGACGAGGGCGAGGAGGACCACGCCCACCACGCCCGTGACCACGGAGGCGAGCGCGTTGGCGCCGCCCAGTCGGGACAGGCCCGAGAAGATGAAGCCGCCGAGGCCCGGGCCGAGCGCGTACGCCGCGACCGCGGCGATGCCCATCACCATCTGCGCGCTGACGCGCACGCCGGTGAGGATGATCGGCCAGGCGAGGGGCATCTGGACGGTCGCGAGGGTCCGGAATCGTCCCATGCCGATGCCGCGGGCCGACTCGACGAGCGAACCGTCGACCTCGTGCAGGCCGACGACGGCGTTCCGCAGGATCGGCAGCGCGGCGAAGAACGTGACGACGATGACCGACGGCGCGACGCCGAACCCCGCGAACGGGATGAGCAGGCCGACGAGCGCGAACGACGGAAGGGTCAGCCCCACGGCCGACACCCCGTTGGCCAGTGCGTAGAGCGTCGGGTTGCGGTGCACCATGGCGGCGAGGCCGACCGAGATGACGACGGCCAAGACGAGGCACTGGACCACGAGCGAGAGGTGCTGCCAGGAGGCGAACCAGATCTGGCTCCACCGGTCGACCACGAAATCCCACGCCAAGCAGACCATCTCCTCTGAGCAACGACCATCAGTCCGAATCGTCGCTTCCCCGAGAGGCGACCGGCGTCCACACTAACCACGGCCCCCACGCCGCGTCATGTCGCCGACCACCCTCCGAGGGGCCCGTGAGTCACCTGCCGTTATCGAATCGTTCGGAGAAAAGCCCAGATGGCAACGGCGTGTCGACTTTCGTCGACACGCCGTTGTAACGATCCTCAGATCATCGCCCCCAGGGCCTCCCTCATCCGACCGGGGCTCCGGTCGAGACCTTGAACCGGGCCCCGTGGTGCTCGTCCGGCAGTCGGTCGCCGCGGCCGAACAGCTTCTGCCGCAACGTGCCCGGTTCGTACTCGGTGGGGTAGACGCCTCGGGCCTGCAACACGGGCACGACGTGCTCGACGATGTCCTCGAAGGTGCCCGGCGTGATGGCGTAGGCGAGGTTGAAGCCGTCGACGTCGGTCTCGTCGACCCACTCCTGGAGCTGGTCGGCGATCTCCTCGCCCGAGCCCACGATGCGGGGCCCGAGCCCGCCGATCCCGGCGGCCTCCGCGATGTCGCGGATGGTCCACTCCTTGCCGGTGTCGCCCTCCTGTGCCTGGAAGTTGGCCAGCGCCGACTGGATCGCGTTGCTCTCGACGTCGCCCACCGGGTCGTCGAGCGAGTAGGTCGAGAGGTCGACGCCCATCCAGCCGGACATCAGCGTGAGGGCACCCTCGTGCGAGGCGTAGCGCCGGTACTCCTCGTGCTTCGCCCGGGCGGCCTCGGGGGTGGCGTCGGTGATGATCGTCAGCAACGTGTAGATGCGAGCCGAGTACCGGTCGCGACCGGCGGCCTCGAGGGCGTCCCGGATCTTGCCGACGGTCGCGGCGAGGCGCTCCTTCGTCGGGGCGGCCACGAAGATCGACTCGGCGTTGCCGGCGGCGAAGCGGATGCCCCGCGGGGAGGCGCCGGCCTGGTAGATCACCGGCGTGCGCTGGGGGCTGGGCTCGGCGATGTGGATGCCGGGCACCTTGTAGTAGGTGCCCTCGTGACCGATCTCGTGGACCTTGGCCGGGTCGGTGAAGACCCCCGTCTCGCGGTCACGGACCACGGCGTCGTCCTCCCACGAGCCCTCCCACAGCTTGTAGAGCACCTCGAGGTACTCGTCCGCCTGGTCGTACCGCGCGTCGTGGTCGAGCTGGTCGTCGGCGCCCATGTTGCGCGCCGCACTCGGCAGGTAGCCCGTCACGACGTTCCACCCCACGCGGCCCTCGGTGAGGTGGTCGAGGGTCGACATGCGGCGCGCGAACGGGTACGGGTGCTCGTAGGCGGTGCCGGCCGTGATGCCGAAGCCGAGGTGCTCGGTCGCGGCGGCCATCGCCGAGACGAGCAGCACCGGGTCGCCGACCGGGGTCTGCGTGCCGTTCCGCAGGGCGGCGTCGTGGTTGCCGCCGTACACGTCGTAGGTGCCCAGCACGTCGGCGATGAAGAGGCCGTCGAAGACGCCCTTCTCGAGGAGGCGCGCGAGAGAGGTCCAGTAGCTCAGCTTCGTGTAGTCGGCCGAGCGGTCGTCGGGGTGACGCCAGAGACCGGGGGACTGGTGCCCCACGCAGTTCATGTCGAAGGCGTTGAACCGGATTCGTCGAGTCATGGGGACATCCTCGCCACCCGGGCACGCGCTGTCGCCGGACCCGACACACGGCGTCACACTCGGGGACCCGTAGCCTGTGTCGGTGAACCCGTTCCGCCCTCGCGTCGTCGACCTCGACCGCCCCCGCCTCACCCGCGACGTCTACGTCCTCGGCGTCATCGCGTTCTTCGTGATGGTCGGGTTCGGCGTCGTCGTGCCCGTGCTGCCGGTGTACGCCCGCAGCTTCGGCGTCGACCACGCCCTCGTGGGCGCCGTCCTGTCGGCCTTCGCCCTGATGCGCCTCGTCGCGAGCCCGTTCGTGGGGCGGCTGATCGACCTGATGGGCGAACGGGTCGTCCTCTCGGTCGGCATCGGCATCGTGGCGCTGTCGAGCGGGCTCGCGGGCCTCGCCCAGACGTACCCGCAGCTGCTGCTGCTCCGGGGCGTCGGGGGCATCGGGTCGGCCATGTTCAGCATCGCGGCCATGACCCTGCTGCTCGGGGCGACGGACCCGTCGCTGCGGGCCCGGGCGGTCGGCTTCTACCAGGGCGGGTTCCTCGTGGGCGGCATGGCCGGCCCCGCGCTCGGCGGGCTGCTCGCGACGATCTCGCTGACGGCGCCGTTCTTCTTCTACGCGGGCACGCTCGCGGTGGCTGGGCTCGTCGGCGTGGTGCTGCTGCGCCGGGCACCGCAGCACGCCTCGACGACCGCGGTGGCGCCTCCGGTGCCGATGGGGGTCGTCCTGCGCGACGTGAGGTTCCGCGCCGCGTGCGTGGCCAACTTCGCCCAGGGCTGGTCGTCGCTCGGGGTGCGCAGCGCGCTCGTCCCGGTGCTCGTGGTCGAGGTGTTGCGAGGCCCCACCGCCTGGACGGGCCTGCTCTTCGCCGCCTCCGCCGTGGCCCAGACGCTGGCCCTCGCCCCGGCCGCCCGGTTCGTCGACACGGTGGGTCGACGACCGGCCGTGATCGGCTCCTTCGGCGTCGCCGCCATGGCCCTGTTCGCGGTCTCGTTCGCAGGGGACGTCTGGACCCTCGGCGCCCTGCTCTGCGTCTACGGCGTCGCCACGGCGTTCATGGGCACCGCACCCGCAGCGCTCGTGGGCGACGCGGCAGGCGCCCGCGGTGGCCGCCCGGTCGCGATCTTCTCGATGTGCTCGGACGTGGGGGCCATCGCCGGGCCGCTCGTCGCCGGGCTGCTCGTGGACACGGTCTCGTACCCCGCGGCGTTCGGCGTGGCGGCCGTCTTCCTCGCCGTCGCCGCCGTGACGGCGGTCCGACTCCCTCGGACCGCCGTCGGCGCCCCCACCCCGGCCTGACCGGCCACGGGGGCCTGCGGGTCAGCCCAGGTGCACGGGTGCCTGGGTGGGCAGCAGGTCCTCTTTCCGACCGCGGATCAGCACGAACGAGATCGGTGCGGCCAGCAGCATGGCGATCGCGGCGGCGAGGAACGCCACCGAGTAGCCGTCGACGAACGGACCGAGCGGCCCGCCCACCGTCGACGTCGACGAGGCGACCGCCCCGGCGTACACGTTCGTGAAGACGGCGAGTCCGATCGAACCGCCGATCTGCATCATGGCGTTCGACGTCGCGCTGGCGGCCCCGGCGTCGTGCGGCTCCACGCGGCTGAGCGCCAGGTTCTGCATGGGCACGAAGACCCCCGCGAGCCCCACGCCCATGACGAGCAGCGCGGGCAGCACCTGGACGGCGTACGAGCCGTCGGCGGTGATCTGCGTGGCGAGCCAGAGCAGGCCCGCCCCGGCCACCAGCGGGCCGACGATCATCATCGGGCGGGGACCGACGACCGGCAGCAGCTTGGTCAGCAGGGGAGCGCAGACCATGATGACGAGGGTCATCGGCAGGCTCGCGAGCCCGGCCTCGAGGGGGCCGAAGCCGAGCACGATCTGCAGGTGGAAGGTCAGGTAGAGCAGGGCCCCGATCATCACGCTGCCGACGATCAACTGCACGAGGAACGCCCCGCCGCGGACGCGGTCGGCCAGCACGCGCATCGGCAGCAACGGGTGGTCGCTGCGCCGCTCGACGACGACGAAGAGCGCGAGCAGACCGGCGCCGAGGGCGATGAAGCCGATGACGACGGCCGACCCCCAGCCGTCCTCGGCCCGGGTGAAGCCGTAGACGAGGCTGGCGAGGCCGGCCGCGACGACGATCGTGCCGACGACGTCGAGGCGGTTGCGCCCCTCGGCGCGGCTCTCGCTCACGACGAGCGCGGCCGCCACGATGGCGACGACCACGATCGGCACGTTGACCAACAGGCACCAGCGCCAGCTGACGAACTCGGTGAGCACGCCGCCGAGCACGAGTCCGACGGCCGCACCGGCGCCCGAGATGGCGCCGAAGACGGCGAACGCCGTGTTGCGGTCGCGTCCCGAGGCAAACGTCGTGGTCAGCACGGCGAGGGCGGCCGGGGCGAGCAGTGCGGCGAAGACGCCCTGCAGGCCGCGGGCGACGATGAGCTCGCCGCCGGTCTGCACGAGACCGCCGAAGGCCGAGGCCGCGCCGAAGCCGACCATGCCGACGATGAAGGTGCGCTTGCGCCCCCAGAAGTCGGCGATGCGGCCGCCGAGCAGCAGCAGGGCGCCGAAGGCGAGGGCGTAGGCCGTGACGACCCACTGGCGGTTCTCGTCGCTCAGGCCGAGGTCGGCCTGGGCGTCGGGCAGGGCGATGTTGACGATGGTGCCGTCGAGGACGACGACGAGTTGCGCGAGGGCGACGATGACGAGCACCCACCAGCGGCGCGACGAGCGCGTCTCGGTGGGGGCGGGGGCGACGGTGGTCACTGCGGTACCTGTTTCTCTGAGGGGGACGACGGATCACCCTACCTACTAGTTGGTTGGTTCGTAAGTCGGCTACGGTGATCCGATGCGAACCGATGCTGCCGAGACCCGTCGAGCCATCCTCGAGGCGGCGACGGCCGAGTTCTCGCGCCACGGCCTGGCCGGGGCGCGCGTCGACCGCATCGCCGCCGAGGCCGGGTGCAGCAAGGAGCGCCTCTACGCGAACTACGGCGACAAGCGTTCGCTCTTCACGACCGTGCTGAACGGCACCTTCGAGACCATGGGTGACGCGGCGTCGCGCCCCGCCGGGAGCATCGAGGAGTTCGCCCTCGCCGTCTTCGACCACATGCAGGCCCACCCCGACCACAGCCGGCTGATCGCCTGGGCACGACTCGAGGGCGAGCACGACTGGGAGGCCTCCGTGCCCACCTTGCGCGCCGTCCAGGACGCCGCCCTGGCCCAGCTCGACCACCTCCGTGACGACCCGGCCGTGACGGTGTCCTGGAGCAGCGACGACATCTTCGCCCTGGTCATGTCGCTCGCCCGGGCCTGGCAGAACCTCCCCGGTCTCGGCGAGGCGCACCCGGGCGTCGTCCTCGACCCCGCCCTGCAACGCGAGATCGTGCGCGAGGCCGTGCGTCGCCTGACGACCGCCTGACCCGGGCACGGCCCGCCGACCGGCACCGACGACGGAGGAGGCGCGCCCCGGTCACCCGGGACGCGCCTCCTTCGGTCGTCGACTCGCGTCTACTTCTTCGCGTCGACCTTCGGGGTGACCTTGAGGAACCCGGCGCGCGGGTCGCCGAGCCCCACCAGGGGAGTCGTGTCGCGGCCGCCGACGAAGTTCGTCACCCAGCCGGACAGGATGCGGTACTTGCGGTTCAGGGTCGGCATCGCGTACAGGTGGTAGCCACGGTGCGCCAGCCAGGCCGGCACGTTCTTGAGCTGCAGGCCGAACATGCTGGCCGCACCCTTGCCGATGCCGTAGCTCGCCACGGTGCCGAGCGACTCGTGGCGGTACTCCTTGACCGGCTCGCCCGACAGCGTCGCGATGACGTTGTCGGCGACCGTGACCGCCTGCCGCACGGCGTTCTGCGCGTTCGGCGGGTAGTACGCCGGCTGCTTCTCGGCCAGCAGGTCGGGGACCTGCGCGCCGTCGCCGAGCGCCCAGACGCCGTCGAGCTTCTGGCCGTCCTCGGTCTGGACCTGCAGGGTGGCGCTGACGTTGACGTGACCCTTCGGGCCGAGGGGCAGGCCCATGTCGCCGAGGACGGGGTTCGGCTTGACGCCGGCCGTCCAGACGATGGTGCCGGCCGGGATGGTCTCGCCGTCGCTCAGCACGACGTCGCCGTCGACGCACGAGGGCATCGTGGTCTTGAGACGGATGTCGATGCCGCGTCCGCGCAGCTGGCCGAGCGTCCACTTCGAGAGCTCGGGGCCGACCTCGGGCGCGACGCGGTCGAGCGCCTCGACCAGGACGAAGCGCAGCTCGTCGCGGGACAGGTTCGGGAACGTGTCGACGGCCGAGTTGGCGGCGTCGGACAGCTCGGCGAGCGCCTCGACGCCGGTGTAGCCGCCACCGACGAA
Source organism: Frigoribacterium sp. Leaf186 (assembly GCF_001423905.1). GTDB lineage: Bacteria > Actinomycetota > Actinomycetes > Actinomycetales > Microbacteriaceae > Frigoribacterium. The sequence goes on along the minus strand of NZ_LMPQ01000001.1, from coordinate 134,629 downwards.
CACGACGGTCAGCAGCTTCCGACGGACGGCGGGGTCCTTGACGCTGGCGGCCTCGGCGATGTTGCCCAGGATGCGGTCGCGGACGTACTGGGCCTCTTCGACGCTCTTGAAGCCCACGCCGTTCTCGGCCAGGCCCGGCGTCGGGAAGGTCCGGGTGACGGCGCCGAGGGCGACGACCAACTGGTCGTAGGCGATGTCGCTCGCCTCGCCGTCGGCGCTGGTCACGGTGACCGTCTTGGCCTCGCTGTCGAGCCCGGTGACGGACGCCTCGACGACCTTGGTCCGCTTGAGCGTCTTGCGCAGCGGCACCGTCACGTCACGGGCCGCGATGTGGCCGCCGGCGACCTCGGGCAAGAACGGTTGGTAGGTGAAGTACGGGGCCTGGTCGACGAGGGTGATGCTCGCCGCCTGGGGTGGGTGCCGCTTCTGCAGTTCGAGTGCGGTGGTGAGCCCGGCGGAACCGCCGCCGAGAATTACGATTCGCTTGGTCATGTATGTGTTCCTCCCTCAGACGACCGTACCCCGGGCCGGTCGGCGGGGTGACACACACGACGAGGCGGTCCGGGCCCACGACAGGCCCGGACCGCCCGGTCCTGCAGGTGTGTGGCTCAGCGACCGCCGTCGACGTCGCTCTGCGTGAACGACCCGTCGGGCTCACCGTCGTGCGGGCCGCCGGTCGTGGCGGACTCGTCGGGGACGTCGGCGTCGACGTACGACCCGTCGCCCTCGCTGGTGCCGGGCTCCTCGGTGTAGGTGCCGTCGGCCTCGCCGTCGTGCGGCCCTCCGGTGCGGGCGCTGCCGCCGTGGAGGTCGTCGTCGACGTACGAGCCGTCCTGGGCCGAGACCCGGTCGTCGGCGTTCGAGCCGTGATCGTGCTCGTGGTGGTTGGCGTCGCTGCCCATGGCTGCTCCCGTTCGTCGAGGTCGGACGGCGACGTCGCCGTCCGTGCCGCTCACCCTAGACCGCGGGGCGGTCTATCGGACGAGACGCGGCGCCTGCTCAGAAGCCTTCGTTCTCGCGGGTCACGTACGGCGACTCGAGGGTGTCGAGCTCGTCGTCGGTCAGCCACAGGTCGACCGAGGCGACGGCGTCGTCGAGGTGCTGCATCTTCGTGGCCCCGACGATGGGCGACGTGACGGCGTCCTGCTGCCGCACCCAGGCCAGCGCGACCTGGGCGCGCGAGACGCCCCGCGCCTCCGCGACGTCGGCGACGGCCCGGGCGACGCGGCGGTCGCCGTCCTCGCGCTGCTTGTAGAGCGTCTGACCGAACCGGTCGGACTCGGTGCGCGTGGTCGTGGCGTCCCAGTCCCGCGTCAGCTTGCCGCGGGCGAGGGGGGACCAGGGCAGCACCCCGACGCCCTGGTCGAGGCAGTACGGGTGCATCTCGCGCTCCTCCTCTCGCTGGATCAGGCTGTACTGGTCCTGCATCGAGACGAAGCGCGTCCAGCCGCCGAGGTCGGCGGCGTGCTGCATCGTCGCGAACTGCCACGCCCACATGCTCGAGGCACCGACGTACCGCGCCTTGCCGGCCTTGACGACGTCGTGCAGCGCCTCCATGGTCTCCTCGACCGGCACCTCGGGGTCGAAACGGTGGATCTGGTAGAGGTCGACGTAGTCCGTCCCCAGGCGGCGCAGGCTGTCGTCGATCGCGCTCATGACGTGGCCCCGGCTGAGCCCGGCGCCGTTCGGCCCGGGACGCATGCGACCGTGCACCTTGGTCGCCAGGACGACCTCCTCGCGCGGGGCGAAGTCGCGCAGGGCCCGGCCGACGATCTCCTCACTCGTGCCGTCCGAGTAGACGTCGGCGGTGTCGAAGGTCGTGATGCCGAGCTCGAGCGCCCGGGCGATGAACGGCCGGCTCTCGTCCTCGGGCAGGCTCCACTCGTGCGTCCCGCGCTCGGGCACCCCGTAGCTCATGCAGCCGAGGGTCACTGCCGAGACCGTCAGACCGCTCGTGCCCAGTCGTGCGTACTCCATGGGTCGTCCCTCTCGTCGTCCTGGCGTGGCACCGGCGGCCCCGCCGCCTGCGACCCTACGCGCGGGCGGCGGCGGGCCGACCCGCCGGGGGCGCGTCCCCGCGGATCACCGAGGCGGCGTGACGGACCGCACGCCGCGCCTCCGGGGTCCAGGGCGCCCCGACGAAGACGTGGAACGCCCCGCGGTACAGGCGCAGTTCGGCTCGCCCCCCGGTTCCGGTGACGCCCCGCACCAGCCGCGTCACGTCGGGCGTCAGCAGGTCGCGGTCGCCGGCGTAGGCGAACACCGGCGGCAGCCCCGAGAGGTCGCCGCGCACCGGGCTGACGACGGGGTCGGCCGGGTCGCGGTCGCCCGCCCACCACCGGCCTGCCGCCATGAGCCCGTCGCGACCGAGCATCGGGTCGACGGCCGCCACCTCGCGCGCACCGGGGGAGTCGAGCACCGCGTCGACCCACGGCGAGAACAACACCAGCGCGTCGGGCGCCGGGCGGCCGGCGTCGCGGGCCCGCATCGCGGCGACCAGGGCGAGCGCCCCGCCCGCGGAGTCGCCCGAGAGCACGAGGCGGGACGGGGAGGCGCGGCGAGCGTCGTCGAGGACGGCGTCCAGCACCGGCAGCGCCTCGTCCACGTCGTGCGCCGGGGCCAGCCCGTAGAGCGGGACGCTGACGACGGCTCCGGAGGCGTGGACGAGCCGGGCGAGGAGGTCCCAGTGGGTGGTCCGGACGGGGTGGACGTAGGCGCCCCCGGGGAGGTGGACGACGTGCACGCCGCTCGGGGCCCGACGCGGCCGGAGGGTGACGACCGTGACCCCGGCGACCTGCGCCTCCTCGACGATCGCGACCCGTCGAGCCGCCCGCGAGACCGGGGCGGCGGAGCCCTGGCGGGCGATCGACCGCACGAGGGAGTCCTCCGACTCGGTCGACCTCGGTCGGAAGCGCAGCAGGGCCCGGGTGACGGCCATCGAGAGCGACATGACCCGACCCTACGGGCGTCGTCGACGCCGGGGCGGAACGGGGGCTGGCGATCGGGCCCCGTCGGGGGATAGCTTGACCCCCGTACGGGTCACCCGACCCCGACGTCGCCGGTGCCGTCATCTGGGAGCGCGCATGGGCGGTACGCATCGCTGCACGAATCCACCCCGAAGGAACGACGATGTTCGACACACGTTTCATCAGCAGTGCCATCTCCCGGAGCGCCGAGACCCCCATCGACCGACGACGGCTGCTCGCCGCCGCCGGCGTCACGGGCCTCGGCACGGGGCTCGCCGCGGTCGCCGCGACGCTGCCCGCCCAGTCCGCCGCCGCCGTCTCGCCGTCCGACGAGGCGATCAGCGACTCGACCATCTTGAACTTCGCCCTCAACCTCGAGTACCTCGAGGCGGAGTTCTACCTCCGAGCCGTCACCGGCTCGGGACTGCCCGCCGACCAGATCACCGGCATCGACCCCCAAGGAGCCGTGACCGGAGGGGCTCCCGTCCCGTTCAAGACGACGATCGTCAAGCGCATCGCCCAAGAGATCGCGGCCGACGAGAAGGCGCACGTCGCCTTCCTGCGGTCGGCGCTCGGCGGGGCCAAGGTGTCGCGCCCGGCGATCGACCTCAAGAGCAGCTTCACGGCGGCGGCCCTCGCGGCCGGCGTCATCACGCCGGGCCAGACCTTCGACCCGTTCGCCTCGGAGGAGAACTTCTTGCTCGGGGCGTTCATCTTCGAGGACGTCGGCGTCACCGCCTACAAGGGGGCCGCGCCCCTGATCTACAACAAGACCTACCTCGGGGCGGCCGCCGGCATCCTCGCGGTCGAGGCCTACCACGCGGGCATCATCCGCACCACGCTGAACGCCAAGGGGTTGCAGGTGCCCGCGACGAAGATCTCGGACGCCCGCGACTCCCTCGACGGGTCGACGGACGACGACCAGGGCCTGACCCTCGGCGGCGTGCAGAACCTCGTGCCGACCGACGCCAACGCGATCGTCTACGGACGGACCGCCGAGCGCGTGCTCAACGTCGTGTACCTGACGCCGAACCAGATCGACAAGGGCGGGTTCTTCCCGCAGGGCATCAACGGGGCGATCGTCGCGAGCGGCAACCCCGGCAGCGCGGTCTGACGACCGACGACGGCCGGCGAACCCAGGAAGATCCCTGAACCAAGGAAGGCCCGCACACCCAGGGTGTGCGGGCCTTCCGTCGCTTGCGAGCAAGCATCTGTCTCAACACAGATCGTGGGGAACATCCCTGGAGAGAGGTGTTCCGAGTGTCCGAGGGGGGACTTGAACCCCCACGCCCTATACGGGCACTAGCACCTCAAGCTAGCGCGTCTGCCATTTCCGCCACCCGGACCGGATGGTGCCGACCGAAGCCGACACGAAAGATTAGCACGGCTCCGAGGGCCCTCGTGACCACGGCCACCTCCGTCGCCACGACCGGCGGCACAGGTAGCGTGGGGCGCATGACGACCACCCCCACGAGCACCGGCCCGACCGATCCCGAGCTCGACGAGACGGCCCGCATCGCCCGCGACCTGATCCGCTTCGACACGTCGAACTACGGCGGCGGACGGTCGAACGGCGAGGCCGACGCGGCCGAGTACGTCGAGGCCGCGCTCCGTGACCTGGGCCTCGAGCCGCAGCTGTTCGAGTCCGAGCCCGGCCGGGTCAGCGTGATCGCCCGCGTCGAGGGGGCCGAGCCGGCCAAGCCCGGCCTCGTCGTCCACGGCCACCTCGACGTCGTCCCCGCCGACCCGGCCAACTGGTCGGTCGACCCGTTCGGCGGGGTGGTGCGCGACGGCATGCTCTGGGGGCGGGGAGCCGTCGACATGAAGAACATGGACGCCATGATGCTGACGGCCGTCGGCGACATCCTCCGCGCCGGCGAACGACCCGCCCGCGACCTCGTCCTGGGCTTCCTCGCCGACGAGGAGGCCGGGGGAGTCCTCGGCTCGCACTTCCTCGTGACCGAGCACCCCGGCCTGTTCGACGGCGCCACCGAGGCGATCAGCGAGGTCGGCGGCTACTCGACCTTCATCGACGGTCGCCGCTCGTACCTGCTGCAGACCGGCGAGAAGGCCCTCATCTGGATCAAGCTGCGGACGCGCGGCACCGCGGGCCACGGATCGCAGATGATCGAGGCGAACGCCGTCACACGACTCGCCGAGGCCGTCGCCGTCCTCGGGCGGCAGCAGTGGCCGATCGTCCTCACCGACACGACGACCGCGCTGCTCGGCGAGGTGGCGCGCATCCTCGACGTCGACGTGCACGAGGTCGCGCCCGACGAGCTCGTCCTGCGCACCGGCACCGCGAAGGGCTTCATCCGCGGGTCGCTGCGCACGACGACGAACCCCACGATGCTCACGGCGGGCTACAAGCACAACGTCGTGCCCGACACGGCCGAGGCCCTCGTCGACATCCGCTGCATGCCCGGGCAAGAAGCGGCCGTGCTCGCCGAGGTGCGGTCGCTGATCGGCGACGACGTCGAGATCGAGACGATGCACACCGACATCGGCCTCGAGACGCCCTTCTCGGGCCCCCTGGTCGAGGCCATCACGGCGACCCTCGACCGGCACGACCCGGGCGCGCCCGTGCTGCCCTACCTGCTCTCTGGCGGCACCGACAACAAGGCGCTCAGCCTGCTCGGCATCGCGGGCTACGGGTTCGCGCCCCTCCGGCTCGACGAGGGCATGGACTTCCCGGCGATGTTCCACGGGGTCGACGAGAGGGTGCCGCTCGACGCACTATCCTTTGGCAGTCGCGTCCTGCGGGACTTGTTGTCGACCTACTAGCACCCCCCGCACCAGAAGGGTCACCCGCGTGGAGCATCTCCTCCAGGCACTCCTGCTCGGCCTCGTCCAGGGCCTCACGGAGTTCCTCCCCGTCTCGTCGAGCGCGCACCTGCGGCTCGTCGGCCTGTTCTTCAGCGACCCCGGGGCGGCGGCCGAGTTCGACCCGGGCGCCACGTTCACGGCCATCACGCAGCTCGGCACCGAGCTCGCGGTGGTCATCTACTTCTGGCGCGACATCACCCGCATCGTCTCGCGCTGGTTCGCGGGGGTCACGGGCAAGATCCCGCGCACCGACCCCGACGTGCGCATGGGCTGGCTCGTCATCATCGGCACGGTGCCGATCGTCCTCGTCGGCTACGTGGCCCAGGAGTACATCCGCACGGTCTTCCGCTCCCTCTGGATCGTGGCGATCGTCCTGATCGTGTTCGGCGTGCTGCTCGGGCTCGCCGACCGTCTCGGCAAGAAGACCGAACGCTTCGAGGACATGCGCTACGGCCACGGCATCGCCGTCGGCCTCGCCCAGGTGCTGGCGCTCTTCCCCGGCGTCTCGCGGTCCGGGGCGACCACCACCACGGCCCTGGCCCTCGGCTACACGCGCCCGGCGGCCGCCCGGTTCTCGTTCCTGCTGGCGGTGCCCGCGGTCTTCGGCAGCGGCCTGTACGAGCTCGTCCAGAGCTTCAGCGAGCCCGGCCCCTACTCGCTCGGTGAGACCCTGGCCGCGACCGTCGTGGCCTTCGTGGTCGGCTTCGTCGTCATCGCGTTCTTCATGAACTACATCTCGCGGCGCAGCTTCGCCCCCTTCGTGGCCTACCGCATCGTGCTCGGCGTCGTCCTGCTCGTCCTCCTCGGCACGGGCGTGGTGGCCGCGTGAGGTCCTGGGCAGAACCCGACGTCCCGCGCCTCCCGGGCCTCGGCGACCTCCCGTCGCTGCACGACACGTCGACCGGCACGGTGCACCCCACCGAGGTCGACGGCTCGCGGGCCGGGCTGTACGTCTGCGGCATCACGCCGTACGACGCCACCCACCTGGGCCACGCGTCGACCTACCTGGCCTTCGACACCCTGCTGCGGGTCTGGCGCGACGCCGGGGTCGAGGTCGTCTACGCACAGAACACGACCGACGTCGACGACCCGCTCCTCGAGCGCGCGACCGCGACCGGCGTCGACTGGCGCGCACTCGCCGACGGTCAGACCGACCTCTTCCGCAGCGACATGGAGCACCTCGCCGTCGTGCCGCCGACGCACTACGTCGCGGTGACCGAGGTGGTGACCGACGTCGCCGAGGCCGTGGCGCGCCTCCTCGACCGGGGTCTCGCCTACCCCGTGCCGACCGACGACTCGTCGGCCGGCGACGACCTCTACTTCGACGTCCGCCGGGCCGAGCACGAGACCGACTGGCACCTGGGCCTCGAGAGCCGCTACGACGCCGAGACCATGGCCCGCTTCTTCGCCGAACGCGGGGGAGACCCCGACCGCCCCGGCAAGCGCGACCCGCTCGACCCCCTGCTCTGGCGGGCGGCCCGTGACGACGAGCCCTCGTGGCCCACCGTGCTCGGTGCAGGCCGGCCCGGCTGGCACATCGAGTGCACGGTGATCGCGCAGCAGCACCTCGACGTCCCGATCACGGTGAACGGCGGCGGCAGCGACCTCGTCTTCCCGCACCACGAGATGAGCACGGCCCACGGCACGGCTCTCACCGGGCGCCCGTACGCCGTGCACCACACGCACACCGGCATGGTCGGGTACCAGGGCGAGAAGATGAGCAAGTCGCTCGGCAACCTGGTCAAGGTGAGCGAGCTCGTCGCCGCCGGCCGTGATCCGAGGGCCGTCCGCCTCGCCCTCCTGTCGCACCACTACCGCTCCGACTGGGAGTGGTTCGACGCCGACCTCGTCGACGCCGAGGCCCGCCTCGTCCGGTGGCGCACCTGGGCCGCGACGAGCGAAGGAGGCGCGGCGTCGGTCCCGGCGCCCACCCCGCTGGTCGTCGCCCTGCGGTCCGCCCTCGGGTCCGACCTCGACACGCCGGCGGCCCTGCTCGCCGTCGACGCCGTCGTCGCCGGGGGCACGACGCCGTCCGAGGTGGACGTCGACGCCGTGCAGGCGCTGCTGGGAGTCGACTTGCGTCCCTGAGCCGGTGAGCCCCGGGTTCGACCCGCTCTTCCCGCCTCGAAACGGGTCGGACGACCCGTTTTGCATGCATATGCATGAGACTCTCTCAACCAGCACGATCGTCTGCCCTACGATGGTCGGCGTGCACCCGTCGACCACCACCGTCTCGGCCCCGTCCGACGCGTCGGTCGACGAACGGCGCCCCCTCACCCGGCGCGACGGCCGCGTCGACCTCTGGATCGCCGGCCTCGTCTTCGGGCTGGGCCTCGCGACGCTCTGGCTGAGCGCCGTCATCGTCGACGGCTCCGAGGGCGCCGGCACGCCCTCGACCGTCGAGTCGGTCCTCTGGCTCGCCGCCCTGTGTGCGCCCGTCGCCCTGCGCCGACGACGTCCCGTCGCGGTGCTCGTCGTCGTCTCGGCCGTCTTCCTGGCCGCACAGCTGAGGGGCTACCCCGACACGCTGACCCCGTCCATCGTCGAGTTCGTCGCGATCTTCACCGCGAACGCCTGGGCCGCCCGTCGCGGTCGGGCGCTCGTCGTCAGCGTCGCCGTGACGGCCGTCATGTTCGTCTGGCTCGGGGTGTGGTTGCGGACGGTCTACGTCTCGGGCGCCGAGTCGCCCGACGCCGTCGCCCTGGCCACGATCGCGTACACCCTCGTGTCGAACGGCATCGTCCTGGTGACCGCCATCGCCTTCGGCCGTGCGGCGCGGGTCTCGGCCACCCGCCTGCACGCACTCGAACGCACCGGGGTCGAGCTGCGGGCCGCCCACGAGCTCGTGGCCGACCGGGCGATCAACGAGGAGCGCACGCGACTGGCCCGCGAGCTGCACGACGTCGTGGCCCACCACGTCGCCGTCATCGGCATCCAGGCAGGTGCGGCCCGGCGGACCCTCGACCGGCCCGAGATCGCCCGCGGCGCACTGGCCGCCGTCGAGGGCACGGCGCGGACCACCATCGACGAGCTCGAACGCCTGTTGAGCGTGCTGCGGTCACGCGACGGCGAGACGGACCCCGGCCCCTCCGGCCTCGCCGCCCTGCCCGACCTGATGACCGACACCCGCGCCCTGGGCCTCGAGGTCCGCTTCTCGGTGCACGGTGACCCGCGCGAGGTCCCCGAGAGCATCGGCGTCACGCTCTACCGCATCACCCAAGAGGCCCTGACCAACACCCTCAAGCACGGCAACGCGTCCCTCGCCGAGGTGTCGCTGCGGTACGGCGACCGCACCGTCGAGGTCGAGGTGGTCGACGACGGACGCCCCGGCCCCACGCCCTACCCGGGGGCGGGACGCCCGAACGACGCCGCCACGTCCGGCGCCGGCCTCGGGCAGCGGGGCATGCGCGAACGCGTCGACCTGCACGGTGGCGAACTGCACCTCGGCCCGAGACGTCGCGGCGGCTACCGCGTCCGAGCCGTCCTGCCCGTCGGAGCCTGCGTCGACTCCCGTCCCCGCGAGCACGCCGTCACCCCCGACCCCTCCGAGAGAGCATGAACGACACCACCGATCCGATCAGCGTCCTGCTCGTCGACGACCAGGACCTCGTCCGCACGGGGTTCCGCATCATCCTCGACACCGCCCCCGACCTCCGGGTCGTCGGCGAGGCCCGCGACGGGCTGCAGGCGGTCGACCTCGCCCGGCGGCTCCGCCCCGACGTGGTCGTGATGGACATCGAGATGCCCGTCCTCGACGGCCTCGAGGCCACCCGGCGCATCCTCGAGCAGACTCCCCACGACGGCCCCGCCGTCCTCGTGCTGACCACCTTCGGTCGCGACGACTACGTGTTCGGAGCGCTGCGGGCCGGGGCGAGCGGGTTCCTCCTGAAGACGGCCACCCCCGAAGAGCTGATCGAGGGGATCGCGGTCGTGCACCGCGGCGACGCGCTCCTCTCGCCACAGCTCACCCGGGCCGTCGTCGAGCGTGCCGTCGGTGACGGCACGACCGCCCGCATCGTGGTGCCGAGCCCCGACCTCGCGACCCTGACCGACCGTGAGCGCGAGGTGCTCGACCGCCTGGCGTCGGGGGAGTCCAACGCCGAGATCGCCCGTCGGCTCTTCCTCGGCGAGGCCACCGTCAAGACGCACGTCTCGAACGTGCTCGGCAAGCTCGGGCTGCGCGACCGCACGGCGGCCGTCGTGTACGCCTACGAGAACGGCGTGGCCGTCCCCGGCGAGGCGCAGCGCTGAGCAGCCCGGCCCGGCACGCCCGTGCCGCCGGCCCGGCCGGGCGTCAGGGGACGGGCGGGTAGCGCGGGTCGTCCGGCCGACCGTCGCCGCCCTTGCCGTCGCGCCGGCGGAGGTAGCGCTCGAACTCCTGGGCGATGGCCTCGCCGCTGGCCTCGGGGCTGTCGACCGTGTCACGGGCCTGCTCGAGCTGCTCGATGTAGCCCGCCATGTCGTCGTCGTCGGCCGCGAGGGCGTCGATGCCCGACTCCCAGGCCGTCGACTCGGCGGCGAGCTCACCGCGGGGGATCGCCACGCCCGACAGCTCGTCGAGCTTCTCGATCAGGGCGAGCGTGGCCTTGGGCGACGGGGCGTTGTGCACGTAGTGCGGCACCGACGCCCAGATCGACAGGGTCGGCACGCCGGCGGCCTCGACGGCGTCGGCCAGGACCGATAGGATGCCCACCGGCCCCTCGTAGGTGCTCCGCTCGAGGGTGTACTCGTCGCGGACCGACTCGTTCTCGCTGCTGACGAAGACCGAGATGGGTCGTGTGTGCGGCACGTCGGCGAGCATCGCCCCGAGGAACACCACGCCCGTGACGTCGTGCACGTCGATGAGGTCGACGATCTCGGCGGCGAAGCCCCTCCAGCTGCGCGACGGCTCGGCCCCGAGCAGCACCAGCACCTCGGTGGCGGAGGCCGCCGGGTCGCGGGGGAGGACCGTCACGGCGTCGGCGGCCGCGTGCAACTGGATGCGCGGCCACACGAGCGTCCGCTCGCCGTCGTCGTCGAGCCCCACCTGGGGCCGGTTGAACTGGTAGTCGATGTACCGCTCACCGTCGAGTTCGGCCACCGGCTCGAGCGACAGCGTCTCGACGAGGCTGCGGGCGACGCCGCTGGCGGCCTCGCCGGCGTCGTTCCAGCCCTCGAAGGCCACCACCAGCAGGCGTCCCGCAGCGAAATTCGACGTGTTCGTCAACCTGAGTCCTCACCGTGCCGGAGGGCGTCCGGCGCTTGACCCTCCACGATAGACCGTGACGACGACGAGGAGGCGCGGGTCGGGGGCCGGGGAGCCCACGCCCGGTAGACTCGTCCGCCGTGACCGAAACCCTGCCTGCCGCCGTCCTGTGGGACATGGACGGAACCCTCGTCGACACCGAGCCGTACTGGTTCCTCTGCCAGGTCGAACTGGTCGAGTCGTTCGGCGGCACCTGGAGCCGCGCCGACGGCGACGCCATGATCGGCAGCGGCCTGTGGCAGTCCGCCCGCGTGCTGCAGTCCCACGGCGTCGAGCTGTCCGAGGACGAGATCATCGACCGCCTGACCACGGCCGTGCTCGAGCGCTCCGCCGTCGAGATCCCCTGGCGGCCCGGTGCGAAAGAGCTGCTCGCCGAGTTGCGCCGCGAGGGCGTGCCCACGGCTCTCGTCACCATGTCGATCCGACGCATGGCCCAGTTCATGGTCGACGCCATCGAGTTCGAGGCGTTCGACGCGATCGTCGCGGGTGACGACGTCGAGCACGCCAAGCCCCACCCCGAGGCCTACCTCCGCGGCGCCGAGCTGCTCGGCGTCGACCCGGCCGACTGCATCGCCATCGAGGACAGCACGCCCGGGCTCGCCTCGGCCGTCGCCGCCGGCACCGTCGCCCTCGGCGTGGAGCACCACGCGCCGCTCGCCGACGACGGCACCTTCATCCGTCGCGACACGCTCGTCGGCACGACCGTCGACGACCTGCGCGACCTCCACCGGGCGGGTCGCGCCCTCCGCGACCGGTCGACCTCCGACTCCTGACCCCCGGTGCGCCCACCGCGCCTCCTGCACCCCTCGGGGTGCGACCCGATCGAAAGCAGCACCGCCGCATGACCGCGATCCGCCGACAGTCCGGCCCCTTCGTCGAGGGTGACAAGGTCCAGCTCACGGGCCCCAAGGGCAAGATGAACACCATCGTGCTGACGCCGGGCGCCGTGTTCCACACCCACCGCGGCATGATCGCGCACGACGACGTCGTCGGGCTGCCCGACGGGTCCGTCCTCGCGAGCACGACCGGCGACGAGTACCTCGCCCTCCGCCCGTTGCTGAGCGACTTCGTCATGTCCATGCCGCGGGGTGCCGCGATCGTCTACCCCAAGGACGCCGCCCAGATCGTCGCCTTCGCCGACATCTTCCCGGGTGCCACGGTGGTCGAGGCCGGGGTGGGCTCTGGTGCGCTGTCGCTCTGGCTGCTGCGTGCCGTCGGCCCCGAGGGGCGCCTGGCCTCGTTCGAGCGCCGCCAGGAGTTCGCCGACGTGGCCGAGGGCAACGTCGCGAGCTTCTTCGGCGCCGAGCCCGGCAACTGGACCGTCACGGTCGGCGACCTCGCCGACGAGCTGCCGGCGGCCATGCCCGACGGCTCGGTCGACCGGGTCGTCCTCGACATGCTCGCCCCGTGGGAGAACGTCGACGTCACGGCCGACGCCCTGAAGCCCGGCGGCCTGGTCGTCTGCTACGTCGCCACGGCGACCCAGCTCTCGCGGACGGCCGAGGCGCTGCGGTCCTCCGGCGCCTTCACCGAGCCCGACGCGTCCGAGACCCTCGTGCGGGGCTGGCACGTCGAGGGGCTGGCCGTGCGCCCGGACCACCGCATGATCGGCCACACCGGGTTCCTCCTCACCGCGAGGCGCCTCGCCCCGGGTGCCGTGTTGCCGCAGCTCAAGCGCCGCCCGTCCAAGTCGGACTACAGCGAGGCCGACGTCGAGGCGTGGACCCCCGGGGCCCTCGGCGACCGGTCGGCGAGCGACAAGAAGCTGCGCAAGACCGCCCGCCAGGCCCGCTCGGCGGCCGACGCCGCCATCGCCGCCACCGAGGCCGTCGACGGTGGCACACCGTCGGGTCCCGCTCCCGCCTGAGCCGCACGAGCGGGGAGGACGCCCCCGCTAAGCTGTCTCCGCATCCGTGCGACCCGACCGGTCGCCCCACTCGACCCCCCGGTCGCCTCGACGAAATGAGTCCCCGTGCGCAAGATCCCCGCCCTCGTCGTGACGGTCGGCCTGCTCGCCTCGATGACGGCCTGCTCGACCGCGACCGGGCCCGGCTCGGCAGGCTGCCCGCCCACGGGCGACGCCGCCTCGGTCGTGACGGCGACGGGGGACTTCGGCTCGAAGCCGGACGTCGACGTGCCCACCCCCATCGTGACGAAGAAGACCGAGGTCTCGACGCTCATCCAGGGTGACGGCCAGCGGCTCGTCGACGGCACGCCGGTGGTCATCGACTACACGCTCTTCGACGGCACCACAGGGCAAGAACTCGAAGACAGCGGGTACGACGGATCGACCAACGTGCCCCTGACCGTGGGCGGCCAGACCCTCGCACCCCTCGTCGACGCGCTCGAGTGCTCGACGGTGGGCTCCCGCGTCGCCGTCGCGGTGAAGGCCAGCGACCTCTCCGCGTCGATCAACGGCGCAGCGGCCACGCCGAACGACGACCCCGACGCCGCCTACGTGGCCGTGGTCGACGTCAAACGCGCCTTCCTCGCCAAGGCCGACGGCGTCCTCCAGCTCGGTGCGAACGGCCTGCCGGCCGTCGTGACCGCGCCCGACGGCGCCCCCGGCATCACCATCCCCGCGGGCGACGCACCCACCAGCGAGGTCGTCCACCTCGTCCGCAAGGGCCACGGCCCCACCCTGACCGCCGACGACACCGCCGTCGTGCAGTTCACGGCGGTCACCTGGAGCCAGCCCTCGACGGTCGCGGGGTCCACGTGGACGAACGGTGGGTCGGCGACGCCGGTCGACCTGGGCGACGCGCAGATCCCCGACGACATCCGGTCCGCCCTGGTCGGCCAGCAGGTCGGTTCGCAGGTCATGGTCGTGCTGCCCGCCTCGGCCGCGAGCGGTGGGTCGGCCTACGTCTACGTGTTCGACGTGCTCGGCGCGATCCGATGACCCCCACCCGCTGAGACGGTCCTCCGTGCCCGCTGCCCGCACCCCCCGCGTCCCCGTCGAAGAGCGTCTGTTCAGCCTCGTGCTGGCCCTGCTCGCGACGGACTCCGGGCTGAGCAAGACCGAGATCCTGTCGACCGTCCAGGGGTACCGGCAGAAGTACTCGCGGTCCGGCGACAACGCCGCCCTCGAGCGACAGTTCGAACGCGACAAGGACGACATCCGCGAGCTGGGCGTCCCCCTCGAGACGATCGACGACCCGTCGGCGGCCGGCAACAACCAGGCCCTCCGCTACCGCATCCCGCGCGGGGCGTACGAACTGCCCGACGACATCGCGTTCTCCTCCGAAGAGACCGCGCTGCTCACGTTGGCCGCCATGGTCTGGCGCGAGGGGTCGCTCTCCCACGAGTCCCGTCGGGCTCTGCTCAAGCTGCGGTCGCTCGGTGGTTCGGCGAGCGTGCCCGAGCTCGAGTACGCCCCCCGCCTCCGGTCGCGCGACGCGGCCTTCGAACCCCTGCGCAGCGCCCTCGACCGGGGCGTCGTCGTGCGGTTCGACTACCTCAAGCCCGGCGACGAGGCCGCACGCCGACGCGAGGTGGCCCCGGCCGCACTCGTCCAGCACCACGGTCGGTGGCTCGTCTCCGCGGTCGAGATCGGCACGGGGGCCGTCAAGACCTTCCTGCTGTCACGCGTCGTCGGTCCGGTGCAGGTCACCTCGACGCCGTTCGCCCGCCCCGACGGCGCCACGGCCGAACGCGCCCTGGCCGACCTCGAGCAGGTCTGGCGCGACCGCACGGCGACCGTCCGCGTCGAGCCCCTGTCGGACGCCGAGACGCGCCTCGGCAAGCGCCGCGGCACGACCCGCGTCGCCCCCGACGCCCTGACAGTCCACTGGACCGACGAGCACCTGCTCGCCGACGAGCTGGCCTCCTTCGGCCCCGAGGTGACCGTCCTCGAGCCCGAGAGCCTGCGGGCACTGGTGCTGGGCCGACTCACCGGCGTGCTGCGTGCGCACGACACGACCCCCTCGTCGGTCGTCGACGGCGTCACGGGAGGCACCGGTGGCTGACGCGCGGGGTGCCCTGCACGCGGCCGACAAGTTGGCCTTCCTGCTCTCGCTCGTCCCCTGGCTGATGGACCACGAACGGGTCAGCGTGGCCGAGGCCGCGGACCACTTCGGCGTGAGCGTGGCCGAGATCCGACGAGCGGTCGAGCTCATCGCCGTCTCGGGGGTCCCGGGCGAGACGACCCAGTACCAGCACGGCGACCTCTTCGACATCGCCTGGGACGACTTCGAGCAGAACGACGTGATCGTCCTGACCAACCTGGTGGCGATCGACGACTCGCCGCGCTTCTCGGCTCGCGAGGCCGCCGCCCTGATCGCGGGTCTGCAGTACCTCTCGTCACTGCCCGAGAACGCGGACCGGGCTGCCATCGCCACGCTGATGAGCAAGTTGTCCCGCGGAGCCTCGAGCGAGCCGAGCCAGGTCGCGGTCGACCAGACCGAGACGAGCGAGGTCCTCGGCCTCGTCGGCCGGGCGGTCGAGACCGGCGTCCAGCTCGAGTTCGACTACAGGGGCACCCGAGGGGTGGCCGAACGTCGCCGGGTCGACCCCCTGCGGGTCGAGTCGGTCGACGCCGACTGGTACCTCCGCGCCTGGGACCACCTCCGCGAGGCCCCTCGCACCTTCCGCCTCGACCGGATAGCCGCCCCTGCGCTCACCTCGACGCCCATCGCCCACCGGGCCGTCGACGTGGCCCTGCCCGAGACCCTCTTCGAGGGATCGCCCGACGACCTCGACGTGGTCGTCGACCTAGACGCGGCGGCGGCCCCCCTGCTGGCCGACTACGGCCCCGACGAACCCGAGGTGCTCGACGGCGGTCGCGTGCGGTTGCGACTGCGGGTCAACCGGCTCGGGACGCTCTGCCGGGTCGTCGCCGGCCTGCCGGGACGCCCTGAGGTCGTCTCGCCCGAGTCCGCTCGCACGGCCGTGGCGGACTGGGTCCGCACGGCGATCGCGCGCTACGACGACGAGGCGACACGCGCCTCCTGACGTTCGTGCGGCGATCCGCCCTGTGGATCGCCTGCGCCGCACCCGTCGCGGGCGACACGTGACGGTAGACTGATCGTCACCCTGCCCCGCAAGGAGACCCCATCATGTTCGGAAACGCGCTCTCAGGCTGGCACCTGATCATCATCCTGGCGATCGTCCTGTTGCTCTTCGGTGCGCCGAAGCTGCCGGCCCTCGCGAAGAGCATCGCCCAGTCGATGCGCATCTTCAAGAACGAGGTCGCCAGCGACAAGAAAGACCCGGTCGACGACTACGACGAGCGTCCCACCCGTCGTTCCGACGAGTCCTCCGCCCGGTCCACCGACTCGACCACCGCTCGTCGCGTCGACGACTCGTACCCGTCGCCCGATCGCGACCTCCCGCCGAAGTCCTGACGCGTGGCCACGACGACGACTCGTGGCGACAGCACCCAGGGGCGAGGTTCAGGCCGCGTCCGCGGTCGCGACGGCAAGATGTCGCTCGGTCAACACCTCCTCGAGTTGCGCAAGCGGCTGTTCATCTCCGCCCTGGCCCTCATCCTGGCCGCTGTCGCCGGTTGGTTCCTCGCTCCCTTCGTCCTCGACGCCCTGAGGTCGCCGGTCGAGGCGATCGCTGCGGCACGAACGGGGGCGACGACCCTCAACTACTCGAACATCACGGGTGCGTTCGACCTCAAGCTCCAGATCGCCGTCACGGTCGGCGTCGTCATCTCGAGCCCGGTCTGGCTGTACCAGGTGTGGGCCTTCATCGTCCCGGCGCTCGTCCGCAAGGAAAAGCTCTACGCCGTCGGGTTCATCGGCACCGCGATCCCGCTCTTCCTCGGCGGCTGCGTCGCGGGGTGGTACGTCCTGCCGCACATCGTCGAGGTCATGACGAGCTTCGTCGACACCCAGGACTCCACGATCATCGAGTCGAAGGTCTACTACGACTTCGTGTTGAAGCTCGTCCTCGCGGTCGGCATCGCCTTCGTGATGCCGGTGTTCCTCGTCCTGCTGAACTTCGTCGGGGTCATCTCCGCGTCCGCGATCATCAAGGGCTGGCGCGTCGCCATCCTCGTGATCGTCCTCTTCACGGCCATCGCGACGCCCTCCGCCGACATCTTCTCGATGTTCCTGCTCGCCGTCCCGATGGTGATCCTGTTCTTCCTCGCCGCGGGGGTGGCCTGGTTGCACGACCGCCGCGTGGCGAAGCGGGCAGCAGCCCTCGACGCCGAGCTGGCTGCGAGCTGATCCGGTGAGTCCCGACCTCAGCCCGGCGGAACGCTTCGCCGCCGCGAAGACGCGCGTCAAGACGCCCAGGCTCCAGGCCTTCCGGTCCCGCCTGGGGTTCTCTCTCGACCCGTTCCAGATAGCCGCGTGTGCCGCGGTGGAAGACGGCAACAGCGTCCTCGTCGCCGCCCCGACCGGTGCGGGCAAGACCCTCGTGGCCGAGTTCGCGATCCACCTCGCGATGCAGGACCCCCGGGCCAAGGTCTTCTACACCGCTCCGATGAAGGCGCTGAGCAACCAGAAGTTCCAAGAGCTCGTCGCCGAGTACGGGGCCTCCGAGGTGGGCCTGCTCACCGGCGACACGAACGTCAACTCGCGGGCCCGCATCGTCGTCATGACCACCGAGGTCCTCCGCAACATGATCTACGCGGGTTCCGAGATGCTCACCGACCTCCGGTACGTCGTCCTCGACGAGGTGCACTTCCTGGCCGACCGCTTCCGTGGTGCCGTGTGGGAAGAGGTCATCATCCACCTGCCCCTCGACGTGCGCCTCATCTCGTTGAGCGCCACCGTGTCGAACGCCGAAGAATTCGGTGACTGGCTGCAGACCGTGCGCGGCAGCACCGAGGTCGTCGTCTCCGAGGACCGCCCAGTGCCCCTCGACCAGCACGTCCTGGTCGGCGGCAAGTTCCTCGACCTGTTCGACTCGTCGGGGCAGGCCGCGACCAACAGGGTCAATCCCGAGCTGCTCCGGGCGACCTCCCTCGGGCGGCGTGGCGGGCGCAGCGGCGGTCGACGCAGCGAGGGGCACTCGTCCGGGCGCGGCGGCTCGCGGGGCCACGTCGTGCCGCCGACGCAGGGCGGCCCCGGCCGACTCGACCGCTGGAAGATCGTCGAGATGCTCGACGACCAGAACCTCCTGCCGGCGATCTTCTTCGTCTTCAGCCGCGTCGGTTGCGATCAGGCCGTCGCCCAGGTGCTGCGGTCGGGCATCCGTCTGACGACCGCCGAGCAGCGGCACGAGATCCGCGAGATCGTCGAGGCCCGGTGCCGCACCCTGCGCGACGAAGACCTGGCGGTGCTGGGGTACTGGCGGTGGCTCGACGGGCTCGAGCGCGGCGTCGCCGCGCACCACGCGGGGCTGCTGCCGGCTTTCAAGGAGGTCGTCGAAGAGCTCTTCCAGAAGAAGCTCGTCAAGGTCGTCTTCGCGACCGAGACCCTCGCGCTCGGCATCAACATGCCGGCCCGGACGGTCGTCCTCGAGAAGCTCGAGAAGTTCAACGGCGAGGCCAGGGTCCCGATCACCCCGGGCGAGTACACCCAGCTGACCGGCCGTGCCGGCCGCCGGGGCATCGACGTCGAGGGCCACTCGCTCATCCAGTGGCAGCAGGGCCTCGACCCCCAGGCCGTCGCCTCCCTCGCGTCGCGCCGCACGTACCCGATGAACAGCAGCTTCCGGCCGACCTACAACATGGCCGTCAACCTCATCGAGCAGTTCGGGCGTTCGCGCACCCGCGAGGTCCTCGAGACCTCGTTCGCGCAGTTCCAGGCCGACCGCTCGGTCGTCGACCTGGCGCGCAAGGTGCGGTCGCAGCAGCAGTCGCTCGACGGCTACGCCGCCTCGATGGCCTGTCACCTCGGCGACTTCGGTGAGTACACGTTGCTGCGTCGCGAGGTGGGCGACCTCGAGAAGCAGGGCGCCGCCCGCGCCGATTCGCAGTCGCGCGCCGAGCGCGACAAGCGTCAGCGCCGAATCACCGAACTCCGCCGGCAGCTGCGGCAGCACCCGTGCCACGCCTGCCCCGAGCGCGAGCAGCACGCCCGGTGGTCCGAACGGTGGTTCAAGCTCAAGAAGCAGACCGACCAGCTGTCGGCCCAGATCCGCAGTCGCACGGGTGCCGTGGCCAAGGTCTTCGACCGGGTCACCGACGTCCTGCTCGACCGCGGGTACCTCGTCCCGACGGGCACGAAGGCCGGAGGCACGGGTCGCGTACCACGCGACGCCGAGGTCTCCGTCGCCCCGGCCGGCCGCACGCTCCGACGCATCTACGGCGATCGCGACCTCCTCGTGGCCGAGAGCCTGCGCCTCGGCCTCTGGAACCTCCTCGACGTCCCGTCCCTGGCGGCGATGGCGGCGACCCTGGTGTACGAACCCCGCCGTGACGAGGGGCAGCTCTCCGAGCGCTTCCTGCCGCGAGGCGAGTTCCGCACCGCACTCGACGCCACCCAGACGCTCTGGGCCGAGCTCGACGACCTCGAACAGGAGAACCGCCTGCCGGGCAGCCAGCAGCCCGCGCCGGGGCTGGCCCTCGCCATGCACCGATGGGCCCGTGGGGCTCCTCTCGACTCCGTCCTCGAGGACGCCGACCTCGCCGCGGGCGACTTCGTCCGGTGGACGAAGCAGACCATCGACCTGCTCGACCAGCTGTCGGTCGTGGGCGACCTCCCCGTCGGCCCGACGGCCCGTCAGGCGCTGGACGCGGTCCGCCGGGGCATCGTGGCGTACACGGCGGTCGGCCCCTGAGGCGTCGCTCCTCCAGCCGGCGGGGTGGTGGGCGGGCGGCGGGTCTCCCAGACGCCGCCACCTAGAATCGCGGGGTGTCTTCCCGAGCGACCGACGTCCGACTGCCCCTCTGGCTCGCCGTGGTCGTCGCGCTCGGTGCGGGTGCCGTCCTCGACGGCGGCTTCCCCGACGGTGACATCTGGCCCCTGACGTTCGTCGGCATCGGCTTCGTCCTGCTCACACTGAAAGGCCGGTCGCTCGGCGGCTCGTTCCTCGTGGGCCTCGTGGCCGGGCTGTCGTTCTACCTGATCCACATCTCGTGGGCGACGCTCTTCCTGGGCGTGGTTCCGTGGGCCGCCCTGTCGACGCTCGAGGCCCTGTTCTTCGCGGCCGGAGCGATGCTGATCACGCTCGCGTACCGCTGGGTGCCCCGGGTCTGGCCGGGCACCCTGGGCCGGACCGTCCTGCTTCCCGTCGTCGTCGGCGGGCTGTGGACGCTCCGCGAGTTCGTCGCCGGCAACTGGCCCTACGGTGGCTTCGCCTGGGGTCGGGTCGCCCTGAGCCAGTCCGAGAGCCCGTTCGCCGGACTCGTCGCCTGGCTGGGCATCTCGGGCCTGTCGTTCCTCATGGTGGCGATCGTCGCGGCGCTCCTCCAGCTCGCCCTCCAGACCACCGTCCGCGGGTCGACCCGGGTGCTCGCCGGCGCCACCGTGGTCGTGGCCGCACTGGTGGTGCCCGCCTGGCCCACCCACTCCGCCGGGACGGCGACCATCGCCGCCGTCCAGGGCGACGGCGACGCCGGTTACTTCTCCGATCGCGAGTACGGCGACCTGACCAACGCCCAGGTGCTCGCGATGAGCAGCCTGCAGGCCCAGTTGGCCCAGCTCCCCGAAGACCAGCGCGACCTCGACATGATCGTCTGGCCCGAGGGCGGCAGCGACCGTGACCCGACCCGTGACACCGCCGGGCGGTACGTCTTCGACGCGATCAGCCGCGGCTACGACGCCCCGCTCGTCTCCGGCGTCATCACGCAGAGCGACGACGGCGAGACCGTCTACAACTCGTCCCTGCTCTGGGCCGACGGTGCCGTGCAGGACCAGTACGACAAGAAGCACCCGGTCCCGTTCGGCGAGTACGTCCCCGACCGCGACTTCTGGCGCCCGTTCGCCCCCGACCTCATCGACCTCATCGGTCGCGACTACACCCCGGGCACGCGGGACGAGGTCTTCGACCTGGGTGGGTTCCGGGCCGGCATCTCGATCTGCTTCGACATCGTCGACGACCAGCTCATCACCAACATGATGGACGAGGGCGCCCAGGTGATCATCGGCCAGACGAACAACGCGGACTTCGGCACGAGGCCCGGCCAGACCGACGAGAACGAACAGCAGCTCGCGATCGCGCGCCTCCGGGCGATCGAGACCGCACGCCCCCTCGTCAACGTCTCGACGGTCGCGTCGACGCGGGCCATCGACGCCTCGGGGCGGACGACGGCGAGCATCCCCGACTACGAACCGGGCACGATGGTCGCCGTCGTCGACCTCGGGACGGGCACCACCCCGGCCGTCGTCGCCAGTCGGGCGATCGAGCTGCTGGTCTCGTTCTTCGGGCTGGCCGTGCTCGTCCTGTCCCGACTCTTCATCGGCACCCGCCGGTCACGTCGACGCCGCCTGCTCGACGAGGCACCCGACCCGGTGCTGCCGCGGTGGCGAGTCGTCGACTGATCGGCACGCCCCCACCGCACGCGACGGCGAGAGGCCCGGGCACCTCGCGGTGTCCGGGCCTCTCGTGGTCTGCGGTCAGGCGCCGATCTTGTGCTGACCCTTGCGGGCCCGCAAGAAGTCGAGTCGTTCTTGCAGGAGCTCTTCGAGCTCGGCTCGACTGCGACGTTCGAGCAACATGTCCCAGTGGCTGCGGGGGACCTTCACGTCGCCGGCGTCGATCTCGACCGGCTTGCCGTCGGCCGACAAGAGGCGGCCTTCCTGACCACTCTTGGGGGACTGCCAGATGTCCGGGATCTCGGCGTCCGCAGCGAACACCATGTCGAACGTCTGACCGTCGGTCGTCTGGTAGACGGCCTTCTTGCGGGGCGAGAACTCCACGCCCTCTTCGCTCTGCAGGCTCTGGCTGCCGAGCCTCATTCCGCGCAAACTGCGATCTGCCATTGTGTGGTCTCCTCTCGCGTTGCAATCACCCGTTGTAACCCGTTCTGGACCCTGCCCGTTCCGAGCCGTGCGCTTTCACAGTCGCTTCACAGTGCCCGGGCAGGCGGGAACGACGCTCAGATCGCGAGGCGACCGACCTCGACGAGGGCCAGATCGGCCCGGTCGGAGACGATCCCGTGGACGCCGAGGGCGAGGAGGCGGGCCATCACGGCGGGCTCGTTGACCGTCCAGACGTGGGTCTCGACGCCCAACGCGGCGAACTCGGCCACGCGCGAGGCCGTCACGATGCGGACGGGCCCCTTGCGTTCGGGCACCTGCACGGCGCCGCAGCCAGCCAACGCCCGCCGGAGGAGGGCGCGTCGGAGGCCGGCGACGGGGACGAGCCCGGCGGCGACGGCTGCGGTGATGCCGCGAGACGAGGCGGAGGTGGCCACGCCCGGCAGCGCCGCCACGGCACGGAGGCGGCGCCGATGGTCGAACGAGGTGACGAGCACGCGGTCCGTCGCGCGCACCCGCTTGATCGCCCGGACCGCCGGCGCGACGGCCTCGTCCGACTTGAGGTCGACGTTGAACCGCGTCTCGGGGAACGCGTCCAGGGCCTCGTCGAGGGTCGGGATCTCGTGTTCGCCGTCGAGCCGGACGGTCTTGACGTCGGCCAGGTCGAGGTCGAGGAGGCGCTGGTCACGTCCGGCGAGCCGCCTCAGGTCGGGGTCGTGGCTGATGACCGCGATGCCGTCGCGCGTGGCGTGCACGTCGGTCTCGACGTAGGTCGCTCCGGCCGACACGGCGAGGGCGAACGCCAGCATGGTGTTCTCGGGCGCCTCGACGGCCAGGCCGCGGTGGGCGAGCACGCGCGGCCCGGGCGGCGCGAACCAGCCGGCCGAGACCGGGGGAGCGGACGTCACGACGAGGTCGCGGGGGGAGTGGTCGGCCCGGTGCCCGCGGTGCCCCCCTCGGGGGCGGGACCGGCGGGAGCGTCGCCCGCCGCGCCTCCTCGGGGAGGAGTGCCGCCGGTGGTGCCACCAGGCGTGGTCACCGTCGGGAAGCCCAGGTCGGGTTCGGCCTCGAGGTCGACCGTCGACGCCAGGTCGGGCGTGACGTCCATCTCGGAGACCTTGGGCGCCTCGGTCGGGGTCCACCCGGGGGCGTTCGGGTCGCGCGGGGCGAAGAACCCCTGCCCGATGCCCTTCAGCGCCTCGGTCAGCTCGCTCGGGATGATCCACATCGTGTTGGCCGTGCCGTCGGCGATCTTCGGCAGGGTCTGGAGGTACTGGTAGGCCAGCAGCTTCGGGTCGGGGTCGCCGGCATGGATGGCGTTGAAGACCGTGGCGATGGCCTCGGCCTCACCCTGGGCGCGCAGCACCTGGGCCTTCGCGTCGCCCTCGGCCTTGAGGATGGACGACTGGCGTGAGCCCTCGGCCTCGAGGATCTGGGACTGCTTGGTGCCCTCGGCGGTCAGGATGGCGGCGCGACGGCTGCGCTCGGCGCGCATCTGCTGCTCCATCGAGTCCTGGATGGACAGGGGCGGGTCGATGGCTTTGAGCTCGACGCGGCCCACCCGGATGCCCCACTTGCCCGTCGCCTCGTCGAGGACGATGCGCAGCTGACCGTTGATGTTGTCGCGGCTGGTCAGCGCCTGCTCGAGGTTCAACCCGCCGACCACGTTGCGCAGCGTGGTCGTCGTGAGCTGCTCGACGGCACCCAGGTAGTTCGCGATCTCGTACGTGGCGGCCCGGGCGTCGGTGACCTGGAAGTACACCACCGTGTCGATCGAGACGACCAGGTTGTCTTCGGTGATGACGGGCTGGGGCGGGAACGAGACGACTTGTTCGCGCATGTCGATCAGCGGGCGCACCCGGTCGATGAACGGCACGAGCAGGTTGAGCCCGGGGGAGAGGGTCTTGTGGTACCGACCCAGTCGTTCGACGACGCCGGCGCTCGCCTGCGGGATGATGCGGACCGAGCGGAACAGGATGACGAGGACGAGCACGACGATGATCGCGACGACCACGATCGTGACGACGGTGCCGGCACTGATGGTGTCCATGGGTTCAGGACCTCTCTGCGGGGGCGACGAACGCCGTCGACCCCTCGATGGCGGTCACGACGACCGGGGACCCGGTGTCGAGGGCGAGGTCGGCGGCCGCCGACGTCGTGGGGGAGGACAGCACCCGTGCCGTCCAGGTCTCGCCGTTGGACAGCTTCACCTGCCCGGGGTCGGAGCCGATCGGCACCACGACGGTGCCGCGCAGGCCGAGCAGGGCCTCGACGTTGCTGGGCGTCGGGTCGCCCCCTCGGCGCAGGGCTCGGAGAAGGGGAGGCCGCACCGTGAACAGCAGCAGGACGGCGAGCACGGCGGCGACGATCGCCTGCAGCCACCACGGCGCGCCGAAGAGCCCCGCGAGCAGACCGCCGACGCTGCCGATGGCCAGCATCAAGAAGGTGAATTCGAGCGTCGTCACCTCGACGATGACGAACACCAGGATGAGCGCGACCCACGCGACCCATGCGAAATCGTTCAGGACGTCCATGTGGACCTTCTCTCGTTCCCCTGTTATGGAAACTACCACCCGCCACCGACGCTGACGAGGGTCGTTGGTAGGGTCGAGTCCGGCCCGCGGGCCGACCGACCCCTTGCACAGTCTGGAGCACGCCTTGTCCAATCCCCTCGCCGCAGAGTCCCTCACCGGAGCCCGAGTCCTGGTCACCGGGTCGTCCCGGGGGATCGGCGCCGACACGGTGCGCTACTTCGCCGAGGCCGGGGCCAAGGTCGTCGTCAACTACCGCAACAAGGAGAAGCGGGCGCTGCAGCTCGTGTCGAAGATCGAGGAGGCCGGTGGCGAGGCCATCGCGATCGGTGCCGACCTGACCGACGACGCCAGCCTCACCGCGATGTTCGACACGGTCCGCGACGCGTGGGGCGGGCTGGACGTCCTCGTCATGAACGCCTCGGGCGGCATGGAGACCGGCATGGCCGAGGACTACGCCCTGAAGCTCAACCGCGACGCCCAGGTGGCCCTGCTGACGGCCGCGCTGCCGCTGCTCGCCCCGGGGTCGCGCGTCGTCTTCGTCACCAGCCACCAGGCGCACTTCATCCGCACCACCGAGACGATGCCCGAGTACCGGCCGGTGGCCCTCAGCAAGCGCGCCGGCGAAGACGCCCTGCGCGAGATGCTGCCCCAGCTCGAGGCCGCGGGCGTCGAGTTCGTCGTGGTCTCGGGCGACATGATCGAGGGCACCATCACGGCGACGCTGCTCGAGCGGTCGAACCCGGGGGCCATCTCGTCGCGCAAAGAGAGCGCGGGCAAGCTGTACAACGTCGCCGAGTTCGCGGCCGAGGTCGCGTCGGCCGCCGTCGACCCGGTCCCGGCCGACCACACCCGGCTCGTGGGCGACACCAGCGACTTCGCGCCGATCGTCTGAGGCGGGCCACCTCGTGACCGAGAGGGTCGTGCGTCCGACCTCGCGACTCCTCGTCCTCGACGACGACGACCGTCTGCTGCTGATGAAGACGGTCGCACCCGACACGAGCCGGTTCGCGCGGTGGATCACTCCGGGCGGCGGGGTCGACCCGGGCGAGACGCACGTCGAGGCGGCCGTCCGTGAACTGCACGAGGAGACCGGCCAGGTCGTGACCCACGTCGGCGACGTGGTGCGCGTCGACGACTTCGAGGTGCCGTGGGACGACGCCGACCACACCCACGGCCACGCCGAGTTCTTCGTCGTGCGCCTGCCGCACTTCGAGGTCGTCGACGACGACTGGACCGACGACGAGCGGACCGACATCCTCGCGTCGCGCTGGTTCACACTCGACGAATTGGCGACCACCGACGAGCCGGTCGAACCCGCCGACCTGGCCGACCTGTTGCGTCAGGTGCTCGGCCGGGGCTGACTCGACCAGCGCCAGGCGCAGGCCGACAGCGCGTGCCGGACGGGTTGCCACCAACCCCTCTCCGGACCAGCCCCGGGTGACTGATAATGTACATTATGTCAAGTAATGCTGATCTGAGGACTGACAGCCGCTCCCCGGCGGCGCGCGTCGCGCCTCCTCGGAGTTGCCTGGTCGCATGACGACCGACGCGACCGACACGACCGAAGCAGACGACGCCACCGACGGCGACGGCCCCGACGAGGCGCACCGCCGACCCGACGGGCTCGACGACGCGACCGTGGCAGCACTCGGCGATCTCTCGGCCGCACTCGAGATCGTCGAGCAGGCCCGGGGCTTCCTGTACGGGTTCCACCGCCTGACCGGCAAGGCCGACCTCGCGCTCGGCGATGCGGTCGACTCGTTGCGGGACGCCGGCCACGCCGAGATCGCCGACCTGCTCGAACGCGACCTCGTGGGCCGCAACGTCGTCGAGGGCCCGTGGACGTACCAGCTCGTCGAGGACTACGACGACGGTTACCATGCCGCCTTCCGCGAGCACGAGAAGAACGCTCGTGATGCCTTGGCGGGCGGCAGGAGGCACCTGTTCGAGGCCGAGATGAAGGAGGCGCGGCGCAGCCACGGACGGCGGCACCACGAGGCGCTCCCCCGCGACCGCGCCGACGGCGCTGATCGCGCCGACCGCGCCGCCGGCGCCGACCGAGACGCCGACGAGGCGGACGGCACGACCGAGCCCACCGCCTGAGAGGATGGTGCGATGACCCACCCGCCGATCGACCGGCCCCGCATCGAGGCCGCCGTGCTCGAACTGCTCGCCGCCATCGGTGAGGACGTGGGGCGGCCCGGGCTCGAGTCGACGCCACGACGCGTGGCCGACGCCTACGCCGAGTTCTTCTCGGGGCTCACGGTCGACGCCGCCGACCTCGTGGCCCAGGCCACCGTCCCGGCCGAGAGCCACCAGCTCGGCGAGGTCGTCATCGTCCGCGACATCTCGTTCCGTTCCGTGTGCGAGCACCACCTGCTGCCCTTCGTGGGCGTCGCCCACGTGGCCTACGTGCCCGGCGAGACCATCGTCGGACTGGGCGCGCTCCCCCGGGTCGTCGACGCCGTCGCCTCGCGACCGCAGCTGCAGGAGCGCCTCGGCGAAGAGATCGCCGATGCCGTCCAGGCCGGGGCCCGACCGGACGGAGTCCTCGTCGTGCTTGACGCGTCGCACGGCTGCGTGACGACGCGGGGCCCTCGCCAGACCGCGAGCACGACGGTGACGCTCGCCAGCCGGGGCGTGCTCTCCGAGCCGGCGGCGCGCGCCGAGGCCGTCGCCCTCATCGGCGCCTCCCGTGCCTGACCCCGCCGGCGATGCCCGCGGGGCCGCTGCCTCGGCCGTCGTCCTGCCCACGCTGCACGTCCCGGTGCGGCGCATCGGGGCACGCACCTTCGACTTCTCACGACAGGTCGCCGTGATGGCGATCGTCAACCGGACGCCCGACTCTTTCTTCGACCAGGGCGCCACCTTCGCGCTCGACCGTGCGGTGCAGGCCGCCGTCGACGCAGCCGAGGCGGGCGCCGACTGGGTCGACATCGGCGGCGTCCCCTTCGCACCGGGGCCCGAACTGTCCCCCGCCGACGAACTCGACCGCGTGCTGCCCGTGGTCGAGGCCCTCGCCGTCCGGTCCGACGTCGTGATCTCGGTCGACACCTTCCGCCCCGAGGTCGCCGAGCGGGTCGTCGCCGCCGGGGCCCACGTGATCAACGACACGACGGGGCTGCACGACCCCCGCCTGGCCGACGTGGTCGCCGACTCCGACGCCACGCTCGTCGTCACCCACAGCCTCGCGGCACCGCGACGCCCCCATCCGCGCCCCCGGTACGACGACGTCGTCGCCGAGGTCGTCGAGTTCCTGGCCCGCCGGGTCGACCTCGCGCGGGCCCACGGCGTCCGCGACGACCGACTCGTCGTCGACCCGGGCCACGACCTCAACAAGACGACGCGACACTCGCTCGAGCTCACGCGCCGGTTGTCCGAGGTGGCCGCCCTGGGGCACCCGACGCTCGCCGCGGTGTCGAACAAGGACTTCGTCGGCGAGTCGCTCGGCCGCGACAAGCCCGACCGGCTCGCGGGTTCGCTCGCCGCGGCCACCGTCAGCGTGCTGCAGGGCGCGCGCATCGTCCGGATGCACGACGTCCGGGCCAGCGTCGACGCCGTCCGCATGGTCGAGGCGATCCTCGGCTGGCGGGCCCCCGTCCTGGAACGCCACAACATCGACGAAGGGGCCTCGTGACCGCGACCACCATCACGCAACTGCACCCCGTTCCCCCCCAGATCGGCAGGGCGCTGACGCTCGACGACCTCGTCGACCTGCACGCCCCGCGCGACCGCGCGAACCCTCGGGTGCGGGCGAACTTCGTCGCGAGCGTCGACGGGTCGGCGACGGCCGCCGGCCGCACGCGCGACCTCGGCGGCCCGGCCGACCTGCTCGTGTTCGACCTGCTGCGCCGCCTCTGCGACGTCGTGGTCGTCGGGGCGGGCACCGTCCGCGACGAGGGCTACGGCCCGATGAGCCTCGGTGACGACGCGGTGGCGTGGCGCCGTGCGGCCGGCCTTCCCGACCACCCCGTGTTCGCCATCGTCTCCGGGTCCCTCGGGCTCGACCCGACGAGCGGCGTCTTCGCCGACGCCCCCGTGCGGCCGGTGGTGTTGACGCACGACGGCGCCCCTCGAGACGCCAGGGCCCGACTCGACGAGGTCGCCGACGTGGTGTCGTGCGGTCACGACCGGGTCGACCCGCGCCTCCTCGTCCGGGCCCTCGTCGACCGAGGACTCCCGCAGGTCCACACCGAGGGCGGGCCGGCGCTCTTCGGCGACCTCGTGGCCGCCGACGTGGTCGACGAGCTCTGCCTGACCGTCTCGCCCAACCTCGAGGGCGGGGCCGGGCCGCGCATCGTCGCGGCCCGCGAGGCGATGGCGCTCGAGGGCCTGAGCCTCGACCACGTGCTGCTCTCGGGCGACATGCTGCTCACGAAGTGGTCGCGCCGCCGCTGACGTCGGCGCCCGGGAGGCACGGGTCGCGCGGGGCGGTCAGCTCGCCTTCTCGCCGAACCCGCCCTCGATCAGCGTGATGAGGTCGTCGACGGCCGCGGCGGCGTCGGGGCCCGTGGCCATCACGGCCACGGTCGAACCGACGCCCACGTTCAACCCCATGATGCGCAGGAGGCTCTTCGCGTCGACACCGTTGACGGTCACGTCGGCCTGGTACTTCGACGCATGCGTGACGAGGTCGGCGGCGGGCCGGGCGTGCAGCCCGGACTCGTTCACCAGCACCGCGGAGCGCTCGATGGCGTCCCCGCCACGCAGCTCGCGCTCGTCGGCGTGGGCGTCCGCGACGCCCGTCGCCGTGCGCGCCGCCGCGGCGACGGCGTCCAGGTCTCCCCCGGTCTCGGCCGCGACGGCCGCGGCCACCGTGCCCTCGACCAACGGGGCGTCGGCAATGATCACGCGCTCCTTGTCGGCGTCGTCGAGGAAGTCGACGGCCGTCTCGCTCGTGAGGATGGCCGAGCCGAGGTCGCAGAGGACGACCGCTCCCCCACCGGCTCCGGCCTCGGCCAGGGCGGCCGAGATCTTGTCGAAGCTCGTGCCGATGGCGCCGTCGTCCGTGCCGCCGGCGGCGACGAGGGTCGTCGTGGGCGCCATCTGGCGGGCCAACTCGACCACGCCCTCGGCGATCTTGGTGCTGTGCGAGACGACGACGATTCCGATGGTGGGCATGCTCAGGACTCCTTGGTCGTGCCGTCGGCGGCGTCCGCCGCCGCGGCGATGATGAGGGACGACGACTGGGCGCCGGGGTCCCGGTGGCCGACGGCTCGCTCGCCGAGGTAGCTGGCCCGACCCTTGCGGGCCACCAGGGGCTCGGTCGACGCGGCTCCGGCGGCGGCGGCGTCCGCGGCCGCGCGGAGGACGTCCGCGGGGCTCGCTCCCCCGGCTGCGGCAGCCGCGGCGGCGTCGACGGCCGGCGTCCAGGCGTCGATCATGGTCTTGTCGCCGACCTCCGCCTTGCCGCGCAGCACCACTCCGTCGCGAGCCGCCGTGAGGAACGCCACCACCGCCTTCGAGTCGAGCTCGGTGGCGTCGCCGAGGGCCGCCGACCCCTTGAGGTACGCCGTGCCCAGCAACGGACCCGAGGCGCCGCCGACCGTCGAGATCAGCGTCGTGGCGACGAGCTTGAGCGCCGCACCCGGCGTCGCGTCCGCGGGCAGGTCGGCGAGCCGGGTGCGCACGGCGGTGAAGCCCCGCGACAGGTTCTCGCCGTGGTCGCCGTCGCCGATCTGCCGGTCGAGCTCGCTGAGAGCCGTGTGCTCGGCGGCGACGACGTCGGCCGTCCGGTCGATCCAGGCCCGGGTCCAGGTGGCGTCGAGTGTCATGCGGTCGTCGTTCCTCTCGTGGTGCGGTGGTGCGGCGTCACGCCGTGGTGCGATGCAGCGGTGCAGCGGTGTGACCGTGTGGTGGTGTCGGCGTGGCGTGGTCTCGTCGGGTCCGGCGGCGCCGGGTCACCGCCCCCGGCGGAGCGCGGCGGTCTCGACCGGCGCGTCCCAGAGCTCGGTCAGTTCGTCGTCGAGGCGCGTCACCGTGATCGACATGCCCTGCATCTCGAGGGACGTCACGTACGAACCGACGAGGCTGCGCGTCACCTCGACGCCCTGACCTTCGAGCACCTCGGCGGCATGACGGTAGGCGATGTACAACTCGACGAGGGGCGTGCCCCCCATGCCGTTCACGAAGAGCAGCACCCGGTCACCGGACGTGACCCCGAGGTCGTCGGTCACGGCCGCCAGCAGACGGTCGACGACCGCGTCGACGGGCTCGAGCGGGACGCGCTCTCGCCCCGGCTCGCCGTGGATGCCGATGCCGATCTCGATCTCGTCGTCGGCCAACGTGAAGCTCGGCTCGCCGGCGTGCGGGACGGTCCCCGCCGTGAGCGCGACGCCCATGGTCCGGGTCGCCTCGTTCGTGCGACGGGCGACCTCGGCCACCGCGTCGAGGGAATCGCCGCGTTCCGCCGCGGCACCCGCCGTCTTCTCGACCACGACGGTGCCGGCCACGCCTCGACGACCGGCGGTGTAAAGGGAGTCCTTCACCGCCACGTCGTCGTCGACGAGCACGGACCGCACCGTGATCCCCTCGGCCTCGGCGAGGTCGGCGGCGGTCTCGAAGTTGAGGACGTCTCCCGTGTAGTTCTTGACGATGTAGAGCACCCCGGCTCCGCCGTCGACGGCCTGCGTGGCGGCGACGACCGGGTCGGGCGTCGGCGAGGTGAAGACCGGACCGGGCACGGCGGCCGAGAGCATGCCGAACCCGACGAACCCGGCGTGCAGGGGTTCGTGACCGCTGCCGCCACCGCTGACGATCGCGACCTTGCCCGGCGTGGGGGCCGCTGCCCGCCGCACGAACGTCGGGTCGTGGGAGACGACGACCAGGTCGGCGTGAGCCGCGCCGAAGCCGGCCACGGCCTCGTCGACGACATCGGACGGATCGTTGATGAGCTTCTTCATCGAAGTACCTTTCGCGGCGCGGGACACGGTGCTGAGGGCATCAGGCTGCCGCTCAACCTACTCCCAGGGCACCCCGATGCACATATGTGCAAACACCCGATGTTTCCTTCTCATCGCGTGTGATCACAGCACTAAGGTGTTGACACACGCTCACCGCGGGTGCACTGTCGCCCCGCCGTACGACAAGGAAGGTCGACGTGAACCTGGGATTGATTTTTCTTTCAGAGACGGTGGGCACCGCGTTGCTGCTCACCCTCGGTGGCGGCGTCGTCGCCAACGTCGCGCTGACGAAGACGAAGGGCTTCAACGGCGGGACGCTCATGGTCAACTTCGGCTGGGGCCTCGCGGTCTTCGTCGGGATCTTGGCCTCGTACTCGTCGGGGGCACACCTGAACCCGGCCGTCAGCATCGCGCAGCTCATCCTGGGCAACATCACGTTCGGGGCCTTCCTCGTCTACGTGCTGGCTCAGATGGTCGGAGCGATCATCGGTGCGGTCGTCGTCTGGCTCGCCTACAAGCAGCACTTCGACGACGAGCCCGACCCCGCGACGAAGCTCGGCGTCTTCTCGACCGGCCCCGCGATCCGCAACTACGGCTGGAACCTCGTCACCGAGATCATCGGCACCTTCGTGCTGGTCTTCACGATCATCGCCATCACCAACGGCGCCTCGCCGAACGCCGCCAACCTCGGCCCGCTCGGCGGCCTCGCCGTCGCCCTGCTCGTGGTCGGCATCGGCGCCTCGCTCGGTGGCCCGACGGGCTACGCCATCAACCCGGCCCGTGACCTCGGACCGCGCATCGCCCACGCCTTCCTGCCCATCAAGGGCAAGGGCGGCAGCGACTGGTCCTACGCCTGGGTGCCGGTCGTCGGCCCCCTCGTCGGCGGTGCCCTCGCGGCACTGCTGTCCTTCCCGCTCCTCCCCCTCGCCGCCTGACCCCGGCGTCCCCCTGATCGGCCGAGGCCGGCTCACCCGCGCCGACCGACCCCGATCGCACCACCCGCTCCCAGCAGAGGCTCGGGCCCGTCCGCTCGAATGGACCGACCCGGGCCTCTGTGCGAGCCGCATCCATCAACGACGAAGGAGTTCCACCCGTGAGCGACACCGACTACGTCCTGGCCATCGACCAGGGCACCACCAGCACCCGCGCCATCATCTTCGACCACTCGGGTTCGATCGTGGCCACCGGCCAGAAGGAGCACGAGCAGATCTTCCCCCGTGCCGGTTGGGTCGAGCACGACCCCGCCGAGATCTGGGAGAACACGCGCGAGGTCATCGGCCAGGCCCTGTCCCGCGCCGACATCACGCGTCACAACATCAAGGCCGTCGGCATCACCAACCAGCGCGAGACCGCCGTCGTCTGGGACAAGACCACCGGCAAGGCCGTCTACAACGCGATCGTCTGGCAGGACACCCGCACGCAGCCCATCGTCGACCGCCTCGCGGCGGACGGCGGCGTCGAGCGCTTCAAGCCGATCGTCGGCCTGCCGCTCGCCACGTACTTCTCGGGCACGAAGGTCGTCTGGATCCTCGAGAACGTCGAGGGTGCCCGCGAGAAGGCCGAGGCCGGCGACCTGCTGTTCGGCACGACCGACACCTGGGTCCTCTGGAACCTCACGGGCGGCACCGACGGCGGCGTCCACGTCACCGACGTGACCAACGCCTCGCGCACCCTCTTCATGGACCTCGAGACGCTCCAGTGGCGTGACGACATCCTCGAGGCGTTCGACGTGCCGAAGTCGATGCTCCCCGAGATCAAGAGCTCGTCCGAGGTCTACGGCACCGTCGAGGCGTCGAGCCTGCTGCGCGAGGTGCCGATCGCCGGCATCCTGGGCGACCAGCAGGCCGCGACCTTCGGCCAGGCCGCCTTCGACCAGGGCGAGTCGAAGAACACCTACGGCACCGGAAACTTCCTGATCTTCAACACGGGCGAAGAGATCGTCCACTCGAAGAACGGCCTGTTGACGACCCTCGGCTACAAGCTCGGCGACGCGGCCCCGCACTACGCACTCGAGGGGTCGATCGCCGTCACCGGCTCGCTGATCCAGTGGCTGCGCGACAACCTGGGCATGATCGGTTCGGCGCCTGAGGTCGAAGAGCTGACCAAGACCGTCGACGACAACGGCGGCGTCTACTTCGTGCCCGCCTTCTCCGGCCTGTTCGCGCCCTACTGGCGTTCCGACGCCCGAGGCGCCCTCGTCGGCCTCACGCGTTACGTCAACAAGGGGCACATCGCCCGCGCAGCCCTCGAGGCGACCGCGTTCCAGACCCGCGAGGTGCTCGACGCCGTGAACGCCGACTCGGGTGTCGACCTGACCGAGCTGAAGGTGGACGGTGGCATGACGGCCAACGACGCCCTCATGCAGTTCCAGGCCGACATCCTCGACGTGCCCGTGGTGCGACCCGTCGTCGCCGAGACCACCGCACTCGGCGCGGCCTACGCGGCCGGTCTCGCGGTCGGCTTCTGGGAGACCCTCGACGACCTCCGCGCCAACTGGCAGGAAGACAAGCGCTGGACGCCGAACATCGACGCGGACGAGCGTGACCGCACGCTCCGCCTCTGGAAGAAGGCCGTCACGAAGACCTTCGACTGGGTCGACGAAGACGTCAACTGATCCACGCCGTGCGAAGGGCCCGTCCGCGAGGACGGGCCCTTCGTCGTCCCGCCCGGCACGTCCCCGGTCACGAGGACGTGCCGCGAGGGCGGGGAGGCGCGGTGACGGTCAGGAGGCGCGGTGACGGTCAGGAGGCGCGGTGACGGTCAGGACGCGCGCGTCGCCGCCACCCACTGGTCGAGTTTGGCGATCGCCGCCCCCGAGTCGACGGCCCGGGCCGCGACCTCGAGCTGTTCACGGAACCGGGCGAGGAGGGGGCGTTCTCGCTGACCGGGATCGGCGGCCAGCCCGTACGACACGAGGCCCGCCGCGGCGTTGAGCAACACGATGTCGCGCACCGGTCCCCGCGCCCCCGCCAGCACCTCCCGGGCGACGCCGGCGTTGTGGACGGCGTCTCCGCCGATCAGGTCGCTGATGCTGGCCCTCGGGATGCCGAGCTCGAGCGGGTCGAGGTCGTGCTCGGTCACCGACCCGGCCGTGACCTCCCAGATGTGGCTGTGACCGGTCGTCGTGAGTTCGTCGAGACCGTCGTCGCCCCGGAACACCAGCGCCGTGGCACCACGGGTCTGGAACACCCCGACGATCAAGGGCACCTTGTCGAGCGACGCCACGCCGACCGCACTGGCCTCCGGCCGGGCGGGGTTGACGAGCGGCCCGAGGAAGTTGAACACGGTGGGAACGCCGATCTCGCGCCGGACGACGGCGGCGTTGCCGAAGCCCGGGTGGAAGGCGGCGGCGAACGCGAAGGTCAGCCCGGCCTCCTGGAGCACCGCGGCGACGCGATCGGCCCCGATGGTGAGGTCGATGCCGAGTGCCGACAGGACGTCCGACGAGCCCGACGACGAGCTCGCAGCGCGGTTGCCGTGCTTGATGACGGGCACGCCCGTGGCGGCGACGACGACGGAGGCCATGGTCGACACGTTCACGGTGCCGAAGCGGTCGCCGCCCGTGCCGACGATGTCGACAGCCATGGTGTCGACCGGCAGGGCGACGGCGTGCGCCAGGACGGCGTCACGGAAGCCCACGATCTCGTCCACGGTCTCGCCCTTGGCCCGGAGCGCCACCAGGAAGGCACCCAACTGCGCGGGGGTGACGTCGCCCGTCATCACCTGGTCCATCGACCACGTGGCCTCGCTGATCGAGAGGTCGCGACCGGTCAGCAGTGCGTCGATGATCAGGGGCCAGGTGAGCTCGGAGGTCATCGTCCC
>NZ_LMPQ01000001.1:0-99481 GCF_001423905.1 Frigoribacterium sp. Leaf186 | reverse complement strand
TTGCGACGCAAACCCAGGGCGAGTTACCAGGCATAATGGACCTCGTGACAAGTACCTCTCTCTCGAGACCTTCTGGCGGCCCGGTCGTCAACCGACCCAGCACGGTTGCCGTGGGCACCATCGTGTGGCTCGGCAGCGAGGTCATGTTCTTCGCCGGCCTCTTCGCGATCTACTTCACCCTGCGCTCGACGTCTCCCGGTCTCTGGGCCGACCAGACGGCGCTGCACAACGTGCCGTTCGCCCTCACGAACACGATCACCCTCGTGCTCTCGTCGGTGGCGTGCCAGTTCGGCGTCTTCGCCGCCGAGCGCATGCAGCCGCACCGGACCGGGCGACTGTTCCAGGTCGGCCGCTGGGGCATGGTCGAGTGGTTCTTCCTCACCTACGCCATGGGGGCGGTGTTCGTCTGCGGCCAGGTCTTCGAGTACGCGACCCTCGTCTCCGAGCACGTCACCCTCAGCTCGAGCGCCTACGGTTCGGCCTTCTACATGACGACCGGGTTCCACGGTGCGCACGTCATCGGTGGGCTCATCGCCTTCCTCCTCACCATCGGTCGTGCCTACGCCGTCAAGAACTTCGGGCACAAAGAGGCCACCACGGCCATCGTCGTGTCGTACTACTGGCACTTCGTCGACGTGGTCTGGATCGGCCTCTTCATCGTCATCTACCTCCTCAAATAGGCATTGGATCGTCTGCACAGCATGTTCTCCAGAACCTCGTCCTCGCGACGCACCAAGAAGGCCGGCCGCCGCGGCCCCGTCGCCACCGCCTCCTTGCTGCTCGTCGGCCTGCTCACCACCGGTGGCGCCTACGCCCTCTTCTCGTCGACGGCCTCGGCGGACGAGAGCAGCGCGACCGCGACCTCGCAGCAGAGCATCGACGAGGGCCAGAAGCTCTTCGCCTCGAACTGCGCCACGTGTCACGGTCTCAGTGCCGCCGGCACCGACAGCGGTCCCAGCCTGATCGGCGTCGGCGCCGCCTCGGTCGACTTCCAGGTCGGCACCGGTCGCATGCCGATGGCCGTCAACGGACCGCAGGCAGAACAGAAGCCCACCCAGTTCACCGACGAGCAGGTCGCCGCCATGGCCGCTTACGTCGCCTCGCTGGCCCCCGGCCCCGCCATCCCCGACGAGTCCCTGCTGCAGGCCGACGGTGACACGACCAACGGCGCCGAGCTCTTCCGCATCAACTGCGCCATGTGCCACAACGTGGCCGGAGCCGGTGGTGCGCTCACGCAGGGCAAGTACGCCCCGCCGCTCGACGGCGTCACGTCGCACCACATCTACGAGGCCATGCAGACCGGCCCGCAGAACATGCCGGTCTTCAACGACCTCAACCTGTCGCCGCAAGACAAGGCCGACATCATCACGTACCTCAAGTACGTCGAGAACACCCCGTCCCCGGGTGGATTCGAGCTCGGAAGCCTCGGCCCGGTCGCCGAAGGCCTCTTCATCTGGATCTTCGGGCTCGGTGCGATCGTCGCGATCACCATCTGGCTGACCGCCCGGTCGAACTGACCCGCGTTCTCTCCGTACTTCACGAAAGGCAGAAACAATGGCAGAGCACGACGACGAGGCCCCCACGGCGGGCTCGGCTGTCGAGAAGCGCGAGCCTCGACAGGTCTCGGCCGGCACGGCGGTCGTGACGTCCGACGTGTTCCAGAACCCTGGCGAGCCGCCGCACCGCGACCGCGTCACCGACATCGACCCCAAGGTCGAGAAGCGTGCCGAACGACAGGTCAGCCTGTTCTTCTTCCTCTCCATCGTCGGCAGCATCGCCGCCATCGGGGCCTACGTGGCGTTCCCCATCACGTCGGGCGACTCGGGTTCGGTCCGACTGAACAACCTCTTCCTGGGGTTGGGCATCGCCCTCGGCCTCCTCTCGGTCGGCATCGGTGCGGTGCACTGGTCCAAGACGCTCATGCCGGCTCGCGAGATCACCGAGATGCGACACGACACCCGCGGGTCCGAGCCCACGCGCGAGAAGGCCGTCGAGGTCTTCGCCCTGGGCAACCACGAGAGCGGCTTCGGACGTCGGTCGCTCATCCGCAACAGCCTCATCGGCGCGCTCGTCGCCACTCCCCTGCCTGCCGTGGTCCTGTTCCGCGACCTGGCTCCGGCCGAAGACCCCAACGCGGTCCTGCGGCACACCCTGTGGGAAGAGGGCATGCACCTCGCCACCGACCCTGCCGGCGCCCGCATCCGTGCGTCCGACGTCACCCTGGGTTCCGTCTTCCACGTGATCCCCGAGAACCTCAACGAATCAGAACACCTGCTCGAAGAGAAAGCCAAAGCGGCCGTCCTCCTCATGCGCCTGAAGCCGGAAGACCTCCACCCGGCCGAGGGTCGCGAAGACTGGCAGTACGACGGAATCGTCGCCTACTCGAAGATCTGCACGCACGTCGGGTGCCCCGTGGCACTCTACGAGCAGCAGACACACCACCTGCTCTGCCCCTGCCACCAGTCCACGTTCGACGTGACCAACAACTGCGAAGTGATCTTCGGGCCCGCCAAGCGCCCGCTGCCGCAGCTGCCCATCACCGTCGACGCCGACGGGTACCTCGTCGCGCAGAGCGACTTCCACGAACCTGTGGGCCCGAGCTTCTGGGAGCGCGAAAAGTGATCACCACCACCCCGACACACGGCGCCGAGCCGGCCACGTCCGACAACATCGGCAAGGCACCGGCGTTCGCACCGACGAAGACCAACAAGATCCTCGGCGCGACGGCCAACTACATCGACGAGCGCACCAGCATGTCCGGCCTGGTCAAAGAGGTCGGTCGCAAGATCTTCCCCGACCACTGGTCCTTCATGCTGGGCGAGGTCGCCCTCTACTCGTTCGTCGTCATCCTGCTCTCGGGCACCTTCTTGACGTTCTTCTTCCAGCCGTCGATGGCCGAGGTCAACTACAACGGGTCGTACGTCCCGCTCAAGGGCCTCAACATGTCGGCCGCCATGGCGTCGACGCTCGACATCTCGTTCGACATCCGCGGCGGTCTGCTGTTCCGCCAGATCCACCACTGGGCGGCGCTGCTGTTCGTGGCCGCGATCATGCTGCACATGCTCCGCGTGTACTTCACCGGAGCGTTCCGCAAGCCTCGCGAAATCAACTGGGTCGTCGGCTTCACGCTCTGGATCCTCGCCATGGCAGAGGGCTTCACCGGTTACTCGCTGCCCGACGACCTGCTCTCGGGCAACGGTGCACGAATCATCGACGGCATGATCAAGGGCATCCCGGTCATCGGCGTCTGGATCTCGTACCTGGTCTTCGGTGGCGAGTTCCCCGGCACCGACATGGTGGGTCGTTTCTACTCGCTGCACATCATGCTGCTTCCGGCGCTGCTCATCGCACTGCTGGGCGTGCACCTCCTGCTGCTGATCATCAACAAGCACACGCAGTTCGCCGGTCCCGGCAAGACGAACCAGAACGTGGTCGGCGTTCCCGTCATGCCCGTGTTCGCCGCGAAGGCCGGTGGATTCTTCTTCATCGTCTTCGGCGTCATCGTCCTGATCGCCTCGCTCTTCACGATCAACCCGATCTGGAACTACGGCCCGTACGACCCCTCCCCCGTGTCGGCTGGTACGCAGCCCGACTGGTACATCGGCTTCGCCGACGGCGCCCTGCGCCTCGTGCCGCCGGGCTGGGAGTTCGTCGCCTTCGGCTACACCGTCTCGATGAACATCCTGGTACCGATCACGGTCCTCGGTCTCTTCATCGTCGTGGTCCTGCTGTACCCGTTCTTCGAGGCATGGGTCACCGGCGACAAGCGAGAGCACCACATCCTCGACCGTCCCCGCAACGCTCCGACCCGCACCGCCATCGGTGCTGCGGGCATCGTGTTCTACGCCAGCCTCTGGGCCGCAGCGAGCTCGGACATCATGGCAACGCACTTCCACCTGTCGTTGAACTACGTGATCCACGCCTGCCAGGCAGCGTTGATCCTCGGACCGTTCATCGCCTTCTGGGTCACCAAGCGCGTCTGCCTGGCCCTGCAGAAGAAGGACCGCGAGATCGCCCTCCACGGCTACGAGTCAGGTCGCATCGTCCGCCTCCCCGGTGGCGAGTACATCGAGGTGCACGAGCAGCTCGACGAGTACGAGCGCTGGCGCTTGCTCGACTTCAACGAGTACGAGCCCCTCATGGTCCGGCCGAACGCCAACGGCAAGATCACCGCGCTCCAGCGGGCGCGGGCCTCGGCGTCGTCCTTCTTCTTCGAAGATCGCATCGCCCCGGTCAAGCGCTCTGAGATCGAAGCATCGCACCACGACGAAGGTCACTGACACGCAGACCTTCTGATACCCGGAAGCCCGGCCGCACACCTCGTGCGACCGGGCTTTCGCTGTCAGATGCCGTGTCCCCTCTCGGGACGTCCTCCGACCGCACGTCGCACGACATCGGAGTCGACGGTCGTCAAGCAGCCGGAGACGAGCCAGGAGTTCCTCTGGCACGACATGAGTGCCTGGACCAGGGCCGGGCCGGCACGACAGTCGGAGGCTCTCACGACCACGCAGGACGTCCGCCTGCGGTCCGCGCGTGTGCGGGAAGGCAGCTCCCAGCCGTCCCGCACGTCAGCCTCACCAGGGCACGCTCCCTGGCTGGGCTTCGTCGTCCTTGGCTCCGACGAGTGACCGGCAACCACCGCGAGTCCGCAGAGCGCTCCCCCGGCGAAGAACAGAAGACTGACCTGAACGGCACGTGATTCGCCTCGCGACGGTTCTGCCAACAGGGACCACGCGACGTCGACCACGCGCGGGAGGACGGACGCGGATGGACTCGCCCGGTCAGCGAAGAGGGATACGGGTCAGCGGGTTCATCCAGTGGGGACTCCCCGGTCGGTTCAGGCGGTACAGCCGCCGGCGCCGTGCCGACCATGTGGCCGCCGTCCATCGTTCGGGCGATGAGCAGTCACTTCGCGCCGAGGCCACGACGAATCCGTCGACGCGTTCCATGGCGTCGATCTCACGCGAGATCCGGCAGATCGACGACGTTGCGAGTGCCCGATGGAGCTTCGACTGCACTTTCGACAGCTCGCCGACGGTGACCTCTCCGCCCGGAATCGCCATGATCATGGCGATTCTCGACCCTGTCGGCTTCCACCCGTCGCGCGGGCGGTGGCCCGGGCAGACGACGAAGGGCGCCGATCCGGAGATCGACGCCCGGTCAGGTGGTGCTGTGCCCGTGCTCAGTGGGCGAAGTTGCCTCGGTAGTACTCGTAGACCCAGCCGACCAGTGCCACAGCCGTGAGGGCCGCACCGATGTAGATGATCCACATGCCGACGGCCAGCGCCAGGAAGATCAAGCTGCACCCGGCGGCGAGGATGATGGGCCACCACGACCACGGGCTGAAGAAGCCCATCTCGGGGTCGCCGTCGTCGATGTTGGCGTCCAGGCGGTCCTCGGGGAGTTCGCCACCCTGCGTGGCGTGCGAACGACCCATGTAGAAGGCCAGGAAGGCACCCAGCATGCCGGCGAGGCCGATGCCGAGCGTGCCGGCCCATTCCACCCTGCCCGTGTCGAGCAGGCTCCAGAGCACGTACACCGCGCACATGAGGAAGAAGAAGATCGCGAGGATCCAGAACAGCGTCGCGTTGGTCTTCATCGGGACTACTTCACTTTCTCGCTGGACGCGTCGTACGTCGGAGCGTCAGGCGCGTCCTTCACGGGGCCGATGCCGACGGGCAGGCCCGCCTCGGGGTGGTTCAGGTCGAAGGCAGGCGACTCCGAGCGGATGCGAGGGATCGACGTGAAGTTGTGCCGCGGCGGCGGGCACGAGGTGGCCCACTCGAGCGAGCGCGAGTAACCCCACGGGTCGTTCACCTCGACCTTGGGAGCCCGGCGAGCGGTGATGTACACGTTGTAGAGGAACGGCAGGATCGAGACACCGAGCAGCATGGCCCCGATGGTCGACAGCTGGTTCATCCACGTGAAGTGGTCCTCGGGCTGGTACGTCGCGTAACGACGGGGCATGCCCATGACGCCGAGCCAGTGCTGCACGAGGAACGTCGTGTGGAACCCGACGAAGAGCATCCAGAAGTGGATCTTGCCGAGACGCTCGTTGAGCATCTTGCCCGTCCACTTCGGCCACCAGAAGTAGAAGCCGGAGAACATGGCGAACACGACGGTGCCGAACACGACGTAGTGGAAGTGCGCCACCACGAAGTAGGTGTCCGACACGTGGAAGTCGAGCGGAGGCGACGCGAGAATGACACCGGTCAGACCACCGAACGTGAAGGTGATCAAGAACCCGATGGCCCAGAGCATGGGCGTCTCGAAGGTGACCGACCCGCGCCACATCGTGCCGATCCAGTTGAAGATCTTCACACCCGTCGGAACGGCGATGAGCATCGTCATCAGCGAGAAGAACGGCAGCAGGACGGACCCGGTGACGTACATGTGGTGGGCCCACACGGTGACCGACAGGGCGGCGATCGAGATGGTCGCGTACACCAGCGTCTTGTAACCGAAGATCGGCTTGCGGCTGAAGACCGGGAAGACCTCGGACACGATGCCGAAGAACGGCAGGGCGATGATGTAGACCTCGGGGTGGCCGAAGAACCAGAAGAGGTGCTGCCAGAGGATGGCCCCGCCGTTGGCCGGATTGAAGACCTGGGCGTCGAAGACGCGGTCGAAGCCGAGACCGAAGAGGGCGGCGGCCAGGACCGGGAACGCCATGATCACCAGGATCGACGTGATCAGGGTGTTCCAGGTGAAGATCGGCATGCGCCACATGGTCATGCCGGGGGCACGCATCGACACGATGGTGGTGATGAAGTTCACCGAACCCAGGATGGTGCTGAAGCCGGTCAGGCCGAGGCCGAACACCCAGAGGTTTCCGCCGAGGCCTGGCGAGAACGTCGTGTCGCTGAGTGGTGCGTAGGCGAACCACCCGAACGAGGCGGCACCCTGCGGGGTGAGGAAGCCGGCGACGGCGATGATCGAGCCGAACGAGTAGAGCCAGAAGGCGAAGCCGTTCAGCCGCGGGAACGCGACGTCG
The DNA here is from genome assembly GCF_001423905.1 of Frigoribacterium sp. Leaf186. Classification (GTDB taxonomy): domain Bacteria; phylum Actinomycetota; class Actinomycetes; order Actinomycetales; family Microbacteriaceae; genus Frigoribacterium. The sequence continues at coordinate 92,487 of NZ_LMPQ01000001.1, read as the reverse complement.
GGGGCACCGATCTGGAGCGGCATGAGCACGTTGGCGAAGCCCGAGAAGAGGGGCGTCGCGAACATGAGCAGCATGATCGTGCCGTGCATCGTGAAGAGCTGGTTGTACTGCTCTTTCGTGGCGACGATCTCGAGGCCCGGTGCGAAGAGCTGGGCGCGGATGATGAGCGCCATGACCCCGCCGAGGCAGAAGAAGAGGAACGACGTGATCAGGTACATGTACCCGATGGTCTTGTGGTCGGTCGACGTGATCCAGTTGACGACGACGTTGCCCTTGCGGCCGACCTTCGAGGCGCCGAAGTTCTGACCGGAGGACGTCCCGCCGGTGGTGGGACGGGTGGCGGTGGCTGAGCTCATCGAACCTGTGCCTTACTTCTCGGAGTCTTCGGTGCCGGCGGCGTTGGCGGGGGCCTCGGTGCCGGGCTGGTTGGTGTTGGTGTTGTACTGGTCGCCCAGGAGGCCGGTGTTGCCTTCGGCGTCGAGGGTCTGCAGGTATTGGTCGTACTCGGACTGCGAGACGACCTTGACGTTGAACAGCATCAGCGAGTGGTACTCGCCGCAGAGCTCGGCGCACTTGCCGCTGAACGTGCCCTCTTTCTCGGGCGTGAAGTACATCGAGTTCGTCTTGCCGGGGATCGTGTCTTTCTTGTACAAGAAGTCGATGATCCAGAAGGAGTGCGCCACGTCGCGCGACTTGAGGTCGATCTGCACCGTCTTGCCCACCGGCAGGTAGAGCTCGGGGAGCTGGCTCTCGTCGATGGTGCCGTCACCCAGCTCTTGCGCCTGGATGCCCTGGTAGTAGACGCTCTCGTCTTCGTTCTGCTGGTCGATGTAGTTGAAGTCCCACGCCCAGCGCTTGGCGTACACGTCGATCTTGACGTCGGGACTGGCGGTCGGCTCTTCGATGGCCGCCTGGTCACGGGCGGTGAAGGCGAAGAAGCCGAGCACGAGGATCAGCGGCACGACCGTGTAGAAGATCTCGATCGGCATGTTGTAGCGGAGCTGCACGGGGAGGCCGGTCTGACCCTTGCGACGGCGGTAGGCCACGCACACCCAGATGATGAGACCCCAGACGATGACGCCGACGATCAGCAGCACGATCCACGAGGTGACCCAGAGGCCGATGACGCGGTCCACGTGGTTGGTCGTGCCTGCGGTGGTGGGCAGCCAGCCCTGGAGCTGGTCGGTGGTACACCCCGCAAGCACGAGAGCCAGGACGACTGCCATGGGGGCGGCAGCCCAACGAAGACGGCGGTTAGAGCGCACTGTGACCTCTCGGATGACACGACAGTGGGGGTGTTCCCAGTGTTGACGGGGACTTGCCTAGCTTACTCGCAGGATGGGACGCCCAACGCACGGCACGCGCCCAAAGCCTCTCGACGTCGAGTGAGAACCCGCCCGGACGACGGAAGGGGCCATCCGTCCGGATGGCCCCTTCCGCTCGCCGGTCGTGCCGGCGGCCGCGATCAGTGGAAGCTGTCGCCGCAGGCGCAGCTGCCCTGGGCGTTGGGGTTGTCGATCGTGAACCCCTGCTTCTGGATGGTGTCCTCGAAGTCGATGGCGGCGCCGTCGAGGTAGGGGACGCTCATCTTGTCGACGATGACCTCGACGCCGTCGAAGTCGACGGTGGCGTCACCGTCGAGCATGCGCTCGTCGAAGTACAGCTGGTAGATGAGCCCCGAGCAGCCGCCGGGCTGCACGGCCACGCGGAGGCGCAGGTCGTCGCGGCCCTCTTGCGTGAGCAGGCTCTTCACCTTGTCCGCGGCGGTGGACGTGATCGTCACGCCGTGCGCCTTCGCGTCGACGGGAGCGGTTGCGATGTCGGTCATGGTGCCTCCTTCGGGCCGGGTCGAGTGCGGGGCACTCGTCGTCGACCAGTGTAAGCAGCGGTGGGCCGGTTTTGTTCCGCACCCGCGCCTCCTCGTCGTTCGTCCACGGCGCCGAGGAGGCGCGGGTCGCGCCGGTCAGCCCCTCGCGTCCAACCGCGCCAACAGGATCGCTTCGCTGAGGATCGCCCGGTGCAGCACGCCGAGGTGCTGCGATTCGTTGGGGCTGTGGGCGCGCGTGTCGGGGTCCTCGACGCCGGTCACGAGGATCTGGGCCTCGGGGAAGGTGCGGACGAGGTCGGCGATGAACGGGATCGATCCGCCGATGCCGGTCTGCACCGGGGCCTCACCCCAGCCCTCGGTCATGGCGACGGTCGCATCGGCGATGGCCGTGCCCGACGTGTCGACCAAGAAGGGATCGCCCTTGTCCACGTCGTCGATCCGGACGTGCGCGCCGAACGGGGCGTGGCCCCGCAGGTGCTCCTCGAGCGCGGCGTAGGCGTCGTCCGCGGTCTGCCCGGGTGCGATCCGCGCACTGATGCGGACCGACACCTCGGGGCTCAGCGTGTTGGACGCGTTGGCGACCGACGGCGCGTCGATCCCCGTCACCGTGATGGACGGCTGCGACCAGACGCGACTGAGGATCGGCCCCCGCCCGATCGGGGTCACCCCGTCGAGCAGGCCGCTGTCGTCGCGCAGCTGCTGCTCGGTCTGCTCGGGGTGGTCGGCGTCGCGGCTCGTGAGCCCGGCCACCGCCACGGCACCCACGTCGTCGTGCAGGGTGGCGAGCAACTTCACCATGGCCATCATGGCGTCCGGGACGGCGCCGCCGAGCATGCCCGAGTGGGACGCGTGCGCCAGGGTGCGGACGGTCAGGCGGAAGGTGACGTTGCCGCGGAGGCCCACGGTGATGGCGGGCACCGTCGTGCTCCAGTTGTCGGAGTCCGCCACCACGATGACGTCGGCCCGCAGGTCGTCCTGGTGCTGCGCCAGGAACTCGGCGAACGACCGCGAGCCGAATTCTTCCTCTCCCTCGACGAACAGCGAGACGCCCACGCGCAGGTCGTCGCCCAGGACCTCACGCACCGCCCTGAGCGCGGCCACGTGGGTCATCACGCCGGCCTTGTCGTCGGAGGCGCCGCGCCCGTACAGCCGGTCGCCCTTGACGGTCGGCTCGAACGGAGGGGTGTCCCAGTCCGCGTCGTCGCCCTGGGGCTGCACGTCGTGGTGCGCGTAGAGCAGGATCGTCGGCCGGCCGTCGCGGGCCGCGCGGCGGGCGAGGACGGCGGGCTGCCCGAGGGCGCCGTCGTCGCCGATCGGTGCCCTGCTGACGGACACCTGATCGAACAGGCCCGTGCCCTCGACCAGTGCCGCCACGGCGTCGGCGCTGCGTCGGACGTGCTCGGGGTCGAAGGCGTCCCACGACACCGAGGGGATGCGCACGAGTGCGCCGAGGTCGGCGATCGTCGTCGGCAGACCGGCGTGGACGGCCTCCGCGAGTTCGCTGACAGTACGGGGATCGGTCGGTCGGACGGGATGCTGCGAGTCGCTCATGCAGGTAATCTTAGGAACTCGGACAACCCTGAGGATCTCCCGTGGCCAAGCCAGACAGCAAGACGACCGAGACGACCACCGTCGCCGAACCCGAGTCGACCGCGGTCGGCAAGGGACGACCGACCCCCACGCGACGCGAGCGCGAGGCCGCCAACCAGCGTCCCCTCGTCGCCTCGGGCAAAGAAGCCCAGAAGGCCCAGCGCGCCCGGCTCGCCGAGCAGCGAGACCGCGCTCGCGTCGGGCTCGCCAACGGCGAGGAGAAGTTCCTGCCCGACCGCGACAAGGGCCCGCAGCGTCGCTTCATCCGCGACCACGTCGACGCCCGCTTCAGCGTCGGCGAGGCCATGATCCCGATCATGGTCGTCGTCATCGCCCTGACGCTCGTGCAGTCCGCCGCGATCCAGTCCATCACCCTGCTCGTGCTCTGGGGCTTCTTCGCCCTCGCCGTCGTCGACTGCCTGATCGTCGGCCGCAGCGTGAACCGCAAGCTCGCGGCCAAGTACGGCGCCGAGAACGTCCGCAAGGGCAACCGCTGGTACGCCGCCATGCGCGCGATGCAGCTCAAGCCCATGCGCCTGCCGAAGCCCCAGGTCAAGCGCGGCGAGTACCCGACCGCCTGACCTGCGCCACTCCCCCGTCGCCGAACGGCGTCACCCCCGAGGGTGACGCCGTTCGTGCGTGGTGGAGCGCGTCGACCCTCCGGCCGTCGTCAGCGTCGTGCCCGACGACGACGCAGTGCGACCAGCCCGCGGTTCACCTGACGGGCCCAGAGCGGGCCCTGGTAGAGGAACGCCGTGTAGCCCTGCACCAGGGTCGCCCCGGCACGGAGGCGCTCGTCGACGTCGGCGGCAGTCGAGACCCCTCCCACCGAGATGACGCAGGTCTCTGCGGGGATGGACTCACGCACGAGCCTCAGCACCTCGAGCGACCGGGCGGCCAGGGGGGCACCCGACAGGCCGCCGGCCCCGGCCGCCTCGACCACGGCGCGATCGGTGTCGAGCCCGTCCCTCGACAGGGTCGTGTTGGTGGCGATGACGCCGGCCAGGCCCAGGTCGGTCACCAACGTGCCGATGCGACGGACCCCCTCGTCGTCGAGGTCGGGGGCGATCTTGACCAGGACGGGCGTCGCACCCGCGGCGTCGCGGACCGCCTCGAGCAGCGGCGCGAGCTTGTCGAGCTCTTGCAGCCCCCGTAGCCCCGGCGTGTTCGGCGAACTGACGTTGACCGCCAGGTAGTCGGCCAGGGGGGCCAGGAGGCGCGTGCTGGCGAGGTAGTCGTCGATCGCGTCGTCGACGTCGACGACGCGGCTCTTGCCGATGTTGACGCCGATGACGGGCCGGGACGCGGCCGAGCGTGCCCTGCTGAGTTCGAGGGCCGCCGCGTGGGAGCCCGCGTTGTTGAACCCCATCCGGTTCACGACGGCGTAGTCGGGGACGAGCCGGAAGAGTCGAGGGCGCTCGTTGCCCGGCTGCGCCCTGGCCGTGATCGTGCCGACCTCGACGTGGCCGAAGCCGAGGGCCCCGAGACCGGCGACGCCCTTGGCGTCCTTGTCGAACCCGGCGGCGACGCCGAACGGCGAGGTGAAGTGCAGCCCGAGGGCGTCCACCGCGAGCGACGGTGCCGGAGCCGTCAGACGACCGACGAGCCCGGCGAGCCCCAGCTTGGGGATCGCCGTGATGACCCGGAACGCCAGGTGGTGGGCGTCTTCGGGGTCCATCTTGGCGAAGACGGCGTCGAACAGGAGGCGGTACGGGGTGGTCATTCGTCGACCGACCGGGTCGGACGCGGACGCGACGCGTGCTCTTCGCGCAACTGACCGATGGAGGCCTCGAAGTCCTCGAGCGAGTCGAACGCCTGGTAGACGCTGGCGAAGCGCAGGTAGGCGACCTCGTCGAGGTCGCGCAACGGAGGCAGGATGGCCAGGCCGATGTCGTTGGCCTCGATCTGCGAGGCGCCGCTCGCCCGGACGGCCTCTTCGACCTTCTGCGCCAGGACGGCGAGGTCGCCGTCGGTGACCGGGCGCCCCTGGCACGCCTTGCGCACGCCCGAGATGATCTTGTCGCGGCTGAACGGCTCGAGGACGCCGTTGCGCTTCACCACGTTCAGACTCGCGGTCTCGGTGGTGCTGAACCGACGGCCACAGTTCGGGCACTGCCGACGGCGTCGGATCGACATGCCGTCGTCACTGGTGCGGGAGTCGACGACTCGGGAGTCGGGGTGACGGCAGAAAGGGCAGAACATGGTCCGGCCAGATTATCGGACCCACGGCCCGCCGTCGGACGACCGAGCAGCCGGCCGACCCGACGGGCCCCCTCAGGGACGCGCGAGGCGGGCGGCGACGGCCTCGCCGTGGGCCGGCAACAGCTCGGCCTTCGAGAGGGCGACGAGTCGATCCGCCACGACGCCGAGGGCGTCGGCGTCGTACCGGACGATCTGCTGCGGGCGCAGGAACGTGAACGCCCCGAGCCCCGACGAGAACCGCGACTGACCGCTCGTCGGCAGGACGTGGTTGGAGCCCGCGAGGTAGTCACCCAGGCTGACGGGGGTGTCCGGTCCGACGAAGATCGCCCCGGCATCGGTGATGTCGGCCAGGACGGCGTCGTCGTCGCGGGTCTGGATCTCGAGGTGTTCGGGACCGTAGGCGTTGCTGAACGCGGCCGCCTGTCGGAGGTCGTCGACCAGGACGACGGCGGACTGACGCCCGGAGAGGGCCGTCCGCACCCGTGCCGCACTGAGCGTGCGGGGCACGAGCCGGGTCAACTCGGCCACGACGGCGTCGCCGAAGGCCGCCGAGTCGGTGACGAGCACGGCCGAGGCCTCTTCGTCGTGCTCGGCCTGGCTGATGAGGTCGACGGCCACCAGCGTGGCGTCGGCCGAGTCGTCGGCGATGACCAGGATCTCGGTCGCGCCGGCCACCGAGTCGATGCCGACGCGACCGCGGACGAGCTGCTTGGCAGCCGCGACGAAGTTGTTGCCCGGACCGGTGATGACCTGGACCGGCTCGAGCTCGAGCTCGGGCACGCCGTAGGCGAGGGCGCCGATCGCGCCCGCGCCGCCGATGGCATAGACCTCGCCGATGCCGAGCAGGCCCGCGGCACCGAGGATCACGGGGTGGACTCCCCCGGCGTGCTCACGCTGGGCCGGTGAGACGAGCGCGATCGACGAGACGCCGGCCACCTGGGCCGGCACGACGTTCATCACGACGCTCGACGGATAGACGGCCTTGCCCCCGGGGACGTAGACGCCGGCCCGGGTGACGGGCTGCCACCGCTGCTCGATGACCGCCCCCGGAGCGGGACGGGTCGTCGTGGCCGCGGGCACCTGAGCCCTGCTGGCCTGCGTGACGCGCGCGATCGACTCGACCAGCGCCTCCTTGACCAGGGGGTCGAGGGCGGCGACGGCGTCGTCGATGGTCTGCTGGGCCACCCGAAGTGCGTCGGGACGCACGCCGTCGAAGCGAGCCGCCTGGTCGCGCAACGCGGCGGCACCCCGCTCGCGGACGTCGTCGACGAGGCGGCGGGCGGCGTCCGTCGCGGCGCCGACGTCGGCGTGCGATCGAGGGACGAGGTCGAGCAGCTGGGCGTGCGTCGGCGTGAGACCGCGCAGATCTGTGGTCTGGATCATGGCCCGCCCAGCCTAGTCAGTAGGGTCGTGAGCATGACGGACGACGACCTGGCAGCCCCGACGACCGACGAGCCGCTCGAGGTCTTCAAGGAAGCCTTCCGACGGCACGCGGCCGGCGTCGCTATCGTGACCGCGCGCGACGCCGAGGGGACGCCGGTCGGCTTCACGGCCACGTCGCTGGCCTCCCTGGCCGCCGTCCCACCGCTGGCGACCTTCAACATGGCCCGCTCGGCCAGCTCGTGGCCCGCCGTCGCCGAGACGGACGAGGTCATCGTGCACCTGCTCGGCCTGCGCAACCGGGATCTCGCGCGACGCATGGCGGGGCCCGCCGCCCTGCGGTTCGACGGCGACCACTGGACGGACGGCCCGAACGGGGTCCCCCTGCTCGACGGCGTCACCGCGTGGATGACGGGCACGATCGTCGAACGCGTCCCGGTCCACGGCAGTGCGGTCGTCGTCGTGCGCATCGGCACGGGCGGCGTCGGTGAGGACGACGACGCCTTGCTGTACCACGACCGGCACTACCTGAGGCCGGTCCACCTCGACGACTGACGGCGACTCACGCGAGGCAGCACCTCAGACGAGGCGGCGACTCACACGAGGCGGCGACTCACACGAGACAGCCGGGGCCCAGCAAGCTCTTCAGCTCGCCGAACAGGTCGGCCGTCACGTCGACCGGCATCGGGATCTCGAACACCCGGGCGGCCTCGCCCTTCACCAGCCGGAGGCGCACCTCGGTGCCCCCGGCGTGACGACCGAGGACCGCGGCGAGTTCGGTGACCGTGTCGTGCGTCGCCCGGTGTTCGGGCATCTGCAACAGCAGCGGCCCGTGGGTGACGCCGACCCCCAGGTCGGGCATGAACATGCTCGCTGCGTGCATGTTCATGCCGTCGTCGCGAACGCTGACCCGGCCCTTGAGCACGATGATCGAGTCGCCGACGAGCGACGGCCCGAACTCTTGGTACGTCTTGCCCAAGAACATCGCCGAGATCTCGCCCCCGAAGTCCTCGACGGTGATGATGCCGTACGGGTTGCCGGAGTTGCGGGCGACGCGGTGCTGCACGCTGGTGATGAGGCCCGCGATCGTCACCGTCTCGCCGTCGATGGTCGCCGGGTCGCTGGCCAGGATGTCGGTGACCGTCGTCTGGGCGTGCTTCGCCAACGGCAGCTCGAGCCCCGCGAGGGGGTGGTCGGAGACGTAGAGCCCCAGCATGTCGCGTTCGAAGGCCAGCTTGTCGCGCTTGGACCACTCGGGACGTTCGGGCACGTGCTGGACGTCTTGTGGTTCGTCCCAGAGGGAGTCGAAGTCGAAACCGACCTGGCCGTTGGCCTCGGCTCGCTTCTCGCCCACCGCCGCCTCGACGGCGGACTCGTGGATCTCGACCAGCGCCCGTCGCGTCGACCCGAGCGAGTCGAACGCGCCCGCCTTGACCAACGACTCGACGGTGCGCTTGTTCGCGACCGGCAGCGGGACCTTGCGCAGGAAGTCGTGGAACGACGTGAACGCGCCCTCTTTTTGGCGGGCCGCGATGACGTGGTCGACCACGTTGAAGCCGACGTTGCGGACGGCACCCATGCCGAAGCGGATGTCGTCACCGACGGCGGCGAAGAACCCGATCGACTCGTTGACGTCGGGCGGCAGCACCTTGATGCCCATCCGGCGGCACTCGTTGAGGTAGAGGCCGAGCTTGTCGCGCGAGTCGCCGGTGCTGGTGAGCAGCGCCGCCATGTACTCGGCGGGGTAGTGCGCCTTGAGGTACGCCGTCCAGTACGAGACCACGCCGTACGCGGCCGAGTGCGCCTTGTTGAAGGCGTAGTCGGAGAACGGCAGGAGGATGTCCCAGAGCATCTTGACGGCGTCGGGAGAGAAGCCGTTGTCGAACATGCCCTGCTCGAAACCGGCGTACTGCTTGTCGAGTTCGGACTTCTTCTTCTTGCCCATGGCTCGCCGCAGGATGTCGGCCTGACCGAGCGAGAACCCGGCGACCTTCTGCGCGATGGCCATGACCTGCTCTTGGTAGATGATCAGGCCGTAGCTGGTCGAGAGGATCTCTTTCAGCGGCTCTTCGAGCTCGGGGTGGATCGGGGTGATGTCTTGCGCGCCGTTCTTGCGGAGCGCGTAGTTCGTGTGCGAGTTCGCCCCCATCGGCCCCGGGCGGTACAGGGCGATGACGGCCGAGATGTCTTCGAAGTTGTCGGGCTTCATCAGCCGGAGGAGGCCGCGCATGGGGCCACCGTCGAGCTGGAACACCCCGAGGGTGTCGCCCCGACCCAGCAGCTCGTAGGCCGCCCGGTCGTCGAGCTCGAGGTCTTCGAGCACGAGGTCGAGGCCGCGGTTCGTCTTGATGTTGTCGAGGGCGTCGTTGATGATCGTGAGGTTGCGCAGCCCCAGGAAGTCCATCTTGATCAGCCCGAGCGACTCGCAGGCCGGGTAGTCGAACTGCGTGACGATCTGGCCGTCCTGCTCGCGCTTCATGATGGGGATGATGTCGATCAGCGGATCGCTCGACATGATGACGCCGGCGGCGTGCACGCCCCACTGGCGCTTGAGCCCCTCGAGGCCGAGGGCGGTGTCGAAGACCGTCTTCGCCTCGGGGTCGGACTCGACCACCGTGCGGATGTCGCCAGCCTCTTTGTAGCGGTCGTGCTGCTTGTCGAAGATGCCCGTGAGCGGGATGTCCTTGCCCATGACGGCCGGCGGCATGGCCTTCGTCAACTTCTCGCCCATGCCGAACGGGAACCCCAGCACGCGTGAGCTGTCTTTCAGGGCTTGCTTGGCCTTGATCGTGCCGTAGGTGACGATCTGCGCGACGCGCTCGTCACCGTACTTCTCGGTGACGTACTGGATCACCTCGCCGCGACGACGGTCGTCGAAGTCGACGTCGAAGTCGGGCATCGAGACGCGGTCGGGGTTGAGGAACCGCTCGAAGATCAGGCCGTGGCGCAGCGGGTCGAGGTCGGTGATGCGCATCGCGTAGGCGGCCATCGACCCGGCCCCCGAGCCACGACCCGGACCGACCCGGATGCCGTTCTCCTTCGACCAGTTGATGAAGTCGGCGACCACGAGGAAGTACCCGGGGAACCCCATGCCCGTGATGACGCCGATCTCGTACTCGGCCTGCTTGCGCACGTCGTCGGGGATGCCGTCGGGGTACCGGTAGACGAGGCCCTTCTCGACCTCTTTGATGAACCAGGTCTCTTCGGTCTCGCCCTCGGGGACCGGGTAGCGCGGCATGTAGTTGGCCGAGGTGTTGAACTGCACGTCGCACCGCTCGGCGATGAGCAGCGTGTTGTCGCAGGCCTCTGGGTGGTCACGGAAGAGGTGACGCATCTGCTGCGCCGACTTCAGGTAGAACTCGTCGGCGTCGAACTTGAAGCGATTCGGGTCGTTCAGGGTCGAGCCCGACTGCACGCAGAGGAGTGCCGCGTGGCTGGTGGCGTCGTGCTCGTGCGTGTAGTGCAGGTCGTTCGTCGCGACGAGCGGGAGGTCGAGGTCTTTGGCCAGGCGCAGCAGGTCGCCCATGATCTGGCGCTCGATGCCCAGCCCGTGGTCCATGATCTCGGCGAAGTAGTTCTCGCGACCGAAGATGTCGCGGAAGTCCGACGCGGCCTTGACCGCCTCGTCGTACTGGCCCAGTCTCAGGCGCGTCTGCACCTCGCCGCTCGGGCACCCGGTGGTCGCGATCAGCCCGTCCGAATACTGGGAGAGGAGTTCGCGGTCCATGCGGGGCTTGAAGTAGTAGCCCTCGAGTGAGGCCCGCGACGACAGCCGGAACAGGTTGTGCATGCCGGCGGTGTTCTCGGACAGCAGGGTCATGTGCGTGTAGGCACCCGAGCCCGACACGTCGTCCCGCCCGCCGTCGCCCCAGCGCACCCGCGTCTTGTCGCTGCGGTGCGTGCCCGGGGTGATGTAGGCCTCGGTGCCGATGATGGGCTTGACGCCCGCCTCGGTCGCGGTCTTCCAGAAGTCGTAGGCACCGAAGACGTTGCCGTGGTCGGTCACCGCGACCGCGGGCATGCCCTGCGCCGCCGCCTCGGTGACCAGCGGCTTGACCCGGGCCGCACCGTCGAGCATCGAGTACTCGCTGTGCACGTGCAGATGGACGAATGAGTCTTTGCTCGAGGCCACGGGGCTCCTCGTCTGGTGGTGGATCTGGCGACTAGGGGAACAGCCTAGCTGCGACGGAGGACATCGAGGGCGTGCTGCAGGTCCGCCGGGTAGGTCGACCGGTAGACGACCGGCTCACCCGTGCCGGGGTGCCGGAATCCGAGCTGGACGGCGTGCAGCCACTGGCGCGTGAGGCCGAGCGTCGCCGACAGGGTCGGGTCGGCACCGTACGTCGTGTCGCCGACGCAGGGATGCCGCTGGGCCGCCATGTGGACCCGGATCTGGTGCGTCCGACCGGTCTCGAGGTGGACCTCGAGCAGGGACGCCGCCGGGAACGCCTCGACCGTCTCGTAGTGGGTGACCGACGGCTTGCCGTCGACGACGACGGCGAACTTCCAGTCGGACGAGGGGTGACGTCCGATGGGGGCGTCGACGGTGCCGGTGAGGGGGTCGGGGTGCCCCTGGACGACGGCGTTGTAGATCTTCTCGACGGTCCGTTCGCGGAAGGCCTGCTTCAGGAGCGTGTACGCCCGTTCCGTCTTCGCGACGACCATCAGCCCGCTGGTTCCCACGTCGAGTCGGTGCACGATGCCGGCCCGTTCGGAGGCACCGGACGTCGACACGGTGAAGCCGGCAGCCGCGAGGCCACCGAGCACGGTCGGGCCCGTCCAGCCCACCGAGGGGTGGGCCGCCACGCCCACGGGCTTGTCGACGACCACGATCTCGTCGTCGTCGTGGACGACGGCCATGCCGGGGACCTCGACGGCGACCACGGCGGGCGCCTCGCGGGGCGACCACGTGACGTCGAGCCAGGCACCGGCCTCGAGCCGGTCCGACTTGCCGACCGTGCGACCGTCGACGGTCACGCCGCCGGCGGCGGCGACCTCGGCGGCGAAGGTGCGGCTGAAGCCGAGCAGCTTGGCCAGGGCGGCGTCGACGCGTTCGCCGGCGAGCCCGTCGGGGACCGGGAGCGCCCGGGTCTCGCTCACGAGGCGTTCCAACGATCGGCAGGAGGCGCGGTGTCGGCAGGAGGCGCGGTGTCGGCAGGAGGCGCGGTGTCGGCGGTCGCTCCGGTCACGGACGGCGCGTCCGCGGCGTCGCGACGGGCCTTCTTCGCGCTCGGGGCTCGCGTGCCGTCGAGCCCGATGCCGAGGAGCGTCAGCAGCAGCAGCAAGCCCATGCTCGACACGATGAAGACGTCGGCCACGTTGAAGATGGCGGGCAGCAGCGAGGGGAAGTAGATGAAGTCGACGACGTGCCCCTGGCCGAACGACGGCTCGCGCAGCAGTCGGTCGGTGAGGTTGCCCAGGGTGCCGCCGAGCAGCATGCCGAGCATGACGGCCCAGGCCAGGGACCGGATGCGCCGGGCCACGACGACGATGGCTACGGCGACCGCGGCGGCCGCGAGGGAGAAGATCCAGGTCGAGCCACTCGCGAACGAGAAGGCTGCCCCCGGGTTCTTCACGAAGTGCAGTTGGAAGAACTCGCCGATCACGTCGACGGAGCCACCCTCGACGAGGGTGCGGGTGACCAGCAGTTTGGTGCCCTGGTCGAGGCCGTAGGCCACGACCGCGACGAAGGCCAGCGTCGCGAGAACGCGGACGCTGGCCTTCGAGGTGGGCTTGTCGTTCGACAAGACCCTAGTTCGAGCCGAAGCCCTGGGCGCTGGCCGGGGTGGGCCGGGCGGCCTCGCCCGTGCCGTCGCCGTCGAGCTCGTGCAGCTGGCCCTCGATGTAGCTCTTGAGCTTCGCGCGGTAGTCGCGCTCGAACGACCGCAGGTCGTCGATGCGACGCTCGACGCTCGAGCGTTCGGTGTTGAGGCGGTCGAGGATCTCGCGCTGCTGCGTCTCGGCGGCACCGACGATGTCGCGCGACTTGGTCTCGGCCTCGGCGACGACCTCGCGCTGCTTGGCCTCACCCTCGGACACGAGACGGGCGGCGGTGGCGTGACCCTCGGCGATGAGCGCGTCACGCTTGTCGATGCCCTCACGGACGTGCTCTTCGTGCAGGCGGCGGGCGAGCTGCAGCAGGCTGTTGGTGCTGGTGGTCTCGTCGTCCGTGTCGGAGACCGCCGGAGCGGCGTACGCGGGAGCCGAGGCCACGGCGGCGGGAGCCGCGACGGGCTCGGGCTCGACGACGGGCTCGGGCTCGGCCGCCTCGGGGGCGGACGCCGGCGCGGGCGCCGAGGCCGGAGCCGGGGCACTGGCCACCGGAGCCGACGCGGGGGCGGCCTGCGCGGCAGGAGCCGCGTCGCCCGACGAGAGGCGCTGGCGCAGCTCGTCGTTCTCCTGGTTGAGACGTCGCAGCTCGGCGACGACCTCGTCGAGGAAGTCGTCGACCTCGTCTTGGTCGTACCCCTCACGGAACTTCGTCGGCTGGAACCGCTTGTTGACTACGTCTTCCGGCGTCAAAGCCATTGCCGTCACCTCGTGAATCTGTTGGATCGTGTGATCGTGGTCTGGGTCGTTCTTCTACACCGTAGAGGAGCGAGGCCCGGTCGGGCCGGGGTCGTGCCGTTCGGGCGCTGCGATGAGCCTACCCTGTCGGTCGGCGTCAGCGTCGTCAGCCGAAGGCGCGCAGGTTGCCCGCGACGCTCATCAGGATGATGACGGCCAGCATGATGATGCTCCAGCCGAAGTCGAGCGCCACCGATCCGAGCCGGACCGGCGGGAGGATCTTGCGCACCCGTCGGATGGGGGGGTCGGTGACGGTGTACGCCACCTCGGCGAGCACCAGCACGGGGCCCTTCGGCCGCCATCCGCGGCTGAAGGACTGGGCGAGGTCGAGCACGAACCGCGCCCACATCAGCAGGAAGAAGATCAGCAGCAGGTAGTACGCGATCGTGGCGATCAGGGAGACGATCATCGGGGGGTCATCAGCTCACACGAGTCGGCGCGAGTGGGCTCGCGGTCGGGCAGGTCGTCGCGACGGGGCCGCGACGACGGACGTGTCACGACTGGGCGAAGAACGACGCTTCGATGTCGGACTCCACCTCAGCCTGCTCACCGCTGACCGCGATGTGGGCCGGTGACAGCAGGAACACCTTGTTGGTGACGCGCTCGATCTTGCCGTAGAGACCCTGGGAGAGTCCGCTGGCGAAGTCGACGAGGCGACGGGCGTCGGCCTCGGTCATCTGCGACAGGTTGATGATGACCGGGATGCCGTCGCGGAAGCTCTCGGCGATGGCCTGGGCGTCCTTGTACTCGCGGGGGTGGACGGTCAGGATCTCGTTCATGTCGTGGGGCACCGTGTTCTTCGGGGGCGAGGAGCGACGCAGGGGCGTCACGGGGGCGCGCGTGGGCGCGGGAGCGGCGGCGGGGGCCGCGTGGACCGGCGCGACGGGGGCAGGAGCGTGCGTGGCCGCCTGCGGTCGCGACGACGAAGGCTGGGCTCGCTCGTGCGGCTGCTCGTCGTACTCGAGCTCTTCGTCGGCGAGGCCCAGGTAGACCATCGTCTTGCGCAGCGGGTTGGCCATGGTGTTCCTCCGAGTCAGTGGATCGTCAGGTCGACATTAACGAGCTTCGGGGCGAGAACCCGTGATTGCCGTGCCGATCCGTAGGTGTGTCGCGCCCTCCGCGATCGCCGCGGCGAAGTCGTGCGACATGCCGGCCGAGACGGCGTCGGCCGAGGGGGCGATCGCCTGCAGGCGTTCGGAGACCGCACGGAGGCGCGCGAAGGCGGGTCGCGCCTCCTCGCCGAGCGGCGCCACGGCCATGACGCCCCGCAGCCGGAGGCCGGGGGTCGCGAGCACCCGTTCGGCGAGCCGCTCGACGTCGCCCACGGCGACTCCCCCGCGTCCCGGGTCGTCGGTCAGGGCGACCTGGACGAAACCGTCGAGGATCACGCCGGAGTCGTCGGCCAGGGCGTCGACGACGGAGTCACGGTCCAGCGAGTGCACGGTGGACGCGTAGCGCCGGGCCTGTCGGGCCTTCTTGGACTGGAGCTGGCCGACGAAGTGCCACCGCAGCCCGTCGAGGTCGGCCAACTCGGCCGCCTTGCCCTGCGCCTCCTGGTGTCGGTTCTCGCCGACGTCGCGGACGCCCAGGTCGTAGAGCTCTCGGATCAGCGACGCCGGGTGGAACTTGGTCACGACGACCGTCGTGACCTCACCGGGCGATCGGCCCGAGGCGTCGCAAGCCGCGTCGACGGCCGCGACGACCCGGGCGAGTCGCTCGCCCAGGTCGCCGTCGCCGGTCGTCGTCTCGGTCACCCGTGGTTACTTGAGGAAGTCCGGCACGTCGAGGTCGTCGTCACCGTCGTCGAAGGCGGGGTCGACGGCCTGGGTCGCCGGTTCGTCGGGACGCTTCCAGGCGGCGGGCTCGTGGGTGGCACCGCTGTCGGCGATCGCCGAGACGCCTGCCACCGAGGTCGCCGTGGGCCCGTCGGAGTCGACGAAGCTCGAGCGGCGGTCCTTCACCTTGGTGGAGGGCTCGCCGCCGTCGAAGCCGGCCGCGATGACCGTGACCCGCACCTCGTCGCCCAGGGTGTCGTCGATGACGGCACCGAAGATGATGTTGGCCTCGGCGTGGACCGCCTCTTGCACCAGGCGCGCGGCGTCGTTGATCTCGAAGATGCCGAGGTTCGACCCGCCCTGGATCGACAGCAGCACGCCGTGGGCCCCGTCGATGCTCGCCTCGAGCAACGGGGAGGCGACGGCCAGCTCGGCCGCCTTGATCGCCCGGTCGGCACCGCGCGACGAACCGATGCCCATGAGGGCGGAACCCGCCCCCTGCATGACCGACTTGACGTCGGCGAAGTCGAGGTTGATGAGGCCGGGGGTGGTGATGAGGTCGGTGATGCCCTGGACGCCGGCGAGCAGCACCTGGTCGGCCGTGCCGAAGGCCTCGACCATGCTGATGCCGCGCTCGCTGATCTCGAGCAGGCGGTCGTTGGGGACGACGATGAGGGTGTCGACCTCGTCCTTCAGCGCGGCGACGCCGGCCTCGGCCTGCGCCTGACGGCGCTTGCCCTCGAAGCCGAACGGCTTCGTGACGACGCCGATGGTCAGGGCGCCGATCGACTTGGCGATGCGAGCGACGACCGGGGCGCCGCCGGTGCCCGTGCCACCGCCCTCGCCGGCCGTGACGAAGACCATGTCGGCACCCGCGAGGGCCTCTTCGATCTCTTCGGCGTGGTCCTCGGCGGCACGACGGCCGACCTCGGGGTCTGCCCCGGCACCGAGGCCGCGGGTGAGCTCGCGTCCGACGTCGAGCTTGACGTCGGCGTCGCTCAACAGCAGCGCCTGGGCGTCGGTGTTGATGGCGATGAACTCCACCCCGCGGAGCCCGAGTTCGATCATGCGGTTGACGGCGTTGACGCCACCGCCGCCGACACCGACGACCTTGATCACGGCTAGGTAGTTATGGTTCGTTGTCACGTCCGGGCCTCCGCTTGAACCTTAACTCTGCAGTTGAAGGTTAAAGTTGTACATGGTATGCAAGTTCTGCAGTCACAAGGTATGGGTGCGCCGCAGGCCCTGTCGCCAGGGCGACCGCGTGTCGCGAACACACCTCCTCATCTCGTCCTGATGATCCCGTTGTCGGGTGCCGAGACGTCGTACTCGACGCTCGCCCCCGGGTCGCGCCGGGCCTGGTCCGCGATCAGGCCCGCGAGCACCTGGGCCTTCTTGGCCGACTGGTCGGCGCTGCCCCAGACGACGCGCTCGCCCGAGGTGAGCTGCAACGTCACGTCGTCGGTCGTCGAGGCCGTCACCGTGTCGACGGTGGACCGCAGGGTGACCGGCAGCGCCAGCAGCACCTCCGCCACGGAGCGGTAGGCGGGCCCGTCGAGGGCCGCTCCCCCGACGTCGACGAGCGGGACGCCCTCCTGACGGGCGTCGAGCGACTGCACGACGACGCCTGCCGGGTCGACGAGCTCGAAGCCGTCGCCCGCGGCGACCGTGGCCACGGGCTGGCGCTCCTGGATGCGGACGACGAGCGTGTGCGGCGGGGCGGTCTCGGTGACGTAGCTGGCGATCAGCGGGAACGCGGCCAGCTCGTCGGTCACCTCGTCGAAGTCGATGAGGGCCAGGGGCGTGCCCAGCTGGCCGTCCAGCGCCGCCTGCACCGCCGACGCGTCGACGCGTTCCGTCCCCTCGACGCGGATGGTCCGCAGCGACAGCAACGGTGAGAAGACGGCGACCGCGACGGACGCGACGAGGAGGAGCACGACGGCCCCGAGCGACACCAGGGTCGCCCGACGGTGCCGGCTGCGGCGCGTGAAGCGACGGACCTCGACGCGTTCGACGCGCCTCCGTTCGCTGGTGGCCCGACGGGCCTGCCGGCGGGCTGCGACGACCCGGGCCTTCGCCTCGGCTGCCGTGCCGTCGGGGGCGACGATGCGTGGTGGCTCGGACGCCCCGGTGGCGCCCGTCGAGGTGGCGCCCGTCGAGGTGGCGCCCGTCGAGGTGGCTTCGGACGCGTCGGGGCCGGACGCGCCCGCGCGGAGGCCGCCCGGCAGACGGTCGCGCAGGGACGGCGAGGCACCGGCGACGCCGGCCAGTCGATCGCGCCACGACGACGATCGCGGCTCGGAGACCTCGGACGCCTCGGGGGCCGCTCGGCCGGAGGGCCGCGAGGGCTGCGCACCGCCGACGACCGCAAGGGGACCCGTCGAGTCCGGGTCGTCGTCTCGACGGCGACGGCGACGGCGCCGGCGCCGGCGGCCGGGGGCGGTCTCGGCGGGCTCGGGGGCGTCGGGCTCGTCGAACCCCTCCGGACGCCTCACCGGGGCTCCCCCGACGGCACGGACCTGGTGTCACGGGTCACTGCGCGGAGTCCTCCGCCACGGCATCGACCGGCTCGTGTGCCGCGTCGAGCGAGCCCAGCAGCTGGGGAACGATGCGGTACACGTCACCGCAGCCCAGGGTGATGACGAAGTCGCCGTCGCGGGCGACCTCGGCGGTGCGGTCGGCGGCGGCCTGCCAGTCGGCGACGTAGTCGACCCGCCCCTGGTCGGCGAACCGCTCGGACACGAGGGCGCCCGTCACCCCGGGCTCGGGGTCCTCGCGCGCTCCGTAGACGTCGAGCACGATCGTGTGGTCGGCGAGGCGCTCATAGGTCTCGGCGAACTCGCCGGCCATCATGCGCGTGCGGCTGTAGAGGTGCGGCTGGTGGACGGCGATCAGGCGGCCGTCGCCCACGACCGACCTCGCGGCCTGCAGTGCGGCGGCGACCTCGGTCGGGTGGTGCGCGTAGTCGTCGTACACGCTGACCCCCCGGACCACGCCGTGCAGCTCGAACCGGCGCTCGGTCCCGCCGAAGGTCTCGAGCCCGGCGATGGCGGCCTCGGCGTCGACGCCGAGGCCCACGAGCACGGCGAAGGCCCCCGCGGCGTTGACCGCGTTGTGCCGCCCCGGCACGCGCAGCTGCACGGGCCACGAACGACCCTCGGCGTGCAGCGTGAACGAGACCGGCCCGGCCTGCGCGACGTCGGTGAGTCGGACGTCGGCGTCGGCGGATTCACCGAAGGTGACGACGCGAGGGTGGTCGAGGCGTTCGGTGACCCGGACGGCGCCGGCGTCGTCGCTCGACACCACGACGAACTCGCGCGCCGCCGAGGCGAACCGCACGAACGCGTCGTCGAACGCCTCGTGGGAGCCGTAGTGGTCGAGGTGGTCGGCGTCGACGTTCGTGATGAGCGCGACCGAGGTGTCGTAGAGCAGGAACGAACCGTCGGACTCGTCGGCCTCGACCACGAAGAGGTCGTCGTCGCCGCCACGGGCGCTCACGCCGAGCGTCTGGATGACCCCGCCGTTGACGAAGCTCGGGTCGTTCCCGGCGGCCAGCAGGGCGGTGACGATCATGCCGGTCGACGTCGTCTTGCCGTGCGCGCCGGCGACCGACACGAGCCGCTGCTGACCGACGAGCCAGGCGAGTGCTTGCGAGCGGTGCAGGACGGGCAGCCCCGTCGCCAGGGCCAGCTGGTACTCGGGGTTGTCCTGCCAGAGGGCACCGGTGACGACGAGCGTGTCGGCGTCGCCGACGTTCGCCGCGTCGTGCCCGATCGCGATCTCGGCGCCCAGCGCCCGCAGCGACTGGACGGCCGCACTGTCGCGGGAGTCCGATCCGGTGACGCGGTGGCCGGCTGCCAGGAAGACCCGTGCGATGCCGCTCATGCCGGAGCCGCCGATGCCGACGAAGTGGACGGCGCCCAGCTCGGCGGGGATCGGCTGGTCGAGGTCTGGCTTGATCATGATGTCTCGCTGAGGTCGGTGTTCGTGCGGGTGGTGGCCTCGGGGGCCGCGTCGGCCTGACGGTCGACCGGGGCGGACGAGGAGGCGCGGCCGACGGCGTCGAGGACGAGGTCGACCGTGCGGTCGGTCCCGTCGCGCACCCCGACCGAGGCCGCACGGACGGCCATGTCGGCCACCACGGCGCGGTCGAGCAACAACGGCACGAGCGTCCGTTCGACCCACGAGGGCGTGAAATCGGCGTCGGCGACGAGCACGGCTCCCCCGGCACCGACGACGTCGGTGGCGTTGTGCCGCTGTTCACCGTTGCCGACCGGGTACGGCACCAGCACCGACGGCAGGCCGAGGGCGGTGAGCTCGCTGACCGTCGCCGAGCCGGCCCGCGACACGACGAAGTCGGCCGCCGACAGGGCGAGGTCCATCCGGTCGCAGTAGCGCAGCAGGTGGTGGCCGTCGAGGTCGGTCGAGGTGAGGTCGGACTTCTCGCCCGTGATGTGCAGGATCTGCCAGCCCGCGCCGAGCACGGCGACGGCGGCGCGCGACATCGTCTCGTTGAGGCGCCGGGCACCGGTGGAGCCGCCCGTCACGAGCAGGGTCGGTCGCGAGGGGTCGAGGTCGAAGGCGGCGACTGCCTCGTCACGGTGGGCGCGGCGGTCGAGCGTCTCGATCTCGTCGCGCAGGGGCATGCCGACCTGACGACCACCCCGGAGGCGCGTCGACCGGAAGACGACGCCGACGTGCGACGACAGGAACGAGCCCAGGACGTTCGCCATGCCGGGTTTCGCATTGGCCTCGTGGACGACCACCGGCACCTTCGAACGCCAGGCCGCCACGTAGGCGGGGGCGGCGGCGTACCCGCCGAAGCCGACGACGACGTCGACCTCGTGCTGGGCGAGGAGCGACCGGATGCCGGCGATCGCTCCGGCGAGGCGGCCGGGGAACCGCAGGGCGTCCGCCGAGGGCCGACGCGGGAAGGGCAGGCGGGGCACCGTGAGCAGTTCGTAGCCGCGCTGCGGGACGAGGCGTGCCTCGAGCCCCTCGGCGGTTCCGAGCACGAGGACGGTGGCGTCGGGCTCACGTCGACGGAGTCGGTCGGCCACGGCGAGCAGGGGGTTCACGTGCCCGGCGGTGCCACCGCCGGCGAGGAGATACGTCGTCACCGCAGAGACCCTACCCGCTGTCGCGGCAGCCTCTCGGGCGCCCCGGCTTGTTCGGGCACCCGGGCGAACGACAGGACGACGCCGATGGCGACGAGCGTCACGATCAGGGCCGACCCGCCGGCCGAGATGAGGGGCAGGGGGACGCCGAGGACGGGCAACAGACCCAGCACCACGGCGATGTTCACGAGCGCCTGGCCGATGATCCACGCCGTGATCGCACCGGTCGTCACGCGGACGAACGGGTCGTTCGTGCGGCGGATGATCTTGACGAAGCCGACGGCGAGCACGATGAAGAGGGCCAGCACGACGACCGCGCCGATCAACCCGAGCTCTTCTCCGACGATCGCGAAGATGAAGTCGTTGTCGGCCTCGGGCAGCCAGGACCACTTCGACTTCGAGTTGCCGAGTCCGACGCCGAAGAGTCCGCCGGACGCCAGGGCCCACGTGCCGTGCAGGGTCTGCCAGCACTCGGCCTGGTACGCACTCGAGTCGGTGCACCCCGACATCCACGCCGCGATGCGCGAGTTGCGCGAGCTGGAGCCCTGCGCGATGAGCGGCACGACCACCGCGAGGAACGCGAGCGGCGCGAGCAGGTACCGCAGGCGGACCCCGGCGAACCAGACGGCCGCGAAGACCAGCAGCAGCATGATCATGGTCGTGCCGAGGTCGCCACCGAGGACGACGAGGCCGATCGCGAGGCCGGCCACGGGCAGGAGCGGGATCGCCAGGTGCTTCCAGTCGTCGAGCAGGTCGCGCTTGACCGAGAGGATCATGCCGAGCCAGATCGCGAGGGCGAGCTTGACGGCCTCGGACGGTTGAGCGGTGAACGACCCGAGGTCGATCCAGTTGCGGTTGCCGCCGATCTCGTAGCCGAGCGGCGTGAAGACCAGCAGCTGGAGCACGATCGTCGCACCCAGGATGTGCCAGGCCCACCGCTTGAAGAACGACACCGGCAGGCGGGACACGATGAGCATCAGCGGGATTCCCACCGCGGCGTACGTGCCCTGTCGGATGAACGCCCCGAAGAACGAGGTGTGCCGTGACGCGATGTACTGCTCGACCGACGACGACGAGAGCACCATGACCAGGCCGAGCACGACCATGAACAACGTCGTGCCGAGGATGACGAAGTACGACCCCGTCTCGGCGGCGAAGAGCTTCTTGACGCGGACGACGGCACCCGAGGTGCGCGTGGTGGCCCCGAGGCGGGACGACGCGTCGTCGGTCGGCTCGGCGTGCCCGCGGCTCGGACGGCCCGACTCAGTCGGTCGGCGACGCGGGAGGCTGGACGGCGGGTTGGCCATCGATGTCACCCCTCAAGTGCTCGTGTACGGCCTCGGCGAACGATCGCCCGCGGGCCGTGTAGTCGGTGAACTGGTCCATGGACGCCGCCGCCGGGGCGAGGAGAACGGTGTCTCCCGGCCGGGCCACGCTCGCAGCGAGACGGACGGCCGTCGGCATCACCTGCCCAGTGTCGGTGGCGTCCACCTCGAAGACGGGGATGCCGGGCGCGTGTCGGGAGAAGGCCTGCCGCAGGGGCTCGCGGTCGACGCCGACGAAGACGGCCGCCCGGACCGCGGCCGTCGACTCGCGCACGAGTGGCTCGACGTCGACGCCCTTGAACAGGCCGCCCACGATCCACACCACCGACGGGAAGGCCGTCAGGGAGGCGCGCGCGGCATGGGGGTTCGTCGCCTTGGAGTCGTCCACCCAGGTCACGCCGCCGGACTCGGCCACGACCTCGGTGCGGTGGTGGTCGACCGCGAAGCCGGCGAGGGCGTCACGGATCGAGACGGGGGCGACGCCCACCGCACGGACGAGCGCGGCGGCGGCGAGCACGTCCTCGACGAGGTGGTCGGCCCCGAGGCCGACGCCCTGGAGCGCCTCCCGGGTGGTCAGTTCGAGTGCCTGCGTCCGACGCTCGGCCAGGAAGGCGCGATCGGCGAGCACGGCGACGCCGTCGCCCGAGACGATGCCGACCTCGCTCGGCCCCGGTGCGTCGAGCCCGAAGCCCACCGCGCGGCAGCCCTCGGCGACGTCGGCCTCCTCGACCATGCGCCGGGTGGCCTCGTCGGCCTTGTTGTAGACGCAGGCGACGACGGTGTTCTGGTACACCTTGGCCTTGGCCGCCCGGTAGCGGTCGGCGCCGCCGTGCCACTCGAGGTGGTCCGCCTCGAGGTTCAGGCAGACGGAGGCGCGGGGACGGAGGGCGCCGGGCCCGTTGGTCGGCAGGTAGTGCAGCTGGTGGCTCGAGAGTTCGACCACGAACAGGTCGAAGCCGTCGGGGTCGCGCACCGCGTCGAGGACGGGGACGCCGATGTTGCCGCAGGGGGCGACGCGACGCCCGTCGGCCGCCGCCATGGCCGCCGCGAGCTGCGTCGTGGTGGTCTTGCCGTTGGTGCCCGTGACGAGCACCCACTCGGCCACGCGCTCGACCTTGTCGCGGACTCGCCAGGCCAGCTCGACGTCACCCCACACGGCGAGGCCCCCCTCGACGGCCCAGCGGATGAGGGGATGGTGCGGGGCGAAGCCGGGGCTGGCGACGACGAGCTGGGGGTCGAACGCCGTGAGCACCGCCGACGGGGCGTCCGTGGACTCGACCTCGTCGAGCCTCGCCCCGATGAGCTGCAGGAGTTCGGCCTTGTCGGGGTCGACCGCGGGAGCGACGACGAGGACGTCGGCCCCCAGCTCGGCCAGGGTGTCCGCCACGGCGAACCCGGTCGAGCCGAGACCGAGGACCGCCACGCGCAGGCCCGCCCAGTCGGCGCGCCAGCTGTCGAGCCCCGCCAGTCGGTCGACGAGGAGGGGGTCGGTGCTGCCGTCGCTCATGAGGTGCGGAGGATCCATTCGAGGTAGAAGGTGCCGACGCCGGCGGCGACGAAGAGCCCGGCGATGATCCAGAAGCGGACCACGACGGTCACCTCGGCCCAGCCCTTGAGCTCGAAGTGGTGGTGCAGCGGGCTCATCAGGAAGATCCGCTTGCCCTTGGTGATCTTGAAGTAGGCCCGTTGCAGGATCACCGACCCGGTGACGACGATGAAGAGGCCACCGATGAGCACGAGCAGCAGTTCGGTGCGGCTGAGGATCGCCAGGGCGGCCAGGGCGCCGCCCAGGCCGAGCGACCCCGTGTCGCCCAAGAAGATCTGAGCGGGTGAGGTGTTCCACCAGAGGAACCCGATGAGGCCACCGCAGATGCAGGCGGCCACGACGGCCAGGTCGAGCGGATCGGCCACCTGGTAGCAGGCGGCGCGCGTGGCCTCGTCGAGGCGGACGCTCGTGCAGAGCTGGTTGTTCTGCCAGAACCCGATGAAGATGTACGACGCGATCGCGAGGATCGACGCGCCCGTCGCGAGACCGTCGAGCCCGTCGGCGACGTTGACGCCGTTCGACGTGCTCACGGTGATGAGGACGACCCAGATGAGGAAGAGCCCGCCGCCGACGATCGTGCCGAAGAACATGAAGTCGAGCCACGGGATGTCGCGCAGTCCCGAGATCATGGTGGAGGCGGGCGCCAGGCCGCGGTCGTTCGTGAACGACAGCGCCAGCACGGCGAAGACCGCGCCGACGACGACCTGGCCGGCGATCTTCGCCCAGCCGCCGAGCCCCAGGCTGCGTTGGTTGCGCACCTTGAGGAAGTCGTCGAGGAACCCCACGACGCCGAGGCCGACCATCATGAACAGCACGAGCAGACCGCTCAACGTGAACTCGTCACGGCCGACCAGGTGGCCGACGAAGTAGCCCAGCACCGTGCCGATGATGAGGACGATGCCGCCCATCGTGGCCGTGCCCCGCTTGGTGTGGTGCGACTGCGGCCCGTCGTCACGGATGAACTGCCCCCAGCCGAGGCGGTGGAAGAGCTTGATGAACGCGGGCGTCATCAGGAGCGTGAAGGCGAGGGAGAACCCGCCGCCGATCAGCAGCGCGATCACGCGGTCACCCCGGCCAACCGGTCGCCGAGGAGGCGCAGGCCGGCCGACTTGGACGACTTCACCAGGACGACGTCCCCCGCCCGCAGGCTGCCCTGCAACAGGTCGTACGCCTCGTCGATCGTGTCGACCAGCACGCTTTCTCCGTCCCACGAGCCCTCGAGGCCCGCTGCCATGTGGATGTGCCGCGCCTCGTGGCCGACGACCACGAGCTGGCGGACGTTGAGCCGGACGACGAGGCGCCCGACACGGTCGTGCTCGTCGCGGGCGAACTCGCCCAGTTCGGCCATCTCGCCGAGGACCGCCACCGAGCGACGGTCGGGACCGGTGATCTGCGCCAACGTCTTGAGCGCGGCGGCCACGGAATCGGGGCTCGCGTTGTAGGCGTCGTTCACGACGGTCACGCCGCCGGGCGCGTCGAGGACCTCCATGCGCCAGCGCTCGGCACGGGTGACGCCCTCGAGCACCGAGACGGCACGGTCGAGGTCGACGCCCCACTCGCCCACGACCGTGAGGGCCGCCAGCGCGTTCATCACGTGGTGCTCGCCGAGGATGCGCAGCGAGACGGGCCGGCTCGTGCCGGCGTGCTCGAAGGTGAACGAGGTGCCGGAGGCCGAGACGTCGACGTCGGACGCGCGGTAGTCGGCCGTCGGCCCCTGCCCGAAGGCCACGACCCGCGCGGCGGTCACCGACGCCATGCCCGCGACGCGGTCGTCGTCGGCGTTGAGGACGGCCGTGCCCGTGGCGGGCAGGTCGGTCACCATCTCGGACTTCGCGGCGCGCGTGCCCTCGATGCCGCCGAACCCGCCGGCGTGGGCGAGGCCGACCTTGAGCACCACACCCGTGTCGGGACGGGCGATCTCGACGAGGCGGGCGATCTCGCCCGGCCCGCTCGCACCCATCTCGACCACGAGGTACTCGGTCGCCTCGTCGATGCGCAACATCGAGATCGGAGCGCCGACGTGGTTGTTGAACGAGCCCTCGGGTGCGACGGTGGGCGCGACGTCGCTCAGGACGGCGCGGAGCATGTTCTTCGTGCTCGTCTTGCCGTTCGACCCGGTGACGCCGACCACCTTGAGCCGTCCGAGACGACGGACGTGCTCGACGACGGCGGCGGCCAGGCGGGAGAGCGCGACGACGCCGTCGTCGACGACCACCAGGGGCACGTCGATCTCGACCTCGCGCTCGGCGACCACGAGAGCCGCGCCGGCCGCGGTGGCGGCCTCGACGAAGAGGTGGCCGTCGGTGACCTCGCCGCGCAGGGCGAAGAAGATCGACCCCGGGGTGACGAGACGCGAGTCGGTCTCGACCGAGCCGTCGACGGGGATCTCGGCCCGCGCCTCCTCGGGGTGGACCAGACGACCGCCCGTGATCTCGGCGATGCGGGAGGGGGTGAGCGCGATCACTCGGACCACCCGGCCTCGCGGAGGGCCGCACGGGCCTCGTCACGCGCCGAGTAGGGGGTGCGTTCACCACGGATGTCGCGGTAGTCCTGGTGACCCGGACCGGCCCAGAGGATCGAGTCGCCCTCGCCTGCCAGGGCCACGGCCGCACGGATGGCGGCCTCGGGCGGACTGACCTCGTGGATCTCGTGATCGGGGTAGGCCTCGCGGGCCGCGTCGACGAGGGTCGTGCGGATCGAAGCGGGGTCTTCGAAGCGGGGGTGGTGGTCGGTGACGACGAGGATGTCGGACCCGGCGGCGGCCACCCGGGCCATCTCGGCCCGCTTGGTGGTGTCGCGGTCGCCGTCGGCACCGAAGAGCATGATGACCTTGCCCGGCGTGAAGGTGCGCACCGCGGCCAGGGTGGTGAGGAACGCGTCGGGGCTGTGCCCGAAGTCCACGTACACGCTCGGGCCCGTGTCACCGGAGACGCGCTCGGTGCGTCCCGGGAGGTAGGCCACGATGCCGCCGTCGGCGTCGAGCGCCTGGCCGATGGCCTCGAGTTCGAAGCCCGCCTCGACCAGCATGACGATCGCCAGGGCGGCGTTGGCGACCATGTGCCAGCCGATCAACGGCACGCGCGTCACGAGTGACCGCTGTTCGGGGCCGGAGAGGCGGAACTCGGTGTAGGCGGCCTGCTCGTCGAGGATCTCGATCGTCCAGTCGGCCTCGACGTCGGGGAGGATCGTGATCGTCGTCAGGGGGATGCGGGCGTTGTCGACCACGCGCTGGCCGTAGGGCGAGTCGAGCGAGACGACGGCTCGGCGGGCCCGGTCCGGCTGGAACAGCGGGAGCTTCGCGTGGAAGTACTCCTCCATGTCGGCGTAGTCGTCGAGGTGGTCGTGGCTGAGGTTCGTGAAGGCCGCGACGTCGAAGACGAGTCCGTCGACGCGGTTGCGGCTGAGGGCCTGCGCACTGACCTCGACGGCGACCGCGCGGACCTCGCTCTCGCGCATGCGGGCCAGGAGGGCGTGCATCTCGCTGGCCTCGGGGGTCGTCAGACGGCTGACGACGGTGAGGTCTCCGATGTGCCGCTCGGCCGTGCTGCTCAGACCGGTCACGAGGCCCAGCTGACGGAGGACGCCCTCGAGCAGGTACGAGGTGCTGGTCTTGCCGTTGGTGCCCGTGACCGCGAGGAGCAGGGGCGCGTCGTCGCTGTCGGTGCGGTAGATCCAGGCCGAGAGCTCGCCGAGGGCGGCCCGGGGCGAGTCGACCAGGACGACCGGCAGACCGCTCGTGCGGGCGAGCTCGGCACCGGCCGCGTCGGTCAGCAGGGCGACGGCACCGCCGTCGCGTGCCTGCTCGGCGAACTCGGCGCCGTGCCGGTGCGCGCCGGGCACGCCGACGTACAGGTCGCCGGGGTGGAGGTCCGCCGTGCTCAGCGTGATGCCGGTGATCTCGATGCCGTCGAGGGAGCCCTCGTGCTCGAGTCCGAACTCGCTGACCAGTTGGGCGAGTGACCTCGCCGACGGATGTTCCGGTCGAAGGACCGGGGGGATCCGGGCGCTCAAAGAATCCTCTTCTCTCACCAGGTCTCGGGCAGGCTGGGTGCCGGCTCCGTCGACGGAGGGACCCGATACATCTCGAGGACCTGGGACATGATCTTGTTGAACGTCGGCGCCGCAGCTGCCGACGTCTTGATGGTACTGGGCTTCGTGAAGGTCACGACGACGACGTACTGGGGGTTCTCGGCCGGGGCGATGCCCGCCACCGAGACGATGCGGTCAGAACCGTAGCCGGTTCCGTCGGACCGCGCGACCTCGGCGGTGCCGGTCTTGGCCGCGACGCGGTAGCCCGGGATGCTCAGGACGTCCTTCAGGTCGCCGTCGCTGACGACCTTCTCGAGCATGTTGACGGTGGTGTCGGCCGCCCACGGCGACACGACGGTGCTGCCCTCGGTCGACGGCGCCTCGGTCACGGTGCCGTCGGGGGCGGTGCAGCCCGCGACGAGGTTGACGGGCAACCGGACGCCGTGGTTGGCGAGGGTCTGGTAGATGCTCGCGATGTGGACGGCGGTCGTCGAGACGCCCTGGCCGAACATGGTGTTGATGCTCGTCTGCTGGTCCCACTGCGAGGCGGGCCGGATGCCGGTCGTCGGCTCGCCGAGGAAGTCCACGCCCGTCGGGTCGTTCAGGCCGAACTTCACCATGTAGTCGTGACGCTGCTGAGCCGTCAGGGACTGGCCGAGGAGCGAGATGCCGACGTTGGACGAGTCTCGGAGGATTCCGGTCAGGGTGAGGTTCTCGGTCGGGTGGAACGTGGCGTCGTGGATCTCGCCGCCCCACGGGAAGCTGCGCGAGTAGGGCACGGTCGCCCGAGTCGCCGGGTCGGCCTTGCCCGAGTCGAGCAGCATGGCGGCCGTCATGGCCTTGAACGTCGAGCCCGGCTCGTACGAGTAGGTGAAGGCCTTGCTGCCGAGGTCGTCGACGGCCGTGCCGTTGACGTCGTTGGGGTCGACCGCCGGGTAGTCCGCGACCGCGAGCAGGGACGCGTCGCTCGCCTTCATCACGACGGCCGTGGCGGACTCCGCCCCGATCGCCTCGGCCTGTTCGCCGAGGGCCTGCTGGGTCATGTACTGCAGGTCGCCGTCGATGGTCAGGCGGAGCGTGCCCCCGGCGACGGCCTCCTTCGTCGTGACCGTGCTGCCCGGCAGCTGCACCCCGTCGGCGCCCCGCTCGTACGTCTCGGAGCCGTCGGTGCCGGCGAGGCAGGAGTCCTGGCTGAGCTCGAGGCCCGCCTGGGGGCCGTCGGTGCCGATGAAGCCGGTGAGGTTGCCCGCGACCGCACCGTTGGGATACGTCCGCGCGGCCTGCCGCTGGAAGTAGACCCACGACACCTTCATCTCGCGGACCGCGCGGAAGGCGTCGACGTCGACGCCCTTGACCAGGTAGGCGAAGTTGGCCTCGGGATCGGCCGTGAGAGCCTTGGTCATGGCCTCGGCGTCGCCCCCCGTGACCTTCGCGATGCGCTCGACGACCTGGTCGACGGTCAGCTCGACGGTCGTGCCGTCGTCGTCCTTCACCTTGGCGGTCGTCGCGAACGCCGGTGCCGCCGTGATGTTGTACCGGGTGACGCTGCCCGCGAGGACCGTGCCGTCGACGTCGGTGATGTCGCCCCGGTCGCCGTAGGTCGTCTGCACGATCTCGCGCTTGTTCTGGGACTGCGAGTTCAGCTCGGCCGCCTGCACCAGCTGGATGTCGGCCAGGCGCACGACGAAGACTCCGACGAGGGCGATGATGAGCGCCATCGCGAGCGTCACGCGGAGCCGTCGGCTACGGGGGGCTGCTTGCACGAGAGGTTCCTCACCGCGGTCGGGCTGGTGCCCGACCCGCTGTCGTCGATCGATGTACCGGTGACGGCGCGCAGCTAGCGCGTCTGCGGAGCCGCCAGCTCGTTCGGGGCCGACGCTACCGACTCGTCGGCCGATCCTGCGTCCGCCGCGCCTGTCCCGGACGGAACCGCCGTGGCCCCGGCAGTGGTCGGCGCGCCGATCGACGTCGTCGCGCCACCCGTCGCGTCGGTCGCGGCGGAGCCGTCCGTCGCCGAGGCGTCAGCCGAGCTCGTGGGGGCCTTGGTCGTCAGCGGGACGCCCTCGAGGAGCGTGTTGGGGATCAGGTTGCCGGACGTCGCCTCGTCGGCGCCCGCCGCCGGGGCCGGGGACCCGTGCACGGCGCCCGTGGTGAGATCGAGGTACACGGGGTTCGAGTTGCGCACCATCCCGAGTTCGTCGGCGTTGGCGGCGAGGTTCTGCGGCGACGACAGCACGTCTCGTTGCTCGCTGAACTTCTGCTGGTCACGGACGAGCTCGGTCTTCGCAGCCTGCAGGTCGGAGATCTTGTAGGCGCCGTCGCTCAGGGCGATGCTGATGGCGAGTTGCGCGAGCAACAGGACGAAGAGCGCCGCGGTGGCGATGAGGGCGTACGCGATCTTCGGCCGCGCGCGTCGCTGCTCACGGCTCGTGACGATCTCGACCGGCCGCGCGGCGGGCGAGGACGAGGGCTGCGGACGGGTCGACGGGGTCGCGATGGCCAGGTTGCTGCTCATGCTGTTCTCCGGATTCGTTCGGCGGCTCGCAGTCGCACGGGCTTGGCTCGGGGGTTGAGATCGCGCTCGGCGTCGGAGGCCAGTTCGGCACCCCGCACGAGGAGGCGGAAGTCGGGACGGTGCTCCGGCAGCTCGACCGGAAGCCCCTGGGGCGCGGTGGACGTCGTCCGTGCCGCCAGCTCACGCTTGACGAAGCGGTCTTCCAGGGACTGGTAGGCGAGGACGACGATCCGGCCCTCGACGGCGAGCCGGTCGAGGGCCACGGGGACGGCGGCCTCGAGTGAGGCGAGTTCACCGTTGACCTCGATGCGCAACGCCTGGAACACGCGCTTGGCGGGGTGGCCGGCGCGTTGCAGGGCCATCGGCGTCGCGGCGATCAGCAGGTCGACGAGCTCCCCGCTGCGGGTGAGGGGAGAGTCGGCACGGTGCTCGACGATGCGCCGGGCGTAGCGGGGCGCCAGCTTCTCTTCGCCGTACTGGTAGAAGATGCGCCGCAGTTCGGACTCGGGGTACTCGGCGAGGACGCGTTCGGCCGTGACGGGCGACGTCGGGTCCATGCGCATGTCGAGCGGCGCGTCCTTCGAGTACGAGAAGCCGCGCTCGACCCGGTCGAGCTGGAGCGACGAGACCCCGAGGTCGAACAACACCCCGTCGACGGTGTCGAGGCCGAGGCCGTCCAGGGCCTCGGCGATGCCGTCGTAGGTGGTGTGCACGAGACGGGCGCGGTCGCCGAACGGTGCGAGCCGGGCACCGGCGAGGGCCAGGGCTTCGGTGTCGCGGTCGAGCCCGACGACGGTGAGCTCGGGGAACGCCTGGAGCATCGCCTCGCTGTGACCGCCCATGCCGAGGGTGCAGTCGACGACCACGGCGCCGGGGCGGGAGATCGCCGGGGTGAGGAGCTCCAGGGTCCGGTCGAGGAGGACGGGGGTGTGGATCTGTTCGGCCATGACGACACGGGCTGTGCTCGTCGACCCTGATCCCCATCCGTCGGGACCTGGCACCGGGGAAGGTGCGCCAGGGCTGACGGCTGAGGGTCGGGGCCCACGGGTCACAAGAGCCCGGGGATCACCTCCTCGGTGGTGTTGGCGAAGTCGGCCTCCTGGGCCTCGTAGTAGGTGTTCCACGCGTCGGTGGCCCAGATCTCGGCTCGGTTGCCCGCGCCGATCACGGTGAGCTCGCGACCGAGGCCCGCGTACTCGCGCAGGGTGGCCGGGATCGTCACCCGGTGCTGCTTGTCGGGGATCTCGTCGCTGGCACCCGAGAGGAACAGGCGCATGTAGTCACGGGTCTGCTTGCTGGTGACCGGAGCCTGGCGGATGCGCGAGTGCATGTCTTCGAACTCGTGCCGACTGAAGACGTAGACGCAGCGTTCTTGCCCACGGGTCATGACGAGGCCGGAGGCCAGTTCGTCACGGAATTTCGCGGGGAGGATGATGCGCCCTTTCTCGTCGAGTTTGGGCGAATGGGTGCCGAGGAACATGCGCCCGTCTCCCCTCGCCCCCGCGCCCCTCTGTGGCCCGTTCCTCCACTTTACTCCACAACGCACCACCGATCAACGAAACGCCGCGACCCGACGACCGTGTCGACCGTGGGATCGGCTCCAGTTCGGGGGTCACGGGGGTGGAGGAAGGTGGAGGTCGACTGCACCCACGGAGGCGCCACTCGCGTGTCGAGGCCACCGTCGGCGTCCCCGGCGCACGAAAAAAGGGGCCGGCCCGAAGGCCGACCCCTGAGGTCGTGGTGGTGGTGCCGGCTGGCTACGAGTCGCGTCCGTCGCCGTCTTGACGTCGGTCCCACCGGTCGTTGAGGCGGTCCATCAGACCACCCTTGGCGGGGTTCGCGGGACGCGAGGTGGAGGAGCGGGGAGCGGACGGCATCGAGGACGACGCGGAGCCCTTTCGCTTCGGCGGTGCGATCGCGAAGAGTGCCCCGGCGAGCATCACGATGAAGCCCGCCACCCCGACGAGCGGCTGACGGAAGATGACGCCGGCGACGATGACGGCGATGCCGACGAGCGCCCCGAGGACGCCGACGACGACGAGCGTGTAGTTGGGTCGGCCACCGTGGTTGCCGACCGTCGCCACGAAGTCGGAGTCGTTGTTGTAGAGACTCCGCTCCATCTCTTCGAGGAGCCGCTGCTCCTGTTCGGAAAGTGGCATCTTGGTGTTCCCTTCGAGCACGGGCTCTCAAGCGCGAGGCGAGAGCCTCGGGATCGACGCGATGAGTAGCTGCGAGTGTATGCCCGCCAGCTATCGCTAGGCTAGGCAGCGTGGCTGAGAGTACGCGGTTAGTGGACGTCGTTCAAGAGCGCATCGATCGCTTCCTGGACCGGCAGCGACCGGCCCTCGCGGGCATCGCTCCCGACCTCGATTCTTTCGCGTCGTACTCGAGCGATCTGCTCCGTGGCGGCAAGCGGTTCCGGGCGCTCTTCTGCTACTGGGGCTGGCAGTCCGTGGCCGGACTCGACACCGGCTTCGACCCCCTCGGCGAGGCCCGCGACGAGCGCGAGATCGACGCCGTCATGACGGCTTCCGCCGGGCTCGAGTTCTTCCACGCCGCGGCGCTCGTCCACGACGACATCATGGACAACTCCGACACGCGCCGTGGCCTGCCCGCAGCCCACCGGCGGTTCGAGGGCCTGCACCGCGACGGCGGCTGGCTCGGATCGCCCGAGGCCTTCGGGCGGTCGGGCGCCCTCCTGATGGGAGACCTGTTGCTGGCCTGGAGCGACGAGTTGCTCAGCGACGCGCTCGACTCGCTCCCCTCGCGCGACGCCGCACGGGCCGCCCGGGCCGAGTTGAACCGCATGCGCACCGAGGTGACGGTGGGCCAGTACCTCGACATCCTCGAGGAGAACGCGTGGCGCACGGTCGACGAACTCCGACTGTTGCCCCGGGCGCAACGGGTCATCGTCTACAAGTCGGCCAAGTACAGCGTCGAGGCCCCCCTCACGGTCGGTGCCGCCATGGCCGGCGGCGACTCGTCGGCCCTCGAGTCGCTGCGCCACTTCGGACTCCCCCTCGGCATCGCCTACCAGTTGCGCGACGACCTCCTCGGGGTCTTCGGGGACCCGTCCGTCACGGGCAAACCCGCCGGCGACGACCTCCGCGAGGGCAAGCGCACGGTCCTGGTCGCGACCGCTCGGCGTGCCCTGCCCCCCGGCGCCGTCCGACTGCTCGACGAACTCCTCGGCGACCCCGAGCTCGACGACGACCAGATCAGCATGCTGCAGGCGACGCTTCGCGACAGCGGAGCCGTCGACGCAGTCGAGCAGACGATCACCGACCAGGTCGAACGCGCCGTCCACGCCCTCGAACGGTCGGGGCTGGCTCCGTCGGCGAGGACGCAGCTGACGCGACTGGCCGAGACCGTCACGCGCCGCACCTCCTAGAGGAGGCTCCGACCTCTCAGAGGAGGCTCTGGGCGATCCGGCGGACCTCGGCCTTCCGACCCGCCTGGAGGGCGGCGACGGGGCTCGTGCCCAGCGCATCGTCGTGCGACAGCATCCAGTCGAGCGCCTCGTCGTCGTCGAAGCCGTTGTCGGCGAGGACGGTCAGGGTGCCGCGCAGGTCGTGACGCGGCTCGGAGCCGTCGAGGAAGACCGCCGGCACCTTCGTGACGCCGTCGACCCGGGTGCCGACGAGCACGTGCTCCTCGAGCAGTCGACGGACGCGGCTCACCCCGAGGCCGAGACGCTCGACGAGGTCGGGCACGGTCAGCCATTCGGTGTCGGCGAACCAGGGACGTTGAGAGAGATCGGTCACGCGACAACCTTGCCACGGGTTCGCGACCCTCGCCGCGCCTCCTCAGGTGACTCCCCCGGTCCACGTCACATCCGCAACATGCGCCCCGTTGATTGACTTGAATATGGTCCTGTGCCAACTTGGGACGACGTGGCACCGCGGCTCCCCGATCACCCAGCGACCGTGTCCCCGCCCCCGAACCGAGGATCAGCCCATGAACGACGTCAGTTCCGTCCGCCCCGACCCCGAGACCGCGACGGCCGACGGCGTCCGGTCGACCAGTGCCTTCGGCACCCTGCGCAGCCCCGACGAGCGCACCCCGCTCTCCCGCATGGCCCGGTCGATGCTGAACACGGTCCCCATCGTCGTCGCGGGCTCGATGGCCCTGAGCATGGGGGTCACGGGCCCCGTCTTCGCCCTCGACCACGCTCCCGCCAAGAAGCCGGACGCGTCACCACGCCCCGCGCTGCCGCCCCGACTGTCGGCTCCCGAGCAGAGGTCGGCGACCACGGTCGAGACCGCCGGCAGCTCGGCCACCGTGTTCGCGGCCGCACCCGCGACCTACACGGTGGCCTCCGGCGACACGGTCGCGAGCATCGCCGGCTCGTTCGGCCTGAGCACCGCCTCGGTGCTCGCGCTCAACGGACTCAGCTGGAAGTCCACGATCTTCCCCGGTCAGACCCTCAGCCTCAGCGCCTCGGCCAGCAGCGCGAGCAAGGCGTCGCCCGCACCGGCCCCGACCAAGGCCACGGGTGGCCGGTACGTGATCGTCCGCGGCGACACGCTGAGTTCGATCGCCCGGGCCCACGGCGTGACGACGAGCGCGCTCCTCCAGG
Source organism: Frigoribacterium sp. Leaf186 (assembly GCF_001423905.1). Taxonomy (GTDB): domain Bacteria; phylum Actinomycetota; class Actinomycetes; order Actinomycetales; family Microbacteriaceae; genus Frigoribacterium. The sequence goes on along the minus strand of NZ_LMPQ01000001.1, from coordinate 58,034 downwards.
CGAACGGGCTGGGCCTGTCGAGCATCATCTACCCCGGCCAGACGTTGTCCGTGCCCTCGGGGTCGTCGGCGGCCGCCTCCTCGACGCCTGCTCCCTCGGCCGGCCCCGCGGTCGGCAGCTACGTGATCCAGCGCGGCGACACCATCGCGTCCATCGCCTCCAAGTCGGGCACGAGCGTCAAGGCGCTCCTCGCCGCGAACGGACTGTCGTTCACCAGCACCATCTACGCCGGCAAGACCCTCACGCTGCCGGGCGCCTCGGCCCCGACGGCCACGACCGTGGTGGCGTCGACGTCGGCCGCTCCCCTCGTGGTGAGCGCGACCCTGACCGCCGAGCAGGCCGCGAACGCCCGCACCGTCATCGCCGTGGGACGCCAGCTCGGCGTCGGCGACCGAGCCATCGTCATCGCGCTGGCGGCGGCCGCGCAAGAGAGCAGCCTCCGCAACCTGGACCACGGCGACCGGGACTCCCTCGGCCTGTTCCAGCAGCGGCCGAGCACCGGCTGGGGCACCCCTGCCCAGCTGCGTGACCCGGTGCACGCCACGAAGCTGTTCTTCGGCGGGGCGAGCAACCCGAACCCGGGCAAGACCCGAGGCCTGCTCGACGTGAGGGGCTGGCAGTCGATGTCGCTCACGACGGCCGCCCAGGCCGTCCAGTACTCGGCCTTCCCCGACGCGTACGCCAAGTGGGAGGCTCCGGCCACCACCTGGCTGGCGACGCTCGGCTGACCCGTCGACGACACGCAGGGGTGCGGTTTGTCGCCGAGCGGTGAGTTGGGACCCCGGCGAGGCCGCGGGTCCGTAAAATCGCGTGGGTGAGCGTGAACCAGACTGACCCGATGATCGGCCGTCTCATCGAGGGTCGCTACGAGGTCCGTTCGCGCATCGCCCGCGGGGGCATGGCCACCGTCTACCTGGCGACCGACCTCCGGCTCGAACGTCGCGTGGCCATCAAGATCATGCACGGCCACCTCGCCGACGACGCCTCGTTCAAGGAACGCTTCATCCAAGAGGCACGCTCGGCCGCCCGGCTCGCCCACCCGAACGTCGTCAACGTCTTCGACCAGGGGCAGGACGACGACTCGGCCTACCTGGTGATGGAGTACCTGCCCGGCATCACCCTGCGCGAGCTGCTGCAGGACCACAAGGTGCTGACGCCCGAGCAGGCGATGGACATCCTCGAGGCCGTGCTCTCCGGCCTCGCGGCGGCGCACCGGGCCGGCATCGTGCACCGCGACCTCAAGCCCGAGAACGTGCTGCTCGCCGACGACGGCCGCATCAAGATCGGCGATTTCGGCCTGGCCCGCGCCGCCACGGCCAACACGGCCACGGGGGCCGCGCTGCTCGGCACCATCGCGTACCTCTCCCCCGAACTCGTGACCCGGGGCATCGCCGACACCCGCAGCGACATCTATGCCCTCGGCATCATGATGTACGAGATGCTCACGGGTGAGCAGCCGTACAAGGGCGATCAGCCCATGCAGATCGCGTACCAGCACGCGAACGACACCGTCCCGACGCCCAGCACGGCGAATCCCCGCGTGCCCGTCGAGCTGGACGAGCTCGTCCTCTGGGCGACGGCACGAGACCCCGAGCAGCGCCCTCGCGACGCCCGGGCCCTGCTCGACCAACTCGTCGACGTGCAGCGGGTCCTGGCCGACCCCTCTGGCCCGCCGGCCAACCGGACGATGGTGCTGCCGGCGGCCGCCATGACGTCGGCCTTCCCCACCGGCCCGACGGGTGAGACTCAGGTGCTGCCCAGGGCTCGTCACCGGACCGGTCCCGTCCAGGCCGAGACCGGCGACGCCGCCGCGACCCTCGGCGACCTCTCCGATCGGCGTCGGCGGCGCGGTCGCGTCCTGATGGCCCTCGTCGTCGTGGTCGCGCTCCTCGCCGGTGGAGTCGGCTGGTGGTTCGGTTCGGGTCCCGGCGCCCAGGCCTCGGTCCCCGACGTCTCGGGTCAGGACCCGGCGGCGGCCTCGGCCGCCCTGACGTCGGCGGGCTTCGTCGTGGCCGCCGACCCGCAGTCGGACTTCTCACCGGTGATCCCCTCCGGCCAGGTCTCCCGCACCGACCCCGACGCCTCGACCCGGGTGCAGAAGGGCTCGACGATCACCCTGGTGGTGTCGCAGGGACCTCGCCAGTTGTCGGTGCCGGCCGTGGTCGGCGAGACCGAGTCGGCAGCGGCCGACGCCCTCTCCGACTTCACGCTCGAACCGAGCTCGAGCCAGTTCGACGAGGCGGCGGCCGGCACGGTCCTCGCCGTCAGCGGCGTGGACGGCTCGGGCGCCGCGGTCGACCTCGCTTCGGCCGCCCAGTACGGCGAGCAGCAGCCGGTGACCCTCACGGTCTCGCTCGGCCCCGTCCCCGACGTGGCGGGCCTGTCCGTCGCGGATGCCCAGGGCGCCCTCACCGAGGTCCAGCTGACGGGCGTCGAGAGCGGCACCGAGTTCAGCGACGGCGTCGCCGCCGGTGAGGTCATCCGCTACGAGCAGCAGGCCGAAGGGCCCCTCCACCAAGGCGACACCGTGAACCTCGTGGTGTCCAAGGGGCCGCCGCCCATCGAGATCCCCGACGTCCGGGGCAAGACGATCGACGCCGCGACGGCACAGCTCCAGGGTCTCGGATTCAGGGTGAGCTACCCCCGGTGCACGGCGTTCACCTGCGCGTTCTACGACTGGGAGGCGCGCCTGCCCGTCACCGCGAGCAACCCCGAGGCCGGCCTGACCGCCACCAAGGGGGCGACCATCGGCTTGACGTACCGGGTGGAATGACCTGCGACGGCACCGACGAGCCGACGGCCCCTGGTCATGACGAAGGCCCCGCGACCGATGGTCGCGGGGCCTTCGTCATGAGGAGGCGACTAGTCGGCGGCCAGTTCTTCGGAGACGAGGAAGGCCAGTTCGAGCGACTGCATGTGGTTCAGACGCGGGTCGCAGAGCGACTCGTACCGCGTGGCGAGCGTCGCCTCGTCGATGTGCTCGGAGCCACCCAGGCACTCGGTGACGTCGTCACCGGTCAGTTCGATGTGGATGCCGCCCGGGTGGGTCCCCGCGGCACGGTGGGCCTCGAAGAAGCCCTTCACCTCGTCCATGATCTCTTCGAACCGGCGCGTCTTGTAGCCGGTGGGGGTCGTCAGGCCGTTGCCGTGCATGGGGTCGCTGACCCAGAGAGGCGTCGCGTCCGCGCCCTTGATGGCCTCGAGGAGGGGAGGCAGGGCGTCGCGGATCTTGCCTGCTCCCATGCGCGTGATGAAGGTCAGACGCCCGGGCTCGCGCTCGGGGTCGAGCTTGTCGATCAGGCGCAGCATGTCGTCGGGCGTCGTCGTCGGGCCGAGCTTCACACCGATCGGGTTGCGCACCCGGGACAGGAAGTCGACGTGGGCACCGTCGAGTTCTCGCGTGCGCTCACCGATCCAGACGAAGTGGGACGAGAGCACGTACGGCGTGCCCGTGCGCGAGTCGATGCGGGTGAGGGGGCGCTCGTAGTCCATGAGCAGCCCCTCGTGGCTCGTGTAGAACTCGACGCGCTTGAGTTCGTCGAAGTCGGCGCCCGCCGCCTCCATGAAGCGGATCGCCTTGTCGATCTCGCGGGCGAGGTGTTCGTACTGGGCGTTCGCCGGGTTGCTGGCGAAGCCCTTGTTCCAGCTGTGGACCTGGCGGAGGTCGGCGAAGCCACCCTGCGTGAAGGCGCGGATGAGGTTGATGGTCGAAGCGGAGGTGTGGTAACCCTTCACCAGCCGCGAGGCGTCCGCCCGACGGGACTCGGGCGTGAAGTCGTAGCCGTTCACGATGTCGCCGCGGTACGCCGGCAGCGTGACCCCGTCGCGGGTCTCGGTGTCGCTCGACCGCGGCTTGGCGAACTGGCCCGCCATGCGACCCATCTTGATGACCGGCACGGACGCGCCGTAGGTCAGGACGACCGCCATCTGCAGGATGGTCTTGACCCGGTCGCGGATCTGGTCGGCCGTCGCTCCGGCGAAGGTCTCGGCGCAGTCACCGCCCTGGAGCAGGAAGGCCTCACCTCGGGCAGCCGACGCGAGGCGCTCGCGCAGGGTGTCGACCTCGCCCGCGAAGACCAGCGGCGGCAGGGTGGACAGCTCGGCCGATGCGGCCTCGACGGCCGCACCGTCGTGCCAGGTGGGCTGTTGCTTGATGGGGAGCGTGCGCCAATGGTCGAGACCGTCGATCACGTCGGGATCGGTGACGACGAACGGTTCGGTGAGCTGGGCCACGGTCTTCCTTGCCAGTTGACGGTCTCGAGGCCGAACGACCTCGACAGGCGAGCCTACCGTGAAAGGGTGGGGCGCTTCTCTTTGACGCTGGTCGCGTAGACGTCGCTGTACTGCTGGCCGCTGAGCGCGTTGAGCTCGTACATGATCTCGTCGGTGATCGACCTCAGGATGAACCGGTCGCCCTCCATGCCCTCGAAGCGGCTGAAGTCGAGGGGTTCTCCGAAGACGATGCCCACCCGGTGCAGGCGGGGGATCTTGGTGCCGGTCTTCATGACCTTCTCGGTGCCGATCATGGCCACGGGGATGACGGGGACGTGCCCCTCGAGGATCATGCGGGCCACCCCCGTGCGCCCTCGGTACAGCTTGCCGTCGGGGCTGCGGGTGCCCTCGGGGTAGATTCCGAGCTGCTCGCCCCGGCGGAGCACCGACAGACCCGTCGCGAGCGACGCTTCGGACGCCTTGCCGCCCGAACGGTCGATCGAGAGCTGACCCGTGGCCGTGAAGAAGAGGCGGCTGGCCCAGCCCTTGAGCCCCTTGCCGGTGAAGTAGTCGCTCTTGGCCAGGAACGAGATGCGCCGGTCGAGTGCGAGCGGCAGGAAGATCGAGTCGACGAAGGACAGGTGGTTGCTGGCGAAGATCACGGCTCCGGACTCGGGGACGTGCTCGCGACCGCTGACCCACGGACGGAAGATCGACAGCACGAGCGGACTCGCGACCATCGTCTTCAGGAACCAGTAGAGCATCGGTGCTCCTCTCGTCGGGGCGTCGGGAGTCTAGCGGTCGGACGCGTGGAGGCGGGCGAGGTCGGCCGCCCCGACGACCCCCGCGTCGTTCACGAGCTCGGCGATCACGAACTCGGGCTCAGGGTGGTAGCCCCGCGCCGGGAGGTGCTCGAGGTACGCCGCACGAACCGGCGCGAGGAGCAGTTCGCCCGACTGGGCCACGCCCCCACCGAAGACGAAGACCTGCGGATCGAGGATCGCGCTCAGGGACGCGGCGGCCTGGCCCAGCCAGGTGCCGAGGCGTCGGAGGGCCTCGACGGCGCCCGGGTCGCCGGACTGGAGGAGGAGGCTCACGTCGTGCCCCGAGAGCTGACCCGTCTCGGCCCGGAGGTCGGCCAGGGCGCGACCGGCCCCACCCTCGTCGGCGACCTCGCCCGCGATGCGCAGCAGGGCGCGGCCCGAACCGTACTGCTCGATGCACCCTCGGGCGCCGCACCCGCAGGGCAGGCCGTCGGGGACGATGCGCATGTGGCCGAGCTCGCCACCGGTGCCGAAGCCACCGCGCAGGAGGCGGTCCTGGGCGACGATCGCGCCCCCGACGCCGGTGCCGATGGTCAGCATGGTCATGTCGCTCGCGAGACGGCCGGCGCCGAAGCGGAACTCGGCCCACCCCGCGGCGTTCGCGTCGTTGTCGATCGTGATGTGGAGGTCGAGCCGTTCGGAGAGTCGTGCCCGGAGCGGCTCGTTCCGCCACGCGATGTTCGGCGTGTAGTAGACGGTCGACTGGGCGGCGTCGATGAACCCCGGAGCCGCGACCCCCGCTGCGACGACGTCGGAGTGACGCGACTGCAGCGAGGTGATCATGTCGACGACAGCGTCGACGATCGCCCCGGCGTCGCCGGCCGGCGTCGCGACGCGCTCTTCGTCGACGATCTCACCGAATTCGGTGACCACCCCGCCCGCGATCTTCGTCCCGCCGATGTCGATTCCGATTGCCTGCACGAAGATCGAGTCTATCCTCGACGACCCGTCACCTCGGGCATCGTCTCCGGCGAGGTCACGTTAGGGTTGGACGACCATCGTTCGGTACCGAAGGAGCTGCCGTGAACGAACACATCGTCCCACCCGTCGTCCCTGCCGACCCGTCCGCCAACGCGACCGACCTCCTGCTGGCCCGGGCCGCGGCCACGCCCGACGAACCGCTCTTCTCGGTGCCCGACGGCACCGGTGGGTGGCGCGACATCACGGCCGCCGAGTTCCTCACGCAGGTGCGGGCGCTGGCGAAGGGGCTCGTCGCCTCGGGCGTCGAACCCGGCGACAAGATCGGCCTCATGTGCCGCACGCGCTACGAGTGGACCCTGATCGACTTCGCCACCTGGTTCGCCGGCGCGCTGCTCGTCCCCGTCTACGAGACGTCCTCGCCCGCGCAGGTGCACTGGAACCTCAGCGACTCCGAGGCCGTGGCCGTCATCGTCGAGACCGCCGACCACTTCTCGCGGTTCGACGAGGTGCACCCCGAGCTGCCCGCCGTGACCCGCGTCTGGCAGGTCGACCTCGGCGACCTCGACAAGCTCGCCGCGTCGGGGGTCGACGTGTCGGACGACGAGCTCGAACGACGTCGCCGCCTCGCAGTCGGCGACGACGTCGCCACCATCATCTACACGTCCGGCACCACGGGGCGGCCCAAGGGCTGTGTCCTGACGCACGCCAACTTCGTCGAGACCAGTCGCAACGCCGCGGTCGCCATGAGCGACGTCGTCGCGCCCGGGTCGTCGACCCTCCTGTTCGTCACGACGGCCCACGTGTTCGCCCGCTTCATCGCGGTGATGTCGGTCCACGCCGGGGTGAAGGTCGGCCACCAGGCCGACACGAAGCAGCTCCTGCCGTCGCTGGCGTCGTTCAAGCCCAGCTTCTTGCTCGCGGTCCCCCGCGTGTTCGAGAAGGTCTACAACTCGGCCGAGCAGAAGGCCGAGGCCGGAGGCAAGGGCAGCATCTTCCGGCAGGCCGTCGCCGTCGCGATCGCCCACAGCCGTGCACTGGACGAGGGCACGGTGCCCCTCGGGCTGAAGCTGCGCTTCGCCCTGTTCGACCGGCTCGTCTACGGCAAGCTCAAGAAGGCCATGGGTGGCAACATCCGCTACGCCGTCTCGGGTTCGGCACCGCTCGGCACGAGACTCGGCCATTTCTTCCGCAGCCTCGACATCCGCATCCTCGAGGGCTACGGGCTCACCGAGACCACGGCCCCCGCGGCCGTCAACTTGGTCTCGAAGTTCAAGATCGGCACCGTCGGCCCGGCGCTGCCCGGGGTGGGCATCCGCATCGCAGACGACGGAGAGGTGCTCGTCCAGGGCGTCAACGTCTTCGCCGGGTACTGGAAGGCGGACGCGGCGACGGCCGAGGTCATGGACGACGGATGGTTCCGCACCGGCGATCTGGGCGCGCTCGACGCCGACGGCTACCTCACCATCACCGGTCGCAAGAAAGAGATCATCGTCACGGCCGGCGGCAAGAACGTCGCTCCTGCCGTGCTCGAGGACCCCATCCGGGCCAACCCGCTCGTCGGGCAGGTCGTCGTGGTCGGCGACCAGCGGCCGTTCATCGCCGCCCTCGTCACCCTCGACTCCGAGATGCTGCCCGTCTGGTTGAACAACGCGGGCGAGGCGGCCGACATGCCCTTGGCCGAGGCCGCGTCGCATCCGAAGGTGCGCGCCGAGATCCAGCGCGCCGTCGACGCGGCGAACACCACCGTCTCGCGGGCCGAGTCGATCCGCAAGTTCGAGATCCTGCCCGTCGAGCTCACCGAGGCCGGCGGCCATCTGACGCCCAAGATGAGCGTCAAGCGCTCCGTGGTGCTCGAGGACTTCGCCCAGCAGATCGCGGACATCTACACGGCGCACCCCGACACCGAGTCCGTCCGCACGGTCACGGGGCGAGAACGCTGATCAGGCCCGCCACCAGTCGGCGGCGCGGATCTCGCGCATGGCCTCGCGCTTGGTCTCGGGCTCGAGGGTGAGCACGTAGAGCGTGCCGTCGAGGTGGTCGGTCTCGTGCTGCAGGGCCTGGGCCATGAGGCCCGTCCCCTCGAGCACGACCTTCTCGCCCGCGAGGTCGACCCCTTCGACCCGGGCGTACTCGTAGCGTGGCGTGGGGAACCAGAACCCGGGCACCGACAGGCAACCCTCGTCCACGAGCGTCTTCTCACCCGACACCTCGACGACGACGGGGTTCAACACGTACCCCACCTGCCCGTCGACGTTGTAGCTGAAGGCCCGGAGCGACACCCCGATCTGTGCGGCGGCCACGCCCGCACGGCCGGGCTCGCGCACCGTGTCGAGCAGGTCCTCGACGAGGGACGCGAGGCGCGGATCGCCGACGGTGACGGGGTCGGATGCCGATCGAAGGACGGGGTCGCCGAACAGGCGGATGGTTCTCACGCTCACGGCGCGCCTCCTGGGGTGTCTCTGGTGTGGTGGTGATGGCTTGCGGGTTCGTGCGGTGGTGTCGTGGTCGAGCGACCGGGCGCGCGGAGGACGCCCCCGTCGCCGGGTGGCGCCCGACGCCTACTCGACGACGACGAGCAGGTCGTTCGCCTCGACCTGCTGTGTGACGGGGACGGCGAGGCGGGTCACGACGCCCGCGACGGGAGACGTGATCGCCGCCTCCATCTTCATGGCCTCGATGGTCGCGACCGGTTCGCCGGGGCGGACCCGGTCGCCCACCGCCACCTTGAGGGTGACGACCCCCGAGAACGGTGCCGCCACCTGACCCGGGACGGTGCGATCGGCTTTCTCGGCCGCCGTCACCTGCACGTCGATGCCGCGGTCGCGGACGAAGACCGGGCGGAGCTGCCCGTTGAGGGTGGTCATCACGGTGCGGACGCCCTTCTCGTCGGCCTCGCCGATGGCCTCGAGGCCGACGACGAGGTCGACCCCGCGTGACACCGGCACGACGTGCTCGTGCCCCGGCCGCAGGCCGTAGAGGTAGTCGGCCGTCGACACGACCGAGAGGTCGCCGTAGGTCTCGCGGACCTGGTCGAACTGGGCCGTGGGCCCGGGGAAGAGCAGTCGGTTGAGGGTCGCCCGCCGCTCCGGCCCCGGTCTGGTGAGGGCCGTCGCGTCGACGTCGGACACGGGCGTGACCCCGATGTCGACCGTGCGCCCCTCGAGCACCTTGCTGCGGAACGGCTCGGGCCATCCGCCGGGCAGGTCGCCGAGCTCACCGGCGAGGAAGCCGACCACCGAGTCGGGGATGTCGTAGCGCGCGGGATCGGCCTCGAAGTCGGCCGGGTCGACGTCGGCGGCGGCCATCTGCAGGGCCAGGTCGCCCACGACCTTCGACGACGGGGTGACCTTCGTCGGTCGCCCGAGGATGCGGTTGGCGGCGGCGTACCAGTCCTCGACGGCCTCGAAACGGTCGCCGAGCCCCAGGGCGATCGCCTGCTGGCGGAGGTTCGACAGCTGCCCGCCGGGGATCTCGTGCCGGTACACGCGACCCGTCGGACCGGACAGCCCCGACTCGAAGGGCGCGTAGACCTTGCGGACGGCTTCCCAGTACGGCTCGAGGTCGCAGACCGCTTCGAGGGACAACCCGGTGTCGCGCTCCGTGTGCGCCAGGGCGGCGACGAGGGCCGACGCGCTGGGTTGGCTGGTCGTCCCGGCCATCGGGGCGCTGGCGACGTCGACGGCGTCGGCACCGGCACGGGACGCGGCGAGCAGGGTGGCGAGCTGGCCGCCGGCGGTGTCGTGGGTGTGCACGTGGACCGGCAGGTCGAAGTTCTCGCGCAGGGCGCCGACCAGGCGTTCCGCCGCCCCGGCGCGCAGCAGGCCCGCCATGTCTTTCACGGCGAGCACGTGGGCACCGGCCTCGACGATCTGCTCGGCCAGTCGCAGGTAGTAGTCGAGCGTGTAGAGGTCTTCGGCCGGGTCGAGCAGGTCGGCGGTGTAGCAGAGGGCGACCTCGGCGACCGTGGTGCCCGTGGCGAGGACGGCGTCGATGGCCGGACGCATCTGCGACACGTCGTTGAGCGCGTCGAAGACCCGGAAGACGTCGACCCCCTGGTCCGCCGCCTCGTGGACGAACGCCTCGGTCACCGCGGTCGGGTACGGCGTGTAGCCGACGGTGTTGCGACCGCGCAACAGCATCTGGATCGCCACGTTGGGCAACGCCTGGCGCAGCCCCGCCAGGCGCTGCCACGGGTCTTCGCCGAGGAACCGCAACGCGACGTCGTAGGTCGCCCCGCCCCAGGCCTCGACGCTCAGCAGCTCGGGCGTCGTGCGCGCGACGTGGGGCGCGACCGCGAGGAGGTCGGTCGTGCGCACCCGGGTCGCGAGCAACGACTGGTGGGCGTCCCGCATCGTCGTGTCGGTGACCGCGAGGGCCGTCTGGGCCCGCAGGGCGGACGCGAAGGCCACCGGTCCGAGCTCGAGCAGTCGCTGGCGCGACCCCCGAGGAGGCGCGCTCGACAGATCGACGGACGGCAGCTTCTCGACGGGGTCGACCGTCTGCACCCCGGGGCCGTGGGGCTGGTTGACCGTGACGTCGGCGAGCCAGGCGAGGATCTTCGTGCCGCGGTCCTTCGACACGTGCGTACGGAAGAGCCCCGGCCGTTCGTCGATGAACGAGGTGCTGAGGTCGCCCGCGGCGAAGGCGGGATCGTCGAGCACGGCCTGGAGGAACGGGATGTTCGTCGAGACCCCCCGGATGCGGAACTCGGCCAGCCCTCGCTTGGCGCGCGCGACCGCCGCCGGGAAGTCCCGGCCCCGCGCGGTCATCTTGGCGAGCATCGAGTCGAAGTGCGGGCTGATGCGGGTGCCGGGGTCGATCGTCCCGCCGTCCAGGCGGATGCCACCACCGCCCGGGCTGCGGTACGTGGTGATCTTGCCCGTGTCGGGACGGAACCCGTCGTTGGGGTCCTCGGTGGTGATGCGGCACTGCAGGGCGGCCCCGCGCAGCTGGATCTCGCCCTGTCGCAGGCCGAGTTCGGCGAGGGTCTGCCCGGAAGCGATGCGCATCTGGGTCTGCACGAGGTCGACGTCGGTGACCTCTTCGGTGACCGTGTGCTCGACCTGGATGCGCGGGTTCATCTCGATGAAGACGTGCTGCCCCGCGCGCTCCCCCGCGGTGTCGAGGAGGAACTCCACCGTGCCGGCGTTGACGTAGCCGATCGATCGGGCGAACGCCACGGCGTCGCGGTACATGGCCTGTCGGGTCGCCTCGTCGAGGTTCGGCGCGGGCGCGATCTCGACGACCTTCTGGTGGCGGCGCTGCACCGAGCAGTCGCGTTCGAAGAGGTGCACCGTCTCGCCCGTGGCGTCGGCCACGATCTGCACCTCGATGTGGCGGGGGCGGACCACCGCCTGCTCGACGAACATGGTCGGGTCGCCGAAGGCACTGTCGGCCTCGCGCATGGCGGCCTCGAGCGACGCGCGCAGGTCGCCGGGACGGTCGACCCGTCGCATGCCTCGACCACCGCCCCCGGCGACCGCCTTGACGAACACGGGGAACCCGAGCGCCTCGGCCCCCCGGACGAGCTCGTCGACGTCGCGGCTCGCCGGCGTGCTCGCCAGGACCGGCACCCCGGCCGCCGTCGCGTGCTCCTTCGCCGTGACCTTGTTGCCGGCCATCTCGAGGACGTCGGCGCCCGGCCCGATGAAGGTGATGCCGGCGGCCCGTGCCGCCTCGGCCAGCTCGGGGTTCTCGCTGAGGAACCCGTAGCCCGGGTAGATGGCGTCGGCGCCACTCTCGACCGCGACCCGGACGATCTCGGCGACGTCGAGGTACGCCCGCACGGGGTGCCCCCGTTCACCGATCTGGTAGGCCTCGTCGGCCTTGAGGCGGTGCATCGACCCACGGTCTTCGTAGGGGTACACCGCGACGGTGCGGGCACCGAGTTCGTAGGCGGCCCGGAACGCCCGGATCGCGATCTCCCCGCGGTTCGCGACGAGGATCTTGGAGAACACGCGCGGACTCTTTTCGTCGGTGGCGGTCGCACGCCGCGTCGACGTGGCTGTTGGGTGATTCAACAGTAGTGAAGGTATCGTCTGTGTCGTGCATGTACTCAGCGTCAGCTCTCTCAAAGGGGGCGTCGGCAAGACGACGGTGACGCTCGGACTCACGTCGGCCGCCTTCGCCAAGGGTCTGCGGACCCTCGTCGTCGACCTCGACCCCCAATCCGACGTCTCGACCGGCCTCGACATCACGGTCTCGGGTCACCTCAACGTGGCCGACGTCCTGGCCTCGCCGAAGGAGAAGACGGTCCGGGCCGCCATCGCCCCGAGCGGGTGGACGAAGGGCCGTCAGGGCACGGTCGACGTCATGATCGGCAGCCCCTCGGCCATCAACTTCGACGGCCCGCACCCCTCGATCCGTGACATCTGGAAGCTCGAAGAGGCACTCGCCAACGTCGAGGCCGACTACGACCTCGTGCTGATCGACTGTGCCCCGTCGCTCAACGCCCTCACCCGCACGGCCTGGGCCGCGTCCGACCGCGTCACGGTCGTCACGGAGCCGGGCCTGTTCAGCGTGGCCGCCGCCGACCGGGCCCTGCGCGCCATCGAAGAGATCCGTCGCGGCCTCTCGCCGCGCCTCCAGCCCTTGGGCATCATCGTCAACCGGGCTCGGGTGCAGTCGCTCGAGCACCAGTTCCGCATCAAAGAGCTCCGCGACATGTTCGGCCCCCTCGTCCTGTCCCCCCAGCTGCCCGAGCGCACGTCGCTGCAGCAGGCCCAGGGGGCGGCGAAGCCGTTGCACGCCTGGCCCGGCGAGAGCGCTCAAGAGATGGCTCGCAACTTCGACCAACTGCTCGAACGCATCATGCGGACGGCCAAGATCGGCGACTACGCCGAACCCGCCGCGCGCTGAGCGAAAGGCCCCCGGGGCCCGACGACGAAGGCCCCATACGATCTCGTGCGGGGCCTTCGTCGTCGGTGGGCGCGAGACGCGCGGTGTCGCGTGTCAGCTGGCGCGCGTGCCGCGCCGCGCCGCGAGTTCGTCGGACGGATCGGCGGCGGGGGTGCTGTCGATCTCGACCAGGCTCGACTCGACCTCGCGCAGCACCTTGCCGACGGCGATGCCGAAGACGCCCTGGCCACGGCTGACGAGGTCGATGACCTCGTCGTCCGACGTGCACAGGTAGACGCTGGCCCCGTCGCTCATCAGCGTCGTCTGGGCGAGGTCGTTGACGCCGGCCTCGCGCAGCTGGTTGACGGCCGTGCGGATCTGCTGCAGCGAGATGCCCGTGTCGAGGAGGCGCTTGACGAGCTTGAGGACGAGGATGTCGCGGAACCCGTAGAGGCGCTGCGACCCGGAGCCGGCAGCCCCGCGGATCGTGGGCTCGACGAGTTCGGTGCGGGCCCAGTAGTCGAGCTGGCGGTAGCTGATGCCGGCCGCCTTGGCCGCGACCGTGCCGCGGTAGCCGCTGTCGGCGTCGTGTTCGGGCAGGCCGTCGGTGAAGAGCAGGCCCAGCTCGTAGCGGGATTCCTCGGGGGAACCTGACTCACTCATGCTGTTGCCTTCCACGTTCTTCTTCCGGAGCTCAACGTTCAACATCGGGTTGATGGTTGTACAGGACTCACGGTACCCACAACGGGGAGCTGCCTGGGCGACATCCGCTCCGACGGGTCGGCGTGTCGAGAATATTCGCCCGGAGGGTGGGCGTCTAGGCGTCGAGGCGTCCGAGCGCGGACCGGACGAGCCCCGATCGGACCACGTCGACCTGCGCCGCCAGCTCGCGGGAGAGCTCGGCGACACGAGCCCGCGAGGCCGCGTCGTGCTTCCGCGCGAGCGGCGCCAGGGCCGTCTCGATGAGGCCGAGCTCGCGGTCGACCGACGCGCGGACCGGGCGCAGGTGTCGCGGCTCGATGCCGGACTTGCCGAGCTCGACCAGTGCCGAGAGGACCGTCACCGAGTCGTCGCCGTACCGACCGGAGGCCGGCAGGAGGGACGCCGACACGGCTTCGTCGAGGAGGCCGGCCGGAGCACCGGCCTCGCGCAGCAGCTCGTCACGGCCCAGTCGCCGTCCGTGCGTGACGATCGAGACGGGTGCGGCGCCGGAGGGCAGGGACGACGGCCGGCCGGCGTCGAGGTCGGCCAGGTGCTGACGGATGACCTTGAGGGGCAGGTAGTGGTCGCGCTGCAGGCCCAGGATGAAGCGGAGTCGTTCGACGTCCGCCGGGGAGAACTTGCGGTAGCCGGACGGAGTGCGCACCGGGGTGACCAGCTCGCGTTCTTCGAGGAAGCGCAGCTTGCTGTTCGACAGGTCGGGGAACTCGGGCTTGAGCCGTGAGAGGACCTGCCCGATCGTCAACAGGTCGGACGGCCCGGTCTGCGACGACCGGGCGACGGCGGTGCGGGGCACGACTACTTGATCGCCAGGTTCGCGAGATCGACCCGCGATGCGTAGAACGTCAGGCGGAACTTGCCGACCTGGACCTCGGCCCCGTCGGCGAGACGGGCCTCGTCGATGCGGACCCCGTCGAAGTACGTGCCGTTCAACGACCCCAGGTCGCGCACGCTGAACGAGGTGCCCTCGCGGCGGAACTCGGCGTGCTTGCGGCTGACCGTGACGTCGTCGAGGAAGATGCCGGCGTCGGGGTGGCGACCGGCGACGGTGACGTCGGAGTCGAGGAGGAACCGCGCACCGATGTTCGGGCCACGGCGGACCACGAGCAATGCGGAGCCCGAGGGCAGTGCGGCGACGGCGTCACGCTCGTCGGTGGACACGCCGCCCTCGAGAGCGGCCAGTTGTGCCTGGAACTCTTCGTTGAAGCTGAGGGTCGTGTCGACCTCGCGAGGGGCGCCGGGAGCGCGGTCCTGCTCGCCGGGTGCCGGGTTGGCGGGCTCTGCCATCGTGGACCTCCTTTGACGTCCCAGCGTATCGGAACTCCGACCCTCGTCGAGAACCGATTTCGCAGCTGGCTCGTCCGGACGGCAGCCCCCGGAAAGCGGAGGCCGCCTCGATCTCGCTCACCGCGCCTCCACATGCGACTCCCGACCGCTTCGAGGCCTCGTCATAGGTATCTCTTGGGATCGCCCCGTTCCATGGACCCATCGTCACCACCACGCCACAGGAGGCACACCATGAACGACCGAGACGGCGACGCCACGACCGGCACCCCGAACGACGCGACGCCCACGACCCCCGCCGCGTCGACCCCCGAGCAGCCCGCCGAGGCACGGACGCTCCCCCACGTCTCCGGCTCGTCCGACGCGCGATACGTGTCGGCCGCACCGACCTGGATGGCCGGTGACGACTCGCACCAGTCCTACGACGCCACGTCCGTCACCCCGCCGGCGGGCGGCGCCGGTGACGGCGCCCCGGGAACGGTGCCCCCGGCCTTCGGCGGCCCGGCCGGACCGCGCCGGTCCAAGAAGTGGCTGGCCCTCACCGGGGCGGCCGCGGCCTTCGTCATCGTCGCGGGTGCGGCAGGCGGCGGGGCCTACGCCGCGGGCCGGACGGCCGGTGCCGCCGCGGCCCAGGCCGCGAGCGAACGCCAGGCGCTCGAGCTGCTGCCCCAACTCACGCAGCCCGGAAGCGGGTCGGACGGCTCGACCTCGCCGTTCGGTGGATCGACGCCGCAGGGCGGGTCGTCGCAGGGCGGGTCGTCGCAGGGCGGGTCGACCTCGCAGGGCTCGTCGACCCAGAGCAGCGCCACCGCGGCGACCGACGACGAGAAGGCCGGCGTCGTCACCATCGTCTCGACCCTGAACTACGACGCCTCGTACAAGTCGGCGGGCACGGGCATGATCCTGACCTCGGGCGGACTCGTCCTGACCAACAACCACGTCGTCCAGGGCGCCACCAGCATCCAGGTGACCGTCGAGTCGACGGGGAAGACCTACACGGCCGACGTCGTGGGCACCGACGCGACCAACGACGTGGCCGTGCTGAAGCTGCAGGACGCGACGGGCCTCGACCCGGTGAGCTTCGACTCGTCGGGCGACGTCGCCACCGGGGACGCCGTGCACTCGACGGGCAACGCCGAGGGCACGGGTGACCTCGTCACCGCCCAGGGCACCGTGCGGGCGACGGACCAGTCGATCACCGTGCAGAGCGAGTCCGGCTCGGGCACCGAGTCGCTCTCGGGCCTGATCGAGGTGGACGCGGACGTGGTCTCGGGTGATTCAGGCGGCCCGCTGCGCGACGCCGACGGCGACGTCGTGGGCATCGTGACCGCGGCGTCCCAGGGGTCGTCGACCGTCACCGGGTACGCCATCCCCATCGACCACGCCCTCGCGATCGCGAAGCAGATCGAGTCGGGCACGGGCAGCTCGACCGTGCAGATCGGACTGCCCGCCTTCCTCGGGGCGCAGATCTCGAGCACGGCCACGGGCACTGCGGGCGGCGTCACGATCGCGGGAACGGTCGAGGGAAGCGCCGCGGCGTCGGCAGGGCTCGTCGCGGGCGACGTCATCACGGCGGTGGACGGGACGCCCGTCGCCGACGCGTCGGCCCTCACGGCGGCGATCCAGGCCCACGAGTCGGGAGACCAGGTCTCGGTGACCTGGACCGACGCCGCCGGGGCCTCGCACACCGCGACCGTCACGCTGGGCGACGGCCCCGCCGCCTGATCCCCCGGCCACGACCGCACGACGGCCCGTCCCACCCCGGTGGGACGGGCCGTCGTGCGTCTCAGTCGAGTCCGACCGCGCGCCGGAACGCCCCGGGGCGGAGGACGACTGCTCCCTCGGCACGGACCGAGTCGGCCAGGGCTTGGTCCGCGGTCACGACGACCACGCGGGGCACGGGGCCCGGCGCCGCGAGGAGAGACCGCACCCGGGCCACCACGGCCGAGTCGCCGTCCGTCTCGGCTCGGACGACGGTCACGGCGTCGAACGCGTCGCCGACCGCGCGGGCCTCGCCTTCGACGACCGCGGTCACCGTGGGCCAGCGCCAGGTCGGCGCCCCCGGCGGCTCGGTGGCGGAGTCGTCCGCGAAGGCACGGGCGTCGCTGCCCGCGGCCGACGCCGGCGCGGCCGAGCGGCCCGCGGACGACTCGTCCCCGTCCGGCGTCAGCGACGAGGCGGCGACACCGGCACGGGCGCTGCGCGACAGGACGGCGAGCAGCCGATCGGTGGCACCGACGCGGTCGCGCCACCACCCGTCGGGCCGCGAGCCCAGGACGTTGGCGACGTCCACGACGACGTGGACCTCGCTCTCGAGTTCGGCGCGGAGCCTCGGCCAGGACGCCGCGAACCCCGGGTGCAGCGGCAGGTCGGCCACGTCGTCGGCCGCGACCCAGCCGAGGGCGATGCTCTCGGGGTCGGAGACGACCGGTTCGAACGGCCGGAGCGCCCGGGCGACGACGGTCGTGTACGACCAGAAGCCCAGGTCGAGCGTGGACGAGAAGAGCAGCCGCAGCGCGTCGCCCGGGACGGCGGCTTCTTCGCCGCTCTCGCGCAAGGCACCCTCGACGGCGCTCTCGTCGTGGTGACGCGCGCCCCCCGGCAGCCCCCAGGTGCCCCCGAAGTGGCTCCAGTCGGCCCGGTGCTGCAGCAGCACCCGGCCGCCCTCGTCGACGACGAGCAGCCCCGCGGCCCCGGCGCGGCCCCAGAACCGGCGCCCGTCGGGGGCCTCGACCCAGCCGTC
Source organism: Frigoribacterium sp. Leaf186 (assembly GCF_001423905.1). Taxonomy (GTDB): domain Bacteria; phylum Actinomycetota; class Actinomycetes; order Actinomycetales; family Microbacteriaceae; genus Frigoribacterium. The sequence continues at coordinate 40,493 of NZ_LMPQ01000001.1, read as the reverse complement.
CGCGGGCTCGTGCGTGTTCACACGGACGAGCTTGCCACAGCGACCGGGAGGCGGTGCTCGCGTCCGCGACGCCGGTCGCCTCGAGCGCCCGGCCGGTCGCGTCCCGACCCAACCGATGCGCCGACGCGCTCCGAAGGAACACCTGGGACTGGCCCGGAACCCGATGCCGGGCCAGTCCTGCCCGTCTCGGGTGCCGCGCCTCCACCGGCGTCCGGCGCCGCGCCTCCTCGGTCCGCCCCGGGCGGAGCCCTAGGGCTGCTGCACCGAGAAGACGTTGCCGGCCGGATCGGTGAACCAGGCGATGTCGGGCCCCATGCCGACGCTGCGGCCGCGCAGGACGCCCCGTCCGTCGGCGTGGCCGCCGTAGTGCTGCGGCTCGAGCCCGGAATCGGCCAGGTCGTCGAGGGCCGCGTCGAGGTCGTCGACGACGAGGTTCAGCACGGTGTACGACGCCGGTACGTGGTCGGGCTTGCCGTAGACGAAGACCCACGCGGCGCCTCCCGGCAGACGGAGGCGGACCATCTGACCCTCGACGACGACCTCGGTCTCGAGGCCGAGGACGTCACGGTAGAACGAGACGGCCGCGGCCACGTCGTCGACGCTGAAGCCGGAGTAGCCGGACTGCGGACGGAACACGGGGTGCCCCTCTCTCGGACGGGGACGACCGACCGACGCCGGCGTCACGCCCAGCGTGCACCCTGCGCGGCTCGCGCACCAGCCCCGGTCAGACGAAGCGGATGGCCTGCTGCAACCGGGCCCGGACCTCGAAGACGTCGGAGATGCTCGTGCGGTCACCGAGTTCGGGCCCGTGACGTAGCACCTGCGGCAACAACGAGCGCCGGAGCACCCAGGTGCCCCCGGCCCGACGCCCGACCTTCTCGAGGGCGGGCGCGAAGTCGTCGTCCGGCACGACGATCAGCTGAGCCGTGAACGAGACGCGGGTCTCGCGACGGACGGCGCGGGCCTGTCGCGTGAGGTCGCGCACGGGCTCCTCGTCGTCGGGGATGCCCCGACCGACGAGCTCGCCGCGGGACACCTGCACCTCGCTGCCCCAGTCGGATGACTGGATCGCGAACAGCCCGGACGGGCCGAGCACGACGTGGTCGAGCTTGCCCTCGGCGCCGGCGTCGACGTCGCTCCAGATCGTGAACCCGATGCCGAGCTCGGTGACGGCGGCGACGGTGGCCTCCTCGGCCATCGCGTCAGCCAGGACGTGGCGGATCTCGGGAGGCGCGGTGCGGACGAGGCGCTCGTCGTACGGGTCGTCGAGGGGAACGCCCCGACCGACCCACTCGCGCATCAGGCCGAGGTACCGCTCGCGGTTCGCGCCTCCCGGGTGCCCGTGGACGCGGGCCTTGGGCTTGGAGTCGGTGCGGGCGGGCTCGCGGGGTGGCGGCGACCACCCGGGGGCGCTCGACCCGGCCGACCGCGCGCTGCCCGACGGAGCGGTGCTGCGCGAGCCCGAGCCGCGGTCGTAGTCGGCGCGGGCCTCGGGCGTGCCGACCTGCTGCCAGGCGTGCTGGAGGTCGCGGAACGCCTGGGCCGTGCCGCCGAGGTCGGGGTGGGTCTGGCGAGCGAGGCGCCGGTAGGCCCGACGCAGCTCGTCGGTCGACGCCGTCGACGGCACGCCGAGCACCTCGTAGGGCGTGGCGGAGGCGGGGCTGGGCGTCACGACGGCGACCTTACCGAACGCCTCCTGGGCGACGGGTCGGTGCCCGGGCCCGGGATGGTTCGGCCGATCACCGCGTCGGCGTGGCCGCCGGTCGCGTGGCGGTGGCCCGGCGGGCGGAGCGGGCGACGCGCCAGGCGCGCCAGCGGAGCCGTGCCCGGCGGACGAGGCGACGCACCCACTGCGTGATGCGGTGCGCCGCCGGGAACTCGGTGCCCAGCAGGGCCACCCCGAGGAAGACGACGAGCCAACCCGGACCGGGCAGCGGCACGAGGATCAGACCGACCACGACGACGAGGCCGCCGAGCACGCCGACGCCGACCTTGTAGAGCAGTCGGAGCCGGGGACGGGAGTCGAGCCGGAGGCGCATGCGGGCATGGGCTTCGTGGAGCGCGCGTCGCCGGCGCCCGCGATGCGGTGCACGATCGTGAGGGGGCGTCGGCGGGATGCCGTCCGGGCTCTCGGGCTGCTCGGTCATGGACCCGACGCTAAGGGGCGTTCCTGTGAGCGACACCGTGGAGGAGGGGGTAACCAGGGAACATGGATTACACACACCTCGGACGCACAGGGTTGTCCGTCTCACGGGCCGTGCTCGGCACGATGAACTTCGGGCCGCAGACCACGGAGGACGACTCCCACGCGATCATGGACCGGGCCCACGAGCTCGGCGTCAACTTCTTCGACACGGCGAACGTCTACGGCTGGGAGAAGGGCGAAGGCATCACCGAGCAGATCATCGGGCGGTGGTTCGCCCGCGGCGGGGGGCGACGGGAGAAGACCGTCCTCGCCACCAAGCTGTACGGCGACATGGGCGACTGGCCCAACGACGGCAAGCTCAGCGCGCTGAACATCCGCCGCGCCCTCGACGCGAGCCTCTCGCGCCTGCAGACGGACCACATCGACCTCTACCAGTTCCACCACGTCGACCGCGAGACGCCTTGGGACGAGATCTGGCAGGCCATGGAGGTCGCCGTGCAGCAGGGCAAGGTGCTGTACGTCGGCAGCAGCAACTTCGCGGGCTGGCACATCGCCCAGGCGCAGGAAGCCGCGAAGGCCCGGCACTTCACGGGGCTCGTGAGCGAGCAGTCGATCTACAACCTCATCGTGCGTGACGTCGAACGGGAGACCCTGCCCGCGGCCCGCCACTACGGTCTCGGCATGATCCCGTGGTCGCCACTGAACGGTGGACTGCTGGGTGGCGTCATCGAGAAGACGGAGGAGGGCTCGCGTCGCCTCGAGGGACGTAGCGCCGACTACGTCGCCGCCCACCGTGAGCAGCTCGAGGCCTACGAGGCCTTCGCGCGTGAACTCGGCCACGCCCCGGGCGAGGTCGCCCTCGCGTGGCTGCTGCACCAGCCGGGCGTCACCGGGCCGATCACCGGCCCGCGGACCATGGCACAACTGGAGTCGGCGGTCGCTGCCGTCGACGTCGAGCTGGACGAGGCCGCGCTGGCGCGGCTGGACGAGATCTTCCCCGGGCACGACACGTCGCCCGAGGACTACGCGTGGTGAACCGGAGGACGACATGAAGACCAGGACCATCGGAGACGTGACGGTCAGTGCCATCGGCTTGGGCGGGATGCCCCTGTCGATCGAGGGCCGACCCGACGAGAAGCAGGGCATCGCGACCATCCACGCCGCGCTCGAACAGGGCGTCACCCTGATCGACACGGCCGACGCCTACCACCAGGCGGGCAAGGACGAGGTCGGCCACAACGAGTTGCTCATCGCCAAGGCACTGAAGAGCTACCACGCCGACACCGACCAGGTGCTCGTCGCCACCAAGGGCGGTCACCTGCGCCCCGAGGCGGGTGCGTGGGCGCAGAACGGCGACCCGGCGTACCTGAAGGAGGCCGCGAAGGCCTCGGCCAAGCGGCTCGGGGTCGAGACCATCGGCCTGTACCAGTTCCACCGGCCGGACCCCGCCGTCCCCTACGCCGACTCGATCGGGGCCCTGGTCGAGCTGCTCGACGAAGGCGTGATCCGCATGGCGGGCATCTCGAACGCGACGCCGGAACAGATCCGCGAGGCGAACGACGTCCTCGACGACCGGCTCGTCTCGGTGCAGAACCAGTACTCGCCCGCCTTCCGGTCGAGCGAGGTCGAGCTCGCGCTGTGCGACGAGATGGGCATCGCGTTCTTGCCGTGGAGCCCGCTCGGCGGCATCACGAACGCCGGTGAGCTCGGCGCCAAGCACGCCGTGTTCGCCGAGATCGCCAACGCCCGACGGGTGACCCCGCAGGTGCTCACCCTCGCGTGGGAGCTCGCGAAGTCCGAACTCGTGATCCCCATCCCGGGGTCGACACGGCCTCAGACGATCATGAACTCCGCGACCGCGACGTCGATCAAGCTCTCGGCCGACGAGATCCAGCGGCTCGACGCCGCCTGACCCGATCACCGGTGCGCCCGCCCCTCGGGGCGGGCGCACCGCCACGACCACCCCAACCGACGAGGAGAAACCATGGCCGACGCCAACCTGACCCGCCCCTACGACATCATCGGCATCGTGCCCGAGTTCGAGCTCACGAGCACCGACATCACCGACGGCGGCGAGCTGCGACGCCCGCAGGTGAGCGGCATCATGGGCCCCGGCGGCGATGACGCCAGCCCGCAGCTGAGCTGGTCCGGAGCACCCGAGGGCACCAAGAGCTACGCCGTCACGATCTACGACCCTTACGCGCCCACGGGCTCAGGCTTCTGGCACTGGGCCGTGGCCGACCTGCCAGGGGACACGACCGAGTTGCCGTCGGGCGCGGGCGACGACCAGGGGTCCGGCCTGCCCGAGGGCGCGATCCAGCTGAAGAACGACGGAGGCCTGGCCCGCTACGTCGGCGCGGCCCCGCCCGAGGGCCACGGTCCGCACACGTACTTCGTGGCCGTGCACGCCCTCGACGTCGAGAAGATCGGCGTCGACGAGACCGCAAGCCCGGCGTACCTCGGCTTCAACCTGCACTTCCACACCCTGGCTCGCGCCGTCATCTCGGCCACCTTCGAGGTGCCCGCGGCCTGACCCGACACCCCGGGGACGACACGACGACGCCCCGCCACGAGATCGTGGCGGGGCGTCGTCGCGCGTCAGAGGCCGGCGTCAGGCCTCGCGGCCGCTCGGCATCTGGGTCTTGCGCGGGTCGGTCTCGGCCAGGCCCTCGAAGATCGACTCGATGCGCGAGAGGACGTCGGCCTCGAGCGTGACGCCCGACGCCTTCGCGTTCGACTCGACCTGTTCGGGGCGCGACGCCCCGATGATGGCCGACGCGACGTTCTCGTTCGCGAGCACCCACGCCAACGACAGCTGGGCCTGCGTCAGCCCCAGGTCGGCCGCGATCGGTTCGAGCTGGGCCACGGCGTCGAGGACGTCGTCGCGCAGCCAGCGCTCGATCATGCCCGCGCCACCCTTCTGGTCGGTCGCCCGGCTGCCCTCTGGCAGCTCGGCACCGACCTTGTACTTGCCCGTCAGCACGCCCTGGGCGACGGGCGACCAGACGATCTGCGAGATGCCGAGCTCGGTGGAGGCGGGGACCACCTCGTCCTCGATGACCCGCCAGAGCAGCGAGTACTCCGGCTGGTTCGAGACGAGCTGGATCTTGAGCTCACGGGCGAGGGCGTGCGCCTCGCGGAGCTGCTCGGCGTTCCACTCCGAGACGCCGACGTAGAGGATCTTGCCCTGGCGGACCAGGTCGGCGAAGGTCTCCATCGTCTCGTCGAGCGGCGTCTCGACGTCGTACCGGTGTGCCTGGTAGAGGTCGACGTAGTCGGTCTGGAGACGCTTCAGCGACCCGTCGATCGACTCGGTGATGTGCTTGCGGCTGAGCCCGGTGTCGTTGTGCCCCTTCGGGCCGGTCGGACCGTAGACCTTCGTGAAGATCTCGAGGGACTCGCGACGCTCGCCCTTCAGCGCCTCGCCCAGGACGGTCTCGGCCTGCGTGTTGGCGTAGACGTCGGCGGTGTCGAACGAGCTGATGCCGACGTCGAGGGCGGCGCGGACGCAGCGCGTCGCCGTGTCGTTCTCGACCTGCGAGCCGTGGGTGAGCCAGTTGCCGTAGGTGAGCTCGCTGACCTTGAGCCCGCTGTTTCCGAGGTACCTGAACTTCATGACGACCTTTCTCGGTGGTGCCGCGTCGATGCGGCACCCGGTCGACGCTAGTCACGGGCCGCCCCGGCCGCCCGGTCGCGGAGCCCGTCGGGCACCGTGAAGCCCGAGGGCGTGCGGTGCCAGAAGGCCCGCAGCCGGAGCGGCCCGGCACGGAGCGACCGGGCGATGCCCGACGCCCAGACGTCGACGGCGAGCCGGTCGACGTGGTCGTCGTCGACGGTCTGCCAGACGCAGACCATCTGCCGGGCCCTGACCCGCAGGCCCTGGTGACGCCAGAGGTCGACGAGTTCGTCGACGTCGGGCCGACGAGGCAGGCGCGGAACGCCGTGCAGCCGACCCGCGGGGGCGAGCTGTCGGCCGTCGGCGGCGAGGAAGGCGAAGTGGACGACGTCGCGATCGCACCTCTCGGCGCACAACCGGGTCGCATGGTCGAGCAGGGCCTGCTCGTCGGCGTCGGCTGCGAGGACGGGGAGGCGCAGGAGGTCGGGATCGGGATCGACGGGAACGGAGCTGCCGCGGACGCGCACCCCTCAGCCCACCGGAAGCAGGGGACGGACGTCGGACGGGGTGCGACGCATCGGCGGGAGGACGGTCAGGTCGCCGGGCTCGATCACGGACAGGATCGCCGCGGCCCACCGCTGGTCGTCACACGACGCCGAGAGCGACTCGTCGGGGCTCTGCCACACGAGGAGGACGGCCGTGGCGTCGACCCACGCCGCCACCTCGACGATGCGGAGCGCGATCGTGCCGATCCGGTCACGGTCGGGCTCGACCGGGAGGCCGCCGAGGGCGACGGGCGGCGCGACGGGGACGCCGTCGGGCCCGAGGTACATCCAGAGCAGGGCCCGTTCGTCGGACGGCTCGAGGCAGAACTCGTGGACGAAGACCTCGAGCTGCTCGTCTGTGGGGTGGGGGGCGAGGACGGGAGGGTAGGTGTCGGTGAACGTCATGGGACTAGGCTGGCGGCCCCGGTGTCGACGGTGGCACGCGGCCGGCTGGCCTGTGGATGACCTCGGCGGCCGTCGAACTGGGGAGGAGACGACCGGGCGACGGCACGGCGCCCGGCCCCGCCGCCCCGAGCGGCGACTACCATCCCCCGGCATGACGACCCCCGCCACCCCCACGAACCCCGCCGTCGCCCTGCCGGACGGCCGCGTCGTCCCGGCGCTCGGCCAGGGCACCTGGAACCTCGGCGACGACCCCCGCCGTCGTGAGGCCGAGATCGCGGCCCTGCGCGCCGGGATCGACGCCGGGCTCACGATGGTCGACACGGCCGAGATGTACGGCGGCGGTCGATCGGAGTCGCTCGTCGGCGAGGCGATCTCCGGACGTCGCGACGAGGTGTTCCTGGTGAGCAAGGTGCTGCCGAGCAACGCCTCGCGCCAGGGCACGGTGGACGCCTGTCACGCCAGCCTCGAGCGACTGGGCACCGACCGCCTCGACCTCTACCTGCTGCACTGGCGCGGACGTCACCCCCTCGCCGAGACGGTCGAGGCCCTGGAGGCGCTGGTCGCCGAGGGCGCGATCGGCGGCTGGGGCGTCAGCAACTTCGACGCCGACGACCTGCACGAGCTGCTCTCGGTGCCCGGTGGCGAGAACGTCCAGACGAACCAGGTGCTCTACAACCTGGCCCGCCGCGGACCCGAGTTCGACCTGCTGCCCTGGGCGCGCGAGCACGGCGTGCCGCTGACCTCGTACTCCCCCGTCGACGGCGGCGAGCTGCTCGGGCACCCGGTGCTCGCGCAGGTGGCGACCGACCTCGGCGTCTCGCAGGCCCAGCTCGCCCTCGCGTGGGTGCTCCGGCTCGTGCCCGACCTCATGGTCGCCGTGAAGGCGGGCACGGCCGAGCACACCCTCGAGAACGCGGCCGCCCTGGCGATCGACCTCGACGACCAGGCCTTCGTGCAGCTCGAGCGGGCGTTCCCCGCACCGACGACCGGGGTGCCGCTCGAGATGCGGTGACCCGCGCCTCCGGGGCTCGCCTCGCGCTCGCCCATGCACCAGAGTGGAGTGACCAGCCCGGCTGACATCGATGTCAGCCGGACGCGAGCTCCAGAGGACACCGCATGATCATCGACAAGGCCGACGTCATCGTCACCAGCCCCGACCGCAACTTCGTGACGCTGAAGATCACGACCTCCGACGGCGTCACCGGCCTGGGCGACGCCACCCTGAACGGTCGTGAGCTCGCCGTGGTCGCCTACCTGACCGAGCACGTCGTGCCCCTGCTGATCGGGCGCGACCCCGCCCGCATCGAGGACACCTGGCAGTTCCTGTACCGCAGCGCCTACTGGCGTCGCGGGCCGGTCACCATGGCCGCGATCGCCGCCGTCGACGTCGCGCTGTGGGACATCAAGGCCAAGGTCGCCGGACTGCCCCTCTACCAACTGCTCGGCGGCGCGTCGCGCACCGGCCTGCTGACCTACGGCCACGCCTCGGGCAAGGACCTGCCCGAGCTCTTCGACAGCGTCCGCGACCACCAGGAGCAGGGCTACAAGGCGATCCGCGTCCAGACCGGCGTGCCCGGCCTGACGTCGATCTACGGCATCGCCTCGAACGCCACCTTCGACGCCAACAGCGGCGTGCGCTACGACCACGAGCCCGCGCAGCGCGGCGCCCTGCCGGCCGAGGAGGACTGGGACACCCGGTCGTACCTGCGGCACGTGCCCACCGTCTTCGAGGCGGTGCGGAACGAGTTCGGCCCCGAGATCCCGCTGCTGCACGACGGCCACCACCGCATGACGCCGATCCAGGCGGCCCGGCTCGGCAAGAGCCTCGAGCCCTACGACCTGTTCTGGCTCGAGGACGTCACCCCGGCCGAGAACCCCGAGGCCCTGCGGCTGGTCCGCCAGCACACGACGACCCCGCTGGCGATCGGCGAGATCTTCAACACCGTCTGGGACTACCAGCAGATCATCCGCGAGCAGCTGATCGACTACGTGCGGAGTGCCGTGACGCACACGGGCGGCGTCACCCACCTCAAGAAGGTGCTCGACTACGCCTCGCAGTACCAGATCAAATCGGGCATGCACGGGCCGACCGACATCTCGCCGGTGGGCATGGCCGCCGCGATGCACCTGGGCCTCGCCATCCACAACTTCGGCATCCAGGAGTACATGAAGCACGGCGCGAGGACCGACGAGGTCTTCCGGCAGAGCTTCACCTTCGAGGGCGGCATGCTGCACCCGGGCGAGCAACCCGGCATCGGCGTCGAACTGGACGAACGGGCTGCGGCCGCGTACCCGTACGCCCAGGCCTACCTGCCCTACAACCGGCTGGCCGACGGCACGGTCCACGACTGGTGACGAGGAGGCGCGGCGCGCGCGAGAGCGTCAGTCACCCTCGTAGGCAGCCGCCAGGTCGGCGATGACGAGCCTGTTCATGCCCATCATCGCGGCCATGGCGCGGGCGGCGCCCTCGGGGTCGGGGCCGCCCAGGTAGCGGTCCATGACGGTGGGGACGACCTGCCAGGAGAACCCCCAGCGGTCCGTGACCCAACCGCACCGCCCCTCCTGCCCGCCGTCGGCGGCGAACGCGTCCCAGTAGTGGTCGAGCTCGTCCTGGGTCTCGACCGAGATCGAGAACGAGGTCGCCTCGGTGGGCCGCGGGCCGCCGTCGCCGCCGTTCAGCAGGCGGTACGGCTGGCCGTCGAGCTCGAGGTCGACGACCAACGCCTGACCGGCCATGGCCTGGTCGGGGAAGTCCTCGGGGTAGCGCGAGACGTCGGTGACGCGTGACGCCGGGAACAGGCCGACGTAGAAGTCGGCCGCGGTCTCGATGTCACGACCGAACCAGAGCGTGGGGGTGATGCGGGGCATGGCGCGCCTCCTCGGGCTGTGCCGGTGGCGCCGTCGCCGCCGTGCGGCACAGGTTAGCGCCGCCCCGCGCCCGTGGCGAGGGTCAGCCGATCAGCGCCTCGATCGGACCGCGCACGAAGTAGATCAGGAACCCGGCGGCGACGATCCAGAGCAGCGGGCTGATCGTCCGCGCCCGACCGGCGAACGCCCGGACGACGACCCAGCTGACGAAGCCGACGCCGATGCCGTTCGCGATCGAGTAGGTCAGCGGCATCGTGATGATGGTGAGGAACACCGGCAGGGCGACCGAGAAGTCGGTCCAGTCGATCTGGCTGATCTGCGAGACCATCAGCGCACCGACGATGACGAGCGCCGAGGCGGCGACCTCGAGCGGGACCACCTGCGTCAAGGGCGTGAAGAACATCGCGAGCAAGAACAACGCGCCGGTGACCACCGACGCGAACCCGGTCCGGGCTCCCTCGCCGATGCCCGAGGCCGACTCGACGAACACCGTGTTCGACGACGAGCTGGTCGCCCCGCCGGCGACCGCGCCGACGCCCTCGACGATCAGGGCCGAACGCAGGCGCGGGAAGGTGCCGTCGGCGTCGGCGACGTCGCCGGCCTTGGCGAGGCCGGTCATCGTGCCCATGGCGTCGAAGAAGTTCGTGAAGACGAGGGTGAAGACCAGCATGACGGCCGACAGCACGCCGATGCGGGCGAAGGCGCCGAAGCTGAACTGGCCGACCAGCGAGAGGTCGGGCAGCGCCACGATCTGGGTCGGCAGCACGGGGGCGTTGAGGTTCCAGTCGTCGAGGTTCTGGCCGTTCGACGGCGGCACCTGGAAGATCGCCTGCAGGGCGATGGCGATGACGGTCGTGGCGACGATGCCGATGAAGATGGCGCCGCGCACCTTGCGGGCCATCAGCACGCCGATGACGAGCAGGCCGATGACGAAGGTGATGGTCGGCAGGGTCGCGACCGAGCCCGCGTCGCCCAGCTGGACGGGCGGCGACGAGGTGCCGCTGGTGCGGACGAAGCCCGAGTCGACCAGGCCGATGAAGGCGATGAAGAGGCCGATGCCGACCGTGATCGCCGTCTTGAGGGCGGCGGGCACGGCGGTGAAGATCATGCTGCGGAGGCCGGTCACGGCGAGGATCGTGATCACGAGCCCGTTGATCACCACGAGGCCCATGGCCTCGGGCCAGGTGACGTCCTGCACGACGTTGACGGCCAGGAACGAGTTGATGCCGAGACCCGCCGCGAAGGCGAACGGGAGGCGCGCGACCGTTCCGAACAGGATCGTCATGACCCCGGCGGTCAGCGCCGTGACCGCACCCACCTGGCCGTTCTGCAGCCAGTTGCCGGCGACGTCGGTCGCGGCCTGGTCGACGCTGAACCCGCCGAGGATCAGCGGGTTCAATATGACGATGTAGGCCATCGTGACGAAGGTGACGACGCCGCCCCGGATCTCGCGGGCCCAGGTCGAGCCGCGGTGCGTGATCTCGAAGAACCGGTCGAGCGTGCCCCCGACTCCGGGTCTCTGCGGCGTGGTGGCGGGGGCGTTCGTGGCCATGGCGATGCGTCTCCGGGGTGATCGGACGTCGAGGGGGAAAAGGACAGGATAGGCCGTGGCCGCGGTGCACCATGCAACGCCCCCACCGTCGCGCCGTCGGGCCGTCGGGCCGTCGGGTCCGCCCGCCTCGGGGAGGACGGGCCTAGGAGGCGCGGTGCACGCCGAGCGCGCGCGTCACCAGGGGCACCTGCAGGGGCAGCCGCACGAGGGTGACGACCCTGCGCCCCGTCGTGGCCCGCTCGCTCTTCGCGGCGCGCAGGGCCATCGAGACGTTCGCCGGGAACACGGCGACGAACAACGCGGCCGCGGCGAGTCCGCCGGCCGCACGCGTCCGCGGCGCGAGGAGCGCGGCCGCGATGCCGACCTCGGCGAGGCCCGAGCTGATCGTCCAGAACCGGGCCGGCCCGGGGACGCTCCGCGGGACGACCGCGTCGTACGCCGCGGGCTTGGCGAGGTGCAGCAGACCGGAACCACCGAGGATCGCGGCGAGGACGCGGGCGTCCCGTCGGGCGAGGGACGTCTGGTGGCGTGTGGGGCGGTGGCTCATGCGACCATCTTGCGCGCGCCTCCCGGGGTGGGCCGGAGGCGACGCGCCGCGGTGCTCAGACGGCGCGGCTGACGCCCCGGCTCGTGATGGCCGACATCAGGGCGTCGACGGGCTCGCGGGCGGCGCCGGGGTTCGCGACCAGCACGTAGTCCACATCGCCGAGGGTCGGCAGCGAGAACCGGTCACTGACCTTGACGAGGTCGGTGGGGATGAGCGAGAACGGGAAGACGGCGACGCCGATGCCCGCGCGGACCGCGGCGAGCACCCCGTTGACGTCACGGGTGTTGCAGGTGATGCGCCAGGTGCGCCCGGCGCGTTCGAGGGCGTCGATCGCCATCTGGCGGCTGAGGCTGGGCGCCTGGTAGGCGATCAGCGGCACGGGCCGGCCGGGTTCGACGACGAGCTTCTCCTGGCCGATCCAGACCATGGCGTCGCCGGCGACCCGGGTGCCCTCGTCGGACTCGCCCGCCGTCTGCTTGACGAAGATGAGGTCGAGGTGCCCGGCCGCGAGGCGCCGACGGAGGGGCGCGGACTGGTTGACGGTGAGCTCGAGGTTGATCTGCGGGTAGAGCTGGCGGAAGTGGCGCAGGATGCGCGGCAGCTGGGTGATCGCGAGGTCGTCGGCGGCCCCGAAGCGCAGGCGGCCGCGCATGGCCGAACCGCTGAAGTAGCTCTCGGCGGCGGCGTGCGCGGCGAGGATCGTGCGGGCGAATCCTGCCATGGCGTCGCCGTTGTCGGTCAGGCGCACGTCGCGGGTGTCGCGGGCGACGAGCGTCCGGCCCGCGGCCTTCTCGAGCCGGCCGACCTGCTGGCTGACCGTGGGCTGGCTGATGCCGAGGCGCTGCGCGGCCCGGGTGAAGCTGCGCGTCTCGGCCACGACGAGGAACGTCGCGAGCAGCGTGGGGTCGTACACCGCGCCTCCTCGGTCGGCCGGGCCTCTGACGTCGTCATTCACGAAGTCAATGCGATTCATCATCGCCCACCGGGGTCCGAATGACCAGCCCGCCCTTACGGTCGATGCAGACCGTGAACCGAACCACCAGCGCAGGAACGTGATGTCCGCCCCGCCCCGCACCGACTTCCCCCCGACCGCTCCCCTCCCGATCAGCGCGACGCGCCCGCCGTGGCGGCACACCTTCATCGCCCTCAGCGTGCCGAACTTCCGGCTCTGGACGGCCGGCAACGTCGTCGCGATGACCGCCGGGTGGATGCAGCGCATCGCCCAGGACTGGCTCGTGCTCGAGCTCACCGGCAGCGCGACCGCCGTGGGCGTGACCGTGGCGATGCAGTTCGCCCCCATGCTGTTCTTCGGCCTGCTCGGCGGCGTCGTCGTCGACCGCTTCTCGAAACGGGCCCTCATGCTCGTCACCCAGAGCGTCTTCGCCGTGCTGAGCCTCGGCCTCGCGGCCAGCACCCTCTCGGGCGCCGTCGAGGCCTGGCACGTGTTCGCCATCGCGTTCGCGACGGGCCTCGTCACCGTCGTCGACAACCCGGCCCGCCAGGTGATCGTCACCGAGCTCGTCGGCCACACCCACCTGCGCAACGCGATCAGCGTCAACTCGAGCGTGTTCCAGCTCGGCGGCATGGTCGGCCCGGCGATCGCGGGAGTGCTGCTGCTCGCCGTCGGAGCGGGCTGGGCCTTCGTCGTCAACGGCGTGGCGTGCCTGGTCGTCGTCGTGATGCTGACGCTGCTGCGCACGGCGCAGATGACCCGGGTCGCCCCGGCGGCGCGAGGCCGGGGCCAGTTGCGCCAAGGGCTCGCCTACGCCCGCTCGAAGCCGACGATCGTCGTCCCCGTGCTGCTCGTGGGCGTCTACGCCGTCTTCGGCCTGACCATGCCCGTGCTGCTCGCGTCGTTCGCGGCGGACGTCTACGACGTGGGCCCCGGTGGCTACGGGCTCTTCAATTCGATGATCGCCGTGGGCGCCCTCACCGGCGCTCTGCTCTCGACCCGCCGGGCGACCATCCGGCTGCGGACCATCGTGCTCGGCGTCCTCGTCACCGGCGTGCTGCAGGCCGTGGCCGGCTCGATGCCGTCGCTCGTGCCGTTCGCCGTCGTGCTCGTCGGCGTCGGGTTCGCCTCGCTGCTGTTCTTGACGGCGGCGAACCAGCTCGTGCAGATGTCGAGCAACATCGCGATCCGCGGGCGGGTCATGTCGCTGTACATCCTCGTGCTGCTCGGCGGCCAGGCGATCGGCGGACCGCTGATGGGCGTGATCGTCGAGACTGTCGGCACGCACGCCGCCATGGTCGTCTCGGGCGGGGTGCCCGCCGTCGCCGCGGCGATCACGGCGGTCGTGCTGGCGCGGCGGGGTCAGCTCACGCTGCAGGTCCGCACCCGGTGGCACGTGCCGGTCGTCAGCATCGAGCAGCGCTAGGCCCGGCAGGGGTCGGGCGGGTCAGGCGTCAGGCGGGCAGGCGTCAGGCCGCGGCACCGCGGGTGAGCGCCGCGACGACGTCGGCCATGACGTCGCCGGCCGCCTGCTCGCCCGTCGCCGGCCAGTCGAAGGCGACGCCCAGCGTGATGCACACGAGCACGCGGGCCAGGGTGCGGGGCTCGAGCCCGGTCACCTGGACCGCGTGCCCCCGGAAGACCTCCTCGACGAGCCCGTGCACGGCGTCGAGCACCTCGCGGCGCTGCCGCACGAAGTCGGCCATCACCTCGGGGTGCGCGAGGGCGTGGGCCCGGAACTCGCTCATCAGGGCGAAGTCCTCGACCTGGCCGGGCCCGTAGGGGGCGAAAGCGGTGCTGATCTTCTCGGGCAGCTGGTCGAGGGTCGTCCCCGGCAGGAACATGCCCTGCAGGGCCCCGAGCGCGCCGTCGGTCTCGCGGCGCATGAGGCTGACGACCAGGTCGTCCTTGGACGAGAAGTTCGAGTAGACCGCCCCCTTGCTGAAGCCGGCGGCACGGGCCACGTCGTCGAGGGTCGTGGCGTGCACCCCGCGCCGGGAGAACAGCTCGGACGCCGCGTCGAGCAGTCGCTGCTTGACCTGCGCGCGGGGCGTGCGCGGAACGGGAGCGCCTGCGGTGCTGGCCATGGTGCGACCCTAACGCCTGCGGGTGATCGTCAGAAGTCACCCGTGCCGCCCCCGAACGGGGCGCATACCGGTGGGTATCCAAGCGCTACGATCGGATCGCCTGGTGAACCCGAATCATCAGGAGACCGCGTGGGTGCGCGGCCGCCCGACCCTCACCAGGTCGACTCGTCGGCCGCGCACCCCGCCCCGGCACCGCGGGCCGCCACGGGCGCGACCGCTCGAGCCGCGCCTCCCGGGGCTGCTCGTCCCGACGCGCTCACGCTCGACCGGCTCAGATAGCGGCGCGCCGCGACGACCCGCCGAAGCCGATCGACACGTCGAGCCGCCAAGCCTTCGGTTCGCCCGACACGTGCGTCGTGCCCACGAAGCGCAGCCGGTCGCCGGCGCCGAGGCTGAGAACGCCGTGCACGTCGAGGTTCTCGCCGAGCCGGAAGACGATCTCGTGCTCGTCGAGGAGGTCGTCGTCGACCGTCGCGCCGAAGGTGGCGCCGTCGAACTTCACCGGCACGTCACGGAACACCAGCGACGGCGGCTCGTCCGACCAGTCGGCGACCTCGGGCACCCGGGCCGCGACGATGCGGGCGTCCACGACCCCGTCGCCGTCGAGGGTGACCGAGGAGGCGCGCAGGTCGATGCCGAGGTCGTCACCGTCGATGCGAAAGCGGTTCTCCACGTCGCCCACGCTAGCGAGCGCGCACGCCGGACGGAATGGCCGGGAGACCTCGACGGTTCGCCCGGGCATGAAGAAGCGCATCGGGTTCTTGTCGTTCGGCCACTACCAGGACGTCCGCGGCTCGGCGACGCCGACGGCCCGGGAGGCGCTGGTCCAGTCGATCGAGCTGGCCGAGGCCGCCGACGAGATCGGCATCGACGTGGCCGCCGTGCGCGTCCACCACTTCGTGCGTCAAGCGGCCAACCCCTTCCCGCTGCTGGCCGCCATGGCCGCCCGGACGAGCCGCATCGAGCTCGGCACCGGCGTGATCGACATGCGCTACGAGAACCCGCTCTCGATGGCCGAGCAGGCCGCGGCCGCCGACCTGATCAGCGCGGGCCGGTTGCAGCTCGGCGTGAGCCGCGGGTCACCCGAACCCGCCCTGCGCGGATGGGAGGCCTTCGGCCACGTCCCGCGCGACGGCGAGAGCGACGCCGACCTGGCCCGCCGACACACCGAGGTCTTCCGGGCCGCGATCGACGGTGCCGACGTCGCGGAGTCCGACCCGAAGATGACCGGCTGGTCGCAGGGGCTGTCGGTCGAGCCCCGCTCCCCCGGCCTCGGCGAGCGCATCTGGTGGGGTTCCGGCAGCCGCTCGACGGCCGTCTGGACCGGCGAGCAGGGCATGAACCTGATGAGCAGTACGCTGCTGACCGAGGACACCGGGGTGCCCTTCGACGAACTGCAGGCCGAGCAGATCGCGCTGTACCGCGAGGCCTACCGCGCCGCGGGTCACACCCGTGAGCCCCGGGTGTCGGTGAGTCGCAGCGTCATCCCGATCACGACCGACGAGGACCGCCGCTACTTCGGCGTCCGCGCCCAGGCCGACGCGCAGGACCAGGTCGGGCTGCTCGACGGCGTGCAGTCGCGCTTCGGCAAGAGCTACGTGGGCGAGCCCGATGTGATCGCGGCACAGCTGGCGGCGGACGCCGCGGTGCAGGCCGCCGACACGATCCTGCTGACCGTGCCGAACCAGCTGGGGGTGGCGTACAACGCCCGCCTGCTGCAGACGGTGGCCGACCACGTCGCCCCGGCGTTCGGCTGGGTGCCGAACCTGGCCCGCGCGAGCTGAGCCGCGCCTCCTGAGTTGCGCCTCGCGCGCCGCGCCCCGTGCCCGCACCTCCTCGACGGGGTGTGGGAAGGCCCGTGGGCGGTGCGTCCGGGGCAGGCGCCGCGGGCTGCGGTAGACAGGTGCTCATGTTCACCGACCTGCTCGAGCCCGCCCTGCGCGAGTACCGCAGCACCCAGACCGACCCCGACGACTTCGACGAGTTCTGGGCGGCGACGCTCGCCGAGACCCGGGCGCACCCGCTCGACCTGCACGTCGACCGGGTCGAGACGGGGCTGACGACGCTCGACGTGTACGACGTGACGTTCGCCGGGTGGGCGGGGCAGCCCGTGCGTGCCTGGCTGCGCGTGCCGGCCGGGGCGAGCGGCCCGCTGCCGGCGGTCGTGCAGTTCGTCGGCTACGGCGGTGGACGGGGCGCTGCGGTCGAAAACTTGTTCTGGGCGTCGGCCGGGTTCGCGCACCTGCAGATGGACACCCGGGGTCAGGGCTCGGGCTGGAGCATCGGCGCCACCCCCGACCCCGACGGCTCGGGCCCGGCGCACCCCGGCGTCATGACGCGCGGCATCGACTCGCGCGAGACGTACTACTACCGACGCGTCTTCATGGACGCGGTGCGGGCCGTCGAGGCGGCTCGGGGGCTCGACGTCGTCGACGCCTCCCGGGTGTCGGTCGTCGGCGGCAGCCAGGGCGGCGGCATCGCCCTCGCCGTCGCCGGACTCGTGCCGGATCTCGCCGCCGTGGCGGCGTACGTGCCGTTCCTCTGCGACTTCCGGCGGGCGACCGTGATCACCGACGCCGACCCGTACAAGGAAATCGGGCGCTACCTGGCCGTCCACCGGCACCGCGCCTCCTCGGTGCACGACGTGCTGGCGTACTTCGACGGCGTCAACTTCGCGAAGCGGGCGACCGCGCCCGCCCGGTTCACCACGGCGTTGATGGACCCGATCTGCCCGCCGTCGACGGTGTTCGGCGCGTTCCACGCCTACGGCGGCCCCGCCGAGATCACGGTCTGGCCGTACAACGGGCACGAGGGCGGCGGGCCGGAGGACGACCTGCTCGCGCTCGCCCTGTTCCGCAGCCCGGGGGCCTGACGCCCCGACGGTCCGCCCGCGGATGGTCCGCCCGCGGATGGTCCGACCGCGGACGGTCCGACCGCCGACGACCCGACCGCGGACGACCCGACCACGAACGACGACCGTCCGCCCACCCCGAGAGGTGTGCGGCCGGTCGTGGCGTCCCTGGTCGACCCGGGGCCCGGAGGCGCGGGTCAGCCGATCGGCGTCGGGTTCGTCGGGTCGGGCGGCACCGGCAGCGAGCCGCGGATCTGGTTTTGCGCCTGGCACTGGCTGGTGCAGTTCGTGGCGCCGGCACTCAGCTCGATGGCGTCTTCGCCGAGCACGCCGCCGAGGCGTCCGCCGGACTGCACGAGCCACTTCGTGACGGTGCCCGATTGGAACGTCTTGGTGGCGACCTGCGGGCTGTCCTTGCCGAGCAGCATCTGGTGCGCGCCGGCACCCGAGGCGACCGCGTCGACCCCGTCGCCGAAGTTGACCTTGCCCGTGTACTGGTTGACGAAGTAGAACACGCCCGGCGCGAGGGTGTGCACGAACTCGACGGGGGCGCCGAACTCGGACTCCATCTGGAAGATCCCGCCCTGGGCGCCGTCCTTCGCCTGGATCTTGAACTTGCCGGCCGAGGTTCCGAACAGCACGACGAGGGTGTCGTCCTTGATCTCGAGGCTCTTGATCGTCGCGCCCGCACGCTGGGCCGCGGTGAGGGTCGGCACCTTCGAGGCGAAGACCGTCGTGGGCTTCGTGACCATGCGCTGGGTGTCGGGGGCGCCGGTCAGCGTGTAGTCGTAGACGCCGAGGGTCGAGACGTCGATGTCGAAGCCGTTGTTGACGCCGCGCACGGCGATGCGGCCGGTCGGCACGATCCCTGCGAGCTTCGTGCTCTTGCCGGCGGCCGGGTCGTACGTCGTGCCGTTCACGGTCACGGCGTAGTCGCCGCCGGCGCTGGTCTTGCCCGAGGCGCTGGCGGGGGCGGCCGAGAGGGCGAGCGAGCCGGCGACGACCGCCGTCACGAGCACGGCCGCGCGGGCCCTGCGGAAGAAGGTGCTGGGCATGGTGGGCCTTTCGAGAGCGGTGGACAGCTCGTTCTGCGCTGTGGACCCCAGCTTCGTGGGACTCCGCCCACGGCACCATCGGACCTTGGTACTAGTACCCGCCGGCCCCGGACCCGCCGGCCCCGTGCCCGCCGGCCCCGTACCCGTTGTCGCGCGCCCAGAGCGCGGCGCTCGTCCGGTCGGCCACCCCGATGCGGCGGAACACGCTGCCGACGTGCGCCTTGACCGTCCGCTCGCTGATGCCGAGCTGCCCGGCGATCTGCTTGTTGGCGAGCCCGCGGGCGAGCAGCCGCAGCACTTCGGCTTCTCGGCCCGAGACCGGGCCGGGGGCGCCGGCGGCAGCCGTCGCGGACGCGGGAGGCGCGGGTGACGCGACCGCGCCTCCCGCGTCACGGGTCGGCAGCAGCACCCGGGCCGCCCGGGGGTCGAGCGGTGCGCCTCCCCCGGCGGCGGCCCGGACGCCGGCGACGACGCCGGCCGGGTCGGCGTCCTTCAGCAGGTAGCCGACGGCCCCGGCGGCGAGCGCCTGTTGCACCGAGGCCGGGTCGGGGAACGAGGTGAGGACGACGACGTGCAGGTGGTCGTGCGCCTCGGCGAGGAGGCGCGTGGCGGCGAGGCCGCCCATGCCCGGCATCGAGAGGTCCATCAGCACGACGGCGAGGGGGATGCGACGGGCCGCTCGGGCGTCCTCGGCGGCGAACGCCACGGCGTCCTCGCCGCTGGACGCCTCGCCGACGACGACGAGGTCGTCCGCGGTCTCGACGAGGGCACGCAGCCCGGCCCGGACGAGCGGGTGGTCGTCGACCACGAGGACGCCGATCACGAGGCCGCCACCGTCAGGCGCCACCGGGTGCCCCGGCCGGGGCTCGTGGCGAGGTCGAGAGCCGCCCCGGCGTCGCGCACCGCGTCGGTCACCAGCCGCAGGCCGAAGTGGCCGTGGGGCGCGTGGTCGACGGTCGCCGGGTCGAACCCCCGCCCGTCGTCGGACACCGTCACCACGACCCGACGGGGCCCGGCCTGGCCCGACGGTCGCCCCGCGGTCGTGGCACCGGCGGATGCCGTCGCCGCCTCGACGGTCACCGTCGCCGCGGACGCGCCGGCGTGCTTGACGACGTTGACCAGGCACTCTTGCACGACGCGGTGCACCAGCCGTTCGGCGTCGGCGTCGAGCCGCAGGTCACCGGATATCGCGACCGTGGTGGCCACCCCACGCGCGCGGGTCGCCGTCGCGAGGTCGTCGAGCGCCGACGCGAGTCCGGCGTGCTCGAGGTTGGGCGGGTAGATGTCGACCAGCAGCGTGCGGAGGCCGCCGATGCCGCTGCGGACGGAGCCCGCCACGGTGTCGAGGCCGTCGGCGGTGCCGGCGTCACCCCGTCGGCGGGCGGCGGCGCCCTCGGCCGACAACGCGAGCGAGGTGGCGACCAGGTCTTGCACGACCCCGTCGTGCAGGGTGCCGGCGATGCGGCGACGTTCGTCGGCGCTGGCCTCGAGCGCCCGCGTCAGCAGGGCCTCGCGCTGCACCCTGGCCGAGCGCAGGGCGGCGAGCAGGCGCCACAGCACGGGGGCCAGCAGGGCCAACACGACGACGACGCTGCCGACGGCGATCCCGGCGAAGCCCTGCCAGAGCTGCCCGCTGCGCTGCAGCACCTCGTCGTAGCGGAAGTACACCTCGAACAGCAGGGGCGTGCCCTCGGCGGTCCGCACCGAGCGGTAGGTCTCGAGCAGCTTGCCCTCACCGCGTTCGTAGGCGTTCTCGGGGGCATCGAGGTCGCTGACCTCGGCGTCGACGCCCGCGCCACCGAGGGCCTCGAGCTCGTCGTCGGCGAGGCCGAACCGCTGCCCCACCAGGCGCGGCTCGTCCGACCAGACGATGCGGCCGTCGGCGTCCCAGATCTTCACCCGCACGATGCTGTCGCTCAGCACGTGGTCGCGCACCACGGCGTCGACGGCGGCGGTCGCGCCCGGGTCGCCCGACAGCAGGGCGTCGGTGAGCTCGGGCTGCACGAGGACGTCGGCGATGCGGTCGGCCCGGTCGGCGGCGTCGCGGACCGACTCGGTCTCGGCCAGGCGTCGGGCGGCGACGAGGGCGGCCACGATGACGGCGACGATGACGACCACCGCCACAACGGCGACCCAGGTCACCACGCGGCGCGGCGTCGGGTCGACGGTGTCACGGGCGCGCGCGTCGGCCGGTGAGACCACCGGAGTCCAGGGCGGTACCGAGCGGTCGGTGGGCGTCATCTCGCCATTCTGCGGCCTGACCGCGCGCCGGGAACACGGCACGGCCGGGTCTGGTTGGCTCCGGGCATGAAGTCGATCGTGTACTCCGAGACCGGATCCGCCCCCACCGTGCTGCAGCTCGTCGACCGCGACCTGCCCGAACCCGCCGCCGGCGAGGTGCGCGTCCGCGTTGTGTGGTCGGGCGTCAACCCCACCGACTGGAAGTCCCGCGCGGGCGGCGGCCCCGGCGAGTCGCTGCCGTTCGCCGAGGTCACGCCGAACCAGGACGGCTCGGGCGTCGTCGACGCGACCGGCGAGGGCGTCACCGGCCTCTCGGTCGGCGACCGCGTCTGGACCTACCTCTCGGCTCACCAGCGCCCCACCGGCACCGCACAGGAGTTCACCGTGCTGCCCGCAGAACGCGTCGTCCCGCTGCCCGAGGGCGTCGGCCTCGACGTCGGCGCCAGCCTCGGCGTACCCGCCATGACCGCGCACCGCGCCCTGACCGTCCGCGAGGACGGCCCGAGCCGCCTCACCCCCGGCAGCCTCGACGGGACCGTCGTCCTCGTCGCAGGAGGCGCGGGTGCCGTCGGCCACGCCGCCATCCAGCTCGCGCGCTGGGCTGGTGCCACCGTCATCACGACCATCAGCTCCGACGAGAAGGCCGCCCTGGCCACGGCCGCTGGGGCGCACCACGTCGTCAACTACCGCACGGGCGACGCCGCCGCCGAGATCCGCGAGCTCGCGCCCGACGGCGTGGACGTCGTGGTCGAGGTCGCGATCTCGCAGAACGCCGAACTGCTGTCGCAGGTCGTCGCGCACCGCGCCTCCGTGGCGATCTACGCCGACAACGGCGGCGACACGACCACGATCCCGATCCGCGCGAACATGGTCACCAACACGCGGTTCCAGTTCGTGCTGCTCTACACCGTGGGCGAGGAGGCGCTGCAGGCGGCCGTCGAGGACGTCACCGCCGCCCTGCGCGACGGCGTCCTGCCCGTCGGCGAGGCCGCCGGCCTGCCGCTGCACACCTTCCCCCTCGCCGAGACGGCGGCCGCACACGAGGCTGTCGAGGGCGACGTGGTCGGCAAGGTGCTGATCGAAGTCTCCGCCGAGTAGGGAGCGGGCGCGGCGTCGGCAGGCGGCGCGGGTGGCGGGCGCCGCTGGCTAGGCTCGCGGGGTGACCGACGCCGCCAGCCGACCCGCGCCTCCTGCGCCTCCCGTCCCGCTCAGCCGCGTGCAGGCCGACGCCGTCCGTCGCGGCGACCTGCCGCCCGTCGAGGAGGTCCGGCACGGCGTCTGGTCGGTCGCGTTCGAGTTCGGCGACGGCATCGACGACCACTCGCTCGGCTACGTCGTCGAGGGCTCGGACGGCGCCCTGACCGTCATCGACCCCGGGTGGGGAGTCGACGCCAACCTCGACCGGCTCGAGCAGGCCCTCTCCGACGTCGACCACGCCCTCGCCGACGTCGAGCTGATCGCCGTCACGCACCTGCACGCCGACCACCTGGGCGGAGCGGAGGCCCTGCGACGAGCCTCGGGGGCCCGCATCGCCCTGCACGCCGCCGAGCAGGCCGCCCTCGCCGACCGGCCGGCCGACGCGGCCGCCGCCGACGCCGACATCGCCCGCTGGGGCGCACCGGCCGAGGACCAGGAGGCGCTGGTCGCCTCGTGGGGGTCGGGTCGCCACCTGCCCGCGGTCGCCGCCGACCTGCTGCTGGCCGACGGCGACGTGCTGCCGATCACGGGCCGGAAGCTGCGGGCGGTCCACACCCCCGGGCACACCGCGGGCCACCTCTGCTTCGTCGAACCCGAGCAACGCCTCGTCTTCACGGGCGACCACGTGCTGCCGCGCATCAACCCCGGCATCGGCCTCGGGGGCCGCACCCCGACGAACCCGCTGAGCGACTACCTCGCGTCGCTCGAGCGCATGGTCGCCCTCGACGTGCCCGGGCCGGACGCACTCGAGGTCTGCCCGGGCCACGAGTACCGCTTCACCGGGCTCCGCGAGCGTGCCGAGGCGCTGATCGCCCACCGCACCGACCGCAGCCGGGACGCCGCGGCGGCCCTCGACGCGCTCGACCGGCCGACCGTGTGGCAGGTCGCCGAGCGCATGTCGTGGAGCGGAGGCATCGCCTCGCTGCACGGCTACCGGCTCGGCTCGGCGCTGGCGCAGACCGGGTGGCACGTGCAGGCGCTCGGCCGGGCCGGCGAGCTGCGCCCGGCCTGACACCTGCCCGAGCAGGGGTCGGGGCGAGCGGCCTACTGTCGAGCGCGGCCCCGGGAGCCGCACCGCACCTCCTGCCCGGGCCGTCACCACGACCGAGGAGAGACATGAGCACCACCACGACCCCCACCCGCACCGCCCTCGTCCTGGGCGGCGGTGGCATCACCGGCATCGCCTGGGAGCTCGGCGTGCTGTCCCGCCTGCTCGAGGCGGGCGTGCCCGTGGGCGACGCCGACCTCGTGGTCGGCACCTCGGCCGGCTCGGTCGTCGGCACGATGGTGCGACTCGGGCTCGTCGACCAGGGCCTCCGCGAACAGTTCGAGGACGTCGTCGAGCTGCCGTCGGGCTCGATCGACCCCGACGTGTTCCAGCAGACCCTCGGTCAGGCGCTCGCCGGGGCGACCACCCAGCAGGAGGCGCGGGCCCGGATCGGCGCGCTGGCCCGCGAGACGCCCGTCGTCGCCGACGAGCCCGAGCTCGTCACGGCCATGCGCGACCGGTTCGCAGGCGCGACCTGGCCCGACGCCGCGCTCACCGTCTGCACCGTGGACGCCACCGACGGCACGTTCCGCCCGCTGGACGGCGGCTCGGGCGTCGACCTGTACCGCGCCGTGGCCGCGAGCTGCTCGGTGCCCGTGGTCTGGCCCACCGTCGAGGTCGACGGTCGCCCGACGATGGACGGCGGCGTGCGGTCGGGCACCAACGCCGACCTCGCCGACGACTACGACCGCGTGCTGGTGTTGTCGTGCGGGCCCGAGCTCGACGTCTCGCCGCTCGGGCCGACCCTGCCCCAGGTCGTCGCGGCGCGCCGCGCGGCCGGGCGCGAGGTCTTCGTCGTCGAGGCCGACGCCGCGGCGCTCGAGGCCTTCGGCACCGACGTGCTCGCCACGACCACGCGTCGTCCCGCGGCCGAGGCCGGCCGTCGACAGGCCGAGGCCGTGCTCGACGACGTCCGCGCGTTCTGGTCGGGCGGCGTCGCCTGACCTGCGCCGCCGGTCACAGAGCCAGGACTGCTCGCAAGCCTGCGTCGACGTCGTCCCGGAGGTACGCGGGGAGCGTGGCGACCGTCGGGCCCAGGTCGCCCTCGTCGACCGTGGAGAGCTGGGTGACGTTCGCGACGGAATCCCGGTCGAGCCCCGAGGCCGCGGCGGGCACGAACACGTTGCCGGGATGGGCCGCGAGCCAGGTGGAAGAGGTGAGGCTCACGACGACCACCGTCGACAGTGCGCTGTGAGAGTAGGCGTCGGCTTGCACGACGACCACGGGTCGGTGCTTCGCCGGGGAGCTGCGCCTCGGGTCGTCCAGATCGAGCCAGCAGACGTCGCCCCGGCTCACCATGCGTCGTCGGCCGTCGCGGACTCGAGACGACGTCTCGAGAACCTCACGAAGTCGGCGGTCTCGGAATCGCTGCGCCCCGCGTCGAGGGCGATGGCCGCGTTGAGCCGTTCGGTGACGGACCGTTGCTCGAGTTCGTCCAGGTAACGCTCGGCGGCTCGAGCGAAGAACTGTGATCGGTTGATGCCCAGCTCGGCGACGCGACGTTCGACGCGTTCGAACGTGGCATCGGGGATGGAGATCGCTGTCTTCATCGATCGAGTATAACCCGGTATGACTTCCGTCGGGGAGGCGGATGGGAGCGTGTTGCCTGCGGAGGAATGTCTCATGTCGGGATCGTAGGGCGCACCGCCGACATCGACCATCGTCCCGCGACGGGCAGGCCGTCAGGCCGCCGGGCCGGTACCCTCGGGAAGTGACCACCGCCTCCCCCTCGCTCCGCATCGCCCTCGTGTCGCTGCACACGTCCCCTGGTGCCGAGCCCGGGTCGGGTGACGTCGGCGGCATGAACGTCGTGGTGCGCAACCAGGCCGAGGCGCTCGGGGCCGCGGGGCACGAGGTCGAGATCCTGACCCGTCGCTCCTCGCCCGACGAACCCGCGAGCGTCGCGCTCGCGCCCGGGGTCACGCTGAGGTTCCTCGACGCCGGGCCCGCCGAACCGGTCACGAAGGGCCGCAACGAGCTGTTCGTCGACGAGTTCCGCGACCGCCTCGCCGAGCTCGGTCCGTGGGACGTCGTGCACTCGCACCACTGGTTCTCGGGCATGGCCGCCCTGCCCGTGGCCCGTGCCCTCGGCGTGCCCCACCTGCAGAGCTTCCACTCGATCGCCGCCCACGACTCGACCCCCCTCTCGCACGGCGAACGTGCCGAGTCGCCCGGCCGCCTCGCCGGCGAAGAGGTGCTCGCCCGCGAGTCGGACGCCGTCGTCGCCATCAGCCACGCCGAGGCCGAGACCGTCACGTCCCGGCTCGGCGGCCGGGCCGACCGGGTCCACGTCGTCCTGCCGGGCGTCGACGCCGAGTTGTTCCACCCCGCGGCGGCCGACCGCCCCGCTCCGGCCCACCCGTACGTCGTCGTGGCCGGTCGGCTCGAACCCCTCAAGGCCCCCGACCTCGCCATCCGTGCCGTGGCGGCGGTGCCGGCCGAGGTCCGGCCCGAGCTCGTCATCGCCGGCGGTGCCTCGACCGAGTTCGCCGGCTACGAGTCCGAGCTGAGCGCGTTGGGCGACGAACTCGACCTCACCGTGCACTTCCTCGGACCGCGCTCGCGGCCGGGTCTCGCCGCGCTGCTGCGCGACGCGTCGCTGGTGCTCGTGCCGTCGCACTCCGAGACCTACGGCCTCATCGCCCTCGAGGCGGCGGCGAGCGGCGTCCCCGTCATCGCGGCCTCGTCGGGCGGGCTCCGCGAATCGGTGGTGGACGGCGTCACGGGCATCGTCCTCACGTCGCGCGAACCGCAGGCCTGGGCCCGGGCCATGACGCAGGTGCTCGCGGACGCGGCGTTGCGTGACCGGCTCTCGCGCGCCTCCCGGTCGCACGCGCTCGACCACCCGTGGTCGCGCTCCGCCGACGACCTCGTGGGCGTCTACTGCGGGCTCCTCGCCCGGCAGGGGTCGCCCTGCCTCGCGGCGTCGGCCTGACCTCTCGGTCGGCTGCCCGCGCGAGGCACCACCAGCGCGTTGACGGGGGCCGGGCCTAGGCTCGCAGCGTGCCGCGCCGAGGCGTCGGCACACCCGAGCAGTCCGCCCCACCCTTCCAGGAGGCCACCGATGACCGACGACACCCTGCTGAAGACCCTCGTCGAGCAAGAAGAGCGCCTGGTGTTCCGCCGGTTCACCCTCGACGTCGCCCTCGACCTGGGCGCCCACCTGCTCGCCGAGGCCCGTCGCCGCGACCTGCCCGTGGCCGTCACCGTGCGCCACGGCCGCCAGCGGGCGTTCCACGCGGCCCTGCCCGGCAGCAGCCTCGACAACGACGAGTGGCTCGACCGCAAGGCCCGCGTCGTCGAGCGCTACGGCCAGAGCTCGTACCGGGTCGGCGAGTCGTTCCGGGTGCAGGGCGGCAGCTTCGACGAGAAATCCCGGCTCGACACGGGGCTCTACGCCGCACACGGCGGGCTGTTCCCCGTGCGGGTCGCGGGCGTCGGCCTCGTCGGCTCGGCCGGCGTCTCGGGCCTGCCGCAGGCCGACGACCACGCCTTCGTCGTCGACGTGATCGAGGACTTCCTCGACCACGGCTACGACGCCTGACGTCACCGCCGAGGCGCGCATGAGCGACCCGACCGCAGGAGGCGCGGTGCCGGCCCCCGAGACCCCTTCCGACGACGAGGCGGCCGAGTCGCTCCGCGCCCTCGTCGAGCGGGCGGCCGCCGACCTGGCGGCCCGTGACGCCCGTACCGAGGCCCTCGCCCGGTACAAGCCCGCGCGCCGCATCGTCGTCGTGAAGACGGCCGAGTCGCTCGAACCGGCGGGCCGGGCCTGGCGCCTAGGAGTGCTGCTGCTCGCGACCGACGGTCGGGTGTTCGAGACCGGCCGCATCACCCGGGCGGTCACGCCGACCCGCTCGCAGCACCTCAGCGCCCAGGTCGAGCAGCGCAAGGCCGAGCGGCGGGCCGCCGTCCGGGGCCACTTCGCCGAGGGCGAGGTCGTCAACTACGGGTACGAGCCGGTGGACCTGTCGACCGGGGCGCTGCGGGCGGGCGACCAGCGCCTCCTCGTCCGTGACGGGCGCGCGCTCGTGCGCTGGGGCACCGCGGCCGGCGAGGTGCGCGACCTCGCGGCGTACCTCGCCGACCGGGCCGAGCTGCTCTAGGGCCCGGGGCGTGCCGCCGCGTCACGACGGAGGACCCTCAGGGCATTCGGAGGGACATCCACCGGTCGTCCAGGCAGCCGAGACGGGTCGTCCACGTGGATCGCGTACCCTCGACGACGTCTTCCGTGCCGGTCACGCGACGGTGCCGTGCCGGCCGTCACCCCTCGACCGTCGCTCCGTCCGACTCCTGAGGAGGCCCACCGTGCGCCGTGTGCTGATCGCCCTCTCCGTCGTCTTCGGCGTCGGGCTCGTCGCCTTCGTCGTCGCGATCGCGATGGTGGTCTCGGCTCTCTCCGCACCCCGCGACGACGACGTGGCGGCCGTCACGTCGACTCCGCTGCCGGCGTGCCCCGAGGTCGACCCGGTCATGGTGGGCGACATCGAGGTGCCGGCCGGCCCGGTCGCGGGCTACTGCCAGGACCGCCTGGTCAACGCGGCCTACATCATGCTGGCGGCTCGGGCGCAGGGCATCGGCGAACACACCCAGGCGATCGGCGTCATGACCGCGATGGGCGAGTCGAGCCTGCGCAACATCGACCACGGCGACGCGGTCGGGCCCGACAGCCGCGGGCTCTTCCAGCAGCGCGACAACGGGCAGTGGGGCACCTACGAGCAGCGCATGGACCCGTACACCGCGGCGACGAGCTTCTTCACGAAACTCGTGTCGATCCCGGGCTGGAAGGACTTGACGCCGACCCAGGCGGCCCACGCCGTCCAGGTCAATGCCGACCCCGACCACTACACGAAGTGGTTCGCGGACGCCGAGGTGGTCGTGGCGGCGCTGTCGGGCTGAGCCGCGCCTCCTGGGGTCGCCGCCGTGCCCGTGCCTGCCGCTGCTACTTCGCGCGGCGACCGATGCTGCGACGGTCACGCCAGGCGCCCGTCGACCAGAGAGACAGCAGGACGAGCAGCGGCTGGAAGACGAGGCGGAACGCCCGTTTGCCGTCGGTGTCGAGGCCGAACGCGTCGGTGTGCGTGACGAGCTGCGAGATGTTGCCGGGGAAGATCGCGGTGAAGAACGCCGCGGCCACCCAGCCGACCGTCACGCGGTGCTTGGGGGCGACGACCAGGGCCGCCCCGATGCCGATCTCGACGACGCCCGACGCGAGCACGACGAAGTCGTCGTCGAGCGGCAGCCACTCGGGCACCTGCGCCTGGAAGGGCTCGCGGGCGAACGTCAGGTGACTCGTGCCGGCGAAGACCAGGGCACCGCCCAGGGCGACGCGGCCGAGGGTGCGGACGAGGGACGTGGGGCGGGGGCGGGGTCGCTTCGACATCCGTCCAGTCTGCACCTGCTCGCACCCGCAGGAGGCGCGGTGTCCGTCATGCGCACCGCCCGCGTCCCGGCGGGGCCACCAGCCCGGCCGGGTCACCAGCCCATGGTGCCGGGGGCTCCCTTGAACGGGCCGACGAGGTTGGCCGTGATCCACCCGCCGTAGAAGTCGCCCTCTTGAGCCTGGACGACCTCGCCGGCGACCTCGCACGAGTCCATCGCGCCCGGGTAGAGGGCGATGTGATCGACGAGCGACTCGTAGCCGGGCCAGGGCTCGGCGTAGAACCAGCCGGAGCGGCGGGCCACGACTCCCCCGCCGGTGACGTCGACGTAGCCGGCCTGGCCCTTGAACTCGCACAGGCTGCGGCCCTCGGCACGCGACAGGGCCCCGGGGGCGAAGTCGGCCCGCGGCAGGTAGTACACCGGCGGGTGGCTCGTCTCGAGCACGCGGATCGCGGCCGTGGTGTCGGCCACGACGACGCCACCGAGGCGCACGACGACGCGCTCGTGCCGGGGTTCGACGCGCGGCGGGCGGGGGTAGTCCCAGACGGACTCCTGGCCGGGGCCGGGCTCGACGCGGACGGGGTGGGCGGGGCGTGACGGGCGGCGGAAGGCGGGCATGGCCCCATGATGCGCCGCGGGGCTGGGACGACGCGCCGGCGGGCCGGGACGGAGAATGGAGACATGCGCGCTCTCCACCCGATCACGCCGGCTCAGCTGCCGGAAGTGTTGCTTCGTGTCTCGTTGGCGCGTCCCGTGCACCTCTGGGGTGCGCCGGGGATCGGCAAGTCGACGATGGTCGAAGCTTTCGCACGAGACCTCGGCATGGACTGCGTCACGCTGATGGCCACGCAGCTCGCACCAGAAGACATCGCCGGAGTGCCCCAACTCGTCACGCGCCAGGACGGCGTGACGTTCTCGCGGTTCGCGCCGCCCGAGCTGCTCGTGCGGACTGAGCCGTTCGTGTTGTTCCTCGACGAGCTCAACGGGGCTCGACCCGAGGTGCAGAAGTCGCTGTACTCGTTGGTCCTCACGGGCCAGGTCGGGGACTTCCGCCTGCCTGGCGGCAGCGTCGTGATCGCGGCGGGCAACCGAGCGACCGACCAAGCGGCGGTCAAGCCGATGCCGGCCCCCTTGCTCAACCGGTTCGTGCACGTCCACCTGCGCTCGTCAGTGGACGATTGGCTCGCGTGGGCCATCGATGCCCAGATCAATCCCCAGGTGGTGGAGTACATCTCCCAGCGTCCCGACCACCTGCACGTCGAGCCGCCGAAGACGGAAGAGGCGTTCTCCACACCTCGCTCGTGGCACGCGCTCGCTGATGCCCTGACCTCGTGGGGCGAGGGTCCTGACCTCGAGATCGTCGCGATGCTCGCCTCGGGCTGCGTCTCGGCATCGCATGCCGCCTCGTTCACGGCGTGGTACAAGATGCGCGAACGGGCTTACGATCTCGACGCCATCATCCGAGGCGACCTGCGTTGGCCGACCGACGTCGCCGACCGCGATCTCTTGCACTTCCACGCGCTGTCCTTCCGCGCTCGGCTCGCGAAGGACCTCCCCGCCGACATCCGCCACGCCTCACCGGCCGGACGGCAGTTCGCGATCCGGGCGAAGGACCTCCTGGTCGGCCTGGCCGACATCTCGCTCGAGATCGCCCAGATCGTCGTCGCACCGGATGAGACAGGAGCGCCGATCCTTCCGGCCTGGTTCCTGGTGGAGCTCGTTCGAGACGTGCCCCGACTCGCGGAGAAGCGATCGGTCTGATGGCCCGGAAGAACCCGAATGAGCCGAAGGACAGGGCACTCGAAGCGGTGCTGCTCGGCTGGAGCACCGTGCGACACCACCCCATGTTCGCTCACATCGGGCAGCACGTGACGCTGACTCGTCGGAACGGCATCCGCCCTGACGACGGGTGGGCGCAGGTGGATTCCGAGACGGGTGAGACCGTCGTCGATCCCACGCGACAGGCCGAACCAGAGCAGTGGGCCTGGGTCTTCGCTCACCTGCTGCTGCATCTCGGGTTCGGTCACCTGGACCCGCGCGAATCCTTCGCCACCCGCGCTGAGGCGACGGCGGCCGACGTCGAGGTCGACCGGTTCCTCGCCTCCCTCAAGTTCGGAAGGACCCCGTTCGATCTGCCCGCCCTCTGGCCGATGGGCTCGCCTGGGCGTCTCGCCGAGGAGTGGCGACTGACCGGAGTGCCGGCCGGGCTCGAGACGTGTGGTGTGGCGGGGACGGCACCCTGCGTCACACAGGGACGGCGCCCGTGGGGTGATGCGCCCGACTGGCGGCAGCTGTTCACCTACGGACTCACCGATGCGGTCTCGGCCGCCATGGACGTCGCGGGCGGAGCGCGGGTCTCCCTCAGCGACCCGTCGGCTCCGATGGCCGCGTGGGAGCGCGCACGACGCTGGTTCCTCTCGGCCTACCCACTTCTCGGCGCCACGATGTCCACCCTCACGGTGGTCGCCGACGCCGAGCTGGCCCGCGGCTGGGACATCCCGATCGCGGCGGTCGACCCGGTGGCAGGCGAACTGTACGTCAATCCACTCGCGGTCTTCTCCGAGCACGAGTGGCGGTTCGTGCTCGCCCACGAGGCCCTTCACGCAGCGCTCTCCCACCACACACGCGCCGGTGGACGCGATCCCTACCTCTTCAATCTCGCGACGGACTTCGTCATCAACGGTTGGCTGGTCGAGATGGCCGTGGGTGAGATGCCCTCCGGCCTCCTCCACGATCCGCAGTTCGCGGGCCAGTCGAGCGAAGAGGTGTACGACCGGATCGCGACGGACTCGCGCCGATACCGCAAGCTGGCGACGCTGAGAGGTCGCGCTCAGCCCGACATCCTCGACTCCGGCGGCCGTCTGCCGAGTGCTGGCGGATCTGTCGACCTCGATGATCTCCTTCGCCGTTCCCTCGGCACGGGTCTCGACTTGCACCTGGCCGAGGGCCGCGGTCATGTCCCGTCCGCCCTCGTGGCGGCCATCCGCGCCCTCGCTCAACCGCCCTTGCGGTGGGACGTGGAACTCGCCCGATGGTTCGAGGAGATGTTCCCGAGTCTCGAGCCCGTCCAGACGTACGCTCGCCCGTCGCGGCGGCAATCGGCGACACCCGACATCCCGCGACCCGGCTGGCTGACACCCGAGATCCCCATGACTCAGCGAACCTTCGGCGTCGTGCTCGACACCTCCGGATCGATGGACGTCCGCCTCCTCGGCAAAGCCCTGGGTGCCATCGCGTCGTACGCACGAGCCCACGACGTGCCCGCCGCCCGGGTGGTGTTCTGCGACGCCGCAGCCTATGACGCTGGTTACCTCGACGTGGACGACATCGCCGCGGGCATCCGCGTGCGTGGCCGCGGCGGTACCGTCTTGCAGCCAGCCGTCGACCTCCTCGAACGAGCGTCGGACTTCCCCGAGGACGGTCCCCTCTTGATCATCACGGACGGCTTCATCGACGTCCTGCGGATTCGGCGGACACACGCCTTCCTGATCCCCGCTGCAGCATCTCTGCCGTTCCGCCCCAAGGGCCCTGTCTTCCGGTTCTCATGATCGACGTCACCTGGCCCCTCCACGAGCGGGCCTCCCTGCTGAGACAAGGGGGCAGCCGTGGCGAGCCTTTGGCTGATCGTCCTCGCGACGGATGGGCATCGACGCACTTCTGATCACATCCCCCGACCGAGACGGGCCCGAACAGGTCGTGCGGGTGATGCACCGCGGGGCGGGGACGTCCACGCGGTATGGCACGCTTGCCGATGTGGGCGATGTCGATACCTCAGGAGCGGATGACGCGTTCCACAGACCGAGGCACCGGCGTCTTGACAGCAGCCATCGTCGTTTCGACCTCGGGGCGCAGGCCTGGCGTCCGCTGGCCTACATCGGGGCCGCCCTGGCAGCTCTGGTCATCGCCGTGCTCTTCGCTTCGGCCGTCCATGACTCGACTCAGCCCCGCGTATCGGGCACTTACACCGAAGAGACCTGCGAGGGTGGTGGCCGATACGGCTGCGAAAGCGTAGGCACGTGGACGAGTGACGACGGTGAGTCGACCTACCGCGGCGTCGCTCTCGACGGGTCGGTGGGAACGGACGGAAAGTCCCGTTCGTACGCGATTCCGAACGCCCTCTTCGGCGGCACCGAAATCGTCCACGGCAGCACCATCAGTCCTCTCCTCGGAATCGTCGGGCCGGCCGTCCTGTTCGGCATGCTCGCCCTCGTCGTGCTGCGTGCTGCCGACAGATGGGGCGACCTCGATCGAGTGAAAAAGTCGTGGAAACACCGCAGGGCCTCCAAGACCTGAGCTGTCGGCTCATCGGCAATGCAGAAGAAAACCGTTCTGCATGGTCACAAAACGGCCACGCCTGGCACTTCACTACTGAGAGCGAAAGTGAGGGCGATCGATGAAGCGACGATCGACACCGGGCGAGACCGAGAACGACTTGGTGGCTCGCGCGCGCGTTGGGGACATCGACGCGTTCGAAGCACTGACGCGGCTGCACGTCAGGAGCGTCCTCCGGTACGCAGCCTCGGTGGTGACTGATCGTGGCAGTGTCGAGGACGTCGCCCAGGAGGTCCTGCTCGTGGCCTGGCGCCGCCGCAGGGACCTGGACCCAGAACGTTCCCTGCTGCCGTGGCTGCTCGTGACGACGCGCCACATCGCGGTCGCGACCAACCGCCGGGCCATCCGCCAGGAGGCCGGCGACCTCGACACGGTGGACCACCTCCACCAGTGGGAACGCGGTCAGGACCGTCGCGCAGCAGCGGACGAACTCGCTCACCTCCGCGAGGCCCTCGATGGTCTCCCACAAGAAGACCGGGACCTGGTTCGGCTCTGCTTCGTCGAAGGCGTCTCGTACGACGACGCGTCAGCGGCACTCGGCCTGACGCCTCCCGCGACACGCAAGCGTGTCCAGCGCATCCGCGGCCGGTTGCGCTCCTTCCGCACAGCCACCACCGGCACGACGTACGAGAACTGAGAGCAGGGCGAACATGACGAACACGAACTGGTCCGACACCGACCTCGATGCCGCCGCAGGTCGCATCGAGCACGCCCTTTCGCGCAAGCTACGGGGTCGGAAGCGCCTCCAGCGCGGCGCGATGGCCGCGGGCGTCGTCGCGCTCGGAGTCACGAGCGTCGCGGCCGCATCGACATTGCTTCCTCCGCAGACCAAGGGTGAGGTCAACGGTGCCGCACCGTACATCTCAGCCGTCTCCTCGTGCCTCGAAACCGCGGGCTGGAACGTGTGGCTGGCCCCGTCCGGCGGCCTCGACCCCGCCGCGGAGAGCATCCACTTCTCGGTGAACGGCTACGAGCAACTCCGCTTCGCGGACGACATCGATCGATGCCGCGCCGACGTCGCTCGGGCGAACGGCGTCGACGTGATGGACGTCATCGGACTCCGGTAGTCCCCGAAACGACCCTCGAGCACGAGCTGCCGGGTCGTCGCCTCGCGCCGATCGGCGGTTGCCCTTCGAAAATCATCTGTGAACCAAGAGCTGGAGATCGTGTCGAGGTGACGATTCTCTACCGGTACGGCTCGATGAGACTCAGCTCAGCGACGTCGACGACCGCATCGCCTGGCATGTCCGGGCAGAAGTTCTCGCGCAGTTGCGCTGCGAAGAGCGTCATGTCCGTTCCTGGGGGCTCGTGTGCCTGCTCCGCAGTCAGCTCGTCGAGGCGGTACTGCCGGACCGCGACGACCTGCCCGGCGATCGGCTGCGCAGTCGGGTGTTCATCGGACACGAACGTCGCCGCTCCGACACGGACCGACTCGCCCCAGCGGACAGTGGTCACCTTCCGGCCAGCGATGATCGCGTCGTAGTGCTTTCGATGGAAATGGACCACATGCCGAGCTTCGTCAGTCACCGGACCAGCCTGCCGCAGAATCGTCCGCCCACCGATCCTCTGTCGAACACTGACGCAGACTCCCCGCCTCGGGGCCGCTCACCGTGCTGCACAGCCCGTCTTCCCGGGAGTGTCGAGGCACCGGGTCGGGGGATGTCCATGCCCGGGTGCAAGCCCTAGCATCATGGGAAAGAGGAGGCCTGATGAGCATTGCCGTGGAGCGTTCCGTGCGGTCGCCGCGATCGGATGTGCGCGTCTTGGTCGGAACGGGGGCGGCGGTCGGCGCCGGCTGCGCGCTGCTGCTCCCCATCGTGTGGATGGTCGCTTGGGGTGCCTTCGCCGGACTCGACGGCGCCGGGATCGCTGGATGGGTCGTCATCTCGCTCGTCTACGCAGTGCCTGCTGCAGTGGTCTTCGCCCTCGTCGGGGCAGTCGCTGGACTCGTCAGCGCGTCGCTGTGGCGGCAGCGTCACCGCTGGGGCAGATCGAGAAGCCAGGCGTGTGCGGCGGCGGCCACGGCAACGGTCGTCGGCATCTCAGCAGGCCCAGCCACGGGCTTACTCCTCGACGACCCTCTTGCCGGCGCGATCGTCGGCCTCGTCGCCGCGTCGGCTGCCGGCCTCACGGCGGCATCGACCTTGCGGCGCCTGGCACGGCGAGAGGCGACGCCCGTTCGGTAGCCGATCGGTCACTGGCCACCGCCGGCCGTTGGCCCCTCCCCGCAGCTACGGGGCGCCAGCTGTGTCCATGGGTCAGTCCGAAACCGATCTCGGTGAGGGATTCCCCTGTCGGATGCGAGGAAGGCGCTTGTCGAGCAGCACAGCGAGCCGGTCTAGATCACTGCGGACGGCGTCAGCGTCGGACTGGAAGTCAGCCTCAGACATTCCGTCCCGGCGGAAGAGAGTGAAGATGGCCTCGGTGCCCTGGTCGTTGGCCACGACACGGAAGGAGTTCCGCACGACAGATCCGTCGGGAAGGGTCACGTCGTGGTCGAGTATCCCCAGCTCCACCGGCCCCGTGAACGCCACCTCGACGACACCCATGGGCGAGTCCGTGATCCACCGCCCGTCCTCCTGGCGAATCCCGCTACTGAGACCGGCCGCCCACGCGGGCAGATTCGCCGGATTCCCGGCGACGCTGGAGACGGCGGCGACGTCGTGGTCGAGCGAGCGCGAGATGTGAACGACAGGCCAGGTCATGCTCGGAAGCTAGCAGCCCCCAAGCCGAGCGCACCGGCTGACGATCCCCTACCGGGACAAGACGCTTCGACCCCAACGGGGAAATGCGGGGCTGAGCAAGTCATCGCTGGAGGACCTTGACCGCGGCCCAAGAGCACGTCGCCACGGAAGGACCGACGGTACCCACTCTGGGGCCTGGAATGGCACAACGTTTATCGTTACGCTTCTGTCCGTGACCTTGATGGATCAGCCCGCCAGGGCACTCACTCAGAAACACTCGATCAGCTTGGTGTTCGTCCTGTCCCTAGGCGCGATGCTAGCTGCACTGGGGCAGGCAGTCCTCGCGATCGTCACTCTCGTTGGTCGGTTGAACGACCGAGCATCCGGCGTTGACTACACCTGGAACACAACGGCACCCATCCGTGAGCTCGCGGGCTCGCCTCGTGAAGGCGCGCCGTCGGTCGTTGCCGGCACCACTTCGGCAATCACTCAGATGACCGGCACGGTGAAAGACCTCCCCGTGTCGATCCTCGTTCTCGACGGTGCGAGCGATCTGGTCTCCGCGCTGACGATCTTCGGTGCGGCGTTGTGCGTCTTCATCCTCGTCCGCACGATCGGCTCCGGGGCACCTTTTGCTCGAGCATGCTCCCGAGCGCTCATCGCCCTGGCGATCGTGGTCTTCGTCGGTTTCGAAGGCGCCAGTGTCCTCAGAGTCGTCAGCGATATCTCGCAGCCTCACATCATCTTCAGTGAGCCCACGTTCCAGGGAACGTTCGTTGGCAGTGGCTACGGGGCGTCGGTGCCGTTCTGGCCCATCTACGTTGCGGTTGTCCTGGCAGCCCTGGCAGCCGTGTTCAGAACCGGTGCCGCATACCAGAACGACAGTTCGGGCCTCGTGTGATCGGTCGGGTCACATGCCACCTCGAGTCGCTCCTGAACGATCGCGGCATGACTCTCGTGGAACTCTCCCAGCGAGTGGGAGTGACCACTGTCAATCTCTCGATCCTCAAAAATGGCCACGCCAAGGCCATCCGCTTCAGCACCCTGGAGGCCATATGCGACGCCCTCGACTGCACGATCGGTCAACTGCTCACTTTCGACTCGTAACCTTGCCCACTGCGCAGAGCTCCGGAGAACCATCGTCTATCGGGCGCTAACTCAGGTTGACGCAAAACACGTTTGTCAGGGACTCAGTCGTCATCCCACTCGTCGCGCATCTCCTTTTTGTAAGAACTGCGACCTGAACCGTCAGGGCCCCAAGGAGTTCTTCGCGGTTGAGCCTGTTTGTCGTTCTGTATGCCCACGTCGCTTCCCCCTCGGCATTCAAGGTCTTCACGAGTACGAACGCCTCAATAGCCGTCTCGCCTTCCTCCAGTGGATGGACCTCTAAGCCCGCCAGAGCCTGCTCGATCGGGACACGCTGTTCGCCAGATGTCGGATTCCCGGAGTGACTACCCATGCCACGAGTAAACCCATTCTTTGACCCGAGCAGTCGCGCCCGCTGGCCGATCCCCGAACGGGCAACGCGCCTCAATCGCGAACGAACCAGCTGAACGGCCACCGAGCTGAGCGGGCCCTCCGCCGCGCGCGTCGAGCCGCGTCCTGGCGCGCCGTTGCATGAGCTCGTCGAGCTCGAGCCAGGAGCTCATCGCCACGAGTCAGACGTGCTGCTTCCCGCGTCGGGTGAGTGAAGAGACCGACACCTGACCACGCGATCAGCCCACCAGTCGTGACGACGAGGAGCGGGTGGCCTCGGCCGGTGGATTCGAGATCACCTGCGAGCCAAGCGTCCGTGAGCCAAAGGCCCACCACCAGCGTGGCGATCCCCAGAACGACGACGCAGCCGCCCGACACACGCCACTTCCACATGCCCTCAACGCCTCTCTTCGCGCCCCTTCGCAGGGCAGGTCTCCAGCATCCCAGCAAAGCTGACCGACTCGAGGTGTCGACTGCCACACAGGACATCGGCCTGGCTCAGAGAAACCGACCTCGTTCGCCGAAGCCAGCGCGGATGAGTTCTACGACGTCGAGGCGTCGAGTGCGTCGTCACAAGGCTCAGCGAGCGTGGCGTGCAAGAGCCCCGAGGCCTCGATCGGCCACTGGTCGCCGGCCAGGATGCCGAACACGAATGCAGCCGCGACGAGCGCTGCACGATTCGGCACCCGGAACTTCGCCTGCAATTTGGCGACGTGGTAAGCGACCGTGGTCGGTGCGAGGTAAAGCCGCTGACCGATGGTGTCGTAGCTCTGGCCACGCGAGAGCTCGACCAGGATCTGAGCCTGGGTGGGCGTCACGCAATGCGCGCAGCGCGACTTGTGTGCCACGAGGCCCCTTCCGACCGGTCTGTCGGTCACTATACAGATCACTAGTCCTCACGAGAACAGGCCGTTTCGCCTTGTGGCGGGAGGGCCCTCTGGTCTTTCATGAGCCTCACTGCAGCACCTCGTGAAGGAGACATGATGGCCACGAAGACCACCTGGACGGGCGCTTTCGCCACGACCATCTGCCTCGTCAGCCTGACCGGATGCGTCGCCACGACATCCTCCACCGATCCAGCGTCGAACCACCCGACGATGATCAGCCCGACGTCGCCTCCTGCAACCGGTGGCACACTCGTCGACCCGTTGACACGGCTCGAGGACCCCGATTCGGACGCCTTCCTCGCCACGACCGTCTCGCCGTCGCTGCACGAACACGGCACAGGTGCGGCCACGTTCGACGTGGCCAGGCCCGACCCGTCCTTGACGCAGCTGCGTTTCTACATCGCCTGCGCAGCCGGTGAGTTCACGGTCACTCTCGGCACGTTCTACTCGGGCGACTGCACACCTGACTTCACCAGCAGCGGGACCATCCCGCTGCCATCCGGGGAAGACCCCCTGAGCGTCCGCCTGGACGTCTCGGTGGGGACTGACTACTGGATCACCGCCATCCCGGTGCCGTGACCAGCCGACGCGAGTCGGACCAGACAACAAAAGGAGTACTCATGAAGAAAAGCCTTGCCGCCGTCGCCGTCACAGCCCTTCTCGTCTTGGCGGGTGGCACAAGCGCGATGGCAGCTGAGGTCCCCACCGCGGGTGTCCAGAGTGCACCGACAACGACCAACGGGACGGACTCCATTGACGGCACCGACTCCCTCTGCTCGGGAAGCCGGGTCGTCTACAAATCGTCAAGCTCGGCCGGGTCTTTCACCCAAGCGTCGGGGGCGAACAGCTCGGTCACAGGTGGCCCGGGCGTGACCCTCGCGATCAGCACCTCCACCTCGTTCACGGTCTCGGGCAGCATCACCGCCACCACGGGAGTCACAGTGAGCAATGTCGTCGCGAGCGTCAAAGCTGACGTGGGCGTGACCATCGGCGCCAGCAAGACCGGCACGACAACGAACTCGGGGTCATGGACGGTCCCGTCCAGCTACGGGTCAGGGCGCCTCGCGATCGGCTCGATGAAGTACAGCGGCACGACCACGAAGTACATCGAGAACTCCAGCTGCACCCTCGTGAAGCAGGGCTCCTCCGCGACCTTCAACGCCCCGCAGCAGGAATGGCACTTCCAGACGTCGCGAGTGTCCTGACACCGAACGGCCCATCGCTCGACACAGTCGGTCCCCGTCGACATCTCAGGCCGGCGGGGACCGATCTGACGAGAGTCGTCACGAGATCATCCTTGATGAAGACGCAATCACCACGGGGCAAGAACCGCAGCGTGAACCGATGACCGATCCCCTATCGGGCATCTGGCCGGTTCTCGGGCCGAACGAGTGCAAAAGTTAGCTCATGCACGTCCTCAGCCGCGACGAAGCCCTGTCGATACTGCTCGTCGACGACGCCGATGACCAGGCCAAAGCGCCTTTGAACGAGGGGCGCGAAATCGTCATCGCCTTGTCAGAACAAGATCTGCGGACAATTGAATTGTCGCTTTGCGACGTCGTCGTCAGCATGGACCGACGGGAATTCACGGATCATATGCCGCTCGACGTTCACGAAGCGTTGCGCTGGGCCGACGACCTTCGCCTTCTTCGGCAAAGCGTCTTTGAGGAACGCGAGGCAATTCCGCTGTCTTCGCCTGCCGTCCGTGCACGACGTATCGACTGGGCAGCTTGGAGCAAGGTCGACTCTGAAGCCAGCTCCCCGCGAACGGACGAGGCTTTGTTCTGCATCTCGGAAGACGACCTCGCGGTGATGTCCTCGGCTGTTCGGCATGCCACTGATCGCGACCCGGCGGTAATGAACCCCGTTGATGGGCGCCTGATGACCGACGACACCGTCGGGAGAGCACTGAGAGCGTCATTCGAGAGCATGGCTCGGAACTTCTACAGGCGCGCCTGACGTGCCCAGCAGCACGACCTATTGCCGGATGCCGAAGTGGAATTGATCGCTGAAAGCGATCGTCTACCGGGACACGCTCATGACTCGAGTCGTTGATGATGCGAGACAAATTTGAGGGTGCTAGCGCGGCCGGCGGCCACGCCGGCGCTAGGGTCAGGGCATGAACGAGGCCGACCGCGAACTGCTCCGCCGGGCTGAGGCGGAGGTGGCAGCGCTGCCCCACCGTGACTCCCTCGCTGACCCGTCTGCCTGGTCGGGTCAAGGCCCCGCGGCCATTATCGAACCGACCGGTCGGGCTCGATTGCTCGCCCCGGTGACCCTCTTCGTCTGCTTCGTCACGGCCTGCGCCGAGGGTTCGTGGCTCTGGTTCTCCGCCGCAGAGTGGACCTCTATGGTCTGGTTTGCCGTGCCATTCCTCCTGGTCGCCTCCATAGTGCTCGCACTCATCGCCGGAGCGCTAGGCGGCCGCGCCGGCCGATGGGCCGGCATCTGTGGCGGCATCGCGATCGTGCCGCCCGTATGTTTCGTGGTGTCGCTGCCCCTCGCGCTTTTCACGTAGACCGCTGTGGCTTGCGCCGCGGCAGCTCGACGGCATCCCGTTGGCCGATCCCCTATCGGGCGCTCCAAGCACGCGCTTCTACAGGGCTGAACGTCGGCGCATGC